>NZ_FMZS01000003.1 GCF_900101265.1 Massilia sp. PDC64
AGGTAGACCGGCATGAAGAACACGGCGACGATGACGAGGGTGGCGGCGGCCATCAGTTCGTACACGGCGATGGCCATGCCGATGCGGAAGCCCGAACCGCTCATGCCGATGAACTGCTCGGCGGAGATGTTGGACGCGATCAGCGAGGCGCCGATGGCCCACCAGGTGAGCGAGCCTTCGGCGAGGAAGTAGTCGTGCGAGGCGGACGTGTTCGCGCTCTTTTTGCGGCGATAGACCCACAGGCCGTAGCCGGCGACCACGACGAAGTAGAACAGGAAGACGATGGTGTCTAGACGGGAGATCAGGTTCATGAGCGTTGTCTCGTATGACGGACAGTGCTCGAACGAAGCGCCATCCGCTGGTTGTTATATCGTCCGCCGAAGCCGGCGACGCCGGCTTCGAGCTTCCAATCTACAAGAGATTATCGGAAACGCCCAGGAATTGCTATTCCAAAAAACACTTTTCGCACAATTTTATAACACAATTTGTTTGCGCAAACATCGTGCATCGCATGGCGCCGCGGAGGCGCCATGCAGAGGATGAATGTCAGGCGACGACGAGCGCCCGGCTGCCGGACGGACGGTGCGCCGCCTCGTCCAGCTTGAACACGCTGACCAGGTGGTCGAGCGCTTCGGCCTGTTCGTGCAGGCTCTGGGCCGCCGACGCGGCTTCCTCGACGAGGCCGGCATTCTGCTGGGTGACGGTATCCATCTGTGAGATCGCCTTGTTCACCTGCTCGATGCCGGCGTGCTGTTCGCGGCCGGCGTGGCTGATCTCGACCATCAGCTCGTGCATCTGCTGCACGGTCTGCAGCACTTCGCGCATCGTCGCGCCGGCTTCCGACACGAGGCCCGCGCCCGCTTCGACCTGCTGGACGGAGGCGCCGATCAACTCCTTGATTTCCTTGGCGGCGGCGGCCGAGCGCTGGGCCAGCGTCCGCACTTCGCCCGCCACGACGGCGAAGCCGCGGCCCTGTTCGCCGGCGCGCGCCGCTTCCACGGCGGCGTTCAGCGCGAGGATGTTGGTCTGGAAGGCGATGCCGTCGATGACGGCGATGATGTCGACGATCTTCTGCGACGACGCGTGGATGGACCCCATCGTGTCGACGACGCGCGCGACGGCCGTGCTGCCCTGCTGGGCGACGCCGGCCGCCGTGTCGGCGAGGGCGTTGGCCTGGTTCGCGTGTTCGGCGTTGTTGCGCACGGTCGCGGTCAGTTCCTCCATCGAGGCGGCCGTCTGCTGCAGCGCGCTGGCCTGCTGCTCGGTGCGCGAGGACAGGTCCAGGTTGCCGGCGGCGATCTGCGTGGAGGCGCTGGAGATCGTGCCGGTGGCGGCGCGCACGTTGCCGACGATGTGGGCCAGGTTGCCCTGCATCGCCTTCATCGCGGCGAGCAGGCTGGATTGGTCGCCGGGCCGGGTGTGCACCTCCATCGACAGGTCGCCGGCCGCGATGTGCTTGACGATGTCGGTCGCGTAATCCGGCTCGCCGCCCAGGCGGCGCATCAGCCAGCGCGTGAGCAGCGTGGCGCCGGCGGCACCCACCAGCACGCAGCCGCAGACGAGCGTCATGATCAGCGTGCGCGATGCCTCGTAGCGGCGCGAACCTTCGAGGGCGGCGGCGCGGCCGCCCGCCGTGTAGGCGTCGACGGCCTTGTCGACGTTGGCGCGGATGGCGACGATCAGCTTGTTCGATTCGCCGCGGATCAGCGTCTTGGCGAGGTCGTCGTCGTTCTGGCGCGCGGCGGCGCGGACCTTCGCGTCTTCCGCCATGTAGCGCTTCCACAGGTCCAGGAATTCGGCGTAGCTCTGCTTTTCTTCCGCCGATTCGAGCAACTTGACGTAGTCGTCCTGCATGCGCTGCAGGTCGTCGAGATCCTGTGCGATCACCTTGTCGTACTTGTCCATCTCGGACGGGTCGCTGGAAATGATGTACTGCAGCTCGCGCGTGCGGATGCGGGCGACCTGGGACTTGATGTCTTCGATGACGCGGATGCCCGGCATCCAGTGCCCGGACAGGCGCAGCGACGTGTCGTTGACCTTGGCCAGCTGATGGATCGAGAGGGCGCCGACGAGCACGGTGAGTGCAAGGACGGCGGCGAACGTAATGCCCAGCTTGCTCGCCAGGCGGAGACGGTTGAACCAGTTCATCGGCAACTCTTCAAGTAAGGTTTCCAAAAGCCAATGATGATAACCGACATTCAATGTTGATGTCATGCAATGTGGCTATACGTATATTCCACAAGCAATTAGTTTGTTACAAATGTTTGCTGCCCAGCGGTAACGTGTGCCGTGTTGCAGGAATGACAGCCTATACTGCGCCTGTGTGTTCCGGATCCACAACCGTTTCCATGCACGATGGCGCCACCGTTTTCCCGTTCCGCGGTCCTGTTCGTCAAGCTGATCCTGCTGGGTCTGCTGGTCGGAGTCGCAACGTGGATCGCGCTGCCCCGCTGGACCATGACGCCGCGTAACGTGACGTTTGCCCCCGTCGTCCAGCCCATTCCGTTCAGCCACAAGCACCACGTGGCCGATGACGGCATCGACTGCCGTTACTGCCACACGTCGGTGGAGAACTCGGCCACGGCGGGGATGCCGTCGACGTCCGTCTGCCTCAGCTGCCATTCGCAGCTGTTCGTCGATTCACCGCTGCTCGCGCCCCTGCACGAGAGCGCCCGCACGGGCCAACCGATCCACTGGGTGCGCGTGCACGACCTGCCGGACTTCGTCTACTTCGAACACGACATCCATGTGAGCAAGGGCGTGGCCTGCATCGAATGCCACGGCCGCGTGGACCAGATGCCCATCACGTGGCGCACGGCGTCGCTGGAGATGCAATGGTGCCTGCGCTGCCACCGCGACGCGCCGAACCACGTGCGGCCGCTGAACCAGGTGCTGTCGATGGCGCCGCAGAAGCCACTGAGTGCGGAAGAGATCCGCCAGCTGAACCGCCTGTACCACCTGCGCGATGCCCAGGCGCTGACCAACTGCTCGACCTGTCACCGATGAAGACGCATCCCATCTTCACGATCGCCCGGGACGAGCCGGCCCGGCGCCGCTTCCTGAAGCTGATGGCCGCATCGGCCGCGCTGGCGGGCGCCGGGTGCAGCGGGCCGCCGGCCGAGACCATCGTCCCGTACGTGACGATGCCGGAGCAGGGCGTGCCCGGCCTGCCCATGTTCTATGCGACGGCCTTCGTGCGCAACGGGCTCGCGCACGGCGTGCTCGTGGAATCGAACATGGGGCGGCCGACGAAGGTCGAGGGCAATCCCGACCACCCCGTGAGCCGGGGGGCCACCGACGTGTTCGCGCAGGCCTCCATCCTGCAGCTGTGGGACCCGGACCGGTCGCAGGCCGTGTTCCGCGGCGAAGAGCTGTCGACGTGGGGCGCGTTCGAGGCCGCGCTGCAGGCGCGCCGTCCCCGCTTCGAGCGGGATGGCGGCGCGGGCCTCGCCATCCTCACGGGCACCGTCACGTCGCCCACGCTGGCCGCGCAGATCGCGGCGCTCCGGCAGCGGCTGCCGAACCTGCGCTGGCATGCGTGGGACCCGCTGCACGACGACGGTGCCGCGCAGGCGGCGCAACTCGCGTTCGGCCGGTCGCTCGATCCTTTGTACCGGCTGGACGATGCGGAGGTCGTGCTCGCGCTGGACGCAGATTTGTTCGGCACGATGCCCGGCAGCCTGGCGCACGCGCGGGCGTTCACGGCGCCGCGCCGGCTGGGCGAGGCGCCGGATGCGAACCGCCTGTACGTGCTGGAGCCGACGCCGACGCTCACCGGCGCGTATGCCGATGCGCGCCTCGCGCGGGCGCCGCACGAGATCGAGGCCGCGCTGATGCGCATCGCTTTCCGGCTGGGCGTGGGCGCCGACCCCGGACGTCCGGCCGATGCGACGCTAGACCGGTTCGAAGCGGCGGTCGCGCAGGCGCTGGACGGGGCGCGCGGCCGGGCCGTCGTCGTCGCCGGCCCGAACGTGAGCCCGGCCGGCCGCGCGCTCGCGTACGCGTTGACGGCGCACCTGAACGGACCGCTCGCGTTCGTCGAGCCGGTCGAGCGCAGCCCGCTGGACCACGGCGCGTCGATCGCCGCGCTGGCCGACGACCTGCGCGCCGGCCGCGTCGACACGCTGCTCGTGCTGGATGCAAATCCGGCCTACGACGCGCCGGCCGATCTCGACTTCGCCGCGCTGCTGCGGCACGCGCCGCTGTCCGCGCACCTGGGCCTGTACCGCGACGAGACCGCGCGCGCGGCCGGCTGGCACCTGCCGATGGCGCACTGCTACGAAGCGTGGAGCGACGCCCGGGCGCACGACGGCACGGCCACCATCGTGCAGCCGCTGATCGCGCCGCTGTACGGCGGCCGCTCGGCGCACGAGATCCTCGCGCTGCTGGCCGGCGCGGAGACGCGGAATGGGCACGCGCAGGTGCGCGCGACGTGGGGTGGCGACGACGCCGCGTGGCGCGAGAGCCTGCGCCGCGGCATCGTCGCGGACAGCGCCGCGCGCCCCGTGTCCACGCCGGCCGTGCGGCCGCTGGCGGCTCCGCCCGCGCCGGCCGCACCGCCGCTCGTCGCCCTGTTCGCGCCCGATCCAGCCGTCGACGGCGGCGCGTTCGCCAACAACGCGTGGCTGCAGGAATTGCCGCGGCCCCTCACGTCGCTCACCTGGGACAACGCGGCGCTCGTCGGTCCGGCGACCGCGAAACGCCTGGGCCTCGTCGACGGCGCCGTCGCGCGCGTGCGCGCGGACGGGCGCGCGGTGGAGGCGCCGGTGCTCGTCGTGGCGGGACAGGCCGAGGGCGTCGTCACGCTGCCGCTGGGGTATGGCCGGCGCGCGGCCGGCGGCGTCGGGGAGGGCGTCGGCTTCGACGCGTACCGCCTGCGCACACGGGCGGCGCTGCCCGCGGTGACGGTGGAACGCACGGGCCGCACGCACGACCTCGTGTTCCGCCAGAAGGAAGTCGACATGCACGGGCGCGATCCGGTTCAGGTGCGCGAACTCGCACGGGAGCGGCCGAAACAGGCGTCGATGTACCCGGAGCAGGCGTACAAGGACTATAAATGGGGCATGGCGATCGACCTGAACGCGTGCATCGGCTGCGCCGCATGCACGATCGCGTGCCAGGCCGAGAACAACATCCCCGTCGTCGGCAAGGAGGAAGTGGCGCGGGGCCGCAGCATGCACTGGATCCGCGTCGACCGCTACGTGGCCGGGCCGCGCACGCTGTTCCAGCCCGTGCCGTGCATGCATTGCGAGCACGCGCCGTGCGAGGAAGTGTGCCCCGTCGGCGCGACGATGCACGACAGCGAAGGCCTCAACGTCCAGGTCTACAACCGCTGCATCGGCACGCGCTTCTGTTCCAACAACTGTCCCTATAAAGTCCGGCGCTTCAACTTCCTGCAGTACTCGAACCAGAAGGTGGAAAGCCTGAAGGCCCTGCAGAACCCGGAAGTGACGGTGCGCCGGCGCGGCGTGATGGAGAAGTGCAGCTACTGCCTGCAGCGGATCACCCGCGCCCGCATCGAGGCCGAGAAGGCCGGGCGGCGCATCCGCGACGGCGAGATGGTCACCGCGTGCCAGGCCGTGTGCCCCACGCGCGCGATCCGCTTCGGCGACCTGAACGACCCCGCCAGCGACGTCGTCGCGGCCAAGGCGTCGCCGCTCGACTACCACCTGCTGGAAGAACTCAACACGCGCCCCCGCACGAGCTACATCGCGCGCGTGCCGAACCCGGATCCGGAGCTGGAATGAGTACCCCGGAGAATACCGACGTGCTGCGCCCCGGCTGGGGTTATGCGAGCGTCACGGACAAGATCGCGGGCATCGTCCTCACGGACCATTTCGGCTGGCGCTGGTGGTCTGCATTCCTCGTCGCGTCGGCCGGCGTGTGCGCGCTGCTGGCTGCCGTCACGTGGCTGTTCGTGAACGGCATCGGCATCTGGGGCGTGGACATCCCCGTCGCCTGGGGTTTCGCCATCGGGAACTTCGTGTGGTGGATCGGGATCGGCCACGCCGGCACCTTCATCTCCGCCGTCCTGCTGTTGCTGCGCCAGAAGTGGCGCACGTCGATCAACCGCTTCGCCGAGGCGATGACGCTGTTCGCGGCGGGCATCGCGGGCCTGTTCCCCATCCTGCACCTGGGCCGGCCGTGGTTCTTCTACTGGCTCGTTCCCTACCCGAACGTGATGAACGTGTGGCCGCAGTGGCGCAGTCCCCTCGTATGGGATTTCTTCGCGATCGCGACCTATCTCACCGTATCGCTGCTGTTCTGGTACGTGGGGCTGATCCCGGACCTGGCCACCCTGCGCGACCGCGCCGGCCGGCGGGGCGAGAGAAAGCGCCAGGTCGCATATGGCCTGCTGGCGCTGGGCTGGCGCGGCGAGGCGCGGCACTGGGCCCGCTACGAATGGGCCTATCTGCTGCTGGCGGGGCTGGCGACGCCGCTCGTCGTGTCCGTGCACACGATCGTGTCGCTCGATTTCGCCGTCGGGAACACGCCCGGCTACCACTCGACCATCTTCCCCCCTTACTTCGTCGCCGGCGCGCTGTTCTCCGGCTTCGCGATGGTGCTCACGCTCGCGATCCCGCTGCGCGCCGCGTTCGGCCTGCAGGACTTCATCACGCAAAAGCACCTGGCGAATGCGGCCAAGGTGCTGCTGGCCACGTGCTGGCTCGTGGGCTACGGCTACCTGGCCGAGATCTTCACGGCGTTCTACAGCGGCGACATCTACGAGCGCTACATGACCGTGAACCGATTTACGGGGCCGTACGCACCCGTGTACTGGGCCATGCTGGCCTGTAACGTGATCGTGCCGCAGCTGTTCTGGTTCCGACGCGTCCGCCACAGCGTGGCGCTGCTGTTCGTGCTGAGCCTCGTCATCAATTGCGGCATGTGGATGGAGCGCTTCCTCATCGTCGTCACCTCGCTGCACCGCGACTACCTGCCGTCCGCGTGGGGCATGTTTTATCCGACGCGCTGGGACTGGGTCACGCTGTTCGGTTCCATCGCGCTGTTCGTCTGGCTGTTCCTGCTGTTCGTGCGCTTTTTGCCGCTGATCTCGATCGCGGAGATGCGCGAACTGGTGCGGGAACAGGCGAAGGGGGAGGCATGAGCGGGCACGCCCTCTACGGCCTGCTGGCCGAATTCCCCAGCGCGGACGCCCTGTGCGCGGCCGCGCGCCACGTGCGCGCGCACGGCTACACGCGGGTGGAGGCGTATTCTCCGTTCGCGGTCGAAGGGCTGGACGACATCGTCGGCGCGGACAAGGGCTGGATCGCGCCGCTCACCCTGCTGGGCGGGATCGCCGGCGGGGCGGGGACCTACTTCCTGCAATGGTATGCGGCCGTCGTGGATTATCCGGTCAACATCGGCGGCCGGCCGCTGCACAGCTGGCCCGCGTTCATCCCGGCCACGTTCGAGATCACGATCCTCGGCGCGGCCGTGGCGGCCGTGCTCGCGATGCTCGTGCTGAACGGCTTGCCGCAGCTGTATCACCCGCTGTTCGAGGTCGAGGAATTCGAGCTCGCGAGCCGCAACCGTTTCTTCCTGTGCCTGCCCGCGCGCGATCCCGTGTTCGCGCCCGGTCCCGCGCGCGACCTGCTGGCGGAACTGCATCCGCTGCTGCTGCGCGAGGTGCCGGCGTGAGGCGCGTCCTGTTCGCGACGATGGCGTTGTGCGCATTGGCCGGCTGCGAAGGCGCCAGGCAGGACATGTATGACCAGCCGCGGTATAAAACGTACGCCCCGAGCCCGTTGTTCGAGGACGGCGCGTCCGTGCGGCCGCCCGTCGCCGGCACGGAACCGCGCGCGCGGGGCGCGTTCGCCGACAGTTCCGGCGGCCGCGCGGGCACGGACCTCGTGCAACGCGACGCGCAGGCCGAGGAGGCGCAGACGAATCCTTACCCCGTCGACCTGGCGCTCCTGAAGCGCGGCCAGGACCGCTACATGATCTATTGCATGCCCTGCCACAGCCCGGCCGGCGACGGCGACGGCCTCGTCGTCCGGCGCGGCTTCCCGGCACCGCCCACGTATCACCAGGACCGCCTGCGCAACGCGCCCGACCGGCACATCTATGACGTCATCAAGAACGGCTACGGCGTGATGGCGCCGTATGGCGACCGCGTGGAGCCGGCCGACCGCTGGGCCATCGTCGCCTTCATCCGCGCGCTGCAACTGAGCCAGCATGCGGACGTGGCGAGCCTGCCGCCGGACGTGCGCGCGCGCCTGGGAGCCCGGCCATGAAGGCCCGCATGCTCGTCTTCCTGGCGCTCGTCGCCGCACTTGCGGGCTGGCGCCTGGACCTGCGGGCGCTGCTGGCCAGTTATCTCGCCGCGTGGTGGTTCGTCGCGGGCGCGCTGCTGGGCGGCCTCGCCAACGTGTGGCTGCACCAGCTGACGGGCGGCGCGTGGGGCGAGACGATCCGCGGCCCATTGCTGCGCGCCGCGCGCTGGCTGCCGCTCGCCTGCATCCTGTTCCTGCCCGTGCTGCTGGGGGCGCCGCTGCTGTATCCGTGGCAGCACGGCGTATCCGGCGCGCCGGATGCCGTGTTTCGCCACGCGTGGCTGAGCCCCGTCTTCTTCACGGTGCGCAGCGTGATCTACCTGCTGCTGTGGAGCGCGCTGGCCATCGTCGAGACGCGGGCCCGTACCCGCTCGCCGCTGCGCGCCGCCGTGTGCCTGCTCGCGTACGGCTTTTCCGTCAGTCTCGCGGCCGTGGACTGGATCATGTCGCTGCAGCCGGCATGGTATTCCAGCGTGTTCGGCTGGCTCGCGGGCACGGGCCAGATGCTGACGGGGCTCGCGCTGGCCGTGCTGCTGATCGACCGCGGCGCCGCGCGCAAGCGCCTGCCCGACCTCGGCAACCTCCTCATGATGTACGTGCTGACGTGGGCCTACCTCGCGTACGTGCAATTCCTGATCATCTGGGCGGCCGACCTCCCGCACGAAATCGCGTGGTACCTGCGACGCGGCGCGCCCGGCTGGCAGGCGGTGGCGTGGGTGCTGGTCGTCAGCCATTTCGCGGGGCCGCTGTGCATCCTGCTGTCGCGCCACGCGAAGACGGCGCCCGCGCTGATGGGCGTGCTGGCCGGCGCGCTGCTGGCGGCGCATCTGCTGGATTGCTGGTGGCTCGTGCTGCCGTCCATCGAGCACCTGACGCGTCACTGGCTGTGGCTCGCGCCGCTCGTCGCGGGCACGTTCGGGCTGGCGGCGCGGATCGCGCTGGAACGGACGGGAAAGGAGGGCGTCCATGCCTGACTACACGGGTCGCGATCTCGACCTGCGCGGCCTGCGCCGCGGCGCCTTCGTCATCGTGGGCGGCATCGTGTGCGCGCTCGGCGCGGCCGCCCTGATGCTGCGCGGACAGGCGCCGGCCGCGAACACGCCGCCTCGTCCGTTCGCCGGCAAGGCGCCGCTGCTGCAGCCGGCGCCGCAGCCGGACCGCGCCGCCTATTTCGAGGAAAAGCGGCGCGCGACGCAGACCTATGGCTGGGTCGACCGCCAGGCCGGCATCGCCCGCATTCCGCTGGACGAGGCCATGAGGCTGATGGCAGCGAAGGGGGCGCGATGAAAGCCATTGCCGCGCTGCTGCTGATGCTGGCCTGCTGCGGCCTGGCCGCCGCCCAGGCCCAGGTCCAGGCACTGCAGCTGCCGGCGCCCCCGGCCGCGCGCTTCGATCCCGTCCCCGGCACCCGGCTGCCCCTCGACGCCGTGCTGCGCGACGAGGCGGGGCAACCCGTCCGCCTGGCCACGCTGTTCGACCGCCCGGTCGTGCTGGTGCCCGGCTATTACACGTGCCCGAATTTGTGCAGCACGGTGTTCGAGGGCGTGCTGCAGGCGCTCGCGCTGTCCGGGCTCGCGGCCGGCGACTACCGCCTCGTCGGCCTGTCCGTCGACCCGCGCGACGGCGCCGCCGCGGCGGCAGCGAGAAAGCGGGCGTATGCCGCGCTGCTGCCCGGCGGCGCGCGCGATCTCACGCTGCTGACGGGCGATGCGGCCACGCTCGCGCGGCTGCAATCGGCGCTCGGCTACCGCACCGTCTCGGACAAGGAGACGGGCGAACTGGCGCACGCGGCCGGCTTCGTCGTGCTCGACGGGGATGGCCGCATCGCGCGCGTCTTCTCCGGGGTGCGGTTCGACCCGGCCGTGCTGCGCGATGCGGTCAGGACGCCGACGCCATCGTTCGGCCAGCAGGTGCTGATGCTGTGCGCGCACTTCGCGCCCGCGACCGGCCGCCACACGACGGGCGCGCTGGCGTTCGTGCGCGCCGGCGTACTGCTGTTGCCGTTGCTGTTCCTGGGCTGGCTGTGGCGCCGGCGGGGAGGGCGGCATGCATCCTGACTTCCACCTGCTGCCGCAGGATGCCGCCGTCTCCGCGACGCGCCTGGACAGCCTCGCACTGTGCCTGCTGCTGTTGACGGGCTTTGTTGCGCTGGTGCTGCTCGCGCTCATGATCGGCTTTTCGATCCGCTACCGGGCCGGTTCGAAGGCGGACCGCACGCACGTGCCCAGGAAGGGCCTGCCCATCGAAATCGCGTGGACCGTGATCCCGCTGCTGCTATTCCTCGGCATCTATGCGTGGGGCGCGATCGACTACGCCAAGCTGTACCAGGCACCCGACAATGCGATGCCCGTGTTCGTCGTCGCGAAGCAGTGGATGTGGGAGGCGGAGCATCGCAACGGCCGGCGCGAGAAGGGCCAGCTGCACCTGCCGCTGGGCCGGCCCGTGCGCATGGTGATGACATCGCAGGACGTGATCCACAGCTTCTTCGTGCCGGATTTCCGGGTGAAGCAGGACGTCGTGCCGGGCCGCTACACGTCCATCGTGTTCACGCCCAGCCGCACGGGCGAGTACCGGCTGTACTGCGCGGAGTACTGCGGCACGGAGCACGCGATGATGCTGGGCCGGATCGTCGTCATGCAGCCCGCCGCCTTCGCGCAATGGCTGGAGGAAGGTCCACGCCAGCCGGGCATGGCGGCGCGCGGCTTCGAACTGTATCGCCGCTATGGCTGCAGCGGTTGCCACGATCCGGGATCGAGCGTGCACGCGCCCGACCTCACTGGCCTGCTGGGCCGGCGCGTGCATCTTGCCGACGGACGCGAACTGACGGCCGACGAGCCCTACATCCGCGATTCGATCCTCGTCCCGGCGAAGGACGTCGTCGCGGGCTACGCGCCCATCATGCCGTCGTTCGCGGGGCAAATCGGGGAAGAAGACATCCTGGCCATCATCGAATATATCAGGGAGAGCGCGCATGACGAGCGCACAGAACGACGCCAGCGTCCTTGACGAAGGCACCGGGCCGCAGGAGCCGAGCTACCTCGTCGGCGGCTACCGGCTGGTCGACTGGCTGACGACGCGCGACCACAAGCGCATCGCCGTCCTGTACGCCATCTCCATCACGCTGTTCTTTTTCCTCGGCGGCGTGGCGGCCGCATTGATCCGGCTGGAGCTGGCGACGCCGCAGGGCGACCTCGTCAGCGACGACACGTACAACAAGCTGTTCACGGCGCACGGCATCATCATGGTGTGGCTGTTCCTGATCCCGTCGATTCCCGCCGTGCTGGGGAATTTCCTGATGCCGCTGATGATCGGCGCGCGCGATCTTGCCTTCCCGCGGCTGAACCTCGCGAGCTGGTATCTGTACATGGCGGGCGGCGCGATCGTGCTGTGGGCATTGCTGGCGGGCGGCGTCGACACCGGCTGGACGTTTTACACGCCGTTCTCGTCGATGTTCTCGAACTCGCACGTCGTGGCGGCGCTGTGCGGGGTGCTCGTGCTCGGGTTCTCGTCGATCCTGACGGGCCTGAACTTCATCGTCAGCGTGCACACCCTGCGCGCGCCCGGCCTGGGGTGGTTCCGGCTGCCGCTGTTCGTGTGGGCGAACTATGCGACGTCGCTGATCCTCGTGCTGGCCACGCCCGTGCTGGCCATGACCCTGGTGCTCGTCGCGATCGAGCGGCTGTTCCAGGTGGGGATCTTCGACCCCGCGCTGGGCGGCGACCCGCTGCTGTTCCAGCACCTGTTCTGGTTCTACTCGCACCCGGCCGTGTACATCATGGTGCTGCCGGCAATGGGCGTCGCCAGCGAGATCATCCCGTGCTTCGCGCGCCGGCCCGTGTTCGGCTACCGTTTCATGGCCTACGCGATCCTCGCCATCGCCGTCATCGGCTTCCTCGTGTGGGGCCACCACATGTTCGTCAGCGGCCAGTCGATGTACGCGGGGATGGTGTTCTCGCTACTGTCGTTCCTCGTCGCCATCCCGTCCGCGATCAAGGTCTTCAACTGGACGGCCACGCTGTACAAGGGCAGCATCCGCTTCTCCGCGCCGATGCTGTACGCGCTGGGCTTCGTCGGCCTGTTCACGATCGGTGGCCTGACGGGCCTGTTCCTCGCGTCGCTCGCGCTGGACGTGCACCTGTCGGACACCTATTTCGTCGTCGCGCACTTCCACTACATCATGGTGGGCGGCTCCGTGATGGCCTACCTGGGCGGCATCCATTTCTGGTGGCCGAAAGTCACGGGGCGGATGTATTCGGAGACATGGGGGAGGGTCGCGGCCCTCGTCATCTTCGCCGGCTTCAACCTCACGTTCTTCCCCCAATACCTGCTGGGCTATGCGGGCATGCCGCGCCGCTACCACAGCTATCCGGAAGAATTCCAGTTGCTGCACGTGCTGTCGTCCGCGGGCGCCGTTACCCTGGCCGTCGGCTACCTGATGCCGCTCGGTTACCTGGCGTGGTCGCTGCGCTACGGCGCGCGGGCGACGGCGAACCCGTGGCGGGCCACGGGGCTCGAATGGCAGACGGATTCGCCGCCGCCCGAACACAATTTCACGACGCCGCCCGTCGTCGTGCGCGAGCCGTACGCCTACACGCCGGAGGGACCATGAACGCGCCGGTCCTCGAACCGCAGTTCCGCGACCACGCGCAGCAGGACTTCGCCCGCTCGTTCGGCATGTGGGTGTTCCTGTCCAGCGAACTGCTGTTCTTCGGGCCGCTGCTGTTCGGCTACCTCTACCTGCGCATGCACCATCCGGAAGCGACGGGCATGGCCAGCCGCCACACGGACATGCTGCTGGGGACCGTCAACACGGCCGTCCTGCTGACCAGCAGCTTCTGCATGGCGCTGGCGGGCCACGCGGCGGAAGGACAGGACCGCCGCCGGACCGTCCGGCTGCTCGCGCTGACGGCGGCGCTGGGCGTCGCCTTCCTGGCCATCAAGGGCTACGAATGGCACCAGGAGTTCGGCGAGCACCTGTTCCCCGGCGCCGGTTTTCATCCGTCCGACGGCAGGGACGCGGCCACGGTCTACGCCATGGAACTGTTCTTCCTGCTGTACTTCGCCGCCACCGGCCTGCATGCGCTGCACCTCTTCATCGGCGTGTCGGCCTGCCTGTGGCTGATGCGTGCGCCGCGCGGCGAGCCCGTGGAACTGGTCGGCCTGTACTGGCACTTCGTCGACGTCGTGTGGATCGTGCTGTACCCGCTGCTGTACCTGACCCTGCGCTCGGGAGGCTGACGTGGAACGACGCGTACGTCCCCTCGTGCTCACGTGGCTCGCGCTGATGGCGCTGCTGGCCCTGACGGCCGGTTGCGCGCTGCTGCGCCTGGGCTGGCTGAACACGGCGATCAGCCTCGCGGTGGCGCTGGCGAAGGCGCTGCTGGTCGCATTCGTGTTCATGCGGCTGAAGCGCGCGCCCGCGCTGCTGCGGCTCGCGGCGGTCGCGGGCGCGGTCACGCTCGTGCTGCTGTTCGGGCTGGCGCTGACGGATTACACGACGCGCACGGAACTGAAGGCGCCGTGGCAGCAGCCGGCGACGGTGGCGCCGCGGCTCGGGAGCCGGTGATACGTTTACATGAACGTTTGCCAACGGATCCCTGAAACTTGATTTCTATGTGGAAATGCTTATGGCACATGGAGTAGAATGACCGATCCGGCTGCGCGCCTGCCGCAGCCACGCGCGCCCGCGCGAGACCGTCCATCACCAAGACTCCCCGTGCTGCCCCGAGATTCCTCCACGCCCAGCCTGACCATCGATCGTCGTCGCGCCGAATTCGCGGACCGGGTCAGCGAGGCACGCTTCATCCGCCATTTCCTGCCCGAGCGGAACGCCCAGCTGAAGGCCAGCCTGCTGTTCGCGGCCGCGTTCTACGTCGCGTTCGCGGCGACGGACTTCGCCACCCTGGGCGACACGGCCGTCGCGTGGATGCTCGCCGGCCTGCGCGCCGGCGTGGCGCTCGTCGGCCTGGGCTGCGTCGCGGCCATCGTGCGCCGGCCCGCATCGGTACGCGTATCGATCGGCGCCGCGTGTACCTTGCTCGTCGTCGCGCTGGCCGTGTTCATGGTCGTGTGCTGGTTCCAGCCGCAGGTGCTGGCGTGGAATGCGATGTCGCAGGCCTTGATCATCATGGCGGTCTACGGCAACTTCCCCAACCGCTTCGTCTACTCGGTGGCGATCGGCGTCGGGTCCAGCTTCGTGTTCGCCGCGATGCTCGCCATCCAGGGCAATCTGCGGGCGGACGATCTGCTGACGCTCGTGCTGCTGCTCGTGATGGGCAATGCGCTCGGGTATATCGCCGCACGCCGCTTCCACGTCGCGCAGCGCGAACAGTTCCGCGCCTCGCTCCTGCTGCAGCAGCTGGCCGACCGCGATCCGCTGACGGGCTGCTACAACCGCCGCTTCCTGCAAAAGGGCCTGTTGAACGCGGAGCTGGAGCGCGCGCGCCGCTACGGCACGCCGTTGTCGGTGGTCCTGTGCGACATCGACCATTTCAAGCGCATCAACGACACGCACGGCCATGCGGCCGGCGACCAGGTGCTCGCGGATTTCGCCGGCCTGCTGCTCACGCTGACGCGCGACACGGTCGACAGCGTCGTCCGCTACGGCGGCGAGGAATTCCTGCTCGTGCTGCCGCAGACGGACCTGGCCGGCGCGCAGGCGCTGGCGGAACGCATCCGCGCGGCCTTCGCCGACGCGCCCGGCGCATCCATCCGGGCGACGGCCAGCTTCGGCATCGCGTCCGTGCCCGCGCAGGCGCCTGTGCTGCCCGCGTCGTCGGAAGCGCTGATCGGCGCCGCCGACGCCCAGCTCTACGCGGCCAAGCGGGGCGGGCGCAACATGGTGTGCGCCACGCTCGCCGGAGGCTGAATCAGCGCCCGCCGGCCGCGCGCACGCGGTACCACACGAGGCCGATCCATTCGTACGTCGCATACCACGACCGGCGCATGCCCTCCGCGCTGGGGACCCAGGCCTGGATCGACAACGGCTGGCGTCCGAAGAACAGCGTCGGCGCGCTGACGACGTCCAGCCCGGCGCGCCTGAACACGGCGCTCGCACGCGGCATGTGCATGGCATCGGTGACGAGCAGGATCCGGTGGATGCCGTCCGCCCGCAGGATGGCGGCACTGAAGGCCGCGTTTTCCGCCGTGTCGCCCGAGCGGCCCTCGAGCCACTTCACGGGCACGCCGAAATCTTCGCGCAGGGCGGCGGCCATGCTGTCGGCTTCCGAGCCATCCCGGCTGCCCTTGTCGACACCGCCGTTGCCGCCGCTGACGAGGATGGGCAGCCCGGTCTTGCGCTGCAGGTGCGCCGCGTAGCGCAGCCGAGCGAGGGCGACGTAGTCGGGAATGTCCCGGTCGCCGTATTCGGGGGCACGCCGCAGCCGGCCCGCCGCCAGCACGACGATCGCCTGCGCGCCGGCCTGCTCGGGCATCGCCAACGGGGCCGTCAGCGCCTCCAGTGGCGCGACGAGGAGCCGTGCGCCGCCCGTCGTCGACAGGAACGCCAGCAGCGCGAACCCGGTGCCGGCCACGATGCGCCCGGCGCGCGGCCGCCGGCGCCACAGCACGAGGCCGATGACGATGACGAGGAACAGGCTGGCGGGCGGCAGGATCAGGCCGCGCGGGATCAGGTTGACGACGTCGAGCAGCGGTGCAAAGGTCATGGATCGCGGGCGTAGTGGTGGCGCCCGGAGTAGACCGCAGCCGGGCCGCCGCGTCAAGCGGCCCGTGACCCGCGACTACGGTCTGCGCCGGCGCGCGGCGGCGGCACCCGCGAGGCCGAGGGCCAGCAGGGCGAGCGTGCCCGGTTCCGGCACCGGGTTGCCGGTGCCGTCGTCGACGAAGCGCGCGGTCCAGTAGCCTGCCGTCGGAAAGCCGGCCCACGGGCTGCCGTTGTTCAGCGCATTGAACTGGTCCATCACGGTATTGCCCACCGGGCTGCCGACCGTGATGCTGAGGAACGTGGTCATGTCGTTGATCGAATCGCCCGCGTACGCGACGACGGCCAGGCCCTGGCCCGGGTTCTGATACTGTAGCGCGCCCGTGACGGGATCGACGGGGACGGAGAACGTCCAGCCGATGCTGCTGACGGCCGTGTTGTCGAACGCGAGCCCGGGATAGGCCATCTGGATGTTCGTGATGTCGTTGTACCCGACGGTGCCCGTCTGGACGACGCTCGCGGCGACGTCGAACGTGGCGTAGGTGGGCTGGTCGACGTGCGGGCCGAAACCCTGGCTCGTCGTCGTCCAGCTGTACGTGTAGACCGGCGCAGCGCAGGCCGCGCCCGCGCACAGCAGGGTAATGATGGTGCTGGACAGCAATCTCTTCATGACCGCGATCATGGCAATACCCCCTTACATGAGTGAATGCACATTGCGGTTATTGACAAGCATCAATCGTGCCGTAATTTTTTGTCGTTGAAAGTCAACGACTTGCGCTAAGCGTCGGGACGGCCTGTCAAGTTTGTCGACACGCGTCCGTCCCAAGCCGCGATCAGGTCCCGGTACGCCGTGCCGACGGGCCGGATGCGGCGTTCGAGATCGTACAGCCCGCGCGGGTTGACGATGCCGCGGGCGTCGCGCAGTTCGATGTGCCAGTCCACCTGGTCGGTGAGCGAGTACCACGTGAAGCCGACGACGGTCACGCTGCTGCGCATCAGGCCGCGCACGTGGGCCCACTGGCAGCGCAGCCATTCCCGCGCCTCGTCGCCGCGCGGGCCCTGGTCGAGGTTCGTCTCCGTGTGCATCAGCGGCAAGCCGTAGCGCCCGGCATACTCGCGCGCGATCATCGCGTAGCCCAGCGTTTCGCCCGCGTCGCGCGCCGTGCCGTCCGGGTCGACGTCGTGCTCGTTCGTCATGTAGTAGTCGCTGCCCAGGATGCAGTGGCCGCGCAGCGCGTGCTCTTCGAAGAAGCGGCATTCGTCCGGCGTCATGCCGTGCGCCAGCACGAACTCGCGCTGCACCGGGTCGAGCGGGCGGCCGTAGTTGAAGTCGAGCGACAGGAAGCGCAGCTGGTTGCGCCGTTCCGCTTCCGCCACGGCGTCCGGGCTCGTCGCATGGAAGTATTCGCTCGACTCGCTCTGGATGAACACCGCGTCCGGACGCAGCTGCAGGATCGCGTGCATCGCGAGCACGTTGGCGCGGGCCAGGTGCTTCAGCGCCGTCACGTACGACCGGAAGTCGCGGGCCTGTTCGTTCCACCAGCCGAACAGCGCGGAGAACTTCGCGCACACGTACATTTCGTTGACGGGCGTGTACAACCGGATCCACGGGTAGCGCGTCGCGAAGGCTCGTGCATAGCCCTGGAACAGCGCGGGGAAATCCGGGTTCTGGAAATTGCCGATCCAGTCCGGCACGCAGAAGTGGCACAGGTCGGCGACGGGAGCGATGCCGCGCCGCTGGAGTGCCCCGAACGCCTGGTCCGCGAATTCCCAGTCGTAGCGCTCCGGTCCCAGCCACGTGCGGTGCAGCGGCACCCCGTAGCGCAGGGTGCGGATGCCCAGGTGCGCCACCAGTTCGAAATCCGTCTGCCACTGGCGGTAATGGCCGCATTCCTCCATCTGGTCGCGGCGGATGCGGCCATTCCCTATCGTCGGCGCGCTGTTCTCGATCCCGGTGGCGAACATGAACGGCAGCATTCAACGCCTCCCCAGCGGCGGCTGCGCGGTGACGACGCCCGGTTCGATCCGGTGCAGGTTGTCGAGGCCCGTGAGCAGCATGCAGTCCTGCAGTTCCTGCTCCAGCAGGGTGAGGGCGCACGCGACGCCTTCGCGCCCGCGCGCGGCCAGGCCGTACAGCCATGCGCGCCCGGACAGGCAGGCGTGGGCGCCGAGGCCGATCGCCTTGACGATGTCGCCGCCCGTGCGGATGCCGCCGTCGAACAGCACCTCGATGCGGTCGCCCACGGCATCGACGATTTCCGGCAGCACGGAGATCGACGACGGCGCGCCGTCCAGCTGGCGCCCGCCGTGGTTCGACACGATGATGGCGTCCGCGCCGATGTCGATGGCCGTCCGTGCATCGTCCGGATTCATCACGCCCTTCAGGATCAGCTTTCTCTGCCATGTGTCGCGCACCCAACGCGCCGTGTCCACGTCGAACGACGCATCGAACTGTTCCTCGATCCACTTCGACAGCGAGCCGATGGAACCCGCTTCCTTGATTTCATGCTCGAAATTGCCGAACGTATGGCGCTTGCTGCCCGCCATGTTCGCGAGCCAGCGGGGGTGGGTCACCATCTGCATGATGTTGGACGGCGTCAGGCGCGGCGGCACGGCGAGGCCGTGCTTTTCGTCGGCCCAGCGCTTGCCCTGTGTGTGCAGGTCGATCGTGAGCACGAGGGCCGAGCAGTTCGCCTCGTGCGCCCGGCGCATCAGGCTTTCGTTGACCTTGTGGTCCTTCATGAGGTACAGCTGGAACCAGAACGGGCGCCGGATCGCCTCCGCCACGTCCTCGATGGAATTGATGGAGCACGTCGACAGGCAGAACGGCACGCCGAAGTCCACGGCCGCGCGCGCCGCCTCGCATTCGCCGTTGGCCCACGTGAGGCCCGCAAGGCCCGTCGGGCCGAGGGCGAGGGGGATGCGGGCCGGGTCGCCCGCCATCGTGACGCTCGTGTCGCGGTGCGAGACGTCGCGCAGGCTGTGCTGGCGCAGGGCCAGCGCGCGCATGTCGTCCAGGTTGCGCTGCAGGGTCAGCTGCTGTTCGCTGCCGCCGTGGATGTAGTCGAACACGACGCCGGGCAGGCGTTCCCGCGCGAGGCATTCGAGGTCGAAGATGCTGGCCACCTTGCTCATGTCACGGTCCTTCGTTACAAGTCTCCGCGCGCCGCGAGTGTCCGGATGCGCGCGCCCATGCGGCAGGCGAGGGCCTGGATCGTCAGCGACGGATTCACGCCGCCCGCCGTCGGGAACAGCGAGCCGTCGCAGATCCACAGGTTCTTCACGTCCCAGCTGCGGCCGTCCGCATCGACGACACTCGTCTCCCGGTCGCTGCCCATGCGGCACGTGCCGAGGATGTGGCTCGTGTCGTCGCTCGTCCACACGTCGTTGCCGCCCGCGGCCGCCAGCATCGCGCCCATGAAGCGGCGCGCGTGTTCCTGCATGCGCCGGTCGTTGTCGGAATATTCGAATGTCACGTGGGCGACGGGCAGGCCATGGCGGTCGCGCACGTCCGCGAGCGTCACGCGGTTGCACGCGCGCGGCTCCGTCTCGGCGACGGCGACGAGGCCGGCCATGTGGTTGTAGTCCTGCATTTCCCTGCGCAGCGCCATGCCCCACAGGTGGCGCTCCGTGACGAGCAGCTGGGCCCACGCGCGCGGCAGCGGGCCCTGGCTCATGAACGCATAGCCGCCGTGGAAATCCTTGCCTTCATCCGTGTAGTTCCAGTGCTCGCACACGGCCATGTTGGGCGGACCCTTGTACCAGCGGATGTCCTCGTCGAAGCGGGCCCACACGCCGGGTCCCGCATGCGTCGTCAGATGCGTGCCGACGAGGCCCGAGCCGTTCGCGAGGCCGTGCGGGAAGCGGTCGCACGCGGAATTCAGCAGCAGGCGCGGCGTCTCGATCGCATAGCCGGAGACCACCACGTTGCGCGCGCGCTGGAAGCGCCATTGCTCGTTCCTGCGATAGTGCACGCCCGTCGCGCGGCCATCGCTCCCGAGTTCGATGCGCCCGGCCATCGCGAGGTCGCGCACTTCCGCGCCGGCCGCCAGCGCGCGCGGAATCCACACGATCAGCGCGCTCTGTTTCGCGTTCGTCGCGCAGCCGAAATTACAGAAACCCCGGTACACGCAGGGCGGCGATTTCCCGCGCGGCGCCGAGACGGTCGCCAGCGGCACGGATGCCCACGGGATGCCCATGCGTTCCGCGCCGCGCGCCAGCACGAGCCCGGCTGCGTTCATCTCGTGTTCGCGGTACGGGTAGCGCCGGCGCGGCGGTCCCCACGGGTAGCGGATCGGCCCGGACACGGCCAGCGCCCGTTCCGCCTCGTCGTAATAGGGCGCCAGCTCGTCGTACGTGATGGGCCAGTCGAAGCCGTAGCCCAGCCGGCTGCGCGACCGGAACCACTCGGGCCGGAAGCGCAGCGAGATCATGCTGAAGTGGACGGTCGATCCGCCCACGCCCCAGCCGGAGTTGTTGCCGCCGAGGGCCAGCGCGTCCGCGCCGCCGGACAGGCGTTCTTCCAGCCAGTACAGTTGCTGCTGCGCTTCCTCGTCCGATGCGAAATCCTCCAGCGGACGCCAGAACGGGCCCGCTTCCAGTACGACGACGGAAAAGCCGGCTTCCGCCAGCTTGCACGCGAGCGTCGCGCCGCCCGCGCCGCCGCCCACGATGGCGAAATCCACCATCTCGTCGTCGCCGTATTCGCGCATCGTTACCCAGCCGCCCCGTTCGAATACGTCGGGCGCGCGGCCGCCGCCGGTGCGCGGCGCGATCATGGTGCTTCCTTCGCTTCCCACGGGTCGCGGCTGTCGAACCCGAGCCGCACGTACCCGCGCGGGTTCGCCGGCCCGCCGAAGCCGATCTCGTTCCACGCGAGCGGATGCGCGTAATAGAAGCCGGCCGCCGTCTTGAGCAGGTGATAGATGAAGAAGCGCTTTGCATCCATGCCCTGCCAGCGGGGCGATGCGGCGCGGCCGCCCGCGAGCGCCTGCAGCACGGCGTCCTGCGCGGCGGCGTCGAGCCGGGCGAACGGGCGGTCGTGCAGCCGGCGCGCTTCGTCGTCGACGGCGGCCAGGCCCTGGCGCCAGGCAGCGCGCAGCGGAGGCATGTCGGGATGGCGGTAACCCTCGCCGCGGTCGTCGTGCAGCATGGCGTCGATCCACGGCGTGATCGGGATGGGTCGTGCGCGGTCGGGTTGGGGCAGCAGGCGCGCGTTGATGGCGTCCAGCACGTCCCATTCGTCCTGCGTCAGCCAGCGGCGGGGCGGGACGTCGTCCAGCCGGGCCGCAAGTGTTTTCCGGGTGATCGTGTCGAAGGACGGGCTGTCCCACTTGGCAAGGACGTCGTAGCCGGGGAAGCGCGGTGTGGGGGCGTCCTCGGTCATGGCCGCTCCTGCCTTGCCCGCAGTGCCAGCGCGGCGCGGCCGGCCAGCGCCAGCGCGGAAAAGCTGGGCGGCGCGGGGAGCGGCGGGCCGGCGAGCACGTTCTGGCTCCAGTTGCGCCAGCCGCCCATCTGGCGTGCGATGCCGCGGGCGTGGAAGACCGTCCCCAGCGCGCCCAGCCACGTGCACGCTTTCAGCAGCGTATCCGTCAGCCGCCGTGGTCCCGGCCTGCCGGGCAGCGCCGCGCCGGCCAGCATCGCGGCCGCCGCCGGCGGCACGCTGACGGGTAGCCACATGGCGGGGTGCTGGAAGGCGCCCCGGAAATGCAGCAGGGCCGCTTCCGCGCTCGTGCCGACCAGGCCGAACGCGGTGAGGCCGCACAGGGCGCGGCCGGTCGGCAGCCCGGCGACGGTGGGGGCGCCCGCGGCGACGGGGCGGGCGGCGAGGCCCAGCACGCCGGCCAGCGTCAGCGCGGCCGGTGCGCCCAGCGGCGCCGCATAGAACAGGTTCGCCCACGACAGGCCGCCGGGCCGGCGCAGGACGTTGTACGCGTGGAAGCCGAGGCCCGCCGTGCCGACGGCGCAGGCGGTCGCATACGGTGCAGGAGAAGCCCGCGCGCGCAGCGCGCAGGCCAGCACGAGGGCCGCGCTGGCGAGGGGCGCGAACATGCCGGGATTCTCGAAGTCGCCGCGGTAGTGTTCCAGCGCGCTGTCGCTTAGCACGGAGGCGGCCAGCAGCGCGGCGGCCTGGTACAGCCGGTGGGCGGTCCGGTCGGGAGAGGGAGGTGGCGGCGGCGATGGACGTCGCCGTCCCAGCAGCAGCGCACCCAGCGCCAGGCCGAGGGTAGCGGCGCCGAGCGCACGCGCCGCGGGGCGGGCGTGGGCGGGCGCCGCCGTGTTCACTTCCTGTCTCCGGGGAGGATGGTGCTGAGCACCTGCTTCGCCACGCCGGCCAGCATCGAGCCTTCGCTCGGGTCGCCCTTGGCGATCGTCGTCATGAAATGCTTGGCCTGCTCCAGCGTGATGTGCGAGGGCAGCGGCGGCACTTCCGGGTCCGTCTTGAATTCGAGGACGACGGGCCGGTCGGCTGCCAGCGCCTCGCGCCACGCTTCGCCCACCTGGTCCGGATCGTTGCAGAAGATGCCTTTCAGGCCGATCAGCTCGCCGAAGCGGTGGTACGGCACGTCCGGGATCTGCTGCGTCGCCTCGAACTTCGGATTGCCTTCCATGACGCGCTGTTCCCACGTGACCTGGTTCAGGTCCTGGTTGTTGAAGACGCACACGATCCAGCGCGGGTCCTTCCACCGTTTATGGTATTTCGCCACGGTGATCAGCTCGGCCATGTTATTCATCTGCATGGCGCCGTCGCCCACGAGCGCGATGACGGGGCGGTCCGGGTGCGCGAACTTCGCGGCGATCGCATACGGCACGGCCGCGCCCATCGATGCGAGGCCGCCGGACAGCGAATACATCTGGCCGCGCTGCACCTTGAGGTCGCGCGCATACCAGTTGGCGCAGGAGCCGGAATCGCTCGTGACGATGGCGTCGCGCGGCAGCAGCGGCGACAACTCATGGCACACGCGCTGCGGATTGATCGGGTTCGCGGACGCGAGCGCCCGTTCTTCCAGCGTCTTGTACGATTCGCGCACTTCCTTTTCGATCTTCGCGCGCCAGTCCGTGTCCGTCTTTTCCTTCAGCAGCGGCAGCAGCAGGCGCAGGGTCTCCGCGCTGTCGCCGTGCAGGTTGACTTCGGCGGGGAAGCGCACGCTCAGCATGGCCGGGTCGATGTCGATCTGCACCGCGCGCGCCTTGCCTTCCTTCGGCAGGAATTCCGCGTACGGGAAGCCCGTGCCGACCAGCAGCAGCGTGTCGCAGTCGTTCATCATCTCCCAGCTGGCCTTCGTGCCGAGGATGCCGATGGAGCCCGTCACCCACGGCAGGTGGTCGGGCAGGGCGGCCTTGCCCAGCAGGGCCTTCGCGCAGCCGGCCTTCAGGCGCTCGGCCACGGCGATGACTTCGTCCGTCGCCTGCAGCGCGCCGGCGCCGACGAGGATCGCGACCTTGCTGCCCGCGTTCAGCACGTCGGCCGCGCGCTGCAGATCCGCTTCGTACGGGACGACGCGCGGCTTCGTGTAGCCGATGCCGGAGAACACGGAACCGTGCTTGCGGGGCGGGTCTTCGTACGGCTTTTCCTGCAGGTCGTTCGGCAGCACGAGGACGGACACGCCGTTGCGGCCCAGCGCCGTGCGCATGGCGCGGTCGAGCAGGTGGCGCACCTGCGACGGCTGGCTCGCCTCGTACACGTAGTCCGCCACGTCCTGGAACAGGCGCTCCAGGTTCAGCTCCTGCTGGTAATGGGCGCCGCGCGCCGTCGTCGGCGCCTGGCCGCAGATCGCGAGCACGGGCACGTGGTCGCACTTGGCGTCGTACAGGCCCGTCACGAGGTGGGCCGCGCCGGGCCCGCCCGTCGACAGGCACACGCCCGGCTCGCCCGTGAACTTGGCGTGGGCGGCGGCCATGAACGCGGCCATTTCCTCGTGCCGCACCTGGATGAACTGGATCTTGCCCTCGGCGCGGTCCAGCGCGCCCAGCACGCCGTTGATGCCGTCGCCCGGATAGCCGAAGATGGTGCGGACGCCCCATTCATACAGGCGTTCGACGAAGAAGTCGCCTACGGATTTGCTCATGTCGTGTCCTCGTTAAGTGTTCAGTGTTTGCGCAGCTGGCGCAGGCCCAATGCCACGCCGGCCGCGCCGATGCCGGCCAGCAGCCACGCGCGATGCGTCGTCGCCCACAGCTGCACGCTGCGGGTGCTGGCGCCGTCGTCGAAGGAGCCGTGCGCCCCGTACGGTCCGGGTACGGGCCGCCACAGGTTGTCGGGCCGGTCGGCGGGGATGGACCGCGGACCCTGCTGGCCGGCCACGCCCTTGCGGGCCAGGTAGAGGTCCAGCAGGCGCGGCACGAACTTCTCGGCCAGCACGGTGGACAGCGTGGGCGCGCCCACGCAGATCTCCGCGCGGCGCGCATGGGCCGCCCAGAAGATCGCGCGCGCGGCGACCTCGGGCTGGTAATACGTGCCGATCGGCTTGGGATGGTGCGTCAGGGTCGTCTTGCACCACTCGAATTGCGGGGTGTTCACGCCCGGCATGTCGACGACGGCCACGTGGATGTTGCTCTTCTCGTGCTCGAGTTCCGTGCGGACGGATTGGGTAAAACCCTTGATGGCGTGCTTGGCGCCGCAATACGGCGATTGCAGCGGGATCGAGCGGTACGCGAGCGCCGAGCTGACCTGCACGATGGTGCCGCGGTTGCGGGGCCGCATGCGTTTCAGCGCTGCCATCGTGCCCCACACGAAGCCGTGGTAGGTGACGTCGGTGACGCGGCGGAAGTCGTCGGGGGCGATGTCGGCGAACGGCGCGAACACGGTGGCCATCGCATTGTTGACCCAGATGTCGATGGGGCCCAGCGCCGTCTCGGCCCGCTCGGCGGCGGCCTCGACCTGGTTGTAGTCGGCCACGTCGGCGGAGATGGCGATCGCCTGCGGCGCGCCGAGCCGTTCAGCTTCCGCGCGCGCCGCTTCCAGGCGCTCCGGATCGCGTGCGATCAGCGCGATGCGTGCGCCGCTGCGGGCGAATTGCTGTACCGCCGCACGGCCGATCCCCGCGCTGGCACCCGTGATGACGACGACTTCATGGCGTGCTTCCGGCATAACCGAGGCCCTCCGATGGTGCAATGCAGGGCAAGCTTAGCACCAAGCGTCGATGAGCCTCGTCACGTTATGTTTGTGAAAAAGTTCTTGAACAAATGCACGTTTCAGTTTGCAACCGGCCTGCTCCGTAGCGTCACCACGGCACCCTGCAGCCCCGCGCCGTCGGCGCGCACGGTGATCGTGCCGCCCGCACCGGGCCGCGTGCGCACGATGCCCAGCACGAGCCCGTTGAACGCGGCTTTATCCTTCGCCTGGAACGATTCGAAGCTCGTCGCATCGCCGTTGTCGGTGGCGACGAGGTCGGCCGGTCCCTCGACCGTGAAGCGCACGCGGTCGTTCGCCCGTGGGGCAGGCAGCCCATCCTTGTCGACGATGCGGACGGTGACGAACGCGAGGTCGCGCCCGTCGCTGGCGAGCGCCGTGCGGTCGGCCTGCGCCTGCAGCGCGGCCGGGGCGCCTGCCGTCTTCACGGTTTCCTTCGCCCACTCCTTGCCGTTCCTGTACGCGACGACCGTGATCTCGCCCGGTTCGTACTTCACGTCGTCCCAGCGCAGGCGATAGGTGGTCGGCGCCTTTTTCCGGCGGCCCTGCGACTTGCCGTTGACGAACAGCTCGGCCTCGTCGCCCGACGTGAACACGTGCACGGGCGTGACTTGTCCCACGCGCTCCGGCCACGTCCAGTGCGGCAGCACGTGGACCATCGGCAGGTCGGGGCGCCAGCGCGACTGGTACAGCCAGTAGCGGTCCTTCGGGAAGCCCGCCAGGTCGACGATGCCGGAATACGAGCTGCGCGCGTCGTAATAGGGCGTCGGCTCGCCCAGGTAATCGAATCCGGTCCAGACGAATTCGCCGGCCACGTACGGGTTCCGGTCGAGCGAGGCGAATACCTTGTCGGCGGACGATCCGAAATCGACGGCATACAGTTCGTAGGCGCTGACCTGCCTGCTCGCGGAATCGCCACCGCGACCGTCGCGGACGATGGAGCTGTTCGACGGATGCACGGGGAACAGATAGACCCCGCGGCTGCTGAAGGCGGACGCGGATTCCGTGCTGAGGATCATCTTGTCCGGGAACTTCGCATGAAACAGCGGGTATTGCGGCGGCGTGCGGATCCGGTCCGTGCCCTCGAATTCCGGATCCTGGCGGATGCCTTCGCCCTGGTAGTTCAGGCCGATGACGTCCACTTCCGCGGGCAGGGGCATGTCCGACTTGGCGTAGTTCATGGCCGTCGTCGTCGGCCGCGTCGGATCTTCTTCGCGGGCGATCCGGTGCAGCTCGTGCGCCACCGCGGCGCCGGCCTTGTCCGTGTACTGCTCGCCGACCTCGTTGCCGATGCTCCAGATGATGATGGACGGGTGGTTGCGGTCGCGCCGGATCATGGCGCGCAGGTCCTGCTCGTGCCAGTCGGGGAAGATCAGGTGGAAGTCCAGCGGCGTCTTCTTGCGCTCCCAGGAATCGAAGATCTCGTCCAGCACGAGGAAGCCCATGCGGTCGGCGAGGTCCAGCAGCTGCGGGTCGGGTGGGTTGTGGCTCAGGCGCACGGCATTCGCGCCCATTGCGCGCATGATTTCCAGTTGGCGCTCGGCCGCGCGCACGTTGAACGCGGCGCCCAGTGCGCCCAGGTCGTGGTGGTTGTTCACGCCGCGCAGGGGAATGCGTTCGCCGTTGACGACGAGGCCCCGGTCCGGGTCGAAACGCACGGTGCGGATGCCGAACGGCGTCTCGGTGCGGTCGACCACGCGGCCGTCCTGGCGCACCGTCGCCACCAGCGTGTAGCGGTGCGGCGTCTGCGTGGGCGGCGGGCCCCACAGGCGCGGCCTGGCGATCGTCGTCGACCCGCTGACGGTGCCGCTTGCGCCCGCGGCGACGGTCGTCGGCGCAGACATCGCGGTCGCGACGGGCTTGCCGGTGATCCGACCGCGCGCGTCCAGTGCATACACCTCGGTCGTCACGGTCGCGCTGGCCGGCGCGGCGCCCTCGTTGTCGACGGCGACCTGCCACGCGACGCGCGCGGATTCGCTCGACACGTCCGGCGTCGTCACGGTGACGCCCCATTGACCCACGTGCACGGGCGCCGTCTTCGTGAGCCACACGTTGCGGTACAGGCCCGCGCCCGGATACCAGCGCGCGGATTCCGGCGGGTTGTCGAGCCGGATCGCGAGCTGGTTCGCGCCGCCCGGCTGCAGCCACGGCGTCAGGTCGATGCGGAACGAGTTGTAGCCATAGGGCCAGCCGCCCGCGAGGTGGCCGTTGACCCACACGCTCGCGTACGACATGGCGCCGTCCACGTCGAGGAAGATCTTTTTGCCGCGGTCGGCGGCGGGAATGTCCAGCTTGTGGCGATACCACACGGGGCCCCACGACTTGAGGCGGCCCATGCCGCCGTATGGGCCCGTCGCCAGGAACGGGCCTTCGATGGCCCAGTCGTGCGGCAGGACGACGGGGCGCCAGCCGCTGTCGTCGAACACCAGTTTGGCGAACGGTGCGTCGACGGCCGGTTCCGCGGCAGGGCGCGGGTAGCGGCGGGCGGGATCGCGGATGAACGCATTGCCGCTCGGGAGGATCCACGGCTTCAGCACGGGCGTGTCCGCGCGCGCGACCCTGGCCGCTTCCTCGGGCCTGGCGTCCGCCACCTTGCCGTCCGCGGACGCCGTCACTTCCGGCCGCACGTCATACAGATACGGCGCCGAGCCGCCGGCCGGGTCGCCGGCGTGGAAGCGCCAGCCGTCGTCCAGCAGGATGCGCTGGCGCGGCGCGACGCGGTCGGCAGCCTCGGCGGCGAGGGTCGGGAAAGCGGGCAGCAGTCCCGCTGCGAGGGCGATGCCGAGTGTGAATGCGAGCCGGCGTGCGGCCTTGTGACGCTTGTCTTGCACAGTCTCCTCCTGGTAGGCAGCTGCGCAGTTGTTATAACATTTAAAATGGTAGCGCAACCATTCACAGTGTATGCGTGAAGCCGTGGCTGGTCAAATGCAAACGATCAATTTCTTGATCGTTTCGCCGGCGCCGCCGCACTACCATGTGGGCCCATGCGCCGCCTCGCCCTTGCCCTGTTCTTCGCCGCCAGCCTCGCCCACGCCCGGCCGTTCGAGTTAACCGACACCGTCATCGTCCACGCCGACCAGCCCACGATGCGGCTCGCGGCCGGCATGCTGGGACGCGACGTCGCACGCGTGAGCGGCACGGCGCCCCCGCTCGCGACGCGCTTGCAGGATTGCCCACGCCGCTGCATCGTCGTGGGTACGGCGGATGCAGCCCTCGTGAAGGAGGCGGCGCGGGCGCTGGGCGCGGACCTGACGCCGCTGGTCGGCCAGTCCGAGCGCTACCTGCGCGTGGCGGGCGAGGCGGACGGCCGTGCGCTGCTGCTCGTGGCCGGATCGGACCGGCGCGGCGCCGTGTACGGCGTCGTCGACATGTCGCGCGAACTGGGCGTCTCGGCGTGGGAATGGTGGGCCGACGTCGCGCCGGCGCACGTGGACCGGCCGGCCGTCGACGGCGCGCTGCGCGTGTCGAACGCCCCGGCGGTGGCGTACCGCGGCATCTTCATCAACGACGAGGACTGGGGCCTGCAGCCGTGGGCGGCGCGGACGTTCGACCCGGCCGGCGACATCGGTCCGGCCACGTATGCGCGCGTGTTCGAACTGCTGTGGCGCCTGAAGGCCAACCTGATCTGGCCAGCAATGCACGAGTCGACGCGGCCGTTCTACACCATCCCCGGCAATGCGCAGACGGCGGACGATTACGCGATCGTCGTGGGCACGTCGCATGCGGAACCGATGATGCGCAATAACGTGGGCGAGTGGAAAAGCGGCCCGTTCGACTGGTTCCGGAACCGCGACCGCCTCGTCGATTACTGGCGCACGCGCATCGAGGAGGTGAAGCACACGGAGACGGTGACGTCGCTGGGCCTGCGCGGCGTGCACGATTCCGCGATGGAGGGTGCCACGGGTCCCGAACAGGCACGCGACACGTTGCAGGATGTGTTCCGCGTGCAGCGCACGATGCTGAGCCGGGCGCAGGGCAGGCCGCCCGAGCGCATCCCGCAGGCCTTCACGATGTACAAGGAAGTGCTCGATTACTGGAACCTGGGCCTCGCCGTGCCGGACGACGTGACGCTCGTGTGGCCGGACGATAACTACGGCTACCTCGCGCAACTGGGGACGGACGGGGAGCGCCGCCGCGCGGGCGGGCAGGGCATTTATTACCACGTGTCGTACTGGGGGCGGCCGCACGACTACCTGTGGCTCGCCACGACGCATCCGTCCCTGGTCCGCGACCAGCTGGAGCGCGCATGGGCGACGGGCGCGCGCCGCCTGTGGGTGCTGAACGTGGGCGACATCAAGCCGGCCGAATACCTGACCCAGTACTTCCTCGACGCGGCGTTCGACGCGGACGTGTTGAAGCAGGACCCCGCGCGCCACCTGGAGGCGTGGGCCGCGACGCAGTTCGGACCCGGCAACGCGCAGGAAACGGCCGCGATCCTGCGCGAGTACTACCGGCTCGCGTGGGAACGCCGTCCCGAATTCATGGGCTGGAGCCAGACCGAACCCACGCGCCCCGTGCGCACGACGGCCTATGTGCGCACGGGCGGCGACGAAGCGGAGCGCCGCCTGGCGGACTACCGCGCGTTGACGGCGCGGGCGGTACGCCTCGGCGCGCGCATCCCCGCGCCCCTGCGCGACGCGTACTTCGAACTGGTGCTGTACCCCGTGCGCTCGAGCGCGAACCTGAACACGCGCATATTGAAACTGGACCTCGCGGCGGAGTACGCGCGCCAGCAGCGGCCGTCCAGCAACCTGTACGTGCGCGAGGCGAAAGCGGCGCACGCGGCGCTCGTCGCGGATGCGGCCGCGTACAACGGCCTCGCGGGCGGCAAGTGGCGCGGCATCATGGATATCGCGCCGCGTCGCCTGCCCGTGTTCGCGGAACCCGTGTACCCCACGTGGAGCACGTCGGCGCGGCGCGGCTGCGGCATCGTCTACCCGGCACCGTTCTCCGTCGACGGCGACCGCTTCGTGCTGCGCCGGGGCCAGCCCGCCACGCGCATCGTGACGCTGGTGAGCTATGGAGGACAGGACGCGCGCTGGTCCGTGCGCGCCGGGGCCCGCGCCGTGCAGGCCGACAGCAACGGCGGTATGCTGGACGCCGCGAACGGCCACGAACAGCGCATCGTGCTGCGCTACGACGGCGGCGCCGATCCGGCGCTGTCCCTGCAATGCGGAGACGACACCGTGCACGTCCGCTTCAGGGAAGGCGGCATCGTCGTGCTGCGCGCCGGCAGCGCCGGTCCCACGCGCGACTGGACACCGCAGCCCGGGCTCGGCACGTCCGGCAGCGCGATGCGCGCGCGGTTCGACGTGCCGTCGCGCGCGGTCTCCGGTCTCGCGGCGAGCGCGCCGCTGACGTACCGCTTCGCGACGACGGGCGACGACGAGATGCAGGTGCGCCTCGTCGCCGTCCCCGAGCATCCGCTGACGGCGGCGAACCGCGTGCGCTTCGCCGTCAGCCTCGACGGCGGTGCGCCCGAGGTGGTCGACACGACGACGGCGGGGCGCAGCGAGCAATGGAAGGAAGACGTGCTGGCCAACATGGCGGTGCGCACGTGGCGCGTGGGGCGTCTCGCGCCGGGCATGCATACGCTGGCGGTGCACGCGCTCGACCCGGGCGTCGTGCTGGACCGGATCGACGTCGTGCCCGACGGCGCGCCCGACTATTACGGCATGCCGCCGACGGATTGAATGATGCTTGGAATTTTAGGCAAGACTTTCGGAAAATCGCCTATGGAAGCGTACCCGTCCAGCATCTAGAATCATTCTCCTGGAGGTCCTGTATTCTGCTGGCCCTCTGCACGCAGCAAGGAGGAACGATGTCGCAACCCACGCAACCCGTCTGGTTCATCGCCGACGCCACCACCGGACTCGCGGCCGCGCTGGCGGAGGCCGTGCTTGCGTCCGGCCAGCACGCCGTCCTCGCGGCGCGCGTACCGGCGCAGCTGCAGGCCCTCGTCGACCGCCATCCGGACCGCGCGCTGGCGCTCGCGCTGGACGTGACGGATGCCGCCAGCGTCGACATGGCCGTGCTCGCCGCCGAGCGGCATTTCGGGCGCATCGACGTGCTGGCCACGAGCGCCGCCCAGCGCTATCCGGGCGCGATCGAGGAAGGCGAAGAGGGCGCCATGCGCGCGCTGTTCGAGGAAAACGTGTTCGGCCCGATCAACCTGGCCCGCCGCGTGCTGCCCGGCATGCGTGCACGCCGCACGGGCCACATCGTGATGCTGGCCCGCGCCTCCGTGCAGGCGCCCGCGTTCGAAGGCTTCAGCCATGCCGCACGCTCCGCGCTGGAGGCGCTGGCGGAAGCGCTGTTCTATGAAGTGGAACCGCTGGGCATCGGCGTCACGCTCGTCGATCCGGGCAGCGGCGACGATACGGATGGCTCCGTGCCCCGTGCGGCCGGCATCGCCGACTATGACGGCATGATGAGCGGCCTGGCGAGTCGCGCGGCGCGCGCCGCGAGCGCCGCCCAGGTCGACGCCGCGCGCGGCGCGCAGGCCATCATGCAGGCCGTCGCCGCCGGCCGCGGCCCGCTGCGCCTCGTGCTGGGACGGGCGGCGCTGCAGCGCGCGTACGACCGCCTGCGCGTGCTGAAGGTGGGATTCGATGCGTGGGCGGACCTGGCCGCGTCGGCCGATGTTCCGGCACCCGTCCGGCCGGCCCACCCGGTGCCGCCGGCGGGCGGGCGGCCGCGCCGCGCCGTGCGTTCACGCGCCTGACGTCGCCGTCCGGCCCAGCAGGGCCGGCACGGCGGCGGCATCCATCGGCCGCGCGAACAGGAAGCCCTGGTATTCGTCGCAGCCGAGCGCGCGCAGCAGCGCCAGCTGCTCCTCCGTTTCCACCCCTTCGGCCACGATGCGCATGTGCAGGCCATGCCCCAGCGCGACGACGGAGCGGACGATGGCCGCGCTGTCCGCATCGCGCCCCAGGTCGCGCACGAACGCCCGGTCGACCTTGAGGCGCTGCACGGGGAAGCGCTTCAGGTAGGCCAGGCTCGAATAGCCGGTGCCGAAATCGTCGATCGACAATTCCACGCCCAGGTCGCGGATGCCGCCCAGCAGGCGCTCGACGACGTCCACGCGGCTCATCGCGATGCTTTCCGTGATCTCCAGTTCGAGCGCGTGCGGCGGCAGGCCGGCGTCGGCCAGCGCGTCGGCGATCGTGTTCAGCAGGTCCTTCTGGTAGAACTGGCGGATCGACAGGTTGACGGCGATGCGGGTTGCGATGCCGTGCTCGCGCGCCCAGCGGCTCGCCTGCGCGCACGCGGTGCGCAGCACCCACGTCCCGATCGGCACGATCAGGCCCGTCTGCTCGGCGATGGGGATGAAGCGGGCCGGCGACACGTGCCCCAGCACGGGGCTGTTCCAGCGCAGCAGGACCTCGAACCCGGTCACGCGTCCCGTCGCGATGTCGACCTTCGGCTGGTAGTGCGGCACCAGCTCGCCGCGCGCCAGCGCGTGCCGCAACTGTTCCTCGATGGTGAGCCGCTCGTCCAGCTGGATGTGCGTGGACTCGGAGTGAAAATGGACCGGCTCGCCCGCTTCGCTGCGCGCGCGATGCTTGGCGATGTCGGCCAGGCGCATCAACTCGTTGGCGGAGGTGGCGTCCTGCGGATACGTCGCGATGCCGATGACGGGCGCCAGGTGGAATTCGCGCCCGCCCACGCGCACGGGTTCCGACAGCAGCGCGTGCAGTTCGAGCGCGACGGCGTCCACGGGGCGGTAGCCCGGCCCCGCCGGCAGCACGACGGCGAATTCGTTGGCCTTCACGCGCGCCACGCACAGGGCCGCGGGCGCGAGCGCGTCGAGACGCGCGGCGACCTGGCGCACGGCGTCGTCGCCCGCCTCGATGCCCAGCAGGTCGGCCACTTCCTGCTGGCGCTCCAGCGCGATCAGGAGGAGGACGACCTGTTCGCCCCGCAGTGCGTCCGCCAGCACGCGGCGCAGGCGGTTCAGGTTCGGCAGGCCGGTCAGCGGGTCGTGGTCGGCCAGCCAGGCCAGGCGCAGCTCCACCTGCTTGCGTTCCGTGATGTCGGTGAGGCTGTTGACGATCTGGAAGGCGTCGCCCTCGCTCCTGAGCTGCGCGGCGAGCTGGATGGCCGTGCGGGTGGCGCCGCTGCCGTCGCGGATCTCCGCTTCGAGCGCGTGCACGCGGTCGGCCGTGCTGTCCGCATACAGCCGGGCGCGCGCGTCGGCGCCGGCCGGATCGAGCACTTCCGCCTCCAGGTGTCCCGTCACCGCATCCTCGGCGCGGCCCGTGAACTGCAGGAAGGCGCGGTTGAACAGCACGATGCGGCGTTTGGCGTCGAGCACCCACAGCGGCGTGGCGAGCGAATCGAGGATGGCCTTCAGGTAGCGCGCACCGTCCTCGAGGCGGCTCTCGCTGGCCTGCAGGCGGGCGATCAGCGCGGCCTGGCGTGCCGCTTCGCGGCTCATGCGCCAGGCCAGCACGGCCAGCGTGGCGGACAGCAGCGCCCACGCCAGTACGCCGGTCCACAGCCAGCCGCGCCACACGGCCAGCGTGTCGGACAGGTCGCGCCCCGTGACGATCAGCAGGGGATAGCCGGCGACGGCGCTGTAGCCGTACAGGCGGCGCACACCGTCGACGGGGCTCGTCGCTTCGAACGCGCCGACCGATGCGCGCGGCAGATAGGTCTGGAACAGCGGCGTGTGGATGAACGAGTGGCCGATGGCCCTCGGGAGTGTCGGGCTGCGCACGAGCATCGTGCCGTCGCGCTGGTGCAGCGTGACGGAGCCACCGTGCCCGAGGTCGGCGGAATCGAAGATGCGCTGGAAGTAGGCGGCGTCCGCCTCGATGACGGCGGGACCGCCGGGCAGCACGCGGGCCAGCGTGATCGTGGCGGGGCCGCCGTCCGGCGGCACCGCGATGCCGATCTTCGGCGCGCCGGACGGCAGCGGGCGGCGCGGTGCGTCCGGCCCGAGCCGCCGCACCCGCGCCGGGATGGCTTCAAGTGCGCCGCCGGGCAGGGCGGCCGTATCCGTGCCGTCCTCCGGTGCCCGTTCCGCGGCGCGGGCCAGGGTCAGGTCCAGCGCGAGGGTGGCGTAATGGGTCTGGGCGGCGAAGGCTTCCGCCAGGTTGCGCAGGTTCGTCTGTTCGCGCCCGATGGTGTCGTGGTAGCTCGATACCAGCAGGCCGGCGAGCGTCACGGTGATCGCGACGATCAGCATGGCCGCCGCCGCGAGCGGCCGCGTGTCGCGGGGCCGCTTGGGCGGCAGGGTGGATGTCGGAGCGGGCACGTTCGTCAATACAATAGTCTCGAGCCCGAGTATAAACCGGCAGCCGGCCACGTGGGGGCGCCGATCACCGCCGGGGTAGCCGGATCGCCACGCGCAGGCCGTGCGGTTCGGCGTCCTGCAGCTCCACGGTGCCGCCGTGCTGGGCGACGATGTCGCGCACGATCGCCAGCCCGAGCCCGCAGCCTTCGCCCTGGTCCGTGGCGCGCACGAACCGTTCGAACACGCGGGTGCGGTCCGCCTCCGGAATCCCGGGACCGTTGTCGGTGACGGTCACGAGGACGTGGTCGCCGTCGGGCGCGACCCGGACCGTGATCTCGCCGCCGCGGCCCGTGTACTTGATCGCGTTGTCGATCACGTTCGTCAGCGCTTCGCGCAGCAGCAGCGCGTTGGCCTCGATGCGCAGCGGCTTGCCGTCGGCGGGCGGCGCGGCGTCGTCCATGCCGAGGTCGATCTGCGCCCGCAGCGCGCGCGGCACGTATTCGGCGACGATCTCCTGGACGAACGCGGGCATGTCCAGCGGCGCCTTGTCGGACGCCGCCGCGGCCTCGGGATCCGCGCGCGCCAGCATCAGCAACTGGTTGATCAGATGGGCGCCCCGCGTCGCGCTCTGGTCGACCAGTTTCAGGCGGGCGATCAGGGCCGGGTCGTCGGTCGCCGCGATCGCCAGCGCCGTCTGGCTCTTCAGGCCCGCCAGCGGCGTGCGCAACTGGTGGGCCGCGTCGGCGATGAAGCGCTTCTGCGCGTTCACGTTCTGGCGCACGGACGCGAGCAGGGTGTTCAGCGCGCCCACGAGCGAGCGGACTTCCTGCGGCGCCGACTCGATCTGCAGCGGCGCCAGGTCGAGCGGCGAGCGGCCCTCGACCTCCTTGCGCAGGCGCAGCAGCGGCGCGAGGCCGGCACCGGTGCCGATCCAGACGATGAGCGTCAGCAGCGGAATCAGCGCGGACAGCGGGAGGAGGGTATCCATCAGGATCATCTTGAAGATGTCCTCGCGGTGCGCCATGTTGCGCGCAACCTGGACCAGCATCCATTGCTCCTTGCCTTCCGGCGCGGCGTAGGGCAGGTAGAGGGCCGCGATCCTGACCTTCATCGTGTCGCGCGGGCCGGCGGGGCCGGCGTGGTGGATCTCGCCGTCGTAGAAATAGGGGTCGTTCAGGCGCGGCCGCATGGACGGGGGCGGCATCGGGATGCTGTTGTTACCGAGGATGAATTCGCCGGGCGGCGTGCTGACCATGTAGAACAGGCGGTCGTTCGGGTCCGTCTCCAGCACTTCCTGCGCGGCCCGCGGGAAATCGATCAGCAGGCCGTTGCCGATGGGCTTGACGCGCCGCGCGAGCGCGCGGGTGGCCTGGGACAGCGTCGCGTCCGCCGCCTGGTTGACGTAGCGGACGGCCAGCCGGTAGGTGGCGAAACCGCCCGCGACCCACAGAACGAGCTGGGGCAGCAGCACCCAGATGACGAGCTGGCGGCGCAGGGAAAGTGTGCGTGGTCCCCGTTCAGGCCGGTCGTCCATCGGCACGCTCGACGGCCAGCAGGTAGCCGAGTCCACGGACGGTCCGGATCTCGAGGCCCGACCCTTCCAGCTTGCGGCGCAGCCGGTGGATGTGGACTTCCGCCGTGTTGCCCGCACCGACTTCGGTGCCGTCGCCGGCCCACGCGGTGGCGATCTGTTCCTTGGTGACGACCTTGTCCGCATGGACCAGCAGCAGTTCCAGCAGCGTCGCTTCGCGCGGGCTCAGCTCGACCGGTTCGCCGTGGATGAGGGCGCGGCGCGCCGCGCGGTCGAATTGCAGCCCGGACAGCGCGACGTCACCCGGCGCGGCCGCCGACGTCCGCGCGCGCCGCAGGATTGCACGCAGGCGCGCTTCCAGCTCCGGGAACTCGAACGGCTTGGTCATGTAATCGTCCGCACCGGCGTTCAGGCCCGCCACGCGGCTGTCGAGCCGGTCGAGGGCCGTGAGCACGAGCACCGGCAGGTCGGGCCGGGTCGCGCGCAGGTTCTTCAGCACGGTGAGGCCGTCGACCATGGGCAGGCCGAGGTCGATGATGGCGATATCGAAATTTTGCCGGGCAAGGAGGTATTCGGCCACCGGGCCGTTCGGCGCGTGCTCGACGGTAAAGCCCGCGGCATTCAACTGCGCGGCCAATCCGTTGGCGAGGATGGGGTCGTCTTCGGCGAGTAAAAGTTGCATTACTTAATATTAACGGATAACTGATCGCGTTACCATCCGGCCCGCTTCGACGTGTTCCGGTTCGCTTCCCTGTGCAACCGAGTCGCGCTAAGATGCACGCCATGAAAGTCTTCGCCACGGCAATCGCACTCGTTACCGCCTGGTGCGCCACTGCCGTACACGCGGGCGAACTCGAGGTGCTCCACTTCTGGGACGTGGGCGACGACGCACGTGCCGTCAACGTGCTGAAGTCGACCTTGCGGCGCCAGGGACACACGTGGAAGGACTTCGCCGTGGCCGCCGACGGGGACGGCGTTCCGCTCTTCCTCCTGCGGTCGCGTGTCCGGTCGGGCAATCCGCCGGCCGCGGCCCAGGTCAAGGCCCCCGTCATCGAGCAATGGGCGCGCGAAGGCGCCCTCGCCAACCTGGACGCCACCGCGCGCGCCGGCGACTGGGACGCCGTGCTGCCCAGGGTGGTCGGCGACGCCATGAAATACCAGGGCAGCTACGTCGCCGTGCCGGCCAACATCCACCGCATCAACTGGCTGTGGATTAACACGCGCATACTGAAGCGGGCCAATGCCCAGGTGCCGGCCACGTGGGACGAGTTCTTCGCCACCGCCGACGCGATGAAGCGGGCGGGGTACATCGCCGTCACGCACGGCGGGCAGCCGTGGCAGGACTTTCTCCTGTTCGAAAACGTGGCGCTGGGCGTGGGCGGGATCGATTTCTACCGCAAGGCGTTCGTGGCGCTGGATCCGGAGACGCTGGCCAGCCCGCTCATGGAGCAGGTCCTGAAGACCTTCCGCCGCATCAAGCCCTATACGGACGTCGCGGCGATGGGCCGCGACTGGAACGTGGCGGCGTCGCGGCTGGCGAACGGCGAGGCGGGCATGCACTTCATGGGCGACTGGGCCAAGCCCATCTTCCAGGCGGCGCAGCGCGACGGCCGCCTGGAGTTCGCCTGCGTGCCCGCGCCCGGGCCGACGAAGGCGTTCGCGTACACGATCGACTCGTTCGCCCTGTTCAAGGTGAGCAGTCCCGCCAGGATCAAGGCGCAGCAGGACTTCGCCGCCGATCTGCTCTCCCCTGGCGTGCAGGAGGAATTCAACCTCGTCAAAGGGTCGATTCCCGTGCGCCAGGGCGTCGACCTCGCCCGGTTCGACCGCTGCGCGAAGCAGTCTGCCGCCGCTTTCGATGCCGCGACCCATGGCGGCACGCTCGTTCCCAGCATTGCGATGGCGGTGCCTCCCGCCGTCGAGGATGCCATGCGCGAAGCCGTCAGCGCCTACTGGCATGACGACCGCATCACCGCCCGCGCGACGATGCAGCGCCTCGTCGCGGCCGCGCGCCGTCCTTAACACCCCCGGTTTCACGCCTTCCCCTGTCGTTTCCTGCACCGTCGCGCGCCGGTCCGGCGCGTGAGTTTTCGCGTGTATCTGTTCGGCCACACTGATGAACATTGTCACTATTTAATTTGACTAACAAAAACATTGCGGCATAGACTTGATTAATGCGACATTAATTCGAAACGAATATTCGTTAATAATGTCTCACGCCGTGTCGTCGGCGCATTACAACCAAGGAGATGATGTGAACCAGTTCAGGAAAACGGCCATTGCCGTCGGCGTGTCTCAAGTCGTGCTGCTCGCCAGCGGAGTGGCGTATGCGCAAACCACCCCCGCTACCGACAGCGGCACCACCGTCATCGTGGTGGGCCAGCGCGCGTCGCTGGAATCGGCCCAGAAACTCAAGCAGAACGCCGACGAGGTCGTCGATTCGATCGTGGCCGACGACATCGGCAAGCTGCCGGACCGTTCGGTCACCGAGGTGCTGCAGCGCGTGGTCGGCGTGACCATCGACCGCACGATGGCGAAGGGCGATCCGGAACACTATTCGGTGGAAGGTTCGGGCGTGATGGTCCGCGGCCTGAGCTACGTCCGTTCCGAGCTGAACGGCCGCGACTCCTTCTCGGCCAACGGCGGCCGTTCGCTGAACTTCGAAGACGTGCCCCCCGAGCTGATGGCCGGCATCGACGTCTACAAGAACCCGTCGGCCGAACAGATCGAAGGCGGCATCTCCGGCCTGATCAACCTGCGCACCGCGATGCCGTTCGACTTCAAGGGCCGCAAGATGTCGGTCTCGGCGCAGGACACGTATTCCACGCTGAAGAAGGGCAAGCCGCAGCCGTCGTACTCGATGATGTTCTCGGACCGCTGGAAGACGCAGTTCGGCGAATTCGGCGCCCTGTTCGACCTCGCCACGTCGCAGAGCGGCACCCGCACCGACGCGTTCCAGGTGTCGCCGTACTACCCGCGCACGGACGTCGTTCCCGGCCAGACCGTCTGGGTGCCGAACGCCGCGAGCTTCCGTTCGCTCGAATTCGACCGCAAGCGCGACGGCGCCTATGCCGCGTTCCAGTGGAAGCCGAACAGCGCCGTCCAGTCGTCGCTCAGCTACTTCAAGTCGCGCTACAAGATGAAGTGGGACGAGCAGGCGATCTTCGGCCAGTCGAGCCCGTACAACCTGCAGGTCGCGAACGGCAAGTTCGATCCGAAGGGCGCCATGATCAGCGGCGTGCTCACCGACCCGACCGACGGCGGCGTCAACTTCAACGACGACACCCGTACGTCGACGCGCAAGTCGGCCACGACGGACATCTCGTGGAACCTGCGCTGGCGCCTGAACAGCCAGTGGTCCGTCACGACCGACCTGCAGAAGGTGCGCGCCACCACCGGCAGCTTCGACTCGACGGTCGCCACCGGCCTGCAGATCCCGCAGATGGGCATGGACATGAGCTCGACGCCGGCCCGCCTGACGTTCGACGACGCCACGAAGGCGTACATGGCCAATGCGAACAATTACTACTGGGGCTTCACGATGGAGCACCAGGATGCGAGCGTCGCCAACGAGAAGGCCTGGAAGACCGACGTCAAGTACGAGTTCGACCACCCCGTGCTGCGCGACCTGCGCATGGGCGTGCGCCTGACCGACCGCGATGCGACGACGATCAACTCCGTGCCGGGCTATAACTGGGCGGCGATCACGCAGCCGTGGCAGGTGGGTCCGGTCGGTTCGTGGCAGCCGCTGAGCCAGCTGGCCTACCTGGGCGATCCGCGCTTCTCCGCCGGCACGCACCTGAATACGTTCCCGAACTTCTTCAACGGCAGCGCGTCGGTGCCGGCCGTCGTGTTCCCGAACACGTCGCTGGCCGACGGCTATCCGGGCACGTATGCGCAGCTGCACCAGTACTACAACGTGCTGTGCGCCGAGCGCAGCGGCAAGTCGCCGGATACCTGCGGCGCGTGGAAGCCCGCGACGTTCGGCACCGACCCGTCGGGCACCAACGACCAACAGGAGCGCAGCAAGGCCCTCTACGCGCAGCTGCGTTTCGGCTTCGACGACCTGAAGTATCCGATCGACGGCAACATCGGCGTGCGCTACGTGAAGACCAACATGATCGCGCACGGCTACACGGTGTTCAGCTTCACGGCCCCGAACATCCCGGCCGGCGCCACGGTGACCGGCGTGCCGATCCCGAACATCCCGAACTTCCAGCAGAAGCAGGACTTCGACAATTCGTACAGCAACGTGCTGCCCACGCTGAACCTGCGCATGAAGGCGTCGGACAAGCTGCAGTTCCGCTTCGCCTACGGCAAGGCGATGGCGCGTCCGGACTTCTCGCAACTGCAGGCCTATACGAGCCTGTCGGAAGCGACCACGACGAGCACCAACACGGCGACCAATGTCGTCAACGTCAGCAACGTGAGCCTCACGGGCACCGGCAGCGGCAACCCGATGCTGCGTCCGACGATGGCCAAGCAGGCCGACGTCACGGCCGAGTGGTATTTCGCGCCGACGGGCTCGCTGACGGCCGCGCTGTTCCACAAGAAGCTCAGCGACGTCATCATCAACCAGAGCTACAACTTCGCGCTGCCTGACGTGAACGGCACGATGCACGACTTCGTGACGACGGGCCCGGTGAACGGCGCGAACGGCACGGCCAAGGGCATCGAACTGGCATACCAGCAATATTTCGACATGCTGCCGGGCTGGCTCGCGGGCTTCGGCATGCAGGCGAACTACACGTACGTGAAGAGCAGCCAGGACCTGTACCATCCGGTGTACCAGGCGTATTGCTCGGGCGGCAGCGGCGCGGACAACCTGAACCTGAACCTGAACGGTTGCGACGTGGACGGCAAGACCTTCGGCAACCTGCCGCTCAACGGCCTGTCGAAGAACTCGTACAACCTGGCCCTGCTGTACGACCGCGGCCCGATCTCGGCACGCGTGGCGTACAGCTGGCGTTCGAAGTCGCTGCAGGCGATCAACGCCAACGGCACGAACGGCGGCGACGGCACGGACACCAACCCGAACAGCCCGACGTTCGGCCAGCACAACGTGCAGTATGCGCTGCCGACGTGGTCCGACGCCTACGGCCAGGTGGACGCGTCGATCTTCTACAAGATCACGGAGAACCTGTCGTTCGGTCTCGAAGCGCAGAACCTGAACAATGCCATGTACAAGCAGCTGATGCAGCAGGGCATCGGCTTCAAGGTCCGGGGCGCTTACGTGACCGGCCCGCGCTACACGGCGCAGATGCGTTACTCGTTCTGACGCAAAGCACTGATCTCCTCTGCTGACGGCAGATGTTTTGGGCGGCTTCGGCCGCCCTTTTTTATGGCTGTGTTCGCGTTGATTCGGTGACCGCCCATCCTAACCAAGCTGGGCCGCTGCGCGCAGAAGCTGGCCGGGCGTCGTCAGCCTGCGCGCATCCAATATCCGCTGCCATCCCGAGTAATTGATCAGATAGCGGCTGGCCACCCCACGGAACCTGACGAGCCAGCTTTTGAAACGGCTGTGCCAGCTGTTCACATTCTGGATGTGGATCGCGCCGCGGGCGCGCTCTCCCGCCTGCACGTTGACGGCCTCATGCGTGATACCTGCCTGCGCCGCGAAACGGCGATACGACACGGCGTCATCACTGATGAGCAACACATCCGTGGGCAGCACGGGCTTGAGGCATCTGTGCAATTGCACCACGGTGACTTGTCCCCGTCCGGTGTGAAAGTCGAGTGTCTGTCCGTTGCGGTCGCGCGCGACGAGCAGGCAATCGTGTTCCCGATTGATGCCGCGCCGCTTCGCCACGCCGCCGCGCTTCCTCGGCCGGCGCCGCAGGCTGCGCGAGCCCTTCTGCGATTCCAGCCGATACGTTTCGTCCGCCTCGACGACGGCCGACAGCGTCTGCGGTCTGTCGCGCATGGCGCCGGGCACGAACCGGTGGCGCCATCGGAAGCTGGTCGTCCGGTGCACGCCGACAACCTGCGCGGCATCGCGGACCGTACGCGATTCGAGCACGCATTGCAGATAGGGTAGCCAGCGCTCCTTCTTGCGCAACCTTGCCAGCGGCGTACCGGTGAGTGCGTTATGGCTGCGGCGACACCCGAGGCAGCGGAACCGCTGCAGTCCGCTCGCCTGGCCGCAACGGTGTTTGCGGACGCAGCCGCAATGCGGACACGGCCGTCCTGCCGCCGCCTGCTCGATGAGGGCAATGCACTCGGCCGGATGCGCGATGCTGGCGATCCATTCTCGTAGCCGGGCCAGGTCCCCGGGAGACAACTGCACGGCCAGCAACATGGCGAACAATTCGTCGAACGTCAGGCAGCGCATCGTCACTCCTCATGAGTTAACTCGACGATGCGTGAGACCGCTACAACGAATTTCAGTTCACATAACTACCGCGAACACAGCCTTTTTTATGGCTAGCGCGAACGGTGCCCGAGCGCGGTTTCATTACAAGTTCGGAAGCCAGCCGTTTTTGTGTTGACAGTGGGAAAGTGTGAGTATTAGACTGCATTAAGGTTCATTAATGCGTTATGCGCTCAGCGTTAATGTTCCATCTGATAACAACGGAGATCTCATGAAACGGAAACCGAACATCATCCTCCCGGCCGTGCTCGCGGCAGTCCTCGCGGGCTGCAGCGGCGGCAGCACGACGCCCGGCGCGACGGGCACGGCCGCGCCGGTGCTTGCCGCCACCGTCGGCTCGGCCACCAGCTGGACGAGCGTGAGGTGGGGCGGCGGCGGCTACGTCACCGGCCTGATCTACCACCCGAGCAATCCGGCCCTGCTGTACGCCCGCACCGACGTGGGCGGCGCCTACCGCTGGGATACGACCACGTCAAAATGGATCCCCCTCACCGACGGCATCGGCTGGGGCGGCGGCGAAGGCGCGTTCCATGGCGTCGAGAGCCTGGCCCTCGATCCGAACAATGACCAGCTCGTCTACATGATGACGGGCGACAGCGTGAACAACGACGCGCCCGGCCGCATCTACATCTCCAGCGACCGCGGGACCACGTGGACGCACTACGACCTGCCGTTCTCGATCGGCGGCAACGACGACGCCCGCGCTTACGGCGAACGCCTGGCGGTCGACCCGCAGAATCCGACGACGCTGATGTACGGCTCGCGCAAGTCCGGCATCTGGAAGAGCACGGACTCGGGCCATACCTGGACCCAGGTCACGGGATTCTCGACCACGACGGTGACCAAGGGCCCGAACCTGTACGGCGTCGAGCAGATCATCTACGATACCCCGTTCGTGCAGCGGCAGAATTCGACGCCGACCCAGATCGTCTGGGCCACCGTCGCCTCCGACTACGCCCAGGCTGCAGGCCTGACCTCGACCCTGTACAAGTCCACCAACGGTGGCGCCACGTGGGCGCCCGTGGCGGTCCCGTCCAACGTGGCCGGCTACGATATTCCGCACGTCGTGCGTTCGGCCGACGGCAACTTCTACATGACGTTCCGCGCGCATCCGAATACGGCCGCGGGTGCCCAGGCCCAGGGCGCCGGCGGTCCCAGCTATCTCTACAAGTTCGGCGCCAGCAACAACAATACCTGGACCCAGCTCAAGAGCGACGCCAACGTGGGCTTCGGCGGCCTGTCCGTGTCCGGCACCGGCCCCACCACGCGCATCGCGCTGGGTGTGACCGGCTGGGCCGACTCGAGCCAGCTCATCCAGCTGTCCGACAACGACGGTCTCGCCTGGCACGAAGCCGAGGCCAACATGCCGCATACCGGCATTGCCGCGGCCGACTGCGCCGGCTGGGTCGAGGGTGTCGCGATCGACCCCGCGAACCGCGACCACATCATGCACATCCACGGCGGCGGCATCTGCGAAACGATGAACGCCTCGTCCGCCACGCCCACCTGGAGTCCCAAGGTCGACAACCTCGAGGAGACCGTCACCTTGTCCCTCGTGACGGCGCCGGCGGGCGCGTCGTACAAGTTCATCAACAGTGCGGGCGACATCGGCACGTGGGTCGATACGGATCTCACGACGCGGCCGACCAAGGGGCCCATGAACTGGTGGAGCAGCGGTAACGCGGCCGACCTGGCGTGGTCCGATCCGACCTATATCGCGGCCTCCGGCGTCGACAACAAGAACGGCCACACCATCAAGGCGTTCTGGTCCGGCGACGCCGGTAGCAGCTGGAACCAGTTCGCGTCCCTGCCCACCGGCGCCGCGGCAAGCGACAGCCACGTGCAGAGCATCGCGGTCACGTCCCGCAACAACGTGATCTGGGCACCGCCCGATTCGGTGCCGTCGTACAGCACGGACAGCGGCGCAACCTGGACCGCGACCAATCTGCCGGCGTTCACCGCCACCTGGAACGGCTTCCAGCGCTCCTATCGCGTGGCCGCAGACCGCGTGAACCCGAGCAAGGTGTATGCGTTCGATTCCGGCGGTGCACCGTGGAGCGGCGAGCCGGGCAAGGTCTACGTCTCGTACGACGGCGGCCATAACTTCGGGCTGAGCGGGATGTGGGGGGCCCAGAACATGGCGCCGAACGCGTGGCGGGACACGTCGATGGTCGTCAACCCGAACGCCGAGGGCGACATCTGGGTCACCGACGGCAACGCCCTGTACCACTCGGTGAACTCGGGCTGGAACTGGGTGCAGGTCGGCGCCTTCGCGTCCGCCAACGGCACGAAGGGGGCCACCAAGGTCGCGCTGGGCAAGGCCCTGGCCGGATCGCCGTACTCGGCCGCGATCTACGTGGAAGGCACGCTGAACGGCCAGTGGGGCATCTGGCACTCGGATGACGGCGGCGCCACCTGGGCGCGCTTCAACGACGACGCGCACCAGTTCGGCGACTCCAGTGTGATGGCGGGCGACTGGAACACCTATGGTCGCCTCTACGTCAACGGCGCCGCCCGCGGCCTCATCTACAGCAACTGAGCGATACGACTTTGAGAAAAGCCAAGACCGCTGCGGAACCGGAACGATCTGCAGCGGTTTTGTCGTTCATTTCCCGTTACATCCCCTGTAACCGTGAGTTGTGTTGACAGTCGAAAAATGCGGGCATTAAACTCTTTTAATGTTTGTTAATAAAAACGATACAGCACATTAATGTGTTCCGATCGGGGATCCAAGGGAGCAAAACAGGTTGTCACGATAACAGCGCCGGCACACGCATGCCGGCGCAGCCAGGCAGCGGAGCTACGTCCCAAGCCAATCTATTGAGGAGATCCCATGTATCGGAAGCACAGCATCATCATCACGGCGGCGCTCGCGGCACTCGTCGCCGGTTGCAGCGGCGGCGACCGCACCGCCGGCCCGTCGGCCACGGCGCAAGCGCCCGCCCTCGCGGCCACCGTCGGCTCGGCCACGTCCTACACGAGCGTGAAGTGGGGCGGCGGCGGCTATGTCACCGGCCTGATCTACCATCCGACGAGCTACAACGTCATGTACGCCCGCACCGACGTGGGCGGCGCCTACCGCTGGGAAGGGAACGGCGCGTGGACGCCGATCACCGACGGCGTCGGGTTCAGCGCGGGAGAAGAGACCTACCATGGCGTCGAAAGCCTTGCCCTCGATCCGACCAACGACAACAAGGTGTACATCGTCACGGGCATCGCCACGCACAACTGGGACGGCTCCGTCCTGAACAATGGCCGCATCTATGTGTCGCAAGACCGCGGCAACAGCTGGACGCACTACGACCTGCCGTTCCCGGTGGGCGGCAACGAGAACGCCCGTGCCATCGGCGAACGCCTGAAGCTCGACCCCACCAATCCGTCGACGATGTTCTACGCCTCGCGCACGGCCGGCCTGTGGAAGAGCACGAACTCGGGCCAGACCTGGACCCAGACCGGGCTGTCGAGCAAGGTGCTGACCGGCAGCGAGATCGTCGGGCTGGGTAGTTCCCCGGTGGGCGTCGAGCAGATCATGTTCGACAATTCGAACGTGGGCGGCGGGGCGACGACGTGGATCATGTACGCCGCCATCGCGCCGGACTACGTGCAGAAGGCGGGCCTGACCTCGACCCTGTACAAGTCCGTCAACGGCGGCGCTACGTGGACGCCGGTGTCGGTGCCGTCCAACGTGGCCGGCTACTACGTCCCGCACATGGTGCGCACCAGCGACGGCAACTACTACGTGGTGTTCAACAAGAACGCCGGGCAGGGCGCCGACGGTCCCGGCTACCTCTACCGGTTCGGCGGCGTGAGCTTCAACGAGTCCTGGACCCAGCTCGCCACCACCACGCAGGGCGGCTACGGCGGCGTGTCCGTCTACGGCACCGGCTCGACGGCCCGCATCGCGCTGGCCGTGACCGGTACCTGGAGCGCCGGCCAGCCGGTCGTCCAGCTGTCCGACAGCGGCGGCGCCCCCGGCAGCTGGCGCGAAATCGCGGACGGCATGACGCATTGGGGCGGCGGATACAGGGGTTGGGTGGACGACATCGAGATCGATCCGACCAACAAGGATCACATCATGCACATCCACGGCGGCGGCGTCTGGGAAACCTGGAACGCGTCGTCGACCACGCCGAGCTGGGACGCTCCGGTCAACAACCTCGAGGAGACCGTAAGCATCGCGCTCGTCACGCCGCCGGCCGGCGCGTCGTACAAGTTCGTCAACAGCGGGGGCGATATCGGCAACTGGGTCCAGACGGACCTCGCGACGACGCCGACCAGGACGCCCAACAGCGCATGGGGCAACGGCGACGCGGCCGACGTGTTGTGGTCCGATCCGAACTACATCGTCGCTGCCGGCATCATCTCCGGCAACCCCACGACCGCCTACGGCGCCTGGTCCGGCGACAGCGGCGCCACGTGGTCGAACTTCGCATCGCTTCCCGCCGGCGCCTCCACTAACTTCGCCGACACGGTGAGCATGGTGACGACGTCGCGCAACAACATCGTCTGGGCGCCCGCCAACTCGATCCCGTCCTGGACCACGAACAATGGTGCGAGCTGGACCCAGGTCAGCGGCCTGCCCGCGCCCAACGGCGGCCTGAATAACGCCTATCGCCTGGTCGTCGACCGCCAGAGCCCGAACAAGGTCTACGCCTTCGACGGGGGCGGCGCGTCGTGGAACAACACGACGGGTAAGGTCTACCTCTCGACCGATAGCGGCCATTCGTTCACGCTGGTCCAGGGTTCGGTGGCAGCGAACTTCGCCCCCAATTCCTTCGGGGTCACGACGATGGTGGCCAATCCGAATGCCGCGGGCGACCTCTGGGTGGCCGACGGCAACGCCGTGTACCACTCGACCAATTCGGGCACGACCTGGACCAAGCTCCCCGGCTTCGCGACGGTCGCCGCCAGCGGTTCGACGGGGGCGCTGCAGGGCGCCACCAGGATCGCGCTGGGCAAGGCGCAGGCAGGCTCGTCGTACTCGGCCGCGGTCTACGTCGTGGGCACGCGCAACGGCGTGTGGGGCGTGTACCACTCCGACGATGGTGGCGCGACCTGGGCGCGTTTCAACGATGACGCCCACCAGTACGGCGGCATCGGCGTGATCGCGGGTGACTGGAACACGTACGGACGGATCTACTTCAGCGGCGCCGGACGTGGCCTGATCTACACGAACTGAGTCGCGCGTCCCTGACGCAGCCGACGACCGCTGCGGCACCGGACAGGGGCCGCGGCGGTCTTTCACACATAACGATGTCGGCGCCGACGCCGACGACTGGACGCGCTGATACCGGCCAGGCCAGCGCGGTGGAGCTACGTTGTTCTATCCCGAGAAACGTCAAGATCATCCTTTTCGAGGAGACACCATGAATCGGAAGCACAACTTCATCATCCCGGCGCTGCTTGCGGCGCTTCTCGCGGGCTGCAGCGGAGGCAGCACGACCCCGGGCGTGTCGGGCAACGCGCCCGTCCTCGCCGCGACCACCGGCTCGGCCACCAGCTATGCGAGCGTGAAGTGGGGCGGCGGCGGCTACGTCACCGGCCTGATCTACCATCCGACCACTGCGAACGTCCTGTATGCCCGCACGGACATCGGCGGCGCCTACCGGTGGAATGCCACCAATTCGTCGTGGACGCCCATCACCGACGGCCTGGGCTTCAACGGCGGCGAGAGCCGCTTCCACGGCATCGAAAGCATCGCCCTCGATCCGAACAACGACCAGCTCGTGTACATGGTCACGGGCATGTACACGTTCGAAGGCAATGGCCGCATCTATGTGTCCAACGACCGCGGCACCACGTGGACGCACTATGACCTGCCGTTCCCCGTCGGCGGCAACAATCCAGCCCGCGCGATCGGCGAACGCCTGGCGGTCGACCCCAACAATCCGTCGACGCTGTTCTACGGTTCGCGCACGGCCGGCCTGTGGAAGAGTACGGATGCGGGCCGCACCTGGGCCCAGGTCACGTCGCTGGCGACCCTGCAGCTGACGAACGACCAGGTCAACACGATGGGCGGCTGGGTGACGGGCGTCGAATCGCTCACGTTCGATACGTCGACCCGGGGCACCGGCACGCCGACCCCGACGCTGTATGCCGCCATCGCCCAGGACTACGCCAACGCGGCGGGCCTGACGTCGACGCTGTACAAGTCCGTCGACGGCGGTGCGACGTGGGCGCCGGTGACGGTTCCGTCGGCCGTGTCCGGCTACTACATCCCGCACACGGTGCGCGCCGTGGACGGCACGTTCTATGTCGCGTTCAGCGCGGGCGCCGGCCCGGGTGTCGCCGGCCCCGGTTACCTCTACAAGTTCAGCGGCGGCACGTGGACCCTCCTCGCCAGTAACGCCAACGCCGGCTACGGCGGCCTGTCCGTGTACGGCAGCGGCCCGACCGCCCGCATCGTGCTGGGCGTCTCCAATACCTGGGGCTCCGGCCAGATCGTCCAGCTGTCCGACGACGGCGGCACCACCTGGCGCGAAATCGAGCAGGGCATGCCGCATACGCCGGCCGGCCTCTCCGACTGGGGCTGGGTGGACGACATCGAGATCGATCCGTCCAACCGCGACCACATCTCGCACGTGCATGGCGGCGGCATCGTCGAAACGAAGAACGCGTCGTCGGCCACGCCGGGCTGGAGCAGCGTGGTCACCAACCTCGAGGAGACCGCCACCCAGGCCCTCGTCACGCCGCCGGCCGGCGCGTCGTACAAGTTCGTCAACAGCGCCGGCGACATCGGCACATGGCTGCAGACGGATCTCGCGACGACGCCGACCAAGGGGCCCTCCGCCACCTGGAGCAACGGTAACTACGCCGACGTGCTGTGGTCCGATCCCACGTTCATCGTCGGCGTCGGCGTCCAGAACTCGTCGTCCACCGCCTTCGGCTTCTGGTCCGGCGATGGCGGCAACACGTGGTCGAACTTCGCGAAGCTGCCGACGGGCGCGTCCACCAACAAGGGCAGCACGGGCAGCATCGTGACCACGTCGCGCAGCAACGTGGTCTGGGCGCCTGCCAACTCGGTACCGTCCTATTCCACGAACAACGGCTCGCGCTGGACGTCGACGAACCTGCCGGCGCTGGCCAGCCTCGGGTGGGATCGCGGCTACCGCCTGGTGGCCGACCGCAAGAATCCGAACAAGGTCTATGCCTACGATTCGGGCGGCGCGTTCTGGGGCACGCCGGGCAAGGTCTACGTCTCGACCAACGGCGGCCACACGTTCACGCTGAGCCAGGGTTCGGTGTCGGCCAACCTGGCCCCGAACGCGTACTGGATCACGTCGATGGTGGCCAATCCGAATGCCGAGGGCGACCTGTGGCTGGCCGACGGCAACGCTGTGTACCACTCGCTGGATTCGGGTGCCACGTGGACGAAGCTGAACGGCTTCGCGTCGGTCGCGGCCAGCGGTTCGACGGCCCAGTTGCAGGGCGCGAGCGCGATCGCACTGGGCAAGGCGCAGGCCGGATCCTCGTACTCGGCCGCGATCTACGTCGTGGGCACGATGAACGGCGTGTGGGGCATCTGGCATTCCGACGACGGCGGCGCGACCTGGGCACGCTACAACGATGACGCGCACCAGTACGGCGGCATCGGCGCCATTGCGGCCGACTGGAACACGTACGGACGCGTCTACTTCAGCGGCACCGGCCGTGGCGTAATTTATACTAACTGAGCAGTATCGACCGCCGCGGCACCGGCCGCGGCGGTTTTTTTTGCATCGAGAACGACACAACATGAAGCAGACCTTCTTCCTACTCGCACTCGCCGCCGCCTGCGCACCGTCCCAGGCGGCCGACCTCGGCCTCGCCCGCGTCTTTTCCGATCACGCCGTGCTGCAGCGCGACCAGCCCATCGCCGTGTGGGGCACGGCCGGCGCGGGCGGCAAGGTGACCGTGACCCTCGGCGGCCGGACGGCGAGCGGCAATGCGGACGCGCACGGCAAGTGGAAGGTACAACTGCCGCCGCAGCCGGCGGGCGGGCCGTACCAGCTGTCCGTCACGTCGAACGGCCAGACGGTCAGCCGCGCCGACATCCTCGTCGGCGACGTCTACCTGTGCTCGGGGCAGTCGAACATGGAATTCGCCCAGCGGGCGTCGACGAACGCCATCGGCGCCACCTATATCGCGCATAACGACAACCTGCGCTACCTGAACGTCCCGCGTAACAGCGCGATGGCGCCGCAGGACGACCTCCTCGCCCCGGCCGCGTGGACGCGCGTGAATGCGGACACCGTGGGCGACGCGTCGGCCGTCTGCTACTACATGGCCCGTGCGCTGCAGGCGAACTACAAGGTGCCGGTCGGCTTCATCCAGGCCAGCTGGGGCGGCAGCACGGTGCAGGGCTGGATCGGGGCCGAGTCGCTGCGCACGTTCGGCGACTACAGGACGGGCATCGACCTCGTGACGCAATACGGCAAGGACCCGGCCGCCGCGATGCGCGTCCAGGACGCGCGCACGGAAGCATGGTGGCGCGCGCACGACCCGGCCACCGCGGCGCAGCGTGCGTGGGTCGACCCCGGCTTCGACGACAGCGCGTGGGACACCGTCACGCCGGCGGGATCGTGGAAGGACAGCGGCATTGCCGGCTTCAAGGAATTCGACGGCGTGGCGTGGTACCGCACGACCGTCACGCTGACGGAGGCGCAGGCGCAGGCGGCGAACGCGCTGCACCTGGGCCCCGTCGACACGTACGACACCACCTGGGTCAACGGCCAGCGCGTGGGCGGTGCGGGCTTCGCCTGGCTGGGGCGCGACTACGCCGTGCCCGCGGGTATCTTCAAGCCGGGCCGCAACGTGATCGTCATGCGCGTGCTGGGCGGAGGAGGCATGACGGGCGCGCCCGCCAACCGCACCATCGGTTTGACCGACGGCCAGGCGATCCCGCTGCCGGCCGCGTGGAAGGTCCGGCGCGGCAGCGCGATGAAAGGCGTCGCCCAGCCGCCGGCGCCGTGGGACATGCTGACGAGCTACACCACGCTGTACAACGGCATGATCGCGCCGCTGGTCGGCTACAAGTTCAAGCTGGCGGCGTGGTACCAGGGCGAGGCGAATGCAAACCAGGACGCGGGCAATCCGGGCGGCCCCGAGGAATACCGCAGCCTGCTGCCGCTGCTGATGCGCGACTGGCGCCAGCGCTTCGGCCAGCCGGCGCTGCCGTTCCTCGTCGTGCAGCTGACGTCGTATGGCTCGACGATGACGGCGCCGGGTGAGTCCAGCTGGGCCGAGCTGCGCGCCGCGCAGGCCGATACCGTCGCGCACGACCCGCATGCGGGGCTCGCCGTCACGCTCGACGTGGGCGACCGCTTCGACATCCATCCGACGCAGAAGACGGTCGTCGGCGAGCGTCTCGCGCGCGCGGCACGCGCCGTCGCCTACGGCGAGAAGACGGTACCGGGCAGCCCGACGGCCGTCGCGGCGGCGCGCAGCGGCAACGACATCGTCGTCACGTTCAAGGACACGGCCGGCGGCCTCAAGACGTATTCGGCCGACCGCGCCATCGGTTTCGAAGTGTGCGCGGACACGGCGTGCCGTTATGCCGACGCGCGCGTGGCCGGCAAGGGGAGTGATCGGGTCGTGCTGCCCGGCGCGGCCACGCCTGGCGTCACGCGCGTGCGCTACGCGTGGGCCGATGCGCCATTCGTGAACCTGTTCGGCGGCGACGGGCTGCCGGCCGCGCCGTTCCGGCTTGACGTTCGCTGACCTCGTACGCTGATCACATCTGCCGGAACAAATGCGCGAACAACGGGCTGACGCGCAGCTTGTCGGTCCGGTTGCGCAGGTGCAGGGTCAGCTTGCCGGTGTCGTCGCGGCTGGCGCTCGTCACGTGCCGCATGTTGACGATGGCGCCGCGGCTGATCTGGCGGAACTGGTCCGGGTCGAGCTGCGGCAGCAGGTCTTTCAAACTGAGGCGGATCAGCGCATCGCCTTCGCTGCTGGCCACGTTCACGTATTTGTCGAGCGCCTGGAAATAGGCCACGTCCTGCACGGGAATCATGCGGATGATGTTGCCGACCGCGGCGCGGATCACGGTCAGGCGCTCGGCGGGCGCGGCAGCCGTGGGCAGCAGGGCGCGCATCTGCTCGACGAGCTGCGCGAGGCCGTCGTCCGCTGGCGTGTCCGCGGCGGGCGCGAGCCGCGCCTTGAGGCGCTCGACGGTGCGCGACAGGCGCGTGTCGTTCACGGGCTTCATCACGTAGTCGACGGCGGCCTGCTCGAACGCCTGCACGGCGTAGTCGTCGTACGCGGTCACGAACACGATCTGCGGGAACGGGCGCGGGCCTTCCCAGCGTTCGGCCAGTTCCTGCGCCGCTTCCAGGCCCGTCTGGCCCGGCATCTTGATGTCCAAAAACAGGATGTCCGGCTGCAGTTCCAGCGCCTGCTGCACGGCGGCGACGCCGTTCGGCGCCGTGCCCGCGATGTCGAGGTCGGGCCACAGGCGGCGCAGGGTGGCGGCGAGGGTGGCGGCGAGGATCGGTTCGTCCTCGGCGATCAGGGCGCGGATGGTCGTGGTATTCATGCGGTCTCCAGGGGAAGCGTCAGGCGGGCCAGCACGCCGTGCGGCTGGGCGGGAATGAGAGTCAGGGCGGCGCGCGCGCCGTACAGCACCTGCAGGCGTTCGCGGGTCGTCGTCACGCCGACGCCCGTGCCCTTGGCGGTGGTCTGCGTGTCGTCCAGGCCGAGGCCCGTGTCGCTGACGCAGATCTCGAGCAGGCCGGCCCGCGCGCTCGCCTCCACGGTCACGGTGCCGCCTTCGATCTTCGGCTCGAGGCCGTGGATGATGGCGTTTTCCACCAGGGGCTGCAGTAGCATGGCGGGCAGGCGGGCGCTGCGCAGTTCCGCCGGCAGGATGCAGCGGTACGACAGGCGCGGCCCCATGCGCACGGCCATCAGGCCGAGATAGGCTTCGGCCGCCTCGAATTCCTGCGCGAGCGTCGTCGTCTCGGCGCGCGTGGCGGACAGGGTGGCGCGCAGGTACTGGATCAGGTGGTCCAGCATCGTGCTCGCCTGCTGCGGGTCGATCGCGATCAGGCCCTGCAGGTTCGCCAGCGTATTGAACAGCATGTGCGGCTCGATCTGGGCCTGCAGCAGCCGCAGTTGCGCCTGCAGGGCCTGGCGTTCGATCGTCTCGGCGCGGGCCTTCGCCTCGCTCCGTTCCAGCTTGATGCGCTCGACCCGTTCGCGGTTCAGGATCAGCAGGGCCATGGCGCAGATGGCCAGGAACGTGAGCCCGACCATGCCTTTCTCGCCATGGTCGTTCGGGTATTCGGCCAGGTTGGGCAGCGGCCGGCCCAGGATCAAGCTTCCGAGCGAGATGCCGGAAAGGTGCGCGACGGGCGCCATCACGACGAGCGCGACGAGACAGGGCACGAGCCAGCGCCGGCGCCGCGCGGGATCGTCGAGGAGGGTGAAGCGCAGGCCGTCGAGCACGACCAGCCCCACCAGGCCCACGCAGATCGAGTACACCATCTGGTCGTACAGCTCGAACGTCCTGCCGTTGACGAGCGTGATCAGGACGGCGATCAGCACGCATACGATCACGGTCAGGCCAACGTCGTCGGCGATGCGGCGCAGGATCGGCCGGTTCGTGCCGGGCGCCGACGGGAAGAAGCGGGTAAGAATGGTCATGGTTTGCCTGTCTGCTAACGCTTTACGGTTGCCCGCATTGTGCCGTCGCGCCGGGAGGGCGGCAACCCGGTTGCGACGAAACCGCCTGGGCGTCGACCGAAACGGGGCATAATCGACCCGAATCCACTTTTCGTCCCGTCACGACATGGAATTCCAGTTCCTCGGCACCTCGTCCGGCACCCCGAGCAAGACCCGCAACGTGAGCGGCCTCGCGCTGCGCGGCCCGGGCGGCGGCTGGTCGCTCGTCGACTGCGGCGAGGGCACGCAACACCGCATCCTGCACACGACCCTGTCGCTGCACGACCTGCGCGCCATCTTTATCACGCACCTGCACGGCGACCACTGCTACGGCCTGCCCGGCCTGCTGGCCAGCGCCGGCATGCTGAACCGCACGGCGCCGCTGATCCTCGTCGGCCCGCCGGCGCTGCGCACGTTCATCGACGGCGTGATGGCGACGAGCGAACTGGGTCTGCCGTATCCGCTCGAGTTCATTCCCGTCGACGACCTGGCCGGGAATCACGTCCTGCCCGACCTGGCGGTGGACGCCATCGCGCTGTCGCACCGGATGCCGTCCTGGGCCTACCGCTTCACGGAGCGCACGGTGGAGCGCAAGCTGGATGTCGACCGTTTGCGCGCGGCCGGCATCGCGCCCGGTCCGGCGTGGGGCGAATTGCAGCAGGGCCGCGACGCCGTGCTGGACGACGGCCGCGTGCTACATGCGGCCGACTGGCTGCTGGCGCCGCGCAAGGCGCTGACCGTCATCGTCGGCGGCGACAACGACACGCCGGACCTGCTGCTGGAGGCCGCGCGCACGGCGGAGGTGCTGGTCCACGAGGCGACGTACACGGAAGAGGTGCTGCTGAAGGTGGGGCCGGCGCCGATGCACAGTTCCGCGCTGCGGGTGGCGCGGATGGCTGCCGCGGCCCGGTTGCCGAACCTCGTGCTGACCCATTTCAGTCCCCGCTACCAGGACGGGGAGGGGCCGCTGTCGATGGGGGCGGTGGAGGCGGAAGCGCGGAGCGTGTATGACGGACAGCTGTTCCTCGCGCGGGATTTCGACCGGTATGTCCTGGACCGGAATGGCACGCTCACCGCAAAATATTTTTTGTAACACGCAAAAAAATCTGCGATATCTTTTTTTGTTCCTGAATCGATTCCATTCCAAAAAAGGTTATCGCGGACGGGCCCATCGATAATCATATTTTTTGTTTGCGAGATTAAATCCCATTTTTTGGAATCGCAGCTATTTCCGTACTGAAATCTGTAAATTCTCCGGTCGAATCAGGGACTTAGACGCGCTGCCACCCCTGTTGCAAAGCGCCTGAAAATGCCGCATTCTCCGCTCCTGAGCAATACCCATAATTATTAAGACGGAGACTACAGTGAACAAACCCTTGTCCCTGGCGGGATTGGGCGCGCTATTTGCGTCCTGCTTCATTGCCGCCAATGCATTTGCCCAGGCGGGCGCCACGCTGCCCACTTTCCAGAACGCGTCCGTGCACGACCCGTCCGTGATCAAGGCCGGCGACACGTTCTACGTGTTCGGCTCGCACCTGGCGTCGGCCAAGTCGAAGGACCTCATGAAGTGGACGCAGATGACGGACGGCGTCAGCGCCACCAATCCGCTGTTCCTGAACGGTTCGAAGAACGTCTACACGGAACTGGCCGAGACGTTCGCGTGGGCGAACACGACGACCCTGTGGGCACCGGACGTGCGCCAGCTCGCGGACGGCAAGTACTATATGTACTACGACGCCTGCCAGGGCGACGCGCCCCGGTCCGCGCTGGGCATCGCCGTCGCGAACAGCCCCGAGGGCCCGTACGTCAACAAGGGCATCATCCTGAAGTCCGGCATGTGGGGCCAGGCGAGCTACGACGGCACCGTCTACGACGCGCTGAAGCACCCGAACACGGTCGACCCGAACGTCTTCTTCGACAACGCGGGCAAGCTGTGGATGGTGTACGGCTCGTACTCGGGCGGCATCTTCATCATGCAGATGAACCCCGCCACCGGCTTCCCGTATCCGGGCCAGGGCTACGGCAAGCGCCTCATCGGCGGCAACCACTCCCGCATCGAAGGCGCGTACATCCTGTACAGCCCGGCCACGTCGTACTACTACCTGTTCACGTCGTTCGGCGGGCTGGATGCCAACGGCGGCTACAACATGCGCGTCGCGCGCTCGACCAATCCGGACGGTCCGTACTACGACGCGCAGGGCAACGCGATGGCGAACGTGAAGTCCGATCCGGGCAAGCCCCTGTTCGACGACGCGTCGATCGCCCCGTACGGCGTCAAGATGATGGGTAACTTCCTGTTCGAGCGCAAGCTGGGCGAGGCGGGCACCGGCATCGGCACGGGCTATGTGTCGGCGGGCCACAACTCGGCCTGGTACGACCCGGCGACGGGCAAGCATTTCCTCATCTTCCACACGCGCTTCCCGGAACGGGGCGAGCAGCACGAGGTGCGCGTGCACCAGATGTTCATGAACGCGGACGGCTGGCCCGTCGTCGCACCGTACCGCTACGCGAACGAGACGGCGACGACCGTGCGTCCGGAATTCGTGTTCGGCGACTACCTGTACGTCAACCACGGCAAGGACATCACGGCGTCCATCAAGAAGTCGCAGTTGATCACGCTGAACGCCAACGGTTCCATAACGGGCGCAGTGAGCGGCACGTGGCGCAAGGTGGGCGCCAACCAGATCGAGATCAACCTGCCCGGCGCATCGACGTACAAGGGCGTGCTGCTGACGCAGTGGGACGAGACGTCGAAGTCGTACGTGACGACGTTCACGGCGTCCTCGCGCGAAGGCATCGCCATCTTCGGCAGCCGTCTCATTCCGCGCACCGACATGCAGGTCGCGACCGCCATCTACAATGAGTTGAGCCTCGGCGCGACGACGGCCGTGACGGGCAACCTCACGTTGCCGACGACCGCGGCGCGCAACGCCGTCATCAGCTGGACGTCGTCGAATCCCGCCGTCGTCAGCAACACGGGCGTCGTGACGACGCCCGCCAGCGGATCCGTGAACGTGACGCTCGCGGCCCGCATCACGAAGGGTACGGCGACGCTCACCAAGACGTTCACCGTCACCGTGCGCAAGCTGGGCGGCCTCGTCGCGTACTACGCCTTCGACGGCAACCTGGCCGACTCGAACGGCGCGTTCGCGGCCGGCAGCGTCATCGGCAGCAAGATCGACGTGGCGGGCGGCAGCCTGGCATACGGCACCGGCGTGCGCGGCAACGCGGCCGTGTTCGACGGCGCGACGGGCGTGCGCCTGCCGAACGGCCTGATCTCGTCGAACACGTACACCGTGGCCATGTGGCTGAAGCCCGCGCAGCTGACGGCGTTCACGCCCACGTTCTTCGGTGCGCGCACGACGGATTCCTGGATCAGCTTCCTGCCGATGGGCCATGGCTTCGTCAATGGCGCGACGATGCTGTGGTCGGGCACGGCCTGGTACGACGCGGGCCTCGGCATGAACATCCCCGTCAACCAGTGGTCGCACGTGGCGTTCAGCGTCAACAACGGCGCCGTCAACGTGTACGTGAATGGCGTCAAGCGCTTCTCCGGCACGAACTTCCCGAACGTGTTCACGAATACGACCGGCACGTTCGCGCTGGGCGTGAATTACTGGGACACCCCGTACAAGGGCGCGATCGACGAGCTGCGCATCTATAACGCGGCCCTGAGCGACGCCGAAGTCGCCGGTATCGCACACTGAAAGGGACAAACATGAAGAAGACAATCATCGGCCTGCTGGCTGCGGCGACATGCGCGACGGCCAGTGCGACGGTCATCCATTTCGACGACCTGTCCGGCGACGAGACGCTCCCGATCGATGCCGGCTATGCGGGCTTCAACTGGGACAACATGGGGACCGTAAGCGCCGGTGCGTATCCCGGCAGCGGCTTCGAGGCGGGCGCCGTGTCGCAGTCGAACGTGGCCTACAACTGGTACGGCATGCCTGCGACGATCACGAAGGCGGACGGCAATGCGTGGGAGTACACGGGCGCGTACTTCACGTCGGCGTGGGTCGACCAGGAGATCTCGTTCGAAGGCTGGCGCAACGGCCAGCTGCTGGTCACGTCCGGCGCCTTCACGCTGGACACGACGGCGCCGCGCTGGATCCAGCTCGACTGGGCCGGCATCGATACGCTCGTCATCTATAACAGCAGCCCGACGGCATGGGCGATGGACGAGTTCACGGTGCCGGAGCCGGGGTCGCTGGCGTTGATGGGTGTGTCGCTGGCCGGGCTGCTGACGGCGCGACGGAGGCGCAAAGCCTGACGCAGTCAGTCGAGGTTCTCGTGGTGCTCGGCGACGCCATGCTTCCAGTACGCCGACACCCGGGTCGCCTCGCGCGGCACGCCTTTCCCGTTCAGCACCTGGCGCACCCGCGCCATCAATGACGCTTCGCCGCCGCCCCACGCGAACCCGCGGCCGGGCGGCAGCGCCAATGCTTCCAGGTCCGCCACGAGCGCCTCCGGCGTGTCGAACCACCGCAGGTCCACATCCGCCGCACCCGCGAACACGCGCCGGTCCGCCGGCGCCGCATGCACGAGCACGATCGCCCGGCTACCGCCGGGCAGTTCTTCCAGCCGCCGCGCGATGGCGGGCAGGGCGGTCGCGTCGCCCGCCAGCACATGCCAGTCCAGTTCCAGCGGCACGATCATTGAGCCGCGCGGTCCGCCGACGAGGGCGCGCTGGCCCACGACGGCGTTGCGCGCCCAATCGGACGCCCTGCCGTCGCCGTGCAGCGCGAACTCGATCGTGAGCTCGAGGGCTTCGCGGCTGAAGCGCCGTGGGGTATAGTCGCGCCTCACCTGTTCGCCGTCCGCGTCCGGGAACATGAACTTGACGTGGTCGTCGAACGACAATGACGTGAAATCGGCCAGCGCCTCGCCCGTGAAGGTGATGGCGGCGAAGCCGTCGCCCAGGCGTTCGATGCGCGACACGGTCAGCTCGCGCAGCTTCAGTTCATGGCGTACGCGGCGGACGAAGGGTTCTGCAGATGGCTGCATCGTTGCTCCAATTAGTTGATAATGTCCCCCATTATGCGAAATATAGTTGATCAAGTCAACCAAAATCCTCCTTCTCCCGCACTGGAGGTGCTGGAACGCGTCCACGCGATCATGCACCTGTACCGTTCGGCCCAGCAGCGCAGCCTGCGCGCGGGCCCGCACGACCTGGCGCACATGGAGATCAAGGTGCTGGGGTTCTTCGCGCGCCGGCCGGGCGCGACGCAGAGCGACCTGGCCGCGCATTCGGGACGTGACAAGGCACAGCTGGCCCGCCTGATCCGCGGCCTGCGCGACCGCGGGCTGCTCGACGCGACGGCGGACGAGACGGACAAGCGCAGCACGCGGCTGGCGCTGTCGGAGGCAGGTAAAGAGATGTTCGCGGCGCTGCACCGCCACGACGGCGCGCTGGCCGAGACGGCGCTGGAGGGAATTTCGGAGACGGAACGCGCGACCCTGCTCGACTTGCTGGAGCGGGTGCGCGCGAACCTGGAGGCGGGGCAGGGCTGAGTGTTTTACGCTGCGATTTCGGACAGCAGGACTTCGCGCCGTTCCGCGGCACTGAGGCGCCCGGCGTCCAGCAGGCGCATGACGGTGAGCGCCGCGCGTGCCGGCACGGGGTTCGGCGCCTTGCCGAGCAGCGCGTCGCGGATGCCCGCGTAATACGACGGATACGCGCCGTTCTCCGTCGGCAGCGGCGCCGCCGTCACTTTGCCGTCGCGCAGGACGGCCAGCACGCCGGTCTCCGTGTCGACGCCCCATGCGGCCGCGTCACCAGTCGGCATGCGGCCCGCGATCAGGTCCGCTTCCTGCGGGTCGAGGCTTTGCTTGACCCAGCTGCCGGAGAGGCCATGCAGCGCCACGCGCGGGCGCGCGACGGCGGCCAGCATGCTGGCGCCCAGGTCCACGCGCAGGCCGTCCGCATAGCGCAGGCGCGCCTGAAACTGGTCTTCGCAGCGGCCGCCGGGACGCAGGACCGGCAGGTCGGCCTCGATCGCGAGCGGCTCGCCGAAATACAGCAGGGCTTCGTCGATCAGGTGCGGGCCCAGGTCCATCCAGATGCCGCCGCCGGCCTCCGCCTCTTCCTTCCAGCGCGCCTGCGGCTGCGGGCGGAAGCGGTCGAAGTGCATGGCCGCGTGGCGGATTTGCCCCAGCGTGCCGTCGGCCAGCAGGCGCAACGCGGTGCGCGTCGTGCTGTCCCAGCGGCGGTTGTGGTAGACGCTCAGCAGCAGACCCTTGTCCTCGGCCAGGCGCACGAGTTCCGCGGCCTGTGCGGCCGTGTCGGTGAACGGCTTGTCGACGACGACGTGCTTGCCCGCTTCCAGTGCGGCCTTCGCCAGCGGATAGTGCGTCGCGTTGGGGCTGGCCAGCACGACGAGGGCGACGTTCGGATCGGCGAGGAGGGCGGCCGGCTCGGCATGGACGGCGACGTCGCCGAGGCCTGCCTTCACCTTGTCCGGATTGCGGCTGGAGACGGCGGCGATGGCGAGGCCCGGGGTCGTGCGCAGCAGCGGCGCGTGGAAGACCTGGCCGGCGAAGCCGTAGCCGATGAGTCCAACGTTGATCGTGTCAGCGGTCATTCTTTTCCTTGAGTTGTTGCGGTCAGTGTGGCATGGCCAGTCCGGACGGACGCGGGCTCGCGCCGCGGCCCGTCTCGCGCTCGATGCGCAGCACGTCGAGCGGACGCGTGACGCGGTAGCGCGCCAGCGCGGCGGCGCCGACCGCCACGGCCTGGGCGCCGAAGTGCGACGTGCGGATGGCGGGCGGCGGCAGCATGGCGGCGTGCGCATAGGCGGCCAGCACGTGGCGCGCCGGTTCGATGAATGTATCGCCCAGCTGCAGGGCGGGGCCGCCGATGACGATCGCCATCGGATCGAAGCCGGCCCACAGGTTGTTCAGCAGGATGCCGAGCTGGCGTCCGGCCGCGTCCACGGCGGCGCACGTCGCCGGGTCGCCGTCGGCCACCCGCCGGAACAGGGCTTCCAGCGCGGGATGGCTGGGACGCTCGCGGCCCAGCAGCGAGCCGAGGCCGATCAGCGCGTCCGCGCAGCCGCGCCGGCCGCACTGGCACAGCGGTCCGCCGGCCTGGAGGATCGCGTGGCCCACCTCGCCGGCATAGCCGTGCAGGCCCGTCAGCAGGCGGTCGTTGACGATGACGCCGGCACCCACGCCATACCCGATCGACAGGTAGATCAGCGGATCCGTGCCCGACTGGTCGGCGAATTCGAATTCGCCCAGTGCCGCCACGTTCGCCTCGTTCTGCATGTACAGCGGCAGCCCGTCCAGCGGCGAGCCGGCGACGTGGGTCTGCACGATGCCGGCCACGTCGACGTCGCGCCAGCCCAGGTGCGGCGCATGACGCAGCAGGCCTAGGGCTTCATCGACGGCGCCGTGCAGGCCGATGCCCACGCCCAGCACGCGCCGCGGCTGGCCGTGACCGGCCGGCCTTGCGAGCCGCTTCGCCAGCTTCACGAGGGCGAGCGCCACGAGGCGGATGCAGGAGATGGGATCGGCCGGGTCTTCGTACGTGAGGATGCGCGTGTCGAGCACTTCCCCCAGCAGATTCGTCGCGACGACGCGCGCCTCGTCCACGCCCAGGTCGGCGCCCAGCAGGGCGAGGCGCGACGGATCCAGGTGCAGGGGCGTCGCACGCCGGCCGACTTCGCCCGTCACGAGCAGTTCGCTTTCGGTGAGCCAGCCTTCGTCGACCAGTTCGCGCACGAGCAGGCTGATCGTGGATTTGGTCAGGCCCAGCACGTCGGCGAGGGCCGCGCGCGACAGTCCGGGCTGGATGCTGACCTGGCGAACCAGTGCCATGCGGTTCAGTTGCTTGAGGAGTTGCTGGTCACCGGTGACTGGCATGGGAGGGAAAAATCAAGTGGATTGTGATGATTATGCAACAGATCGGAAAATTTTGTTGGTCATGCGTTACGCATAATCATAACTCCGCCCCTGTCGGCTGGTGAAAAGTATAACGGTATGCCCCCTATAGCAGTTTCGAACGAAGTGATTGATTTATTTATGAAATCGATTTCTTGAACAAAATCGGACACCTTGGTACGTACGTTACGTAATACATCATTCTCACGAATAACCACCGCCCAAAACGGTGCGCGGACGCCTTCGAAGCGTGCATGCAGTTGGTTCGATCGATTGACCAATGGAAGTAATGTTCTTAATCTTAAACAAATGATGACCGCTATCAGTGACCAGAGAGTCAAGCGATGAAGCGGGAACGCCAGGAGTAGTACCACCACCACCACGGACGTCGCCGCCCGGCGGGCGCGGCGTTTTTTTCGAGAGACGAGAGGAGACACAGTGCTGCACACCAAGAGGGTCTTTACCCACCACCTGAACACCAGGCACCGCCTGATCAGCCTCGCCGTCGCGAGCGCCTGCGCCGCCCTGGTCGCACCGGCATTCGCACAGGACGCGAGCAATGGTGCTTCCAATGGCATCGCTTCGCCCAACGACCCGGCTGTCACCGCACCGGTTCAGGGCGTCGCGACGAATACCGTCGTCGTGACGGGTATCCGCGCCAGCATGCAGTCCACGCTGAACATGAAGCGTAACTCCGATGGCGTCGTCGACGGCATCGTGGCCGACGACATCGGCAAATTCCCCGACACCAACCTGGCCGAGGCCGTGCAACGGATCTCCGGCGTGTCGATCGACCGCAACCGCGGCGAAGGCGCCAACGTCACCGTGCGCGGCGTCGGCCCGGACCTGAACATGGTGCTGCTGAACGGCCGCCAGATGCCGACGGCGAACCTGGGCGACCAGGCCGGCCGCGCGTTCGACTTCTCGAACCTCGCGTCGGAAGCCGTGTCGCAGATCCAGGTCTACAAGAGCGCACGCGCCGACACGCCGCCGGGCGGCATCGGCGCCACGCTGAACATCATGACGGGCCGTCCGCTGGACCTGGGCAAGGTCGCCAGCTTCGGCGTCAAGGGCGTGTACGACCGTTCCAACAACAACCTGCCGGACATCGACGCGGCCAAGCGTTCGCTGACGCCGGAAGTCTCGGGCCTGTACAGCACCACCTGGAACAACGGCATGTTCGGCTTCGCCGTCAGCGGCAGCTACCAGGAGCGCAACCTGGGCGTGAACCAGGCTGCCGTGACCAACGGCTGGCTCGGTCCGTTCCACGGCAACACGGTCAGCCAGGATCCGGGCCCGATCCCCGTGTCGGGCGTGGGTGTGGAGAATCCGCCGAAGGCCAGCGACATCTACCTGACCCCGCAGAACCTGTCGTACTTCGTGCGCGGTTCGCAGCGCCAGCGTACCAACGGCCAGCTGACGTTCCAGTTCCGTCCGGTCAAGGAACTGACGACCACGCTGGACTACACGTACGCGCAGAACAAGATCCAGACCAAGTACCACGAGCTGTCGGTCTGGTTCAACCATCCTCTGAACGCGCAGACGAGCAAGTGGACCAACGGCCCGATCGCCTCGCCGATCTATTATGAAGAGCAGGTGACGAACCAGGACATGGCGATGAACGGCGGCGACTTCGCCACCAAGTCGACGCTGGACTCTATCGGTTTCAACACCCAGTGGCGCGTGTCGCCGGCCCTGCGTCTCTCGCTCGACATGCACCACTCGGTGGCCAAGTCGGGCAAGGACAGCCCGTACGGTTCGAACAACGACCTGGCAACCGTCAGCTTCTCGCGCAACACCACCGGCGTCGACTTCACGCAGGAGATGCCGATCCTCGTCATCCCGGGCGGCGCCAACTACACCGCCGCGCCGAACCAGGTGTCCGGCTCGTGGTTCCAGGATGGCCTGAACAAGATGAAGATCGACCAGATCCAGGCCGGCGGTAGCCTGAAGCTGTTCGAAGCGTCGAACCTGAACTTCGGCCTGTCGCACACGAAGGTCAACAACCATTCCGTGTTCCAGCAGGTCCAGCGCGACTCGTGGGGCGGCACGTCGAAGAACCCGGGCGTCGACTATAACCAGAACCTGTGGTTCGCCGACGGTATCCGCCAGTACTTCGGCAAACTGGGCGGCTCGAACGACCCTCGCATGTACGACCGTTTCAACCTGTTCGACTTCGCCGCCGTGCGCGACAACGCGATCAAGGTCACGGGCGACCAGGCGGGCTACACCCCGAGCCTGGACAACCCGAGCTTCAACCGCACGACGGTCGAGAAGACCAAGGCGCTGTACATGCAGTTCAACACGGACTGGGATACCGCGCTGCCGATGCACACCGGCGTGGGCTTCCGCTACGAGAAGACCGACGTCGCGTCGACCGGCCTGCTGAAGCAGCCGACCCAGGTCAACTGGATCTCGCAGAACGAGCTGCCGATCGTGTTCGGCTCGCAGACCTTCCAGACCCAGACCGGCAAGTACAGCAACTTCCTGCCGACCGTGGACTGGGACATGGACCTGCGCGACGACCTGAAGGTGCGCGCCAGCTACGGCGTGTCGATCGGCCGTCCGCGCTACGACCAGATCGAGGGCGGTACCACGTACAGCGCGACGGCGGGCGTGACCGGCACGACGGCCAACCGCGGCAACCCGGGCCTGTCGCCGGTCAAGTCGAAGAACCTGGACCTGTCGGCCGAGTGGTACTACACGAAGCAGAGCATGATCTCGCTGGGCCTGTTCTACAAGGACCTGTCGGATTACGCGGGCCAGACCGTCGTCAACGAACCGTCGACGACGGCCACCACGCCGGTGGGCGGCAAGTACTGGAACGCGGCCATCGCGTCCGGTTGCGTCGCGACCGACACGAACTGCATGCGTAACTACATCCTGTCGCACTTCGCCGGCCAGCCGGGCGTAACGGCGACCGGTACCAACGCGGCGGGCAACCTGACGGGCACGATCAGCGGCATCCCGGGCGACCCGGCGCTGCCGTACCAGGTGACGACCTTCATCAACCAGGACAAGGCGTCGCTGAAGGGTGCGGAAGTCAACTGGCAGCACATGTTCAACAACGGCTTCGGCTTCCAGGCCAACTACACGTACGTGAAGTCGAGCCTCACGTACGACAACATGGGCCTGGGTAACCAGTTCGCGCTCGTCGGCCTGTCGAACTCCGCCAACCTGGTCGGTATCTACGAAGACCAGAAGTGGTCGATCCGCCTGGCCTACAACTGGCGCGGCGAGTTCCTCGCGAGCGTGGCCGACAACGGCAAGCCGAACCCGCGCTACGTCGAGCCGTATGGCCAGACCGACCTGTCGATCGGCTACAACGTCAACAAGAACCTGAGCGTGTCGCTCGAGGCGATCAACCTGACCGACTCGACCCAGCGTACGCACGGCCGTACCGACCAGCAGGTGCTGCAGGTCACGACCGGCGGCCCGCGCTACATGCTGGGCGCGCGCTACAAGTTCTGATGCACCCTGTGTGATGAAGGGCCGTCCCTCGGGGCGGCCCTTTTTATTGCGTGACTTTATGCAAATCGGGTAGACGCGCACGATACCGTTCGCTGCGATGCACCAATAGCACGGTCGTTCTATGATGATGCCCGTCATCACAAACGACCGAGGCGACATGCAGCCATTGATTTATTCCCCGGACATCGAGGTGATCGCGCCCGACGAAGCCCGGCTCACCGAAGAGATCGTCGAGCAGATGGCCGCGTCCGCGCGCGACGCTTACGAACGCCACCGTCACGCGCACCGCGACGCGCACGCGAAGTCGAACGGCATCCTGAAGGGCGAACTGGTCGTCCATGCGGACCTGCCGCCCGAACTCGCGCAAGGCATCTTCGCCGCGCCGCGCACGTACCCCGTCGTCGCGCGCCTGTCGTCCGCGCCGGGCGACATCCATACCGACAGGATTCCCGCCCCGCGCGGCTTCGCGTTCAAGGTGATCGGCGTCGAGGGGGAGCGGCTCACGCCCGGCATCGGCGGCGCCAACCAGGACTTCCTGATGGTGAACTTCCCGGCGCTGGCCTTCGGCACGATCCCGAAATACAAGCGGATGCTGGCGCTGCTGGAGGCGAACGCGCATGCGCCGGACACGTTCCAGCGCCTCGTCGCGGGCACCGCGCACGGCGCGAAGGAGGTGCTCAAGGCGCTGGGCGGCACGGCCGGCGCCACGCTCGACGGCCTCGCGCGCGACAACCACCATCCGCTCGGCGAGACGTATCACACACAGGCCGCGCTGCGTTTCGGCGACCACGTAGCGAAGCTGGCGCTGCGGCCGCTGTCGGACGACGTGCGCGCGCTGACGGGCCGGCCCGTGCCGGACACCGGCTACGCCGCCATGCGCGACGCCGTGACGGCGCATTTCGCCCATGTCGGCGCGGAATACGAACTGACGGCGCAACTGTGCGTCGACCTGGCGCGCATGCCCGTCGAAGACGCGTCCGTCGCGTGGCCGGAAGACCTGGCGCCGCACCGGCCGATCGCGACGCTCCGTTTCGCGCCTCAGGACCCGAACAGTCCCGCGCGCCTCGTCCACGGCGACGACGTCCTGTCGTTCAACCCGTGGAACGGTGTCGCCGCGCATCGTCCGCTCGGCGGCATCATGCGCATCCGCCGCGCCGCCTACGAACGCTCGTCCGCCTTCCGGCACGCGCAGAACGCGCGGCCGCGCATCGAGCCCACGCAATTTGCCGACATCCCCGACTGAAAGGAACCACGATGACCCATGACAGTACCGACCCGCGCCTGGCCGACGAGACCAAACTGCAGGCGATCCGCCGCCGCATCGAGGAAGTGGCGCACGACGCGCCGCAGCTCGCGAAGATTGCGCTGGAAGCGATGGTGCGCAAGCATAATCCCGACCTGAAGGGCAGCGCGCAATCGGCCGGCCGCGCCGGCAGGCAGTCCGGCAACGTGTCCGAGCTGACCGCGATCGCGCCGCTGAAGCCCGGCGGGGCCGAGCGCCTGCGCCGCATCTTCGATCTCACCAACGGCAACATGGACGGCGCCCAGCGCGTCTCCACCCTGCACGACATGCGCTTCGTTTTCTTCGACAACGACACGCGCATCCTGTTCGCCACGACCTACGACGGCGACTGGGACACGTACATCAACGATTTCGCGACGAAGATCCCCGAGCTGATGGACCTGTTGTTCGCGAACGTGGAAGGGTGGCCCGGCATCGCCAGCCCGGACGTGAAGGATTTCATCGCGCGCCACCAGATCGACGCTGCCGGCTGGTTCGTCGCGAATCCGCAGGTGACGGTGGTCGACGTCCGGCGCTACCAGCGCATGGACAAGGCGCTCGCCGCCTTCCTCGACGAGATGGCGGCGCATCCGCCGCAGGACGAGGCCACGCGCCGCGCGCTCGACACGTTGAGCCGGGCGCTGTCGCAGCCGGAAGGGGTGGATTACTGACATGAGCATCCTCGGCGATATCAAGGCGCGCTTCAGGCGCGAACACGTGACCCTGCAACTGGACGACATCCAGGCGCTGATCCTGCGCGCCCGTCCCGAGCCGTACGTGGGCATCCACGCGATGCTGCACGTGACGGATGCCGCCGGCGGGCGCGATCTCGTGCGGCGCATGGCGGAACACGTGCCGTCCGCCGCCGGCTGGACGGACGACCGCGACGCCTGGATGGGCGTGGCCATCAGCCACGCGGGCCTGCAGGCGCTGGGCGTGCCCGAAGCGTCGCTTGCCAGTTTTCCGCTGCCGTTCCGGCAGGGGATGGCGGCGCGCGCCGCGCAGTTGCGCGACGTCGGCGAGAACGCGCCGGAACACTGGGACGACGCGTTCCGTCCGGGGACGTGCCACATCGCGCTGACGATCTATGCGCGCGACGCCGCCGCGCTGGACGCCGCCGTGGCACAGGCCATGGGAGAACTCGAGCGGTCGCACGGCGTCACGCTCGTGAGCACGCACGCGTTCGGCGCGGACGCGGACGCGAAGAATCCGTTCGGGTTCCGCGATTCGATCTCGCAGCCGGCCGTCGCGGACAGCGGCGTCGCGCCCATGCCGGGGCAGGAAAGGGCGATCGCGGCGGGCGAATTCATCCTCGGCGAGAACAGCGAGACGGGGGCGCCGCTGGCGCTGCCCGACCCGCCGGAACTGGGACGCAACGGCTCGTTCGTCGTGCTGCGCAAGTACGAGAGCCGCGTCGGCGCGTTCAACGATTTCGTGAAGCGCCATGCGGGCAGCGAAGAAGACCAGGAGCGTTTCGCGGCCAGGCTGTTCGGCCGCTGGCGCAGCGGCGCGCCGCTGATCCTCAGCCCGGACCGGGACGACCCCGCGCTCGGCGCCGACCCCGCGCGCAACAACGGGTTCGATTTTTCGGAAGACCCGCGCGGCCTCGCATGCCCGCACGGCGCGCACATGCGGCGCCTGAATCCGCGCGACAGTGCGCTGACCATTCTCACCGACGTCAACATCCACCGCATCATCCGGCGCTCGTCCACGTTCGGCCCCAAATGGTCGCGCGACGTGACGGCCGCCGACGATGCGAAAGGCGAGCGCGGCATCTTCTTCATCTTCATCAGCGCGCGGGCCTACGACACGATCGAGTTCTTCCAGCAGGAGTGGATCAACCGCGGCAACTTCATCGACCTCGCCGACGAGCGCGATCCCGTCGTCGGCCTGCACGAGACGCCGGGCACGTTCACGATTCCGGACACGCCCGTGCGGCGCCGCGTCGACGGCGTGACGACCTTCAACCGGCTGCGCGGCGGGGAATACCTGTTCATGCCGTCGCTGACGGCGCTGCGCTGGATCGGCGCGGGGCGATGGTAGGGCAGGGCATTGCCTGATATTCTGTCGATGGTATCCACTCATCGACAGGTACGACATGAAACGCGCGCTTTGGCTGCTGGTTCTCTCCTCGCTCGGTAGCGCCATCCCCCTGGCGCAGGGTGCCGACCTGACGCCGCCGCAGAAGCAGCTGCGCGGTATTTACCAGGAACTGGTCGAGACCAACACGACGAATTCGACCGGCTCGTGCACGGTGGCGGCGACGAAGATGGCGAAGCACCTGAAGGCCGCGGGCTATCGCGATGAGGACGTGAGGATCATCGTGCCGCCGGGCGGTCCGACCAAGGGCAACCTGGTGGCGCGCCTGAAGGGTGACGGCAGCAGGAAGCCGCTGCTCATGCTGGCCCACATCGACGTGGTCGAAGCCAACCGGGCGGACTGGACGCGCGACCCGTTCAAGCTCGTCGAGGAAAACGGCGTGTTCTATGCGCGCGGCGCGTCGGACGACAAGGCGATGGCGTCCGTGTTCGTGTCCAACATGATCCGCTACAAGAACGAAAAACTGCCGCTCAAGCGCGACGTCATCCTCGCGCTCACCTGCGACGAGGAGATCGTGCCGTCGCAATTCGACGGCGCCGACTACCTGGTCACCCACCATCGCGACCTGGTCGACGCCGAGATCGCGCTCAACGAAGGCGGCGGCGGATTCCTCGACAAGGACGGCGAGCCGGTCCGCCACGGCATCCAGGCCGGCGAGAAGATCTACCAGAGTTTTCAGCTGGAAGTGACCAACCCGGGCGGCCACAGTTCGCTGCCGCAGCGCGACAACGCCATCTATCGGCTCGCGGAAGGCTTGTCTCGGCTGGGCAAATTCGAATTCCCGTTCAGGCTCTCAAGCGTCACGCGCGCGTATTACGAGAAGTCGTCGCAGGTCGAACGGGGGCAGGTGGCCGCGGACATGAAAGCGATCCTGGCCGACCCGCCCGACCGGGCGGCGCTCGATCGCCTGTATGCCGTCCACCCGATGCACAACGCGACCGTGCGCACGACCTGCGTGGCGACCAGGGTGGAAGCGGGGCATGCGGACAACGCCTTGCCGCAGCGCGCCCGCGCGACCGTCAACTGCCGCATCCTGCCCGACGAGTCCATCGACGACGTGCAGCGTACGCTGGAACGCGTCGTGGCCGACGACGCGATCAGGATCACGCGCATCGGCGAGGGCGTGGCCAGTCCGATGCCGCCGCTGACGCCGACCCTGATGAACGCCGTGACCGACATCAGCAACGACATCTGGCCAGGCGTGCCGGTCATCCCGACCTTGCTGCCCGGCGGGACGGACGGCCGGTTCCTGAACAATGCCGGCATCCCGACCTATGGCATCAGCGGCATGTTCAGCGGTCCCGAACCCTCCGGCGCGCATGGCTTGAACGAGCACCTGCGCGTCAAATCGCTCTACGACGGCCAGGAGTTCCTGTACCGGCTCGGCAAGCGGCTGGCCACGGAATAGGCAGCTGGCGCCATCGGCGCGATGGTAGCGCATAGCAATGCAATATTTTCCTTGCGTTGGCGATTTTAGCGATTGCGCATGTGACCGCTAACAGCGACAATAACAGTTCAACTATAACGCGCACGCCGCCGCATCGGCAGGCATCGTGCCAGGGAGACGCTACCATCCGTCCGCCACGCGCGGCCGCGGGCCATACGGCCCGTCATGACAGTCTCCCGGGCCTGCCGCCGCCGCGCGCACCGCGTCGCCCGATTCACCCCTGCGATAGAGGACTGGATGAGACTTACCCTGCACCGCACGCTGATTGCGCTAACATCGGCGCTCGCCTTCGTACCCGCGGCCTTCGCCGCTCCGCTGACCACCCTGGACCGCAACGGCGCCTGGGTGTCGGTGGAAGCCTACGGCCCGAACATCGTCCACGTGACGATCGCCGTCGACAAGGACGAAGTCCTCAAGGGTCCGGGCTACGGCATCCTGAAGAAGAATGCCGACAACGGCGCGTTCCGTCATACCGCGGGCAACGACGGCGACACGTTCACGTCGAACGGCATGACCGTGCACGTGAACGCGGCACCGCCGGCGCGCACGCCGAGCCAGCCGGAGAAGTACTTCGCGCCTTCGCTGGCGCCGGTGGGCCTGCAGGTCAAGAATGCGAAGGGCGAGCAGATCCTCGAGATGCAGGGCTGGGAGATGTCGCCGCAGACCGTCGCCGGCGAGAAGACGTACCAGGTCGGCGCTTCTTTCGCCGCCGGCCGCGACGAGCATTACTATGGCATGGGCCAGAACCAGGAATCGACGGGTCCGCTGGACCTGCGCGGCCGCACCCTCGACTGCAAGCACTGGTACGACGCGCCGACCGGCGAATCCGTGTGCGTGCCGTTCATGGTGTCGTCGAAGGGCTACGGCATCGTGTGGGACAACCCGTCGGCCACGCGCTTCAACGCCGCCATCCACGGCCGCACGAGCTTCCAGTCGAACGTGGGCGAGCGCGTGTCGTTCTTCGTCATCACCGGTAAAACCACCGACGAGATCTACTCGGGCTACGCGCGCCTGACCGGCAAGACGCCGATCCCGCCGAAGGCCGCGTTCGGCCTGATCCAGTCGAAGGCGCGCTACGACAGCCAGCAGGAAGTGCTGCGCGTCGCGAACACCTACCGCCAGAAAAAATACCCGCTCGACGTGATGGTCGTCGACTGGTTCTACTGGACCCGCATGGGCCAGATGGACATCAACCCGGCCGAGTTCCCGGACCCGGACGGCATGAACAAGCAGCTGCACGACATGGGCATGCAGTCGATCATCTCGATCTGGCCGCGCTACGAAACGGCGGGCCGCTACTTCAACGAGCTGGATGCGAAGGGTTATCTGCTGAAGGACAAGGACGGCAAGACCGTGGACGGCCTGCCGTTCCGCTCCGACCGCACCGGCGGCCTGATCGACGCGACCAATCCGAAGGCACGCCAGTGGTTCTGGGAGAAATCGCGCGACAACATCCTGTCGCACGGCTTCGACTACCCGTGGCTGGACGAGACCGAACCGGACCTCGTCCCGGACGGCTACTTCTATTCGATCGGCTCGGGCGACCGTTACCACAACCTGTTCCCGCTGCTGCACGTGGAAGGCTTCGCCGACAACATGCGTGCCTGGAAGCCGAACAAGCGCGTGCTGATCCTGTCGCGCGCCGCCTACCTGGGCTCGCAGCGCACGGGCGCGCTGTTCTGGTCCTCGGACGTCAACGCGACGTGGGAAGCGCTGCAGCGCCAGATCCCGACGGGCCTGAACATGACGGCCTCCGGCATCGCCCTGTGGGGTAACGACATCGGCGGCTGGCAGGGCATCCCGGGCAAGAGCGACGGCACGAAGGCGCCGCTGCTCGATCCGTCCGACGCACGCGACGTCGTCGGCCAGAACGACGACTATCCGGAACTGCTGACCCGTTGGTTCCAGTACGGCACGTTCCTGCCCACGTTGCGCCTGCACGGCCAGCACAAGCACACGGATATCTGGTCTTTCGGCAAGCAGGCGGAAACCATCATGGCCCGCTACGACACGCTGCGCTACCAGCTGATCCCGTACATCTACAGCCAGGCCAAGTTCACGCACGACACGGGCGCACCGTTCATGCGCGGCCTGTGGATGGACTTCCCGAACGACCCGAACGTGGCCAACATCGGCACGCAATACATGTTCGGCCCGGCGTTCCTCGTGGCGCCGGTGACGGAGCAGGGCCAGACGGAGAAGAACGTCTACCTGCCGGCCGGTACCGACTGGTACAACTTCTGGACCGACGAGAAGCTCGCGGGCGGCCAGTGGGTGAAGGTCGCCGCACCGATCGACCAGATCCCCGTGTTCGTGAAGGCCGGCTCGATTGTCCCGTTCGGCGCCGAGATCCAGTCGACCGCGACGAAGCAGGGCATCGCTTCGGTCAAGGTCTACCCGGGCCGCGACGCCACGTTCGACCTGTATGACGACGACGGCGTGTCGTACGACTACGAGAAGGGCAAGGGCACGACGACCCGCCTGCACTGGAACGACGGTGCCGGCAAGCTGACGGCCAGCGGTGGCGATGCCACGTTGGCCAAGAACCTGCCGTCCATCGTGAAAGTCGCCGGCAAGTAAGCGATTTACGCATGGTGGGCACGGCGTGCCCACCATGTTCCTCCCACCCGGTCCAGCGACCAATCCCCACCTCCCTGCACCACCAGCGGCAACAGCAGCGCAGCCCAGCTCAGATGCGTCGGCCACGCATCCGGATATACGAAGATCTCGATCACGGCCGTCATCCCCAGCAACCCGAGCGCCGCGCCGCGCGTGCACAGCCCCAGCACGAGCAGCAGCGGGAACACGTGTTCGGCCGTCGTCGCCATCCGTGCCGCCAGCTCCGGCGGCACCAGCGGCAGCGCGTATTCGGAGCGGAACAATTCGTACGTCGAGTCCTTGATCGTGAAGAGGCCTTGCACCTTCGTGCGGCCGGACAGGAAGAAGATGGCCGCGATGGCGACGCGGTCGAGCAGCAGCAGGGCGTTATTCAGCATGGTGGTTCCTTTCATGATTGACGGAGGCCGCTCACCCGCGTGAGCAGCTCGTTGCCGATCCAGTCGGCGAGCAGGGCGCCCGCCCTGGCGACGCCGTCGTCGGCGCCGAGGCGGTCGACGAGCCGCGCGCACAGCGCAGCGAAGCTGCCTTCGGCCCGCGCGAGCTGCAGCGCTTCGAAGTCTGGCGCCGCGAGCACGCGCAGGCGCGCGACATGGCTGCGGCGCCAGACGATCGCACCCGCCGGCGCAGGCAGCATGGCCGCCTCGGGCGGCTCGATGCCGTCCTGCAGCGCGGACCAGATGTCGGCCGCATTGGTCGTCAGCCGCGCCATGTGCAGCGAGGGCGCGAAGCCCAGGTGCGCGCGGTCCCAGTCGACGTGCGCGAGGCGGGCCGGGTCCAGCGGGGCCGTGTCGCGTGCGACGAAGGCCGTCGCCAGCGACCATTCGATCCACGCCAGTTCGTGCAGGTCCGGGTTGTCGGGAAAGACGGAGCGCAAGGTCGACTCGAAGCCGGCGCCGTAGGCATCCAGCGTCCATGCGTGCGGCGGCTGGCGCCCGATGTGCATGGCGGCCGCGTGGCGGAATGCCGTGTCGCCGACGAACGTCCGCAGATGGGGATAGGTCGCCTCCAGGCAGCCCATCAGCTGGACGCGGTAGTTGTTCTGGTAGACGTCGAGGCCGCGCCGGTCAGCGGCGAGACGGCGCGCGGACGCGGCGTCGGCCGTCGTCAGCCAGCGGCGAAAGTCGCGCTGCATCATGTTCAGGTTCATGCGGCCTCCCGCAGGTTCATGCGCCGCGCGCGCGCCAGTTCGGCCAGCAGCTCGGACAGCGGCGGGATGTCGGCATCGCGCTCGATCATCGTCGCGACCGGGCCGCAACGCGCGACGGCATGCGCGTACAGGGCCCATACGCCGTCCGGGACGCTCCGGTCGTGCGTGTCGATGAGCAGGCCGTCGCCCTCGCTGTGGCCCGCCAGGTGGATCTGGCGCACGTGCCGCGCGGGGATCCCGTCCAGGAACGCGAACGGATCGAAGCCGTGGTTGGCGGCGCTGACGAACACGTTGTTCACGTCCAGCAGCAGGCCGCAGCCCGTGCGCTCGCACATGCGCGCGAGGAACTCCCATTCCGTCATGGCCGCGCCGGCGAAGGCGAGATAGCTGGACGGATTCTCGAACAGCAGCGCGCGGCCCAGCGCGTCCTGGGCACGGTCGATGTTGGCGCAGACGACGTCCAGCGCTTCGTCCGTGTAAGGCAGCGGCAGGAGGTCGTGCGAATTGAAGCGGCCGATGCGCGACCACGACAGATGGTCGGAGACGTACAGCGGATCGACGGCGTCGACGAGCGCCTTCAGGCGCACGAGGTAGTCGCGGCGCAGGCCGTCGGCGGAGCCGATCGACATCGACACGCCGTGCAGCGCCACCGGATGCCGCTCGCGCACGCGGCGCAGGATGTCGAGCGGCTGGCCGCCGGCTACCATGAAGTTTTCGGAGATGGCTTCGACGAAGTCCACGGGGACGTCGGTCTCGAGGAAGTCGCGGTAGTGTTCGCGCCGCAGGCCGAGGCCGAAGCCGGCGAACGTCGGTGGGGGAGGGTGGGCTGGCATGGCTCGCTCCTGGGTGTTGAACGGCCCGCCGCGGGGCGGGCCGGCGCGGTTATTCCTTCTCGGTCAGCGTGCCACCGAGCGCCTTGCACTCGGTCGGCGTCTTGACGATCACGCCCTGGCCCTTGCACTGGTTCAGGCCCTTGCAATCGTTCTTCGCCGTGGCGCACAGGCTCTCGCCCTTGCAGCCGTTGATGCCGTAGCAGCGGCCCGGCTGCTCCTTGTCCTTGTCCGCTGCACGCGACGGGTTCGCGATGCCGAGCGTGGCGATGGCGAGGAGGGCGGCGGCGCCGGCCAGGCCGACGCGGTTCGTTCGTTGTGCTTTCATGGTGTTCTCCTTGGGTGATGGGTGGTTCAAAGGGTGTCGCGGGCGGCCCGTTCGATGACCTGGGCCACGTCTTCGGGGCGCGACATGTGGACGGCGTGGCTGCCCGCGATCTCGACGATTTGCGAGTGCGCGCGGCGGTACATCATGCGTTGCGCGTCCGGCGCGAGGATGCGGTCTTCCGTCGCGACGACGGCGTAGCTGGGCTTCGTGTGCCACAGTGCCGCGTAGCTGGGCGTGCCGAGGAACGCAAGGCCGACGGGTGCCTGCGACGCGGCCAGGAAGTTGGCGCGGTTGGGCGTCAGGTCGGCCGCGAAGTCGTCGTGGAAGCGCGCGCGGTCGGCCCAGTGGTAGCCGGCGAAATCGGCCCGGATCGCGGCCGGCATGCCGCCCGTTCCGTGCAGCAGCTGGAGCGGGCTCTCGCCCACTTCCGGTGCGATGGCCGCGACGTACACGAGGGCCTTGACCTTGGCGCCGCTGCCCGCGTTGCCGATCACGGCGCCGCCGATGCCGTTGCCGACGAGGACCACGTTGCCGAACTGCTGGAACAGCACGCGGCGGGTGATCGCCACGTCGTCGTCGAACGTCGCGTGCGCGGCCGGCACGACGGTCACGCGGTAACCCTTCTGGCTCAGGATGTCGTGGACGACGTGCCAGCCCGAGGCATCGATGAATTCGCCGGGTACGATCACGATGTTCTTCGTGTTCGCCGCGGCCGGATTCGCGGCCAGCGCGGGCGCCGTGAGCGCTACGGTGGCGAGAAGGGCGGCAAGCGTCTTCATGGTGGTTTTCATCGCTTATTTGCGGGGCGTGAGGGAGCCGTAGCCTTTCGGCGTCTTGATGCTCGTGCAGGTGCCTTTCTCGACGAGGATCCAGGCGTCGCCCTGGTAATCCGTCTTCGCGGTGCCGGCGCACGAGGTGCCCGCGCCGGCCGCGCATTCGTTCTGGCCGGCCAGGGCCACGCCATAGCATTTCTCGGTCGGCTTCTTCGCTTCGGCGGCGTGGGCGCCGGCGCACAGGGTCAGGGCCAGCGTGGCGGCCAGCGCGGTGTGGGTCGTCTTCATGGTCTCTCCTTCGGTTGGGTCGACGCGGCGCGTCGATGAACGTCATGAGACCAGTCCGGTGTGTCGGCGGATTGTCCGTTGCATGTCGGGAAACCCCGGCAATGTGTCGGAGGGGCATTACGACACAATCGGACACGAAAACGGGGCGATGCATGCAGCCTGAATAAGGTCAGACATCCTATGTGTTGTTATCGTATAACACCCCTAACAGCGATTTTGTGGTAGCGGATAGCAAAGTACAGAGTGGGCGCGGTCCTCTATGGGGCGCGAGATACGAATTCGGATATCGGTGGCGAAAAAAAATCTATTGGTTCGATGATATTTACTCAAGTATGTTACCGACATGTCTGACGTCATACTTGAAAAGCAACTCGAACGAGGTGTTTTCACGGACGATCCGGCAAAGCTCGCCCTGTGCCCAAAAATGTTAGCGTTTAACATTTTCTGTTAGGACGAGCGCTCAAAATACCGAACAAGGAGAACCGTTACCGGAAAAAGAACGCATTACCGACCACCTCCACCCGCAATACCAAAAAGGCCACAAGGCCATCCGATAAGAAGAGAGAGGAGACAAAGATGAAGCAACACTGGAATGGCGCCGCACGGCGCCGGGCACCCTATCGCCGCGAAGTCTACGCACTGACCATCATGGCCGGTCTCGTGTCCAGCGCCTGGGCGCAGGACAGCACCGAACCGAAGACGCAGGGCAGCGGCCCCGTCGTTACCGTCACCGGCTACCGCAGCTCGCTCGCGTTGTCCGCGCTGGAGAAGCGCGAGAACAACGGCCTCACCGACACCGTGTTCTCCGAGGACATGGGCAAATTCCCCGAGCCGAACATCGCCGACGCCCTGTCGCGCATCCCGGGCGTCACCGTGACCCGCGCCGCGATCGACGGCGAAGGCATGAACATCTCGATCCGCGGCATGGGTCCCGCGTTCACGCGCGTGCTGCTGAACGGCGCGCCGATGGCCTCCGCGTCGGCCGGCAGCTGGGGCGGCAACATCAGCGCGAACCGCGAAGTGGACATGGACTTCCTGCCGTCCGAACTGTTCCGCAGCGCGACCGTGTACAAGAGCCAGCAGGCCGACATCATCGAGGGCGGCGTGGCCGGTACCGTCAACATGCGCAGCGTGCGCCCGTTCGACAAGAACGGCTTCCGCTCGGCCTTCACGGCCAACGCCAACTACCGCGACAAGGACGGCAAGTGGGGCAACACGGGGTCGGCCCTCGTCAGCAACACATGGAACACGCGCTTCGGCAAGGTCGGCGCGCTGTTCGGCTTCGCGTGGCTGAATACGAAATACCACACCGACGTGTTCCAGACCGTCGACATGCGCACGTTCCGCCTGAACGCGAACCAGCGCAACGCGTCCGATCCGGCCTCGGCGGGCGGCGACTACTTCAACAGCCCGGCCACGGTCCCCAGCGGCATGGACATGTCGGCCCTGCCGGCGTACGCGCAGGCCGTGCTGAAGCCGGGCGCCCCCATCGACCGCGCGATGCTGCTGGCGCTGAACCCGGGCGCGACGATCCAGCAGATCGACAACGGCCTGATGGGCCGCCTGCCGCGCTACCTGGTGTATGACGGCGAGCGCCGCCGCAAGGGCGAGACGCTGAGCTTCCAGTGGCAGCCGAACGAGGACTGGATGGTCTACACGGACATGGTCTTCGCGCAGAAGGGCAACAAGATGCAGCAGGAAGACATGGCCGCCGGCATGCGCGCGAACACCCCGATTCCGATCGGCCTGACGTTCGACCGCACCGACTGCTCGGCCTATTGCACGATCACGGGCGGCACGCTGGCCAATACCTTCTGGGGCCTGGAATTCCGCCCGATGAAGGAAAATACGCACTTCCGCAGCGTCAACCCGGGCTTCGAGTGGCATGCGAGCGACCGGCTGACCATCGACGGCCACGTCAACTACACGGACAGCCAGTTTTACCGCGACATGCCGACCGTGCTGGTGGCCACCCAGTCGGCGCCGACCGTCGTCAAGTACGACAACTCGACGCCGGGACAGATTCCGGTCATGTCCAGCAACATCGACATCAACGACCCGTCCAAGTTCGGCTGGTACCAGCCGGGCCAGGGCCTGTCCGGCCTGCGCGGCGACATCTACGAGCGCCGCAACACGACCAAGGGCACGCGCCTGAACCTGAACTGGGGCGACGACACGTTCGCGATCAAGGTGGGCGGCTCGTTCGACGACATCACGCGCCGCTATACGGACTACGGCAACGCCGACGCGTGGATGAACTACACCTGCGGTAACCAGACCAGCTACCAGTTCATCCAGCCGGACCGCGCGCTGCAAGGCCAGTGCGACGGCCGCTTCGCGCCCGGTCCGATCCCGGCCGGCACCTACCCGGGCTACGGCACCGGCTACACGCAGGGCCAGACGGCGCCGCTGACCTACCTGGGCTCCGCCGTCACGAACGGCGACCTGGCGAAGTACGTCCACAAGAGCGATCACGGCTTCATCACGATCGACTGGGACAAGTTTGCCAAGGACACCAACTACCAGCACTACCGCGAGCTCTTCTACGCCGCGCCGACGACCAACGGCGGCTACCTGCGCGAGAAGGTGACGGCGTTCTACGTCGCGACGAACGGCCGCATCCCCGTGTTCGGCCACACGCTGCGCTACAACGCCGGCGTGCGCTACGCGACGACGGAGCAGACGATCGGCGCCCCGGTCAACACGCCCGATCCGCGCAACGCCCAGCAGGGCCTGCAGCAAGGCGGCCGCTACCCGGACATGCAGACCTGGGTGTATGAATCGACCAAGTACCACAACATCCTGCCGTCGTTCAACCTGTCGTACAACCTGACGAAGGACGTGATCGCCCGCCTGTCCGGCTCCAAGTCGCTCACGCGCGCCAACCCGGCGGACCTGCACCAGACCCAGCTCTCGATCGGCGACCAGGGCGTCAACCAGGGCAACGTGACGAATCCGAACCTCAAGCCGTTCAAGGCCAACAACCTGGATGCGGGCGTGGAATGGTATTTCAGCCGCGAAGGCTATGTCGCGCTGTCCGGCTTCGCCAAGGACATCGTCAGCCGCCCGGGCCAGCGCCAGATCGACTACACGCTGGCCGACCTGGACAAGATCTACGGCACCGTGGGCCTGACGGATGCGCAGCAGGCGGCCGTGGACGCCGCCGGCGGACGCGACAAGAAGCACGTGATCATCACCGAGCCGTACATGATCGACACGAAGCTGAAGGTGCGCGGCCTGGAGTTCACGTGGCAGCAGCCGCTGGACATGCTGCCGGTGAAAGGCTTCGGCTTCACGGGGAATTTCACGTACACGAAGCAGAAGGATGAAGCCAAGGGAGCACCGCCGGTGGCCGGCGTGCCGCCGCGCACCAGCAACCTGACCGTGTACTACGAGAAGGACGGCCTGAACCTGCGCGTGTCGCGCCAGTACCAGTCCAGCCTGATCAGCAACACGAACACGGGCCTGGGCAACGGCATCTACGCGTATTCGACGGGACGCCAGCAGGTCGACCTGTCGGCCGGCCTGAACCTGCAGAAGTTGTTCGGCTTCGCCTACAACACGGACCTGTCGCTCAGCGTCTGGAACGTGAACAACGCGAAGAGCCAGAACTACACGGCGTTCCCCAACGCGATCTTCGACGAGAACAAGCCGGGCCGCAGCTACAACGTGACGCTGCGCACCTCGTTCTGATCATGTAGTTGCGTCTCCCCGGGCCGTTTGCTGGCGGTCCGGTATTCATGGGGCGGCTGAGTCTCCGGCCGCTCCTTTTTTATTGTCGACCTGTTATATTCCTGCGTGTGATCTTTACAGCGGGGATGCATGAACGCACATCGACGTTTGGGGCGGCTTGGCGTGGCCGTGGCATTGGTCTGCGCGTGCAGCCCGGTCGTCGCACAGGAGTCGCCGGCTCCTTCGGGCGCGTATTTCCATGATCTTGGACGGATCATCGGACGGATCCGCGCCGTTCAGTGGACGGCAGATCTCTGCGCGGAGACTTATCCCGAAACGACATCGGACAATCAGGTTGCGGTCGATGCGTGGCAGCGGAAGTACCAGCCGTTCGTCATGGAAATGACCAAGAGATTCGAGGCCCTGCCGGCGTATTGGGCGGCGCACGATCCTACCGGCACCTATTCCGTACCGAAAATCAGGGATATGGTCGAGCAGTTGATGGTGCAGGGGCGCGAACAGCTCAGGAAGCAGTATGTTGTCGACCAGGGTGTGGAGCGATTCCGGGAAACCTGCAAGGTCTATCCGTTGGCGCTTCAGTCAGACAACTTCGATTTCGAACGCGCGTATCGGAATGAGGTCGCCGTGATCCGCCGCGTGCCGTGATGTAAGCATGATTTGCGGCTGACTTCAACGAGTGGTGCGTCGGCGTCGATGTGGCTGAGTTCCACGAAACGTGTCGGCTCGCACTTATATGGCGTCATTGTTTTTTGCTTCGAGAGGGTGTCCAGGCATCCGCCTGCTCGCGGCACGAGGCGAGTTTTTCCGTGCCCAGGCGACTCTCCAACTGCCGAAGGACTTTGTCGAGATAGGCCGAGAGTCGTTGGTCGTTCGGGCCGGCAAACCTCATCGCCCGATAGGTCCACACGCAAGCCATGTGCGGGTCCGCAGGCCCGAGCTGGCCGGCGCCGTATAAGTTCGCGAGGTTCCACATCGCTTCGGCAAAGCCGAGGTCCGCCGCGCGCGAGTACAGAGCGAAACCCAGCTTCCTGTCCTGCGGTACGCCAAGTCCCAGATCGTGCAGATAGGCTTCGCTGTTCGTCGCCTGGGCGTGGCCTTGCGCAGCAGCCTTTTCGTACCAGGCCAGGGCTTCGATATAGTTTCCATCTTCCTGCAGCATGCTGCCGACGCTGTTCTGGGCTTCGGGATCGCCGGCCTCGGCGGCCATCCGATACCACTTCAGCGCGGCCGCCCTGTCGCGCGGCGCACCTTTGCCGCGATCGTAAGCCGCACCGACGCGAAGCTGGGCGTCGATATCGCCCGCTTCGGCTTTGGCGATCAGCGCTTTGGTGTCTGACGACAGCAACCAGTCGGCTGAAGCGGAACCCGCGTGACCCTGCAGCAGAATGAATAAGGACGAAACAACAATCGTTCTTGCGGTTCTCGGCATGTCGTTACCCGGGATAAGGCGTCTGTCAGGATGAGCTCGATCTTACCTTCATCGACGCCATCCTGTGCGGCTATTTGCCCAGCACCGCCCACGTGAACCGCACCCCATCGCTCCCATCCGGCACCGGCCCCGGACTGTCCGCATGCAGCGCCTGGGTGGCCGGATCGACTCGCAGGAACCGGTTCGTCGCGAGCGACATCAGCACCAGTTCGCCGGTCGGCGTCTCGATCCACTGGAAGCTCTCGGCCTGGCCGGGTTTGCCCTTGTGCAGGCCGACGCCGCCCTTCGCATCGACGCTGACAAACGCCGCGCCGGATTGCAGGGCGACGCGTCCGAGCCCCATGTCCTTGACGAGATACGCCGCCATCTTGCGGCCGCTCTTGAATTCCGCGAGCTGGATGCGCTGGCCGAACGGAATCGCGCGCATCAGGCCGTGCGGATTCGGCTGGTAGACATCGATGCTGTCGAAGTCCGCGTACCCGCCCGGTTTCCCGGCCTGATTGTAGTTGAAGAGGGCATAGCGCACGCCCTGGAAGGTCTTCAGCTGGAACACCATCGTGAACGGTTCCCCGATGGGCGCGAACGCCTTGCCGTCCACGGACCACGAGAAGCGGGCCTGCTCGGTGAGGAAGTCGCAATCCGCGCGCAGCATCACGCGCGTGGCGCCGGCCGGCAGCGGCACGCGCACGGTGCGGTCGCTGATCTGGTCGTACAGCGCCAGTTGCAGGCCGGCCGCCGTCTTTTCCACGCCCAAGGTCGCATACGGGAGGTTCAGCAGCGCGAGGCCGGCGACGTCGCCGTCCGCGAGGCCGGACGCATCCAGCGTCACCGTCGGCGACGAGCGGGGGCCGATGGCGCGCTGCGTCAGGCTGTTGCGGGCCTGCCAGAACGACGTCGCGGGCAGCGCGTGCAGGCGCAGGAAGCCGGGGCGTTCCGTCAGCGACCATTGGCCGTCGACGGGCACGTGGTTCCACTGCCAGACCGGTTGCAGCGTCGTCGCGGAGAAATCGTCGCTGCGCGCATACGGTACCTGGATGGGCGAGGGCGCCGCCGTCTTCGGCTTGACCCACGTGCGCGGATTGCGTCCCAGGTTGCCGGGCAGGCCGAAGTACGGCCAGCCATCTTTCCACGTGATCGGCGAAAGGCTGAGCAGGCGGCCGACGGAGTTAAAGTCCATCATCGAGAAGCCCCACCATTCGCCCGCCGGCGTCAGCACGATGCCGCCCTGGTGCAGCGAGTTCGCATTGCGGGCCGACGGGTTCGGCGGCACGATCGCGGTCGGCGTCTTGTTGTCCTTCAGGCGGTAGCCCTGGGCCATGCCGAAATCTTCATCCTTGCTGATGGCCTGGTTCACTTCGTACGGTCCGTCGACCTTGTCCGCGCGCGCGGCGGGCATGCGGAAGCCGCCCGCGTAGTTGGCGGACAGGATGTAGTACTTGCCTTCGATCTTGTAGATGTGCGCGCCTTCGCCCATGCCCGCGTCCTGCGCGAACAGTACTTTCTCGGTGCCGGGCACGATGTCCGTCAGGTCGTCCGTCAACTGGGCGATGCGCATGCGCTGGTGGTCCCACACGACCCACGCCTTGCCGTCGTCGTCGAACAGCACGGACAGGTCGTGCAGGCTGCGCTTCATCTCGCGGTGCGTCCAGGGGCCGCGCGGATCGGTGGCGCTGAAGATCTGCGTCCCGCGGCCGTTCACGTTGCTGAAGATGTAGAACGTGCCATTCCGGTAGCGCAGGCTCGGGGCCCAGATGCCTTGCCCGTAGATGCTCTTGCCGTCTTCCAGGCGGTAGGCCGGGCCGAAGTCCAGCTTGTCGACGGCGTAGCTCAGGAATTCCCAGTTCACGAGGTCGCGCGAGCGCAGGACCGGCAGGCCGGGCATCGCGTGCATGGTCGTGCCGGTCAGGTAGAACCAGTCGCCCACGCGGATCATGTCGGGGTCCGAGAATTCGTCGTAGAACAGCGGGTTCGTGAACGTGCCGTTGCCATTGTCCGGTGTCCACGTGGCCGTCGACAGGCCGGTGGCGGGACGCGGTTCTTCCTGCGCGTGTGCGCCCAGGCAGGCGAGGGCGGCGCAGAGGGCGAGGACGGCCGCCTGGAGACGCGGCGGGCGGGGGCGGTGTGCGGTCATGTGGGGTCCGTGGATACAGGGCATCCGGCAATGTAGGGCATGCGTGGTAGCGCTGTCAAAACCGCGGCGGCGCACCCTCGGCGGCCGGAGCCCGTCATGCCCGCGACGCCAAGTCCTTGTTATTGCTGGCTTTCTCCGCTCATCCGCCGCAAGTTTTGCAACTAATCGACATGCGCGATACCGAACCCGATATCGGTCTCCAGGAAAATATCATCGCTTCCGTGGCCCTGCGAGGCAGGCAAGTCAATGCTGGCCGGGCGCGGGCGGCTGTTCCGCGACCGACTGCAACGGCGCCTGCGGCGCGCCAGTCGCCATGCCCGGCGGCAGCGGGGCGCGCACGGGCCGGCTGTGCATGTTGGTGGAGGAGAGCACGTTGTCCGTCGTGCCGGGCGCGGCGTCCCATACGGGTGCGGCGATCCCTTCGAACACGGTCTTCAGTTGCTGGCCCCAGCTGTTGCGCAGCAGCTGGAAATACTGGTTGTGTTCGTCGATGGTGACGAAACGGGTGACGGCCAGGCTACCGTCTTCGTACACGAGCAGGTCGAGCGGCAGGCCGACGGAGATGTTCGAGCGCAGGGTCGAATCCATCGAGATCAGCGCGCACTTGGCCGCGTCGTCCAGCGACGTGCGCGGCGTGACGACGCGGTCGATGATCGGTTTGCCGTATTTCGCTTCGCCGATCTGGAAATAGGGATTTTCGTCGTGCGACTCGATGAAGTTGCCGGCCGAGTAGACGTAGAACAGCCGGCAGCGCTCGCCCCGGATCTGGCCCCCGAACACGATGCTGATGTTGAAGTCGACGCCGTGCTCGGCCAGCCGGGCCGACTCCTGCCGGTAGACCGTGCGCACCGCTTCGCCGACGATGCGCGCGGCCTCGTACATGTCCGGTGCGTTCCAGATCGTCGTGCCGTTCTCGCTCACGTGGGCCGCCACGATCTGGCGCACGGCCTGGGAGATCGACAGGTTCCCCGCGGTCATCATGACCATCATGCGGTCGCCCGGGTTCTCGAAGACGGAAAGCTTGCGGAAGGTGCCGACCTGGTCGACACCGGCGTTCGTGCGCGAATCGGCGAGGAACACGAGGCCGGCATCGAGGCGCATGCCCACACAGTAAGTCATCGGCAAAATCCGTTGTGGTTGAGGAAAGGCGTCATTCTACACGGGGACGATCTGCGCCTCGACCCGCATGACCTCGTCGCCGCCGCCGCGCCGCATGCCGCGCACCGGGGCGGCCGATTCGTAGTCGCGGCCGATCGCGAGGCGGCAGTACCCGTCCGTCATCAGCCGGTCGTGCGTGACGTCGATGCTGACCCAGCCGCTGAAGTCCGGATCGTCGACCCACGCGTCCACCCACGCATGACTGGCCGCGTGGCCTGTCGATCCCGGGTCGATGTAGCCGGACACGTAGCGCGCCGGTACCCCGTGCGCATGGCAGCAGGCGAGGAACACGTGGGCGTGGTCCTGGCACACGCCGGCGCCGAGCAGCATCGCCTCGGCGGCGGCCGTGCCCACGTGGGTGGCACCGGTCTGGTACGCGACCGCACCGTGGATGTGCGCGGCGAGACGCAGCAGGTCGGCCGTGGTGACGGGTTCCCCACGGGCGGGCAGGCAGGCCGCCGCGACGTCGGCGAGCGCCGTCGTCGGTTGCGTCAGCCGGGTGGGGACCGTGAAGATCAGCGGCGGCAGGCTGTCGTGGGCCTGCAGGCGACCGCCGGGTAGGGGCACCGTCGCGACGACGCCTTCGACGAGGATGCGCACGGCCGTGTGCGGTGCGTTCAGGGTCAGCATGTGCGACGCATTGCCGTACGCGTCCACGTAGGCGGCGCAATGGCCCGGTGTCGCGATGTGCCAGGACAGCACCTGCTGTTGCGGCTCGGCGCGCGGCGTCAGGTGCAGCTGCTCGATGCTGTAGGCCTGCGGTTGCGAATAGCGGTACAGGGTTTCGTGGCGGATGGACAGGTGCATGTCAGGCTCCCAGGGGGACGAGGAAATCGCGGCTGATGCCGTTGCCGAGCGCGTAGATGTTCTCCATGAAGGTGCCGAGCGTCTCGTCGATGCCGGCGGCCAGCACGTCCTCGATGCGCGCGAACTGCAGCTCGGCGTGCATCTTGCCCGCCAGCCGCTCCGTGCCGGCGGAGACGTCGTTGCGCACCGCCTTCAGGTTCGCGACGACCTGCTCCATGCAGGCGAGCAGGGAGCGCGGCATGTCGGCGCGCAGCATCAGGAGCTCGGCCACGCGCGCCGGCGTGATCGAATCGCGGTAGACCTTGCGGTAGATTTCGAAGCCCGCCACGGAGCGCAGCAGCGCCGCCCAGTAATAGAACTCGCGCTGCGTGAGCACGTCGTGCGTGGCCGCGGCACCGGCGCCGTGGTACTTCACGTCCAGCAGGCGGGCCGTGTTGTCGGCCCGTTCCAGGAACGTGCCGAGGCGGATGAACACGAGGGCCTCGTCGTCCAGCATGGTGCCGAGCGTGACGCCGCGCGCCAGGTGGCAGCGCAGCTTGACCCAGTCGAAGAACTCGCCCGGGTCGGCATCGAGGCTGGCGGCGAGGCGGTCGCGCAACTCGATCCACGTGGCGTTCTGCGTCTCCCACACCTCCGTCGTGAGCACGCCGCGCACGGCCCGGGCGTTCTCGCGCGCCGCCGTCAGGCACGACACGATTGACGAGGGATTGGCCGGATCGCTCGCCATGAATGCGAGCACGTTCTTCGCGTCGAGCGTGCCGTAGGCGGCGTCGAACGCGCCCTGCAGCTCGGAGATGCCGAGGATGGCGCGCCAAGCCTGTTCGGTATCGAGGGCGGACTGCGGCAGCATGGCCGTCTGCACGGCCACGTCGAGCATGCGGGCCGTGTTCTCGGCGCGCTCGGTGTAGCGCGCCATCCAGTACAAGTGGTCTGCGGTGCGGCTCAGCATCATTCCTCCAGTATCCAGGTGTCCTTGGTGCCGCCGCCCTGCGACGAGTTCACCACCAGCGATCCCTCGCGCAGCGCCACCCGCGTCAGGCCGCCCGGCACCATCGAGATCGTCTTGCCCGACAGGACGAACGGACGCAGGTCGATGTGGCGCGGCGCGATGCCGCTTTCCACGTAGGTGGGGCAGGCCGACAGGGCCAGGGTCGGCTGGGCGATGTAGCCGTCCGGGCGCGCGACGAGGCGGCGCCGGAAGTCCTCGATCTCCTGCTTCGACGCCGCCGGCCCGATCAGCATCCCGTAGCCGCCGGCGCCGTGCACTTCCTTGACGACGAGCCGGTCGAGGTGGTCCAGGGTGTACGCGAGGTCTTCCGGCCGCCGGCACTGCCACGTGGGCACGTTGTTCAGCAGCGGTTCTTCCGACAGGTAGAAGCGGATCATGTCCGGCACGTACGGGTAGATCGACTTGTCGTCGGCGACGCCCGTGCCGATGGCGTTCGCCAGGGTGACGCGGCCGGCGCGGTACACGGACAGGAGTCCCGGCACGCCCAGGGTGGAGTCGGCGCGGAAGGCGAGGGGATCGAGGAAATCGTCGTCGAGGCGGCGGTAGATGACGTCCACCCGGCGCGGGCCGCGGATCGTACGCATGTAGACGGCGTTCGCGTCCACGAACAGGTCCTTGCCCTCGACCAGCTCGACGCCCATCTGCTGCGCGAGGAACGCGTGCTCGAAGTAGGCCGAGTTGTAGGTGCCGGGCGTCATGACGACGACGGTCGGGTCGAGCACGCCGGCCGGCGCGACGGATCGCAGGTTCTCCAGCAGCATGTCGGGGTAGTGCTCGACCGGCGCGACGCGGTGGCGCGCGAACAGTTCCGGGAACAGGCGCATCATCATCTTGCGGTCTTCCAGCATGTACGACACGCCGGACGGCACGCGCAGGTTGTCTTCCAGGACGTAGAACTCGCCCTGGCCGGCGCGCACGATGTCCACGCCCGCGATGTGCGCATAGATGTCGGACGCGACGCTGATGCCCTGCATCTCCGGGCGGTACTGCGCGTTCTGGTAGATCTGCTGCGCGGGGATGATGCCGGCGCGGACGATGTCCTGGTCGTGGTAGATGTCGTGCACGAACATGTTCAGCGCCTTGATGCGCTGCGCGAGGCCCGCCTGCAGCTTCGCCCATTCGTGCGCCGGTATGATGCGCGGGATCGTGTCGAACGGGATCAGCCGTTCCGTGCCGGCACCGTCGCCGTACACGGCGAAGGTGATGCCGACGCGGCGGAACGTGAGGTCCGCCTCGGCGCGCTTGCGTTCGATCCGCTCGGGCGGCTGGTGCTTGAGCCAGTCGTCGAATGCGCGATAGTGGTCGCGCACGGCGCCCCCGCCGTCCGCCGTCATCTCGTTGAAAAAGTCTGTCATGGCCGCCTTCCGTGATGTCGACAAGGAAGTCGTATCAAGAAGCGTGCCAGCGGAATGCGGCGGCACTGCACGATTCCGGTGCAGGCGGTGCCGCGGCTTGACATCGCCCGCATGCGCAGTAAGATCGCAAGGTTGACCCAGCCGTACATACGATGACACCCGTTTTCGCTTCTCCTCCTCTCGTCCTGTTCGTCGCCTTCCCCGGCATGGGCCTGCTCGACCTCACCGGACCGCAGACCGTGTTCTGGTGTGCCGCGAAGCGGATGACGGAGCGGGGCCTCGCGCCGTACGAGCGGTACACGGTCAGCGTGGACGGCGGCCTCGTGACGACGGCCGAAGGCGTCGCGCTCGACACCTTGCCCGCCGCGCAGTTCGCGGGACGCGCCATCGACACGATCCTCGTGCCCGGCGCGCCCGGGATTGCGGCCGTGCTGGCGGACGTGGGCACGACGGTCGACTGGATCGCGGCCGCCGCGCCGCGCGCCCGTCGCGTGACGTCCGTGTGCACCGGCGCCTTCCTGCTGGCGCAAGGTGGCCTGCTGGATGGCCGGCGCGTGGCCACGCACTGGAACATGGCGGACGTGCTGGAACAACGCTTCCCGGCGCTGGATGTCGACCGCGAGGCGATCTACGTGCGCCAGGACCCCGTGTGGACGTCGGCCGGCGTCACGGCCGGCATCGACCTCGCGCTGGCCCTCGTGGAGGAAGATTGCGGACGCGCGCTCGCGATGGACGTCGCGCGCGAACTGGTCGTGTACATGAAGCGCGCCGGCGGACAGGCACAGCACAGCGAACTGCTGCGCGCGCAGACGCGCGACGACGCGGCGTTCGACGCGCTGCACGGCTGGATCCTCGACAACCTGCACGACAGCGGCCTCACCGTGGAACGCCTCGCCGCACAGGCCCACATGAGCGCCCGCAACTTCGCCCGCGTGTACAAGGACAGGACGGGCTGCTCGCCCGGCAAGGCGCTGGAACGGTTCCGGATGGGTGCGGCCCGGCGCATGCTCGAACAGTCGGAAGCGAACCTCGCCCAGATCGCCCGCCAGTGCGGCTTCGGCGATGAGGACCGGATGTGCGGCGCCTTCCGGCGCAACCTGGGCGAGACGCCGTCGGCTTACCGCAAGCGGGTTGCCGGCGCCTGAGCCTGCAGCCAGCTCCCGATACGGATGGCGCCGAGACGCGCCGCGCCGTGCGGCACCAGCGTATCCTCCTGCAGTTCGGCGCCGAAATAGCGCGCGCGGGCATCCGCGCGCACCGTGCGCGTGTCGCCCCTGGCCGCGAGGTAGTCGCGCACGAGGTCGGCCAGGCGGAAGCGGTCCGGCCCCGCGATCTCGACGATGCCGTTGACGGGCGCACCGGGGACCACGTCCGCCATCGCCGCCGCCACGTCGTCCGACGCGATGGGCTGGATGAACGCGGGCGACAGGGCGATCATGTCGTCCTGGCCCGCCGCCGCGACGATCCCGCCGAGGAATTCGAAGAACTGCGTCGAATGCACGATGGTGTAGGGCAGGCCGGATGCGCGAATGAGCTCTTCCTGCGCGATCTTGGCACGGAAGTAGCCACTGTCCGCGAGGCGCTGCGTGCCGACGACGGACAAGGCCACGTAGTGCTTCACGCCGGCCCTGCGTGCCGCGGCGAGGAGATTGCGGCCGGACGTCGTGAAGAATGCCAGCACGGCGTCGTCCGCGAACGACGGCGAGTTCGCCACGTCCACGACGACGTCGCTGCCGGCCAGCGCCGCATCCAGGCCTTCGCCCGTCAGCGCGTTCACGCCCGAGTTGGGCGATGCCGCCAGCGCCTCATGGCCGCGGGCCCGCAGGAGGGTTACGAGTTTGCTGCCGATGAGGCCCGTGCCGCCGATGACTACGATCTTCATGAGTGTCTCCTTGTCAGGCCAGGTTCGCGCGGTCCAGGCCGAAGTCCTTGTCGTACGAACCCGGCACGGTCCTGAAGGCGACGTTGATGCGGTTCCACGCATTGATCGTCATGATTTCGTACGTCAGGTCCACCAGTTCCTGCTCCGTGAGCTGGGCGCGCACGCGCTCGTAGATCTCGTCCGGCACGCCCTGCCGCGACAGGGTCGTCAGTGCCTCCGTCCACGCGAGCGCGGCTCGTTCGCGCGGGGCGAACAGCGTCGATTCGCGCCACGCGGCCAGGTGGTGCAGGCGCAGCGGGCGTTCGCCGTGAATGGTGGCCTGCTTCACGTGCATGTCGATGCAGAAGCCGCAGCCGTTGATCTGCGAGGCGCGGATGGCGACGAGGTCGCGGATGCTTTCCTCGATGCTGCCGTCGTTGATCAGGGTGCCCAGTTCGACGAGCTTCTTGAAGAGGGCGGGGGATTGCTTGAGGTAGTTGATACGCTGGGTCATCTCGTTCTCCTTGTTGGTTGTGGTACGAAACGAGTGTAGACAGCGCCCCGCGCGGGCGGTAGGCGGCCAGGCGGCCGCACGGTGGTGCCGAAAATGCACCAATCAGCGCGACAGGCGCACGCCGGCGACGACCAGCAGCAGCGCGGGACCGAGGCGCCACCAACTGCCCGCGGCCACGGCGCCCGTCACGGCCAGCGCGAGCGTGGACAGCACGGGCGTCAGGTAGGACAGCGACCCGATCGTCGCCGCGTGGCCCGTGCGCATGGCGCGGTCCCACAGGACGAACGAGAGCCCGAGCGGGCCGATGCCGATGGCCGCCATGCCGGCCGCCTCCGTCGCGGATGGCCGGTACGGCGTTTCGAACAGCGCGTGCGCGGCCAGCGCGAGGAGGCCGGCGCCCAGGCAGAAGCCGCCCGTCGCCCACGACGAATAGGCGGGCAGGCGGGCCGGCAGCAGCGAATACACGGCCCACGTGACCGCGGCGAGCACGGCGAGCGCGTAACCCGCGAGGTAGGAGACCGTGAGAGCGGACGGGCCGATCACGAGTGCCCCGCCGGCAAACGCGATGGCGCACCCGGCCAGCTGGCGCGGCCGCAAGGGCGCCACGCGCGGGGCCAGCACGACGATCAGCAGCGGCCACAGATAATTCAGCAGGTTCGCCTCGGCGATGGGGGCGAGCCTGAACGCGGCCACGAGGCTCGCGTGATACAGGAACAGGCTGGCGACGCCGAATCCGAGGATGGCGGCGGGCACGCGCCATTCGCGCCACCGGTGCGCGGACGCGAGGCCGCCGCAGCACAGCGCGACGCCCGTCAGCAGCAGCGGCGGCGCGTCGCCCGCGAGGCGCACGAGGGTCGCGAACAGGGCCCACAGCAGGATGGCGCCGAGCGCGCACGCCCAGGCGGTGCGCGTCACGGCTGCGCTCCGCTGCCCACCAGGTCCGGCGCGTCCAGGCCGAGGGCGCGGATCCGTTGGGTCATGTCGTCGACGAAGACCCGCATCCGCATCGGCATGTGGTGCCGGCTCAGGTAGCACAGGAAGTGGCCGCGGTCGTCCGGCGCATACTCCGCCAGGCAGGCGACGAGGCGGCCGGCGCGCAGGTGCTCGCGGATCTGGTAGCCGGCCATCTGCGCGATGCCGTCGCCGTCGAGGACGGCCTGCAGCACGAGGTCGGCGTCGTTGAAGCAGAGCCACCCTTGCGGCGTGTGCTTGCGCACGGCGCCATCCACCCTGAATTCCCAGTCGAACAGGCGGCCGGACGCGAAGCGGAAGTTGACGCAGCAATGGGCGGCCAGGTCGTCCGGCGTGCGGGGCAGGCCGTGCTGGCGCGCGTACGCGGGCGATGCGCACACGAGCATGGGCATCGGGATGAGCTTCTTGGCGACGATCTGGCTGTCGTCCATGCGGCCGTTGCGGAAGGCGACGTCGATGCGGTCGGACGTGAAGTCCGTGGGCCGGTCGTCGAGGATCAGGTCCAGGGTGATGTCCGGATAGCGCGCATGAAAATCCTTCAGCAGCGGCGCGACGACCTTGCGTCCGAAGCCCACGGTGGACGAGATGCGCAGGTGGCCGCGCGGGATGCCCGTGCGCAGCTCGCGCATTTCGTCCAGCGCCTGGAAGATGCGGTCGACGCCGGGGCGGCAGCCGTCGAAGAAGCGCTGGCCTTCGGCCGTGAGGGCCGTGCTGCGCGTCGTGCGCAGGAACAGCCGCGTGTCGAGCTGCGTCTCCAGTTTCAGCACGCTGCGGCTGACGGCGGAGCGCCCGATGCCGAGCCGCTCGGCCGCCCGGGCGAAGCTGCCTGCGTGGACGACGGCCATGAAGGCGACCACGCCCGCATACGTCGTGGCGAAACTGGAGGCCAGCGCGTCGTTGCAGTCGGGGCTGGGTAGAACGGAGGTGAGGCTGCGCGGCACGGCTGTCCTGTCGGTACGTAAGTACGTCGATGGTAGGCGCGCTCCCATTCGTCGGCAATGACAAGAATCCCCGATTTCCTGCCAGCCTCCCGCGCCGATTGGTGTTTTTGCGGCACCGCTGCGCGTCCCGGCGGGCGCCTGTTGCCGGGCGGGCGTCCTCTCTACACTGGCGTTTTCACGCACAACGAGGATACGCTCATGTTCCGCTTCATTCCCATCGCCCTGGCCGCCTGCGCCACGCTCGCCCACGCGGCGCCACCCGAACCCGTCGTCACCACGCTGATGAACAAGGCGTTGTCCGATGCGCCGGGCAAGGAAGTCATGATGCTCACCGTCGACTATGCGCCCGGCGCGGCCGACCCCGTGCACCGCCACGACGCCCACGGCTTCATCTACGTGGTCGAAGGGACGATCGTCATGGGCGTGGAGGGCGGCAGGGAGAAGACGCTGCACGCCGGCGAGACGTTCTACGAAGGGCCGCGCGACGTGCACACGGTGGGCCGCAACGCGAGCAAAACGAAGCCGGCGCGTTTCGTCGTGTTCCTGCTGAAGGACAAGGACAAGCCGGCGCTCATCCCGGTGGCGGGGCATTGACGGCGGCGAGCAGCTGCGTCATGTCGACGGGTTTGACCAGGCGCACGTCGAACCCTGCGTCCAGCGCGCGCCCGCCGTCATGTTCGTGGCCCCAGCCCGTCACGGCGACGAGCCGCACGGCCGCGCCCCACGGTTGTTCCCGCACCCAGCGCGCGACCTCGTAGCCGGTCGCGCCCGGCATGCCGATGTCCAGCACCATGACGTCCGGCCGATGCGCGTCCGCGAGGGCCATCGCCGAGATGCCATCGAACGCCGCGTGGACCGTATGGCCCTCCGCTTCCAGCAGCAGCGCCAGCAGGTTGGCCGCGTCGGCATTGTCGTCCGCGAGCAGCATGCGCAGGCCGCGGGTGGCGCCGGCGGCCACCGACGCGTCGGATGGCGCAGCCTGGGCGGATTGCGCGGGCGCGGGCAAGGTCACGCGGATGCGCGTGCCCTGGCCCGCGCCCGCGCTGTGTGCGCGCACGGTGCCGCCGTGCAGGCCGACGAGCGAGCGCACGACGGCGAGGCCGATGCCGAGGCCAGGCGTGCCGCCGTGGGCCTTCGTCTCGCCCTGCGAGAACATCTCGAACACCTCGTCCAGCCGGTGCGGCGCGATGCCGATGCCGTCGTCGGCGACCTCGATCACGGCGTCCGTGCCGTCGCGCGTTACGCGCACGTCGATGTGTCCCGGCGCCGGCGTGAACTTGGCGGCGTTCACGAGCAGGTTGGCGACGACTTGCGTGAGGCGGACCTCGTCGCCGACGACGGTCACCGGTTCCGGGGGCAGCGACAGCCGCAGGGCGTGGCCCTTGCCCTCGAACGCGGATTGCGCGTTCTCGCACGCGAGTTCGACGATCCGGCGCACGTCGAGCGGCGCCCGTTCGAGTTCGATGCGGTTGTGGGCGATGCGGCTCAGGTCCAGCAGGGCGTCCAGCATCGTCGCCATGTGGCCGATCTGGCGGTCGATCACGTCGGTGGCGCGGGCGCGGATGGCGGCGTTGTCCGACGCCTGGCGCAGCAGGGCGATCGAATAGCGCGCGGCGCCCAGTGGGTTGCGCAGTTCGTGCGCGAGGATCGCGAGGAATTCGTTCTTCTGGCGGTCGGCCTGTTCCAGTTCTTCCGTCTTGCGTTCCAGGTCCCGGCGCGTCTCGATGTCGGCCGTGACTTCGCGCGCCGTGCCGATCACCATGGACGGTTTGCCGTCCGCACCCCGCAGCACGCGCGCGCTGGACGCGATCCAGCGGGTGACCCCGTCGGCGCCGTGGAAGCGGTATTGCATCCGGTAGTCGCCCGTGCCGGCAAAGGCGGCCTTCCATGCCTCGATCACGCGCGGCCGGTCGTCGTCGTGGATGTCGGCCAGCCACGCGTCCACGGTCGCGGGTGCATGGCCGGGCGGCTGGCCCAGCATCGGCCCGAGGTCGCTGGACGCGACGATCGTGCGCTCGCGCAGATCGAACTGCCACGTCGCCACCCCGGCCGACTGCAGCGCGATCTCCAGGCGCGCCTGCGCCTGTTCGGCCCGCGCCCGCTGCGCCACGTGGTCGAGGCAGGCGCGTACCGCATAGCCGATGCGCGGGTAGTGCTTCGGCGTCTTGGTGATGTAATCGTCCAGGCCTTCCTTCATGGCCTCGACGGCGATTTCCTCGTTGCCGCTCGCCGTGAACATGATCACGGGGCGTTCGGGAAAGCGGCGTTTCAGTTCGCGCAATACGCTGATGCCGTCCGTGAAGCGCAGGCGGTAATCCGTGATGGCGATGTCGAAGCGGCCGTCGTCGAGCGCCGCGGCCAGCGTCTCGGGGCTGCCCGCTTCCTTGACCTGCGCCTGGGGGAAGTGCCGCCTCAACTCGCGCGCGACGAGCGCCCGGTCGTCCGGGCTGTCGTCGACGAGGAGGGCGGCGAAGCTCATGGGGTTTCCGGCGGCGCGGGCAGGTCGACCGCGAACGTGGCGCCGCTGCCCGGCGCCGATTCGACGGCCACGCGGCCGCCCATCCGCTCGACGCCCTTCTTGACGATCGCGAGGCCGATGCCCGTGCCCGGGTATTCCTCCTCGCTGTGCAGGCGTTCGAACACGTTGAAGATACGGGCCTGGGCCGCCGGCGCGATGCCGATGCCGTCGTCCGCGACCGTGACGCGCACCATCGAACCGGCTGCGCTTGCGCCGATGCGCACGACCGGCGCCTCGCCGGGCCGCACGAACTTGACGGCGTTCGACACGAGATTCGTCAGCGCCTGCACGAACGTCTGGCGGTGGGCACGCACGGTCAGGCCGTCCGGGACGTCGATGTGCAGCCGTGCCTTCGCCTGCTGGATCTCGGCGTGCAGCGCGGCCGTCACCTCGTGCAGCGCGTCCGCGACGACGACGTTTTCGGTGGCGATCTCCGTGCGCGACAGGCGCGCGAATTCCAGCAGGTCGGACACCATCGTGTCGACGCGGTGGGCGACGGCCTCGATGCGGTTGATGTACAGGTTGGCCTTGTCGAGGTGGCCCTCGGCGAAGTCCTGCTTGAGGACGTTCGCATAGCCCTGGATCGTGCGCAGCGGCTCGCGCATGTCGTGCGAGACGGAGAAGCCGAACGTCTCCAGCGCCTCGTTCGCTTCCTGCAGCTGGCGCGTGCGCGTGGCGATGCGCTGTTCCAGGTCGGCGTTCAGGCGCAGGATCTCCAGTTCCGCGCGGCGCAGCGACGTCACGTCGTCGACGATGCCGTCGACGGCGTCGTGCCCGTTCACGCGCACGCGCACGAGCTTGACCTTGAACGCGCGGCCGCCCGTGCCCGGGTCGCCCACGTCCAATTGAAGGTCGGCCGCGTCCAGCGTCGCCCTGAGGTCCGGGATGTGTCGCCGGACGTCCTCGATCAGCGGGTGATGCGCGGCCCTCGTGAATTCGCCGGACGCGAGGCCCAGCATGCTCCAGAACGCGCGGTTGCCTTCCTCGATCGCGCCTTCGAGCGAAATGCGGAAGACGCCGACCTGGATGTTTTCCAGCAGCGACGCGAGCCGCGTCTCGCTGCGGATGGCGCGCGAGCGGATCTCGGTGCGGTCGAGGCAGGTGCGCACGGCGACGGGCAGGCGCGCGTAGTGGCGCGGGCTCTTGATCACGTAGTCGTCCAGGCCGTGCTTCATGGCTTCCACCGCGATCTCCTGCGTGCCCGTCGCGGTGAACATGATGACGGACAGTTGGGGATCATGGGCCTTGATCAGCTTGAGCACGTCCAGGCCCGTGGTCCAGCGCATCTGGTAGTCGGTGATGACGAGGTCGAACGGAAAGCCGGCGTCGGCCGCCTGTTCGAAGCCGGCGCGGTCGCCCGCCTCCGTCGTGTGGCAGCCGGGGAAATGGCGTTCCAGTTCGCGGCGGGCGAGCAGGCGATCGTCGGGATTGTCGTCGAGAAGGAGGAAGCGCAGGGGCATGGTGAGTTTGGGGACGGGACTTGTCGTGGTGCAAGCGTCCCTATTGTAGCCGTAATGACGGGCTCCGTCAGGCCACCGGCGGGGCATCTGCCGGTGCGGTGGCCGGCAGGGGCTGGGGGCGCGGCCGTTGCAGGCACAGCCGGAACACGGTGCCGGTCGGTGCCGGTTCGACGCGGATCGTGCCGCCCAGCCGTTCCACCCCCTTCTTCACGATCGCGAGGCCGATCCCCGTGCCCTGGTACTGGTCTTCGCCGTGCAGGCGCTCGAACACGTCGAATACGCGCTCGCGCTTGTCCTCCGGAATGCCGATGCCGTTGTCGGCGATGTGCACCCAGGCCGCGTCGGCGGTGACGTGGCCGTCGATGCGCACGTGCGGGGTCACGCCCGGCGCCACGAACTTGATCGCATTGCCGATCAGGTTCACGAACACCTGCACGAGGACCGCTTCGTTGCCGAGCACCGTGGGCAGCGGGGACGCGGCGTCGATCCGGGCGCCGTTGGCCGCGACCTGCGTCTCCATGTCGTCCAGCGCCAGCTGCACGACGTGGTCCAGTTCGACGGGCTGCAGGCGCAGCTCCGCGCGCGACAGCTGGCTGTAGGCGAGCAGGTCCGTCACGAGCCGGTCCATGTGCTCGCTGACGGCGAGGATGCGGCGCATGAACCGTTCGCCCGTGGCGCTCAGCGTGGCCGCTTCGTCTTCCAGCAGCGCGGCCGCATACCCCTGCAGGTTGCGCAGCGGCGCGCGCAGGTCGTGCGCAATCGTGTGGGCGAAGGCGCGCAACTCCATGTTCGCCTCCGCCAGCTGCTCCGTGCGGTCCTGGATGCGCTGCTCGAGCAACAGGTTGGCGTCGCCGAGTTCGCGCTGGGTGCGCTTCAGTTCCGTCACGTCCAGCATGCTCATCACGGCACCGCGCACCTCGCCGTCGACGAGGAGCGGCTGGCAGTTGAGCAGCCAGGAACGCATCCGCTCCGGTTGCGCGGGGCTGCTGCCGGCGAACGGGATGCCGGTCACCGGCTGCTTCTCGCGCAGCGCGGCCCGCAGCGCCGCGGCCAGCGCGTCGTCGTCGCTGCCCGAACCCGCGATGCGGAACACGGTCGTCAGCAACTGATCGCGCGCTTGTGCTTCTTCGCAGCCGAGCAATTGTTCTGCCACGCGGTTCATGAACCGCACCCGGCCGAACACGTCGACGGCGATGACGGCTTCGCCGATGCTGCGCAGGGTCGCGTCGAGGTTCGCCTGCTCGGCCGCGAGGAAGTCGGCATCGCGGCGCGCCATTGCCCGGACGAAGAACAGCAGGGCGACCGACAGCACCGAGACGACGCCGGCGGCCGTGACCGTGCGCGCGCGGTCGGCGCCCGCGGCCGCGTCGCGCAGTACGAGCAGGCGCTCTTCCTCGGCCTGCAACGCGGCGATCCGCAGGGCGATCGTCTGGCGCAGGGCCCGTTCGTCTTCCCTGCTGGGATAGGCCATGGCGCGCTCCATGCCGATCCGCAGGTTGCGCACGTAGTCGTCCAGCAGGCGCCGCAGGTCGGCCAGCGTGCGCTGCTGGGTGGGGTTGTCGCTGGTCAGTTGCGTCAGTATCTGGATCTCGCGGGGCAGGGCGGTCAACCGCTCCTGGAAATCCGCATCGTCGCGCCGGCTGTATTCGAGCCGCAGCGATTTCTGCAGCGCATCGGCCTCGTTGATCAGGCTTTGCGTGCCCTGCACGTGCTGCAGCACCTCGCGCGTGTGGGTCACCCAGCGCCAGGACGCGGCCGTGCGCTGGATGCCGAGGGCGAGCGTGGAAATGCCCGCGAGCAGCACGACGATGCTGATGGCCGCTGCAATATTGACGTACCGATGTGTTTTTTGGATGAGCATTGTGTCGGTGATGGGATTCCCATTTAACTATTCTACCCATATGAGCCCGGTTGCGGGCCCGGCGACGCGTGACAAAGTGCGCATTTGCCAGGCGCTGTGGCTGCTAAGCTGACGGCATGAACCGATTTGCCTCCACTTCGATCCTCCTGGCGCTGCTGTCCGCCCATGGTCCGGCCCTGGCTTGCTGGGCGCCGCCGCAACGACAGCTCATGTCCGTGGACGAGCAGGTCGCCCTGGCGACGGACGTCGCCGTCGCGCAGGTCGTGAGCGCCGTGCCGGGCGAGATGTCGACGGTGGACTACACGTTCGTCGTACGGGAACGCCTGGCGGGCCCGGCCCGGCCGCTGTTCACCGTGGCGGGCGGCCCGCACCGCGACGGCGACGTCGAGCGCGACTTCGACCATCACGCGGATCCGGCCTTCTGGCGCCGTGGCGGGGGCCGCACGATGAACGGCAGCGACTGCGTCATTCGTCCGACCTTCGAGGTCGGCGCCACCTACCTCGTGTTCGCCGCGCCGCCGTTCACGTGGCGCAGTTTCGAGCGCATCGACGCCGCCGACGACCGGTGGCTGGCCTGGGTACGGACGGCGTTGCGCGAGGGCAGGAAAGCCGACTAAGCGGGCGGCCTGTGAATCCGGGCCGCCATCCCCATCTGCCCGGCATGCGAACCCTGCTGCGCAGCCTCCTCATCGCCATCGTCCTGCTCGCCGCCGAAGGCATCCTGCGCCCGTGGCTGGACGACATCGCGTACGCGATCCGGCTCGGTTCCCTGCCGGCGCCGGCGGCGCTGCCGGTGCCCGTGGCGGGTGTGAAGCCGGCGCAGCTGGCGGACACCTGGGGCGGCGCGCGCAGCGGCGGGCGCAGGCACGAGGGCATCGACATCTTCGCGAAGCGGGGCACGCCCGTGCTGTCGAGCACGGAAGGCATCGTGTTGCGCGTAGGGACCAACCGGCTGGGCGGGCAAGTCGTCTGGGTGCTCGGGCCGGGCGGCCAGCGCCACTACTATGCCCACCTGGAACGCTACGGCGACGTGCGCGCGGGCATGCGCGTGCGGACGGGCAGCATCCTGGGCTATGTCGGCAACACGGGCAATGCGGCAACCACGCCGCCGCACCTGCACTACGGCATCTACACGGCGGGCGGGGCCATCAATCCGTATCCGCTGCTGAAAGCTGATGCGCGGCATAGTCCTACACGCGCACGGCTGTTCGATTACACGGAGCGCCCTCGCACTACAATCATGTAAACAATAGGTAAACCCGGGTTTCGAGCCATGGATACTGCAGTCGTCAACAGCATGCCCGTCCAGAACGTCGGCGAACAGCTGCGGCGCGACACCGTGCTGTGGCGCTATCTCGATGCGGCCAAGCTGTTCGATTTCTTCGAAAATTCCACGCTGTTCTTTTGCCGCGCCGACCATTTCAGCGACAAGTTCGAGGGCGCGTTCACGCCGTCGCTGCGCGCGCAGATCAGCGAGGCGCACGCGCGCGGCGAGATCGACTACGACTACGAACAGTTCAAGCGGCGCATGCGCGAATCCGTCTTCATCAACTGCTGGCACCGCAACCAGGACGACAGCGCGGCCATGTGGGCGTTGTACGGCAAGTCGGAATGTGCGGTGGCGTTGACGACGACGGTCGGGCAACTGGCGGACATCGTCAAGGGTATCGAGGAGCACAGGATCTCGATCGCGCGCGTGGAATACGTGAAGCACTGGAGCGACCCGAAGCTGGACGTCTCCCCCGACTACACGCGCATCTTCGCCTACAAGACGAAGGCCTACGAATACGAAAAGGAGGTGCGGGTGATCATCGACCGTACCCGCTCCCCGCCCGGACCGGACCTGCGCCAGCCCGGCATCGTCGTGCCCGTCGACGCCGGCAGGCTGCTGCGCAGCATCGTGATCGCGCCGGATGCGCCGCCGTGGTTCGAGAACCTCGTGCGGCAATCGGCGCAGCGCTATGGCATCCGCGCGCCCGTGCGGCGGTCGAAGCTGGCGACCGACCCGATCTGAAAATTCGGGGTCAGAGCACTTTTTAGTGCAGGTCTTTCAGGCAAACCTGCCGGCCGCAAGGGCCGGTATTCGCTGATTCACGCGCCGGTACGGCGCTGCAGATGGACAGCAATGGCCTAGTGAACATTGATCAGAAATGTGCTCTGACCCCGAATCTGGGAATTGACGAAAAAAAAGCCGGGCACGCGGCCCGGCTTGAAATGTCGGCCTGGATCTCAGGCCGCGCGGTGAGAGGCGTTGGCATCGTTGGCGGCGGGCACCTGCTTGACGCTGTCGCTGCCGGCACCCATGCCGTCGTCGTGGTGGAACGGCGCGAACCACGTGGCAAGGAACGATGGGATCGTGGCGATCATGACGGCGACGAAATAGCTGACGTAGCCCAGGTATTCCTGCAGCACGCCGCTGATCGCGCCCGTGACCATCATGCACAGCCCCATCAGGCCCGTGCCGAACGCGTAGTGCGTCGTCGTGTACTTGCCCGGCGCGAGCTGCTGCATCAGGTAGATCATGTAACCGACCGAGCCGAAACCGTAGAAGAATTTTTCCACGATGACGCCGGCCGCGATCGTCCATGAATCCGTCGGCAGCACCATGGCCATCGCGAGGAACGTCAGGTTCGGGATGTTGACGGCGCAGCACAGGATGAACAGCGTGCGCTTCAGGCCGCGCTTCGCGACGAACATGCCGCCCAGCAGGGAACCGACGAGCACCGCGATCAGGCCCCACGTGCCGTAGATGATGCCCAGGCTCTCGTTGGAGAGACCCAGGCCGCCTTTCGCGGCCGAATCGACCATGAAGAAGGGGCCGATCTTTTCCAGCATGCCGATGCTGAAGCGGAACAGGAACGCGAACGCGATCATCTTCCACACGTCGCGCTTCTGGAAGAACGTGACGAACGAATCCAGCAGGATGACGGCGGCGCCGCGCACGCTCGTCGGCGTGTTTTCCGCGCGCGCGCCCTCGGGCATCACGCGCGCATGCCAGGCGGCCATCACGAGGACGAGACCGGCGACGATGAAGAAGATCACGCGCCACGCGTCCATCCAGTCCGGCCCGAACACCTTCGGGTCATGGTGGAACACGTCCGTGTGCAGGCGTCCGCTCAGGTAGACGAGGAAGCCCGACGCGACGATCGGCCCGACGTTCCACGACAGGCTCTGCACGCCGCAGTACAGGGCCTGCGTGCGCGTGTCGAGCGAGGTGACGTACACGCCGTCGCTGGCGATGTCCTGCGTCGCGCCGATGAACGACATGAGGACGAACAGCGACAGCATCACCACCATCCAGTTGGGCAGGCTCATCGCCAGCCCGGCGCCGGCGAAGCCCAGCGCGATCAGCACCTGCATCAGCAGCACGAAGAATTTCTTCGTCCGGTACATTTCGACGAACGGTGCGAACAGCGGCTTTGCCGTGTAGGCGAAGATCAGCAGGCTCGAATACGCGGCGGCGCGCGCGTTGTCCATGCCGATGTTCTTGAACATGATGGCGGTGACGCTCGTCAGCATGACGTAGCCCATCGCCATCGTGAAGTACCCGGTGGGCACCCACAGCAGGGGGTGGCTGACGCGGTCAGGCGTGCGCATGATGGGCCGCCGTCACGGAATCGATCGGGGCGCGCTGGGCCGCGGCACGGGCGTCGACGAGCTGCTGGTCCAGCATCGCGGCGGCGCCGGCCAGGGCGGGGTAGGGCGCATGGATCACGTACACCGGGATCTGCCTGCAGAAGTCGGTGAAGCGGCCCTTGTTCTCGAAGCGGGCGCGGAACGACGACTTCGCGAAGAACTCGCCCAGGCGCGGCACGACGCCGCCGCCGATGTAGATGCCGCCGCGCGCGCACAGCGTGACGGCCACGTTCGCGGCCATCGTGCCCAGGGCGCCGCAGAAGATGTCCAGCACTTCCGCGCACAGCTTGTCGCCGGCCAGGCCGCGCTCGACGACCTGCGCCGGCTCGAGGGCTTCGCCCTGGACGCCGTCGATGGCGCACAGCGCCTCGTGGATGGTGGCGAGACCCGGACCGGAGATCAGGCGCTCGGCCGACACGTGGTCCCATTTCGTCCAGCAGTATGCGAGGATCGCCTGTTCGCGGGCATTCGACGGGGAGAACGCGACGTGGCCGCCTTCGCTCGGCAGCACCGTCCAGCGGCCGCCGTCGGGGATCACGCCGCCGACGCCCAGGCCCGTGCCCGCGCCCACGAGGCCGATCACGGCGTCCGGGCTCACGCGGGTGCCGCCGACCTGTTCGAGGTCCGCATCCGCCAGGCCGGGCACCGACATCGACAGCGCGGCGAAGTCGTTCACGACGAGCAGCGTGTCGAGACCGAGGTCGCGGCGCGCCGCGTCGATGGAGAACTGCCAGTGGTGGTTGGTCATCTTGACGAAATCGCCTTCGACCGGATTCGCGATCGCGATCACGGCGTGGCGCAGTTCGCGCGCGGCGCCGGGATGGCCGGCCAGGTAGGCGCGCACGGCGTCGACGAACGTCGCGTGGGCGGCGCAGGACAGCGTCGCGATTTCCTCGATGCGGCCGGGGCCGCGCTGCAGCGCGAAGCGGGCGTTCGTCCCGCCGATGTCGGCGAGCAGGCGGGCGCCGCCGAAAAGTACGTCATCCATGGTGTCCCTCATGTCTTCCTCGGTCTCCTGTTTTTCTCACCTCACCCCCGGTGGAGGTCAGGCTGCGCGCAATGCGGCGCGCTGTCCGGCGATGAAGTCTCGGTACCACAGCGCGCTCGCTTTCGGGATGCGCTGCTGGGTCGCGTAGTCGACATACACGATGCCGAACCGCTTGGCATAGCCGGAATTCCATTCAAAATTGTCCATCAGGCTCCACAGGAAGTAGCCGCGCACGTCCACGCCCGCGTCCATCGCGGCCTTCAGGGCCTCGAGGTGGGTGCGGACGTATTCCACGCGCTGGGTGTCGTTCACCTGGCCGTCTTCGACGCTGTCGACCGCGGCCATGCCGTTTTCCGTAATGTACACCGGCGGCAGGTCCGGGTACTCCTGTTTCAGCTGCACGAGCAGGTCCGTCAGGCCCTGCGGGTAGATTTCCCAGCCCATGTCCGTGAAACCCAGGCCGCCTTCCGGCTTGCGGGGCGGGACTTCCGCGCTCATCACTTCGCGGCGGTAGTAGTTCACGCCCAGGAAGTCGAGCGGCTGGGCGATGATGTCGAAGTCGCCCGCGTGGATCTCGGGCGCGTTCGCGCCGTGCGCTTCCAGCGACAGGGCGGGATAGCGGCGCTTGAAGATCGGGTCCATGAACCACGCGATCGAATTGGCCCATTCCAGTTCCGCCAGGCGGCGGTCGGCTTCCGTGTCGGTCGCGGGTTCCGCGGTCCACTGGTTCAGCACGATGCCCAGCTGGCAGGACGGCTTCACGGCGCGCATCGCCTGCATGGCGAGGCCGTGCGACAGCAGCAGGTGGTGCGACACCTGGATCGCCTGTTTTTTATCCGCGACGCCCGGCGCGAACTGGCCGTTGCCGTAGCCGAGGTTCGCCGTGCACCATGGTTCGTTGTGGGTGGCGATGCTGGCCACGCGGTTGCCGAAGCGGCGCGCCACTTCGGCCGCGTAGTCGGCGAAGCGGTGCGCGGTGTCGCGCGACATCCAGCCGCCGTCGTCCTGCAGGCCCTGCGGCAGGTCCCAGTGGTACAGCGTGATGTGCGCCGCGATGCCTTTTTCGTCCAGCGCATCCAGCAGGCGGGTGTAAAAGTCGAAGCCCGCTTCGTTCCATGCGCCCTTGCCGGTCGGCTGCACGCGCGCCCATGCCATCGAGAAGCGGTAGGCGTTCACGCCCAGCGACGCCATCATCGCCACGTCGTCGCGGTAGCGGTGGTAATGGTCGCAGGCGACGTCGCCGTTGCTGCCGTCGATGATGTTGGCCGGGTTGTGCGAGAACGTATCCCAGATCGAAGGGCCCTTGCCGTCGGCGTCAAAGGCGCCTTCGATCTGGAAGGCGCTGGTGGCGACGCCCCACGTGAAGTTGGAAGGAAAACGGATGGAGTCGGTCATGGTGCGCGTTGTAGTCGTTATGGTGGGAACTTGGAAATCTTCTGAAATCGATTTCATCGTACATGCCCGATTGGCCGGGTGTCAATTACATTTTTTACCTGTAAGCATCAACGCCACATGTCAAAGCTGCATGTCTGGTGTATATTCACGAGCTTCGCGGCAGCCGCCGTGTCAAGATGCAGGCCGAAACGCATGAAAAAGGATTCCAGCAGTTCGCCGATGGTCACAGTCCATGAGGTCGCCCGTGTGGCGGGCGTGTCCGCGGCGACGGTCTCGCGCTTCCTGAACGGTACCGCCAAGGTGTCGGAGGAAAAGCGCCAGGCCATCGAAAGCGTCATCGAAAAGCTCAATTACAAGCCGAACGTGCTGGCCCAGAACCTCAAGACGGGCAGCTCGCGCACCATCGGTGTGCTGACCCAGTCGCTCGTGTCGGGGTATTTTGCCGACGCGATGGCGGGCATCGACGAGGCCCTGCAGGGCACGGGTTACGCGCCGCTGATCGTGTCGGGCCACTGGCATGCGGACGAGGAGGCGGAGCGCATCGAGCTCCTGATCGCGCGCCGCGTGGACGGTCTCGTCATCCTGAGCGGTAAATTGAAGGATGCGCAGATCCTGAAACTGTCGCAGCGCGTGCCCATCGTCGCCTTCGGCCGCGACCTGAGCGCGCCGCGCGCCTACGGCTTCTGTCTCGACAATTACTGGGGCGCGTGCGAGGCGGTGGGCTACCTGATCGACCAGGGCCACCGCAACATCGCGTTCATCACGGGCCCGTCCGACCACCAGGATGCGCTGGCCCGCCTGGCCGGCTACCGCGACACCCTCGCCAAGCACGGCATCAAGGAACAGCAGCAACTGATCGTGGGCGGCGACTTCCAGGAATCGAGCGGCCTCCTGGCCGTCGAACGCCTGCTGGAATCGGGCCAGCGCTTTTCCGCGATCTTCTGCGCGAACGACCTGACGGCCTATGGCGCGCGCCTGGCGCTGTACCGGCGCGGCATCCGCGTGCCGGAAGACATCTCCGTCATCGGCTTCGACGACCTGCACAGCTCGATGTACACGACGCCGCCGCTGACCACCGTGCGCCAGCCGCTGTTCGACGTGGGTAAGTGCCTGGGCCGCGCGATCGTCAAGATGATCGGGCACGAGACGCTCGACATCGAGGTGCCGCAGCTGAACCTCGTCGTGCGCGAGTCCGTCAAGCGCGTCGACTGACTGACAAAAAATCGGGGTCAGAGCACGCTCTGACCCCGAATTCAGCCCGAGTTGACGGGCGCCGCGTCACGCCGCGAAGCCGCCGTCTACTGCCAGATCCGATCCCGTCACGAAGCTCGCCTCGGGGCTGGCCAGCCACGCGACCATCGATGCGACTTCTTCCGGCCGGCCGTGGCGCGGCAGGGCCATGAAGCCGTGCAGCGATTTGCCGAAATCGGTGTCGGCCGGATTCATGTCCGTGTCGACCGGGCCCGGCAGCACGTTGTTCACCGTGATGCCGCGCGGACCCAGGTCGCGCGCCAGACCTTTCACCAGCCCCGTCAGGGCCGACTTGCTCATCGCGTAGACCGCGCCGCCGGCGAACGGCATGCGCAGCGCGTTCGTGCTGCCGATGTTGATGATGCGGCCGCCGTCCGGCAGGTGGCGCGCGGCGGCCTGCGCAGCGACGAACACGGCGCGCACGTTGACGGCGACCGTCTTGTCGAAATCCGCGATCGGGAATTCCGTCACGTGGCCGCCGAGGAAGACGCCTGCGTTGTTGACGACGATGTCCAGCCGGCCGAATTTCGCGGCAGCCGTGTCGATGGCGGCGGCCAGCGCCTGCGGATCGGCCACGTCGGCGCGCAGGGCGAGGGCGCGGCCGCCTGCCGCTTCGATACGGCCCGCCAGTGCCTGCGCGGCGGCGTCCGACGACTGGTACGTGAAGGCGACGGCCGCGCCGTCGGCGGCGAGACGTTCCACGATGGCCGCGCCGATGCCGCGCGATCCGCCGGTGACGAAGGCGACTTTGTCTTTCAGGTTCGTGTTTGCCATGATGCTCTCCATTCGGTTGGGGTGGTTGATGTGTGCAGTATCATTCCAACTCCCGGTTCAAACTAGCCGGGCAATATGCACAAGACTTTCAACCATTAGTTAAAGTTCGGGTCGGCCATGGAGCATCTGGATTCCTTCATCTACAGCGCCGAGGACGGCGGCTTTTCCGCGGCCGCGCGCCGGCTGGGCCTCACGCCGGCCGGCGTCAGCAAGAACGTGGCCCGGCTCGAGGCGAACCTGGGCGTGCGGCTGTTCCGGCGCAGCACGCGCAAGCTGAGTCTCACGGAAGAGGGCGAGCAGTTGCTGCGCGAAGTGGCCGAGCCGTGGCACCGCATCCAGGATGCGATGGCCGTCGTGCGCCAGGGCGCCAACCACGCCGCCGGGCCGCTGAAGGTGGCGATGGCGCCGGCCGTGGGACGCATGCATTTCGTGCCGATGCTGGCGGAATTCCGCCGCCGCTATCCCGAGGTGCTGCCCGACCTGCACTTCGACAACCGCCAGGTCGACCTGATCGCGGAAGGGTTCGATGTCGCGATCGGCGGCGGCGTCGAGCTGCCGCAGGGCGTCGTCGCGCGCGAGCTGGCGCGGGTGGGCATCGTGCTCGTGGCATCGCCCGACTACCTGGCCCGGCGCGGCACGCCCACGCACCCGGACGACCTCGCCGCGCACGACGGCATCGCGCGCCGCTCGATCCGTACGGGCCGGCTGCAAGTGCTCACCTTGCGCGACGATGCCGGCCGCGTGGCGCCCTACGATCCCCGCCCCGTGGCCGTGCTGGACGATCCGGAAGCGATGGCGCATGCGGCGGCCGCCGGCCTCGGCATCGCGCTGCTGCCCGCGCCGCACGCGGGGCCGCTGCTGGCGGAGGGGCGGCTCGTGCGGATTCTTCCGGACTGGTACGCGGAGACGGGGCCGCTGTTCCTCTATTACTCGAACCGGCGGCTGCTCCCCGCCAAGACGCGCGTGTTCGTGGATTTCGTCGTCGAGCGTTTTCGGGAGCAGGGGCTGGCCGCGCACTTCGCGGGCTGAGCACTGTCACGGAACTGACATTTAGCCTTAATACAATGTACGATTGCCAACCACAAGCAACCCGACAGAAAGACCCGACCGCATGAGACCGTCCTGGCTGAAGACTTCGCTCACCCTGATGACCTGTTCCGCGCTGTGGCTGCCCGCACCGGCCCCCGCGGCGGGCGCGGACAAGCCGGCAGCATCCAGCCAGGCCGCCGCCCAGGCAAAACCGCCGAAGCTGGTCGTCGTGATGGTCATCGACGGCCTGCCGGCCGAGCAGGTGCAGCGCTATCGCGACCAGTTCGGCCCGGGCGGCCTGCGCCGGTTGCTGGAACAGGGCGCGTCGTTCACGGATGCGCACCAGGCGCACGGGATCACGGTGACGGCCGTCGGCCACTCGGCCGTGCTGACGGGCGCGTATCCGTACCGGCACGGCATCATCGGCAACAACTGGATCGATGCGAACGGCCAGCAGGTCTATTGCACCGAGGACACCCGTTACCACTACATCGACGAAGAGACGGACGCGCACGACGGCACGTCGCCCGCGAACCTGCGCGTGGACACGCTGGGCGACCAGCTGCGCTACGCCACCGGCAACCGCAGCAAGGTCGTGACCGTGTCCGGCAAGGACCGCGGCGCCATCCTGCTCGCGGGCAAGACGGGCACCGCCTACATGTACATGGACCAGACGGGCGATTTTGCCAGCAGCACCTATTACATGGACAAGTACCCGGCCTGGGTCGAGCGCTTCCGCGCCGCGAAGCCGCAGGACCGTTACTATGCGAAGCCGTGGAAGCCGCTGCTCGACGACAAGGCCTACGCGGACGACGCCCCGTACCCGGAAGCGACGACGACCAACCCTAACCGTTTTCCGTTCACGTTCTACAGCGAGAGCGGCAAGCCGGCCGCCGACTACTACGGCCGCCTGAAGGTCAGCCCGGCCGTGGATGAACTGACCCTCGAGTTCGCCGAAGCGGCCGTCGACGGCGAGCAGCTGGGCCGCAATCCGACGGGGGCGACGGACCTGCTGGGCGTGAGCCTGTCCGGCCACGATTACGTGAACCATGCATACGGCCCGGAAAGCCGCATGTCGCACGACCACCTGCAGCAGATCGACCGCAAGATCGCCGAATTCTTCGCGTTCCTCGACAAGCGCGTCGGCATGGACAACGTGCTCGTCGTGCTGACGGCCGACCACGGCTTCGCCAACACGGCCGAGTTCGCGCGCGCACAGCATGCGGACGCGCTGCGCGTGAATCCGAAGACCCTGCTCGAGAACCTGAACACGGCGCTGGCCGAACGCTTCGGCGGCGCGAAACTCGTCAAGACGTCCCTGCTGCCGGACGTCCGTCTGGACGACGAGGCCATCGCGCGCCGCGGCCTCGTCCGTGCCGACGTGGAAAACGCCGCCGTCAAATTCCTGCTGGCGCAGCCGGGCATCTCGGAAGTCTTCACGCGCACGCAACTGGAGCAGGGCGTCGCCGCGAAGTCCCGCCTGGGCACCTTGATGCAGCGGGCGTGGAACAGCCAGGTGTCCGGCGACCTGCTGGTCGTGACGACGCCGTACACGATCTTCGGCAGCGGCACGTCCGGCGCGAGCCACGGCACGCCGTGGCAGTACGACACGTCGGTCCCGCTATTGATCATGGGCAGGCGGTGGATCCGGCCCGGCGAACAGCCTGGCTATGCGGAAGTCGTCGACATCGCCCCGACCCTGGCGCAGATCCTGCACGTACGCCGTCCGGCGGGTGCGGAAGGGCGCGTGCTGAAGGAGGCGTTGCGTTGATGGCGCCGGCAGACGTGACGAACAGTGTAACGGGAGCCGCGGGAGCGCCGGGGGCCGCTATACTGCCGTCAACGCCACTCAATGCGAGCCCTTCCATGTACGCAGCAGTCGACCTCGGCTCCAACTCGTTCCGCCTGCACATCGGCGAGCCGATCGCGGGCCAGATCCACATCGTGCGCACGGCGCGCGACCCGATCCGCCTCGCGGCCGGCCTCGGCCCGGACAACGCCCTGTCCGAAGCCGCGGTCGAGACCGCATTGCGCACGTTGCGCGACTTCAGCGGCATCCTGCGCCAGTTCCGGCTGGATGCGGTGCGCGTCGTCGCGACCAACACGATGCGCGTGGCCAGCAATGCGGAGGCCGTGCTGCCGCGCATGGAAGAGGCGATCGGCTATCCGATCGAGATCATCTCAGGCGAGGAAGAAGGGCGCCTGATCTACATGGGCGTCGCGCGCGCGCTGGGCCGGCGCACGGAGCGGCGCCTCGTGATCGACATCGGCGGCGGTTCGACGGAAGTCATCGCGGCGCACGGCGACGACATCCACATCGTCGAATCGTTCAGCATCGGCACGCATCCGCAGAGCGCCACGTATTTCCGGGGCGGCCACATCAGCGCGGACGCGTTCGAGACGGCCGTCAACGCCGCGCGTGCCCAGTTCGAGGACCTGGCCGACCAGTACCGCAAGCATGGCTGGGATGCCGTCTACGGCTCGTCGGGCACGATGCGTGCGATCAACGAAGTCATCTCGCGCAACCGGATCGGCGACGGCACGATGTCGCTGGCGAGCCTGCTCGCGTTGCGCGACAGGCTCATCGAACTGGGCCACGTCGACGCCTTCGACCTGCCGGGCGTGAAACGCGAGCGCGTGATCGTGATGACGGGCGGCCTGTCGATCCTGATCGGCGTGATGCAGGAGCTGGGGGTACCCGCCATGACAGCGATTAATGCCGGCCTGCGCCTCGGGGTGCTGTCCGATCTCGAACTGCGCGCCAACCGCCACGACCGCCGCGACCTGGCCATCCAGGACTGCATGCGCCGCTTCGGCGTCGACGCGCAGCGTGCCGCGCGCACGGCGTCCATCGCGAAAACCCTGTTCGACAAGCTGGCCCCGCAGGACGAAGCCGTCGCCCACCACCTGCTGCGCAGCGCCATGCTGCACGAGGTGGGGCAGGCCGTCTCGCACACGGGCGCGCACAAGCACGCGGCGTACATCGTCGAACACGCCGACCTGCCGGGCTTTACGGCGCGCGAGCAGCGCCTGATGAGCCTCATCGTGCTGGGCCAGAAGGGCAATTTGCGCAAGGTGCGGGAAGTGCTGGGCGTGCCGGACCTGGCCAAGGCCGTGCTGGCGCTGCGCCTCGCGGCCGTGTTCATGCACGCGCGCGTGGACGGCGACGTCGATGCCGTGCGCCTGCGTATGAAGGGCCGCATCGACATCGAGACGCCGCGCGGCTGGCTGCGCCAGCACCCGACGGTGGCCGCCTGGTTCGAGAAAGAGGCGGCCGCGTGGGGCGACGTGGGCGTGCCGTTCAGCGTCACCACCTGAATCGCATCAGCCGTATAGGTCGTGCCGGACGCCGTGCTCGTAATGGGCGTCGAGCTGGGCCGCCGTGGCGGCGTCGGCAGTGCGGCCCTGTGCCGCAGCCGTCAGCGCTTCGAGCATCCGGCCCGGCGTGGGCAACGCGCCGCGGTCGAGATGACACTCGGGCCGCCACAATCCGGCACGGTTGACCGCTTTCCCGCAGTGATAAAGGACTTCGTCGATGGCGACGACGATGGCCGTCTTCGGGCGCTTGCCGCCTTCGGACAGGCGCACGAGCAGCGCATCGTCCGTCGTCGCGCGGGCGCGGCCGTTGATGCGCATGAAGATTTCCAGGCCCGGGAACAGGAACAGCATGCCCACGCGGTCGTCGTCCTGCAGGTTGCGCAGCGATTCGATGCGGTTGTTGCCGGGCCAGTCGGCAAAGGCGACGTGATGGTCGTCGAGCGCGTGCACGAAGCCGGGTGGTCCGCCGCGCGGCGACGCGTCCAGGCCGCGCTCGCTGCCGGTGGCGAGGCAGAAGAACGTGGCCACGCGCAGGTAGTCGCGGTGGCAATCGATCAACCGGTCGAGGACGGCCTTCTGGATGCGTTCGGCCGGCGGGTCGTACAGCGCGTCGAGGTCGGGTGCGGGCAGGTTCATGGCGGGCTCCTGGTCGTGAAAAGTCGGGCCAGTGTAGGCCGGGCCGGGTGGCCGGCTGTACAATTCCGCAGCCAATCCATATCGATTCGACGCCATGGCCGACCTGACCCTCGACCCCGCCCTCGTCAACCGCTCCGACGGCCCGGTCGTCATCGTGGCGGCCGGCAGCCAGGAGACGGTGCGCAATTCCGGCGCGCACAGCCACAGCCGCGGCCAGTTGTTCGGCTCGATGCGCGGGCTGATCACGGTGGGCGTGGACGAGGGCGTGTGGGTCGTGCCGACGACGCACGCGATCTGGGTGCCGCCGCACCATCCGCACTGGGGGCGCTCGCACGGCCCGTTCGAGGGCTTTGCCATTTACGTGGCCGAACCCGCGTGCGCGGGCCTGCCCGCGGCACCGTGCAGCATCCGCATGTCGGGCCTGCTGCGCGAGGCGATGCTGCGCGCCGCGCGCTGGCCGGTGGGGCCGCTGGATGCGCGCGGCGAGCGGCTCGCGGGCGTCATCCTGGACGAGATCGCGACGTCGCCCGTCGATGCGCTGGGCCTGCCGCTGCCGCGCGACGCCCGCCTGCTGCGCATCGCCCGCGCGCTCGCCGACGACCCGGCCGACGACCGCAGCCTCGAGGACTGGGCCCGCTGGGCCGCCATCGGCGCCCGTTCGCTGAGCCGGCATTTCGTGGCCGAGACGGGCTTCACGTTCACGGCGTGGCGCCAGCGCGCGCGGCTGCTGCGGGCCCTCGAGATGCTGGCGGACGACGTGCCCGTCACGCGCATCGCCCTCGACCTCGGCTATTCGACGCCGAGCACCTTCATCGACCTGTTCCGGCGCACGTTCGGCACGACGCCGGCCGCGTACCGGCAGCGTTTCGTGGCTGCCTGACCACGCTTGTAATCCTCGCCGCGGGATCGATACTGGAAGTCCGATCATCGACTTTCAGGGAGAGGATCATGAACGAGCAAGCCAACATCAGCCTGGTCAAACAGGCGTACGACGCCTACGACAGGGGCGACATTCAAACGCTGCTTGGCCTGGCTGCGCAGGACATCGACTGGGAACTGCCCGAAGTGGAAGGTATTCCGTTCACCGGCAAGCGCCATGGCGTGAGCGAGGTGGCCGACTTCTTCCGCATCCTGGCCGAGTGCCAGGAACCGCGCGAATTCAAGCCGGACCGCTTCATCGCCCAGGACGACCAGGTCGTCGTGCAGGGGCACGCCACGTTTACCGTCAAGGCCACGGGCGCCGAGTTCAGCGGCGAATGGTGCCACATCTTCCGCATCGCCGGCGGCAAGATCGCCAGCTTCAAGGAATACGACGATACCCACCAGGCCGCGCAGGCCTACCAGGCGCGGGGCGCCGGCGCCGGCATCGGCGCGGCGCAGCCGTCCATCCATTGAGATTCGGCGCCAGCCCGTGACTGCGTCGCGGGCTGGCGGCTTCAATACATGGCCGAGACGCCGAACGTCAGCGCCGACCGCGTGTGTTCCGGCTGCGTGATCGTGCCCACGTATTGCCCGCCCTGCGTCAACGGGACGTTGCCGCCGCGCGGCGTCCGCCCGTAGTCGAGGCGGGTGCGCAGTTCCAGCCACGGCGCCGGCGTGGGGCGCAGTGCAAGGCCAAGGCGCACGCCGCGCGCGCGCGCGCCATCGAATCGTGCGGGATCGAAGCGGCCGGAAAACGCGACGCGCATGTGCTCCGGGGTGGATACGAACAGGCTGGCCTCGGCCGTGAGGCGGCCGGCGGCCGGGTCCCACGTCTTCGCCGCGCCCGCGAGCAGCCGGGTGGACCGGTAGGTTTCCTGCAGGCCCGCGGCGGCTGCGGTGCCGGCGATGTCGCGCCGCCAGCGGTCGGCCTCGACGGACGCGAGCAACCTCACGCCGCCGGCCAGCGCATACACGACGCCGGCGTTGACGGCGGCCAGCGTGGTCGACGTCCTCGACGCCGCCGCGACGCCGGCCTGGGTCTGCCCGTCGTAGCCGATGCTGCCCCGGTACCAGTCGGCGGCGCCCCGCAACGTCAGCGCACCGGTCGTGTACGCGGCCTGGAAGGCGACGCCCGGCAGCCAGCCGGTTTCGTGCACGACGCGGCGTCCGGCGGCGTCATGTTCCGCATGGTCGGCGTAACGCAGGCCGGGGCCGGCCCCGACCTGCCATTGCGCATGCGCGGGCGCGCCGGCGAGCGCGCACGCGGCCGGGATCAGCCCGACGCGAAGGAAACGGCGCACCTTGCGTCAGGAAGCGGCGAGGAAGTCGCTCCAGCTCAGCGTGCTGGTCTGCGTGACGACACCGTCGCCCTTGGCGCTGTAGTCCACGCGCACGCCGTTCGGGACGACCGTCGCGGTGACGGACGAACCGGCGCCGTTGACGATCAGCGATCCCGAGGTCGGCACGCCCGTGGCCGTGCCGACGAACGGCTGCAGGTTCTTGACGGTGTACGCGAACTGGCCGAGGCCGTTGGCATTGCCGGCCACCGAGAAGTTGGCCGCGCTGCTCACCGTCGACCCGTGCACGTTGGCGGCCACCGAGTACGCCGACAACGTGAACGTCGCCACCGTCGCGCCGGCCCGCTGGGACGCCGCCTGCAGGGACGCGCCCGAGATGGCGACCGTGGCGTCCGTGGCGCTCGTGGCCGAGAGTCCGATCTTCATGTCGCCATTGAGCGTAGTGGCGGTGCTGCCGGAGGCGACCTTGAAATTGTTGAAGCGCGTATCCAGCGTCACGGCGCCGGTCGAGGAATTGATGATGTCGCCGCTGACGCCCGACACCGTGATCGACAGCGCGCCGTTGAGGGTGGACCCGTTCTCCACGCAGTTGAGCGCCGTCATCGTCAGCGTGTCGCCGTTGCTCAGCGTGTTCTGGTTGCGCAGCGTCGCATCGATCGTCACGGTGCCGCCGCCGCTGCAGGAATCCGACACGGTGATGCCGGTCAGAAGGCTCGCGCCTTGCCTGCCGTACGCCTGCTTGACGAGGTCGAGCACCGGCGCGACGGCGCCGACGCCGGCCGGCGTGACGCTCACGCCGGTCACGACATTGGCCAGGGACGACGACGACTGGCTGATCACGTAGCCGGCGGCATAGCCGTTGCTTGCTGCTTTCGGCGCATCGGCCGCCGTGATCGTGGACAGCGTGGACGTCTGTGCGGGCGTCGTGCCGCCGCCGCTGCCGCCACCGCCGCCGCAGGCGGACAGGACGAGGACGCAGCCGACGGCCGCCAGGGATTGTGTGGTTTTCATCGTTGCTTTTCTTTCTCTAAGTAAATACGGCCGAGAGCTTACCGCAAGAAAGGGGGCTGAAAATGCGCACAAATCCACGCAGCCGTTCGGACGCCGGGGCGCCATCACGACCGGTTGCCCTGGCTCGTCCAGGCGTGGTAGATCACCATTCCGAGAAAGATCACACAGGCCAGCGGGGGCGACACGTACCACCCCAGCAGGGCCGCCACCGCATAGGACACGATGCCGACGATCGGGCGCGAGTACTGGCGCCGGAACTCGGCCGCCGGGACGTGCGGATGCGCGAGGTGGCGGTGGTGCTGGAGATAGGGGAACACGGGCAGCCAGGCCGCGGACATCAGGCCGGCGACCATGGCGTACGCGACGACGGCGGCGCGCTGGTCGGCCGGGCTGCCCGTCTCGAACGCGCCGGCCAGCACCCCGGTGGGAAACGGCACCAGGGCCGATGTGCCGAGGATGCCGAGGTTGATCCACAGGAACGGAGCGTCGATGTAGCGCAGGCGCTGGAACAGCGCGTGGTGATTGATCCAGATCACGCCGACATACAGGAACGCGAGCACATAGGCCGCGTAGGATGGCCACGCATGCACCAGCGCCGCAGCGAGGCCGCCTGGGGCTGTGTCGGGCCGGTGGATTTCGATGACCAGAAGCGTGATGACGATGGCGAAGACGCCGTCGCTGAACGCTTCCACGCGGACCGTTTCGGCGGTGCGAAAACCGCCGGCGGCTTCCGGATTGTCCGTGTGCATAGCCCCATCCTCCTCATAACAGTGCCGCCGCGGCCTTCAGGTCCGGCGTGTCGAGACCTTCCCGGAACGAACGATACGCGGCGGCCAGTGCGCGGACCGCCGCGGTGCCGTCGCCCTGGCGGCTGCGCAGCCTGGCCAGGCTCGTCAACGCCCGCAATTGCCAGCCCTGCGCCCCCTGGCTGGCGGCCAGCGCGCCGGCCTGGGCGAACATGGCGGCGGCATGTTCGTCGTCGCCCGTCGCGAGTATGATTTCGCCGCGCACGCGCAGCAGCTCGGGCAGGCTGTAGGCCCCGCCGTGGCGCTGCACGCGCGCCAGCGTGTCGTCGACCAGCGGCAGTGCCTGGCCGGGCTGTCCCCGGGCGACGAGCGCGAGCGCGAGGGTGCAGACCAGCTCCGGGGTGTAGCCCTCGTAATGATGCAGACGCAGGCCCTTGAGCGCCTGCTGCAGGAGGTCGATCCCGCCAGCGACGTCGCCGCGCGCCAGCATGGTCTCGCCGCGCAGCCCGATGCCGACGTGCAGATACGGGGCCAGCCCGTGCTGCTCCGCATGGCGGATCAGGCGGTCGGCGTTGGCTTGCACCGTCTCCCAGTCGCGGGTCCAGACGTGCACGGAGGTGGCCCAGATCAGGGTGATTCCGGTGGTGACGGCATCGGTCGCCGGTGTGAGCTGACCCGCGACCTGCCTTGCCAGCGCGACGGCCTGGTCGCCTTGCCCCAGCAGCCACAGTGCCCTGGCCGTGACGAGCGGGGGCGGGTGGTGGAAGGCGAAATGGCTGGGCGCGACCTGCTGGATCGCGGCGGCCTGGTGTACCGGATTTTCCAGGTGGGCGAGCGCTTCCTTGTGATGCCCGAGGAGGTGGTGGCTCGCGCCGAACCACACGTGCGCGGCGGCCAGCGCGACCGGGTCATCGAGTTGCGCGGCGATCTTCGCGAGCCGGTGATTGATCGGTAGCAGCCGGTCGAGCGCGCCGGTGCGGCGATAGAACATGTGCAGGCGGCTGAGCAGCTTGAACTCCGCATACGGATCGCACACCATGCGGGCGATGTGCAAACCATGCTCGAGCGCTGACCTGACGTGCTCGTTGTTCCCGGCGGAGAACATCAGCGCATGGCCGAGCGCGGCCTGGAGCTCGAGCTCCAGGAGACCGCCGCGGTCCGTCTCGTCGAGGCAGTCCAGCGCCTGTTCCGTCCAGCGCCGGCATTCGTTGATGAGACTGAGTTCGATGAACAGGGCGGACGCGGCCGCGGCCAGCGCCACGCCGAGGCCGCGATCGCCCCCGGGCGCGAAACACCATTTGAGCGCGGCGCGGACGTTACCTAGGTGCAGGTCGCGGGCGCGACGATGCTCGTCCGCCACCGCGCCCTCGTGGTCCGCCGCCGTGCACCGCAGGAACGCGGCGCAATGGGCGGCGTGACGGCGCGCCGTCGTCGCTTCCTCGCCGGCGGCGACGAGTTTTTCGTAGGCGTAGGCACGGGTGGTGTCGAGCAGGCGGTACCGCGCCGGGAGTTCCCCGGCCTGCGGCGCGACGAGCGACTTGGCCACGAGCTGGTCCAGCACGGCGATGACCTGCAGGTCGGTGATGTCGTCGTCCGTCGCGACGGCCTTGATATCCTCGAGGCTGAAGCTGCCCACGAAGATCGCCAGCCGCCGCAGGACTTTCCGTTCCGCCTCGCTGATCAGGTCGTGGCTCCAGTCCAGCATCGCGTTCAGGGTCTGGTGCCGGCGCGAGGCCGTGCGCCGTCCCTTCCACGCCAGGCGCAGATGGCTGTCCAGTAATTGCGCCGTTTCGTGCAGTCCGTGCATGCCGACGCGCATGGCCGCCAGCTCCATCGCCAGCGCGATGCCGTCGAGCTTGCGGCAAATCTCGAATACGACCCGCGCATTCGACGTGTCGAGCGCGAACGGCGGCCCGCTCGCCTGGGCGTGCTGCACGAAGAATTCGACGGCGGGCGACGCGAGGATCTCGGCCGTCGACGGTTCGCGGTCTTCCTGCGGCAGCGCCAACGGCTCCACGCGATGAACGTATTCGCCGTCTGCGCGCAGCGGCTCGCGGCTCGTCGCCAGCAGGCTCACCCCGGGTGCCCACTGGACGATGCGCTCCGCCAGGACGGCAACGGCGTCGACGATGTGTTCGCAACTGTCGAGCACGATCAGCAGGCGCCGGTCCGCGAGAAAGCGAATCAGCGTGGTTGAGGGATCTTCCGTCGACGACAACAGGCCAAGCATCGAGTTGAGCACGGTCGGCAGGAATTCCGCGTCCGTGAGCGTGGCCAGGTCGACGAACAGGATGGCGTGCTCGTAGTGCGGCGCCAACAGGTGCGCGGCGGCCGTCGCGATGGTCGTTTTCCCGATGCCGCCGGGTCCGTGCAAGGTGACGAATTGCTTGTCGAGCACCAGTCCGGCGACGGTGCCGATGGCCCCGTCGCGGCCGATGATCCGGTGCGGGCGTGGCGGCAGCGACCCGGCCGTCTTCAGGCGCGGCCGGGGAACCGGCGGCACCGTGTTTTGCCCCGGCAGCAGGAAGCTGTAGCCCCGGCCCGGTACATTGACGATGTAGCGTGTGTCGCCCGTGCCGTCGTCGAGCGTCCGGCGCAGTTCCTTGATGTGCACGCGCAGTGTGTTTTCCTCGATCACCAGGCCCGGCCAGACGCGGTCGAGGATCTCGCGTTTCCCGACGATTTCGCCCGCGCGCTCCATCAGCACGATCAGGATCTCGAGCGCGCGGCTGCCTATTTTGACAGGCGTGCCGTCCCGTTCGAGCCGGCGCTGCGACGCAATCAGCATGAACGGTCCAAATTCCATGGGTTCCCGTCGCTCTCGGACATCCGATTCCATCGGTGTTTATGCGTTTTCGATTGGGAAGATTCCTGTTCGTTAACTTACAAGATTAATAGATCGAACACAAAAGTAAAGCGCGGGCAGCGACCGGGCCTTCACATCTTTTCACGACTTTTCACTGGCCCTCGCCGAGCTCATCGGTAACGCTAACGCATCGAACAGGACGGCGGCATACCAGGGAGGTCAAGATGAGGTATTCACTGCATGTCAACGGCAAGGTCATGCCTGCCGACGTCGACGCCGATACGCCGCTGTTATGGGTATTGCGGGACACGCTGGCCCTGACCGGCACCAAGTTCGGCTGCGGCGCGGCCCTGTGCGGCGCCTGTACCGTACACGTGGACGGCCTCGCCAAACGGGCTTGCGTGATGCCGGTGTCGCTCGTGGGCGGCAGCCAGGTACGCACCATCGAAGGGCTGGGCGCCACCGCCGCCGGCCGGGCCGTGCAGCAGGCGTGGCTCGATCTGCAGGTCGTGCAATGCGGCTATTGCCAGTCCGGGCAACTGATGCAGGCGGCTGCACTGCTCGAAGCGAACCCGGACCCGGGCGACGACGACATCGACAAGATCATGTCCGGAAATATCTGCCGCTGCGGTACGTATCACCGCATCCGTGCCGCGATCAAACAGGCCGCGCGCGCATTGGCGCAAACGGACAAGCGGGGTGCGGCATGAACCCGGCACCGCAGGTCGACCGCCGGCGCCGCGCGCTGCTGGTCGCGACGCTGACGGCGTCCGGCGGCCTGCTCGTCGGCGCGCTGCCGGTGGGACGGGCCGCGGCGACCGGCACGGGTGCCCCGCTGCAGCCGAATGCATTTGTGCGCATCGATCCGGATGGCACCGTGACGGTGACGCTCCCGTATGTCGAGATGGGACAGGGCGCCTACACGTCGCAGGTCATGGTCGTCGCCGAGGAACTGGAGGTCGCGCCGTCCGCCATCGTGCTGGCGCCGGCGCCGGCCGACGAAAAACGCTACGGCAGTCCATTGTTCGGCGGGCAGATCACGGGCGGATCGGGCTCGCTGCGGGGCACCTGGATGACGATGCGCGCGGCCGGCGCGGCGGCGCGCATCATGCTCGTGCAGGCGGCGGCGCAGCGCTGGCGGGTCGATGCGGCCGAGTGCAGCGCGGCGGACGGCAAGGTCCGGCACGCCGCGTCCGGACGCGCACTGGGCTACGGCGAACTGGTCGCGGCGGCTGCGGCCTTGCCGGTACCGGCGGAGCCGCCGTTGAAGACGCCAGGCCATTACACCGTGGTCGGCAAGCCGCTGCGACGGGTGGACAGCCCGGCGAAGGTCGACGGCAGCGCGAAGTTCGGCATCGATGTGGCGCCGAAAGGCGTGCGCTATGCCGCCGTCGCGGCCAGTCCCGTCTTCAACGGCAAGGTCCGCTCGGTGGATGGCGCCGACGCCATGCACGTGAGGGGTGTGCGCCAGGTGGTCAGCCTGCCCGATACCGTCGCGGTCATCGCCGATTCCACGTGGGCCGCGATGAAGGGGCTGGCGGCGCTGAAGGTCGTGTGGGACGAAGGCGCCAATGCGGGCGTGAGCACGGCCGACCTGGTCGCGCGCGCGGACGCGGCGCTGGCGACCCCGGGCATCGTGTTCGTCGACGAGGGCAATGTGGCGGAGGCGGAGCGCCGGGCGGCCAGCCGCTACGAGGCGGTATTCCGCCTGCCCGCGCTGGCGCACGGTGCCATCGAGCCGCTGAATTGTACGGTGGACCTGCGGGCGGACGGCTGCGACGTCTGGTGCGGCAGCCAGGTCGTGGGACGGGCGCAGCAGGCCGCCGCCGCCGCCGCGGGCCTGCCGCCGGAACGGGTCCGGGTCCACAACCTGTTCCTCGGCGGCGGGTTCGGCCGCCGGCTGGAGACGGACTATGTGAGCCAGGCCGTCGCCATCGCGCGCAAGGTCAAGGGACCCGTCAAGGTGACCTGGAGCCGCGCGGAAGACCTGCAACACGACTACTACCGCGGCCACAATCACAGCCGCGTCACCGTCGCGCTGGACGGCCAGGGCAGGCCGTTGAGCTGGCGCCACCGCCTCGCGGGTCCGAACATCATGGCGCGCTGGCTGCCCGTGTACCAGAAGGACGGCGTCGACCTCGACATCGTCGACGACGCGCGCGGACCCTATGACATCCCCAACGTCCATATCGATTTCGTCCGGCACGAGGCGCCGGAGGGCATGCATACGGGGAACTGGCGCGGCGTCGGGCCCACGCGCAACATCTTCATCGTGGAAAGCGTCATCGACGACCTGGCGCGGCGCGCAGGCACGGATCCTGTCGTGTACCGGCGCGCGCTGATGGGCAAGGCGTCGCCGCGCATGCGACACGTGCTGGACGTGGCAGCCGATCGGTCCGGCTGGGGCACGGCGCTGCCTCCCCGCAGCGGCCGCGGCATCGCCGTCTTCGAAGGGTTCGGCAGCCATCTCGCGATCGTGGCCCAGGTCCGCGTGAGCACGGCCGGCGACATCCGCGTCGAACGCGTCACGTGCGTGGTCGATACGGGCATCGCGGTCAATCCGGACATCGTGCGCGCGCAGATGGAGGGCGGCGTCATGTTCGGCGTGTCCGCCGCGCTGCACGAGCGCGTCTCCGTCGTGAACGGGCGCGTGACGGCGGCAAACTACGATTCCTATCCGGTGCTGCGCATGAACGAGGCGCCGCACGTCGACGTCCACATCGTCGACAGCACGGAGGCACCGGGCGGCGTGGGCGAACCGGGCACGTCCGGGACCATCGCCGCCGTCGCCAACGCCGTGTGCGCGGCCACCGGCGTGCGCAGCTATACGTTGCCGCTCGTTCCCGCCGACTTCAAGGTGACAGCATGAAGACCCCGATCCCTGCCAGCCTTCTTGCGCTGTTCTGGACTGCGGCATGCGCCGCGCAGGCGCCCGAGCCGCTGAAGCCGCCCGCCGCGTTCCGGGGCATCCAGGACAGGAACGAACGTTCGGCGGCCATGTTCGTCGAAGCGGGCCGCGTGATCGCCAGCCCGCGCTGCCTGAATTGCCATCCCGCGCTGCGCGCGCCGACGCAGGGCGACGACCTGCACCCGCACGTACCGCCGATCACGGCCGCCGAAACGCCGCTGGGGAAACCCGGCCTGCTGTGCATGGCGTGCCACCAGGCGAAGACGGTGCCGGCGGCGGGCACGAACTTCCGTTCGATCCCGGGCCACGCGCACTGGAGTCTCGCGCCGGCATCCATGGCGTGGCAAGGCAGGACCCTCGGTGAGATCTGCGAACAGATCAAGGACACGAGCCGCAACGGGGGGCGCAACCTGAAGCAGATCAGCGAGCACATGGGCAAGGACAGCCTGGTCGGCTGGGCGTGGCACCCCGGCCCGGGACGCGTGCCGGCGCCGGGCACCCAGGATGCGTTTGGCCGCCTGATACAGGCGTGGATCGACGATGGCGCGGCGTGTCCGCGCTGACGAATCATGGATTGCAAGGGAGGATCGCGATGCTGAGAGGGAGTGGGAAACATGCGGCGGCGCTGGCCCTGGCGCTGGCCGTATCGTTGAACGTTCATGCACAAGGAGGGAAGACCATGAGTAACACGGACATCGTGAAGCGCGCGTTCGCGGCCTGGGCGGCGGGCACCGGCGGACCCTACGATCTCCTTGCGGACGACCTGGTATGGACCATCACGGGGCACTCGCTCGCCTCGAAGACGTACCACAGCCGCGAAGCGTTCATGAGTGAGGTCATCCGGCCGTTCAACGCACGCATGTCCTCCGGGTTGCGGCCGACGGTGCACAGCATGTACCAGGACGGGGACACCGTCATCGTCTACTTCGACGCGAGCGGCACGGCGAAGGACGGCAAGCCCTATGCCAACACCTACGCGTGGTTCCTGACGCTACGCGACGGCAAGATCGTGAAGTCCGTCGCGTTCTACGATGCGCTGACGTTCAATGACCTGTGGACGCGCGTGAAGCCGGCGCCGCAGTGAGCCGGCACGACTAGTCTTCAGCACGCGTCCTGGAGCGCCAGGAACGACGCCTCGAACTCGGCGCGCAGCCACGCGCGCAACGCATGGATCGCGGGCCAGTCTTGCAGCACCGCCGGATAGACCAGCCGATGGGATGAGGCGGCCGCGCTCTCGAACGCGACGTCGAACAGGCGCATGAGCCGCCCGGCCCGCAAGGCGTCGGCGGCGAGCACGTCGTCCGTCAGCGCGAGCCCCAGCCCCTGCTCCGCGGCCTGCAGCATGAGACTGAGGTCGTTGAACTGCGCGACCGTCGTGACGCGCGTGTCGACGCCGGCCGCGCCGAACCAGCCGGCCCACAGGTCCGGGTCGCCGAGCAGCGCTTCCGCGGCAACGGCCGCGGGCGGCTGGCCGTCCAGGCGGCGCGCCGCGGCCGGCGCACCGGTCGCGATCAGCCGCGCCGGGCGATCGTGCAGCGGTTCCGCGACGAGGCCGGGCCACGGGCCGTTCCCGGTGCGGATGCCCGCATGGAAGCCCTCGCGCAACAGGTCGACGATCCCGTTCGACGTCTCGATGTCCAGGCGGATGTCCGGATGGCGCGCATACCAGTTGCCCAGGCGCGGCATGAACCACCGTTGCGCGAACGACGGGATCATCGTGATACGCAGCGTCCGCCCTTCCGTACGGGCCGCGATGCCCGCCGCGTGCACGCTCTCGCGGATGGCGTCGAGGGCGGGCGCCACGCCGTGCAGCAGGGCCTTGCCCGCCGCATTCAGCAGGATCCCGCGGCCGACGCGGTCGAACACCTGGAAGCCGAGCCGTGCCTCCAGTGCGGCGATCTGCTGGCTGACCGCGCTATGGGTCAATCCGAGCGATTCTCCCGCAAGACGGAAGTTCTGGAGCCGGGCGGCCGCGATGAACGTGGGCAGGTAGCCGAGCGGGATTCTGGACATTGGTTAGTTTTTCTTACCGTAATCCCGTATTTATATCGCTTTTTTGTCCCCGTCGCTGCGCGTAAGCTCGCATCTCGATTGTTGTGATGGGAGTGAACATGACCGAATTGAGGGCAGGGATCATCGATGTATTCGCGGCGACGCCGCTGAACGGCAATCCGCTCGCCGTCGTGCAGGACGCCGACGGGCTGACGGACGGGCAGATGCGCCGTATCGCAGGGGAATTCAACCAGGCCGAGACGACGTTCGTCATGAACAGCGCGCGCGCCGACTGGAAGCTGCGCTCGTTCACGGCGAACGGTTCCGAGGTGGTCGGCGCGGGCCACAATGCGCTCGGCGCATGGCTGTGGATGGCCGAACGCGGCGATCTCGGCCCGCTGGCGGCGGCCCAGGTCTTTACGCAGGAAATCGGTGAGGAAGTCTTGCCGATCCGGCTCGAACGCGTGGACGGCCGCATGCACGGCCGCATGCGCCAGGGGCCGCTGCGCCTGCTGGCACCGCTCGCGGACGCGGGGCCGCTCGCGCGGGCGCTCGGGCTCGGAGGGGACGCCATCCTGCCCGAGCCGGCACCGCGTCCGGCCGACACGGGCGCGGCGCACCTGATGGTCCGTGTCCGCGATGCCGCCGAGGTCGACGCCGCGCGGCCCGATGCCGACCAGCTGCTGGCCGTCCTGCGGACGACCGGGGCGGAAGGGTGTTACGTGTATGCCGTGCCGGCGGAGGCGTCCGCGCCGCTGTACGCGCGCTTCTTCAATCCGACGGTCGGCCTGTGGGAAGACGCGGCGACGGGCACCGCGGCCGGGCCGTTGGCCGCCTATCTTGCCCGCTCCGGGATCGTGGACGGCCGCGACGTCGTCATCGAGCAGGGGACGAAGATGGGTCGCCAGAGCTTCCTGCGCGTGGCGCTCGTGCCCGACCCCGAGCTGTCCGGGACGGGCATCATCGTGCTGCAGGGGCTGCTCAGGCTGTAATGCCGTTACCGTCCTGCTATCATGCGATGATCGAATCTCGTTCCATATCATGATGGCCGATCCGTCGCTCCTGAATCCCTGTGTCCTCGCAGGCCGCCACGTGCGGCTGGAACCGTTCGACGCGACGCTGCGCGAACCCGTCCGCGCCGCCCTGGATTGCGATCCCGATGCGTGGCGCCTGTTCGCGATCAACGGGCAGGGCGAGGGCTTCGACGGCTTCTGGGACAGCCTGAACGCCCAGGTGGCGCAGGGCGGCTGGATCGCCTACGCCATCCGCGCCGTCGCGACGGGCGCCGTCGTCGGCACGACCAGCTTCCTGAACCTGAAACCCACGCGCCAGACCGTGGAGATCGGCGGCACCTTCATCCATCCGGACGCACGCGCCACGTTCGTCAACGCGGAAGCGAAATACCTGATGCTGGCGCATGCCTTCGCCGGCGGCGCGCGCCGCGTGGAGCTGCTGACGGATGCGCGCAACGTGCGCAGCCAGGCCGCCATCGCGAAACTTGGCGCCGTGCGCGAAGGCGTGCTGCGGCGCGAACGCGTCACCTGGACGGGCCACGTGCGCGACAGCGTGCTGTTCGCCGTGACGGACCTCGATTGGCCGGACGTCCGCGCGCGCCTGGAACGGCGGCTCGGCATCCATTCCCTGGAGATCGCATGAACGTCAAGTCTTCCCTGTTCGCCGGCCTGGTGGCCGCTATCGTCGCCGGTGCGGCACACGGCCAGGCCATCCGCAAGACCAATCCGCCGTCCGTGCCGAAGCCCGTCGCCGCGTACAGCCACGTGGCCGAGGTGCCGCCCGGCACGCGCCTGCTGTTCCTGGCGGGACAGGTCGGCAACCGGGCCGACGGGTCGCTGCCGGAAGGCGTCGAGGACCAGGCTGTGCAGGCGCTGGAAAACATCCGGCTGATTCTTGCGGCACAGGGGGCCGGGCCGCAGGACATCGCCAAACTGACGTTCTACGTGGCGGCGAAACCGGCGTCGCTGGCGAAGCTGAACGCGAAGCGCGCGGAGATGTTCGCCGGGACGCCGCCGCCGCCCAGCACGTGGATCCAGGTGGCGGGGCTGGCGCGGCCGGAGTACCTCGTCGAGATCGAGGCCGTGGCGGCTGTCCCGGCGGCGACTCACTAGCGGTTGCCGTGGCTGCGGAACGCCTTGGGCGTGCAGCCGTACTCTTCCTTGAACAGCTTGTTGAAATACGAGACGTTGGCGTAACCGACCGAAAAGGCGATGTCCGCGATGGGCATGTCGGCCTTGTCGGTCAGCAGCCGCGCCGCTGCCGTCAGCCGCAACTGATTCACGTAGCCCGTGAAGGTCATGCCGAGCTCCGTTTTCAGGATCTCGTTGATTTTTTCGCGGTCCGCGCCGATCCGCGCGGTCACGCTGGCCATGTCCAGTTCGGGGTCCGTGTAATGGGTGCCGATGTACTGCAGGATGGCCGCCTTTTCCTTGTCCTTGAACGGTTCCAGGGTCAGTTGCCGGTATGCGAAGAAGCGCCTGTCGTTCTTCAGTTGCGCATCCAGGCCGGCGACGAGCGCCCGGGAGTGGGCCCGCAGGAACCAGGCGGCGAAGGCGCCCCAGCCGGTCGCCAGGATGACCGCCAGCGCGACGAGGTAGCGATCATCGCGGCCGTGCAGCGTGAATTCGCCGATCTCGACGCGGGAATCGACTTCGCGCGGGCTCTTCGGGCTGATGCCGAACACGAATCTGCCGACCTTGCCCAGGTCGTAGGACTGGCGCGACGGGTCGATCTTCGCCGCCTGGAACCACCACGGCGGAATCGTGAGCCGGGTCAGGTCCAGCGACACCGGCGTGCCCCGCTCGCTGCAGGAGAAATAAGTGAGCGGCGACGGGTAGGTATGAAACATGCCGGGCGTCGAGATGCCCGGGTCGAACGTGGACAGGCTGAACACCAGCGAGTTCGCGGGCGCGCATCGGGCGAGGAACGTGACGGTCGTGTACTTCGACAGATCCGCCGGCGCCGCATTGCCCTGGCCATCTTCCAGCACCAGTTCCGCCCCGACATAGGGATACGTCGCCGCGGATGTGATCCGGAAGTCGAAGCGGAACGACTGCCGGCCCGGTTCGACGATGCGGATGGTCGATGTGCCGCCCAGGATCGCGTCCGTGGTGACGGCCGGCCGCCAGCGCACGCCGCTCCGTTCCCTGGGAACGAGCGACGCGGACGGATAGCTTCGCTGGATGCAAAACCATGCGATCAGCGCATCGGCGGCCAGGACGAGGATGAGCGCGACCAGTGCCTGCTTGTAGAAATCCTGCATGCTCCTCGATGAATGACTCCCCTCGCGGGGAATCACGCATTATATGTGTCACTGCGGTGTCACTGCGGTGTCACTGCGTCCAGCTCAGCGCTTGCGCGTCCAGCGAGACTTCGTAATAGCCGCGGCGGTCCCACGTCAGGGGCTTGCCGTCCTGCGACAGCGTGCCGCCGTTCACCACGACACGCAGCTTGCGGCCCGACGGGAAGTTGGCCGGCAGCGTCCAGCGCCACGTGGTCGTGCCGGCACTGGTCGTGGGCGTGGCCGCCTGCAGCAACTGCTGGCCGCGCCAGTAGGCGCCGACGTTGACCACGCTGTCGATCCATACCGTGCCCAGCGACTTGGCATGGGCCATGTTGCCGGCGACCGCGCCGATGTCCACGCCGCCGCCCCAGTCCTGGGTGGTGGGCAGCAGTGTGTGGAACAGATAGATCATCCAGCGGCCCTGGCTTGCGGCGGTGTCGAACCTGGACGCGTCGGCCGGGAACTCGGCGAGCGGCAGGTTCTGCGCGTCGCTGCCCGTGCCCGGCGCCACCGTGCCGGGCCACACGCCACGCGAGACGAGGAAGCGCGATGCGGCGGCCGGCTTGTAGTCCGTGTCGCCGAACGGGTAGGCGGAGGTCCACACGGCGGACTGTCCGAGCTTCGTGCGGATGTAGACGCCGGTGTCGTCGAATTCCGCCCCGGCGCTGCCCAGGCCCGCGGGGCACGTGTTCGGATCGTTGTCGGTCAGTTCCGCGGCCCGGCAGTGGTGCGTCGTGTGGTTGCCGATTTCCGAGCCCTGGGCGATGGCGTCCTTCCACGTGGCGTCGTAGTTGGGATACCAGTTGGCGACCGGGTTGACGTAATAGGTGACGCGGACGCGTTGCGCCTTCAGGTCCGGGTAGTGATCGATCTGCGACGGTTGCGAGTCGTCGAAGGTGTAGGACAGGGCGGCCTTGAAGCCGGCCCAGTCGAGTACGCGCAGCCCGGGCTGTCCCGTGGTGCCGGCGGGGCGGGCCACGTCGCTCGCGACGACCGGCAGCGGCAGGCCGGCCGCGCCGCCGTCGTTCCATGGCAGCACGAGTACCTTCAGCGGGGCCTGGCTGGTGCGCAGGCCATCGCTGACCTGCACGACCAGGTCGTAGTCGTTGTGGCCGTCGGCATCGCCCGGACGCGCGGTGTCCGGCGCCTGGCGGAACGAGAGGGCACCGGTCGCGGGATCGATCCTGAAGCGCGCCGCATCGTTGCCGGCGATGGACCACGTGGCGGTGCGCCCGTTGCTCAGGGTCGACGTCGGGATCAGGAACGTCGCGGTCAGGCCTTCGTGGACGCTCAGGTTGGCCGGCACCGACAGGACCGGTGCGGCCGCGGCCGCGCCGCCGGCACCCGCCTGGACGTCGGGACTGTTGACGGCACCGCTGCCCCCGCTGCAGCCGGAAAGAAACGCCACCAGCAGGGCGGGGATGGCGGCTCGGATGTGGTTGTAATTCCTGTTCAAGATGGGCTCCTCCAATTGTAATTTTCGACACCCAATCGTAGGCATCCATCCGGCGGCCGCTCTAACGGTTATTGCGGAAATTTCCGGCGTGTGCAGAAATTTGCATGAATTTCTGCCGATTGTTATAGCGCACCCGGCACGACGGTTCGATCGCGGAGACTCGTGTCGGCAATCTTTACACGCGGCATTCCCTGCGACGTTTGCGCATTTGCAAAAGCTTGATTCCTAAGTAAATGTCACACATGGCTTGTTTTTTGCTTAACACTGGTGCGGCCAATATTGCTTGGCCGTGTCCATTCAGGGTGAATAAACATACGCTCGATTCCTGGTTTTTATCAAAATTTACTAAAGGAACGCAAATGATTCGTAAGACCATTCTTGCCGCTGCCATGACCTTTGGCGTCTCTTTGACTGCCTCCGCAACCACGATCAACTTCACCGACTTCTCGTCGACCGCCGGCCTGCAGCTGAACGGCAATGCCGCGACTGCCCTCGACGACAGCAACCGCAATGTCTTGCGCGTCACCCCGTCCGTGGGCAACCAGTCGGGTTCCGTCTTCAGCACGTCGGCCGTCAACCTCGGTAGCGATGCATCGTTCAGCACCAAATTCCGCTTCAATTTCAACCACCAGTTCAATAGCGGTGCCGACGGCCTGGTATTCGTCGTGCAAACCGTGTCCAATACGGCCGGGGGCGGGGGCGGCGGCATCGGCTATTACGGCCTGCCGAAGAGCGTCGGCATCGAGTTCGACAACTGGGATAATGGCGCCGGGGATGGCAACAGTGGTAACCATGTCGGCATCGATCTCAACGGCGATGTCAATTCCGCCGCGCTCAATACCAGCCTGCCGGTCCTGCTCGACTCCGCTCAGGACTTATTCGCATGGATCGACTATAACGGTGCGACGAATCTGCTCGAGGTTCGGCTGAGCGATGTCGATTCCCGCCCGGTTGCGTCGCTGCTGTCGTATGGCGTCGACCTGGTCAGTGTCCTCGGCACCCCCAATGCCTTCGTCGGTTTCACGTCCGGCACGGGCCTGGCCGGCGCCAATCACGACGTCATTTCCTGGGAATTCCGGGATACGTTTGCCCCCGTCGATGTACCCGAGCCCGCGTCGCTGCTGTTACTCGGCGCCGGCGTGGTCGGCCTGGGCGTGACGCGCCGCCGCTCCTGGGCGCGCCGATAAATCGGTCGCCGTGTTCAGTCGGCTTGCCAGGTTCCTGAATCCCTTGGGAGAACAGCCGTATTCTTCCTTGAACAGCTTGTTGAAATACGAACTGTTGGCATAGCCGACCGAATACGCGATTTCCGCCACGGTCGCACCGGCCTGATCGATCAGCAATCGGGCCGCTTCGGTCAACCTCAGTTTCTTCAGGTAGCCGGCGAACGTCATGCCGAGCTCCGCCTTCAGCACGTCGTTGATCCTGCTGCGGCCCGCGCCCGTGCCTGCCGCGACACCGTCCAGGTCCAGTCCGGACTGCGCGTAATGGGTGGCGATGAAGCGCAGGATGTCGGCCTTTTCCTTGTCCTCGAACGGCTCGACGGTCAACTGGCGGTATGCCACGAACGACAAATCCTTCCTGAGCCGGGATGCCACCGTCGCACCGAGGGCGCGCGACTGCGCCCGGAAGAATCCGATGCCGAACGCGCTCCAGCCGGTCACCAGGATCACCGCCAGCGCGACGAGGTAGCGGTCGTCGCGCCCATGCAGCGTGAGATCGCCGATCTCGACATGCGCATCGAGGTCGCGCGGGCTGTACTGGCTCCCACCGAATTCCAGTTTCACGACGCGATCCAGCGTGTAGGCCCGGCGGGAAAGATCGACGTGTTCGGCGTCGTACCACCACTCCGGAATGGCCAGCCGCGTGAGATCCAGCGAGACCGGCGTGCCCTTTTCGTCGCAGGAAAAGAACGTCATGGCGGGCTTCGCGGCACCCCCGTCGACCACGGTGACGTTGAGGATCAGCGAATTCGCGGGCGCGCATTTTGCAAGGAAGGTGACGGTCGAGTACGCGGACAGATCCGCCGCACCATCGAACTGCAATGCCGCCCAGGCCCAGGGATGCGGGATGGCGTCCGAGAGCCTGAAGTCGAAGCGGAGCGATTGCTGCGTGGTGTCCCGGATGGCTACCTTGGACGCGCCGCCGTGTGCGCCGTCCGTGATGGCGGCGATGTGCCAGCGCGGCGCCGTGCGATCCCGCGGCAGGAGCGAAGCGGAGGGCTGGCTGCGATCGATGCAGAAATACGCGATCAGGGCATCGGCGGCCAGCAGGAGAACGAACGCGACGAGCGCCTTCCTATAAAAGTGCTGCATGTCAGCGCTGCGCGAAAAACGCGGACGGCGAACAGCCGAACGTCTTCCTGAACATGTGCGAAAAGGCCGACTGGCTCGTATAGCCCAGTTCCTCCGCCACGCGCGACAGCGGCATCCCGCGCGCGATCAGCGGTGCCGCGTGCGCGAGGCGCACCTGCTGGCGCCATTCGGTGAAGCTCATTCCCAGCTCGCGCTCGAACAGCCGCGCCAGCGTGCGTTCCGACGCGCCCACCTGGCGCGCCCAGTCGGCCAGCGTGTGCGTGGCGCCCGGTTCATCGAGCAGGCGTTCGCACAGGCTTTGCAGGCGCTTGTCGCGCGGGAGCGGTACGCGGATCGGCAGCGCGGGCGAACGCGCCAGTTCGTCCAGCATCAGTTCCGACAGCATCGTCGCGCGCGGCGACGGTTCCAGTTGCGGCAGGTGTTCCAGTGCGAGGATCAGTTCGCGCAGCAGCGTGGACACCTCCAGCACGCGGCATTCTTCGCCGGGGAAGGGCGAGCGCGCGGCGTGGATGCGCACGGGGCGCAGGCGCACGGGTTCGAGCACCGTCACTTCGTGCACGACGCCCGGCGGCGTCCAGATCGCGCGCGACGGCGGCACGATCCAGCTGCTGCCGGCGGCCGTCAGGCGGATCACGCCTTCGCGCGCATACGTCAACTGGCCGAACGTGTGCGTGTGCGGCGCGACGTTGTCGGACGCCTCCAGGTCGCGCGCCGTCAAGGTGACGGGCCGCGCCGGCGTGGGGTCGAAGCAGTCGGGAAAGGGCTGCGTATGGTGGACGACGGGGATGCTCACGGATGTCCGATTCTCGATAGAAGTTGTCCTGCTATCGTAAATCAGCCGTGGTCGTTTTGCCTACACTGGCGTTTTCCAATGGAGTAAATATGTCACAAGACAGCACCCTGCGCGCCGACGCGCGCGTGATCGCCCTCGTGGGCCTGGCCCACGGCACCTCGCATTTCTACCACCTGATCCTGGCCGCGCTGTTCCCCTGGCTGAAGCCCGCGTTCGGCCTCAGTTACGCGGAACTGGGCCTGCTGCTGACGGCGTTCTTCGTCGTGTCGGGCGTCGGCCAGGCGCTGGCCGGCTTCGTCGTCGACCGCGTGGGCGCACGCAGCGTCCTGTTCTTCGGCATGGCGATGCTGGGCGTCTCCGCCCTCGTGCTGTCGGTGGCCGGCAGCTACGCGGCGCTGATGGCGGGCGCGCTGCTGGCCGGCGTCGGCAACAGCATTTTCCATCCGGCCGACTACACCTTGCTGAACCAGCGCGTCTCGCGCGCCCGGCTGGCGCACGGCTTTTCCGTGCACGGCATCAGCGGCAACATCGGCTGGGCCGCGGCGCCGCTATTCATGACGACGGTGGCCGCGTCCTCCAGCTGGCGCATGGCGCTCGCGTACGCCGCCGTGCTGCCGTTCGCCGTGCTGGCGATCCTCGTCCTGAACCGCGCCTACCTGCGCCCGGAACCGAAGCCGGTCGCCGCGCCTGCCGCGGCGGGCGGGGAGGGCACGCTGTCGTTCCTGCGCCTGCGCGCCGTGTGGATGTGCTTCGCGTTCTTCTTCCTCACGGCCGTGGCGTTGGGCGGCATCCAGGCGTTCGCGTCGATCGGCCTGATGCAGCTGTATGGGATCTCGCGCGAGCTGGCGACGGGGTCGTACACGGCGTACATGCTGGCGTCGGCGGGCGGGATGCTGCTGGGGGGCTTCGTCGGCGCTGGCCGGCAGGACCATGACCGCACGGTCGCCATCGCGTTCGCCGTGGCCGCGGCGCTGGCACTGCTGCTGGGGGCGGCCGTCGTGCCGGGCTGGCTCGCACTGCCGTTGATGGCGCTCATCGGTTTCTTCTCGGGCGTCGCGGGTCCGTCGCGCGACCTGATGATCCGCGCGGCGGCGCCGAAGAATGCGACGGGGCGCGTCTATGGCGTCGTGTACTCGGGGCTGGATTCCGGCCTGTCCGTCGGGCCGGCGCTGTTCGGGCTCGTGATGGATGCGGGGCATCCGGGCTGGCTGTTTGCGGGGATCGCGTTGTTCCAGGCACTGGCGATCGTCACGGCGGTGGGTGTCGGCGGCGGGACGAGGAGTGCGCGGCTGCAGAATGCGTGAGACGCGCGGGTGCTGATGAAGATCGTTGTAGACAAAGATGTCTATATCGGGATACGCTCTTGACACTTTCCAGTTGAATGGGGCAGATCGATGCGTCGCTACATGACAGCCGTGGTTTTCCTTCTGTTGACCTGTGTGGCGCACGCCGAGTCCCCGTCGGGTGCTGAACGGACCAAGATAATCACGGGTGTCATCGATCAGTTACGGACTTCTTACATCGACGTCGAACAGGCCAGCAAGCTGGAGCCGGTACTTCGACATGCCGATTTCAGTCACGCGGCAGGCGACGAGGCGTTCGCCGAAGCTGTTACCGCATTGATGCAGAGCGTCACAAAGGATCAGCATCTGCGTTTGCTATACAGTGCGAAGCGATTCGAGTCACCCGGTAACGGTTCTCCCACATCGACCGAAATCGCTGAATGGCAGGCTGGCTGGAAAAGGGATAATTATGGTATCGAACGCGTCGAGCGTTTGCCCGGCAATATCGGCTATTTCAAAATTAACTATTTCTGGGATGCTGCCGCTGCGGCGCCGTCGATCGCTGCAGCGATGACCCTGCTGGCCTATACGGACGCATTGATTATCGACTTGCGCGAAAATGGCGGAGGGGACGCAGATGAAGTGCCGCTAATCGCCAGCTATCTGTTTGACCAACGCACGCACTTGAGTGATTTCTACAGACGCGAGGGAAATATAACGGAGCAGCAGTGGACTTACCCTGCCGTCGCCGGGATGCGGTTTGGCAGGGAAAAGGCGGTCTACGTCTTGACGAGCAAGGCGACGTTTTCGGCTGCAGAAGGTTTGGCCTATGCGCTGAAGAATTTAAAAAGAGCCACCATCGTCGGTGAAACGACAAGAGGTGGAGCGCATCCATCACGCGTGAAGCGAATCAACGACCATTACGAAATGATGGTGCCTGGTTCCACGGTGCGAGATCACGTTACCGGAAAGGATTGGGAAGGCGTGGGCGTATTGCCGGACCTGGCGGTTCCCGCCGAAGAAGCGCTGGCGATGGCCCAGATAAGCATCCTGAAAAAGATGCTTGCCGATAAGCCGAATGCAGAGGGTCGGGACGAGATCCGGAAACGTCTGGCTGCACTGGGTTCCGGACGTTGACGGGTCAAGATCCGGTATTACAGCGACTGCGTTCAAAGGCAACCAGGAGGTTTGGCGGTCTTCCTGGCCGCTCACGTGCGCACCGGGCAGGCGGGCGGGTCACGGGCGGCCCGGTGCGCTCAGCGCAGCTTACCCACGATATCCGGCCCCACGGCCAGCCTGACGAAGGGCGCCGGATCTTCTTCGCCCTTGCTGGCGATCCAGAACACACTGGCCTTGCGGATCTTCCAGTCCTGCGCGGTGCCGGAAAAGATCAGCGACGCCACCTGGCCCAGCAGCGGCTGGTGCCCGACGATGACGACCGGGTTCTTGTTGTCCGGCCAGCCGGCCGCTTCCAGGATGCGTTCCGCCGACGAATCCGTGTTCAACGCTTCCACGGTGATGAACTTGCGGCCCAGCGCCTGCGCCGTCTGCACGCAGCGCGCGGCGGGGCTGGACAGGATGCGGCAGTGCGACGGCAGCTGGCGGTCGAGCCACGCGCCCACGCGTGACGCGTGGCGCGCACCCTTGGCCGTCAGCTCGCGCAACTGGTCGCCCTGGCGGTCGGGGACGTGCGGCTCAGCCTCGGCGTGGCGCCACAGGATCAGTTCCATGGTCATTCTCCTTGTTATGTGCATGGCCGGTGCTCTGCGCGCCCAGTGTGTCCATCAGGAATTGCTGGGCGCTAAAGGCCGCCTGGCTGCCCCGTGCCTTGCGGCGCTTGTAGCGGCCGTCGCTGCCCAGTTCCCAGGCGTTGACGTTGTCCTTCAAATACACCTGCAGTCCCTCGCGCAGCACGCGTTTTTTCAGCGCCGGCGAGCGGATGGGGAACGCCACTTCGACCCGGCGGAACAGGTTGCGGTTCATCCAGTCCGCGCTGCCCAGGTAGATGTCGTTCTTGAGGTTGTTGCGGAAGTAGTAGACGCGCGTGTGTTCGAGGAAGCGGCCGACGATCGAGCGCACGCGGATGTTCTCCGACAGCCCCGGCACGCCGGGCCGCAGCGAGCACGCGCCGCGCACGATCAGGTCGATGCGTACGCCGTCGCCGGACGCTTCGTACAGCGCGCGGATGACGGATTCGTCGGTCAGCGAATTCATCTTGGCGATGATGCGCGCCGGCTTGCCTTCGCGCGCGATCGCCGCCTCCTGGCGGATGGCCTTGACGATTTCCTTCTGCAGCGAGAACGGCGCCAGCCACATCGCGGACAGCTGCGTGGGCCGCGTCATGCTCGTGAGGTGGATGAACACTTCGTTGACGTCGGCCGTGAGCTCGTCGTCCGACGTGAGCAGGCCGAAGTCCGTGTAGAAGCGCGCCGTCGTCGGGTTGTAGTTGCCGGTGCCGAGGTGGGCGTAGCGGCGCAGGCCGTCCGGTTCGCGGCGCAGCACGAGCGCCATCTTCGCGTGCGTCTTGAGGCCCACGACGCCGTACACGACCTGCGCGCCCGCTTCCTCCAGCCGCTCGGCCCAGTTGATGTTGGCCTCCTCGTCGAAGCGCGCCATCAGTTCGACGATGACGGTGACTTCCTTGCCGCGCAGCGCGGCGTTGATCAGCGCTTCCATCAGCTCGGAATTGGAGCCGGCGCGGTAGATCGTCTGCTTGATGGCGACGACGTTCGGATCGGCCGCGGCGCAGCGCACGAAGTCGATCACGGGCTGGAACGACTGGTACGGGTGGTGCAGCAGGACGTCCTGCTTGCGCAGCAGGGCGAACATGTCATGGCCGGTCACCAGCTTGGCCGGGAAGCCCGGCGAATAGGGCGTGAATTTCAGGTCCGGCCGGGCGTTGCTGTTGGCGATTTCCAGCAGGCGGCCCATGTTGACGGGGCCGTCCACCGTGAACAGGCGCGAGCGGTCGATCGAGAACTGGTCGAGCAGGAAGTCGGCCAGGTGCTTGGGACAGCCACGCGCCACTTCCAGCCGCACGGCGAAGCCGTAGTTGCGGCTGTGGAGTTCGCTCTGCAGCGCCTGGCGCAGGTTTTTCACTTCTTCCTCGTCCACCCACAGGTCGCTGTTGCGGGTGACGCGGAACTGCGAATAGGACACGACCTCGCGTCCCGTGAACAGGTCGGCCATGTGGGCCTGGATCACGGACGTCAGCAGACAGTAGGACGCGCCGGGCTTGTCCGACAGTTCGTCCGGCAGGCGGATCAGCCGCGGCAGCACGCGCGGCGCCTTCATGATCGCGATCCCGGTGCCGCGCCCGAACGCATCCTTGCCGGCCAGTTCGACGATGAAGTTCAGGCTCTTGTTGATCACGCGCGGGAACGGGTGCGCTGGGTCGAGGCCGACCGGCGTGAGGAGCGGGCGCACTTCCTTGTCGAAGTACTGCTTGACCCACGCCTTCTGCGCCGCATTGCGGTCCGAGCGGCGCAGCAGGTGGATGCCGTTCGCGGACAGCTGCGGCAGGATCTGGTCGTTCAGCAGCGCATACTGGCGCGCGATGATCTGGCGGCATTCATCGGCGGCGCCGTCCAGGTCGGCATGCCCGGGTTCGGGCCCGCCATGTGCCTGGTGCTGGGCGAGCAGGCTGGCGACGCGGACTTCGAAGAACTCGTCCAGGTTGCTGGAGACGATCGTCAGGAAGCGCAGGCGTTCGAGCAGGGGGACGGACGGATCTTCCGCCTGTTCGAGCACGCGGCGATTGAATTCGAGCAGCGAGAGTTCGCGGTTGAGGAACAGGTGTGGGCTATCGGGCGGAAGCGTGGCCAGTGCCTCGTCCGTTTTTAACTTCATATCCATTTTTCGGGAATATTTCACTCGTGACAACGGAGTGTAGAAGCCGATTATGACAACATTGTGACAGAGAACGCTCTACAGCGGCGCCCTGTCACAATTGCTAGCCCGTCATTGCGCGTCGAACGTAAAACCGGAGGGATAACGGTGGTAGCCGTCGAACTCGGCCTTCCCGATCGGCACGCCCGCCTGGCGCGCAATCGCATACACCGTCGAGTAGTGGAAAAAGAAGTTGGGGACGGCGTACATGTGGAAATACTCCGGAGCAGGCAGGTCCAGCTCGGCGAACCCCGCCGTGGTGCGGACGTTCGCCGTGTCGCTGCCGGCGAAGTCCGCATCGGGTATCGCCGCCAGGTACGCCATCGTCCGCTCCAGCTCCGCGTAAATGCTGGCGAACGTGTAGTCGTCGTCGCGGAACGACACGATGTCCCGCCCGGCCAGCGGACAGGTGGCGCGCAAGGTGAAGCCGATCGCGGTCCGGGCCTGTTGCAGCAGGGGGAACATGTCCGGATGCAGGCGGCGGTCCGCCACGGTGGCGTCGAACGCTTCGACCCGCCTCAGGATGTCGTCCAGCCGGCGCAGGTAGTGCAGGAAGAGACGAGGCGGCGTCACCGTCATACGACCGTTTCCCGCACGCGCCGCAGGTCGTCGCGCGGCGGCCGTCCGAACATGCGGCTGTACTCGCGCGTGAACTGCGACGGGCTCTCGTAGCCCACCTGGTAGGCGACGGCCGCCACGTCGCAGCTGCTGGCCGCCAGACGGGCGCGTGCCTCGTGCAGGCGGATCTGCTTCTGGTATTGCAGGGGGCTCAGCGACGTGAAGTCCTTGAAGTGGCGGAACAGCGACGACGCGCTCATGCCGCTCACGGCTTCCAGCTGCTGCGTCGACACGGGCTCCGCGTAGTGCTGCTGCAGCCAGCGGATCGCGCGGCCGATGCGCGACGCGCGGCTGTCGGCCAGGCCCACTTCGCGCAGCATCGGGCCGTGCGGGCCGGAGAGCAGGCGCCACAGGATCTCCTTTTCCAGCAGCGGCCGCAGGATGCGTACGTCGTCCGGATGGTCGAGCAGCGTGACGAGACGCCCGACGGCGTCCAGCAGCGGCGCGGAAGCGGCGTGCACGGCCATCGGCGCGGCGGCCGGCGGCGCCTCGGCTTCGGCCTCGACGATCAGGCCCGCGATCTCGGCCGGGCGCAGGGTCAGCGCGACGCCGAGGTAAGGCTCCTCTTCGCTGGCATGGATGACCTGGCCCGTCGACGGCATCGTCAGCGACACGATCACGCAGTCGCCGGGTCCGTATTCGTAGGTGCGCCCGCCGATCGTCGAGCGCTTGCGGCCCTGCAGGATCAGGGCGAACATCGGCTCTTCGATGCCGCTCATCGGCAGGGTCGGCGCCGTGACCGAACGCACCCGCAGCCCGGGCACGATGCAGTCCGGGCCGGTGCCGGCGTGGCGCATGGCGAGGTGGCGGAGGTCGTGGAGAGTCATCATGGTGTCGTGCGTTCGTAAAGGACGTGCATGTCATTACGGAACAGTGATCGTAACATGATCGACGCTACCAAGACACATATGCATGGCTAAGGCTGGCCGGCCGGGACGCGGCCCGCGAGGCGGCGCCACCATGGCGGCCGCGCCGGGCGCTCGTACGCCAGGTCCGCGGGCACCGTGAGCGCGACCACCGTGCCGCTGCCCGCGCCGGGTCCGATGTCGAGCAGCGCGCCGATCGCGGCGGCACGCTCGCGCATGCCCGCCAGGCCCCAGTGGCCGGGACGGGCGGCCTCGCGGATGCCGCGCCCGTCGTCGCGCACCCGCAGTGCGAATGCCTGCTCGCCGTAGGCCACTTCCAGCACGACCTCGTTCGCACGCGCATGGCGGAACGCGTTCTGCAGCGCTTCGCGGGCGATGAAGCAGGCTTCCTGGGCGACGTCGCGGCACAGCGGGCGGCGCTCCCCCTCCACGCGCACGTCGAAGCGCACGCTGAACTGCTCGCCGAGGATGTGGCCCAGCGGGACGATTGCGCCGACGAGGTCGTCGGCGGGCGACGCGGCGCCGCGCAGCGCCGTCAGTTCGTCGCGGCCTTCGCGCAGGGCATGTCGCGCCTGTTCGAGCGTGCGGTCGATGAGGGGCCGGTCGGGAGAGTCCTGCGGCAACCGGTCGCGGGCGTGCTCGAACAGCATCAGCAGGGCCTGCACGGACTGCATCAGCGTGTCGTGCAGCGTGCGCGCGATGCGTTCCCGTTCGCTCGCGCGCTCCTGCAGCAGGCGGCGCAGCCGGGAGGTGGCCCTGCGCAGGCGCAGGCGGTACAGCACCCAGGCGCCGACGGCGGCGAGCAGGCCGCACGATAGGGCGAGGGACAGGACGATGACGGAACGGAACATTGATCCGATTGTAAAGCACGCCGGGCCCCGCGCCTATACGAACGGATACTGGCAACGGGAGGAGCGCAGGACTACCATGACTTTGCCGGTGCACTACCGCTAATCCACCTATCCCTCCCAGAGGATCATCCCATGAGCAATCCAAAACTCGAAGTGCTGACGCCGCAGAACAGCCAGATCATCTTCATCGATCACCAGCCGCAGATGGCATTCGGCGTCCAGTCCATCGACCGCCAGGTCCTGAAGAACAACACCGTCGGCCTCGCCAAGGCCGCCCGCACGTTCAACATCCCGACGACCATCACCACCGTCGAGACGCAAGGCTTCTCGGGCTATACCTACCCGGAACTGCTGGACGTGTTCCCGAACCAGCCCATCCTCGAGCGCACATCGATGAACTCGTGGGACGACCAGAAGGTGCGCGACGCGCTGGCCGCCAACGGCCGCAAGAAGGTCGTCGTCGCCGGCCTGTGGACGGAAGTCTGCAACACCACGTTCGCCCTGTGCGCGATGCTGGAAGGCGGCTACGAGATCTACATGGTCGCGGACGCCTCGGGCGGTACGACCAAGGAAGCGCATGACTACGCCATGCAGCGCATGATCCAGGCCGGCGTCGTGCCGGTGACCTGGCAGCAGGTGCTGCTCGAGTGGCAGCGCGACTGGGCGCACAAGGACACCTACGACGCCGTCACCGGCATCGCCAAGGAGCACTCGGGCGCCTACGGCATGGGCATCGACTACGCGTACACGATGGTGCACAAGGCACCGCAACGCGGTACCACCAGCCACGAAACGCTGGCGCCGGTTCCGGCGCGCTGATTGTTCGCGCGCCCGGCCATCCCGGTGCGCGCGTCCGCGGCTCCGCGCCTATCCGGTCCGGAGCCGCTCCCGCCATTCATCGCAGGGGGATGCATGAAGTTCTACCTGGTTTCCTTGGCAGTCGGCCTGCTGGTCGGCTGCATCTATGCATTGCTGGGGGTCCGTTCCCCCGCGCCGCCGGCCATTGCGCTGGTCGGCCTGTTCGGCATGCTCGTGGGCGAGCAGGCCGTGCCCATCGCCAAGCGCCTGATCTCCGGCGAGCCCGTCACCGTGTCCTGGTTCCGCGCCGAGTGCGTGAGCCGCATCAGCGGCGTCACGCCGCCGCCCGCACCGACGGCGGACAACAAGGCCGGCCATGATCGCGCAGCCTGACCAGACGGTGCTGGTCGTCGACGACGACGACACCGTCCGCACCGGCATGCTCGGCCTGCTGCGTGCGGCCGGCTATGAGGCGCACGGCTATCCCAGCGCGGCCGCCGCGCTGGACGGCTGCGACCCCGTGCACGCCCACTGCGCCGTGCTCGACATCCACATCGGCGAACCGGACGGCTTCGCGCTGCGTGAAAGCCTGCGCGCGCTGGCGCCGGGCCTGCCCGTCATCTTCATCACGGGCGATGACGATCCCGCGCTGGCGCACCGCGCGGGCTGCGTCGGCGCGCTGTCGCTGCTGCTCAAGCCGGTCGACGCCGACTGCCTGCTGGCGCTGATCGATGCCATTCCGGCGGCGCCGGACGCTCTCCAGTGATGGCCGGACCTCCGCACGACCCGGCATTTTCCGTTATGCTTGCTTCCGTGGAAGACGGGGAGGCAGGCATGAGCGAGCGGATGGTGATGGTGGTGGACGACGACGCGAACGTGCGTTCCGGCCTCGAACACCTGCTCGAGGCGGAGGGTTACGCCGTGCACGCCTTCGCCGACGCGGCCGACTTCCTCGCGCAGCCCGCGCCGCCCGTGCCCGCGTGCCTGATCCTCGACATGCAGATGCCGCAGCTGGACGGCATGAGCGTGCTGCAGCACATGGCGGAGCGCCACCTGGCGCTGCCCGTCATCTTCCTCACCGGCCACGGCACCATTCCGTTGTCCGTGGCGGCGATGAAGGCCGGTGCGAACGAATTCCTTACGAAGCCGGTCGATCCGGACGCGCTGCTGGCCGCCGTCGACGAGGCGCTGGCCAGCGACGCGAGCCGGATCGCGCAGCGGCGCGAAGCGGACGAACTGGCGCGCCGCCACGCCCAGCTCACGCCGCGCGAGCGCGAAGTGTTCGGCCTCGCCATCGGCGGGCTCCTCAACAAACAGATCGCCGACGAGATGGGCATCAGTGAGATCATGGCCAAGGTCCACAAGCGCAACCTGATGCAGAAGATGCAGACGCGCACCCTGGCCGAACTGGTGCGCATGGCCGAGAAGCTCGGCATCGAGAGCGTGCGCAGCCGCTGAGGCTAGTTGCCGACCGGCGTCGCGACCACCGCGCCGTCCGGGCCGAGTTCGAAGGTCAGCCGGGCGTCCCTGAAGTACATCCTCCGGAAGATCGACTTGTTCAGGTACGCCGGGGTGCCGTAATCCGCGGGCGCTTCGACATCCTTGATGCCGTATTTTTCCATGACGCCGACCGTGGCGGTCCACCATCCGGTATCGTAGTGGACGGGCTGGTTGCCGAGCACGACGAGCGTGCCGTCGAACCCGATTTCCTTGAAATACCCGGTCTCCAGGGCGCGATACTCCGTGACACTCCAGTAGCGCCCGAGTTTCGCAACGGCGAACTTCGCGTAGGGATCGGCGTCGGGCGGCATCGCTTGCGCCGCCTGTCTGCGCAACTCGTCGACGATTTCGGTGAATTCCCACTCCTGTGGGCCGCCATGCCACATCACGAGGCTGTCCCGTGCGATGATCTTTTTCCTGCCGGCGGGGAACACGTAATTCGCGCAGGCGGACGCGCACATGAACTCGACCCGGACGTCGGTGTTCTTGTGCCGCACCCACCTGCCCAGCTTGATACCGGCGTCAAGGATACCGCCAGGCGAGAAAATGGACAGCAGCGTCACCGGCTTGTCGTCGTTCAGCCGGATGAACTCGTCGACCGATTTCATCGTCAATTTGCCGAAGAAACGAACCTCGTCCGCGGACGCCGGCGCCGCCGCCGCCGCGAGGCACGATACGACGGCGCAGATCGCGCTGCGCCGGAACGGGAATACCATAAGCTGGGCCTGTCGTGGATATCGATAACATTTTCGATTCTACCGAACCCGGCACAGCAGAGGTTCACACATTGTCACGCGATCCGGCACGCGGCCGGATCGCGTGGCGATATCAGCCCTTGATGAAGGCGAGGATGTCGGCGTTGATCACGTCCGCCTGCGTCGTCGGCATCCCGTGCGGGAAGCCCTTATACGTCTTCAGCGTGCCGTGCGGGAGCAGCTTGGCGGACAGCACGCCGGAGTCGGCGTACGGCACGATCTGGTCGTCGTCGCCGTGCTGGACCAGTACCGGCAGCGTGATCTTCTTGAGGTCTTCCGTGAAGTCGGTCTGCGAGAACGCGACGACGCCGTCGTAATGCGCCTTGGCGCCGCCCATCATGCCCTGGCGCCACCAGTTCTGGATGATGCCTTCCTGCGGCTTCACGCCCGGGCGGTTGAAGCCGTAGAACGGACCGGACGGCAGGTCGCGGTAGAACTGCGCGCGGTTCGTCGCCACCTGCTGCTGGATGCCGTCGAACACGTCCTTAGGCAGGCCGCCCGGATTCGACGCGGTCTTGACCATGATCGGGGGCACGGCCGCGATCAGCACGGCTTTCGATGCGCGCGACTGGCCGTGGCGGGCCAGGTAGCGCACGACTTCGCCGCCACCCGTCGAGTGGCCCACGTGGATCGCGCCCTTCAGGTCCAGGTGCTGGACGACGGCCGCCAGGTCATCGGCGTAGTGGTCCATGTCGTGGCCGGAGCCCACCTGCGTGGAGCGGCCGTGGCCCCGGCGGTCGTGCGCGATGACGCGAAAACCGCGCTGCACGAAGTACATCATCTGGGAGTCCCAGTCGTCGGAGCTCAGGGGCCAGCCGTGCGAGAACACGATCGGCGTGCCGCTGCCCCAGTCCTTGTAGAAGATGTCGACGCCGTCCTTCGTGCGCACGTAGCTCGACGTCATGCGGGCCGCGCCGCCTTTCGGTTCCGTCGCGGCCTCGGCCGATCCGGCGGCGGCCATCATCGCCAGGGGCAGCGCGGCGGCGCCGCCCAGCATGCTGCGGCGCTTTTCGTTCATATCGTTCATCTGTTTTCCCTTCTCGTTTGGATGTTGTTATGTGAACCGATGTTCACCGCTACGATGCCCGATGCGGGCCGTAAAAACCACTCGCCGGAATATAGGGATCACGCCGCCGCGGGGGCAGCTTCCAGCGCGGGCCAATCGAGCAGCACGAGCCACGCGAGCAGCGCGAGCGCGGGCAGGAAGCACCAGAAGCCGAACGCCATCCATGCCGTGCCGCCCGCGATGCAGCCGACGGCGAACGCGAGCACGGGCCAGAAGAATTTCACGAAGCGTGCCTTGACGGCCGGCGTGGCGCGGCCGGTGGCGAGGTCCGTCATGTCGATCAGCAGTTCCGTCACGTTGCCCGTCATGACCGTCGTGGGCGCGATGCGGCCCAGCTGCAGCTTGCCGACCGCGTTCTGCACGCCCATCGCGGCCGTGCCCAGCATGCCCGTCACGAGGACGAGCGGCGCTTCCGGTCCGGCCAGCGGCGATGCCGCGAGGCCCGCGATCATGAACAGTGCCAGCAGCACGAGCTGCATGCCCAGCAGCGGGCGCGCCGGATTGTGGCCCAGGCGCGCGCAGCGCACGTCCATCAGGCGCGCCACGACGACGCCGGCCGCGAACGCGGGAATCGCGAGGAATTTCAACGGCAGCACGCCGGCGTGCGACGGGCGCGCGAGTTCGCTGCCGATGAGGACGAAGTTGCCCGTCACGTGCGCCGTGAACAGGCCGAACAGGCCGACGAAGGCGGACGTGTCGATATAGCCGGCTAGCAGGCCGAGGCCGACGCCGAGCGTCAGGTCGCTGGGTTTCATGGACATGTTCGCCTCCATTTAAAACGCGAAGCAGCTGCAGCCGAACGCGCCCCAGAACGCGCTGAAATCGGACACGGGCACGTCCGACTTGCGGGCGCGGTCGTGCGCATGCGCGTGTACCGAGCAGGCGCCGCGGCACTGGTGCGGCAGTTTCGCCGTGACGGGTTGCTGGACGGGGCGGTAGTGGCCCGGCACCTTCGCGACGGGCGACCACTCGGGCAGCACGGGCAGCGCCGGCGGAGACAGCTTGTCGAACGGGCCCTGGCCGAACACGATGCGCCCGCCCACGACGGTCAGCACGGATTCGATGGCCTTGATCGATTCCTCGTCCACGCGGAAGTAGTCGGCGGACAGCACGGCCAGGTCGGCCAGCATGCCTGCCTGGATGCGGCCTTTATGACCCTGTTCGCTGGAGAACCACGCGCTGCCCGCGGTCCACAGTTCCAGCGCCGTGTGACGGTCGAGGCGCGAACCCGCATCGTACAGGCGCAGGCCGCCGACGGTGCGGCCGGAGACGAGCCAGTACAGCGCCGTCCACGGGTTGTAGCTGGCCACGCGCGTGGCATCCGTGCCGGCGCCGACGGGCACGCCGGTGTCCAGCATGCGTTTGATCGGCGGCGTCGATTCCGCGGCTTGCGCACCGTAGCGGTCGACGAAGTACTCGCCCTGGAAGGCCATGCGGTGCTGGATCGCGATGCCGCCACCCAGCGCTTTCACGCGCTCGATGTTGCGCGGGGTGATGGTCTCGGCATGGTCGAACATCCAGCGCAGGCCGGCGAACGGGATCTCGCGGTCGACCTTCTCGAACACGTCCAGCATGCGCGAGATGGATTCGTCGTACGTCGCGTGCAGGCGGAACGGCCAGCGGTTGGCGACGAGGTGGCGCACGACCTGTTCCAGTTCCGCTTCCATGCCGGCCGGGAGGTCCGGGCGCGGTTCCAGGAAGTCCTCGAAGTCGGCCGCGGAAAACACGAGCATCTCGCCCGCGCCGTTGTGGCGGTACCAGTCGTTGCCCTGGCCCGGCGTCACCATCTCCGTCCACTTCTTAAAGTCGTCGAGCTCCCTGCCCTTGTTCTGCGTGAACAGGTTGTACGCGATGCGGATGGTCAGCTGGTCCTGCGCGGCCAGCTGTTCGACGACCTGGTAATCCTCGGGATAATTCTGGAAACCGCCGCCCGCGTCGATGGCGCTCGTGAGGCCCAGGCGGTTCAGCTCGCGCATGAAAAGGCGGGTCGAATTGATCTGCTGCTCCAGCGGCAGCTTCGGACCCTTGGCCAGCGTTGCGTACAGGATCATCGCGTTCGGGCGTGCGATCAGCATGCCCGTCGGGGTGCCGTCCGCGTCGCGCACGATTTCTCCGCCCGGCGGGTTCGGCGTCGTCTTGTCGTAGCCGACGGCGCGCAGGGCGGCGCGGTTGAGCAGGGCGCGGTCGTACAGGTGCAGCACGAACACGGGCGTGTCGGGGGCGGCCGCGTTGAGTTCCTCGAGCGTGGGCATGCGCTGTTCCGCGAACTGGAATTCGTTCCAGCCGCCGACCACGCGCACCCATTGCGGGCTCGGCGTGCGCAGCGCCTGCTCGCGCAGCATGCGCAGTGCATCGGCCAGCGACGGCACGCCTTCCCAGCGCAGCTCCAGGTTGTAGTTCAGGCCGCCGCGGATCAGGTGCAGGTGCGAGTCGTTCAGGCCGGGGATGACGGTGTGGCCGTCCAGGTCGATCACGCGGGTCGTGTCGCCGCGGTGGCGCATGACGTCGGCGGCGCTGCCCACGGCGACGAAGCGGCCGTCGGCGATGGCGACCGCGTCCGCCTGCGGGTTGGACCGGTCCAGTGTGTGGAAGCGGCCGTTGGTGAGGATCAGGTCGGCAATGGCGGGTGTATTCATGGTGTCCTCCAGGATGTAAATATATTACTGCGCGCGGCTGTACTGCAGCGGCGACAGGCCCGTGCTGCGGCGGAAGCTGCGGCAGAAATGGCTCTGGTCGGCGAAGTGCAGCAGCATGGCGATCTCGCACACGCTGTGGCGGCGGTCCAGCAGCAGCCGGCGTGCGTGCTCGATGCGCCGGCGCATCACGTAGCGCATGGGCGGATCGCCCGTCGTGGCGCGGAACAGGCGCGAAAAATAGTGGCGCGACAGGCCCGCGTGACCGGCCAGGTCCGCCAGCGTGAGCGGCTCGGTCAGGTGGTCGTCGATGTAGCGGCAGACGCGCGCCACGTGGGCGGCGGGCGGGAATTCAGGCATGGTCGCGGCTTTCGGTGGAGGGCTTGAGGGCGGCCGCGCTGCGCACGGGCAGCACGACGCGGAACAGCGCGCCGTGCGGCTCGGCGGCCGTGCATTCGATGCGACCGCCATGCGCCTCGACGATGGCGCGGCTGATCGACAGGCCCACGCCCGTGCCGTGCGGCTTCGTCGAATACAGGGCGTCGAAGATGCGCTCGCGGTCGGCCGGCGCGATGCCTGGGCCGTTGTCGCGCACGCGCAGCTCGACGAGGGCGGGACCGGCCGGCACGGATTCCAGCACGATGCGGCGCGGGCGGTCGCTGACGCCCGCCAGGGCCTCGATCGCGTTCAGCAGCAGGTTGATGAGCACCTGCTGGATCTGGGCCCGGCTCGCGTGGATCTGGCGCTCCGGCAGCAGCAAACGGGTTTCCAGTTGCACGTTCTGGCGCACCATCAGCGCGCGCAGCAGCTGCGCGACCTCGGCGACGGCAGTGTCCAGCGCGAACATGCTGGTGGCCTCGCCCTCGCGCCGCGCCAGACCGCGCACGCTGCGCACGATGTCGCCCGCCTGCCGGCCGCATGCGGTGATCTGCTCCAGCGCTTCCAGCGCGCGCGTCATGTCGGGCTGGCCGCGGCGCAGCCAGCGCCGCGCGGCGGCCGCGTGCAGCAGGATCGCGGCCAGCGGTTGGTTCACTTCGTGCGCGATCGTGATCCCAAGTTCGCCGACCGTGCCGGCGCGGGCCGCGCGTGTCTGCTGGTCGTGGTCGAGCGTGCCGGGTGGGGCGTCCCAGGCCTGCATCAGGTCGCGCACGCGGCCGTGCGCGCCCCAGTCGCGCCAGGCGTCCAGCGCGAGCTTGCGGTAGCCCGGCAGCGCGCCGGCCAGGCCGTGACGGACGCACACGCCGGCGGCGCCTTCCCAGGCCAGCGCGGCGATCCACGCCTGGCCGGCCGCCTGGGCTTGCGCGGCCGCGCGCTCGCAGGCGGCGAGGGCGCCGGGGTTGCTCGCCCTTGCGCCGGCCGCATCCCGTTCCGCCGCGAGCGCGAGCAGTGCCATCGCGCCGGCCACGTCGGGCGCGCGCCGAGCCCACGCCTGCAGCGCGCGGCGGTGGGCGCGCAGGGCGGCCGTCGCGCCGGGCACGTTCTCGAGGCGCGCCAGCGTCAGTGCACCGAACAGGTGGTAAGTCAGCAGCTCGCACGGTGGCGTGACGGGCGTGACGAGCTGGCGGGCCGCGGCCAGTGCCGCGCGCGCCGCGCCCGTCTCGCCGCGCAGCCACGTCGCCTGCAGGCAGCCGAGCCAGCACCCGAACTGCATGGCGTCCGCGGGCACCGTCGGCACGAACGGCGTGCGCGGACCGTCGGCCAGTGCGCGGAACATCGCGATGCGGCTGTCCAGCTGGCTGGTGGCGACGGAAACGTTGCCAAACGGGACCGACTGGCGCACGGCTTCGGCATAGTGCAGCAGCTCCGCCAGCGGCGCGCCGCACAGCAGGCGCACGCCCGTCCACAGGACGGCGTTGCGGGCCACGGTATCGGGACGGCCGGCCTCCAGGCGGCAGGCTTCGGCCTGCAGCAGGGCCGCTTCGCGCAACGGTGCGCAGCGCGACAGGACGAGCGTGGCGTGCGCGCGCAGCACGGCGCCGGCGACGGCCCGCGCATCGTCGTGGCGGGCGCGCACGGCGCACGTTTCGGCCAGCAGCATGGCGCGGCGGCCGCCGTGGAAGCGGTCCAGCGCGACGGCCGCCAGCAGGACAGTGGCCAGCAGGGTCGCGTCGCGCGGGCCGTCCAGCAGCGCGCGGCGGATTTCCGTTTCGATCAGCGCGCCCGGCAGGCGGCCGGCGTTGAAGGCGTCCTGTAGCGCGGCAGCCAGCGCGGGGTCGGCGGCCAGCTGGGGAGCATCGGTCAGCGTGGGCATGCCGGCGTCGCACAGCAGCTGCCACGCACGCCGGCAGGCGGCGATGTGGGGCTCGGACGCCGCCGCGCCGGCGTCGGGCGGGGCGGGTGGCGCACAAGCAGGGTCGTAAGGTACGGTCGTTCGGTTCATCTGCGCGCTCATGAGTGCCGCCGGCGGGAGTTGGGCCGGGGCAGCACCAGTATCGCGGCCCTGCCGTCCAACACCCTCATACGAAAGGATGATCGATGCGGGTATTGACACGTGCGTAGCGGCGTGGCGGGTTCGGGCGAGCATCGCGGCCTCAGGCGGGGAAGGGCCGGCCGAGCAGCGGCAGGTCGTGGCGGCGCACGCCGGTGGCGTCGGCCAGTCCGTTCGCGAGCGCGGCCGCCATCGGGCCCTGCGCCGCTTCCGCCACGCCCAGGAAGGGCATGCCGGGCTGGTCCAGCAGGTCGACGTCGATGCGTTCCGGGACGCCGGAAAAGCGCAGGATCGGGTACGTGCTCCAGTCCATGCTGGCGATGCCGTCCGGGCCGTAGCGCAGCTGTTCGTGCAGGGTCCAGCTGGCCGCCTGGATGATGCCGCCTTCCAGCTGGTTGCGCGCGCCGTCCGGATTCACGACCTGGCCGCAGTCCGCCGCGCAGGCCACGCGGACGATGCGCACGGTGTTCTTGTCCTTGTCGACCGCCAGCTCCAGCGCGATCGCGACGTACGCCATGATGTTCTTGTACTGGCCGAAGGCGAACCCGACACCGTGCCCCGGCGCGGGTTTCGTCCTGCCCCAGCCGAAGCGCACCGCCGCCTTCTCGATGACGGCGCGGGCGCGCGGCTCGTGGGCCAGGTGGTCGAGGCGCAGGCGCACGGGGTCGACGCCGGCCAGCTTCGCCAGCTGGTCCATCGTCCCTTCGATCGTCGTGATGTTGATGTGCGCCCCGAGCGAGCGCATCGCGGAGGTGCGCAGCGGCGTCACGGGGAGAAAATGGTTCACCACGCGCGCGTTCGGGATGGCGTACAGCGCCAGCGCGTTGCGGTCGCCGCCGCCTTCCGGCATGGGCATCGGTTGGGACGGCGAGGGCGCGATCGGTTGCGCCAGCAGCCACGCGGGGACCAGCTTGCCCGCATTGCCGGGGCGTTCGTTGTGCGAGCCGCTCCACAGTTCGTAGTCCCAGTGCGAGATGCGGCCCTGGCCGTCGAGCGCGGCGCGCACGGTCGTCACCATCGCGGGGGCGTACGGCTCCCACAGGTTTTCCTGGTCGCGCATCAGCTGCACGCGCACGGGCACGCCGGGAACGGCACGCGCGAGCAGCGCGGCGTCGGCCGCCACGTCGTCGGCGCCGTTCTGGCCGTAGCAGCCCGACCCCTCTGTGTGGATGCAGCGTACTTTATCGAGGGGCATGCCGGTGAGTTCCGCCAGCGCGGCGCGCAGCGGGTACACGCCCTGCGTATGCGTCCAGACGGTCAGCATGTCCCCGTCGAGCCGCGCGACGGCGCACGACGGCCCGATCGACCCGTGCATCACGTACTGCTTCGTGTAGCGGGCGGAGACGCCGGGGCCGGCGGCCGGCCGGTCGACGTGGCCCCGGTCGAGGATCGTGATGCGCTGCTCCGGCAGCTTCTGGAGTGTCGCGTGGATGGCGTCCGCCTGCGGCAGCGGCGTGCCGCCCTGCCACTGGGCGTTCGCGGCCAGCGCGTTCATCGCCTGGATGGCGCGCCATTCGTCGTCGGCCAGGACGGCCAGGTAGTCGCCGTCGCGCACCACGTGGCGCACGCCGGGCAGGCGCCGGATGGCGTCGAGGTCCGCGCGCACGAGTTTTGCGCCGGGACGCGGCGGCCGCACGACGCGGGCGTGCAGCATGCCGGGCAGGCGCATGTCCTGCACATAGGCCGCGCCGCCCGTGACCTTCGCTGGGATGTCGACGCGGGCGAGCGGCTTGCCGATCAGGCGGTAGCGCGCGGGCGGGCGCAGGGGCGACGTCTCGCCGGCCGAGCGGTGCAGGCCGGCCGCGTCGAGGCCGCGCAGCGCTTCGCCGTAGTGCATGCTGCGGCCATCCGATCCGACCACGCGGCCCGCACGCAGCGTGACCGTCTCCGGTCCCACGCGCCACTGCGCGGCCGCGCCCTGGCGCAGCAGCGCCGCCACCTGGGCCGACGCGTGCAGCAGCGCGCTGCCGCTGTCGGCCATCGTGTGGCTGCCCGCCGTAAAACCTTCGTTGGGCGTGCGCGCCGTATCGCCCTGCACGAAGTCGATGTCGCCCGGCTGCAGTTCCAGCTGTTCGAGCGCGACCTGTGCCAGTGCCGTGCGCACGCCGGTGCCCAGTTCGACCTTGCCGCTGAAGACCGTGACCTTGCCGTCCGGCGCCACGCGGATCCAGGCGTCCAGGAACGGCGTGCGTTGCAGGCTGCCGGCCAGTTTCGGGTTGGCGACGGGCGGCACACCCATGCCGTTGAATTCGGCGCGCGCGGCGCGCGGCAGCAGCGCGAACGCGAGGACGAGCGCGCCCCCTTCGAGGAAGGCGCGGCGGCCGTGGTTCATGGCACTCATGCCCGTTCCCCCGCCGCGGCGCGGATGGCCGCGAGGATCCGGTGATGCGTGCCGCAGCGGCACAAATTCGGTTCCATGTGGCGGCGGATCTGCTCGTCCGTGGGATGCGGCACCTTGTCCAATAAAGCCTGCGCACGGACGATCATCCCGGCGATGCAATAGCCGCATTGCGCCGCCTGGTGTTCGATGAACGCGGCCTGCAGCCTGCCCGGCTTGCCGGCGCTGCCCAGGCCCTCCACGGTGCGGACCTTGCGTCCGGCGCACGCGGCCAGCGGCGTCACGCAGGAAAACACGGGCTTGCCGTCCAGCTGCACGGTGCAGGCGCCGCACTGGCCCATGCCGCAGCCGAACTTGGCGCCGTTCAGGTTCAATTCATTGCGCAGCACGTACAGCAGCGGGGTGGCGGGGTCCGCGTGCAGGTCGTGCATGCGGCCGTTGACGTCGACCTGGGTCATGGTTGCATCTCCTTGCGCAGCTTGCCGCTGGCGGCGGCCACGTCGGGCCAGGCCGGACGGCCGGCGCCCGAGCGTACCCACGCGGCCAGCTCGGCGACCTGGGCGTCGGACAGCACGTCGGCGAACGGCGGCATGTAGGCGGCAGCCGCGCCACCGGGCGCTGGACGTTCCCACGGGATCCCGTGCAGCACGGTCTGGACGAAATTGGCGGGATCGTCGCCGAGGACCGCGCTGCTGCGGGCGAGGCCCGGGCGGCCGCCGAGACGCATCATCGGCGCGGCTGGCGCGTGGCAGCCGGCGCAGGCGGCCGCGAACAGCGCGGCGCCCGACGTCTCGGCCTGTGCCGCAACCGGGACGACGGCAGCGGGCGCCGGGGCCGGCTGCTGGATCGTCATCAGGTAGGCGGCCATCGCCTCGACGTCTTCGCGCGGCACGCCGGCCAGGCGCTCGGTCACGGGCCGCATCGGACCCTTCGCGGCGCCGTGCGCGAGCGACAGGCCGCCCTGCAGGTAGTCCGCGAGCTCTCCGCGCGTCCACGGCGCGCTGCCTTGCGCGAGACGCGTGAGGGCGGGCGCATGCCAGCCGTCCACGGTGCCGCCCTGGAAAGCGGGACTGCGCTCGCCGCCCAGCAGGTTCATGCCGCTGTGACAGGACGCGCAGTGGCCCAGCGTGTCGACGAGGTAGCGGCCCCGCTCGACCTGGCCCGCGGCGGGTGCTGCGCCGGTGCCGGGTCGCAGGTACAGCGCATTCCAGAACCCGAGCAGGGGCCGGAAGTTCAGCGGGAACACGAGGTCGTTGGCCGGCTGTTTCACTTTCACGGGTGGGCGCGACATCAGGTACGCGTAGGCCAGTTCGATGTCCTCGTCGGACATGCGCGTGTAGTGGATGTACGGGAAGGCGGGATAGAGCAGGTGGCCATCTCTCGCCACGCCTTCGCGCAGGGCGCGGCGGAACGCGGCGCTCGTCCAGCGGCCGATGCCCGTGTCCGGATCGGGCGTGATGTTCGTGCTGTAGATGATGCCGAACGGGGTCTTCAAACCCAGGCCGCCGGCATAGGCGGGACCGTCGGGCGCCGTATGGCAGACCATGCAGTCGCCCAGCGCCACGATGCGGGCGCCGGCGGCGAGGACGGCGGCGGACGGCGGGGAGGGCGGACCGGCCGCCGGGGCGATCGGGGCCGGGCGGGTCCAGGCATACAGGCCGCCCAGTACGACGGCCGCGAGGGCCGCGCCGGCGGCGGCGAGGGTGCGAAGTCTCATCGCGGGATTCCTTGATGTTGTTGCGGCGATTGTCGATTCGGTCCGGCCCATCGTCTAGCTATACGAAGGGATACGCGAAGGGATACGCGAAGGGTTGTGGACCGGCGTTCACTGTAGCGTCGGACGAGGCGGTCGATTGATGCTTTTGGCGCAAGAGTGTCTTGCGCGCCGGGCGCCGACGCGCGCGCCGCGGACGCGGTATGCTGGGCGTTCGCAGGAGACCGCCATGACCGCTATTGCTTACAACCGTGCCTGGGACCGCGTGCTGGGCGCGGGCCACCTCACGCTGGGCCTGATGACGCCCCTCGCACGCGCACCCGGCGAGCCCGCCGACCTCGCGCGCGAGACGGCGCTGGCCGCCCGTGCGGACGCGCTCGGATTCGCCGCGCTGTGGACGCGCGACGTGCCGCTGATCGTCCCGCAGGGCAGCACGCGCGAGGCCGCCGTGCTGGACGACCCATTCATCTGGCTGACGGTGCTGGCCGGCGCGACGGCGTCCGCGGCACTGGGCACCGCGGCGGCCGTGCTGCCGCTGCGTCATCCGCTGCATGTCGCGAAGGCCGCGTGGTCGCTCGACCGGTTGAGCGGCGGCCGCTTCATCCTCGGCCTCGGCTCCGGCGACCGGCCGGAGGAGCTGGCGCCGTTCGGCGTGGACACCGCACCGGACGTCCTGTTCCGCGAACGCTGGCAGACGCTGGCCGCCGCACTCGCACCGGAAGGGGATGCGCGCCATGATTTGCTTGCGTCCACGGGTGGCTACGCACCGACGCCGGCGCCGACGGTACGCATCCCGCTACTCGCCGTGGGTACGGCGCGCCAGTCGCTGCAATGGATCGCGGCGCACGCGGACGGCTGGGCCACGTACCACCGCGAGGAGGCGCGCCAGCAGGGCCGCATCGCGCTGTGGCAGCGGGCGCTGGCAGAGCGGGCCGGCGGCGCATGGAAACCGTTCGTGCAATCGCTGCAACTGGAATTGCTGGCCGATCCGGACGCGCCCGCGGCGCCGCTGGAACTGGGCCTGCGCGCGGGCCGCCGCGCGCTGCTGGGCTACCTGGAGCGGATGGCGGGGCTGGGTGTCGCGCACATGCTCGTCAACCTGCAGGGACCGCGGCCCATCGCGGAGCAGATCGAGGAGCTGGGGCGCGAGATCGTGCCGCGGCTGCGCTCAGTCGCGCTTGCGCAGGACGCAGAAGATGTTCGGCGATAGCAGGCCGGGGCTCGTGCCGAGCACTTTCGCGGCCCCCTGCAGGAGCGCGAGCCGGGCGCGCGGCATGCCCATGGCGCGCCTGGAGCGCGCGAACAGGCCGTCGTCGCCGGCGTGGTCGAGGTTGTCGTAATGGCGGCCGAAACCGAAACGGGCCGCCGCGGGCCAGATGCCGCGCTGGACGTGTTTTCCGGCCGGGTCGAAGCGGCGCGGCAGGTAGTTGACGAGCCACCGGCGCGAGTGCACCTCCCGCGGCGACAGGCGGTTGCTGGTCCCCGTCACGAGGATCGTGCCGCCGGGCGCCAGCACCCGGTCGATCTCGCGCTGCACGGCGGGCAGCATGGCCGGCGGGACGTATTCGAGGACGCTGTTGCAGCTGACCATCTGGAAGGCGCCGTCGTCGAACGGCAGCCGGCGCGTGTCGCCGACGTGGCGGAAGTCGATGGCGTCCAGGCCGTAGCGGTGGGCATTCAGCCGGGCCAGTTCGACGACGTCGGCCCCGATGTCGATCGCGGTGACGCGGGCGCCGAGGGCCGCGAACAGGATTGCGGAGGCGCCGACGTTGCAGCCGAACTCGAGGACGTGCGTGCCGTCGAGCCTGACGGGCAACGCCTCGATGATGTGCCGCAGGTGCTGCCATTCATAGTCGACATACCCGCCGATCCAGCGGTTGGCCGGGTCCAGTCCCATCCGGCGCGCCTTGTGTTCGAATGCATCGTGCAGTGTACTGGACACGACGGCAGGGGCCTTGCATGCATCGATCATACGTCTTCTCCAGGAAGGAACGCTGCGACCAATAGTAGCAAAACGGGCGGCTCATGTGTTCACGTTTTGGTGCGCCAGATGCTCCGCCAGCAGGTCGACGAAGGCACGGATCTTCGTCGAGTTGCGCCGGCTCGCCGGGTACAGCGCGTACAGGCCGACGTCCATCGGACCGGGATTCACGCGGTAGCCGGGCAGCACCTGCACGAGCGTGCCGGCGTCCAGGTCGCGCTGCACGAGCCAGCGCGCGAGCATGGCGATGCCGAGGCCGCCCAGCGCGGCCTGGCGCAGCACCTCCGAATTGTTGGCGTGGACGACGCCGCGCACGTCGACGTCTTCCGCCTGCGCATCCGGATCGTCCGCCTGCAGCCGCCACGTGCGCCGGCCCGCGCCGAACGCGAACTGCAGGCAGTCGTGTGCCGCGAGCGCGATGGGCGTCTCCGGTGCGCCATGCGCGGCCAGGTAGGCGGGGCTCGCGCACAGCACGCGGTCGTGGGCGGCGAGCTTGCGCGCGACGAGATTCGATTGCGGATCGAGGCTGCCGATGCGGATGGCGACATCGATCGCTTCGTCGACGAGATTGGCGGGTGCGTCGTCCAGGCGCAGGTCGAGCGTCAGGCGCGGGTGGCGCGCGCGCAGCGCGGGCAGGATCGGCGCCACGTACAGGGTGCTGAAGGTGACGGGCGCCGCGACGCGCAGCACGCCGGCCGCGCCGTCCGCCGCCGCTTCGTCGGCCGCGTCCAGGCGTTCCAGGATGTGCAGGGCTTCCTCGTAATACGTGCGCCCCGCGTCCGTCAGGGTGACGCTGCGCGTGGACCGGTTGAGCAGCACGGCGCCGAGGCGGCCTTCGAGGGCGTCGACGAGGCGTGCGACGGAAGACGTGACGAGGCCCAGCCGGCGCGCGGCGGGCGAAAAGCCGCCGGTGGCGGCGACGGTGCAAAAGGCTTTCAGTTCGGCGAAGCGGTCCATCGTATCCTCATCTCGTGTGTGGTGTTACGGCACTCATACCAAAGGATACTGTCCCGTGCGCCGATATGCGCCTACCATGATTCCATGTTCGATTCGGCCGGAGTGGGAGGGGATGATGCGTTACTACCTGACGTTCGTGATGCTGGGCCTCCTGATGGCCGGCCTGTGCCTGGTGCTGGAAGTGCATACGGCGATGCCGGCCGTCGCGATGACAGGGCTGTTCGGCGCCAGCGCCGCGCCTGCGCCCGCGGAGGGCGCGGCGCTGCCGGCGTGAGCGGCATCAGGCCGGCATCGGCGCCAGGTAGTCGAACACCTTATCGAGATCTTCCTGTGCGCCGAACAACTCGCGTGCGATCGCACGGGCGTCCTCGTTATGCTCCGCGAGATACGCATTGGCCCTCGCTCGCAACACAGGCGCGGCACCGAAGCGGGCATTGCGCAGATCCAGTGCCGACTCGCCACCATTGCTGGCCGCATGCAGCAGCCTGACGACCATGTGAAACGCACGCTCGGGCTGCAGGTGGGCGGCATAGAATTGCTCGACGACGTCCACGTTCCCGACGAAATCAGTGGAGAGGTCCGGATCGTCGTCGTGTGCGTACGCGATCAACTGGTCGATGACCAGCTCGAAAGCGGGCCCCTCCTTTTTCAGGTTCTTCGCGAAGTACGCGCTGTATGGGAATTTCTTGAGAAACGCCTGGAACTGGTCCTTGAATACGTTCAGCACCTCGTCGGCGGGGATGGACTTGAACAGCGAGATGAATACGTAGGACGGGTGGGAGAGACGGTTATGCGGCGTGGTGGCGTCGACGTTCCTGATCCTGTCGCTCAGGATGACTTTCAGCCGTTCGTACGTCACGGCGTCGAGGTCTTTGAACAGTATCCCGTTCGCGCCGAACATGCCCAGAGCCAGCGATCCGTCGGATTTGCTCGATGAAACCTTTTCAATTGCATACTTGCGCAGACAGGCATTCGTTTTCTCGTCGTTGATTTTTGAAAGGCCGTTCAGGAAGGAACGCACGTTCCGCGTGACCACCGTGTTGTCGGATCGCGTCTTTTCAATCAGTTTGGAAATCAGGTAAGGATAGGTGTCTGGATGGAGTTTCTTCACCTCTTTTTCCACGACCTGTTTGATAATCACGATCGAGGTGGCGGGAAACAGATTCGAGTTGCCGAGCGAATTGATCACCTCGTCGGCCAACTGCTTGGTCGACAAAATGGGACGGGACAGGAATCGCTTGGTCGCTTCGTAAAACACGAAACGCGCTTCTTCCGCCGACGCGTGATGGCCGGACGGGTGTGCCGCCTTGTTGCGCAAGGTCCTGAGCGTCTCGAAGAAGCCGGCGTCCAGCGCCGTCAGCAATTCGTTGGATTTCAGCTGGTCGATCAGGTAGGTTTCGAATACCTCCTGCTCGCTGCGCCTTTTGCTGGCCGCTTCGAAAATCGTCCGCGCTTTCTGATTGACCTTGCTGAGTTCTTCCAGCTTCGACATGATGTCGTCGAACAGGGCGATGAACGTGAGGACGACGGTGGCCCGGTACGCGCCTGCCATGTAGCAGGACATGGCCTCGCGCATGTAGTCGCGGATGTCCGTGCTTTGTATGGAAGACACCAGTTCTTCCATGTCGGTGAGATGAGTCATATGAAGCGTGTCAGATGAAATCTGGAAAGTAAAATTTCATCTTATCAAAATCACTGATCATAAAACTCACCAAAACTAGCCCGGCGCCGCCGGCTGGAACCGGCCGCGCCGCGGTTGCATCAGGAACGCAGGAACGCCAGCAGGTCGGCGTTCAGGCGGTCCTTGTGGGTGAAGGCCAGGCCGTGCGGGCCGCCTTCGTAGACGACCAGGCGTCCCTGCGGCAGGATCTCGACGGCGCGGCGCGCGGTGGTGTCGATCGGGACGATCTGGTCGTCGCTGCCGTGGATGACGAGGGTCGGGATCGTCATCTTCTTGAGGTCTTCCGTGAAGTCCGTTTCCGAGAACTGCTTGATGCATTCGTAGGCGGCGCGCAGGCTGCACTGCATGCCCTGCAGCCAGAACGTGTCGCGCGCGCCTTGCGAATCCTTGGCGCCTTCCCGGTTGAAGCCGTAGAACGGGATGCTCAGGTCCTTGAAGAACTGGGCGCGGTCGGCCTGGACGCCGGCACGGATGCCGTCGAACACGGACATCTCCACGCCGTTCGGATTGGCGTCCGATTTGGCCATCTGCGGCGTCACGGCGCCCACGAGCACGGCGCGCTTGACGCGGTCGGTGCCGTGGCGGCCGATGTAGCGTGCGACTTCGCCGCCGCCGGTCGAGTGACCGACGTGCGTCACATCCGTCAGGTCCAGCGCTTCGACCAGCTGGGCCAGGTCGTCCGCGTAGTCGTTCATGTGGTTGCCGTGCCAGGGCTTGCTCGACAGGCCGTGGCCGCGGCGGTCGTGGGCGATGACGCGGTAGCCGTGGTTGGCGAGGAACATCATCTGGTCTTCCCAGGCGTCGCCCTGCAGCGGCCAGCCGTGGCTGAACACGACGGCGGGACCGTGGCCCCAGTCCTTGAAGTAGATGGTGGTGCCGTCGCGGGTCGTGATGGTGTTGGCGGTGCGGGTGATGGTCATGGCGAGTCCCTTCGGGTTGGTGGCTGGAAGCCGGAAGGGACAGCGCGCGCCGCCGCATCCGGACCCGGACATTGTCGGGAGCCCGGCGCGGGCGGTCTAGTCATACGAACGTATATGTTTTACCCAGCGGCATCCGGTGTTGCCCGCTCGACCGGGCAGTTGAGGGCGAGCATCCGCTCGACCGGCGACGACGTCCGCATGCGCTCGCGCCACCATTTCAGCGCCGCGCCTTCCTCACCCGTGCGCCAGGCCATGTACAGCGTCTCGTCCGGCTTCGGTTCCTCGACTTGCTTTTCGATCAGGCGGCCGGACGCGATGTCGGCGCGGGCCCAGGCCTCGGGCAGGAAGCCGAAGCCGAGGCCCGCCAGCTGGAATTCGTACTTCGTCTGCATGTCGGGGACGGTCAACGTGTCCTGCCCGAACAGCAGGCCGACCGTGCGCGCCTGCAGCAGGCGGACGGAGTCGGCGACGGACACCGCGCGGTGCGCCGTCAGCTCCGCCTTGCCCAGCCGGTGCCGGATCTTCGCCAGCGGGTGCGAGGGCGCCACGACGAACACGAACGACATCGTCCCCAGCGGTTCGGCCGTGTAGCCGCCGCCGGACGGTCCTTCGCCGGCCGCGCCCACGAGCAGGTCGACGCGGCGGTCGAGCAGGCTTTCCCACGTGCCGGACAAGGCTTCGCGCACGATGCGCAACCGGGTCTGGTCGGCCACTTCATAAAACGCGCGGATGTCGTCCTGCAGGCCGAGCGGGGCGAGGGCGGAGTCCATGCCGATGGTGAATTCCATCTCCCACCCGGAGGCGACGCGGCGCACGCGGCTCTCCAGGTCGCCCGCGGCCTTGAGCAGGTAGCGGCCTTCCTTCAGCAGTTCTTCGCCGGCGGGCGTGAGGACGACGCGCGGGCCGAAGCGTTCGAACAGCTGCACGCCCAGGTCGTCCTCCAGCTTGGAGACGGTGTACGAGATCGTCGACGGCACGCGATACAGTTCCTTCGCGGCGGCCGAGAAGCTGCCGCGGCGGGCGATGGTGTCGACGGTGAGCAGGGCGTCCAGGCTGAGTCTGAGCATGTGCGAGAGTCCGAGAGCGGGGTGCGCATCGTATCAGGCGCGCGCCCACTTCGACAACGTCCTTCCGATACGGACGCGGAATGCCTGCACCTGCTCTGGCGCCAGCGATTCGGCCCGGTACAGCGACAGCATCCCAAAGCGGCACTGCGGCGCGCACGTCCCCAGCAGGGCCGTTTTCAACACGCGCTTCACGGGCTGGCGCAGGATGAAGCGGTCGACCCACCACGGCGAACCGAGGGAGGTGATCGCCACGGCGTGCCGCAGCTTGTCGAGGCGCGGCCTGATCGGGCCCAGGTCGCTGGCGTGGTCGTAGGCGACGCCCGGCGCCCATATGCGGTCGAACCACCCTTTCAGCATGGCCGGGAAGCCGAACCACCAGGTCGGGAAGACGAGCACGAGGGCCTCGGCGGCCTGCAGGCGCGCGATGTGCGTCTCCTTGGCGTGCGCGTCGAACGCCGGGCTGTAATAGCTCGCGCGCTCCGTGGCCGTCAGCGCGGGCGCGAAGCCGGCGCCGTACAGGTCTTCGACGACCACGTCGTGGCCGTGCGCGGTCAGGGTGGAGATGGCGTGCTGCGCGAGCGTGCGGCACAGGCTGTCATGGACGGGATGGGCGATCACGACGAGACACTTCATGAGTAAATACCTGAGGAATAGTAAGAACCGTCGCCCCCGCGGAGGCGGGGGCCCCATTTTGTTTGCGATAACGCAGCGCTGGCGAACTTGGGTTCCCGCCTTCGCGGGAACGACGAATCAGGGCTGCAGGCCTAGCTCATCGGCTGCCTGCTTGCGCAGCATGAACTTCTGGATCTTCCCCGTCACCGTCATCGGAAACCCGTCGACGAAGCGCACGTAGCGCGGGACCTTGTAGTGGGCGATCTGCCCCTGGCAAAAGGCGCGGATCTCGTCCGCGTCCGCGTGTTCGCCCGGCCGCAGCACGATGCACGCGCACAGCTCCTCGCCGTATTTCGCGTCCGGTACGCCCACGCACTGCACGTCCAGCACCTTCGGGTGGCGGTATAAAAACTCTTCCACTTCGCGCGGGTAGATGTTCTCGCCGCCGCGGATCACCATGTCCTTGGCGCGGCCCACGATGCGGCAATAGCCGTCCGCGTCCAGCGTGGCGAGGTCGCCCGTGTGCATCCAGCCGGCCGCGTCGACCGCTTCGCGCGTGCGCGCGTCGTCGCCCCAGTAGCCGAGCATCACCGAGTACCCCCGCGTGAGCAGCTCGCCCGTTTCCCCGCGCGGGACGACCCTGCCGTCCGCGTCGACGATCTTGACTTCCAGGTGCGGGTGGATCCGCCCGACCGTGCCCACGCGGCACGCGAGCGGATCGTCGACCGAGGTCTGGAAGCTGACGGGCGACGTCTCCGTCATGCCGTAGGCGATCGTGATCTCGTCCATGTGCATCTGGCGGATCACGCGCTGCATGACTTCCATCGGGCACGGCGAGCCGGCCATGATGCCCGTGCGCAGACTCCCCAGGTCGAACGACGCGAAGTCGGGATGGTCCAGCATCGCGATGAACATCGTCGGCACGCCGTGCAGCGCGGTGCAGCGTTCGGCCTGCACGGTGGCCAGCACGGCGCCCGCATCGAAACCTTCGCCCGGATAGACCATCGCGGCGCCGTGCGTCATGCACGCGAGGTTCCCCAGCACCATGCCGAAGCAGTGATACAGTGGGACGGGGATGCACAGGCGGTCGCGTTCCGTCAGGCGCATCGCCTCGCCGATGAAGAAGCCGTTGTTCAGGATGTTGTGGTGCGTGAGCGTGGCACCCTTCGGCGCGCCCGTCGTGCCGGACGTGAACTGGATGTTGACGGGATCGTCGAACTGCAGGGTGCGCGCCACCTCGTGCAGACGCGTCATGTCGGCCGGGCCCGCGCATTGCGCCACCGTGTCGAAGTTCAGCATGCCGGGCGTGGATTCCCCGCCCAGGCGGATCACGTGGCGCAGCTCCGGCAGCTTCGCGCTGCGCAACTCTCCGGGGGCGGCGCCGTCCAGTTCCGACACGAGGTCGCGCAGCAGGCCGAGGTAGTCGCTCGATTTGAAACCGGGTGCGAGGATCAATGCCTTGCACCCGACCTTGGCCAGCGCGTATTCCAGCTCGGCGCGGCGGTAGGCCGGGTTGATGTTGACCATGACGAGGCCGGCCTTCGCAGTGGCGAACTGCGTGAGCACCCATTCCGCGCGGTTCTGCGACCAGATGCCGATGCGGTCGCCGGGCAGGAGTCCCAGGCCGAGCAGGCCGGCCGCGAGCCGGTCCGCGCGTTCGCGCAGCTGGCGCCAGCTCCAGCGCACGCACTGGTGCGGGATGACGAGCGCATCGCGGTCGGGATAACGCTCGGCGATGCGGTCGAGGTGGGCGCCGATCGTGTCGCCGATGAGGGGGAGCGAGTGCGCTCCGTGGACGTAGCTGGCCTGCATGTCTCTCTCCTGTTTCATCCTTTCGACACAGTGTAGCGCCACGCGGGCTAGTGGCCTATCGAAAAAATCGATCATAGACCATAAAACAACTCGTTTTTCTTCTCGCCCTGCAGCGCCCATAATGCTTTCCATGGAAACGCGCTTTCGACTGCAGGCCGGCAAGACGGCAGAGTCCGGAAAGTGCAGCGTGTTCGAACGGTTCGAACACCCAACTTAACAATCACAAGGAGCACAGCATGCTGAAAGTACGTAAAAGCGCGGACCGCGGTGTCGCCAGTTTCGGTTGGCTGCGTTCGCAGCACACCTTCTCGTTCGGCCATTACTACGATCCGGCCCACATGAACGTCGGCCCGCTGCGGGTGATCAATGAAGACCGCGTAGCCCCGGGCCGCGGCTTCGACCCGCACAGCCACAAGAACATGGAAATCATCTCCTACGTGCTGGACGGCGCGCTGGAGCACAAGGACAGTATGGGCAACGGCTCCGTCCTGCGCTATGGCGATGTGCAGCGGATGAGCGCCGGCACAGGTGTCACCCACAGCGAGTACAACCACTCGGCGACGGAACCCGTGCACTTCCTGCAGATCTGGGTGATCCCGGCCGAGGCGGGCGGCGAGCCCGGCTACGAAGAGAAGCACTTCGACACGGACAGCAAGCGCGGCACGCTGCGGCTGATCGCGTCGAACGACGGCCGCGACGGCTCCGTGTCGCTGCGCCAGGACGCCGCCATCTACGCGACGATCCTCGACGGTGACGAGCGCGTGGACCATGCGCTGCTGCCGGGACGCCAGGCCTACGTGCAGGTGGCGCGGGGCAGCCTGACGGTGAACGGCTGCGCACTGGAAACGGGTGACGCCGTCCAGATCAGCGACGAGGCCGTCGTGGCGCTGTCGGACGCGAAGGATGCGGAAGTGCTGCTGTTCGATCTGCCGGCCTGAACCCGGCGTAACTTGTGAAGTCAAACGCAACGATATTCAAGGAGAAGATCATGGAAACTACTAAACTCTATCCCGTCGGCCGCGCCCTGGTAGGCGTCCTGTTCCTGGCATCGGGCATCAACAAGATCCTCGGCTTCGGCTACGTGGCCGGGTGGATGAACAGCCTCGGCATCCCGGCGGCCGGGTTGCTGCTGGCGGGCGCGATCCTGCTCGAGGTCGGCGGCGGCCTGGCGCTGATCACCGGGATCCAGGCGAAATACGCGGCACTGGCGCTCGCGCTGTTCATGGTGCCCGTCACCCTGATCTTCCACGGCTTCTGGCATGCGGATGCGGCTGAATTCCAGAACCAGCTGAACCACTTCCTGAAAAACGTGGCGATCTTCGGCGGCTTGCTGGCCCTGTTCGACGCGGAACGCCAGCGCGCGACGAACGCCGCACGGGTGAACGTCCTGCGCAGCCGCGCTGCCTGACACGAGTACAATCTGTCCGCGACCTGGCGTACACGGGTGGCGGACATCCACGCAAACGAAAGAGACGAGGAGAACGAGCCATGGAAGTGACGACGCATCGCGGCACGGGGCCGCTGCAGCAGGTGATCGAGATCGGCAAGCACCGCATCCTGACGGACGTGAAGCCGGAATTCGGCGGCGAGGACAGCGGCCCGGAACCGCACGACATCCTGGCCGCCGCGCTGGCGGCCTGCACGACGCTCACCGTGAGCCTGTACGCGAAACGCAAGGGCTATCCGCTGGACGAGGTGAAGGTCTCGATCAAACACGGCCAGGAAGGCGCGGCCTATGGGCTGCACCGCACGATCGAATACATCGGCGCGCTGGACGACGAGACGAAGGCCCGGCTGACCGATATCGCCAACAAATGCCCGGTGCACAAGACCTTGTCGGGCACCATCCAGATCACCACGGAGGCTATCTAGCATGGACGCGTTCGAACACGAGAGTCTGGAAACCATCGTCGTCCCCCGCACGCACGACCTGGGCGGCGGCTTCGAAGTGCGCCGCGCGCTGCCGCACAAGGACCGGCGCATGGTGGGTCCGTTCGTCTTCCTCGACCAGATGGGGCCGCACGTATTCCACGCGGGCGAGGGCATCGACGTGCGGCCGCATCCGCACATCGGCCTGGCCACCGTCACGTATTTGCTGGACGGCCAGATCCGCCACCGCGACAGCCTCGGCACCGTGCAGGACATCAAGCCGGGCGAGGTGAACTGGATGACGGCCGGGAAGGGCATCGTCCACTCCGAGCGCACCGGCCCGGACGTGCGTGCCGCCGGCTCCAACCTGTTCGGCCTGCAGTGCTGGGTGGCGCTGCCGAAGGACAAGGAAGAGTGCGATCCCGCGTTTTCGCACACGGGTTCGCAGGAGCTGCCGATCCTCGACGGCGACGGCGCCACCGCCCGCATCATCGCCGGCAGTTATTTCGGCAAGCGCTCGCCCGTGCCCGTGCAATCGCCGCTGTTCTACGTCGACCTGGCGTTGCAGCCGGGCGCGCGCCTGACGATGCCGGCGGAGTATGCGGAACAGGCGTTGTACGTGGTCGACGGCACGCTCGACCTGGGCCGCGACGGCCGCTTCGAACAGGGCCAGCTGCTCGTGCTGAAGCCGGGGGCGACCGTCACCCTGGCGGCGACCGAGAACGCCGGCGCCCGCGTGATGCTGCTGGGCGGCGAACCGATGGACGGCCCGCGCTACCTGACGTGGAACTTTGTCTCGAGTTCGTCCGACCGCATCGAGCAGGCGAAGGAAGACTGGAAAGCGCAGCGCTTCCCGCACGTTCCTGGGGAAACCGAATTCATCCCGCTGCCCGATTTGCCGGGCCGACCCGTACGCTACCCTTGAGCGTCCGCGCTCCGGGGCGGCGGCACCGCATGGCGCCGCTCGTCCGGGCGCGTGAGCACGCGCATCGCAATCTCGAACGGCACGCCCAGCGACGCCAGTGCGCGCGCGGGCGAGCGGTTCTGTTCGTGGGCCTCGTGGATCGTTGACTCGATCAGCAGGGCGGTCTTGTAGTCGCTTCGTCGTTCCATCGTTCGATGCTACCACGAAGCGTGCGCCCCGGTCGTAAGACAGGTGTGCCACGGATTACGATCCGCTAACCTGCGCCCGTTTAGACACCGAAGAAAGACATCATGACAATAACTCGTTACGCCCTGGCTGCGGCGGGCCTCCTCACGGCCGGCGCGGCATTCGCCCAGGCCGACCTGATCCTCACGAACGGCAAGATCGCCACGATGGCGAAAGAAGGCGAGTTCGTGCAGGCCATCGCCGTCAAGGACGGCAAGGTGCTCGCCACCGGCAGCAATGCGAAGGTGTTAAAGCTGAAGCGCGCGAACACGCAGGTGATCGATGCGCACGGCCGCACCGTGATCCCGGGCCTGAACGACTCGCACCTGCACGTGATCCGCGAAGGCCTGAACTACAACATGGAGCTGCGCTGGGACGGCGTGACGTCGTTGAAGCGCGCGCTGGAGATACTGAAGGAGCAGGCCGCGCGCACGCCGGACGGCCAGTGGGTCAAGGTCGTGGGCGGCTGGAACGAATGGCAGTTCGAAGAAAAGCGCCTGCCCACGCTGGAAGAAATCAATGCGGCCGTGCCGGACAAGCCCGTGTTCATCCTGTACCTGTACGGCCTCGGCTTCCTCAACAAGAAGGGGATCGAGACCCTAGGCTACGACCGCAACACGAAGTACAAGGACGGCGAAGTGGAGCTGGACGCGAACGGCCAGCCGACCGGCAAGCTGATCGCCAAGCCGAACGCGCTGATCCTGTACTCGACCCTCGCGAAGACGAACAAGCTGGGCCACGACGACCAGGTCAATTCCACCCTGCAGTTCTACCGCGAACTGAATCGCCTGGGTGTGACGAGTGCCATCGACGCGGGCGGCGGCTTCCAGAACTACCCGGACGACTACGGCGTGTCGCTGGAACTGGCGAAGCAGGGCAAGCTGACCGTGCGCACCGCGTACTACCTGTTCGCGCAAAAGGCCGGCAAGGAACTGGAAGACTTCCAGCGCTGGCTCACCATGACGCACCCGAAGCAGAACGACCACATGCTGTACCCGAACGGCTTCTCGGCCGAGGGCGCGGGCGAAAATCTCGTCGCCAGCGCGGCCGACTTCGAGAACTTCCTGGAGCCCCGCCCGGACCTGCCGGCGTCGATGGAGGGCGACCTGGAACCCGTCGTGTCGCTGCTCGTGAAGAACCGCTGGCCGTTCCGCCTGCACGCGACGTACGGCGAGAGCATCGCGCGCGACCTCGACGTCATCGAAAAGGTGAATGCGCAGACGCCATTGAAAGGGCTGCGCTTCATCATCGACCATGGCGAGACCGTGACGGATGCCGACCTCGCGCGCATCAAAAAGCTGGGCGGCGGCATCGCCGTGCAGGACCGGATGCACTTCCAGGGCGAATCGTACTGGAAGCGCTACGGCGAGCAGACACGCCAGATGCCGCCGATCCGCAAGATGCTCGCGCAGGGCATCCCCGTCGGCCTGGGCACGGACGGCACGCGCGTCTCGAGCTACAACCCGTGGCCGTCCGTGTACTGGGCCGTGACGGGCAAGACGGCCGGCGGCCTGCAGGTCTGGCAGGACGGCGACCGCCTGTCGCGCTACGAGGCGCTGAAGCTGATCACGACGGGTTCCGCGTGGATGAGCGGCGAGGAGAAGGTCAAGGGCACGCTGAAGCGGGGCCAGTACGCCGACTTCGTCGTGCTGCCGCAGGATTACTTCGGCATGGATGCGGAGGGCATCAAGCGGCTGGAGAGCGTGCTCACGGTCGTCAACGGCAAGGTCGTCTACGGTGCGGGCGACTACGCGCCGCTGGCACCGAAGGCACTGCCCGTGTCTCCGGCCTGGAGCCCGGTTGCCGCATACGGCGGCTACCAGCCGCGCTGAAGTCGGCCGACTTAGCGCCCGTGGCGCGCGTCGCGCTGGGCGAAGCGGGCGCGCGTCTTCTCGTCGGCAGCGGGACCGGGTGCCGTCTCGAAGCCGCCGTCCATGATGGGCCGGCCCGTGGCCGCGTCGACCAGCACGGGTTCGACGCGCTGGCCCGTCTCCTTGTCCGCCAGCATGACGGATTCCCCCTCCGGCGCGAAATGCTTGTTGCCCCAGGCGAGCAGCGCCAGGATCACGGGGCGGAAGTCGCGGCCCCGTTCCGTCAGCACGTATTCGTAGCGCGGCGGTTTTTCGCTGTACTGGCGTTTTTCCAGCATGCCCGATTCGACGAGGCCGTTCAGCCGGCGCGTGAGCATGTTCGGCGCGATGTTCAGGCTTTTCTGGAATTCGTCGAAGCGCGTGAGGCCGTAGAAGGCGTCGCGCAGGATCAGGATGCTCCACCATTCGCCCACGCGCTCGAGGCTGCGGGCGATGGGGCAATTCATGTTTTCGAAGCTCGTTCTTTGCATGGTTGACTCGCGTGCTTGCCGCGTCAATGCGCGTCGGCCGGCGGCGCCTTGGGCGGAGCGACCTTGCGCATCAGCGGTACGGTAATCGTCGTGATGGCGAAACATAGCATGATGACGAGGTAGATGTCGGAGAACGTCATCGTGAGCGCTTCGCGGTACGTCAGTTGCCACAGCTGGCGCAGCGCCGCTTCGGAACTGGACAGCCGCGCCGTGACCCCCGCCATCAGGTCCGACGTGGCCTCGTTCGCCGCCGTCAAATGCTCGGCCAGGCGGTAGAAATGCAGGTTCGTGCGGGTGTTCAGGATCGTCGCACAGACGGCGATGCCGATGGCGCCGCCCAGGTTGCGCATCAGGTTGAACAGCCCCGACGCGAGCCGCAGCCGCGCGGGCGGGAGGCCGCCGAGCGTCAGGGTCACGGTGGGCGCCACGGCGAACTGCTGGCCCATGCCCCGCAGCGCCTGCGGCAGCAGCAGCTCGCGCCAGCCCCAGTCGTGCGTGATCGGCGCGAACTGCCACATCGACAGTGCGAAGCACCCGAGGCCCACCATCATCAGCCAGCGCAGGTCGATCCGGTTGGCGAAGTACGAATAGATGGGGATCGACACCACCTGGAACACCCCGGTCGACAGCACCGCGAGGCCGATCTGCAGCGCCGAGAAGCCCCGCACGCGCCCGAGGAAAACGGGCGTCAGGTAGATCGTGGCGAAAATGCCCACGCCGGTGATGAACGAGAAAAAGCAGCCGAGCGCGAAGTTGCGGTCCTTCAGCGCCCGCAGGTCGACGACGGGATGCGCATACGTCAGGCTGCGCCACACGAACAGGACGGCGGACACGCCGGCCGTCCATGCGGTGGCCGAGATCACGGGGTCGGCGAACCAGTCCCAGCGCGGGCCTTCCTCCAGCGTGTATTCGAGGCACCCGAGGAACAGCGACATCAGCGCGATGCCCGGGACGTCGGCGTCGCGCAGCAGGCCGAAGTCGGGACGGTCGATGCGCACGAGCAGCGGCACGGCCACGCTGACGAAGATGCCGGGTACGAGGTTCACGTAGAACAGCCATTGCCATGAGAAGTTGTCGGTGATCCAGCCCCCGATCGTCGGACCGAGCGTGGGTGCCAGCGAAGCGATGCCGCCGATGGTCGCCGCCGCGATCACGCGCTGCGGTCCCTGGAAGAAGGCGAAGGCCGTGGTGAACACCATCGGGATCATCGTCCCGCCGAGGAAACCCTGCAGGGCGCGGAAGGCGATCATGCTCTGGATGTTCCAGGCGAGGCCGCACAACAGGCTCGCCGCCGTGAAGCCGGCTGCCGACAGGCAGAACAGCCAGCGCGTGGACAGCACGCGCGACAGCCAGCCGGACAGCGGGATCACGATGATCTCGGCGATCAGGTAGCTGGTCTGCACCCACACCACCTCGTCCACGCCGGCCGACAGGCCGCCGCCGATCTCGCGCAGCGATGCCGACACGATCTGGATGTCGAGCAGCGCGATGAACATGCCGACGCACATGGCGCCGAACGCAACGACCTTGCTCCCGGTCGACATCCGTGCCGGGTCGATGATGCCCGTGCTCATGGACGGCCTTCCGCGGTGTCGACCTTCGCCACGACGGACAGGCCCGGACGCAGGCGGCCGAGGGATCCGTCCGCATCGTCGAGCAGGATGCGCACGGGCACGCGCTGGACGATCTTCGTGAAGTTACCCGTCGCGTTCTCAGGCGGCAGCACGCTGAACTGGGCACCCGTGGCAGGCGCCAGGCTGTGTACCTTGCCGTGGAAGACGCGGCCGGGCAGCACATCCGCCTCGATCTCGGCGCGCATGCCGGGACGCAGGTGCGCCAGCTGGCTTTCCTTGAAATTCGCGTCGACCCACAGGCCGCGCGCGGGGATCAGGGACAGCAGGTGCTCGCCGGCCTGGGCATAACCGCCGTCGCGCGCGCGGCGGTTGCCGACGACGCCGTCGAACGGGGCGCGCACTTCCGTGTACGCGAGGTTCAGCTTCGCCAGGTCGAGTTCCGCCTGGGCCTGCGCCAGCGCGGCCTCGGCCTGCTGGCGGCGCGAGGCGATCACGTCCAGTTCGCGCTCGGCCGCGACCTGCGCCGCGCGCGCCTTGCCGGCGTTCGCGCGCGCCTGCTGGAAGTCCGCGCCCGCACGCTGGGCGCTTTGCAGCGACACGGCGGCCTTGTTCACGAGGCTGCGGTAGCGGGCGTCGTCGTCGCGGGCCCGGGCCAGTTCGGCGTCGCTGGCGGACACGCCCGCGCGGGCCTGGTCGACGACGGCCAGTTGCTGGCGGCGCGTCGCATCGAGGTTCGCCAGCAGCGCGCGCTGCGCGGCGACCGCCCCTTCCGCGCGGGCGACGGCGGCGCGGTAGTCGCGGTCGTCGATGCGGTACAGCAGGTCGCCCTTCCTGACGGCCTGGTTGTCCGTCACGTGCTCTTCCACGATGTATCCGGGTACCTTCGGGCGCAGCACGACGATGTCCGCGCCGACGTAGGCGTCGTCCGTGTTTTCGATGAAGCGGCTCGTCGTCCACCAGTGCGCGCCCCAGATGGCGAGCGCGCCCAGCACGACGGCGGCGCCGATGGCCGTTCGGGTGCGCTTGCGCGTCGCGGTGGCGAGATGGGGAAGGGCCTGCGGGTCCGCACTGCTCATGGTGTTCTCCTCGGGTCGATTGAACCAGTTGCTTTCAAAATGAAAGTCACTATACACTCACGACTTTCATCATGCAAGTCACTAGTCGAAAGGGAGTGGATATGGAACGGACAACATCGGCGGCGGGCACGCACGCATTGGCGGCCTTATTGGCGGCCTCATTGGCGGCCATGCTGGCTGCGTGTGCGAGCACACCGGATTACGAGGCGCCGGCCATCGCGACGGCGCCGGTCTACCACGCGGCGCAGGCCGCTGCGCCGGGAGAAGCGCCGCCGCTCGACCGCTGGTGGCTCGGCTTCCAGGATCCGGAACTGGCGCGCCTGATCGAGCGGGCGCTCGCGCAAAACCTCGACCTGGAGGCGGCTGCGGCACGCGTGGACCAGGCCCGGGCCAGCGCCGGCATCGCGGCGGCGGCGCTATTGCCGACCGTGTCCGCGCAGGCGGGCATATCGGCCGAACGGCAGTCCCTGGAAAGCCCGCTGGGCAAGCTGGCGAGCGCCTTTCCCGGTTACGACCGCACGCCGGTGCTGCGCAGCGAGGCGCTCGTCGCGAGCTGGGAACTGGATCCGGCCGGCGGCCTGAAACGCCAGCGCGAGCAGCGCGGCTACGAAGCGCAGGCCGCGGAGGCCGAGCGGCTCGGCGTGCGCGTGTCGGTGGCGGCGGAGGTGGCGGATGCCTGGTTGCGTATCCGCGGCGCGCGCCTGCGCCTGGATCTGGCGAAACAGCGCCTGCGCGACGATACCCGCCTGCTGGAACTGGTGCAGGCGCGGCGTGAGGACGGCCTCGCCACGCTGGGCGAACAGGCGCAGGCCGAGGCACGCGTGGCGCAGGTGCGGGCCACGCTGGCGCCGCTGCGGGCGGAGATCGCATCCCAGCAGAACCGGCTGGCGGTGCTCGTGGGCGAGGCGCCGGGTAAGGTCGGCGCCGACGCCGCACCGGGGCCGCTCGCCTTGCCGGCGTGGGGCAGCGACCTGCATCCCGCCGACCTGCTGCGCCGCCGCCCCGACGTGCTGGCCGCCGAGCGCCGCCTGGCCGCCGCGCATGCGGGGGTGGGCGTGGCCTCCGCCGAGTACTATCCGAAGCTGTCGCTGTCCGCGCTGCTGGGCATGGAAAGCCTGCGCACGGGCGTCCCGAACGCCGCCAACTTCCAGCCCGCCGCGGCGCTGGGCCTGCGCTGGCGCCTGTTCGACTTCGGCGCCATCGACGCCGAGGTGGCGCGCGCGACGGCCGCGCGGCGCGAAGCGCTGCTCCGTTATCGCCAGGCGATGCTGCGCGCGACCGAGGACGTGGAGAATGCGATGGTGGCGGCCGGCGCGCTGCGCGAGGAAAGCGCGGCGCTGCGCGACGAGGTCGCGGCGGCGTCGCGCGCGCGCGACCAGGCGCACGAAGCGTGGATGGGCGGCGCGGCGAGCCTGCTCGACGCACTGGAACTGGACCGGCAATACCTGACCGCGCAGGACCGTCTCAGCCAGGTCGAGACGGAGAGCGCGCGGGCCACGGTGGCGGGCTTTCGCGCGCTGGGCGGGGGCTGGTGACGGTCAGCGCGTCCCTTCGAGCGCGGGACGCGCCTGCTCGACCGTCTCTGCGAGGAAGTCCGCGACGGCGCGCACCCGGCTCGACGCGGCGAGATCCGCATGCATCACGAGCCACACGCCGTCGCTGAACACGTCGCCGGGCGCCAGCACGCGTTCCAGGTTGGGATCGTCGACGAGGAAGTCCGGGATGATGGCGAGGCCGAGTCCCGCGCGCGCAGCCGCGATCTGCGCGCGCAGCGTCGACACGGCCAGCACCACGCGCGCATCCGGCGCGCGCTTCGCGAGCCATTGCGCGGCCGGCAGGTGCGCGTGCGCCTCGTCCCACGTGATCATGGCGCGGCCGGCCAGCGGATCGTCGGCGGGCGCCGGATGCCGCGCGAGATAGTCGCGGTGTCCGTACACGCCATACGACATCGCACCGAGCCTGCGCGCCTTCAGGTTGCCGTGGCTGGGGCGCACGAGACGCAGCGCGAGGTCGGCGTCGCGCCGGCCCAGTTCCACGGCGGCCGTCGTCGTGACGATCTCCAGGCGGAGTTGCGGGTGACGCGCGACGAAGCGGGGCAGGGCGGGGATCACGAGGTCCGAGGCGAGATTGTCCGACGTGGCCAGCCGGACCATGCCCGACACGCCCGGACTGAGCCCGGACGCTCCCCGCTCGAATGCGAGCATGTTGTCCTCGACGGCCTCCGCGCGCCCGAGCAGTTCGCGGCCTTCGTCCGTGAGGTGATAGCCCGTCTGGTGGCGCGCGAACAGGCGCGTGGACAAACGTGCTTCCAGTTCGGCGATGCGCCGGCTGACGGTCGACTGGCTCACGCGCAGCACGTCCGCCGCGCGCGTCAGGCTGCCGCCGCGCGCCACTTCGAGAAAGTATTTAAGATCGTTCCAGTCCATCCGTTTTCCATTTTTGGAAAATGATCCGCCGATTATTGGTGTTTTCTTTGCAAGGCGCAACGACTACATTGTCATCAAGCCGCCGCCGGCGGCATCTTCCAAAAAAGGACCAAGAACATGCTGACGACTCGACAACTGGGATCCCAAGGATTGAAAGTCTCCGCCATCGGCCTGGGCTGCATGGGCATGAGCCACGCCTACGGCACGCCGGATGACGCGGAATCGATCGCGACGATCCACCGCGCCATCGACCTGGGCTGCACCTTCTTCGACACGGCCGAGGTCTACGGCCCGTTCACGAACGAGGAATTGCTGGGCCGCGCGCTGGAAGGCCGGCGCGACCAGGTGCAGATCGCGACGAAGTTCGGCTTCGTCATCGGCAAGGGCCATTTCGCCGGTGCCGACAGCCGCCCGGAACACATCCGCGAAGTCGTCGAGGCGTCGCTGAAGCGCCTGCGCACGGACCGCATCGATCTGCTGTACCAGCACCGCGTGGACCCGAACGTCCCGATCGAGGACGTGGCGGGCACGGTGAAGGACCTGATCCGCGAGGGCAAGGTGCTGCACTTCGGCCTGTCGGAAGCGGGCGTCGCGACGATCCGCCGCGCCCACGCCGTGCAGCCCGTGTCGGCGCTGCAGAGCGAATACTCGATCTGGGAACGCAACCTCGACGCCGACGTGCTGCCCGCGCTGCGCGAACTGGGCATCGGCCTCGTCCCGTTCAGCCCCCTTGGCCGAGGCTTCCTGACCGGCACGGCGAAGCGCGCCGAAGACTATCCGGCCGACGATTTCCGCGCCCAGAACGATCCGCGCCTGCAGGGCGAGAACTTCGACCGCAATCTCGCCATCGCCGACCTGGTGAAGGAGATCGCGGCCCGTCACGACGCGCTGCCGGGGCAGGTGGCACTGGCGTGGCTGCTGGCGCAGGGCGACGACATCGTGCCGATTCCGGGCACCAAGCGGCGTACGTACCTCGAGCAGAATCTCGCCGCGGCCGATCTGAAGCTGGATGACGAGGACCTGCGCCGTCTCGATGGGGCGCTTGAGCAGATCGGCGTGGCAGGGGCGCGGTATAACGAGAAGGCGATGGCGATGGTGGATCGCTAGGGCTTCTGCGGACGTTGCGTGACATTGTCGGCTGGCTCCAGCCGGCAGTCGGTTAGCGACGCATCGACGGCATCGACCGGGCCATACCACTGGTAGACGCCCACGAAGCCGCCGGTGCGGAGAATCCAGACTTTGTTCGTGCTGCGATCCATCACGATCGTATGGTGGAAACCGTCGGCCACGTTGCTCGCGTCCGGCATGCGCACGCGGACGAACGGTCCGCCGTGGCCCGTGTCGGGTGCCGTGGATTCCGGGACAGCGGTGCTGAAACCCGAGAACGAGATGCCGTAGCGGGCTGCCAGGGAGTCGGACAGTGGGCAGGCATGCGCCTGCGCCGATAACAGGCCGAAGACGGCAGCCAACACCATGTTTTTCATCTCGGTTTCCAGTCGTGCGTTCATGTCGCCTTGAATCGGCGCGGCATAACGATAGCACCTCGGCCGCGCCACAGGCTCACACATTTCCACGAACAGGCGTATGCGTTCCGGATGGGCGCGCACGCTTGAGCAAGGTTCTGGACGCGAGTGCGATTACTCAATAGGATCGCTACCGCTTCAACTGCCCGAACAGGGCTTCCTCAACCTGACATCTGTGACCATCCGATGAAAAAACTGTTCTGTTCCCTGTTCCTGTCGGCCTGCGGCCTTGCCGCCATACCGGCGTTCGCAAGCCCTATCCTCATCGATTTCGAGCATGTCCCCGGCGCGGACGGCGTGCTTGGCACCGCCGACGATGTGCCGACCGCCTCCACCTTCCTGCAACCCCTGGGCCAGCTGTACGCCGCGCTCGGGCTGAGTTTCACCCAGGGGACGCTGCTCCAGGACCGCCTCTACGACGGGAATCCATCCAATCACTTCATCAGCTCGACCTATCCGATCGCGCTGCTGAGCAAGCCCGTGACCGCCATCGGCATCGACAGTTTTTCGTCCTGGGACGTGAACCTGGTCGCCTACGACAAGAATGGCCAGACCATCGCCAGCGCCTTGCTGCCGAACCCGAACGCGGGCGGGAGCAGCCTGCGCGGACATGTGTCGCTGACCAGTGCGCAGGACATCTACGGTTTCGCGATCTACGCGGATGATCCCAGCCACATCCTCAACCTCGACAACCTGGAACTGACCTTCGCCGATCCGGCGGGCACCGTCCCGGAGCCGCCGAGCCTTGCCCTGATCGGACTCGGTGTGTCGCTGGCAGGGCTGGCGCGGCGTCGGAAGGCCTGAGCCGGAGATGTTGCGGCTCGGCGGAATGCATCAGTCTGCGGTAACAGGAAAGTAGCGGAGGTATCCCGCGATGTCAGGCCCGCCACCGGCGGGCCTGTCGCTGGGGTGGTTGCGCCCTTCGTTGACGGGCACTTCAGCGAAATCGAACGGACTCACCCCGTCCAGGCAGGCAGCATTGACGCCATATTGGTCTGGATCGGAGCGGCGTTGATGATGCGTGTAGATCCCGCACCTCGAGCAAAAATAATGCTTCGCCTGCATGGTGTTGAATTGATAAAGCGTGAGCCATTCCTCGCCATCGGTGATCTCGAGGTCGCCGACGGCAGCCGTCACGGCAACGGCGCCGCGCATGCGGCAATAGGAACAGTTGCAGCGCCGCGCGGAAGCGAGTCCTTCCGTCAACCGGACCCGGAATCGCACTGCCCCGCAATGGCATGCGCCTTGAAACTGCGTCTGACCGTTGTTCATGGGTTCTCCTTTCACTGCGCTGTATTCGGCGAGTCATCAAGTCTACAATGAACGGCACCGTCACCGGAGGGGCTGTCCATGCACGCCTGCGTCAAACGATGTGTCTTGTTCGCCTGTTCGCTGATGGTCGCGTGCGTCGCGAACACGCGTGGTCCTGCCCTGGACGACTATGTCACGCAAGGCATGGCACGTGTCCATGCACAAGGCCTGGCGATTGCCGTCATCGACAACGGCAAGGTCACGAGGATCGGCACGTGGGGCAAGCGCAACGACAAGGGCGATCCCCTGACACCGGACACGGTGATGTATGGCGCCTCGCTGACAAAAGCCGTGTTCGCCTACACGGTGATGCAGCTGGTGGAAGAGGGCAAGCTGGATCTCGATACGTCGATCGCCGCCTACTTGCCCAAGCCATTGCCGGACTACACCGGCGAAGCCAGGAAATACGCGGCCTGGGAAGGACTCGCGGGCGACGAACGCTGGCGCAAGCTCACGCCGCGTATCCTGCTGACGCATAGCGCCGGCTTTGCCAATTTCGGTTTCCTGGAACCGGATGGCAAGCTGAGATTCCACTTCGAGCCCGGCACGCGCTATGCGTATTCCGGCGACGGCATGATCCTCCTGCAATTCGTGATCGAGCGGGGACTCGGTCTCGACCTCGGCAAGGAAATGCAGAGACGCGTCTTCGATCGCCTTGGCATGACGAACACGAGCATGACATGGCGACCGGATTTTGCCGCCAATCTGGCGGATGGCTGGAAGGAAGACGGCACCGTCGAGCCGCACGACGAACGCAGCAAGACGAGGGCGGCCGGTTCGATGGACACGACGATCACCGATTTCGCCCGGTTCGCGGCCGCCTATGTCAGCGGAGAAGGCCTGGCGCCGGCGTCGCGCCGGGAGGTGACCCGGGCCCAGCTGCCAATCGACACCGCATCGCAGTTCCCGTCACTACAGCCGCTTGCCCCGCCGGACAAGCGTCATCGGAACCTGGCCGCGGGGCTGGGTGTCGTGACCTTTATTGGCCCGCAAGGTCCGGGCTTTCAAAAGGGCGGCCACAACGATTCGACAGGGAATACGTGGGTTTGTCTCGAGGCACGCAAGCGCTGCGTCGTCATTCTCTCGAACGATGTTCGTGCCGAGGCATTGTTTCCTGGGATCGTGAAAATCGTCCTGGGCGAGACTGGCATGCCGTGGAGCTGGGAATATGGTGCCGTGAGCTGGGCGAGACCGTAGCGAACGGATTTCTACTGTCAGCGCCGCTCGGCATGAATGAGATGGTCGTAGGCGCCGAAGTCGGGCCAGACCGCAAGATTCGGCGCGGGATCGAATGCCGACGTCGCGGTTTCGAAGCGATGTGGTTTAAAAAATTCACGCCGGATGTGCACCACGCCACTTTGATCGAACACGTAGGTGGCGCCACAGGCGACCTGATCGGTGTCGTTCTCGAATTCACGATGGATGGCCATCGTAAGAAACAGTTTTCCTGCCTCGACTTCCTTGAACGCATAAGTCAGCGACTCGCGCAGCAGGCTATCGAGAAAACCTATCCCGATCACTTTGTCGGCGACGTTCACAAAACAATAAGGCTGGTCCGCACTACCGACAAGTGCCGTATAAGGCAGCCGGTTCCGGTGCGCAGCCTCGGCCTTTTCTGCAGGCCAAAGCTCGGTGGGCTTTTTCCTTGCTCGAAACCAGCTTTTACAGTAATAGACGGGCTGGGTCACAGTGGGATTCGCGTCTCGAGGAATTCAAGATACTTCGGATCATCTTCCATGAAGATACTGATTCCGCCTCCCATATACGCCCGCGTCAACTCGTCGGCTGCTTTGTCCAGCATGTGCTGCTCGAAGTAGAGCTGCCCAAGGCGCAAGTGAATGTAGGGGTTGCCGAGTGCTTTTGGACATTGCACAGCGTTATAAAAACACTTGAATGCCTTGTCGAAGTCCCGCGAGCGGAAGTGGACGTCGCCAAGGGACACATAGATCCACGTCGCCGCTTCCCACTGTCGAGGTTCCCCGGGCAACAGTTTCAGCGCCGCGATATATTTCTGCCTGGCGTCTTCCAGGTTTCCGACCGACGCCAGCGCATCGCCTTCCTTGCAGAGTTCGGCGATCCGCTCATGCACCGTGACGGTCCGCTTCTTCCAGAAAGATGCCGACCCACGCGTCCAGCACGCCCCAGAAATCGACAGGCTCCGGATTCTCGGGATCTTCGTGCCACCAGATGACCCCCGTCGCTTCGCCGTTGCCCGCGCAGTTCAGGCACAGATAATCGCCGGCGCCGTTGTGAAACACGGCCACGGTTTTCGAAATATCGATCGGCAGGGCGCGCGCGGTGGCGTCGTCGATGTCGAACTTGTCGTCGGACAGGAATGCCCAATCTTCGACGGGCAACGGCCCCATCGAATTCGCCGGCAGGAAGGTCCAGCCATTGTGCAATTGCGTGTAGAAGTCGCGGAATTTGGCGGGTACGTGATTCCAGATCGGGCGCAGGCGGTCGGGCACTTCGGCGATCGGGGCACGACCGCGGAAAAAGTTCAGGTCGTTGCCGCCGACGGTGTAGAGATATAGCAGGGACAGCGTGTCGTCCGGTTCGCGCAATACGTACAGTCGCTTCAGCATCGTCCGGAGAAAATCCTGGACGCTGGGCCACTCCGCGGCAAAGTCGCTCCATTCCGTTAGGAGAGCGAGCCTGCGGCCGTGTTCCTGCTCGTCGATCAAGCGCAGCCATTGCACGGGAACGGCCGGATCCGCTTCGGCTTCGGCGGACGTGGTCATCAATGCGGCCGGCTGCACGAAATGCTGCAATTCATTCAGTACCGCGTTCTTGTCAAATTCTGTTGTCATCGCTTCGTCTTCTCATTGATTGCCGCCCAGGAGATTATAAATCTGCTGTTGTAACTCGGCCGCCATGTCGACCTCTTTCTGCATCATCTCCTGCCGGAACGCAGGGTCGACGGCGATGCCGCCTTTCTTGTATTCGGTCCATTCGGCGAACGATTTCGCGCCCTTCGACGTGTTCGCCGTCTCGCTCAGGCCGATGAAGTTGCGCGGATTGTTCAGCACGGCGAGCTGATCTTCCTGCGACAGCCGGGCGAATCCGTCCATTTCCGTGATCTGCTTCATCGACACGATATGGTCGGCGTGCAGCGGTTTCGTGACGGTCAGTCCCGGCAGCGCCCGATCGGGCATCGGCAACGTCACGCCTTCGTTGACCTGTTTCTGGATCGCGGAACTCGGCGTCTTGGCGCGCAGGCGCGCATAGGTCGACGCGGAGACGCGGGGCGGCGGTTCCACCGGCGGTGTGGCCGGAGGTTCCGCCGTCGTCGCGGGCGGACGCAGGGAGACGCGGACGTTCCCCCCGTTCATGCCCAGTGTGCCCGGTTCGACGGAGACCTGGACCCGCTGCGCAAACTCCCACGCCCCCGGCGCCGCCTTCGCACCCAGGTAGCCACCGAGGAAGCTCCCCGCGATCGCCGACCACTTCTGGCCATCGCTCCCTTCGCCGAACATCTTGCCGCCGACCCAGCCCCCACCGATCCCGCCTGCGAACGCGCCGACCAGGCCGCCCACCGCGACGACGGGCCCGGCAAGGACGATCGCCGAGCCGACGCCGACGACCAGCAGCGACGCATGCACCCAGCCCGGCACGAGGTTCTCCGGATTGATCGTGTCGGTTTGCGCCGTGCCGCCGCCGATGTAGACGTTGCTGGAACCTTTCGTGATGACGGCGCTGCAGCCGGTCTTGTCGTCCACCCGCGCCGCCGGCATGCCGTTGATGTAGACCTGGCCGCTGCCCGTCGCGATGGGTATCGGTCCCGGATGCTTGGAGCACGCGACCATGTCGACGTGTGCGCGCGCGGCTGCCACGCTGTTGACGAAGACGTTGGGCGAGCCAGTTGTCGCGATGGCGCCCGTGACTTCCTTGCCGGCGAAGCTCATCGTGCTCATCGCCTCGCCCAGGCCCGCGCCCATCGCGGCGCCCGCGCCGACGACGGCCACGGCCGCCAGGCCGCCCGTGCCCACGATCGCCACACCGGCCACCGCGATGGCCGCGCCGATGAGCAGGCCTTTCAGGAGCCAGCTCATGGTCGGGCTGTGCCCGATCGGGTCTCCCAGCCGTGCCGCCGCCGGCATCTAGCGCTCCGCGCCCCGGTCTTGCGTGACCCGGTCTTGCGCGACCCGGTCGAGATGCGCACGCACCTCCGTCAGACTGTAGAACGGCGCGGACGACGAACTGGCCTGGATGTAGTGGGCCAGGTGCAGCCGCTCGGCCAGTGGCGGTCCAGGCGGCTCCGCCGTGCGCTCCAGCGTGACCGTGCCGGATGGCCGCAGCAGCGACAGCCCGCCGTTCGTACGGGACACGTTCGCCTGCAGGCGCGTGCCGTCGGCGTCGTAGAATTCCCAGTGGTCCTGGTTGACGTCGCGCGCCGACAGCCTGCTGCCCGCCTCGTGCCTGTCGGCGAATACGTGCAGGGTCTTGCGCGGCTCGGACAGCGCGAAGATCGTCGGCAGGGCAGGCGACGGCGCAGCTGGCGGCACCTCCTCTGACTGCGGGAGCGGGCGACGCAATTTGATGCTGTCCACGATCGCGTCGAACGCGGCATTCCACTCGTCGCTGAACTCGCGCAGGCACGTCGCCGCCATCAGCATCGCCTCGATGGTGCCCGGCTTGCTGCCCTGGACCAGGGTGATGACCTGGCGCTGGTGCATGAAGCCCGCCTCGTTGCGCCAGCTGTAGGCCAGCTCCAGTGCGGGCGTGCCGTCCACGCGGCGCTCCGTCATCGCCTTCAGCTGGAACCGGGGCAGGGCGCGCGTCAGTTCCTGCGCCAGGCGGTCGCCGAACTGGTCCAGTGTCTCCTCGGGCTTGACGTCCGCGTGCGAGACGACGACGTTGAACTCGCTGGGACCGTCGTCGCGCAAGGTGAACATGTGCATCGTCTTGTCCTTCAGCTGCGCGGGCAGTTCGAAGGTGGCGTGGTTGGCGTGGTACATGGCGCGCTCGCTCATTTATTTATTCAGGTCGATCCGGCTGCCCATCACGGCGACGTTCACGCCCTGGATCAGGATCGTGCCGTCGGCCTGCAGCACGATCTTGCTGCTGCCAACTTCCAGCGTGATGTCCGTGTTGGCTTTCAGGTGAATGTGCTCCGTCTGCGACGTCAGCTCGATGTTCTGCTTCGCGACCTGGTGCAGGTGCGCGGTCTCGGCGACCAGTTCGATGTTCGTCTTGGCCGTCGCGTGGATGTAGTCGTCCTGGGCGGTCAGCTCGATGTTGGTCTTCGCCGTGTCGTGGATGTGGCCCGTCTGCGCCGTCGTCACGATGTACTGCTTGACCGTGTTGGTCTGGTAGCCCGTGCTCACCGTATTCGTCTGGTGCGGCCCGTTGACGACCGTTGCCTGCGTGTTCTGCACGGTCGTGACCATATCCTTCTGCGAGTGGATGTTGATCAGTTCCTGGCCCTTGCGGTCGTGGATCACCATCTCGCAGAAGCCGCCGCCGCCCGGCGTCGAGCGGCTCTTGAAACCCATCATGTGGGCGCCGTCCGGCAGGCCGTACGGGACCGGCTGGTCGGCATTGAACAACCGTCCCGTGCACACGGGGCGGTCCGGGTCGCCCTCGAGGTAATCGATGATCACTTCCTGTCCGATGCGCGGCACGGAAATCGTGCCCCAGCCGCGCCCGGCCCACGGCTGCGACACGCGGATCCAGCACGAGCTGCGTTCGTCGCGGCGGCCGTAGCGGTCCCAGTGGAACTGCACCTTGATGCGGCCGTACTGGTCCGTGTGGATCTCGGCGCCCTTGGGGCCGACGACCGTCGCCGTCTGCGGTCCGGGCATGCGCGGGGGCGGGTGCGCGCGGCGCGGCCGGTAGGGGATTTTGCGGCGGATCGCGGTGAACGTGTTGCGGTACACGTCGCTCTGGCCACGCTCGAAATAATTGTTGCGGGCGCTGACCTGGACCGACAGCACGAGGAAGTCGTTGTCGCCTTCCGTCGCCGGATCGAACCAGTGGTGACCCTGCAGCTTGAACGTGCGTCCCGCGACGAGGCCGCGGCAGTCGGAAGCGCCCGTGAAGACCTTGGCCTGCCACTCCAGCACTTCCAGGCGCTGCCGCGCTTCGCGCTGGCCGTCGTCCTTGTCCCTGTACGAGAAGGCCGGGTTGCCGTCATAGATTTCCATCGTCGGCATGTCGCCCTGCTGCGTCACGGTGGGCAGTTCCACGTACTGCATCGCATTGGGCGCCTTGAAGTCGAACGTGTTCAAGGCGACCTTCGTCGGCTGCAGGTGGCGCTCGGCGGCGAAGGCCGTCACGCTGTCGCGGTCGTGCCAGCGGTTGCCGCCGTTGAATTCGACCTCGGCGTGATCCTGCTGTGGCGGACAGAAGGCACTGGAACGCGAATCGTCGCTGATCACCATCACGTGGCCGTTCGGCTTGTGGTCGAAGTAGTAGAACAGCCCGTACTTTTCCATCAGCCGGCAGACGAAGTGTTCGTCCGTCTCGTCGTACTGCACGATGTAGTTTTCGGGACGGTAGGTCTGGCTGACGCGGAATTCGTAGGCGGCGAGGCCGTTGTAGTCGCCCTTGAAGATCGTGTCCAGTACCTCGAGCACGCTCTGGTCCTGGAAGATGCGCGAGTTGACGCGCTGCTTCAGGTAGCTGAGCCAGGGCACGATCTGCGCGTGATAGAACGCGAACCCGCCGTCGGAATGGCTGAAGCCGAACGAATGCACGTAGCCGTTGATGAAATGCTCGCTGCCGTCCGCCAGCTGCACGCCGACGCTGACGTTCTTGCCCATCAGGTCCTTCAGGTCGATGGCGGCATTTTCCGAGATCAGGCTGAGGTCGAACGCGAACTGGTCGGACATGGCCGACGACCCGCTCAACGACTCGATCAAGAGCGTTTTCTCGCCCTGCAAAGGCGAATAGAAGCGCAAGAGGCGCTTGCCGTCGTTGAACCTCGCCAGCAGCGCGGCCACGGTGGACGCGGCGTCTTCCTGCGCGGTGGGATCGATGGTGGCGGGCACGTACTGCGGCTCGGTGGACACGAAATCGCTGACGGCCTGACCGGCCAGCGGATGTTCTTCGATGGTGAGTTGTTCCGCCGCCGTGTCCTGCGCAAGCGCCGCGGGCTGGTCCGCGCGGTGTCCCGCGTGGTCGGCCAGCGTGCCGACATGCTGCGCCAGCGAATGCGCCTGCGATGCGACCTGGAGCGCCTGTGCCAGTTGCGGACTCGCGTGACCTGCAAGGCCGGCCGCACCCGTCGCGAGGGCCGCGGCACCCGAGCCGGCGTTCAGGAGGGCCGCGGTGTCGAGGGCGGTCCCGGCAACGCCGAGCGCCTTGATCGGATTATCGAGCGAATCTGATGACATATCGCGGCTCCTGCATTGATGTGTCCTCCGCACGGCGGATTGTGAGATTTGTGTTAAATCATGTATATACTAACAGAAATTTACTGTTCGTTAAATCGGCCATTGGCGCCGTTCACAATTGTTTTCCTGCGAGCACAATGTCTGACTTTTCGAGCAACTGGAGCGATCTGACGCGCGCACTCGACACCATGCAACGCCACTACGCGCAAGCCGGCGCGCAGGCACGGCTCGATGTCGAGCGGCGCGTGCGGCGCTGGTCGCACGAGGCGAGCGCGACGCTCGGTCGCATCGCCCACGCGGGCGCGGAAGTGGGCGGCGTGCGCAACGCGCTGGCCGTGCGGCAGGCGCTCGACGCGTCGCGGCCCCGCTTCGTGGAATTGCTCAGGCAGGAGTTCGCGGGCCTGAACTTCGCGACGGTCGTCGACGTGCTGGTCGAGGTCATGAAGCAGATGGCGCTGTACCTGGGCGGCGGCGCCGTGGTCGGTGCGGCGGCGGGCGGCGCGCTGGGATCGCTGGCCCTCGGCGTGGGCGCCATCCCGGGCGCGGCGGTGGGCGCGCAGGCCGGCGCCGCGATCGGCGGCGAGATCCTCGTGTGGATGGGCCTCGGCATGCTGGTCATGGACGTGGGCAGCACGGTGCCGGACCTGTGCCGGCAGTTCGCCCACGGTTTCGCGACCGCGTGGCATGCCGGCGATTTGCCGGCGGACGCGACGGCGCGGCGCACGACGATGTTGCGCCAGGCGACGGATTCGTTCGCGCAAGGGCAGATGCTGCTCGTGAAGGCGGTCCTGACGGCGCTGGTGCTGTACCTGTCGCGCAGGCAGGTCCAGAGTTCGCTCCTCGTGCGCAACCTGTCGAAGAGCCGGCTCGGGCCGAAGTTCGCAGAATGGGTGGGCGAGAACCGCGACAAGCTGATGGCACATCCGGCCCTGCGGCCCAGGATCGTCTCGGCACAGGGCCAGGCCGAAGCGGGCAAGGGCGGCGCGGCCAAAGCGGCGGCGGAGACGCCGAAGCCGGCCGGGAAGCCGTCCGCCGTGAAGCGTGGCGAGGCCGAGCACCAGCCGCCATGCACGCTGGTCGGGCAGCCCGTCGACCCGATCCGGGGCAGCAAGATCCTGCTGGGCGACCTGGACCTCGACTTCGCATTGCCCGCACCGCTGCCGCTGGTCTGGCAGCGCACGTACAGCTCGGCCCTGCACCGCGCCGGCTGGCTGGGGCAGGGCTGGGCGCTGCCGATCAGCGACAGCCTGCAGCTCAGCGCCGACGAAGTCGTCGTGCTGGATGCGTTCGACCGCGGCATCACGTTCTCGCTGCCGCGGATCGGCGATGCGATCTACTCGCCGTCCGAACAGGTCACGCTCGCGCGCACGGGCGACACCACGTTCGAACTGGTCGACAACAACGGCCTGCGCACGCAGTTCGCCGTGTTGTACGGCGACGGCATCGCCCGGCTGACGGGGTGGCAGGACGCGAACGACAACCGCATCCGCATCACCTACGACGCCCGCCGCCTGCCCGCGCGCATCGACGACAGTGCCGGCCGCGGCCTGGCGCTGGAATTCGGACGCGTCGCGGGCGGCATGCGCCTGCTGGGCGTGACCTTGATGCCGGCCGAACCGGAACGCAGCGCGCACACGCTGGTGTCCTACGACTACGACGACGCGGGCGACCTGCGGCGCGTGCGCAACCGCGCGGGCGACGTCGTTCGCCAGTTCGGCTACCGCAACCACGTCATGGTGGAGCACGGTCAGCCGGACGGCCTCGTGTCGCGCTACGAGTACGACGAGGAGGGGCCGGACGGGAAGGTGCTGCGCAACTGGACCAATCTGGGCCAGTGGTGGGAGTTCCGCTATCGCGACAGGGAAACGGTCGTCACCGACCAGATGGGCCGCACGCAAACGTACCGGTTCGACGCGCGCGGCCGCCTGGTCGCGCAGGTGGATGCGGCGGGCGGCGTCACGACGCGCCGCCTCGACGACAACGGCAACCTGCTCGAGCTGACCGATCCGGCCGGCCGCGCCGTGCGCTACCGCTACGACGAACGCAGTCGCATCGTGCGCGTGGAGCGGGGCGGGCGGGGCACGGGCATCGTCTACGACGCGCGCTTCGACAAACCGGCCCTCATCACGGACGCCCTCGGCGCGACGACCGTGCTGCGTTACGACGCGCAGGGCAACCTGGCCAGCGTGACGAACGCGCTGGGCCAGCGCACGGCCTATCAATACGACGACCGCGGCCTGCCGGTCAAGGTGATCGACGCGCGCGGCGGCGTCAAGGAGCTCGCCTACAACCGCGCGGGCCAGTTGATCCGCTATACGGATTGTTCGGGCAGCACGAGCAGCTTCGACTACGACGACGAGGGCCGCCTCGTGCGCGCCCTGGACCCCAACGGCAATGCGAGCCTCTACGCTTACGACGCCCTGGGCCGCCTGCAGGCCGTGACGCACGCCGACGGTACGACGGAACGCTACGAATACGACCGGCTGGGCCGCCTCGTCGCCCACGTCGACGCGGCCGGCCACCGCACCGCGTATGAACTCGACCGCGACGGCAAGCCGTTGAAACGGATCGATGCGCGCGGCGGCGCGCTGGAATACCGCTATGACACGGCCCGCCGCATCGCGGAACTGATCAACGAAAACGGCGACGTCCACCGCTTCGTCTACGACGCGCTGGACCGGCTGGCGGAAGAAACGAGCTTCGACGCGCGCGTGACGCGCTACCGCTACGACGACAGCGGCCTGATCGTCGGCAAGGACGAACTGGGCTGCGCGCCGCGCACGGAATTGACGCCCATCGCGACGACGTATGTGCGCGACGCGCTGGGCCAGCTGACGGAAAAAGTGATCTCGCGCGTGACGGGCGCGGCGCAGGCGCAGCAGATGCGGCTGCGCTTCGCCTACGATGCACTGGGGCGTATGACGCGGGCGGTCAATGCGGATGCTGTCGTCAGCATGGCGTATGACGCGGTCGGCCAACTGGTTTCGGAGCAGACCGACGCATCGGGGACGTCCGTCGTGCTGCGTCACGTCTACGACGAACTGGGCAACCGGGTGCAGACGACCTTGCCGGACGGGCGCATCCTGAACAACCTGTACTACGGCTCCGGTCACCTGCACCAGGTGAACCTGGACGGCGAGGTCGTCACCGACATCGAGCGCGACCGGGCACACCGGATGATCTCTCGCACGCAGGGGGTGCTCGTCAGCCAGTTCCGGTACGACCCGGTGGGGCGGTTGTTGGCGCAGACGGCCGGCGAGGGCGGCTCGGCCGTCATCGCACGGAAGTACGAGTACGACGAGGTCGGGAACCTCGTGTCGATCGACGACCAGCGCAATGGTGTGACGCGCTACAGTTACGATCCGATCGGGCGCATCTTGTCGGCCGTGCAGCCGCAGTCGAACGAGCGCTTTGCGTTCGATCCGGCGCACAATTTGCTCGACACGACCGTGGCGAACGTCGGCCGCGTCGAGGGCAATCGCATCCGCGTGTATGAGGACAAGCGTTACGACTACGATGCGCATGGCAACGTGGTCGAGAAGCTGGTCGGCAGGCATACGCGGATGCGGTTCGAGTGGAATCCGGCGCATCAGCTGGTGCGCAGCGTCGTTGAGCGCGGGCAGTCGGGCAGCGCGCAGACTGTCAGCTACGCGTACGACCCGTTCGGGCGGCGGATCGCGAAGCGGGATGCGTTCGGCGTCACGCGGTTCGTGTGGGATGGGAACCGGTTGTTGTGCGAGCAGCGCGGCAGCCATGCGCGGACCTATGTGTATGGCGAGGATGCGTTCGTGCCGCTGGCGCGGGTGGATGCAGTCGTTGGCGTCGACGGCGCGGCGCGGGCCGAGGTGCGGCATTTGCATACGGATCATCTCGGGACGCCGCGGGAGATGACCGATGCGGATGGGCGGGTGGTGTGGGCTGCGCGGTATCGGGCTTGGGGGAATGTGCTCGAGATTGTGCAGGAAGAGGTGTCGGAAGTCCTGTCGCCCGAGGAGATCGCGGAGGTCCAGCCTGTTCGGTTCCAGGGGCAGTATTGCGACAGCGAAACTGGTTTGCATTACAACCGGTTCCGTTACTATGATCCCGATATTGGACGGTTTGTTTCGGTTGATCCGATTGGTTTGACAGGTGGGGCTAATCTATTCAAGTATGCAGCGAATCCCTTAAGCTGGATTGATCCACTGGGTCTTTCCCCGTGCAATCCGATAAATTCGCAGAAGCGCGTTGGCTACGGAGAAAAAGGTCAGGGCAGCGGCAATAAGATTGATCAGATATCGAATCGCCAAGTACTGGATTCCGATGGGCAGCCCATACCGATCTATGAAAGGCTGAAGTCTGGGCCATTTGCTGTTCAGGAGTTTCCCTCTGCGGCCCGCGCACATGGATTTCCGGATATCGTAGATAATTATGCTGGCGGGGCCATCGAATTTCCATTGCGAAATGGCGCGACACTTTATCAAATTGAAGGCGGCTTCAATGGAGCGGCGGGACGGTTCGAGTGGATCGTGGATCCGAAACTAGGTGGCGTAACTCATAGAATGTTCGTTCCCGGCGGGACAATAAATGGGATACCGATTAAGCCATGATAGATGACGTTTTAAACAATATAGTCGCCGAAAACATGTGTGATTGGGGCGTGTTGCTGCTGGGCGTCGATGGCGTACCCAGCACAGTAGAGCGTTTGTCGCCTTCCAATATTTCACCATTTGCGAACAACCAGCTTGAACTGATTGATTCTTCCGACCCGGCTCTTGACTTAATAGTGACCCTCTCTGAAGAGGCGATAAATGATCCCATAGAGCTGCGAGAGGCATTATCAAAGATATGTGATCTCACAGGTACAGATATCGAGAGATCGCGCCGGATCTGGCGATGTTGGCTACTGGAGTCTCACATCATTGACCATGAGCCGGATCCTGTCTACGGGTTACTGGATTTAACAGAATTTTGGTCGCAATGGGGGTGGCCGGAGGATGCTCCCCCGTCAATGAAGAAAGACGGCGGCGTCAGTGCGCAGACCTATCATTCAGATGCTCATTACCAAGCGGTGCTGGACGAGCATCGTGTATGGATTGCACAGGAAAAGCGCCAGCTTAAGAAATCGTAGATTAACGATGCAAGGACAAATGCGAAAAGGATTTTGTCGCTTCATGGATGTCGAGAGCACCAACGTCGGCGGACCGATGCCGTGGTATGGCGGCCATCAGCACCTCAGTGCGCCGCCCCCACAGTCTCCCTCAACCTCCCCGCATCCCTGGCCGGCGGCACCCCGAACAACCGCGCATAATCCCGGCTGAACTGCGACGGACTCTCATACCCCACGCGATACCCCGCGCTGGCCGCATCCAGCCCCTCGGCCACCATCAGCCGCCTTGCCTCCTGCATCCGCAGCTGCGTGCGGAATTCCAGAGGACTCATCGCCGTCACCGCCTTGAAGTGCGCATGAAAGGTCGACCGGCTCATGCGCGCGACGTCCGCCATCTCGTCGATGCGGCAGTCGCGCGCGTAGTGGGCGCGCAGCCAGACGATGGCGCGGGCGATCTGGTTTTGCCGGCTGTCGCCCCGCGCCATGCGGCGCACGATGCGGTTGCCCGCGCCCGTCAATAACCGGTACAGGATCTCGCGCGTGACGAGGGGCGCCAGCGCGTCGATGTCGGCCGGCGTGTCGAGCAGCTCCGTCAGGCGCAGCGCCGCGTCCAGCAGGGCCGGCGTCGTGCGGTTCAGTGCCATGCCCGTGTCGTCGCCGTCATCGTCGTCGCGACTCGCAGACGGGTGCCGCAGCGCCAGGTCGCCCAGCACCACCATGTCCAGGTCGAGACTCAGGCACAAATAGGGCTGCTCCGGCGACGCTTCGATCACGGCGCCCGTCACGGGCAGTTCGACGGAGGCGACGAGGTAGTGGGCCGGGTCGTACACGAAGGCCGTCGTGCCGAGCACGGCGCGCTTGCGGCCCTGCGCGACGAGGCACAGTGTCCGTTCGTACAGCACGGGCATCGGCATCGTCGGGCTGGACGATCGTATAAGGCGGCCCCCCGGAAGGGCGGTGTCGTGGATGCCGTCCACGGGGGCGTGGCGGGCGATGGCGGCGGCGAATTTGGCGAGCGTATCCATGACGGCAAGGATAGCAGCCCAAAAGGCGGGCGTGCGCGCCGCCGGACGATCGTGCAAGGATGTGCGACGTTTGCGCTACCGCCGGTCGGCCGCGCGACGCGACACTGTGCCCACTTTTCAACCGCACAGGAGAACGCAATGACCACCGCACTCGATCAATACCGCCTGCTGGGCCGCTCCGGCCTGCGCGTCTCGCCGCTGGCGCTCGGCACGATGACCTTCGGCCAGGACTGGGGCTGGGGCGCCGATGAAGCGGAGGCCCGGCGCATCTTCGATGCCTACGTCGACCGCGGCGGCAATTTCATCGACACGGCCGTCAACTACACGAACGGCGCGTCCGAGCGCATACTCGGCAAGCTGATGGAAGGGCGGCGCGACCGCATCGTCCTGTCGACCAAGTTCACGATGGCCCGCGCTCCGGGCGACCCGAACTCGGGCGGCAATCACCGCATGAATCTCGTCCGCTCCGTCGAGCAGAGCCTGCGCCAGCTCGGCACCGACCGCATCGAACTGCTGCACCTGCACGCGTGGGACGACACGACGCCGCCGGACGAAGTCCTGCGGGCCCTCGACGACCTAGTGCGCGCCGGGAAGGTGCTGTACCTGGGCATCTGCAACACGCCCGCGTGGAGGGTCGCGCAGTTGCAGACGATCGCCGACCTGCGCGGCTGGTCGCCGTTCGTCGCGCTGCAGATCGAGTACAGCCTCGTCGAGCGCAGCGTCGAACACGAGCTGATGCCGATGGCGCGCGCGCTGGGGCTCGGCGTGATGCCGTGGTCGCCGCTGGGCGGTGGTCTCCTGAGCGGCAAGTACGGGGCGACCGACCTCGCGACGAACGACGACCCCGGCGTGGCCGCCACGCGCAAGGGCGTGATCGCGTCGACGGGGTTGCTGAACGAGACGTCGCTGCGCATCGCCGAGGAAGTGAAGGCCGTCGCGCGCGAGACGGGCGCCAGCGCGGCGCAGGTGGCGCTCGCGTGGACCTTGCTGAATCCGGCGGTGACGGCGCCCGTCATCGGTGCCCGCACGCTCGCGCAGGCAGAGGACAACCTGGGTGCGCTGGACGTCAGGCTCGATGCGGACCACGTGGCGCGCCTGGATGCGGCCAGCCGGCCGGCACCCATCTTCCCGCAGCGCTTCGTCGAACGGCCACTCGTGCGGCAACTCGTGTTCGGCGGCGCGGCGGTGGCAAGACGGGTGGCGTAACGGTGCTCAGGCTTCCGGCTGGCCCGGTTGCAGCGCGCTGCGCACGGCCGTGAGGATCGCGTCGGACGCGGTGCGGTCCGACACGGCGCGCGCGAGCGTCAGGGCGCCGACCATCGCGGCGAGGGCGACGATGCCCTGGTCGCCGGCGGCGGGCGCGAGGCGGGTGTCGGCCAGCAGCGCCGTCATGCGCGTCACCATGGCGTCGGCCGTGGCGCTGGGCTGGCCGCGCAGGCCCAGTTCCGCGGCCAACGTGGGGAGCGGGCAGCCTTCGCCCGGTTCGTCGCGGTGTTCCGCGGACAGGTAGTGGTCGATGACGGCGCGCGGAGACGGCTCGGCCGGCGCCTGGTCGGCCGGCGGCAGCCAGCGTTCCAGCGTCTGCTGGACGGCGGCTTCCAGCGAAGCCTGCACGAGGGCGTCCTTGGATTCGAAGTGGGCGTAGAAGCCGCCGTGGGTAAGGCCGAGTGCCTTCATCAGCGGCACGAGGCCAGTGCCTTCGATGCCGTCCTTGCGGAAGCGGCGTGCCGCTTCGCCGATGATGCGCTGACGCGTTTCGGCCTTATGGTTACTCGAGTAACGCATGCTTATGGGGTTGGTCTGCAGTGATCGGATGCGGTCCGTGCGGCCGAGAGCGACGGACCCGTTGAGCCACGGATGTGCCTCATGAATTTTGGCAACGCTCCGTGTCACCATTGTAAGCGTTTGCGTGGGATCCCGCAATTCCGGCCATGGAATTGGCGCACCCATGTTGCGCACCATCGCAAGTACGGTGGCCTGATGCGACTTCAGCGCTATAAGAATAATAACGTATTAATTATTTCGCAAGCGTGGCGTCGGCCGCGGCGGGGACGTGCGCTGCGGCCCCGTGCTTGCGCAAGTATTCGGCACACGCGTCGGCGTCCAGCGGCTTGCTGAAATAATCACCCTGGATCTGGTCGCAGCCCGCGCTGCGCAGGGCGGCCAGCTGCCCGTCCGTCTCGACGCCCTCGGCGATGACCTCCAGGCGCAGCGTGTGGGCCATGGCGATGATCGCTTTCACCATCGCCAGCGATTCGGCGCTCTGGTGCACGTCGAGGACGAACGAGCGGTCGACCTTCAGCTTGTCCACGGGCAGGCGCTTGAGGTAGCTGAGGCTCGAATAGCCCGTGCCGAAATCGTCGATGCTGAGCGTCGTGCCCAGTTCGCGCAGCTGGCGCATCAGGTCCGCGGTGCGCGCCGGGTCGTCCATCGAGATGCTTTCCGTGAGTTCCAGCTCCAGCAGGCGCGGGGGCAGGCCGGATTCATGGAGGACGGCGCCGACGAGCGCCACGACGTCCGTGCCCAGGAACTGCTTGCCGGACAGGTTGACGGCCACGGGCACGTCCGGCACGCCGGCGTCGCTCCACGCGCGGCGCTGGGCCACGGCCGTGCGCAGGATCCATTCGCCGATCGGCACGACGAGGCCGGAGTCCTCGGCGATCGGGATGAATTCGGCCGGCGAGATGCTGCCGTGCTCGGGATGCTTCCAGCGCACGAGCACTTCCAGGCCGGCGACGCCGCCGTTGTGCAGGTCCGTCTTGGGCTGATAGTTCAAATACAGTTCGCCGCGCTCGATCGCATGGCGCAACTGGTTTTCCAGCGTGAGCTTGCGCTGCAAGGCCTGGTTCAGTTCTTCCGAATAGCGCTGGATCTGGCCGCCACCCAGCGCCTTGGCGCGGCGCACGGCCATCGTCGCGTTATTCAGAAGCACGTCGCCATCGCTGCCGTCTTCCGGGAAGATCGCGTAGCCGATGCTGCACGTGAGCGGGATGGCGCCGCCCGGCGCCGTAAATTCGCGTGTCGCGGCCTGCAGCAGCTGGCGCAGGCGGTCGCGCGCGACGCTGTCGTCGCCCAGGCCCGGCAGCAGCACGACGAATTCGTCGCTGCCCGCGCGCGCCAGCATGTCGCCCGGCCGCAGCAGGTTCTGCAAACCATACGTGATGGCGACGAGGGCCCTGTCGCCCGCGTGGTGGCCCAGCAGTTCGTTGAGGCGCTTGAACTTGTCGATGTTGATCGTCGCGACCAGCGTGTGCAGGCCGTCGTTCTTCCACTTCTCCAGGTTCTGGCCGATGGTCCGCACGAGCACCTGGCGGTTCGCGAGGCCCGTCAGCACGTCGTGCGTGAGCAGGAATTCGACCTGGCCGGCGGCCGCCGCGAGGTCGGGGTTCGCACCGTCGACGTACACGTGCGCGTGCAGCGATTGCGCGGCCGTGGCCAGCTGGCGGAAGTGGATCAGCTGCTCCGTCATGCGCGCCAGGTCGCGCAGGATGTCGAGTTCTTCCCCGTTCAGGGTGCGCGGCACGCGGTCCATTACGCACAGGGTCCCCAGCGGCATGCGGTCGATCGAATACAGCTGCACGCCCGCGTAAAAGCGCACGTGCGGCGGGTTGGCCACCATCGGGTTGTCGACGAAGCGCGCATCCTTCGTCGCGTCCGGGACGATCAGCGGCTCGTGGTCGAGGATCGCATGGCCGCAGAACGAGATCTCGCGGCGCGTGCCCGTCATGTCGATGCCGCAGCGCGACTTGAACCACTGGTCTTCCTCGGCGACGAGCGAGACCAGGGCGATCGGCATCTTCAGCAGCCGGCTTGCCATGCGCGTGATGCGGTCGAATGCGTCCTCGGGGGCACTGTGGAGGAGGCGGGTGGCGTGCAGCGCCGTCAACCGGCGCGCTTCGTCGAGCGGGATGGATGGGGTCTGCATGTCGTGTCTTGAGGAGAACGGTTACGGCACATTCTGCCACGAGCGCAAAAGCAGAGGCACGAGCTTGGTGCGGCGTTACTGCTAGGAATTACCGGGCTGGCGAAACGCGCCGAAGTGCTGGCGATAATCGAGCGCGCTGACGCCCAGGTGGCGCAGGAACGCCGCGCGCATCCGCGCCGCCGTGCCGAATCCGCAGCGGTGCGCCACCGTCTTGAGCGGGTGGTCGGAACGCTCGAGCAGGGCCCGGGCCGCGTCCACGCGCGCACGCTCCACGAATTCCGCCGGCGTGACCCCGGCCGCGCGCGCGAACTGGCGTGCGAAGTGGCGCTCGCTCATGGCGGCCACCCGCGCCAGGTCGGCCACGGTGAGCGGGGCGTCCAGGTGTGCCAGCACGTGGTCCTGCACGGTGCGCAGCACGGAGTCGTCGCCCACGTACGGCGTGAGATAGGGACTGAACTGCGATTGCCCGCCGCTGCGCTGGGTGAATACGACGAGGCGCTTGGCCACGTTCAGCGAGACGTCCGCGCCGTGGTCTTCGTAGACGAGGTGCAGCGCGAGGTCGATGCCCGCCGTGACGCCGGCCGACGTGTAGACCGGGCCGTCGCGCACGAAGATGCGGTCGGGCTGGACGTCGATGCGGGCGAAGCGCGCGGCCAGCAGCGCGACGTCGTTCCAGTGCGTGGTGGCGCGGCGGCCGTCGAGCAGGCCCGCATGCGCCAGCAGGAACGCGCCGTTGCAGACGGATGCGATGCGCGCGCAGCGTGTGCCCAGCGCGCGCAGCCACGCGGCGAGGGCGGCATCGGCCGGCTGGCGCGGCAGCTCCGGGCCGCCGGGTACCAGCAGCAGGTCCGGCGTCTCCTGTTCTTCGTCGTAGCGTGCATGCGGCTGCAGCAGCATCCCGTTCGAGCACGCGACGGATCCGTTCACCGCGCCCAGCACGCGCATCCGGTAATGGTCGCGCGGCGCGAGGAAGCGGTTGGCTTCCGCGAACACGTCGAGCGGTCCCGTCACGTCGAGGGACTGCACGCCGGGGAAGACGAGGATGGCGACGGTGGGCAAGCGCGGGCTCCTGCGGGCAATAGGGATGCCGTCACTATAGCGCCGCGCGCGAGCCCGCGGGAGGCGGTGGCGGGAAATGCGCGCACCGTGGCCGGAATTCGCGCCACGCGGCGGCCGTCCGCACGTGGTCCCCGGCCAGAATGTCCACATCCTCAACACACCGAAAGGACGACACATGGACAACACCGCGGAACGCGTGGGCCCCGCATTTTCCGTCGACGGCATGCTGCGCGCGCGCCTCGAAACCCGCAAGGCCATCGCCGCCATCGCCGCACGCATCCGGCCCGGCATGGTGGAAGAAGACGCCGTCGCGATGGCGCGCGACGTCATCGCCACGCAGGGTCACACCCTCAGCTGGCACCCGGTCCGCGTGCGCTTCGGCGCGAACACGATCCTGCCGATGAAGCGGGCGTCGACGCCGGGTATCGTGCTGGGCGAGCACGACATCTTCTTCATCGACATCGCGCCCCGCGTGGAGCACTGGGAAGGGGACGGCGGCGCCACGTTCACGGTCGGCCACGCGCCGGAGTACGCGCGCTGCGCCGCGGACGCCGAGCGGCTGTTCCATGAAGTACGCGACGCGTGGAAGACGCGGGACTGGACCGGCCGCAAGCTCTACGCATTCGCGCAGGAGCGGGCGCGCGCCATGGGCTGGGATCTCGACCCGGACCTGCCGGGCCACCGCGTCTCCGACTTCCCGCACGCGGCACTGCACACGGGCGCGCTGGCCGACTACGACCAGGCGCCGTCTAGCATGCGCTGGATCCTCGAGATCCACCTGCTCGATCCGCAGCGCCGCTTCGGCGCGTTTTTCGAGGACATGCTGCTGGACGACGCCGACTACGCCTGATCGAAGCACTGCACGAGGAATTCCGCAAAGACGCGCACGCGGGCCGACAGCTGGCGCGCGTGCGGGTACATCACGGAGACGGGAATGCTCGGCGGCGGCACGTCCGCCAGCACCTCGACGAGCTGCCCGCCCGCCAGTTGCTCGGCGATGCGGTAGCGCGGCACCTGCACGAGACCGAGGCCGGCGAGCGCGGCCGCCGTATAGGCTTCCGTGCCCGTGACGGAGACGACACTGGGCGGCGTCGCCAGCTTCAGGCCCGCGTCCGTCATGAATTCCAGCGGGTAGGGGCGGCCGGTCGCCGTCGACACGTAGTGGACGGCCTGGTGCCGCACGAGGTCCGTCAGGGCGGCCGGTATGCCGAAGCGGTCGAGGTAGGCGGGACTCGCCACCGTCACCTGTTCGAGGTCGGTCGCGCGCCGCGCGACCATCGACGAATCGTGCAGCTGGCCCGCGCGCAGCACGCAATCGACACCTTCGCGCACGAGGTCGACGAGGCGGTCGTCCTCGCCCACGTGCAGCTGGATGCGCGGGTAGCGCGCGAGGAATCCCGATAGCGCGGGAAAGACGAACCAGCGTGCGAGGGTCGGCTGCAGGTTCACCCGCAGCAGGCCCGCGGGCTCGCTGCCGCGGAAGGCGTCTTCCGCTTCATCGAGGTCGGCCAGCAGGCGCACGCACCGTTCGTAGTAGGCGGCGCCGTCCTGCGTGGGCGCGACGGCGCGCGTCGTCCGTTCCAGCAGGCGCGTGCCGAGGCGGTTTTCCAGCCGCTTGATCGCGTTGGTGGCCGTGGCGCGCGGGATCAGGAGATCCTCGGCCGCCTGCGTGAAGCTGCGGCGCTCCACGATGCGCACGAAAATCTGCATCTCCTGAAACCGGTCCATCTGCGTCGACATGCGCCACCTCCCCCTGCGATTATACGGTGGGGCGCAGGAGGTCGGCGATGCCGATGCGGCGCGCGAAGTCCACGCGCACGGCCTCGGAGACCTCCAGCACTTCGCGCGCGCCGTCGCCGACGAAATCGACCACCGTGCGGAACGGCCGCTGGCCACGCGGCAGGCCGACGATGCGCACCAGTTCATCGGCCACGGCCTGCGGGTCGGCCTCCGGCGGCGTCAACGCGTCGAGGCGTTCGCCCACCTGGTCCAGCACCCCGTCGTAGCGGGCATACGCGGCGGCCCGTTCGGCGTCGGCCGGCTTGCCGGCACTGGGGAAGTGTTCCGTGCCGCGGGTGAACGCGCCGGGAACCATGATCGCCGTCTCGATGCCGAAGCGGGAGACTTCGTACGACAGCGACACCGCGAGCGAATCCATCGCCGCCTTCGCCGCGCCGTACGGCCCGAGGAAAGGCGGGAAGCCACCCTTCGTCGTCGTGCTGGAGATCCACAGCAGCAGGCCCGATTCCTGGGCGCGCAGCCGGGGCAGGGCGGCGCGCAGGACGCGCTGGGCGCCGAGGAAGTTCGTGTCCAGCACCTGCGCCACTTCCTCGGCCGTGAAGGCTTCCGTCGGCCCGACGACGAGGTGGCCCGCGTTCTGCACGACGACGTCCAGGCGGCCCTGTTCCGCGACGACCGCCGCGACGGCTGCATCGCACGACGCCTGCGACAGCACGTCCAGTTCCAGCGGCCGCAGGTCGGCGCCGTGCGTCCGCGCCCACGCGCGCGCCTCGGCCGCGCGGGCCGCGTTGCGTCCTTCGATGTCGCGCATCGTTGCGTAGACCGTGTGGCCGGCGCGCGCCAGCGCCTGGGCCGAGAGTTTGCCGATCCCGCTGCCGGCGCCCGTGATGAGGATGATTGCCTTGTTCATCTCGTTCTCCTCAAGCGATGCCGCCGTTGGCGCGCACGACCTGGCCGTTGACCCAGCCGCCGTCCGGACCGGCGAGGAAGGCCACGACGCCGGCGATATCCTCGGGCTGGCCCAGGCGTTCCAGCGGTGCCATCTTGGCGAAGTGCTGCACCTGCTCGTCCGATTTCCCGGTCAGGAACAGTTCCGTCGCGACCGGGCCCGGCGCCACGGCGTTGCAGGTGATGCCGCGGCCGCGCAGCTCTTTCGCGAACACGCGGGTCAGCGCTTCCACCGCGCCCTTCGTGGCCGCGTACACGCCGTACGTCGGCGGTGCCATGTGCAGGATGCTCGTCGAGAAGTTGACGATGCGCCCGCCGTCGTTCAGGCGCGAGGCCGCCTCGCGCATCGTGTTGAAGGTGCCCGTGACGTTGATGGCCATCGTGCGTTCGAACACCTCGTCGCTCGTCTCGGCGATCGTCACATATGGCAGGATGCCCGCATTGTTGACGAGGATGTCGACGCGGCCGAGCGTGGCTTCGATCGTCGCGAACATCGCTTTGACGTCGTCGACTTTGGCGACGTCGGCGCGCACCGCGATGGCGCGGCCGCCTTCCGCTTCGATGGCGGCGACGGTGGCGTTGGCGGCCGCTTCGTTGCCGGCATAGTTGACGGCGACGGCAAAACCGTCGGCGGCGAGACGTTTCGCAACAGCGGCGCCGATGCCGCGCGAGGCGCCGGTGACGAGTGCGACGCGGGTGGTGTGTTGTGCCTGGGTATTCATCGTGACCTCCTTGGTTGGTTGACAGTAAAGTCATGATGATTGATTTCGAAGGGAAGATAATCTACCAGAAATAGCCTTCTGAATTCCATTTCGAATAATAATCAGCTTCGTTTATCGGCGATATAACCGGACGGCGCATAACTGCCATTCGAACAATAAATTTTTCAACGATGCTGCACCGCAGTAAATTGGATTCGTAGCACGATTTTTTGAACCCAACCTACTGGAGTTGATCATGATCGGTAAACGTCACGTTGTTGCTATCGCATCCGTCCTTTCGTTGACCGCCCACGCCGCCGAACCGGCCGCGCGCCTGAAACCCGCTACCTGCAGCATTCCCGCCTATACGTCGGACCTGAAGGACGAATACCTCCAGGGCACCGTGCGCCTGGCCGTGCTCGTGGACGCCGACGGCTCGGTCAAGCAGGCGAAGGTCGTCGAGTCCAGCGGCCACCGCGCGCTGGACCGGGCCTCGCTGCGCGCCAGCTACTCCTGCAAGTTCGGCGCGGCCGGCAAGGACAGCGGCGCTGAGCCGAGCTGGTCCACCGTCCAGTACAAGTGGATCAACGATTGATCCGCAAGAAGGGCCGTCGGCGCTTCCCGCCGGCGGCTCAAGGAACGTTCGAAAAACTCGATAATAGCCTGGCAATTTTCTCGTTTTTTTAATGCCGGGCGGCCGCGCATAATGTCTCCATCGCAGCGAACGACGAAGAACAGATCTTCGAAACGTTCGATGCAATATCGACCTCAATCCGATAACCATGGAGAACATCATGAGCAACGCCAAACTCGAAGTCCTGACCCCGCATAACTCGCAACTGATCATCATCGACCACCAGCCGCAGATGGCCTTCGGCGTGCAGTCGATCGACCGCCAGACGCTGAAGAACAACGTGGTCGGCCTGGCCAAGGCGGCGAAGGCCTTCGACATCCCGACCGTGATCACCACCGTCGAAAGCGATTCCTTCTCCGGCAAGACCTACCCGGAAATCCTGGATGTCTTCCCGGGCAAGGCCATTCTCGAACGGACGTCGATGAATTCCTGGGACGACCAGAAGGTGCGCGACGCCCTCGCGGCGAACGGCCGTAAGAAGATCATCGTCGCTGGCCTGTGGACGGAAGTGTGCAACACGACGTTCGCGTTGTCCGCGATGCTGGAAGGCGACTACGAGATCTACATGGTGGCCGATGCCTCGGGCGGCACGTCGAAGGATGCGCACGACTTCGCGATGCAGCGCATGGTGCAGGCGGGCGTCGTGCCCGTGACGTGGCAGCAGGTCCTGCTCGAATGGCAGCGCGACTGGGCGCACCGCGACACCTACGATGCCGTGATGAAGATCGTCACCGAACACTCGGGCGCATACGGCATGGGCGTCGACTATGCCTACACGATGGTGCACAAGGCGCCGGCACGCAATCAGGGCGACAACCCGGTGCTGGCCCCGGTTCCGGCACCGGTAGCCTGAACCACGGTAACCCGGCGCTTTATGCTTGTTGGTTGCTCCGAGTTATTTACAAATTATTTCTTGAGTGTGTATTTACGGTCAATATAATGTTACTGTTGCGTTTATTGCAACAAAGCATTTGATTCTTGATTAGACGTTGTTTCTGCCGACCTTAACCGGAGATCTCCATGAAACGTCTTACGCTTGCTTTGACCGTCACACTCGCCCTGGGCGGCAGCGCCCAGGCCGTCATCCTTCCCGGCGGTTATACGTCGTTGAGCGGCACCACGACCGCCGCGAGTCCGCAACTGGCCGGTACCGTCATCGAGGATGACGTCGTACCGTTCACGTTTTCCTCGTCCGGCGGGACGGTCTTCGGGACCGTGCAATCGCGCGTGGTGCGCTCGACGCTCGACGGCACCCTCGATTTTTACTGGCGCATCGTGAGCGACGCCAATTCGGCCGATCCGATCGTACTGTTTCGCATTGGCAATTTTGCGACGCCTGTGTACAACGGCGATTACGCGACCGACGGCCTGGGGGACATCGGACCGGATGCCGCATACAAGTTTCCGGGCCCGGCGGTGGATTTCGTATTTGGCCACGAGGGTGGCAGCGAACTGGCGCCAGGCATGAGCAGCTACTTCATCTTCCTGGACACCAATGCAATCACTTACAACCGGTCCGCGTTCTACGACCTGACGACGCACAGCGCGATCTCGACGCCGTTCTCGACATTCGCGCCGACGGCGTTCGTGCCCGAGCCTGGCACGTCCGCGCTGTTGGCGGGCGGGATCGGCTTGCTGGGGCTGGCGCGCCGGCGCCGGCAAGGCTAGCGGCGGGCGCGGGTCGCCAGCGCGACCACCGCGGCGCCGGCGGCCAGCACGAGCGCGTCCTCGACGAGACCGCTGCGTGTCTGGCCGACCTTTGCCATGGCGCGCTTGCGGGCCGCGAGCGTCACGTAGGCCAGCGGCACCGCCGTCGCGACCGCGGCGACGGCGCCTTCCCGCTCCCGCCCATGTGGCGCCAGCGCCGATCCGGCGATCCCCGCACTCATCGTGCGCGCCAGCAGGCCGAGGAACACCGTCCGGTCGGGCGCCGTCTTCATCTTGTCTCCCAATAATTCTCCGACACCCATCGCCAGCGCGCCGAACTTGAACAGCGGACGGTCGAGCAGGGCGAGCTTGCCCGGCGTGCCGCGCCGGGCGAGGCGGGCCGTCGCGAGGGCGGCCATCGGCGTCATGGAACGGGCGCTGGCCACGGCGCCGATCAGGATGGAAGAGAGCAGGTCGCGGATTGCCATGGTCGTTGTCCGGAAACGGTCGGGATGGCCAGTCTAACCAGGGTTCAGCCCGGCCCGGCGCACGCCAGCCGCACGCACTCGGCCAGCTGCTCCGCATCGACGGGTTTCGCGAGAAAACACGCCGCCCCGCCGCGCAGCGCGCGCATGCGCACGTGGTCGTCCGCGAATGCCGTCATCAGGATCACGGGCGGGGCGGACGCGATGGCCCGTACCCGCTCCAGCAGGGCCAGGCCGTCCATGCCGGGCATCTGCACGTCGCTGACGACGCAGTCGATGTCGTCGAGGCCGTGGGTCAGCAATTGCTGGGCGCCTGCGAACAGGCTCACGCGGTAGCCGCAGGCGCGCAGCAGGCCGCGCAGGCTCGTGCCCACGTCGGGGTCGTCGTCGACGAGCGCGACGTGGGGGGCGGGCAGCAAGGTATCCATGCCGCGCAGCATACCGTTCCGTCCCATGCGCACGGAATCATACCTAGGTATGAGTGGCATCCCGGCTATGCGACAGGTCAAGTGCCTCGGCCATCCGCACGAGGTCCGCGAACGTCTTCGCTTCCATCTTGCGCATCGCGTTGCCGCGGTGGATCTTGACGGTGATTTCGCTCGTGCCCGTTTCGCCCGCGATCTGCTTGTTCATCAGGCCGCGCACGGCCAGCGCCATGACCTGTTTCTCGCGCGGCGTGAGCGACGCGTAGCGGGCCGCCAGCGCCTCGTGCGCGTGGCTCTTCGCGCGCCGTTCGCGGTCTCGTGCGAGGGCCTGGTGCACGGCGTCCAGCAGGTCCTGTTCGCGGAACGGTTTCGCCAGGAAGTCGACGGCGCCGCCTTTCATCGCGCGCACCGTCATCGGGATGTCGCCGAAGCCCGTCATGAACACGACCGGCAAAGGCACGCCGTCGCGGTTCAGCTGGTCCTGCAGGTCGAGGCCGCTGGCGCCCTGCAGGCGGACGTCCAGCAGCAGGCAGCTGCACACGTCCGGCCGGCGCGCGCGCGCGAAGTCGGCCACGCTGGCGTAGTCGGCGACCTCCATGCCGACGGAGCGCAGCAGCCGGGAGAGGCTGTCGCGCACGCCGGCGTCGTCGTCGACGACGTACACGAGTTCACGGGAGGGCGTCGGACTGCTGTTCATGGACGGGAGCTTTCTCGTGGATGGGAAGTTCGAAACTGAAGGTGGAGCCGGGCGGCGTGCTGCGCGCGGCGATGCGGCCGCCATGGCGGGAAATAATCGAACGGCAGATCGGCAGGCCGAGGCCCATGCCGTCCGCCTTGGTCGAAAAGAACGGCTCGAACAGGCGCGCGCCGTCGGCGTCCGCGATGCCCGGGCCGCTGTCGCGCACGCTGACGAGGACCATGCCGTCGTCCTGGCGCGTGCGCAGTTCCAGGCGGTTGTTTGAGAGCCCGTCCATCGCCTGCAAGGCGTTCATGACGAGGTTGATCAGGACCTGCTGCAGCTCGATGCGGTCGCCCATGACGGGCGGCAGGCCGGGCGCCAGGTCGATGCGCAGCGCCAGCGGACGCCGGTCCAGCTCGCGCTGCAACAGCTCGACCGTGTCCTGCACGAGCGCGTTCAGGTCCAGCGCCACGTGTTCCGGTTCGGTGCGGCGGGCGAGGGCGCGGATGCGGCGGATGACCTGGCCCGCGCGTTCGCTGGCCTGCACGATGCCGTCCAGCGCGGCCTGGGCCTCGCCGATGTCCGGCTCGGCCCGGGTCAGCCAGCGCCGCCCGGCCTGGGCGTTGGCGACGATCGCCGTCAGCGGCTGGTTGACTTCGTGCGCGACGGATGCGGCGAGTTCGCCCAGCATGCTGACGCGGGCCGCGTGCGCCAGCTGGACGTGCGACGCGTGCAGCTGCTGTTCGGCTTCCACGCGTGCCGTGATGTCCGTGACGGCGCCCAGGTATTCGCAGCGTCCGTCGGCGTCGTACGAGGCCTCGGCCAGCACGTGCACGTGGCGAATGGTCCCGTCCGGGAGGAGCAGGCGGTGCGCGACGTCGATGTGGCCTTCGCAAGCCATCGTGCGGCGCAGGGCCGCCGTGACGAGCGGGCGGTCTTCCGGCAGCGTGTGCGCGAGCACGCGGTCCATGTCGGGCACGGCGTCGCCCGGATAGCCGAAGATGCGCGCCGCTTCTTCCGACCACACCATCGTGCCGTCCGGCACGCGGATGCCGAAGCTGCCCGTGCGCGTGAGCCGCTGGGCGCCGGCGAGGAAGGCCTGGCTGCGGCGCAATGCCTGTTCGCGCTGGCGCAGCCGGTCGGTGGCCTGCCGGCGCTGGATGACGAGCCAGGTCGCGATGGCGATGGCGGCGATGCTGACGAGTGCGCGCCCGGCCGAGGACGGCACCACCCGCAGGCCGTGCGCGACGACGTAGGCGCCCATGGTCAGCAGCACGCAGCCGGCGCCCAGCGCGAGCGTGTACCGGCGCGGCCACACGGGCGATGCCAGCAGGAGCACGACGACGTACATCACGGCGATGGCGGTGTCGAGCCGCGTGAAGGCGTCGACCGCGAAGATCGCGGCGGTGAGCAGCAGCAGGATGGCGGATTGCACAGGGTGGGTGCGGCGTCGGGGCATGTGTAAAGACTCCAGTTCAGCCGCGAGCTTACAACGGGGCGCGCCAGCGGCCAACTGGCAGAATGAATGGTCTCACGCGGGGACGGCGTCTTCCTCCGTCATCGCGGCCAGTTCGGCGAGCGGCATCGGCCGCGCGAACAGGTAGCCCTGGAAGCCGCCGCAGCCCAGCGTGCGCAGCTCGTCCCACTGCGCCTCGTCCTCGACGCCCTCGGCCACGACGTGCAGGCCGAGATTCCCCGCCAGGTGCACGATGGCCTGGACGATGCTCGCCGCGTGCGGCACGCGCAGCATGTCGCGCACGAACGACTGGTCGATCTTGAGCTGGTCCAGCGGCAGCCGCTGCAGGTAGCTCAGCGACGAATACCCGGTGCCGAAGTCGTCGAGCGAGAAGCCGATGCCTTGCTCCTTCAGCGCCGTCATGCGCGCGATGGTGTCCTCCACGTCGGCCAGCAGCACGCTTTCCGTCAGCTCGAGCTTGAGGCGGCGCGGGTCGGCGCCGCTGTGCGCGAGGATCTCGAGCAGGCGCGGCACGAAATCCTCCTGCCGGAACTGGCGCGCGCTGACGTTGACGGCGATGGTGAAGTGCTGCGTGGCCGGGTTGTCCGCCCAGCGCGCGAGCTGGCGGCACGCTTCCTGCAGCACCCACTCGCCGATGCCGACGATCAGCCCGGACTTCTCGGCCTGGGCGATGAACGCGCCGGGGCCCGTGAGACCCTGTTTCGGATGGTGCCAGCGGATCAGCGCCTCCACGCCCACCATCAGCCCCATCGCGTTGACGACGGGCTGGTAGTACAGCTCGAACTCGCGCCGCGCCAGCGCGAAACGCAGGTCCGTCTCCAGGCTCGTGCTGGCGTCGACGGCGGCCTGCATGCTGGGGTCGAAGAAGCGGAACGTGGCGCCGCCGGCCGACTTGGCTTCGTACATGGCCATGTCGGCCTGGCGCAGCAGGTCGTGCACGACGTGGTTGGCGTTGCCGAACAGGGAGACGCCGATGCTGGGCGTGCTGCGCAGCTCGTGGCCGTCCAGCGTGTAGGCGAGCGACAGCGTGGCGAGGATCTTGCTGGCCACCAGTTCGGCGTGGGCCGTGGCGTCGACGCTAGCCGTGCCCAGGTCTTCCAGCAGCAGCACGAATTCGTCGCCGCCGAGGCGGGCCACGGTGTCCGCCTCGCGCGTCACCTGCTGCAGCCGGAACGCGACCATCTCCAGCAGGCGGTCGCCCATGTCGTGGCCGCGCGTGTCGTTCAGCGTCTTGAAGTTGTCCAGGTCGACGAACAGCACGGCACCGAAGCCGCCGTTGCGCTCGCACTTGGCGACGGCATGGCCCAGGCGGTCCATCAGCAGGCGCCGGTTCGGCAGGTTCGTCAGGCCGTCGTAGAACGCGAGGTGGGCGATGTCGGCCTCGGCCTGCTTGCGCGCACTGATGTCGGTGCGCGTACCGACCATGCGCACGGGCTGGCCGTCCGGCCCGCGTTCGACGACCTTGCCGCGCGACTGCACCCACACCCAATGGCCGTTGCGGTGGCGCATGCGGAACTCGGCCTCGAACGCGGGGACGGCGCCCTGCAGGTGCTGGTCGAGCGCATGGCGCAGCAGTTCGCGGTCTTCCGGATGGACGGGCGCGTAGATGTCGCCGTCCTCGGTCTGGCGGTTCTGTTCGTCGCGGGTGTAGCCGAGGATGGCGCAGGCGCGGCCATCCACCGTGCGCCGGCCGGACGGGATGTGCCAGTCCCACAGGCCCAGGCTCGCGCCGTTCAGCGCCAGTTCCACGCGCTCGGCGGCGGCGGCGCGCTCGGCCTCGGCGTTGCGCGCCAGGCGTTCCAGCGCGGCGCGGCGGCGCTGGGCGAACAGCAGGGCGGCCGCGCAGGCGGACCAGAACAGGGTCCAGGCCGCGGCGGACACCAGCGCGAGGCGGTGCCAGCCGGCGTTGATGCGGCCGGCGTCGCGCGCGAGCGCGATGACGAGGCCGCGGTCCAGGCCCAGGTTTTCCACCCGCATGCTGCGCTGGACGACGAGGCGGTCGACGCCGTCCGTGCCGACGCCGCGCCGGACCGACACCCGCTCGCCGCTTGCGCGGTGCGCGGCCAGCATCGCACCCGGGTGCAGGGCGCCCGCGCGCATCACTTCCGGGTCGGGCGGGACGTACAGCAGGCGGTGACCGTCCAGGTCGGTGATCGTGATCGTCATGTCGGGCGCGTACAGCGCGGAGCGCATCACGGCGTCGAAGTATTCCGGATTGAGGATCGCGGCGACGGCGCCGTGGCCGCACCCGTCGCCCGCGTCGAGCGACATCGCCACCTTCAGGTTGAACTGGTTCGGCTGGAGTTCGTACGGATCGGACAGGTACAACGTGCGGCCGTCGCACATGTGCGGCACCTGGGCGAGGAAACGCTTGTCGTCCAGGCGGCGGTCGCCCAGGTCGTCGTCGGAGATCTCGATGCGCCCGCCGGGGCCGACCGCCAGCAGCGCGCGCACGCCCGGCATGGCGCGCTTCAGGGATTGCAGCAGGGTGCGGCGGCAGGCCACGTCGCAGCCGCTGGACGGCGCCAGGGCGGCGCGCGAGCCGTCCAGGGCCCAGCGGATGCCCTCGAGCTGGCGGTGCAGGGTCTGGTCGATGACGAGGGCCTGCGCGCGCATGCGGTCGGCGTCTTCCGAGAGTGCCTCGGCGCGCTCGGTCCACACCATCCACACGAGGACGAGGCCGGACGAGACGAGGCCCGCGGCGAGGATCAGCCATTCGGTGAGGCGGCGGCGCGCGGCGGTCAGGCGCAACAGGCGATGCAGCGGCATGGTGGTCTCCTTGTCGAAATGCCAGCATCGTAGGCCGGTGTCCGCCGGCGCGCCATCACACCTTGGTATGGGCCCTCGCACGTTCGCTCATACGTTCGTATAGGTGCGCACGATTGGCGGTAGCCGGGCCTTGGGTTAACATCTGCCAGACCCGCCCCAGGAGAATCCCATGAAAGCAATCGTCACCGGCCACACGAGGGGCCTCGGCGCCGCGCTCGCCGCCAACCTGCTGGCGCGCGGCGTGCCCGTCCTCGGCATGGCGCGCACCCGTTCGGCCGAACTGGCGGACGCCTATCCCGACCTGCTCGAAGAGGTCGAACTCGACCTGGCCGACAGCGTGGCGCTGTCGCGCTGGCTCGCGGGCAGCATGCTGGGCGATTACCTGGACGGCACGGGCGCCGTCCTGCTGCTCAACAATGCGGGCATGGTGAGTCCCGTCGGTCCCCTGGACGCGCAGGATCCGCAGGCCGTGCTGCGCGCCGTGCAGCTGAACGTGGCGGCGCCGATGGCGCTCGCGGCCGCCGTCGTGCGTGCCAGCGACGGGGCGCAGCGGCGCATCCTGCACATTTCCAGCGGTGCCGGCCGCAACGCGTACCCGGGCTGGAGCGTCTACTGCGCCACCAAGGCCGCCCTCGACCAGCACGCGCGCGCCGTCGCCCTCGACTGCGAACGCGGGGTGCGCATCTGCAGCCTGGCGCCCGGCGTCATCGACACGAACATGCAGGCCGAGATCCGCGCCACGCCGGAAGACCGCTTCCCCATGCGCCAGCGTTTCGTCGACCTGAAGGAGACGGGCTCGCTCGTCGATCCGGACGAATGCGCGGAACGGCTGGTCGACTACCTGCTCGGCGCCGGCTTCGGCGCCGAGGTCATCGCCGACCTGAGGACACTCTCTTAAGCGGCGGGCGCGCGCGGGATCTGCAGGCCCTCGATGACGGCGGGGCGGGCGCGGAACGCTTCCAGCACGCGGCCCACTTCGGGGAAGCGGTCGAAGCCGACGATCTCGGCCGCGTCGTAGAACCCCACCAGGTTGTTCACCCACGGGAACGTCGCGACGTCGGCGATCGTGTACTCGTCGCCCATGATCCAGTCGCGGCCCTTCAGGTGGCCGTCGAGCACGCCGAGCAGGCGCTTGGTTTCGTGCACGTAGCGGTCGCGCGGACGCTTGTCCTCGTACTCGCGGCCCGCGAATTTATGGAAAAAGCCCAGCTGGCCGAACATCGGGCCGATTCCGCCCATCTGGAACATGACCCACTGGATCGTCTCGTAGCGGCGTGCCGGGTCGGACGGCAGCAGCTTGCCCGTCTTTTCGGCGAGGTACAGCAGGATCGCGCCCGATTCCCACAGCGGCAGCGGCTTGCCGCCCGGGCCATCGGGGTCGATGATCGCGGGGATCTTGTTGTTCGGGTTCAGCGACATGAATTCCGGCGTCGTCTGCTCGTTCTTGTCGAACGCGATGCGGTGCGCCTCGTAGGGCAGGCCGATCTCCTCCAGCATGATCGACACCTTGACGCCGTTCGGCGTGGGCAGCGAATACAACTGCAGGCGGTCGGGGTGCTGCGCGGGCCATCTCTGCGTGATGAGGAACTGGTTCAGGTCGGTCACGGCGATCTCCTTCGGTTTGATTGCATTGATTGTACTCAAGATAGGGTTTTCCGCAGGGTGGGAGCATACATCTTGGTCTTGGGCAACGACGGGAAGCCATGGACGAGCTGCTGCGTTATTACGAGGAAGAGCTGGGACTGTTCGGCCAGTTCGCGCGCGAATTCCGCGCCCGCTATCCCAAGCCCGCCAGCGACCTGCACGTGTCCGGCGAGACGTGGGACGACCCCAGCGTCGCCCGGCTCATCCAGTCCGTGGCACTGCTGTCGGCCCGCATCAACAAGCGCCTCGACGACGACTACCCCAGGTTCACGGAAGCGCTGCTCGACAGCCTGTACCCGCACTACCTGCGGCCGCTGCCGTCGTATTCCATCGTCCAGGTGGGACAGCGCGGGCCCGGCGAAGTGCCGGATACCCCGTCCGTGCTGGCGCGCGGCACGATGCTGCGCACGAGCGCCGGCACGGACACGCCGTGCCTGTTCCGCACCGTCTACGATGTGCTGCTGGCGCCGCTCGCCGTCGCGCGCCTCGCGTTCGTGCCGCTGCTCGAGGTCCCGCGCGCGCAGCGGGCACCCCGCGGGGCGGGCTGCGGCATAAGCCTGACGATCGAGACGACCCGCGGCGCGTTCGAGCGGCTGCCGGCAAGCTTGCGCCTGTTCGCGGACGGCGAGGCATCGACGCGCGCCGCGCTCATCGATGCCCTGTTCCTGCGCTGCGCCGCGGCGTGGGTGCAGCCGGAAGGCGACAAGGGCTGGCTGCCGCTGCCGCGCGTCCCGCTGCGCCTGGCCGGACTCGCGGACGGCGACGCCATGCTGCCGTATCCTGCCCGCTCGCACCCCGCGCCGCGCCTGCTGACGGAGTATTTCTGTTATCCGGAAAAATTCAACTTCATCGACGTCGACCTGGCGCAGCTGGCCGGCCTGCTGCCGCCGCGCTGCCGGCGGTTTACCCTGCACCTTGCGCTGTCCGGCATCGGCCCGGACTCCGACGCGGCCCGTCTGCTGGCCGGCGTGGATGCGCGCAACCTGCTGCCCGGCTGTACTCCGGTCATCAACCTGTTTCCGAAGGCCGGGGCGCCCGTGCAGCTGGCGTACACGAGCGCCGACTACCCGCTGCTGGCCGACGGCGCGCATGCGGCGGCCTACGAGATCCACAGCGTGGACGCCGTGCGGCTCGTGCGCGAGGGGACGGGCACCGTCACGCGCTTCGATCCCCTGTACGCGCCGGGCGGCGAGGGGAATGCAGGCGGCGAAGCGTCGCACCGCGCGCACTACTGGATCGCGCGGCGCGACTACGCGACGGCGGCCGTCAGCCCCGGCCACGAGATGCGCATCGCCCTCGTCGACGCCGACTTCCGCCCGCTCGACGCGGCCGGCGCCACCCTGTCGACGGAACTGACGTGCAGTAACCGCGATGTGCCGTCGCGCCTGCCGTACGGCCAGCCGCAGGGCGACCTGCGCAGCGACGAGCTGTCCACGCTGGCCCCCATCCGCATGCTGAGGAAACCGACGCCCAGCTGGCGCTTCGGCGGCCCGCGCGGGTCGCACTGGCGGCTGATCTCCCACCTGGCGCTGAACCACGCGGGCCTGACGATGGCGGGCCTGGCCGATTTCCAGAAGATGCTGGCGCTGTACGACCTGCCGCGGTCCCCGGTCGCCCAGCGCCAGATCGCGGGCATCGTCGGCCTCGAGCACGGCACCGTGCGCGCATGGGTGGGTGCGGCGCCGGTCGCCAGCCTGATGCCCGGCATCGGCATCCGCCTGACCGTGGACGAGGAGGCGTTCGCCGGCACGGGCCTGTACCCGTTCGTGCAGGTGCTCGACCAGTATTTCGCCCTGAACGGCCACCTGAACTGTTTTACGCGGCTGCAGGTCGTGTCGCAGCAGACCGGTCGCGAGCTCCTCGCCTGTGCACCGCGCACGAGCCGCGGCGGATGGACCTGATCGCCCGCCTGCTGGCCGAGCCCCAGCGCTTCGAGTTCGTCCAGGCCGTGCGCCTGCTGTTGCTAGCGCTGGGCGAGCGCGGCATCCCCGAACGGCGGGCATTGGCCCGGCACCTGCGCTTCGCGAACAGCCTCGCGCTGGCGTTCCCGCCGAGCCAGATCGAGGCCGCGGCCGGGGAGCCCGACGGTTATCGGCTGACGCCCACCTTCATGGGCCTGCTGGGTGCGCACGGGGCGCTGCCGCTGCACGTGACGGAACGGCTGCTCGCGCTGCCGGCGGACGGGCAGGATGCCGAGGTGGCCCGCGCCTTCCTCGACATGTTCAGCACGCGCATGCTCGCCCTGTGGTACCGCGCGTGGCAGAAATACCGGGTCGAGCACCTCGTGGCGGGCCCGCGCGACGCCTTCCTGCCGCTGCTGCTGGCGTTGGCCGGCGTGCCGGCCGGCGGCGTCTTTGCGCGCGACGGCGTGCCGGACACCGCGCTGGCCGCGTTCGCCGGCCTGCTGCGCCGGCGGCCCGTGTCCGCCACCGTGCTGGGCCGGGTATTGACGAGCCATTTCGGCGTGGCCGTGCGGGTGCAGGAAGGAATCGGCCATTGGGACCCGCTGGCGCCTGGCGAACAAAGCATCGTCGGCACCAATGCATGGCTCGGGCGCCGCGCGCTGCTGGGCGAACGCAGCTGGCGCCCGGACCTGCGCGTGCGCGTGCGCATCGGCCCCCTCGACCGGGCCCGCTACGACCAGTTCCTGCCCGGCGCCCCGGGTGCCCGCGCGCTGCGCACCCTGTTGCAGCTGTTCGCTGTCCCGACCCTCGCGTACGACATCGTGCTCGTGCTGCGCCAGGCGGACCTGGGGCCGGTGCAACTGGATGCGCCCGGCCGCCGGCTCGGCCTGGACAGCTATTTGCTGTCCGCGCCCGCCACGGCCGACCGGGCCGACCTCTGTTACGAACTCCGCCCGCTGGATCCGCTGCCTCCCTTAAAATCCCCTTGACCTTCCCATTGTGGGAAGGCATATCCTGTGCTGGCAATGACAGGAGGATATTTATGGCGATCGATATCGACATCAGCGGAATGACGTGCGCCTCGTGCGTGGCGCGCGTCGAAAAGGCGATCAAGGCCGTGCCGGGCGTGCGCGACGCGAGCGTCAACCTGGCCACGGAACGGGCGGCCGTGCAGGGCGAGGGGCTCGACCTGCAGGCCATCCTGGCCGCCGTCGAGCGGGCCGGCTATGCCGCGCGGCCGACGGGGACGGTCAAGGCCGAGAGCGCGCCGGACTGGCCGACGTGGTGGCCCGTCGCGCTGGCGGCGCTGCTCAGCGTTCCGCTCGTCGCACCGATGCTGCTGGAACCGTTCGGCGTGCACTGGATGTTGCCCGGCTGGCTGCAACTGCTGCTGGCGACGCCCGTCCAGTTCTGGCTCGGCGCGCGCTTTTATCGCGCGGGCTGGAAGGCGTTGCGGGCCGGCGCGGGCAACATGGACCTGCTCGTCGCCATCGGCACGTCGGCCGCGTATTTCCTGTCGCTCTGGCAGCTGGCGAGCGCGGGCGGCGGCCACCTGTATTTCGAATCGGCCGCCGTCGTCATCACGCTCGTGCTGCTCGGTAAATGGCTGGAAGGCAGGGCGAAGCACCAGACCGTGGCCGCGATCCGGGCGCTGGAAGCGCTGCGGCCGGCGTCGGCCATCGTCCGCCGCGACGGCCGGGACACCGCCATCGCGCTCGACGCCCTGCGTGCCGGCGACCAGATGGTCGTGCGGCCGGGCGAGCGCGTGCCGGCCGACGGCCGCGTCGTGGAAGGATCGAGCCACCTGGACGAATCCCTGCTGACGGGCGAAAGCCTGCCCGTGGCCAGGGGCGCGGGCGACCGCGTGACGGGCGGCGCCGTCAACGGCGAAGGCCTGCTGCTCGTGGAGGCGACGGCCGTCGGCGCGGACAGCATGCTGGCGCGGATCATCCGGATGGTCGAGGATGCGCAGGCGGCCAAGGCGCCGATCCAGCGCCTCGTCGACAAGGTCAGCGCCGTGTTCGTGCCCGTCGTGCTGCTCATCTCCCTGGTCACCTTGCTGGCCTGGGGCCTGGCCACGGGCGACTGGCAACAGGCATTATTGAATGCGGTCGCCGTGCAGGTGATCGCGTGCCCGTGCGCGCTGGGCCTCGCCACGCCGACGGGGATCATGGTCGGCACGGGCGCGGCCGCGCGCCACGGGATCCTCATCAAGGACGCGGAAGCGCTGGAAACGGCGCACGCGCTCGACATGGTCGTGTTCGACAAGACAGGCACCCTGACGGAAGGGCGTCCCCGCGTCGTCGCGCTGGAAGGTCATGACCCGCAACGGTTGCTGGCGCTGGCCGCGGCCGTGCAGCAGGGCAGTGCACACCCGCTGGCGCGGGCCGTGACGGAACAGGCGGCCGCGCAGGGCGTGGCGCCGCCGGCTGCGACCGGGTCGGCCGCGCTGCCGGGCCGTGGCGTGCGGGCCCGCGTGGACGGCGCGACCGTCTGGCTGGGCAACTGCAGGCTGCTCGACGAAATCGGTGCCGGTGCCCCCGCAGCTCCGCTGGTCGCGGCGGCCGCACGCCACGAAGCGGATGGATGCACCGTATCGTGGCTCGCGCGCGAGGCGGACGGCGGCATCGTCGTGGAAGGCGTGCTCGCGTTCGGCGACCGCCTGAAACCGACGAGCCGCGCCGCCATCGCCCGCCTGCGCGAACTCGGCGTGGACAGTATGATGCTCAGCGGCGACAACGAAGGGAGCGCCCGCGCCGTCGCCGAAGCGCTGGGCCTGACGCGCTGGGTCGCGCAGGTACAGCCGCAGGACAAGGCGGACGTCGTGCGCGGCCTGATGACGGAAGGCCGTAAAGTGGGCATGGTGGGCGACGGCATCAATGACGCGCCGGCGCTGGCGGCGGCCCACGTCGGCATCGCCATGGCCGGCGGCACGGACGTCGCATTGCACACGGCCGGGGTCACGCTGATGCGGGGCGACCCGCTGCTCGTGGCGGACGCCATCGACATCTCGGACCGCACGTGGCGCAAGATCCGCCAGAACCTCGTCTGGGCCTTCGTCTACAACGTCGTCGGCATCCCCGTCGCGGCACTGGGCCTGCTGAACCCCGTGCTGGCAGGTGCCGCGATGGCCCTGAGTTCCGTCAGCGTCGTCACGAATGCGCTGCTGCTGCGGCGCTGGCAGCCGGCGCCGCGGCCCGTACCCGATACCATTCCAACCCAACCCCAAGGAGCACACACGATGTATGAATTGACCGTCGAAGACATGAGCTGCGGCCACTGCGTGGGCCGCGTCACGAAGTCCGTGCAGGCGATCGACAAGGATGCGAAAGTCGAAGTCGACCTGCCGACCAAGAAGGTGAAAATCGACAGCAGCGCGGACATCGACCGGATCGCCGAGGCCATCGTGGCGGCGGGCTATCCGGTCACCGCGAAAAGCGCTTGACGACGCCCACCCAGACGCGCCGCGCGACGAAGTGGTCGAACCCGGCCTGGCGGAACGTGGGCGTGTCGGTGCGATAGGCGCGCCGGCTGCCGTCGAAGATGTCGTCGGCGTTGACCGTGAGGTCGAGCGTTTTATCGATCCCGTGCTTCCACACCAGGTTCACGCTGCTCGTCGGCCCGTAGCGGCCGAGCGGCGTGATGCCGGCCGACTGGGCGTGCGCGTCGAGCGACACGTCGCCGTAGCCCGCCCGGACGTTGACATAGCCGGAGACGGCATCCCGGCCGAGCGCCACGCGGTAGACGCCGCCGTCCACGCCCAGGTGCAGCGGTTCATCCGGCTTCCAGTCCAGCGCGCCCGTGATCCCCAGCGTACGGGCTTGTCCGCCGTTCCGTTTCGACGTGACGAGTACATTGTCCTCGAACGTGCGCGTATCGATCACGGGATCCCGGCTGGCGCGATAAAAGACGCCGGCGCTGCCCGTCAGGTGCGGCATCTCCTTGTTCACGCCGATCTCCCATGACGCGAGACGCTGCGGCCCGAGGTTCGGATTGCCGCGGCTGACGTTCTGCGCGTCGACATAGGTCGTGAACGGACCCAGGTCGCGCGGGTCGGGCAGCTGCAGGCTGCGGCGGTAGCCGAGCGTCACGTCGGTACCGTCCCGCAGCGCGTATTTCACGTGCAGGCTGGGATCGAACGTCCGCCAGCGTGCGGTGCGTCCGGCCCGCGCGCCCAGCAGCGTCTCCCATTTGCCGAGGACGATCCGGTCGGTCACGTACGCGGCGGCCGACGTCATCGTCACGGTGTACGCATTGGTCGTGTTGCGGTCCGGCGCCTCCGCGCCGGTTGCGGGATCGACGGCGGCCTGGTAGTTGCCGATGGCGTCGGTCTTGTGCCGGATGTCGAGCCCCAGCCCCCATTGGGCGAGCGTCCAGTCGACCGTGGCCTGGTCGAAGCGGCGCGCCGACGTGCCCGCGCCGCGGCTGTAGGCCGTCGCGCGCGCGGGCACGACGAATACGTCGCGATACGATTTGTCGACGAGGGTGTCCGTGGTGCTGTGCTGGAGCGACGCCTTCAGCGCGGTCCCGTTCCATTGCCGGCTGTAGGTCAGACTCGCGCTGTCGTCGGATTGTTCGTTGGGTCCGTACGAGATGCGGTGATGGATGGTCTCGTCATCGCCCGTGCGTTCCTCGCCCAGCACGTCGAACAGGGGCCGCGACCGGCGTCGCGCATGGCGCGCCGAGAAGCTGACGCTGTCGGTGTCGCCCAGTGCGTAGTCGACGCCCAGCGCGGCGCTGTCGACGACACGGCGCACGAACACCTCCGAGGATTGCACCGTTTGCCCTTCCTGCCCGGTGAGCGGATTGTTCCAGTCGACCGCAGACCGGCGGATCTTGCGCGTGCCGTCGTGACGGACCGCGACGTTGCCGTGCACGCTCAAGCCACCCCGCGTCACGTCGCCCGACGCACCGGCATTCCACAAGGCCTGGTCCGTGGCGCTAGCGCGGACCTGCGCGTGCTCGCCGGGCTTGCGGTTGCGCTTCAGGACGATGTTGACGATCGCGCCGCCGTTGGCATTCTGCGCGGCGGACGGATTCGTGATGACCTCCACGCTCGCGATGTCGGCGCCGCTCATCGTCTGCAGCGCCACCGCGCGGTCTTCGTCGGACCCGGACAGCTGCGCCGTCGGCCTGCCGTCCACGAGGACCGTGACCTGCGTGTTGCCCTTGACCGCGATCCGGCCGTCGGCCGTTACCGCCAGTTCCGGCGTCGCCTGCAGCACGTCCTGCGCGGACCCGTTGGCCGCGCGCGGCGCGTTCGACACGTCGTAGACGGTCCTGTCGATCTTCTTCACGACCGCCTCCTTGCGGGCGGTGACGGTCACGGACGGCACAGGCGGATCTTGAGCGCGGGCCAACGGCGCGGCGAGCACGAGCAGCAGGGTGGCATAACGGGGCTTGGTCACGGTGTCCTCTCAATCCGGCGAACCGGATTGTCGGGGATGGCCGCCCGTGCCGCGCGGCCTGTGTGACCAAACCCCGGATCGGGGTGACGGGACCGTCAGTGGCCTTCGTGTCCTCCCCGTTTGGCGGTCCCGATCACCTCCCCGGACGCCGGCGCGGCCGGTGCGCCGACCGCGTCGGGCACGGGCCCCGTCCACTCGCGCGCCACGGTGCCGGCCGGGTGCTTGTACCAGCCCGGATCGCGGTAATCGCCCCGCGCCAGGCCTTCGCGCACCTTGATGACGGTGAACATGCCGCCCATTTCGATGTCGCCGAACGGACCGCGCCCCGCCATCATGGGCAGCGTGTTTTCCGGCAGCGCCATGCGCATGCCGCCCATCGATCCCCCCTTGTCGCCCATGACCATGTAGCCCGGCACGAGGTCGTTGATCTTCTGCGCCACGCCGGCCTGGTCGACGCCGATCAGGTTCGGCATGGCGTGGCTCATCGCGTTCATCGTGTGGTGCGATTTATGGCAATGGAAGGCCCAGTCGCCCGGATTGTCGGCAACGAATTCGATGGCGCGCATCTGGCCGACGCCGATGTCGACCGTCACCTCGGGCCAGCGCGCGGACGGGGGAATCCATCCGCCGTCCGTGCCCGTCACCTCGAAGCGGTGGCCGTGGATGTGGAACGGATGGTTCGTCATCGTCAGGTTGCCCATGCGGATGCGCACCTTGTCGTCCTTGCGTACGACCATCGGGTCCGTGCCGGGGAAGGCGCGGCTGTTGATGGTCCACAGGTTGAAGTCCAACATCGTGTTCACGTTCGGCGTGTAGTTGCCGGGCTCGATGTCGTACGCGTTCAGCAGGAACACGAAGTCGCGGTCGACGGCGTGCTGGCGCGGGTCTTTCGGGTGCGTGACCCAGAAGCCCATCATGCCCATCGCCATCTGCGTCATCTCGTCGCTGTGCGGGTGGTACATGAACGTGCCGGCGTAGCGCGCGACGAATTCGTAGACGAACGTCTTGCCGGGAGCGATGGCGGGCTGCACGAGCCCCGCCACGCCGTCCATCCCGCTGGGCAGGATCTGGCCGTGCCAGTGGATCGTCGTCGCCTCCGGCAGTTTGTTGGTCACGAAGATGCGCACCCTGTCGCCCTCGACGACCTCGATCGTCGGCCCCGGGCTCTGGCCGTTGTAGCCCCACAGGTTCGCCTTCATGCCGGGCGCGATCTCGCGCACGACGGGTTCGGCCACGAGGTGGAATTCCTTGACGCCGTTCTTCATGCGCCACGGCAGGCTCCAGCCGTTCAGCGTGACGACGGGGTTGTACGGCCGGCCGCTCGTCGGGTGCAGCGGCGGCTGGGTGGCGGGCGAGGACTGGACCGGAGCTTCCGGTATGGCGGCCGCGCCGGCCTTCGACACGAGCGAGGCGCCGACCATGGCGCCGGCCGCGCCGGTGATAAAGTTTCTGCGGCTGGTCATTCTGCTTGTTCCTTTTTCAGTCGGGTGCCGAGCGTGGCTTCCAGTTCGGCGTGCGCCGTCCAGAAGGTTTCCAGCGCCTCGATATAGGCGCCGACCGCCTCGGCCTGTGCACGCGCATCGGCCAGCAGGTCATGCGGACTGGCCAGCATGCCGTTGTAGCGCAGCAGGACTTCCTTGCCGATCTTCTTGCGCAGGGGGAGGATCGTGTCGCGGTAATGTTTCGCCACGTCGTACGCGTTGCGGTACGCGAGATAGCCTTCACGCGCCTCGCTGCGGGCCGTGACGGCCGTGAGCGCGACCTTGTTCACGGCCTGCATGTACACGCTTTCCGCGCGCGCGACGCGGGCGCCGCCCCAGTCGAACAGCGGCAGTTCCAGCGACAGCGAATAACCCCGTTCGGTCGGCTCGCCGGTCTGCGTCTTGTTGGCATAACCCAGGTCCAGCACGTTGATGAAGCGCGTCGTGCGCGTGAGCCCGAGATCCGCGGCGGTGGCGGCCGCCTCGGCCTGCGCGGCCCGCACGTCCAGGCGCTGGGCCAGCGCGATGCGTTCGACGTCCGGCAGTTCCGCCGGCGCGGCCGGCAGGTCGGGCAGGTGGTCGGGCAGCGTGTAGCCGGCATCCTTGCCCCACAGGCCCAGCGCGCGCGTGAGGCGCTCGCGCGCGGCCGTGGCCCGCTTGTCCGCGCGTGCGACGTCGCGGGCCGCCTCGGCCAGGAAGACCTGTTCGCGCGCGAGCTCGAGCTGGTTCGTGTTGCCCGCCTGCGCCATGCGGCCGGTGAGTTCCGCGCCCGCTTCGGCGGACGCCCGCACGCGGCGCGCGTACTCGAGCGCCTGCCGGCTTGCCACCGCCTCGACCCACGCCGTGCGCGTTTCGAGCGCATGGCGTTCGATGGCGGCGCCCACGTCGCGTTTCACCTGCTCGAAGCGGCGCGCCTCCATGCGGGCAGCGAGGGGCGTCGTCAGCAGGCCGACGAGGTCGAACGTGATGCCGCGCTCGATCTCGAGGACGCCGCCGCCGGCGAGCCGCGTGAAGTCGAACGTGGGATTGCGGGGGCGCGCGGCCTGCGCCAGGTCGGCCTGTGCGATGCCGACGTTCCAGTACGTGGCCTGCAGGCCCGGATGGTTGACGAGGGCGATGCGCACTGCCGTGTCCATGTCCAGCGGACGGCCTTCCGTGAACACGGGCAGGTCGCGTAGCGAGTCGGCCAGCGCGCCATGTTCTGCGTCATGCCCGGCGCCGCCGCGCGTCAGTTGCGGGGCGACGCCGATGCGGGCCTGCGCCGTGGCGGCGACGTCGCCGAACCCCCCGTCCGGCGCGACGGTCGCGCAGCCGGCCAGCAGGGCCAGCGCGGCCGCCGGCGCGAGGAGGCGTGCCTGCGGCATCACTTCGCCTCCTTGTGGTTGCAGCAGCAGCCGTCCTTCTTCATGTCGGCGCAGCAGTCGCACTGGCCGTCGCCCTTCATGCACTGCATGCCCTTCATGTCGCCGTCGTGCATGCCGGCGCAGCAGCCTTTCTTGTCGCCGCCGCCGGCCATGCACTGTTTTCCGCCCATGTCCATGCCGGCGTGGTGGTCGTGGCCGGGCATGGACATGGCGGGCGCGGGTCCGGTGCGGTAATCGATGACGGGCCTGGCCTGGGTCGGGGGCACCGGTGCCTGCGGATCGGCGACGCCGGCGGTCGTGGTTTGTGCGGCGGCGTGCGCGCCGGCGGCGCCCAGCAGGATGGCCAGGGCGTAGTTCTGGATGGAGCGTTTCATGTCGTCCTCGTTGCGAATGCGTGAATGGCGCCGCCGCGCACGGGCGCAGGCGGCGTGATACGTGCGTTCAGGCGACGAGGCGGCGGGGAGGACGTTCGGGCAGGGTCGGATCGGCGCTGGCCAGGTGGCCGGCGTCGAACGGGATGGCGATGGAGGGCGGCGCGAACGCGGGCGGGACCAGCGGCGCGGGCACGAGCGCGACGACGATACAGCAGTCGGCGCAGACGGTGCGATGCTTGTCCTGATGATCGCCGTCGTTCGCCTTGGGCGCGGCCATCTCGTGGCAGCTTTTCGCGACAGGCGCCGCGTGCATGACGGACTGCGGGACCGGCACGGTCACGGACGACAGCATGCGTGCCGCGGCCAGGCCCTGGAAGGGCAGGGCCAGCAACAGCAGCCAGACGATCAGTGCACGCGTTACGGTCTTCATCGAGGACATTCTAGCACGACGGACTGTTGCATTTCGATGCATCCGGGGCGCAATACCTGATGCAAGAGTGACCACGCGTGCTAGCATATTGATATTACAACTAGAACAAATGGAAACGGAATGTTGGGGCGCCTATTCGCGACACGGACCATGCACAGCCAGCGCCAGGTGGGCGAACGGGCCGCGCAGGTCATCGACCGGGTGATCTTCGACATGGGGGTGGATCGCCTCGTGCAAGGCTCCTTCGGGCTCGACCGGCACTGCCGCCCGCACTTCACGAGCGCGCCCGCGGCGCCCGGCCGCGACGGCGTCGCGGTGGCGCTGGCGCAGCTGGCCGAATGCGCCGCGCTGTCCGCCGTTGCGAAGCGCAATCCGGATCCGGCCGTGCTGCGGCTGTACACCGCGGCCGTCGTCGACGGCCTGCTGCGCGAGTTCGAAGCGCGCTGTCCGCGCTTCCGGGCACTGCCCGTCGCGAAGGGCGATCAGCGCATCGCGGAGCGCAGCGCGCCCGATTCGAAATAGATGTGGCGGATGGCCGGGTACGCGGCCGCCACGGCCTTTTCCAGGCGTTCGATCGCCGCCTCCACTTCGTCGATGCGCATGCCACGGTTGAAGCGCACGGCCGCCGTCAGCAGCACGTCGTCCGGTCCCAGCTGCATGCTGAGCAGGTTGCCGACGTCCTCGATGGACGGATCGGCGCGCAGGATCTCGCACACGCGCCGCGTGGCTTCGGTGCCGATGCCTTCGCCCACGAGCAGCGCGCCCGTCTCGCGCGCGAGGGCGAACGCGGCGCCCACGAGCAACAGGCCGATCAGGACGGATGCGGCCGGGTCGAAATAGGGGTTGTCGAACAGGTGGCCGAGCGTGATGCCGGCCGCCGCGATGGCGAGGCCCAGCAGGGCGGCCGTGTCCTCGATGAACACGGTGAACACGGACGCATCCTTGCTCGCATGGACCGTCTGCCACAGCGAAGCGCCCGGCTTGCGCCGCTCGTTCAACGCCTTGCGCGACACGTTCCAGCTATAGCCTTCGAAGCAGGCCGAGACGCCCAGCACGACGTAGTTCCACATCGGATCCTCGAGCGGCTCCGGATGGCGCAGCGCGCTGATGCCGTGGTAGATGGAGAGACCGCCGCCCAGCGAGAACACGGACAGCGCGACGAGCAGCGCCCAGAAATACAAGGCCTTGCCGTAGCCGAACGGGTGGCGCCTGTCGGGCGGCTTCTCGCTGTTGCGCTCTCCGACCAGCAGCAGGAATTCGTTGCCCGTGTCGACGGCCGAGTGGATGCCCTCGGCCAGCATCGCCGCGCTGCCCGTGATGGCGGCGACGATGAACTTGGCGGCGGCGATGCCCAGGTTGGCGAGGATCGCCGCGTAGATCACCTTGCGCGATCCGCTGACTTCTCCGCTTTCTTCCTTGTGTGTTTCCGTCATGGTGTGTGAGCGCTGATATCATCCAGTCTATGTCGAACCAAGTGTAGCCAATCCATGCGGAGCGGCTTGCACGGCTGGGAGCGGGTGGATGAGCGTACGTAATCTCAAGCAATTGTTTGCCCCGAAATCGGTGGCCCTCGTCGGCGCGTCCGAGCGTCCGGGGAGTGTCGGCGCGACCATGCTGCGCAATCTGCGCGAAGGCGGCTTCAAGGGCCATCTGTATCCCGTGAACCCGAAGTACGACACCCTGGACGGCATGCAGGTCTGGCCGGACGTCGCGCGCCTGCCGCAAGCGCCGGACCTCGCGATCATCTGCACGCCGCCGTCCACCATCCCCGGCATCGTGCGCAGCCTCGGCGAGCTGGGGACGCGCGCGGCCATCGTGATGAGCGCGGGCGTATCGACGGCACGCGACGTGCGCGGCCGCAGCATCAAGCAGGCGATGCTCGATGCCGCGAACCCGTACCTGCTGCGCATCCTCGGCCCGAACAGTTCCGGCCTGCTGGCGCCCGGCATCGGCCTGAACGCGAGCATCGCCGTGGGCGGCGCGGCGGCGGGCCGGATCGCGTTCGTGTCCGAATCCGGCGCGCTGATGGCGGGCGTGCTCGATTGGGCGCGCACGCGCAACGTCGGCTTTTCCACGTTCGTCGCGCTGGGCGACTCGGCCGACGTCGACTTCGGCGACGTGCTCGATTACCTCGCCAGCGATCCCGGCACGTCCGCGATCCTGCTGCATGCGGAAAGCGTGCGCTATGCCCGCAAATTCATGTCGGCCGCGCGCGCGGCGGCCCGCAGCAAGCCGACCCTGATGCTCAAGGCGGGACGTTCGCTGGAGGCGGCGACGGCGGGCGCCTGCCTGTCCGGCGTGCTCGCCCGGCCCGACGACGTCTACGACGCCGCGATCCGCCGCGCCGGCATGCTGCGCGTGTACACGACGGACCAGCTGTTCGCGGCCGTGGAGACGCTGGCGCGTGCCAAGCCCCTGTTCGGCGAGCGGCTGGCCCTCCTCGGCAACGGCGCGGGCCCCGTCGTGCTGGCGAGCGACGCGCTGCAGTACGGCGGCGGCCAGCAGGCGGAACTGGCGCCCGCGACGGTGGCCAGGCTGCGCGATCTCGTGCCCGAATGGAGCGGCAGCGGCGAACTGAATCTGCGCGGCGACGCGCCGCCGGAGCGCTACCGCGACGTCATCGACGTGCTGCTGCATGACCCGCAGGCCAACGCCGTCGTCATGATCCACGCGCCGAACGCCGTCGTCGATCCGGCCGACGTGGCACGCGCAGTGGCGCCGCTCGCGAAGGCGTCGTCGCGCAACGTGCTCGCGTGCTGGCTCGGGCTGCAGTCCGTGGGCGAGGCGCGCACGATCGCGTACGAGGCGGGCATGCCCGCCTACCGCACGCCGGAAGCGGCGGTGAACGGCTTCCTGCAGATCGTCCACTTCCGCCGCAACCAGCAATTGCTGATGGAAGTGCCGGCGTCCGTCGGCGACGGTGAACCGGACCGCGAACGGGCGCGCGAGCTCGTGCGCGCGGCGCTGGAACGGGGCCGCCGGACGGGCCGCTACCTGCTCGACGACCCGGACACGAAGGCGATCCTGGACGCCTACGGCATCCCCACCGTCCCCACGCGCGCGGCCGCGACGCCGGACGAGGCGGTGGCGATGGCGGGCGAGATCGGCTATCCGGTCGCCGTGAAAATCCTGTCGCCGGACGTGGCGCAGAAGTCGGACGTGGGCGGTGTCTCGCTCGACCTCGATACGCCGGAAGCCGTGCGCGCCGCGACGGAACGCATGGCGCGGCGGCTCGCGGAACTGCGTCCGGACGCGCGCCTGGACGGCTTCATCGTGCAGGCGATGGCCCGCAATCCGGAGGCGCACGAACTGATCGCGGGCGCCGCCACCGACCCCGTGTTCGGCCCCGTGATCCTGTTCGGACAGGGCGGCCTCGCGGTGGAAGCCGTGAACGACCACGCCGTCGCGCTACCGCCGCTGAACACGGTGCTGGCGCGCGACCTCATTGCGCGCACGCGCGTGGCGCGCCAGCTGGCGGGCTACCGCAACCACCCGGCCGCGGATCTCGACGCCATCGCCGCCGTGCTGGTGCAGGTGGCGCGCCTCATCGCCGAGGTGCCGGAGATCGTCGAACTGGACATCAACCCGCTGCTGGCCGACGGCAGGGGCGCCGTCGTCCTGGACGCGCGCATGCGCATCGCGATGGCCGACCGCGCCGGCAACGCCCTCGACCGCCTCGCGATCCGTCCGTATCCGGTCGAACTGGAAGAAGTGGTGCCGTGGCAGGGCGGGACGATCCTGCTGCGCCCCATCCGCCCGGAAGACGGCGCCGCGCACGTCGCGTTCTTCAACGCGCTCACGCCGGACGACGTCCGCTACCGCATGTTCGTGCGCGTGCGCGAGCTGCAGCCGGCGCAGCTGGCGCGCTTCACGCAGATCGACTACGATCGCGAGATGGCCTTCATCGCCACGCGCACGGGCGCGGACGGCCACCCCGAGACACTGGCCGTCGCCCGCGTCGTGGCCGATCCGGACAACATGAGCGCGGAATTTGCCGTGACGGTGCGCTCCGACCTGAAGGGCAAGGGCCTGGGCGTCATGCTGATGAACAAGCTGATCGCGTACTGCCGCGCGCGCGGCACCCGCGAGATCGTGGGCGAGGCGCTGCCGCAGAACGCGCCCGTCATCGGTCTCGTGAGGAAACTGGGGTTCACCGTCGGGCCGGTGGACGAGGACGAGGGTGTGAGGAAGTTTTGGCTGGAACTGCGGTGACTTCGAAGGACGATATGGAACTGCGAGCGGCAACACGGGACGATGCGGGCGCGATGCTCGGACTATTGCGATCGGTAAGCGCGGAGGGCACAGCCTTGCCGTTCGTCGACGGCATCGACGACGCCATGATCGATGCGGTATGGCTGGGGGCCAGGGGCTGCGTGCTTGCCTGCATTGGTGGCGACGTACTCGGCATGTACCGCTACGGGCCGGCCATGCCGGGGCGCGGTTCGCACATCGCCACGGCCACCTTCCTGGTCGGCGAACACGCGCGGCACAGGGGCATCGGCCGGGCACTGGTCGAACATTGCTTGCAGGCGGCGCAGGCCGCGGGCTTTCGGGCCATGCAGTTCAACCAGGTCCTCAGCTGCAACCAGCCCGCACTGGCCCTCTACCGCAGCCTGGGCTTTGCCGTCATCGGGACCGTGCCCAAGGCGTTCGATCACAGCCTGCATGGCTACGTCGACGCGCACATCATGTACCGCGAACTGTCCTGACCCCGTCCATGGGCTACCAGGTCACGGTCGTGCGCTTCGCGCTGGCGTACTGGTGAGCGTCAGCGCCGGAAGCGCACGTCTTCCTGCACGACGGGCGCGTCACGGTCGACGTGTTTTGGCTTCTTTGGCTTCTTCGGCTTCTTGACGATCTGCCCGGCCGCATTCGTCTGCGGCACGCGGTGCTCGGGCTCGAAGCCGGCTTCCTCCTTGCGCTGCAAGGTCTGCTTCGTCAGGGCCTCGATGGCGGCCAGCTGCTGGACTTCGTCCGCGCACACGAGCGACACCGCTTCGCCGGACGCGCCGGCGCGGCCTGTGCGGCCCGTGCGGTGCACATAGTCTTCCGCCACGATCGGCAGGTCGACGTTGACGACGACGGGCAGTTCCTCGATGTCGAGGCCGCGCGCGGCGACGTCGGTCGCGACGAGCACGCGCACCTCGCCCGCCTTGAAGCGGTCGAGCGCGCGCAGGCGCGCGGGCTGCGGCTTGTCGCCATGGATGGAATCGGCCGCGATGCCTTTCGCGTCGAGCAGGTCGACGAGCTGGTCGACGCCCTTGCGGGTCTTCACGAACGCCAGCACCTGCGGCCAGCCGTGGCGCTTCAGCAGGTGCAGGAACAGCTCGGGCTTGCGCTTCTTGTCGACGGGGACGATCCACTGGCGGATCGCCTTCGCCGTCGTGTTGCGTGGCGTGGCCTCGATGCTGACGGGATCGACCAGCAGCTTCGTCGCGAGCGCCCGGATCGGGTCGGAGAAGGTGGCGGAAAAGAGCAGCGTCTGGCGGCGCTTGGGCAGCAGCGCGAGCAGGTTGTCGATGTCGCGCGAAAAGCCGAGATCGAGCATGCGGTCCGCCTCGTCAAGCACGAGTGTCTGCACCTGGTTGAAGCGCACGGCGTTCTGGCGCTGCAGGTCGAGCAGGCGGCCGGGCGTGGCGACGAGGACGTCGACGCCCTTACGGAGCCGCATCATCTGCGGATTGATGCTGACGCCGCCGTATGCGACCATCGTGCGCAGCGGCAGCCCGGCCCCGTACGCGCGCACGCTCTCGTGCACCTGCTCGGCCAGTTCGCGCGTGGGCACGAGGATCAGCGCGCGCGCCGAGTTGCTCGCGACCTGCGCGCCATCCATCACGAGGCGCTGCAGCAGGGGCAGGGCAAAGCCGGCCGTCTTGCCGGTGCCCGTCTGGGCGGCGGCCATGACGTCGCGGCCGGCCAGCACGGCGGGAATCGCCTGCGCCTGGACGGCGGTGGGCGTGTGATAGGACAGCGAGGCGAGGGTGCGCGTGATCTGGTCGATCAGGCCGAGCGATGCGAACGACATGGTGACGGAAGCGGTTTTTCGAAAGGCGACAGTGTAACCTGTCGCGGGCGATGGAGGTCGGAGAGTGCGATGGGGATCATCCTGATTCCGCTGTTCCTGGCGATGCTGCTGGGTTTTTCCTGGCCAGGTGTCGGGCTGGGCATGCGCGCCGTCTTGCGGGCGCAAGGACGGCTGACGGCGACACTGGTCCTGGTGGCGGCGAGCACCGGCCTCGGGCTGTGCGCCGTCGCGTTGCCGTTCGCCGTGATGACGGGGCGGCGGGTGTCGGCGTGGGGATTCATCGTCGTCGCGATGGCGTGCGTCGCCGGCATCCTCGGGGCGGCCGGGGCATACGGCAGCGCGCGCTTTCGCGCCACCGGCAGACCGGTCGACGGGCTGCTCGGCGCCGCGTCCCTGCTTGCCGCGGGCAGCTTTCCGGTCATGTGGTTCTGGCTGGCGCCGCGGCTGGAGGTGTGGTTCCGGGTCGGGTGGATGTATTGAACGACGCTCATGTGTAGGCGAAGTCGACGTCCGGCCTGCGCCCCGACACGATGTCCGCGATGGCCCTTCCCGACCCGCACCCCATCGTCCAGCCGAGCGTGCCGTGCCCCGTGTTCAGGTACAGGTTCGAAAAGCGCGTGCGGCCGATGTACGGGACGTTCGACGGCGTCAGCGGCCGCAGGCCCGCCCAGTACGTCGCGTTGGCGTAGTCGCAGGCGTCGGGGAACAGCGCACGCACGCGGCGCGTGATCGCCTCGCAGCGCACGGGGTTCAGGTCGCGCGTGTAGCCGTTCAGTTCGCACGTGCCGGCCACGCGCAGGCGGTCGCCGAGGCGCGAGAACACGAGCTTGTGGCCGTCGTCCGTCAGCGAGACCGTAGGTGCCGCGGCCGGGTCGAGGATGGGGTAGGTGGCCGAGTAGCCCTTGCCCGGATAGATCAGCAGCCGGATGCCCAGCGGTGCCAGCAGGCCAACGGAAAAGCTGCCCAGCGCGACGACGACGGCGTCCGCGCGGAGCACACGGTGCCGGCCGTCCGCATCGATGATTTCGACGCCGCCGACGCGGTCGCCCTCGACCAGCAGGCGCGTGGCCGTCGTATTGCACATGAAACGGATGCCTGCGGCTGCGCCGCGCGCGGCCAGCTGCGTCGTGAAGCGGTAGACGTCGCCCGATTCGTCGGTGGCCGTGAAATCGCCGCCGACCAGCCTGCGGCGGACGGCGGCGAGGGCCGGTTCGATCCGCACGGCTTCGTCGGCATCGACCGTCATGCGCGGGCAACCCAGGTCGCGCATCGCGGCGGCCGCGCGGCAGGCCCGCTCGAACTCGCGCTCGTCCGTGTAGAAGTGCAGGATGCCGCGCGTGAGGCTGTCGTACTCGATGCCCGTGCGGGCACGCAGCGCCTGCAGGCTGCGCCGGCTGTACTCGGCCATGGCGACGATCCGGCGCAGGTTGGCGGCCACGCGGCCAGGCGCGCACTCGCGCACGAATTGCAGGCACCAGCGCCATTGCAGCGGGTCGGCCTGCAGGCGGAACAGCAGCGGCGCATCTTCGCGTCCCAGCGCCTGCACGACCTTCAGCAGGCCGGCGGGCGTGGCCCACGGTTCGGCGTGCGAGACGGAGATCTGGCAGCCGTTCGCGAAGCTCGTCTCCTGCGCGGGACCGCTCCGGCGCTCGATCACGGTGACGTCGTGGCCGGCTTCGCGCAGGTACCAGGCGGATGCAGTGCCGATGATGCCGGCGCCCAGGACGATCACGTTCATGGGCGCGGGACTCCATTTACAGCGGGATGATGCATCGGCTCCTCGTTGGTGTCGTAGGACGGGTGGAGCCGGCAAAGGGGAACCGGAGCCGGTGCGCGACCGGAATCCGCGTGCTTCCCTTCGCTGGCATTACCCAGATCAGGTTCGGAGGGTGTTTCTCACCCGCGGCCGCGGTGGCGGCTGCAGGACCCCTAGCGTTGCCTTATGGCAGGGAAGATTCTAACACGAGGATGCAAAAGGACACCGGCCCGCGGGCGGGGCCGGAAGGCGGGACGGGCCGCGCGGCGGGCGCGCGGTCAGGCCGTGACGGCGATGGCGGCCGTGGCGAGCGTGACGGTGGGTTTCACCGGTTCGCGCCGGTCCTGGCAGGCCACGAGCATGAGGCAGGCCAGGAGCAGCAGGCTCCGGCGTGCGCGATGGTTCATGATGCGCCTCCTTTGGGGGCATCGTAGCGCAACGCCGGGCCACGCGGCGCGCCCGTGAAGCGATCAGAACCGGTAGCCGATGCTCGCGCGCACGACCGGATAGACCTTCAACGCATCCACGTCGTCGCGCAGGCGCAGGCGCTCCACGGCGACGTCGTTGGCGAGGGCCTTGCAGACCGTGTTCGACACCGTGCAGCCGACGCTGGCCAGCTGGACGTTCGGATTGCCCTGGTAGAAGACGCCGAGATCGATGTTCGTGGTCCAGCCTGACGAAGGGGCCAGCGCGTTGCCCCAGCCGATGCCGAGGTAGGGTGCGGCCTTGCGGTAGTCGATGCGGCCGGTCAGCAGGCCGACGTCGGCCGCCGTGTACGCGTGGCCGTTCAGCGTGAAGCCGCCGACGCCGTTCGGCTTCGCCTTCGCATTGAATTTGTTGCCGTTGTAGACGAGGCCGCCCGTCAGGTGGAAGCTGCTGCCTTCGGTCAGGTACCAGTCGAACAGCACGTCGAACGTCTGCAGCTTGCCCTTGATGTCGTAGTCGACGCCGTCGGACGTCTTGTCGAAGTTGTGGCGGAAGTAGTTGGCGCCGAAGCGGCCGTTCAAATAGGTTTCCATCGGCACGACGACGTGGAAGCCCACGCCGGTGGAGCCGAGGTCGGCCGTTGCGCCGACTTGCGCATTGGCGGCGCCCGCCGCCAGCAGGGCGGCCGCGGCCAGCACGGTGTATTTCGCGAACATCGATGACCTTTCAGTGGTTGAGGCGGCGATTGTAGCGGTGCGGTTGTTCGAGGGGAAATGTTGCGCTGCAGTTTGTTGTAATCCCGCCCGGAACGACAATGTAAGCAGGTGTTGCAGCGAATTGTGCATATGGTTTCGTTTGATAAACTTCAGTAAAACATTACAACGAGGTCATCCTATGAAAGCCCTGATCTTCGGCGTGGCACTGTGCGCCGCGTCCCTTCCGGCCCTTGCCCAGACCAATGTCTCCGTCACCGTGGGGCAGCCCGGCTTCTATGGCCGCATCGACATCGGCGACTACGTCCCGCGTCCCGTCGTGTACGCGCCGCAGCCGGTGATCATCACGCCTGCGCCGCACTACGTGGCGGAACCGGTCTACCTGCGCGTGCCGCCGGGTCACCGCAAGCACTGGGCCAAGTTCTGCGGCCGCTACGGCGCCTGCGGCCGTCCGGTCCTGTTCGTCCGCGACGAGTGGTACACGAACACCTATGTGCCGCGCTACCGCGAGCATGTCGGCTACCGCGAGGCGCCGCGCGAAGTGCGCGTCGTCGAGCGCGTGGAGTACCGCGACGATCGTGGCCACGGGGATTGGGACCGCGGCCACGGCAATGGCCATGGTCATGGCAACGGTCACGGCAACGGCCACGGCCACGGTCACGGACGCGGCCACGACTGACCCGTGCCGGGCCGTTTCGCCGCACGTAGTAAACTGCCTCCATGAGCCCGGAAGCGGGCACGACCGACGGAGGCAGGCTTGCAAAGCGATATCGTGATCGTGGGTGGCGGGGCAGGCGGACTGGAACTGGCCTGCAAACTGGGGCGCAAACTCGGGCCGGACAAGGTGACGCTGGTCGACAGCCGGCTGTACCACGTATGGAAACCGTCGCTGCACGAGGTGGCGGCCGGTACGCTGGACATCCACCAGGAAGGCCTGTCGTACCAGATGCTGGCGCACGACCGCGGCTTTTCCTTCGTCTACGGTGCCATGACGGCACTGGACGCGGCCGCGCGCCACATCACGATCGCTCCCGTCACCGCGCCCAGCGACGGTGAAGAGGTGCTGCCCGAACGCAGGCTCGGCTACCGCTCGCTCGTGATCGCCGTCGGCAGCACGTCGAATTATTTCGGCGTGCCCGGCGCGCGCGAACACACCATTTCCCTGAATGCCACCGAGGACGCGGAGCGGTTCCGCCTGCGCCTGTTGCGCCTGCTCGCCCAGGCCGAGCAGCAGAAGGAGGACGACGCGGCGGCGTCTTCCGGCCTCGACATCGTCATCATCGGCGGCGGCGCCACGGGCGTCGAACTGGCGGCGGAATTGCGCGAAGCGTCCGGCGTCTATGCAGCCTACGGCTTCCGTCGCCTGCAGGTCAGGCGGGACGTGCGCATCACCCTGCTGGAAGGCGCGCCGCGCATCCTGGCGCCGCTGCCGGAGCGCGTGTCCGCCGCGGCAGCCCGCCTGCTCGACCAGCGCGCCATCCGCGTCGTGACGGATTGCCGCGTCAACCGCATCGATCCGAAACAGGTCAGCGACAACAAGGGCAACGTCTATCCGGCCGACCTGTGCGTGTGGGCGGCGGGCATCCGCGCGCCGGAATTCCTCGGCTCGCTCGGGTTGCCCGTCACGAAAGGGGGCCAGATCGACGTCGATGCGCACCTGGCCGTGAAAGGCGTCCCCGGCGTGTACGCGCTGGGCGATTGCGCCGCCTGCACGGACGGCAACGGCAAGCCCGTGCCGCCGCGCGCCCAGGCCGCGCACCAGCAGGCCGATTATCTTTTGAAAACGTTACTGCGCCTCGACAAGGGCGAGCCGCCGCAGAAGGATCCGTACGTCTACCGCGACTACGGTTCGCTCGTGTCGATCGGCCGCGAGACGACGGTCGGCAGCCTGATGGGGTCGCTACGGGGCGCCAGCCTGTTCGTGGAAGGGTTTATGGCGCGCATCATGTACATGAGCCTGCACCTGATGCACCACCAGGCCGTGCTGGGGTCGCTGCGCACGGGCCTGATGGCGTTCGCGCGCTTCCTGATCCGCCGGACGACGCCGCTCGTCAAGCTGCATTGAAGCTCAGGCCGGCTGCTTTGGAAAGACGAGCGTGAGGGCCGCGCCCTTGCCGTCGGGGCCGGCGCCGAGGGTCAGCGTGCCGCCGAGCGTACGGGCCCGTTCGCGCAGCATGCGCAGGCCGTAGCAGCTCGCGGGGGGAGAGGTGCCGGCGCCGGGCCCGACGCCGTCGTCGCGCACGGTCAGCATCGCCTGGTCGCCGTCGTCGTCGAGAATCACGTCGACCTTCGTCGCCTGCGCGTGCTTCACGACATTGCGCAGGCCTTCCTCGGCGCAGCGCAGCAGCGCCACGCCCTGGGCGCGCGTGTAGTCCGGGTCTTCGTCGGGCATGCTCGCTTTCGCCTTGATGCCGTGCTCGCGGCTCCATTCCTGCACCAGTTCCGCGATGGCGGCCTTGGGGCCGAGGAATTCCAGCTTGTCGTTCCAGAGCGCCAACTGCATCTTGCGGTTGGTTTCGATGATGTTGTTCAGCAGTTGCTTCATCTGCGCCGCACGGTCGCGCTGCGGCTGTTCCTGCAGGTGCTGCGACAGCAGGCCGAGATGCATCGTCAGCGCCGTCATCGACGATCCGAGGCTGTCGTGCAGCCGGCGGGCCAGCTGGCGTCGTTCTTCGTCCCAGCAGGTCGTCATATGGGCCAGGAGTTCGGCCAGCTCGGCGGCGCGCGCCGCATGCTGGTCGTCTTCTCCGGAATCCGGCGGATGAGGTTCCGAAACTTTCATGGAGGCAACCAAATTATGTTTCTCGGGATGATACAACAGCTTGGCCCGGGACGGCGCAGGAATCGTCTTTGTGAGTTCCCGTACAGTCCGATGTTGCATATTGCGCCATTCTAGGGGCTCTGGCCGAGCGCCGATAACCCCCACTGAAGGAGTCAACATGAGCACGAGAACCCAATCCGGCGCACGGGCCGGTACCCAGTCGAACGCCATGGCCGCTGGCCAGGACGCCATCGCCCTCCTGATCGCCGACCACCGCGAAGTCTCCGAGATGTTCGAGCAGTTCGAGCAATTGGGCGACCGCGCCACGACCAGCAAGGAAAAGCTGAAGGACAAGATCTGCAAGGCATTGATCGCCCACACGACCATCGAAGAGGAAATCTTCTATCCGGCGGTGCGCGAAGCCAAGATCGAAGAGGGCGAGGACATGGTCGACGAAGCTGTCGTCGAGCACGCCTCGGCGAAAGACCTGATCAAGCAGCTGCAGGAAATGCAGCCGGACGACGAACTGTATGACGCGAAGGTGAAAGTGCTGGGCGAACAGGTCGAGCACCACGTCAAGGAAGAAGAGAAGGAAATGTTCCCGAAAGTAAAGAAGAGCGGCCTCGACCTGCTCGCGCTGGGCCAGGAAATGGCGCTGCGCAAGCAGGAGCTGATGTCGACCCTGTAAATCCGTCCGTCAGCCGGCCGCGGCCGGCTGCGCGGCGACCGGCAGCCCTTCGTCGCACGGATGCACCGCGGGGGCGGCCAACTGCTCGAGCAGGATGTTCACGTCCACGGGCTTCACGAGATGCAGGTCGAAGCCCGCTTCCAGCACGCGGCGCTGGTCTTCCTCGAGACCGTACCCCGTCAGCGCGATCAGGCGGATCGCGCGCCCCGCCGGGTCCTGGCGGAGGCGGCGGGCGACTTCGTAACCGTCGATGCCAGGCAGGCCGATGTCGACGAGGGCGACCGCCGGCTGTTCCGCGCAGGCGATCCGCACGCCTTCCAGGCCGTCGCCGGCCTGCAGCACGGGATAGCCGAACGAACCGAGCATCGTCGCCATCATCTCGCGGCCGTCGTCGTTGTCTTCGATCAGCAGCACTTTCGGCTTGCCCGCTTCTTCCGGCCGGGCGCGCGCGGGCGCATCGGCGGGCAGCGCCGGTTCGGCGCGGGGCAGGCGGATCTCGAACGTGCTGCCGCTGCTGTTGCCGGGGCTGCTGGCGCTGACCGTGCCGCCGTGCAGTTCGACGAGCCGGCGCACGAGCGACAGGCCGATGCCGAGGCCGCCCTGCGAGCGGTCGATCGAGATCGCGCCCTGCACGAACACGTCGAACACGTGAGGCAGCAGGTCCGGCGCGATGCCGACGCCGGAATCGCTCACGCGCAGCACGACCTCCTCGCCGATGGGGACCACGGTGATCTCGATGCGGCCGCCCGACGGCGTGTACTTCAGGGCGTTGTCGATGAGGTTCGTCGCGATCTGTTCCAGCCGCGTGGCGTCGCCGTCGACCCAGGCGCCGGCGAGTTGCGCGTCGATGTCGTAGCCGGCCGTGCGGCCCGTCGCGCGAAACGTGTCGAGGCAGCTCGAGACGAGGGTCGCGACGTCCAGGCGCTTGCGCGACAGCAGGATTTTGCCCGACATGGCGCGCGACAAATCGAGCAGATCGTCGACGATGCGCGATAAATGCTGGCTCTGGCGCTGGATGATCAGGCGGGCGCGGGCGATCGATTCGGCACCGACGCCGGGCATGCCCAGCAGCGAACCGGCGCTGCTGATGGCGGAAAGGGGATTGCGCAGCTCGTGGCCCAGCATGGCGAGGAATTCGTCCTTCGCGCTGCTCTTGCGTTCGGCCGCACGCCGCTCTTCCATTTCGCGGACGAGGCGTTTATTGGTCGCGGTCAGTTCGGTCGTGCGCTGGGACAGTTTTTCGGCCTGGCGCTTGAGCTGTTCGTTCTTCGTCGCGAGTGCCACGAACACCTGCACCTTGGCGCGCAACACCTGCGGAATCACGGGGGTGAACAGGAAATCGGCGGCGCCGCGTTGATAGGCCTTCAGGCGGTCGATCTCGTCGGCGAGGAAGGCCGTGACGAAGATGATCGGGATGTCGGCGGAGCGGGGGCGCTGGTGGATGGCCTCGGCGGTCTCGAACCCGTCCATGCCGGGCATGTTCACGTCGAGCAGGATGACGGCGAAATCGTGGCGGAGTACCTCGCGCAGCGCGTCCTGGCCGGATCGTGCCGACAAGACCTCGTAATGGCTTTCGTCGGCCCATTGCTCCAGCAGGCTCGTCAGTGCAAGCAGGCTGGCTGCGTCGTCGTTGACGACGAGAATCTTCGGTTTTTCGGTGAGGGACACGGCGTTCGAACAGGCTCGGAAACTGTATTCACAAGCTCGGCAGAATAGCAGAGCATGCCGCTTTGCAAAACACATTGATAAAAACTGTTGCAATTCGTCATGTTAGCACGAGCCCGTCCATACCCGAAAATCAATCGTGCGCGGCAACCGGCGGGTCATCGTTCGGTGCCGCACATACCGTGTCAAGGCCGTATGCGATAGTGGCAACGTGTCAGGGGCCCACTTGAAAGGACAGACATGAATATTCAAATCATCGTAAACGACACCCATCACGACAAATGTTTCCGAGAGCTGGTGAACCAGCCGGTGACGGCGCTGCGCGACGTGACCCAGCAGCAGGCGGATGCACTCCGTGATGCGTTCGGTATCAATACCATCGCCGAACTGGCGGACCTGAAGGTCGTGAAATGGGCGCGCGCGATCCGCACGATGGCAAGCGCCGAGGCCGAGCCGCGCGAAGCCGTGGCCAAGGAAACCCTGATCGACGACGCCGTGGAAATGACGTTCCCGGCCAGCGACCCGGTGGCCATTGAATCCAGCATCACCCGCATCGAGGTGCCGCCGGAAAAAGTGGATGCCAGCTCGGACCACCAGCACGCGGCCGCGATCGAGGCCCATAACGAGCAGACGATCGGCAGCCGGGCGCTGGGCCCGGGCGGCGAGAAGACGGCCGGAGCGGCCTGAGTTTGCGGGCGTGCGCAGGCGCGCACGCCCGTGCCGTCAGAAGTTCACCCGGAACTGCGCGCCGAAGTTGCGCGGTTCGTTGACGATACCCGTGAGGTTGTCGAAGTCGATCGCCGCCACCACCTGGATGCGGTTGGTGATGTTGCGGGCGAACGCGGCGACCTCGTACTTGCCGTTGTCCCACTTGTAGCCCACGCGCAGGCCGCCTTCCACCAGTGCCTTCGCCTTGTACTCCTTCGCTTCGTACAGGAACATGTTGTACGTGGTCCGGTACGACCAGTCCGTCAGCGCATACAGTTCACCCTCCGCCACCGGATGCGAATAGCGCAAGGTGAAGTTCGTCTGCCATTTAGGCGAACGGGGCAGCGGCAGGCCGTTCAGCTTCTGCGTGAACGGGAACGGGCCCGGCGTGCCGGTCGGGGTGCAGCCGTTCACGCCGTTCGTGTTCGGCTGGTTGCCGCACGTCTGCACGAACAGGTTCGGATCCTTGATTTCCGTGTCGTTGTAGCTGGCGCCGAGGCTCGCGCGCCAGTCGTCGGACAGGATCGCCTGGAAGTCCAGTTCCACGCCCTGGCCCGTCACCTTCTCGGCATTGATCAGCTGGTTCATGTTGATCGTGCCGCTGCCGGCCGTCAGCTGCTTGTCCTTCACGCGGTACTGGAACGCCGTGGCGGACAGGCGCGCACGGCGGTCGAGCAGGTCGGCCTTGATGCCGGCTTCATACGACAACGCCTTTTCCGCACCCGCCAGCGACGGCTTGTCGCCCAGGCCGTTCAGGCGGCCCTGCATCGACGGGGCGCGGTAGCCGGTCGCCACGCGCGCGAACAGATTCGTGTCCGCGTCGAGCGCATAGGTCGCCGACGCATCCCAGCTCACGTTGTGCGAATCGCTGTGCAGCGGCAGCGGGCCGCTCGTCTTCGGCGGTTCGAAGCGCTGCGCGACGAAATCCTTGTTGTCGCTCGTGTAGCGCACGCCGCCGCGCAGTTTCAGCTGGTCGGAGACCTTGTAGTTCAGCGTGCCGAACACGGCCCACGAACGGGCGTCCTGGGTCTGCGTCGCGTAGGCGTCGTTCTGCGGATTGCCCGGCGCCAGGGTATTGAAGCTGATCGAATCGATGCGGATGTGTTCGTTGAAATAGAACACGCCGGCCATCCATTGCAGCGGGTCCTTCGTGTTCGATTCCAGGCGGATTTCCTGCGTCGTCTGGTCGTGCTCGGGCAGCAGGTCGGCCGTCTCGACGGTGAACGGGATGAACGCGTTCTGGTTCGGATAATTCGGGCCCATCGGCGGGGCGTACACGGCGCCGAAGCCGCCGTCGACGTCGCCGCGGCTGTAGAAGTACGCGTGCTCGTAACCCGTGATCGAGTGCAGGGTCATGCCGTCCAGGTCCCAGCGCAGGCGCAGGTTGGCGCCGCTCGTGCGCAAGGTCTGGTTGTTGCCGCCGTCGGTCGGGTAGCTGTCGTAGTCGAAGCCGTCGACGAGGCTGTTCGTGCCCTTCTTGATGATATTGGCGCGGAACAGGGTCGCATTGCCCTTCATGTCGCGGCCGTGGACATTGAACAGCGCGGAGAAGTCGCGCGTCGGCTTGAACAGCAGCTGGATGCGGGCGGCGTTGTCGTCGTAGCCTTCGAAGTCGCGCGTGTACGCGTTCGGCAGCGGATTGTGCACGCGGTTGTTACGGTGCTGCGATTGCAGCGACACGCGCAGGGCAGTCGTGTCCGACAGGGGGACGTTGTACGCGCCTTCCGCGTTGATCGTGCCGTAATTGCCGGCGCCGAGCACGGCATAGCCTTCCGTCTTCTTCAGCACCGGTTTCGCGGAATCGAACTTGATCACGCCGGCGGGCGAGTTGCGGCCGAACAGCGTCCCCTGCGGGCCGCGCAGCACTTCGACCTGGTCCACGTCGAACACGGGGAAGCCCTTCAGCATGGGGCTTTCCTGCACGATGTCGTCGACGACGAGGCCGACCGGCTGCGATGCGTTCAGGTCGAAGTCGGTATTGCCCTGGCCGCGGATGTAAAAGCGCGGGAACGAGCGGCCATAGTCCGATTCGACGTTCAGCGACGGCGAGCGGCCGGCCAGGAAGCGGATGTCGGCGCCGCCGGACGTCAGCACGTCCAGCTTTTCGCCCTTGATGGCGGTGACCGACATCGGGACTTCCTTGAGGTTCTCGGCGCGCCGCTGGGCGGTCACGATCACGGTTTCCAGGCGCTGGCCGGAGGATTTGGCGGGGGCGGTGTCTTGTGCGGTCGCGTCCTGGTCGGGTTCGTCGGCCAGGGCGATGATGGGAAATGCGCTCGTCACGGCGGCGGCGAGCAGCGTGCGGGCGAACATGCGGGTGGGGCGTACGCTCATGTGGATCTCTTCCTTATCTTGGTGCTTGTTTTTATTGTCTTTGTCATTTGGCAAAGATTACTCATCCTAGCAGTAAAGACATTTGGAAAAGATGACGATGTATATATTTTGAAAACGTATAAATTGCTTAACTAAACGGTATTTGCGTGCGTCGATCAACTGTTGCATATTGACGGGTTCGCGTTCACGATCGTATTTGCGGATTCCAGAGAGAGGGCGGCGGTGAAGGTCGCCGCCGGGCATCGAGCAGCGTGCCCGGCGTATGATTCAAGCAACATTTCGCCTGTTGTTAATGGCCAACACCCACGTTAGTTCTGGAGGTCCGGCGGAATGTCGTAGCTGAAGGTCTTGGTGTCGAACACCAGCTTCCAGGTCTGTGCTTCGACCGGCTTGTCGTCCAGCGTGCCGCCCGCCGTCACCGTGATGGGCACGGGGATGTTGCCGTTGACGGTGGCCGTGCGGTAAGTCCAGCGGCGTTTGTCGCAGCGGGCCGGCGGTATGCCCCCGTCGTCCCCGTCCTCCGTGTTCGCCACCTGCGCCAGCCAGGCGTCGTACGCGGCCTTTGCGTCCTCGCAGGACCCCTCCGGTTTCGCGTCGCGCGCGGCGAGGAATTCGCCCAGCACGGCGATCTGGCCGTCGTGCGGTGCCAGCACCGTGTTCATCGTCACGACGGCGTTGCTGTCCGGATCGGCATCCCAGCGCGTCTTGACGACCCAGCCCCACAGGTTGTCGCTCAGGGCTTCGAAGCGGACCTGTTCGGGCTTGACGGGTGCGGTCGACAGGAAGCGGATCTGCGTATTTTCCTGGGCCAGGCCATCCTTGCCGTCCGGGTGCACGTAGAACACGCCATAGACCGCCTGGCCGTCGCCGTTCACGGCAGCGCCGCTGGCGACGAAGTACAGCTCGTCACCGGCCGCCCCATCCGGAATCTTCGTGTGCTGCACGACGCGCATCAGGTACGTCACATTGTCGTCGCCCACGTACAGCCAACCTTTTTTCGCGGCGGAGTATTTGCCGTAGGTCTGGTTCATGACGTCGTCGATGACGGCTTCTTCGTCGATCGCGACGCGTTTGTGCGCGTCCTGCGCGTGCAGCCACCAGGCCAGCCCGACCAGGGCCAGGGCGAGCGCGCCGACCGCGGCCAGCACGTACAGCACGGCGCGGCCCCAGCGGCGGGGCGGCCGGGCAGGGTGGACGAGCGTGGCGGCGGCCGGTTCCTTCAGGTCTTCCATGACATCCTCAAAAGTGAAAAATCGAAAATGCTAAATTGCAATTTCCGAATTTTACATTAGCGAGGAGGAATGTTGTAAAGAGAAAAACAAAACGCCCGCACAAGGGCGGGCGTCGTGTTGCTGCGGCGGTACTGTCAACGGTGCTGCACCAGCTCCGGCGACGGCGCGACGGCCGGGGTGGCGGGCGGCGGCGGCATCGTCGGCTTGACGGCCAGCGCGGCCTGGCGCGCGGCGCTGCCGTTGGCGCAGTAGCGGTTCTTGCCGGCGCGTTTCGCTTCGTACAGCGCATAGTCGGCGATGCTGATCAGGTCGACGACGTTCTCGGCGTCGTCCGGATACAGGCTGATGCCGATACTGGTCGACAGTTGCAGGGTCAGGTCGTTGATGAAGAACGGTTCCGACAGCGCTTCGACGAGCTTGGCGGCCGGTCCCTGCGCATCGGCCAGGCTGTGCACGTCGGCCAGCAGGACGATGAATTCGTCGCCGCCCAGGCGCGCCACCGTGTCTTCCTTGCGCGAGTTCGACAGCAGCCGCTGCGACACCATCTTGAGGATTTCGTCGCCGTAGGCGTGACCGTACGTGTCGTTGATCGCCTTGAAGCCGTCCAGGTCGAGGTACATGACCGCGGCCTTGTGATGGTTGCGGTTGGCGTGCTGCAGGGCCGTTTCGATGCGGTCTTCCAGCAGGCGGCGGTTCGGCAGGCCGGTGAGGGCGTCGTGCAGCGCCAGTTCCTGCTGGGCGCGGCTGTACTGGGCCAGTTCCTTGTACAGCAGGCGCACTTCCAGCATGTTATGGATGCGCTTGTGCACTTCGAGCAGGTCGAACGGCTTGCTGATGAAATCGCGCGCACCCGCTTCCAGCGCGGCGATCTTGAAACTTGGTTGCGCCGTCAGGGCGAGCACGGGCAGGTAACCGCCCTGTTCGATTTCCTTCAGGCCTTTCATGACCTGGAAACCGTTCAGGCCCGGCATTTGCAGGTCGAGCAGGATCAGGTCGTAGTTGTGTTCGCGATGCAGCGGGCACACCTGTTCCGGCAGCATCGTCGAACTGACGTCGGTGTAGCCTTCCTCGCGCAATATCTCTTCCATCAATTCGATATTGTCGGGGGAATCATCTACGACCAGGATCTTCGCGTTCAGGATGTCTTGTCGGCTGGGCATGCGTACTCTCGTCAAATCAAGGCTGGCATTAACTGTTCCTTAACAAATACCAGCTCTAGCACAACATTTCATAGTCTAGCAAAACCCCGAGAATTTCTTGTAGGACAGCGCCGCGTCCTTGGGTAGGAACATCTTTCGTATTACCGGGTACCTACTAGCGTACGCCATTTCTGCCCGCCGTGGATGCGGCAGCACGATTCACGAGGGGGGCGGAAGGGCCGACGACCGATGCAACTGTTGCAATTAGTTCACTCGGCTCGACCGGTTTGGAGATGTGCGCCGAGAACCCGGCCTCCAGGGCGCTGAGACGGTCTTCCGAACGGGCGAATGCCGTCAGGGCGATGGCCGGGACCTGGCTGCCTTCCTCGCGTCCCAGGTGGCGCACCCAGTCGAGCAGTTCGAAGCCGTCCACTTCCGGCATGCCGAGGTCGCTGATCAGGAGGTTCGGTACCCGTTCCTTGAACAGGGCGAAGGCGTCGCGCGCGCTGGCGGCGATGCGGACGGACGCGCCGCAATCGCTCAGGATGCGCTTGATCAGTTCGCGCGCGTCGCGGTCGTCGTCGACGACGAGCACGTTGACGCCCGACAGGTCGAGCACCGTCATTTCCGGCGTGGCCGGCGTCGGCAGGATCATGGCGGCGCGCGCGCTGCGCGTCGCCGGCGGCTGCTGCTTGGCGAGCGGTAGTTCGATGGTGAAGCTCGCACCCTTGCCCTCGCCGGCGCTCTCGGCGCGAACGGTGCCGCCGTGCTGCTCGATCAGGTGCTTGACGATGGCGAGGCCCAGGCCGAGGCCGCCGTGGCGCCGCGTCATCGATGCGTCCGCCTGGCGGAAGCGTTCGAAGACGTGGGTGATGAATTCCGGCCGGATGCCGACGCCGTTGTCGCGCACGGTGATGGCGACGTTGGCGTCGTTGCGGGCCAGTTCGATGGCGACGCGGCCGTCGCGCGGCGTGAACTTGATCGCGTTCGACAGCAGGTTCCACACGACCTGCTGCAGGCGTGCCGGATCGCCCGCGACGAGGCCCGGATCGGCCGCGTACTGCTTGTCGATGCGGATGTTTTTCGCATCGGCGGCGGGGCGCACCGTCTCGACGGCCGCGTCGATGAAGCTCGCGGGCGCCACGGCCTGCATGTCGAGCAAGACCTTGCCGGACGTGATGCGGCTCATGTCGAGCAGGTCTTCGATCAGCTGGGCCTGGGCGCGGGCGTTGCGCTCGATCGTCTGCAAGCCTTTCTGCAGGTCGTTCTGGTCGCGGCTGCCGCGCCGCAGGACTTGCGCCCAGCCGAGGATCGCCGACAGCGGCGTGCGCAATTCATGCGACAGCGTGGCGAGGAATTCGTCCTTCATCTGGCTCGTGCGCTCCGCTTCGGCGCGTGCCTGGCGTTCGCTTTCGAGCAGCACCTTGCGCTCCTCGGCGGCCCGCTGGGCGGCTTCGTACAGGCGGACGTTGTCGATCGCGACGGCGGCCTGGGCCGCGATGCCGCGCACGATGAGCTCCGTGCGTTCGGTGAACACGTCCGGCTCCGGATGCCCGAAGAACATGGTGCCGAGCAACTCGCCGGAATGGCCCACGACGGGCACGGCAAGATAGCTGCGCACGGCCGGGTGGCCCGCGGGCAGGCCCGTATGCAGGCCGAACGGCGTGCCCTCGTGCAACCGGGCATCACGCGTGACGTCGCCGGAGCGGATCACGCCGGCCGGATGGGCCAGCAGGCCCGGGCCGAACAGGCCGTTGGGGCCGGATTCGCCGAACGCCTCGAACCCGACGGGACTGCCGCCGGACACGGTGTACAAGGTGAACAGGTTGTTCGCATCAGCATCCATGCCGTCATTGCGGCCGTGATACAGGAACGCGCCCTGGCGCGCGCCGGCGATGCCGGTGGCGGCGTCCGTCGCGGCCTGCAGCAGCGAGCGCAGGTCGCGCGTGGACGCGAGCGCGCTGCCGGTGCTGTTGAGCAGTTCGAGGACGTGCGATTCGTCGCGCAGGGCCTGCTCGGCGCGCTTGACCTCGTCGACGTCCGTGTTCGTGCCGAACCAGCGCAGGACCTTGCCGTGCCGGTCGCGGACAGGGTTGACGCGCGTGAGGAACCAGCGGTACTTGCCGTCCGCGCCGCGGATCGGGTATTCCATTTCGAACGGGTCGCCGCTCTTGAGGCTGGCATTCCAGCGCTCCAGCATGGCCGGCAGGACCGTCGGCTCGACGGTCGTTTGCCAGCCCCAGCCGACGACCTGGTCGGGCGTCGTGCCCGTGTATTCGAACCAGCGTTCGTTGAACCAGACGATGGCGCCGTCGGCCTGCGCCATCCAGGCCAGCTGCGGAATCGTATTGGCCAGCGCGCGCAGCACTTCTTCGCTCTGGCGCAGGGCGTCGGCGGCGCTGCGGCGGGCCGTCACGTCCTGCACGACGCCGGTCATGCCGAGCACGCCTTCACGGCGCGCCTGGTCGGCGTAATCGGCGCGGCCCACGAGCGCCACCCAGCGCGGTTCCCCGTTCGGGCCCGGCAGGCGGCATTCCAGTTCGAGGTCGCTGTGGCCGGCAAACGCCTGCAGCACGGCACGGCGCACGCTTTCGCGGTCGCCCGGGTCGAGGCGGGCGCGCAGTTCGCTCCACGCGAGCGGTTGCTCCGCCGGCAGGCCGAAGATGGCCGCCGCCCGTTCGCCCAGCATCACGCGGTCGCTGGCGGCGTCCCAGCGCCAGTCGCCCAGGCGGCCCGCGGCCAGCGCTACCTGCAGCCGGCTGTTGCCTTGCTGCAGGGCCTGCTGGTCGGCCTTGCGGCGGTTGATGTCCTGGAAGTACAGGGTCAGGCCGTCCGGCGACGGATGGGCGCGCACCTCGAACCACCGCTTCAGGGCCGGCCAGAAGAATTCCTGGATCGCCGTCTCGCGGCTGACCATGGCGCGCCGGTAGACGGTTTCGAGCATGCTGCCGCGCAATTCCGGGAACGAGGCCCACAGGTCGTGGCCGACGAGGCTGGGACGGGTCTTTTGCAGGGGCGCGAGCATCTCCAGCGCGCGCCCGTTGATGTACATGATGCGCCAGTGATGGTCGACCGCGCAGAAGCCGTCGACCAGGCTTTCGAGCATGTTTTCCATGCGCGCGTTGGCCAGGCGCAGGGCTTCGCGCGCTTCCTGCAGTTCGCGCGCGGTCGCGGCCGCGGCAGCAGCGGGCTGCGCGGAGGGATGCCGCAGCTCGTCGCGCTCGTCGTTCACCGTACGCCTCCCTGCGAGATCACCGCGGACGGCGCCAGGTCGAGCTTGTCCGTCTGCTCGGAGGGGCGGGGTGCACTGCCGGTGGGCTCGAAATCGATCATCGTGTTGGGCTCTGCGCGCGCGACCGTGGTGCCCCGCAGAATGCCCGGACACGTCCGTCCACGGCGCGTAACGAGCCGTACACCGATTCTAGCCCAGCCCGGGCGCTTTGTCGTACACCTTTGGACCATCGTTCAGGTGCGCACCGGCAGCGGGTGTGCCACCTTGTCGAGAGCCTGCTGCAACTGGTCCAGCTCGTAGGGTTTCTGCAGCGACAGATACGGGAACTCCACGTGGCGCAGCAGGGTGTCGCCATATCCCGACGCAAAGATCACCCGCATCGACGGCGCCTGCGTCACGGCCTGGCGCGCCAGGTCGACGCCGGACATGCCCGGCAGGCTGACGTCCGTGAACAACACGTCGTACTGGCCGGCCGCAAGGCGCGCCAGCGCGTCGTTCGGGTGGCCGACACCGTCCGCCTCGTGGCCGAAGGCGCGCAGCATTTCGCATACCAGGTACTGCGAGTCGACGTTGTCTTCGACGACGAGGATGCGCAAGGGGCCGGTCGCCTCGGCCGGGGCTTCTACCACGGGCGCGGCGGGCGCCAGCGCGCACAGCACGCCCGCAACGGCCTCGCCGTCGGCCCGCAGGGGCGTGAAATACAGGTCGTAGTGGCCGCTGCCGCCTTCGGCGCCCGCGAACATGAGGTTGCGGTCGGCGGCATAAGCGGCCTCGCCGTTCCAGGCGCGCTGCAGTTCGTCGCCCGCGACCGCCAGCGGGGGCGGCATCACGGGCGGCACGTTGCCGCCGGGGACCCGTCCGTACGCCGGTCCGGCCAGCGCGCCATAAGCGTCGTTGAACAGGACCGTCATGTCCCGTCCCCACACCAGCAGCAGGGGCAGCGGTGTGTTGAACATGACATCGGCGGCCAGCCTCAACGCCTGTGGCCATCGCTGCGGATCGCCGAGCCGGGAAGCGGACCAGTCATAGGAACTGGAGGAGTGTGCGGACCTGCCGGGATGGAGCATAGCGCGGTAAATATTGTTATCTAAACGAAAAGAGGATGCATCGTACACCAAATCCGCAGCAGGGGGCGGCACGACTGCGTGCCCTGTCAAGAGTCGGAAAATACGCTACGAGGGTCGTAAAAGAACAACAGCGTAACAACATCGCGCACGACCGATATTGCACCACAGCATAGGATGCGCCCTGCGGGGCGTCGGGGCAAAAAAAAAGCCCGCTGCGGGAGCGGGCTGAATCTATCCTTGGAGGAGAATAGAGGAGACAGGTTCATAATGCTGCATCGCAAAAAAGAAATCCAATTTAGATTTGCAATATCTGCCATTGCTTTTATAAATGACACAGCCCTGCCCGCTTCAATCGGGTCACTCTTGGTGCACAAAATAAAATGTTCTACGATAGCAAAATGTTCAAAGACGCCTTGCTGTCGTTCACGCTTTTTCGAGTTCATCCTTCTCCGTGGACGTGGCCCGCGCGCGCGTTGCCATTGTCGACCTTACCCGGCTATCATGGCTCGTCACAGTCCGGCCGTTCCGTAGGGCGCCGTCGTTCCGGGCGCTTCCTGCCACCGTTTCCAGTCCAGGGTTTGCCATCCGGCCGATGCATCGTCAACTGAAGCTATCCATGAATCGAGGCCTGCGCCGGTCCTTCGCCGGCTGGGCGCTGGCCTCGCTGGCCGTGCTGTGCGCAGGCGTCGGACTGGTGCCGCCCGTGCGCGCGCAAAGCGCCATACCCGGTGTCCCGCTGGAGCGGCGCGTGAAAGCGGCCTTCCTGTACAAATTCCTCGGCTATACCGATTTTCCCGCGAGCGCGTTCGCCGACGCCACGGCGCCGCTGACGATCGGCGTGATCGGCGCCGACGACCTCGCCGTCGAGCTGGCCCGCGTGGTGGCCGGGCGCACCGTCAACAACCGCGCGGTCGAAGTGCGCGAACTGCGCGAGACCGACGCGGGCGCGCGCGTGCACCTGCTGTTCGTGGGCGGGACCGAGCCGCAACGGGTGGCGCGCATCGTGCACCAGGCGCTGGGGGCGATGCTCATCGTGACCGAATGCGACAACGGCTTGCAGCTCGGTAGTGTGATCAATTTCCGTATCGTCGACGAACGCGTCCGTTTCGACGTCGCGCTCGATGCGGCGGAGCGCAATGGCATCAAACTCAGTTCGCGCCTGCTGACGGTCGCGAACCGGGTGCAGAAAGGAGCGCAGTGATGGTGGTGCGCGACGGCGGCACGGTCCGCGGCAAACTGATTCTGATGGCGGTATCGACGACGTTCGTCGCGTTACTGGCGGCTTCCGTCGCCATGTTGCTGTTCGACCTGCGCGCGTTCCAGCGCTACTGGACGGACGATCTGATGACCCAGGCCGACATCATGGCGCGCGTGACGGCGCCCGCCCTCACGTTCAACGACGAGGAGAGCGCGCGCCTGAACCTCGCCGTGCTGCGCGTGCGCCCGCAGATCCTCGCGGCCGCGATCTACACGAGCGACGGCACGCGCTTTGCCACGTACGCCGCGGCCCCGAACCAGCCGATCCCGGCACGCCCGGCCCCGTCCGGCTACCGCATCGAGGGCGGCGAGGTCGCCGTGTTCCGCAACATCGTGGAAAACGGCGAGATGGTCGGCACGGTCTACCTGCGCTCGCGCTACGGTCTCGTCGACCGGCTGTTCAGCTATGGCGCCATCCTCGGTGCCGTGATGCTGGGGGCCCTCCTGATCGCGGGCCTCGTCGCGTCGCGCCTGCAGGCGGCCATCACGCGTCCGCTCGCGGCCGTGACGAACGTCGCGCGCCAGGTGATGCAGCGGCGCGACTTCACCCTGCGCGTGCCGGGCAACGACAGCGGCGAGATCGGCGTCCTCGTCGCCGCCTTCAACGACATGCTGGCCGAGATCGGCCGCCGCTCGCATGCGCTGCAGGAGGCGAACGCGACCCTCGAGCACGAGATGCAGGTGCGCGAGCGGGCCGAGGAGGCGCTGCGCCTCGCGGACCGCCGCAAGGACGAATTCCTCGCCACGCTGGCGCACGAGCTGCGGAATCCGCTGGCGCCCATCCGCACGGGCCTGGACATCCTGCGCCTGCGCAGCGGCGACGCCCAGGCCACCCAGCGCGCCACCGACATCATGGAGCGCCAGCTGCGCCAGATGGTGCGCCTCGTCGACGACCTGCTGGACGTCTCGCGCATCAACACGGGCAAGTTCACCATCAAGAGCGGCCGCGTGGAGCTGAAGGCGGTCGTCAACGACGCACTGGAGGTCGTGCGGCCGTACATCGAACTGCACGGCCACGAACTGACGATCGACCTGCCGGACCGGCCCGTGTTCCTGAACGGCGACGCGACGCGACTCGCGCAAATCCTGTCGAACCTCCTGAATAATGCGGCCAAGTACACGAATCGCGGCGGCCGCGTGGGCCTGAAGGCGACGGTGGACGACCGCACGCTGACCCTCGTCGTGTCCGACACGGGCATCGGGATCGCGCCGGACATGCTGGACACGGTGTTCGAGATGTTCGTGCAGGTGGATTCGACCCTGGAGCGTTCGGTCGCGGGCCTGGGCGTCGGGCTGTCGCTGGCGCGCAAGCTGGTCGAACTGCACGGCGGCACGATCGAGGCGCACAGCGCGGGGCTCGGCCACGGCAGCCAGTTCGTCGTACGGCTGCCGATTGTCGTCGAGCCGGAACTGCCCGCGAAGCCGACGCCTATGTCGTTCATCAGTGCCGAAACCTACCGTATCCTGCTGGCCGACGACAACGTCGACTTCGTCAACAGCATCGGCGCGCTGCTGACGGCAATGGGGCACAGCGTCGTCATCACGCACAATGGCGCGGATGCGCTGGCCGCGGCCAAGCGCTTTTGCCCGGATTACGCATTCCTCGACATTGGCCTGCCGCAGATGTCCGGCTACGACCTGGCGCGGAGCATCCGCGACCTGTCGTGCTGCACGATGACCGTCATGGTCGCCGTCACGGGCTGGGGCCAGGAAAAGGACCGCCAGCTGGCGTTCGAGGCCGGTTTCGACCATCACATGGTCAAGCCCGTGCGCTTCGAACAGATCGAGGAAATCCTGGGGAACCGCAGCATCATCAAGAAGCTGCGCACCTGACGCGGGCTGGCGAAACGGCGGGCGAAAAAAAAGCGGAAGCGCGTGCGCGCTTCCGCCCGACTCATGCGAAGCGGTCGTTATGCCGGCTTAGCTGCCTTGCGACGGCGAGCCAGGAAGCCCAGGACGCCCAGGCCAGCCAGCATCATGCCGTAGGTTTCCGGTTCCGGCACCGGGGCAGCCAGGGACACCGCGCCACCGAAGCTGGCGGCCTGGTCCGACACGAGGTTGCCGCTCACTTGCAGGTAGTAGTTGCCGGCAGCCAGGTTGTCGCTCGAGATCGTCCAGACGTCGATGTCGCCCGACTGGAGCGATTTGCCCGACGAGATCAGTGTGTTGCCGGCGGCGCTGTACAGGGAGACGCCGGTGATGTCGAGACCGGTGTCGGCGCTGCGGCTCACCGACGAGATGATCGCGTCGAGGTTCCAGCCGGTGGTGCCGTCGACGGAGAAGGTGAAGCGGTCGGCAAACGTGTTGCCGTTGTTACCGGTTGCGAACGTATCGCCGAAGAAGCCGGCGCCGTCGGTCAGGTCGAGGACCTGCGGGGAGTTGCCGACGGTTGCCGCCATGGCAGCGGTGGAAGCGAACGACGCAGAGGCCAACACAACAGCAGCAATCAGTGATTTTTTCATTTCTTACCTCGCAAAGAAACAGCCGCGTCCTGCAGCTTGGTTTTCAAGAATCGGGGAACTTCATCGTATCAAATCATCGATAAAACGCACGAAAAATCACTGAAGTGTGCGCTTCTTCGCGGAAAGATGATGAACATAAATTATTTCCTACAGGACGCGGATTTAACCCGTTCTTCATAGAGGAGATGGCGTGTCTGGTATCTGCGAACGGCCTCTGTGAGCCATATTGCATAGTATTTGTAGGTTTGTTCCTACGTAAAGACGCGAGAAAATCTGTTGTTGAGGTTTTTCTGTTTGCAAACGGGCATTGCACGGCCGGCAAGATCCGGCACGCCAAGGATGAGAGGAAAAGACGGGGGAACGCGGCAATGAAAAAGGCCAGATCTTGCGATCTGGCCTTTTGAAAAGTTGGCGCGGCTGGCAGGAATCGAACCCACGACCCCTTGGTTCGTAGCCAAGTACTCTATCCAGCTGAGCTACAGCCGCCCGAGCCACGCATTATAGCGGCGAAATGCGGTTTCGCAAAGGGCAATAGTGTCGAATTAACGCGAACACAGCCAAGAAAAAAGGCCAGATCTTGCGATCTGGCCTTTTGAAAAGTTGGCGCGGCTGGCAGGAATCGAACCCACGACCCCTTGGTTCGTAGCCAAGTACTCTATCCAGCTGAGCTACAGCCGCCCGAGGCCGGCATTATAGCGGACTTTTTCCTTTTGGCAAATAGAAGCTCACTTCGTCGTCACGATGACCGACGTGGTGCTCGTATTGCCCGCCGCATCGCGCGCCGTCGCGGTGATGGTGTGCTGGCCGGCGGCGACCTTGCGCGTGTTCCAGTTATAGCCGAGCGTACCGCCCGTGCCCTGGGCCTTCGTCTGGCCGTCGATGACGAGCACGGTCTTGATGCCGGCGGCGCCCGCGTCGTCCGTCGCGTTGACGGCGACCGCGACGTTGCCGCTCACGGCGCCCGCGACCGGATTGCTGATGGCGACGGCGGGCGGCGTCGTGTCCTTGCCGACCGTCGTCACGCTGTTGGCGACGTTGACGGCGACGGCGGCGGACTGGCCGGCGTTGCCCGCGGCGTCATAGGCGACGGCGACCAGGCTGGCCATGCCGTTGGCGACGCCGGTCGAGTCCCAGCTGAAGCCGTACGGCGCGGCGGTGTCGCTGGCGACCACGGTGCCGTTCACCATCAGGTCGACGCGCGCGACGCCCACGTTGTCGCTGGCATTGACGGACACGCTGACGAGTCCCGACACCGAGCTGTTCGCCAGCGGCGCCGCGATCGAGGCGAGCGGGGCCGTCGTGTCCACCGGCGGCTGGTACGCCACGGTGGCGCGCAGGGCGGCGGCGGCATCCACGCGGCCGTAGCCGAACACGGGGTCGCGGCCGGCCGCGCCGAGGTCGACGGCCGTCGAGTAGAGCAGCGACTGGATCGTGTCGCCACCGAGATCGGGGCGGGCCGCCATCATCAATGCAGCGACGCCGGCGGTGACCGGCGCCGAGAACGACGTGCCGTTCCACGCCGAATAGCCGAGGGAATTGTTCGTCGTCCAGATGTTCGTGCCCGGTGCAGCAATGGTGACGAAGCTGCCCCAGCTGGAGAAGCTGGCCTTGGCATCGTTGTTGTCGGTGGCAGAGACGACGACGAGCGCCGGATCGGGCGTCACGTTCTCGTCAACGTTGTTGTTGCCGGCGGAAACGAAGACGAGACCGCCCTTGCTCTTCATGTAGCGTGCCGCGCTCAGGATCGACGAACTGCCCGCGACGCCGCTGTAGCTGATGTTCGCGATCCGCGCGCCGTGGTCGGCCGCATAGGTGAGGCCGCTCGCGATCGTGCTGAAGTAGGCGTGGCAACCGGTGCTGTCCGTGTAGGCGATGCGCAGCGGCATGATGGCAGCGGCACCCGCGACGCCAGCCACGCCGGTCGCGTTGTTGCCGGTGGCTGCGGCCGTGCCGGCGACGGCGGTGCCGTGCCCGCAGACGTCCGTCACGTCCGTGTTGCCGCTGTAGATGTTGTACCCGGGAACGATGCGATCCTTGAGGTCGGGGTGGTTGACGTTGACGCCCGAGTCCAGCACGGCGATCGTCACCCCGCTGCCGAGCGAGCTGTCCCAGGCGCTCGCCGCGCCGATCTTGCTCAGATGCCACTCGCTGCCGGCATACGGGTCGTTGACGGCCACGGTGGCGTGCACGATGCGGTCGAGTTCCGCGAACTTCAGCTCGGGGCGGTGCGCGAGCTTCGCAACGACGGCCACTTCCGACGCATTGGCCGGCAGGTCGACGATCTGCAGCCGGCTCTGGCCGATCTTGCGGCGCTTGCCGCCGTGTTCCTTGAGGATGCGGTCCAGGGCTGCGTCCGACAGGCCCGGGCGCGCCTCGATCAGGATGCGGCCGCGCGCATAACCCGCGTCCTGCGCGGCGACGGCGGACTGTGCGGCAACGATGGACAGTGTGCTGGCGACCAGCAGCGAGACTAGGCGAAGGGAGGAGGAAGCGGCTTTCATCGCGTACAAATCCTTGTATCAAAAATAAGCAGGATCGTGCGCAATGACGTTCTGTCGCGACAGGCGCGGGCCTGTATCGAAAGCTGGCATCTGGCAGTCCTGCCGTCGTGGAGCCGAAGCTCGTTAGACCGTTGACTTTGCGTCACCCGCTTTCGCGGGCTTTGCCCTTTTCAATAAGCAGCGTTCAGCTGTTTCGGGAAATCATAACGCTTTCCCGAAGTAAATGTACTGCTGAATGGAAATAACTTATCGAGGCGAATGGGGTTAATTGCGCATTCGCAACAGTTCATTATCGGGATTGAAACGGCTGTGATAATGATTGCAAGCGATTTAATCGAGTAAGGAGAAACTCGAAAAAAACGAAACGATTAATTTTTGGGAAAGTAACTTGCAGTTAATTCAAATCGTTTTTATGAGTGCCGGATAAAAAAAGCCCACCGCGAAGTGGGCTTGTCAATGAGCCTGGAGTGCGCCGGCGGCGACCAGCCTTAGCGCCGCATTTTCCCGATTCCCAATAAGCCGAGACCAATGAGCGCGAGCGTGGCCGGTTCCGGGACATCGCCGGTCGGATTACCGGAGCCATCGTCGCCTTTCCGGTAATAGACGGTGATATGGGAGATGTCGTGCGTCGTCGATTTGCCGTCGAGCGGGAATGGCGGATCGGTGAATGGTGTCATGTACGTGCCGGTACCGTAGGGCTTGTTCAGCAGGTAGGCCACCAGGTTGGTGTTGTTCCCATCCTTGAAGATGAACATCACGTCCAGCGGCGCGGGCGAGCCGCCGACGTAGGCGTAGGAACCCGACACGTTGTTGCCGCTGAAGTTGAACAGATCCGAACCGTCGGTGCCGCCCGCGGAATTCATGTTGTCGTACTTCCCGTCGAGGAGCCAGTCGGTGTGGCTGAAGAAGCCGGTCAGATTAATGAGAGCGAGGTCGTCGTTTTGACTGCCGTTGATTGGCGAAAGGATCTGGCAATTGCTGGTATTGCTGACTTTGGTCGAAATATCGTAGGGGATGCTGCCGGGATTGATGACGCCCGAGCACGACTCGACGGCGGCATATGCGCCTTGTGCGGCAAATAGAATGGCACACGCTGCAGTCGCTTTTAACAATTTTGTAGAAAGCATGATTTCTCCCTGGTTTCAGATAAAGAGTACTGCACCAGTTAATGCCGCAATATGCGTGCCAGAGAGAGTTTAACCCGCCCGTCCGCAGTGAATTAATTTAGAAACTATTGGTTAAAATCAGACAATGTAAGATTGTTCGACAGAAAACATTGATTTCAGTCAACTGACGTGTGGAAACAGAGAATGAGCAGATGACATAAACCGATTACAGAAGAAAGTTTATTTGTGCCAGAAGGGGCCGGGAACGGGCGCCGTACAGTGAAAATGTTGCGCGCGCGAGCTGGACCCGCGCGGTTGCGGAAGACGGAAAGGGAAACGGAAAAGACGGCAACGTCGCAGGATGGGATGCACCCAGAAAAATGGCCCATGAACCGCAATGCGTTTCATGAGCCATTCATCGTGAAAAGTTGGCGCGGCTGGCAGGAATCGAACCCACGACCCCTTGGTTCGTAGCCAAGTACTCTATCCAGCTGAGCTACAGCCGCCCGAGGCACGCATTATAGCAGCCCTGAGCCGAATGACAAAATCGCATACTTGACAAACCAGAAAGGTGATCCTAAAGTGATATCACTTTCATATAACCTCATGGAACCCGGCATGTCTGCACACACTCGTCAGGAAATATCGATCTCGTCGATGAATGGTTATCTCGCCGTCGCGGCCGGCATCCTCGCCGTGCTGGCCGGTGCCTGGCTGATTCACTCCGCCGTGATGGACCGTATGGCGGGCGGGGCGGAGCTGGCCGGCGCCGCGCTCGTCCTCGTCGGCGTGTTCATGGGCGCGGGCCTGTATATGCTGCAGCCGAACGAAACGGCCGTGCTGACGCTGTTCGGCCGCTACGTGGGTACGGACCGCGGCGAAGGTCTTCGCTGGGCATTCCCGCTGTACCGCAAGCGCAAGCTGACGGTGCGGGCGCGCAACCTCAACATGTCGACGTTGAAGGTCAACGACAAGCGCGGTAATCCGGTCGAGCTGGCCGCCGCCGTCGTGTGGCGCGTGCGCGATACGGCGCAGGCGCTGTTCGAAGTCGACGATTTCGAGCGTTACGTGAGCGTGCAGGCCGAGGCGGCGCTGCGTCACCTGGCCGCGCAATACGCCTACGACGAAGGCGAGGATCTCGCGCCGGGCGAAACGACCCTGCGCGGCGGCGCGGCGGAAGTCGGTCATGCGCTCAGCGCGGAACTGACGGCGCGCTTCGAGGCGGCGGGCGTGGAAACGCTGGACGCCAAGCTGACGCACCTGGCCTACGCCCCCGAGATCGCCCAGGTCATGCTGCGCCGCCAGCAGGCGCAGGCGATCATCAGCGCCCGTGCCCGCATCGTGCATGGCGCCGTCACGATGGTGGAAGACGCCCTGAAGGGGTTGGCCGAGCGCGAGATCGTCGAGCTGGACGCGGAGCGCAAGGCGTCGATGGTCAGCAATCTGCTCGTCGTGCTGTGCTCGGACCGCGACGCGCAGCCCATCATCAACGCCGGCACCCTGTACAACTGAGGCGGCGCGTCGATGGCAAGTCCCGGAAAGAAGTCCTATCCGCTGCGTATCGATCCCGCGTTGTGGGAACAGCTGCAGCGGTTGGCCGCCAACGATCTGCGCAGCGTGAACGCGGAGATCGAATTCCTGCTGCGCGAGGCGCTGGCGCGGCGGGGTATCCGGGTCGGAGCCGCGCAGCAGGACGAGGAAGAGGGGAGCGAGAAATGAAAAAGGCCAGATCTTGCGATCTGGCCTTTTGAAAAGTTGGCGCGGCTGGCAGGAATCGAACCCACGACCCCTTGGTTCGTAGCCAAGTACTCTATCCAGCTGAGCTACAGCCGCCCGAGGCACGCATTATAGCAGCGGTTCCCTATTTGGCAAAGTGGTCATAACTCGTGTGCATAGACGATGAAGCCCACGTGCCGGGCGACCTTGTCGTAGAGGGCGCGTCCGGCCGCATTGTCCGTGTGCGTCTGCCAGTACACGCGCGAACTGCCGGCCGCCCGCGCTTTCTCGTAGACGCCTTCGATCAATTGCCTGCCGACGCCGAGCCCGCGCATGTCGGGCGCGGTGAACAGGTCTTGCAGGTAGCAGACGTCGTGCAGCCGCGTCGTGCTGCGATGAAAGATGTAGTGCGCGAGACCGACGATGCGGCCGGATGCCTCGGCGACCAGCGCATGAACGGGCTCGGCCGGATCGAAGAACCGGTGCCAGGTGACCTGCGTGATGGATTCGGGCAGGGCGGTTGGGCCGCTGCGTCCGTAGAAGGCGTTATAGCCATCCCACAGCGGGCGCCAGCCGGCGAGGTCCTGGGGTTCGGGAGGGCGGATGATGAGCTGGTCGGACATGATGAAATGTGGAGCAGCAAATGGGGATGAGCAAATGGGGACGAGCAATGGAAAAAGGCCAGATCGTGAGATCTGGCCTTTTGAAAAGTTGGCGCGGCTGGCAGGAATCGAACCCACGACCCCTTGGTTCGTAGCCAAGTACTCTATCCAGCTGAGCTACAGCCGCCCGATGCACGCATTATAGCAGTGGCATGACGAATGAGGAAGTCTTAATTTCTTTCAACATTTTCGGGGGTTCTGGTAGATTAGGCCCGTGTCCTGGAAAACCGAAACCCTCCCGTCCGTCAAACAGGTGCTGCTGCGCGTGCTGTGCGGCCTGCTGCTGGCCTGCCTGTGCCCGCTGGCGCTCGCGGGCGGACCGCGCAGCCTCCGTTTCGAGCGCATCGGCCTGGAAGAAGGACTGTCGCAGGAATCCGTTCTCGCGATCCTGCAGGACCACGACGGTTACATGTGGTTCGGTACGCAGGCGGGCCTGAACCGCTTCGACGGCTACCGCAACCAGGTCTTCCGCAACGACCCCAACGACCCGGCCAGCCTGCCCGACAACTACGTCCAGGCCGCGTACGAGGATGGCCAGAACCGGCTGTGGTTCGGCACACGGGGCGGGCTCGTACGGTTCGACCCCACGACACGCAAGTTCATCCGCCAGCCGCTGCTGGCCGGCACCGACCGCAATGCGCGCAACAGCGCCGTCACCGCGATCATCGGCGATGGCGCCGGCGGCCTGTGGGTCGGCACCAGCGATGGCCTCGTGCATGTCGATCCGGCGACGGGTGCGCTGCGCACGCTGCGCCACGACAGCCAGGATCCGGGCAGCCTGCGCGACGACCGCGTGACGGCGCTTGCACTCGATCCGCGCGGCGGCCTGTGGATCGGCACCGGCGTCGGTCTCGACCACCTGCCGGCGGGCGCCGTCCGCCTGGAGCATTACGACATCGAATCCGGCAGCGGCAAGCACAATGCCGTGGCCGCGCTGTCGATGGGGCCGCGCGACACGTTGTGGATCGGCACCGACGCCGGCCTGGAAGCGTGGCGTATCGGCCAGGGCGCGCCGCAGCGCCACCACCTGGGCGCCGACGAAGGCATGAACGACGGCCGCGTGCAGTCGCTGTACCACGACCAGGGCAACACGCTGTGGGTGGGCACGGAGCTCGACGGCCTCAAATGGCGCGACCCGACGACCGGGCGCTTCATCGGCTACACCAGCCAGCCGCTGGACCGCCACACGCTGTCCGACAACCGCATCATGTCGATCTGGGTCGACCGTACGGGGACGCTGTGGGCGGGCACGATGTTCGGTGGCGTCAACCGCGCGGACCTCGCCAGCGGCGGCTTTTCCCGCTTCGCCCTGTTGCCGGGCCAGGCGGCCGACCCGCGCAGCGCGCGCAAGATCCGCAGCATCGCCGTCGGCGCCGACGGCCGCCTGTGGCTGGGCACGACCGGCGGCGGTGTCCTGCACCTCGATCCGGACAGCGGCCGCGTGGACATCCTGCGCCATGACCCGCACGATCCGGCCAGCCTGCCCGACGACACGGTCACGAGCGTGCTGCCCGGGCGCGGTCGCCTGTGGGTCGGTTCGCCCGGCGGCCTGTCGTGGCGCGACCCGGCGACGGGCCGTTTTACGCCCGTGGCACTGGGCCGCGAGGCCGGCGCCAGCTGGGTCCAGGCGCTGGCGCTCGACCACGCCGGGGCGCTGTGGATCGTCACGCGCGGCGGCCTGTTCATGCTGGCGCCGGACGGCACGCTGCGCGGCTGGCGCCACGACCCGCTCGATCCGGCCAGCCTGGGCGAGAACTACGGTTTCGCCGTGCTCGAAGACCGCGCCGGCACGATCTGGATCGGCACCGAGCATGGCCTCGACCGCTACGACCGCGCGACGAACACCTTCACGCATTACCGCCACGACCCGCGCGATCCCGCGAGTCTGGGCCACAACCGCGTCTACTACCTGTACGAATCCACGCGCGGTGACCTGTGGGTGGGCACGGCGGGCGGCCTGCACCGCATGGAGCGGGGCACCGGCGGCAGGACGGCGTCGTTCCGCAGGTATGCCGTCGCGCCCACGCGCGAGCAGGTGCCGATCGGCGGCATCCTCGAAGACGGCAACGGCCAGATCTGGGTCAGCACGACGGTGGGGCTGACCCGCGTCGATCCGGAGACGGGGCGCTACAAGAACTACACGGCGAAGGACGGCCTGACGGACGGCTCGTTCTTCGTCGGCTCGGCGGCGCGCGACGCGGACGGCGAGCTGCATTTCGGCGGCATCAACGGCATGACGTCGTTCCAGCCCGAGGACATCCACGACAATCCGTTCCCGCCCACCGTCGTCATCACGGACTTCCTCGTGTTCAACCGGCCGCGCGCGCTGCCCGTCGCCGTCGACCGCCTGCGCGACATCCGCCTGAGCCACCGCGACTCCGTGTTCACGCTCGAATTCGCGGCGCTGCACTACGCCGATCCGCAGGCGAACCGCTACGCCTACCGGCTGCTCGGCTTCGACCAGGACTGGACGGAGACGGACGCCCGCAAGCGCTTCGCCACTTACACGAACCTCGATCCGGGCGAGTACGTGTTCGAGGTGAAGGCGGCCAACAAGGACGGCGTGTGGAGCGAGCACCCGGCGACGTTGACCATCTCGATTCCGCCGCCATTCTGGATGACGTGGTGGTTCCGCCTGGCCGCGGCGAGCATGCTGCTGGCCACCGCCGCCGCGCTGTACCGGCTGCGCGTGCGCGTGCTCGTGCAGCAGAAGGCGCGCCTGGAACGCCAGGTCGGCGCGCGCACGGCGGAGCTGGTGCTGCAGAAGGAGCAGGCGGAAAAGCGCAAGCAGGAGGCGGAGGCGCAGAAGGAAGCGGTGGAGCAGGCGCGCCGCAACATCGCTCTCCTGTCCGACATCGGGCGCGAGCTGACGGCGAACCTGGACGGCGAGGCCATCATGGCCAACGTGTTCGGCCAGGTGCGCCAGTTGATGGACGCCCCGCTGTTCGCGATCGGCCTGGCGCGGGTCGACGGTCCGATCGCGTACCCGTATGTCGTGGCCGACGGCCGCCGCGTGCCCGAAGCGGGGCGCTTCCCCGCGCGCGTGCGCGGCCTCGGCGAATACTGCCTCGTGACGGGCGAAGAGATCCTCATCGGCGACCTCGCGCGCGACTACGTCCGCTTTGCGGGGCTCGTGCGCGACGTGCTCGGCACCGACCCGGCGGGGGGCGATCCGGACACGCCGCCGTCGCCCCGTTCCCTGATGTTCGTGCCGATCCTCGTCGGCAGCCGGGTGCTGGGCGTGATCACGGTGCAGAGCGGCCGGCCGGGCGCGTACCAGAACGTGCAGCTCGACATGCTCAGCACCCTGGCGTCCTACGTCGGCGTCGCGCTGGACAACGCGGACGCCTACCGCCAGCTGAAGGAAACCCAGGCCCAGCTGGCGGCGCGCGAAAAGCTCGCGTCGCTCGGCTCCCTCGTCGCGGGCGTCGCGCACGAACTGAACACCCCGATCGGCAACAGCCTCCTGATGGCCAGCACCCTGGAAGAAAAGACGAATGCGCTCGCCGACCGCTTCGCCAACAACGCGTTGAAGAAATCGGACCTGGAGACGTGGATCGCCGCGGCGCGCGAGGCGGCGAGCCTCATCGTGCGCAGCCTGAACGGCGCGGCGGACCTCGTGAACAGTTTCAAACAGGTGTCCGTCGACCAGGCCAGCACGCAGCGCCGCCGCTTCGACCTGGGCCAGGCCTGCCACGAGATCGCGGCGACGATGATGAACCAGGTCCGCCGCGCCGGCCACACGCTCGACCTGGACGTGCCTGCGGGGATCGCGATGGACAGCTATCCCGGCCCGTTCGGCCAGGTCATCATCAACTTCATCAACAACGCGCTGCTGCACGCGTTCGACGCGCCGGGCGGCCGCATGCGCATCCATGCCCGTCCGCTGGACGGCGACTGCGTGCGCATCGAATTTTCCGACGACGGCGTCGGCATCGCACCGGAACACCTGTCGCGCATCTTCGATCCGTTCTTCACCACGCGGATGGGGCAGGGCGGCACGGGCCTGGGGCTCAACATCGCCTACAACCTCGTGACCACGCTGCTGCAGGGGACGATCCGGGTCGAGAGCAGCCCGGGGCACGGCACGGTCTTCATCATCGAGCTGCCGCTGCGGGCAGTCGCGGCGCAGGCATCGTTGGAACGACAGGGAGACGAATGAGTATCGTTGAAGTCAAGGCTGGCAGTGTCGCCGAGTTCCTCGAATTGATCTCGCCCTTGAACGATCATTTTTGCGAGAGGCGATTCGCCGACTATGTCTATCGCGGGCAGGCAAGAGCCTCGTGGCCGCTGCTGCCCAAGGCGTTTCGCAAGGACGTCCTGACGCCGACCGCCGACGGGCTCGAGAGGGGGACGAAACAGATCTTCCGTGACCAGCGCGACCTCGAATGGGGCATGTTGCGGCAATTCGTGCTGGCGCTGAACCGCAGCGGCCACGGGATCCTGAACGACAAGCTCTTCTACACGCTGGCCGACAACACGGCCGCGCTCGACGAGTCCAACCGGATCGGCCGCTTCGAAAGTCCATGGCCTTCGGAGGACTATTACGCGCTCCTCAGCCTGGCCCAACATCATGGCCTGCCGACCCGTTTGATGGACTGGTCGCGCAATTCGTACGTGGCAGCCTATTTCGCGGCGAGCGGTTGCGCGCGCATGGTGGCGGAGGGCAAGCGGGGCGGCCACCTGTCCGTGCATGCATTGAATATCAGGTCGACCCTGCTGGAGCCGCCGACGCGCATCGCCCGGCTCGGGATGGATTATTCGGAGCGGGACGAGCCGCACACGACCTATCACGTGATCGCCGTGCCGACCCAACCGAACCGCAACCTGCTGGCGCAAAAAGGGCTGTTCGTATGTTGTACGGAATACGGCCAGATCAAGAACGAACGGTTCAAGCCGATTCCGCTGGATGCCTATCTGAAAACGCGCGAACGGGAGCGTCGCAAGCGGGATGGGACATATCGGGACAACGTCACCGAGGCGATGTCCGGGCACGACGGCGTCACGCTGTACAAGTTCACGCTGGCGGCCAGGCATGCGTATGCGTTGCTGGCGGCCCTCGACAGGTTCGACGTCAACGCGTCATCGATCTTCCCGACGGTCGATGGCTGCGTTCAGGCCTTGTTCGAGCGTTGCCGGGTGGAGGAGGCCGAAGCCGTTCGCCGCCTTGCGGCCAGGTCCGCGGCCGCACCGGTAACGCACCTGCGCGTGCCCGCCAAGCTGAAGAAAGCCTGAGTCCTGACGTTCAGACGACGTTGGTGGGCTTGCCCGCGACGAACGCCTCGAGATTATCGACCAGCATGTCGGCCAGCGTCTGCATCGCCCCGCCGCTGGCCCACGCCACGTGCGGCGTCAGCACGAAGTTCGGCAGGCGCAGGCGCAGCAGGGGATTGTCGGGCACGGGCGGTTCCTTGCTCAGGACGTCGAAGCCGGCGCCGGCGATCGTCCCGTCAGTGAGCGCCTGCGCCAGCGCCGCCTCGTCGACGAGGCCCCCGCGCGCCGTGTTGATCAGGATGGCGCTCTTCTTCATCGATGCCAGCTCGCGCGCGCCGATCATGTGGCGCGTCTGGTCCGTCAGCGGCAGGTGCAGGCTGACGACGTCCGACGTGGCCAGCAACTCGTCCAGCGGCAACTGCACGACGTCCGCATCCGTGACGGGCGAACGCGACGCGACGGCGACTTCCATGCCGAACGCGCGCGCGATCTGGGCCACGCGGCGGCCCAGCGCGCCATAGCCCACGATGCCGAGGCGGCTGCCGGCGAGGTCGCCGATCGGGTGGTCGAGGAGGCAGAAACGCGTCGACCGCTCCCAACGCCCGTCCTCGACGTCGGCCACGTACGCACGCAGGTTGCGGCGCACGGCCAGCATGAGCGCGAAGCAGTGCTCCGGCACCGAGACGAGCGAGTAATTGCGGATGTTCGCGACGACGATGCCCCGCTCGCGGCAGGCGGCCAGGTCGACGTTGTCCGTGCCCGTCGCGGCCACGGCGATCATCTTCAGGTCGGGCAGTTGCGCGATCGTGTCCGCGCGCAGCGGCACCTTGTTCGTGATGGCGATGGTGGCCCCCGCGAGGCGTTCGACCACTTCAGCGGCACTCGTGGCGGGGTAGTCGCGCCACGTGTGGTCGAAGGCCGGCGTCCGGATGTTGGCGATCAGGCTGTCGCGATCGAGGAAGACGATCTTGTGATGAGCGATGTCGTGCATGGCGGTCCCGGGTAAAGAAGGACGACCATTGTAGAACGCGGACGAAAAAAAGACAGGCCGCAGCCTGTCTTTCGAGGATGGAGGGGCTTGAGCCGGTTGTGCGCTGCCGGGACGGCTTATTTGGCAGCGGCGGCTTTCTGGTCTGCGTGTGCCTCGGCCTTGTCGGCTGCGGCTTCCGCCTTGGCTTTGGCGGCTTTCTTGTGTGCTTTGGCTTTCGTCTTCGCGGCGTCCGCCTTGGCGACGGCGACGTCCGCATTCGCTTCGGCGGCTTTCTTCTCCAGTTTCGCGTCGGCTTTCACGTCGGCCTTTTCTTCCTTGGCTTCGGCCTTCGCGGCTTTCTTGTCGGCCTTGACGTCCGCCTTGCTTGCGGCCGGCGTGGTCGTCGTGGCCGGGGTGGTAGTCTGGGCGTACACCGAGGTGGCGAACAGGCCTGCGATCAGGGTAGCGACGATTTTGCTCATGACTTGTTTCCTTCAGGTGTAGTTAAGGGGTGCTACTGGGCCAGAAACGCGGCCGTGCGGCGGGCGGTTGACGATGCTTTACATCCCGTTACAAGTGTACGTACGGAAATCCTTTTGCCAGAACGATGTTTGACAGTGGAAATCATTCCAACGATACTTTGGCGGCACTATCCGTGCCCTTCACATAATTCGACGCCCAAGAGACCGCTCGTGAGACTACCTACTACCCTCCATACCACCCTGACCGCCATCGCGCTCGCCACCGCGACGCTGGCCGCCCATGCCGCGGATGCCGTCCACATCGATCCGCAGCACCTGTCGCAGGACGTGAAAGTCCTGTCGTCCGACGAGTTCGAAGGCCGCGGCCCGAATACGGCCGGCGAGACGAAGACCGTCAACTACATCATCGAACAGTTCAAGCAGGCCGGCCTGCAGCCGGGCGGCGACCTCGTCGACGGCAAGCGCGGCTGGACGCAAGACGTTCCGCTGGGCCGCTTCGAGATCTCCGGCCCGGTCGACGTCTCCGTGACGGCCGGCGGCACGACGAAGACTTTCACCCAGGGTAACGAAGTCGCCATGCGCGCCGCGATGACGGGCGCGAAGAGCGTCGACTTCAAGAACGCGCCGCTCGTCTTCGTCGGCTATGGCGTGACGGCGCCGGAACGCAAGTGGGACGACTTCAAGGGCCAGGACCTGAAGGGCAAGCTGGCCGTCGTGCTGATCAACGACCCGGACTTCGAGACGGGCAAGGGCGATTTCGGCGGCAAGGCCATGACGTACTACGGCCGCTGGACCTATAAATACGAGGAACTGGCACGCCGCGGCGCGCTGGGCACGCTGATCGTCCACGAGACGGCGCCCGCGTCGTACGGCTGGGCCACCGTGAAGAATTCGAACACGAACGTCCAGTACGACATCGTGCGCAAGAACCCGCTCGAAGCGCACGCGCCGGTGGAAGCGTGGATCCAGCGCGACGTCGCCGTCGACCTGTTCAAGCGCGCCGGCCTGGATTTCGACAAGCTCAAGAAGCAGGCGCAAACCCGCGCGTTCAAGCCGGTCGAGCTGAAGGGCGTGACGATGTCCGCGCATTACGCCGTCGACGCCAAGGTCATCACGTCGAAGAACGTGCTGGCCGTGCGTCCGGGCAGCGAGCATCCGGACCAGGTCGTGATCTACAGCGGCCACTGGGACCACCTGGGCGTCGGTCTGCCCGATGCGAAGGGCGACAAGATCTACAACGGCGCCGTCGACAACGCCACTGGCATCGCCGCGCTGCTGGAACTGGGCCGCGCCTACGCCAAGGCCCCGGCACCGAAGCGCAGCGTCGTCTTCCTCGCCGTGACGGCGGAAGAGAAGGGCCTGCTGGGTTCGGAATACTATGCGAACAATCCGGTCTATCCGCTGGGTAAGACGGTCGGCGTGATCAACATGGACGCGCTGAGCCCGTACGGCCCGTCGCGCGACTTCACGATCTCGGGCAGCGCCAAGCTCGACCTGCTGGACCAGCTCGTCGCGAAGGCCAAGCAGAGCGGCATCCGCTATTCGCCGGATCCGAAACCGGAAGCGGGCCACTTCTTCCGCTCCGACCACTTCCCGTTCGCCAAGCATGGCGTGCCGGCGATCTCGTTCGGTTCCGGCGAGGACTGGGAACAGGGCGGCGTCGCCGCGGGCAAGGCGGCCGAGGAGAAATACGTGTCGGTCGCGTACCACCAGCCAGCCGACGAATGGAGCGCATCGTGGCCGTTCACGGGCATGGCGCGCGACCTCGGCATCCTGTACTCGGTGGGCCGCGACCTGGCCGATTCGTCGGCGTGGCCGAACTGGTCGAAGGACTCGGAGTTCCGCGCGGCACGCGACAAGACTGCGGCCGAGCGCAAGTAATGGGTTACGCGTGGGCACGGGGTGCCCACCCTACGGCCAAGGATAACGTAGGGTGGGCTCCCCGAGCCCACCAAGGGTTAGCCAGCGAACAGTCGCGTCTGCAACTATTGCCTACACTAAGACAAATAGCTGCAGAGGTGATGCCATGCCCGACCCGTTAAAGCTGTACAAGGCCAAGCGCGACTTCAAGATCACGGCCGAGCCCGAAGAGGGTGGGGAGGCCAGCAAGGGCCTCCTCACCTTCGTGATCCAGAAACACTGGGCCTCGCGCCTGCATTACGATTTCCGTCTGGAACTGGACGGCGTCATGAAGAGCTGGGCCGTCCCCAAAGGCCCCAGCTACGACACCCACGACCGCCGCATGGCCGTGCACGTGGAAGACCATCCCATCTCGTATTCCGATTTCGAAGGCACGATCCCGCCGCACCAGTACGGCGCGGGCAAGGTCATCATCTGGGATAAAGGCACGTGGGAACCCGTCGGCGACCCGCGCCAGGGCTATAAAAAGGGCGAGATCAAGTTCGAGATGCACGGCCACAAGATGCACGGCCGCTGGGTGCTCGTGCGACTGCGCGGCCACGAGGAGGACAAGCAGGAGCCGTGGCTCCTCATCAAGGAAAACGACGAGTACGCGAAGCCGGCCAGCGAATTCTCCGTCGTCGACGAATTCCCCGACAGCGTCAAGGACTTGCCGATGCCGGAGCACGCCGCCGAGGTAAAGGTGGAAAAACTGGAGGCTGCAAAACCGGCACGCAAGGCCGCGGCGAAGACGGCAACCGCGAAGACGAAACGGGGGGGCATGCCCGCCGGCGCCATCAAGGCCGACCTGCCGGAGACGCTGACGCCGGAACTGGCCACCCTCGTCGACGGCCCGCCCGCCGATCCGGAAAACTACATCTACGAGATCAAGTTCGACGGCTACCGCATGCTGACGCGCGTGGAGGGCAAGGACATCCGCTTCATCACCCGCAACGGCAACGACTGGACCGACAAGCTGAAACCGCTGCAGCAGGAAATCCGCCGCATGAAGCTGCCGGACGGCTGGTACGACGGCGAGATCGTCGTCCACGACGAAAACGGCAAGCCGAACTTCAACCTGCTGCAGCTGGCATTCGACGGCTCGAACAAGGCGCAGATCGTCTACTTCGTGTTCGACATCCCCTACTTCAAAGGCTACGACCTGCGCGACGTGCGCCTCGACGAGCGTCGTCCGCTGCTGCAGGACCTGTTGACGGCGCGCGGGTCGGACACGGTGCGCTTCTCGGCCGAATTCGGGACCGATCCGTCTCAGCTCGTCGTGGCCGCGTGCCAGATCGGGCTGGAAGGGGTGATCGGCAAGCGCAAGGATTCGCGCTACGTCACGCGCCGCTCGCCCGAGTGGATCAAGCTGAAATGCGGCCAGCGCCAGGAATTCGTCATCGGCGGCTACACGGATCCGCATGGCGCACGCACGGGCATCGGCTCGCTGCTGCTGGGTTACTACGACAAGGACGGCGTGTTGCGCTACGCGGGCAATTGCGGCAGCGGCTTCAACGGCGCATCGTTGCGCCACATGCGCGAGGTGCTCGAGGCGATCGAGACGGACAAGAATCCGTTCCCGCCGCGCGCCGTGCCGGGACGGACGAACCACTGGGTGAAGCCGGAGCTCGTCGCGGAAGTCAGCTTCTCGGAATGGACGGCCACCGACTCCATCCGCCACCCCGTGTTCCAGGGGCTGCGCAAGGACAAACCGGCGAAGAGCGTCGTGCGCGAGCAGCCGAAACACATGCAGGAGGCTCCCGTGGAAAATGCGCAACCCGCCCGCAAGCGCGCGGCGAAGAAGGCGGAGCCGACGGAAACCGGCCTGCCGGGCAATCTGCCCGCCACGTTCAAGGTCACGCACGGCGACCGTGTGATGGATGCGGAAAGCGGCGTCACGAAGGTCGAGATGGTGCGCTACTACGCGCTCGTCGGCGAGTTGATGATGGAGCACCTGAAGGGCCGCCCCGTCTCGCTCGTGCGCGCGCCCAATGGCGTGGGCGAGGAGCTGTTCTTCCAGAAGCACGTCGTCGACACCGCGAAGATGCCGGGTGTCGTGCAGATGGACCAGGCGCTCGACCCGGACCACCCGCGCATGACGGAAATCGCCACGATCGAGGGCCTGCTGTCCAGCGCGCAGTGGAATGTCGTCGAGATCCACAGCCAGAACGCGACGTCGAAACACTACGACACGCCCGACCGCATGGTGTTCGACCTCGACCCGGGCGAGGGCGTCGAGTGGCCCAAGGTACAGGAAGCGGCCCAGCTGGTGCGCGCCTTCCTGCAGGAGCTGGGGCTGAACCCGTTCCTCAAGACGAGCGGCGGCAAGGGCCTGCACGTCGTCGTGCCGCTCAAGCCCAAGCTGGACTGGGACACGGTGAAGGATTTCTCGCGCGCGATCGTGACGCACCTGGCGAAGACGATCCCGGACCGCTTCTCCGCCAAGAGCGGCGCGAAAAACCGCGTGGGCCGGATCTTCATCGACTACCTGCGCAACGGCCGCGGCGCGACGACGGTCGCGGCATGGTCGGCACGCGCGCGGCCCGGGCTGGGCATCTCCGTGCCCGTGCGCTGGGAAGAGCTGCCGCAGCTGAAGTCGGGCAGCCAGTGGACCGTCAAGACCGTACACACCCGGCTGGACGAGGGCAATGCGCCGTGGGCGGACTACGACAAGAGCGCCACCACGCTCACGAAGGCAATGAAGGCGCTGGGGTTCAAGGCGGAGAAGAAGGCGTAGCGTTCAGGTCGTGCGCCGTTCGGCGCCGACCTTCTCGTCCGCGGGATCTCCCCGCTCGTTACGGAAGATGGCGCGTACGTTCATCGCGGCGAGGCCGGCCTGCAGCGCGATCAGCGCCCAGGCCTCGTCGTGCACGCCCCACACGATCCACAACACGTTACTCAGGATGAAGGTCCAGAACCCGAACACGCGCTTCTTCGCGTGGCGGGCGCCGACGAGAAATGCGGCCACCAGGGTGACCGCCATCGCGGGCCATTGCAGCAGGTCCAGCAGCGTATCGAGATCCACTCAGGCTGCCTTCCTGCGCCGGGCGGGCGCTGCTTTCGCTGCAGGTTTTGCCGCGGTCTTGGCTGCGGTTTTCTTTGCCGCCGTCTTCGTCGCCGTCTTCGCCGCGGTCGACTTGGCGGCCGTCGTCCGCTTCGCGCTCGCGTGCGTGGCCGCATGCGCAGGCGCTTTGCGCGCGCGGGGAGGCGGCGTCTCGTCGGTGTCTTCGTCGTCTTTCGACGGTTTGCGCGACTTGCGCGGCGGCGGTTCGTCGTCGTCGTCGTCGTCCGCGGCGGCTTTGGCCGGCTTCTTGCCCAGGCTGGCCTGCAGCAGCGAGACGAGGTCGATGACGTTCGACTTGGCCGGTTTTTCTTCCTCCGGCTCCGGTTCGGTGAGGGTCTTGGTCTGGTTGGCGGCGATCTTCTTCTTGATCAGCGCCATCACGTCTTCGCGATAGGTGTCGTGGTACTGCTGCGGCTTCCACTTCTCGCTCATGCCCTCGACGAGTGCCTTCGCCATCTGCAGTTCCTTTTCCGTGACCTGCGCGGCCTTGGAGTCCGCGGCCGGGATCTTCAGTTCGTCCGTGGGGCGGATCTCGTCCGGGTAGCGCAACGTGTTCAGCACGATCACGTCGCCCACGCAGACGAGGGCGGCGAGGTGCTGCTTGACGCGGATGACGACGTTGGCGATGCCGATCTTGCCGACGTCGCGCAGGGTTTCGCGCAGCAGCGCATAGACCTTGTCGCCGCCCTTGCCGGGCGCGAGGTAGTAGGGCTGTTCGTAGTAGATCAGCGGGACCTGTTCCGCGTTCACGAACGCGAGGATGTCGATCGTCTGCGTCGCTTCCGGGTTGGCGCGGCGCAGGTCTTCGTCCGTCAGGACGACGTATTCGCCGTCGCTGTATTCGTAGCCCTTGACGATGTCGTCCCAGGACACTTCCTTGCCGGTCGCCTTGTTGTAGCGCTTGAAGCCGATCGGCGCGAAGTCGCGCCGGTCGAGCATCGTCAGGTCGAGCCCCTGGTCGCTCGCCGCCGGATACATCTCGACCGGGATGTGCACCAGCCCGAAGCTGATCGCACCTTTCCACATGCTGCGTGCCATTTGGAGCTCCTTGAGTGAAGGTTATTCGCCCACCGACCCGGTGATCGGCAGCACAACGCCCGTGACGTAGCCGGAACACACGTTCGATGCCAGGTAGACGTACGCCGGCGACAGCTCTTCCGGCTGCGCGGGACGGCCGAACGTCGTGCTCTGGCCGAACTTGGTGATATCTTCCGGCGACTGGTCGGCCGGGTTCAGCGGTGTCCACACGGGGCCCGGCGCGACGGCGTTCACGCGGATGCCCTGGTCCAGCAGGTTCGCCGCGAGGGACATCGTGAACGCGTGGATGGCGCCCTTGGTCGTCGAATAGTCGAGCAGTTTCTTCGACCCCTTCAGGCCCGTCACGGAGCCCGTGTTGATGATGGCCGCGCCCCGTTTCATGTACGGCAGGCAGGCCTTCGCCATGTGGAAGTAGCCGTAGATGTTCGTGCGCATGGTCTCGTCGAAGCGGTCTTCCGTCAGGTCGAGCAGCGACGCGGCATGCTCCTGGAACGCGGCGTTGTTGACGAGGACGTCGAGGCGGCCCCACTTGGCGACGATCTGGTCGACGGCCTGCTGGCAGAATTCCATGTCCTTCACGTCGCCCGCGACCGTGATGCATTTCTGGCCTTCGGCCTCGATCAGGCGCTGCGTCTCGGCCGCGTCCTCGTGTTCGTTCAGGTACAGGATCGCGACGTCGGCGCCTTCGCGCGCGAACAGGATCGCGACGGCGCGGCCGATGCCGGAATCGCCGCCGGTCACGATGGCGACCTGGCCCGCCAGCTTGCCGCTGCCCTTGTAGTGCTCGGCCATGAACTTCGGTTTCAGCTCCATCTGGGCTTCGATGCCCGGCTTGGCCAGGTGCTGGGCGGGGAAGTCGCCGCTCGGCTGCTGGATGCCGGTCTGAGCGGCGCCGCTGCCGCTGCCCTGGTCACCCTTCTGCATGCTGGCGTCGGCCTGGTCCTGGCGGTTCTGGATTGCCTTCTGCTTGTTCGCTGCATCGTCCTGTATTGCCATGGTGCTCTCCTTGTGCATGATTCCGCCAGTATTCCCGCCCGGAGAGGGCGCTGACGGTGCGCTTCCACACATTGCGAGCATTTGCTAGGCGTTACAGGTGCTTTGTGGCAAACTTGTTAGCGTAACAAAGTATTCCAGAGGTGATTCATGCTAGAGCAGACCGCGATTTACCTGAGTCCGATGGCGCAACGGCGCGCCGAATTCGGGGACGCCTGCGCCTCCCTGTTCGCGCGCCTGCACCTGGCCGACAGCGCCGACGTGGCCGCGGGCCTGCTGGCGCGCGAGCAGCCGGACCTGCTCGTGATCGACCTCGACCGCTTCGAACCGAGCATCGACGAAGAGGCGCTCGGCGACCTCGTCGCCCGCCGCGCCGGCGCGCCCGTGCTGCTGCTGTGTCCCTTCGCCAATGCCGCCTGGCTGCCCGCGCTCATGGCGCACGGCCCCGTGCACTATGCCGTCACGCCGCTCGACGCAGCCGCCCTGCGCGCCGCGGTACAGTCCCGCCTGGCGCACCCCGAAGCGCCAACCACGGACGCGAGCGGCCTGCGCACCCTGCTGGACCTGCGCGCCCGCGTGCAGGCCGCGCTCGACGAGGCCGAGGATGCGCACACCTTGTCGGAAGCCCTGTGCGCCGCCCTGTGCGCGTGGCCCGGCGTGCTGCATGCGGGCGTCTTCCTGCTCAAGGACGGCAACGATCTGCAGCTGGAAGCGCAGCAGGGGCCGGAAGGTCTCCTGCTCGGCGCGCTGCTGCAGCGCACGGACCGGCTGCTGCAGGCACCGCTGCGCCACGCATTCCCCGGCCTGCTGGCCGCCGCGGGCGGGACCGCGGCGCTCATCGACGTCCCCGAACAATCCGGCGAACCGGCGCTGGCGGAATTCCTGCGCGCGCACGGCGTCGCGATGGCGCTGGGCCTGCCGATCCCCGCCGACGGCCCCGGTACGCCGCGCGGCGCGCTGTCGCTGCTGTTCGCCGCCGCGCGCGCATTCACGCGCGACGAGTGGGCCACGCTGCACGACGTGACCCGGCTGGCCGCCTTCGGCCTGCGCCACGTCGCCATCGGCCAGGAAAACGAACACCTGATGGCGCGCCTGACGTACATCTCGACGACGGACGCGCTGACCGGCGTGGCGAACCGCCGCCACGGCGAGGAATTGCTGGAAAAGGAAATCAAGCGCGCCCGCCGCTACCGCGTGCCCCTCGCGCTGCTGTCGTTCGACATCGACCGCTTCAAGGCCGTCAACGACACGTACGGCTATCCCGTCGGCGACGTGGCGCTGCGCACCGTGGCCGACACGACGCGCGCCGTGCTGCGCGCCAGCGACATCCTCGTGCGCTCGGGCGGCGAGGAATTCCACATCATCGCGCCGCACACGAGCGCCATCGACGGCCTCAGGATGGCGGAAAAGGTGCGCGTGGCGATCGAACAGGCCGAGATTCCCGGCTGCGACCACGTGACGGTGAGCCTCGGCGTGGCCCAGCTGGGCGAGCAGGAAAGCGGCGATTCGCTGACGCAGCGCACCGACGCCGCCCTCGCGCGCGCCAAGCGGGCAGGCCGCAACTGCGTCGAACTGGCGATGCAGTGAGCGGCGCGGTGTCGACGGCCCCGCGCCTGCTCGGCTGGCTGCGGGCATATCGGCGCGACGATCTCGCGGGTGACGTAGGGGCCGGCATCGTCGTGGCCATGATGATGATCCCGCAGGGCATGGCGTACGCGCTCGTCGCCGGCCTGCCGCCCGTCGCGGGCCTGTACGCCAGCATCGTGCCGCCGCTGCTGTACGCCGTGTTCGGCACGAGTTCCACGCAATCCGTTGGGCCCATGGCGATCATCTCGCTGATGACGGCCTCCGCGCTGGCCCCGCTCGCATCGCCCGGCAGCGCCTTGTACGGCATGCTCGCGGCGCAGCTGGCGCTGTTGTCGGGAGTCGTGCTGCTCGCCTGCGGCCTGCTGCGCGTGGGCTTCCTCGCCAACTTTTTCTCGCGCCCCGTGATGAGCGGCTTTACGTTGGGCTCCTCCATCGTCATCGCGCTGGGGCAGTTGCGCACCCTGCTGGGCGGCGCGCTGCCGCACGCGCACGTCCCGAGTGCCGCGCTGGGCCTCGGCAGCGTGGCGCTGCTGCTGTTCGCGCGGCGCTGGCTGGCGCCGTTGCTGCACCGGCTCGGCATGCCGTGCGGTGCGGCGGACGTGGCGGCCCGGCTGGCGCCGATGGTGCTCGTCCTCGCCGGCATCGCGCTCGTGGCGGCGCTGCACCTCGACCGCATGGGCGTGCAGGTGATCGGCGCCGTGCCGGCCGGCCTGCCGGGCCTGGCCATAGCGGCGTCCGCCGCGCATTGGCAGGACCTGCTGAAACCGTCCCTCCTGATCGGCTTCATGAGCTTTTTGATCGCGATGTCGGGCGCGCAGACACTGGCCCTGAAGCGCGCGGAAAAGCTGCACACGAACCGCGAGCTCGTGGGGCTGGGCCTGGCCAACGTCGGGAGCGCGCTGTCCGGCGGCTTTCCCGTGACGGGCAGCCTGTCGCGTTCCGCCGTGAACTTCGCGGCCGGCGCGCGCACCCAGCTGGCGGGCGTGATCACGGCGGTGCTGCTGGCCGGCGCGCTCGTGCTGCCCACCGGCTGGCTCGCGCTGCTGCCGCTGCCCGTGCTGGCCGCCACGATCATCGTCGCCGTGCTCGGCCTGCTGGACTGGTCGACCTTGCGCACGGCGTGGGATTACGACCGCGCGGACGCGCTCGCGCTGCTGGCCACGGCCGGCGGCGTGCTGCTGCTCGGGGTGGAGGCGGGCGTCGTGGCGGGGCTGCTGCTGTCGCTGGGGACGATGATCTGGCGCGAGAGCCGGCCCCACATCGCGGTGCTGGGCCGCATTCCGCACACGGAGCACTTCCGCAATATCGACCGCTACTCGGCCGAGACGGACCCGAACATCCTGCTGCTGCGCGTGGACGCGGGCCTGTTCTTCGGGAATATCGAAGCGGTGAGCGAACGTATCGAGGAAGAACTGGCCGCGCACCGCGAGACGCGCCACCTCGTGCTCGTGCTGTCGGCCGTGAACGCGATCGACAGTTCCGCGCTGTTCGGGTTGCTGGAATTGAATCGCGGCCTCGCGCGGCGCGCCGTCCGCCTGCACCTGGCCGAGGTCAAGGGCCCCGTGCTGGACCGCCTGCGCGCGTCGACCTTGTTGAGTGAACTCAGCGGACGTCTCTTTTTGAGTACAGCCAATGCCTGGGATGCCCTCGCACGGCACGACACGTGATTGCAAGCAAATCCCAGCTGTGGCAGGATGGAACCACGGTTTTAAAGTAAAGGTGGATACCATGCCGCGCCCCAGCACTATCGTTATTCTGTTGTCAACCGTCGCCTTGCTCGCCCTCGGCTTCGCCGCCGCCGTCCCGGCCGGCATCGCCCTGGCGCTGACGTTCGAACTGGCCGCCTACAAGCGCGCCGCCGACCGCGAGCGCGCCCTGCGTCCGGTCCGCATCGCCCGCCCGCTGCGCCGCCGCCGCTGATTCTTCGCGGTCCCGGTTCGTGCGCTTGACCGGTGCTCGTCACCGGTCGGGCTCGCGGATACGCTAGTCTTCTCCCTTCCTGGTCGCCATGCGCGACCGTCCGCAGGCTTTGCCTCGCGTGTTGCTGAAATCATATTGATCATCTGACCGCCGCGTGCACCCCCAGCGTGCCGACGGCGTCTTGACGCATGCACCATTCCGGTGCGCGAGGTCCGCACTGGTGCGCCGCCCACCCCGTTCCGGCGTCCTGGGACTGGCACGCATCGTGCTAACTCATCAGGCATGCCCGATTGCACTTTCAACGACCCGACCTCCGCCTCCTGGCACGCCAGCCTGCGCCTCGGCTTCGCGCGCGACGGCGGCTGCACGCGGCTCGTCCGGCGCGAGCACCGCGGGCCGTTGCGCGTGCAAAAGGCGCTGTATCCGGAAGGCCCCGGCACCTGTCATGTGATCGTCGTGCACCCGCCCGGCGGCATCGTCGGCGGCGACCGGCTCGACATCGCGCTCGAGGTGCCGGCCGGCTGCCACGTGCTGGCCACGTCGCCCGGCGCCGCCAAGTGGTACCGCGCCAACGGCCGCACGTCGCGCCAGGACGTGGTCCTGGCCGCCGGCCCCGGTGCCGCGATCGAATGGCTGCCGCAGGAAACCATCGTCTACGACGACGCCGACGTGATGCTCGCGCACGACGTCGACCTGGCCGCGGGTGCCGTGTACATCGGTACCGAGGTGTTGTGCTTCGGCCGCCAGGCGTCCGGCGAACGTTTTACGCGCGGGCGCGTGGGGCAGCGCACGCGCATCCGCATCGATGGCCGGCCCGTGTGGTGGGAGCAGGGCGGCGCCACGCCGGCGCTGCTTGAGAGCCCGCTGGGCATGCATGGCCACAGCGTGTGCGCGACGCTCGTCGCCGTCGGCAAGCCCGTGCCCGCGGGCCTGCAGGACGCGGTGCGCGCCGTCGACCCCGGCCTCGCAGTCAGCCAGGTAAAGCACGTGTTCGTGGCGCGCTTCCTCGGCGACGACAGCGAACGCGCGCGTGCCGCAATGACGGGCGCGTGGGCCGTGCTGCGGCCTCATCTGCTTGACTTGCCGGCCGCGCCGCCGCGCATCTGGAACACCTAAAGGACTGACATGGATCTGACCCCGCGCGAAAAAGACAAGCTGCTGATCTTCACGGCCGCGCTGCTCGCCGAACGCCGCCGCGCACGCGGCCTGAAACTGAATTATCCGGAGGCTGTCGCGCTGATCACGGCCGCCATCATGGAAGGCGCGCGCGACGGCCGCAGCGTGGCCGAGCTGATGAGCGAGGGCACCATGATCCTGACGCGCGCCGACGTGATGGACGGCGTGCCGGAAATGATCCCGGAAATCCAGGTCGAAGCCACTTTCCCGGACGGCAGCAAGCTCGTCACCGTCCACAACCCGATCCCGTGAGGCGCCCATGAAAATCCTCCTGCTCGATGCCCAGGCGTGCGACGTGATGCGCGCCCAGCTGGCCGACCTGCTGCTGGACGCCGTGGCGTTCGGCGCCTTTTCCAGCATCGCGTTCGGCCTGGACCGCCGCCAGGCCCAGAACTACTGGCAGGACGTGCGCATGGCCGTCGCCGCCGGCACGTGCAGGCTGCTGGCCGCGTCGCACGACGGTACCCTGATCGGCACCGTGCAGCTCACCCTGTGCCAGCGTCCCGACGGCCACCGCCGCGCCGACCTGCAGGCGTTGATGGTGCACAGCCGCGCGCGCCGGCGCGGCATCGGTGGCGTCCTGCTGCGCGCCGCGGAAGCGGAAGCGCGCGCGCTGGGTCGCGACGATCTGCGCCTGGCTGCGGAACCCGGCTCCGGCGCGGAAGCGCTGATCCACGATCTCGGTTACGCGCCCATCGAAGGTGTAACGGGGTCGCACGTCGTATACACGAAAACGCTGCTGATGCCGGAGGCCGCATGATCCCGGGCGAATACTTCCTCGAGGATGGCGACATCGAGATCAACGCGGGCCGCCGCACGGTGACGCTCGTCGTCGCGAACGCGGGCGACCGTCCCGTGCAGGTGGGCTCGCATTACCACTTTTACGAGGCGAACGATGCGCTGCAGTTCGAACGGGAACTGGCCCGCGGCATGCGCCTGAACATCGCGGCCGGCACCGCCGTGCGCTTCGAACCGGGCCAGCGGCGCACCGTCGAACTGGTCGACCTGGGCGGAAGCCGCATCGTGCACGGCTTCCAGGGCCGTGTGAATGGAGATCTCTGAATGGCCAAGATAACCCGGCAAGCCTATGCCGACATGTACGGACCGACGACGGGCGACCGCATCCGCCTCGCGGACACGGAACTCGTCATCGAGATCGAGAAGGACTATGCCATCTACGGCGAGGAAGTGAAATTCGGCGGCGGCAAGGTGATCCGCGACGGCATGGGCCAGTCGCAGCGCGTGCGTGCGGACGTGATGGACACGGTGATCACGAACGCCGTCATCGTCGACCACTGGGGCATCGTCAAGGCCGACATCGGCATCAGGGATGGCCTGATCGCCGCCATCGGCAAGGCCGGCAATCCCGATATTCAGCCCGGCGTGACGATGGCCATCGGCGGCGCGACGGAAATCATCGCGGGCGAAGGGATGATCGTCACGGCGGGAGGCATCGACACGCACATCCACTTCATCTGCCCGCAGCAGATCGACGAGGCGCTGATGTCCGGCATCACGACGATGCTCGGCGGCGGCACGGGCCCCGCCGTCGGCACCGCGGCGACGACGTGCACGCCCGGTCCGTGGCATATCCATTCGATGCTGCTGGCGGCCGACGCGTTCCCGATGAACCTCGGCTTCTTCGGCAAGGGCAACGTGAGCCAGCCGCGGCCACTCGAGGAGCAGATCGAGGCGGGTGCCGTCGGCCTGAAGCTGCACGAGGACTGGGGCAGCACGCCGGCCGCGATCGACAGCTGCCTGGCCGTCGCGGAACGGATGGACATCCAGGTCGCGCTGCACTCCGACACCTTGAACGAGGCGGGCTTCCTGGAATCCACCCTGGCCGCGTTCAAGGGCCGCACGATCCACACGTTCCACACGGAAGGCGCGGGCGGCGGGCACGCGCCGGACATCATCGCGGCCGTCGGCCAGGACAACGTGCTGCCGTCGTCGACGAATCCGACCCGTCCGTACACCGTGAACACGCTGGACGAACACCTGGACATGCTGATGGTCTGCCACCACCTCGACCCCGCCATCGCGGAAGACGTGGCGTTCGCGGAATCGCGCATCCGCCGCGAGACCATCGCCGCCGAAGACATCCTGCACGACCTGGGCGCCATCTCGATGATGTCGTCCGACTCGCAGGCGATGGGCCGCGTGGGCGAGACCATCACGCGCACGTGGCAGACGGCGCACAAGATGAAGGTGCAGCGCGGCCCGCTGGAGGGCGATTCGTCCCGCAGCGACAACGTGCGCGTCAAACGCTACGTGGCCAAGTACACGATCAATCCTGCTATCGCGCACGGCATCTCGCACGCCGTCGGGTCGCTGGAGCCGGGCAAGATCGCGGACATCGTGCTGTGGCGGCCCGCGTTCTTCGGCGTGAAACCGTCGATGATCCTGAAGGGCGGGATGATCGCGGCGAGCCTGATGGGCGACCCGAACGCATCGATCCCGACGCCGCAGCCCGTGCACTACCGGCCGATGTTCGGCGCGTACGGCGGAGGACTCCGTAAATCGTTCACGTTCGTGTCGCAGGCCGCGTTCGACCTCGGCATCGCGCAGCAGCTGGGGCTCGCCAAGACGGTGATCCCGATCCGCAATACGCGGGGGCTGCGCAAGCGCGACATGGTGCACAACGGGGCCACGCCGCACATGGAAGTGGACCCGGAAACGTACGAGGTACGTGCGGACGGACGCCTGCTCGTGTGCGAGCCGGCGCAGGTGCTGCCGCTCGCGCAACGTTATTTTTTATTCTGACTCATCGGGACCAACATGTTGTCACTGCATACGAAGATCCTCCACGCCGACGCCGTCCACGACGAGCTCGTGCTGCCGTACGACCAGCGCGAACGCTGCCGCCAGCGCGCGCGCCTCGCCTCCGGCGAAGAAGTCGCGCTGTTCCTCGTGCGCGGCACGGTCCTGCGCGACGGCGAGTTGCTGACGGGAGAGGGCGGGCGCGTGGTCCGCGTCGTCGCGGCGGAAGAGCCGACGTACCGCGTGCTGTGCGCGGACGCGACCATGCTCGCGCGCTGCGCGTTCCACCTCGGTAACCGCCACACGCAGACGCAGGTCGGCACGGGCTGGCTGCGCATCCGCGTCGATCCCGTGCTGAAGGACATGGTGCTCGGCCTGGGCGCCACGGTGGAAGAAGAGCTGGCGAAGTTCGAGCCGGAAGCGGGTGCGTACGCGGGCGGCCACGGCCACGGCCACCACGACCACGGCGGCGGCCTGCTGGCGCCCGTGCCCCTGCGCCAGAAAATCCACCGGCCGGCGGACATCGCGGCGGACGCATGAACGCCGCGAGCCTGCTGCACCTGCTGCAGTTCGCGAGTCCGGCGTTGCCGATCGGCGGCTACAGCTATTCGCAAGGCCTGGAGACGGCCATCGACGAAGGCCGCGTGCACGATGCGGTGAGCGCCCACGCCTGGCTCGTGCGCTACCTGGACGAGGTGCTGGCGCGCTGGGACGCGCCGCTGCTGTGGCGCCTGATGAACGCGTTCGCCGCGCGCGACGCCGCGGCCGTCGCGGAGTGGAGCGCGTGCTTCCTCGCGTCGCGCGACACGGCGGAACTGCGCGCGGAGACCGTCCAGATGGGCTATTCGCTCACGCGGCTGATCGCGGAACTGGGCGTGGCCGACACCGCCGTGCTGGGCGACGAGGTGACGCTGCCGGCCGCGTATGCGTGCGCCGTCGACGCGCTCGGCATCCCGCACGAGGATGCCCTGCTCGCGATGCTGTTTTCCTGGGCCGAGAACCAGGTGCTCGTGTGCGTGAAATCCGTGCCTTTGGGGCAGGTGGCGGGGCAGCGGCTGCTGCTGTCGCTGCGGCCGGACCTCGAACGCGCGGCCGCCACGGCGCGCTCCCTGCCGGATGCGGACCTGTCCAACTGGTCGCCCGGCCTGTCCATGCTGTCGATGCGGCACGAAGTGCAGCATGGACGTTTGTACCGTTCCTGAAAAGAGGTAAACAATGACATCGAATCCCCTGCGCGTCGGCATCGGCGGCCCGGTCGGCTCCGGCAAGACGGCCCTGTGCGAGATGCTGTGCCGGCGCATGCGCGACCGCTACGACATGGCCGTCATCACCAACGACATCTACACGCGCGAAGACATGGAGATCCTGCTGCGCGCGAACGCGCTGCCGCCCGAGCGCCTGATGGGCGTGGAGACGGGCGGCTGCCCGCACACGGCGATCCGCGAGGACGCGTCGATCAACCTGGAAGCCATCGCGCGGCTGCAGGCCGACTTCCCGGCGCTGGAACTGGTGCTGGTGGAATCCGGCGGCGACAACCTCGCGGCCACGTTCAGCCCGGAACTGTCGGACCTGACCCTGTACGTCATCGACGTGGCGGGCGGCGAGAAGATCCCGCGCAAGGGCGGGCCCGGCATCACGCGCTCCGACCTCCTCATCATCAACAAGACGGACCTTGCGCCGCACGTGGGCGCCGACCTGGAAGTCATGGCGCGCGATGCGCAGCGCCAGCGCGGGGCGCGGCCGTTCGTGTTCACGAATTTGCGCACGGGCGAGGGCGTCGATGCCGTCGTTACGTTTATCCGTGAGCAGGGATTACTCGATCAATGAAAGGGAAAGCCATGAAATGGAACGACAAGATGAACACCCGCGTGCGCCATGACGGCCCGTCCCCGCGTCCGCGCCTGCGCCTGGGCGGGGCGGTCGCCGCGCTCGCCACCCTCGCCGTGGCGCTGCCCGCGGCCGCGCATCCGGGGCATCCCGACGGCGGTTTCACGGCCGGACTGTTGCATCCGCTGACGGGACTCGACCACCTGCTGGCGCTGCTGGCCGTCGGCCTGTGGAGCCGCCAGCAGCGCCACGGGGCCGTGCTGCCGCCCGCATTCCTCGTGATGATGGCGTTCGGCGCGGCGTGCGCCGCTGCCGGCTTCGCGCTGCCCGCGCTGGAGACGTCGATCGCGGCGACCGTGCTGCTGCTGGGGACCCTGGTGGCGTGCGCACCTGGCCTGCAGCGGCGCCTGCCGCCGCAGGTGGCGGTCGTCGTCGTGGGTGGCTGCGCCTTCCTGCATGGGGTCGCGCACGGACAGGAACTGGCGGGGATGGCGAGCGGCGCCGGCTTCCTGGCCGCGAGCGCCCTCGTGATGCTGCTCGGCGCGCTGCCGGGGGAACGGGTGCGCCGCATGGCGGGCGCCGCGATCGGGGCGGCAGGGCTTTGCCTGCTTGCGGGCGTCGTTTGACCTACGCCTGCTTGTGGGTGTCGTCTGAATTCGATCCCGGTTCGGCCAGGCGGATCGGCGCCGCCTTGTGCGGGTACAGCGCGCGCACGCCGTCGTACGCCCGGGCGATGGCGGCCATGTCGGCCGCTTCGTCGCCTGTCATCGTCAGGGTGCGCGTGACGTCGATGACCTTCTTGCCGTAGTCGAGCGAGACGAGCAGCACGGGCACGTCCGCGGCCAGCGCGATGCGGTAGAAGCCGCTCTTCCAGTGCGGGCGGTAGCTGCGCGTGCCTTCCGGCGTGATGGCGAGCCAGAACCAGTCGGCCGCGTGCATCGTCTGCGCGAGGCGGCGGATCGCGCCCTGCGGCGAGCTGCGGTCGACGGCGACGCCGCCCCAGTAGCGCATGATCGGGCCCATCGGGCCGCGGAACAGCGAATCCTTGGCGAGCCAGCGGAACTGCAGGCCGACCGCCCACTTGGCCAGCAGGCCGACGAAGAAATCCCAGTTCGACGTGTGCGGATACACGACGGCGATACCGTGCGGGCCGGGCAGGGGTTTGAAGTAGAAGTTCCAGCCGAGCGCGTTCAGCATGCGCAGCGCCGTGCGCTGGCCCCAGGTCGGCAGCGCCTCGGGGCGCACCAGATAGTCGTCCATGTTATCTCCATACGGCAGGCCGTCTGCGTGCAACTGTGATTGCGTGTCGGCAAGCAAACCGGGCATTCTATAGCGCTACCAGAGGGCGGACAAGCAAAAAAGACTGGAAGCGTTGCGGCCGCGTCGGTATCATCCTTGCCTCTCAAACAGGGATTTTCAAGATGGACATCACGATTTTTCACAATACCCGCTGCGGCACGTCGCGCACCACGCTGGAGACGATCCGTGCGACCGGTGCCGAACCGCGGGTGGTCGACTATCTCGCGCAGCCGCCGACGCGGGACGAACTGAAGGATTTGATCGCCCGCGCGGGTTTGAGCGTGCGCGATGCCGTGCGCAGCAAGGAAGCGCTGTTCAAGGAACTGGGACTCGACGATCGGGCCACGACCGACGACGCGTTGCTGGATGCCATGGTTGCGCATCCGATCCTCATCAACCGGCCGTTCGTCGTCACGCCCAAGGGTGTGCGGCTGTGCCGGCCGTCGGAGCTGGTGCAGGAGATTCTCTAGGCTGTGTTCGCGTTCGTCTTGTAACTGAAACGCGTTGTAGAGGTCCTGCGCATCGTCGAGTTAACTCATGACCTGCCGGACTTCTTCCCGGAAGGTCGGGGCATGGAGATCATCGATAACCATATGCTCAGAGAAAACTGCGGTGAAGTGATGAGTACAAGGGTCGGCTTCTGGCCGGTCTCAGTTGCTCGTTGTACGGCGGCAGCCGACCCGAAGCGGACCTTGCTTAAAGCTCAGCGAGCATAGTTTTCGCAAACTCCGTCATCAAGACTGTAGTTCAATGCAATCGCGTAGCCATCTGCTGAGTAACGGGTGATTAACAGCCCCTCAGACGTGTTGTATGTTCCGCCGTTCAGAGCGCGATCAATAAAGCAAACTTCCAGGTCTTCGACACCGTCACCATTAACGTCTCTGCGTCCGACGATCCTCAGTTCATACCGCCAGTCGCCCGGACTTTCGAATACCAGCGCCTTTTCGGTTGCCTTACTTGGCTTCATGCGGAGGTCTTTGAAAGTGCGTAGTCCATTCGAGCGTAGACGTGTATTGATAGAACTGCGGATTGTTGCCAAGTCGAAGTTGTCGGCTAAAAATTGCCCTAGGTCCCGCTTTGGGAAATAGCTGAGCAAAGGCTCAGCCTGAGCCGAACTCATCATTACCAAGCACGCGAGCATACTGGCAAAGGTATGGGACCGCTTCATAAAAGTGACAAGGGTTGGGTCAGTGAATGTCTGCCTTTGGCCGGTAGCGGTCTCTGCTAAACGATAGCAACCGACCCAAAGCGGATCACGACAGCAGATGCCGAAAACCGTCTAAGCACTCACTGGACGGAATGCCCAGTGGGACGCTTCAATTCGGATCGTGTCGCCCGATTGCAGTTCTATTTCGAATAGGCCTTCGTGCGGCTGCGCTAAAGAATTGACCGACGAAGACGGCCCCCAACTCTCACGTCGTGGCAGCTCAATGTTCGTGAACCCCTCAAACACAAGAAGATGAGATGGTAAGCCGACAGGCCTTAAACGCAAGTCACATCGTGCCGCCTCCCAACTGATGTGGATAGCTTCGAGTAAGGCGTCATGAAGTGGTAGCGAGTCGAAGGTCATGTGGCTTCCGACGATAAAGAAAGTTGTCTCCGATGTCCGCTTCTGGCCGGTTGCGGACGGTCCGGTCAGCATAGCAGGCTGCTTAAGCGAAAAATCTCCCGGACTGTCACGAACTTCCGCTTACGACCCATTCCAGACATCCAGCAGCGGTTTCTCTAGACCAAAGGCATCAACTTAGCGCCGCTTTCCCCAGAATATTTCATATCCGATTGATTTCCTATCAAGGAAACTTGCGAGGTTGGCGAGAAGCCGTCGTCTCCTCGTCTCATCACACTCAAAATCAAGCTCCCAGATGAGAAGTCTACCGTCAGCGCCGTATTCGACCGTGGCTGAGACGCTGCCTTCGTCGTCGGTTATGACAACCGTCTTGCAATACATGTGCAGAGGTTGGGTTTCGATAGTCGGCGTTTTCATTTGCCTAGTCATTGCTCCAAATAATCCTCGCTGCACGGTTCGATAGGTCGGCTCTTGGCAGGTTACAGACCTACCTCGACAGTCCGCTTCCGACCCATACCAGACCTACGATGCTGCTTCGCGCTGTTAGGTTCGCAGCCAATAGTAGAGGTCGTACTTTGACGTCATATGTTGAGGATGCGGGCTATCAGCGTCGGAATCTGGAATGGCAACGCGGCGAGCCCAAAGTGGAAACCACCGACTATCACGAACATCACTATCGCGAGGTGCTCGTACATTCTTCGACATGGTTCGCTCGCAAGCTCCAAATTGAACGAAGTTGACCTGCGCTTCGATCAGACTACACCTGTTTGGGCCACCAGCCTGATTGGGGTAGTAGAGCTGAAATACGTCGTCTTCCCAGAAACAAATCGGGCAAATCCCGTATGACCCTGGGTGTTCTTCGAAGACTGCGTATCCGCAGCATGGGCACGTAAACATCAATCCTCACTTGTAGGTGATCGTCTGCTCCTGGTCGATAACGGACGGTCGGTATGGCTCAGTGTACGGCTTTGTTGCCAGCTGGACAAGTCGCCGGGCGCGGGTACATTCAGTGGTTGTTGGGGTAGTCTTTATTCTTCTGTGACGACAGCCTTTTGACATCGTGAAACGACGGGTGGTATAGTCGTCCGAATTCGATTGGTAACGTTTCCAATTGCGCGGCCGATATCACCACACGGGAGACACGATGACGACGAGACGAGAAGCAATGCGGCTGCTGGGCGCCGCGACACTGGCAGGCGGGCAGGTGGCGGCAGCCGGTCGGACCGCGGCGGCACCCGCGACCGCAGCACCCGTCAGCCGCACCGGCTGGCAGCTCGTGACGTCCGCGCCGAACGCCGACCGCTTCGCCACGCGCCCGCTCGGCACATTCCAGCCCGCGGGCCAGCCGCCCGAGACGGACATCGCCGTCTTCGTCGACACGTCGAAGCGCTACCAGGAAGTGTTCGGCTTCGGCGGCGCCGTCACGGACGCCGTCGCCGAGGTCCACGCAACCCTGACGCCCGCGCAGCAGCAGGCCTTCCTCGCGGCGTATTTCGACCCGCGCGCGGGCCTGGGCTACAACGTCCTGCGCACGACGATCCACAGTTCCGACTTCGGCAGCGGCAGCTACACGTACGTGCGCGACGGCGACGCTTCGCTCGCGTCGTTCAGCATCGCGCCGGACCTGAAGCTGCGCGTGCCGCTGCTGCGCGCGGCGCTGGCGGCGGCGCGCTCGCACGGCACCGACGTGCGCGTGTTCGCGAGCCCGTGGAGCGCGCCGGCGTGGATGAAGTCGAACGACAGCATGCTGGCGGGCGGCAGCCTGCTGCCGGCATACCGTGACACGTGGGCGCGCTACATCGTGAAGTTCGTGCAGGCGTACGAGCAGGCCGGCATCCCGCTGTGGGGCCTGTCGGTACAGAACGAGCCGATGGCGAAGCAGAAGTGGGAATCGATGATCTTCAGCGCGGACGAGGAGACGCGCTTCCTCGGCGACCACCTGGGCCCCGCGCTGAGGGCAGCGGGGCTCGGTGGCAGGAAGGTCATCGTGTGGGACCACAACCGCGACCTGCTGCCGCAGCGCGCGGCGACCATCCTGGCGGATGCGAAGGCGCGGCCGTACATCTGGGGCGTCGGCTACCACTGGTACGAGACGTGGGCGGGCGGGGAGCCGATGCACCGGAACGTCGCCGCCGTGCACGCAGCCTGGCCGGACGTGAACCTCCTCATGACGGAAGGATGCATCGAGAAATTCGATCCCGCGCGGCTGCAGGACTGGGCCAACGGCGAGCGCTATGGCCGGGAGATGATCGCCGACCTGAACGCGGGCTCCAGCGGCTGGGTCGACTGGAACATGCTGCTCGACAGCCGCGGCGGCCCGAACCACAAGAACAACTTCTGCTTCGCGCCGCTGCACGCGAGCGACGACGGGCAACTCGTGTTCACGCCCGTCTACACGGCCATCGGCCACTTCAGCCGCTACATCCGCCCGAAGGCGCGCCGCCTGGGCGCCACGACGAGCCGCAGCACGCTGGATGCGACGGCGTTCCGCAACACCGACGGACGCCTGGCCGTCGTCGTCATGAACCGCAGCGACCAGCCGCAGCGGTACCGGCTGTTCGTCGACCGGCAGGAGGTGGCGGTCGAGATTCCGGCAAGGGCGCTGCAGACCATCGTGGGCTGAGCTTCGCCACCGTCATCCCCGCGAAGGCGGGAACCGAAGTTCAGCGTACCCACCAAGCATGCAAAACTGGGCCCCCGCCTTCGCGGGGCGACGTTTCCGGCGTGCGTCTCCTGCACGAACGCCGCACTTCAGTTACATTGTGCGGCTATACCATCCCATGTCTTAAGACCGGTTCGCGCAGCCCGGCCTTGAAAGTGGGGGTATATGCACTTACATTGGCGTTCCGTATCCACAGGAGATTGTGATGAGCCGTAAGACCCCCATCGAGCGTTACCGCAACATCGGCATCAGTGCCCACATCGATGCCGGCAAGACCACCACCACGGAGCGCATCCTGTTCTACACCGGCGTGAATCACAAGATCGGCGAGGTGCACAACGGCGCGGCGACGATGGACTGGATGGAACAGGAGCAGGAACGCGGCATCACGATCACCTCGGCCGCGACGACGGCTTTCTGGAAGGGCATGGGCGGCAACTTCGCCGAACACCGCATCAACATCATCGACACGCCGGGCCACGTCGACTTCACGATCGAGGTCGAGCGCTCGATGCGCGTGCTGGACGGCGCCGTCATGGTCTACGACTCCGTCGGCGGCGTGCAGCCGCAGTCCGAGACCGTGTGGCGCCAGGCGAACAAGTACAAGGTGCCGCGCATCGCGTTCGTCAACAAGATGGACCGCGTGGGCGCCGATTTCTTTCGCGTGCAGCAGCAGATCAGGGACCGCCTGAAGGGCAATGCCGTGCCGATCCAGATCCCGCTCGGCGCGGAAGAGCACTTCGAGGGCGTGATCGACCTCGTCAAGATGCGCGCCATCCGCTGGGACGACGCGAGCCAGGGCGTGCGCTTCACGTACGAGGACATCCCGGCCGACCTGCTCCCCGTCGCGGAAAAATGGCGCGAGACGATGGTCGAGGCGGCCGCCGAGGCGACGCCCGAGCTGACGGAGAAATACCTGAACGGCGAGGCGCTGACGGAAGACGAGATCAAGGCCGCGCTGCGCGCACGCACGATCGCGGGCGAGATCGTCCCGATGCTGGCCGGCTCCGCCTTCAAGAACAAGGGCGTGCAGGCGATGCTGGACGCCGTCATCGAGTACCTGCCGTCGCCGGTGGACGTGCCCGCGATCGCCGGCCACGACGAGGACGACAAGCCGCTGGAACGTCATCCGTCCGATGACGAGCCGTTCTCCGCGCTCGCCTTCAAGATCATGACCGACCCGTTCGTCGGGCAGCTGACGTTCTTCCGCGTGTATTCCGGCGTCGTGAATTCGGGCGACACGGTGTACAACCCGACCAAGGGCCAGAAGGAACGCCTGGGCCGCATCCTGCAGATGCACGCCAACGAACGCAAGGAGATCAAGGAGGTGTTCGCGGGCGACATCGCGGCGGCCGTCGGCCTGAAGGCCGTGACGACGGGCGACACGCTGTCCGACCCGGACAAGGTGATCGTGCTGGAAAAGATGGCGTTCCCGGAACCCGTGATCTCGCAGGCCGTCGAGCCGAAGACGAAGGCCGACCAGGAGAAGATGGGCATCGCGCTGCAGCGTCTCGCGCAGGAAGACCCGTCGTTCCGCGTGCGCACGGACGAGGAATCGGGCCAGACGATCATGTCCGGCATGGGCGAGCTGCACCTGGAGATCCTCGTCGACCGCATGAAGCGCGAGTTCGGCGTCGAGGCGACCGTCGGCAAGCCCCAGGTGGCGTACCGCGAGACGATCCAGAAGACCGTCGAGAACGTCGAGGGCAAGTTCGTCAAGCAGTCGGGCGGCAAGGGCCAGTACGGCCACGTCGTGCTGAAACTGGAACCGCTGGAGCCGGGCAAGGGCTACGAGTTCGTCGACGCCATCAAGGGCGGCGTCGTGCCGCGCGAGTACATCCCGGCCGTCGACAAGGGCATCCAGGAGACGCTGCAGACGGGCGTGCTGGCCGGTTACCCGGTCGTGGACGTGCGCGCGACCCTGACGTTCGGTTCTTACCACGACGTGGACTCGAACGAGAACGCGTTCCGCGTGGCCGCGTCGATGGCGTTCAAGGAGGCCATGCGCAAGGCGTCGCCGGAGCTGCTCGAACCGATGATGCAGGTCGAGGTCGAGACGCCGGAAGAGTTCACGGGTAACGTGATGGGCGATTTGTCCACGCGGCGCGGCGTCGTGCAGGGCATGGACGAGATCCCGGGCGGCGGCGGCAAGTTGATCAACGCCGTCGTGCCGCTGGCGGAGATGTTCGGCTACTCGACGACGTTACGCTCGCTGACGCAGGGGCGGGCCACGTACACCATGGAGTTCAAGCACTACGCGGCGGTGCCGAAGCACATCCTCGACCAGATCGCGACGGCCAGGGCGGCGAAATGACGCAGCTCCCCATCCTCGGCCAGGGCACCTGGAACATGGGTGAAGACCCGTCCGCCCGCGCGGCCGAGGTGGCCGCGCTGCGACTCGGCCTGGACCTCGGCATGACCCTGATCGACACGGCCGAGATGTACGGCGAGGGCGGTGCCGAGGAAGTGGTCGGCGACGCCATCGCCGGCCGCCGCGACGACGTCTACCTGGTCAGCAAGGTGTATCCGCACAACGCGTCGCGCGCGGGCGTGCGCGCCGCGTGCGAGCGCAGCCTGCGCCGTTTGCGCACCGACCGGCTCGACCTCTACCTGCTGCACTGGCGCGGCGGCGTGCCGCTGGCGGAGACGCTGGAGGGGTTCGAACGCCTGCGCGACGAGGGAAAGATCCGAGCCTACGGCGTCTCGAATTTCGACACGGACGACATGCTGGAAGCGACCGCGCTGCCGGGCGGCGCGGCCATCGCCGCGAACCAGGTGCTCTACAATCTCGTCCAGCGCGGTATCGAATGGGACTTGCTGCCGTGGTGCCGCGAGCGGGGCATCCCCGTGATGGCGTATTCGCCGCTGGAATCGACGCCGGCGGAGCAGCGCCCGCTGCTCACGCGTCCGCAACTGGGCGAGGTGGCGCGCCGGCACGGTGTCACGCCGGCCCAGGTGGCGCTCGCGTGGCTGCTGCGCCAGGACGGCGTCGTCACGATCCCCAAGGCCGTGCAACCGGCCCACGTGCGCGCCAACCGCGCGGCGCTGGACCTCGCGCCGCAGCTCACACCGGACGACCTGGCGCTGCTGGACGCGGGCTTTCCGGCACCCAGCCGGCGCCGTCCGCTGGCGATGCGCTGAGCGCGGTCCGGTCTTCCGAAAGCCAGTGGACCAGGTCCGGCGCGGCGAGGGGACGGCTGTACAGGTAGCCCTGTCCCTTGGCGCAATCCTGGGCGCGCACGGCTTGCGCCTGCGCTTCCGTCTCGATGCCTTCGGCCACCGTGTTCATGCCGAGGCTCTGCGCCACCTTCACCGTCGCCTCGATCAGCACGCGGTGGTGGTGGCTCGTGTCGGCCTGGCTCACGAACGAGCGGTCGATCTTGACAGTGTCCACGGGCAGCTGGTGCAGGCTGGAGAGCGACGAATACCCCGTGCCGAAATCGTCCAGCGCCAGCGTGACGCCGATGGCCTTCAGTTCGTGCAGGCGCTGCTGCACCTGCTGGTCCTGCGCGGCCAGGCTTTCCGTCACTTCCAGCTGCAGCTGGTCCGGGCGCATGCCGTTCTGCGCCAGCACGTCGCGCACGATCGCGGGCCAGCCCGGCTCCGCCAGCTGGGCGCGCGACAGGTTCACGGCGAGGAGCCTCGGCGCCCGTTCGCCCAGGGCGCGCTGCCACGCCCCGAAGTCGCTGCAGGCGCGCCGCAGCACGAAGTCGCCCAGGGCGCCGATGAGGCCCGATTCCTCCGCCACCGGGATGAATTCGACCGGCGGCACGATGCCGCGCACGGGATGGCGCCAGCGCACGAGCGCTTCGACGCCGGCGGCGTGGTCGGTGGCGCCGTCCGCGTGCAGACCCACGACGGGCTGGTAGACGACGAACAGCTGGTCGTCGACGAGGGCCTGGCGCAGGTCCGACTCGATGTCGGCGCGGCGCGCGGCCCGCTCGCGCATCGCCGTCTCGAACGCGACGCAGCGGGCGCCGCCCGCGCGCTTGGCCTCGACCATCGCGATGCTGGCGTCGCGCAGCATTTCGCCGGCCGCGGCGCCCGCGTCGCCGCTCCACACGAGGCCCATGCTCACGCGGATGACGACGTCCTGGCCGTCCAGCGTATGCGGGCGCGCCAGCGCGTCGAGCAGGCGCGTGGCCACGCGTTCGGCGTCGGCGCGGCTGCGCAGGCCGTCCAATACGACGGCGAATTCGTCCGCGCCGGTGCGGGCCGCCATCTGGCCCGCGCCCGCGTGCGGATCGATGCGGTCGCTGGGCGGGCGGAGCGCGGCGCGGATGCGCTCGGCGATCTGCACGAGCAGACGGTCGCCCGTGGCCTGGCCCAGCGCGTCGTTGATTTGGCGGAAGCGGTCGCAATTCATGAACAGCAGCGCAAAGCCGGGATGATGCGCACCGCCATCCGCGAGTGCCGGCCGGTCCAGCATCTGCTGCAGCTGTTCCAGCACCGCTTCGCGATTGGGCATGCGCGTGAGCGCGTCCGTGCGCGCCTGGCTGCGCAGGCGGCGCGCGAGGCGGTCCTGCTCGCGCTGCACCTCCGCGGTGGCATCGGTCACGGTGGCCATTAGCCGGGTGCCGTCCAGCTTCAGGACGCTCAGCGACAGCACCTGCGCTCCGCCCGGCGCGGCCGCGTCGCCCAGCTGCACGCGCAGGCCTTCGCACACGACGCCTGACGGCGCGTCGACGGCCGCCGTCATCTCGCGCAGCTGCGGCGCCACGTCCTGCAGCACCGTGAACAGGTTATCGAGGCTGCCGTCGCGGGCGAGCGGCATCAGGAGGCTGGACGACATCGGGTTCAGCATGTCGACCGTGCCGTCGAGCCCCGCCTGCACGAGGCCGATGGGCGCGCGGTAGAGAAACTGGACCAGCGCCTCGTAGGCGTCGACCTTGTTCGTGTCGTTCATCGTCTCTCCTCGTCATTCAATGCCGGGCGCCGGCGCCCGACGCGGTCGCGGCCCGCCGCCCTGGCGGGCGCAGGCGTCGCCGACGCGCATGTCGTCCCCGTCGTCATGCTTTGCGCCGGACCAGCACGTAGCGCACGGGTACGTCCGGCGCCGCCAGCAGCCGCAGGACGACTTTCACGGGACGCATGCGCAAGGTCAGCACGTAGTCGATGGTGGCGTCGAGTGCCGCGCCGTCGTCCTGGGCATCCTCGAAGCGTTGCGCCACCATGAAGTTGTTGAGGCAGGGTGCGATGCTCGTGAACAGCGGCAGGCCCAGCACGCGCGGCGGCGTGAGGCCGGCCGCTTCCGATTCCGTGCGGTTGTACTGGCACACATTGGTGTCGTCATCGAAGCCGATGACGCCGAAATCGAGCCGGTCGAGCTCGTCCTCTGCCAGTCGCGCAAGGCGCGTGTGCAGGTCCGGAGCGGCGAAGGACAGGTCGGCGGTCATGGGTGCTCCAGTGGAAGGTAGTGTTGCAGCGAAGAAATGCATAGTGACATGGCGTCATGTCTCTGTCAAATCTATCGTGCGCACATGTCACATTGCCGCGTCCGTACGCATTTGACAGCGACGCGCGGGCCCGTCATAGTCGGCCCGCTTCGGCAATGACGAAAGACCATGTCCGCACGATCACATTCTGCCTCAAGTGGTACCAGGCGCGGCGCGAGCCCGGACGCGTGGTGGACGCACGGCGATGCCTTGCGCCGCGTCGTCACAGACCTGCTCGCCGCCGAGCTGGCGCAGCTGCGGCCCGGCCGTCCGCCGTCGCCCTTGCCGTCGTCCCTGCCGTTGCCGTGGCCGCCCGACACCCGGTTCGTGCGCGACCTGGGCGTCGATTCGCTGGAATTGATGGGCCTGGGTACAACCCTGGTCGAGGCCTTGCACCTGCGACGCGGCGGTATCGATGAGCAATTGCTGGCCCGGCAGTGCGTCGGCGACTGGGTCGCGAGTGCGCAGGCAAGCCTGGAAGCCGGCTTGCGGGCCGGCGCGGATGCCGACGGGCCCGCGCTGACCTTTCGCACGTCGGGCAGCAGCGGCAGTCCGAAGCGTTGCACGCATGCGCTTGCCGTACTGGAGCAGGAGGTCGCCGCGCTGGCGCTCCTCCTGCCCGGGCGGCGCCGCATCCTGAGTGCCGTGCCCAGTCACCATATCTATGGGTTTCTGTTCACCGTGCTATTGCCCCATCGGCTCATGGGGACGGTGGACCCCGGCGCGGTCGAGGTGGTCGACCTACGCCAGGCCGCTCCGGGCGCGCTGGCCGGCCTGGCGCGGCCTGGCGACCTGGTCGTGGCGCACCCGGGGTGGTGGGAAGCGGCCGCACGGGTCGTGCCGGCATTCGACGTGGACGTCGTCGGCGTGACGTCGACCGCGCCGTGTCCGGACGCGCTCGCCGATACCCTGGCCGCCGCCGGCCTGCGCCTGCTGCAGGTTTATGGCAGCTCGGAAACTGCGGGCATTGGCTGGCGCGACCGTGCGGGCGTGCCGTTCACCTTGTTCTGCTACTGGACCCGCACGGATGACACCGCTAGCGTCGCACGCACGCTGCCGGACGGGACGACACGCCCCTATCCGCTGCAGGACCGCCTCGACTGGGCGGACGGAACGCACTTCCTGCCCGGGGGACGCCTCGACGGCGCCGTGCAGGTCGGAGGCATGAACGTGTTCCCGGCCTACGTGGCGGACGTGCTGGCGCTGCATCCGCAGGTGCGGGAAGCCGCGGTGCGGTTGATGCGGCCCGACGAGGGCCGGCGCCTGAAGGCTTTCGTCGTGGCCCAGCCCGGCGCCGACGTCGACCAGTTGCGGGCCGGGCTGCCCGGCTGGATCGCCGGGCGGCTGACGGCGCCCGAGCGGCCCGTCGCGTGGACGTTCGGCTCCCGTCTGCCGCGCCAGGCCAGCGGCAAGCCGGCGGACTGGATCATCGACGCCGAATGACGTCACCGCACGCCGGCGGCGCTTGATCCGATCGGCTCCGCGGCCGTGTGCGCGGAATCTTGCGGCTTCGTTCCACTCGAACGTCGACGGCAGCCGAGCGGACCGTGCACGCGCAGACCCGAGACCATGAACATCCAGATCGAAGCCAAGGACATCGTCCTCATCCTCGTGGGCGTGGCGAGCAGCGTGGTCGCGAGCTATATCTACCGGTATCTGGAAAGCGCCAGTTCCGCGTCGCAGGCGCTGGAACGCGACCTCGATTCCACCGACCCGGTCGTGCGCGAGCGGGCGGCACGGCATTGCCTGCTGACGGCCGCGAAATTCTTCGTGTTCGCGAACATCTTCACCGTCGTCTCGGGCGGCGCCTGGATCTTCGGCAACGCCTTGTACGACCTCACGTTGCTGGTGCTGGGGGCGTCGTCGGTGATCGCCATCCTGCTGCTGTGGGGTGCCTTGCGCTGGCTCGTGCGCGCACAGAAAGGCAATGCCCGCTGAGGCGCGCTGGGTCAGGACGCCGCCTGCGTGTCCGCCACGACCACCGTCATGTAGGCATCCAGGAATTCCTGTGGCATGCGGCGCGGCCGGCCGCTCGAGAGTTCGATGCACACGAGGTCCCAGCGGCCGCGCAGCACCGTCGCGCCGTCCCGTTCGCGCACGAGCTGGAAGCGGCGTTCCATCACGAGCTTGCCATCGCCCGCGACGAGCCACGTGCCGAGCACGAGCGCCTCGCCGGCAAAGGTCGGCAGCAGGTAATCGTATTCGCCGCGCCGGATCGCCATGGCGCGGTCGAGGCGCCGGTAGTCGTCCAGCGACAGGCCAAGCGCCTCGGAGTGGGCCCATCCGGCCTGTTCGCACCAGCGGACGTAGACGGCATTGTTGGTGTGGTTCAGCCCGTCGATGTCGGCCGCTTCGGGCACGCGGGGCAGGGTGAACGGGTGCGGGTAATCCCAATCCAAGACGAGTCCTTCCAATTGCTGCGGGGCCGCCTATTCTACGTCGGCGCACGGGGCCGGTGGTCTTTACGGCGAGCATCCTCATGTCAACTCCAGCAGCAGCGGCTGGTGGTCGGATCCGGTCGCAGCCGTATCGACGCGGAGCGTGTGCACCCGTGGCGCCAGCGCGGGGCTGACGCAGGCGTAATCGAAGGTGCCAGGCAGGTCCGCCGTCGTGCCGTGCAGGCCCACGGTCGGCGCATGGGGTTCGCCGGGATGCGCCAGCTCCCAGGCATCGCGCCACAGGGAAACATCATCGGCGCCGGGGGCCAGCAGGCGCGCGTGGCAGTCCGAACCGGGCGTCGTGTTGAAGTCGCCCGCGAGGACGGCGGCGGCGGGATGAGGCAACGGTGCGAACGGGATGCCGCCCGGACCGTCGGGCGGCGCGGCCGGTGCGCGGGAGACTGCCGCGTGCGCGAGCGCTTCCGCCTGGAGCTCGCGCAGGCGCTCGACCTGGGCCATGCGTTGCCGCGTCGAAAAATACTCGAGGTGGACGTTCAGCACGCGCAGCATGCCGTCCGGCGTGGCGACGATGGTGTCGAGTGCCGCGCGGGGCATCGTCGGTACGCCGGGATCGGGCGGCCAGGGGAGGGCGTGGCGGCGCACGTGGACCATGGCGCCGCGCGCGAACGTCATGCAACCGAGGCGGCGCGGGGACCCGTCCGCGTTGCGCGTGTCGAGGGCAAACGCGGACGCGGCGTGCAGATGGTCGAGGCGCCGCGCCAGGCCGGCGAACTGGTCGCCGATCGGCCTGCCGTCGCGCGCGGGCAGGCCGCAGCCGACTTCCTGGAGCAGCAGGATGTCGAAACGGGCACCGAGTGCCAGCACACGGTCGACGACGCGGTCGAGGTCGGCCCCGTCGTCCGGCGTACGGGCGCATTGGATGTTCCAGGTGATGAGTGTGAGCATGGCGGTCCTTTCGAGACCGTCAGGCTAGCGCGGCACCGATGCCGCGGACTGATGCAGCTCAGGCGTGCGCGGCGAACTGCCGGACTGGCGTACGGTCTATGCAAATGATGGAGGCACGACGATGTACACGATGATTCTTTTGTTGTACCTGCAGCAGGGCCTGGACGTGACGCTGGACCAGGCCAACCTGCGGGGGCAGTACCTGAAGCAGGGCGAGTGCGAAACGGCGGCACGCAGGTTGCGTGGGCCGGTGCCCATTCCCCGCAATTACTCGGCGGCCTGGCAGGACGTCATGTGCATCAAGGTGAACAACAACGTCCGGGTCAATGAAATGAAGCCGATCGACCTGTCGAAGGCGCTGCAGGCATACGCGCCCCTGCATTGCCAGGCCGAGGGGGCATGGGAAAGGATGGCCGAGCTGTGCCGTGCGCCGGAACAGCCGGGCAACGAGGAGGAAGGAGGTGGCGGCGGGAGTACTGGCGACAAACCGGCCAGGTCGGCAAGGCGCTAGCGCGGCGCGGCACCGTTCAGGGATCCTGGTTCCACACGACGCCCTTGGGGCAGTCGGTCGCGCCGGCGGCGCCCGCGCCCCCCGCGGTGATCGAGCCGGTGCCTGGCATCCCGGCCAGCGGCATGCCGACGCCGCCGGCCCGGCGGCAGCGGTACCGGTTGCCCTGGCGGAAGCGGTAGATGACCACGCCGTCCGGCGACGTGTATGTGTCGGACTGCAAGGTCAGCGAACGGTCGATGTAGGCGGACTCGAGGCCGCGCTGGAAGCGCGCCGCCGGGGTATCCGCTTCGGTCGGCACCCCCGGTTTGCCCTTGCGAAGTTCGCGGTCGATGCGGCCGGCCTGCTGCCGCGCCAGGCCGGCCACGAGGCCGCCTCGTGCGGATGACGCGCCGGCCGGCGTCCGCGCGAGCGCGCGCGCATCCGCGGCCGGGTCGAGCGCCTGTGCCGTCTCGACGGGATTGGATGCGGGAGCCGGGTCCGGTGCCGGTGGCGTGGTCGCAGGTGCGGCAGGGGCATGCGGATCTTGCCGGGTTGTGCGTTCCGATGTGCGCCCTGGCATGCGTTCAGCCGTGGCCTGCCCGTCGTCGTCATCACGGCGCACGGGTTCGGGCTGCGGAGAAGGCACGGTAATGGCAGGCGCGGCCGGCATGGACGGTGCGGGCAGCGGCAGCATCGCCGCGTCCGCCGGCGGCCGTCCGGCCTGGCTGCGATCGGGTTGAAGGAGGATCGTCACGACCCGGGGCGGGCGGACGGGGAGGAGGCGCCGTTCCTGCGTCCACAGGAACAGCGCCAGCACGTGGACGGCGCACGTGAACGCCAGCACGCCGCGGCGGCGCGCGTCGGGCGTGGCGTGCGGACGTGTGCCGTCCCACATGCTCAGTGCGCCGTCATGGCCTGCTTGATGGTAACGCAGCGCTGGTCGTTCTCCACCGCGTCGAGCAGGGCGCGGCGGGTGCCGGTGGACAGGTCCTTGCCGGCGTCCACGGCCGCCTGCAGGCGCTTGACGCTGGCGGGCGTGCAGCCGGCCGGGATCAGTGCCGGACCATAGGCGCGCATGTAGACGGGGCCGGCCGTCTTGTCGAGCTGCGGCAGGCGTGCAAGACGCGCGCTCGCCGTCTGGTCGCCCAGGCCGTGCTGCTCGGCGGGGTACAGGTGCTCCATCGCCGTGCGGACCTTCGAGAACGGCAGCTTCGTCTGCAGGTCGTGGACGGTGCCCAGCCATTCGGTCTTGACGGCCGGGTCGGGGCGGCTGACGACGGCCGTCAGGGCGGCGGCCTGGCCCGCGTCCGACTTGTCGCGCGCCTGCTCGGCCTCGACGAGGGCGGCGGCGCCCGGGTAGTTGTAGCGGTTCAGGCGGCCGATGATGGTCCAGCGCAGGTCCTGGTTGATGGCGAGGCCGTCGACCTGTTCCTTGCCGTCGAGGATGGCGGCGAGGCGGTGCAGAGCGTCCGGCGAGCTGGCCACGGCGATATAGGTGTCGAACCAGCGGCGCTGGAAGTTGTCGTCGCCCTTGTTCGCGAGGGTGCTGGTCCAGGCCATGTCTTCCAGCTGGCGCGTGACCGCCTGGGCGTAAGGGGCCTGCGGATCCATCAGGTCGAGGTAGCGCTTCGCGCCGAGGACCTTGCCGATCACGTCGCCGAGCAGCGTGTAGTCTTTTTCCTGCGGTGCATTGTTGAGTGCGGTGGACAGGAAGTCGTTGAGCGGGAGCTTGCCGTCGCGGACGCCGTCCCACAGGCTTTGCCACAGCATGGCGCGCAGCAGCGGGTCGGCGACGGCCGCCAGGTGGCTGCGCGCGCTGTCGAACGAGCGCGGATCGAGCTGGACCTTCACGAAGCCCCAGTCGCCGTAGTTCGGGTAGACGAGGTCCGGGCACGCGGCGCCGTTCATGGCCGGAACGGGTGTCTTCGCGCCCTTGTATGTGACGGCGACGTTGCGCTCGAGCTTGTAGTCCTTGCCGTCCAGGCGGAACGCGGCGACCTGTACGCGCTGCTCGCGCAGCGTCGGCAAGGCCTTGCTCTGCGGGGTTTGCGTGAGCGTGAAGCCGGCGATCTTGCCGGCCTTGCACGTGTAGTTGGCGGCGATCGTGTTGACACCAGGCTGGTACAGCCATTCCTTCGTCCAGCCCGTCAGGTCGCGGCCGGCGGCCTCGCCGAGGCTGCCGATGAAGTCGTCCAGTTTCGCGTTGCGGTACTGGTATTTGACGAGGTAGTTGTGCACGCCCTTGCGGAACACGTCGGCCCCCAGCAGGTGGCGCAGCTGCATCAGCGTGGAGGCGCCTTTCGAGTATGTGATGTTGTCGATGTTGTCGAACGCGTTCTGCGTCGACGGCACCGGGACTTCGATCGGGTGCGTCGTCGTGCGCTGGTCCTGCGCGTAGGCGCGCTGCTTGCCTTCCGAGTAGAAGGCACGCCACGCGTCCTTGAATTCCGTGGCCTCGGCCGTCGCCAAGGTGCCCATGAACGACGCGAAGCTCTCGTTCAGCCACAGGCCGTTCCACCACTGCATGGTGACGAGGTCGCCGAACCACTGGTGCGCCATCTCGTGCATGATGACGTAGGCGAGGCGCGCGCGCTGTTCCGCCGTCATGTCGGCCTTGTACATGAAGCCGCGCTCGGCGAACGTGATCGCGGCCGCATTTTCCATCGCGCCGTACAGGAAGTCCGGCACGAGCACCTGGTCGTATTTCTCGAACTGGTAGGGGATGCCGAAGTAATCGTCGAAGAACGCGAGGCCGGCCTTCGTGTACTTGAACCATTCGGCCGGCTTGATCTGCGCGGCGACCGACTGGCGCGCGAACAGGCGCATCGGGTATTTGCCGCTCGTGTCTTCCCACATCTTGTAGGGACCGGCGTGCATCGAGAAATTGTACGGGCTCAGTTTCTTGGTCTTCGCGAACGTCCAGCGGCGCAGGTCGCCGGCCGGGGCGACGTTCGTCTCGCGCGTCGTCGAAATCACCTGCCAGTCCGCCGGGACGCTCGCGGTTACCTGGTACGTCGCTTTCAGGTCGGGCTGGTCGAACACGGCGAACATCTGGTGCGCGGCGGCCGGTTCGAAATGCGAATACGTGTAGACGCGGCCGTCGACGGGGTCGACCATGCGGTGCAGGCCCTCGCCGTTCGTGCTGTGCGGGCGCTCGTACGCGACGACGACCGTGTTGCGGCCACGGGCGAGGTCGGCGGCGGGAAGCGTGATGAACCAGCCGTTGTAGCGCGGCGCGACAGCCTTGCCGTTGACGGTCAGCGATTTGATCGTGGCCTTGTCGAGATCGACGGTGAGCGGGCTGTCCGCATCCTTCAGGTCGAAGGTCAGGGTCGTCGTGCCGCTGAACGTTTCCTTGCCGGTGAGCGTGAAGTCGAGCAGGTAGTCGACGTTGGACACGCGCGCCGAGCGGGCGGCGGCGTCAATCTGCGACAGGTAGGCATTCTCGGCACGCGCCGGCGTGGTTGCGGCGTGGACGACAGGGGTAGCGGCAAACGCCAGCGCGGTGGCGACGGCGAGCGGCATCAGGCGGGGTAGGCAGGTCTTCACGGGACTCCTTGCGAGGCTGAACGAAGCCGCGGCTTGTGACCACGGCCGGTAGGAATCTCACAAGAATATCATGTCAGCAATAGTATTCGTATCGGTGACGCCTGCGAACGAAGGTTTTTTTACCGGGATATATGAATGGGAAAGGAGGGAAATGCTCGGACGGGCAGGCACCCGTCCGGGCATGGCGCGACATCAGCCGTTGGCCTGCAGGGCCGGATAGTCCGTATAGCCTTCGGCCGTCGGCGCGTAGAACTTGTCCGGGCGCGGCGCGTTCAGCGGCGCATTGCGCTTCAGGCGCTCCGGCAGGTCCGGGTTCGCGATGAACCATTGACCGAAGGCGACGGCATCCGCGTCACCGCTCGTCAGCAGCTGTTCCGCGCTTTCCTTCGTCAGTTTTTCGTTGGCGATGTAGACGCCGCCGAAGATCTTTTTCAGCTGCGGACCGAGGCGGTCTTCGCCGATCGCTTCGCGGGCGCAGATGAATGCGATGCCGCGCTTGCCCAGCTCGCGTGCCACGTAGCCGAAGGTCTCCAGCGGCGAGGAATCGCCCATGTCGTGGGCGTCGCGGCGCGGTGCCAGGTGCATGCCGACGCGGTCGGCGCCCCAGACGTCGATGCACGCGTCCGTCACTTCCAGCATCAGGCGGGCACGGTTCTCGATCGGGCCGCCGTAGGCGTCCGTGCGCTGGTTGGTGCTGTCTTGCAGGAACTGGTCGAGCAGATAGCCGTTGGCGCCGTGGATCTCGACGCCGTCGAAGCCGGCCTTCTTCGCGTTCTCCGCACCCTTGCGGTAGGCGGCGACGATGGCCGGGATTTCCTCGAGCGTCAGTGCGCGCGGGGGGACGTACGGCTTCACGGGACGCACGAGGCTGACGTGGCCCTTCGGCTGGATGGCCGACGGTGCGACCGGCAGCTCGCCGTTCAGGAAGATCGGATCGGAGATGCGTCCCACGTGCCACAACTGCAGGAAGATGCGGCCGCCCGCGGCGTGCACGGCGGCGGTGACCTGCTTCCAGCCTTCGACCTGTTCGTCGGACCAGATGCCCGGGGTGTCGGCATAGCCCACGCCCATCGGGGTCACCGAGGTCGCTTCCGACAGGATCAGACCGGCCGAGGCACGCTGTACGTAGTATTCGGCCATCAGGGCATTCGGCACGCGGCCCTCGCCCACGGCGCGCGAGCGGGTCAGCGGCGCCATGATGATACGGTTCGGCAGCTCGAGGCTGCCGACCTTGATCGGGTCAAACAAAGTCGTCATCGGTACTCCTGTTTCGTTGATCCGCCGCGTCCTGCGGCGAAGAGAGGGCATCTTAAAGCAGGGACGGAAATCCTGCTGAGGACGCCTCGATTTCGCCGCTCCGGGATGGCTTCGACGGGCCGGTGCTATACTGGCGGGTTTTTCCATCGAGCAGGAGCAATCGATGAGCTGGATCTACCTGGCCGTGGCCGGCCTGCTGGAAGTCGCGTGGGCGGTCGGTCTCAAATACACGGCGGGCTTCACGCGCCTGTGGCCGTCCGTGTTCACGCTGGGCACGATGGCGGGCAGCGTCGGCATGCTCGGCCTCGCGCTGCGGACTTTGCCGCTCGGTACGGCCTACGCGGTCTGGACGGGAATCGGCACGATCGGTACGGCGGTGGCCGGGATGGTGCTGCTGGGCGAGCCGGCCGGCGCGTTGCGCCTGCTGTCGATCGGCCTCATCGCCGCCGGCATCGTGGGGCTCAAGCTGCTCACGCCTGCCTGAAGCCGTCAGGGGCTGTCGGCCCAGCGCACGTAGATGCGGTCCAGCTCGCCACTGGCCTTCAGCTTGTCGAGGGCGGCGCCCAGCAGCGGCGCAAGCGCGGGCGCGGCCCTGCGGCTGACCCAGAAATACGTCGGTTCGTCGCCCAGCACGACGGGCAGTATGCGCACCCGGTTTTCCAGGCCTTCCTTGCGGATCAGGTAGTGCAGCGTGAGGTCGTTGATGTACGCAAAGCGGCCATGGCCGGCCAGGATCTTGCGCAGGTTCACGCGGTTGTCGTCGGTTGCATTGTCGATCCGCACGCCGGCGGCGACCAGGCGCTCCGTGAACACCGAGGCCCGCTGCGTCGTGACGAGGTCGCCCAGCCGGGCGAGATCTTCCGCCGATTCGATCGTGACCGGGTCGTTCCTGCGTACCACGAGGTAGTGCCGCACCTGGTAGATCGGCTTGCCGACGGGCTGTCCGATGCCGAGCCGGCGCGGCGACGACACGAGGCCGCAGGCGGCATCCAGCGTGCCCGTTTCCAGGCCCGTTTCGATGCCGGAGAGCGAGCGGCTGTTGCGCTGCCAGCCGGTGAAATGCAGGCGCGGTTCGATCTTCTCGATGGCGGCCATGATGTCGGGGCAGATGCCCGTGACGCGCCCGTTTTCGCGCAGCCACTTCGGTTCCAGCACTTCCTGTGAGGCGACGCGAACCTCCAGCGCCCGTGCGGCCGGACCCGCGGCAAGCGCGCATGCCAGCAGCGCGGCCTGCACCGCTTTTGCGTAATTCCCCATTCGCATCGTTGTCGTGTCGAATTCTTGCGAGACGCCCGATTGTCGCACGATCCGCGCACGTTTGACCTGAATCGTCCCCGCTTCCCGGCCGCACGCGAAGATACCGCTGCTGGCCCGAGCGGCCGGCGCCCACCAGGGACAATGAGGGAGAATGGGATGATGGTCTTTATCGCGAAGGCGGACACGGATGCGCACGCCGGCCTGCGGGAGGTTCCCCATGCATGAGGCAGGCCATTTCCTGTCCATCGTCGTGCCGCTGCGCGACGAGGAAGACAACGTGCTGCCGCTGGTGACCCAGGTCCAGGCGGCGCTGGCGGGCGCGCCGTGGCCGTGGCAACTGATCCTCGTCGACGACGGCAGCCGCGACCGCACCAGCGAGCGCATCCGCGAAGCCGTCGCCGCGAGCCCCCGCCACCTGAGCGGCGCGATCCTGCGCCGCAGCTTCGGGCAGACGGCCGCCATGCAGGCCGGGATTGACCTCGCGCGCGGGACCGTCATCGCCACCCTGGACGGCGACCTGCAAAATAATCCCCACGACATCGTGCGCATGGTGCGCCGCCTGCTCGACGAAGACCTCGACCTGCTCGTCGGCTGGCGCCGCGCGCGCCGCGACGGCCTGTGGCGGCGCCTGCCGTCGCGGCTGGGCAATCGCCTGATCGGCCTGCTGACGGGCGTGCCGCTGCACGACTACGGCTGTACGCTGAAGGTCTACCGCGCGGCCGTGCTGCGCCGGGTGCGCCTGTACGGCGAGATGCACCGCTTCATACCGAGCTGGATGGCGACACTGACGTCGCCGGACCGCATCCGCGAGGAAGAGGTGAGCCATTTCCCGCGCCGTCACGGGCGCTCGAAATACGGCGCGTCCGGGCTGGGTCGCGCCGTGAAGGTCTTGCTGGACCTGCTCACGATGGCCTTCTTCGTGCGCTTCCGCGCCAGCCCGGGGCATTTCTTCGGACGGATCGGGCTCGGCTGCGGCGGCACCGGGCTGGCCGTGCTGGGCTGGCTGACGTGGCAGAAGCTGGGCGAGGGCGCCGCCATCGCCGGGCGCCCGCTGCTCCTGCTGGGCATCCTGCTGGTCGTGATCGGCGCGCAATTCGTGTGCACGGGGATCCTGACGGAAATGCTGGCCCGCACCTGGTTCGAGGCCGGCGGTGCCCCGGCCTACCTCGTGCGCGAGATGGTGGGCGCCGCGGCGGACCTGCCGTCTCAACCACGGCCAAGTCCGGCGCGGGAGCGCCCGTGAGCGCGCCGCGTGGTGGCCCCGACGCGCTGGCGCCGGCAGCGACGGCGCCGGCGCGCCCGGCCGGCGTGCGCTCGGCGCTGGCGCCGTGGACGTGGCCGGCGCTGCTCGCGGCAGCCGTGTGGCTGGGGCTGTTCCACAACCTGGGTGCGATCCCGCTGTTCGACGTGGACGAAGGCGCGTTCGGCGAAGCGACGCGGGAAATGCTGGCGCGGGGCGACTACGTGTCGACGTGGCTGAACGGCGAGCCCCGCTTCGACAAGCCGATCCTCATCTACTGGCTGCAGGCCGCGTCCGTGCGCCTGTTCGGCCTGGACGAATTCGCGCTGCGGCTGCCGTCGGCGCTCGCGGCTGCGGCGTGGATCGCTGCCATCCACGCGTTCGTGCGGCGCTTCTCCGATGGCGGCACGGCAAGCGCCGCCGCGTTCATCGCCGCCACCAGCGCCGGCGTCGTCGTGATCGGCCGGGGCGCGATCGCCGACGCGCTGCTGAACCTGTTCCTTGCGCTGGCGCTGTTCGACGTCTACCGCGAACTCGTCGACCCGCAGCCCCGCTGGCGCCGCCGCGCTTTCTTCTGGATCGCGCTCGGCGTGCTGACGAAGGGGCCCGTCGCGCTGCTCGTGCCGGGTGCCGCGAGCGCGCTCGCGTTCGGAGTGCAGGGACGGCTGGCCAACTGGTGGCGCGCGGCGCGCGACCCGGTTGGCTGGCTGATCCTGCTCGCCATCGCGGGGCCCTGGTATGCGCTGGAACACGCGGCGCGAGGCGACGCGTTCCTGGCCGGCTTTTTCATGCGCCACAACGTCGAACGCTTCCTCGTGCCGCTGCAAGGCCACGCGGGCAGCCCGTTCTTCTACCTGCCGGCGTTGCTGCTGCTCGTGCTGCCGTACACGGGTCTGCTGCTGGCCACGCTCCCCGGCGTGCGGTGGCTGCGCGCGACACCGCTCGACACCCTGCTGTGGTGCTGGTTCCTGTTCGTCCTCGGGTTCTTCACGGTGGCGGGCACCAAGCTGCCGCATTACCTGCTGTACGGCGCGACACCCCTGTTCATCCTGATGGCGCACCGGCGCCACGCGCTGCGCAGCCGTGCCGCGGCACTGTGGCCCGCGCTGCTGTTGCTCGCCGCCGTCGCGTCGTTGCCGCTCGTGCTGCGTCTCGTCGTGCCGGGCGTGCGCAACGCCTACGTGCGCGAAGCGCTGGGGCGCGCCGACGTGTTCGATCCGGCCTGGCTTGCGCAGGCGATCGCGCTGCCGGCTTGTGTGCTGCTGCTGGCGCTTTGGCCTGTACGTTTGCGCGGAGACGGGCCGTGGCCCCGCCTCGCCGCGGCCGCGCTGGCCTGTTCGTACGCCCTTGGTGGCCTGCTGCTGCCCGCTGCGGCCGAGCTGCAGCAGGGCCCCGTCAAGCGGGCCGCGCTGCTGGCCCGGCACGCCGGCTGGCCCGTGCACAGCTGGCGTATCAACGTGCCCAGCTTTTCCGTCTACCGCGCCGCGGTCACGCCCGCGACGGATGCGCCGCGCCCGGGCGACGTCATCCTCACGCGCAGCGATGCGCTGGACGCCTTGCCGCCGCGCTTGCGCGTGCTGTTCCGCGAGGGCGGCGTGCTGCTGGTGCGCATCGACGGGTGACGCGATGCCGGCTTCCCTGCGTTCCGCCTGGGCCTGGCTCCCGCCCGCCGTCGCGCTGGCGCTGGTGGCCGGCATCCTGGCCACGGGCACGAATCGCGCCCTGTTCCTGTGGCTGAACCAGGGCGGCCTCGGCGTCGGCGACCTCGTCTGGTTCCACCTGACGATGCTGGGCGACGGCGCGGTGGCGCTGGCGCTCGTGTTGCCCTGGATCCGGCGCGCGCCGCATCTGTTCTGGGCGGCGCTCGTGGCGGCCGTCGTGGCGGGCCTGTGGACCCAGGTGACGAAGGAGTTCGTCGACGTGCCGCGCCCGCTGTCCGTGCTCGCGGGCGACGCGTTTCACCAGGCCGGACCGGCCTATCGCCGCGTGTCGTTCCCGTCCGGCCACGCGGCGGCCGCGTTCGCGCTGGCCGGCATCTGGGTGATGGGCCTGCAGGGCCGGCGGCTATGGCGGGGCCTGCTGCTCGTGCTGGCCAGTCTCGTCGGACTGTCGCGCATCATGGTCGGCGTGCACTGGCCGCTGGACGTGTTGTGGGGCATGCTGGGTGGCTGGCTGGGCGCGTGGTGCGGCCTCGCGTTGCAGGCGCGCTGGCACGGACCCTGGCCTACCGCGGGGCGGGCCGGCATGCTGGCCGGCGCGGTGCTGATGGCCGTCGCCGCGAGCCTCGTCGTCAGTCGCCACATCGGCATCCCGGCGGTGCTGCCTGCGCAACGCCTGCTCGCGGCCGGGTGCCTGGCGTGGGGCGCCTGGGAGGTGGGCCGCCTGTCGCGGGCATCGCCGGCGGACGCCACGACAGCATGGACATTCGGCGCGGCGCGGGCCGGCCTGGTACGGGTCGGCCTTGCGCGAGTGGGCCTTGCGCGACTGGGCCTTGCGCGACTGGGCCTGGTGCGGCTCGTCCAGCGGGTGCAGCGGAGGCGAGGCGATGGCTGAGGAACAGGCGTGGCTGCTGCTGGGATTCGCGGGCCAGGCCGTGTTCATGGGCCGGTTCGTCATCCAGTGGCTGGCCAGCGAACGCGACCGCCGCAGCGTGATCCCGGTGTCGTTCTGGTACCTGAGCATCGCCGGCGCGCTCGTGCTGCTCGCCTATGCGGTGCACCGGCGCGACCCCGTGTTCGTCGCGGGCCAGGGCCTCGGCGTCGGGATCTATGTGCGCAACCTGCAGCTGATCCGGCGCTCAGCGCGCAGCCAGCAGCGAGACCTTGGCGGCCAGCACGAGCAGCACGGCGCCCACCGTCCGGTCGAGCCAGACGAGGCGCGCGCGCAGCCAGGCCAGCACGGGGCGCGACGAGAACAGCAGCGCGACGAGTGCGAACCACAGCAGCGACTCGGCGACGAGCAGCGTCCAGAGGAGGGCGACGTCGGCCGCGGCCAGGCCCGGCTTCAACGCCTGGGACAGGACCGAGCCGAAGTACAGCATGGCCTTCGGGTTGAGCAGGTTCGTGAGGAAGCCGCTGACGAAGGCCTTGTGGCCCGCCTGGGTGCCCTGTGCATCCGGCAACTGGCCCCGCGAACGCAGGCACTGGACGCCGAGCCAGGCGAGGTACAGCGCGCCGACGACGGCCAGGATGCGCGACAGGCCCGGCAGTGCGGCCAGCACGAGCGACATACCGAGGACGGAGACGAGGACGTAGATGCCGATCGCCGTCGCGACGCCGGCAGCGGCCCACAGGCCGGCGCGGCGGCCGGACACAATGGCGGTGCGCGTGACGACGGCGAAGTCGGGCCCCGGCGAGACCAGGGCCAGCGCGTGGATGCTCAGGATGAGGAGTAGGGTGTTGGGCGTCATGACGGGTTGCGCGGGCGGGTGGACGGTGCCGCACATCGTAGCACCGTCCGCGTCGGTCCGCAGACCGTCACATCACTCGCGGCCGAATGCAGGATTCGGACGCGTGAGGTAGTACCATTCGTGATTCGGCTGCGCGTTCACGTCCGGGAACAGGATACGGCCCGCGAATTCCGCGACGACGGGCGTGCCGTCCGCGCGCACACCGATCTGTTCGCCTTCCGCGACCGGGTCGAAGCTGGCCCACTGGCGCGTGAACTGGTCGCCGGCGTCGAGCTTGTCGTGCACGACGACCATCTGCAGCGCTTCCATCTCCTCGAACGGGACGGGTTCCGGTTCCGGCGCGTCGATGATCTTCAGGAAGGCGAGGGTATTCATGATGGCCGTGTAGGCGACTTCGGGCGCGCGCGGGTCGAGGTGCTGGCCGCATTCGAGCGTGAGGGCGTAGCCGCCCGTGCTGCGCATGTATTCCGTCGTGCCCATGCCGTAGCGCAGCACGGTCTGCAGTTCCTGCGCGTTGCCGCGCGACCGGCGCTGCACGCCACCGCCGTATGCGGCCATCCAGCCCGTGACGAAGCGGCGCACGCCCAGGCGGCGCGCCAGCGCGCGTTCCGCACGCATGTGCGCGAAGGGTTCCAGGGGACCGTCGTTGTCGACGGGGCCGACCATCACGAACGGTTCGCCGTGCGCCGCGTTGAACGAATGCAGGTCGAGCAGGACGTCGTGCTGCGCCAGCAGCGGGCACAGCCAGTTGGCGACGTGGTCTTCGAAGTCGTGCGGCTCCGCTTTCGGCGACAGGTCGCGGTTCAGGTTGCGGTCGCCCGAGCGCGTGTTCTGCGCGTAGGCCTTCGGGTTGACGATCGGAACGAAGGTCACGCTGCCGTTCACGATCGGAAGCAGGCCCGCATCGATTTCCGCCATGATCCGCTGGATGGCCTGGGTGCCGCATTTTTCGTTGCCGTGCGTGGCGCCCATGATGATGACTTTCGGGCCGGGGCCCTGGCCGGTGTAGTTGACGGATTTGAAGTGCAGCTGGCTGGCGGGGATCATGCGTCGTGTTCCAAGAAGAAAGAATGCGGGCATTGTAGCGCGCCGGCCCCGCCCATGGCATCATCCGTGGTTTTCGTAGAAGAATGTCAGCATGGACGGTGTCAATACGGGGACTTCGTCCCGCATCCACGGTCTCGACACCTTGCGCGCGCTTGCGGTAACGCTCGTCGTGCTGCACCACTACACGCTGTTCGTCAGCGACGCGCCCACGTTCGGCTGGGTCGGGACGATGGGCTGGGCGGGCGTGGACCTGTTCTTCGCGCTGTCCGGCTACCTGATCGGCAACCAGATCTTCGCGGCGCTCGGTTCGTCCCGCGGGTTCGGGCTCGGGCGCTTTTACGTGCGGCGGCTATTGCGCACGCTGCCCAATTTCTGGGTCGTGCTGGCGCTCTACGCGCTGTGGCCGGCGTGGCGTGGCGACGCGGCCATGCTCCCGCTGTGGCAATACCTGACCTTCACGCAGAACATTTACCTGGAACCGGGCACCGCGTTTTCTCACGCGTGGTCGCTGTGCATCGAGGAGCAGTTTTATGTGCTGCTGCCGGCCGCCGCCATCCTGGGCGCCGCGCTCGGGCAGGCCGGCGTCAGGCAACGCTGGGCGTGGGGCGCGTTGCTGCTGGCCGTCGCGGGCGGGATGCTGGCCCGCGCGACGATCTGGCAGGACGGCCAGGATGCACCTAACCGACTCGGGTACTACTACCAGTACATTTATTACTCGAGCTGGTGCCGCGCCGACGAATTGCTGGCGGGCGTCGCGCTCGCGCTGCTGAAACACCGCGCACCGGGACTGTGGCGGCGGCTACTCGCGCACGGCAACGCGCTGCTCGCGGCGGGCACGTTCGTCCTCGGCGGCACGTTCGCGTGGTTCCTCGACGATCACTATGCGTACGCGCAGACGGTGGCCGGCTATCCGCTGCTGGCGCTCGGCTTCTCCCTGCTGATCCTCGCCGCGCTGGCGCCGGATTCCCTGCTGCACCGCGTGCGCGTACCGGGCGCGGCCAGCCTCGCGCTGTGGTCGTACGCGATCTACCTGACGCACAAATCCGTGAGCATCCTCGTCGCCGACAACATGGCGCAGGCAGGTTACGGGGCCGAGACGCTCTTGACGATCGCCGCGTGCATGGCGGCGTCGCTGGCGGGCGGGTGGCTGTTGTACGTTCTCGTCGAGACGCCGTTCATGCGCCTGCGCGCACGGTGGGATGCGGCGCTCAGCCCCGCACCCGCACCGGCGCTTCGATGACGTCGAAGGCGGACGGCATGTCCGCGAGCCAGGCTTGCAGGTGCGCGATGCGCATCGACGGGTCGTAGCCTTCGGTGGACGCCAGCGCCGCGCGCAGGCCGGGCAGGGCTTCCGGCGTGCGCGGGCTGTCGCAGGCGTCGATCAGCATCGCGACGAGGTCTGTCGGCGCCGTGCTGCCGCGGCGCAGGCGCGCGTGGATGATGGCCAGCAGCGCGCGCTGCATGCGCGGCGTCGGATGGGTGATGTGGGCGAACACGGTCGGCGTGTTCGTGATCGCTTCGCAGATCGCCGTCTCCATCTGGTCCGCCGTCAGGTCGGATGCGATGTCGAAATAGGCGCGGTCCCAGCGCGTGTAGGGATAGCGGTGGCCGGGCGGGAAGGCGTCGACGCTTTCCAGGCCGAGGGCGCGGCTGGCGCGGGACAGCAGGGACGAAATGACGGGGAGCAGCGGCATCGTTAGCGAACGTGGATCAGCGATGCGCGCTAGTGTAGACCAAGAACCGGAAACGCGCGGGAGACCGCCACCAGGTGGTAGTCTGCCCGCGCGGGAAAACGTGAACGTTCAGGCTGCGGACGCGGCCGTGCTGTCCGTGAACTTCCCGTTGCGGAAGTCCTCGACGGCCTGGAACACCTCGGCCTGCGTGTTCATCACGAACGGGCCGTACTGCGCGATCGGCTCGTTCAGCGGCCGGCCCGCGATCAGCAGCAGGCGTGCCCCTTGCGTCGCCTTGATGCGGACGCCGTCGGCGGCCTTCGCGTTGTCGAGGATCGCCATGCGGGCCTGCGGCACGGCTTTACCCTCGACGACGGCCTCGCCCCGGAACACGTACAGGAACGCGTTGTGCCCGGCCGGCAGCGGCTGCTCGAACGTGGCGCCCGCGGGCAGCTCGATGTCCAGGTACAGCGGTTCCGTCACCTCGCGCTGCACGGCGCCGGCGACGCCGTGGCTGCTGCCGGCGATCACTTGCACGGTCGCGCCCGAGTCCAGCGTGAAGCGCGGGACGGCCTCGGCCGGGATGTCGCGGTACCACGGTGCGCTCATCTTGTCCTTCGCGGCCAGGTTGAGCCACAGCTGGAACCCTTCCATCAGGCCCTCGTTCTGCTCCGGCATTTCCGAGTGGATCACGCCGCGGCCGGCCGTCATCCACTGCACGCCGCCGTTCGTGATCGAGCCTTCATGGCCGGCGCTGTCGCGGTGGCGCATGTTCCCCGTCAGCATGTAGGTGACGGTCTCGAAGCCGCGGTGCGGGTGCTCCGGGAAGCCGGCGATGTAGTCGCCGGCCTTGTCGCTGCCGAACGCGTCCAGCATCAGGAACGGGTCGAGGCGGCGCTGCAGCGGTTGCGTCAGGACACGGTTGATCTTGACGCCCGCGCCGTCCATCACGAACTGGCCGCCGACCAGGCGTTCGACGCCGCGGCTCGTGGCCACGGCCTGGGTTTGCACTTGCTGGGTCATGATCGTTCTCCTTGACGCAAAATCGATGTGGTTCAGGCCAGTGCTGCGACTGCGGCGTCCGCTTCGGCCTGGCCTTTCGCGGCCGCTTCCGGACCCATCGCCAGGCCAGCCGAGTAGATGAACTGGTGGTCCGTCAGGCCCAGGAAGTTCAGCAGCATGCGGATGTGCGGGACTTGCGGATCCGCATCCAGCGGATAGATGCCGCCGCGGGCCGTGGCCACGTACACCTTCTTGTTCTTCAGCAGGCCTTCCGGACCGTTCTCCGTGTAGCGGAACGTCACGCCGGCGCGGGCGATGGCGTCGAACCACGCTTTCAGCTGGATCGGCATGCCGAAGTTGTACATCGGGGCACCGATCACGATCACGTCGGCGGCCTGGGCTTCGGCGATCAGCGCGTCGTCCAGGGCCACGCGGGTGGCCTGCTCGGCCGTGCGCTGGTCGGCCGGGGTGAACAGGGCGCCCAGCGCCGCTTCGTCCAGCACCGGATGCGGGTTCGCGCCCAGGTCGCGCACGGTGACGGTCGCACCCGGATTGGCGCCGGCCACTTTGGCGACGATCGCATTGGCCACGCGGGTCGATTCGGATTGGGTGCCGCGCAGGCTGGAATTGATCTGCAGGATGTTCATGGTGTGCTCCTTGTTGTCGTGTTGGTTCGTGTTTCGATGGAGTCACTTTAACGGTTCCAAATATCGTGCGGTAGACGGTAGAATGGATAACATTATTCAACCAGTGGAACAATCTATGGATGTCGAACCGAACGACCTGCTGCTGTTCGCCCGCATCGTCGAGGCCGGCAGCTTCAGCATGGCCGCGCAGCGCCTCGATTTGCCGAAGTCGACGGTGTCGCGCCGCATCGCGATGCTGGAGGCGAGCGTGGGCGAGCGCCTGCTGCAGCGCACGACGCGCCGGCTGATGCTGACGGAATTCGGCGCGAGCCTGCTGGAACATGCGCGCAAGGTGGCGGAGGAGGTGGAGGCGGCGGGCGCGCTGGCCCAGCATCGCCAGGCCGCGCCCAGCGGCAAGCTGCGGATCTCGATGCCGCAGGATTTCGCCAACGTCGTCATGGTCGACATGATTCCCCAATTCATGGAACGTTATCCCGCCGTGTCTCTGGAACTGGATTTGTCGCCGCGGCGCGTGGATCTCGTCGCGGAAAACTTCGACATCGCGATCCGCATGGGCGACCTGCCCGAGGATTCCACGCTGGCCGCGCGCCGCGTCGCCATCCAGCAGTTCGGCCTGTACGCGGCGCCGTCCTACCTCGCGCGGCGGGGCTTGCCGGAGCATCCGGACGACCTGATGCAGCACGACCTGCTGTGCATCCTCAGCCGCGCCGGCGGTGCCGTGCCGTGGATTCTGCAGCGTGGCAAGGTGCGTTGGGAAAAGGAGCTGACGGCGCGCCTGACGGCGAATTCTCCCCAGTTGCTGGCGAAGATCGCGTGCAGCGGGGCCGGCATCGCGGCGAGCACGGACTTCATCGTGGCCGAGCACGTCAGGAAGGGAGAATTGGTGCGCGTGCTGCCGGACTGGGATTTGCCGGGTTCGACGGGCTGGGCCGTGTTCCCCGGCCGGCGCCTGATGCCCGCGAAGACGCGGGCGTTCCTCGACATGCTGGACGAGGTGTTCTGCAAGGACCGCGAAAAGTCCGCCTGAGGACCGGCCGGCCGTTCAGGCCGATGCGCGCGCCGTGCCGGCCGTGCCCCGCAGCGTGGCCAGCACGACGATGCCGAACACGATCTCGATGGCACCGCCCGCGAACGCCGCAGTGGCGGGTGCCGCGTGCAGCGACGCCAACTGCCAGCCCGCCAGCGCCAGCACGGCGCCGCACACCCAGAACAGCTTCGTGCCGAATACCGTGGCAAAGGTGAGATAGCGTCCGCCGATGACGAACAGCATGGCGGGGAAGAACAGCTCGATGCGCCACAGGGCGATGCCGTAGGCGAGGGCGAGCATCAGGATCATCCAGATCGTGCTGGCGAACGCGAGCATGCCGAGCGGATTGCCGGCGGCGTGCCTGCCGGAGCGGCCGAGGAGGCGGGTCAGCAGGGTCGAGATCGGATGGATCAGCACGCCGCCCGCGTACAGGGCCCAGACGGCGTCCTGCGGCGACTTCCACAGGCAGACGAGGCCGGCGATGGTCCAGACGGTGCCCGACACGAACAGGCCGGGCGCGCCGCCCAGGTAGGCCGTGCGCATGTCCTGCCGGGCGGCGGCGAAGGTAAGAGCGTCCTGCATGAGTGCCTCCTTGGAGTGAGGCACTCATGCTGCCATGAAATTGTTGTCAATACAATCAGGCCGGCCGGTTGCCCATCATCTCGCCCAAGCGCACGGGGCGTTCCGGCGCCCAGTCCGGGTTGAAGCGGATCGTGTCGGGACGGAACAGCATGACGATCGTCGAGCCGAGCAGGAAACGGCCCATCTCTTCGCCCTTTTTCAGGACGATGTCGCGGTCCGCGTACGTCCATTCCGTCACCTTCTGCATGCGGGGTGGATTCACGACGCCGTGCCACACGGTGGCCATGCTGCCGACGATCGTCGCGCCCACGAGCACCATCACGAACGGGCCGTGCTCCGGCGATTCGAACACGCAGACGACGCGCTCGTTGCGGGCGAACAGGTTCGGCACGCCCCGCGCCGTCGTCGGATTCACGGAGAACAGGGCGCCCGGCACATAGATCATCCGTGTCAGCTTGCCGTCGCACGGCATGTGCAGGCGGTGGTAATCCTTCGGCGACAGGTACAGGTTGGCGAAGCAGCCGTGCTGGAACTGCTTGGCGAGATTCGCGTCGCCGCCGACCAGTTCGGTCGTCGTGAAGCGGTGGCCCTTCGCCTGGAGGATGTGGTGGTCGTCGATCGCGCCGAACTGGCTGATGGCGCCGTCGACGGGGCAGACGAAATCGGCGTCGGCCAGCGGGCGCACGCCGGGTTTCAGCGGGCGGGTGAAGAAGTCGTTGAAGCTTTTATAGCTCGCGATGTCCGGATTCTCGGCCTCGAGCATGTTCACGCCGTACTTGGCGACGAACCAGCGGATCAGCCGCGTCGTCACCGTGCCGCCCTTGGCGCCGGCCACGCGGCCCGCGAGGTTCGTGATGCGCTGCTTGGGCAGCAGGTACTGGGGCAGGACTTTCAGGCGATCGGACACGGCAAACCTCGATATGAAGACGCGCCATTATAGCGGCATGGGTGTTCTCTCAGGCAAAACCGCGGGATGGCCGTCGGTAATGCATATCAAAAATATTTACGCAAGGGCAACAAAAAGGCGACGATCTGATGGACAATGGCCACCGCTCTTTTGCCATTCTGACATGCATATCGTGAAAACGCCATTCCGCCTGACCCTGCTCGCCGCCGCCATCGCCGCCACCTGTTCCGTCCATGCCCAGCAAGCGCCGGCGCCACTCGCCAAGGACGACAAAATCCAGCAAGTCGAAGTGAAGGGCGCGGCCGACGCCTACGATCCACGCCGCGACGACACCGCCAGCAAGATCGTCGTCAATCACGACGAGATCGTCAAGTACGGCGACACGAGCGTGCTCGACGTGCTGAAGCGCGTGCCGGGCGTCACCGTCAGCGGGACGGGCGGCGGACGGGGCGGCGAAATCCGGATGCGCGGGCTCGGCGCCGGCTACACGCAGGTGTTGCTCAACGGGGAACGCGCGCCGGCCGGCTTTTCCATCGATTCGCTGGCGCCGGACGTCATCGAACGCATCGAAGTGCTGCGCGCGGCGAGCGCGGAATTCTCCACGCAATCGATCGCCGGCACCATCAACATCGTCCTCAAGAAGACGGTGAAAACGGCCCAGCGCGAACTGAAGGCGGGCTATGGCCATGGCCACGATGTGGCCAACCCCTCGCTCAACCTGCAACTGTCGGACCGTGCCGGCAAGCTGTCGTATTCGCTGTCGGCGAACCTGTCGCGCTCGCACTTCTGGCGCGAGCCGGCGACCGTCGAGCGGCACCTCGACACGACCGGCCGCCTCGACGGCCTGCGCCTGGGCGGCCAGTCCGACGCCGCCCGGTTCACCGCCTTCAACATGAGTCCGCGCCTGAACTGGAGCTTCGACAACGGCGATACCCTGACGTCGCAGACGTTCTTCAACATCAACCGGTTCCAGAACGCGTCCGAGGGCCGCGTCGCCACGCAACTGGGTCCGCTGCCCGCGTACCCGTCGCTGGACCAGACGATGAGCAACGACAACCGTTTCTTCCGCGAAGAGCTGAACTGGGTGCACAAGTTCGCGGGCGGCGGGAAGCTGGACGCCAAGGTCAGCGGCCTGTACGGCGCCCTCGCCAACGCGACGTACCGCACCGGCAGCGGCAACCCGGCGTCGCCGGCGCTGCACGAGGTGATCTTTTCCGCCGGCACCGACCGCGGTATCAGTTCGATGGGCAAATACACGAGCGCGAGCTGGGAAGGCCACGCGCTCGCCTTCGGCTGGGACGGCGGCTATTCCACGCGCGACGATGCGCGCCGCGACCGCGACTACTTCCGGCCCGACGTCGCGCTGCCCGGCGGCGATGAAGTCTACAATGCCCACGTGGCCCGGCTCGCCGTGTACACGCAGGACGAGTGGAACGTGACGCCGCGCTGGTCCGTGTACCTGGGCGCGCGCTGGGAAGGCATCCAGACGAGAACCGAAGGCAACACGTTCTCGACGGCCCATTCGCGCTCGACCGTGTGGAGCCCGCTGATGCAGACCCTGTACAAGCTGCCGGACACGAAGGGCGACCAGGTCCGCCTGGCCGTCACCCGGACCTATAAAGCGCCGGGCCTGCAGAGCCTCATCCCCCACCGCTTCACGTCCGTCAACAACAGCCAGACGGAACCGGATTTCATCGGCAACCCGAACCTGAAGCCCGAGCTGGCGCTGGGCATCGACGCGTCGTACGAGCACTACTGGGCCGAGGGCGCGCTGCTGTCGGCCAGCGTGTCGAGCCGCCGCATCGACGACTACACGCGCAACCAGGTGCTGTTCGACGGCACGCGCTGGGTGTCGATGCCCTCCAACGCGGGCCAGGCACGCACGCATGGCCTGGAACTGGAAGCGAAATTCCCGCTGAAGGCGCTGATCGACACGAAGGAGTCGCTGGACTTGCGCGCGAGCCTGTCGCGCAACTGGTCGACGGTCGATTCCGTGCCGGGACCGAACAACCGGCTGGATGCGCAGACGCCCCTCTCGGCCACCTTGGGCGCCGACTACAAGCGCGGACCGCTGACGGTGGGCGGCTCGTACGTGTTCAAGAACGGCGGCCAGGTGCGCGTGTCGGCGAACCAGATCAGCTACCAGTCCGTGCGCCGCGACCTCGACCTGTACGCGCTGTGGAAGTTCGACCCGAAGCTGCAATTGCGCGTCGCCACGGCGAACCTGCTCGCGCAGGACTACATCAGCGAAAGCAGCTACGTCCTGGCCGGCAACGGCACGCAGTCGACCCGCACCATCACGCCGCTGTACCGCAGCGTGCGCGCGACGCTCGAAATGAAATTCTGAGCATTCGGGGTCGGACGCGCGACTTCGCAAGTCCGGCCCGTCACGCGTGGTAACGTTGCCACAAAATCCGGCCTCCGTTCGTCCCGCGACGCCAAAACGTAGCGCACACCAGCCATCCAAAGAAGACCGCCCGCGTCTGCAAATCTATCCGTAATCGCTATATCTTTACACAAAAACCGCATAGCTTTGTTAGCAATCTTTTCTCGTAACATGGTATGCGCCAACCTTGTCGCACCCGCGGCATGGTCGGCGGCCATGAGACAAGAGCAGCCTACAAAAATTACTATAAGGAGATATTGCTGTGCGGAACCAAAATACAAGAACGATCAAGAAAACGATGGTGGCGCAGGCGTGCGCGCTTGCCATCGCAGGACCGATTGCCGCGAATGCGCAGGAGGCGGGCACGACGAATGCAAGCGGGGACGCGAACGCCCCGAGCACCGTCATCGTCACCGGTCAGCGGGCGGCGCTGAAGTCGGCGCGCGATCTCAAGCAGGACGCCAACCAGATCGTCGACTCGATCCAGGCAACGGATATCGGCAAGCTGCCGGACGTGAGTACCGTCGAGTCGCTGCAGCGAGTGGCCGGCGTCCAGATCCAGCGCCGCTATGGCGAGGGCGGCACCGACTACGACCACCGCACCGAGCCCGCGATCACGATCCGTGGCATCACGCAGGTCCGCAACCTGATCGACGGACGCGACTTTTTTACGGCCAACGGCGGCCGGGCACCGGACCTGGAAGGGCTCCCCTCCGAACTCATGGCCGGCGTCGACGTCTACAAGAACGCGGCGTCCAACCTGATCGAAGGCGGTATCGGCGGCGTGGTCAATATTCGCACGCGACTGCCGTTCGACTCGAAGGAAGACATCAACGTCGTCACGCTCAAGTCCAATTACTACGACCGGATTCGTAAGTATTCACCGGCCGGTTCCGGCCTGTTGAGCCGCCAGTTCAAGACGGATTTCGGCCGCATGGGCTTCCTGGTGAATGCAACGGCAAGCGAGACCTATTATCGCCAGGACGCCGTTCTTCAACAGCAGCAGCACTGCCTGACGGCGACGGTCGGGAAATGTGCGACGGACCCGACACAAGCGCCCTCGGCGGCCAAGGTCGCGGCCTATAATTCGATGCCGAACAAGGGGTCGCTCACGGAACTGTATGTGCCGACGTCCTTCGAGATGTACCAGGACTCGGGTAACCGGAAGCGTCAGGGCCTCGCGCTCGCCTACCAATGGGAGGTGAACAAGGACGTTCTGCTCACGGCGCAGAATCTCTATTCCAACTACAAGTTCGTCCGCCGCGGCGAATACATCTACGGCGACGACAAGAACAGCGACCCGCGCGCAGCGGCAGGTTCCACATGGACCTGGGCACCCGATGGCAGCGCGACGAGCGGCGTTTTGTCGCCGCAGATTTTTTCATCCTCCCGGTTCGACCAGGACGTTCGCAATCGCACGAACCTGTCCGCGGTGAACGTCAAGTGGCGCGTCTCGGACAGGCTCAGGTCGAAGACCGACTTCGGTTATGAACGTGCGAACTACGACGCCGACCGCAATGGCGACTCCATCAAGCTGTACGATAACGAAAGCAGGAGCGTCGCCAATATTCCCAACCTGAACCTGGCCTTCGATGTGCGCGGCAGGATCCCGACATTCTCGATCGTCGATCCAGCCAACCCGGGCAATCCTTACGCCTATTTCGGCAATCCGAAGAACTGGTACTACGAGTGGCTCGCCAATGCGGTCGACCGTCACAAGCTGAAAATGTCGGCGCTCAGCCAGGATTTCGACTACGACCTCGGCGACGGCTTCTTCAGCAAACTGCACGTCGGCATCCGCGCAGCGGATACCAAGGTGCTGTTGCGGGGTAACTGGAACAACACCGGCGTCTGTAACGATACGGGCACCAACCCCAGCTGGGGCGCATGTCCGCTGATTCCGGTTGCGCAGCATCCGGATCTCGCCTACGCCGGGCCTGCCAGCAACTTCATGCAGCCGGGCATTGGTTGGCCTGTTGCCGTGTTCCCGGAGTACGCGAATCCCAACTCGAGCGTTCTCGATCGAACCGTCGCGACGTATGCGCAGCTGTTCGCCGGCAAGCCGAATACCTATACGTTCGATACGTCGTTCCGTCCCGGGGACATCAACGAGCAACACGAAAAGACGAAGTCCTTCTTCGTCACGGGCGACTTCGCGACCAGCGTATTCGGTTACGACCTCGACGGTACTGCCGGTATCCGCGTCGTAAAAACCGATCAGACGTCGATCGGCTATGTCCAGGACAGCACCGGGTCGCGTGCGGCCACGCTGAATAACAGCTATAGGAATTTCCTCCCCAGCCTCAACACACGCCTGCACCTGAACGAGGATGTGCAGGTCCGCTTTGGCTACAGCAAGACGATGACGCGGCCTAACTTTACCGATATGGCGGCCCACGTTCAGCTGAATCCGAACATCCCTTCGCAATACGACGCCAACGGACGTCCGACCGGCAGTTCCGGTAATCCGTACCTGAAGCCGATGACTGCGACGTCGTACGACTTGACGGTGGAAGATTACTGGGGCACGTCGAATATGGCGTTCGTCGGCTTGTTCAAGAAGGATATCAAGGGTTACCTGGCCGGCGGCACGGAACAGATGAATTTCGGTGGCGTCATCTACGATATCGGAACCAGCATCAACCTCGGCCAGGGCTCCGTAAAAGGCATCGAAGCCGGGATTACGCAATTCTTCGATTTCCTTCCGGACCCGTTCAAGGGATTCGGTATCCAGGCCAACTATACCTATGTGGACTCGAAAGTCGAGCTCAAGCCCGGGACCCTGATTCCGTTGCCGAAGCTGTCCAAGAACAGCTACAACCTGATCGGCCTCTACGAAAAGGGACCGTGGCAAGCGCGTCTCGCGTACAACTGGCGTTCCTCTTACCTCGACCAGATCAACGGCAGCGGTGTGTTCGGCGCGAACCAGTACGCGGCGCCGTATTCGTCGCTCGATGCGTCGGTGAGCTATCAAATCAACAAAATCTTCACGGTGTCCGCGGATGCCGTCAATCTGAGGAACTCGATGTACCACACGTATGTCGAGCGCCCCTCGGGAGGTTTGTTGTGGCAGCTTAACGATCGCCGGTACAGCGTATCCCTGAAGGCAAGCTTCTGACGCTGACATGAGCGAACGCGCCGCAGGATATTCTGCGGCGCGCTTTTTTGTACGCGACCCACGAGGGGACAGGATGGTCAAGGATAGATGGATTGCCAAAGTTGTGATTCTCGGCGGCGGTACCGCCGGATGGATGACGGCCGCCGCGTTGTCCCACACGTTCGGTCGGGCCGTCGAGGTCGTCCTGGTAGAGTCCGACGCCATCGGCACGGTGGGTGTCGGCGAAGCGACGATCCCGCCGATCCGCACGTTTCATCAAATGATCGGCATCGATGAAGCCGAGTTCATACGGGCCACCGGGGCGACGTTCAAGCTCGGTATCGAATTCCGCGGTTGGCTCAACGAAAGTTCGACATATTTCCACCCCTTCGGCGCATACGGGGTGGAACGCGACATCGGCTACTTTTTCCAGTACTGGCTGCGTTTGAAGGAGAAAGGACAAGTATCCGATTTCTCCGAATTCTCGCTATGCACACTGGCAGCGCGGAATAACGTATTCGCGCCCGCGTCCGAACGACCGGGCGATCCGCTGCAGCATCTGCAGTCGGCCTATCACTTCGACGCCGGCCGCTACGTGACATATTTGAAGGGCGTCTGCCTGGCGCGTGGGGTGTCGCACAAGATCGGCGACATGCTGGCGGCGGAACGCGACTCCGAAAACGGGCATGTCACAGGCCTGAAGCTGAAGTCGGGGGAGCTTGTTTCGGGCGACCTGTTTATCGACTGCTCCGGCATGCGCGCCATGCTGCTCGGGCAGGCGTTGGGTGTCGACTACGAGGACTGGTCGCGTTGGTTGCCCATGAATCGCGCGTGTGCGGTGCCCTGTGAACAAAAGCTGGCGCTGACACCCTATACGATTTCCACGGCCAGGCCTTTCGGTTGGCAGTGGCGGATACCTTTGCAGCATCGCGTCGGTAACGGTGTCGTGTATTCGAACGAATTCACCACGGATGAGGCGGCGGAACGGTCTCTGCTGGATGGATTGGAGGGGGAGCCGCTCGCACTCATCAATCGCATCAGGTTCACGGCAGGACGGCGCAAGACGCCGTGGTGCAAGAACGTGGTCGCCATCGGACTTGCCAGCGGGTTTCTTGAGCCGCTGGAATCCACCAGCATTCATTTCATTCAGTCCAGCATCCAGCGGCTCATCCGCTATTTTCCGGATGCTGGGTTTGCTCCGGTGTGTGCACAGGCTTTCAACAAGGAGGCCACCAGGGAGATCGAAAACGTCAGGGACTTCCTCATCCTGCATTACCACGCGACCGAACGCGACGACTCCGAATTATGGCGCTACGTGAAAGCGATGCAGATTCCGGACAGTCTCCAGGAAAGAATCGAGCTGTTCCGCGAGCGTGGACAACTGAACCTCGCTGCTGAAGAACTGTTTCAAAGCACGTCGTGGCATGCCGTCCTGTTGGGGCAGGGAATTCGGCCGAGAACCTATATGCCGACCATGGCCCTGCAGGACGACGCCATGCTCGCGAATGCGTACGGCAATCTCGAACGCAATTTCAAGAAAATCGTGTCGAGGCTTCCGGATCACGCCGCCTACATCAAGGAACACAGGCTGACCTCGACCATGGAGAATCGCTGAATGAGGTTACGCAAGATACTGCGGTGCATGGTTGTCATCGGACTGGGTGTGCTGGCCAGCGGTGTCCGTGCCGAAAACAATGCCGAAAAGCCGGCACATGTTCGCGCTGTCGTCAATGTCGACTGGCGGCATCCGGGTCCTCCATTTGAAGGATGGGGAACCGCGCTTGCCTGGTTTGCCCATGTGACGGGGAGATTCGCCGAGCCGCAGCGCACGCAGTTGGCCGATCTGCTCTATGGGCGGGACGGTCTTGCCCTGAATATCGCGCGTTACAACATTGGTGGCGGCAATGCGCCCGGGACACCACCGTATTTGCGGCCCGGCGGCGACATTCCCGGATTCTGGCGCACGCCGCATGAGGGGTCGTGGAATCCGGACGCCGACGATGCCTGGGACTGGTCCGCGGATGCCGGGCAGCGCTGGTGGCTCGATGCCATCAAGGCGCGGGTCGCGCCGCGGGATTTGATCCTGGAGGCGTTTTCGAACTCGCCGCCGTATTTCATGACCCGTAGCGGGCTCGTGTCCGGTAACGTCAACGGGTTGGAAGACAACCTGAAGCCGGGATTCGAAACGCAATTTGCCAAGTATCTCGCGCGTGTCACGGCGGAGCTCGGACGGCGGCACGGCATCCGGTTCAGGACACTGTCGCCGGTCAACGAGCCCAATACACCCTATTGGTTTTCCACCAACAAACAGGAAGGCGCGCACTGGTCGCCGGACGCGCAGTCGCGCATGTTCGTTGCGTTGGCCAAGGTGTTGGCCGAATCCGGCATGAAGACGGAAATCTCCGGGCCGGATGAAACCAATCCCCAGACCTTTTTTGTCGACTGGGCCGGTTTGTCGGACGATGCGAAAGCCGTCATCGGGCAAATCAACGTCCATAGCTACGAATGGATCGGCAAAAGTGGTGTCAGCGATATTGCGCAAACTTCCGGGAAACGGTTGTGGATGTCGGAAGTCGATCTATCGCCCGGCAATGTGCGCGAAGACGTCGACGACATGCGTCCAGCCATCGCACTGGCGCAGCAGATCGTCACTGACATCGGCAGCATGAATTCCCGTGCCTGGGTGCTATGGCAAGCCGTGGAAAACAGGTCTTCCGATCCGAAGAACAGTTCGAACTGGGGATTGATCAAGACCGATTTTTCCAATCTGGAGCGACCCGCATATCAGGTCACGAAGAAATTCTGGGCGTTTGCGCAGTTCACGAGATTCATCAGGCCCGGATATCGGTTCCTGAAATCGGATCACCCGGATACGTTGGTGGCTGAAAATCCGGAGACGAAGGAAGTCGTCATCGTGGCGGTCAATCCAGGCATCGTGGCGCGGATGCTGGACATCCGGCTGCCGGATGCAAAACGCGGCAAATGGACCTGCAAAACGTCTATCACCCAGGCAGGCGACAGCCTCGCGACTGCGAAGCCTGCACCCTGCGCCGCCAGGCTATCCGTGCAGTCGCGACCGATGTCCGTGGTTACCGTCGTCGCGACGCCCTGATTCACGCCAGCCGCATCGCGACCGCGCCGCACGCGATCAGGACGACGGCCGCCAGCCGTGCGCGGCCGATGGGCTCGCGCAGGATGAAGGCGGCGATGGCCGTCGCGAACAGGATAGCCGTTTCGCGCAGCGCGGCGACGGCCGCCACCGGGGCGCGTGTCATCGCCCACAGCGCGATGCCGTACGAGCCGACGGAGGCGAGGCCGCCCAGCGGCGCCACGAGCGGGTGCGCACGCGCGAACGCGGCAAGTAGCGGCATGCGGCCGCGGGCCGTCCACGCGCACACGCCGGCACCCGTCAGCAGGAAGATCCACAGCGTGTAGGCGGCCGGCGCGCCCGAGCGGCGCACGCCCTGGCCGTCGATGAGCGTATAGGTCGCGATGACGCCGGCCGTCAGCAGCGCGAACACGGTCGTGCGGCGCGCGCCCGCGGCAGGCGCGGCGAGCCATTGCGCCAGCACACCGCCGCAGATCAGCAGCATGGCGACCCACTGGCCGGCGCCCAGCCGGTCGCCCGTCAGCGGCCCGTTCATCAATGCGACGAGCAGCGGGGCGCAGCCGCGCATCAGCGGGTAGGCGTGGCTGACGTCGCCGTCGCGGTACGTCTCGATGAGCAGCAGGTAGTAGACGATCTGGACGACGCTCGACGCCCCGATGAACGGCCAGCTGGCGCGCGCCGGCGCCGGCAACCAGGGCAGCAGTACGATGGCAACGGAGGCCGATCCCGCCACCACGAGCACCGTCGCGAGCAGCGGCTCCCCGCGCCGCTTGAGCAGCGCGTTCCAGCTCGCGTGCAGCAGGGCCGCGCCCAGTACGGCGAGCAGGACGGACGGCGTCACGCCTGCTCGGCGGCCGGTGCCGTCTCCGGAATGCCGTGGCTGCGGAAGTAGCGGTGCGCGACGAGCAGCGCGCCCGCCTGCATCGCGGCGCACAGGAAGAACGGCCCGCCCACGCGCCAGTCCTGCGGCGGCAGATGGCTCGCGGCGCCGAGCAGCAGGGTGCCGACGAGGGGCGAGACGACGAGGCCGATGCTGCTGATCGATTGCAGGGAGCCCATCAGCTCCCCCTGCTCGCGGCTCGACGACGATTTCGACAGGATGCCCTGCAGCGCCGGTCCTGCCGCGAACGACAGCAGGTTGCAGAGGATGAAGACGTACATCATCCAGCCGTGCGTCGCGATCGCGTACAGGAAGTAGGTGATGGCGCCCGACGCGAGGCCGATCAGCGACAGCCGCACCTCGCCGAAGCGCCGGATCAGCGGCGCGAGCAGCCCCGCCTGCACGACGATCGAACACACGCCCACGCAGAACAGGGCGATGCCGTTGTCGCGCGGCGTCCAGTCGAAGCGGAACGTCGTGAACAGGACCCACGTCGATTGCAGCATCATCTGGGCGAAGGCGACGAGCGTGTAGACGACGATCAGGCCACGGATGTCCGTGCGGCCCACGAGGCGCAGCAGGGAGCCGAACGGGTTGATGCGCGACCACTGGAACGGCGCGCGGCGCTCGCGCGGCAGGGACTCGGGCACGGCGAAGTAACCGTAGACGAAATTCGCGGCGGACAGCGCGGCCGCCACGTAGAACGGCAGGTGCAGACCCATGTTGCCCAGCAGGCCGCCGAGGATCGGGCCGCAGATGAAACCGAACCCGAACGCGGCGCCGATCTTGCCGAAGCTTTTCGCGCGGTTCTCCGGCGTCGACACGTCCGACGCATATGCGGAGGCGACGGACATGCTGGCGGACGAGGCGCCGCCGATCACGCGCCCGATGAACAGGCAGGCAAGATTCGGCGCCCAGGCCGTCGCGAGGAAGTTGATGCACATGCCGCCCATCGAATACAGCAGCACGGGACGGCGGCCGATGCGGTCGGACAGCGCGCCCACCATCGGCATGAACAGGAATTGCATCAGCCCGAACGTGGCGCCCAGCACACCGTACCACAGCGCCTGCTGCGCGCGGTTGGCGACGAATTCGCCCACGAGGCTCGGCAGCACGGGCACGATGAGGCCGATGCCGAGCATGTCGACGAACACGCAGATGAGGACGAAATTCAGGTTCGCGCTTTTGGCCATGGGCGTCCCGTGACGATGCGGAAAACGCCTATGGTAGCACCGATTGCCGGGCAGACAACAGGTTGCCTTCGGGTCAAGCTTCCACGTGTGGGATGCCGGTCCATTCGGCCGCGAAGGCGGTGCGGAATGCCGTCAACGTGGCCAGTCTCGCGTCGGCCAGCTTGCGGCCGGCGTCCGTCTGCATCATGCCCGGCAGGCGTGCCAGCTTCGCGTCGATGTGGTCGAGCGAATACATCTTGTCGTCGAGCGGACGGTCCAGTGCGAGCGGATCGCTGCCGTGGGCGAGGGCGCTGCCCATGCGGCCGGCGATATAGAACATGCGCGCGAGGCCGACGGCGCCCAGGCCGTCCAGGCGGTCGGCATCCTGCACGATGCGGGCTTCCAGGGTCGTCGCGGGGACCCCGGCGGAAAAGCTGTGCGCTTCGATCGCGTGCGCGACGCCGGCCAGCTTGTCGGCCGGGAAACCGAGCGCCGCCAGCCGCTCGCGCGCCAGCTCGGCCGACAGGCGCGACGCGCTGCTGCGGCGCGGATCGTCTTTCGGCACGTTGACGAGGTCGTGCAGGTAGCACGCCGCCAGCACGACGAGGGCGTCGGCCTGGTCGTAGTGCGCCAGCAGTGCCTGCGCATTGCGCCATACGCGTTCGAAGTGGTTCAGGTCATGGGCGCCGTCGGGGCCCTGGTCGGCGACCGCCTGCGCGGCCAGTCGGGCGAGGCGGGGACGCCACGCGTCGAGTTCAGGTGGGAGTGATTGCATCGGTGTCTACGGAAATGAGGGCACGTTGCGACAGCGCGTCGGCCCCGGTGTTCTTGTGGCGCGGCACCCAGCGCAGGCGCACGCCGGGCAAGAGCGCGAGCAGCGCCAGCGCGCGGGCGCGGTAGCCGGCCAGCGCCGGCGCGGCGTACAGGTCGGGACCCGTCACGTCGTCGATCACGACCCGGCTGTCGCCATGCACGGTCAGCCCGTGCGCGCCGTGGACAACGGCCGTTTCCAGCAACGCGATCAGGGCGCGGTATTCCGCTTCGCTGCTGTTGCCGTGGCCGGCCGGCTGGGCGAGTTCGATCCGCACGCCTTCCGGGCCGTCGATGCGCACGCCGATGCCGCAGCGGCCCGGGTTCGGCTTTGCGGAGCCGTCGAACCAGGCCTGCCACGCGGTCGGTTGCGCGTCGCGCCTGGCGGACGCTGCCGCCTTTGCCGAAGCGCGGGCGGCGTCGCGTGCGGCCTGCGCCGCCAGCATGCCTGTGCGCAACTCGACGAGGGCGGCGAGGCCTGCGGCGCCGGCCGCCAGTTCCAGCGTGCGGCGCAGCGCCTCGTCGGGCGTCAGCCCCGCGGCCTGCGCGAGGCGCCGGCTCGCGGCGCGCTCGGCCTTGTAGGCGATCCGGTCCAGGTCGGGGAATTCAGTCATGTCGAGAGGATACTACAAAGAAAAACAGCGCCGCAGTGCGGCGCTGTCGTCGGACTCAGCGGCGGTACGGATTGTCCGGCCGGCGATCCCAGCGGTTCGGCACGCCGTCGCCGTCGCGGTCCCGGTCGTAGCGGTTCGGCACGCCGTCGCGGTCTTCGTCCCAACGGCGGCCGTGGCGCTCGTAGCGGTCGGGGATGCCGTCGCGGTCGCGGTCCCGGTAGTACGGACGGTCGTTGTAATAGTAATTCCTGTCGTACCCGCGGTCATAGCGGCGTTCGAAGCGGTCGGGCACGCCGTCGCGGTCGCGGTCGGGGCCGTACGGGGTCCACGCGGCCGGTTGCATGTACCAGCCGCCATTGCCCCGATACCAGGCCGGTGCGCGGTAGACATAGCCCGGGCGTTCGACGACCCAGTAGCCCGGTGCCCAGTTGTGGCGGTAGCCATCCCACTCCCAGTGGCCGGGCGCCCACACGTAGCCGTGGCGCGGCGCGGGGACGCGTTCGTACAACGGGGCCGGCGGGGCGGTGCTGATGTACAGGCTGACATTGCTGTAAGCCATGGAAGGAAGCGGTGCGGCGGCGGCGCCGATGGCGATCAGGGCGGCAAGTGCGAGGCGTTTCATGTTGGTCTCCAATCCGGACTTCGGATGTGACCAATATAGCGCGGCGGACGGAACGATTCAGCGATTGAAGCAGTTACTTACATCTGAAACAGATTGTGTGCGGGGATGGCAACGGCCATCCCCGCGGAGTCCATCATGCGCGGCTCCGCACGCGTTCCAGCGCCAGCATCTGCTGTTTCTCGACCGGCGTCAGGCGCTTGGCGGTGACGTGCACGACCGGGATGCCGGCCGTCGCCGCGAACACGGGTGCGGTCGCCTGTGCGGGCTTGACGCTGTCGAGTGCCACGCTGCCGGCGGCGGCCAGGCCCAGTGCGACGATGAAGGCGGCTTCCATGTGCTTGATGACGTTCATGATGCTCTCCTCGGGGTTGATGGTGAAGCGTTTGTCGATGGTTGTACTGTAGTCGCGGGCATCCCGCGTCTCCAGCGGCGTGCGACGAACCGCACGAAATGGCGGATGAAGCGCAAATAAGCGGGACCGGCTTTCATCGACCCCCGGCTAGGCGCGCACGAACACAACGGGGGGAGAACACAGCGATGATAGGAACGCTCGTCCAGGCCGTCGCGGCCAACCGGACACGCCTGCGGCGCGCGCGCAACCTGCGTGCCGGCGGGCGCACGCACGTGGCCGCCCGCCCCGTCGCACAGGGCCCCGCACCGCTGCGCTGGCTCACGGCCGGCTGCGTGCTGCTGGCCCTGGCGGGCGCCGCGCTCATCGTCGTGCACGCGCGCTGGCTGGCGGCCGCAGGGGAGGCGCCCGCCGGCGACGGCGCTGCCCGGCTGACGGCCGTGCTGCCCGGCGTCGCGTTCACGGTGCCCGCCACGCCGGGCGTCGCGGTGAGCAATCACGACGGCACGGCACTACTCATCCTGTCCGGCATGCGCGCCGGACCCATGCAGCGCGTCGACCTGTGCGACCAGCTCGCCGACCGCACCCGTCCCGGCCGCCTGCTGCCGCTGCGGATCGGCTGGTCGTTCGCGGACGCGGCCGCGCTGGCCGCGCCGCGCAACGTGCTGCTGGCCGGGTCTCCCATGCCGCGCGTGCGCGTCGACGGCCGCGCCGGCGCGCCGCTGGACGTGCGCTGGGACGGGCAGGCGCAATGGGTCGGGACCCACGCCCAGGTCGCGCCGGACGGAGAGGGCTGGCTGACGTGGCGCGACGGCGCGCTGCGGCTGCGTCACCGTACGGTCAGCGCGTGTCCGGCGGCCGGCGAACTCCTCGTGCAGCTCTACCGCCCTGCGCCGGCGCCGCGCGCGCTGGTGGTCGCGCTGCCGGCGCAGGGCGATCCGGTCGAGACGCTGCTGGTGCCGGGCGACTATCGCGTGCCGTCGTCGCCGGCGCCGGCCATGGAAGACGAGCAGCTGTTCGCCCAGCTGCAGGCCCGCGGCCTCGTGCGCCTGGGCGCGAACGGCCTGGCCGAGCTGGCCCCGCCGGACCTCGCCGCATGGCGCGCGGCGGGCAAGACGCCGTGGGATGACGTGACCCTCGACGGCGACGCGCTGCGGCTGCTGGAACGGTTGTATCGCCGCGCCGACGGCGACTTCGTGCGCGAACAGGTCCGCATCTTCAATTCCGAGCGGCGGCTCCTCGCGTGGCGGTTACCGGCCGGCGCGACGGCATCCTGGCGCGCTGAGGTGCAGCAGGGCGCGGCCACGGTGCCCGTGCCGCTGGCCGACGACATGCCGACGGCCAGTGCCCGCCTGTTCGCCCGGCTGCCGCAGGGCTGGGCGCCGTGGCAGCGGATCGGCGCATGGCCGGCGGACGGGGGCGCCGCGCGGCTGCATCTGACCGTACCCGCTGGTACGGGCGGCTTCCGGCTCATGCTGGCCGGCCGCCTGCGCCACGTGACCGGCGCCCGGTTGCGCGGCGAGCCGCAGCCCGCCTGCGACGGCCGCGCGTGCAATGACCCGGACGAGGTGCAGGTGCTCGACCTGTTGCCCGAGTCCCCGGACATCGTGATCGATGCGGAACCGCTGGCGCAGGGCGCGCTGGCCACGCCGGGCGATGCGCGCTACCGCCACCTCGTCGTGCGCGACGGCCGCCTCGCGTGGCAGGCGCTGGGTCCCGCCACGTCCCGCCCGTCCGCGCCGCTGGCGGACGTGGTTCTGGCCGACCGCAACGGCATCCCACTGTGGCGCGACGGTGCCCCGACGGATGAAGCGCGCGCGGCCGGTCTCGCCACGTTGCTGGGCGTGCGTGCGGGCCAGCCGGGCAGTGTCGCCACCTTGCTCGGCCGGGTCCCCGGCGACCGCCATGCAGCACGGCTGACCGTGGACCTGCGCCTGCAGACGGCCGCGCAGGCCGCGCTCGACTGCATCGCCATGCGCCGTGGCCACTGGGATGGCCGGCAGTGCAGCGGAGGCGGCGTCGTGCCGGCCGGGCGCCAGGCGGGCGTCGTCCTGCTCGACACGGAGACGGGCGCGATCCTTGCCGCGGCCGGGGCAGGCATGCCGGCCGTGACGACCGGGAACTGGCGCGAGGCGCGCGACTTCGACCGCGTCGACCCGGCCGCGAGTCCGTTGCGCCTGCCTGCGCTGCAGCACGACGGCGGCGCCGAGCGGGCGCCCGGGTCGACGTTCAAGATCGTCAGCGCCCTCGGCCTCGAACTGGCCGCACGGTCCGACCGCCAGCTGGACGCCTTGCTGGACGGCCTGCCGCTGGCGGGCATCAACGCCACCGCCCACGAACGGGGCTTTGCGTTTCGGACGGATGCGTCCACGTATCCCGTCGACGGCCGCGCGCGCATCACGAATTTCCGCGACCAGGGCCTGGACCGGCGCGCCCAGGATGGCCGCCTGGGCCTCGCTCAGGCGCTGACCTACAGCCTGAACACGTGGTTCGCGTGGACGGGAGAACTGTCCGACCGGAGTCTCCTCGGCCGGCCCGACGGCGGCGTGCCGGATCTGCAGCCGCTGGAGCCCGGTGCGCTGGACCCCGTCCGCCCGATCGTCGCGATGGCGCGCCGGCTCGGCTTCGGGCAGGCGCTGCGGCTGGACGGCGGCCTGCTGCCGGCCGACACCGCGTGGTCGACGTGGGACGCCCTGCAGACGACGCCGGCCGCCATCGACCCCGTCCATACGCGCCACGAGCTGCGCCAGATGGCGATCGGCCTGCGCATGCAGGCGACGCCGCTGCAGATGGCGCTCGTCGCCGGCGCCGTCGGCCAGGGCAGGGCGATCGTGCCGCACCTGCTGGGAGAGCTCGACGGCAGGGCGGCCGCGCCGTCGAACGGGCCGGACCTGGGCGTGCGCCTGGACCGCATCCGCGCCGGCATGAAGGGTGTCGTCGACGTGGGCACGGCGTCCGGCGCCTTCCGCGCGCCGGCCCTGGCCGGCATCCGGCGCGGCCTGTCCGGCAAGACGGGGACGGCGCCGGTCGGTGACGGATCGCTCGCCACGGTCTGGTTCACGGGCTGGCTGGAGCCGCACAGTGTGCCGGGGCAGGACCACCGGCTGGCCGTCGCCGTCTTCGTCAGCCGCTCGGAAGCGACGGGGGGCGAGCATGCGGCGCCCGTCGCGGCGGCCGTCCTCGGGGCGCTGGCCGGCAGCACGTCGAAATAGGGGGTATTTCCCACTCATCTGCGCGCCTACGAGATGTGGTTCTGTGGCATGATCTGTTACGGTCCTGCCATGAGCGACCGAACATCGAAGAGGATTTATGCGTTTGCCGGGAACCCGGTACCAGGAACCGGGCTGGGAAGAAGTGCGCAAGTTGCTGGGACAGTGCTCGCTCGCCGCGCTGCGCGGCTTCGATGCCGCACATCCTGACCTCGACGGCTACGTCGAATCCATGACGGACCAGCTTCTGGCCCAGCGCCACAGCGCCCGCGCCCGGGCGGCCGGCAACGGTTATGGCGACACGGTGTACGAGCTGGCGGTGACGCTCGTCGTCGAGCTGAGCGCCCGCCCGGCCGACTGGGACGCCCTGTGCGCCGCACTGGCGGACGGCCCCGCTGGCGACGCGCTGCTGCGCAAGAAGGTGAACGACATGTACGCCGTGCTGCGCGACCGGGTCGATGCCGACAATTACCAGGCCGCCTGCGGCCGGCCGTGCAGTCCGAACCGTATGTACGCGTACCGGATGCTGGACACCGCCTATCACGACGTCGCCCGCCTGTTCGCCAACTGGCGCGCGCACCGGGCCCAGGTGGGCGCGATCCTCGGTCGCGAGATCGCCGACGGCGCCGAGCCCATCGAAGTGCGCCAGCTGCGCACGATCCACGACTGCCGCGCCGAGTGGATCGTGCGCTGGAGCGCGACGCTGGAGGAATTCGGCGGCGGCCCCGGTCCGCTGCACACGCGCTCGAAGCGCTTCGCCAGCCTGAAGACGAGCCCGGACCGGATCGCCGCCATGCTGCGCGAGATCGGCGATTACGAACAGCTGTCGGCCAACCGCGACGAGGACTGGCTGCAGGACCTGGACGACGCGTCCGCCTGGGTGGAGGATTACTGGCGCGTGCTGCAGGAATCGGAGCATGCGGCCACGCCGGGCCCGGACCGTATCCTGGAAGCGCAGCAGGATGCGCTCGACGTGACGCCGCCGGAACCCGATCCGGCGCCCGCAGAGGACACGCCGGACCCGCGGCTGGAAACGCTGGCGCTGAGCGTTTCACTGCCCCCCGGCTATGTTGCGCAGGCGCCGGTGGATGGCCTGCTGGCGGCGGAAGGGCTGCCGGTGGGCCTGGCCGTGTACGCGAAGCTGCTGGGCCCCGACGACGCGTCGTACCCGGACGCCTGGCGCGACCCGGCCACCAGCGCGCTGCCGACGATGCAGCAGCTGGCGGCGCTGGCCGAGGTGTCGCTGCCCACGTTGCGCAAGCGGCGCGACGCGGCGATCGCCCGGATGACGGCCGCCTTTGACACGAAGCGAGGAAGCGATGCATAGCAACGAGAACACCGCCCGCGGGCTGCAGGAAGCCCTGCTGCTGGCCCGCCGCAAGGACGGCGACCGGTTGATGCTGGACGATGCCACGCTGGCCGCCGCGCTGGACGGCAGCCGGCCGCTGACGGCCGGCGAGCGGGCCGCACTGCAGGCGTCGCCGCTGACGGCGCGCCGGCTGCGGCATCTCGCGCTCGCGCGGCGCACGGCCGCATCGACCGCCTGGCGCGGCAGCCGCGGCGCGCTGCGGGCCGCGAGCACCGGCACGCTCGACGCGGTCGTGACGGACGACGGCTGGTGGACGCTGCACTTCGTCCCCGCCGGCGACGGCTGGCGCGCGATCCTGCAACTGGCGCCGCAGGCCCCGTTCGCGGAAGCGCTGCTCGTCGCGCGCGCGCCGCTGCGCGTCGTGGACGGCGCCGGCGCCGAGCTGCTCACCGGCCAGCTCGATGCGGACGGCGAATGCGAAGCCGCGTGGCCGTTCGCCGCCGCACCTCATGACCACCTGCAGGCGCATGGCGCCCGTTTCGCCGTCGAACCGCTGGAGGCGGACACACCATGATCCCATTCTTCAAGCGCGCCGCGCCCGTCCATGACGCCTGCACCCTCGGCCGCACGGCCGTGGCGCTGCCGCTGTCGCCCGGCTGCGGCGCGCCGCCGGGCTGCCCCGTCGTCATCGTCGACGCGGACGGCCGCCCGCGCCGCGCCACAACCCCGGCCGGGAAAAAGGTCGAGCTGCGTCCCGGCGAACTCGCCTGGGCATTCCACCCCGGTCCGTACACGATCGACGTGGTCCCGTACGCCCAGGCGCCCGAGATCGGCCTGCGCACGACGTTCGCCATCGACCCGCAAGACCCCGCGCCCGCCGGCAAGCGCTTCGACCTGTACCTGGCGGCCGAAGCGGATGGCCGCGTCGACCTGGCCGCGCTGGGAGCGAAAGTGGAAAGTGCCGTGCGCGGCGCGCTGGAGCAGGGCGCGCTGGACCTGCCGCCGTGCGTGGACATCGACGAGTGGAACGCGTTCCGCCAGGGCCTGAACCGCCTGCTGTACCTGCGCTTCGGCCTCACCGTGGACGATTGCGTGCCCGTCGAACTGGAAGGCGTCGACTATGCGGCGCAACTGGCCGCGCGTGCGGTCGGCACGGCTGCACCTGCGCCCGTCGCGGAAAAAGTCGTGCCGGACCTGGCCGACGCGAAGGCCCTGCGCCGGCTGTTCCTCGAACTGCCTTGCCTGATGTGCGGCCTGCGCCTCGGCGCGCTGCCGAACGGGCAGGACCAGTTCCGCCAGCAGCAGGCCCTGCTGCAACGGCTGGACCGCCTGTCCGTCGAGATCACGACGATGCCGGCCCTCGTGCTGGCCGCGCCCGGTCAGCCGCTCGCGCTGGACGAGCAGCTGCGCCGCATGCGCCACAGCCGCCGCGCCACCGTCGCCCTGGACGAGGCGTGGGCGCTGCTGGCCCGTCTCGAAGGCGCGCAAGGCGAGCGCCTGGCCGCGCTGTACGACGAGGCCGAGCGCATCGTCGCCAACCTCGAAGCCGATTGCGCCGGCCGGCGCGCGGCGAAGCACGTCGCGGAGGCAGCATGAACAGTCCCGCGCAAGCGATCTGCCGCACGCGCCAGCCGGACGGCACGCTGCTCACCGTGACGGCCACGCGGCGCGAGCGCGCGGGCCGCGCGGACGTCAAGTGCACGGTGCCGGGCGACGCGCAACTGGCGGAACGCCTGCAGCAGGTGGTGCGCCTCGCGCGCCACACGGAAGCGAAGATCGACAGCCGCGACCAGGTCGTGCTCAGCGTCGACCGCACGCCCGCGGGACGGGACTGCGAACTGGCCTTCGTGCTGGCCGACCGTCTCGTGCGCGGCGTCTGGCACGGGCGGGGCGACATCGTCGCCAACGGCTGGTCCGATGCGTGGCAACTGGGCCGCGTGGACGGTCACGACGTGGCGGATGCGTCGCCGGACGCGCTGCTGGGCGGCCCGGACGGCCTGGCGCACCTGGGCCAGCTGGACGGCCATCCGGACCCCGGCGCGCGCGTGTCGAGCGCCCGCGCATGGTTCCCGCTGCACAGCGGCGGCGACGGCGACGGCCTCGGCTGGGTCGAGGTGAGCGTCCATCCGCTGGAGGGCGAACGAGCGGACGAGGAACAGACGATCGCCGTGCCGGGTGCGGATGCGGCGCGACAGCTGGCCGTGCGCCAGGCGCTGGCCGGTGCCCGTCACTTCGACGGCCGCGGCCTCGGGCGCTGGCGCACGACGGTCCGCTTTTCCGACACCGCCTTCGCGGGCCGCTCGTACGAACTGGCCCTCGTGCTGGCCGACCGTATCGCGCGGGGCCGCGAATTCATCCCGCGCGCCCGCCTGCTGGCGACGGGTTGTTCGGATGCGTGGCATGCGGGCCGCGTGGACGGCGTCGACGGCCTTGCGCCCAAATGCGCGCTGCTGCTGCGCGAAGCCGGGCCGGGCGACCGCATCGTGCTGCCGCATGCATGGCGCGACGGCTTGCCCGCCGGGTTCGCGGACGACGTCCGTGCGCGCGGCGCGAGCGTGGCGTGCGTGGAGCGGATCGGGATCATTTGAGGTAGGCTTGCGGCGTGGCCGGGAAGGAGTCGATGATGTTGCGGATGTTCGGATTGGGTGGGGCGAAGTGCCCCCGCTGTTCTCACGGGAATAGCGGGACCGACGGCTATTGCGCCGCCTGCGGCCTGATGCTCGGCACGCCGCGCAATGTGCCCGTGCTGGTCGAGAACCGCTGGGTGCCGGGCCCGGACGAACTGGCGGTGTTCTTCGGCGTGCGCGCGCTGTCCGGCGTGTTCGTCAAGACCCTGCGCGTGCCTGCCACCGCGCGGGCCTACATCCTGCAGGGCGACCAGGCGACCGAGGTGCCGCAGGGCGAGTACGAGATCGAAGGTTTTTTCACGCGCCTGAACCACCTGCTGCGCGACCAGCATGCGGAAATCCTCGTCACGAGAAGCAGCGCGCTGCCCATCGAATTCGAGCTGGACGACCTGGTCAGCGCCGAGCACCTGGCCGTGTCGGCCCGTCTCAGCCTATCCGTGCGGATCGAGAGCGTGCCCGCGTTCGCGCGCCATTTCATGACGATGCCCGGCACCGTCAAGGCCGACCACCTGCGCGACCTGCTGCAGCAGCCGGTGCGCCAGCTGGCGGGCGAATTCGTCGCGGCCCGCTCGCTGCGCGAGATGGCGGGCCGGCGCGAGCTGCGCCCCGAACTGGACCAGCACCTGCAGGGTGGTCTTGCCACCCTGCTCGCCGATTACGGCCTCGCCATCGTGCGGGTGGAGACGCTGTCCCTGCGCCACGACCGCTTCGACGCCAACCGTTCCCGCGTCGGCAGCCTGTGGCTCGCCGTGGACGAGCAGCGGGTCAAGGTCGAGCACGCGCGCCAGCTCGACGAACTCTATACGGACGACGAATGGCGCCGCATCGCGCGCGAGGAAAGCGAGGCGCGTCTCGCGCACCGGCGCGCGGCACTGCGCCAGGAGGCCAGCATCGAGCGTGCGGAAACGAGCCTGCAGAACGCCGAGCGTGCGCACGCGATCCGCGCACGCGAGATCGAGCTGTATGGCCGCATCGTGGAGTCCCGCTCGCGCAAGCACGCGATCGAGCGGGGCGCGCAAGACCTCGTCGCGGAACTGGAACACGAACTCGCGCAGAAACGGGGCGCGCGCGCGGACCAGGAGACGGAATGGGCGCACCTGCGCGAACTGGCCGCCGTGCGCATGCGCGAAGAGGTGGCGCTGGCGCGCCAGGATGCGGCGCAGGCGCGCACGGTCGCCGCGCAGCGCTTCACGCACCAGCTGCTGCAACAGCAGATCCGCAACAAGATCGAGCAGGCGCGCGGCATCGAGGATGCGGCCCGTCAGCGCGCGGAACTGGCGCGCCTGCACGCGGCCGAGGACGACGCGGCACGGCGTGTGCGTGAGGTCGAAGAGCAGGCACATGGGGCGCGGCTGCGGGCGGCGGAGCGGGAAGAATCCGTCGACGCGGAAGCCGTGCGCCAGCGCGTGGAAGCGCTGCGCCGCGACGGCGCGCAGGCGGACGCGCTGGCCCAGCACGAAAAGCTGCTCCGCACCATCGAGGCCGATGCGGCGCTGCAGCGGGTCGCGCTGGACGGCGAGGAAGCGCGCGCCGTGCTGCAAGCCGAACTGGTCGCCGCCGAACGCGCACACGAACTGCGGCGCATGGAGACGCTGGGCGCCGTGGACGACACGACGAAACTGGTGCTGGCCGGCGAAACCAACGCGGCGCTGCTGGCGGACGTGCTGAAGGCCCGCACGCAGGCCGGCATGAGCGCGGAGCAGCTGGCGGCGCTGACGTCGTCGCGCCTCGCCGACGAACAGGTCGAACGCGAGCGCGCGCGGCGCGACGCGGAGCTGGAACGCGAACGGCGCCACCAGCTGGAACTGCTGGCGCTGCAGAACGACGTGAACAAGACGGCGCTGGCCACGCAGGCGCAGCTGGGCAGTGCGCTGGTCGCGGGGGCGGCCTGCCGCCACGCGGGCGCCCAGGCCGGCGACCGGTTCTGCGGGACGTGCGGCGCGCCGCTGCCGGCGCGGGGATGATGCAGACGGCGATCGACAAGCTGCGCGAACTGCGCGCGCTGCATGAAGACGGCCTGTTGAGCCGGCAGGAATTCGACAGCCGCAAGAACGCGATCCTCGACGCGGCGTATCCCGCGGATGCGCCGGCCGACGCGCCCGCGGAGGCGCCCGCGCGCGCCGGCACCGAGATCGGCCTGATGGCCACGCAGGAAGTGGGCCCGGCGCACCGCCGCTACCGGCTGGAGAGATTGATCGCGCAGGGCGGCATGGGCGAGGTGTGGCAGGCGACCGACCTTGCGACGCACGCGGAACTGGGTCACAGCGCGCAAGTCGCGCTGAAGATCCTGCCGCCGCGGCTCACGGAAAACTCCCTGCACGCGAAACTGCTGATCGAGGAAGCGGCGCGGGCGCGCCAGCTCGCGCACCAGCACATCGTGCGCGTGTACGACTGGGCGCAGGACCCGGCGACGGGCAGCTATTTCATCATCATGGAGTGCCTGGACGGCGAGGACCTCGACACCTTGCTGGCGCGCGCGGGCCGGCTCGATGTCGGGCGCGCGCTGGACGTGCTCGCGCCCGTGGCCGCCGCACTGGATTACGCGTGGGAGCGGCACCACCTCGTCCACCGCGACATCAAGCCCGCCAACGTCTTCCTCGCGCGTGGGGGCGACGTCAAGCTGCTCGACTTCGGCATCGCGGCGCGCGCCCGTGCCGGCGGCCTCGCGCTGGAAGCCCCGGCCAGTTCGGGCACGACGGGCTACCGCGCGCCGGAAGCGAGCGGTGCCGGCGGCGTGCCGGACCGGGGGCTGGATGTGTATGCCGTCGCCGTCATGCTGTACCAGATGCTCACGGGGGCGCTCCCGGCCGGCGCCGATCCGGCACGGCCCGACGCGTTGAACGATGCGCAGTGGACCGTGCTGCGCGCGGGCTTCGCGCAGGATCCGGGCCAGCGTCCGGCCAGCGTCACCGAACTGCTCGCGCGCCTGTGGGCCGCGCCGGCCGTCGACGAGGCGCCGCGCGCGGACACCGCGGCGATCGACAGGGAGCGCGCAGAACAGGCCGCGCGCGAACTGGCGGCCCGCAAGCTGGCGCAGGCCCAGGCGGAAGCGGCGGCGAAAGCGCAGCTGGAGCGCCAGCGGCGCGAACAGGAACGGGCCGCGAAGGCGGCGGCGGAAGCGGCACGCGCGGCGCGCAAGGAAGCGCTGCGCCAGCAGTTGCTGGAGCGGCGCGCGGCGGAAGCGGAGAAGGCGCGGCTGGAGCGCGAGGAAGCGCAGCGCAAGCTGGTGCAGGCGAAGGCCGCCGCCGCGTACATCGCGGAGCAGAAGCGCGCCCGGCTCGAGGAAGCGGCGCGCGCCCAGGCCGTGCTGACGCAGTTGATACCGACGCCGACGAGTCCCGTGGCCGACACGGAAGGCGTGCTGCGCGACCGCTTCCTCGGCGGCGACGCCAAGGGCCCGGAACTCGTGCTGCTGCCGACGGGGCGTTTCCAGATGGGCTCTCCCGAGCACGAACGGAAGATCGCGATGGCTGCCGGCTCGCAACCGGCGTGGCTGGCGCGCGAGCTGCCGCAGCACTGGGTCGGCATCGAGAAGCCGATCGCGATGGGGCGCTATCCCGTCACCGTCGGCGAGTGGCGCGTGTTCGTGGCCAGCACCGGTTGGCGCCCGAGCGGGGAAACGGAGTGGGACACACCGGGCTTCGCGCAGACGGATCGCCACCCCGTCGTGGGCGTCAACTGGTTCGACGCGATCCGCTACGTGCGCTGGCTGTCCGAAGCGACGGGCAAGTCGTACCGGCTGCCGAGCGAAGCGGAATGGGAATACGCGTGCCGCGCCGGAACGAAGACGGCGTTCTCGTTCGGCGACACCATCACGACGGACCAGGCAAATTACGACGGCAATTTCACCTACAACGGCGGCCCGCGCGGCGAGTACCGGCGCGGCACGACGCCGGTCGGCACGTTTCCCGCGAATCCCTGGGGCCTGTTCGACATGCACGGCAACGTGTGGGAATGGGTGCAGGACGTCGTGCACGACAACTACGACGGCGCGCCGCTCGACGGCAGCGCGTGGGAAGAGGGCGGCGACCAGGCCCGCCGCGTCCTGCGCGGCGGCTCGTGGCTGTACAACCCCCGCTACCTGCGCTCGGCGCTGCGCAACGGCTTTTCGGCCGCGTTGTCGAACGACATCGTGGGCTTTCGTATCGTACGCGACCTGATGTAGGCAGCACGATACGCAGCGGAAAATTCGGCACCGGCGCATAATGAATCGCACTCTGCAAACGAGGAGGTGATCATGCGTATTCCCAAGGATATCCAGATCCCGTTCATCGTGCTGTCGCTGGAAGCCGTCCTGCTGACCGGCGCGGCGCTCATCTTCCTGGTCCTGCGGCCGGGTTGATCCTGGACGAAAGCGTCAGGCGTCGAGCAGGCGGGCGTGCGCGCGCCGGCGTTCGCCCGTGCGTTCGGTCTGGTCTTCCGGACGCGGGCTCGCCGCGAACCGTACGCGGCCCGTGAAGCGGGCGAGGCGGTCCAGCAAGGTAGCTGGGCCGATCGGGGTTTCCTGGCCGCTGGCCGGGTCGAGGTGCCAGAAGCCGCCGTCGCGGTGGAACAGCACCGGCATGCCGGCCGCGCGCGGCAGGGCGCCCGTACCCGCGGCCGCCGGCTCGGGCGCGACGCCGGGCGCCAGCAGCACGAAACACTCCGCGGCGCCGCCGGCGTCCACGCGGTGCAGGGTCAGTGCATGCGCGTGCAGCGCCGTCACGACGAACGTCACGACGCCGCGTATGCTGGCCGTCAATTCGATGCGCATCCCGAGGCGCAGGGGGACGGGCACGTGCTTGCCGGGCCAGACGCCGTCCAGCAGAAGGCCGTAGCGCGACACGTCCTCGATCTCGAAACCGCCGCGCGCGGGCCGGATGACGGCGTGGCGCGCGGACAGCCGGCGCGTGAGACCATCCCGGACGGGCCCGTGTTCGTCATGGTGTTCCAGGAGCAGGTCGGCCTCGGCGCCGACGGATTCATGGCGGCCCAGCACGCATTCGTCGAGCGCGAACAGGCGCACGTGGCGCTGGGCGCCGGCGTCCGGTTCCGCGTACACGAGGCAGGCGGTGCTCGCCGGGCACGGATGCGCCGCCCGTTCGGCCGGCAGGTCGATCTCGATCAGGTCCTCGTCCCACGCGATGGTGGGCAGGCCGACGGCCACTTTCCCGCCGGCACTCCCGTCGAGGTGCAGCTGGGCGATGGAGGCGTTACGGGCCTGGATGTCGATGTCCATCGCGCCGCCGCCGGCCAGGCCCTGCACGCGGGCGATGGCGGCATCGTCGGCGCTGATGCGCACGTTCTTGTGCGTCGACAGATAGGTCTGGTGGATCTCGCCCAGCGACGCGTCCGGACGGGGCACGAGCAGCACGAGCGTCGCCACCCAGGTGCGTGCCGGGTGGCGCGCATGGATCTCCAGGTCGACTCGGTACTGGCCGTGTTCCCGTCCGCGCGACGAGAATTCCACGAACACGGGCCGCCAGTCGCCGCGCAAGGTGCGCACGAACTGCAGCCGGCCGGCGCCCATCGGCAGCAGCTTCGATTCGAGCAGCAGGGTCAGTTGCGGGGGCGCGTCGTCCGGCATCCCCCGCAATTCCAGCTTGATGGCCTGGCGGCCGCCGGCCGCGCGCGGGTCGAAGCCGCTCACGTGCAGGTGCGGGCGGGGCGGCTGGGCATGGATGGCTGCCGGCATCCTGGCCGGCGTCTCCGCGCGCACGCGTTTCAGCATCTCGAAGCTGGAGCCGAGCACGTCGACAGTTCCCGGCACGGGCGCCGCCGGCTGGCGATGGCCGTGCGCGCACTGCGCCTCGCCCGGGGCGACCCAGACGGTGCAATGCGGGTGATCGGGACTGCTGCAGCGCTTCATGGGCGGTTATTGGTTCGGAGCATGGGGTCTCAGCTTACGCGATTGTAGCGTAGCGCGGCGCGCGGATTTCATAGTTGAGCAAGACTTTTTTCCAAGATGCATTATTTACCACAGTCAAACACCAGGTAACGCTGTCTCGTCCCGCCCGGTGCCGGGGACGTGGATGAGGATGGCGCTGACGTTGTCCGGATAAAAGAACGCGGCCGGATGGGCTTCGTACGCGGCCAGCAGGGCGCGCAGCAGCGTGGCGGCCTCCAGCGTGCCGGCCAGCAGCTGCGGCCATTGCCCGACCCAGCCGGCCGGGTCGGAGCACGACCACAGGCCGTCCGTCGCGAGCAGGTAGGTGCTCCCCGCGCGCAGTGCGAGCGGACGGCGGTCGGCCAGGCCGGACAGCCAGGCCGGCAGGTTCAACGGGGACAGTTCGAACAGCGGGTCGTTCAGCCGGGTCGGGTCGGCGAACGCATTCCCGAGCAGGAAGGCCTGGGCGATCTGCGGGCGGTGCTCGCCGTGCACCTGCCGCCACCAGTCCGCTTCGCCCAGCAGCCCGGCCATCGCGTACGCGGTCGCGGGGACATGGTCGACCGTCAGCGGCGTCGCGCGTGCGGGCGTGATCTCGTACAGGCGTGAATCGCCCACGTGGTACAGCAGCGGGGCGTCGTCCGCGCGCAGTTCCAGCAGGGTGAGCGTCGTGCCGGGGCGCGGGCCGGGCGCGTCGGCGAAATGGCGCTGCAGGTCGGCATGGAGCGCGTCCAGGCGGCGCGCCAGCTCGGCGCCCGTCGTGCAGGGCGGCAGCGCGAGCAGGCCGCCGACGACGGCTTCTGCCGCTTCGCGGCCGTGGCCATGACCGCCCATGCCGTCCAGCACGGCGAGGCGCGCATGGCCGGGACGCCAGCCGGGGAGCCGCCGGTGCTGTACGGACTGGTCCTGCAGCCACGCGGCGTGGCCGTCCATGTCGATCAACAGCAGGTTGTCCTGGTTTTCCGCGCGCAGGCGCGGGCCGGCGCCCAGGCGCGAGCAGGCGGCGACGTCCAGGGCGCCGAAGCGCATCCCGGCGATGACGTCGTCGAGGGAGGAAACGGAGGCGGGCGAAATCGGCATCCCCATACTCTAACCGGAAATGCCAAAAGACCAAGCTTCGATCAGATGGGCTTTTGCCGTCTACCCGTCAGCAACACGGCCGCGTTGACGAGGACGCACGCGCCGGCCGCCGCCATCGCGAACCGCACGCCCCAGGCGTCCGCCACGCGGCCCCAGAACAGGCTGCCGGCCGTGTAGCCCCCCGCCATCACGACGAGATAGATCGCCAGGGTGCGCGCCCGCACGTCGGCCGGGAACGACAGTTGCGCGGCCGCGTTCAGCGTGGACACGACGGCCGACCAGGCCATACCGCCGAACACGATCAGCGGGATGAGCAGCGCGAGCGTATGCAGGAATGGCATGATGGCCAGCATGGCACCGTACACGGCCAGTGCGCCGGCCAGGATATTGGTCTTGTCGACGCGGGCGCGGATCGCGGGCAGGCAGAACGCGGCCAGTACGGCGCCGGCGCCCAGGCTGCCCATCAGGGTGCCGAACACGCTGGCGTCCATGCGCAATACGTCGCGCACGAACACGGGCAGCAGGCCCGCGAAGGCGATGGTGGCGAAGAACACGGTGGCCACGTTGCGCAGGATGCGGCGGTAGCGCGGGCAGCCGAACGCCGTCCGGATGCCTTCGCGCAGGCGCGCGCCATAGCCCGCGCAGGGCTTCACGTGCGTGCGGTCGTCGCGCCACCAGGCGCGGTAGATGGCAAGCAGGCCCACGAACGAGATCGCGTTGAGGAGGAACAGCGGGCCGGGACCGATCCACTTGAACAGGACGCCGCCCAACGCCGGCCCGATGATCGCGGCCGTGTTGTACGACAGGTTGTTGAGCGTCGCCGCGGCCTCCACTTCGTCCGGTTCGACGAGTCCCGACATCGCCGCCTGCCAGGCGGGCCACATGAATGCGGAGCCGCAGCCGAGGCAGAACAGCACCATCAGCACGACGACGTGCGGCGCGTGCCCGGACGCCACCAGCGCAGCCAGCGTGCACGCGCAGCCGGCCATGAACAGGTTGCAGAGGAACAGGAACTTCGGGCGGTGCACGGCGTCGGCCACGACACCCGCGAACAGCGCGAACAGGAAGATCGGGATGTACGTGCAGGTCTGCACGAGCGTCGTCGTGGAGGCCGAGTGCGAGCTGGACGCGATCAGCCAGGCCGACGCGAACGTCTGGATCCACGTGCCGAGGTTCGAGACCAGGTTGGCGCACCACAGGTGCCGGTAGCGCGCATGGCGCAGCGGTTGCGTCAGCGGGACTTTGCGCCGTACCTGATTACCCGCCTGCGCCGGGGTGAAGCTGGATGTCGTCATCGGGCCAGTCTACGGGCCCGGCCCGGCCGGGTCAACGCGGCGGCCGGGGTGATCGCGCCGTTGCGGGTTTTTCCCAACGTGACGTTTCGACAAGCTGCCGGCCGTGCTATCTTGTCGACCATGCAAATACGCTTACTGGAACCTGCCGACATCCCGGCCGCCGCCGCCTTGCTGCGCCGCTCTGCCGAAGCCTTCTTCCTGCACGAATCCGCGCCGGAAGACGCCACCGACTTCCTCGCCCAGCACGACGCGGCGGGCCTGCGTCGCAACCTGGACGCCGGCTTCGTCTACCACGCGGCCATCGTCGACGGCGCGCTGGCCGGCTTCATCGGCGTGCGCGGCGGCACGCACGTGTTCCACCTGTTCGTCGATGCCGCGTTCCAGCGGCGCGGCATCGCGCGGGCGCTGTGGGACGTGGCACGCGCGGCGGCGCTCATGCCCGGGCATCCGGGATTCTTCACGGTGAACGCGTCGAATTTCGCCGTGCCGTTCTACGAATCGCTCGGCTTCGAGCGCACGGCGCCCATGCAGGTCGACAAGGTACGTTACAACCCCATGCGCCTGTCAGTGCCGCTCGTCGGTGCGGCGTAGCCACAGGCTGCTCGCCCAGCCTTCCACGTCGCTGCCCTCGACGCGCACGCGCCACCAGTCGCCGTCCGTCGCCCCCGTCGTGCTGACGATCGTCCCGGCCGGGAGCACGCGCACGCGGGTGGCGCGCACGCCGTGGTCCGCGCGCAGGTTCAGGTCGTCGACGACGCGGTAGCGGGCGCCGGCCGCGGGGCCGGCCACGGCCGGCGCCACCGGCACGGGCGCAGGCGTGACCGGCAGCAGGGACGCGAACAGCAGGCCGAAGCCGAGCGTCCCGCCGGCCACGACCGCGAGCGCGCGCAGGTTCGGCCGGCGCCACCAGGCGCGCGGCGTGCACCATGCGGCCAGCACGAGCGTCGTCGCCAGCGCGCCGGCCCACACGAGCCAGGGAGGCATGGCGATCACCTCACGCATCGAAGCGCAGCACGTAATGGCCCGCGACGAGGTGGTGCCCGGCCGGCAGGCGGTACGGCTGTTCCGGCGTGGCCGCATCGATGGCGGCGACGAACGCCAGCTTCTCGTCCAGGTGGTACAAGGCCTGCGTGGGCGACAGGCGCGCGATCAGCCAGCCGTCCGGTCCCGCTTCGAAGCTGAACGCGTCGCGCGACAGGCCGAGGCGGTCGGCGCTCGACGGCGGCGTGCCCGCCGCATTCTTCAGGAAGGCCGGGGAATCCAGTACGCGCAGCGCGGCGAGCATCGGGGCCCCGCGTCCGAACGTGAAGCGCGCGCCGGGCGCCACCGGCAGGGCCGGCGGTTGCGGCAGCACGAGCAGCGCGCAGTAGCGGTCGGCCAGCGCGGGCGCGCAGGCGGCCAGTTCCACGCGCGCGCCGTCGACGGGGCTGAACGAGGCCGGCACGGCGATCCGTTCGCGGCCGGCCGGCGTGATCGCCTGCAGCTGGTCCTGGTCGTCGACGGCGAAGCCGATGACGGTGCCGGACGGTTGCGCGACCGGGACGAATGCGCGGTTCAGGTTGATCTCCAGTGCCTGCGCGCCCGTCTCGCGGTAGCGCGACAATCGCGGCAGCGCGAGGGCGGCCAGGGTCACGCGCTGGCGCGCGACGGGGGCATACGTCGCGTCGACGGTCTGCGGTGCCGGGGTGCGTGCCAGCGGGACGGCCGTCAGTTCGGGGTCGGGCGCCGCGCGCGGTTTCCAGACGGCGGGGCGCGCGGAGGCGGGTTTGGCCGCGGCTTTGACCGGTTCGGGACGGGCGGCGGCCGGCGTCACGCGCAGCAGCAGGCGCAGCGCTGCGCCGGTGGCGTCGACGGCGCCGCGGCGCGACCTGATCGTCCAGTAGCCCGCGGCCGCGTCGTAGCTGCAATCGAAGGCGTCCTTCGGGCGCACCTGCACTTCCAGCGGCGACTCCGGCCCGTCGTTGATGAGAAGGACGGCGCCTTCCGCGCCGAACGGCCAGCCCGGCGCGGCGTACGTCGCTTCATGGGCGTCGTGGCCGATGAGGGTGAGGCGCTGGTTCGGGTAGATCGGGCAGACGGTTTTCCAGACAGCGCTGTCGCGCGACACGCTGACCGTGTATTGTACGGCTTCCCCTGGCGCGGGCAGGTAGACCGCGTGGCCGAACTTCACTTCGACCTCGCCCGGTTCGAGGCGGTCGGCGCCGACGACGTGGTATCGGACGTCGTCGCCCTGCAGCAGGTCGCCGAAATCCTTGCGGTGCAGCGCGGAGAGCGACTCCGCGAGGTCGCGCACGCGGGCGCCGCGCGTGAGATGGCGATCGTCGTCGACCTCTTCCTGCGGCAGCATCAACGTGATGTGGGAAAAGCAGCGGGTGGCGGCCCGTCCGCGTTGCTCGCGCGGCGAGCGTTCCAGCAGGTCGCGCAGCAGCGGACGGCGCGCGAACAGCGCCAGTCCGGGCGCCTGCCAGATGGCGTGGGCGTCGAAGACGTCGTTGATCTTGCCTAGGGCTTCATGTTGGACGTAGACCGGCATGATTCGTTCTCCTCTAAAGATTGGCTGCTGGCGGCAGCGGCACCTAGCAGGGGGCAGATGAAAAACAGCAGGTGCGAGCCGCCTGCCGACAGGAAGCTCATCGGCTGGCCCATCACCGGGAAGATCGCGAGGTTCGTGCCCCACGAGAGCAGGAAGTGGCCGAACGCGAACGCAGCGCCGCCGGCCAGGAAGAAGCAGCGCAGGCGCGCGAGCCACGCGACGCGGAAGTCGCGCGCTTCGGCGCCGGCCAGCCAGCAGCGCACCGCGAGGCGCAGCAGCGCGGCGAGGAACAACGCCTGCAGCAGCCACAGGCCCACGGCGGCCACGAGTCCGTGACGCGCCAGGTAGAACGATGCGGCGAAATCGTCCTGCACGGCGGGGATGCGCAACGCGAAGCCCGGATCGAGGCCCAGCGCCGCGAGGCCGAACACGCCGTCGGCGCCGCGCCAGCCGCCCTGCGCGATGGCGCGGGCACCCAGCAGCAACTGCTGCCCTGTATGCGGATGTGTGCCCGGATCCAGCCACACGAGGAAGCGGTCCGCATAGAAATCCCAGCGCGCGATGCCGTCCGCGCCCGCGCCGCGCAGCAGGGCCACCGTCGCGACAGCCGCCACCGCGACGCCGGCCAACGCGAGCGCGGTGCCGGTCCTGCGCGTGGCGAGCGCCTGTGCCAGCATCATCGTGCCCGCCCACAGCGCCAGCAACACGAGCGGAGAATAGTCGTCGACCTGCACGAGTGCCACGCCGAGCAGCAGCATGAACAGCAGTGCGGGCGCCGCGAGACGCAGGCCGCGCCGCCACGCGCCGCCCGGTGCCGGGCCGTCCGCGCAGGCGAGCGCCAGGCAGTGGGCGGACAGCGCGGCCAGCGCCAGCTTGGCGAATTCCACGGGCTGCAGGTCGAACACGCCCGTCTCGTCGCCGTATGCCACCTGCAGCAGCAACGCGAGCAGCGCGACACCGGTCAGCAGCAACAGCGCCAGTTCGATGCGGGCCTGCGGCAGCGGCCGCGCCGGGCGCACGAAGCCCGCCAAGGTCGCGGCGCCCGTACCCAGCGCGAGCAGGGCGGCCGTCTTGTTGAAATGCCGGAGCCAGGCGGTGTCCGGCGCGCCGAGGCCCAGGTCGAGCTGGGCCAGCAGGCCCAGCGCCAGCAGCGGCAGCGCGGCGGCGAGGACCCCTTCCAGCTTGCGCGGCGCCAGCAGCGCGAACGCCAGCGCGGCCCAGGCCACGAGCAGCCCGATGCCCGCGCCGGCCGGCGTGCCGCTGCGCTGCAGCCAGAACAGGACGGCGCCGCCGCCGGCCAGCAGCACGGCGGCGGCGACGCCTTTCCTTTTCATGAGCAGCCCGGCGGCGCAGGCAAGGCCGAGGATGGCCAGCAGCGGCGTGACCGCCTGCGCGGGCAGGTGCCAAGGCGCGCGCCGCGTCCACGTCCATGCGACGCCGGATGGCAGGTGCTTCTGCGTATCTGCATAAAGGGCGACGTGGCCGCCGGGCTGGATCCGCAGCACGTCGCCGTCCGGCGCGAGCAGCAGGCGCGTGCGGCCGACGACGAGCGTCTGCCCCGCATCCAGCCGCAGCGGTCGGCCGGCCAGCAGCGCCGCACCATTGCCGTCTTCCAGCAGCAGCGGGACGGCCGGCGCGGCGGCCAGCATGACACCGTCCTCGCCGCGCACGATGGCGGCGGCATGCAGGGGCAGTCCCGCGACGGCGATGCGGTTGCCGCAATCGAGGTTGCCGCCGAAAACGAGCGGACGTCCGAACGCCAGCGCGCGCGGGGCGATCCGGTTCCACATGTCGGCGAGGCGCGTGCCCAGGCGGGCGTCCGGGCAGGCCGGCTGCGGCTTGCCGTCGCGGCGCAACAGGGCGCCGTCGTAGTGCCAGCGGGTCGCGCCGGCCGCCAGGTCGACGGCGTCGGTGGCGGCCGCGTCGACGCGCATGCGCAGGACGCCCAGCTGGAACTGCTGGCCGCGTGCCAGCGCGACGCTGCCGCTGCGGCGCTGGCGGGTGCCGTCCTGGACGCGCAGCGGGGCGCCCGTGCCGTCGTCCGCCGCCCACCAGGTGCCATCCTCGCGGTGTTCCAGCCGCAGGCGGCCGGCGTCCGCCGCGGGGGCGCCGAGGGCGGCGTGGTCGACGGCCAGCGTCGCACCCGGCGCCAGCGCGACGGCCACCTGGTCGGGCAGCCACGCGGCAGGGGTGCGCAGCAGGGCCAGCATCTGCAGGGCGCACAGGGCGGCGAGCGTTGCGCCGGACCACAGGCGGGCGCGGCTCGTTCGGGCGAAACTCATGCGGCGCTCCGTAGCGGATACGCGGCGGCCGCGCCGGCGGCGGCGCGGGCGATCAGGCGGCTGATCTCGAGCGCATGACGGGGACGCGCTTCCGGGCGGGGCGCCAGCAGTGCCCGCAGCAGGGCCACCGGCGCATCGTCGGCGCAGGCGTGGCCGGCGAACAATGCGACTTCGTCCGGCGCGAGGATCGCGGGTGCGTGCAGCGCGGCGGCGCCGGCCGTCCCGTGGGTCCGGTACGCGTCCGCGCAGGCGGCGCAATAGCGCAGCGGGATGCCGGTGACGAGCCAGTAGAGCAGGGCGCCCAGGGCGAAATAATCGGTGCGCGTGTCGGTCCGGTAGCGACCGGCTTCATCCGGGAAAAATTGTTCCGGTGCCTGCCACGCCGCCGTGCCGGCGTACGAATGCGCGGCGCTGTCCTGCAGGGCGCGATTGGTGCCGAAGTCCGCGAGCTTGAGCGTGTTGCCGGGCGCATCGACGAGCAGGTTGGCCGGTTTCAGGTCCAGGTAGCGCCAGCCGTATTGATGGACTTTCGCCAGTGCGGCATTGACTTGCGCCGTCCACGCGAGTGCCTGCCCGATTCCCGGACGGTCGCCGCGCGTGCGCAGCGTTGCCAGGTGCGCGGCCAGGTCGCCGTCCAGGAGCTCCAGCGCCAGTGCGGGCTGGCCGTCGTGTTCGCCGCTGTCGAGCAGGCGCACGATGTGGCGCTGGTCCCACGGCTGCAGGCCGCGCAGGAAGGCGATCTCGGCGTCGAAGCTGGCGCGCCAGAGGGCCCGTTGCGGCGGCAGCGCAAGGTCCATCTGCGCGCGGTTGACGAGTTTCACGGCGGCCGGTGTGCCGTCCAGCACGGATTGCGCCCGCCACACCTGGCCGTAGCTGGAGCCGCCCAGCGGCGCCTGCAGGCGCCAGGCACCCGCCGTCAACGTGATGATGTCGCCTGCTTCGACCATGTCTCCTCCCGAGCGGTCGGCATCGTGCCGCCTCGGGCGACGCTAGCGGGGGGAGGGAGAAAACGTGTTACAGTCGAAAGATTGCCGTGCTTACAACTTGTCGAGGAAGCCATGTCCAAAGCCACATTCAGTGCCCGGGTGTTCGCCATCTATGTCTTCGCCGTCAGTACCGTGCTGGTCGTGGCGCCGAATGTGCTGCTGTCGGTCTTCGGGATCGCGCCCACCCACGAGGTGTGGATCCGCCTTGTCGGCGTGCTGGCGTTCAATATCGGCATCTATGCTTGGGTCTGCGCCGGGTCCCCGGCATTCCTGGAAGCGTCGGTCTACACGCGTGCGCTCGTGTGCGCCGCGTCCGTCGCCTTTGCGTTGCTCGGCTTCGTCAGCCCGCTGATCGTGCTGTTCGGCCTCGTCGACCTGGCGGGAGGCATCTGGACGTGGCTTGCGCTCAAAGCCGACGCGCGCGCCGTCGGTTCGGTGCCGGCAGGACTGCACGCGAACGCGCAATAAAAAACCGCGCACGAGGCGCGGTTTTCGCAGGCATTCGACGATCAGCGGTGCCAGCCACGGTCATGGCCGCGGTCCCAGTCGCCACGGTCGCGGTCCCAGCCGCGATGCCAGCCGCGGTCGTGGTCGTAGCCGCGGCCACGTTCGACGACGACGACGTCCGGACGGGAGTCGTAGTAATAGCGGGGCGATTCGACGTACACCGGACGCGGTTGCACGTACACCGGACGGGACTCGACGTAGGTCGGGGCCGACTGGTAATAGCCGCCCGAATAGCCGCCCGAGTAGGCGTAGCCGCGGTTGCGGTAGTAATAGTCGTCGTTCGTGCGGACCGAATTGCCCACCGCGGCGCCGATGGCACCCCCGACGAGCGCGCCGTCACGGCCACCCACGCTGCCGCCGATGGCGGCACCGGCCAGTGCGCCCACGACCGTGTTCACACCCCGATCGTCAGCCATTGCCGAGGTGGACACGGCAGCTGCGGCCAGGAGCATGGCACCAATGCATTTTTTCTTCAACATGGTTAGTTCCTTGCGCCTCAACGGGGATCGGGATGATCACAACTACGCCAGGCATGCAATCATCATAGATACATCCGTGTATGCTGCCACGCGTTAATACAGATTATTACATCTGCTTCTGCGTCAGTAACATATGTCGAAGGAACGTTTTTCGCGGCTGTCCCGGGCGATCGGACAGCCGCGTGCGCGCGATTACTTCGCGGTGGAACGCTTGCGCAGTGCCGGGATGAGCGCCAGCCCCAGGCCGACCAACATGAACGAACCCGGTTCCGGTACGTGCACCAGGGTGGCATCGCCGTTGACCGTGAAGTCCGCAGCCAGTCCGGTGGCGCCGCCGCCCGTGTTATTGACCACGAACTGGAGCGTGTTCAGACCGCCGACGACCTGGCCGGTCACGCTGGCCGAGTTCGAAATTTTCCATACTTCGCTGGCGCCAAGATTGTTAACGCCCAGCGACACACCATTCAACAGGATATCGGTCAGGTAGTCGTCCGACACCCAACGGAAATCCAGACCGGTCGTCAGCGCGGCGCCGGACCAGTTGAACTGGAATGCGTACTTGTAAGTCTGGTCCTTCAGGGTGTTCGCGTTACGGCCGGACTGCACCGGATCCCAGGAGATGTACTTGCCGGACGTGATCGCCGAATTCGGCAGCACGGGCCATCCGGCGGCGGTCGAGGTCACGAGGTAGGCGGTCGCACCGTTGACGGTGAACTGGTCGTCCTTGCCATCGTGATTGGCATCGAGGCCGGTGCTGTACGTGACGCTGGCCAGGGCGGACGAGGCAAAGGAAGCGCCGATCAGGGCGGCAAGCAATTTACTGCGAATCGACATATAGATCTTTCGAAATCGTTTTCAGAGAAAAATATTTGCAAATTATAATGATCATATAGCAACTGAGCAACAAAATGTTTTGAATTCATAAAGTACCAGTTTTGTGCTTGCAGTCGGCGCAGTCCGCCCCATCTTGGAAGGGTTATCGACTGTCCTGACCGATCATGGCGCGCCGACGTTCTTTTGTTTCCATTCTTGCCATCCTGCTGCTGTTGCATGCGTATATCGGTGTGCGGTTGTTGCCCGACATGGGCGCCGGCGTGGTCGGTATGCTCGCCGGCACCATCCTGCTGGCCATCTCGGCCGCGCTCGTACGGATCGGCCTCGTCGCGCCGAGCCTGCGCCGCACGCGCTGGTCCGAACCGCTCACGTGGGCCGGGCTGCTCGCGATGGGCCTGTTTTCCTCGCTGTTCGTGCTGACCCTGCTGCGCGATCTCGTGCTGCTGGTCCTTGCGCTGGCCGGCGCGGGCGGCCCCGGCTTCACGCACGACAGCGCCGTCGCCGTGCCGCTGCTGGCGCTGGCTGTCACGTGCATCGGCTTCATCAATGCCCGGCGCGTGGCGCGCGTGGTGAAGGTCGAGGTGCCGATCGACGGCCTGCCGGAAGACCTGCACGGCTATTCGATCGCGCAGATTTCCGACATCCACGTGGGCCCGACCATCCGCCGGCCCTACCTGAACGCCATCGTCACGAAGGTCAACGCGCTCAAGCCGGACGCCATCGCCATCACGGGCGACCTTGTCGACGGCAGCGTGCAGCGTCTCGCCCTGCACACGGAACCGTTGGCGCGCCTGTCCGCGCCGGACGGTACGTTCTTTGTCACCGGCAACCACGAATACTATTCCGGCGCCGAGCAATGGATCGCGGAAGTGCGCCGCCTGGGCCTGCGTGTGCTGCTCAACGAACACGTGATCCGGCGCCGGGGCGGCGCGAAGCTGATGATTGCCGGCGTCACGGATTACACGGCGCAGCATTTCAATCCCGCCCACAAGAGCGACCCGCACCTCGCCGCCGCCGGCGCGCCGGACGACGTCGCCGTGCGCATCCTGCTGGCCCACCAGCCCCGCACGGCGCCGGCCGCCGCCGATGCCGGCTTCGACCTGCAATTGTCCGGCCATACCCACGGCGGCCAGTTCTTCCCGTGGAATCTGTTCGTCCCGCTGCAGCAACCCTTCGTCGCCGGCCTGAACCGCGTGCGTTCGCTGTGGGTATATACGAGCCGCGGCACCGGGTACTGGGGACCGCCGAAGCGCTTCGGCGCGCCTTCCGAGATCACGCTCGTGCGCCTGGTGCCCGGCCGGGCGTGATTGCGTACATCAATATATTTCCCCAAAAACAATCGGATGCGTTATCGTTTTGGTTTTTCCACCGACTAAAGGATTGCCAGAATGAATCGCCTCCGTCTTCGCACCTTGAGCCTGTTCGTCGCCTGCCTGCTGGGCAGTACCGCGAACGCCGCCACTCCCGGCAATGATCCGGCCGCGCTCGCCAAGGTGCGCGATACGGCGTTGCAAAGCGATTACGCCTACCAGCGGCTGGAAGACCTGACGGACCTCGTCGGCCCGCGCCTGTCGGGCTCGCCCGGTGCGGCCGCGGCCGTGACCCAGGTCGCCGACGAATTGCGCAAGCTGGGCGCCAAGGTGACGCTGCAGCCGATCAAGGTGCCGCACTGGGTGCGCGGCGAAGAGAAGGCGGCGCTCGTCGATTACCAGGGCCGTCCGGCCGGCGTCACGCAAAAGATCGTGCTGACGGCGCTGGGCGGATCGGGCGCGACGCCGGCCGCCGGCATCACGGCGCCGGTGATCGTCGTGCGCACCTTCGAGGAACTGAAGGCGCGCGCGGCCGAGGTGAAGGGCCGTATCGTCCTGTTCGACGTGCCGTTCGACCAGAACATGGCGGACCGCGGCCTCGCCGGCACGGCCTATGGCCAGGCCGTTGCGTTCCGCGGGGCCGGCCCGCGCATGGCGGCCGAGATGGGCGCGGCGGCGGCCCTCGTGCGCGCCGTCGGCGGTGCCGCGTACCGCATCCCGCACACGGGCGCGACGCTGCTGAAAGACGATGCGCGCATCCCGGCGGCGGCCGTCACGATCGAGGACTCGCTGCTGATCGCGCGCCTGTCGAAACGCGGCCCCGTCACCATGCACCTGACCCTGACGCCGCAGATCCTGCCGGACGCCGACAGCTATAACGTGATCGCCGACTGGCCGGGCACCGACAAGGCCGACGAGATCGTGATCGTGTCCGGCCACCTGGATTCCTGGGACCTGGCGACCGGTGCCAACGACGACGGCACGGGTGTCGTCGCCGCGATGGAAGTGATCAACACGCTGCGCAAGCTGGACTTTCATCCGCGCCGCACGATCCGCGTCGTCGCCTGGATGAACGAGGAGAACGGCGGCCGCGGCGGGCACACGTACGACGCCGTCAACAAGAAGCTCGCGGAAAAACATTTTGCCGCCTACGAGGACGACAACGGTTCCGGTCGCCCGTTCGGCATCCGCGCGGGCATCAGCCAGGCGGGCGCCAAGCTGCTGGCGCCGCTGCAGGCAGCGCTGTATCCGATGGGGGCGGGCGCGTTCCGCCGCGAGGACGTCGTCGGCGCCGGCGACCTGCACGACCTGGAAGACTCGGGTGTGCCGAGCTTCGAACCCTGGATCGATTCCTCCGATTATTTCAATTATCACCATACCCCCGCCGATACCTTCGATAAGGTGAACCCGGAAAACCTGCGCCGCCACGCTGCCGTCATGGCGACGACGGCGTGGTTCCTGGCCAACATGGACCAGCCGATCGGCCGCGCCAATGTCGTGACCGAGGCGAAGGCAGCGAAATAACGGTGACGACGCGGCAGGCGGTGCGCCGCCTGCCGTTACCGTCATCCGGCCTCGATGCGCCGGATCGCGCGGGCATGCCCGCGGAACGGACGGCCATACACGGTCTGGATGCCGCTGGCAAAATTCTGCCCCCAGACCAGTTGCGGCCGTGTGTCGTGGTGCTCGTTCGACCAGTACCAGACGCGGTCGAAGCCTTCGCGCAGGTTCGCGAACAGCAGCGCCAGTTCGCGCCGCGTCGGCAGCTCGCCCTGCTGCGCGGCAGCCCATTCGCGCGCGGCAGGCCAGCTGACGTCGGACGCTTCGTCCGGCAACAGCACCAGATGGTAGTCGGACTCGCCGTTCTTGCCGAGTATCAGGCCGGCATAGGCTTCGCCTTCCTTCAACATTTCTTGGATCCTCAGGTAGTCACCCATTGCGCAACCCTTTCGTCATGTCTTGCGGTCTCGTATGACCATCGATCGCCGCGCTTGGTTGCGACGTTCAATACGACCTAGCTCATAACGGTGTTTGCGACAGCGGTTCTCAGCCATCGTTTTGACTGACCGGAGGAAATGTTCATTTGGGGATATGTCAGTCGTCCAGGGGGCGGGCGATTTCCGGACCGTCCGCGCCGGCCCGGTTCACGGCCGTGCTGACCTTGTACCATTCGAAGGCATCGGCAGGCACGGCCGCATGGCGCGCCAGTTCGATGGCCTGCTGGGGCGACAGGCCCGGATCGAGCCACAGTTTCGCGTCTTCCGCCTCGAGCACGACGGGACGGCGGTCGTGGATGTCCAGCATGCCGCCGGACGCGTCGTCCGTGACGATGACGAAGCCCGCTTCCGCGCGGTTTTCCTCGAACGGGCCGAAGTTGGCGACGGCCAGCATGAACAGCGGGGCGTGGTCCTTGCGGTGGATGTGCCACGGTTGCTTGTGGCCTTTTTCTCCCGTCCACTCGTACCAGCCCTCGGCCGGCACGATGCCACGTCCGTTCTTGACGAGCCGCGACCAGTAGCGGTTGGCGAGCTTTTCCAGCCGGGCATTGATGACGATGGGCACTTTGCCTTCCGCCCATTTTGCGCGGTAGCTCCAGAACACATCGTCCACGCGATGCTCGCCGTCCTGCACGTGCATGACGGGGCGGTAGGTGCCGGGCGCCGCGTTCGTCGTCGGCTTCGACTCGCTGTCGAACACGGCGTCGGTCCAGCCGATCAGGTTGGCGTAATGGCGCGCGGTCTGGCTTTGGTCAAATCGTCCACACATGGGACGATGGTAGCGCAGATGGGAAACGGCAGCCGTCCGTTAGCGTGCGCCGTGCCGTTCAGTCGGGCAGCCCCGGCGCGGGCAGGCCCGGGCCGGCGACGGGCAGCGTCTCGAAACGCTCGCCGAAACCGGCGATCAGGGGCCGCGCCTTCGCGATGGCGGCCTGTACCGACGGCAGCGCCAGCGACGCCTGGTGGCTGTGCCGGCTGTCCCACACTTCCGTCACCCAGATGGCGTCCGCGTCGGCGGCGTCGTGCGCGATGACGTAGCTGATGCAGCCCGGCATGCCGGTCGTGCCGTGGGCGAGGATGGCCGTCAGCGTGTCGCGCTGGCCGGGTGTGCAGAGGATCTTGCCGATCAGTCCAAACATGGTGGCTCCCAGACGTGCCGGATTCATGCGACGAGGCGGCGCGTGGGCGCAAACCGCCACAACAACCCCGTCAGCGCCAGCGACAGCGCGAAGACGAGGGCGACGACGATGATATCCCAGCCAGGGATGGCGCGCAGCGGCGTGTCCGGGCGCGCGAGCAGGTCGACGAACAGGAAGTGCGACGCATAAATGCCAAGCACGAGCGGGCCGAGTCCCGCGAGGCGGGGAACGCGCAGCGGCGCCGGATCGGACAGGGCCAGCATGGTCATGCCCAGCCCATAAAAATAGGTGCCGAGGACGAAATCCTGCGCCATGTTCGTGCCCCACTGCGCGTGCAGCCAGGCGACCTCGGCCAGCTGCAGGGCCAGTCCGCCCAGCGCGAGTGCGGGGCCGACCCTGCGCCAGGACGGTCGGGGACCCAGGCGCCGCAGCCGGATCCCCGTGACGAACATGATCAGGCTGAAGCACAGGCCATTGCGGACGTTCACGTGCGTATGGAAACCGATGGGGGTATCGGCATACGCCTTGCCGGCGAGGCCCACCGCGTACAGCGCCATGGCCAGCACCAGGAGGGTGTGTTCGCGCCCGCGCGCGAGCAGGGCGCCGCTGACGAGGGCCGCGAGGGCCAGCGCCGGCAGGAACCACAGATGCACCTTGGTGCCCTGCAGGAGCAGGGTCGGCAGGCCGGGCAGGGGACGCGTTGCCGCTTCCCAGCCCACCGCCGCGCACGTGATGAGGAAATAGATCGCGGACCATGCGACGAACAGCACGAGGACGCGCCGGGCAAGGGCGACGCCGGCCGTCCAGCACGCGGCGCCGCTCTGGCAGCGGTCCGCCCAGAAATAGCCGGACAACATGAAGAACAGGGGCACGGCGAAGCGCTCCAGCTGGTCCCACACCGTGCGGGCGTCGAAACGCAATCCGACCGCGTCCGGGCCCGTGTGGGGCGCCGTGTGCAGGGCGATGACGGCGGCGATCGCCAGCACGCGGAAGACGTCGACCGACTGGATGCGCTCCGTGGAGGCTCGTCTTCCCGGTTGGCCGGAAGGCGGCACGTGTTGTTTCTGCATCATTCAGCCCGACGTGTTTTCACCGATTTTGCCAAAAAATGGCGGGAAAATTCCACTGTGGCAATATAAAACGACTCAATTTTGTTAAACTCATCTTTATTTCCATCGCGCAATTTCGCGCGCCTTTCCCCCGTATCATGTCATTCTCGACAGTGTTGCACGTTCAGCCCATCCAGCCGGTTCCGATTTGAGCGCCTTACTTTTTCTATTTGTCACCATCGCATTGTCGGCGATCATGCTGATGGTCTTGCGTTCGCTTGCCCGCAGCGACGTGGCCGGCATGCGCGAGTGGACGGGGGCGAACGTCCTGGCGATCGTGGCGCTGCTGCTGTTCGCCGGCCGCGGACGGATCGCGGACGTGCTGTCCATCGACGTCGCCAACCTGCTGTTCCTGGGCGCGCCCGCGCTGATGCATGCGGGCTTCGAGCGCCACCTCGGCCGCCCGGCCCCGTACCGTGCGCTGGCAGCGCTGGTGATCGCGTCGACCTTGGCGCTGGGCATATTCCACTATGGGGTGGACGCGATGGCGGTGCGCGTCGCGCTGTCTTCGCTATTCCATGGCATCGTGTACCTGGCCATGGCCCGGGGGCTGAGGCCCTGGACACATCCCGGCCGGGCCCGTTATCCGATCCGGTTCGCATTCGGCGCCGCGCTGACCCTGGCGGCGGCCCACGGGGTGCGGGCGGTGCTGTACGCCACGCACCATGACGCCCAGGTGACGCTGTTCGATGCGTCGCCCGTCAACCTCGTCTGCTTTGCGCTGGGCACGCTGGCACTGCCGGGTCTGACGCTGGGGGCGGTGATGATGGCGAACGCCGGCCTGATCGGCCAGGCCCGCTACGCGGCGGAACACGACCACCTGACGGGCGCGTGGTCGCGCCGCGCGTTCTTCGGCCGCGCCGAGCACGCCCACGCGGATGCCGTGCGCACGGGCGGAACGTTGTCGCTGCTGATTTTCGACGTCGACCACTTCAAGGCGATCAACGATACCCACGGCCACGCCGTCGGCGATCGGGTGCTGGCCGATCTCGTCGCGCGGACGGATGCCGTGCTGCGCGGCGGCGCCTGCGCGCGCCTGGGCGGCGAGGAATTCGCCATCCTGCTGCCGCGTGAGGATGCGGACGCGGCCGTGCGCCTCGCGGACGAATTGCGGCGCACGCTCGAGCGGGCTGCCGTGGCGGGGGCGGATGGCGCGGTTGTCCATTACACGGTGAGCGTCGGCGCAGCCAGCCTCGATGACGGGGAATCGCTGGCGAGTCTGTTGCAGCGGGCGGATGCGGCGCTGTATGCGGCCAAGCGGGGCGGGCGGAATCGGGTTGCCGATGCGCGGCTTGTGGATGGCGACCGATGTAAGTACGCAACGCCCGCCATGTAGGAGTAGGAATTTTCCTACAACTGGGCTATCCTTCTCGGCAAATTGTTCTTAAATCTAGAACCTTTAGCCTGCCGATGCGGCCACCATCATGCACACGCCTACCGTCACCGTCATTGCCCTTTGCTATAACCACGAGCGCTTCCTCCTGGACTGCCTCGAGAGCATTCGCGCCCAGACGTTCCAGGACTTCGAGCTGATCGTGACCGACGACTGCTCGCGCGATCATTCGCCACACATCATCGCGGAATGGCTGGCCGAGCATTATCCGGCGGCCCGTTTCATCCGCCACGATGTGAATCGCGGTATTTGCGCCACCCTGAACGAAGCGTTGGCGCAGGCACAAGGCACGTACATCAGCATGACCGCGACCGACGACACATGGATGCCGCACAAGCTGGCATCGCAGGTGGCACTGGCGCAATCGCTCGATGCCGACACGGCCGTCATTTATGCCGACGCCGACCAGATGAACGAGGAGGGGGAACTGCTGCCCACGCGCTTCATCGAAGCCCACGGCGTCACCGACCCGCCGCAGGGGTGGGTGTTCAGCCGCCTGGCGAACGGCAACTTCATCCCCGCCATGACGACGCTGATCCGGCGCGACGCACTGCTGGCCGTCGGCGGCTACGACGAACGCCTGAACTATGAAGACTACGACATGTGGCTGCGGCTGGCGGACCGGTATGCATTCGCTTTCCAGCCCGACGTCGTGGCGCACTACCGTATCGTGGCCACGTCGATGGTGCGTACCGTGTTCGCCCAGCCGAGCGCCTGGTATCACCACTCGAATTTCCTGATTCGCCGCAAATGGCTGCGCTCGGGCCGCCTCACGCGGGCGCAATGCGCGATGTGGGCCGACAAGATGTGGTGGGCGGCGTATGGACTGTTCGTCCTCAACGACCGGCGCGCCGCGTCCTGTCTGTGGGAAGCATTCCGCCATTGCGGCCGGCCGCGTGCGGCAGTGCTGGCATTGACGTCCCGGCTCGGGGTGTCGCGCGCGCGACTCGTGCGCCTGCGCCAGGCCGTGACGGGGATGACCCGGGACACGCCGACCTGACCGGGAGGCGCGCGAAGACGGTCGACCGTGCCGTCAGGTACACGACGGTGAGGAGCCGGCAGTGCCCCCGAGGTTGCCCACCGGAACGATCGTCTCGGACGTAGGCACCTTCATCCCGGACAGATTGAAGAACGGGAACATCATCTGGTAGGACATCGGGGTGCAATTGCCTGCGCCATCCACCGATTCGCACACCCTTGCACGTACGAAGCGGATGCAGTTGTCGCCATCCGGGTTGGTCATGCAGTTCGACCGATTGGCTGCAGGACATGCCGGAAGGGTGCTCATGTGTGTCAGGTCCCAGGTCGCGTTCGAGACCGACAGGTAGTCGATCTTGACGTTATCGGCGGTGACGGGGTCCCCCAGCGCCAGCGGCCCCGATGCATTGCGGAAGACGGCGTTTGCCTGGACCTGTTTCATGGCGGTCGCGTCCGTATAGTCGACGTTTGCCGCGGCGGCGGCGGCGCGGCGCGTGACTTCTTCAAGTGTGTTGAACATGAACTCGACGCGCGCCAGTTCGAGTGTGGCGAACACGACGGTAAAAAAAATCATCGCGACAAGCGAGAATTCGACGGCGGCGACACCGGACTGGGTTGTTTGTCCTTTGAATACGGTCCGTTTCATGTCAGTTCCCCGAGTAGCGTACCGGCGCAACGATCGACATATACATGCCCTCGGCCTCCGTGCCCGTAAGCGGGTTGATGTAAGGCACGTTAATAGCGACGTCGACGCGAAACAGTGTGTTGGTAGTGGCGCCGAAGACCGCCGGCGTACACGCATTCATCTGCTTGCCGCTGCCCACCAGGTACATGCATGAAATGGTCGGATTCACAGGAACGTCGTCCGGGACGATGCCGGCCAGCTCCTTGGCAACGATTCTCTTTGCCAACGTCACGGCAGCAAAATTGCCGTCCGGCCCGGCCGTTGTCATTTCCAGCCTCGGCGCTGTCGCCAGGTAGATCGCTGCGTCGTGTGCAGCTTTTTGCACAGCCGTGTACTGGCGAAAATAAAATGCGTAAAGAAGCGATGGCAGGCCGATAAAGAGCAACAGAATGGGCAGCACGATCGCTGTCTCGACCACGATCGCCCCGCGTTCGTGCCGCCGCCCGACGGCCCTGAGTGTGCGTTTCATCGGTAGAGCCTCACATCACCGCCCAGGGCAGTCTCGGTGTTCATCCCGGCGAACTCCGCATAGATGGCGGACGAACTTGCGGGAACGAGCATGAAGAACTTTGCAATCCCGACCACGGTCGCCGTCGTGATGGCGCCTGCGGGAACCGGACAGCTCAACAGGGGAACGTTCAGCACCCGGGTATTGCGGTAGTACTTGTACTTCGCGCTTCCGCCCGCCGCCTGATAGGGTGTCGTACTCGGGTAGGCCTGGGCTTGCGGCAACCCCGGGTTGTAGAGGGCGCCCCAATCCGTCGTTTTGTAGGTGCTATAGCCTGCCGCGGGTTCCACGCCCCCGTTTGCAACGTAGGTTGCATACGGGACTGCCTTTGCATAGGTCCACAACGGCCCGTAAGCCGTCTGCGTTGCCCCGGCTGGCCTTTCCGCTACCGTCAGCAGCGGATTCGGGGCCGCTAACGAATTGGCGGAGAGATTGTCCGGCCTAAATTTCATCCACGTGGCGTTGGCAAGATCGAAGCTCTTGTTGACCGGATCCGCCGGCGCCGTCGATGGCACGCATGGCGTGTCATACGTACCGAACCGGGAGTTCAGATACCCGTACAGCAAGTTGAGCGGGAACCCTCGTTCCACCGTGACGCTTCCGCCCCGCAATGTGGGTATCGCCATCTCTCCCGTGCAAATGAACGGCGCGACAGCGTCCGTGTTGCTCTTCATGCTCGTGCCAGCCGTGCCGGGCGGTGCGACCGGATTGACCAGAAAGTTCTCGGGCGACTGTCCGCCCGGGTTGAGGTTCATCAGGTTGTAACTGACGCCGCGCCGGAAGCCGTATTCCACGAGTTCTCCGGATGCGAGCGACGCTGCAGGCGTATTGGAGTTCGCGCAGATTGCGAGCGGCAGCACATGCAGTGAACTGCGGCCGGCCACCGCCGAGGCAGGCACGTTCGACTCCGCCAGGGATGACGAGAGGACCGGCATGAAGAAGTTCTCGATCTTCCCATGCCTGGCGTCCAGGGCAGAGGTGTCGACCCGGGCAAAAAACATCTGCGAGGGATTGGCCTTTGCGGTGGCCGCGTCCACCCAGCCGCCTGAACCACCGTCGGCACTTGTACCGAACTTGAGCGCGGCATCGGACCAGGTCACACTATCGGTGCTGTACGCGAAGGCAGAACTCGCGGCAATTTCCCCAGCGTCCGCGACGGCCCTGGTGATGCCCTGCGGCGTGCCGTCCAGGGCGGTGGCCGCGGCCAGGGCAGCGGCATCGGCGGCAATTTGCAGTTCGGCTTTCCTGTTGTAACTGCGGCTGAGGTCGAGCGCCAGCCCGAACATGGCAAGCATGACGAGGATAACGACAGGGGTCATGATGGCGATGGCGCCGGCCTCCGATTGCTTCCGGCGAAAACTTCGGTAGCACCGTGCGGACGGTGACGCTTGCTTGAATGGTTCGATGGCCACGGATCGCTCCTCATGCTGACTCGGACAATTGTCGAGGCAACCTAGCAAATAGGAATCCTAGAGCCTTGCAAGCGTGCTACGTTGAGGAGTCGCAACTTGACCGTGACAGGCCAATCGGGTGAACGACGCGACCGGTCCGGGCGTTGCGATGCAGTATCGTTGGCCGCGAAATCGAAGTGTCCATGATGAGGGAACGCCGCATGGGCACGTGGTGCCCGGAGCCGGGATCGAACCGGCACGCCATCGCTGGCACGGGATTTTAAGTCCCGGGTGTCTACCAGTTTCACCATCCGGGCAGCGGGCAGGATTCTAGCACAGCCGGACCCGTTCAGGGTCAAAAATGCAATGTTGACCTGGCCGGCGCCTCCCACCGATGGGCGGAACCGAACGGTCTGACGAGCGCGGCCGCCGCTGCCACCAGCACATGCGGCGGACGCGGCGCCAGCCGTCTTCCCCCGGGCCGTGTTAGCACGCGCAATGCAACGTCGAACGGCACCCCGTCCTCGTGCAGGAGGCGGGCGGCACGGGCGGTGCCATGCTGCCGGCTGGCGTCCAGGACGGCATCGATGAACATGGCGGATACGCGGTCATGGCGTCGATTCATCGTTCGCACTCCGATAGCTGGGACCGTGTCATTGTGCACCGATCCCGTCGATGTTGCCATTCAACATGCATGATGCGTGCCGGCAGGCCGCGCATGGTGTAGCATGCGGGGCGATACGCCCGCGGCCGCCGCGGCAGGAAACATGCAAGGACAGACTTTGAATATCACGATCAACGAGGAACTCCGCTCTTTCATCGACCCCCTCACACCCGTCGAATACGCGGCGCTCGAGCGCAGCCTGCTGGCCGACGGCTGCCGCGACGCGCTCGTGCTGTGGCGCGACGTGCTGATCGACGGGCATAACCGCTACGACATCTGCACGAAGCACGGCATACCGTTCCGCACCGTCAACAACGACAAGTTCGATTCGCTGGAAGACGTCATGCTGTGGGTGATCGACAATAACCTCGCGCGCCGCAGCGTGTCCGACTTCCAGCGCGGCATGCTCGCGCTGCGCAAGAAGGAGATCGTCGCCGCACGTGCCGCCCAGCGCGCCGCCGAGGCGCCACCGGACCAGGCGGCGCAGGAACCCGCCGACGATCCGATCGACCCGCCGTGGAGCACGCGCGAAGACGTCGCCAAGGCGGCGCGCGTGTCCGCCAACACGCTGAGCCAGATCGAGCGCATCCGCAAGACGGCGGCGCCGGAACTGGTCGACGCCGTGCGCAGCGGGACGATTTCCGTCAGCGCCGCCGCCAGCGTCGCGTCGTTGCCGCCGGAAGCGCAGGTCGCTGCCGTCGCCGGTGGCCGCAAGGAGCTGCAGCAGGCGGCGCGCCAGGTGCGCGAACAGAAGGCCGGCGCCAAGCCGAAGAAGGAAACCGTGCCCGATTCGCCGGAAGACCAGGTGAAGGCCCTGCGGGCCCAGGTGGGCGAATTGAAGGACCGCGTCGCCACCTTGATGACGGAAAACGAAGTCCTGCGCCAGAAACTCGCCGCGCTCGGCGGCGCCTGATCGAGGAGACCCCATGACGCTGTCCCGCGCGACCCCGGTCGCCATCGCCTGCGCCGCGCTGCTCGCGCTCGCCCAACCGGTCGTAACGCACGCCGCGGCGCCGGCCGCCACGCAGGCGCATGCCGCCTTCGCCTCCACCGAGCGCGCGCGCATGCAGGCGCAGGCGCGGCGCGTGACGATCCTGCGCGACAAATGGGGCATCCCGCACGTGTTCGGCAAGACGGATGCGGACGCGGTGTTCGGCATGCTGTTCGCGCAGGCCGAGGACGATTTCAACCGCGTCGAACTCAATTACATCAACGCGCTGGGGCGGCTGGCGGAGGTCGAGGGCGAAAAGGAAATCTGGCGCGACCTGCGCATGAAGCTGTACATCGACCCCGTCGAGCTGAAGGCGAAGTACGCGGCGAGTCCCGCCTGGCTGAAGAAGCTGATGGATGCGTACGCGGATGGCCTGAACTGGTATCTCGTCACGCATCCGCAGGTGAAGCCGAAGCTGATCAACCGCTTCGAACCGTGGATGGCGCTCGCGTTCAGCGAGGGGAGCATCGGCGGCGACATCGAGACCATCGACCTGAAGGCGCTGCAGGCCTTTTATGGCACGGCGCCCGCGCCTACGGTCGCGCTGGCCGACAAGGGCTTCGATCCGGAGCCGCGCGGCTCGAACGGCTTTGCCATCGCGCCGCGCCTGACGGCCGATGGCCACGCGCTGCTGATGATCAATCCGCACACGTCGTTCTACTTCCGCCCCGAGATCCACATGGTGAGCGGGGAGGGGCTGAATGCGTACGGCGCTGTCACGTGGGGCCAGTTCTTCATCTACCAGGGGTTCAACGACCGCATCGGCTGGATGCACACGTCGGGCGGCGGCGACGTCATCGACGAGTACCTGGAAACGGTGGAGCGGCGCGACGGCAGGTTCGTCTACAAGTACGGCGGCGGAGAACGCGACGTGCGCGCGAAGACGATCGCGCTGCCTTACAAAACGGCGGACGGCATGGCGACCCGCACCGTCACCGCGTATTTCACGCACCACGGTCCCGTCATCCGCGAACAGGACGGCAAGTGGGTCGCGGTGCGCATGATGGACGACCCCATGCACGCGCTGATGCAGTCGTACGGCCGCACGAAGGCGCGCGACTACGCGGCGTTCCGCAAGGTGATGGACCTGCGCACGAATTCGTCGAACAACACGGTGTACGCGGACGCGGACGGCAACATCGCCTACTTCCACGGCAATTTCATTCCGCGCCGCGATCCGCGCTTCGACTGGACGAAGCCCGTCGACGGCAGCGATCCCGCCACCGAGTGGAAGGGGCTGCACGACGTCGGCGAGACGATCACGCTGTTCAACCCGGGCAGCGGCTATATCTCCAACACGAACAACTGGCCGTGCACCGGCTTCGGCGCGAGCAGCCCGGACTGCTCGACATACCCGGCCTATATGTGGTCGCTGCCGCAGAATGCGCGCGGCGTCCACGCGGAGCGCGTGCTGCACGATGCGCGCGACGTCACGCTCGACAGCCTCATCGCCAGGGCCTACGACAGCTACCTGACGGCGTTCGAGCCGCTCGTCCCGGCCGTGGTGAAGGACTGGGAGGCGCTGGCGGACGCCGATCCGCTGAAGGCGCGGCTGGCCGACCAGGTGGCGCTGCTGCGCGGCTGGGACCTGCGCTTCTCGACGGCGTCCACGGCGACGTCGCTCGCCGTGTACTGGGGCCAGGACATGGTCGCGCAGGCGTCGGGTCGTGCGAAAGCGCAGCGGGTACCGGTCATCGACTTCGTGCAGACGCGCCTGACGCCGCGGGAACGCCTGGATGCGCTGGCACGTGCGAGCGACAAGCTGCAGGCGGACTTCGGCAACTGGAAGACGCCGTGGGGCGAGATCAACCGCTTCCAGCGCCTGTCCGGCGCCGTCGACCAGCAGTACGACGACAGCAAGCCGAGCCTGCCCGTCCCTTTCACGTCGGCCAACTGGGGCTCGCTGGCGTCGTTCGGCATGACGGGAAAACAGACGACGAAGCGCATCTATGGCGACCGCGGCAACAGTTTCGTGGCCGCCGTCGAATTCGGGCCTCGCGTGCGGGCGAAAAGCATCCTGGCCGGCGGCGAGAGCGGGGATCCCAGGTCGCCGCACTTCATGGACCAGGCCGCGATGTACAGCCGCGGCGAATTCAAGGACGTGCTTTACTACAAGGAAGATATCGAGAAACAGCTCGAGCGCAAATATCATCCAGGCGAGTAAGGCTGGCCGGCTGCGCTGGCGCCGTGGCATGCCGGATTGCTATAATCGCCGGATCGAACAATGGCATTCCAGGGCAGGACAGCGCAGTGGCAAAACTCTATTTCAGGTATTCGGCAATGAACGCGGGCAAGTCGACGTCGTTGCTGCAGGTGGCGCACAACTACGAAGAGCAGGGCCAGAAGGTCCAGCTGTACACGGCCGCCATCGACGACCGCTACGGCGTCGGCCAGATCACGTCGCGCCTGGGCCCGCAGCGCCAGACCGACGTGTTCGACAAGGACACGAATTTCCTCGACAAGGCGCCCGCCGTGTCCTGCGTGCTCGTCGACGAAGCCCAGTTCCTGACGAAGGAGCAGGTCGTGCAGCTGCACCAGCTGGCGCAGGTGCGCGGCGTGCCCGTCATCTGCTACGGCCTGCGCAGCGATTTCCGCGGCGAGCCGTTCCCCGGTTCCGCCTACCTGCTGGCGCTGGCCGACGATATCGAAGAAATCAAGAACATCTGCACCTGCGGCAAGAAAGCCACGATGAACATCCGGGTGGATCCGGAGGGGCGCCGCATCCGCGAAGGCGAACAGGTCAGCATCGGCGGCAACGAAAGCTACCGCCAGGCCTGCGGCCGCTGTTTTTACACGGGCTGATACGGGTCGGCGATGTCCTGGCTGGCCGGTTGCGCTGCCCATGTGCCTGCCTGGGTCTGCGGCCTGGGCGAGATCGGGCTGTATCTCGTGCCGTCGCTGGCGCTCGCGTTCCTGATCTGGATGGTCACGCGGGCGCACCCCGTCTTCTTCCTGTTCAGCGTCGTCGGCACGTTCTGTCACGAGCTGGCGCATTTCTCCGTCGGGCTGCTGCTGGGCGCCGAGCCCGTCGGTTTTACCATCATTCCGCGCCGCAACGGACGGACGTGGGAGCTCGGCTCCGTCTCGTTCGCGAACCTGCGCTGGTATAACGCCGCGCCGGCCGCACTTGCGCCGTTCCTCGTGCTGTTCGTGCCCGTCGCCGTGGCGTGGTGGCGCACCCGCACGCCATGGCACTTCGGCCCGGCCGACCTGGCGCTGACCCTGCTGCTGGCGCCGCAGTTCCTGTCGTTCTGGCCATCGCCCGTCGACTGGAAACTCAGCCTGCGCAGTTGGCCTTATCTGTTGATTATCGGGGCGGGCGGCCTGATGTACTGTTGGTTTCAAACCAGTTTGTTTCGATTTGTAAAAGCGTAGGCAAACAGCCGCCGCGAAGACTTAAGCTCGGCTGAAGACGCGTACAAGCCGGCTCTGCGCCGCTGCGCTATCCTGTAGAATGGGTTGCATCCGCCGCTGCGTCGGCGCGACTGCCGGCCCTCCCGCCCAAGCAGTCGCTTGAATATTCCCGTCTGGAGAACCGAAGAATGAAGAAGCAGTTGTTGATGGTCGCGCTGGCGTTTGCCATGTCGGCCCACGTGGTCACGGCGCAGCCCGAAAAGGTTGCCGCGGTCAAGACCGACACGGCCCCCATCGTCCAGCTCAAGCCATCCGCCGCCCAGACCCAGGCCGCCCTGTGGGCATCGCGCGTGCTCGCGCGCTACCACTACAAGGCGATGCCGCTGGACGACGCGATGTCCGCGAAAATCTTCGACGCCTACTTCAAGGCGCTCGACAGCGAGAAGCTCTACTTCACGCAGGCCGACATCGACAGCTTCGCGCCCGTGCGCACGAAGCTGGACGATGCGATCAACAACGAGGACCTGACCGTTCCTTTTCAGATCTACAACGTCTACCAGCAGCGTTTCTTCGACCGCATGACGTATGCGCGCGAGCTGTTGAAGGGCAAGTTCGATTTCAGCACGGATGAATCGCTGCAGATCGACCGCGAAAAGGCCCCGTGGGCCAAGAACGAGGACGAGGCCAGGGACCTGTGGCGCAAGCGCGTCAAGAACGACTGGCTGCGCCTGAAGCTGGCCGGCAAGGACGAGAAGGCGATCCGCGAGACGCTCGACAAGCGCTACGAGGGTTACCAGAACCGCCTCAAGAAGCTGAACAACGAAGACGTGTTCCAGATGTTCATGAACGCGTACGCGATGGCCATCGAGCCGCACACGAACTACCTGGGCCCGCGCTCGGCCGAGAACTTCGACATCGCCATGCGCCTGTCGCTGGACGGCATCGGCGCCGTGCTGCAGTCGCGTGAAGACTATACCGTGATCCGCGAGATCGTCCCGGGCGGCCCGGCCGACAAATCCGGCAAGCTGAAGGTGGGCGACCGCATCGTCGGCGTCGCGCAGGGCAATGGCCCGTTCACGGACGTGATGGGCTGGCGCATCGACGACGTCGTGCAGCTCGTGCGCGGCGAACGCAACTCGACGGTCCGGCTGGACGTGCTGCCGGCCGAAGCCGGCCAGGACGGCAAGCACACGACGATCTCCCTCGTGCGCCAGAAGATCAGCATGGAAGAGCAGTCGGCCAAGAAGAAGATCATCGAGGTCACCGATAACGGCGTCAAGCGCCGCATCGGCGTGATCCAGCTGCCGACCTTCTACCAGGACTTCGAGGCCCGCCGCAAGGGCGACAAGGACTTCAAGAGCGCCACGCGCGACGTGAAGCGCATCCTCGGCGAACTGAAGAAGGAGAAGGTCGACAACGTCCTGATCGACCTGCGCAACAACGGCGGCGGTTCGCTGATCGAGGCCGTCGAGCTGACGGGCCTGTTCATCGACAAGGGCCCGGTCGTGCAGCAGCGCAGCGCCGAAGGCCGCGTCGAAGTCGAGAGCGACACGGATGCGGGCCTCGCCTGGGACGGTCCGATGGGCGTGCTGATCAACCGTGGTTCGGCGTCGGCCTCGGAAATCTTCGCCGCCGCGATCCAGGATTACGGCCGCGGCATCATCATCGGCGAGCCGAGCTTCGGCAAGGGCACCGTGCAGACGCTGATCAACCTCGACCGCTTCTCGCAGAACGACAAGATGAAGTACGGCGAGCTCAAAATGACCATCGCCCAGTTCTTCCGCATCAATGGCGGCACGACGCAGCTGCGCGGCGTCACCCCGGACATCAAGTTCCCGGTCACGTCGGATGACGACAACTTCGGCGAATCGTCCTACGAGAACGCCCTGCCGTGGGTGCAGATCAAGCCGGCGACGTACATGCCGTCCGGCGACCTGAAGGAGCTGTTCAATCCGCTGCAGAAGAAACATGACGCGCGCGTCGCCAAGGACCGCGACTTCCAGGACATCCAGCAGGACATCGCCGAAGCCCTGAAGATCCGCAAGGACAACCTGATCTCGCTGAACGAGGCCGTGCGCCGCAAGGAGCGCGAGAACCAGGAAGCCAAGGCCCGCCTGCGCGAATCGCGCCTGGCCGGCAAGGACGGTGGCGACGAGCCGGTGTCCGGTCCGGGCAGCAAGGAACAGCGCGGCAAGGTGCCGACGCCGACCAGCCCGAAGAAGACGAACGTCGTGCTGAAGGGCGGGGCGAGCGCCGACGACGGCCTGCAGGGCGACGAGCGCAGCCTGACGGCCGAACTGGCCGCCGAGAAGGCCGCCAAGAACGCCAAGGACGTGTATCTGCAGGAAGCTGCCCACATCCTGGCCGACGAGGCCGGCATGCTGAAAGCCGATACCCGGATGGCGTCGCGTGCCATGCCTTACATGTCTATGTTGAAACAAAACGGCAATTAATCGATTGTCAAAATATAAAGTATCCGCCGGTTAAGCGATTATTGTTACCGGATGGCTGAAGGCGAGGTTCCCCAGGGAGCCTCGCCTTTTTTTTATGCCGCGCAATTGAAAATTGTATTTTTTTCAGGTGTGCTACATTAGCTCAGCAGTTAAATTAACAACAACTTTATGAACTGAGCAAGGAGTGCAATATGACAACTCGTTACCTCATCGCGGCGGCTCTCCTGGCCGGGAGCGCATGCGGGGCCCAAGCAGCAGTGGTCTCGGGGACCCAGTCGGGTTTCCTGTCCGGGTGGACCGGCGGGAACGGCGCGGACGTGGTCAGTTCGGGCGTCCTGGCGAATGGCACGAGCCTGGTCGGCGGTGCCGCCTACGGCAGCGGCAACCTGGCCGAAACCCTGTACCAGAAGGCCAGCGCCAGCGTCGGCCAGAGCGGTGCACCGGTCAAGCTGACGTATTCGCAGGGCATCGAAGGCACGTATTTGCTGAGCACGAGCAATGCCAAGCTGGCGGCGATGCTGGGTAACGGCATGGCGGTAGTGTCCACCAGCGACGGCAAGGTCGTCACGGTCGGCCAGTCGGGCAGCGGCTCGGTCGGCTCGGGCGGTGGCTTCGGCGGTGGCTTCGGCAACGGCGGGATCGGCGGCGGCGCTTCGGGCGGCGGCAATGCGGCAGGCGGCGGCAATGCGTCGGGCGGCGGCACTGCCGGTGGCGGTGGCGCATCCGGCGGCGGCACGGTGGTGGCCGGCGGCGGTTCCACCAAGGGCGGCGGCTCGACGAACGCGGGCAATGGCGTCGACGGCGCCCCGTCCGGCAATTACAACCACGGGAACGGTGCGACCGTGATCACGCCGGCCGCCGGCGGCCAGGAGGGCGGTGCCATCGTCCAGCTGCCGATCCCGGCGCAGAACAGCAATGCCGGCGGCAACGGCGGCGGCAATGGCGGCGGCGACCTCGGCGCCGGCCTGCCGGACCTGCCGGCCGCACCGGCGGCGGCGGTGCCGGAACCGTCGTCGATCGCCCTGATGATGGCGGGCATGCTGGGCGCGATGGGCATCGTTCGTCGCCGCAAGCGCTGATCGACACGCCGCGCGACATCACGAACGCCCCGCCCCGCGCGGGGGCGTTTGCTTTCGCAGGTTGCGTTTTCCGCCGGGAGATTTCAGGTACAATCTTTTGAACGGTCGTGCTTTTTTGGCCGGCATAACAAAGGAGACAACATGGACCTGACCTATACCGGCGACGACCTGGCCTTCCGCGACCAGGTACGCGCCTTTCTCGAGGCCGAGCTGCCGGCCGACCTGCGCGACAAGGTGCGCAACCACCTGCGCCTGCACAAGGACGACTATGTGCGCTGGCACCGCATCCTCGCGCGCCAGGGCTGGGTCGCGCCCGGTTGGCCGCGCGAGTACGGCGGCCCCGGCTGGACGCCCGTGCAGCGCCACATCTTCGAGGAAGAGTGCGCCCGCGCCGGTACGCCGCCCGTGCTCCCGTTCGGCGTGAACATGGTCGCGCCCGTCATCATGGCCTTCGGCAGCGAGGAACAGAAGGCGTATTACCTGCCGCGCATCCTGTCGTGCGAGGACTGGTGGTGCCAGGGCTATTCCGAGCCCGGCGCCGGGTCCGATCTCGCGTCGCTGAAGACGACGGCGGTACGCGACGGGGATCACTACGTCGTCAACGGCCAGAAGACGTGGACGACGCTGGCCCAGCATGCCGACATGATCTTCTGCCTCGTGCGCACCGACCCGACGGTGCGCAAGCAGGAGGGCATCTCGTTCCTGTTGATCGACATGCATGCGCCCGGCGTCACCGTGCGCCCGATCATCATGCTGGACGAAGACCACGAGGTGAACGAAGTCTTCTTCGACAACGTCCGCGTGCCTGTGGCCAATCTCGTCGGCCAGGAAAACCGCGGGTGGACGTATGCCAAATACCTGCTGGGCCACGAACGCACGGGGATCGCGGCCGTGGGCCGGTCCAAGCGCGAGCTGGCCCGCCTGAAGGCGCTCGCACGGCGCGAGCAGAAGAACGGCGCGCCGCTGCTGCGCGACCCGCTGTTCGCGGCGAAAGTGGCGGACCTCGAGATCGAGCTGATGGCGCTCGAGATGACGGTGCTGCGCGTGCTGGCCCAGGCGGACAAGGCACCGGGGCCGGAAGCGTCCGTGCTGAAGGTACGCGGGACGGAGATCCAGCAGCGGCTGTCGGAACTGATGGTCGAGGCGGCCGGTCCGCTGGCGCTGCCGTTCGACCCGGCCTACCTCGAGGGCGTACGCGAGCACAGCGTCATCGACGACGATTTTGCCGCGCCGCTGCTCCCGCATTACTTCAATTTCCGCAAGACGTCGATCTACGGCGGATCGAACGAGATCCAACGCAACATCATCTCCCAGATGATTCTGGGCCTGTGAGGAAAGACATGGACTTCAACTTCAAGGAAGAGCAGCTGCAACTGGCGGATGCGCTCAAGCGCTGGATCGCACGCGACTACACGTTCGAGGCGCGGCGCGCCATCGTGGGTTCGCCGTCCGGCGTGTCGGACACGGCCTGGGCCACGCTCGCCGAGCTCGGCCTGACCGCGCTGCCGCTGCCGGAAGCGCAGGGCGGCTTCGATGGCGACGCGGTCGACATGTTCGTCGTGATGCAGGAACTCGGCCGTGGTCTCGTTGTCGAACCGTATTTCGCGACCATGTTCGGCGCCGAGTTCCTCCGTCGCGGGCGTGCGCACGACGCGCTGCTCGAACGCGTGGCGGCTGGCGAGCTGAAACTGGCTTGCGCGCTGGGAGAACGCCAGTCGCGCCACGACTTGCGCGATGTCGCAACCCGCGCGACGCGTGTCGCACATGACGCCCCGGAAGGCGACGGGTGGCGCCTGCACGGCGAAAAGAAGGTCGTGTTGCATGGCGCGCAGGCGGGCGTGCTGATCGTGTCGGCCAGGACGGCCGGCGCGCAGCGCGACGAGGACGGCATCACGCTGTTCGCCGTGCCGGCGGACGCGGCGGGTGTCGTCACGCGCGATGTGCGCATGCTGGACGGCCAGCGCGCGGCCGACGTGCTGCTGCGCGACGTGATCGTCGGCGCGGATGCCGTGGTCGGTACGGTAGGCCAGGGGTGGGCCATCCTGGAAGCGGCGGCCGACTACGGCGCCGGCCTGCTGTGCGCGGAAGCGCTCGGCGCGATGGATGCGCTGTTCGGCGCGACGCTCGACTACCTGAAGACGCGCCAGCAGTTCGGCGTGCCGATCGGTAAGTTCCAGGCCTTGCAGCACCGCATGGCCGACATGTACGTGCATCTGGAGCAGGCCCGTTCGATGGCGCTGCTGGCGGCGGTGCGCCTGGCCGACGACGCCCGGGGTGCGGGCGACGGACATGCGGCCGCCGAGCGCCGCCGCACCGTGGCGGCCGCGAAGTACCGCGTGGGCCAGGCCGCCCGCTTCGTCGGCCAGCAGGCGATCCAGCTGCACGGCGGGATGGGCGTGACGGACGAATTGCCGGCGTCACATTACTTCAAGCGTCTGTCGACGATCGAGCTGACCCTGGGCGATTGCGACCACCACCTGGCCCGCTTCATCGCGCAGCCGGGCTTTTACGACGACGAGGAGGCGGCATGAAGAATTACTGGTACTTCGAGGATTTCGAACCCGGCCAGGACATCGACCTGGGCACGCGCACCGTCACGGAAGACGAGATCGTCGCGTTCGCCCGGGAATTCGATCCGCAGCCGTTCCACATCGACCGCGCCGCCGCCGCAGACTCGATCTTCGGCGGCGTGATCGCCAGCGGCTGGCACACGTGCAGCATGATGATGCGCATGGTCGTCGACGGCCTGATGAACCGGTCGGCCAGCATGGGCTCGCCCGGCCTGGACGGCGTGCGCTGGCTCGCGCCCGTGCGCGCGGGCGACACGCTGAACGTGCGCTACCGGACCGTGCGGGTGAAGGCGTCCACGTCGAAGCCGGACCGCGGCGTCGTCTGGTCGAAGTGGGTCTCGATCAACCAGCACGGCGACACCGTGTGCACGGTCGAGGGCATGGGCATGTTCGGGCGCCGGCCCGGCGCGGAGGGGCGCCATGGCTAGCACCCTGCACGAAGTGACGGGGCTGGACGCGCTGCGGGCCCTCGTCGGTACGGAACTGGGCCGCTCGCGCTGGTTCGAGGTCGGCCAGGAGCGCATCGCCACGTTCGCCGATGCGACCGACGACCACCAGTGGATCCACATCGACCCGGAACGCGCGGCACGCGAGTCGCCGTTCGGCGGGACCGTGGCGCACGGGTTTCTCACCCTGTCGCTGCTGCCGTCCATGCTGGCGGACGTCCTCGTCATGGCCGACGCGAAGCTCGTCGTGAACTATGGCTTGAACAAGGTGCGCTTTCCCGCGCCGGTGCCGGCCGGCAGCCGCGTGCGCGCGGCGATCGTGCTGGCGGCGCTGGTGGAGGAGAACGGATCGAGTCAGTTGACGCTGGACGTTACGGTCGAGCGCGAAGGCGGCACGAAACCCGTATGCGTGGCCGAATTCCTCGTGCGCCGTTACGCCTGACAGGCTAGGCGACGCAGTCGGCGCCGCCCAGCCGGTAGCGGTTGCGGCCTTCGGCCTTGGCCTGGTAGAGCAGGGCGTCGGCCACCTGGATCAGGTCGGCCGGGATACTGTGTTCGCCCGGCACCATGCAGGCGATGCCCATGCTGGCCGTCAGGTGTGAGGCAGTCGGCGACGCGGCGTGCGGGATCGCCAACTGCTCCAGCTCCGTCATGAGGCGGTGGGCCACGCCGGTGGCGCCGCGCCCGTCCAGTTGCGGCAACAGGATCGCGAATTCCTCGCCGCCGTAACGCGCCACGAGGTCCTGGGTGCGCGCCGCGGCGCGCCGCATGGCCGTCGCGAACTGCACGAGCGTCGCATCGCCGGCCTGGTGGCCGTAATGGTCGTTGTACAGCTTGAAATGGTCGATGTCGACGAGGATCAGCGCCACCGGCAGGCCCGCGCGCCCGCAGCGGCGCCATTCGGCATCGAGGCGTTCGTCGAAGGCGCGGCGGTTGGCGACGCCGGTCAGCGCGTCGGTGAGGATCAGGGCGCGCAACGCATCGCGCTGGCGCTTGACGGTCAGCTGCGTGCGCACGCGGGCGCGCACCACGGCGGCATTCACGGGCTTGCTGATGAAATCGGCAGCGCCGGCACCGAGCGCGCGCGTTTCGTCCTCGGGCGACTTCAGCGCCGTCACGAAGATCACGGGGATGTCGCTCGTCTCGGGCGAGGCCAGCAGTTCCTTGCAGACGGCATACCCGTCCATGCCGGGCATGACGGCGTCCAGCAGGATCAGGTCGGGGTGCTGGGTGCGGGCGATCTCGAGCGCGCGTGGACCGTCCATCGCGAACAACACCTCGTGCTCGTCCTGCAGGGCGCCGTGCAGGATCTGGATGTTCTCCATCGCATCGTCGACCACCAGGATGCGGCCGTTGACGGCCATGTCGGTCCAGCTCATGCATCCTCCTTCGTATCCAGAAGCGTGCGCACCAGCCGCGCCGCTTCCTCGAATCGTAGCGTCGCCACGGCCTCCGCCAGCGGCGCCACCCGGTCCGGCTCGAGCCGGGCGAGGGCGGGGCGCAGCGTCTCGAACTGCGCCATCGCTTTCATGTTGTTATTGTGGAGCAAATCGAGGAGCTGCGCCAACTCGCGCTGCAGGATAGCGCTATCTTCCGGCGCCACGTCCGGCGCGGGTGTCGCTTCCGGCGCGGGGAGGTCGCGCGCCGCTTCCAGCACGACGGACAGCGCGGCGTCGAGGCGGGCGAGGCGCAGCGCGAGCGCCGCGTCGTCCTCGCTGCGCAGCGCCTGTTCCAGTTCCAGCGCCTGGCGCGCGACCTCCGTCGCGCCCAGGTTGGCGGCCACGCCGCGCAGGCGGTGGGCGGCCTGGCCCGCCCTGGCGCGGTCGCCGGCGTCGAGCAGGGCGCGGATGTCGGCCACGGCGCCGCCCTGCGAGCTTTCGAAGCGCTTGAACAGCGCGGCGAAACTGGCGAAATTGCCGCCGAAGCGGGGCAAGGTCGTTTTCAGGTCGATGCCCGGTATGTAGGCCGGTACGGCGAGGCCGGTCGCGAGCGCCGTCCGCGCGCCTGCGGCGGGAGGCGTCGCCGGGCGGCCGGTGATACGGACCAGCATGTCCACCAGCTCGTCCACGTCGATCGGCTTGGCGAGGTAATCGTTCATGCCCGCGGCGAGCGCGCGGCGCCGGTCCTCGTCCAGGGCGTTCGCCGTCATCGCGATGATCGGCAGGCGGTCGAGTCCCATGGCGCGGATCGCCTGGGTCGCCTCGAAGCCGTCCATCACGGGCATCTGCAGGTCCATCAGCACGGCATCGTACTGGGCGGCGTTCTCGGCCAGCATGCTGACGGCGATGCGGCCATTGGCGGCGAAATCGACGCTGGCGCCTGCATGGACGAGCACGTAGTTCGCCACTTCCTGGTTGAGCAGGTTGTCTTCGACGACGAGCACGCGCAGGCCCGCGAGGCGCCCGCCCAGTGCTGTCGGCCGGCCGGGCGCCGGGGTCGGCGCGCCGCTGTGTACTTCCGCCAGCACGTCGGCCAGGGCGCCCGGCGTGAACGGTTTTGCCAGCACGGCGTCGATGCGCAGGTCGGCGGCCAGCGCATCGAGGCGCTCCCGTTCCGGGTCGGCCGCCAGCAGGACGCAGCGGGGCATGACGATGGCCTGGTCGGCGCGCGCGAAGGCGATCACGGAGGCGCCGTCCAGGTCGCCCAGCACACTGTCGATGAACGCGATGTCGAACGGCTCCGCAGTGGGTCCGGCAGTGCGCAGCAGCGCGAGCGTGTCCGCGCCGCTGGCGGCCGTCTCGACGTGCCAGCCGCGGCCCGCGAGCAGGGCGGCCAGTGCGGCACGGCTGCTCGCGTTGTCGTCGGCGACAAGGACGCGCAGCGGCGGCGTTTGCGGGTGCGCCGGCGCGGTGCCGGCCGCGACGCCGAACGGGGCGGTGAAGCGGAACGTCGCACCCCGGCCCGGCGCGCTGTCCACGCGCAGGTCGCCGCCCATCAGGCGCACGAGACGGCGGCTGATGGCAAGACCCAGGCCCGTGCCGCCGTATTTGCGGCTCGTGGACGTGTCGGCCTGCGAGAACGCCTCGAACATGCGCTGCTGCTGCTCGGGCGGGATGCCGATGCCGGTGTCGCGCACGGTCAAGTTCAGAGCCACCCCGTCGTCGCCGGCGTCTCCCGGTTCGATGGAGAGAACGACTTCGCCCCGCTCCGTGAACTTGATCGCGTTGCTGACGAGGTTCAGCAACACCTGCCCGAGGCGCATCGGGTCGCCCACGAGGCGCGCCGGCACGTCCGGATGGACGGCGAACACGGGCTCGATGCCCTTGTTCCACGCGCCCGTGGCGGACATCGCGGCGATGCTGGCCAGGACGTCGTCCAGCGCGAACGGCGTCTGTTCGAGCACGAGCTGGTCCGCTTCCACCTTCGAATAATCCAGCACGTCGTTTAGCATCGACAGCAGCGATTTCGCCGCCATCTGCATGCGCGCGACGTAGCCCCGCTCGCGCCGGCCCAGGTCGGCCTCCTCGAGCAGGCGCGCGAGGCCGATGATGGCGTTCATCGGCGTGCGGATCTCGTGGCTCATGTTGGCGAGGAATTCGCCCTTGGCGCTGCTGGCCGCTTCGGCGGCGCGCAGGGCGTCCTCCAGGCGCGACTGGGTGCGCTTGAGTTCCGTGATGTCCGCGTGCAGCATGTAGAAACCCTGCACGCGGCCGTCCGCATCGAAGTCCGGGATGTAGCTGCCCCACGCCTGGATCACCTTGCCGGAACCCTTGCGGTGCAGCCGGCGCTCGAAGAACTGGCGCTCGCCGCGCAGCACGGCTTCCAGGTGCGGCATCACTTCGCGGATCTGGTCCTCGTCCACGAGCTCGACCATCGTGTGGCCGATCACGTCGGCGGCGTCGCGTTCCAGCCAGTCGAGATAGGGCTTGTTGGCGAAGCGGCAGCGCATGTCCGCGTCCCAGTAGCCGACGAGCGCGGGCAGGTGGTCCGTCACGGTGCGGATCATGCGCTCGCTCTCTTCCAGCCGGCGGCTGGCGGCGCGCAGCGCGGCGGACGTCTCCACGCGCGCCGTGATGTCGCGGATGGTGCCCTGCACGATGCCGCGGCCGCCGATGTCCACGCTGTTGAGCAGCACGTCGGCGTGGAATTGCGTGCCGTCGCGGCGGCGGTAGATCCACTCGAAGCGGTTGCCGCCCGTGTCGAGCGTGCGGCGCATCGCCTCGTGCCACATCTCGTCCGACCTGCGGCCGTTCGGCTGGAATTCGGGCGAGCTGCTGGCCGGGGCCATCGCGAGGAATTCGTCCGCGCCCGAGCAACCGAACAACTCGATGGCCGCCTGGTTGGCGCTGATGAAGCCCGCTCCGTAGGCGATCAGCACGTGGGCGTCGCCCGAGCCCTCGAACAGCGCGCGGAACAGGACTTCGTTGTCGCGGTTGCGCTGTTCCTGGCGCTTGCGCTCCGTGATGTCGAGCACGACGGCGTTGATGCCGACCAGTTCGCGCTCGGGCCCGTACACCGGGTAGTAGCTGCAGATCCAGTGGCGCATGACGCCCGGTTCCGCGGGCGATTCGCCGCTGTCCTCGACGTCGATCAGCGGGCGTCCCGTCGCCAGCACGTGGCGGTAGGGCTGTTCGATGTGGATGCCCCGTTCGCCCAGCAGGTCGGGCAGGGTGCGGCCGATGTGGGCGCTGGCCGGCAGCGCGTTCACGGCAGCCAGGTAGTCGTTGATCATCACGATCTTCAGGCTGCGGTCGAGGAAGGCGAGGCCGACGGGCGCCGTCGCGTACACGGTGGCCAGCATGGCGGAGGAGCGCTGCAACTCGTTGGTGCGTTCGGCCACGAGCGATTCCAGGCCGGCGCGGTATTGTTGCAGCTCGCCTTCGACCTTGCCGAGCGCGCGCGCGACGGTCGCTGCCTCGCGGATCGCCAGCGGCGGGATCACGAGCGCCTCGCCGCGGCCGAGGGCGGCCGCCGGTTCGGTCAGGGCGCGCACCGAGCGTGCGATCGATTCGCCGATGCGCCAGGCCAGCCCCAGGCTGATCGCCAGCATGACGGCGATCCACGTGAGCGTCGTGGCGGGGTCGGAGCCGAGGATCTCGCGCGCCGCGTGGCGCGGGAAGCCGATCGCCACGGCCCAGTCGTGGCCCAGCGTGCGCGCGTAGGCCGAGTACAGCGGCTGGGCGCCGTGGCCCGCCAGTTCGACGATGCCGACCGGGGTGCGCGCCAGCGCCTTGGCCAGGTCCGGATGCATCCTGTCGCCGATCCCGTGCGGCGTGGGGCCGCGGTAGGCGACCAGGCGGCGATTGTTGTCGAATACGATCGCGCTCCAGTGCGGGGGCAGGTTCTGGTTGGCCAACAGTTCCTGCAGGCGGCGCGGACGCAGTTCGACCGTGACGGCGTACGCGACCTTGCCTTCGCGCCAGACCGGCACCGTGATCGAGATCACCCACGGCTGCGTCGCATCGCCCCGGTGCAGGCCGGAGGTGAAGGTGTCGCCGCTGGCGAAGACGGCACGGATGTCGGCTTCGTTGCCGCGCGGCGGGAGCACGCTGCCGAGGGCATGGCGCGTGTCGAGGAGGACCTTGCCGTCCGGCGCGCTGACCGCGACGGCATAGGCGGGGAACTCGGGCCGTAGCAGCCGGCGCGCGGCCTTGTGAAAGGCGGCCAGGTCGCCGTTGGCGAGGTTGGCCTGGTTGGCCAGGGTGCGCGCCGCCGTTTCGCCGTTGGCCAGGTCGCGGTCGACGGCGGCCGCCAGCGCGCGCGCGATCATCTCCGCATCCTCGGCGACGTGGGCCCGTTCGCGCTTGTCGGCGTCGGTGGCGAACACGAGATAGCCGATGAGGATCGGCAGGGCGCACGCCAGCACGAGCGTCACGAGCTTGTGCCGGATGGAAGGGAGGGAACGACGTTGTAACAACTGCACTGCAAGCTCCGCGGAGTGTGCGCAGCCCAGGCGCCTTGCAAGCATGGTAGCCCAGCAGCCACCTTGTGTAAATTCGGGGTCAGAGCACATTTTCGGCGAGGCACGCAGTCGCAAGTGCCTGTTTTATCGAAGCTTTAACGTCGCGAGGCGCCAAAAAAAGGGACCTGACCCCGAATCTTGGCAATATTTATTTCCTCTGTGGAATGCAGGAGTGACATGCAGTCGCGCGGACGATACGTTTTGCCTTACGTAAAGTCATTCTGTAGGTTAATTTTTCGTTCCTCTGGCATACAATGCAGGACTAGTCCTACATTGATCAAGAGGTGGTATGGCGCGGCCCGAAAAAGTCCGACTCGGCGAAATCCTGGTGCAACAAAAGCTGCTGTCGGAAGACCAGCTGAACCAGGCGCTTGCCGACCAGAAGCGCACGGGCCGCAAGCTCGGCCGCGTGTTCGTCGAGAGCGGATTCGTCACGGAAGAGCAGATCTCCGGCGCACTGGCACGCCAGCTGGGCATCCCTTACCTCAACCTCAAGTTCTACAACATCAACCAGGACGTCGTGCGGCTGCTGCCGGAGACGCAGGCGCGCCGCTTTCGCGCGCTCGTGCTGGAAGACCGCGGCGAGACGGTGCTCGTCGGCGTCTCCGATCCGACCGACCTGTTTGCCTACGACGAGATCGCGCGCCTGCTGAAGAAGGGCGTCGAGCTGGCCGTCGTCAACGAGACGGAAGTGCTGCAGGCGATCGACCGCATCTACCGCCGCACGGGCGAGATCACGGGCCTGGCGCGCGAGCTCGAACAGGACCTGGGCGACACGACGTCCGTCGACTTCAACGCACTGTCCGCCAACTCCGGCCTGGAAGAGGCGCCGGTCGTGAAACTGCTGCAGTCGGTGTTCGACGACGCGGCCCAGGTGCGCGCGTCCGACATCCACATCGAGCCGCAGGACGGCCGCCTGCAGATCCGCTTCCGCATCGACGGCGTGCTGCACCTGCAGACGGAGGCCGACATCAAGATCGCGACGCCGCTCGCGCTGCGCCTGAAGCTGATGGCGGACCTGGACATTTCGGAAAAGCGCCTGCCGCAGGACGGCCGCTTCGCCGTCAAGGTGCGCAACCAGCGCATCGACGTCCGTATCTCGACGATGCCCACGCAGTACGGCGAATCCGTCGTCATGCGTCTGCTGAGCCAGGTGGGTATGAACTTGCGCCTGGACGCGATCGGCATGCCGCCCGCGCTGGTGGAACGCTTCCGCGCCATCGTCCAGCGCCCGAACGGCCTCGTGCTGGTGACGGGACCGACGGGTTCCGGCAAGACGACCACGCTGTACAGCGCGCTGGCCGAGCTGAACTCCGTCGAGAAGAAACTCATCACGGTCGAGGACCCCATCGAATACCGCCTGTCCGGCATCAACCAGGTGCAGGTCAACGACAAGATCGACCTGAATTTCGCGCGCGTGCTGCGTTCCGCGCTGCGCCAGGACCCGGACATCGTGCTCGTCGGCGAGATGCGCGACCAGGAGACGGCGCAGATCGGCCTGCGTGCCGCCATGACGGGCCACCTCGTGTTGTCGACGCTGCACACGAACGATGCGGCGTCGACGCCGCTGCGCCTGATGGACATGGGCGTGCCGCGCTACATGGTGAGCGGGTCGTTGCAGGCCGTGCTGGCCCAGCGTCTCGTGCGCGTGATCTGCGAAAGCTGCTCGGAACCGTACCAGCTGCCGGCGCCGGAACGGGCCTGGCTGCGCGCCGAACTGGGCGACCGGGCGGAAACCGTGCCGTTCTTCCACGGGCGCGGCTGCTCGCACTGCAACGGCACGGGTTACCGCGGCCGGACCGGCGTCTACGAACTGCTGGAGATGACACGCGCCGTCAACGAGGCCGCCAATCACCCGGACCCGTCGCACTTCCTGAAAGTGGCGCATGCCGAGATGCGCGGCGAGACGCTGCGCCGCAGCGGCGTACGCCTCGCGATCCAGGGCCGCACGACGGTGGCGGAAGCCATGCGCATCAGCAACCAGATGGAAGACTGATAAGCCCTTATGCCGTTCTTTGCCTACAAAGGCCGCAATGCGCGCGGCGAATTGATGCAGGGGGTGCTGGAAGGCGCCGACAGCAGCGCCGTGGCCGACCAGCTGTTCGGCACCGGCGTCACGCCGCTCGACATCACCCCGACCACCCGCAAGGCGACGGCGCCGGGCAATGCCGCCGGCGCGAACGACAGCCTGTGGGAACGCCTGACGCGCAAGAAGGTCACGTCGATCGACGTCCAGCTGTTCAGCCGCCAGATCTACACCTTGCTGAAATCCGGCGTGCCGATCATGCGCGGCCTGGCCGGGTTGCAGGAATCGGCGACCAACAAAAGCTTCGCGCGCGTGATCCAGGACCTGCGCGAATCGCTGGACGCGGGCCGCGAACTGTCGACGGCGATGCGGCGCCACACGGAATGCTTCACACCGTTCTACCTGTCGATGGTGCGCGTGGGCGAGATGACGGGCCGCCTGGAAGAGGTCTTCCTGCGCCTGTTCGACCACCTGGAATTCGACCGCGACATGCGCGACCGCGTGAAGACCGCGATGCGTTATCCGACGTTCGTCATCATCGCGATGATCGCGGCGATGGCCGTCGTGAACATCTTCGTGATCCCGCAGTTCGAGAAGGTCTTCAAGAGCTTCCACGCGGAGCTGCCGCTGATGACGCGTATCCTGATCGCGACGTCGCGCTTCACCGTCGAGTACTGGCCCGTGATGCTCGGCGGCGCCTTGGCGGCCTTCTTCGGCTTCCGCGCCTGGACGCGTACCGTGCCCGGCCGCCTCGCGTGGGACCGCTACAAGCTGCGCTTCCCCATCGCCGGCAAGATCATCCACAAGGCCACGATGGCCCGCTTTGCGCGCAGCTTCGCGTTGTCGATCCGCAGCGGCGTGCCGATCGTGCAAGCCCTCTCCGTCGTCGCGCAGACGGCCGACAATGCCTACCTGACCATGCGCCTGGACCAGATGCGCGACGGCGTCGAACGCGGCGAAAGCATCCTGCGCACGGCGACGAACGCCCAGGTGTTCACGCCGATCGTGCTGCAGATGATCGCCGTGGGCGAGGAATCGGGCTCGCTCGATGACCTGATGGACGAGATCGCGCAGATGTACGAGCGCGAGGTCGACTACGAACTCAAGACGCTGTCCAGCCAGATCGAGCCGATCCTGATCACCTTCCTCGGTGCGATGGTGCTGGTGCTGGCGCTCGGCATCTTCCTGCCGATCTGGGACCTGGGCAAGGCAGCCCTGCATCATTGACGAGGTATCCGATGATTCGTTTCAGGACAACACGCGGTTTCACGCTGTACGAATTCGCGATCGTCGTCGTCATCACGGCGGCGCTTTCCACAGTGTTGCTGCACCGGCTGGACGGCTACCGGCGCGCGGCGGAAGACGTGGCGGCACGTCAGACCGTGGCGGCATTGCGCACGGCGCTGCAGGCCGAGGCGGCGCGCCATCCCAATACGGTTGCGATGCTCGCCGGGCAGAATCCGATGCGCCTGCTGGCCCGTCCACCGGCCGATTATCTTGGCGAATTCGCACTCTCCGAGCAGGGTCGTGTGGCACGAAACGGGTGGGTGTTTGACCCACGCGACAAAATCCTTGTCTATCTCACCTCAGAACGAGAAAGATTTGCTTCGGGCAAATCGAAATTGCCCACGTTCAAGGTAGAATTAACCCGAACTCCTGCTGACGCAGGGAAACAAATGATGAGCCTTGCATTAAATGAAGTTGATGTGCAAAGCGGTCGTTAAATGAAAACCCCACGCGGCAGGGTTGCCGCACCTAAATCGGAGAGAGCATGAAAGTAAGTATCAAGAATAATGCGCAGGGCGGCTTCACCTTGATCGAATTGATCGTCGTGATCGTGATTCTGGGCATTTTGGCTGCGACGGCGCTGCCGAAGTTTGCCAGCCTCGGCGGCGATGCTCGCCTGGCCAGCTTGAATGCGGCGAAAGGCGCGCTGAACGCCACCGCCGCGATGGCGCACGGGAAGTGGCTGGCAAGTTCTACCGTTGCAAGTGCCGGTAAAGTAACAGTGGAAGATACGACGATCAATTTCCAGACGGGTGGGTATCCGAAAGCTGAAGCCGCTACGGCAACCGCTGCCGGCCTCGGTTCGAGCGACTACAAGGCGTATGTGAAAGGTGACGCTGGCAACCCGGTCACCACCATCGGTGCTGACGAACTGGTGATCGTGCCGGCGAGCCTGAGTGCCGCCAGCGCAGCGAAGTGCTACGTGTCCTATAAGGCACCGGCATCGACGCCGCCGACCGTGACTGTCACGGGCACGGCCGACGACTGCAACTGATATATTCTCGCCTGATCCGATCGGGACCGCAAAAGCGGTCCCGATTGCCGTTTACGGCTCCAATGCGGCGTATTGACCACACCCCATTAGTAGTTCCATACGGAAAACCAGAAATATTCTCTCCAAGTAAAAATTTGGTATCGGATTTTTCTACCGCTTGAATATAATCAAGCCTCTACCGTACGTATCTCGACCAAGTCACGGATAACCATCGCCACGCATGGGTTTTTTCAGTAAAGCAAAGAATAATGCAGCCTGGCTGGCCATGGTGCCGCAACGCGACGGGATCGCGGCGGCCAGCGTGCGCCGTGGCGCGGGCGACGGCACGAAGCCGGCCGTGACGCAGGCCACCTTCTTCCCCGGCACCCCATCCGCGGACAGCCTCGAAAAGGCGGCGAAGGAAATCCATAGCGCGAGCTATCTTTGCACGACGGTGCTGGCCGGCGGCGATTACCAGTTCATGTCCGTCGAATCACCGAACGTCCCGCGCGAAGAATTGAAAAGCGCCATGCGCTGGCGCCTCAAGGACATCCTCGATTTCCCCATCGACGACGCCACCTTCGACGTCCTCGACGTTCCGCTCGACCCGAACGCCGTCGTGCGTCCGCAGCAGAGCGTGTTCGCGATCGCGGTCCGCAACAGTGTCGTGTCCGCGCGCCAGAAAATGTTCAATGCCGCCAAGGTCAAACTGCGCGTCATCGACATCCCCGAGATGGCCCAGCGTAACGTGTCCGCGCTGCTGGAGCAGGACGGGCGCGGCATCGCCATGCTGTCGTTCGGGGAGGACGGCGGCCTGCTGACCGTGTCGTGGCGCGGCGAGCTGTATCTGTCGCGCCGCATCGACGTCACGCTGGCCCTGCTGCTCGACGACGACCACGACCGCAAGCACCAGGCGTTCGACAAGATCACGCTGGAGCTGCAGCGCTCCCTCGACAATTTCGAGCGCCAGTTCTCGTTCATCAGCGTGGCCAAGCTCGTGCTGGCGCCGACCGGCGCCACGGGCCTTGACGAATACCTGTCGAGCAACCTGTACACGCGCGTCGAGACGCTCGACCTGGCCGACGTGCTCGACCTCGAACGCGTGCCGGACCTGGCCGATCCGGGCCGCCAGCAGCGGTTCTTCGTGCCCATCGGCGCCGCGCTGCGCGCGGAGGAGGCCGCGGCATGAGCCAGCAGATCAACCTCTTCAATCCGGCTTTCCAGCCGCAGAAGAAGATCTTCTCGGTCAACGCGACGGCCGCGGCCCTCGGCGTTCTCGTGCTGGCCCTCGTCGGGACAGGCGTGTACGCCAAGGTGCGCGTGGCGCGCCTGGAGACCGAGGTCGCGCGTGGCGAAGAAAAGGTCCAGGCCGCGCAGAAGCGCCTGGAGGCCGCCACCGCCGAATTCGCGCCGCGCACGAAGGACGGGCGTCTCGAAGCGGAACTGGCCGAAGCCCAGGCCGAACACGATGCCTTGCGGCGCGTGGCCGACGTGATCCAGCGCGGTGACCTGGGCAATACCGAAGGCTATGCGGAATACTTCCGCGCGCTGGCGCGCCAGAGTGTCGACGGCCTGTGGCTGACGGGGGTGACCATCACCGGCGCCGGCACGGAGATCGCCGTGCGCGGCCGCGCGCTCGACCCCGCGCTCGTGCCGGGCTACCTGTCCCGCCTGCGCAATGAGCGCGTCCTGCAGGGCAAGCCGGTGGGCAGCATGCAGATCGGCCAGGCGTCCACCGTCAAGGTGCGCGGCGCCGACGGCAAGGAGAGCGACGCGCCCGCGCCGTACGTCGAATTCAGCCTGCAGTCGGCTGCAGCATCGGCAGCGGCGGCGTCCGCACCGGACGCGCAGGCCGCCATCGGAGGCTTGCGATGAAGCGCCGCTGGCTCCAGTTCACGGCGCGCGTGGAAGCGCTGCAGCCGCGCGAACGCATCATGGCGTTCGGCGCCGCCGTCGTCGTGCTCGTGTTCCTTGCGAACACCTTCGTGTTTTCGCCCCTGTCGCGCAAGGAAACCGCGTTGCGTTCGTCCCTGCAGCAGCAGACCATCACGCTCGGCGGCATCGCCGCCGACATCGAAGGCAAGGCCCGCGCCTACGGCAACGATCCGAACGAAGCGCTGCGCAAGCGCCTGGGCGAACTGCGGGCCGAGACGGCGCGCACGAGCGAGGAACTGCGCACGATGCAGAAAGGCCTCGTGCCGCCGGAACGCATCGCGCCGCTGCTGGAATCGATCCTGCGCGCGAACGGGCGCCTGAAACTCGTGTCGTTGAAGACGCTGCCCGTGACGACGCTGGCGGACGGCTCGACGCCGGCGGCGGGCGCGCCGGCCGCACCCGCGCCCGCGAACGGCACACCTGCGGCCCCGCCGGTCCCGCCGGTCGTCGCGAAATCGCCCGACCTGCTGTACCGCCACGGCGTCGAACTGACGGTGCGTGGCAGCTATCTCGACATGGTCGATTACATGCAGGCGCTGGAGACGCTGCCCACCCAGCTGTTCTGGGGCAAGGCGCAGCTCGATGCGGAAGAGTACCCGAACGTGCGCCTGACCCTGACGCTGTACACCCTGAGCCTGGACCCGAAATGGATGAAGCTGTGATTCCGACGACGATGAAGCCGGCCTTCGGCGCCGCACTCCTTGCCCTGTTGCTGGCGGGCGGCGCGCATGCGCAGCCCCTGCAGGACCCGACGAAACCGCCCGCGGCCGCGACGCCGGTCGCCAGCGGCCCGCTGGCTGCGACCAGCGGTCCGCAGCTGCAGTCGATCCTGATCGGGCGTGCGGCGGGCGGGCGCCACGTGGCCGTCATCGATGGCGAGACGGTACGCCAGGGCGAGAGCTTCCGCGGCGCGAAGGTCGTGCGTATCCGCGAGAACGAGGTGGAACTGGTGCGCGGCGGCGAACGCCAGGTGCTGCGCCTGTACGCCGAAGCGGCGGACGGCATCAAGGGCGACCACGCCGCCACGGTCACCGTGCGGCGTTGACAAAGGATGAGGATGAACGACAAGCGTATTCCGATGCGTTCCATGGCGGCGATCCCCGCCGCGCTGCTGGCGCTCTTTGCGCTATCCGGCTGCCAGACGACGCCCAGCTCGACCACCTACGACAACATCAAGGGCGAGGTGGCGAGCGGTGCGAGCAAGCGCCCGGCCGCGGCACCGACGGTCGACGCGGCCGTGGCCGACGCGCTGCTGCCGCCGGCCGCCGCGCTGGCCACGCAACTGCCCAAGGCGCGGCCCGCGCTGGAAGAGCGTTTCAACGTCTCCTTCAACAACGTGCCGGCGCAGCAGTTCTTCCGCTCGATCGTCGCGGGCACGCGCTACAACATCCTCGTGCATCCGGACGTCGCCGGCACCATCACGGCGAACCTGAAGGACGTGACCCTGCCGGAGACCCTCGACGCGATCCGCGAGATGTACGGCTACGACTACAAGATCGAGGGCACGCGCATCTCGATCAAGCCGCTGACGATGCAGACCAAGATGTTCCATGTGAACTACCTGGTCGGCAAGCGCGCGGGCATGTCGAGCACCCGCGTGTCGTCGACGTCCGTGGCGAACGCGGTCAACAACGGCAACGGTAACGGCAACAACGGTAACAACGGCCAGGGCCAGAACCCGTTCGGCAACAACGGCAACAACGGCAACAACCAGAACAACAACGGCAACAACCCGAACGGCCAGAACGGCGGCCAGCTGGACAGCACGGACGTCGCGACGATGTCCGCCAACGATTTCTGGGGCGACCTGAAACTGGCCATCGAGGCGATCGTGGGACCGAAAGAGGGTGGCCGCAGTGTCGTCGTCAGCCCGCAGTCGGGCGTGCTCGTGATCCGCGCGATGCCGGACGAGCTGCGCAACGTGGACGCGTACCTGAAAGCGACGCAGCTCGCCGTCGACCGCCAGGTGATCCTGGAGGCGAAGATCCTCGAGGTGGAGCTGAACGACAGCTACCAGAGCGGCGTCAACTGGGCGTCGTTCGCGTCGATCCGCAGTGGCCACGACAACCGCGTGTCGGGTGGCCTGATCGCGCCGGGCGCGACGCTCACGCCGCTGCCGTTCAATGGCGGCCAGCCGGCCGTGATCACGGACCCGAGCACGGGCCTGTCGGCCAGCAGCGGTTTCTCGCTGTCGAATGCGGCGGGGGCAGCCGGCTCGATGTTCGGCCTTGCCGTGCAGACCGCGAACTTCGCGGCGCTGATCTCGTTCCTCGAAACGCAGGGCACCGTGCACGTGCTGTCGAGCCCCCGCGTGGCGGCCGTCAACAACCAGAAGGCGGTGCTGAAGATCGGTACCGACGAGTTCTACGTCACCGGCGTGCAGACGACGACGAACTCCACGACGACCGGCAACGTCACGTCGCCGACCGTCACCCTGCAGCCGTTCTTCTCCGGCGTCGTCCTCGACGTCACGCCGCAGATCGACGAGAAGGGCAACATCCTGCTGCACGTGCACCCGTCCGTCAGCCAGGTCTCGACGATCAACAAGTCCGTCAACCTGGGCACGGCCGGCAGCCTGAACCTGCCGCTCGCGGCATCCGCGACGTCGGAACTGGACAGCATCGTGCGCGGCCAGAACGGCCAGGTCGTCGCCATCGGCGGCCTGATGCGCCAGGCATCGACGGCCGACGATTCGCAGATTCCGGGGACCGGCAAGGTGCCCGTGCTGTCGTCGCTGTTCGGTGCCAAGAAGCGCGTGAACCAGAAGCGCGAACTGGTCGTGCTGATCAAGCCGACCATCGTCGAAGGCATCAACAACTGGAACGACGACCTGCTCGACACGAACCGCCGCATCGAGCAGCTCGACCCGCGCACCCGGGGAGGCCGCTGAATGTACACGGCCCACTTCGGCCTGCGCGAGCTGCCGTTCGGGATCACGCCCGACACCAGCTTTTTCTTCGGCGCCCCGCATTCGCAGGAAGCCCTGAACACGCTGCTCGTCGCGGCGCGCGGCGGCGAGGGCTTCATCAAGATCACGGGCGAAGTCGGCACCGGCAAGACCCTGTTGTGCCGCAAGTTCATGGCGACCCTGGGTCCGGAGTTCGTCACCGCGTACATCCCGAACCCGTACCTCGAACCGCGCACCCTGATGCTGGCCCTCGCGGACGAGCTGGAAGTGGGTTACGACAAGGACGCCGACCAGCACCAAGTGCTGAAAGCGATCACGCACCGGCTGCTGCAGCTGGCGGCCGACGACAAGCGCGTGCTGCTGTGCCTCGACGAGGCGCAGGCCATGCCCGTCGAGACGCTGGAGGCGCTGCGCCTGCTGACGAACCTGGAGACGGAAAAGCGCAAGCTGCTGCAGATCGTCCTGTTCGGCCAGCCGGAGCTGAACCGCAAGCTGGAACTGCAGTCGATCCGCCAGCTCGCCCAGCGCATCACGTTCCACTACCATCTCGGGCCCCTGAGCCGCGACGACCTCGATTACTACGTGGCGCACCGCCTGCGCGTGGCCGGGTATGATGGGGCGCGCCTGTTCTCGCGCGGTGCCGTGTCCCGCCTGTACGCCGCCAGCGGCGGCGTGCCCCGCCTCGTCAACATCCTCGCGCACAAGGCCATGATGCTGTGCTACGGCCAGGGGCGCCAGCAGGTCGCGCGCGCGCACGTGAACCTGGCCGCGCGCGATACGCTCGCGACGAGCAGGCGCCGCCTGTGGCCATGGGCCGCATCCGCCGCCGCGCTGGCCGCCGCGTGCGCGGGCCTGGCATGGGCGCTGAGCCATTGACGGGGAGCCGGAATGAGCCTGATTAACAAGATGCTGCAAGACCTGGATGCGCGCGGCACGCCGAAGAATGGCGAGCTTCCCGGCCAGGTCAAGCCTGTCGAACGGACGGCGTATCGGCCGAACCGCCGCCTGATCGCGGCCGCCGTCGCCGGTACCGTCGCGGCCGTCGCATTGGGTTGGCTCGGCTGGTCCCAGTTGCACCGTACGCCGAAGCCGGCGGCTGTGGTCCCGGCGCCCGTTGCCGCCGTCCAGGTCGCGCCCGTGGTCACGGGGCCCGTGCAGGCCGCGCCCGTCGTGACCGGGCCGGTGCAGGCGCCTGCCGCTGCACCGGTGGAAGCGCCGCCGCCCGCAAACAAGGCCGAAGACGCGCCGGCACCGAAACCCATGACGCGCGCGGAACGCCGCGCGGAACGCAAGCGTCTCGCGGCGCAGCGCAAGGAAGAGAAAGCGGCGGCACGCATGGCGGAGAAGGTGCCCACGGTGCGCGCGAAGGACGTCGCACCGATGGAGCCGGACAGCGAGGAAGCGCGCGAGGCGCGCCGCGCCATGGCGCAGGCGCTGGCCGCACGGGGCAAGTCCGCGAAGAAGACGTCCGCCGCGCTGGTGGCCGCCGCGCGCGCGGCCGCCCACGACGAGCCGGCGCCGAAGAGTAAACGCGGCGCACAGGGCCGCCAGGAGACGGGCGCCCAGCGCGCGGAAGGCGAATACCGGCGCGCGCTCGCGAGCCTGCAGGAAGGCCGCATGATCGAGACCGTTGCTTCGCTCGAACAGGCGCTGAAATACGAACCGACGCACGAGGCGGCGCGCCAGACGCTCGTCGGCCTGCTGATCGAAGCGAACCGCAACGACGAGGCGATGCGCCAGCTGCAGCTGGGCCTTACGCTGGACCCGCGCCAGCCCGCGATGGCGATGCTGCTGGCGCGCTTGCAGATCGAGCGGGGCGGCAACGGCATCGACACCCTCATGCGCACCTTGCCGTACGCAGGCAACGACGCCGACTACCGCGCCTTCCTGGCGGCCGCGCTGGCCCGCCAGCAGCGTCACCGCGAAGCGGCCGAGCAGTACCAGCAGGCCGTGCGCGCCGTGCCGTCGAACGGCGTGTGGTGGATGGGTCTCGGCATCTCGCTGCAGGCCGAGAAGCGCAACGGCGAGGCACTGGACGCGTTCCAGCGCGCCCGCGCGAGCGGAGGGCTGTCGCAGGAGCTGCAGGGCTTCGTGGAGCGGCGCATCCAGCAGCTGGCGCACTGACGCGTTTTATACCCGCGCGAGCCGCTCCAGGGCGCCGTTCAGCGTCTCGTCCTTCTTCGCAAAGCAGAACCGCACGATCCCCGACTCCGTCGGCTTGCTGTAAAAGGCCGACACGGGAATCGCGGCCACCTTGATCTCGCGCGTGAGCCATTGCGCGAACTCCGCTTCGGAGAGATCCGAGATCCCGTCGTAGCGCACGCACTGGAAATACGTGCCGTCCGCCGGCAGCAGGGTAAACCGCGTGCCCGCCAGCCCCGCGCGGAACAGGTCGCGCTTGCGTTGGTAGAACGCGGGCAGGTCGCGCCATGGCGCCGGATCGCGCATGAAGTCCGCGAGGCCCGCCTGCATCGGCGTGTTCACGCTGAACACGTTGTACTGGTGAACCTTGCGGAATTCCGCCATCAACGGCGCCGGCGCCGCTACATAGCCCACCTTCCAGCCCGTCACGTGATAGGTCTTGCCGAAGCTCGACACGACGAACGCGCGCTCCGCCAGCACGGGATGGCGGCTCACGGACGCATGCGGCTGGCCGTCGTAGACCATGTGCTCGTACACTTCGTCGGACAGGATCAGGATATCCGTACCCGCCACGATGTCCGCCAGCGCGTCGAGGTCGGCCTGGCGCAGGATCGTGCCCGTGGGGTTGTGGGGCGTGTTCACGACGATCATCCGGGTCCTGGCCGTGACGGCCGCCGCCACGGCGTCCCACGGCACGCTGTAGCCGCCCGCGTCCACGCGCATCGCGACGGGCACCGGCACGCCGCCGGCCAGCGCGATCGACGGCTGGTAACTGTCGTAGCAGGGTTCGATGACGATGACCTCGTCGCCCGGATGCACGGCGCACAGGATCGCCGTGATGATGCCTTGCGTGGCGCCGGCCGTCACCGTGATCTCGGTGTTCGCATCGTAAGGGTGGCCGTACAGCGCGGCCAGCTTGGCGGCGATCGCCTCGCGCAGGACAGGCAGGCCGGTCATCGGCGCGTACTGGTTGTGGCCTGCGCGCATGGCGGCGTCGACGGCGTCCAGCAGGCGCGGATCGCAATGAAAATCGGGGAAGCCCTGGCCCAGGTTGACGGCGCCGTGCTCGGCGGCGAGGGCAGACATCAGGGTGAACACGGTAGTGCCGACGGCCGGCAGGCGCGATTGCAGGACGGGTGTGGTCATGGTGCGTACAGAGTGAACAGGATGCGGATCATTCTACCGTGGCCGGGGCCTCGGTCTTGACCCACGCCTCGGGCGTCATGATGCGGAACAGGTTCTCGCGCGCGGCGCGGCGGGCCAGTTTCAACAGGGCCTTGTCCTTCGTGACGAGCACGGCGGCATCGGCGTCGCGGGCGATCTCGAGGAATTTCTGGTCGTCGCGGTCCGTGCAGACGGGCAGGCGCAGCGCGCGCGACGTGGGCGCCACGACCTCGATCAGGGCGTCGAAGGCGGCCTCCGCCTGTGGCCGCGTCGCGTCGTCGAGCGGCAGGTGCGAATAATGCAGCACGATCCGGTATTCGTCGCGGCAATCGGCGCGGGTGACGGCGCGTACCTTGCCGGACTCCAGCGCGGCGAGCAGGGGCGCCCAGCGCGGGTCGCGGAAAACGAACAGGTCGAGGCAGACGTTGGTGTCGATGACGATGGGTTTCGCTGAAGCAGGTATCATGTCAGCAATTTTACCCGCTGTACGTGTTTCATAACTCAATGCTGATCGTTATCTCCCCCGCCAAGTCCCTCGACCTCGACTCGCCACCCACCACGCAGGAACGCACGACGCCCCGGTTCATCGACGATGCCGCCGAACTCATCCGTGTTCTCAAGCCGAAATCGCCGGCCGAGATCGGCGCGCTGATGGATATCTCGGACCAGTTAGCCGTGCTGAACGTGACCCGCTACGCCGACTGGCATCCGGACCATGCGGACGCCCGCCAGGCCATCATGTCGTTCGACGGCGACGTCTATACGGGCCTCGCCGCGCGCACGCTCGATGCGCGCGCGCTCGGCTACGTGCGCGACCGCGTGCGCATCCTGTCCGGCCTGTACGGCGTGCTGCGCCCGCTGGACGCCATGCATCCGTACCGCCTGGAGATGGGCACGCGCCTCGCGAACCCGCGCGGCAAGGATTTGTATGCTTTCTGGGGCGAGCGGGTGACGGCCGCGCTGAATGCAGACCTGAAGGAGGCCGGCGCGCCAGTCCTCGTGAATCTCGCCTCGGAAGAATACTTCAAGTCCGTGAAGCCGAAGCTGCTCGACGTGCCCGTGATCACGCCCGTGTTCGAGGACTGGAAGAACGGGAAGTACAAGATCATCTCGTTCTTCGCCAAGCGGGCGCGCGGCATGATGGCGCGTTTCGCGGCCGAGCAGGGCATCACCGACGTCGAACGCCTGAAGGACTTCGACGTGGACGGGTATGCGTTCGACGCGAGCGTGTCGACGGACAAGTCCTGGGTGTTCCGCCGGCGGCTCGACGGCTGACCAGCGCCAAAATTCGGGGTCAGAGCAAATTTTTGCGCACAATCTCCGGGGTAACATCAACGGCGGTCGACCGGGGTGAATGTCTTCTCGCGTCGAGACGTCGCCGCTGGCCCCGTCCTTGAAGGCGCAACATACTTCCTGACGGCCATTGCTCCGAAATGTGCTCTGACCCCGAATTTCAGGGCCCTAGATAAGACAATGCCCGCTCGGCGCGGGCATTCTCGTGTCACTGGACGGCGTCTTTCGGCGCCGGTTTCGGGCCGGCCTTGGCCCAGAATTTCCACCACGGCGCGTCGCCCGACCCCTTGCCGCCCATGAAGCGGCTGTTCGGGTAGTTCATGGTGAAGATGCGCTGCGTGTCGTCGCGCAGGTCGAACATGCCCAGCTTGTCGTAGCAGCGGATCATGATGAACAGGGCTTCCTCGCGCGCGGTGGCTTCGCTGAATTGCGTGACGGCGCCCTGGGCGCGGTTCAGCGCGGCCAGGTAGGCGCCGCGGCGGTAGTAGTAGTTCGCCACGTGCACTTCGTACTGCGCCATCGCATTGATCAGGTAGTTCATGCGGGCGATCGAGTCCGGCGCGTATTTGCTGTTCGGGAACTTGTCGACCAGTTCCTTGAACGCGGCAAACGCTTCGCGCGTCGCCTTCGGATCGCGCTCCGTCGGATCCTGGGCGTAGATGAAGCTGAGGAAACCGATCTGGTCGTTGAAGTTGATCAGGCCGCGCAGGTAGTACATATAGTCGACCTGCGGGTGGTTCGGGTGCAGCTTGATGAAGCGTTCGACGGCCGCCAGCGCTTCGGCCTGGTCCTGCGCCTTGTAGTGCGCATAGGCGATTTCCATCTGCGCCTGGGCGGCGTAGGTGCCGAACGGATAGTTGGATTCGAGGCGTTCGAACAGCTTGATCGCGGCTTCGTAATGGCCGCCGGCCATTTCCTCCTGCGCGTCAGCGTATAATTTCGATGCTGACACGTTCTTGTTTTCGTCGGATCTTTCCGGTAACAAACCGCAAGCTGACAAACTTAGCAGAACGCTAGTCACGACTAATACAGACAATTTTTTTTGCATAAGCTCTTATTGCAAGAAAGTTTTACCGAGATTCAACGAACGGCTGATTATAGCCGATGGGACTGACGTGATATTAACTGCTGCGCCGAATTCGGCGGAAAACCTTTTCGACCCCGACCTGGATGAGGACCTCGACGCCGAGCTCGATGCCGGTACTCAAGGTCCCGACTACTCGCCGATCACCCTGGAACTGGGCCCCGAACACTGCGGCCAGCGGTTGGACAAGGTCGTGGCCGGGCTAGTGCCCCAGTTCTCGCGCAGCCGCCTGCAGCAATGGTTCGACGAAGGCCACATCACCGTCGACGGCAAGCCCGCGAAGGGCAAGAGCACGGCCTACGGCGACGAGACGGTCACCGTCGTGCCGCAGCCGGCACCCGAGGACACGGCCTATACGCCGGAAGCGATGGAACTGGACATCGTCCACGAGGACGACGCCATCATCGTCATCAACAAGCCGGCCGGCCTCGTCGTGCATCCGGGCTCGGGCAACTGGTCCGGCACGCTGCTGAACGGCTTGCTGCACCATTGCCCGCAGCTGGTGTCCGTGCCGCGCGCCGGCATCGTGCACCGCCTCGACAAGGACACGAGCGGCCTGATGGTCGTCGGCAAGACGCTGGAAGCGCAGACGGACCTCGTGCGCCAGCTGCAGGCGCGCACGGTGAAACGCGAATACCTGGCCCTCGTGTGGGGCACGCCGCGTGCGTACGGCACCATCGATTCCGCGATCAGCCGCGATCCGAAGGACCGCGTCAAGATGGCCGTGTCGAACAGCCCGCTCGCCAAGCCGGCCATCACGCACTACGAGCTGCTGGAGACGGGCGAGCTCGACCGCCGCCCGGTCAGTCTCGTGCAATGCCGCCTGGAGACGGGCCGCACGCACCAGATCCGCGTGCACATGCAGTCGCTGGGCTACAGCCTCGTCGGCGATACCGTGTACGGCAAGCAGCACCTGCGCCAGTTCTTCCACCGCCAGGCCCTGCAGGCGCGCCGCCTGGGCCTCACGCACCCGGTTACCGGCGAGCACATGGAATGGGTCGTCCCGCTGGCGGACGACTTCGCGGAACTTCTGGAACAGGCCGGGATCGAAGAACCGGAAGCGATCTGATATGGTGGGATCCGATCTGCAGGACGCCGATCTGATTCACCCGTCGACGCAGTGGCCCGATCTGCCTGACGCGTTCGGCGCACTCGCCACGACGCGGCGTGGCGGCGTCAGCACGGGTCCCTACGGCGATGGTCGCGACGGCCGGCGCACCGGTGGTGGCGGCCTGAACCTGGGGCGGCATGTGAACGATGACCCGGCGGCCGTGGAGGCCAACCGGGCGCGTCTCCGTGCGCGTTTGCCGGGCGCACCCGCGTGGATCGCGCAGGTACACGGCCCCGATGTCGTCGACGCGGCGACCGTCCAGCCGGGCGGTCCAGTGCGCACGGGCGACGCGAGCATCGCGACGGTGCCGGGCGTCGTCTGCGCCATCCTCACGGCCGATTGCCTGCCCGTGCTGTTCGCGGACCTGGGCGGCAAGGTCGCGGGCGCCGCGCATGCGGGCTGGCGTGGTCTCGCGGCTGGCGTGCTCGGGCAGACCGTTGCCGCCATGCGCGCGGCCGCCGCGGGCGAGATCACGGCCTGGCTCGGGCCCGCGATCGGCCGCGACGCGTTCGAAGTCGGTGCCGACGTGTTGACGGCTTTCGAGGCCGCGTTGCCGGGACAGGTGGAGGATGTGTTCCGGCCGTATCCTGGCCGCCCGGGCAAGTACTTGGCGGACATGTATCTGCTGGCGCGTCGCATGCTGGCCCGCGAGGGGATCACGCGCGTCCATGGTGGCGACCGATGCACGGCAACCGAGACGGACTGGTTTTATTCTTACCGCCGTGATGGCGTCACGGGTCGCCAGGCCAGCCTCATCTGGTTGAAATAGGCGGGTCTTCAGTGCCCCGCGCAGCCGCCATGCGCGCCACCGCCGCCATCGCAGCCGTGCCCGGCCGCGCCACTGTCGGCACCGGGTACGAAGCCCGCGGCGGGCACGACCGGTGTACCGTCAGCCGTCTTCAGCGCCGCCTGTGCCGCACGGGCGCGCCGCCGTCTTGATCCCGCAAGGTAAAAAACGATTGAGAATGGCAACACGCCATAGCCGAAAAAAGTCATAATGCCGCCAACCACAGTCGGCTCCGTCGCCGCCATCAGGGTTACGACGTACATCCATCCTATGGCTACGATCCACATGCGATGCTCCGGTTGCTGTCGATAAAACGATTCTACACAATGGACGCCTTATGAATACGCCTGATGCTACCCCGCAGATGCTTGCCGCACCCTGGATGGCGCCGTTCGCGCAATTCACCGATCCCTCCGCCTGGCAGTCCTGGATGAAACTCCCCGACGGTGCCGACGGCTCGGCGGCGTTCGCACCGGTGGCCAAGATGCTGGGCGATATCGGCGCCGGGCTGTCGCAGGGCAAGCTGGAAGCGCTGCGCGACGATTACCTGCAGAAGGCGATAAAGCTGTGGCAGGACTTTGTCACCGGCAAGCTGCCGTCCTTCAGCGACCGCCGCTTTTCCGCGCCGGAGTGGACGGCGAACCCGATGTCCGCGTACAGCGCCGCGTCTTACCTGCTGAATTCCGAATTCCTCATGGCACTGGCGGAAGCGGTGGAGGCGCCGCCGCGCGACAAGCAGAAGATCCGCTTCGCCGTCCAGCAGATCGTCGATGCGATGTCGCCCGCGAACTTCCTGGCGACGAATCCGGAAGCCCAGCAGAAAATGATCGAGACCAAGGGCGAGAGTCTCACGAAGGGTCTGCAGAACATGCTGGCCGACCTGCAGAAGGGCCGCATCTCGCAATCGGACGAGTCCGCGTTCGAGGTGGGCCGCAACGTCGGCATCACGCCGGGCATGGTCGTGTTCGAGAATCACTTGTTCCAGCTGATCCAGTACACGCCGACGACGCCGACCGTGCACGAGGTGCCGCTGCTGATGGTGCCGCCGTGCATCAACAAGTACTACATCCTCGACCTGCAGCCGGAAAATTCCCTCGTCCGCTACCTGGTGGAGCAGGGCAATACGGTGTTCATGCTGTCCTGGCGTAACCCGGACCAGAGCCTGGCCGGCACGACGTGGGACGACTACGTGGAGCAGGGCGCGATCCGCGCGCTGGACGCGGTGCGCGCCATCACGGGCCAGCAGAAGGTCAACGTCTTCGGTTTCTGTGTGGGCGGCACCATCGCTGCGACGGCGCTGGCCGTGCTGGCCGCGCGCGGCCAGAAGCCGGCCGCCAGCCTCTCCCTGTTCACCACGCTGCTGGATTTTTCCGACACGGGCGTGCTCGACGTGTTCGTCGACGAAACCCAGGTCAAGCTGCGCGAACAGCAGCTGGCGCGCGGCGGCCTGATGCCGGGACGCGACCTGGCGACGACGTTCTCCGCGCTGCGTCCGAACGACCTCGTGTGGAACTATGTCCAGCAGAACTACCTGAAAGGCAAGACGCCGCCCGCGTTCGACTTGCTGTACTGGAATGCGGACAGCACCAACCTGCCGGGCCCGATGTATTGCTGGTACCTGCGCAACACGTATCTGGAAGACAAGCTGAAGGTGCCAGGCGCCCTGACGGTGGCGGGCGTCAAGGTCGACCTCGGTGCGATCGATTGCCCGACCTTCCTGTACGGCTCGAAGGAAGACCACATCGTGCCGTGGGAAGCGGCGTTCGCGTCGATGGGCCTGCTCAACCCGAAGAAGCCGAAGAACAACCGCTTCGTGCTGGGCGCGTCGGGCCACATCGCGGGCGTGATCAACCCGGCGTCGAAGAACAAGCGCAGCTACTGGGTCAACGAGGGCGGCAAGACGCGGCCGAAAACGGCGGCGGACTGGTTCGCCGGTGCTGTCGAGAAGAAGGGCAGCTGGTGGCCGGAATGGGCGAACTTCCTCGTCGAACACGGCGGCAAGGAGGTCGCGCCGCCCGCGCAGCCGGGCAATGCGCAATACCCCGCGATCGAGCCGGCGCCGGGTCGCTACGTCAAGGCCAGGGCCGATTGAGGAGGCCGCAGCCGCGTTGCGAAAAAAATCATTCAGTTGCTCAGCGAATAATTGCTGCACCTGCGTTCGCAACGTGGTATTTTTAGCGGATATCCTCTTGGAATCGGAGACCCCGCGGGAGATCCCCGCGGTCGCTGCATAATAAATGCGCTACGGCGCTGTACATGGAAATGAGATGAGTAGTGTGAAAAAAAGCACTGAACGCCTGATCAAGAAATATCCGAATCGCCGGCTGTACGACACCCAGACCAGTTCTTACATCACCTTGTCCGACGTGAAGCAACTCGTGCTCGATTCCGACGAGTTCACGGTCGTGGACGCGAAGACGAACGAAGACCTGACCCGGAGCATCCTCCTGCAGATCATTCTCGAAGAGGAAGCGCACGGCGTGCCGATGTTCTCCAGCGGCGTGCTGTCCCAGATCATCCGCTACTACGGCCACGCGATGCAGGGCATGATGGGCTCGTACCTGGAAAAGAACGTGCAGGCGTTCACGGACATCCAGAACAAATTCGTCGGCTCGGCCACGGGCGCGATGGAAGGCAAGCCGTTCAGCACCGAGATGTGGACCCAGTTCATGAACATCCAGGGCCCGATGATGCAGGGCATGATGAACAACTACATCGACCAGAGCAAGAACCTGTTCCTGCAGATGCAGGAGCAGATGCAGAGCCAGAGCAAGGCGATGTTCGGCGCGTTCCCGTTCGGGGTGCCGCCGGAGAAGAAGTAATCTCGAAGGGGGCTGCTCGCTCAGCCCCCGCTCTTCCTGTACAATCGCGGATTGCCCTGATTTTTGCCGCAATCCGACAATGCAAGAACTCCGCCGTAACCCTCTCCCTGCCACCTCCGACGCTGCCGGCAACGCCGTGCCGCCGAAGGTCGGTTTCGTCTCGCTCGGCTGCCCGAAGGCGCTCGTCGACTCCGAACAGATCCTCACGCAGCTGCGCGCGGAGGGTTACGAGACCGCCAAGTCGTATGCCGGCGCGGACCTCGTGATCGTCAACACCTGCGGCTTCATCGACGCGGCCGTGCAGGAATCGCTGGATGCGATCGGCGAGGCGCTGGCCGAAAACGGCAAGGTGATCGTCACGGGCTGCCTCGGCGCCAAGAAGGATGCCTCCGGCAGCGACATCATCACCAAGGTGCACCCGAAGGTGCTCGCGGTGACCGGCCCGCACGCCGTCGCCGAAGTGATGGAGTCCGTGCACACGCACCTGCCCAAGCCGCACGACCCGTTCGTCGACCTCGTGCCGGACCACGGCGTCAAGCTGACGCCCAAGCACTACGCGTACCTGAAGATCTCGGAAGGCTGCAATCACCGCTGCAGCTTCTGTATCATCCCGTCGATGCGCGGCGACCTCGTGTCGCGTCCCATTCACGACGTCTTGCAGGAAGCGGAAAACCTGTTCAAGGCGGGCGTGAAGGAACTGCTGGTGATCTCGCAGGATACGAGCGCCTACGGTGTCGACGTCAAGTTCCGCACGGGCTTCTGGAACGGCCGCCCCGTCAAGACGCACATGACGCAGCTGACGGAAGCGCTGGGCCAGATGGCGAAGCAGTACGGCGCGTGGGTGCGCCTGCACTACGTGTACCCGTACCCGCACGTGGACCAGGTGATCCCTTTCATGGGCGAGAACGTCGTGCCTTACCTCGACATCCCGCTGCAGCACGCGCACCCGGACGTCCTCAAACGCATGAAGCGCCCGGCCAGCGGCGAGAAGAACCTCGACCGCATCCAGGCGTGGCGCAAGATGAATCCGGACCTCACGATCCGCTCCACGTTCATCGCCGGCTTCCCGGGCGAGACGGACGCGGAATTCGAATACCTGCTGGACTTCCTGAAGGAAGCGCAGATCGACCGCCTGGGCTGCTTCGCGTACTCGCCGGTTGAAGGCGCGACGGCGAACGAGATCGCGAATCCGGTGCCGGACGAAGTCAAGGAAGAGCGCCGCGCGCGCGTGATGCTGCTGCAGGAAGAGATTTCGGCCAAGCGCCTGCAGGCGAAGGTCGGCAAGACGATCCGCGTGCTCGTCGACGAAGTGGGCCCGCGCGAAGCGATCGGCCGCTCGGCTGCGGATGCGCCGGAAATCGACGGCGTCGTGCACATCAAGCGCGCCCTCACGCCGGGCAAGGCCAAGCCGGCCGTGGGCGAATTCATCGAGGTGGTCGTGACGAAGGCGGATGCGCACGACCTGTGGGCGACGGTCGCCTGACCGACGCTGAAGGAAGGTAGCGACGTGACGAAGAAGAAGTCCATCCAGACCACGCTCACCCACAACGACTACCGCCCGCCGGCCGGCTTCGCCGCGTACCCGACGGCGATCCACCACGCGTCCACGGTCCTGTTCAAGGACGTGGCCAGCCTGCGCGCCGGCGACTGGCGCACGAAGCAGGGCTATACGTACGGCCTGCACGGCACGCCGACGACGTTCACGCTGGAAGCGCGCGTCGCCGCCATCGAAGGCGGCACGCATTGCCTGCTGGCGCCGTCCGGCCTCGCCGCGATCTCGATGATCCTGCTGGCCCTGCTGAAGACGGGCGATGACGTCCTGTTGCCCGATAACGTCTACAACCCCACGCGCGAACTGGGTCGCTGGCTGGCAGCAGATTTCGGTGTCTCCGCGCGCTTCTACGATCCGCTCGTGGGTGCCGGCATTGCAGAGTTGATCCAGCCGAACACGAAGCTGATCTGGACCGAGGCGCCGGGTTCCGTGTCGATGGAAGTACCGGACCTGCGCGCGATCAGCGCGGCGGCAAAGGCGAAGGGCATCCCGGTCGCGCTGGACAACACGTGGTCCGCGGGCCTCGCGCTGCGCGGCTTCGACGTCGGCGCCGACATCGTCATGCACGCGCTGTCGAAATACCAGTCGGGCGGGTCGGACGTGCTGATGGGCGCCGTGATCACCCGCGATACCGCCCTCAACGACCGTATCGCGGCCTCGCACATGCGCCTCGGCATGGGCGTGGGCGCGGACGACGCCTACCTCGTGCTGCGCGGTTTGGAGACGCTGAAGGTGCGTTTCGACGCGCACGACGCGTCCGCACGCCAAGTGGCCGCGTGGCTCAAGGGCCGTCCGGAAATCGCGCAGGTGCTGCACCCGGCGTTCGAGGATTGCCCCGGCCACGACGTGTGGAAACGGGACTTCACGGGCGCGGGCGGCCTGTTCTCCGTGATCTTCGACCCCCGCTATTCGGGCGAGCAGGTCGACCGCTTCGTCGAGGCCCTCGAACTGTTCGGCATCGGCTACAGCTGGGGCGGGACGCACAGCCTCGCCGTGCCGTACCGGATGCAGGGTATGCGCCGCAACTGGCCCGACACGGGGCCGCTCGTGCGCCTGAACATCGGCCTGGAAGGGACCGACGACCTCATCGCGGACCTCGAGCAGGCCCTCGGCAAGCTCTGATCAGACGGGCATCGCGCGGTTGTTATTCAGGTCGAGGAACCCGCGGATGATCCGGTACGCCATCCATAACCACGCGCCGGCACCGATGAGCCAGGCGATCGGAATCCCGATGATCGTAATGGCCAGCACCACCGCGACCACCATCCAGATCAGATAGAACCAGAACGACCGGATCATCCACGTGTGGTGGCTGTAGACCATCGTCCCGGCCGTGTCGGGGCGCCGGATGTAATTGACGATCAGTACCAGGATCGACAGCATGCCGAGCGAAAAGAAAAAGGTGAGCGCGTGCGCGACGTACAGGATGCGGGCGAACTGTTTCGCATCCTCGAGGCCGCGTTCGTAGACGAGTTCCTGGGCCATGATCTCTCCGGGTTTCTAGATTGCCATTACGATAACCGATCGGCCGCTCAGGCGGCGCGCGCCGTCTGCTGCACCCAGGCGACGAGGCGGTTCGCATCCATCGCCCCCGCTTGCCGCGCGATCTCGCGGCCGCCCTGGAACAGCGCGATGGTCGGGATGCTGCGGATGTTGTAGCGCGCGGCGAGGTCCTGGGACGCCTCGGTGTCGACCTTCAGCAGCCGCACGTGCGGCTCGAGCCGGCCGGCGGCCTGCGCGTACGCGGGCGCCATCATGCGGCAGGGACCGCACCACGCGGCCCAGAAATCGACGAGGACGGGGATGTCGTTGCGGCCTACGTGCTTGTCGAAGCGGGCGGACGAGACATCGGTCGGTTGTGCCGTGAACAGCGCTTTTGCGCATTTGCCGCAGACGGGCTGGTCGGCCAGGCGCTCGCCGGCGACGCGGTTGACGGCGTCGCAATGCGGACAGACGATGTGCAGGGACTCGGCCATGGTGTTTCCTCCTTTGGTGATCGATATTCTAAGCCCGGTGGCGCGTGCGCCGTCCATCATGCCGTTCGGCATAGAATCGGGTGCCGGGCGGATGCCCTTCAACATGGGTCCAGATGAGCGAATTGCAATCCACGGCAGTCGACGTCAATCGTCCCCTGATCGGCTGCGCCGGCTGGGGTCTCAACAAGGACGTGGCGGCCGATTTTCCCGCCGAAGGCAGCCACCTCGAACGTTATGCGGCCGTGTTCCCGGCCGTCGAGATCAATTCGTCGTTCTACCGCCCGCATCAGCCGCAGACCTACGCCCGCTGGGCCGCCAGCGTGCCCGACGCCTTCCGCTTCTCCGTCAAGCTGCCCAAGAGCATCACGCACGAGGCGAAGCTGGTCGACGCCGACGAACTGCTCGACCGCTTCGTGCGCGAGGCCGGCGAACTGGGGCCGAAACTGGGCTGCGTGCTCGTCCAGCTACCGCCCAGCGGCGTGTTCGATGCGGACGTCGTCGCCGATTTCCTGCCGCGCCTGCGCGCCCGCTTTCCCTGCATGCTCGCGCTGGAAGGACGCCACCCGACGTGGTTTGGCGATACGGCGACGGCGCTGCTGCGCGAGCACGGCGTCACGCGCGTGATGGCCGATCCGCCCGCCGGCCAGCCGGGTCCGCACGAGCCGACGACGGCGTCGACCTACATCCGCCTGCACGGTACGCCGCGCATCTACTACTCGGCCTATCCGCCGGAGTTCCTGCGCGAGGTCGAGCAGAGGATCGCGGCACTGGCGCGGCCCGGTGCGGATCTCTGGTGCATCTTCGATAACACGGCCGAAGGCCATTCGGTGCCGAACGCGCTGGAGGTGCTGCGCGGCGTGGACGAATCATGGTCAGCGCGACTTTCCGCTTCTACGGCGAACTGAACGACTTCCTCGCGCGCGAGCGGCGCGGGCGCGCGTTCGCGACGCCGTGCGCGCGCGCCGCCACGACCAAGCACATGATCGAGGCGCTCGGCGTGCCGCACACGGAGGTCGAGCTGGTGCTCCTGAACGGCGAGCCGAGGGGGCTGGAGGACATCCTGGAAGAGGGCGACCGCGTGGCCGTCTACCCGCGCTTCACTGCCCTCGACGTGGCCGACGTGGCGCGGCTGGACCAGCGTCCGCCGGGCCGCGTGCGCTTCGTCGCGGATGCCCACCTCGGCGGCCTCGCACGGCTGTTGAGAATGGCGGGGTTCGACACCATCTACCGCAACACGTTGAACGATGCCGAAGTCGAAGCGATCGCGCTCGACGACGGCCGCGCCGTGCTGACGCGCGACCGCGCACTGCTCAAGCGCCGCGGCATCGCGTACGGCTGCTATGTGCGGGCGCTGAAGGCGGAGGACCAACTGCGCGAAGTGGTGGAGCGCTTCGGCCTGGCCGAGCGCATGCGCCCGTTCACGCTGTGCCTGTCATGCAACGCGCCGTTGCGGGCCGTGGCCAAGGCGGACGTGCTGGACCGGCTGCCGCCGCGCGTGGCCGCCACGCAGGACGAGTTCAGCACGTGCGACTGCTGCCACCGCGTGTTCTGGAAGGGCTCGCACTGGCAACGCATGGCGAGCGTGCTGGATGATATAAACTACATACCCGGACGAGCAATCCGTTGACAGCGTGAACCCATGTTGCAACAAGTATCGATACCCATCCGTACCGAATGTCCCCCTGGCGCCTGCGTCTGCGAGCGCGAGATCCTGCTCGCCGATCCGGACGCGGACCTGCGCCCGCTGCGCCTCACGCGCACGGAAGAACAGCGCCTGCTCGACCGCATCGACGCCGTCTCCACCTACGACGAACTGAAACGCCTGCAGGACCGCATCCGCGCCAATCTGGGCGTCGAATTGAGGATCACGCCCGGCCCGAACGAGGTGCGCACCTTGCGCGGCATCCTCATCGTGCTGGAAGACCGGCCCGGCCTGTGCAAGAAGGTGCGCCAGTCCGTGCCGGCCGCGGTGCGCAGGGTGCTGGAGCGCCACCCCGAGATCACGTACGCCATCCTCGACGCGCACGATCTGTTCGGGGCGCCTTGACTTTATCGTCCCGCCGCGCGCGCGTCGATCTCGTTGCCCAGGCGCCCGGCATAGCCGGGTCCATGCGCGGCATCGAGGGCGGCGACCGTGGTGCGGTTGAACTGGTTCCGGTACGTTTCGAACGCCTCCTCATACACGTCGCCCGTGACCGACAAGGTAATGCCGTGGCGCGCGTATTCCCGGATGCGTCTGACGGTCTGAGGCCCGGGTGGCGGGCCCGGTTCCAGCAGGATCGGCGTGCCGGTCGCGAGGCAGATCCTCGCCCCGTCCACGCCGTCGAGCGGGCGGCCGTCTTCCCTCGCGATGGGGAGTTCGCCGCACCCGAGCCGGGCCCTGGCGTCGCGGAATTGCGTGAGGCGGACGCACGCGAGGCGCGCATCGAACGTTGCCGGCAGGTTCGCCCAGCAGCGGGCGGCGTCGGGTCGCTGGCGGAATCCGAGCGCGCCCTTGTCCAGCGCATCCGCGAGCCGCAGCACGGCGCCGCGCCGTCCGCGCAGGGCCGCCCAGTAGAGATTGTGGATCCCTTCGAAGGGGCGCGCCTTCGCGGCGCGCGCATGCGGACCGAGGAATAATTCGGCGAGGCGCTCCTGTTTTGCTCCGTCGCCGTTGTCCGTCTCCGCCCGCCAGACGTTGGCCAGGGTTTCGTAGTCGCCCATGCGCAACAGCCAGGCTTCGTACGCGGGATCGGCCTGCGCATGAGCCGGTGGCGCGAGGCCGGCGGCAAGGACGGCCGCAAGCAGTGCGGCGCGCGCTTTCATCAGCTGTCGAAATCCTCGGCGAGGTTCTTCCATCCCTTGCTCTTGGCGAACGGCGCGAATTCCTCGGGCGCCTCGAGCACGATGAGACGGCTTTCCTGCAGGCCCGGATCGCTGTGACCGAAGTCCGGCCCCTTGTAGCCGACGGCGCGCAGCCGGTCGATGATGGCGCGCACGAGGACGGGATCCTTGTAGGCGCCGGGTTCGAGGCGGTTCTTGAACTCGACGTACACGTCGATGATCCCGTAGCCCTCGTCGAAAATGCGGATCGCCTTCACGTCGAGGGTACGGCCGTTGCCGTCCCTGGCCTGGAACGGGCCGGACAGCTCGATGTCGGAATCGGTAGTCATGGCGTCAAGCTTACCACTTCGGGGCGTTCCAGCGTGTAGGCGATCTCGGACGCGTCGACGGGCTCGCGCTGCCACCCCTGGGCCGCATAGAAACGGTCGGCCCGCGTATCGGCGCCCGTGGTCAGGCGGATGCGCGCGTGGCCCTGTTCGAACAGCCATGCCGTCGCCAAGTCGAGCAGGGCCTTGCCGAGTCCACGTCCTTCCTGGCCCGGCTGGATGAAAAGTGCCCAGATCGAAGCGTTCGTATTGTCGGCGTAGCTGAAGCCCACGATCCCGCCATCCGCTTCCGCCACCCAGCCGCGGCCGGACCGTTCCAGGAAATCCTCGTACATCGCGACGGTGATCCGCGTGGGATCCCGCAGGACGTTTTCAGTGACGGCCAGGCGGATGCGCGACATGGCGGGGATGTCGGCGTGGGTTGCCCGTCTGAGATGTGCGTGCGATTCGGCGGTTAGCGTCAGTGATTGCATCAGTTTTCGTTCCACCAATTTAGAGGTACGCCGTCCCGGTCGTAGACGTTTCCATATTCCCATTCGCAAGCGTCGGGAGGCAGTCGACTCAGCAGCGATTCGAGCGCGGCAAATCCAATATCGACGTTTGCGCTCAACAGCAGCAAGGACGTCCCTGTACTGTCGCTGCTGTTGCGTGCCACTTCGTACCGTCCACCTTTCTGCGTGAGCTCATCGATGAGATCTTTGACTTCGGGCCGATCCAGTACGCCGCGCAAATAGGCTCGCACCGTGAGTTCGCGGGATCGCTTTACAAGTTCGAATTCACCTCGCTCAGGGTTCAGGAGGCGAAAGTGGTCGTCGAGCGCCAAACCGTAGACGAACGCCGGAATACTGCGCGCAATGAAGACATCTTCTGTCGCAGTTGCTACAGCCAGGATTACCTCACGCCTGTCCGTTTTCTCATCGATCAGCAGCGCAATTCTTGCCGGATCGGTAGGTACGTCTTCCAATCGCCTCTCCTACACCTATTTCACGAAATACCCGGACACCTTCCAGCTGCCGTCCCGCTCGCGCATCGGCACCACGGTCTCCACGGCATGCGCCTTGTGTTCGAACTGCGTGTCGTACTGGATCACGACATATTCGCCATCCGGCGCGCCCGGCAGCGAACGCTTGTATTCCGACGACACCATCTTGCGCGCCGTGACGGCGCCGAGCGGTTGCCGTGCCTGCCTGAGTGCCGCCGACCAGTCGGCCTTCGACACCGCAGCCTGGAACGCGGACGCGGCCTGGTCCCACGTGGCGACGCCGTCGCCGGCATCGGCCGGGACGAGCCAGCGGTTGGCGGCATCGACCGCGTTGCGCACGGCATCCGGCTGTTGGGCATGTGCGAAGGGGGCCGCGCACGCGGCGGCCAGTACGAACAGTGCGGCAAGCTGTTTCATCGAGGCTCCCTGATTAACCGTTTGTCAGTGTTTCGAATTCTACGACGGCCGCGCCGACCGCATCCGCGAACGCCTTGTCATGCGTGGACATGAACACGACCGACGTCTCCCGTTGCGCCGCCAGGAGGTCGGCCAGCACGCCGCGCGCGTCCGCATCGAGGCCGTTCGACGGTTCGTCGAGCAGCAGCACGGCGGGTTCGCCGATCCAGGCCGCCGCGAGCATCAGCTTCTTTTGCGTGCCCAGCGACATGGCGCCGCAGCGCGTGTCGAGATGGCGGGCCAGGCCGAAGCGGTCGACGATGCGGGTGACCTTGTCCGGGATGGCGCAGCCTTTGGCCCAGGCCACGAACGCGAGCAGTTCGCGGCCCGTCACGAACGGGTACACGGGGCACTCGTCCGGCGCGTAGGCCAGCCGGGCCTTCGCGGCGGCCGGTTGCGTGCGGAGGGAAAGTCCGTCGATGACGATGTCGCCGTCGTCGGCCTCGTCCACGCCGGCCAGCACCCGCAACAGGGTCGATTTGCCGATGCCGTTCGGTCCCCGCAACGCCCAGGCGCCCGGCGCGAAGCGGCCCGTCCGCCCTTGCAGGACCGGCCGGGATCCATACGATTTGCTCACGTTCTCGAAGCGCAGCATGGTGTCTCCTAAAGCAGGCAGGCGATCGTCGCCGCCGTCCAGCATCCCGCGGTCACGGTCGCCAGGACGACGGCATGCCGGTCACTGATCAATTGGGGTGCGCGCAGTGCGCACAGCAGGGCCGCATTCGAGACCAGCGCCGCCAGCGCGTCCGTGCCGGGGGCAGTCGCGGTCAGCCATGCGAACGCCGCCAGCGCGCCCAGGAACGGCAGGGCCGCGGCGAGCACGGCTGCCAGGTCGTACGGACGCCACCAGCCCGAGGGGAGCGGCAGCGCGCCCACGTATCCCATGCTCGCGCGGTGTGCCAGGTGCAGGCCGCGGAACAGGCCGCTGAACGTCAGGGCGATGCACGCCTGCGCCAGCAGCACGGTCGGAAAGCTGCGGGCATCCCGTTCGAACAGGGTCACGAGGCCGGCGGCCGCCGCCGCGATGGCCGTGGCGGCGAACCCCTTCGCGATGAGTTCCCCGCGGCGTTCGCGTACCAGCACGGCGAGCGACATCTGCAGCGCGGCGCCATGGCGCCCGCCGAGGGTAAACGGCCGGGCGCGGCGGGCGTACGGACGTCGTGCATGGCGTTGCGCACGCGGGCGCGGCGCCAGGACCAGCGCGAGCGCCGACACCGTCCCCACGAGCAGGTTCGCCGCCAGGTCCAGGCGTGTGCCGAACGCGGCGCCGGCCAGCACGGCGCCGGCCGCCACGCCTGCCCACGCGGCGGGCCTGCGTTCCAGCACGGCCCGTTGCGTGACGATGGCCAGCAGCGCGACGTCGCACAACAGGACGGCGTGCGCGGCGGGAGCACCGCGGCCGGCCGTCAGCCCCAGCGCGCATGTCGTGACGACCAGAAGGGGCGAGTCGGCCAGCAGCAGCACCGCCAGGTCCGCGTTGCGGCGCTGGCGCGGGTTGAACGGCAGCGATCCGGCGAAGGCCATGAACGGGCCGCCCGCGACCTGTTCGCGCTGCATGGCGACCCAGGCCGCGGCCAGCAGCAGCAGGGCGAGCAGGTAGCCGATGCGCCACATGGCACCGTGATCGGGCGCGAGCAGCGTCAGCAAGGGGCGGACGTACGTGTCGAGGTTGCCGAAGGCGGACGCGTTGGCCGACGCCAGCACGCCGGTGGCAAGCGTGATCGCCTGCCAGCGGCGCAGCAAGAGGCGCGCCGTGCTGACGGCGTACCAACGCAGGCGCAGGCGGAGGAGCGGGGAGCGGATGGCGTTCTCCTGGGTTAGGTCGCAGGATTATGAACGCCTTTTTGTCGATAAAGCAATACTTCGAAACTTAAGCCTCGCTGAGCAGCGACGAGACATACAGCAGCAAACGGTCTTCCGCCCGCGCGAGCAGCAGGCCGGTCAGTTCCTCGACCCGGCGCAGCCGGTAGTCCAGGGTATTCCGGTGGATGTGCAGGGCGGCGGCCGTGGCGGCCGCGCTTTCGTCGTGGGCGAACCAGGCGTCCAGCGTGCGCTTCAAGGTCGCGCCGCTGCGGTCGCGGGCCAGGCGCGCCACCGGCAGGCGCAGCTGTGCGGCCTGCCAGCCGGCGTCCAGGCCGGACAGGAGGACCGGCAGCGCCAGGTCGTAATGGCTCCATTCCGTACGGCCCGGGTCGCGCCGGCGTCCGATGCGCGCGGCCGTGCGCGCGCTCTGCCAGGACACCGCGGCCGCGTCGAATCCGCGCGCGGCCAGTCCCATCGTCAGGGTGAAGGGCAGGGCGCACGATTTCGCGACCTGCGCGGCGAGGGCCGCCTGGCGTCGGCGCGCCGCCGTTTCCACGGTGGCGGCATCGGGGTCGAACGCGTCCAGGATCACCATGTCGTAGGGGCCGGTGGTGGCGGACAGCAGTGCCGGCTGGCGCGCCAGCAGGGCCAGTTGCAGGCGCTGGAGCTCGCTGATCGTCCGCTCGGCGTCGGCGGCATCGGTGCGCAACTCGAGCAGGAACACCGCCTGCACGCGTCCGAAGTCCAGGCCGAGGCGCCGTGCCCAGGTCTCGAGCTCGGGCCGCCCGCCCGCATCGCCACGGATCAGGTTCAGCACGAACGCTTCGCGATAGCGGCTGTCGCGCTGCAATTCCCCGGCCAGGCTGGCCTGCTCCAGGATCATCTCGGCCGTCAGGCGCACCAGTTCGCCGAACTGGCGGACGGCATCGGGTTCCCCGCTCAGGCCCACCGCGCCGCACAGCTGGCCACCCACGACCAGCGGCAGGTTGATGCCGGGCCGCGCGCCGTGCATGCGCGGCGCCGATGCCGCGTCCACTTCGACCGTCGCACGCCGCGCCAGCGCGAGCAGGGCGCCGTCGTGCAGTTCGCCGACCCGGGCCGCGTCGCCGCTGGCGAGAATCACGCCGCGTGCATCCATCACGTTGACGTTGAACGGGATGATGCGCATGGTGCGGCTGACGATGTCCTGGGCGAGGCGGGCGCTGAGTTCGAGCATGGCAGCCACTCTAGCCGATCGCGCGAACTGTGCCAAGCGCCAAAGACCGGCGCCTGAATGTTATGCTTGGATGAACGGTTTTGTGCACGTGCCCAAGAAGAAAGCGAAAAAATCCCGCGCGTCTCGTGCCGCGTGCCGAGGATTTGCGGTGCCGCTTTCGTCATAATGCTGTCCACCGCCCTGAGTGATGGCGGTCATCACGGAGACAAATATGAGCAACAGCATGAGCACGGGCGCGGCCCATCCGGCGGGCTTCGCCGATCCGGCCATCCTCGAACGCGGTTACCGCAAGGCGACCTGGCGCCTGATTCCCTTCATCTTCATCTGCTACCTGTTCAATTACCTGGACCGGGTCAACGTCGGCTTCGCCAAGCTGGAAATGCTCGACGCCCTGAAACTCAGCGAGACCGTGTACGGCCTCGGCGCCGGCATCTTCTTCATCGGCTACGTCACCAGCGGCGTGCCGAGCAATCTCATCCTGCACAAGCTCGGCGCGCGCCGCTGGATCGCCGCGATGATGGTCATGTGGGGCGGCCTGTCCGCCGCGATGATGTTCGTCACGAGCCCGGGCACGTTCTACGCGCTGCGCTTCCTCACAGGCGTCGCGGAGGCCGGCTTCTTCCCGGGCATGGTGTTCTATTTCACCAACTGGTTCCCGTCGCAGAAGCGGGGCCAGGTGATGGCCCTGTTCATGTCGGCGATTCCCGTCTCCGGCCTGGTCGGCGGCCCCCTGTCGGGCTGGATGCTGAGCCACTTCGCGACGGGCCAGGGCGGCCTGGCCGGCTGGCAGTGGCTGTTCCTCCTGCAGGGCCTTCCGACCGTGATCCTCGGCGTGGCCGTGCTGTTCTTCCTGTCCGACGGCCTGCAGCAGGCCCGCTGGCTGACGAACGAGGAAAAGGCCGCGATGAAACAGGCACTCGACGCCGACGAGCAGGGCCGCCGCGCCAGCAGCCATGCGGTGCACTCGTTCGCCAGCGTGCTGCGCAACGGCCACGTGTGGATGCTGGGCCTGATCTATTTCAGCATCCAGATGGGCGTGTATGCGATCAACTTCTGGCTGCCGTCGATCATCAAGGCGCTTGGCTTTAACAATCCCGCGACGGTGGGCTGGCTGAGCGCCCTGCCGTACCTGTTCGCCGGCATCTTCATGGTCATCGTGGGCCGCTCGGCCGACGCCCGCCGCGAGCGCCGGTGGCATTTGTCCGTGCCGATGGCGATGGCGCTCGTGGGCCTGCTGCTGGCGGCGAACTTCTCGCATAACGTGGTGATCGTCATGATCGGCCTCACGCTGGCCACGATGGGCGCGCTGACCGGCCTGCCGATGTTCTGGCCGCTGCCCGCCGCCTTCCTGGGCAGCGCCGCCGCGGCCGGCGGCCTCGCGCTGATCAATTCGCTGGGCCAGGTGGCCGGCTTCGTCAGCCCGTTCCTGGTGGGCTGGATCAAGGACGCCACGGGCAGCACCGACGTCGCCCTGTATATCCTGTCGACCGTGCTGCTGGTCGGCGCGATCCTCGTGATGCTGGTGCCGGCGCGCCTCGTCAACCGCTGAGGAGAGTCCATGAAGATCGTCATCGCCCCCGATTCGTTCAAGGAAAGCCTGTCCGCCCTGCAGGTGGCCGACGCCATCGAGGCCGGCATGCGCGAGGTCTGGCCCGACGCGACGTACGTGAAGGTGCCCGTGGCCGACGGCGGCGAGGGCACCGTGCAGGCCATGATCGATGCGACGGGCGGCCGGCGCGTGGACGTGCGCGTCACGGGGCCCCTGGGCCAGGCGGTGGACGCTTTCTACGGCGTGAGCGGCGACCTGGCCGTGATCGAGATGGCGGCCGCCAGCGGCCTGGAAGGCGTGCCGCCCGACCTGCGCGATCCGCGCACGGCCACGAGCCGCGGCACGGGTGAACTCATCCGCGCCGCGCTGGATGCCGGTGCGCGCCGCTTCGTGCTGGGCGTGGGCGGCAGCGCGACCAACGACGGCGGCGCCGGGATGCTGCAGGCGCTGGGCGTGCGCCTGCTCGATGCGGACGGCAGGGACCTCGGGCCCGGCGGCGCGGAACTGGCGCGCCTGGACCGCATCGACGTTGCCGGGCTCGATCCGCGCGTGCGCGAAGCCGAGTTCCGGATCGCGTGCGACGTCGACAATCCGCTCGTCGGTCCGCGCGGCGCGTCCGCCGTGTTCGGCCCGCAGAAAGGTGCGACGCCGGCAATGGTCGCGCAGCTCGACGCCGCCCTCGCGCATTACGCGGACGTGATCCGGCGCGACCTGGACCAGGATGTCGCGCAACTTCCCGGCGCCGGTGCGGGCGGCGGGATCGCGGCGGCGATGGTCGTGTTCCTGAAAGGGCAGCTCAGGCCCGGCGTCGAGATCGTGATGGAAGCCGTCGGGCTCGATGCGGCCTTGTGCGACGCGGACCTCGTCGTGACGGGAGAGGGCCGCATCGACGGCCAGACCGTGCACGGCAAGACGCCGATGGGCGTGGCGAACGTCGCGCGCCGCCATGGCAAGCCCGTCGTCGCCATCGGCGGCAGTCTCGCCGTCGACGCGGATGCCGTGCACGCGCGCGGGATCGAGGTCGTGGTGGCGGCGGTCGCGCGGCCCTGTTCCGTCGCGGAGGCACTGGCCGAGGGCGCGGACAACCTGCGGCGCGCGGCGCGCAATCTCGCGGCGGCGCTGGCGCTGGGGGCACGTCTGCAGCGTTGACAGGAGCGGGCTATGATGGCGGTTGCACAACGCCCCACAGGAGCCCGCCTTGCCCGACATCCGCCCCGACGACGAATCGTACTGGTCGACCATCCGCGCGCAGTACACGCGGTCGCCCGACTTCATCAACCTGGAGAACGGCTACTTCGGCATGCCCGCCGATCCCGTGCGCGCGGCGCTGCGCCGCTACCAGGACGAGGTCGACCGCGAGAACGCCTTCTTCCTGCGCACGCGCTGGCCCGCGCGGCTCGCGCGCGTGAAGGCGCTCCTCGCCGGTTTCACCGGCGTCGCGCCCGACGAACTGCTGATCACGCGCAGCGCCGTCGAGTCGATGAACATCCTGTTGCAAGGCTATCCGTTCGAGGCCGGGGACGCGATCCTGATGGCGCGCCACGACTACGACAGCAGCCACGACATCGTCCGCATGCTGGCCGAACGCAAGGGTCTCACGGTCGTGCAGGTCGACGTGCCTTACGACCTGGAAGACGAGGACGCCATCGCGGCGCTGTACGCGGATGCGATCACGCCGCGCACGCGCGTACTGCTCCTCACGCACTTGGTCCACCGCACGGGCCGCATCATGCCGGTGGCGCGCCTGGCCGCGCTGGCACGCGCGCACGGCATCGATCCCATCGTCGACGGTGCCCACGCGCTCGCGCAGATCGAGTTCACGATCCCGCAACTGGGCACGCAGTTCGCCGCGTTCAACCTGCACAAATGGGTCGGCGCGCCGCTGGGCACGGGGCTGCTGTACATCGCGCGCGAGCGCATCGCCGACATCGCGCCGCTGTACGGCGACGTGACGTTTGCCCGCACCGACATCGACAAGCTGGGCCACGTGGGCACCGTGCCGCCCGCGCCGATCATGGCCATCGAGGATGCGCTGGCGTTTCACGCCGCGATGGGCGGCAAGGCCAAGGAAGCGCGCCTGCGCTGGCTCGCGCGGCGCTGGATGGACCAGGTGCGCGACCTGCCGGGTGTGCGCGTGTTCACGCCGCGCGATCCGAACCTGCACGGCGCGCTGGGCGCGTTCGGCATAGCCGGCATCCCGGCCGCGGAGGTCGTGCGGCGGCTGATGGAGGAACACCGCATCTTCACCGTCATCCGCAAATTCGGCGGCACGGAGATCGTGCGCGTGACGCCGCACCTGTACAACGGCCCCGAAGACCTCGATGCGCTGGCGGCGGCGATCCGTCAGTGGGCGCCGCCCAGGTAGGCCGCGACGACCTTCGGGTCATTCCTGAGGCTCGCGGCCGGGCCGTGCACGGCGATGCTGCCGTTCTCCAGCACGTAGCCGTAATCCGCCACGTTCAGCGCGGCCTGGGCGAACTGCTCGACGAGCAGCATCGTGACGCCTTCCGCCTTCAACCGCGCAATGATGCGGAAGACTTCGTCGACGAGGATGGGCGCGAGGCCCATCGACGGTTCGTCCAGCAGCACGACGTCCGGGTTCAGCATGACGGCGCGGGCCATCGCGAGCATCTGCTGCTCGCCGCCGGACAAGGTGCCGGCCAGCTGCGTGCGCCGTTCCTTCAGGCGCGGGAACAGTTCCAGCGCGCGCTCCAGGTCGTGCTGCACGTCGCCCTTCGGCCGCGCGCGCGTAAAGCGCGGGAAGGCGCCCAGCAGCAGGTTGTCCGTGACGGTCATGGTCGCGAACACGCGCCGGCCTTCCGGCGAATGGGCGAGGCCCGCGCGCGCGATGCGGTGCGAATCCATGCCGGTGATGTCGCGGCCGGCGAGCAGCACCTTGCCGCTGCGCGGCTTGATCATGCCGGAGATGGCGCGCATGGTCGTCGTCTTGCCGGCGCCGTTGGAGCCGATCAGCGTGACCAGCTTGCCCTTCGGGACTTCCAGCGAGATCCCGTGCAGCACTTCGACCTTGCCATAGGCTGCGTGCAGGTTGTCGATGATGAGCATGGGATCTCCTCAGACGGCGGCGGTGGATGCGGCCGGTTCGCCCGCGCCGCCCAGGTAGGCTTCGATGACGCGCGGGTCGGACTGCACGCGCGCCGGCGTGCCCTCGGCGATCTTCTGGCCGAAGTCGAGCACGGTGACGGTGTCCGAGATCGCCATCACGACGTCCATGTGGTGTTCAATGAGGACGATGGTGATGCCGTGGTCGCGGATCTTGCGGATGATGGCCATCAGCTCGCGGATGTCCGGCGCCGTCAGGCCGGCGGCCGGTTCGTCCAGCAGCAGCAGGCGCGGATCGAGCGCCAGCGCGCGGCCGATCTCCAGCAGGCGCTGCTTGCCGTAGGGGAGGTTGCGCGCCTCCTCGTCCGCGAGGTCGGCAAGGCCGACGAAGCGCAGGATCGCGGCCGCCCGCGCCCGCGCGGCCAGTTCTTCGCGACGGCGGCGCGGCGTGTGCAGCATGGCGTCGAACACGTTCGAGCGGAAGCTGTGGTGCAGACCGACGAGGATGTTTTCCGTTGCCGTCATCTCGCCGAACAGCTGCACGTTCTGGAACGTGCGGGCGATGCCTCCCAATGCGATCTGCGCCGGCGTGCGGCCCGTGATGCCGTTGCCCGCAAAGACCACCTGGCCGGCCGTCGGTTTATAAATGCCCGTCAGGACGTTCATCATGGTGCTCTTGCCCGAGCCGTTCGGCCCGATCAGGCCGTGCACGGTGCCGCGAGCGACCGTCAGGTCGACCTGGTTCAGCGCCTTCAGGCCGCCGAACTGCATCAGCACCTGGTCGACTTTCAGCAGATCGCCGCCGCTGCCTTCCGCTGGCGGCACACCGGCGAACGGATCGCCGCCCTGGTCCGCCAGCGCGCGCGCATGCGTGCGGCCGCGCCCCAGCAGGCCGCGCAGGAAGCCGACGATACCCTCCTGCAGGTAGTAGACGACAAACAGCGTCATGAGGCCGAAGATCGTGAGGCGCCAGTCGACCATGCTTTGCAGCCTGTACGAGACGACGGCCATCGCCAGCGTGGCCACGACGGGCACGGCGACGCGGCGCACGGTCGTCTTGCGGCGCGCCAGCAGCAGGCCCGCGACGACGACGGCAAGCACCGCGGCGCCGACGGCGATGCGGCGGAACAGGTCGATGTCGGACAGGAGGCTGGGCAGCATCACGACGATGACGGCGCCGATCAGCGCGCCGCTGCGCGTCTTGCGGCCGCCCATGATCACGGCGAGCAGAAACAGGATCGTCAGCTCGAAGTTGTACGTGTTGGGCGAGATGTATTGCTCGGAATAGGCGTACAGGCTGCCGGCCAGGCCCGCGAAGCCTGCGCTGATCACGAACGCATAGACTTTATAACGGTACACGGAGACGCCCATGCAGTCCGACGCGATCGGGCTGTCGCGCAGCGCCTCGAACGCGCGCCCGATGTGCGATTTCAGCAGCCGGTGCACGAGCAGCAGCGACACGATCATCAGCGCGGCGACGGCATAGTAGTACTCGACTTCCGTCAGCTCGTGGCCGGCGACGCTGGGCTTCGTCAGCATGATGCCCATCGGGCCTTCCGTGAGGAAGGTCATCTCGTTGATGAGGATTTGCACGATGGTGCCGAAGGCCAGCGTCACCATCGCGAGGTACGGCCCCGTCACGCGCAGCGCGGGCAGGGCGAGGATGGCGCCGAACAGCGCGGCGCCTGCGATGCTGGCGGGGAGCGTGAGCCACCACGCGGCGCCCAGCTTCATCACGAGCACGCCCGTCACGTACGAGCCCACGCCGAACAGGCCGGCATGGCCCAGCGACACCTGGCCCGTGTAGCCGACGACGATGTCGAGGCCGAACAGCAGGATCGCGTAGATCAGGATCGTCTCGACGAGGTGGATGTAGTACGGGTTCCCGACCATGACGGGGAATGCGGCCAGCAGCGCGATGCCCGCGATCGCGCCGCTCCAGGTCAGCTTGTTCATCGTTACACCTTCTTGATGGCGGCCTTGCCGAACAGGCCGGACGGCTTCACGGCCAGCACGAGCAGCAGCAGGACGAGGCCCGGCACTTCCTTGTAGCCGGTCGACAGGTAGAAGCCGGTCGCCGTCTCCGCGATGCCGAGGATGATGCCGCCCACGATGGCGCCCATGCCCGATGTCAGCCCGCCGATGATGGCGACGGCGAACGCCTTCAGGCCCAGCGACGCGCCCATCGTGGCACTCGTGAGCGTCAGCGGTGCGATGAGGGCGCCCGCGAAGGCGGCCGTCGCCGACGACAGCGCGTACGAGAACGTGATGACCATGCCCGTGTTGATGCCCATGAGCCCCGCGGCGTCGCGGTCGTTCGCGGTGGCGACGACGGCCTTGCCGTAGATGGACTTGCGGTTGAAGATCTCGACGGCGAACATGATGGCGAGCGCGCCGACGATCACGGCCACCTGCATCGGCTGCACGTTCGCGCCCAGCACGGTGAACGGTTCGGACGACAGCGGAGAAGGGAACGGCAGCACGTCCTTGCCCCAGATGTTCTCGGCCACGTTCTTGAAGATGATGGCGAGGGCGATGGTCGACATGATCCAGCCGAACTCGGACTTGATGCGGATGGCGGGCCGCACGGCGATCCATTCGACGAACACGCCCTGCAGCGCGCCGAACACGACGACGATGGGAATCATCAGCCAGTAGCCGAGGTAAGGGCCGCCGTGGATGGTGCCGACGAGCGACAGGCCGACCAGGGCGCCGAGCATCAGCGCCTCGCCCTGGCCGAAATTGAGGGTGCCGGACGTGGCGAACGTGAGCTGGTAGCCGAACGCGATCACGGCATAGATCATGCCGAGCGCGATGCCGGACACGACGAGTTGGAGCAGGATCTCCATGGTTCCTCCAGGAGCGACACGTCGAAAAGCACGTCGTTCCCGCGAAAGCGGGAACCCATGCCGACGCGTCGAGATCGAACCTCGTTCAGACCGCGAACATTCCGGGATACCGAATCCGGTTCCTCAGCATGGATCCCCGCTTTCGCGGGGATGACAGAGTGGGTTACTTGGCCAGCACGACCCGTCCATCCTTCACTTCGCCGAACTTGGTGTTCTCGAAGTTGATGGCCTCGTGGTCCGTATGCGAGTACGGCTTGTTATAGGTGGTGACGACGCCTTCGACCGGCGTCTTGAGGTCTTCCAGCGCGGCGGCGATCTTCGGTCCTTCCGTGCTGCCGGCCTGCTGGATGGCGGCGGCGAGCAGGTACACGGAGTCGTAGCCCTGCGCGGCCGACACGGCCGACGGCATGCGGCCGCCTGGCGGGTTGTAGGCCTTGATGTAGGCGTCGATGAAGGCCTTGCGCTTCGGCGTGTCCGGGTTCTGGATGAAGGTCTGCGGCATGCGGGTGCCGTCGCCGTTCTTGCCCGCGTTGTCGATGAAGTTGGCCATCGCGAGCGTCCAGCTGCCGACGATGGGCACTTTCCAGCCCAGCTTCTGCATGCCGTTGGCGATCTGCGCCAGCTCGGGGCCGATGCCGTAGGTGAGCACGACGTCGGCGCCGGCCTGCTTGGCGCGTAGCAGCTGCGCCGTCATGTCGACGTCGCCGATGTTGTACTTCTCGACGACGACCGGCTTCACGCCCTTCTTGTCGAGCACCTTCTCGAGGTCTTCGCGGCCCAGCTGGCCGTAGTTCGTGGAGTCGGCGAGGATCGCGGGCTTCTTGAAGCCGCGGCGCGTGATGGCTTCCTCGACGATCATCGCGGACTGGATGGTGTCGTTCGCGGAGTTGCGGAAGATGTAGTTTTCCGGCTGGTTCGCGAACTGCTTCGTGACGATGGAGCCGGTGGCCACGTTGTTCATCACGGGGATCTTCGCCTGCTGGTAGAAGCGCTGCGAGGCGAGGGCGACGCCCGTGTTGATGTAGCCGACAGTGGCGACGACGCGCTCCTTGTTGATGAGTTCCTGCGCGACCTGCACGCCCCGTTCGTTCTTCGCTTCGTCGTCGCGTTCGACCAGTTCGATCTTGCGGCCCAGCACGCCGCCCTTGGCATTGATTTCACTGACGGCGAGACGGACGCCATCGCGCATCGACACGCCCATCGGCGCCGACCCGCCCGTGAACGGACCGGACACGCCGATCTTGATCGGCTCGGCCGCCATGCCGGACATCGAAAAACCCAATACTACCCCTGCAACCAATGCTTTCAGTTTGAAATCCATTGCCGTCTCCGTAGTCGTATTTGTTTTACGCTGGGGCGCCGCGGACCATCGCCGGGCCCATCGTGAACCGATTGTAGAATGGCAATCAGACAACAGCAATCGATTGATGTGACGCGATGCAACATGCGTCATTCATGCAAATGCGTAAGGAACGCGTCAGGAACGGTGGGTACGGACGAAAAAAAAGCTGCGCCGAAGCGCAGCCTTTTCCCGGGAGGGGAGGTCAGCGGTGACGCCAGCCGCCGCGATGACCCCAGCCGCGATGGCCGCCGCTCCAGTGGCTCCAGCTGAAGCCGAGGCCGATCGAGATCGGCGGATACCACAGCGGATCGGCATAGACGGGAGCCGGTGCATAGATCGGCGCGGGTGCGTAGACCGGCGGCGCGACGTACACCGGCTGGGTCACGACGGTCGTCGGGGCCGGCGAATAGGTCACGCGGCCGGCGTCGCCCGACGCGGAGGCGGCGGCACCGGTCCCGGGCGCCACCGGCGTCACGGACACGACCTGCCAGCCGTCGGCGTCGGGTTGCGCATAGGCGCGCGTGCCGTAGTTGGCCGGCGCCGGGTAATAGGTGGCGCAGCCGGACAGGGCGGCGGCGCTGATAGCGATGATGGCGAGCTTTTTCATGGCGGTTCTCCTCACCTGCTAACTATACGGATTCCAGCGACGCACGCCGCCGGATTTACAGGCTGTTACACCTGTTCATCATCCGGCAAAAGAACGTTACCGGCTCCTGCTCCATCGTAGACCCTGCGGACGGGCCCGGTTTGATGATATCGTTGCAGGTTTCGCTACACGCCGCTTTCGATGTCTACTTCCCCGCGTTCGTCCTTTGTTCCCTACGCAGCCCTGCTGATGTCCCTCGTCTCGCTGACGACGGGCGCATCGCTCGCCAAGCATCTGTTCCCCGCCGTCGGCGCGGCCGGTGCCACCGCGATGCGGCTGACTTTCGCCGCCGTGATCCTCGCCGTCGTGTTCCGGCCGTGGCGCATCGGCCTGCGCGGGGACGGGCGCGCGCTGCTGCAATACGGCCTGTCGCTGGGCGCCATGAACCTCAGCTTTTATTCGGCGCTGGCCTATGTGCCGCTGGGGATCGCCATCGCCGTCGAGTTCACGGGGCCGCTCGTCGTGGCCGTGGCGACGTCGCGCCGGCGCCTGGACTTCGCCTGGATCGCGCTCGCGTGCTGCGGGCTCGCGTTGCTGCTGCCGCTGCGCGGCGCCGCGCCCGCCGTCGACTGGCGCGGGATCGCGTTCGCGCTCGTCGCGGGCGCCTGCTGGGCCGTATACATCCTCGCCGGCAAGCGCGCCAGCGCGGCCTATGGTCCGGCCGCGTCGAGCTGGGGCACTGTGCTCGGCGCGCTGATTGCGGCCCCGGTGGGCATCGCGCACGCGGGCGTGGCGCTGCTGGAACCGTCCGTACTGATGTTCGGCGTGGCCGTCGCCGTGCTGTCCAGCGCGATCCCGTACTCGCTGGAGATGGTCGCGCTGCGCCGCCTGCCGGCCAACACGTTCAGCACCCTGCTCAGCGCGGAACCGGCCATCGGCGCGCTGATGGGCCTCGTGCTGCTGGGCGAGCACCTCGACGTGTCGCAGTGGCTCGCGATCGCCCTGATCGTCGCGTCGTCGATCGGCGCCGCGACGAGCGCGAGCCTGGCCGCGCGCCGCCGCCCGTCCGATGCGGAACCGCCGGTGCCGGTGTAGAGTAGCGGTCCCGGACAACGACAAACAAGGAAGGCCATGCAACGACGACAACTGGGCCCGGACGGCCTGACGGTACCCGAGATCGGCCTGGGCTGCTGGCAACTGGGCGGCGGCTGGAGCAACGACTGGAACGACGACATCGCGCAGCAGACGCTGCAGACGGCCGTCGACGCGGGCGTGCGCTTCATCGACACGGCCGACGTGTACGGCGACGGCGCCAGCGAGCGCTCGATCGGCCGCTTCCTCGCGGGCCGGCAGGACACGGACATCGTCGTGGCCACGAAGCTGGGCCGCGCGGGCATCTACCCGGACGGCTACACGCGCGCGTCGCTGCGCGAAGCGACGCAGCGTTCGCTCGAGCGCCTGCAGGTCGATGCGCTCGACCTCACCCAGCTGCATTGCGTGCCGACGGAAGTGATGCGTCAGGGCCACGTGTTCGACTGGTTGCGCGAGCTGCAGCAGGAGGGATTGATCAAGCGCTGGGGCGCCAGCGTGGAATCCGTCGAAGAGGGCCTGATCTGCCTGGAGCAGGACGGCCTGACGTCGCTGCAGGTCATCTTCAACATCTTCCGCCAGAAGCCGGCCGAGGAACTGTTCCCGCGCGCGGCCGACAGGAAGGTCGGCATCATCGTGCGCCTGCCGCTCGCGAGCGGCCTGCTGGGCGGGAAGATCACGCGGGCGACCACGTTCCGCGACGACGACCACCGGCACTTCAACCGCGACGGCGCCATGTTCAACGTGGGCGAGACGTTCGCCGGACTGGAGCTGGAGCGGGGCATCGCGGCCACCGAGCAGGTGGCGGCGCTGGTGCCGGCCGGGATGACGATGGCGCAGACGGCGCTGCGCTGGATCCTCGACCACCGCGAAGTATCCGTCGTGATCCCGGGCGCGAGTCGTCCGGAGCAGGTGCAGGCCAACGTGGATGCGGCGGCAGTGCCGCCGCTGCCGGCGCAGCTGCACGAGAAGCTCGCGGGCGTGTACCGCGCCCACGTGCGCGACTTCATCCGCGGTCCGTACTGATCGCCAGGCGAGGGGACACATGCATCATCTGATTCGCATCGGCGCGCTGGCCGCGCTCGTCCTGGCCGCGGGCGGCGCCCCCGCGCAATCCGTTTCGCAGGGCTCATGGGCCGGACCGCCCGCCAACGCAGGCCCCATCGCCGTCACGCCGCCGCCGCCCGGCGCCGCGCCGGCCTCCCCGGTGCCGCCCGGGATGCGCTCGCCCTCGCCGAAGCACGTGCTCGTGCTGGGCGGGGCGCGCGGCTGGCATCACGATTCGATCCCGGCCGGCATGGCCGCCGTCTACAACTGGGGGCGCGCGACGCATTTGTGGGACACCGAGATGCGCACGGAGTACAGCCTCGTCAACGGGCGCGGGGGCCAGCCGATGACGGCCGGCTTCCAGCCCGTGGGCCTGCGCGACTTCGACGCCATCGTCGTCGTCAGCGCGACGGGCGACTGGGGGCTGGACGCCGCGCAGAAGGCGGCGCTGCTGGAGTTCGTGCGTGCGGGCGGGGGACTGGTCGCGATCCACGGCGGCGTGGACGCGAATCTCGGCTGGAAGGAGTACGTGGACATGGTGGGCGGGGCGTTCGTGTCGCACCCGTTCAACAACCACGAATGGCCGCTGTTCCCGTTCCCGTTGCGCACCGAGAACCGCGACACCCCGATGACGTCGTTCCTGCCGGCCCGCTGGATCCGGCAGGACGAGCTCTACGTCGTGCGCAACTTCTCGCGCGCCGACTCGGAAGTGCTGCTCAGCATGGACGGCGAACGGCTCGACATGACGCGCATCCCCGAGCAGCTGCCGCCCGACCGCGACATCCCCGTCGCCTGGATCAGGCAGTACGGCAAGGGACGGGTATTCGCGTCCACGATCGGGCACGCGAAGGAAGCCTTCGACGATCCCGATGTGGCGCGCATGTACCTTGAGGCCATCCGCTGGGCGCTGCGCCTGTCCGGAGACGACGCGCGCCCGCGCCCCGTGCCGATTCCCTCGATTACAGGGCCACGTCCAGGCGGGCCGACCACGAACGGCCGTTGATGCCGAACGGGCAGGTCTCCCAGCAGTAGGTGAAACCCAGCTGCGGGAACGGCGCGGCCTTGACCGGGTCCCACTTGGTCGGGAACGTGTTGAAGATGTTGTTGGAGCCGACGGTCAGGCTGGTCGACTTGGTGAAGTTGTAGCGCACGGTGGCGTCCACGATCCACTTGCCGTCCCAGGTCTGCACGAACGGTGCAGTGAAGCCCTGGCCTTGCACTTCGCCGTACCAGTTGGCGCGCACGTTGCCGTTCCACTGGCCGCGCGTGTAGTCGGCCGACAGCACGTGGTGCTGGCGCGGCTGGCCCCGTTCGATCAGGGTCACCTGCGAGTCGTCGAACAGCTGGGTGCCCGTCAGCACCGGCGAATCCGAATGGCGGCCCGTCACGGACGTGCGGTTGAAGTCCAGCTGCGCGGACAGCACGAGCGTCGAACCCGGCCAGCGCGTCGTATGTTCGGCGACGATGTCCAGGCCCTTCGTCTCCGTGTCGATCGCGTTCGTGAAGAACTGCGCCTGGCCGACCTTGAGCGGATCCAGGATCGCCTTGATCGGGCATGCTGCCGCCGTCGCGCAGGCACCCGATTCCGGAGCGATGTTCGACGAGAACACGATGCGGTTGTCGATGTCGATGCGCCACAGGTCGGCCGTCACGGAGAAGTTCGAGGCCGGACGCAGGATGATGCCCACGCTGCCGTTCTTCGACGTCTCTTCCTTCAGGTTCGGGATGCCGAAGGCCCTGGTGACGGCGCTGCCTTCGCGCGCCGTCAGCGTTTCGGTCAGCACGCCGGCGCCGTTCAGGTTCGTCGACACGGAGCTGTAGAACTTCTGCTGCACGCTCGGTGCGCGGAAGCCCGTCGACAACGTGCCGCGGAAGCCCACCTGGCGGCTCGGGTCGTAGCGCAGCGACAGCTTGCCGGTCGTCGTGCTGCCGAAGTCCGAGTATTTTTCCCAGCGCGCGGCGGCGCCGATCAGCAGTTGCGGCGTGATGTTGTGTTCGATGTCGGCGTACAGTGCGATGTTGTGGCGCGCGTCGTCGACGGCGGTGCCGGGCGTGTAGCCGGGGAAGCCCTGCGTGCCCGATGCGGCCGCGCCGCCCGTCTGGTCCTTGATGACGATCGCCGGATTGTTCGTGCGGCCGTACTGGTACGAGACCGGATCGCCCGCGTCGATCGCATAGCCGTCGCGGCGCCATTCGAAGCCGGTGGCGAAGTTGATCTTGTTGCCCAGCACGTCGAGCGGGCCGCGCAGGTCGGCGTTGAACGTCGTCTGCTTGAATTTCAGCTTGCCGGTATCCGCTTCCAGCGGCGACTCGGCGTAGATGCCGCCGCCCGGTTTCGGCTCGTACCAGTAGCTGACGTTGATGGTGCTCTTTTCATGGAAATCCAGTTCGCTGCGGCCGTGGTTGAGCGAGACGTCCATCTTCCACTCGTTGGCCAGGTCGCGGCGGTAGCCGACGGCCAGCGACGCATCCTTGACGGTGGTGCGGATGTTCGGCAGGAAGCCGTTCGGGTACACGGCCGGCACGTTGCGGCCGTCGCCGGCAGAGCGGAAGAAGCCGGCCGAATCGCCCGTGCGGTGCGACACGCCGCCGAACGTGTAGAACTCGCCTTCGCTCGACACGGGCACGGCCGAGTTCCACCAGAAATACTGGTCTTTCGCGAGGCTGTCGCCGATGCGCTGCGTGACGCGTGGCGGATTCACGCGCAGGGTGTCCACGCCCGCGCGGTTCGTTTCGCCGCGGTAGCGGGCTTCGGCCGTCAGGTTGACGTAGCCGCCGTCCCCGATGGTCCAGCCCTTGTTGACGCTGCCCTGGCGCAGCTCGCCGCCGCCTTCGGTCGTGCCGCCGACGGTGCCCGACAGTTGCGTCTCGTTCGTCTGGTTCTTCAGCACGATGTTGATCACGCCGGCGATGGCGTCCGAGCCGTACTGCGCGGCAGCGCCGTCGCGCAGCACCTCGATGCGCTGGATCGCCGACATCGGGATCGCGTTGATGTCCGTACCGGCCGAGCCGCGGCCGATGGTTTGCTGCACGTTGACGAGCGCCTGCTGGTGGCGGCGCTTGCCGTTCACGAGCACGAGCAGCTGGTCCGGGCCCAGCGAGCGCAGGGTGGCGGGGCGGATGATGTCCGTACCGTCGCTGATGAACGTGGTCGAGAAGTTGAAGGACGGGTCGAGCGTCTGCAGCAGCTTGCCCAGTTCCACGGGGCCGGCCATCGCCATGTCCTTGGCGCCGATCAGGCCGACGGGTGCGGCGGAGTCGAGCGCCGTGCGCGCCGTCGAGCGCGAGCCGAGCACGACGACGGAAGCCATGTTCTTGTCCGCCGCAGGTTGTGCCTGCGGTGCGGCGGTGTCGGCTGCGGCGGGAGGATCGGCGGGGGTGTCCTGGGACCAGGCGGGGGAGAAGGCTAGGAACAGCGAGGAAGCGAGCAAAGTACGGGTGAAGACGGGTACGGCACGGAGTTGGGTCATCCTTATTCTCTCGTCGAGGTTGTTGTTGTGAGAACGCCCGACGGCACCGGGTGGGTGCCGGCCAGGCGTGACCCAGTGTAACGAGCGCCCAGCCGTATTCACAATCGTCACCTGTCTATACTGTTGTGAAATTGATGCAACCACGGCAATCTTGCCTGTTCAGATAGACGGAATGCGGCTATTCTGGGGAGGATGCAGCATTGTCGGCCATGAAAAGACCCGTTGGTGAGCATGAGGATTCCGCATATACATATACGCGGAATGTCACAAAGTTGCTGATTTATTAGTGCGAGACAGGCCCGGTGGCAAGCCGGGCCAGTGTGATCGATCAGGCCTGCACGTCGATGGTGGAGCCTGGTGCGGCGGAGGGCGCGGTCGTTGCTGACGCGCTGTAAGTCAGCGACGCTGCGCCGTCGGCATGCGCCCGGTGGCCGTGGTGATGATGCGTCTCCTGCGCGCCGCCACTGGCTTCCTTGCGGTCGTCGCGCAGCTTCGCGAGGGCCTGTTTGGCCGCATCGGCGTCGCCGCTGTCGAGGGCCTTGCCGATCGCGGCGATGTCCTCGTCGCGCTGGCTGGCGGTGCCCGACGCGCCGGTCGCGCCCTGGCGGTTTTTCTGGAGGGTGTCGAACGCTGCCTTGGCGCTCGTGAGGTCGCCGCTGTTGATGCCGTCGACGAGCGACTTCATCGCCCCGCCGCGGGATGCGGCCTGGGGGGACACCGAGGTGGTCGAGACTGCGGATACGGTCATGTGGATTCTCCGTGAGTTGATAAGAAGCGCCGATCGCGTCATTGCGTCGAGCGCCTGGCCTTATAACGTCACGGGCCGGCAAACCTGATGGGCACGCGGAGCGGTTTTACCCCGCTTTACAAGCATTACGCGCCGTCCATGTATCCGTCTCACACGTAGACGTTGATCGTGTTGACGATGCCTTGCGCGACGGCGTCTTCGACGGCGACGCTCGTCAGTGCGGGGTTCGATTTCAGGATCGTGCCCCAGTCGCCCGGCACGGCGGCCGCGACGGACGCACTGGAGCCTGCGGACGTGTCCGTGGACGCCGCGGGATCGGTCGACGTCGGCACCGTGGTGCCCGCCTGGGCCATGCCGGCCTGTGCGACGGCGTTCAGCAGGCCGGTCGCGTCATAGGTCTGGAATGCGCTGTCGCCATTGCCGAGCGTGGCGACGATGCCCGCCTGTTCGGACAGGTTGGACAGGGTCACGCGCGTCGCCGGGTCCTGTAGCGACGCATCCTGTGTCGGCGTCGCGGGCGGCGACGTCGGCGGGGGCGTGGGTACAGTGGAGGTCGTCGTCGGTGCGATGGAAGTGATGGCCATGGGATTCACCTGAATTGTTGCCACAGGCAAACTATACACCGAACCAGCCCAGCGGTATCGATTTCGCCATGGCTTCGTAGCCGGCATCGTTCGGATGCAGGTGATCCCCGCCGTCGAAGGCCGGCAGCAGCCGGGCGGGACGGGCCGGATCGCGCAGCACGGCGTCGAAGTCCGCCACGGCATCCCAGGCGCCTGACGTGCGGATCCACGTGTTCGCGCGCTGGCGCACGGCGTCCCGTGCGGTCGTGAAATACGGATGGCCCTCGTACGGCAGCAACGTCGCGCCGATCACCTGCATGCCGCGCGTGCGCGCCCGGGCGATCATCTGCAGCCAGCCCGCCTGTAGCGATTCCGCCGGGATGGGACTGGATGCGGGGCTGTAGAGGATGTCGTTGATGCCGATGAGGACGAACAGCCACCGCGCGCCGGCCGTGGCGAGCACGTCGCGGTCGAAGCGTTCCAGCGCGTCGCGGCCGGACAGGAGCGCCGTCGGGTAGTCCGTCAACAGCGAATTCGCGCTGATGCCCCGGTTGACGACGGCGACGGGCGGGCTGCCGGGCGTGGCCTCCGTGCGCAGGCGGCGCGCGAGGACGTCGGTCCAGCGGCGGTTGGCATTGCTCGTGCTGCGCACGCCATCCGTCAGCGAGTCGCCCAGGGCCACGATGGCCGACGGCGTAGCGGCGCCACCCGTCACGTCCACTTCGGCCAGGAACGGCCACGACCCCAGTGTGCGCTGCACGGGAAGGGCGTTCGCGTTGGCGTAATTGCCGGCGACGGACACGTAGTTCGTCTGCAGTGCCAGGTCGTGGATCGACGTCGCCTGCGTGCTGCCCGGCAGCCAGAGACTGATGGCCAGGTCGGCCAGTGCGGGCACGGCGAAGTCGACGGGATCGGAGAGGAGCGGGTCGCCCGGCGCGACCGTGGCGGCCGGCGATCCGCCGAACGTCAGGTCGCGCCCGCTGCCGGCAACGAGGTTCGCGCCGCTCGCCCGCAGCCCGATGTGGGCGGCGCCGATGCGCAGCGGTGCGCTGCCCATTTCGTTGGACAACCGCACACGCACGCGGTTGCCGGGGATGCTCGTGTGGACGATCAGGCGCAGCGTCTGGTTGCCGAATGTCTGCAGGCTGGCGGAGGGCGGCGGCCCGGCCGGTGCCGTGCCCCACGTGGCGCACCAGGTGTCGGCACCGATCGCCGGCAGGGTCAGGCAGCCGGCCAGCGCCGGCAGGGCTTGGAGAAACATGCGGCGTGACGGCATCGCGGGCTCCCGGATGTGATCGACGAGGCGGACCCCATCAATCTACGCCCGTCGCACGCGCGCGCCGTCGCATGCACGCAGCATGGCGTTTGCGCCAGATCAGGAAAGTGTGATGTCAGGCGAGGACGGCGAGCAGGCCGTCGAGGCCCGTGAAATTCAGCGCCACGTCGGCCTGCGCGCGCACGACGGGCTTGGCACGGAACGCCACCGAGAGGCCCGAGACGCCCATCATCTTGAGGTCGTTGGCGCCGTCGCCCATGACGATCGCCTGTTTCGTGTCGATGCCCAGTTCGGCGCACACGCGCTCCACTGTACGCTTCTTTTCCTCCGCGTCGACGATGCCGCCGACGACTTTACCGGTCAACACACCGCCGGCCGCTTCCAGCACGTTCGCGTGGGTGTAGTCGAGGTCCAGGCGCGTCTTGAGGCGCTCGGTGAAGAACGTGAAGCCGCCCGACACGAGCAGCGTCTTGAGGCCCGCCGCCTGCACGGCCTGCAGCATCGCTTCGCCGCCCGGCGAGATGCGCAGGCGCTCCGCGTACACGCGCTCCAGCGCCTCCACCGGCAGGCCTTCCAGCAGCGCGACGCGGCGCGTGAGGCTTTCCGAGAAATCCAGTTCGCCGCGCATGGCAGCTTCCGTGATGGCGGACACCTGCGGCTTCAGACCCTGCATGTCCGCGATCTCGTCGATGCACTCGATGGTGATCAGGGTGGAGTCCATGTCCATCGCGACCAGTTTGAAGTCGGCCAGCGTGAGGTCCGTGTCGACGAACGTCGCATCGATGCCGGCGGCGTGGGCGGCCGCCTCGACCTGCGCCTTCAGTGCCGGCGTGAAGTCGAACCCGTCGCAGCGCAGCGCGTGCGCGTGGAGTTCGGTGGTGCGTGCCGGACGGGCGAGGGCGGCGACCTGTGCGAGCGTGGACTGGTCGGCCTGCGGACCCTGGAGTACGAGCTTCTTGGACATGATGTGTTCTGTGTTAAGCGAGGAGTTGTTTGATGGTCTGCTTGATCTGGTTCACGCGCGCGGCCAGGTCCGGCATGTTGGCCGTGATGCGCAGCTTGTCCTGGCCGGCCAGCTTGATGTGGCGGTTCTTCTGGATCAGCGTGATGATCTTGATCGGATCGATCGGCGGCTTTTCCATGAACTGCAGGCTGGCGGCATCCGCATGCGCGTCGATCTTGACGATGCCGACCGACTTCGCCGCGATACGGAGGCGGTGCGTCTCGATCAGCGCCTTCACGGCATCGGGCAGTTTGCCGAAGCGGTCGATGAGTTCTTCCTGCATGTCGTCGATGCGGCCCTGTTCCTCGCAGTTCGCGAGGCGTTTATAGATCGACAGGCGCTCGTGCACGTCGCCGCAGAAGTCCGACGGGAGCAGGGCGGGCACGTGCAGGTTGATCTCGGTGGTCGACGACAGCGGCGCGCTCATGTCCGGCTCGCGGCCGGCCTTCAGTGCCTTCACGGCTTCGTTCAGCATGTCGGAGTACAGCTGGAAGCCGACTTCCAGCATCTCGCCCGACTGGTTCTCGCCCAGCACTTCGCCGGCGCCGCGGATTTCCAGGTCGTGCATGGCGAGGTAGAAGCCGCTGCCCAGTTCTTCCATCTGCTGGATCGCGTCCAGGCGGCGCTGCGCCTGCTTGGAGAGCCCGAGCACGTCGTTCACGAGCAGGTAGGCATAGGCCTGGTGGTGCGAGCGGCCGACGCGTCCGCGCAGCTGGTGCAGCTGGGCGAGGCCGAACTTGTCGGCGCGGTGCATGATGATCGTGTTCGCGGTCGGCACGTCGATGCCCGTCTCGATGATCGTCGTGCACAGCAGGATGTTGTAGCGCTGGGCGACGAAATCGCGCATCACCTTTTCCAGGTCGCGCTCGTGCATCTGGCCGTGCGCGACGGCGATGCGCGCTTCCGGCAGCAGCTCGCGCAGCATGGCGAGGCGGTTCTCGATCGTCTCGACCTCGTTGTGCAGGAAGTAGATCTGGCCGCCCCGTTTCAGTTCGCGCAGACAGGCTTCGCGGATGACGGAACCATCCTCGCTGCGCACGAACGTCTTGATCGCGAGGCGTTTCTGCGGCGCCGTCGCGATGACGGAAAAGTCGCGCAGGCCTTCCAGCGCCATGCCCAAGGTGCGGGGGATCGGCGTCGCGGTCAGCGTGAGCACGTCGACTTCCGCGCGCAGCGCCTTCAGCGCTTCCTTCTGGCGCACGCCGAAGCGGTGTTCCTCGTCGATGATGACGAGGCCCAGGCGCGTGAACTTCACGTCCGGCGACAGCAGCTTATGGGTGCCGATCACGATGTCGACGGTGCCGTCGGCCATGCCCTTGATCGCGTTGTTGATCTCCTTGCCGGTGCGGAAGCGCGACAGCTCGGCGATGCGCACGGGCCAGTCGGCAAAGCGGTCGGAAAACGTCTGCGCGTGCTGCTCCGCGAGCAGGGTGGTGGGCGCGAGGATCGCGACCTGCTTGCCGCCCATGACCGCGATGAATGCGGCGCGCAGGGCCACTTCCGTCTTGCCGAAGCCGACGTCGCCGCACACGAGGCGGTCCATCGGCCGGCCGGACGTCATGTCCTGGATGACGGCGGCGATGGCCGCGCGCTGGTCCGGCGTCTCGTCGAAGCCGAAGCTTTGGGCGAAGTTTTCGTAGTCGGTGGCCGAGTATTCGAAGGCGTGGCCCTGGCGCGCGGCGCGGCGGGCGTAGAGGTTCAGCAGCTCGGCCGCCGTGTCGCGCACCTGTTCCGCCGCCTTGCGTTTCGCCTTGTCCCACTGGCCGGAGCCGAGCGTGTGCAGCGGCGCGTCTTCCGGCGATGCGCCCGAGTAGCGCGAGATGACGTGCAGCTGCGACACCGGCACGTAGAGCTTCGACTCCTTCGCGTATTCGAGATGCAGGAATTCCGTCTCGCCTTCGCCCAGGTCCATGCTCACGAGGCCCAGGTAGCGGCCGATGCCGTGGTTGATGTGCACGACCGGATCGCCGACCTTCAGCTCCGACAGGTCGCGCACCATCGACTCGACCTGCGAGCCCGCTTCCTGCTTCTTCTTGCCCGCGCGGCGGCCGGTGCCCGCGTACAGCTCCGTCTCCGTGATGAACACGAGGTGGCCGGCGCCTTCCTCCATCAGCTCGAAGCCCGCCTGCAGCGGCGCGACGCCCAGCGCGACCTTCGCGTCCGTCGCGCGCAGGCCGTCGAAGCCTTCGACCGGCGCGAGGTCCAGCTTGTATTCGCTGAAGTACTGCTGCAGCGTCTCGCGCCGGCCGGCGGATTCCGCGCAAATCATCACGCGCTTGCCGGCCGCCTGCATCAGGTACGAGCGCAGGTTCGCGAGCGGATCGTCGAGGCGGCGGTTGACGGCGATGTCGGGGATCGGTGCGGACAGCTCCGATGCGCCCGCATTCGGGTCGCGCGCGATGGCCCAGCGGCCGTGCGGCTTGGCCTGCACGAAGAAATCCTCGGCGCCGAGGAAGATCTCCTTCGGTTCCAGGATCGGGCGGTCGCGGTCGCTCTTGAGGAATTTGTAGCGCGATTCCGTATCGAGCCAGAAGCGCTGGATAGCCGCTTCGATGTCCCCGACGAGGGCGAGGCTCGATTCGTCCGGCAGGTAGTCGAACAGCGTGGCCGTCTCGTCGAAGAACAGCGGCAGGTAGTATTCGATGCCGGCCGACGCGATGCCGTTGCCGATGTCGCGGTAGATCGTCGAGCGGGACGGATCGCCTTCGAAGCGTTCGCGCCAGCGGCCGCGGAAGGCCGTGCGCGACGCTTCGTCCATCGGGAATTCGCGGCCCGGCAGCAGGCGCACTTCCTTGACGGGGTACAGCGAGCGTTGGGTGTCGGCGTCGAACGTGCGGATCGTCTCGATCTCGTCGCCGAACAGGTCGAGGCGGTACGGCAGCGCGGAACCCATCGGGAACAGGTCGATCAGGCCGCCGCGCACGGAGTATTCGCCCGGCGACATGACCTGCGTCACGTGCGTGTAGCCGGCGAGCGTCAGCTGCGCCTTCAGCTTCGCCTCGTCCAGGCTCTCGCCCTGGCGGAAGAAGAACGTGTACGCGGCGAGGAACGACGGCGGCGCGAGGCGCACGAGGGCCGTCGTCGCGGGCACGACGAGGACGTCGCACTGGCCGTTGCGGATTTCGTGCAGGGTGGCGAGGCGTTCGGACACGAGGTCCTGGTGCGGCGAGAACGCGTCGTACGGGAGCGTCTCCCAGTCCGGCAGCAGGTGGCAGGACAGCTTGCCGTCCGCGAACCAGGGAATTTCATCGAGCAGGCGCTGGCCGTCGCTGGCGTTCGCGACGATCACGGTGAGCATCTGCTTTTTTTCTTTCAGCGCGAGGGCGGCGACGGCGAGCGCATAGGCATCGGCCGAGCCGTGCAGCTGGGGCAGGGCGAAACGGGTTCCGGGCTTGGGAAGGTGCTTGGTGAGGTCGAAGGGCATTGACGCGGTGCGGTTCGGGTTCGTCAGGACGAGTGTCCATTATAGACGAACAACGTCCCTGGCGCCGCGTGCGGCCCCTTCGCGCCGGGACGTTGGGAACGATCAGCGCACGCCGGTGCCCGACGTGTTCGAGCCCGACGTGCCCGTGCCGGACGACGAACCGGACGAGCCGGACGGCATGGTGCCGGAGCCGCTGCCGCCGCCCCAGCCCTGCGAGTTGCCGACGCCGCTGCCGCTGCCCGTGCCGTTGCCGGTCTGGGTGCCTTCGTTGGTGCTGCCGGTGCCGGTACCGCCGCTCGAGGTCGCGCCCGACGACGAGCTGCCGCTCATGCTGCCGCTCATGTTGCCGCTATCGCTGGTGCCGGTGGAGCTGCAGGCGGCCAGGCTGAGGGCCATTAATCCGCCGATGAGAATACCTTGGTACGTTTTCATGATTCACTCCCGTGATGGATGTTCATCCACATCTTGCGGGGCGACGGGGGCGTTCAAAATAGGATGGGCACGTGACGCCCTGTAGGACTGGGCGCACGGTTTGATCGCCGTGCGCGCCGGCGTCCGGCCCCGGTCGGCCGGACGGGAAGACGATCAGCGGTTGCCGCTGGTCTGGGCGGGGGCGGGGTTGGTGCCCTGGCCCGTGGCGTCCGAGTTGGCGGCGCCGCCAGCGGAGGTGCCGGTCGGCGTCGAGCTGGTCGTGCCCGATGCGCCGCTGCCCGAGGTACCCGTCGTGCCCGATGCGGAGGTGCCGGTCGAGCTCGAACCCGAGCTGCTGCTGCTGGACATCGGGCCCGATTCGGCGGTGCCGCTGGCGCTGCTGCCGTTGGTGCCGGTCGAGCTGCATGCGGCCAGGGACATCGCCATCAGGCCGCCGATCAGAAGGGCTTGGTACTTTTTCATCATTCACTCCTGTTGTAAAAGTGACGCCATCATGGGGGCACACCCAGGCGTCCGAAATAGGATGAGTTCGAACAGGCGTGTAGGACTGGGCGCACGATCTCTTTAATTTGTGGCAATGCGATTGCCGTCCGACAAAAGAAAACGGGCCGCACGCGGCGGCCCGGTCGTCAGGCGAAACAGCGGATCAGAACAGGGTGTTGGATGGCTGTTGCTGCTGCTGTGCCGGCTGCGCCGGCTGGCCCGGCGGCACCGTCCCGTCGGCCGGCAGGGCGTTCGGATCCGTTGCCTGGTCGAGGTCGATGCCGCCGAGGGCCGGCGTTTCCGCGAATTCGGCATAGACCCAGTCGTCGTTCTCGCGCACGACGCCTTCCGGCGCCAGGCGCTCTTCCTGCTGCGGGCGCTTGGCCAGCGCCACGCGCATGTAGTCGATCCAGATCGGCAGCGCGACGGTGGCGCCGAACTCGCGTCCGCCCAGCGATTTCGGATCGTCGAAGCCCATCCACGCGACGGCGACGACGTTGCCGCCATAGCCCGAGAACCAGCCGTCCACGGCATCGCTCGTCGTACCGGTCTTGCCGGCGATGTCCGTGCGGCCCAGCGCCTTTGTCGCTTCGGCGCCCGTGCCGTAGCGGGTCACGTCGCGCAGCATGCTGTCCGTGATGAAGGCGTTGCGCGGGTCGAGCACGCGCTGCTCGTCCGTGTGCCCGGCGGGCGCCTTGGTCTCCTGGATGATCTTGCCGTCGGCGTCCTCGATGCGGGCAATCAGGTAGGGCTGCACGCGGTAGCCGCCGTTGGCGAAGACGGCGTACGCGCCGGCCATCTGCAGCGGCGTCGCGGCGCCGGTGCCCAGCGCCAGCGTGTAGTTCGACGGCTGGCGCGTCAGGTCGAAGCCGAATTTGCTGATGAATTCATGCGCGTACGGCACCCCGACCGCGCGCAGCAGGCGCACGGACGGGACGTTTTTCGATTCGGCCAGCGCGCGGCGCATCGTGATCGGGCCGTCCCACTTGCCGTCGTCGTTCTGGGGCGACCACGTTTTACCGGCATCCTCGCCCGGCATGTCGAGCGGCGCGTCGAGGATGCGCGTGGCCGGCGAATAGCCCTTGTCGATGGCGGCCGAGTAGATGAACGGCTTCATGCCGGACCCGGGCTGGCGATACGCCTGCGTCACGTGGTTGAACTTCTGGAAGTTGTAGTCGAAGCCGCCGACCAGTGCGTGATAGGCGCCCGTGTCGGCATCGATGGCGACGAAGGCGGCCGCCACCTGCGGCACCTGCGTGACGCTCCAGTTGCCTTTACTATCCTTCGCGACGCGGATGATGGCGCCCGGCGTCAGGCGCATCTTTTCCTTGGCGCTGGACGACAGGCCCGCTTGCGCGAATTTCAGGCCGGCGCCCGTGAGGTCGACGGTGTCGCCGTCGACCGTTTCCACGCGCACGGTCTTGCTCGTCGCCGACAGGACGACGGCCGGGATCAGGCCATCGCTGGCCGGGCGCTTGCCCAGCGCGTCGCTGATCGCGTCCTCGCGCTCGACCGGATCGGACGGCAGTTCCATGCGGTCTTCCGGACCGCGCCAGCCGTGGCGCTGGTCGTACGTGAGCACGTTGCGGCGCACGGACGCGTAGGCGGCATCCTGCTCGGGCTTCAGGATCGTCGTGTAGACCTTGATGCCCTTCGTGTACGCGTCTTCCTTGAACTGGCTGTACACGGCCTGGCGCGCCAGTTCGGCCACGTATTCCGCATGCGTGCCGAATTCCTGCACGCCGCGCTGGTTCACGCGCAGCGGTTCGGCCAGCGCCTTCTGGTATTGCTCTTCCGTGATGTAGTTCAGCGCGCGCATGCGCCCCAGCACGGCGTGCTGGCGTTCGCGCGCCCGCTTCGGATTCGCGACCGGATTGTGGCGCGCGGGGTTCTGCGGCAGGCCCGCCAGCATGGCCATCTCGGCGACGGACAGCTGGTCGAGCGTCTTGTTGAAATAAATGCGCGCGGCGCTGGAGAAGCCGTAGGCCCGCTGGCCCAGGTAGATCTGGTTCATGTACAGCTCGAGGATCTCGTCCTTCGACAGGGCGGTCTCGATCTTGTACGCGAGCGCGATCTCGTTGATCTTGCGCGACAGGCGTTTTTCGCGCGACAGGAAGAAGTTGCGCGCGACCTGCATCGTGATCGTGGACGCGCCGCCGGAACCGAAGCCGCCCCGCAGGTTCGAGCCGACGGCACCCATCATGCGCTTGAAGTCGATGGCGCCGTGCTCATAGAAGCGGGCGTCCTCGATGGCGAGCAGCGATTTCTTCATCAGGTCCGGGATCTTGTTGATCGGGACGAAATCCCGGTGTTCTTCGCCGAACTCGCCGATGAGGACGTTGTCTGCCGTATAGACCCGCAGCGGGATCTTGGGCCGGTAATCGGTGACGGCATCGAGCGCCGGCACGTTGGGCAGCACACGGAACACGACGTAGCCGGCGACGCCGGCGACGAACAGGACGATGATGGCGGCCGCGATGGCCAGGAGGGGGAGCAGGAAGCCGCGCTGGCGGCGGGGGATAGTTGCCAAAACTGAACTCTCTTGATGCGGGTCCTGAAACCCGTTTATGGCCGTAAGTACGGGCGATATGGGAAATTATAATCCGCTTTTCTTAACGTACGGCATGTGAGATAGTCACGCTTTCAAGGGCTGCAAGGCGATCCCGGCAGTCCTGTTTGTTAATACCACGCCTGAAGGAAATCCCTCCGATGCCCTACGATCCCCATCCGCCCGCGGTCAAGCCGTACATTCCCGCGTCCGCGCATTTGCCGGAGCTGACCTGGCGCGCCCTGATCATGGGCACCGTGCTGGGCATGGTGTTCGGCGCGTCGTCGCTGTACCTCGTGCTGAAAGTGGGCCTGACCGTCAGCGCATCGATTCCCGTGGCCGTCATCGCGATCACCCTGTTCGGCCTTGCGAAGAAGGTGGGCGGGCGCGAATCCACGATCCTCGAAAACAGCATCACGCAGACGGCCGGTTCGGCCGGCGAATCGATCGCGTTCGGCCTCGGCTGCACCATGCCCGCGATCCTGATCCTCGGCTTCGACCTGGAGATCTCGCGCGTGATGCTCGTGGGCGTGCTGGGCGGCCTGCTGGGCATCCTCATGATGATCCCGATGCGCCGCACGATGATCGTCGACCAGCACCGCGAACTGAAATACCCGGAAGGCACGGCATGCGCCGAAGTGCTGAAGGCCGCGGCGACGCAGACGTCGCGCGAGGCCGCCGGCGAGGTGCGCGACGAGAACTCGGACGAAGCGAAGGAAGCCCGCCGGCGCGCCTTCATCATCTTCGGCGGCTTCGGTCTCGGCCTGCTGTACAAGGTCCTCAACATCTCGCTGAAGCTGTGGAAGGACACCGTCAACTTCATCTTCGACGCGCCCCTGAAGGCGGGTTCGGCCGGGGCCGAGATCTCGCCGGAGCTGCTGGGCGTCGGCTACATCATCGGCCCGCGCATCGCGATGATCATGGCGGGCGGCGGCGTGCTGTCGTACCTGCTCCTGATCCCGATGATCAAGTTTTTCGGCGATTCGCTGACGGTGCCCGTGGCGCCGGGCACGATGCTGATCCGCGACATGAGCCCCGACGACGTGCGCAGCGCCTACGTGCTGTACATCGGCGCGGGCGCCGTGGCGGCCGGCGGCCTGATTTCCCTCGTGCGCTCGTTGCCCACGATCTGGGGCGGCCTGAAAGCCGGCCTGTCCGGATTCGGGAACAACGCGGCCAAGGCGTCCACCGCCGACACGTCGCTGCGCACCGAGCAGGACATGCCGCTGAAATGGGTGGTGATCGGCTGCCTGGGCATCATCGCCGTGATCACGTTCGCGACGCCGCTGCACATGAATGTGCTGGGCGCGCTGCTGATCCTCGTGTTCGGGTTCCTGTTCTCGACCGTGTCGTCGCGCCTGACGGGCGAGGTGGGCTCGTCGTCGAACCCGATCTCCGGCATGGCCGTGGCGACGCTGCTGTTCACGTGCCTGATCTTCCTCGTGATGGGCTGGACGGGCGGCCGCTACTACGTGACGGCGCTGTCGGTCGGCGCCATCGTCTGCATCGCCGCCAGCAACGCGGGCACGACGTCGCAAGACCTCAAGACGGGCTTCCTCGTCGGCTCGACGCCGAAGCTGCAGCAATACGCGATCTTGGCGGGCGCGCTGGCGTCCGCGCTGATCCTGGGGCCGATCCTGCTGAAGCTGAACGACGCGGGCACCGTGTACGTGCCGGCCGCGCAGGTGGCGCCGCACGTCACGACGGATGCGTCGAAGCTGGCGGAGACCGCGCAGCTGCAGGGCCCGCAGGCCGCATCGGACCACGCGACCTATAAAGTGTGGCAGAAGACGGATACCGTGGGCGGCCCCGCCGGCAAATACCTCGTGCGCGCCGACGGTTCGCTGGCGTACCTCGTCGACCCGGGCATAAACGGCCAGTATCACACGCGCCCGGACGGCACCGAAGTGAAGAAATTCGATGCGCCGAAGGCCGTGCTGATGTCCTACATCATCAAGGGCATCCTCGACCACCAGCTGCCGTGGACCCTCGTGCTGTTCGGCGTGATGGTGGCCGTCGTGCTGGAGATGTCCGGCGTCGCGTCGCTCGCGTTCACGGTGGGCGTGTACCTGCCGCTCGTGTCCACGTTGCCGATCGCGATCGGCGGCATCATCCGCTGGATGGTCGACCGCCGCAACAACAGGCTGCCCCAGTACCAGGGCCTGAACGAGGAAGAACTGCAGGCCGCGGGCGACCGCAGTTCCGGCACCTTGCTGGCGTCCGGTTACATCGCGGGCGGCGCGCTGGCCGGCATCATCATCGCCATCACGGCCGGCGTGATGACGGACTTCGACGATGCGATGAACAAGTGGGCCGAGGCCGCGAATCCGTTCTTCGCGGGCGCCAGCGCGGACCTGCTGTCGATCCTGCCGTATGCGGCCATCTGCGTGCTGCTGTACGTCGTCGGCCGAGAGAAGGCCACGAAATAATCAGGCGATCGTCGCCTTCATGGCCTCCATTTCCGCGACGATCCAGTCGCGGAAATGCTGGACCTTCGTCATCGCCTCCTTGTGCGGATTGACGAGCAGCCGGTACCCATACCCGAACGGCGCGCTGCGGCACGCGAGCTGCAGCAGCGTGCCCGCGCGGATGTCCTCGAACGCGATCCCGTACGGCACGAGGCCGATCCCCTGGCCCGCGACGGCCGCCTGCGCCAGCACGCCCCAGTGGCTGTACGTCCGCGAGAAATCGTAGTCGCCTTTCAGTGCGCGGTTCTCGTTCAACAGCTGCAGCCAGGATTCCGGCGTGCGTTCGCACAGCAGCGGAAACCGGGTCAGGTCCGACAGCTGCAGGGCATCCTGGCCCTCCGCCAATAAATCCGGGCTGTACACGGGCACGAGCCGCTCGCGGAACAGCAGGGCGGGGTCGTCGTCGCGCACGGGACCGTAGCGGATCGCGACGTCGACGGCATCGTCCTCGATGTCGACCGGCGTGTCGTTGGAGTCGATGCGCAGGTCCAGCTCCGGATGCAGCTTCGTGAAGCGCGACATGCGGGGCACCAGCCACTTGATCGCGAACGAGTGCGTCGTCGAGATGCGCAGCACGGCTTCCTCGTCGCCCCGCTGCAGCGCCGCCACCTTGCCGCGCAGGTCCGCGAGCATGCGGGCGACGACGATTGCCAGTTCCTGGCCCTTGGCCGTCAGCGCGATGTGGCGCGGATGCCGCACGAACAGCGGGAAGCCGATGGCTTCTTCCAGCTGTTTGACCTGCAGGCTGACGGCGGCGGGCGTCTTGTGCAGCTCGCGCGCGGCCAGCTTGAAACTGCCCCAGCGCGCGGCGCAATCGAAATCGATGAGGCCCGACAGGCTGCGCAGCGGCTTCAAGCGGTCACCGAGCGTAAGTTTTTCTTATTCATATCATTTATTTTTCTCGTTTGAACAATTGCCGTTCTGGTTACAGAATATAACGGATTCACCAAAACAGTGCTACGTGCCTCGCCCACAGACTAAGGAAAACTTCATGCCCAAGAATATCCTGGTGATCGGTGGTACCCGTTATATCGGCAAGCTCCTCGTGCAGCGCCTGCTGCGCGCCGGCCATCGCGTCACCATCGCGACGCGCGGCTATGCGCCCGACCCGTTCGGCGACCGGATCGCGCGCGTGCGCGTCGACCGGCGCAACGAGACCGCGATGCGCAACGCGTTCGCCCGCCTCGGCCCGTTCGACATCGTGTACGACCAGATGTGCTACAACCCGCTGGACGCGGCCATCTCGGTGCGCACGTTCGCGGGCAAGGTAGGGCGCTACGTGATGGCGTCCACGATCGATGCCTACCGCGCCCTCGGCTACGACCATGCGGAGCCGCTGCGCGAGAGCGACCTGGCCGTGGAGGCGCAGCCGATCGACACGGGCTATCCGTGGCACGACCCGTGCCGCGCGACGGAATGCTATGTGGCGGGCAAGGTGCAGGCCGAGGCCTATCTCGTGCGCGACGGCTCGCTGCCCCTCGTCACGCCGCGCCTGGCGCACGTACTGGGCGGACCGGAAGATTTCACGGGTCGCCTCGCGCACTACGTGGAGCTGGCGCGCATGAACGGGGTGCTGGAATACTCGAACCCGGACGCGGTGCTGTCCTTCATGCCGCTGCAGGGCGCGGCCGACTTCCTCGTCTGGGTCGGCATGCAGGATTTCACGGGGCCCATCAACGCGGCCTGCGACGGCGCGCTGTCGGCGAAGAGTCTGTACGAGCGGGTGGGTGCCGTGCTCGACACGAAGGTGGCGATGCGCCAGCGCGTGCCGCCGGCGGAGATGGGGCGATTGTCGCCGTTCGACGTGCCGGGCGCGATGGTCCTCGACACGTCGCGCGCGCAGGCGCTGGGCTACCGGTTCGGGCATTGCGACGACTGGATCGACGATACGATCCAGCTGCACGACCTGGCGTTCGTGTGACGGTAAACGACGACGGCGGCCCGGAGGCCGCCGTCGTGACCGATGCGCGAACGGTTTATTTGACGCCGTGCATCAGTTTCTGGATCAGCGGCGCGATCAGGAACAGCAGCACGCCGGCGCCGATCAGCGCCCAGAAGCCGAACGTGTAGCCGGACAGGGCCGATTCCACGGTCATGCCTTTCTCACCCGAGACGACGGAAGCGAAGATGCCCGACAGGTTGTTGCCGATGCCGGTGGACAGGAACCAGCCGCCCATGCCCAGGCCCACGAGGCGGGTCGGCGCGAGCTTGGTCACCATCGACAGGCCGATCGGCGACAGGCACAGTTCACCGATGGACTGGATCACGTACACCATGAACAGCGTCCAGAACGGGATCTTGCTGTCCGGGCCCACGAGGTGCTGCAGTGCGAACATCAGCAGCAGGAAGGCGAGGCCGTTGAAGATCAGGCCCAGGCCGAACTTGCGCGGGATCGACGGGTTCTTGCGGCCCATCGCGACCCACACGGCAGCGACGACCGGCGCGCACACGATGATGGCCAGCGTGTTCACGGACTGGAACCAGCCGGTCGGGAAGACCCAGCCGCCGAAGTCGCGGCGCACGATGTATTCGGCCAGGAAGGTGAACGAGCTGCCCGCCTGTTCGAAGAAGCACCAGAACATCACGTTGAAGAAGAAGATGACGAGCATGGCGATCGTCTTGTCGCGCACGACCGCGCCGCCGCGGATGCCTTCCACCATCAGCATGACGGCGAGGATGATGAAGAGGACGGACAGCACGCCCTGCAGTTTTTCCGCACCGAGCTTCAGCAGGAAGTACACGACCGGGATCACGACGAGCGAACCGACGATGACGCCGATGAGGCGCATCGGATTGGCCAGCGGGCCGGTGGCGGCGCCGATACCCTTCAGCATGCGGCGGCCGATCTGGAACCAGATCAGCGACAGGATCATGCCCACGCCGGCGGCGAAGAACACGACCTTGTAGGCCGGCACGCCGGTACTGCCCGCCATGCTCTGCGCGAGGGCGCCGGTCAGGATTGGGGCGAGGAAGCCGCCGCCGTTGATGCCCATGTAGAAGATCGTGAAGCCGGAGTCGCGGCGCTGGTCGTTGATGCCGTACAGCTGGCCGACCATGGCGGAGATGTTCGGCTTGAACATGCCGTTGCCGACGATGATGGTGGCGAGGCCCAGCTTGAAGACGTCCGGGTTCGGGATCGTGATGGCGAACAGGCCGGCCACCATGAACGCGGCGCCGACGAGGATCGAGCGCTGGTACCCGATCACGCGGTCCGCGATGTAGCCGCCGAACACGGCGCCGGCATACACCAGGGCGAGGTAGGAACCATAGGTCAGGTTGGCGTCGGCCTGGCCCACGCCGCTGCCGCCATAGAACTGGGCGACGATGTAGAGCACCAGGGCCCAACGGATGCCGTAGAAAGCGAAGCGTTCCCAGAATTCCGTCATGAACAGCATCCAGAGGGGCGCCGGATGGCCCATGATCTGCTTGAATTCCGGGACCGCCTTCGGTTCGGCGGTTGAAGTAGCTGCACCGCTCATGCGGTTCCTCCCCTAATCTTTTTAAGAGTGATTGTCTTTGCCTGGCCTGCGTGTCCTGGGTAAGGACCGCGGCTAGCGTCGCATTTTAGTGGAAATCGTGCATATGGGGCCAGCTTTTTACAGCTCAGCCGTATGCGGAATCGGCATAAGCGAAAACGGGGACGCAAACTCGTGTGACTTGTCGTATATTGGTGCAAAAGCCACACCGATTCACAGAAGAGAAAAGGAACAAACCATGAACTACGACGTCGTCGACACGCTGATTTCTCCGGAAGGACGGCTGGAAGTCCTGTCCAAGGCCGAGGTGTCCAAGCTCCTCGATACGAGCCAGGGCGGGCTGTACCAGATTTTCCGCAAGTGCGCACTGGCGGTGCTCAACTCCGGCAGTTCGATCGACGATGGCAAGGAGCTGCTCGAACGCTACAAGGATTTCGACATCAAGATCATCCAGCGCGAACGGGGCATCAAGCTCGATATCCGCGGTGCGCCTGCCCACGCCTTCGTCGACGGTAAGATGATCAAGGGTATCCACGAGCACCTGTTCTCGGTCCTGCGCGACATCGTCTACGTGAACTTCGAGGTGACGGACAACCCGCGCTTCGACCTCACGCGTCCGGAAGGCATCACGGATGCCGTCTTCCACATCCTGCGTAACGCCAACGTGATCCAGCCGCAGCGCAACCCGAACCTCGTCGTGTGCTGGGGCGGCCACTCGATCAACCGCGTCGAGTACAACTACTCGAAGCACGTGGGTTACCAGCTCGGCCTGCGCGAACTCGATATCTGCACGGGCTGCGGCCCGGGCGCGATGAAGGGCCCGATGAAGGGTGCCGCCATCGGCCACGCCAAGCAGCGCCTGCAGGGCGGTCGCTACCTCGGCATCTCGGAGCCGGGCATCATCGCGGCCGAGTCGCCGAACCCGATCGTCAACGACCTCGTGATCATGCCGGACATCGAGAAGCGCCTCGAAGCGTTCGTGCGCACGGGCCATGGCATCGTCGTGTTCCCGGGCGGCGCCGGCACGGCGGAAGAAATCCTGTACATCCTCGGCATCCTGCTCCACCCGGACAACGCGGAACAGCCGTTCCCGCTCGTGTTTACGGGCCCGGCGACGGCCCGCGAATACTTCGAGCAGATCGACCACTTCATCGGCCTCACGCTGGGCGAGGCGGCGCAGCGCCGCTACAAGATCATCATCGACGACCCGGATGCCGTGGCGCGCGAGATGCACCAGGGGATCCGCCAGGTGCGCGAATTCCGCAAGTCGCGCAGCGACGCGTACTACTTCAACTGGGGCCTCAAGATCGATCCGGAATTCCAGAAGCCGTTCCGTCCCACGCACGAGAACATGCGCAACCTGTCGCTGCACAAGAACCAGGAGACGCACCTGCTGGCCGCGAACCTGCGCCGCGCATTCTCCGGCGTCGTCGCGGGCAACGTGAAGGAAGAGGGCATCCGCGCGATCGAACAGTTCGGCAAGTTCGAGATCCATGGCGAGAACGAGATCATGGCGCCGATGGATGCGCTGCTGCAGTCGTTCGTGGAGCAGAGCCGGATGAAGTTGCCGGGCAAGGAGTACGTACCCTGCTATCGCGTCGTGCGGTGACGCGAACGTACGGGCGATAAAAAAGGCGCGGACGACGAATCGTCCGCGCCTTTTTTCGTGATGCGTGACGCTTAATCTTCCTTGCGCAGGTGCGGGAACAGCAGCACGTCGCGGATGTTCGGCGAATCGGTGATGATCATCATGAGGCGGTCGATACCGATGCCGCAGCCGCCCGTCGGAGGCATGCCGTATTCCAGCGCGCGGATGTAGTCGGCGTCGTAGTACATCGCCTCCTCGTCGCCCGCCTGCTTCGCTTCGACCTGGGCGAGGAAGCGTGCCGACTGGTCTTCCGGATCGTTCAGCTCCGAGAAGCCGTTGGCGATCTCGCGGCCCACCATGAACAGCTCGAAGCGTTCCGTGATGCCTTCGCGCGTGTCCGACGCGCGCGCCAGCGGCGACACTTCGACCGGGTAGTCGATGATGAAGGTCGGTTCCCACAGCTGCGCTTCCGCGGTCTCTTCGAACAGCGACAGCTGCAGCGCGCCCAGGCCCGAGATGGCGTGCGGCTTGACGCCGAACTTCGCCAGTTCCGCCTTCAGGAAGTCCATGTCGTGCAGCTGCTCGTCCGTGTAGTGCGGGGCGAACTTGTTGATGGCCTGGACGATCGTCAGGCGGTGGAACGGTTTGGAGAGGTCCAGCGCGCGGCCGCCGTACGTCAGTTCGGCGGTGCCGTGCGCGTCGATGGCGGCCTGGCGGATCACGGCTTCCGTGAAGTCCATCAGCCACTTGTAATCGGTCCACGCGGCGTAGAATTCCATCATCGTGAATTCCGGATTGTGGCGGATCGACACGCCCTCGTTGCGGAAGTTACGGTTGATTTCGAACACGCGGTCGAAGCCGCCCACGACGAGGCGCTTCAGATACAGCTCCGGCGCGATGCGCAGGAACATCTGCATGTCGAGCGCGTTGTGGTGCGTGATGAACGGCTTTGCCGCGGCGCCGCCCGGGATCGGGTGCAGCATCGGCGTCTCGACTTCCATGAAGCCGTGGTCCTGCATGAAGCGGCGGATCGACGCGATGGCGGCCGTGCGGGCCTTGAACGTGCGGCGCGTCTCTTCGTTCATGATCAGGTCGACGTAGCGCTGGCGGTACTTCGTTTCCTGGTCGGCGAGGCCGTGGAACTTGTCGGGCAGGGGACGCAGCGACTTGGTGATCAGGCGCAGCGTGGTGACCTTGACGGTCAGTTCGTCCGTTTTCGTCTTGAACAGGGTGCCCGCGACGCCGAGGATGTCGCCCAGGTCGTAGTGGCGGAACGCTTCCATCGCTTCCTCGCCCGTGTTGTCCAGGGTGACGTAGATCTGGATGCGGCCGTCGGCGCGCGGGCCCGACGAATCCTGCAAGGTCGCGAACGCGGCCTTCTTGCCCGCTTCGCGCTTGAGCATCATGCGGCCGGCCAGCACGACCTGCTGCGGTTCCGCTTCCAGCTGTTCGCGGGTCCAGCCGCCGAACTGCTCGGTGAGATCGGCCGCCTTGTGCTGCGGGACGAAGTCGTTCGGGAACGCGATGCCTTTTTCGCGGATCGCGGCCAGCTTGGCGCGGCGCTCGGCGATGATCTTGTTGTCTTCGGCCGCGAGGGTCGACGGCTCGTTTTGTTGTTCTTGGTTCTCGGTGCTCATGTCAGTATCTGTCTAGTTTGGAATTCACGGGGTGCCGAGCAGCTCGCCGACGTTCAGGTCTTCGTAGTGTGCGACGACGCGGATGACATTGTCGAATTCGCGGAACGCGTCGGCGGGCAGCGTGGTTGTGATGACGACGGCCTTCATGCCCGCGCGGCGCGCCGCTTCCACGCCCATCGGCGCGTCTTCGAACACGATGCAGTCCGCGGGATGCACGCCCAGCTTCTCGGCCGCTTTGAGGAAGACGTCCGGATGCGGCTTGCCGCGCGCGACGTCGGCTGCGCCCACGACGGCATCGAAATGGCGGCGCAGGTCCAGGTCGTCGAGCGTGAAGACGATATTCGCGGGCGGGGCGGACGTCGCCACCGCCAGCTTCACGCCTTGGGCGCGCGCCGCCGTCACGAAGCCCTCGAAGCCCTGGATGGCGCTGCGGTGCGGGCCGTACATTTCGCGGTACAGCACGTCCTTCTCCTGCGCCAGCACGGCGATCTCGTCTTCCGGAATGTCCGGGCCGAGCCGCTCGCGCAGGATCTCGCGGCCTTGCGCTCCGGCCGTCTCGCGGAAGAACGCGTCCGGATCGTACGTCTTGCCGCGGCGGGCGAAGAACGCCAGCCACGAATCCGTGTGGAAGGCCATGTTGTCGACGATGGTGCCGTCCATGTCGAAGACGAAGGCGCGCTGCTGCGTCATCTGGTCATACCCCTTGCTTCAGCGAAGCGGAGATGAAGTCGTCGAGGTCACCGTCCAGCACGTTCTTCGTGTTGCCGGTCTCGAAGCCGGTGCGCAGGTCCTTGATGCGGGACTGGTCGAGGACGTACGAACGGATCTGGTGGCCCCAGCCCACGTCGGTCTTCGAATCTTCGAGCTTCTGCTGCTCGGCCATGCGCTTGCGCAGCTCCAGTTCGAACAGCTTGGCGCGCAGCATGTCGAAGGCCTCGGCCTTGTTGCGGTGCTGCGAGCGGTCGTTCTGGCATTGCACGACGATGCCCGACGGCGCGTGCGTCAGGCGCACGGCGGAGTCGGTCTTGTTGATGTGCTGGCCGCCGGCGCCGGATGCGCGGTACGTGTCGATGCGCACGTCGGCCGGGTTGATTTCGATTTCGATCGACTCGTCCACTTCCGGGTACACGAAGATCGACGAGAACGACGTGTGGCGGCCGTTGGCGGAGTCGAACGGCGACTTGCGCACGAGGCGGTGCACGCCCGTTTCGGTGCGCAGGTGGCCGTAGGCATATTCGCCCTCGACCTTGATGGTGGCCGTCTTGATGCCGGCGACCTCGCCCTCGGACAATTCCATCACCTCGGCCTTGAAGCCCTTGCGCTCGCAATAGCGCAGGTACTGGCGCATCAGCATCGATGCCCAGTCCTGGGCTTCGGTGCCGCCGGCGCCGGCCTGGATGTCGATGAAGCAGTTGGCGTGGTCCATCGGGTTGCTGAACATGCGACGGAATTCCATCGCTTCGATGACCTTCTTGATTTCCTCGGCGTCGGCTTCGACCGCTTCGATCGTGGCGTCATCGCCTTCTTCTCGGGCCATCTCGAACAGGTCGGCCGCGTCCGTCAGGTCGGCGCGCGCCTTTTCCAGCGTGAGGACGACGCCTTCCAGCGCCTTCTTCTCGCGGCCCATCTCCTGGGCGCGTTTCTGGTCGTTCCAGATGGCGGGGTCTTCCAGTTCCTGGTTGACCTGCTCTAACTTCTCCGCTTTGCGGTCGAAGTCAAAGATACCTCCGAAGTTCGGCTTCACGGCTGGTCAGGTCGTTCAGCAGGGAGGAGAGGGCATTGATGCGTTCAGCTTCCATGGTCTGTGGCAATTAAATTGTTGGTTGAATCGAACCCTCGATTATACCATCGATGCCACTGGCGGGATTACCTGGCCGGCGCAGCCGTTACCGCCGCGACGGGGACGGCCACGCCGTGCCGGAAGGTCGCCTCGACGCGGCCGTCCACCGTTTCCAGCACACCCTTGCCTTCCGGGGTGGCATTGGCGACTTCGCCATTGTAGGACTTCATCTTGCCCGCCGCGAAGTTCATGTTTCCTCTTCCGACGGCAAAGCCGTTCTGGAAGCTGCCGTCATAAATATCGCCGCGTTCGCTTCTCAGCGTGCCGTGTCCGGAGGGCACGCCATCCTTGAATTGTCCCGTATAGGACGAGCCTTCCGCACGGAGCCAGGTGCCCGTGCCGTCGGGCTTCCCGTCGCGCAGCGGCCCCGTATAGGTCGCGCCACTCTTGAAACTCAAGCCGGTCGCGGTCGGGGTCGCGTGTGCCAGGTCCATCAGCAGTTCGAGGTTTACGAGTAGCAGGACATCGAACGGGCGTTGCTCACGCGTGTTGAATGCGACGGCGTTGCGCATCGCCCGGCGGGCCGCCGCCAGGTCGTTCATGCGCAAATAAATGTCGGCAAGCGCGCGGAACAATCGGGGCTCGCTCGCGTAGATGACCGCCGTATCGAGGGCGGCGATGCCTTCGTCGACCGGCCCCACGTCGGGAATGGCTGCGTAGAGTTCGCCGAGACCGGTATAGGCACGTGGATTGAACGGGCTGGCCGTGATCGATCGGCGATACATCTCGCGTGCTTGCCCCGCGCCCGCTTCCCATCCCTTGCCGCCCGCGGCACGGTGGCGGATGACGGCATGCGCCAGCACGTCGCCGTGCAGGGCCAGCAGGCGCGGATTGTTTGGGAAACGGCGTTCCAGTTCCTCGAGCTTCGCCAGGGCGTCGCGCACGCCGATGGGTTTGAATTCGAGGTCGAGTGCGTGCGCGTTCGGGTCGTCCGGGTTGACGGCGAGATTGGTCGCGACCAGTTCCTTGGTCGCCGTGCTGTCCGACGGGATGAAACGGGGAACGACGTCGGCGAGCACGGCAATGGCCTCGGGACGGTCGACCCGGCGGGTTTTCACGTCGGGCCGGGGAAGATTCAGTCCTCCGGGGCCGATGTCGAAGCCGCGCCGGGACACACCTTTCTCGACGTACTCGCGCAACGCCGTGTCGAGCTGATAATACGTCTGCTTGAATGCGATACGCACGGCTTGTTCCTGCGACAGTCCCATATTGTACAGGCGCAGGTAATGCGCCAATTGCTGCCGCAACGCGGGCGTGGAATTGAAATAATGGATCGCAAGGCGGGCCCGGCTATAAAAGCGCGCATTTTCCAGTTTGTCGTAAGGATAGGTGTGCTGACTCAAATCGCGCCTGGTAAAGAGAACCTGCGTATTGAAGTTGATGTTGCCGTATTCGTCGATCAGGTCCCGCTCCCGTCCGTTATTGCGGCTATGATCGCCAAACCACACCTTGTCATCTTCGATGCGCATCGAGGACCAGTATTCCGACATCCCTTCGTTGTACCACAGGGGATAGGCGGTCGCCTCCGGGCAATACATCAGGAGGAAATGGTGGTATTCGTGCAGGAAGACGTCACGCGACTGCGTGATCTGTTCGCGCGACCACCACGAGTCCGCAACCTTGGCGATCGCGGCATACCCCCTGCGCGACAACTGGAAGATGCCTTCCTTGTCCTTGGGTATCTGCAGCGCCTCGGCACTGTCCCTTCCGACCGCCAGAATGGTCAGCGGCGGACCTTCCAGCGACGTCACGCCACGCAGCCGGTTCGAGACATACCTCAGGTTTTCGAGATCGACGACCATCTGCCGGCCACTTTTTCCGATTGTTCCGTCACCACCCGAAAGTTCGCGCTGCTGACCTCGATCCATTGTTCCTGCGTGACGTCGGCGATGGTTGGGGTGGCGCGGGATGACACGGGGTGGGCCAGCGTAAGCAGTACGGCGGTGGAAGCGAGAAGTCGGCGGATGGACATGATATTGTCGTTTGTAAATTTGCGGACGAGCGTAGCATGTAATATTGTTTTATGGCAACTATATGGGCGAACAGATAACATGCCGGCGCCTTGTCGAGCGACCGGGAGGTGTCTTAAGATGCACCGCTGTTGCCAATGATTCTTGTCAGTTCGCCCGCCATGCAGAGCCTGCGTCGTCTTTCCCTTTCTTTCCGCCTGATGCCGCTGGCCGCCGCCGTCTCGACTGCGAGTGCCGCGCCTGTGCCGCCGCCCGCTTCCGCCGGCACGCACGCCACGCTCGCGATCCTGGAGACGACCGACCTCCACGCGAACGTCGTCGGCTACGATTACTTCAAGCTGGCGGCCGACCCGTCGCTGGGCCTGGACCGCACGGCCACGCTGATCGCCCAGGCGCGGCGCGAGTTCCCGAACACCGTCCTGCTCGACAACGGCGACACGATCCAGGGCACGGCGCTGGGCGATTACCAGGCACTCGTCAAGCCAGTGAAGTGCGGCGAACTGCTGGGCGTGCACAAGGCGATGCGACGGCTGGGCTACGACGGCGGCGGCGTCGGCAACCACGATTTCAACTATGGCCTCGGCTTTCTCGGCCAGGTGACGGGCAGCCGGTTCGACGTGCCCGGCGTCGCGGGTCCGAAGAAGCCCTGTGCCGGTCCCGGTTTCCCGATCGTGCTGGCCAACGTCTACAGCGTCAGGACGCACAAGCCCCTGTTCGCGCCTTACCGCATCATCGAGAAGCGCGTGCATGCCGTGGACGCCGCCGGCAACCCCGTCGAGGCGACGGTCAAGGTAGGCATCATCGGTTTCACGACGCCCACGATCCTGTCGTGGGACAAGCGCTGGCTGGATGGCCGCGTCTACACGGAAGGCATCGTCGAGACGGCGAAGCGCTACATCCCGGAGATGCGCAGGAAGGGCGCCGACCTGGTCGTCGCCATCTCGCACGGCGGCCTGGACGCCAGCCCGTATTCGCCCACGATGGAAAACGGGAATTACCATCTCGCGCAGGTGCCCGGTATCGACGCGCTGCTGCTGGGTCACGCGCACCAGCTGTTCCCGAACCCCATGAGCACCGTCGCCCAGTTCAACCTCCCGAACGTCGACAAGGCGCGCGGCACGGTGTTCGGCGTGCCCACCGTGATGGCGAGCCTGTGGGGCAAGAACCTGGGCGTGATCCGCTTCGACCTGCGCCACGACGGCAAGGGCTGGAAGGTCGAGCCGGACCGCACGGTCGTCGAGACGCGCGCCACGCAGCAGGCCGACAAATCGTACGTGGCGGCCGACCCGGCCGTGCTGGACCTCGTCCGCGCCGAGCACGAGGCGACGATCCGCTACGTGCAGACGCCCGTGGGCAGCACGGACTTCCGCATGTCGACGTATTTCGCCGACGTGGGCGACCCGTCCGCCATCCAGGCCGTGAATGCCGCGCAGGCGGATTACGTGCGGACCTACGTGAAAGCCAATCTGCCGCAGTATGCGAACCTGCCGGTGCTGTCCGTGTCGGCCGCGTTCAAGGCCGGCGCCGCCGGGCCGGGCGATTACACGGACGTGGCGCCCGGCAGCCTCGCGCTGAACAATGCGGCCGACCTGTATCTGTATCCGAATGCACTGTACGCGGTGAAGGTCGACGGCGCCGCGCTGACGGCTTGGCTGGAAAAGGCGGCGAACCGCTTCAACACCATCGACCCGGCGCGCACCGGGCCGCAGGAACTCGTCAATGGCGGCTTCCCCAGCTATAACTTCGATACGGTGACGGACCCCGGACTCCGCTACGAAATCGACGTGACGCGCCCGCCCGGCCAGCGCATCTGCAAGCTCACGTGGCAGGGCAACCCGGTGGCGGACGACCAGGCATTCCTCGTCGCGACGAATAACTACCGCGCGAGCGGCGGCGGCAACTTCCCCGGCCTCGATGGCAGCAAGACGGTGATCGCGTCGCCGGACACGAACCGCGACGTGCTGATCGCCTGGATCCGTACGCACAAGCGGCTCACGCGGGCGGCCGACGGCGCCGCGCGCAGCTGGCGCTTTACCCCCGTGACGACGGCGGGACCCGTCGTGTTCCACGCGCCGCCGGGCAAGCTGGAGCTGGCCCGTGCGGCGGGGCTCCATGGCGTCACGGAACTGCGCGCGGACGACGGCCAGGGCAAAGGGTTTGCGTTGTACGCGGTCGACCTGTCGAAATGAAGCGCATGCTGGCGGCCACGCTGCTGGCCACCGTTCTGGCCACGCTGGTGCCGGTGGTCGCCGCGACGCTGCCGGCGTGCCTCGCCACGCGCGCCGCCGATCCCGTCGCGGGAAGGCACTGCCTGCAACAGGAGGCGGAAGCCGGCGAGCCGGCCGCGATGTTCCTGCTGGCGCACATGCTGGCGGAGGGAGAAGGCGGCACGCGCGACGAGGCTGCCGCGCGCGGCTGGCTGGAGCGGGCGGCGGCGCTGGACTATCCGGAGGCGTTACAGGAACTGGCTTTGAACGAGCCGGATCCGCAGCGGGCGGACGCGCTCATGCGCGCGGCCGCGCACGCGCTGGCCCATCGCGCTCATGCGGCGGACCGGCATTGATCAGTTGCGGGTATTGCGCCCGGTTGCCTGGATCTCGTTCGACGCGATCTCGGCCAGGTCGATGAGCCCTTGCACTTCGGCGGCGCGCAGGCGGCGGGGTTCGCGGTCGATCACGCATAACGTGCCGAGCGGCTGGCCGGACTTGTCGCGCAGCGGCACCCCGGCATAGAAACGGATGTGCGGTTCCTGCAGCACGAGGGGATTAGAACGAAAGCGCTCGTCTTCCATCGCGTCTTCGACGACGAACAGCTCGTTTTTCAGGATCGCGTGCGAGCAGAACGCCCAGTCGCGCGGCGTTTCGCGGGCGGCCAGGCCGACTCTTGCCTTGAACCATTGGCGCGTCGACGTCAGCAGGGAAATGAGCGCGATCGGCGAACCGGTCACCATCGAGGCGAGGCGCACGAGGCGGTCGAAGCGGGCTTCTTCGTCGGTATCGACGAGGCCGGTAGCGGCGAGGGCAGCCAGGCGCGAACGTTCGTTGACGCCGACGGGGTAGCCGGGTTGCGGCGCAGGCTGGTATTCCTTGTCCGTGCTGGGATTCGGGGTCGAACGGCCCTGGTCGTCGCCATGCATCAGGCCTTGCACGAGGGAGAGGCGCGTGCGGCGGTGGCCGCCCGGCGTCTTCCACGACTCGATCGCGCCGCTTTCCATCCAGATCTGCACGGTGCTCGTCGCCACGCCGAGCAGGCGCGCGACTTCGCTCGTGGTCAGGATCGGATCGTCTTCTTGTAAGTTGCTTTGCATAAACTTCCTCACTTCACGCCAGTATAGCGGATTCGGAGGTTCACATTTCTTAAAATCTAGTTGCCCTATGGGAACGTGTTTGCAAACCAACACTTTTCAGTGTACGGCGTGCTTTTCCGGCTGCACGAGGACGAACGGGCTCACGACCGAGGCCCACAACAGCGCGTCGGCCGCCTGCCAGGTCCGGGCCTGCACGTCGGACACCTTGGCAACCTTGCCCTCGTTCATCCAGCGCGTGATGGCATCCTTGTCATCGTGGGCGATGCGCAGGGCGACTTCGACGAGATCCAGCGCCTCGCTCACGTACACGACGGAGCCGTGGGCGAAATGGCGTTCGAGCTCGGACCAGTGCACGCGGGCGGTCTCGCGGTTGATCTTGTCGTGCAGTTCGGTGTCTTTGAGGGGATCGGTTTTCATGGTGTATCTGATTCAGAGGGATTCGATGGCGGGAAGCGGCGAACCCGCCCATGTTAACCGATATGCATGCCCCTTGCGGACATTGCCGACCAGTGCGGGACGAAAGCACGCGAGATTCGTGCCTACGGGCCGGCGCACGCTCGGATAGATGACGCCCATCGAGCCCGCCTCCAGCAGCTCCGCCGCCAGCGCCTGCGACGCGACATAGCTGTCGGCCGCGAGGCAGTCGGCCCAGGCATCTGCGCCGCGCAGGTCGTGGAAGCTCGCGCTGAAGTCGGCCAGCAGGCATTGATAATTCACGCTGTCTTCGAAGCGGCCGATTTCCTGGTATTCGACGGCCTTGTGGAACGCCACCTCGGCCAGCGCCGTCTCGACCTCGAACGCGCAATACCATGCGCCCCGTTCGCCGTCATTGAACCGGCTGCCTTCCGGGCGCGCATATGTGTAGGCCGCGTTGATGATGCGAAAGTTCGGTACGCCGAACACGAGCTCGTCGACGCCGATCCCGGGCAGCAGGCCCGACTCGCCGCGCAGGCGGTCGTTGGTGGCGTTGTCGAGGTCGAACAGGTCGCGCAGCATGCCATCGTCATCGGCCAGCGGGGCCAGCACGGAGTCTTCGATGTCGGCGAAGCGCGACGGGATCAGCCGGCACGTGTCGAACTGCCGCAGTGCCGTCAGGCGGGGGATGAGTTTCACTCACAGTCCTCCGCGGCGGGCGTCGAGCAGGCGGCGCACGGTCTGCATCGCCAGCAGGCCGCCGCCCAGCATGTAGGCCAGCGGCGTACGCCCGTTGAAGATGGGATTGGTGTTGGGAAGGTGGATCCATTCGTCGGCGAGCTTGTCGCCGTACAGGATGTGCAGGGCTTTATAAATGCCGAGCAGGTAGGAGATGCGGGTGATCCGGTCGACCTCCAGCACCCGCGCGGGGTGCTTCTTCCATTCGTAGAACGAGGACGACGACAGGCCGCCCAGCAGCTCGCGCGCGTCCTCGTCGCGGATCTGCCAGGCGCCGGCCAGGCGAAAGAAGCCTTTCAGGGCCGATTCCGACAGCCGCTCGCGCTCGGAGCGGGCGGACAGGTCCACGAGTACCGCCGGCTCGAACCGGCTCTTGGGGTAGGCGTAAGCGAAGCTCATGAGGAATTCTCCGGTTATGGACTATATATACTCCGCTTTCGGACATCGTGCAAGCGTCTTGTACAAACCGTATTGCCATGCCAGAATGCAAGGCTTATCAAATCATCATCCTTGCAAACGACGAAAAGGGGGGCGCGATGCGTCTGCTGTCGATTGGGGTCATGTGCATCAGCATGCTGATGCTGGCTATGGCGAGCGCGGCGCGGCCGTCGCCCGACGAGCTGAAAAAACAGGTGGCGGACACCGAGCGTGCCTTCGCCGCGACGATGAAGGCGCGCGACCACGCCGCGTTCACATCCTTCCTGGCCGACGAGGCCATCTTCTTTTCCGGTTCCACGCCGCTGCGGGGGCGCGAGACCATCGCGAATGCGTGGCGCAAGTATTACGAAGGCGAACGCGCGCCATTCTCGTGGGAGCCGGAGCAGGTGGAAGTCGTGGATTCCGGCACGCTGGCCTACAGCGGCGGCCCCGTCTACGACCCGAGCGGCAAGGTGGTGGGGCGCTTCAACTCGATCTGGCGGCTGGAAGCGCCGGGGCGGTGGAAGATCGTGTTCGACCGGGGCGAGGCGCCGCCTTGCAACTGTGGCAAGAAGGACTAGCCGCTCCCGCTCAACATCGTGACTGCTTGCCTGGACCGAATTGACACTCTCCAGGCCGTTCCAGATACTCGAACGCCCAACAACGACGAGTAGGCTGGAGACATGATACCGATCCGAACCGTTGCACCGATAGGACTGCTGGCGCTCGCCCTCACGCAGTCCGCTATCGCCGCCCAGGGCAAACAGGTCGAAAAACTCGACCGCGGCGTCGTCGCCGTCGCCACCGGCAGCGGCGTCTTCGTCAGCTGGCGCGTGCTGGGCGTCGACGACCCCGCCACGCGCTTCAACCTTTACCGCGACGGCGTCCGCCTGAACGGCGCCCCGCTCGATGCGAGCAATTTCACGGATGCGAGCGGCACGCCGGCCGCCCGCTACACCGTGCGGGCGATCGTCGACGGGCACGAAAAGAAGGACGAGGCAGCGGGGGCCACGTGGCGCCAGCCGGTGCTGCGCATCCCCGTGCAGCGGCCCGCGGGCGGCGTGACGCCGAAGGGCGAGGCCTACACGTACGACCTCAACGACGGTACGCCGGCCGACCTCGACGGCGACGGGCAGTACGAGCTGATCGTCAAGTGGCAGCCCACCAATGCGAAGGACAATTCGCAGTCGGGCTACACGGGCAACACCTATGTCGACGCCTATAAACTCGACGGCACGCTGCTGTGGCGCATCGACCTGGGCCGCAACATCCGCGCCGGCGCCCATTACACGACGATCGTGGCCTACGACTTCGACGGCAACGGCAAGGCCGAAGTGATGATGAAGACGGCGGACGGCACCGTGGACGGCCAGGGCAAGGTGATCGGCGACGCCGGTGCGGACTACCGCAACGCCAACGGCTACATCCTGTCCGGCCCCGAATACCTGACCGTGTTCGACGGGCGCACCGGCCGCGCGCTGGCGACCACCGACTACCTGCCGGCACGCGGCTCGGTGGCGGCCTGGGGCGACAACTACGGCAACCGCGTCGACCGCTTCCTGGGCGGCGTCGCCTACCTGGACGGCCGCCGGCCGAGCGCCGTCTTCTCGCGCGGCTATTACACCCGCGCCGTGGTCGCTGCCTGGGATTACCGCGACGGCGTGCTGTCCAGCCGCTGGGTGTTCGACACGGACAAGGAAGGCAGCGCCGTCCGCGGCCAGGGCTCGCACTGGTTCGCCGTGGCGGACGTCGACGGCGACGGCCGCGACGACATCGTCTACGGCGCGGCCGCGATCGGCAGCGACGGGCATATGTTGTACAGCACGGGCCTGTGCCATGGCGATGCGCTGCACGTCGGCAAACTGGACCCGACCCGCGCCGGCCTGCAGGCGTACATGGTGCACGAGACGCCGTCCTGCTACGGCGCGACCGGCTCCGAGATGCACGACGCGGCCACGGGCCGGATCCTGTGGGGCGTCAGCGGCAGCGGGGCCGACGTGGGCCGCGGCGTGTGCGCGGACATCGATCCGAATTACCTGGGCGAGGAATGCTGGGCGTCGCGGGGCGGGCTGATGGCGGCGAACGGCCACCAGATTTCCGCGGCACGTCCCGGGAACATGAATTTCGCCAGCTGGTGGGATGGCGACCTGGGCCGCGAACTGCTCGACGGCACCGTCATCAACAAGTGGCAGCCGGCGACGTCCACCGTGGTCCGCCTGCTCGACGGCGGGGCTTACGGTGCGGCGTCGAACAACGGCACCAAGGCGACGCCGGTGCTGTCGGCCGACATCCTGGGCGACTGGCGCGAGGAAGTCGTGTGGCGCACGGCCGACAACACGGCGCTGCTCGTGTTCACGACGACGGCGCCCACCACCGCGCGCATCCCGACCCTGATGCACGATCCGCAGTACCGGGCGCAGGTGGCGGCACAGAATGCGGGCTACAACCAGCCGCCGCATCCCAGCTTTTATCTCGGTGACGGAATGGGGGCGGTGACGCAGGCGCCGATCTTTACGCGCTGAGCGCGCTCAGGCCGGTTCGGCGTGCTCCACCAACAGCTGCACCTTGGTCACGCCGTTGTACTCGTTCGCATCGAGCCGGAACGCCACGCGCGCCTTGTCGCCGAGGGCGTCCGTGTGCCCGAACCAGATGGCATCGTAGCGCCGCCCGTTCCGCTCCAGCAGCAGCTTGAGGTGCTTGTCCTTCAGGATGCGCTGGCTGACGACGCGGAACTCGTCGCAGAACACGGGCGGCGCGAACCCCTGGCCCCACACCTGGCCGTCCAGCAGTTCGATGAATTGCGTGCTGTAGAAATCGTCTTCCAGCGGCCCGTCCGTCTCGACGACGCGCTCCAGCTGCGCCTCCGTCAGCCACGCGCGGCCGACGGCTTCGAAGGCCTGCGCGAACGTGTCGAAATGGTCGCCGCGGATCGACAGTCCAGCCGCCATCGAGTGCCCGCCGAACTTGTCGATCAGGCCCGGCACCTTTTTCGACACGAGGTCCAGCGCGTCGCGCAGGTGGAAGCCGGGGATCGAGCGGCCGGAACCCTTGATCCAGCCGTCGCCCGCGGGCGCGAACGTGATCGTCGGGCGGTAGAATTTTTCCTTCAGGCGCGACGCGACGATGCCGATCACGCCCTGGTGCCAGCCGTCGTCGAACACGGCGATGGTGCTGGCATCGGCCGGATTGAAATCGTCCAGGTGCAGCAGGGCGGTGCCCTGCATGTCAGCCTCGATCTCGCGCCGTTTCAGGTTGATTTCGTTCAGCTGCTGCGCGATGGCCCATGCGCGGCCCTCGTCGTCCGTGATCAGGCATTCGATCCCGAGCGACATGTCTTCCAGGCGGCCGGCGGCGTTCAGGCGGGGGCCGAGGGCGAAGCCGAGGTCGAACGGCGACGCGCAGCGCGCTTCGCGGCCCGCCACGCGGAACAGCGCCGCGACACCCGCGTGCATGCGGCCCGCGCGCATCCGTTTCAAGCCCTGCGCGACGAGGATGCGGTTGTTCGTATCCAGTTTCACCACGTCCGCGACCGTGCCCAGCGCGACGAGGTCGAGCAGGTTGTCGAGCTTGGGCTGCGTCTGCGCGTCGAACACGCCCCGTTTGCGCAATTCCGCGCGCAGCGCCAGCAGCACGTAGAACACGACGCCCACGCCGGCCAGGTGCTTGCTGGGGAAGCCGCATTCCGGCTGGTTCGGATTGACGATCACGCGCGCATCCGGCAGCGCGTCGCCCGGCAGGTGGTGGTCGGTGACGACGACGTCGATCCCGCGCCGTTTGGCCGCTTCGACCCCGTCGATGCTGGCGATGCCGTTGTCGACCGTGATGATGATGTCGGGGTTCTTTTCGCGCGCGGTCAGCTCGACGATTTCCGGCGTCAGGCCGTAGCCGTATTCGAAGCGGTTCGGCACGATGTAGTCGACGCGCGCGCCCATCGCCGTGAGGCCGCGGATCGCGGTGGCGCACGCGGTCGCGCCGTCGCAGTCGTAGTCGGCCACGATGGTCATCTTCTTGCCGGCCGCGATGGCGTCGGCGAGGTACACGGCCGCCGCGTCGATCTGGCGCAGCGCGCCGGGCGGGACCAGCGCTTGCAGTTCGACCGCCAGCTCGCGCGGGTCGGAGAGGCCCCGGGCCGCAAACACGCGCGCGAGGACGGGGTGGATCCCGCCCTGGCGCAGCATTTCGGATTGGCGTACGGGGCAGGGGCGGATGGTGATGCGGGTCTTCAAAGCAGTCGTTCCAGGGTCGGGCGGCGCCAGAATTTACGTTGCGCCAGCGGGGTCGTCGTCGTTTCCAGGAGGCCGTCGCGGTGGCTCAGCACGAGGCGCACCTCCTTGATGCGGCCGTTTTTCAATGCGGCCAGCAGCGGCGCGAACAGTTCGGCCTCGAGCCGCTGCATCTGTTGCAGCCAGCCGCTCCAGTCGGCCGCGATGCCGGGTGCCGCCACGTTGCCGCAGGCGAGCAGCCAGTTGTCGTTACCGCCCAGCAGCGTGTCCAGGCCGGCCAGGCTGTCCAGGCGGCGATCCGCCAGTGCCGTGAGCCAGCCGGGGCTGTCGAACGCGGCCACGCGCGGACGCACGAGCGGCCTGCCGGACACCTTCGCCACCAGTTGCTGGGCGTGCTCGGTCGCCATGCTCGCATTCCCCCACGGCCAGAACGAGTTGATCGGCAACTGGCCGCGCGCCTCGCGCGCCGCGTTGGCCGGGTCCGTGAACCACGTCACCTGCACGTCGTTCTGCAGCTTGCGGAACGCCCGCGCCTGCGGACCGGACGGCATCCAGTCCGTCAGGTTCATGTTGACGGCCGCGTCCGGACTCGCCGTGACGATCTCCGTCCAGTCGTCGGCGCGCATGAACCAGGTGTCGTGCGTGCCCCACGCGAGCGCGTAGCCGGCGTCCTCGAAGCAGGGGCGGGCGCTGTCGAACAGGGCGCGCGCTTCGTCCTCGCGCAGGTCGAGCTGGCGCATGTCGCCCATCTGCAGGTGCGTGCGCGCGATCTGGATGTGGGTCGGGTTCACGACGAACCACATGCCGTCGTCCGGATCCAGGCCCACGCCGCGCATCGCGCTCGTCGCGACACCCGGCACGAGCCCGTGCGCGACGCCCAGCGCCCGCGCGATCCAGAGTTCGTGCGGCAGCACGCGCGCGTCGGCGTCCAGCGGACGGTATCTCGCGTCTGATATTTTCGACAACAGCGCGGCCAGCGCCGGCGTCTGCAGGGCGCGGGTGAGGTCGGGCGCGAATTCGGGAGCGGGGAGGGCGAACGGCAGGACGAGCGAAATATGGGCCATCCCTCTATTTTAGGCGAAATAGGCGGTCGGCGAGCAACGGTTGTTGCTGGCCGGCCGCCTTCCGGTTCAGATGTCCGATCCCGGCCCCGGCGTCGTCACGTCCGGCGTCGTCGTGGGAGCCGTCGTCGAATCGGGCGGCATCCCGGCCGACCCGCCCGGCGGCAGCATGCCGGGAATGGGCGTCAGCCCGATCGCTTCGTGATACCACCCCTGGACGAGGACCAGGTGCCGGTGCTCGTCCTCCAGCGCCAGCGTGAAGCCGGCCACGAGGTCATCCTGGTTCGCCTCGCCCGCGAGCGCGATCAGCGTCTCCCAACCGGCCCGGTCGGCCAGTTCGACGGTCAGCAGGGCATGCAGCGACTGGGCCAGGCTCGTGCGCGGATCGTTCAGCACCTGCACGAGGCCGAGCGACTCGACGCCGGTCACGTCCGCGCTGGGCGTCTGCGCCGTCGGGTCGCCGCCCAGCGATTCGATCGCGTCCTTCAGCCGCAGGAAGTGGCGGGCTTCGTCGCGGCGGATGTCGGCGACGTGGTCGCGCGTCATGCCGGCCGGGCCGCCCTGCATGACGTCGCATTTCGCCAGCAGCGCATCGTAAAGACGGGTGCCCGTGCGTTCGAACGCCAGCCGCTCGCCCAGCTTGTCGAGCAGGATCTGCGGCCGGTCGCCCTTGAGCATGTGCATGCCCATGCTGACGGCGCCCGCCACCGTGCCCGGCATGGGGATGGAGCCGATGTCGCCGGCATCCATGATGCAGGCTTCGCGCGCGTCCAGCAGGGCGCGCTCGTCGCCCGGGGCGCCGCGGATCGGCGCGTTGTCGCTGCCTTGCATGGCCGCCGTGTCGATGGGCGACATCTGTATGCCCGTCCGGTTCATGCCCAGGTGTTCGGTTTGCTGTGCCATGGTGCCTCCGTTGCGGTTCAGGGCGTGACGACGCCGCCCTGGTTGGCGGGCATCGTGTTGACGATCGCCGTCGTCCCGGCCGCGCCGTGGCTGACCAGTTCCGTGCCCGGCGTCCAGACATAGCCGGCCGCCACCGCCTCGCTGGGCGAGCCGTCGCTGTTCATTTGCCGGCGATAGTCGATGCTGGCCTGGTCCTCCTGCGCCTTCGGGACGAATTGCGTACCCAGCGCGCGCAGGTCGACCTCGGCAGCGAGCACCTGCCGCACATAGTCGCGCTGGCTGCGGAACGGGATGGGGCCCGCGAAATCGCCCACGATCTCGGCCGGATCGCGCCGCTCGTAGCGCCGGAAGGCGTCGGCGGCCATGTGGAAGTGGCCCAGCTCGTAGTCGAGGCACCGCTCCCAGATGGCCTTGACGTGGTGGTTCGTCTCCGTCTCCACGCAGCTGTAATAGGTGTAGCACTCGTTCGCCTCGTGCAGCATCCACTGCTCGACCCAGGTCTCCGTCGGGTCCAGCAGCGATTCGTACTGGGTCACGTGCTGTTCCTCCACCGAGGCGATCTCCGCATACAGCTGGCGCGCCACCGGGTCGGCGAACGTCGGCCCCACGTTCATGTAATAGTCGTGGGTCTGCGCCTCGGCCGCCGTGATCGTCAGCGCGTGCAGCTTGCTGAGCATCGTCGCCATGCTGCGGTCGTACGGGATGCGCACGTCGTCGCGGGGAGCGCGGTGGTGTTCGGACGTGGGGCGGCCGGGGAGGATGTCCGTATAGCTCTGCAGGATATTGTTCGCATCCTTGCCCTCCACGCGGTCGAGCAGCGCCGCGTAGCGGTACAGGTGGTCGAAATCTTCCAGCAGGCCGAAGCGGTAGACCTGGGACAGGTAGTCGTCCGGCTCGGCCCGGGCCACGCTCGCCGTCAGCTCGATCGCGAGCTGTTCGTAGGCGATGGTCGTCTCGAGCGGCGAATGATCGGGCGACAGCAGCCAGTTGACCATCGTGGCCTGGTGCTGCTCGACCCGCCTGACGTCGGCCAGCGGCTGGCGCAGCGCCAGGTTGCAGCGCGCGGCCATGTGCGAGAAGCGCAGGGCCTCGAGCTCGATGCCGTTCATGAGGATGACGCGCATGCGGGTAAAGGCATCGTCGTCCAGCTTGCTGATCGGCTTGCGCACCATGTCGCGCCACGTGGTGTGCTGCCGGTCGAGCGGCGTGCCCTTGGAATCGAAGACGGAAAAAGCCATGGTCGACCTCCTGTCTGCGTTCGATTGGCGCGCCGCCTGCGAGTTCCGGCCATTTTATGGTGTGTGCAAGATAGAAAAAGTACTTCCAATTGTGACAACGCCCCACACGGATGAGCGTTGTGTGGCAAACTGCGGGACCAAAGCATTTACCCTGGAGCCCATGAGCCTCATCCACAAACTGCCGTACGAATGGCTGGTCGGTTTGCGCTACACGCGCGCCGGCAAGCGCAGCAGCCGCAACAGCTTCATTTCCTTCATTTCGCTGATCTCCGTGTCCGGCATCGCCCTCGGGGTGGCTGCCCTGATCGTCGTGCTCTCGGTGATGAACGGGTTCCAGAAAGAGGTCACGGACCGCATGCTGTCCGTGCTCGCCCACATCGAGGTGTTCGACGCGAGCGGCTCCATGCCGAACTGGCGCAAGGCCGAGCAGGAAGCGTTCCGCAACCCGGCCGTGCGCGGCGCCGCGCCGTTCGTCGAGACGCAGGGCCTGCTCGTGCGCGAAGACACGATGAAGCCGGCCGTCATCCGCGGCATCCTGCCGTCGGAAGAGCACAAGGTATCGGACGTCGCGAAGCAGATCCGCCAGGGCAGCATCGACAGCCTCAGGTCCGGCGAGTACAACATCGTGCTGGGCTACGCGCTGGCACGCTCGCTCGGCGTGGGCATCGGCGACAAGGTCAACATGCTGCTGGCCCAGGGCCAGACGACGCCGGCCGGCATGGTGCCGCGCTCGCGCGTCTTTACGGTGAGCGGCATCTTCGAGGCCGGCCACTACGAATTCGATTCGGCGCTTGCCTTCATCAACATCGAGGACGCGCAGCGCATGGTGCGGACCGACGCCCCGAACGGCCTGCGCCTGCGCATCGCCGACATGCACCAGGCCCCGTTCGTCGCACAGGAACTCAAGCGCAGCATGTCGGGCGAGCTGATCATGCGCGACTGGTCGCAGCTGAACGCCAATTGGTTCGCCGCCGTGCAGACGGAAAAGCGCATGATGTTCATTATCCTGACCCTCATCATCGCCGTGGCCGCGTTCAACCTCGTCTCCACGCTCGTCATGACGGTGACGGACAAGCAGCCCGACATCGCTATCCTCCGCACCCTCGGCGCATCGCCGCGCTCGATCACGAAGATCTTCATGATCCAGGGCGCGCTCGTCGGCATCATGGGCACGGCGGCCGGCGTGGGCCTCGGCGTGCTGGTGGCGCTGAACATCGACGTCATCGTCCCGTTCATCGAACGCCTGCTGGGCGTGCAATTCCTGTCCAAGGATATTTACCTGATCAGCGAAATCCCGTCCGACCTGCGCTGGCCGGACGTTTTCAAGATCGGCGGCGTCTCGGTGCTGCTGGCCTTCGTCGCGACCATTTATCCGAGCTGGTCCGCGTCGCGCGTGAAACCGGCGGAGGCCCTGCGTTATGAATGACATGAGCCTGAATACTGCCGTCCTCGCCTGCCGCAACGTCGGCAAGACCTTCCGCCAGGGCGATTACTCGGTCCAGGTCCTGGACCACATCGATTTCTCCATCGGCCGCGGCGAGCGCGTGGCCATCGTGGGCGCGTCCGGCTCCGGCAAATCCACGTTGCTGCATATCCTGGGCGGCCTGGACACGCCCAGCACGGGCAGCGTGACGCTCCAGGGCGAGGACTTCGCCACCTTGTCCGAGACGCGCCGCGGCGAGCTGCGCAACCGCTCGCTCGGCTTCGTCTATCAGTTCCACCACCTGCTGCCCGAGTTCACGGCGCTGGACAACGTCGCGATGCCGCTGCTGATCCGGCGCATGAAGCGCGAAGAAGCCGTCGCGCGCGCCGAGGCGATCCTGGCCCGCGTGGGCCTGACGAAGCGCGCCATCCACCGGCCGGGCGAACTGTCGGGCGGCGAGCGCCAGCGCGTGGCGCTGGCCCGCGCCCTCGTCACGGAACCGGCCTGCGTGCTGGCGGACGAACCGACCGGTAACCTCGACCACTCGACGGCGCAGGGCATCTTCGACCTGATGCTGGAATTGTCCAGGACCCTCGGCACCGCGTTCGTCATCGTCACGCACGACCCCGAACTGGCGCGCCGCTGCGACCGCGTGCTGCGCATGACGGAGCACGGCCTGCAGCCGGCCTGAGTCCATGTGGATCGACACCCACTGCCACCTCGACGCGCACGAATTCGGCACGGAGTCCGGCGACATCGCCCGGCGTGCCTCGGCGCTCGGGGTCGGCATGATCGTGATACCCGCCGTCGCACGCGATAATTTCGACGTCGTGCGCAAGCTCGCCGGCAGCCTGCCGAACGCGAGCTACGCACTGGGCATCCACCCGATCTACGTGCCGCAGGCCACGGACGACGATCTCGTCGAACTGCGGCGCCAGGTCGAGCAATCGCTGCCGGACCCGCGTTTCGTCGCCATCGGCGAGATCGGCCTGGACTTCTTCATTCCCATGCTGTGCGAGCCCGCCATGCGCGAGAAGCAGGAACGCTTCCTGCGCGAGCAGCTGCGCATCGCGCGCGACTTCGACCTGCCGGTGCTGACGCACGTACGCCGTTCGCAGGACCAGGTGCTGAAGCATGTGCGCCAGATCCGGCCCGCGGGCGGCATCGCGCACGCATTCAACGGCAGCTTCCAGCAGGCGCAGGCATTCATCGACGCGGGCTTCCACCTCGGCTTCGGCGGCGCCATGACGTTTACGCGCGCCCTGCAGATCCGGCGGCTGGCAGCGGAGCTGCCACTGGAGTCCATCGTACTGGAGACGGATGCGCCGGACATTTCGCCATCCTGGGTGCACCCGGGCCGCAACAGCCCGGAGCAATTGCCCGCGATCGGCGCGGCGCTGGCGGACATGCGCGCACTCGATCCGGACGCCGTGCGCGCCGCGACGTACGCGAATGCGCTGGCGACCATGCCGCGCCTGGCCGCGCTGCTGGGCTGATGCCTCGCTGACTACGCGGCGCGCATGAATCACATGGGTCATACCCGACCCTCATGACGGCGCGACCGCGCCCGGACTCTCCCGGTTCCATCGAGTCGTGCCGGCCCGCCGTGCGCACCCCCGCGGCGCGCGGCGTGGGACCATTCGCACCGGTCGAAGTTCGCTCCTGTCCACCCTGACGCACGTTAATCTCGCGCCGGTTGAAGCATGGAAGAATCAATTCTCGTGCCGCAGCCGCGGCGTGTTTACGGGAGAGACAGTGGAAAGCGCGAGCGAGTTCCTGCGGGTTCTGCAGCACGAAAAGGTCGTGAGCACCGCGCACCGGCCGTTGCGCCTGCGCCTGGCCCACGGCGGCCAGCTCGCGGAGGACGTGCTGCTGCCCCAGCGGGTCGTGGGCCACGAGGCGATCTGCGGCGGCATCGACTACCGCGTCGCCTGCCTCGCGAGCAGCCCGCACATCGCGCTGAAGGACCTGATCGCCCTGCCGGCCGAACTGCAGTTCGTGACCGACCGCGGGCAGTTGCGCAGCGTGTGCGGCATCGTCACCGAGGCGCGTGCGGGCGATGCGGACGGCGGCCTGGCCGGCTACGAGCTGGTCCTGCGCGACGTGTTCGCCGTGATGGAGAAGCGCACCAACAGCCGCGTCTTCCGCTACCAGAACGAGCTGGAGATCGTGCAGGTGCTGTGCGACGAATGGCGCCAGTCGAACACGGTGCTGGCGAATGCGTTCGAGCTCGAACTCGATCCGCTGTTCGACATGCGCCAGTTCCCGCCGCGCGAACAGACCATGCAGTACAACGAGTCGGACGCCGCGTTCGTGCGGCGCCTGCTCAAGCGGCGCGGCATCGCGTGGGTGTTCCGGCCAGGCCGCAGCCGGGGCAGCCCCGTCGACCCCGCGCACGACCGTACGCCCGCGCACACGCTGGTCCTGTTCAACGACCCGAACGGCCTGCCGCTGAACGCGGCCGGCACCGTGCGCTACCACCGCGACAGCATGGCGGACGGCCGCGACACGATCCAGGCCTGGCGTGCCGCGCGCCGCCTGCAGCCCGGCGTCGCCACGCGCCACAGCTGGGATTACAAGAACCCGGGCGGCGCGCAATTCATGACGGCCACCGCACGCAGCAACGTGGACCAGGGCCCGAGCGGCAACGCGCTGGCCGCGTCGCTGGACGACTACCTGATCGAGATGCCCCATGCGGGCAACGACGTCGAGGACCACTGGCGCCTGGGTCACGTGCGCATGAGCCGCCACGAATTCGAATCGAAGTGCTTCCAGGGCGAGGGCAGCGTGCGCGACTTCTGCGCCGGCCAGTATTTTTCGCTCGAAGGTCATCCGGAGATCGACACCCATCCGGCCGCGGAGCGCGATTTCGTCATCACGGAACTTCACGTCGTGGCCGACAACAACCTGCCGCGCGACCTCGAACGCCACGCGCGGCACTTGTCCGCGGAAGCGGCCCTGGGCGCGCTGCCGGCTCCGCGCGCGGGCGACGGCCAGGCGCGCGTGCGCGTGAACTTTTCCGCCGTGAGGCGCGGCATTCCCATCGTGCCCGCGTACGATCCGCGCACCGACCTGCCGCATCCGCAGCTGCAGAGCGCCATCGTCGTGGGCCCGGCCGGCGAGGACGTCCATTGCGACGCGCTGGGGCGCGTAAAAATCCGCTTCCCCGGCATGCGTGCGGCGGACCACCGCCACGCGCACGGCGCCGGCGCGTCCGATTCGCCGGCCGATTCGGCCTGGGTACGCGTGGCGTCCAACTGGGCCGGGAACGGCAACGGCAGCCAGCAGCAGGCCGGCGCATTGTCGCTGCCGCGCGTGGGATCCGAAGTGCTGGTGGCCTTCCTCGGCGGCGACCCGGACCGCCCGATCATCCTCGCCCAGCTGTACAACCAGCGCACGGCGCCGCCCGCGTTCAGCCAGGCGGGCGCGCTGCCGGGCAACCGCTACGTGTCCGGCACGCGCACGCACGAGATCCAGGGCGCGCGCGGCAACCAGCTCCGCTTCGACGACACGCGCGGCGAGATCAGCGCCCAGCTGGCCAGCGACCACGGCACGTCGGAACTGAACCTGGGCTGGCTGACGCGCCCGCGCGCCGACGGCACCGGCACGCCGCGCGGGGAGGGGGCGGAGCTGCGCAGCGACCTGTCGGTGGCCGTGCGGGGCGGCCAGGGCGTCCTGATCAGCGCCGAGGCGAGCCCGCAGGCGGAAGGCGGCCAGCTCGACCGCGCCGGCCTGGCGGGCCTGGCCGACGTCATGCAGGGCATCCTCGACGAGGTGGGCAAGCTGGCCGCCGTCCACACGGACGACGAACCGACGGGCAAGCGCCTCGCCGCCCTCGTCGACAAGCTGAAGCGCTGGCATGCGGGCAGCAATGTCGCGGAAGGGGCGGCGGGCGGCGGCGAGCCGATCCTCGCCGCGACGGCGCCGAACGGCGTCATCGTCGCCAGCAACGACAACCTCGCACTGGGCGCGAGCGGCAAGGTGGATGTCGTCAGCGCGGGCGACGTCGAAGTCGCGGCCGGCGCCAACATCTTCGTGCGCGCCGCGCGCCGCCTGAGCCTGTTCGCCCACGAACTGGGCGTGCGCCTCGTCGCGGGCCGCGGCGACATCGTCGTGCACACGCACTTGGGCAATATCCAGATCAAGTCGGCGGGCCGCATCAGCCTGATCGCCGCCGAACGCATCGAACTGGAAGCGCCCGCCGTGAAAATCATCGCGCCGGGCGCGCAGACCGACTGGGCCGACGGCACGGTCACCCAGCAGACGAGCGGCCGCCAGGTCTTCAAGGCGACGGAACACGACCTGGTCGGCCCCGGCGGCGCGACACCGGAAGGCGTGCGCATGCCGACCTCGCACCTCCACACGGACGAATACGTGGTGCTGCGGCACCAGCAGACCGGCAAGCCGGTCCCGAACCAACGCTACAAGGCGACGTTCGAAGACGGCCGCACCGTCACCGGACGCACCGACGAACAGGGCCGGACGTCATTGCTGATCGGCGAGATGATCGGCGACGTCGACATGGCCTTCCTCCCCGACGACGACACGGCCCGCTGACACGGGCCCAACCCAGACCACGGAGCGCGCATGGCAGACCCGACCCGCCCCTTGCCGAACCTCGTCCCGCAGCCCGACGGCAGCTGGACCGGCCGGACCGTCCTGACCCCAACGTCGTTCACGACACGCGGCCTGTTCACGTTGCCGCCGTCGAAAGTCATCCCCGTCATCGTCGTGCCGGGGATCATGGGGAGCAATTTGCGGGCGGCGACCAGTCCGGCGAAGCGGGCGAACCAGGTGCTGGATCCGGGGGAGCCGGCATGGCGGGCGCCGAACGGGACGTTCGAGGGGCTGAAGGCGGCGCGGAAGTGGAAGGAGTTCGATCCGAAGACGCGTCAAAAGATTCTCAATGGACGAACGCTCGAGGTGGATAACCGTGGCGATATCCACTTGCCGCTGGAAGCACGCAACTACGGTACGACCGAGGCCGAGGTGCGGCAGCGCTGGTGGGGAGAAGTTCATTGGGATTCGTACGGCATGCTGCTATACGGCCTGCACGTTGGTCTCAACCACACGTTCGAGATGGATCCGTTGGATAACGTCCGTGTGATATGCAGCCATTGGAAGGAGGTGATGACGTGTGACCCGGCGAAATGGGGCGTGCGCGGTATTGCCAGGGTGACGGAGGCGGAGCTGGAAAAGCACGCGGGATATTACTATCCGGTCTATGCCTGTGGCTACAACTGGCTCGAGTCGTGCGACGAATCGGCCAAATGGCTACGGCAGCGTATCGAACGGATCATTTCTTTCTGGACTGAGCGCAAGCGCGAATGTCGGCAGGTGATTCTCGTCACTCACTCGATGGGCGGATTGGTTGCCCGCGCTTGCGCGAAGCAGATTCCAGAGAAAATCCTGGGCGTTATCCATGGTGCCATGCCAGCCCTTGGCGCACCTGCGTGCTATCGCCGTATTGCATGCGGTACCGAGAAATGGAGCCCTAGTAATGGGCGGGTGGACAATATCAAGGCAGAGCACGTCGCCGAAATCCTCGGTGAACAGCCCAAGGATACGATGCCAGTGATGGCCGCCTCGCCCGGTGCTCTGCAGCTGCTACCCAATCACCTTTATCCGCAGCCCTGGCTGCACATCTGCCTGGTCAATAAAGTCAACCATAAAGATGTGGCGCGCGAGGTGGTGCATTTGCCTACGGGTGACCCATACGAAATGTACCGCGATACCCATTCCTGGTACAGGTTGATCGACCCCGTGCTCGCCGACCCGGCCAAGCAATACAACGATGCCGAAGTCATCGATGTTTTACGACGGGCCGTCGACGAGGCCGAGCGGTTTCACCGCAAGGTCCTGGATACGTACTACCACCCTAACACGTACGCATTTTACGGTGCCGATCCGGAACACATGTCGTTTGGCGCCGTGCGATGGGTCGCACGCGACCCGGCGGCCGGCGCAGTGTTCACAGAATCGAATATCAAGGCGGCGACCCGGACGGGCTATGGCCCAAGTGGCGGGCGACGCGTGCGCGTGGAAGGACGTAGTGATCTTTACTTCGTTCCTGCACGCCAGGACGTCGCCGGCGATGGCACTGTTCCACATCAGTCCGGAGCGGGCCCACGTGGAAAGGTCAGTCAGTTGTTCGACGTGCGTGGAATCGATCATCAGGGCGCATACAACAATGACGCCATCCTGATGTTAACTCGGCACCTGATCGTCAAACTGGTTCAGAAGCTGCAATGAAGCGCGCGGAGAAACAGCGTTGGCGCAGTCGCGCCACATCAGTTGCGCCTCCATGCATGATGAGACGCAAGGAAACCCCATGCCTCGTCCAGTGTGCAGGGTCGCCTAAATGTAAATTGGATGGGCGAATGATTGTCGTCCGTACGTTCGATCGTATGGATGCGTTCATGCGGCAAGTCGTCTTGTCGTCGGGCCCAGTTTCCGTTGCCATGCCGGTACCGACGTTGCCATGACGCGAACAAGGAAACGCGGTTGGCGAGAGCTCGTCGTTTTGCTTGCGGCTCTCGCCTGTGCAGGTACCTGGGCCGCTGGCCAGGTCCGCAGCATACGGGACAGATCCGAGGTGGCAAAAATGACGGAAAAGATGAAAACGGTATGCGTCGGACGGTACCTGGTCGACGTTCCTGGCGAGGCCGACGTCAGCCTGTCGGGCGAAAGGATATCCGGATTCGAAATCGACTCTGTCGAGGAAGATGAATCGGCATTCCGCGAGCGGGTGGCGTCGCGCGAGGCAGAGATCACGGCACGCGGCCGCGATCGCGATGGCAGTGACGAAGGCGGTATGCTCGACGCCCATGACCTGCGTATTCCTGGACTCACCGGGCGAACCTTTGTTTACGGCCGCAGCCGCGGGCACATGATGAACGGGGATCGTCGGATCGAGATGGAGTCGGTGTCGATTGAAGTCCATGCGCACATGAACGGTTTGAGCTTCACGATGTCTGCATCTTCGAAGCAGGCGCAAGGCGTCAAGGATGCAGAGGCTCTGCTGGCACGGTTGCAAGTGCGCGGCCCGGACGAGATCCCCCGTGTGCCCGGGTTTTGTGTCTGGAGAGGGGTCTTCGCCGAACCTTTGCCGGAACATGAGAACGAACATGTCACCCTGCATCTTGGCCTGCCTGGCCATCCGGACATGGGATTGGCGTTCGACGTCATGCCTGCTGGTCGCACCGACCGTAGCTTGCTTGTCCGTGTCGCCGATATCGACGCAGAAGCCAGTGCCGAAGAGATGCTGCGCGTGACAAAGCTGCGCTCGGGCAAGCGGAGTATCAATGGTATTGACGGAGAGGAGGTCCTGGAGCGGGTCCGCGAACTGAATTTCACGACGGGCTACAGCTTCATGTGGGAGGCGCACGGGGTCGAAAATGATCACTTGCAGCCGTATTTGTTGCTCAACATGGAAACGGGCACCAACCCGCGTCCCGGGGGCAAGCCCGTCGATTCCAGCCTTCATGAAGACGCTGTGCTGGCGCTTTGGGACAGCATCTCGTCCAGCATCCGCCTGCGCAAGTCCGATTCGCCGCCGCCAATGGATCCGCCGCCGGAACCGCCCGGACCGAAGCTGGGTGCGTTGGCGACGGCCGGAGAAGTCTGTCCACACTCCGGCTGGTGGAAATGCCGCGAGGGTGGCCCCGGCGTGGACGTGCAGGGCGGCTCGGTCCAGTGGATCCGCAAAGGCGACCGCATGCCGCAGGCGCTGCTGCTGCCGCGGCAGACCCTGTGGCAAAAACTGCGCGGCCTCCAGCCAAGCATCGAGCCGTCGCAGCCGACCACGTGGAGGCTGGTCGACAAGCGGCTGCGTCCGCGAACACCAACGCTGGTCACACTCGCTCCACCTGGACCGATCAGTATTTCTGCCGAAGGTGAAGCCGATCCAGCACCGGAAGTCGCTCTTGGCACCAACGTACGGACAGGCGAGGTCTGTCCGGCGAGCGGCTGGTGGCGCTGTGGGGAGACGCATGCCCTTGACGGGACACGCTGGTTCCCGCGCGGGTGTACGCTCCCGCCCGCGACCTTCCAGGTGCCGGTGGGTATGTTCGGACGTTCGGCCGGTCCGGAAGTGATCCAGCGGCGCAGTACGTGGCAGTTGATGCGCCTCGCCGAGGCCGAACGCGTCGCGCTTCTCGCCGGGTCCGTACAGGAAGGACAACCCGAGCCCGGGCAGCCGTCAATGGGACCGTCGACGCTTGCCTGAGTCTTCGATACCAGTGTCTGCCAGCGTGCGCCCGCGATGCATTTTTGTATTTTATAAATGAGATGCATTATGCATCACTGGAAAGCCAAGTGATCGCGCCACACTGACGCACATCGCGCGCATCGCCGCCGCGAGGATCTCGGTTTTTTATAAATGATATCCAATTTCGTATCGGAGGAGGAAAAAAAGGAATTGGCTGGTAGGTTGTAACATCCCTAGCATGGTCTTGACACCAATCAAGGTGCGCTAAAAATCATAACGGAGATCTCATGACGATTCGACCCGCCAGGCGCAACGAGGCCCAGCCTCCCCGACCATTCCCTTTGAAGCTGTCTACCGCAGCATTGCTCGGCGCAGGCCTGATCAGCACTGCAACCGTCTGCGCACAGGAGGCCGCGCCCGCCCCCAAGGCCGTCGACAACGTGGTGACGGTGACCGGTTCGCGTATCGCGACGCGCGGCTTCAACCAGCCTACCCCGACCACGACGCTGACATCCGACGACATCGAAAAATCGGCCGAGCCGAATATCTTCAACACCATCGCCCAGCTGCCCGCGCTGCAGGGCAGCACAGGCAGTCAGGTGCTGACGTACAGCACCTCGAGCGGCCAACAGGGCCTGAGCGCGTTCAGCTTGCGCGGCCTGGGCGCGTTCCGCACGCTGACGCTGCTCGACGGCCAGCGCGTGGTGCCGGCCAACGTCACCGGCGTGACCGACATCAGCCAGTTTCCCCAGTTGCTGGTCAAGCGCGTCGACGTGGTCACCGGCGGCGCGTCGGCGTCGTATGGCTCGGACGCGGTCGGCGGCGTGGTCAACTTCATCACGGACAAGAAATTCAAGGGCTTAAAGGCCAACATCGAAGGCGGCCAGACCACTTACCACGACGACAAGAACGTCACGCTGCAGGCGGCCTGGGGCCGCGCCTTCCTGGACGACAGGCTGCATGCGGTGGTCAGCGTGGAGCGCAGCAAGGAGGACGGCATACCGCCGAACGGCTTTGGCGCCGGCCCGGGCCCGAACGGCCGCACCGCGTTCAAGGCGCCGGCTTTTCAGACCCGCCCGTTTGCCCAGACGACCGACGGCAAGCCGCAGATCTACGATATCCGAAACGCCCAGAATTACCAGTACAGCCTCTACGGCCTGATCACCTCCGGCCCGCTGCAAGGCACGGCGTTCGGCGATGGCGGCATGCCGTACAAGTTCAACTACGGTTCCAACGGTGTGCCCGACGGTAAGGGCGGTGTGACCGGCTGTATCAGCCCGTTCTGCGTGGGTGGCGACCTCTCCGGCGTGTCGGCCAATACCACGACCCTGGCCTCGGAGCTCAAGCGCGACAACGCCTACACCCGCATCGGCTATGCGATCAACGACGACCACGAGATCTACATGACGATCAATGCGGCCGAGGTCAATTCGCAGAACCAGCCGAATGGCGGTGCGCCGAAAAACGCCAACCTGACCATCCAGTGCGACAACCCGTTCTTGCCCGCGTCGATCGTCGCAGCCTGCGCGGCCAACAACATCACGAGCTTCCAGTACGGCACCGCCAACGCGAATCTTCCGAAATACATCAGCGTCGAGCCGCGCCGCCGCATGGCGCGCTACGTGATCGGCGTCGACGGCCGCTTCGACGCCGGCGGCACGACCTGGTCGTACAATGGCTACTACCAGCGCGGCATCAACCGCACCGACCTGTACGTCAACAACATCACGCTGTCGCCGCGCTATAACGCCGCGATCGACGCCATCCGTCTGCCCGATGGCAGCATCGTCTGCCGCAACGTCGTCGCGCGCAATTCGGGTTGCCAGCCCCTGAACATCATCGGCAACGTCCCGCAAAGCACGGGCGCGCTGGCCTATGTGATGCCGCCGAACGGCCCGCAACAGCATGCCCGCCAAACGCAGGACGTGGCCAGCTTCAACGTCAGCGGCGAGCCGCTTGCACTGTGGGCCGGTCCGCTGGCCGTCGCCACCGGTCTCGAGTACCGCAGGGAGGCCTACACCGTGCGCGCTGACCCGTACGGCAACGGTGTCACGGCGGACAGCCCGAATTCGACCGCCTACCCGGCCGATCCGCTGCTGAACACCTCGTCCGGCGCGAACTGGTTTGCGGGTAATTACCACAACGGCTCGGGCGCTTACTCCGTGCGTGAAGCCTATCTGGAATTGAATCTGCCGTTGTTCAAGTCGGCCGGGCTGGGCGAGGCCAACCTGAACGTGGCGGGACGCGGCACCACGTACAGTACTGCCGGCAATGCCAAGACCTGGAAGATCGGCGGCACGTGGAAAACGGGCATCGACGGGGTGCGCCTGCGCGCCGTCACCTCGCGCGATGTACGTGCGCCGAATCTGAGCGAACTGTTCGCGCCGGTCGTCATCACCAACAATGTGGTCAACCACAAAGGCACCACCTTGACGGTGCAGCAGCAGGTGACCGGCAACACGGCACTCAGGCCGGAGGTCGCACGCAGCTCGGAGCTGGGCATCGTCCTTGCGCAACCACGCTGGGCCCCAGGGTTCAGCGCTTCGCTCGACTATTACACGATCAAGGTGAATGACGTCATTTCGACGCTGGGCCTGCAGCAGGAAGTCGACCTGTGCGATGCCGGTCACCAGGACCTGTGCGCGGCCATGGTGCTCGACAGTCCCGTGCCGACGAATAACTACGTGCGCCTGCAGCAATTCAACCTGGCCTCGCTCAAGCTCAAGGGCTACGACATCGAGACCACGTACCGCGGCAGCATGGCCGGCCTGGGCCTGCCCGGCATATTCACGCTGCGCGCGCTGGCCACGCATACGATCGACAACATCACCGACTCGGGCGTGCCAGGCACGATTCCGACGCAGGGGGCGGGCGTCAACATGGGCAGCACGCCGCGCTGGAAGCTGCTGGCCTCGCAGGGCTGGTCGTCGGACAGCGGCAGCGTGACACTGAGCGAGCGTTGGATCAGCAACGGTGTCTACAGCAATGAATACATCGAGTGCCAGACCAACTGCCCGGTCTCCACGCCGATCCACCAGACCATCGACAACAACCATATGAAAGGCGTGCTGTACTTTGACCTGGGCGCGACCTACAAGGTTGCGGAGAACGTCATGGCCTATGCGAAGATCGACAACGTAGCCAACCGCAACGCGCCGACGTCGGGGAATGGCATCAACCCGTCGCTGTACGACCTGTTCGGCCGCATGTACCGCGGCGGGGTGCGTTTCACGTTCTAAGCCGGCCAGCACGGCGCTCCTCACCTGTGGCAGCTCAACAGAGGGTGTTCTAGCACCGCTTCACCCGTCTGCACTGCGTAAGATATACGCTGGACAGTGCCAGACGAAAGGCAGGCGCCATGCGGATCGCGATATGCAGCTTCGTCGCCGGTATCGCATGGCTGCAGTGCCAGGCCACGCTTCCAACGCCATGGAGCGCACTGGCGCTCGGAGCGGCCTTGCTGCCGGCCTGCCTCATGGTTCGTCATGCCCGGTGGCGCATTCCCCTGGCGGTTGCCGGCGGCGCGCTGCTGGGTGTCGGGTGGGCGGCGTGGCTCGCGCACGGCGCGCTCGCAAACAGGTTGGCGGCAGTGGACGAAGGGCGCGACGTCACGTTGGTGGGCATCATCGATAATCTGCCCAATCGCTTCGATGGCGGTGTGCGCTTCGATGTCGCGGTCGAGCGCGTCGTGGATGGCGCGATGACGGTGCCGCCGCACATCGCGCTGTCGTGGTATGCGGGCTTGCACCGCGCGACGGCCCCGGTGGGCGACGTGCAGCCGGGCCAGCGCTGGCAGTTGACGGTGCGCCTGCAGCGCCCGCACGGCAACGCCAATCCGGGCGGCTTCGATTACGAAGCGTGGCTGCTGGAGCAGGGTGTGCGCGCCACCGGCTATGTCCGCGCCGACGACGGCAACCGGTTGCTGGACGCGTTCGTGGCCAGTCCCGGCACGGTCGTCGAGCGGGCGCGGGCCGCGCTGCGCGCGCGCATCCAGGCGGCGCTCGCGGGACGCCCGTACGCGGGCGTGATCGTGGCGCTCGTCATCGGCGACCAGCGCGGCATCGACCAGGCCGACTGGCAGGTCTTCAACCGCACGGGCATCGGGCACCTGATCTCGATCTCGGGCCTGCACATCACGATGATCGCGGGGCTCGCCGCGTGGACCGTGTCCGCGCTGTGGCGCCGCTCGTTCTTCACGGATGCGTGGCTGCCGCTGCGGCTGCCGGCGCAGAAGGCCGCGGCGCTGGCCGGGGCCGTCGTCGCGTTGCTGTACGTGCTGCTGGCCGGGTTCGGCGTGCCCGCGCAGCGCACCCTGTACATGCTGTCCGTCGTCGCGCTCGCGCTGTGGACGGGGCGCCTCGCGGCCGTGTCGCACGTGTTGTGCACGGCGCTCGGCGTCGTCGTGCTGATCGATCCATGGGCCGTGCTGTGGCCGGGGTTCTGGCTGTCGTTCGGCGCCGTGGCCGTCATCCTGTTCGCGGGACATGGCCGGCTCGGGCCGCCGCCCACGGGCCCGCGCGGCGCGCTGCTGCTGGCGGGGCGCACGCAATGGGCCGTCACGGCCGGGCTGGTGCCGCTGACGTTGCTGCTGTTCGGCCAGGTGTCCGTCGTGAGTCCGGTCGCGAACGCGGCGGCGATCCCACTGGTGAGCTTCGTCGTGACGCCCCTCGCGCTGACGGGCAGCCTGATTCCGGGGCCACCGGGCGACTGGCTGCTGCTGCTCGCGCACTGGACCGTGGAGATGCTCGCGTGGCTGCTGCGGCAGATGGCGGGATGGCCCGGTGCCGTGTGGGGCGCGCCGGCACCGCATGGCTGGGTATTGGCACTGGGCCTCGGCGGCACGCTGTGGATGCTGATGCCGCGCGGCTGGCCGCATCGGTGGGCCGGTGCCGTCGCGTTGTTGCCGATGCTGTTGCAGCTTCCGGACCATCCGCCTGCGGGCACCTTCCGCGTGACGGCGTTCGACGTGGGCCAGGGGATGGCGCTGCTGGTCGAAACGGAGCGGCATCGCCTGCTGTACGACACCGGCCCCGCATACGCGCCCGGTGCCGACGGCGGCAGCCGCGTGATCCTGCCGTATCTGCGGATGCGGGGCGTGGCCACGCTGGACGGCATCGTCGTCAGCCACGTCGACACGGACCACACAGGCGGCGCGCTGGCGGTGCTGGAGGGTGTCGACGTGGACTGGCTGGCGTCGTCGCTACCCTTTGACCACGCGATCGTCGGCGCGGCGCGCCGCCACGTGCGCTGCAGCGCGGGCCAACACTGGGAGTGGGACGGCATCGCGTTCGACATGCTCCATCCGACCCTGGCCAGCTACGACGACGCGCACCTGAAGACGAATGCGCGCAGCTGCACGCTCCGCATCAGCAACGGGCGGCGCACGGTGCTGCTGGCCGGCGACATCGAGGCGGCGCAGGAGGCGGCACTGCTGGAGCGCGCGCCGGACCGCCTGCGCGCGGACGTCCTGCTGGCGCCGCACCATGGCAGCGGGACGTCATCGACGCTGGCCTTCCTGCAGGCGGTGCGGCCTGGCATCGCGATCTTCCAGGTCGGGCACCGCAACCGCTACCACCACCCCAAGGCCGAGGTGTACGAGCGCTACGGCACGCTCGGCGCACTGCGCCTGCGGACCGACGAAGCGGGCGCGTTGACGCTGGACGTCGGCACGGACGTCGCCTGGCACAGCTACCGCATCGACCACGCGCGCTACTGGTACGGGCAATGATTACACCACGCGCGACGCGTGGACAGTTAGACGCTACAATCGCGGGCATTCGAACAACATGGAGATACCGGATGCTGCGCACCATCCTCATCTGCCTGCTCGCTGCCTTGCCCGTGACTGTGGGTGCCACCGATCTGAGCACCCAGCTGACGCACAAGCCGGTCCTGAACCTGAACGTCGTGCGCCAGATCGCCGCCGCCGCCGAAGCGGAAGCGCGCAAGAATAACTGGAACGTCTCGATCTCCATTGTCGATGAAGCCGGGCGCCTGATGTACTTTTCGCGCATGGACGATACGCCCAACTCTTCGGTCGACGTCTCCATGGGCAAGGCGCGCCACGCGGTCAATTATCGGCGCGACACCAAGTTCCACCAGGAGCTCCTGGAGAAAGGCAATGCTGTCGTGCTTGGGCTGCCGGACATCACGCCCATCGAGGGCGGTCTGCGGTTGATCGCCAACGGCAAGGTCATCGGCGGGATTGGCGTGTCGGGTGTGCAGGCTTCCCAGGATGCCCAGATTGCCCGTGCCGGGGCCATCCTGCTGGGCGAGTAATACGGCGCCGGCCCGGCCACGCCCGGCAAAGCGATCGCACCGAACACGCGCGCTACCGGTGCGGGCGTTGATCACGCCACGCGCGGCAGCGTGATCGTGACGCGCAACCCGCCTTCCGCCCGGTTGGCGGCGGAGATGCGCCCGCCATGCGTGTCCACGACCCGCTTGGCGATCGCGAGACCGAGGCCGTGGCCGTCGACGTTGTTGCGCATGGGGTTGGAACGGAAGAACGGCTCGAACACGTCGCCCAGGTGCTCGGGCGCGATGCCCGGCCCTTTGTCGAGGACTTCGATGTGAACGAGATCGCCGTCCGGATGCAGGCAGACGTCCACCGGGCCGCCCGCGCCGTGCTTGACGGCGTTGCGCACGATGTTCTCGACGGCGCTCCACAACAGGTCAGGCGCGCCGCGTACGGTGACCGGTTCCGGCGCGTCGACGTCGACGACCGCGCCGGCCTCGAAGCGGGCGTCGTCGGCGATCTGGTCGACCATCTCGACGAGGTCGACGGGTTCGGTCGCGGGCAGGGACGTCGCCGCTTCCAGGCGCGACAAGGTCAGCAGCTCGCCGACGAGGCGGTCCATGCGCACGCTTTCCCGTTCGATGCGTTCGAGCGACGCCTGCAGGCGGTCCGGCTGCTGGTGCGCGAGGCCGATGGCGGCCTGCAGGCGCGCGAGCGGCGAGCGCAGCTCGTGCGAGACGTCGTGCAGCAGGCGGCGCTGGCCGTCCATCAGGGCGCGCAGCTGCGCGCTCATGCGGTCGAAGTCGTGACCCAGTTCCGCCAGCTCGTCGCCGATCAGGCGCGGTGCCGCGTGGGCGAACTTGGGCGCCAGGTCGCCCGCGGCGGCGGCATCGAAGGCGCGCTGCAGGGCGCGGATCGGACGCGAAAAATACCAGGCGAGGAGGGCGGCGAACAGCAGGCTGGCCAGGGTGGCGGCGATGATCGGCAGCCAGGGGCCCACGTGGCGGCTGAATTCCGGCGGCAGGCCGAACCAGCCGCCACCCGGGCCACCCGGGCCGCCGGGGCCTCCGTCCATGCGCCCGCCCGGGCCGCCGTCGCCCGGTCCGGCACCTGGCGGTCCGAAGCCGGGCCCGGTGCCGAAGCCGCGTGGGCCGGGACCGTCCGTGCCCGGCATATGCCACGCGCGCGAAGCGAAAGCAGTGTAGCGGCGGCCATCGGCGCTCGTCAGGTGGGCGACGGCATGGGTGCGGCCGTCGCCGTTCAGGTTGCGCTCGACTTCTTCGCGCAGCTTGGCAGGTACGGGCCGGTCGAGCAGCTCATGGCCCTGCTCGTCGAGCACATACAAATGCATGCGCCGGCTGCCGGCGGCGAGGTCGCGCAACGCGTCGATGCCGCCGTGCTTCAGCGTCGCGGCAGCCGCGTCCAGCATGATTGTCGCGGGCGGACTCTTGTCGAGCGTGGGTTCGCCGCCGCGCTGGCGTGCCTGGTCGCGCAGCCACAAGGTGCCGCCGACGCCGATCGTAGCGGCCACCTGGGCCAGCAGGATGGACAGGAAGAACTTCCAGAACAGCCGGCCCATCGCTACTCGCGGATCAGCTGGTAGCCGAGACGGTAGACGGTCTGCAGGCAGGAACGCCCGTCGGACAGCGTGCCCAGTTTGTGGCGCAGGCTCGACAGGTGCACGTCGATGTTGCGGTCGAAGCGGGCCAGAGGGCGGCCCAGGCCCTGTTCGGACAGGTCGTTCTTGCTGACCGGGCGGCCCGCGTTGCGGGCGAGGACTTCGAGCAGGTTGAATTCGGTGCTGGTCAGTTCCAGCGGCTGGCCGTCCCACGTCGCGCGGCGCTGCTCGGGCAGCATCGTCAGCTTGCCGACGGTGAGCGTGATGCCGGGGCCGTCGTTGGGCGAGCTTTGCGTGCGGCGCAGGATGGCGCGCACGCGCGCCGTCAGTTCGCGCGGCGTGCAGGGCTTCGTGACGTAGTCGTCGGCGCCCAGTTCGAGGCCGAGGATGCGGTCGGCGTCGTCGCCGCGGCCCGTCAGCATCAGGATCGGCATGCGGCTGGCGGCGCGGATGCGACGCAGTGTCTCGATGCCGTTCATGCGGGGCATCATCACGTCGAGGATGGCGATGGCGTACTGGCCGGTCAGCGCTTCGCGCGCGCCCGTCTCGCCGTCGTGGGCGCAGGCGACACGGAAGCCTTCCTGTTCCAGGTATTCGGAAAACATGCCGACCAGTTCGGTGTCGTCGTCGATAAGCAGGACTTGGTTCATGCTCGCATCTTAGCGCAGGCCGGCTGTGCCGACCACGCCGGGCGGGACCTCTTTACGTCCTTTTACACCGGGATAACACTCCTTAACGCGGAGACAATCGAGAATGGCGTCTCCGAACAAGAAGGATGACAGACATGAAACTCACAAGCCTTTCCGCGGCGGCCGCGCTGCTCGCCGCCTGCCTCGCCGCCGCCCCTGCCTTCGCGACCGACGAGCCCGATGCGCCGCCCACCGCCGGCCGCCACGGCCCCGACGCCGACCACGAGCGCGGCCCAGGCATGCCCTTCGGCCACCCGCCGCTGCACCGCCTGAAGCTGACGGAAGCCCAGCAGGACAAGGTGTTCGCCATCATGCACGCCCAGGCCCCGCAGCGCCGCGACTACGACAAGGCGATCCGCAAGGCGCACGAGGCCTTGCGCGAACTGGGTCGCGCCGACCGGTTCGACGACGCGAAGGCGAATGCGCTGTCGCGCGACCTCGGCCAGGCCGTCGCCGCCCAGGCGCTGCTGCAGGCGCGTACGGAAGCGCAGATCCAGGCCGTGCTGACGCCGGAGCAAAGGGAACAGCTGCGCCAGCACGGCAGGCGCGGCCACGACGGGGGCGAGCGTCCGGCGATGTAGGCGTTTCCCTCTAAATACTTGGAGATAATGACATTACAATGGGTTTTGTCTTTACTACGCGCAGCCGCGTCATCCCATTCCCGATGTCCAAGCCATTACTCCATTTCACCCACGGGAACAGCTACCCCTCCGGTTCGTACGGCCGCCTGCTGGACGACCTGCGCCGCGATTTCGACGTGCGCACGACGGCCATGCTGGGTCACGATCCCCGCTTTCCCGTGCGCGACAACTGGCACACGCTCATCGACGAGCTGATCGCCCAGCTGGAGACCTATGGCCGGCCGGCGATCCTCGTCGGCCATTCGCTGGGCGGCGCCGTCAGCATGCTGGCGGCGCACCGGCGGCCCGATCTCGTGCGCTGCGTGGTAATGCTGGATTCGCCGGTCGTCGCCGGCTGGCGCGCGTGGGTGTGGCGCATCGCCAAGCTGCTCGGATTCCGCATGCGGCTGTCGCCCGGAAACGTGGCCCGGCGCCGGCGCAACGTGTGGCCGTCGCGCGCCGCCGCATTCGAGCATTTCATCGCCAAGCCCGTGTTCCAGGCGTGGGCGCCGGGAGCCCTCGACGATTACCTCGACCACGGCCTGAAGCCGCACCCCGAGGGTGTGCAGCTGCGCTTCGACCGCGACGTCGAGGCGGCGATCTACAGCACGCTGCCGCACGATATGGACCGGGTACTGCGCGCGCCGTTCCCCGTGCCGGTCGGCTTCATCGCGGGGACGGATTCCGTGGAACTGCGCCAGGCGGGCCTGGACAGCACGCGCCGGCTGGTCGGCGACAATCTCGTCACGATCGAAGGCACGCACCTGTACCCGATGGAGAAGCCGGCGCTGACGGCGCAGCTGACGCGCGAGATGATTGGGCGGCTGCTGGGGCAGGGCGACCAAAAAAAGGCCGGTCGCCCGGCGGCACTTTTCGCGTAAAATTGCGGGATTCATATCCCCCCTTTTTGGAAAAGAAGCCAGCGATGAGTATCAAGAGCGACAAATGGATCCGCCGGATGGCGGAAGAACACGGCATGATCGAACCGTTCTCGCCGAAACAGGTGCGCGAGACGGACGGCCGCAAGATCATTTCGTGGGGCACGTCCTCGTACGGTTACGACATCCGCTGCGCCGACGAATTCAAGGTGTTCACGAACATCAACAGCACGATCGTCGACCCGAAGAACTTCGATTCGAATTCGTTCGTGGACGTGAAGAGCGACGTGTGCATCATCCCACCGAACTCCTTCGCGCTGGCCCGCACCATCGAATACTTCAGGATTCCCCGCAACGTGCTGACCGTCTGCCTGGGCAAGTCGACCTACGCCCGCTGCGGCATCATCGTCAACGTGACGCCGTTCGAGCCGGAATGGGAAGGTTACGTGACCCTGGAATTCTCGAACACGACGCCGCTGCCGGCCAAGATCTACGCGGGCGAAGGCTGCGCGCAGGTGCTGTTCTTCGAAAGCGACGAGATCTGCGAGACCTCGTACAAGGACCGGGGCGGCAAGTACCAGGGGCAGCACGGCGTGACACTGCCGAAGACTTGAGAAAAGGGGCCGCGGCCCCTTTTTTTATCGGCGCCGCCGCCAGCGCCAACCGGCGACGAGGGCGCCCGCAGCGAGCATGGCGGCGGCAGGCGGCTCGGGCACGGGCGACGGGGGCGCGTAGCCGTATGCCGTCAAGGACGTGATCTGGTAAAAGCCGATGTTCCCTTCCGCCGTGTTCTCGGCGACGATCGAGAAATCGCCGTCATAGTCGTTCACGTGGGTCAGTTCGAAACTGTCCGTCACGAGGCCCTGGAACACGAACAGGGTGGAGAAGTCCGCAAGCCCGCGGTCCGGATCGCCCGTGCTGTCGACCGTCAGGTGGCCGCTCAGGGTCAGGCGCGCATGGCCCGGTACGTCGAGCACCGCGGTCGTGCCGCCATTGGCCACGGCCCAGTGCTCGTCGTAGGTCGGGCCGCTGAACGCGGTGGCCACGTGGATGTCGTCGAACATGCCCGCGATGCGGACGGTCGCGCTGCCGCTGTCGAGCAGCGACGTGGCCCGCGTGGGCAGGCGCGAGCCGTATTCGACGTCGACCTCGCCGTCGCGGTGCGCGTCGATGCGGTCGCCGGCGCGGACTTCATTGCTGAGGTTCCACGCGGCGCGCCGCCAGGTGACGGGCAGGGGACTGCCGTCGATGGTGGAGACCATGCTGAGGCGCACGTCGGTCAGGTCGATCACGGCGCCGGATTGGGCCAGGGCCGGCCCGCAGCAGAGCAGGCACGCCGCCAGGGCGGCCGTGCGCAGGAGTGACAGGTGCATGACGAACCTCGCGTCGGAGAAGAACACACGGGGCGTTCATTATCGTCCGACGCGCACGAGGCCGGCGCACCTTAGCCCTGGGCAAGGATTCAGCCCTGCTTGACGCAATCCACGAAGTAGCCCAGCTTCCCGTCGATCTCGCGTTTCACGAGACCGTGCACGTCCGTCTCGAAGCCCGGGAACCGCTCGTTGAAATCGCGGGCGAAGCGCAGGTAGTCGACGATGGTCTTGTTGAAGCGCTCGCCCGGGATCAGGAGCGGAATGCCCGGCGGGTAAGGCGTCAGCAGGATCGCGGTGATGCGGCCTTCCAGGTCCTCGATCGCCACGCGCTCGATCTCGCGGTGCGCCATCTTCGCGAACGCGTCCGACGGTTTCATGGCCGGGATCATGTCCGACAAATACATCTCGGTCGTCAGGCGGGCGACGTCGCGCGACTTATAGAAATCGTGGATCTGCTGGCACAGGTCGCGCAGGCCCCACGATTCGTAGCGCGGATTCGCGGACGTGAACTCAGGCATGACGCGCCACATCGGCTGGTTGCGGTCGTAGTCGTCCTTGAACTGCTGCAGGGCGGTGACGAGCGTGTTCCACCGGCCCTTCGTGATGCCGATCGTGAACATGATGAAGAACGAGTACAGGCCGCACTTCTCGATGATCACGCCGTGTTCGGCGAGGTACTTGGTGACGATCGACGCCGGGATGCCGGAGTCGCCGAACGAACCGTCCAGCGACAGGCCCGGCGTGACGATGGTCGCCTTGATCGGGTCGAGCATGTTGAAGCCTTCGGCCAGGTTGCCGAAGCCGTGCCAGTCGTCTTCCGCGTGGATCATCCAGTCGGCCTGCGTGCCGATGCCTTCCTCGCTCGTGACCTGCGGGCCCCAGACCTTGAACCACCAGTCCTGGCCCCATTCCTCGTCGACCTTCTGCATGGCGCGGCGGAAGTCCAGCGCTTCGAAGATCGATTCCTCGACGAGCGCCGTGCCGCCCGGCGCCTCCATCATCGCGGCGGCGACGTCGCACGACGCGATGATCGAGTACTGCGGCGACGTCGAGGTGTGCATCAGGTACGCCTCGTTGAACGCGTCCTGGTCCAGCGCGACGGTCTCGGATTCGCGTACGAGCACCTGCGAGGCCTGCGACAGGCCCGCGAGCAGCTTGTGCGTGGACTGCGTCGAAAAGATCATCGACTGCTTCGCGCGCGGGCGGTCGCGGCCGATCGCGTGCATGTTGCGGTAGAAGTCGTGGAACGTCGCGTGCGGCAGCCACGCTTCGTCGAAGTGCAGCGTGTCGATCTCGCCGTCCAGCAGTTCGCGCAGGGTCTCCACGTTGTAGACGACGCCGTCGTAAGTCGATTGCGTGATCGTGAGGATGCGCGGCTTCTTGTTCTTCGCTTCGCGGGCGAACGGGTTCGCTTCGATCTTCTTGCGGATCGACTCCGGCGAGAATTCTTCCAGCGGGATCGGGCCGATGATGCCCAGGTTGTTCCGGGTCGGCATCAGGAATACGGGGATCGCGCCGCACATGATGATCGAGTGCAGGATCGACTTGTGGCAGTTGCGGTCGACGACGACGATGTCGCCCGGCGCGACGGTCGAATGCCACACCATCTTGTTCGATGTCGACGTGCCGTTGGTGACGAAGTAGCAGTGGTCGGCGTTGTAGATGCGCGCGGCGTTGCGCTCCGACTTGGCGACGGGGCCCGTGTGGTCCAGCAGCTGGCCCAGTTCCTCGACGGCGTTGCAGACGTCGGCGCGCAGCATGTTCTCGCCGAAGAACTGGTGGAACATCTGGCCGATCGGCGACTTCAGGAACGCGACGCCGCCCGAGTGGCCGGGGCAGTGCCAGGAATAGGAGCCGTCGTTGGCGTAGTTGACGAGCGCGCGGAAGAACGGCGGCGCCAGGCTGTCCAGGTACGCTTTCGCTTCGCGGATGATGTGGCGGGCGACGAATTCCGGCGTGTCCTCGAACATGTGGATGAAGCCGTGCAGCTCCTTCAGGATGTCGTTCGGGATGTGGCGGCTCGTGCGGGTCTCGCCGTAGATGTAGATCGGGATGTCCGAGTTCTTGTGGCGGATCTCCTGCACGAACGCGCGCAGACCGCTCAATGCGAAATTGGTCTCCTCGATGGTGCCGCCGCCGAATTCCTCATCGTCGATCGACAGCACGAAGGCCGAAGCGCGCGACTGCTGCTGGGCGAACTGCGACAGGTCGCCATAGCTGGTCAGCCCCAGCACTTCCATACCTTCTTTTTCCATCGCGGCGGCAAGCGCGCGAATGCCGAGGCCGGAGGTGTTCTCGGAACGGAAATCCTCGTCAATGATGACGATTGGGAAACGAAATTTCATGGACAGCTCCAAAGCGAAGCGCCGTGCGCGCCGTCTCCCCGAAAGTGGAAGGCGGCCGGGCACGGCACCGGAAAAATGAAGAAGCGGATTTTCGCAGAAATTGCGGGGTCCCGTGCAAAAATTTTTGATAGGTTAGCTACACGGGGGAGATTGTGGCGCACTCTTGTGTAAGCAAGATGACGAAGCGGTCGCTACGTTAAAAGGCTAACGGAAGCCGGCACCCGGCCGGCATAGAGTTGAGCCTCCCTTTTGAAGCGAGGTCATCATGTCCACCGTCCGCGTCCAGTTGGAAAGCAAGGTTCCCCGTTCGCCCGCCGAGCTGTGGGACTGGAGCACGTCGGTGCGGGGCGTCGAAGCGGAAATGGGGCCGGTGCTGAAGCTCGATTTTCCGAAGGGGATGACGCACATCCCGCGCGACGGCAGCGGCCTCGGTCGCCCGCTCGGCAATTTCAAGTTCCTGCTGTTCGGCGTCGTGCCCGTGGACCTGTCGCGACTGACGTTCACCGAGATCGAACCGGGCCGCCGCTTCGTCGAGCAGTCGCCCCTGTTGTCGATGAAGAGCTGGCGGCACGAGCGCATCCTCACGCCCGGCCCGGACGGCACGCGCATCGTCGACCGCCTGGAGTTCACGCCGCGCTTCGCGGGCCCGATCGTGGGCTGGATCATCGAGCGCTTCTTCCGCCACCGCCACGCGGTGCTGAAGAAGCACTACCGGGAGCGCCGCTCAGTGCCCCGCCGCGAACAGGGCGCCCAGGGGATCCACGTGTAGCCACGCGAACGCGCCCAGCGCGAAGCCGACGAGCGCGACGACGTAGGTGATCGACAGCAGCCAGCGGCGGCGCGTCAGCAGGGTGATGGCGGCCAGCGAGATGGCGATCTGCTCGGCCGTCGTCGCCAGCGCCCACTGGTGGTGGGTGTGCAGCGCGCGTTCCGACTTCTCGTTCCATTCGTCCGACTGGGCCTCGTACTTCTCGGCCTCTTTCTTGATGCCGGCCTTTTCCGACTCGTAGCGCGCGACGTCGGCCTTGTACTTCGCCTGCATCTGCGGGTCCATGCCCGGCAGGCTCGTCGCCAGTTCGGCCAGGTTCTGCTTGCTCGACTTGGCCTGATAGTAGTTCCAGGAATTCGCCGCCGTCGTCTTGGCGATGGCGGCGTTGTTCTTGAAGAGGGCCGCGTCGTTCTGCGTGGCGCCGCCCAGGTAGCCGAACAGCGCGCCGACGGTGGCCAGGATCGCAGTCATCACCGCGATGTTGTTCGAGAAGGAATCGCTGCCGTGCTGGGCGGCGTGTTCGACCGCGTGATCGTGCGGTCCGTGTACGTGGAAACCGTGTCCGGACATGTGTTATTTGACTTTGTCGTAGGTGACGATGGCGTAGTCGACGCCGGCCGTCGGTGAATGCAGGGGTTCGTTCGACACGGCCGCCCATTGGGCGCTGTCGATCTCCGGGAAGAACGTGTCGCAGCGGTAGACCTTGTCGATGTGCGTGACGATCAGGCGGTCGGCGATGCGCATCGCTTCCGCGAAGATCTGGGCGCCGCCGATGATGCTCGCCGAGTCGGCGCCGACGAGGGCGACGGCGTCGTCCAGCGAGTGCACGACGTCCACGCCGTCATGGCGCCAGTCGGCGTTGCGCGTGACGACGATGTTGCGGCGGCCCGGCAGCGGCCGGCCGATCGATTCGAACGTCTTGCGGCCCATGATGATCGGGTGGCCGAGGGTTACGCGCTTGAAGTGGGCGAGGTCCTCGGGCAGGTGCCAGGGCAGTTTGTTGTCGACGCCGATGCCGCGGTTCGCGTCCATGGCGACGACGAGGGACAAGTGGGTAGCCATGTGGGTCTCCTTTGCAGCTGGCACTAGATCGTCTTCGGTGCCTGCCGGAGCAGGCGCGACGCATAGTATAACGGCCCGGGGCGCCCCCGCGGAAGATCCGCGGCATCCCGGGCCGGATGGGCTGCAAAGGGGCGGGGTCAGTTGAAGACCTTGCCCAGCTGATTGAATGCATACGGGAAGAACAAGGCGGAGCCCGCCAGGAAATACCAGCCGGTATCCTTCAGCACCGTCATGTCCAGCCCAAAGAACAGGGCGTAGATGACCCAGTAGCCCAGCCCGATCGATATCGCCGCCATGCCGACGGCACCCACGGCGCCGGCCGTCCGGCTGAAACTGCCCTTGGGCTGCTCAGGATCGGCGGGATCCGACGGCGGCGGGGTTTCCGTAAGCACGCTGCGGATCGGCGCGGACGTGGTGACCGTCGTGACGGTCACGGCGCCCGCGGCGTTGGTGGTCTGCGTCGTCTGTTGTCCGGGAGTTGTCAGGGCCAGCTTCACGAGGCGCAGGGCCCAGACGAGGACGAACGTCGTCACGACGAGTACGACGATGAACGTGGCCGTGGCGCTCGTCGGCAACGCGGTCTGCGGCGTGCGCGGGGCGGGCGCCGCGGCGGTCGCTGTCGTGGTGGGCGGCCCCTGCAGGGTCAGTGCTGCAGGTGCGGCCTGGGCCGGCGTAACCGGTGCCGGCGTCGCGGCGGTCGCCGTGACGGTAACGGGTTGCGTGGCCGGCTGGGCGGGGGCGGCGGCGGGGGAGGTTTCAGTTGCCATGGAAGTCTCCTGGTGCTTGTCGGGTATGCGGACCGTGCGTGGTTGCAGGCGCCGCGGCGACGGCTGGACCGGGCGGCTTGGGTTGCACGAAGTCGCCGGCGGTTTCGTCGTAGCGATAGACGCCGAGCAGTCCCTGCTCGCGCATCCGCTGGATGGCCTTGGCGAGGTGCTCGACGCGGGCGGCGAAGGCATTGTTCTTGCCTTTCAGCGCCAGCAAGGCACGGTAGGCCCGGGCGTCGGAGAGCCTGCCGGTCGCGTCGCGCAGGCATTTCTCGATGTCGGCCTTCGAGGCGCGTCCCTGGTTGCGGATGTCGCAGACAAGCACGGCGATGTAGTCGGGGCGGCCGTCGATCTCCTTGCCCTTCAAGTCCTTCAGGTAGGACGAGAAATTGCGGATCGCCAGCCGGACCTGGTCGACGCAGGTCTGGGGATCGTGGCGCGCGAGGTGCACGAGGGCCGCCATCAGTACGGCCTCCGCGTCGTCGATGGCATTGCTGACGGGATTCAGAAGGTCCAGCAGCGCCTTGTTGCGCGGATCGGAAGCCGTGTCGATCAGGTTGCCGTTCGCATCGTGGATGCGGTCCTTGCCGTCCACCTTCTTCAGCCTCAGGTTGGGGAAGTAGTACCCGGCGTCGGCACGCGCGAGCCAGCGCCGCAGCAGCAGGATCAGGTTGGCGTCATAATAATGCGCGCCGAACTGCACGAGGCCGAACGTGATCCGGGCGTCGTCGTAGGTGTTCACCGCGGCGAACGTCTGCGACCCTTCGACGCGCGTGGTCGCTTCCACGAGCGCCGCCCAGGGACCGAACAGGGGCCAGAACGTGCGGGCACTGTAGTGCGGACCCTGGTCCGAGTCGGCCATGCCGAGGCCCAGCCGGCCCTGGTACGTCTGGTGCAGGCCGATGCTGAACTTGGCCGTGCCGAGGGTGGCGATGCTGCGCACGCGCTTGCTCTTCTCGAGAGGCCGGGTCGTGATGTCCCCCGGCGCGATCGCCACGGTGAGCGCCGTGTAGGGTGTCGTGCCGATGCCGATGACAGCAAGGCCCCGCGTCGCCTGGACGGCAGGAGACAGGCCCACGCGCACCCGGCATCCGTATCCCCATTTGGCCTTGGCGGCCTTGTTGGCCAATGGCAGCCGGAGTTCCGGGCCCTGGCCGGCCGGTTCGAACTCGTCGCCGCCGCGGGCGACGCTCCAGGCGAGGGCCTGCTTCTCGGCCGCGGTCCAGGTTCCCCCGCAGTTGGCCTTGAGCGTGACGCTGTCCGTGGTGAAGAAGGCGGCGTCGGGCCCGTCGATGCTGATCGTCTTGTCGGCCATGTCAGCTCTCCACGTCGAGCACGAAGGCCGGCGACACGCGGCGGATCATCGCGACGGCGTCCGCGCCCGTATCGTCGTCGTCGCGCCACGGCAGCAACTGTTCCCAGAAGGCGCGCAGGTCCGCGGCGGCGGTCAGGCCCGCGCGGCCGGCACCCTTGCCGTTCATGAGCAGTTCCAGAACGCGCGCCCGGTAGCGGCGTCCCGGCGCCAGCGCGGCGTGCGGAATGGGCGCGCCCGTCTGCGGCCGGATCGCTCCGTCCAGCACGACCATCGCCACGGGTAGTTCGGCATCGAGCCCGCGCCCCCCGTCGGCCACGAGTTCGCTGACGAGCATGCAGTACAGGTAGTTGCGGCGCGCGTCGTCGTCTCCGGGCGTGCCGGGCGCGGGCGTCCACGGACGGCAGTTGAGCGCGACATCCTCGTACGCCAACGCGCCCGTGGCCGCGCGGAGGACGACGCGGCCCCCGGCCCGCTTGCCGGGTGCGATCAGGTCGGCGGCGTCGGGCAGGGTGTAGACGGGATGCGCATCCGTCGCGGCGCTGCGCTGGTTCCCGGATGGCCGGTCGAGCACGCGGGCCAGGCGCACGAACATGGCGGAATGGGGCGCGACGTCCGCGGGCGGGAACGCGACGAATGCCGTGGCGTTCGCCAACGCCTGGTTGCCCGACCGGTCCAGGCTGTAGCCGAATGGGCCGAACACGTCCAGCAGGACGGGCGCCGCCGCGTCCTCTTCGGGCGTGACGAGCCGCTTGCCATAGTAACGGTCGGGGTCGTAGGGCGCGCCGCTGCCTGCGCTCGCGCGGTGGTGGTCGGGCAGGCCGCCGGTGCGATAGGGGCGGGGCGCCAGCGGGGCTTCGCCAATGTCGGCGTTTTCCAGTGCGAGACGCACTTCGAGCCGGTCGCCGGGGCCGAAGTCGCGGAACCAGACTTCGTCGAGGATGACGAGGACCGGCGTCGCGCGCCCGCGGTCGCCGCCGTCTTCGTCCGGCAGCGCGAACCCCTGCGTCAGCGGGATCACGGCCATCACCTTGGGCGGACGCAGCGTGGCGCCGCTGCCGCGGTAGGGCATGGCGATGCGGCGCCAGGTTTCCCTGTCGGCAGCACGCCGCGCGGACGCTGTCGACCGTGCCCGCGCGGCCGGCCGGAACAACGGGGCATAGCGCGACGTCACCTGTAGTCCGTAGCGCAGATACTCGGCGCGGTCGGTGCCGTCGAGCAGGTCCACCAGCAGCGCAGCGCTGCCGGCGGCATCGCGCTCGCGCGGGAAGCGCGCCGCGTAATCGGTGCGGTCGACGAGTCCCTTGTCGAGCCGTGCGAGGTCGTCGAAGGCCCGCGCCGGACCGCTGTCGCGCTCGTTCGCCACGTCCGACAGCAACTCGGCCGGCAAGCCCGACACGAGCAGCCGGCGCCGCTCCGCCGCGGGCAGCGTATTGCCCGGCACCAGTGCCGGCGACAGCAGCGGGCGATTGCGCCACGCCCAGCGTTGGCGCTGCAGGGCGAAGCGGTCGACGAACACGAGGCCGGGACAGCGCTGTAGCGTGACGTCGACGGATCTGGCCTGCGCGCGCAGGGTCAGGGCGTCGTACAGGTCCGGCCCGGCCGGCAGGTCGGCCACGGCATGCTCGGCCACGAGCACGTCGGGCGCCAGTGCGACCTGTCCGGCCACACCGCCGGGCGCCGTGCGGCCCTGCAGCGCCGCCGGGTCGAACCGGTCAGCCGCGGCCTTGCCCAGCAGCGGCGCGATCTCGAGCACCGCGTAGCTGCCCGGCGGCAGATGCAGCGTGGCGCGGTTGGTCGCGCGGTCGTACACCGGCAACGGCGGCTCGCCGGTGCCCGCTACCACGTCGAGGACCGGAAGTTGCGCGTCCGCGATCAGGTAGCCGTCGGCGGGCCAGGCGAGCGGCACGATGCAGGCATCGGTGCCCGTGCGGGCGAACGGGTGGGACTTGCCGTCGCGGTCGACCCAGTGGCCGGTGACCAGGAAGCCGTCGATGGCGGGGTCGTGCGGGAACAGGCCCGGCATCGGCGCGGCGCCCGTCTGCAGCGCCAGGCGCTTGGTGTGGATGGCCAGCAGGGCGTTGAACAGCCGGTCCCGTTCGGCGCCGGCCGTGGCCGTGTCGCTGCCTGGCATGGCCCAGCGGGTGAGCGTGTGCTCGTCGATCGTGGGCGGGACGAGCCGGACACGGCGCAGGGGGACGGCGTCCAGCGCCGCGTCGGCGCTGACCACGAGCGCCGGTACGGTGCCGCCGGCGGCGCGGCTGGTCGCGTCCTCCAAAGCACGCAGCGCCACCCCGTCCTGCAGCGGCGGCCAGTCCGCGCCCTCGCCGGGCGTGGCATGCACGAGCGCGACCGGGCCGGGCAGCGCACGGCGCAGGAAGCGTCGCTCGACGGAGGGAAGCGGCGGCTTCAGGTCGTCCAGCGCCGTCCAGTCGATGTCCCACGTCGTCGCTCCCGCCAGGTCGGCGGGCAGGCCGCCGACCTTGTCGATGGCGAAAGCCGCGAGCTGGTAGCGGTCGCCGTAGCGCAGCGGCGGCGCCTTGCAGTAGTCGCGCGCCGCGACCGCGCCGGCCACCGCGCCGGCGCATTGCAGCCCGAACGGTGCGAGGGCATCGAGCGCGGCCGGCGTGTCGTTCTGGAGCCGGGTGTCGTGCACGCGATCGCGCGGGTCCGGGGTCCGCATGGGCGCGCCTTCGTAAGCGTAATCGAGGCTGAACAGGTCGTTCGTGAACGCGACGGTGAGTCCGGCCGGCAGCATCCGCGGCAACCACCGGTCCGCCGGCTCGCTCCCGTCGAACAGGCCGTCGACGTCGGCCGCCACGGGCACCCCGGCCGTCACCAGGCGCCACGGCTTCGCTTCGCGCTTGACGAGCACGCCGATCGCGGCAATCTGGTCCAGCCCCAGTTCCGGATGGGCCAGCTCGGCGGCGCGCAGTGCCGCGCCCGGGCTGGACGGGGCCGCGGCAGCATACAGCAGGCGCGTCGCCGGATCGCCCACGCAGAACGGCAGACCAGCGTCGGCGGGCGTCGCGACCGCCGTCGCCGCCGGCACGATGGGAAATGTCGCGTCGATCCAGGCTGCGGCCGCGGCGGCGCCGTCGAACAGGTATGGCACGCCGTCCAGCGTGGCCGGCAACGTCGTCTCGATGGCGTGCCAATGTTCCCGCACCCGGGCGCGGAACGCCGTGTGCATGCGCTCGCGTACGGTGGCCCCGGCCGTGGCGAACGCGTCGTCCAGCAGTTCGGCGCGCGCCCGGTCGGCGTCCTGCGCGGCGTCGAGCGCCGCGGCGGCCGCGCGCGCCTGGTCCCAGAACGCCTGGGCCTGTTCGAGCGTGGGCCGGGCGCCGGCGACCTGCAGCCAGGGGGTGGCGCCGGCCGCGAGCTGTTGCGGATTGACGAACTCGACCGCCGGGACCGCACGCACGATGTCGGCGATGATGCGGTCGACGTCGTTCAGGCCGGCGTCGTCCGTCGTCTCGACGGGAAACCAGTACGTCTGCAGGACGTCGGGCAGGCCGGACGAGCGGGCCGCCGCCAGGTCGAGCGCTTCCGAGTACACGACGGGCGCGTCCGCGCCGGCGTAGTCGCACCGTACGATGCCGTCCGCCTGCAGCGTCAACGCGCCTGCCTGCGACGTGCGCCCGGCGACGCCGTCGAACAGCTGGTCGGGTACGGCGGCCAGCCGCGCGACATTGCGCAGATCCGCGACGAGAGCGTGGTCGCAGCGGAAATAGAGCACTGCGGACATGCCGAGGGCGATCGGTGCCGGCAGGCGCGTCAGCGTGTGCAGCAGGGCCGGGCCGTGCACCGCCGCAGCGGCGCTGTGCGCGGCGTCGTATTCGAATTCGGCTTGCGCGCCGCCGGACCACACGAGATCCGGCCCGATCCGGTGCAGTCCTGCTTCCGCTTCCGTCTTGATGTGGGCCACGAGGGGATCGAAGACGGCGTCCGGGGCGATCCGCGCGGCGCGGCCCAGCATCGTGTCCTTGTCCGCGTCGTACAGCACCACCTCTCCGCATTCCCTTGCCAGCTCCCATGGGAGCAGGGCGCGCCGCCAGGGCTCCGGCGCTGCGTCGCCGGGCGGGGCTTCGCTCCAGCCGGCCGACAGCGCGAGCGCGAAGAACCAGGGACCGGTGTCCGACTGCAGTTGTCGGTAGGCGCCGGCGACGTGGAGCGAAGCGTTGACGTTCAGGTTCGGCACGGTGGTCCTCACAGGTCGAGGTTGGCGAAATAGGCCTCGAGCGCGCGTTTCACGCGGTCGGGTGCCAGCGCGGCGTCGGCGCGGATGAGATCCGCTCGGCCCCCGTTGGGCAGGAACGGCATGGTGACCGGGCTGCTGACCTTCAGGGTGAAGCACCAGCAGATACGGATGCGCACGGACACCCTCCCGTGTCCCGTCATGCGGCCGCCGGGCTGCTGGGTGACGGTCATGACGAGGCGCAGGTACGCGGAGGCGATACCGCAGATCGAGAACTCGCCCCAGACGAGCAGCCCGATGGAGATGGCGGTGCCGTTGCCGGCGCTTTGCCGGCTGCTGTGCCTGAAGTCCAGGCCGGCCGTGAACAGCACGCCGGCCGAGCCGCCCGCGACGCCGAAATTGATGGCGACGAAGGCGCCCGCCGAGATGCCGATCGACACCTGGGTGGCGAAATCGCGGGGCGGCTGGTAGGCGAGGTCCAGCCCGAACCAGCCGCCGCCGCCGAGGAACAGGATCGCGAGGCCGAACGGGCGGTCCGGCCGCGACAGCCAAAGGCCCGTGCGCATTTCGAAACGCGGGGCGAACAGCAGATCCATGTGCATGTGCAGCGCGAGGTTCGTCAACGTGAACGCGCCGGTGCCGATGTCCGGCAGGGGCAGGTCGAGCGTGGCGCTGATCCCGCCGGGTGCCTGGGGCGCGACCATGACCCCGCTGCCGTCCGGCTTCATTAGGGCCAGCGCGTCGGTGAGGAAGCGCAGGCTCTCGTCCAGTTCGACCGCGTTCGCGTCCATGTCGAAGTCGAAGCCGCCGCCATTGTCGAAGCGCAGCGTCGCGCCGCGGACCGTGACGACGGTCTTGCCGCTCAACTGCACCATCCAGTCGGCGGTGAGGGAGCCGTACGTCTCCTGCTGCCGCTGCACGGGCCGCACCTCGCTGTGGGCGACGAAATGGGGGCGGTTCAGCACGACGCCGAACGGCGCCAGCGTAAACAGCGTCACCTCGCCCGGGAACGCCTTGTCGATGTCGAGGGCGGTGGAGGGCATGAGGCGGTCCTTGTCGAACCTGTGCTTCATGGTGATCCACCCGTATTCGCTGGTGCGTTCGAGATCGCTGTCGTCGATCCCGAGCGCCGCCAGCAGGAACGTCATGTCGAGGCCCGCGAACGACGGCAGCAGGTCGGCCACGCGTACCCCCGCCAGTTGCGGCAGCAGGCGTTCGCGCAGCCGGTCGAAGGGCATGGCCACGGCCAGCGGATTGAGGACGTCGCCGACCGTGCGGTTGAACAGGGCCGACGCCGGCGTGGTGGCCAGGGCTTGCACGGCGGGATCGTTGTAATAGCCGAGCAGGTTGCGCGTTGTCTCGATGGTGTCGGTCAGCGGTCCGGTGGCGAGCATGCGCAGCGCGGCCATCGGCGGATCGGACAACGCACCGGCCTGCGCACGCCAGGCCGTGACGTGGGTGGCGACGGCGGCCTCGAGCTGGGTACCCAGCGCCTGCATGCTGGCCTGCGCCAGCGCCGCCTGGCGCTGCACGAGGTCGAGTGCGGCGTCGACGTCCGTGGCCGAGCGCCACGACGCCAGCAGCCCGTCCAGCTGCGTGCGGGCGCCGGCCAGCAGGTCCTGCGGTGCCGACACACCCGTTATCACCTCTTTCCAGATCGAACCCGGAACGTCTTTCAAGTCGTCCAATCGTTTGGCCGCCGCGGTCTGGAAATCGGCGAACGCGGTGCCGGCTGTCGTCAACATGCCTTGCAGGAGGGGCCCGCACTTGCGCAAGTCGTCGAGCGCCATATTCTGCAGTTGGTCGCGGATCTTGTTGGCGGCCTTCTCCAGGGCCGCGGCGGCGGCGTCGCGAGCGGCATCGAGGGCGCCGCGGCCTTCGCTTTCCAGGTCCTGCAAGAGCTGGCGCGCGCTGTCGAAGCCTGTCGGCGGCAGCTCGAATCCCTCGACCAGCAGGCGCAGGCCGTCCCAGTCGGGACCGCCGGGCTGGCGGGCGGCCAGGCGGCAATCGTCGAGCCAGATTTCGACGGCGAGGCTGATCGCCGCCGGCGCGTCGCGGCCGAACGCGTCCGCGCCGGGCCACGCACCCACGGTGCTGCCCGCGAACCATTCCGCGAGGCCGGCCTGGGCCTGGCGCACCAGCTGGTCGCACAAGGCCGTGCACCCCTGCCATGCCAGGTCGAGTTCGGCGTCGAGGGCGGCCAGCGTCGCGTCGACCGCGCGCGCCTGTCCCGCCACGCGGTCGATGCCGCCCAGCAGGCGGTCCTGGCGGTCGCGTACCCATTGGACGGCTTGCGCCTCCAGGCGGGCGAGCAGGGCCGCTGCGCTGTCCAGCGCGATGTCGAGCACGCCCCGCGCGCCCGCGAGCTGGTCGCGTACCTGGGCGCCGACATGGTCGAAGGCGTCGGTCAGCTGGCGTCTTGCCTGGTCGGGGTCGGTGACTTGGCCGAGCGCCTCCACGGCGGCCGCGAGTTGCAGGTCCAGGTCACCGCCCTCCGCCCAGCGCAGCGCCTGCGCGGCGGTGGCCTCGGCGGCGAGCGTCTTCTGTCGGCTCAGCCAGTCGGGGGCCGCGCGTACGTCCTTCAGGTCGACGTGCTGGAGGTCCTGGCCGGCCTGCTCGATCATGCGGATCGCCCGGTCGCGTACGTCGCCGGACAGCGTCGCGGCATGTTGCCCCGGCACGGACGGCCGGGCGAGGGTGCGCAGGCGTCCCGCGAGCTCGTCCAGGGTTTCCGTCAGGCCGGCATGGGCCGCGCCGAAGGCCTGCGCCTGCTGTTGCGCCGCCTCCAGCTGCGCCGACGGGCGGCTGCCGCCGCGCGCGAGCGTGAGGTTGGCGACGCGGGCCTCGATGCCGTCGACGTCGCGGCCGTGCAGCAGGTTGACGCCGTCGTCGGACGGCACGAGGTCGATGGTGAAGCGGCGCTGTCCCACGTCGTACGCGGGCGCGTCCGGCTGCATCGGGTTCCCGAGGCGGCCCATGCGCGCCGCGGCGGGGGGACGAGGGCGGCCGACGACGGCGTAGTCGATGCCCGGCACGGCCGGCCACGCGTCGGTGTCCCCCAGGTCGTCCGGGTGGGTCGACGTGAAGAAATACAGCTGGGCGGGATCCGCCGCCATCTGGCTGACGTGGCCGCCGCCCTTGTCCGCGGCACGCGCCAGTTCGAAGAAGATGCGCGGTGACGGATAGTACGGTTCCTCGTCCGGCAGGAGCGGCCCGCGCAGCGCGCACGTCCAGCCGTCGACGCTGTCCTGGCCCCAGCTGCTCTTGACGGGAATGACGATGGTGTCGAACGTGGCGGCCAGCACCGGTCCGTTGATCGGCGTCGTCGCGGCCGTGTCGGGAAACGCGCGGCGCGGCTGGGTGATCTCGATATATTCGCGCACCTTGCGCACGGCCGCGAGCCCCTCGAAGTCGGCCGGCTGGCTGCCGTCCGCCCGGTAGCGCGGGGCCGTGCGCGTCGTGCGTTCGTAGACGATGACGTGGCGCGCGTGGTTCCACAGGACGGCGATCCGGCCGCGCCGGATCAGCGTCAGGGTGTTGATGCGGCCGTTGGTGGTGTCGGACAGCACGAGGCTCTTGCCGTGGTTGAAGACGGCCTGCTGGCGGCCGCTGCCGCCCAGGGGACCGAACCGCACGCCGACGACGTGCCCGCTGCCGGGAGACGGATCGCGCCAGAATTCGTTCGCCACCGCGGGCGACTCGAACATGTAGTCGAGGCCGCCCCGCAGCAGTTTGCGCCCCGGGTCGTCGCCCGGCTGGGGAAGCACGGTCCCCGCGTTCGGCGGCGACGCGTTCGCGGTGAAAGGATTCGCCGTCTGGCGCGTCGGACGCTGGCGGAATTCGACGCCGTCGTCGACGCGCAGCTGCTCGCGGTCGGCGACGTCGCGAAACAGCGTCAGCTGGGCCGGCCGCCGCAGCAGGTTGCCGATCCAGCCTGCGGCCTGCACCGCGTAGCCGTATGGGCCCGTCTGCCGCGCCGGGTTCGCGAGCGCGCTGCGATAGAGGTCGCCGAGGTCGTCGGAGAACGGCACGCGGCCCGTAAATGCATCGGTCTCGGCCAGGCGCAGGCCCGGCGTCCGGATCCGCGTGGTCAGGCCGTACAACAGCTCGAACTGCGCGTCGCCGGCCTTGACGCCCACTGCGCCGGGCCGCTGGCCGAACAGCCGGCGCAGGCCCCACGGTGCGAGCGGACGGGCCACGTCGATGTCCGACAGGTCGACCGTCAGCCGGGCGACCGGACTGAGGCGGAAGTCGAACAGCCCGTCGGCTGGCGGCGCGTCGTCGCGGTTCTTGATGAATGCCTCGCCGATGGCCTGCGGGGGCAGTGTCAGCGTGACGGCCCCGGTCGGGTTGAAATACGTCCATTCCGGCGGCAACTCGGCGTCATCGGTGTATTCAGCAAGGGGCGTGCCCGGGTCCAGCCCGGCCGGTGCGCTCGTATGCACGCGCGCGACGAGGAACGGATTCGTGTCGAGGACGACGGCGTCGACGTCGGGCAGGTGGGCGCCGGCGGCCAGGCTGATGCCGATGCGCAGCACCCGCGACCGTTCGTGGCCCGTCGCTTCGTAGATCTCGTACGCGGCGTCGCCGTCCGCCGCCGACAGGTCGACGGTGATCGGGCGCTCGCGCTGCAGCCAGGCCGACAGGGTTTCGAAGCCGGCTTCGGGATCCTGGGAAGCAGGCCTGAGCATGGCGCCGGCGAAGCCGAGGTGCAGCGTCACTTCCAGTGGGGCCTGGGCATACGTGAACAGGGGCGAACCGGCCCGCACGCCGAGGTCCAGGCGGGTGAGTCCCACCAGTCGCATCAGGGCCGCGCCGACCACCATCTCGACCGGACGCGGCGGGTCGCCGACAAAGCCCTGGCCGTCCTGCAGCGCCAGGGCCAGAAGCGGCCGGTCGGCGAAGCCGGCGCGGCCGGCCGCGAGCAGGCCCAGCACACTGCCCGTGTCGAGTGCCGCCACGAGCTTGAGCGGCAATCCGTTGCGGTCGGTCGCGCCCGCCAGACGCAGCGTCGCCGTGGATGTTGCCCCAGCCGCGCCGGGCGCGATTTCCATCAGGCGCACGGGCCAGGCTGCCGCATCGCGCGTCACCTGGAAGCGCAGGCGCCAACCCGGCGTGCCGGCAGCGTCGCGGAACGCGATGTCGTCCGGCAGGAAGCTGAGGCGGTTGCGCGCACCGATCGCCGCCAGGCCGAGCGTGTAATGGCGGGCAATGATCGCCCACAGCGCGCGCACGGACACCTGGGCGGCCCCGGCCTCGGCGGGGACCCGCAGGTCCAGCACGAAGCGGTCGCGGCGCGGATCCGTCCCCGTCCGGTCGATCACGCCCTGCAACTGGACTGGGCCCAGGTGGAACAGGCTGGTTGGCTGGAATACCCCGGCGGACGCACCCGTCAGGCTCGCGAGCGGCACCTCGCGCAGCGCGTCCGGCGCGGCATTCCCGTCGGCCAGGTAGGCCACTACCTCCCAATCCGACGGACGCTTGGGATCCGGGGTCACGCCGAGTCCGAAGCGGGGCGCGACAATGCGCAGCAGCGTGCCGTCCTGCGGATTGAACAGGGGATGATCGCCTGCCGGGGCTTGCGCGAACCAGTCCTTGCCGAAGGCCGCCGCCCAGTGCGGCACGAGAGTGTATAGCGGCACCTGCGCGGCGCCGCCCGCCACGAGATCGCGCAGCAGCGTGGAATGCCAGGCGCCGTTGGTCCAGCCGTAGGCGCGTGCCTTGTCGCCGGCGTCGGACAGGTCGACTTGCCACGTGCCGTTCTCGTACACCAGCTTAAGCACGAGCCAGTATCCGCACATGCCGGCGCTCAGCGGGGTCGGAATGTGCAGGAAGGCGCTGATCGACACGCGCGCCGCGCCCGTCGTGTAGTTGCCGTCGGCCTGACGCGTCAGCTTGCCGTCGCGCAGGATGAGGTGGGTGCCGGTCCAGGCGCGTCCGTCGACCTTGTTGGGGACGGCGGCCACGGCGGCGCTGATGATGTGCAATGCGAGCGGCTTGCCGGCGATGTCGAGGCCGCGCAGCGTCAGTGCGGTCACGCCCGTGAGCGCGGGTGTGCCGGGTGTCCATGCGGGATCCTCGAGCGTGCCCGTTGCTTCGATGAAGTCGCCGATCCTGATCGTCGTTTCCTGCATATGTCCTCACTGTGATTGGAACAGCAGTACTGCAGCGACTCGTCGGCAAATGCGCGGCCGGACGGCCGGGCCGATCGGCATCCGATCGGTCCGGCGCGGAAATGGTAGCTGAAATTATTTGCGGAAACTGAGTTGTGGCAATTTTGTAACTATTGCCTTACTAGTTGCGCGAGATGAATAACCTGTAGTAGGCGGTCGGGCGGGTGATGCGGCCCCCTTGGAGCGGCGGCCGCAGGGATCAGACGGCGACGGGCGCCTTGATCGCGGGATGCGGATCGTAGCCGACGATCTCGAAATCCTCGAATTTGTAATCGAACAGCGAGTCGGGTTTCCGTTTGATGACCAGCTTCGGCAGCGGACGCTCCTCGCGCGACAGCTGCAACTCGACCTGTTCCATGTGGTTCGAATACAGGTGGCAGTCGCCGCCCGTCCACACGAAGTCGCCCACGTCCAGGCCGGCCTGCTGCGCCATCATGTGCGTGAGCAGGGCGTACGACGCGATGTTGAACGGGACGCCGAGGAAGATGTCGGCGCTGCGCTGGTACAGCTGGCACGAGAGCTTGCCGTCGGCGACGTAGAACTGGAACAGCGCGTGGCACGGCGGGAGCTTCATCTTCGGCACGTCCGCCACGTTCCAGGCCGAGACGATCATGCGGCGCGAGTCCGGATTGTTCCTGATCTGGTCCATGACCTGCGTGATCTGGTCGATGTGTTCGCCCGTCGCGGTCGGCCAGCTGCGCCACTGGTAGCCGTAGATGGGACCCAGCTCGCCGTTCGCGTCCGCCCACTCGTCCCAGATCGAGACGCCGTTTTCCTTCAGGTACGCGATGTTGGTGGAGCCGGCGAGGAACCAGATCAGTTCATGGATGATCGACCGCAGGTGCAGCTTCTTCGTGGTCACCAGCGGGAACCCGTCCTGCAGGTTGAAGCGCATCTGGTAGCCGAACACGGAGCGGGTGCCGGTGCCGGTGCGGTCGGTTTTGACCGTGCCATGGTCCAGTACATGGCGCATCAGGTCGAGGTATTGGCGCATCGGTGTGGCTCGAAAGGAAAGGTTGAAAACCCGCGCATTTTAACCGATGCCGCGTTCCACCGCCCCCGCCAGCAGCGCCACCGCTTCGCGCACCCGGCCATCGGGCGCGTCGAGCAGGTTGTCGCCCACGTACAGCTCGAAGAACGACGTGTCCGGCAGCACGCCGTGATTGACGCGGTTGAACGGCCAGATGCGGTGGTCGCGCGCGAGCTCGCGGCGGATCTCCAACGCGCGCTCGCGGCTCACGGGCAGGTGGATGTGCAGCATGTTGGCCTGCGGCCGGGCGGGGTTCGCGCGGAGGACCGGGTGGTCGCGCAATACGTCGTACAGGAAGCGGGTGCGCGCGAAGTACGCGGGCATCGCGGCCAGGCGCTGTTCGAACTGCATCGCCGCGGCGACGATGTACGGCGTGCGGTGGATGACGTTGCCGCCCTGGCGCTTGAACCACTCGGCCGCCTGCGCGACGAATTCGCGGCTGCCGGCCAGCATGGCGCCACCGAGACCGCCGATGCCCTTGTACAGCGACGTGTAGACGGTGTCGAAGCCGGCCGCGATCTCGGCGGCGGAACGGCCGTAACCGGCCGCCGCTTCCCACAGCCGTGCGCCGTCCATGTGCAGGTGGATGCCGCGCGCGCGGCAGTGCGCCTTGATGGCCTGCAGGTCGTCCCACGACGACAGCTGGCCGCCGATCTCGCGCATCGGGATCTCGAGCGCGACGGCGGACAGGCGGTCGGGGATCTCCGCGATGTCGGCCGCCGTCCACGGACGATACGGCTCGCCGACGCGCAGGGCGTCGAAATGCCCCAGCAGCTGGTAGTTCGAACGTTCGTGGACGAAGATGTGCGCGGTCGGATGCAGCGCCACGGGGGCGCGCCCGCGGGCGTCGGCGGCGAGGCGCAGCGTGGTCACCTGCGCGAGCGTGCCGCTGATGCAGAAGACGGCGGCCTCGAAGCCGAGCACCTCGGCCACGCGGGCCTCGAAGGCCTGGATCAACCCTCCGTCGCCATACGTGTCGTGGGCGATGCCGTTGGCTTCGCACCAGGCGGCCATGGCGGCGAACATCTCCGCCGGGGTGCGGGCGCGGTGGCCGGGGAAGACGGTGGTGCAGCGGGCGAGCAGTTCGGTGTCGGTCAAGGGGAGCTCCGGTGTAGATGACGCTACTCTACACCGAAGCCGCCCGCCCCGTCAGTACCGGGCCAGCGCGGGGCGCTGCGTTTCCTGTTGGTCCAGCTTGAACAGCCGCACGGAGCGCGCCAGCTGGTCGGCCTGTTCCTGCATGGCCTGCGCCGCCGCGCTCGCTTCCTCGACGAGAGCCGCGTTCTGCTGCGTGACCTGGTCCATCTCGCCGATCGAGCGGTTGATGTGCTCGATGCCGGTGCTCTGCGCCGCGTTGGCCGTGCTGATACGGGCCATGATCGCCGTGACCTTTTCCGCGCTGGCCAGCACTTCGTTCATCGTGACGCCCGCTTCCTGCACGATACGGCTGCCGGCATCCACTTCCGCCGTCGACGCGACGATGAGGCCCTTGATCTCCTTCGCCGCCGCGGCGCTGCGCTGGGCGAGGTTGCGGACTTCGGTCGCCACGACGGCGAAACCGCGGCCCTGTTCGCCGGCCCTGGCCGCTTCCACCGCCGCGTTCAGCGCGAGGATATTGGTCTGGAACGCGATGCCGTCGATGACGCCGATGATGTCGCCGATCTTGCCGGACGACGCCTTGATCGTGTCCATCGTGTCGATCACCTCGCGCACCATGCGGCCGCCTTCCTGCGCCACCATCGACGTGTTCACGGCCAGCTGGTTCGCTTCCTGGGCATCGCCGGCGTTGCGGCGCACGGTCTCCGTCAGGTCCTGCATGGAGTTGGCGGTGGACGCCAGGTTGGCGGCCTGCTGTTCCGTGCGCGTGCACAGGTCCAGGTTGCCGCTCGAGATCTCGCCGGACGCGTTGGCGATCTGTTCGGCGCCGCTGCGCACCTGGCCCACGACGGCCGACAGGCTGCCGCTGATGTTGTTCATCGCTTCGGCCAGCAGGCCGATCTCGTCGCTGCGGTCGACGTCCATGCGCACGGTGAGGTCGCCCTCGGCGATGCGCACGGCGGCGTCGCGGGCCCGCACGAGCGGACGGGTGACGGTGCGCTGCATCACGGTGTGCAGGATCGCGGCGAAGATCGCCAGCGCCACGAGGCCGATGCCGATGTAGGTGTTGCGCAGGCGCGCCGCTTCCTTCGTGATCTCGTCCTCGTACGTGCCGCCGGCGATCAGCCAGTTCCAGTCCTTGAACAGCGTGTAGGCGGCCACCTTCGTGCGCGGGCTCGTCTCGCCTGCTTCCGCGTTCATCCACGGATAGGTCACGAGGCCGTGCTTCGTTTCCAGCATCTCCTTGATGAATTCGCGGCCGTTCGCGTCCTTGCTGGCGAGGATGTTCTTGCCTTCCTTGACGGGGTGGACGATCAGGTCGCCGTAGGTCTTGCCGGGAGTGGCGTCGAGCACGTAGTAATAACCGGTGTCACCCACCTTCATCTTCTTGATGCGTTCGCGCAGCGCGGCGATGTTGGCGTCGACGTCGAGGCCGATGTACAGGATGCCCACCACCTTGCCGGACGCATCGCGGATCGGTTCGTAGTCCGTCATGAACTGCTTGCCGAACAGTTTCACCAGGCCGACGTAGGGCTTGCCGGCGCGGATCGCCGCGTACGCGGGGCTGTCGTGGGCGAGGATCGTGCCCACGGCGCGGTCGCCGTTTTCCTTCTTGACCGAGGTGCTGATGCGGACGAAGTCGTCGCCGCTGGCCGCGAAGATCGTCGCGTTGCCGCCAGTCTGGCGTGTGAAGCGGTCGGGGAGGGTGAAGTCGAGGTTCAGGGGCTTGCCGTCCGATTTCAGGGTGGGCACCTGCTTGTCGCCGACGGTCACCAGCGCGTCCGTGTCCAGCGTGAACTCGCCTTCGAAATGCGTGGCGAAGATGCGGCCGAAGCTCGTGGCCTGGCTCTTCATCACGCTGTCGAACATCTCGACGGCATTGACGACGCTCTGCAGTTCCGAGTTGACGTTGGCGATGGCGCGGGCGTGCAGCATCGACGACGTGGTCCAGGTAATGGTGAAGACGAGGCCGGCCAGGATGACGGAGACGAGGGCGAACGTGAAGGCGGTGATCTTGGAGCCGACAGTCCAGTTCGCGACACTGAACGATTTTTTGTTCATGAAAATAAGGGAAGGCTGAAGTTGCGCTATGGTACGTCAGCTATCCCTTGGGAAACAAAAATGTGTCGCCTTTTCGATGTGTTCATGCAACAAATGCTTGCCGGGATGGCATGAATCACCTCGAAACCACTTGCAGCGTTGTCGTCCGACTAACTCAGTGCGCGACCTGGACGTTATGGAACTGTAACGCCGCCAGGTTGGCATAAATACCGCCCAGCGCGACCAGCGACGCATGGGTGCCCGTCTCCACGATGCGCCCGTCTTCCATCACGATGATGCGGTCGGCCCGCTGCACGGTGGCGAGGCGGTGCGCGATGATGAGCGTCGTGCGGCCCACCATCGCCGCTTCCAGGGCGCGCTGGACGAGGCGTTCCGATTCCGCGTCGAGGGCGCTCGTCGCTTCGTCCAGCAGCAGCAGCGGGGGATTCTTGAGAAGTGCGCGGGCGATGGCGATGCGCTGGCGCTGCCCGCCCGAGAGCCGCACGCCGCGCTCGCCCAGGTACGACTGGTAGCCCTGCGGCAGGCGCTCGATGAATTCGTGGGCCGCGGCCAGTTTCGCGGCGGCGATCACTTCCGCATCCGTCGCGTCGGCGCGGCCGTAGCGGATGTTCTCCAGCGCGTTGGCCGAGAAGATCACCGTGTCCTGCGGGACGATGCCGATGGCGCCGCGCAGCACGTGCAGGTCGAGGTCGCGGATGTCCACGCCGTCGAGGCGGATGCTGCCCGCCTGCGGATCGTAGAAGCGCAGCAGCAGCTGGAACAGGGTCGTCTTGCCGGCGCCGGACGGGCCGACGACGGCCACCGTTTCGCCGGGCTTGACGTCGAGGCTCACGTGGTCCAGCGCGGCGGTCTCGGGCCGCGACGGGTACGAGAACTGCACGTTCTCCAGCTGGAGTGCGGCGCCGCCCGCCGTGCGCGTGGGCAGCGGCGTCGGATGCGCGGGGTTGCGGATGTCGGAGCGGACGGCCAGCAGTTCCAGCAGGCGCTCGGTTGCGCCGGCCGCGCGCTGCGCCTCGCCCATCACTTCCGACAGCGCGCCGATGGCACCGGATACGATCGACGCGTACAGGATGAACTGGCCCAGGTCTCCGCCCGTCATGCTGCCTTCCAGGACGGCGTGCGCGCCCAGCCACAGCACGAACACGATGGCGCCGAATACGAGCGCGATCGCGAGCATCGTGAGGATCGCGCGGGCGCGGATGCGCCGCATGGCCGTCGCGAATGCGCCTTCGACGGACGCGCCGAACCGTCGGGCTTCGATCTTCTCGTGGGTGAACGCCTGCACGGTGGGCATGGCATTGAGGATCTCGCCGGCCAGCGCCGACGCGTCGGCGATGCGGTCCTGCGAATCGCGGGACAGCTTGCGCACGCGCCGGCCGAACAGCACGATCGGCACGACGACGAGCACCAGCAGGCCGAGGATGATGGACGTCAGCTTCGCGCTCGTCACGAACAGCATGGCCAGGCCGCCGACGAACAGCAAGGTGTTGCGCAGTGCGAGCGAGATGCTCGTGCCGACGACGGTCTGGATCAGCGTGGTGTCGGTGGTGAGGCGCGACAGGACTTCGCCCGTGCGCGTCGTCTCGAAGAATTCGGGGCTCTGCTCGACGACGTGGCGGTAGACGGCGCTGCGGATGTCGGCCGTCACGCGTTCGCCCAGCCACGACACCGTGTAGTAGCGCGCCGCCGTCGCCACCGCGAGCACGGCGGCCACGCCGAACAGCGCGAGGAAGGTGGCGTTCACGCTGGCCGCATTCGACATGCCCCCTTTCGCCCCGAAGCCGTGGTCGATCATCTGCTTGAACGCGGCGGGGATCGCGAGCGTGGCGCCGGCCGCGACGAGCAGGGCGATGCCGGCGAACAGGAACTGGCGGCGGTAAGGCCGCAGGAAGGGCAGCAGGCCTTTCAATGCGGCGAGGGCGCCCTTGCGGGAAGTGGAATCGTTGGCTTGCGTGTCGGTGGTACCGTTGCTCATGTCGTCGTTCGTTGTTCGTCTTGTTGCGGATGCTTACAGCTTCATGGCCGATACGTAGCCGGTCAGTTCGAGATAGCCCCGTCCGGCGGGCCGGCCGTCGCGCTGCACGGTCACCGCGCCTTCCCAGTACACGGCCCCGGTCGAACGGCGCGAATCCAGTTCCTGGTCCGGCTGCAGCGGCTCGATGCGCCACTGCGTCGTCCCTGTCGTGAGGAGCGTCGCCACCGGATAGGCGGCGTTCGTGCGGGGCGAGGTCCACGTCCGTTGCGGCGCGAAGCGGACCTGGTCCGGACCGTATTGCGTCACCTTGCCGGCACCGTCGCGCCAGGTTGCGTGGGCCCACAGTGTACTACCATCCTTCGCGCGGATCCGGAAGGCCATCAGCGCGCCGCCGTCGTCGAGGTTCACGCCCGTCCAGTCCCAGCCCGCCGCATTCGTATCGAGCACCTGGCTGGACCACTCGTGGTCGAGCCATGCGGTACCAGTCACCGCTTGCCTGCGGCCGGCCCGGACGACGTCGCCGTCGACCTGCAGATGCGGCTCGCTGTAGTAATAACTGGCGTGGCCCGCCTGCGACCCCTTTTGCGAATAACCGGCGATGCCCTGCAGCAGCACGGGCTGCGTGGGCGTGAGCCGCAAGGTGAACGACAGCTCGCCGGACCGCACGACGACGCGGTAGCGGCCGTCCGGGTCGCGCCGCATGCTCCAGTCGTCCAGTTTGACGTCGGTGGTGCCCGTGTTCGCGTACGCGAGGCCGAAGCCGGCGCGGGCGCTTCTCTGGTCGTGCACCAGGTGGCCGAGCGCGGGATCGGACAGCGCCGCGTGGCCGATGATCAGCTGCTTCGGCGCGAACGCGCTCGGGTTGGCGGGGTCCGTCTCCGTGCGGCTGCGGAAGAACGTGACCTGGAAGCCGAGCGGCTTGCCGTCCGGCGTCTTCAGCCAGCCCGTCGCGTACCACCATTCCGTGCGGTAGTCCGGATGGGCGCCGTAGTCCGCCGGGAAGGCCAGGGTGCGTCCCGGCGTGACCGGCGCGAATACGGGCGGCGCGGCGTGGACGCACGCCGCGGCGAGCCACAGGACGAGGATGCGCAGGAGGATCGTCACCAGTCCTCCCGCACGGCGCGCACCGGCCCGCCGGACAGTGCGTAACGCCCCGACACGAGCGCCGTCGCCACCGACGCCGCCACCAGCACGGCGGCGACGCTGCCCAATAAAGGCCACGGCAGGTGCAGCTGCATGGTCCAGTGGAACGACTGCGGATTGACGACGTAGACGAGGATCAGGCTGATGACGAGACCGAGCACGAAGCCGGTCAGCACGCCGAGCGCCGTGAGCGCGCCGCCTTCGACGGCGAGGATGCCCAGCACCTGCCTGCGCGTGACGCCCACGTGGCGCAGCATGCCGAATTCCTTCGCCCGCGCCAGTGTCTGTGCGGAGAACGTGGCCGCCACGCCGGACAGGCCGATGGCGATGGCGATCGCTTCCAGCAAATAGGTCACGGCGAAGCTGCGGTCGAAGATTCGCAGGCTCATGGCGCGGATGTCGCCCGGTCGCGCCATCTGCAGCGCAGCACCGAACGGCAGCCTGCGGAGCGCGGCCTCGACGTGCGCGACGTCCACGCCGGGCGCGACCCACAGCGCGGCATCCGTCACGGTCGCGTCGCCCGTCAGCGCGCGATAGTCCTTCAGCAGCACGACGGCGGAACCGGTCTGGTTGGCATAGTCGCGCCACACGCCGGCGATGAAGAACGGTTGCGGGCGGCCGCCCAGCGGTAGCTTCAGCGTCTGGCCGGCTTTCACGCGGTACAGGTCCGTCATCGCTTCTGACACCCACACGGGACGGGCGCCGGCGGGGACGGGGGCCGAGTCGCCGACGAGGGCCAGCATCCGTCCGGGATCGTTGGCATCGATGTCCCGTGCCACGAGTACGATGTTCGGGCGCGCCGGATCGAGCGACAGGGGCCGCGTGCGCAGGAACGCGGCGCGCGCGAGGCCGGGCACGCCGGCCAGCGCCGCCTGTTCCGGCGCGCCGAAGCCGCCCGTGTTGCCGCCGGCGCTGCTGCGCACGTACAGGTCGGCCGGGAGGATGTGCAGGATCCAGTCGTCGACTGAGACGCGGAAGCTCGCCACCATGATGCCCATCGCGACCATCAGGCTGAAGCTCGCGAGCACGCCGCCCAGCGCGATCGATGCCTGTCCCGGCGCGTTGGCGAGGCGCGCCAGCGTCAGCGCCAGCACGGGCGAGTGATCCTCGCGCCGGCGCAGCAGGCGGTCCAATAACCGGAACGCGGAGGCGGCCAGCCGCGGCATCAGGCCGATGCCGCCGATGAGCAGCAGGGCGACGGCAAAATAGCCGAACAGGGGCAGCCCGAACACGGGTGGCGCGAACGCGCAGGCGCCGGCCAGCAGCAGGCACACGAGCGCGGGCCAGATCCGGTTCAGGCGTTCCAGCGCCGCCTCGTCGTTGCCGGACTTGAGCGCGATGGCGGGCCGGGCGCGCGCCGCTTCCCAGGCGGGCGCGGCGCAGCCGAGCAGCGCGACGCCGAGGCCCAGGCCGAAGTAAACGAGTGCCGCGCCGGGCGCGAACTGCACCCGCGGCTTCACGCCGGGGAAGTAGCCGGCACCGAGGTCGCCGCCGAACAGCGACAGGGCCGCCGCCGCGAGGCCGTAGCCCGCCGCGATGCCGAGCAGGGCGCCCAGCACCCCCAGGGTCGCGCCTTCCAGCAGCACCTGGCGCAGCAGCGCGCGCCGGTCCAGCCCGAGCACGCGCAGCAGGGCGAACTGGCCGCGCCGGCGCAGCACGGACAGCGCCTGCGTGGAAAACACGAGGAATGCACCGGTGAACAGGGCGACGAGGGCCAGCACCGTCAGGTTCACGCGGTAAGCGCGGCTGAGGTTATTGCTGCGGCTTTCCTGGTTGGCGTCGCCCGGCCGGCCGACCGTGAAGCGGCCGGGATAATCGAGTTCCAGCTCCGCCGCGAGCGCCCGTTCGAACGTGGCACGGTCGACGCCGTCGCGCAGCTTGATGTCGATGCGCGACAGCTTGCCGGTCAGGTTGAAGCGCCACTGCAGCGCGCCGATGTCCATCACGCCGAGGCGCTGGCCGCTGCGTGCCCGCAGGATCGGTCCCGCCACGCGCAGTGCCAGGTCTTGCGTGCCGGCGCGCACGACGACGGCGTCGCCCCGCGCCTTGCCCAGCCACGCCTGCGCCGCTGGAGACAGGAACACGGCATCGTCGGCGAGCACGTCGTACGGGTGGGCCGCATCGGGCACGCCCATCAGGTCGGGCGCGATGTAGCCGGCGCGGAACGCGTCGAGGCCCACGATCTTCAGCGAACCCTGTCCATCCGCCCGCGCGGCATCGACTTCCAGGACGGGCGAGGCGAGGGCGACGCCTTCGTGGGTGGCCAGGCGCGGATAGATGTCTTCGTCGAACAGGGCTTCGCGTCCCGTCACCTGGACGTCGGCCTGGCCCGACAGGCTTTGCACGGCCGCGTTGAATTCGTTGAACGCGGCGGCGTTGATGAGGTGGATGGCAAAGCCCATCGCGACGCCGACCGCGATGGCGACGACGGCCAGCACGGCGCGCATCGGGTGCGCGCGCCACTCGCCGAACAGCAGCCAGAGCGACAGCTGCCTCAAGCCGGACATTCCACCGCCAGCGCTTCCGTCGCCCGTTTCGCCCGGCGCTGCGCCGCCACTTTCGCGCGGCCCGTGAGGCGGGCCACGTCTTCCTCGGCCCAGCGCCGGCGCAATGTCAGCCGTGCGCACTGCTTGCGGTGCGTGGCGGCGATGCGGGCCTGGCGGGCGTCGGCCTTGTCGCTGCGTTCCTGTTCCTTTTCGCGCGCGATGCGCAGCTTTTCCAGCTGGAGGAGCGTGCGCGCGTCGCGTGTCGCCACGGATTCCGCGCCTTCCGGGCGGATCCCGGCCGGCGGCGGGAGTTCGACCGATCTGCCCTGGGCGCAGGGGCGGTCGGCATAACTCGTCTTGCCGTCCTGCGTGCATTTGTAGACGGGGTCGGCGAGGGCATTGGTCAACAGGCAGGCGGCGAGCAGCGGAAGCATGCGCATCATGGGCGTCTCCGGGTCAAAGGATTTTACCGGGATTCATGATGCCCAGCGGGTCGAGCGCGGCCTTGACGGCACGCATCAGCTGCAGTTCGACCGGGGACTTGTAGCGGGGGAGCTCGTCGCGCTTGAGCGCGCCGATCCCGTGCTCGGCCGAGATCGAGCCGCCGTGCGCCGCCACGCTGTCGTGCACGATGCGGTTGATGGGCTCCTGCTCGGCGAGGAAATCGTCGTGGCGGACGCCTTCCGGTGGCGCCACGTTGTAGTGCAGGTTGCCGTCGCCCAGGTGGCCGAAGCAGACGACCTGCACGCCGGGGTAATCCGCCTCGAGCTGGGCATCCGTCGTCTCGATGAAGTCGGCGATGCGCGAGATCGGCACGGAGATGTCGTGCTTGATGTTCTTGCCGGCCGCCGCCTGCGCGAGGGGGATGTGCTCGCGGATGGCCCACAGCGCGCGCGACTGGGCGATCGACGTCGCGACGACGGCATCCTGCGCGAGCCCGTCTTCCAGCGCCCGCTCGATGGCCCGCTCCAGCAGCGCGACGCCGTGCGCCTCGGATTCATGGCTCGACAGTTCCAGCAGCGCGTATTGCGGATAGCGTTCCGGGAACGGCTTCGGCAGGTCCGGGAAGTGGCTGGCGACGAGGCGCAGGCTCACGTCGCTCATCAGTTCGTAGCCCGTCAGCGTGGGGCCGCATTCCGCTTCGACGAGCTTCAGCAGGGACAACGCTTCGCGCGGCGTGGCCAGCGCGACGAGTGCCGTGATCGCGGCTTTCGGCTGCGGGAACAGCTTCAGCACGGCCGCCGTGATGACGCCGAGCGTGCCTTCCGCGCCCACATACAGGTCGCGCAGGTCGTAGCCCGTGTTGTCCTTGCGCAGGCCGCGCAGCGCATCCCATACCTCGCCCTGCGCCGTGACGACTTCCAGGCCCAGGCACAGTTCCCGGGTATTCCCGTAGCGCAGTACGCCCGTGCCGCCCGCATTGGTCGAGAGGTTGCCGCCGATCGTGCAGCTGCCTTCGGCCGCCAGCGACAGCGGGAACAGCATGCCGTGGTCAAAGGCCGCGTGCTGGATGTCCTGCAGGATGCAGCCCGCTTCCACGGTCATCGTGCGGTTGAACGTGTCGATTGTTCGGATGCGGTTCAGGCGCCGCAGCGACAGCACGATGGCGTCGCCCGCCGCATCCGGCACGCTGCCCAGCACGAGGCCCGTGCGGCCGCCCTGCGGCACGATCGGCACGCGCAGTTCCGCGCACAGGCGCACGACGGCGGCCGTTTCCGCCGTGCTGGCGGGACGGACGACGGCGCGGGCGCGGCCCGTGAAGCGGCCGCGCCAGTCGGTGAGATACGGGGCGGTGTCGTGCTCGTCGACGAGGACGTTGGCCGCGCCGACGATGGCAGCGCAGCGCTCGATGAAGCGGTCAGTCATGCGGTACTTTGACCTTGTCCAGCAATTCCTTGGCCAGTTTCTGTGCCTGTTTCTTGTACGGGCGGAGGTACAGCAGGGCGAACAGGAAGTACGAGACGACGAGCAGCGCTTCGCCCAGCGCCATCATGCGCGAGATTTCCGTCTTGTCGCTCCAGGCGCGCACGATGCCTTCGACGAGGTAGATGAGGATCACCATCGACGACCATTGCAGCGTGTACAGGTCGCGCTTGAGGACACCGCGCAGCGGCAGCAGCAGCGGCAGGGCCTTCAGGGCCAGCAGCGAGCCGCCCGGATGAAGCGGCGCGACGACGATCTCCCACACCAGCAGCCAGGCGAACAGGATGACGAGACTCGTCACCGCGCCCGTATGAAACACCCTTTGCGTTTGCATCGTTTATTCCGTCCCCTGCAGTTTTCTGGCCGCCATCGCGAGGCGCCGGCCGAGCGCGATCGCGAGCCGCTTCTCGTCTTCGGTCACCGGGCGGTTGCCGTCCACGCCCGACCAGTGGGTCGCGCCGTAGGGACTGCCGCCGCTGGCGGTGGTCATCAATTCCGGCTCGGTGTAGGGCAGGCCCATCACCATCATGCCGTGGTGCAGCAGCGGGATCATCATCGACAGCAGGGTCGATTCCTGGCCGCCGTGCATGCTGCCCGTCGACGTGAAGACCGCGGCGGGCTTGCCGGCCAGGGTGCCGGACAGCCACTGCGCGGAAGTACCGTCGAGAAAATATTTCATGGGCGCCGCCATATTGCCGAACCGCGTAGGCGAACCCAGCGCCAGTCCGGCACATTCCGCCAGGTCCTCGAGCTCGACGTACGGCGCGCCGGCGCGCGGGATGTCGGGTTCCGTCGCTTCGGCCACCGTCGATACCGCGGGAACCGTGCGCAGCCGGGCTTCCATGCCCGGCACGCTGTCGATGCCCTGGCCGATCAGTTCGGCCAGCCGGCGCGTCTTTCCATGACGCGAGTAATACAACACGAGGATAATCTGATTGGTTGGGTTCATCGTTGGTATTATAGGGCGCTTTACAAGATGACACGCTCGCCGCCGGCGCTTTTTCGATGCTTTCCAGGACCGTCACCAATCTTTCCCGCAGCACGACCGAGATGATCAATACGGGCGTCGACCGGGTGCGCGGGCTGACATGGAACGAGGCGCGCGACCTCGTGCGCTTCGCGCGACGCCGCCTCACCGAGGAAAAGCTGCCGCAGGTGGCGGGCAGCCTCACGTTCACGACCACGCTCGCCATCGTCCCGCTGCTGACGATCGTATTGGCCATCTTCACGACGTTCCCGATGTTCGGCAAGCTGCGCACGGCCCTGGACAATTATTTCGTCCAGATGCTGATGCCGAAGGCGATCGCCAACACGATCACGTCGAACCTGACCCAGTTCGCCAGCAAGGCGACGGGGCTGTCGGCCGTCGGCGGTATCGCCCTCGTGTTGACCACGGTCGCGATGATCGGCACGATCGAGCGGGCGTTCAACCAGATCTGGAAAGTGCGGCGCCCGCGCCCCCTCGTGCAGCGGGTGCTCGTGTACTGGGCGCTCGTGACGCTGGGTCCGCTCGCGTTCGGCCTGTCGCTCACGCTCACGTCGCAACTGTTTTCCGCCACCAATGGGCTGATGAGCCTCGTGCCGTTCCTGGGCGCCGTGTTCTACACGGTCATTTCGGTCGCGCTGACGACGGGCGCCTACGTGCTGCTGTACATGACGGTGCCGAACCGCGACGTCGACTGGCGCGACGCCATGTGGGGCGGCCTCGTCGCCGCCATCGCGTTCGAAGTGGCCAAGCGCGTGTTCGCCATCTTCATCCGGCAGTTCCCGACCTACGCCATCATCTACGGGGCGCTGGCGGCACTGCCGCTGTTCCTCGTCTGGATGTATTTATCCTGGATGATCACGCTGGTCGGCGCGCTGCTGACGGCCGCGCTGCCCATCGTCAAGTACGAGCGCTGGTGGTACGAACCCGTGCCTGGCGGCGCGTTCGTCGACGCGATGGCCGTGCTGAAGGTGCTGCACGGCGGGGCGCGGCTGACGGGGACGGCGATGGTGACGAGCGCCCAGATCCGCGCCTGCACGCGCATCGGCTACGACGAGATGACGGAACTGCTGGAACGGATGGTGGCGGCCGGCTGGGTGGGCCGCGTCCATGTCGAGTCGCAGGTCCCGCTGCGCTGGGGCAAAGGAGCCCGGGCCGGGACCGATTGCTGGGTGCTGCTCGTCGACCCGCGCCTGATCAGGCTTGCGGACGTCTACCGGTTGTTCGTGTTCGGCGGCGTCACGAGCGAGGCCGGTCCGCCGGCGGACGGCGAGCAATCGCCGCTGGCGCTGGACACGGCCGCCCTCGCACGCCAGGTCGAGGCGTCCGTCGAGCGGGGGCTGGACGAGACCCTTGCGGAGCATTTCGAAAAGGTTACCAGCTGAGCTTGCCGGTCAGCATCTCCCAGTACATCACCCAGTCCGCACGGAACGAATACCACGGGTGGCCGAACGTGGCCGGGCGGTTCTTCTCGAAAAAGAAATGCCCGACCCAGGCGCCGCCATAGCCCGTCACGACGGCGACGACGAGCCACCACGGGTTCAGGCTGTCGATGTATTGCGCGATGCCCGCGATGGCCGACGACGTGCCGAGGAAATGCGCGCGCCGGCACATGCGGTTCTCGTGCTGGGACAGGTAGTAGGGATAGAACTGGGCGAAGCTGTCGTAGCGGACGGCGGCCATGCTGGTCTCCTGTTGTCTCCCTGTCCAGTGTAGATCAATCCAGGCCGCGCACGAAGTCCGCCAGCGCGGCGCTCACCGCGTCCGGCTGTTCCGTCATCAGTGCGTGCCCGCAATCGAGCGCGACGACACGCGCATGCGGGATCGCGGCCACGAGCGCCTGCGCGGAGCGGGGCGGCGTCATGACGTCGCGCCGGCCCTGCACGAACAGGGTCGGACAGGCAATGGCCTGCGCGGCCGTGCCCCCGTTCGCGTACGTATTGCACGCGACGAAGTCCGTGTGGAACAACCGATCCGGGTTCCGTTGCGACAGTCGCTGCATCAGCCGGCGCGACACGCCGGCCAGCCAGAAGCCCTGGGGCTGGCCCGGCGCGGCCGGCGCAATGGCCCCGTGCGACCACAGGTTGACCATGTCGATGGCGGTCGCCTCGTCCGTGCGCGCCGTCTCCAGCAGCGCGTCCGATACCTTCATCGGCCAGGTGCTGCCCACGAGGGCGAGGGCGCGCACGCGGGCGGGCGCCCGCGCCGCGGCCTCGAGGGCGATCAGCGATCCCATGCTGTGGCCCGCCAGCACGGCCTGGCCGATGCCGGCCGCATCGAGCAGGTCCAGCAGCCAGGCGGCCATCTCTTCCACGCTCGCGAGCGCGGGCCCGGCGCTGCGGCCATGGCCGGGCAGGTCGACGGCCAGCACGTGGTGGCCCTCACGTGCGAGGGCGCGGGCCTGGGCCGTCCACACGGAATGGTCGTTCTGGGCGCCGTGGATGAAGACGACGGCGCGGTCGCCGGGCGCGCTGCCGGCGGTGTACGCCCAGGCGGTCTTGCCGTTCACGTCGAGCAGCATGTCAGGCTCCTTTCTGCGCCAGCTTCAGGGCGCGGGCGATGTCGTCGAGCAGGTCGTCCGGGTCTTCCAGGCCGACGTACAGGCGTACCGTGCCCGCGCCGGCGTCCGTGGCGAACGAGCAGGGGCCGCCGAGGGCATCCGCGCGCCCGAAGAGCTTCAGCGCGTCGAGGAAGCGGCTTGCTGCGGCCGGGCCGGCCTGCAAGGTGAACGGGACGACGGCGCCGCAGCCGCGGGGCATCAGCTCGTGGTCCGGATACGCGACGCGCACAATGGCCGGGTGACCGGCGAGCGTTGCCGCGACCCTGCGTGCGCCGGCCACGTGGCGGTCCATGCGCATGCCCAGCGTCTCCAGCCCCCGCAGGATCACGGCCGCATCGTGCGCACCCGGCGCGGTGCCGAAAGCGCGCAGGCCGACGTGGCGCGCGCACAGGGCGAAGGCGCCGACCGTCGATTCCTCGGCGAATATCCTGCCGTCGCACGCCGGGTTCGGTTCGCACAGGTCCGCAAAGCGGCCCGTGCGCGCATGGGCGGCGAACCAGTCGAACGTGCCGCCGTCGACGAGGACGCCACCCGCCGCACCGGCTTGCCCCGCGAGGAAGGCGGCGTCGTGGACGACGAGGTCGGCCCCGTGGTCGAATGCGGACAGCAGCCACGGCGTGGCGAGCGTCGCGTCGATGAGGAGCGGCAGGTCGTGTTCGTGCGCGACGGCGGCTACGCGCGGGAGGTCGAGGACGGCGCCGTCCTGCCCGATGGCCGCGCCGACCAGCACCCGTGTCTCGGGCCGGATGGCGGCGCGCCAGGCGTCGGGATCGCTCGCGCTGGCGAAGGTGGCCGTCACGCCGAAGCGGCGCACACCGTGCGCGAGGAGGGCGCGGGCGTCGTCACGGAGATTGTCCGCCGCGACGACGTGGTGGCCGCTGCCCGCCAGCGTGGCGAGTGCGAGATGCAGCGCAGCCTGGCCGCTGGCCGTCGCGATGCCCGCGACGCCGCCTTCGAGGGCGGCGGCGCGCTCTTCAAGCGTGGGGACTGCCGGGTCGGAAATCGGGGCGCCGGCGGCGACGTGCAGCGCCAGCGTGGTGAAGCCGGGGTATCTGGGACCGCTCATGGGGCTCATCCTGAAAACAAAGACGGCGCATGCTAGCATCCGATAGCGCTAACCGTTACATTTAATCATCATCTTGGTGCAGAGTGCACGGTTGCAAGGCAAAAAGGTGGATTTTTCGGGGAGCTTAGGCTAGAGTCAAATTTATGAAATACACAACGCAGCACGCATCTCCAATAAAGGGGGTCCAAATGAAGGTATCGGAAATCCTGCAGGTCAAGGGTGACATCCTCTACACGGTGTCGCCGGACACCGACCTGGCCAACGCCGCCGCCACGATGGCCGAGCGCGACATCGGTTCGCTCGTCGTGATGGAGTACGGCGACCTGGTCGGCATGCTGACCTTCCGCGAGGTCATCAAGGCCTTGCATGCGCATGGCGGCTCCCTCGAGTCCGCGGGCACCGTGCGCAAGCACATGGACGACAGCCCGATCACCGTCACCCCGGACACCGAAGTCAACGAAGTGCGCCGCATCATGCTGGAAAAGCACGCGCGCTACCTGCCCGTCATGAACGCACGCACTTTGCTGGGCGTGATCTCGTTCTACGACGTCGCGAAGGCCGTGCTCGAGGCGCAGAGTTTCGAGAACCGCATGCTCAAGGCCTATATTCGCGACTGGCCTGCCGAGCAGATGGCGGAAGACTGATTCCTGGTCGTGACTACGCGGCGCGCGTGAGCGCGTCGCTGCCCAGCCACTCGATGAGTGCCTCGGGCGCGAGCGGCCGCGCGAACAGGTAGCCCTGCGCGAGCGGGCAGCCGAGTGCTTGCAGGATCTGGGCCTGGACTTCGTCTTCGACGCCCTCGGCGATGATCGACAGGCCCAGGTTGCGGCCCAGCTCGATGACCATCTCCGCGATGCTGCTGCCCCGTGCCGCGTCCGTGATCTCGGTCACGAACGCGCGGTCGATCTTGAGCCGGTCCACGCACAGGCGCTGCAGGTAGGAGAGCGACGAGAAACCCGTGCCGAAATCGTCGATGGCGATCGACACGCCAGTGCGCTTGATCTCGGCGAGACGCTCGATCAGCAGGTCGGGCTCTTCCATCGCCATCGATTCCGTGATCTCCAGCTCGACGCGTTCGGGCGGGGCGCCCGTGTCTGCCAGCGCGTCGCGCAGCATGTCGATGAAATGCGGGTGGCGGAACTGGACCTGCGACACGTTGATCGACATCGTGAAGTCGAGGTGGCCCGCCGCGCGCACGCGCACGAGTTCCGCGCAGGCTTCGCGCAGCACCCATGCGCCGATGTCGATGATCAGGCCCGAGTATTCCGCGATCGGAATGAAACGGTCGGGCGGGACGAAGCGGCCGTCTTCCGTGCGCCAGCGCAGCAGCGCCTCGGCGCCGAATGCGCGGCGCGCGGCCAGTTCGACCTGGGGTTGGTAAGCGAGGAACAGTTCGCCGCGCGCAAAGCCGCCGCGCAGCGCGTGCATCAGGCGCACGCGTTCGCGGATCTCCACGCCCATGCCGCGCGAAAAATAGAAGTGGCCGCCGCGCCGCTGGCTCTTCGCCCGCTTCAGCGCGATGTCGGCATCCTTCAGCGCATCGGCCGCGGTGCCGTCGTGTTCCAGCAGGCGCACGAGGCCCAGCGTGGCGGACACCTGCACGTCCTGGCCTTCGATCGAGAACGGGTCCGCGAACAGGTCCTGCACGGCGGCCGGATCGATCAGGCCGGCCTCGCCCAGCAGGCAGAAGGTGTCGCCGCCGATGCGCGCCAGCGCGACGCTGGCATCCAGGCGCGCGCGCAGGCGCTGGGCCACCGCGACGAGCAGGGCGTCGCCGAACTGGTGGCCGAGGGCGTCGTTTGTCTCGGCGAACTGGTCGATGTCGACGAGGCACAACGTGGCATCGGCACGCCCCTGCAGGCTGTCGTCGACGAGTTCGACGAGACGCGTCCGGTTGGGCAGGCTCGTGAGCCCGTCGTAGAACGCGGCGCGGTGCAGGGCGGTCATCAGCGCGACATTATCCAGGCCGACGGCGATGCTGCTCGTGAAGACGTCGATGAGGCCCCGGCGCAACGCATCCAGCGGACGCGTCAGCTTCAGCCAGGCGGCGAAGTGGCGGTGCGCCTTGCCGCTGAAATACAGGGCGAGATGGTCGGGTTCGTACAGGTTGCGCCGCTCCGTCAGCACACGGGCGATGGCGACGGCCGGGCCCCGGGCGTCCGCCGCGAGCAGGCCTTCGTGCGCGAGATCTGCACTGGGCCCGCAACTGGCCAGCACCTGCCAGCCGACGGCGTCGACGCCCGGCGGACAGGCGCACAGCAGGCCATCCGCCGGCTGGCCGGCGAGGGCGGCCACTTCGCGCAGGATGCCGAGCGTCATTTCGCCGACCGAATGGAGGGCCATCAATTCCATGTTCGCGCGCACGACCTCGGCCAGGCCCGTGCGGCTGTCTTCCAGCGCATGGATCTGTTCGTAGGCGCGGATCGCCGCCGCCACGCTCGTGTAGAGCTTCGTGCGGGTGAGCTCGGACTTGGTGCGGTAATCGTTGATGTCGTAGCCGCGGATCGCGTCCATCTCGGGCGCATAACCGGGCTGGCCCGTGCGCAGGATGATGCGCACGTCGTGGCGACCGAGCGTGTCGCGCACGTGGCGGACGAGGTGCAGGCCGGCGTCGGCCTGTTCCATCACGACGTCGAGCAGGATGACGGCGATGTCGCGCTCGCGGGCCAGCACGTCCATCGCCTCGGCGGCGGAGTACGCATGCAGGAATTCCAGCGGCCGCCCGTGCATCTCCAGCGTACCGAGCGCAAACGTCGTCGTCGAGTGAACGTCGGCATCGTCGTCGACGATCAGCACGCGCCACGCGTCGCCGTCCTTGGCAGGCGCGTCTGCCGGCGTCTCGTCTGCGAACACCAGGTCGTCGTCCTGTGCGGGGCCCGAGGGCGTGTTCGATACGGGCATTGCTGCGTCTCCAGGTTAAGCTCGATGGTTGCGTACCAGTATATCTGGAATAGTATCAATTCAGGCAAGAAAATTCCACACGGAAACATTTTTATTGATGCAACGAGGCATTTCACCTGCCACTTGTTCATGCTGGTAAAATCTTCCATTCCATTCGCACAACCCAACGAGATTCCATGTCCGGCAACACATTTGGCAAGCTGTTTTCCGTAACCACTTTCGGCGAATCGCACGGTCCCGCAATCGGCTGCGTGATCGATGGCTGTCCGCCGGGACTGACGTTGTCCGAAGCCGACATCCAGCCCGAGCTGGACCGTCGCAAGCCGGGCACGTCGCGCCACGTGACGCAGCGGCAGGAAGCCGACCAGGTGAAAATCCTGTCCGGCGTCTACGAAGGCGTGACGACGGGCACGCCGATCGCGCTGCTGATCGAGAACACGGACCAGCGCAGCAAGGACTACGGCAACATCGTCGAGATGTTCCGCCCCGGCCATGCGGACTACACCTACTGGCACAAGTACGGCGTGCGTGACCCGCGCGGCGGCGGCCGCTCGTCGGCGCGCCTGACGGCGCCCGTGGTCGGCGCCGGCGCCATCGCGAAGAAGTGGCTGCGCGAAAAGTATGGCACCGAGTTCATGGGGTGCATGAGCCAGCTGGGCGACATCCCTGTGCCGTTCGAGGATTTCAAGCATGTGCACGCCAACCCGTTCTTCGCCGCGACGTCCGACGCCGACCTCATCGCGCGCATGGAAACGGCGATGGACGAACTGCGCCGCGCCGGCGACTCCATCGGCGCCCGCATCGACGTGGTGGCGAAGAATGTCCCGGTGGGTCTCGGCCAGCCGATCTACGACAAGCTCGACGCCGACATCGCCTACGCCATGATGGGCATCAATGCCGTGAAAGGCGTGGAGATCGGTGCCGGTTTCCACTCGGTTGCGCAGAAGGGCTCGGAACACGGCGACGAACTGACGCCGCAAGGCTTCGTCGGCAACAACGCGGGCGGGGTGCTGGGCGGGATCTCGACGGGCCAGGATATCACGGTGTCGATCGCCATCAAGCCGACGTCGTCGATCCGCACGCCGCGCCGCTCGATCGACAAGCAGGGCAATCCGGTCACGGTCGAGACGTTCGGCCGCCACGACCCGTGCGTGGGCATCCGCGCGACGCCGATCGCGGAAGCGATGCTGGCGCTGGTGCTGATCGATCACGCCCTGATGCATCGCGCCCAGTGCGGCGACGTGCACGTGGATACGCCGCGCCTGCGCTGAACCGCGCTGCCGTCAAAAGAAAAGGCGCCGTGCATGCGGCGCCTTTTTCGTTGGTGGACCGGTTCAGGCCCGGCTCGCCACCGCTTCCACCGGCTGGCGCCGCTCGACGCTCTTCACGACGAGTGCGCGCAATTCGTTCAGCAGCGAGAACTCCGTCTGGCTCAGGTAGACGGACGGGAAGCGGTCGTCCCAGTCGCCGTAGATGAAGCCGACCGGCTCGCCGCGCGTGCACAGCGGGATGATCACGAAGCAGCGCGCTTCCGACAGCGTGCCTTTCCACCAGCCCGGGAGCTTGCTCGAGAATTTCGGGTCGCGCGCGTTCTCGATGAAGATCACGCGGTCGCTGCCGAGCGAGGCGAAGAACACGTTCGGTTCGTACGCGTCGTCGAAGCCGAGCTTCGGCACGATCGTTTTGGCGTTGTCGCCGAGGCCGATCTTCGCCGTGTAGCGGCCGTCGCGGCGGTTGCGCAGGAAGCCGAACGCGCGCGTGAACGACAGGCCGTGGTACGCGGTCTCGATCGCCATCGACACCATCTGCCCGGGCGTGGCCTGGGCGGCCGCGTCGCGCATGTCGGCCACGCCGCTCAGCAGGATCTTGTTGCCGGCCTCGCGCATGCGCGTGACGGCCGCGGCGCGGGCGCGCTTCTCGGGCGGGTTCGCGAGCGGCGCGATCGACAGGTCCGCGGCCGCTTCGACCTTGGCCTTTTCGATGGCGCCCACGATGTTGTCCGGCTCGATGCCGATCAGCGGCGCGAAGCCGGCCGCCAGCACCTTGACCTGTTCCGCCCCCGCTTCGTCGCCGTGCCACAGGCTGTCGGCGCACTGGGACGACATGGTGCCGAGGGCGGCGAGCCAGTCGTCGTGGCCGAAGTCGGCGCCGCGCTCGCCTGGTTCCACGCGGCGCATGCCGGCGATCAGGTTGCGGGGCAGGCCCCAGTGTTCGGCGGTGGCGCGGCCGATCTGTTCCAGCGACAGGCCGAGCTGGGCGATGGCGATGGGGTCGATGGGGCCGTCCCCGGCCGCCTGCTGCATCAAGGTCCAGTGCTCGGGCAGGTAGAACGTGACCATCATGCGGCCCAACGAATGGAGGATCGAGCACACGACGGCTTCTTCCGGGTCGCGCGTGGCCGCTTCGCTTGCGACCTGGTGCGCCACCATCCCGGCCAGCACGGCTTTTTCCATCTCGATGTGGGCCTGCAGCGAATCCGGTGTCGACTTGGACAGTTCCTCGATCAGTTTCAGGCCCAGGGCCAGGTGGCCGATGGCCTCGGTGCCCAGCACGAGGATGGCCTTGGAGACCGTGTTGATGCGCTGGCCGAACGCCGAGTACATGCCGCTGTTCGCCAGCCGCAGCACCTTCTGGGTGAGCACTGGGTCGGACAGCACCGTCTGGGTCATGGAAAAGTCGCGCTCGTCCTCGCCGCGCATGGAGGCGAGGATGGCGTTGATGGCCTTCGTGAAGCCGGGCATGTCGCCGCGCCGCCGGATCCGCTCCCACAGCAGGGCGAGGGTGGCGTCGGCTTTCGGCGATCGTTCGATGGTAGCAGTCTGGTTCATGTGAGGCCCGCCCGTAATTCGTCCGGCAGCAGTTCCGTGTACAGGTTTTCCTTGAGCGCGGCCATGGCCACGTGGGCCGGCATCGGCTTCCCGGTCAGGTAGCCTTGTACGTAGTCGCATCCGCGCGACTCGACGTAGGTCAGTTGTTCTTCGGTCTCGACGCCTTCGGCCACGACCGACAGGTCGAGGTGCTTGGCCAGGTCGAGCACGGCGTTGCAGATCGCCGCGTCCTTGGTCGAGGCGGGCAAGTCCTTGATGAAGGCGCGGTCGATCTTCAGCACCGAGATCGGGAAGCGCTTCAGGTAGGCGAGGCTCGAATAGCCGGTACCGAAGTCGTCGATCGCGATGCGGGCATTGCGTTCGGCCATCTTGGTCAGGATCGCCTCGGCATGCGCCGGGTCGACCATCAGCGTGCCTTCCGTGATTTCGAGCACGAGCTTGTCGCCGGGCGTGCCGGAAAAGCCGAGGGCGTCGTCCAGCACGCTGAGGAAGCGGTCATTGCGGAACTGGCGCGGGCTGATGTTGACCGAGATGTACAGGTCGCGCTTGGCCACTTCCTCGAACTGGCGCAGCTGCACGAGCGCCGCCTTCAGCGCCCAGGCGCCGAGCAGGTTGATGAGGCCATTGGTTTCGGCGATGGGGATGAAGCGCACCGGGGGCACCATGCCGAGCGTCGGATGCTTCCAGCGCATCAGCGTCTCGAAGCCTTCGATCTGGCGCGTCCGGCTCGACACGATCGGCTGGTAATACAGCAGGAACTCGCCTTCGCGCACGGCCTGGAACATCGCCGCCTCGAGCGAGATGTCGTGCTGCGGCAAACCGTTGTCGCGCACGCTGTAGACGACGGCGCGGCCCTTGCCCGTTTCCTTGGCGCGGCCCATCGCGGCGTCGGCGAGGGCGATCAGGCGGATCTCGTCCTCCGCGTGGTCGGGGTAGATCGATACGCCGACGGACGCGCCCAGGTACACCGTATGGCCGTCGACCTCGAACGGCGATTGCAGCGCGGCGAGCAGGCGCCCGCTCACGAGCTTGATCTGGTCCGGCGTGAACGTGCCCGGCAGCACGGCGACGAACTCGTCGCCGCCGACGCGGGCCAGCGTGTCGCTGTCGCGCAGCGTCTTGCGCAGGCGGCTTGCGGCCTGGCGCAGCACGGCGTCGCCGACCGGGTGGCCGAGACCGTCGTTGACCTTCTTGAAGCCGTCCAGGCCGATCGTCGCGACGCAAAAGCCCTGGCCCGAACGGCGCGCGCTGGCGATCACCATGCGGATGCGGTCGGACAACAGCAGGCGGTTCGGGAGTTCCGTCAGCGCGTCGTGCGTGGCCATGTGGCGCAGGCGTTGTTCGGTCGCGCGCTGGGCCGACATGTCGCGGCCGACGGCCAGCAATTCTAGGCTGCCCGGGAGCAGGCCGATGCGCAGCTCGAACCAGACGTCCTTGCCGGCGCAGCGCAACCGCACTTCGACGAGCACGGGGTCGCTGGCCGTGCCTGCATCGACGAGGGCGTTGCGCAGGGCCGCCTGGTCGATGTCGACCGCGAGGGTCGTCAACACGGTGCCGGCCAGCGCAGGGGTGCCGAACATGCGCTGGGTACGCTGGCTTGCATGGCGGATCAGGCCGGATGGGTCGAGGCGGAACGCGACGTCGCCCACCGCCTCCATGTAGCCGTCCGGGCTCGCCGCCGGGGCCGCATGGCGCGGATCGTTCGGTACTGCGGGTGAACTGGCGCGCATTGTCGAAATATCTGCTTTCAAATCTTGGCAGGAGCTGCCTTTAATGCTGGAGTGTACCAAAACAACAAGCAATGTATCACCGAAAGATTCCATCGGGCACTAAAAAGCACAATGCCCGGCCACTTTCCGCCGCTGCTTGATACGCCGCAGTTCCGACACCGGGACGGGTCGCGCTTGCCCGGCACATGGCTTTACGCTAGCCTTGTTGCCTAACCGATAACCTGGATCATTGGCTTGAAGGGTTATTGTCGCCGATATAGTGCAAAGTAGAAACTTTTGCGCCGTTTATATGATGCTCAGATGCAACAACTCGGCCATGCCGGAGGGACGCAATGAATCGATTCGATACCCACGAGGTTTTCAACCAGGCGCCGCCCTTCGGTGACGTCAATCTGTTCGCCTGCGACCCGGCCCTGCGCGAAGGCCTCGCGCGCGAAGGCGCCGGCTGGGCGGAGGGGGATCTGGAACGGCTGGGGCAGACGTTGGGCGCCGCCGCCGTGCTGGACCTGGGCCGGCTGGCCAACGAGTTCCCGCCGCGCCTCGTCAACTTCGACCGCGGCGGGCATCGCGTGGACGAACTCGAGTTCCACCCCGCATGGCACGAGCTGATGCGTCTCCTGATCGAAAACGGCGCCCATTCGCTGCCGTGGGAAGCGCCACGGCCCGGCGCCCAGGTCGCGCGTGCGGCCGCCTACCTGCTGTTCGGCCAGGTCGAGAACGGCTCCCAATGTCCCGTGACGATGACGTACGCATCGGTCCCGGCACTGCGCCAGCATCCGGGCATCGCGGCGCACTGGCTGCCGAAGATTCTTGCGCGCACCTACGATCCGCGCTCGCTCCCCATCGGGCAGAAGCGGGGCGCCCTGATCGGCATGGGCATGACGGAAAAACAGGGCGGCACCGACGTGCGCGCCAACACGACGCGGGCGACGCGCATGAGCGCGTCCGTGGCGGAGAGCCGCTTCGGCCCCGACTGGCGCGAGGCCTGGAGCCTCGTCGGCCACAAGTGGTTCTTCTCGGCCCCGCAATCGGATGCCCACCTCGTGCTGGCACAGACGGACGAGGGCGGCAGCGCGGGACTCTCCTGCTTCTTCGTGCCCCGTTTCCTGCCCGACGGTACACGCAACGCCATCCGCGTGCAGCGCCTCAAGAACAAGGTGGGCAATAAATCGAACGCGTCCTCCGAGGTGGAATTCTGCGACGCCGTCGGCTGGATGATCGGCAAGGAAGGTAGAGGGATTCCGACCATCCTCGAAATGGGCAGCCACACGCGCCTCGATTGCGTGCTGGGTTCGGCCGGCATCATGCGTGCCGCGCTGTGCCACGCACTGCACCATGCGCGCGCGCGCAGCGCGTTCGGCCGGCGCCTCGCCGAGCAGCCCCTGATGCAGAACGTACTGGCCGACCTGGCGCTCGAATCCGAGGCCGCGACCGCGTTCGCGCTGCGGCTGGCGCGCTGCTTCGACCCGGGGCCGGAGGGCGCCGCCGACCCGCGCGAGGCGCTGCTGGGGCGGATTCTCACGCCGGCAGGCAAATACTGGCTGTGCAAGCGCGGGCCCGCGTTCGGCGCCGAAGCGATGGAAGTCATGGGCGGCAACGGTTATGTCGAGGACGGCCCCCTGGCGCGCCTGTACCGTGAATTCCCTGTCAACTCGATCTGGGAGGGTTCCGGCAACGTGATGTGCCTGGACGTGCTGCGCGCCTTTTCCAGGGGCCCGGAGACCCGGGACGCGCTGGCGGCGGAACTGGCGCTCGCGTCCGGCCGCGATGCCCGCTTCGACGCGTATTGCGCGCGCCTGCTGGACGGCTTGTCCACGCTCGCGGCCGACGAATTCGGCGCGCGCCGGCTCGCGGAACACCTGGTCGTGGCCGTGCAGGCGGGCCTGCTGCTGCGTCATGCGCCGGCGTTCGTGGCCGAGGCGTTCGTGGCGTCGCGCGTCGCCGTGGACGTGGGCGGCGCGTTCGGCCGGTTGCCGGACGGGGTCGACTGCGGCGCGATCCTCGCCCGCGCGCTCGTGGAGTGAATCGATAAAACTTCGACAAAGGACGGAACAAACTGGGATAATGCTCGCCATTCACGAATAACCACGCCGCTGCCACAAGTGTCGGCCACCGTATCGAATTCAATAATGAAACAAGACCCGCGCTTCCCGAACCTGTTCATCCTGAACCATCCCCTGATCCAGCATAAGCTGTCGCACATGCGCGACCGCGGCACGTCCACGCGCACGTTCCGCGAATTGCTCAGGGAAATCACGCTCCTGATGGGTTACGAGATCACGCGCGACCTGCCGCTGACGACGCGCGAAATCGACACGCCGCTGATGACCATCGACGCGCCCGTCATCGCCGGCAAGAAACTGGCAATCGTGCCGATCCTGCGCGCGGGCGTCGGCATGAGCGACGGCCTGCTGGAACTGGTGCCGTCGGCACGCGTCGGCCACATCGGCGTGTTCCGCGACCCGGACACGCACCTGCCCGTCGAATACCTCGTGCGCCTGCCGGACACGACCGAGCGCACGTTCATCCTGTGCGATCCGATGGTGGCGACGGGCAATTCGGCCGTCTATGCCGTCGACGTGCTGAAGAAGCGCGGCGTGACGGACGACCAGATCATCTTCCTCGCGCTCGTCGCGGCACCGGAAGGCGTGGAGGTGTTCCACAAGGCCCATCCGGACGTGAAGCTGTACGTGGCCTCGCTCGATACCAACCTCAACGATCACGCCTACATCGTGCCGGGCCTCGGCGATGCGGGCGACCGTATTTTTGGTACGAAATGAGCGCGACCGCGGATGCCGAATTCTTCGCGCGCCTCGCGGAGCTGAACGATAAATTCGCGGCGAGCCTGCCGCAGACGCTCGGGCGGCTGTCGGCCGCGCGCAACGCCTTCGATCCGATACGGCCGCCCGCGGCGATCATCGAACAGATGCATGCCGTGCTGCACACGTTGGCGGGCTCGTCGGCCACATTCGGATTCCGCATCCTCGGGCAGCAGGCGCGCATGCTGGAACAGCGCCTGCGCGTGCTGACGACGTTCGACGCCGTCGCCCCGGAAGAGTGGGAGGCGTGGCTGTCGGAACTGGATGTGTTCATTGCGTGGGGCAGCGTCGACCCGAAGGCTGCTTACCCTAACGACGAGTCTGCCGTATAGCGCCACAACAAAGCACCTGTCCCGGAATCGTTTGATTTAGGACAAACTTTATCCGCTTCCATGCCCTATATTTTGCGTACTGCCGACGCAAATGGGATCCGTAAAAAGGTTGGTTTCAGGAATTGTTACGGGTCCCGGTTTTATTTTGCGAAAACCGTGTACATGTGGGTTTATTCGGTATAATTAGGGATCGTTGGATTCGCGGTAGCAGTGCAGTTAGTCTGTCATTTGTTTCTTGCTTCTTCAAACGATCGTAAACGGACTTCGGTCCACTTCAACTGAAATAGGAAATTGTAATGGCAACTGGCATCGTAAAATGGTTCAATGACTCCAAAGGCTTCGGGTTCATCACCCCGGACGAAGGCGGCGAAGACCTGTTCGCGCACTTCTCGGCGATCCAAACCCAAGGCTTCAAGTCGCTGCAAGAGAACCAGCGCGTTTCTTTCGACGTGACCTCTGGTCCGAAAGGCAAACAAGCATCGAACATCCAGCCGCTGTAATGCCGCTGAGTGTCTGACAAAAAATCCTCGGAATTTCCGAGGATTTTTTTTTGCTCAGCCGTTTCATGCTGTTTCAAACCGGGTCATCCCGGTTTGCGCCAGTAATCCGGCTGGGAATACGCGTGGCGCAGGAAATCGACGAATACGCGGATCCGCAGCGGCAGGTGACGCCGTTGGGCAAATACGGCATAGATATCGTTCCCCGGCGCGGCGTACTGTTCCAGCACGGGCACCAGCAGGCCCGCTTCGATTTCCGAACTCACTTCCCACATCGAACGCCAGGCCAGGCCACGCCCGGCCATCGCCCAGTCGTGCAGCACGGCGCCGTCGTTGCAGACCATATTGCCGCTCACTTTCATCGTGACGATCTTGCCGTGGTCGCGGAACGTCCAGCCTCGCTGGCTGCCCTGGCTGCTGATGGCCAGGCAGTTGTGCTTCGCGAGGTCGTCGAGCGTTTGCGGCGTCCCGTAGCGTTTTAAATAACCCGGGGTCGCCACGACGACGCGGTGGTTGTCTGCGAGCTTCACCCCGACGAGGTTCGAGTCCGTCAGGCTCGCGATGCGGATCGCGATGTCGACTCCTTCGCCAATGACGTCGACGACGCGGTCGGACAGGTTCAGGTTCACGCTCACTTCGCGGTGCTCGGCCAGGAAGGAGGGGACGAGCGGCGCCACGTGCTGGCGCCCGAAGCCGGCCGGCGCGGACACGACGAGGTGGCCCGTGGCGCGCGCGCTCCGTTCCGACACGGCCGCTTCCGCTTCTTCCAGTTCTGCAAGGATCCGCTGGCAATCCTCAAGGAACGCCGCCCCTTCGTCCGTCAACGCCAGCTTGCGCGTGGTACGCTGTAGGAGCTTCACGCCCAGGCGCGCCTCGAGCGCGTCCAGGCGCCGCCCGATCATGGCCGGCGCGATGCCTTCCGCGCGCGCGGCCGCGGACAGGCTGCCGCGGGCAATGACTTCGACAAAGGTAGATATCTGACGGAAATGGTCCAAAGGAAAGCCTCGATTCTGTTCGTCATCTGTGACAAAAAAGCATAAATGAATATATTTTTTGTCTCGTTTAGGCGAGTAATAGTGAATATACTGGAAGCAATATCAAACGCCAAGCTGGCTTGTGCCAAGAAACCTGGCACGAACCGTATTTCATACTAGAACAGGAGAACGCAATGACCATCGCCACCCCAGCCGGAATGGAAATCCGGGCCGAGATCAAGCCCGGCTACGAACAGATCCTGACGCCGGAAGCGCTCGCGCTGGTAGCGAAACTGAGCCGCGAATTCGAGCCGCGCCGCCAGCAGCTGCTGGCCGCGCGCGTCGAACGCGCGAAACGCCTGGACGCCGGCGAGCGTCCGGACTTCCTGCCCGAGACGGCCCACATCCGTAACGGCGACTGGAAGATCGCCCCGATCCCAAAGGCGCTGGAATGCCGCCGCGTGGAAATCACGGGTCCGGTCGAGCGCAAGATGGTCATCAATGCGCTGAACTCCGGCGCGGACAGCTACATGACCGACTTCGAGGATTCGAACACCCCGAACTGGGACAACCAGATCACCGGCCAGATCAATATGCGCGACGCCGTGCGCAAGACGATCTCGCTGGAACAGAACGGCAAGCAGTACAAGCTGAACGACAAGGTCGCGACGCTGGTCGTCCGTCCGCGCGGCTGGCACCTGGACGAAAAGCACGTCCTCGTCGACGGCAAGCGCATCTCGGGCGGCATCTTCGACTTCGCCCTGTTCATGTTCCACAACGCGAAGGAACAGCTGGCCCGCGGCGCGGGTCCGTACTTCTATCTGCCGAAGATGGAATCGCACCTGGAAGCCCGCCTGTGGAACGACATCTTCGTCATGACCCAGAACGAGCTGGGCCTGCCGCAGGGCACCATCAAGGCGACCGTACTGATCGAGACAATCGTCGCCGCCTTCGAGATGGACGAGATCCTGTACGAACTGCGCGAGCATAGCGCCGGCCTGAACGCGGGCCGTTGGGATTACATCTTCTCGTGCATCAAGAAGTTCAAGCTGGACAAGGACTTCTGCCTGGCCGACCGTCCGAAGGTCACGATGACGGCACCGTTCATGCGCGCCTACGCACTGCTGCTGCTGAAGACCTGCCATAAGCGTAACGCACCGGCGATCGGCGGCATGTCGGCGCTGATCCCGATCAAGAACGATCCGGAAAAGAACGAGACCGCGATGGCCGGCGTGCGCAACGACAAGGCGCGCGACGCCACCGACGGCTACGACGGCGGCTGGGTCGCTCACCCGGGCCTCGTCGACCTGGCCATGACCGAGTTCAAGAAGGTGCTGGGCGACCGCCCGAACCAGATCGACAAGCAGCGTCCGGATGTCGAAGTGACGGCCAAGGACCTGCTGGACTTCCGTCCGGAGACCCCGATCACGGAAGCGGGCCTGCGCTACAACATCAACGTGGGCATCCACTACCTGGGCGCCTGGCTGGCCGGTAATGGCTGCGTGCCGATCCACAACCTGATGGAAGACGCCGCCACCGCCGAGATCAGCCGTTCGCAGGTGTGGCAGTGGATCCGCTCGCCGAAGGGCGTGCTGGAAGACGGCCGCAAGGTCACGGCCGAGATGGTCCGCGCGATGATCCCGGAGGAGCTGGCCAACGCGAAGGCAGCCGCGCCGAACGGCGACAGCCCGACCTATGACCGCGCCGCGCAGATCTTCGAACAGATGTCGACCTCGGAAGAATTCGCCGAGTTCCTGACCCTGCCGCTGTACGAAGAAATCTAAGCCTCTCCCTCGCGCAACCGCCGTCGACCGGCGGTTGCGTCGTCTCTCGCCGCGCGCAGCAGCGCCGGCGTCATCGCACGCTCAAAACACGTTCTTCCACTCGCGCAGCGCCGCGAACACCGTCACCGGATCCGCACCGGGTGCGAGGCGTCCGGCCGCCGTCAGGCTGCCGATGATGGTGGGCTCGCGCGTGCGCAGGAAGGGATTCGTCGCCTTTTCGATGGCGATCGTCGACGGAATCGTGGGCAGGTGCGTGCCGCGCAGCTGGCTGTCGTTGGCGATGCGCAGTTGCAGCGCACGGTTGCCCGGTTCCAGTGCCTCCGCAAAGCGCAGGTTGGACAGCGTATATTCGTGGGCGCAGTAGACCAGCGTATCGTCGGGGAGGGCGGCCAGCTTCGCGAGCGACGCCATCATCTGCGCCGGTGTCCCTTCGAACAGGCGGCCGCAGCCGCCGCCGAACAAGGTGTCGCCGCAGAACAGCCAGTGCGCGCCGGCGTCCTCGCGCACGTAGGCGATGTGGCCCTTTGTGTGGCCGGGCACGTCCAGTACCGCGAGTTCGAGTGCGAGCCCCGGCACCTTGACCTTGTCGCCTTCGCTCACCGGCTGGTTGACGACGGCGATGCCGTCGTTGCGCGGACCGAAGACGGGTACGTTGCTGTGTTCGAGCAGGCGCGTCACGCCGCCGATGTGGTCAGCATGGTGATGGGTGAGTAGAATGGCGGTCAGGGTCAGGCCATTCGTCTGCAGGGCCGCGAGGATCGGTTCGGCGTCGCCGGGGTCGACCACTGCCGCATGCACGCCGTCATGGATGATCCAAAGATAGTTATCCTTGAACGCTGGCACGGTCAAGACAGCCAGTTCAGTGGGCACAGGAGTCATATGGGTATCGATAAAGGTTGGGCATGGACAGCGCGGCATCCGAAAAATCCATTATAGCGCTCGACCGCTGGCTGCAATCGCCGGCGGGCGCGTACGTGCGCGCCTGGGAACAGGCGTGCCTGGACGAGCTGACGGTCGATATTTTCGGCTTCAACGCGGTCCAGATCGGCGTGCCGCAGATCGATGCGCTGGCCGCCAACCGCATGCCCAACAAATGGCAGGCCGCCACGCGCACGTCGACGGCCGACGAACTGGTCTATGCCGCGACCGGCAAGCAGATCGCGGTGGCGCTGGACTTCGCCGACCTGCCGTTCGCATCGCAAAGCCTGGACCTCGTCGTGCTCCCGCACGTGCTGGAATTCGCGGCCGAGCCGCACCAGGTGCTGCGCGAAGTCGAACGCGTGCTGATCCCGGAAGGGCAGGTGATCATCTGCGGCTTCAATCCGGCCAGCCTGTGGGGCGTGCGCCAGGGGATGGGCCGCATCACGAGCAGCGACTACCTGCCGGCGGCGGGGGAGTTCATCTCTATGCCCCGCCTGAAAGACTGGTTAAAATTGTTGAATCTCGGCGTTACGCGCAGCCATTTCGGCTGCTACGCGCCGCCGTTCCGGACCGCGCAATGGCTCAACCGCTTCGCCTTCGTCGAAGGCGCGGGGCGGCGCTGGTGGCCATATCTCGGGGCCGTGTACATCGTCCATGCGATCAAGCGCGTGAAGGGCATGCACATCATCGGCCCGGCCTGGAACAAGAAGCCCGGCAAGGCGCCGCAGGCGGTGCCGGCCACGAACCGCAACGAACATCACAAGTAAGACATATAGGGAAGAAGCGCAGCATGACCAAAGTTGAGATTTTTACCGACGGCGCCTGCAAGGGAAATCCGGGCACCGGCGGCTGGGGCGCGCTGCTCGTGGCCGATGGCGGCCACGAAAAGGAGATCTTCGGCGGCGAGCCGAACACGACGAACAACCGCATGGAATTGCGCGCCGTGATCGAGGCGCTCACCGTCCTCAACCGCCCGTGCCAGGTCGTCCTGCACACGGACAGCCAGTACGTCCAGAAGGGCATCTCGGAATGGATCCACGGCTGGAAGGCGCGCGGCTGGAAGACGTCGACGAAGGAACCCGTCAAGAACGACGACCTGTGGAAGGCGCTGGACGCCGCGCAACAGCAGCACGCCGTCGAGTGGCGCTGGGTGCGCGGCCACAACGGCCACCCCGGCAACGAGCGCGCGGACGCCCTCGCGAACATGGGCGCGGCGTCGGTAAAGCGCTGATTTTGTTATACTTACGGGTCCTTTCCAACGTTTTCTGAGTCCTCACGCGCATGCGCCAAATCGTCCTCGATACCGAAACCACAGGCCTGAATCCGCGCACCGGCGACCGCATCATCGAGGTCGGCTGCGTCGAGATCTTCAACCGCAAGCTGACCGGCAACAACTTCCACCGCTACATCAACCCCGAGCGCGACTCGGACGAAGCGGCACTGGCGGTCCACGGCCTGACGACCGAGTTCCTCAGCGACAAGCCGAAGTTCCACGAGATCGTCGACGAACTGCGCGAATTCGTGCAGGGCGCCGAGATCATCATCCACAACGCGCCGTTCGACCTCGCGTTCCTGAACCACGAGTTCGAGCGGCTGGGCCTGCCGCCGTTCGTCGAGCACTGCTCGGGCGTGATCGACACCCTCGTGCACGCAAAGGAACTCCACCCCGGCAAGCGCAACTCGCTGGACGCGCTGTGCGACCGCTACGGCATTTCGAACGCCCACCGCAAGCTGCACGGCGCACTGCTGGACTCGGAGCTGCTGGCCGACGTCTACCTGGCGATGACCCGCGGCCAGAACACGCTGTCGATGGACGTCGAGGTCGAGACGAGCGGCGGCGGCATCGTGCTGGAAGCGGGGCCGCTTGGCGAGATCCTCGTGCTGCCGGCTGCAGCCGACGAGCTCGCCGAGCACGAGAATGTTCTCGCTGCACTCGACAAAGGCGTGAAGGGAGAATGTGTTTGGAGAAAATATTCTCCGCAGGGGTGACAAAACGCAAAACTCCCCCTATAATGCTCGTCATTGCAGCGACGCAATCGCAGCAAAGCAGTCAAAAGTAGGGCGGTTAGCTCAGGGGTAGAGCACAGCATTCACACTGCTGGGGTCGCAAGTTCGAAACTTGCACCGCCCACCAGGATTCAGTCAAAAAGCCAGCGTTCAGCTGGCTTTTTTGCTTTCAGCGCCTGCTCATGCAGTTGTCTATGCAACCCGGCTTGCACATCTAAATACTTTAGGCTTAAAGTATTCCCCGGTTCCAGACCGATCTTTTCTCCGGGGGCGCTTCATGACGAGCTTGTCCGTTGCAGAGTTAAGTCCTTCGGCCCATGTCGACACGTTTGCGCGGGACCACCTCCCGCCTTTCGACCTGTGGCCGGACCTCGTGTTCGACCTGCCCGCGCTCCGGTACCCGGCGCGCCTGAATTGCGTGGCGGCGCTGCTGGACCGTCACGTCGACGCCGGCCACGGCGGCCGCACCGCCATCCTAGGCGACACCGTCACCTGGACCTATGCGGATCTCCAACGGCACGTCGACCGCATCGCCCACGTGCTGCGTGCAGATATGGGTCTGGTCCCCGGCAACCGCGTACTGCTGCGCGGCGCCAACTGCCCGATGATGGCGGCCGCGATCCTCGCCGTGTTCAAGGCCGGTCTCGTCGCCGTGCCGACGATGCCTTTGCTGCGTGCGCGCGAGCTGGGCATCATCCTCGCCAAGGCGAAGGTGAACGCGGTGCTGTGTGCCCGACCGCTGGCGGACGAAATCGAACAGGTGGCCGATCATCCGCCCGTCATGTATTTCCAGGACCCCGACGGCCTGGAAGCGTGCATGGCCAAGCATGATGGGCCGTTCGCGCCCGTCGACACGGCCGCCGACGACGTCTGCCTGATCGCCTTCACGTCCGGCACGACGGGTGTCCCGAAGGGCACGATGCACTTCCACCGCGACATCCTGGCGATCTGCGACTGCTTCCCGCCTCACACACTGGGTACACAGGCGGACGACATCTTCATCGGCACGCCGCCGCTGGCGTTTACCTTCGGCCTGGGCGGGCTGCTGCTGTTTCCCATGCGCGTGGGCGCGGCCGGTGTCCTGCTCGAGAAGCCGACGGCCGAAGGCCTGCTGGCGGCGATCCAGCGGTATAAAGCCACCGTCTGCTTCACGGCGCCCACGTTCTACCGCCAGATGACGCCCCTCGTTCCGCGCTACGACCCGCGCTCGCTGCGGAAATGCGTCTCCGCCGGCGAGGCACTGCCGCTGGCGACGCGCGAAGGCTGGAAGACGGCTACCGGGATCGACATGATCGACGGGATCGGCGCCACGGAACTGCTGCACATCTTCATCTCGGCGAGCGGCGCGGACATCCGGCCCGGCGCGACAGGCAAGCCCGTCCCAGGCTACCGGGCATGCATCCTCGACGACGACGGCGAGCCGGTGGGTCCCGGCGTGATCGGACGGCTCGCCGTGAAGGGCCCGACGGGATGCCGTTACCTGGCCGACGAGCGCCAGCGCGACTATGTGCTGAACGGCTGGAACCTGACAGGCGACAGCTACGAGACCGACGCCGACGGCTATTTCCATTACCGCTCGCGTACGGACGACATGATCATCTCGGCCGGCTACAACATCGCCGGTGCGGAAGTCGAAGAGGCGCTGCTGCGGCATCCGGCCGTCGCGGAGTGCGGCGTTGTGGGTCGCGCCGACGAGGAACGGGGCCAGATCGTGGAGGCGCACGTCGTGCTCAAGCCCGGGTTCGATCCGACGCCGGAGACGGCGCGCCTGCTACAGGACTTCGTCAAGGCACAGATCGCGCCGTATAAATACCCGCGCGCCGTGCGCTTCACCGACAAGCTGCCGCGCACGGAGACGGGCAAGCTGCAGCGCTACAAACTGCGCCAATCATGAATATCGTCTGCATCGGCGGCGGGCCCGCCGGATTGTATTTCGCCCTGCTGATGAAGCAGCAGGACCCGGCGCACCGCATCGTCGTCGTCGAACGCAACCGCCCGTACGACACGTTCGGGTGGGGCGTCGTGTTCTCCGACCAGACGCTCGGCAACCTCGTCGCGGCCGACGAGCCGACGGCGCGCAGCATCCTGCAGGCGTTCAACCATTGGGACGACATCGACGTCTTCTTCAAGGGCGAGCGCATCACGTCCGGCGGCCACGGGTTCTGCGGCATCGGCCGCAAGCGGCTGTTGAATATCCTGCAGCAGCGCTGCGAGGAGTTGGGCGTGGAGCTCGCATTCGAGACGGACGTGCAGGACGACCAGGCCGCCGCCGCGCGCTGGCAGGCCGACCTCGTCGTCGCGGCCGACGGCATCCACAGCCGCATCCGGACGCGTTATGCCGCGACGTTCCAGCCGTCGGTCGAGACGCGCCGCTGCCGCTTCGTATGGCTGGGCACGAAGAAGACATTCGATGCGTTCACGTTCGTGTTCAAGGAGACGGCCTTCGGCTGGTTCCAGGCGCACATCTACCAGTTCGACGGCGACACGTCCACGTTCATCGTCGAGACGCCGGAAGAGGTGTGGCACCGGGCGGGCCTGGCGGACATGTCGCAGGAAGAGGGCATCGCCTTCTGCGAGCGCCTGTTTGCCGAACACCTGGACGGACACCCGCTGCTGTCGAACGCGAGCCATCTGCGCGGCGCCGCCATCTGGATTGCTTTCCCACGCATCGTGTGCGAGCGCTGGGTGCACTGGAACGATAAAGTCCCGGTCGTGCTGATGGGCGACGCCGCGCACACGGCGCACTTTTCCATCGGTTCCGGCACCAAGCTGGCGCTGGAAGATGCGATCGAGCTCGCACGCTGCATGAAGGAACACGGCGGCGACGTGCGCGCCGCGCTGGACGCGTACCAGGCCAGCCGTTCCGTCGAAGTATTAAAAATCCAGTCGGCCGCGCGCAATTCGATGGAATGGTTCGAGAACGTGGAGCGCTACGCCGCGCTGGACGCGGAGCAGTTCGCGTACTCGATGCTCACGCGCAGCCAGCGCATCTCGCACGAGAACCTGCGCCTGCGCGACCCCGGCTACGTCGCGCATTTCGAGGACTGGTTCGCGCGCCGCGCATGCGCGCAGGCGGGCGTGGACTGCCCGGAGAACACGCACCTGCCACCGATGTTCACGCCGCTGCGCGTGCGCGACGTCTTCCTGAAGAATCGCATCGTCGTCTCCCCGATGGCGCAGTACTCGGCCGTCGACGGCGTGCCCGGCGACTATCACCTCGTGCACCTGGGCGCGCGGGCGCTGGGCGGCGCGGCGCTCGTGATGGCGGAAATGACGTGCGTGTCGGCCGACGCCCGCATTACGCCCACCTGTCCGGGCATGTATGCTCCCGAACACACGGCCGCGTGGCAGCGCATCGTGGACTTCGTGCACGGCCAGACCGACGCGCGCATCGGCATCCAGTTGGGCCATGCGGGCCCGAAAGGCTCGACGCGGCCAATGTGGGACGGGATCGACCAGCCGCTCCCCGATCACAACTGGCCCCTGATCGCGGCGTCGGAACAGCAGTACCTGCCGGGCATCTCCCAGGTCGCGCGCGCCGCCACGGAAGACGATCTCGCGCGGGTGGAGGCGGACTTCGTGCGCGCCACGCGGGCGGCCGACGCGGCCGGATTCGACTGGCTGGAACTGCATTGCGCGCACGGCTACCTGCTGTCATCATTCATCTCGCCGTTGACGAACCGGCGGACGGACGACTACGGCGGCAGCCTGGAAAACCGCTGCCGCTATCAGCTGCGCGTGTTCCGCGCGATGCGGGCCGTGTGGCCGGCCGCGAAGCCGATGAGCGTGCGCATCTCGGCGCACGACTGGGTCGAGGGCGGCATCACGCCGGCGGACGCCGTGCAGATCGCGCGCCTGTTCAAAGAGGCGGGCGCGGACATGATCGACTGCTCGTCGGGCCAGGTCAGCAGGCAGGAGCGGCCGGTGTTCGGGCGCATGTACCAGACGCCGTTCGCGGATCGCATCCGCAATGAGGCCGGCATCCCGACGATCGCGGTGGGCTCGATCTATGAGGCGGACCACGCGAACAGCATCATCGCGGCCGGGCGCGCCGACCTGTGCGCGGTGGGCCGGCCGCACCTTGCGAATCCCGCTTGGACGCTGGCGGAAGCCGCGAAGATCGGGGTCACGGCCATCGCGTGGCCGAAGCAGTACCTGGCCGGGAAGGCGCAGCTGGAACGGAATCTCGAACGCGAACGCCAGTTGGCGGCCGCGAACACGGGCCTGACGCCGCAACAGGTGGCGGCGCGGCTGCTGGAGGGGTGATGGAGACGCTACAAGGAAAGCACGCCGTCGTGACAGGCGCCAGCCGCGGCATCGGTCGCGCGATCGCACGCGCATTGCGGGGGCAAGGCGCGCGCGTCACATTGATGGCGCGCGATGCCCGCACGCTGGAGGCCGCGGCCGCGGAACTGGGCGGCGACACCGCGTGGCAGGCGGTGGACGTGACGGACGCGGACAGCGTGGCGGCCGCGTTCGCCCGTGCGGGTGCCGTGGACATCCTGGTCAACAACGCGGGCCAGGCCGCGGCGGCGCCGTTCGGCCGCACGGATGCTGCGCTGTGGCAGCGCATGCTGGACGTGAACCTGAACGGCGCATACCACTGCATCCAGGCCGCGCTGCCTGCCATGCTGGACACGGGCTGGGGCAGGGTGGTCAACGTCGCGTCGACGGCCGGGCTCACGGGTTACCGCTACGTGGCGGCGTATTGCGCGGCGAAGCACGGCCTCGTCGGCCTCACGCGCGCGCTGGCGCTGGAAGTGGCCAGCCGCGGCGTCACCGTGAATGCGGTGTGCCCCGGCTATACGGAGACGGATATCGTGGCGGACGCCGTCGCCAACATCGTGCGCAAGACGGGGCGGACGCCGGACGAGGCGCGCGCGGAACTGGCGGCTGCGAATCCGCAGGGGCGGCTCGTGCAGCCGGACGAGGTGGCGCACGCCGTCGCGTGGCTGTGCATGCCCGGCGCCGCGGCGATGAACGGCCAGGCCATCGCGGTGGCCGGCGGGGAGGTGATGTGATTCCGCCCGACGATGCGCCGCTCGATCTGAAACTCTGGCTGCGGCTGCTGTCGTGCACCGTGCGCGTGGAGAACACGATCCGCAGCCGGCTGCGGACTACGTTCGGCATCACGTTGCCGCGCTTCGACTTGATGGCCCAGCTGGAGCGCTATCCGGACGGCTTGCGGATGGGCGAGCTGTCGAAGCGGATGATGGTCACGGGCGGCAATGTCACGGGCATCGCCGACCAGCTCGAGCGCGAGGAGCTCGTCGCCCGCGTGCCGGACCCGCAGGACGGACGTGCATTCGTGCTGAAGCTGACGCCGCGCGGACGCACGGTGTTCGCGGAGATGGCGGCCGTGCACGAAGAGTGGGTGGCGGACCTGTTCCGCGACATCCCGTCCGACGACAAGGCGACCATGATTGCGCTGCTGGACACGCTGAAGAAGCATCTGAACGACTAGGAGACCGCATGCAACCCACGAAGCTGGCCGGCTACCGCGCCGAACATTTTCTGTACGAGGCGGACGGCGGCGTCGCCACCATCACGCTGAACCGCCCCGAGCGCAAGAACCCGCTGACGTTCGAATCGTACGCGGAGCTGCGCGACCTGTTCCGCGCGCTCGCGTACGCGGACGACGTGAAGGCCGTCGTGATCGCCGGCGCGGGCGGGAATTTCTGTTCCGGCGGCGACGTCCACGAGATCATCGGGCCGCTCACGCAACTGGAGATGCCCGGCCTGCTCGCGTTCACGCGCATGACGGGCGACCTCGTGAAAGCGATGCTGGCCTGCCCGCAACCCATCGTGACGGCCGTCGACGGCGTGTGCGCCGGTGCGGGCGCGATCCTCGCGATGGCGTCCGACCTGAGGCTGGCCAGTACCCGCGCGCGCACGGCTTTCCTGTTCGCGAAGGTGGGGCTGGCCGGTTGCGACATGGGTGCCTGTGCCATCCTGCCGCGCCTCATCGGTCAGGGGCGAGCGGCGGAACTGCTGTACACGGGCCGGGCGATGTCGGCCGAGGAGGGCGAGCGCTGGGGCTTCTATAATCGCCTGTGCGCGCCGGACGAGGTGCTGGGCGCAGCGCAGGAACTGGCGCGGAGCCTCGCCGAGGGCCCGACGTTCGCGCACGCGATGACGAAGAAAATGCTGCAACAGGAGTGGTCGATGGGGATCGCGGAAGCCCTCGAGGCCGAGGCGCAGGCGCAGGCGATCTGCATGGCGACCAACGACTTCCGGCGCGCCTACCACGCCTTCGCGGCGAAGACGGCGCCCCGCTTCGAAGGAGACTGACATGGCAGACAAGCGTTATCTGGAATGGCCGTTCTTCGACGGGCGCCACGTGGACCTGGAAGCGGCGCTGGACGAGTGGTGCGGCGCGCACCTGCGCGACGTGCACGGCACGGATGTGGACGCCGCTTGCCGGCGCCTCGTGCGCCTGCTGGGCGAAGGCGGCTGGCTGCGCCATGCGATCGGCGGTGCCGGTTCTCCCATCGACACGCGCGCCATCTGCCTGATCCGCGAGACGCTGGCGCGCCACGACGGTCTCGCCGATTTCGCGTTCGCCATGCAGGGCCTGGGCTCGGGCGCGATCAGCCTGTTCGGGACGGAGGCGCAGCGCGAGCGCTACCTGCCGCGCGTGGCGCGCGGCGCGGCGATCGCGGCCTTTGCGCTGTCGGAGCCGGACGCCGGTTCCGACGTCGCCGCCATGCGCTGCGCGGCGCGGGCTGACGGCGACGCGTACGTCCTCGACGGCGACAAAACATGGATCTCCAACGGCGGCATCGCGGATTTCTACGTCGTGTTCGCCCGCACGGGCGAGGCGCCGGGCGCGCGCGGCATCAGCGCGTTCGTCGTCGACGCGGACATGCCGGGCTTCACGGTCGCGGAGCGGATCGAAGTCATCGCGCCGCACCCGCTGGCGCGCCTGCGTTTCGACGGGTGCCGGGTGCCCGCCGCGCAGCGCATCGGCGCGGCCGGGCAGGGGTTCAAGGTCGCGATGGCGACGCTTGACGTGTTCCGCACGTCCGTCGCCGCCGCCGCCCTCGGGTTCGCGCGCCGTGCGTTCGACGAGGCGTTGGCCCATGCGACGCAGCGACGGATGTTCGGCCAGACGCTCGCGGATTTCCAGCTGACGCAGGCGAAGCTCGCGCAGATGGCCACAAGCATCGACGCGAGTGCGCTGCTGACCTACCGCGCGGCGTGGCAGCGCGACCGTGGCGGCAAGGTGACGAAGGAAGCGGCGATGGCGAAGATGACGGCCACCGAGTCGGCGCAACAGGTGATCGACGCGGCCGTGCAGATGTTCGGCGGCCTCGGCGTCACGAGCGGCCATCCGGCGGAGCGGCTGTACCGCGAAATCCGCGCCCTGCGCATCTACGAGGGGGCCACCGAAGTGCAGCAACTGATCATCGCCCGCGAACTGCTGCGCGAGGCGAAGGAAGCGTGAACATGCAGATTCTGCAACCACCCGGCTGGCCGCGTCCGCGCGGGTACGCGAACGGCATCGCGGCGCGCGGCCGCTTCGTGTTCGTGAGCGGGATGATCGGCTGGAACGCGGACGGGCAGTTCGACAGCGACGATTTCGTCGGCCAGGCCCGCCAGGCCCTGCAGAACATCGTGGCCGTGCTGCGCGAGGCGGATGCGCGGCCGGAGCACATCGTGCGCCTGACGTGGTACGTCGTCGACAAGCGCGAATACGCGGCGGCCGGCAGCGCCCTCGGTGCCGTCTATCGCGAGATCATCGGCGCCCACTATCCGAGCATGACGGCCGTCGAAGTGCGCGCGCTGATCGAGGATCGCGCGCGCGTGGAGATCGAAGCGACGGCCGTCGTTCCGGACGGGGAGTGATCAGCTGGCGGCGATCAGCGCGGCGATGTTGGCCGCCGTCAGCGCCCCGCGGTAGATGCGGAACTCGTCGATGCGGCCGTTGAAGTACGGGTCGGCCGCGTACTGGGAGCGGCCGATCCAGTTCTGGGTCGTGCCGCCCAACTGCCAAGGCGGCAGGAATTCCGCGCTGTTGGTGCCGACGGCGGTGCCGTTCACGTACAGGGTGGCGAGCTGGCCCGACAACGTCACGGCCACGTGGACCCATTGTGCGGTCGGCAGCGCGGCCGTGCCCGTCACGGCCTGTTCGCCTTTGCCGCCGTTGACGGTGATGGCGAAGCGCACGACGCCGCTGCTCGAACGGGGCGTCAGGAACATGTAGCGGCCCGTGCCAGCACCGAAGTCGAAGATCCGCTCCCAATTCCGTGATGCGTTCCAATATACCCAGCACGCCACCGTAAAGTCCGTCAGGTCCGTGACGAGGTTGGCGGGCAGGCTCACGTAGTCCGTGCTGCCGTTCAGTGCCAGCGCGCTGCCCGATTTGCCCGTGCCCCACGTGGCGCTGCCCGTCAGCGTGCCGGGATGACCCTGGCCGCTCGTGTCGGACACGGTCGTGCCCGTGCCCTCGTTGCAGGCCAGGTACGTATGCAGCGTATTGCCGACTTTCGCGGTGGCGCGGTTCGATTCGGCCGTCTCGCCCGTCGGGGTCATGGCGGAGACGACGTAGTACCACGTGCCCGCGCCGGGATTGTCCGTGTACGTCAGCAGGTCCGTGATGCCGCTCGCGATGGAGGTCCAGGGGCCGCTCGTCGACGTGGACCGCTTGACGTTGTAGCTCGTTGCGTAGGCGCTGCCCCACCACGACAGTTCCACCTGGCCGGCGGGCGTGCGTGCTTTCAGTCCGCTCGGCGTCGCGCCGGCCGCGATCGGGTCGCGCGTGCAGGTGAGGGTGCCATAGCCCAGCTGGTCGTAGCCGCCGCTCGTGGAGCCGTAGTTGCCGCCGCCGCCTTCCGGCTGGATCTGCAGCGCGAACTTCTTCGAGTACGGCGCCGCGAGACCCTTGCGGTTCACGTAATGGTTGTACACGAGCGCCCAACAGGGCCGGACATTGCCCTGGCTGCCCGTCGCAAACACGGTCTGGTTGACGTTGTCGGCATTGTTATAAGGGACGTACGGCACCGTGTAATACGTCGTGCCGGACTGGATCAGGTTCGCCTTCGCGACGTATTCCGCGCCCATCAGGAAGCGGTTGTTGTCGTAGCCGTACAAGTCCACGCCCTGGTTCCACGCCATCTCGCACATGGCGCCCATCAGTGCGATGCCCAGCGTGTTGTGGCCCTGGTCGCGTCCCGATTCCTGCCATTGGCCCAGGAAGCCCGGGTGGACGTAATAGACGGCCTGCGCCACGGCGCCGTTGCCCGGTCCGGACTTGAAATAATTGACGGCTTCGTCGAACAGGCTCTGGTCGTCGCACAGCACGCCGATGGCCATGATCGACGCCATGTTGCACAGGTCCCAGTTGGCCCAGTAGTGCGTGATGTCCGTGCCGTTGTGGCGGATGAGGAAGTCGTGGCTGATCGGATAGAACACGGTCTTCATCATGTTCTGGAAGCGCGCCAGGTCCGCCGCGGCCCAGCCGCTATAGGTGCGCATGATTTCGCCCGCGTTCGCGAATTCGTAACCGTAGATGCCGGCCGCCAGCTGCGCGTTCGAGTCGCCGCCGATGGTGGTCAGTGTCGACGACCAGCCGTTGATGATCTGGATGGCCTTGTTCGCGTAATTGACGTCCCCGGAGACTTTCCAGCGCAGCGCGCACGCGTACGCGGCCGCCACGTCGTTGTACAGGATCCAGTAGTTTTCCGCATGGACGCCGTCGTTGCCGCGGTAGATGGCGGCCTGCGGATTGGGTGTGTAGCTCAGGCTCGCGTGCGAATTATTGATCAGGAGGTTCCAACTGCCCGACCACGGGCTCGCCGTGTATTTCGCGGCCATGCGGTCGAAATCGGCCTGGGTGTGCAGCAGGCCCGGATGGACGAAGGCGCTGGCGGCGCCTGTGCCGCTCATCGTGCCGGTGGACAGCATGCGGCCGGCCGGCGCTTCAGGACCGCCGGCGCCGCAGCCGGCAAGGGCGAGCGCGCCGAGGCTCAGCAGGAATTCGCGGCGTCCCAGCAGGGCGCGCGATTCCGCGTCCGGAGCGTCGGCGGGAGTCAGCGGGGTAGTGGTGTCGAGCGAAGCATTGTTGTCGTGCGAATCCATTCGTTTCATGTGCGTCTAGATGCCCGGTCAGGGCGTATGTTGGACTGCGATCGATGGTGCTGCCGTGCTGCCGCGCCGATGCTAGCACGCATCCGGACTGTTTTGTTATCGTTAACCACGATCCTGATCAAATGCCTTGACATGTCCAAAACATATCCGTTTCGATAAAAATGGCATGCCTGCGCCGCCGTCCCCGTCGGTATGATGAGCGGTATCGTAGGCCGGGGTCCGGGAAGTCGACGCATTGTTGACATCTTTTCGGATTGTGGTATAACTGGCCGAGTTATCGATACCAAAATCAATCAAACGACAAGCCCGGCGGCGGCACGATCCGCTCCACGGGCGGAGGAGACGATCTGTTGTTCACGTTACGTGCTTTCGCGCGCCGCTGCGTCGCGCCGCTTGCCGTCCTGCTGGGGTGCGTGGCCGCCCATGCCGCCCAGGCGGTCGAGAGCCGGCTGCAGGTGCACCCGTTCCCGAATCCCGTCCGCTATACCCACCATAACGACGACTACACGGTGCGCGTGCGCGTGCCCGGCGGGCAGTGGCAGGACCTGTACGAATACAACGCGAAGGTGGACCTCGACAAGCCGCAGGATGCCTCGATGGTCTACTTCAATTTCGACGGCACGGTGGAAGTGGCGGTCCAGAAGAACAACGGGACGTTCTCGAAGGTGGCCGTGCGGCCCGACGCGAAAGGCATCAAGCCGCTGGTGCGCGACGGCATCGTGTACTTCACCCTGCGCCGTCCGGAAAACCTGAGCGTGGAATTCGACGACGACCGCGTGCACAACCTGCACGTGTTCACGCACGCGATCCGCGCCGACATGCCGGCGGTGCCGGCGAACCTTGCGTCGAACGACATCGGCACGGGCACGACGCCCGACTTCACGCAGCCCGTCGTGTTCTTCGGGCCGGGCATTCACAAGGGCGATTTCCGCCTGCGCTCGCACACGAAGGTGTACATCCACGGTTCCGCGATCCTGAAAAGCCCGCTCGTGATCGACGGCGTCGAGGACGTGCAGGTGTTCAGCGACGGCCTGTTCGACGGCACCGACGTGACGACGATCCGGAATGCGCGCAACATCGGCATCGACGGCCCGATCGCCATCAATCAGCCGCACGGCACGATGCGCTGCATCACGTCGCAGGACCTCCTGGAAACGAGCATCCGCACGATCGGCGCCGGCCAATGGTCGGACGGCCTGGGCCACTTCGCGTGCGAGCGCGTGACGATCGCGGACAGCTTCGTGCGCACGTCGGACGACTGTGTCACGTTCTACAACCACCGCTGGGACATCTGGGGCGATACGCGCGACGTGCAGGTCCGGGATACGACGTTGTGGGCCGACATCGCGCACGCGATCATGATCGGCATCCACGGCAATACGCCGACACCGGCGCACCCGCGCAGCGAAGTGCTGGAGCGCCTGCGCTTTTCCAACATCGACATCCTCGAGCACGACGAGGACGATCCGGAATACGAGGGCGCTTTGGGCATCATGGCGGGCGACGACAACCTCGTGCGCGACGTCGTGTTCGAGGACATCCGCGTCGATCGCATCGAGGAGGGCAAGCTGTTCAACCTGAAGATCGCGTACACGGCCAAGTACAACACGAGCCCGGGCCTGGGCATCGAGAACGTCACGCTGCGCAACATCCATTACACGGGCAAGGGGTCGCCCAGCGCCGCCGCCATCACGGGGCGCGACGCCACGCGCAAGGTGAAGAATGTGACGATCGAGAACGTGACCGTGGGCGGCAAGCGGCTCACGGCGCCCGTGCCGGGAATGCTCGAGGTGAACGACTTCGTCGAAGGCCTGCGCTTTCGCTGACATAACGATAACGACACAGGAGAGACATGGAATCAACGAACATCATCGCGGCCGTCCTGCTCGCGACGGCGACAATGCCGGCGCTGGCGGCCCAGCCCCAACCGGCCGAATGGGAGCAGCCGGAAGTGGTCGCCGTCAACCGCGAGCCGATGAAGGCGACGTTCTTCAATTTCGAATCGCGCGACAAGGCGCTGGCCGGCGACAAGGCCGCGTCGCAGTTTTACCTGTTGCTGGACGGCACGTGGAAGTTCAAGTATTCGCCGAACCCGGAAGTGCGTCCGAAGGATTTCTACAAGGCGTCGTACGACGTCAGCAAGTGGGGGCACATCCAGGTGCCCGGCATGCTGCAGACGCAGGGTTATGGCAAACCGATCTTCACCAACATTAAATATCCGTTTCCGCAGAACGAGCCGTTCATTCCGCACGAACTGAACGAGGTCGGTTCGTACCGCCGCGACTTCGACGTGCCCGCCGCGTGGAACGGCCGCGACGTGTTCCTGCAGATCGGCGCGGCCGGCGCCGCCTATTACGTGTGGGTGAACGGCCAGAAGGTCGGCTATTCCGAGGACTCCAAGCTGCCCGCGGAATTCAACCTGACCCGTTACGTGCGCCCGGGCCGCAACACGATCGCCATCGAGCTGTATCGCTGGGCGGACGGTTCGTACCTGGAAGACCAGGACTTCTGGCGCGTCAACGGCATCGAGCGCAGCGTGTTCGTGTACGCAGAACCGAAGACCCGGCTGCGCGACTACCGCGTAACGGCGGGCCTGGACAAGTCGAATTACCGCGACGGCCGCTTCGAACTCGTCGCCGAGATCGCGGGCGCGCCGGCGCAGGTGGAAGTCAAGGCGCGGGTGCTGGACGGCACGCGCGAGATCCTGCGCGTCAAAGGCACGCCGGGTGCGGACCGCAAGGCCCAGTTGTCCGGCGCGATCCCGGCCGTGAAGCCGTGGTCGGCCGAGACGCCCAACCTGTACACGCTGCTCGTGGAAGTGACGGATGCGCAGGGGCGCCTCGTCTCGGCCACGTCGCGGCGCATCGGCTTTCGCACCGTCGAGATCGCGGACGGCGAAGTGCGCGTGAACGGCAAGCGCGTGATGATCAAGGGCGTCAACCGCCACGAGCACGACCCGGTCACGTACCGCGTGATGTCGATGGAATCGATGCGCAAGGACATCGAGCTGATGAAGCGGGCCAACGTGAATGCCGTGCGTGCGTCGCACTATCCGAACGATCCGCGCTGGTACGACCTGGCCGACGAATACGGCCTATACGTCATGGACGAAGCGGACATCGAGTCGCATGGCTACATGGAGAAGGGCGACCAGGCGGGCGATCCGCAGAAGCGTGCCGCCATCCAGCTGGGCTACAAGCCGCACTGGCGCACCGCCCACCTGGACCGCATCTCGCGCATGGTCGAGCGCGACAAGAACTCGCCGTCGATCATCTTCTGGTCGCTGGGGAACGAGGCCGGCACGGGCCCGAACTTCGAGAACGCGGCGGCATGGATCCGCAAGAACGACCCGACGCGCCTGATCAGCTACCTGGGCCACGGCACCATCGGCGAGGAACACCTGCCGAACGTCTACGTCGACATCTACGCGCCCATGTACGACGACATTGAGAAAATGGCGGATTATGCGCAGGACCCGACTTTCCGCCAGCCGATGATCCAGTGCGAGTACGCGCACGCGATGGGCAATTCGCTGGGCAACCTGGAGGATTACTGGCAGGTGATCCGCGCGCACCGCAAGCTGCAGGGCGGCTTCGTGTGGGACTGGGTCGACCAGAGCGTCATCGCGAAGGACGACAAGGGCCGCACGTACTGGGCGTCCGGCTTCGACGTGAACCCGGCGCGGGGCGACAACAGCGTCGTCGGCGACGGCGTCGTGCGTTCGGACCGCACGCCCGATCCGGAGTACTACGAGCTGCAGAAAGTCTATTCGCCCGTCGTGTTCGAAGGCGATCCGGCGGCCGGCAGCATCGAGGTCGTGAACCGCTACGATTTCCGCGACCTGTCGCACCTCGCGTTCGACTGGGACCTGGCGCGCGACGGCGTCGTCGTGGCCCGCGGCACACTGGCCGATGCCGCGACGCCGGCCGGCGCCCGCCAGAAACTGGCGCTCGCGTTGCCGGAAGTCGCGCCGGACGGCGAACGGGTGCTGACCGTGCGGGCGAAGAGCCGCGCCGCGCTGCCGGGCGTGGAGCAGGGCGCCATCGTCGGCTGGTCGCAGTTCGTGCTGGCATCGTCTCGTGCCCCGCAACAGCAGACGGCCGCCGTGGCGCCCGTGCGCACGGACGGCGCGGTGGAACTGCGTGCCGGCGACGCCGTGCTGCGCGTCGCGCCGGACACGGGTCTCGTGACCTATACGGTGGCCGGCCGCACGGTGTTGAAGGGCGGCGCGCCGAACTTCTGGCGCGGCCTGACGGACAACGACGAAGGCGCCGGCGTGGACAAGAGCCACCGGGTCTGGCAGGCGTTCACGGAACAGCGCAAGGTGCGCGACGTGACCGTCACCGGCGACGGCGTGCGCGTGCTGTTCAGCTTCGGCGCAGGTGCGGCGCACTGGGAAAACACGTACCGCATGCGTGCCGATGGCAGCGTCGACGTGCAGGCCAGCTTCACGCCGCTGCGCGACGACCTGCCGGATCCGCTGCGCCTGGGCCTGCGCTTCGACAGCGCGCCCGCGCTCGATACGGTCGCGTGGTATGGCCGCGGCCCGTACGAATCGTATGCGGACCGCAAGACCGGTTCCGCCCTCGGCCTGTACGCGGGCAAGGTGGCGGACCAGTACCACGGCTACATCCGCCCGCAGGAAAGCGGCAACAAGACGGACGTGCGCTGGTTCCGCTTGCAGGGCGCGGACGGCGCCGGCATCCGCGTGGAGGCCGCCGACGGTCCGATCGCGTTCAACGCGCTTGCGTTCCCGTACGAAGACCTGTACCTGCGCCCGCGCGGCACGTGGAAGAGTTCCGAGATCGCGCCGCACGGCGACGGCTCGGTGCTCATCGACCTGGCCCAGGCGGGCGTCGGCGGCGACACGGGCTGGAGCCTCGACGGCCGTCCGCACGTGAAATACCGCATTCCGCTCGTACCGGCCAGCTATCGCTTCGCGCTCGCTCCCGTGAAGGCGGGAGATCGATAACCCGGACTGCCCCTGTTCCGGACCACCACGCCGGTGGGCTGTCAACCCACCGGCGTCGTGTAAATACCACAAGGAATATGATATTTCGCAAAGGAATTACTTCAAGGAAGGACGGCACCTATAATTAAACGCAGATTTGTTATCGATACCTAAAACGCCGGCCACCCAGAGCCGGGAAACACATGCCAGATCGGACTACAGAGGAGAACCAATGAAACACAATCGCAATCTCGGACCGAAGATGTCGGTCGTCGCCGTGGCGCTCGCCCAGGCGTTCACGGGTCACGCTTACGCCCAGCAGGCGGAGGCCAACACCGTCGTCGTGACGGGCATCCGCGCCAGCGCGCAATCGTCGCTGGCCATCAAGCGCGACACGATGGAGGTCGTCGACTCGATCACGGCCGACGACATCGGCAAGCTGCCGGATCCGAACGTCACCGAGACCATGACGCGCATCCCCGGCGTGCAGGGCTACCGCTACGGCGGCGAGGGCGCATCGCCCGTGGGCCAGGGCTCCGGCGTGACGATCCGCGGCCTGTCGGGCCAGACGGCGTCGGAAGTGAACGGCCGCGCCTACTTCACGGCCGGCAGCCGCGAATTCAACCTGGAAGGTGCCATTCCCGGCATGGTGGCCGGCATCGACGTGTACAAGAATCCGTCGGCCGAGCACATCGAAGGCGCCATCGGCGGCCTGGTCAACATCCGCACCCGCAATCCGAGCGACTTCAAGGGCCTGACGGGCGCGCTGAACATCGGCGGCCGCTACAACGACCTGGCGAAGAAGGGCAACCCGGAGGTGTTCGGCATGATCGCCAACCGCTGGAACCTGCAGGGCGGCGGCCGCATCGGCGTGTTGGCGGCAGCCGTGTTCCAGCAGAGCACGGGCCGTTCGGACAACAACCCGGCCAACGGTGGCGCCAACTACAAGCGCGCGGTCCGCGCCGACAGCGCCGAGTATGCGAGCCTGGCCGCCGCGAACACGGCGAACGACCCGTCCAGGCCGATGTCGCAGTACGTCGGCCGCACCGACGTCTCGTACCTGGCGAGCGTGCCCACGCTGCCGACCTCGACGACCGCCGGCGCCTACATGCCGAACCTGGCCGGGCTGACCCAGGAGCAGATCGGCAACGTCATGGCGGCGCCCGCGATCACGAATAACGTGTTCCAGGAAACGATCATGCGCACCCGCCGCGGCATGAACCTGGCTGCCGACTGGCGCGTCGACAATACCCTGCGCTTCTACGTCGACACCAACTACACGTATTACCTGTACCACCAGAACTACCGCGGCCTGAATTCGTCGGACATCAACGCCCAGGCGAACAACGTGCAGAATCTGCAGACGGCACCGTTCAACCTGACCGAGCAGCTCGCCAACGGTAACCTGAACGGCGGCAGCAACGACGTCCTCGCGACCAAGCGCTTCCTGAGCGGTAACTTCCTGAATGCCCGGATGACGACGACCGGCGGGGACGAACACCGTCCGTACACGACGTGGATCGCCGCGACCGGCGCCGAATGGCACCCGACCCCGGCGCTGTTCCTGAAGGCCGACGTGAACTTCATCAAGGCCGACCAGACCCAGGACAACCGCGCGGTGACCCTGTTGTCGAACCCCGGCCTGTTCTGGACGGTCAACCGCGTCGCCGACGGCGCGCCGCACCAGACGACGTTCACCGGTCCGGACCTGTCCAATCCGGCCAACTTCATGTACCAGGCCTATAACAACGGCACGCACCAGAGCTTCCACGACACCGGCGGCGCCGTGGCCCTGGACGGTACGTATTCGCTGGACGACGGCTGGTTCTTCAGCCGCATCAAGTTCGGCACCCGTGCCGCGCGCCAGTCGAGCAGCTTCAACAACTACGCCTTCAACGGCCGTCCGCTGACGAGCGACGGCCTTCCGCTGGCGGCGGACGGCAGCAACGGCATCTCGGCGGCCACGGGCGGCCATACGCAGTCGTCGCCGACGAACTTCATGGACGGCCTGGCCGGCTATTCGGGCGGCTACGTCGTGTACAACCCGGACCAACTGCTGGGCAACCAGGTGAGTGCCGCGTTCCCGAAAGCGGGCATCCTGCCGGAGAACGGGCTGGCGGAACAGGTGCTCGCGCGCCGCTACACGAACGAGAAGACCAAGGCGATCTACCTCGTGGGCGAATTCTCGCTGCTGGACGACCGGCTGAAGGGTAATGCCGGCGTGCGCGTCGTGCGCACCAACGGCGAATTCGTCGCGCAGGTGCAGAATGCGACGACCGGTGCCATCGGTCCCTACACCCGCACGACGGCGTACACGAACGCGCTGCCTTCGTTCAACCTGACCTACGACCTGGCGAAGGATTTCCTGGCGCGCTTCGGTTACGGGCGCGGCATGACCCGTCCGGGGCTCGACCAGCTCAACCCGTACGTCACCCTCAACACGAGCCAGGGCACCGCGTCGGTCGGCAATCCGGACCTGCACCCGCTGACCGCGAACAGCTACGACTTCTCGCTGGAGCGCTACTTCAGCAAGACGAACTACCTGGCCGCCGGCGTGTTCGACAAGGAGATCAACGGCTTCTTCAACGACATCCAGAGCTGCGAGGCGCTGGCGGCCGCACCGGCCTACAACGGCCTGGTCGCGAACGGCTGCACGGACGGCAAGTGGCTGGTGTCGAAGACGCTGAACTCGGAGAAGGGCTATGCGCGCGGCGTCGAGCTGTCGGGCCAGTACTTCTTCGACGGGGCCCCGGGCATCCTGAAGAACTTCGGCGTGGCCGGCTCGTACGCGTACGTGAAGACGAACAATCCGTTCAACGTCGGCACGAAGACCGCCCCGAACATCATCCCGACGCCCCAGCCGTTCGCCTCGAAGAACAGCTACAGCGTGAGTGCCCTGTACGAGGACAACAAGGCGTCCGCGCGCCTGGTCTACACGTGGCGTTCGCCCTCGGTGCTGTTCGGCTTCTCGCCGAACCCGATCGACGGCCGCTACATCGATGCGTACGGCATCCTGGACGGCTCGTTCAACTACCAGCTGAGCGACAACCTGGCGCTGTCGCTGATTGCGTCGAACATCACGAACAAGACGCTGAATCGTAACGTCGGCGGCCTGGGCAACGAGTCGGGCATCGAACGCCAGCACTACGAGAACGGCCGCTTCTTCGGCTTCAGCCTGCGCTACAAGTTCGGCAACCTGTAACCCGTACTCTCTCGTCGCGGGACATCGTCCCGCCTTCGTCCCGCCGCCGGCCCTTGCCGGCGGCGGTTTTTTTTGGGTCAGTACGGCCCGGCGCCCGGCGCCGTCACGTTGAAGTAATCGGCTTCGAGGAACGACGGCTGCGTTCGCGCCTGCGATCCTACGCTGAACAGGCCAACCTGCGCGCCCACCCACGTACCGCGCGTGACGGGGAACGGGGCGCCGGCCGGCTTGAATTCGCGGCCGTCCACACTGTACGAAAAACCGACGAACGCGGTCTCGTACATGGACATGCGCAGGACCACGTCGTCCGGTGCGTCCGCCAGCACGACGGTGGACTCCTCGTGGCAGCGCGGTCCGAACGGGCCGCACACCGTGTGCACCAGTTCCGCCTTGCCGCCGCGCCGACGCAGGCCAATCCAGGCGTATTGCATCGCGTTGACGATCAGGCCCGCGCGGTCGCCGTCGACGGCACCCGCGAGCCGCACGTGCGTCTCCACGACGAAGCGCGACGCGGGCACCTTCTGCGTGAGGATCGCGCCCGCCGCGCGCACGAAGCCTTCGGCCTCCGGCACGACCTGCGTGGCCAGCCGCAGGTGGCCGGGGTTGTCCGTCAGCGAGTACCAGCCGGGCGCCGGGTTCGCTCCCCATTGCCATTGCGGGCCGAGGACGGAGGCGTCGAACGCGTCGCTCGTCGCCGGCGCCGCCGGGCCGTAGCCCTGCACCGGCTTCGCGTACGTGTTCACGGGTTCGCCGGTGCCGGGCGTGCGACCCGGGGCGCCGATCACCGGCCAGCCGTCCTGCCAGCGCATCGGCTGCACGTGCACGACACGGCCATACGCACCCTTGTCCTGGAAGTGGATGAACCAATCTTTGCCGTCCGGGGCATCGACCCACGCACCCTGGTGCGGCCCGTTGACGGGCGTGTCGCCCTGGTCCATCACGCGCCGGGCCTCGTACGGCCCGTCGATCGAACGCGAACGGAACACCGCCTGCCAGCCCATCTCCACGCCGCCCGCCGGCGCGAACACATAGTAATAGCCGTTCGCCTTGTACAGCTTCGGTCCTTCGATGGTGTGGTAGCCGGGGTAGCGGGCGCCGTCGATGATGATCTTGCCGCCGTCGTCCAGCAGGCGCGTGGCTTGCGGGTCCATGCGGCGCAGGGTCAGCACGTTGTTGATGCCCGCGCGGCTCTTCGCCCACGCATGCAGCAGGTACGCGTTGCCGTCGTCGTCCCACAGCGGCGCGGGGTCGATGATGCCGCGTCCGGGCAGCAGCAGCCGCGGCGGCGTCCACGGACCGGCGAAGTGTTCCGCCGTCGTGACGTAGACGCCGTAGTCCGGGTCGGGGTAGAAGATCCAGAAGCGACCGTCATGCCAGCGCAAGGTCGGTGCCCACACGCACTTGCCGTACTGCGGACGGTCGAACACGTTGGCCGGCACGAGGCGGGGCAGGGCGTGGCCGACGAGCGTCCAGTTCACCAGGTCCGGCGATTCCAGCAGCGGCAGGCCGGGCGCGTTGTTGAAGCTGGACGCCGTCATGTAGAACCTGTCGCCCACGCGGATCACGTCCGGGTCGGAATAGTCCGCGTGCAGGACCGGGTTGCGGTAGCGGCCGTCGCCGAGATCGGCGATCCACGGCGCGGCGGCGAGCTCCGCCACTGCCGGCGGCCGGGCGGGTTCGGCTACGGTGCGGCAGCCCGCCACGGCAGCCGCGGCGAGGAGGACGGTGGCGGCAATCCGCGTGTGCGTCGGCGGGTGGATGATGCGAGAAGCAGGCACGAACGTCTCCTTGTTCATTCGGTGGAGCTTGGGGTTGTTATCGATCTCATGGTAGCATTGTTGAATTGATGCAATCAAGGCAAACCAGGATGCATACGCAGGGGGGACGGAATTGGCGTTTCCATTGCCCCGGCGGTATCATGTCAACCAATACACGAAATGAAATCGATAACAAAGCCAGGCCGTCAGACTACAGGACAACAATTACATGGGTAGTGAAACCAAGCAGGGCGACCGCCCGACCGGCAGTGCGACCGTGTGGGACGTGGCCCAGAAGGCCGGCGTCTCCGCGATGACCGTGTCGCGCGTCATCAACGGTAACGCCAGCGTCAGCGACAAGACGCGGGAAAAGGTCAACCGCGCCATCCAGGAACTGAATTACCAGGTCAACGTGGCGGCGCGCGCCGCGCGCATCGGTACGCTGCGGGTCGGCCTGTTGTACAGCAATCCCAGCGCCGCGTTCCTCAGCGCCTTCCTCGTCGGGGCGCTCGGCGAATGCAGCCAGACGGGCGCGCACCTGATCCTCGAGAACTGCGACAACCTGCGCAGCCAGCGCAAGGCGATCGACCGCCTGATCGCAGACGGCGCCGACGGCATCCTCGTGCCGCCGCCGCTGTGCGACTCCAAGGCCGCGCTCAAGCAGCTGGCCGAGATGGGCATCCCGTCCGTGGCCGTTGCGACCGCGAAGCCGTCGCCGCAGATGTCGGCCGTGCGCATCGACGACTACGAGGGCGCAATGACGATGACGAAGCACCTGCTGGCCCTCGGCCACACGGACATCGGCTTCATCAAGGGCGACCCGGAGCACACGCCGGCCCAACTGCGCTACCAGGCGTTCATCGACGCCATGCGCGAGGCCGGCCACCACGTGCCCGCCGAGCGGGTGGCGCAGGGCATGTTTACGTACCGTTCGGGCCTGCTGGCGGCGCGCGAACTGCTGGCGCAGCCGACGCGGCCGACGGCCATCTTCGCCAGTAACGACGACATGGCGGCCGCCGTCATCGCCGTCGCGCACGGCATGCACCTGCAGGTCCCGGACGACATCGCCGTCTGCGGCTTCGACGACACGCCCGTCGCGACGACCGTGTGGCCGGAACTGACGACGATCCACCAGCCGATCACGGAGATGGCACGCAGCGCCGTCGCCCTGCTGGTGGAACACATCCGCGCGCGCCGCGCCGGCCAGTCGTACATGCCGCAGCACCGGCTGATGCCGTTCACGCTGGTCGAACGCGAGTCGACGGAAGCCCACGAGTAGCGCTTACCAGTATGGACGCCACGTGCGGGTGAGCCGCACGAGGGCCTCCAGGTAGAAGTAATCGCCCCAGATGCACGCCTCGTCCACGCCGACGCCGTTCGGCTTGTGGTACACGCCGTGCTTCAGCAGGCCGCTTCCCGGCGTGCCGCTCGCATCGGCGTAATCGCCGGCGAGCGTGAGCACCGTGCCGGCCGCCGCCCGTTCGTAGGCGCCGCGCAGCGGGTCGGCGAGCGGCAGGTTGCGCGCCAGTTCCAGCAGGCCGCACGCGGCGATGGCGGCGCCCGAGCTGTCGCGCGGTTCCGTCCCCGACGTGAATACCAGGTCCCAGTAGCAGATGCCGTCCGCCGGCAGGCGGTTCAGGTAGTAGTTGGCGAGCACCTTCGCCAGGTCGACGAGGCGGCTGTCGCCGTTGTGGCGGTACACGAGCGGGAAGCCCGAGATGCCCCACGCCTGGCCCCGCGCCCAGCACGAATCGTCCGCATGACCCTGGTGCGTCTTGCCATGCAGCGGCGCGCCGCTGGCCGGGTCGAAGAAGAAGGTGTGGAACGTGGAGCCGTCCGGTCGCGCGATGTGGCGCGCGGCCGCCTCGATGTGGCGGTCGGCCGCCGCGCGGAACGCGGGGTCGCCCGTGTAGTTGCTTGCCCAGTACAGCAGCGGCAGGTTCAGGTTGCAGTCGATGATCATGCGGCCGCGCTGGGCCGGATCGGACAGTTCTCCCCACGCCTGGATGATGCCGGCGCCGGGCAGGTAGCGCTCCAGCAGCAGGCGTGCGGCACCGAGGGCAGCTTCGGCCGCCAGCGGCTCGCCCGTGAGCTGCCAGCCGGCCACGCACGAGAGGCTGTACAGGAACCCGAGGTCGTGGTGGTTGACGTTGATGCGGTCGCGCTGGCGCGCCTGGAAGCTCGCCACGTGGCGCAGGCCGGCATCGCGGTAGCGCGCGGCGCCCGTCAGTTCGTACGCCAGCCACAGCATGCCGGTCCAGAAGCCGTTCGTCCATTCCGTGTTGTCCATCGCCTGGTAGACGCCGCCCTGCGACGACGGCATCGGGAAGGCGTCGCCGAAGTGGGCCAGGTTGCGGTCGACGCCGTCCAGCGCGCGGGTGATCGCGCGGTCGATGGCGGCCTTGTCGATACCGCGGTTCCAGTGGGCCGGCAGGGCGCCGGTGTTCAGCGGCTCCAGTGCCGCCGTGTTCAGGGGTGGGGTCATGCTTGCTCCTTGTGGTTCATTTTGCGGCTCATTTGCTTAATTCTGGCAGGGGCGCCGCTTCCGGCGCCGTGGTCTCCGGCGGCGTCGGCAGCAGGAAGACGGCGGACAGGATGAGGAAGACGAGGCCCAGGCCCGCCAGGATCAGGTAGGTCGCGGAGAAGCCGATCCGGTCGTAGCCGACGCCGGCCAGAGACGACAGCGCGAAGATGCCGACCGAGTGCCCGAAACTGACGCCGACCATGTAGACGGTCGATGCGAGCCGGTTGTCGAAGTGGCGCGCGATGTAGCGGAACAGCGAGACGGCGAGGATCGGCAGTTCCACCGAGTGCAGCAGCTTCATCGCCGAGATCGAAACGGGACCGACGGCGAGGCCGGAGCCGGCGATCCGCACGAGCATGATGGAGCCGGCCAGCAGCAGGCCGTTCTTCGCGCCGATGCGGCGGACGAGCAGGGGCGCGAGGAACAGGCCGCCCGCTTCCAGGAAAATCTGCGCGGAGTTCAGGTAGCCGAACATCGCGACGCCCGTCTTCGGGTCCGGGAACAGCGACGCGAAATAGCGCGAGAACTGCTGGTCGAACACGAGGTACAAATTCGTTACGCCCAGCACGAACACCATGAAGCGCCAAAAGCCCGGCATGCGCAGCAGCGCGAACGCGTCGGCCAGTTTGACGCCTTCCTTGCCGCGCGCGCCGGGTTCGGCCGGACCGGCGTTCGTCACGGCCAGGAGCGCCAGCATCACGCCGCCCGCGAGGGACGCGAGCGCGAAGTTGATGCCCGGGTCGACGTTGTAGATGCGGCCACTGAACGCGGCGGCGCTGGCGAAGCCCAGCGAGCCCCACAACCTCACGCGGCTGTATTCGAAGCCGTCGCGGCGGCCGATGCGGTCGACGTACGATTCGATCGCGTAGCTGCCGGCAGTGAACGTGATGCCGAGGTACAGCCCGCCCACGGCGGCACCCAGCAGGATGTTCGCCTTCAGCAGCGGCGCGTACAGGTACGGGAAGAACAGGCCGGACAGGGCGACGAGGGCCGCGACCGTCCACAGGATGTTGCGGCGGGTACCCACGCGGTCCGACACGAAGCCGTAGATCGGCTGCGAGCACATCGCGGCGAAGGCGTTGGCCGCGAAGACGAAACCCGCCTCGGTCCCCGACAGCTTGAGCGTCTGCCCCAGCCAGACGGCGAGCAGCGAAATGCTCATCGCCTGGGCGAAGAAGTAGGTGTAGACGAAGCCGCACAGGAAGCGGAATTGCGATGTGCGTGTTGCCATGGTGTCTCCTGGTTATCGTTCTGCTTATTGTTCTGCTTATTGTCGTGCTGTCGTGCCGAAATACTGTTGGCCCGACGCGGGGAAGTCAAGCGCGTCATCCCGCTGCACGGCGATCGCGTCCGCCAGTGCGAGCACGGCGTCCAGCGTCGGCGGCTGCGCGCCGGCCACGCGGCAGGCGGCCGTCCCGGCGGCGACGGCGACGCGCAGATGGCTGCCGCCCGGCAGCTCAGGCCATGTCATGAGGCTGTAGAGCAGGGCGCCAATGCTGGCGTCGCCCGCGCCGACCGTGTCGACGACGTCCACCTTGGGCGCGGCCGCATGCCAGGTGCCGTCGGGCCGGACCAGGTGGGCGCCGGCGCCGCCGCGCGTGAACAGGTACGTCGTCGCCGGATTCATGGCGCGCAGTGCCGCGAAGGCGGCGTCCGTGTCGTCGTGGCGGAACAGGCCCCGCAGGTCTTCGTCGGACACCTTGACCGCGTCCGCCAGGCCGACCATCGTGCGCAACGTGTCGTCGTAGCGCTCGTCTATCAGCGCGCGGAAATTCGGGTCGTAGCTGATCTTCGCGCCGCGCCGTTTCAGGTCGCGTGCCAGGGCGACGAGCGTGTCCGACAGCGGTGCGCGCGCGAGGCTGATGCCGCCGAAATGGACCCACGCCGCGTGCTCCCGCCAGCCGGCCGGCAGGCGGTCCGGATCGAAGTGCAGGTCGGCGCTGTCCGTGCCGATGAAGAAGTAGCGGGGCGGATGGCGTTCGTGCACGACGGCCAGCAACGGCGGGCGGTCGACCTGCTGCAGGAAGCCGGGGTGGAGCTCCGCGGCCGCGCTGGCGGCCGCGAGTTCGAGGCCGAACACGTCGCGGCTGACGGCGCCTGCGAACGCGCTTGGGATGCCGAGGCGGGCGACGACGCGCGCCACGTTCCACGTCGAGCCGCCGGTCTGGCTCGTCCACGTGCCGGGGCCCGTCGTGAGCAGGTCGGTCAGGGCCTCGCCGGCCGCGACGAAGCGGGGCAGCCCGGTCATCGCGCCGCCTCCAGCACCTGCAGGGCGTCGTAGCAGGCGCCCATCGTGTGGTAATCCGTCTTGCCGGCGGGGCTCTTCTCGTCGGAGAGCTTGCGGTTGTCGCGGCTGAGGATGCGGTACCACGCGCCGTGGTCGTGGTCGACGAAGTGCGTCCAGCTGTAGGCCCAGATGCGGTCGTACCAGTCCCAGTAGGCCTCGTTCCCGGTGCGCACGGCCAGCAGCGCGGCGGCCGCGAAGCTTTCGGCCTGCACCCAGAAATACTTGTCGCCGTCGCAGATGCTGCCGTCCGGGGCGTAGCCGTAGCAGATGCCGCCATGTTCGGTGTCCCAGGCGCGCAGCAGCGCGGCGTCGAACAGCTGGATGGCGCGGGGCGCGAGCCACCCGGCGTCGCCCGCGAGATGCCCGCGGTGGCGTTCGAGCAGCAGGAGCAGCTTCGCCCATTCCGTCAGGTGGCCGGGCTGGTAGCCCCAGGGACGGAAGATGTTCGTCTTGTCGTCGCGGTTGTAGTCCCAGTCCACCGACCAGTCGGCGCGGTAGTGCTCCCACACGAAGCCGTCCGCGAGGGCGGCCTGGCGCTGCGTGATGTTGAGGGCCAGCGTCTCGGCGCGGTGCAGGTAGCGCTCCTCGCCCGTCGCCTCGTACGCCGCGAGCATCGCTTCGCACGAATGCATGTTGGCGTTCTGGCCGCGGTACGGGTCCAGCACGGACCAGTCGGCGCTCGCCTGGTCCGCGTACAGGCCGTGCTCCGGTTCCCAGAAGCGCGCCTCCATCAGGTCGTACGTCTCGGCCAGGTAACCGCGTGCCTCGGCGACACCGGCCCGCAACGCGTGCGCATACGCGAGCATGACGAACGCGAGGCCGTAGCAGTGATTGTCGCCGTCGAGGACCGTCTTGCGCCCGCCGTCCCACGCGAGCTGCCACGCGTAGCCGCCCGTGCCGGGGTCGCGGTGCACGTCGCGCAGGAACGCGACGCCGTGGCGCACGGCCGCGAGGTAGTCCGGATCCGCGAAGCGGCGGTACGCCATCGCGTAGTTGAAGACGAAGCGCGTGCTGCTGACGAGGTGGCGCGTCGTGCGGTCGTACACGGTGCCGTCGTCGCGGAAGAAGTGATAAAAGCCGCCGCTCGGGTCGATGGCGCGCGGATGATAGAACCGCATCGTGTGGGCGATGTGGTCGAGCAGGAAGCGGGGAGAACGGAAGTCGGGTGCCATGGCGGAGTTCTCTATCGTTGGGTGGGCGGGGACGGCTGGGGCCACGCGGCGATGCGGTAACGGGTTTCCCACGGCGCGTCGGGCGCGATGGCGATCCCGAGCCGGTCCGCCAGCGGGTGGTTCGCGGGCGCCGTCGCGACGCGGCCCAGGTCGAACAGGCTGTTCACGGGTTCTGCGCCCAGGGCGAGATGGCTGCTCATCCAGGGAAAATGGATGCGACCGCCGTTGCTGACCCACAGCAGCAGGTCGGGCAACTGCGTCGTGTCCCACCACAGGCCCACGCAGGCGTCGTAGTCGAGGTAGTGCAGCGCGAGCGGTGCCGCGCCGTCCTCGCCGCCGATCGCGCGCACCTGCAGCAGCTCCTCGGCGGGCGCGGAGAACGGCAGGTGGGCGAGGTCGATGGGACCGTCCACGCCGGCCAGCTTGTCCAGCGAGGCGGAGCGCGTGTCGGACAGCAGCCGCGACACCGCGCCCGCCGGCTGGGCCGGATAGCTGTGGATGCCGTCGTGCGGTCCGAGGAGCACGCGCACGCGTCCCGGCGCCTGCGGCAGGCGGAACGTCGGATGCAGGCCGGCGGGCACGCGCGCGGGGCGGCGGGCCCACACGCGCAACGTGATGTCGACGGCCGGCGCGTGCGGATCGGCCGCGATCTCGCGCTCGATGTGCTCGATCGGCGAGCCGGGCGGATAATCGATGGCGAGGTGGATGCGGGTGTCGCTACCGGACACGCAGCGCCAGTGATGGTTCGCCGCATAGCCGTGGTTCCACGCATCCTCGGGCGCGTGCGTGCGCCAGCCGGCGGGCAGGCCGTACGGCGCCTCCGTGCAGCCGAACGGCAGGCACGGCCACTCGCCGCGCAGCCGGCGCATGAGGCCGGGCAGGGTGCCGGCCCGTGTCATGCCGGCCCACGGCGCCACGTGCATGATCTCCAGGTCGCGCTCGTCGCCGATGCGCAGGCTCAGGGGACCGAGCATCGCGCCGAGCGATTGCACGTCCGCGCTGCCGTGGTCCCAGGTGAGACGCCAGCTGCCGCTCATGCGGACGCTCCGATGTGCGCGACGTCGAAGTCGCCCGTGATCGCATGCTTCATGGCGGCGGCCGCCAGCGCGAATCCGGCCACGTCGGCGGGCGCCATCCCGGTCTGCAGTCCGTGCAGGACGCCGGCCGCGAAGGCGTCGCCCGTGCCGATGCGGTCGACGATGCCGGACAGCCGGTAGCTCCCGCCCGTCACGGACGCCGTGCGGGTGTGCAGGACGGCGGACAGCTCGTGCTCGTCGGCGCCGTGGTGCACGCGGCGCGTCCAGGCCAGCAGTTCGAGGTGGGGAAACGCGGCGAACGCGGCGTGCGCCGCTTCCTGTTCGCGCGCGGCGTCCATCAGGTCGGGACGGTCGAGCGCGAGGGCGACGTCGCGCGGCCCGGTGCACACGACATCGGCCATGCGCATCGCCTCCAGCAGCAGCGGCACGCCGTCCTGGCCGGGCCCCGTCCCCGCCGTGCCGTCGAACGCGACGCGCACGCCGGCGGCGCGGGCCGCCCGCATCGCCGCGAGCACGGCCTGGGCCGGACCGTCGCCGACGGCCGGCGGAATGCCGGACACGTGCAGCCACCCGGCGCCGTCCAGCAGCGCGGGCCAGTCGTACAGGCCGGGGTCGGCCAGCGCATACGCGGAGCCCGCACGGTCATAGATGGTCTCCGAGGGGCGCGCGGCGGCGCCCGGCGTGATGAAGTACAGGCCCATGCGGCCCGGGCGCAGGCGGATGCCGGTCGTGTCCACGCCATGCGCGCGCAGGCTGTCGAGCGCCGCGCGGCCGAGGGAGTTGTCGGGCAGGACGCTGACCATCGCGGTGCGGTGGCCGAGCAGCGCGAGCGCGACGGCGACGTTCGCCTCCGTGCCGCCCGCGCACGCGTCCAGCGCGGGCGTCTGCAGCAGCATGCGGCCCGGCGGGGCGGCGAGGCGCAGCAGGATCTCGCCGAAGCAGACGATGCGGCCCGCCATGTCGGGACGGGCGCTCATCGGGCGAGCCAGCCGCCGTCCACCGGCAGGACGATGCCGTGGACGTAGTCGCTCGCGCGGCTGGCCAGGAACACGGCGGCGCCGGCCAGGTCGCCCGGCTGGCCCCAGCGGCCGGCGGGAATGCGCGCGAGGATGGCCGGCTCGCGCACGGGATCCGCGCGCAGGGCCGCCGTGTTGTTCGTGTCGAAGTAGCCGGGCGCGATGGCGTTGACGTTGATGCCTTGCGCGGCCCATTCGTTCGCCAGCGCGCGCGTCAGGCCCGCGACGGCGCTCTTGCTCGCCGCGTAGGCCGGCACGCGGATGCCACCCTGGAACGACAGCAGCGAGGCGATGTTGACGATCTTGCCGCCGCCGTGTTGCGCCATGTGGCGCGCCGCCGCCTGCGACAGGAAGAAGACGGATTTGAGGTTGGTGTCGATGACGGCGTCCCAGTCCGCCTCCTCGACGTCGAGGCTGTCGGCGCGGCGGATGATGCCCGCATTGTTGACGACGATGTCGAGCCGGCCGTTCAGGGCGACCGCGGCGTCGACGACGTCGCTCACCGGCGCCGTGGTCGACAGGTCGGCGCGCACGTCGAGGAAGCTGCGGCCGAGCGCGCGCACTTGCGCGGCAGTCTCGTCCGCAGGGCTGCGCCCGGCCGCGACGATGTCGGCGCCCGCTTGTGCCAGTGCGATGGCGATCCCCTGGCCGAGGCCCGTGTTGGCGCCCGTGACGAGTGCCGTGCGGCCGGCGAGGTTGAACAGGTCGAGCATGGAATCCCCTTATTTCAGCTGGCAGATGTCGAGGACCTTCATGTCCGTGTAGTCCAGGTTCTCGCCGCCCATCGCCCAGATGAACGCATAGTTGGCCGTGCCGGAACCCATGTGGATCGACCACGGCGGCGACACGACGGCCTGCTCGTTGGCCACGACGATGTGGCGCGCCGAATCGGGGGCGCCCATGAAGTGGAACACGCGCTGGTCGTCCTGCAGGTCGAAATAGAAATACACTTCGGACCGGCGTTCGTGTACGTGGGGCGGCATCGTGTTCCACACGCTGCCCGTCTTTAGGATCGTCAGGCCCAGCAGCAGCTGCGCGGACTTGCACACGCCCGGGATGACGTACTGGTAGATCGTGCGCTCGTTCGATGTCGCGGCGCTGCCCCGTTCCAGCGGGATCGCCTGGGCGTGCGTGATCTTGACCAGTTCGCAGCGGACGTGTGCCGGGGTCGACGCGAGGTAGAAGCGGGCCGGGTTGCCGGCGTCCAGCGATTCGAACACGACGTCCCTGCTGCCCATCGGGACGTACAGGCCGTCGCGCGGGGCCAGTTCGAACGCCTGGCCGTCGACGGTGACCTTGCCCGTGCCGCCCGCCACATTGATGATGCCCAGCTCGCGCCGGGCCAGGAACGGCTGGCCGGCCGCGGAAGCGGGTTCCGTGTGCGCGGGCAGGGCCACGGGGCCGGCGACGGGCGCGGCGCCGCCGATGACGAAACGCTCGTCGTGGCAATAGTTCAGCGTGACGGCATCAGGCGCGAACATCCGGTCGATCAGGTAGCGCTGGCGCAGCTGCTCGTTGCTGGCGCCCGTCATCATGTCGGGGTGGGTGGCGTAGTACGTCTTTTCGAACACGGGTGTCTCCTCGTGCAGGTGAATATGGGGGCGAACGTCGGTTATCGATAACAATCATATCAGGGTATTTCGAAAAGTAAAACCCCGCAGCGGGCGCGCCGGCACAAAAAAAATGACCCGCCCTCGACGAGGTCGAGGCGGGCCGAATACGGGTCTGGAACGTACCCGCAAGGAGATCGCCATACCGGCACGAACCGGCCATGCCCGAGCGTACAGCGCAAGTTAACGATAACAAAACTTGTCGCGGGGATCAACAGATTTCGACGCGATCCCGTTTTTCGCCACGGCACTGAGGTTGCCAACCCGGGGCGTATCGCCGTACAGGGCGGCGACGGTGCGCCTCGCAGCCTACTTGCCGCCGGTCTTGCTGCTGCTGCCGGCCGGCGTCGCCGGACTGCCGAGCACCTTGCGGAGCGCGTCGGCCTGGGCGTTAGTTTCCGTGCTGTCGATCGCCTGCAGCGCCGTCATCGGCTTGCCGTAGTACGCCTCGGTCAGGCGCTGGTTGTAGCGGATGTCGTTGATGCCCACCGTGGCCGCGTTGCCGAACAATCCTTTGCTGCCGGACCATGCAACGATATCGCCCGCCGTGGAACCCTGGGCCATGCGCGCGAAGTTGACGACGGTGAGGCCGGCGTCGGCGCTCAGCGAAAAATTGTTCCGGTTGCGGAAGCTGTCGACCGCTTTCTGATTCATGAGCAGGAGGGCGATCGGTCCCCCTTCCACGCCGGCCTGCAGTCCGATGCTGAGCCCGCCGGTGTCGAAGAACACGGGGTTGCCCCACGAACCGTCCGTGCGCCGGACCATCAGCACGCCCGCACCGCCTGCACCGCCGACGCCGAGCGCGGCGCGGCCGTACGTGGGCACGAGGAACACGCCGCGGGCGCGGCCCAGCAGCGCCGCCATGCCGGTTTCGTTGCTCATGGTGTGCACGACACCCACGGCGTCGCTGACGTGCTTGACGGCAGTCTGCTGGCGCCGCGTGGCGGAGTCGCTGTCGCTGCCGCGCGCCTGGCCGGAAGCGGCCGTCGCGGACTTCGACGGCTGGGACGACTGCGCGGTGGCAGCGGCGGTGGCGGCTGGAAGCGCGAAGGCGAGCATGAGCAGGGCGGCAAGGCCGAGCAGGGCATGCCTCAGGGCGGACCGCAGCCTGCCGGCGTGGGCCGGCGGCGTCGTGCGTGGCATCACGTGCATCATGACGTTCTCCTCGGTTCGGCCGAACGGATCGGCGATGAAGGTGGAGAATAGGAGCGCACCCGGAAGCAGGTTTGACATGTATCAGTCGTGCGCCGGTAGGTATCATCGCGCCATGGTCTATCACTTACTCGCCGCCATGGTGCTGGCATTGCACCTGGGCTTCATCCTGTTCGTCATGGCGGGCGCGGCGCTCGTGGCGCGCCGGCGCCGGCTGATGCCGCTGCACCTTGCCGCCGTCGCATGGGGCGCCGCGATCGAGGTCACCGGGGCGGCCTGCCCCCTGACCGGGCTCGAGAACCACCTCCGCATGCTGGCCGGAGCGGCCGGCTACACGGGCGGTTTCGTCGACCATTACCTGGTCGCGCTCATCTATCCGTCTGGCCTCACGCGCGACATGCAATGGGGGCTGGCGGCGGCCGTGCTGGCGTTGAATGCGATACTGTACGTGCGCATCATGCGGCGCGGCCGGGACGACCGAGGTTGATCCATGTCGGCCGGCGATGCGGAACCGCCGGCGCGACGGCCGCTCCAAGCACTGGACGACCGTAACCGGAGAACGTCATGGAAAACATTTTTTTGCGTGCATGGTGGGTGCCAGCCCTGCGCGGGGTGCTCGGCATCGCCTTCGCGGTGCTGGCTATCGCGTGGCCGGGGCTGACGCTGCTGTCCCTTGTCGCCCTGTTCGCGGCCTACGCGATCCTGGCCGGCATCGCGTCGCTGGCGGGGGCGCTGCGCCACCGGGCGGGCGGCGACCTCCGGTGGGACGCCGTGATCCTCGGCCTGGTCAGCATCGGCGCGGGCCTCGTGGCGGCGTACCACCCGGCGGCGACGGCGCTGCTGCTCGTCCTCATCATGGGCGCGAATGCGCTCGTGGTCGGCGTGCTCGACGTCCTGGCGGCGATCCGCCTGCGCAGGACCATCGCGGGCGAATGGCTGCTGGCCCTGGCCGGGCTGGCGTCGATCGTCTTCGGCGCGCTCGTGTTCGCGCGGCCGGGGGCGGGCGCGCTGGCCCTCGTCTGGCTCGTGAGCCTGTACGCGTTCGTCACCGGCGCGCTGTTGCTGGGCCTGGGCCTGCGCATGCGCACGCTGGGGCGCACGCGTGACGCCGAGCACGACCGCCGCGTCCTGCCCGACCGGCGGATGGCGCCCGCGCGCTAGCGGGCGGGACGGGCTTGCACGGGGCCGGCCGGCATGAGATCGTATGGCGTGACGACAGGAGACGACATCATGCCCGCAACCATGAAGATACCCGGTCCCGACCACCCGATCGACATCGCACCGGCGCCCGGCCGTGTGACCGTGCGCGCCGGCGGTGCCGTGATCGCCAGCAGCGACCGTGCGCTCGCGCTGCGCGAAGCGGACTATCCGCCGGTGTTGTACATCCCGCGCGAGGACGTAGCCATGGACCGCCTGAAGCGCACCGAGCGGCACACCTATTGCCCGTACAAGGGCGATTGTTCCTATTTCTCGATCGTGGACGCGGGACCGCGGGGCGAGAATGCGGTGTGGAGCTATGAAGCGCCGTATCCGGCCGTGGCCGCGATCCGTGAACACCTGGCGTTCTATCCCGACCGTGTCGATGCGATCGAGACCCGCTGAGCGCGGCGGTGCGGTGCGATGAGCGGGGTGCAGTTCGACGAGTTCACGCTGACGGGGCGTGCGCGCACGCATGTGCGGCAGTATGGGCAGACACCTGGACAGCGCCCGGGCGAGCCCCGGTTTGCGGCCCGGCCCGAGGTCGCGACTGCCTTTCTCGCGATGCGCGCGGCGGCGGCCAGGGACGGCATCGACATGCTGCCGATCGCGTCGTGGCGGCCGATCGAGGCCCAGGCCCGCAACTGGAACCGCAAGTTTTCCGGGGAGGCGACGCTGTACGATTGCCAGGGGAGACCGCGCGACTACGGGGCGCTGGCGCCGCCGGACGTCGTCCGCGCAATCCTCGGCTGGACAGGGCTGCCGGGCGCGACGCGGCGCCACTGGGGCACGGACATCGACGTGTTCGACCGCGCCGCGCACCCGCCCGGCTACCGCACGAGACTGTTACCGGACGAGGCAGGGCCAGATGGCGTGTACGCGCGCCTGCACGCGTGGCTCGATACACACGCGGCGCGCTTCGGCTTCTTCCGCCCGTATCGCATCCGCCGGCGCGGCATGTGCCCGGAACCGTGGCACCTGAGCCATGCGCCGTCGTCGCAGGCGGCGCTGGCGGCCATCGACATCGACATGGTCGCGCGCGCGGTCCGCGGGACGGACCTGCTGGGCCGCGAGCTCGTGCTGGAGATGCTGCCGGACATTTTCCGCGATCACGTGCTGGACGTGGACGGTCCGCTGCCGGCGGCTTAGTCGGCCTCCTGGCCGGCCATGCGGCCGAGGCGGTGGACGCCGCCGGCGTCGGCGCGGTCCGCGCGCACGGTCGGCGGCGTCAGGTGCAAGGTGGTGCGGGCCAGCGCGTCCATGCGCACGCCGAGCGGACGCCGCATCGGGCCGGGTTCCAGGCGGGTGGCGAACATCCACAGCACGGGGTAGTCGAGCGTGGTGGGCACGATCACGTTCAGGATCATCGCGAGTTGCCAGTCGGCGCACTGCAGGTCGTCGATCGCGACGAGCAGCGGCTGGTTCGCCGCGCGGTGCTGGACCAGCGCGCACAGGGCGGCCGTCTGCAGCAACTGGGTGGCCGGCAGGGGCCACTCCGGCGCGGGGTCGATGAGGCCGACGCAGGCATCGGCATGGACGGGCGACACGCCCAGTGCGGCGCAGCGGGCTCGCACGAGGTCGGCCAGCGGGGCGGCGTCGGTGCCGGCATCGGCCTGGAGGCCGAGCAGGGCGAGCATCAGGCTGGTGGCCGTGTGGCTGACGGGGCCGCCGGCACTGCCGCCGTCGAGCACGACGCACGTGTAGCCGCGTGCCTTCGCATCGCGGGCGCCGAAGGACAGCAGGTGCGACTTGCCGGCGCCGGCCACGCCTTGTACGTCGATGATCCGGCCGCGGCCGCCCACGTGGACGGCGTCGATGACGGCACGGCATTGCAGGCGTTCCACGTCCGCCATGTCCGACATGGGAGCCGGGGGCGGCGCCTGGCGGGTCGGTTCCGCGTCGATCAGTGTTTCGACGCCGATGCCGTAATACGCGGCCAGGTGGCGCACGGTGCGGTAGGGCACGGGTTTGCCGGATTCGGCGCGCTTGATGGCGGCGCGGGTGAGGCATAGTCTTCGTTCCTGGAATTGTTCGGACAACGCCTCGCGTCCGCCGCGCCGCTGGCGCAGGGCTTTCAGGCTGTGCACGTCGAGCATGACGCGGGCGTCAAAGGGCTGGATGGGCGAGGAAGCGAGGTTGAATGTCATGGCACGTCCGGGAAAAGGCACCGCCCCGATGGCGGCGATACTCATATTGCAAACGGCGTGCCATGCCGATATCGCGGGGCGGTAGACCGGATTTCGGCCCCGCAAGGGTTTCTGCGTGTAAAATTGCCATGTTTTTTACATGTAAAGCGACAACGTTGACGTTCCGCGCATGCTTGACTCCACCGAATATACCCAGACTTTGCAGCTGTCCACCCAGGGCATGCCCGGTCGGCCGCTGCTGGCGCTGACGATCCTCTGGCATCCCGATCCGGCACGCGTCGGCGAACAATTCGTCGGCGATCCCGGTACGCTGGAAGTGAACCGCTACGCACCGTTGTTCTATCGTCCGGGCCAGGCGGGCCTGCCTCTCGGCCACGGCACGATCTCGCGCGATCCCGTGCGGATCGTGCGCGAGGATGAAGGCGAAGGTGTCGTCGTGCATTTTCCCGCGACGCGCATGCCGGTCGAGCTGAACGGTCGGGCGGCGACGGGCCAGGTCCGGTTCGACGCGGAGGACGTGGCGCGCGGCCAGGTGCTGACGCTCGGTCGCGCCGTCGTCCTGTGCCTGCACTGGATGGAGTGCCTGCCCAAGCATAATCCGGTGCCGGGCCTCGTGGGCGTGGGGGCGGCGGCGATCGCCCTGCGCGACCAGATCCGCATGGTGGCGCCGACGGACATTCCCGTGCTGCTGCTGGGCGAGACGGGCACCGGCAAGGAAATCGCGGCGCGCGCCATCCACGCGCTGGGCCAGCGCGCGGCAACGCGGCTGGTCGCCGTCAACATGGCGGCGCTGAACGAATCGCTGGCGGCCGCCGAGCTGTTCGGTGCCGCGCGCGGCGCGTACACGGGCGCGCAGGAGCGCAAGGGCCTGTTCGCGGAAGCGGACGGCGGTACGTTGTTCCTCGACGAGATCGGCAATGCGCCGCCCAGCGTACAGCCGATGCTGCTGCGCGTACTGGAGGGCGGCGATTATCGCCCGCTTGGCGCGAGCCAGGACCGCAAGACGACGGCGCGGCTGATCGCGGCCACGGACCAGGACCTCGACACGGCCGCGTTCAACCAGGCGTTATTGCGCCGCCTGGAAGGATTCGCGATCCAGCTGCCGCCGCTGCGCGCGCGGCGCGAGGACATCGGCGTCCTGATCGTGCACCTGCTGCAGGCGCATGGCGCGCAGCCGGTGCTGCCGCTGGAACTGGTGGTGGAGATCGCGTGCTACGACTGGCCCGGCAACATCCGCCAGCTGGGCCACACCTTGCGCCGCGCCGCGCTGCTCGTGCAGCATGGCGGCACGCCGCAGCTCGAGCAACTGGTGCGTTTGACGCCGGCGCCGGCGGGCAGTGCGGCGCGGCTGGTGTCGGCCGCGGAAGCCACGCCGGCGCCCGCCGCGGCGCCGGAGACGCCGCGCCGCAAACCGTCCGACATCACGGACGCGGAGGTGTTGCGGGCGATGGCCGCGAATGAGTGGAACATCCAGGCCGCGGCGCGCGACCTCGGCATCTCGCGGCCGACGATGTACAAGCTGCTCGATGGCCACCGGGCGATCCGTTGGGCGGAGCGGATTCCCGCCGAGGAGATCGAACGGGCGCTGGCCGCGTGTGCTGGCGACGTCGGCCGCTGCGCGGAACTGCTCAAGACGCCGACCGAGTCGTTGCGGCGGGAAGTCCGGCGCCTGGCGCTGGATCGCGTGGCGCCGACGTAGGGCTCCGGATCAGTCGCCCATCGGAGGCACCGAACCGACGTCCATTTCCGGATCCGGGAGGTAATAAAACGAACTGGTCCCGTCGCTATTGCGCGTGGAGAACGAGATCGTGAAACCCCACAGGCCCAGGTTCTGACCGACATTGAGGGTCGAGTGCGCCTTGAGGTTCACGCGGTTGCCTTCGGTGAACGGGGAACTGCCGTGGCAGCGGGTGTTCATTTGACCACTGATCAGGACACACTCCGCGATGTCGCCGGGACCTTCGAACTGGAACGCGACCTTGTCGCCGGCATAGACCTTGAACTCGTCGCCGTCTTCCTGGGGAACGCCGTTCAGGCTCCAGGTGGCCAGCGTCTGGCCCTCGACATAGGTGACGAGCAGTTGGTGAGTTTGTTGCGGCATGATCTTCCTTTCAGTTGAACAGCGATTGGTGGGTGAAGCGAAATCAATCGGCGTGATAAGCGGGATCGCGGCGCAGTGCGACCAAGTCCGGTTCGGCTTCCACGTACTTGACCGGATAGCCCAGGCGCAGGGCCGCCGCGATCGCCGCGAGGGCGCGCTTGCGGTCGCCGAGCAGTTCATAGGCAAGCCCGGCGCGGAACTGGACGTCGGCCGACGTCGGCGCCATTGCCAGGGCACGCGTCAACAATGCCGGCGCCTCATCCTTGTGGCCGGACCGGACGGCATACAACCCCATGCGCGAGACGAGCACGACGTCGTTGGGCGAACGCTCGAGATGCTTGGCGAGCAGGACACGCGCTTTTTCGTACGCCTGGCGGGCTTCCTCGCCACGACCGGGGATCCACAGCAACGTATCGGCCAGATTCGCCCAGTTCTGGTAGGAGCCGGGCGAGCCGCGGGTGGGCGAGACCGCGTTCTCGAACGCTTCGGCCGCGGCCACGTAGTCGCCGCGGAGGAACAGGATGTTGCCAAGGTTGGTGTACAGGATCCCGCTCGGGCGGACCTGCAAGCCTTGCTGTAGCACGCGCAAGGCCTCGTCGGCGCGGTTCTGGCGCATCAGGGCGGCGCTCAGGTTGGCGTACGACCGTACTGCGTCCGGTTGCAGGGCAATGCTGCGACGAAACGCCTGTTCGGCCGCTTTCAGGTCGGACTGCTCGTAGTACACGGCGCCGAGTTCATCCGTAAAGGCGCGTTCGCGGGGGAAGCGACGCGCGGCGTCGGCGATGCAGGCCAGTGCTTCGGCATAACGCCGTGTGTGGCGGAGCGTTTGGGCCTTGCCCCACAAGGCGTAAAAATTGGAGGGATCGAGGCGCAGGGCACGTTCGTAAGCCGCGAGCGCGTCGTCGCGCCGGCCCTGGGTATCGCGCACCCAGCCCAGCGCGATATGACTCAGCGCCAGTTGATCGTTCAGTTTCAATGCCTGCTGCGCGCCCGCATCGCCCTTGCGGAGCCACGTTTCATCCATGCGGTCGCCAATGTAGCGGAGGGTACTGATGATCGACTTGCCGGCCACCGCGGCCGCGCTGTCCGGGTTGTGCGCCAGGACGCGGTCGAAGTGCGCCTCGGCCTCGTCGAGGCTCTTGGGCACATCGATCTGCTTGAGTGCGGCCAGACCCTGCTCCATCTCGATCGCTTCGGAATAGGGGACGGTGGTCTGGGTGAGCGCGCCGATCCGGGGCGCTATCTGCCACCACAGTCCGCCGGCGAGCGCGATGGCGAGTGCCGTCGCGGCGCCGATACGCACGGCGCGGCGCGACAGTACGGGGGCCGACGCGGCGACCGGTGCGCGCGGCGCGGTGACGTCAGGCTTGCCGGTCAGCCCCGCGATCCGCTCGGCCACCTCGTCCATGCTTTCCAGGCGCTGCTCGGGCTGGCGCGCCGTCATCGCCCGGATCAGCGCAATGAGCGGCGTGCCGAGTGTGTCCGGATAATCCCACCCGTCCGACGACGTCTGGACGAGTGCCGCCGCGAGCGCGAGGCCGTGCAGGGTCGCAAAAGGCCGCTTGCCGCAGACGAGCTCGTACAGGATCACGCCGAGCGCATACACGTCTGCGCGCGGATCGGGCGTCGCGCCCTGCAGGCGTTCAGGGGCCATGTAGGCGATCGTGCCCTGCGGGTCGGTCTGACCCGTGGCCGCGACATCTCCCAGCGAGACAGTCTCGGTGGCGAGCGCGTCCTGGCGCAGCGCGAGGCCGAAGTCGAGTATCCGCACCCGTCCGTCGTCCTGGACCATCACGTTGGAAGGTTTGATGTCGCCGTGCACGAGGCCGGAAGCATGTGCGTCGCGCATCGCCTCCGCGACCTGGCGCACCCAGTCGAGCGCGGTCGCCAGCGGTACCGGCACATCCTGCAGGATGTCTTTCAGCGTGCGGCCATGCACCAGTTCCATGACGATGAACTGGCCCGCTTCATCCTCTTCGACGGCGTGCACCTTGACGAATGCGGCATGGCGCAGCGACGCGGCCAGGCGCGCCTCGCGCACTAGGTCGGTATCCGTCGCGCCGCCGTGGCGGATGGCCTTGAGCGCGACGCTGCGGTGCAGGCGGGTGTCCCAGGCTTCGTGGACTTCGCCGAAACCGCCTTCGCCGAGACGGGCGCGCAGTTCGTAATGCCCGGACTGGCCGCGCCGCGGCGCCTGGCCGGATGCCTTGTTCGCTTCAGGAAGAGTGGTTGCCGCCATGTCCGTAAATATGTGATGTGCGGAAACATTATAGCGATAAAGCAACTATACGGCAGGAAAATTGTGTCCAGCCGGATAACAAGTATGTTCGACGCAACCTCAACCCCGCGGCGCCCGCTCCGGCGCCACGAACGCGAGCGCTTCCTCGAACGAGCGCAACACGATGTCGACGTGCTCCTCGACCGTCGGCTGCGGCACGGTCGACTGGTCGAACGGCAGCTTGACCGTGGCCAGCAGCGCATCCGGCAGGTGGGTGCGCAGTTCCTCGACGGCGTTCAGCCAGTCCCCCAGCCGGTCTTCCACGGGGTAGGGCAGGATGACGGTCGACACCAGTTCCGCCTTCTCCGGTCCCGGCCGGTCGGCCGTCCCCAGCAACGTGGAGCGGGCGTCGATGTTGGCGTCGCGCAGGGCCGACACGAGCAGTTCGGCCATCAGTTCGTCCCGCTCCACCGCGAGGGCCGCGCACAGCACGACGGAATGCGCGGGCACGTCCAGCGAGCCCTGCCAGCGGCCCTGGCGGGTCTCGCGCATCTGGCGCAGGTAGGCGCCCAGGTTGGCGTCGAGCAGCGACACGTCGCGCCGGCGCCGCGTGCGCGCGGGCGTGCGGCCTTCCGGGTTCAGGGTGGCCGCCACGCGGCCCATGGCGGCGCGCATGGTTTCCATCTGGCCCGCGTCGATGCGGCCCGCGCGCATGTCGGCGCCGGCCAGGGCGAGGCCCGGCAGCAGCACCTTGTCGCAATAGCGCGCGAAGCTGGCGCGGCGCAGGTAGGCGTGGGCGTCGCGCACGATCGTGTCGCTGTCGGCCGTCAGCAGCCGTTGATACAGACGCTGGGCGCCGGAGACGTTGGGGGCGTCGCCGAGCAGGATCGTCACCGGTTCCAGCCCGCGCACGTGGCGGCCCGCCACGACGAAGCACAGGGTCAGCGGCGTCGACAACAGCAGGCCCACCGGTCCCCACATCGCGCCCCAGAACACGGCCGAGACGATCACGGCGAGCGGAGAGAGGCCCGAGCTGTGGCCGTAGACCTTCGGTTCGACGACGTTCGCGACGAACAGTTCCAGCGCGACGAACAGGGCGATGCAGGAGAGGGCCAGCTGCCAGCCGGGGTCGATGGCGGCGACGAACACGGCGATGACGGCGCCCGCGGCCATCACGCCCAGGTAGGGCACGAAGCGCAGCATGCCGGACAGCGCGCCCCACAGCCCCGCGTGCGGTACGCCGGCCAGCCACAGCAGCAGGCCGATCAGCGTGCCGAACGTCAGGTTGACGATGAACTGCGACAGGAAGAAGCGCGACACGCCCTGGGCCGCGTCGCCCAGCGTGCGGATCGTGCGGTTGATTTCCGTCTGGCCCGCGAGCCGGATGAGGCGGTCGCGTAGCGATTCGTGTTCGAGCGAGATGAAGACGAGCAGCACGAGCACGAGGCCCGCTTCGCCCAGCGGCCCCCAGGCCATGGCGAACAGGCGCGCGAGCGAGTCGCGCGTCGTCAGGCGGGGCTGGCGGATCTCGACGGGCAGCGGCTGCGTGGGGCTGACGGTCACGGTACTCATGCCGCGCCGGCTGCTGACGGTGCCGCTCTGCTGCGCCTGCGGCTGCACGGCGCTGATCTCGGCCTCGATGCGGGCGAACGGCCGCTCCGTCAGTTCGCGCACGGCCGCGACCTTCGTGCGGATCGCGGCGCGGTATTTCGGCAGGTCGCCCGTCACGGCGACGAGCTGGAACGCGAGGACGATGCCGAGACCGACCACGCACGTACCGACCATCAGCACGGACAGCATGGTCGCGGGCATCTGGCCGAGGCCGACGCGCCGCAGGGTGCGGATCAACGGGGCGATGACGAGGCTGAGGATGACCGCCAGCGCGAGCGGTTCGAGGACGTCGCGCCCGAAATACAGCAGACCGAGCACGCAGCAGGCGGTGACGATCGAGCTGGAGGTCAGGTGCTTGAACAGAGTGGAATCGCGCATTCGCGGCCGGCTGCGGGGATGGCGGCCATCCCGTAGAGGTAAAACCGCCAATGTAGCAAAAAACGTGGCCGGCAATCAAATTTCTATGAAGAAATTTTTAAGGCGCGCGTCAGGCCCTCCCCAGCGGGACGAGCGCGGGACCTTCCAGCACCCGTCCGTCCGGGCCGAAGCGGCTGCCGTGGCATGGGCAATCCCAGCTCGTCTCCGCGTCGTTCCAGTTCAGGTCGCAGCCCATGTGCGTGCACTTGCCGGCCACGGCCAGCAGTACGCCGTCCTCGCGGCGGTACACGGCGACCGGATGTCCGTCCACCTCGAGCTTGCGGCTCCGGCACGGTGGCAGGTCGGCCAGCGCGGCCTGGCGGGGGGCGTCGAGCGGCGGGGGACTGTCGGGTTCGGCCGGTTCCGTACGCTCGCGTTCGAACCCGTCGGGGCGCTTGCCCGCCGCCAGCCGGGCCGGGTCGTACAGCGCGTGCCATGGGTTGGCGCGTTCCAGGATGCCGTCCGCGACGAGCATGCCGGCCAGCGTACCGTAGACGAGGCCGTCCCCGGAAAAGCCCGTGGCGATCCACGCGCGGGCCGCGTCCACGTTGCGGCCGATGAACGGCAGCCCGTCCTTCGACCGGTACCGCTGGGCCGACCAGCGGTATTCGACGGGACCGATGGGGAAGCGGTCGCGTGCGTACTCGTCGAGATGACGGAAGCGTTCTTCGCCGACGGCCTCGGCGCCGGCCGGGTGCGCGCTGCCCACGACGACGAGGCAGGGGCGGCCATGCTCCGTGAAACTGCGCAGCGAATAACGGTCGCGGCCGAGACTCCAGTAGACGCCCGGTTCGGGCACCGAATCGTGCAGCGGCGCCGCGATCGCGTACTCGCGCACGACTTCCAGCTGCGACTGGACGAGGTGGATGCCGACGGGCGTGTGCGTGGCCAGCACGATGTGGCGCGCCGTCACGCTGCCTTGTTCCGTGCGCACGACGCCCGCCGCGTCGTCGACGGCCAGCACGCGCGTGTTTTCGAATACGAGGCAATCCGCGCCGGCGATGCGCAGCAGGAGCTGGCGCAGATAGTCCAGTGGCTGGAATTGCGCCTGGCCATGGATGCGCAGTGCCTGTTCCAGCTCGACGGCCGGGTTCAGCCCGATGCCCGCGCCGTCCACGAGGCTGGCCGGCAGGCCGGCGTCGACCGCGGCCGCATGTTCGGCCTCGATGATGCCGACGTGGGACGCATCCGCCGCGATCAGGTGCCAGGGCACGCGCCGGAATCCGCAGGCGAGACCGTGGCGGGCGACGGTCGCCTCGATCAGGTCGATGGCGGCGTTGCGCCCGGCCACGACCGCGCGTGCGGTGTCGCCCCCGCGCATCCGGGCGAGCGCGTGCAGGCCGCCGTCCAGCGTGGCGTACAGATTCCCCGTCGAGTGCCCCGAGCTGCCGCCGCCGACGCGGCCGGCCTCGACGATTGCGACGCGCATGCCGCCCTCGAGCAGGCGCATGGCCGTCGTGAGGCCCGTGATGCCGCCGCCGACGATGGCGACGTCGATCACGATATCCGTTTGCAGTGTCGGCAGGCAGGCGGTCCTGGCGGCCGTCCCCTGCCAGAGCGATGTCGTATCCATTCTTCTGGTCCTCCGTATGCGGTTTGGACGGATGTTCCCGGCAATCGGCAGCGGGTGGCGCAGGCTTGACGGCCGTAAATCCAGGCTGGCGGCCAAGTCCGTAACCGCTGGTAACGTGCGGTACGGCCATGTTTCACGATGCTATTCTGGTTCTCCGGCGATGCGCGGGCAGGCCCGTCGCGCGGTCGCTCATCCATACAGGCACACGCGCGGCAATGAAACGGCATACGGAACAGGACAGCGACCAGGACAGCGGCCAGGACAGCGGCCAGTGCGCGGCGTACACGGCGCTGAAGGCGCACCTCGACGACGCGTTCTGCGTGGCCGGCGACGTCCGCTTCAATGCGGCCGGCCGGTGCACGGGCTTCCGCTATCTCGACACGAATGCGGCCTACCTCGCGCTGGCCGGACGCACGCAGGGCGCCGGCGGCTGGTCCGCGGGCGACGCCGGGCCCGAAAGCGCGTGGTGCGACGCCATCGGGCGCGTGGCGCGGGGCGGCGCGGCCGAGCGTTTCGAATGTCGTGCGCCGGACGGCGCGGGCTGGTTCGACGTGCACGCGTTCCCCGTGCCGGGCACCGGCGCGGTGGGGCTGCTGTGTCGCGACATCGCCGCGCGCAAGAAGGAAGAAGGCGCGCTGCGCGAGAGCCGCGAGCGCAAGTCGTTCCTGCTGCGCCTGACGGACAGCCTGCGGACGCTGGCCGACCCGCTCGCGATCCAGTGCGCCGCGAGCCGGGTGCTGCGCGAGCACCTGCACGCGACCGCCGTCGTGTACTGGGAAGCCCACGGCGACGACGGACTCGTGCCCGCCGGTGCCGACTACGGCGACGGCGTGGTCCATCACGCGGGCCGCCACCGCATGTCCCACTACGTCCACGGCCTCGCGGCCGAGCTGCGCCAGGGGCATGGCGTCGCACGCGCGGATGCGTTGGCGGATCCGGCGCTGTGCGATGCCCAGCGGGCCGCGTTCGCGGCCGACGGTGTGCGCGCGTGGGCCGTCGTGCCGCTCGTGAAGAACGGCAGCCTGCTCGGCATGCTGTCCGTGTTGTTCGCCGAACGGCACGAATGGCGCCCGCGCGAACTGGGCCTGATGCAGGAAGTGGCCGAGCGCACGTGGGCATTCGTCGAGCGGGCCCGCGCCGAAGACTCGCTGATGCGCTCCGAGCAGAAATACCGGTCGCTGTTCGATTCCATCGACGAGGCGTTCTGCCTCATCGAGGTGATCCACGACGATGCAGGGAAGTGCGTGGATTACCGCTTCCTGGAGGTGAACCGGGCGTTCAAGCGCCAGACGCGCCTGCCGAACGCCACGGGCCGGCGCGCGCGCGAACTCGTGCCCGACCTGGAGCAGGACATCATCGACCGCTACGGCCGCGTCGCCGCCACGGGCGAACCGGTGCGCTTCGAGTGCTGCGTCGCCGGCATGGACGGGACGTGGTACTCGGCCTACGCGGTGCGCGTGGGCGGGGCGGGCAGCCGCGAGGTCGCCGTCGTGTTCGACGACATCACGGAGCGCAAGCGGACGGAACTCGTGGCCGCCGCGCGCGCCGCGCGCCAGACGTTCCTGCTCGAGCTCTCCGACGCGCTGCGGCCGCTCGTCCAGCCCGAGCGCGTGCTGGACACGGCGAGCCGCCTGCTGGGCCGCCATCTGAACGTGCAGCGCGTGATGTTCGCGGAGTTCTCGCGCCACGGCGTGAACGTGCGCACGGGCTGGCTGGACGGCCTGGCGCCGATGGACGGCCACTATCCGGCCGGCACGGGCCGCCCGGGCGCACTGCACGCGCACCGGGGCGCGCGCCTGCTCGTGATCCGCGACACGGCCGATCCGCGCGAACTGCCGAGCATCGACCGCGCCAGCTATGCGCGCGACGGCGTGGCGGCGCTGGTCGGCGCGAGCGTCGCGTACCGGGGGCAACCGGTCGGCATGCTCGTCGTGCATTCGAAGACGCCGCGCGACTGGACCGAGGACGAGATCGCGCTCGTGCAGGAAGTGGCCGAACGCACGTGGGTGATGGTCGAGCGGGCGCGCGCCGAGGCCGCGTTGCGCGACGGCGACGCGCGCCTGCGCCGCATGCTGCAGATTCCGACCGTGGGCATCGTCCACTTCGACCCGCAGGGGGCCGTCGTGCAGGCGAACGATGCCTTCCTTTCCATTCTCGGGTGCACGCGCGAGGCGCTCGAAGCCGGCCTGCTGCGCTACGACGAGCTGGCGCCGCCGGAATGGCGCGAGCGGGGCGCCGGGGCCACGCACGACCGCAGCCAGCCGTTCGAGCGCGCGTGGGTGCGCCCGGACGGGCGGCACGTGTGGATCCTGTGCGCCGCCGCGCGGCTCGACGCGCACACGGTCGTCGAATTCGTCATCGACGTGTCCGACCGGCGCCAGGCCCAGGAACAGCTGCGCGAGAGCGAGCTGCGGCACCGCACGTTCAGCAGCCTCGTGCCCGTGCTGATGTGGCAGACGGATGCGCGCGGGCAGGAGGTGATTCCGAACCAGCGCTGGCTCGAGTACACGGGCCAGGCGGTGGATGATGCGCAGCATGGCGGCTGGCTGGCCGCGATCCACCCGGATGACATGCCGCTCGCGGGCCGCGCCTATGCCGACGCCGTGACGAGCGGCCAGCCGCTGGAGCTGGAATACCGCCTGCGTGGCGCGGACGGCCGCTACCGCTGGTTCCTCGTGCGCCAGTCGCCCGTGCGCGATGCGGACGGGGCCATCCGCGCGTGGTACGGGGCCGCCATCGACATCGACGCGCGCCGCCAGGCCGAGGCTGCGCTGCAGGAAAGCGAAGGCCGCTTCCGCGCACTGGCCGACGCGGCGCCGGCGCTGATCTGGCAATTCGGCCCGGACGGCCGGCTCGCGTACGTGAACCGCCGCTATGCCGAGGTGACGGGCGCCACCCTCGACCAGCTGCTGCCGGACGGCTGGCGCGCGGGCATGCATCCGGACGACCTGCCGTATTTCCTGGCCGCGTCCGGCGACGCCCTCGACGACCGCGCACCGTTCCACCTGCGGCTGCGCGTGCGCGCCCACGACGGGCAATGGCACTGGTTCGAAGTCCATTTCGCGCCCTGGTTCGCGCCGGACGGCGCGTACCGTGGCCACGTCGGCATCGGCATCGATATCTCCGACGGCGTGCAGGCGGAAGACGCGCTGCGCGAGGCGGACCGGCGCAAGGACGAGTTCCTCGCCGTGCTGGCGCACGAGCTCCGCAATCCGCTCGCCCCGATCAGCAACGCCGTCGAGATGCTGCGCTGCGCGGACGGCAAGCGCAAGGCCGACCGCGTGATGGAGATGGCAAGCCGCCAGGTCAAGCACATCACCCGCCTCGTCGACGACCTGATGGAAGTGTCGCGCATCACGCGCGGCAAGATCGAGCTGGCGCGCCAGCACGTGCCGCTGGCCGACATTCTCGCGAGCGCCGTCGAGACGAGCCGTCCCGCCCTGGATGGTGCCCGCCACACGTTCGTCCAGCACTTGCCGGACGAGCGCCTGGTGCTGGATGCGGACAAGGTCCGGCTCACGCAGGTGTTTTCCAACCTGCTGAACAACGCGGCCAAGTACACGGACCCCGGCGGCCGCATCGAGCTGTCCGCCCGCCGTGAAGGGGACGACGTCGTGGTGGCCGTGCGCGACACGGGCATCGGCATCCCGGCCGACAAGCTGTCGCAGGTGTTCGGCATGTTCGCCCAGGTGGAGGAAGCGGGCGCGCGCAGCCAGGGCGGACTGGGGATCGGCCTCGCGATGGTGCACAAGCTCGTCGAGATGCATGGCGGTGCCGTGGAGGCGCGCAGCGACGGGCCGGGCAAGGGGAGCGAGTTCGTCGTGCGCCTGCCGCTCGTGTCCGGGGCCGCGCTGCCGGCCCGTCCGGAGACGCCGTCGCCGGCGGGCCGGCAGCTCGCGGGCGTGCGCGTGCTCGTCGTGGACGACAACCGCGACGCCGCGGACTCGCTGTGCATCCTGCTCGGCTCCCTCGGCGTCGAAGCCCACTGCGCGTATGCGGGCGAGGAAGCGCTGCGCCGGCTGCCGCAGCTGCGGCCGGACGTCGTCGTGCTTGACATCGGCATGCCGGGCATGGACGGCCACGAGGTGGCCCGCGCCATCCGCGCGGAGGCTGACCACGACGGGGTCCGGCTGATTGCGCTCACGGGCTGGGGCCAGGAAGGAGACCGCGAACGGACCCGCGCCAGTGGCTTCGACCACCACCTCACGAAGCCCGTCGACCTGGCAGCGCTGCAGCGGCTGCTGCTGGAATGCGTGCGCGAGGGCCAGCCGGCGGCGTGAGTCAGCGTTTCTGTGCCAGCAGCGCGAGCTGGTAATCCGTCTTCGCGTAACCGGCCTGGTTCTTTTCCGTCCACGCGAGGAACTCGCGCGAGCGGTAGGCGTTCGCGATGTCGCGCGCGAACGGCTTGTCCCGGTCGGCCGTGCGCACGGCGACGAGGTTCACGTAGTTGCGCGAGATGGCTTCGCGGCGTAGCGCGTCCGTCAGCTTCAGGCCCGACGCGAGCGCGTAGTTCCCGTTGATGAACGCATAGTCCGCGTCCTGCAGGGCGCGCGGCAGTTGCGCGGCTTCCAGCGCCAGTAACCTGATTCCCTTCGGATTCGCGGCGATGTCCTTTTCCGACGCCTTCACGGGATCGGTGTTCGGGCGCAGCCGGATCCAACCCATCTGCTCCAGCATGACGAGCGCGCGCGCCTCGTTGGTCGGATCGTTCGGTAGTGCGACGGTCGTTCCCGCCTTCGCTTCGTTCAGCGACTTGTGGCGCCGGCTATAGATGGCGATGGGCGCCGTCGGCACCGTCACCAGCTCGGACAGCGCGAGTCCGTGTTCGGCCGCGAAGCGGTTCAGGTAGACGATGTGCTGGAACACGTTGGCGTCCAGCGACCCTTCGGCCAGCGCGAGGTTCGGTTGCACGTAGTCGCTGAACTCGACGATCCTGACCTTATAGCCTTGCCGTTCCAGCAGCGGCTTGATGCCGAGGCGGACCTGGTCCGCGTACGGTCCGGCGCTCGTGCCGATCACGAGCTCCTTCGGGTCTTTGGCGTGGGCGCCGGCGGTAACGACCAGGGAGGCGGCGAGGGCCAGCAGGGTGCGGCGTGTAAAGTGCATGGATGGTCCTTGCGGTTCGATGAATCAGCGCTTGTCCAGCCGGCGCGCGACGCGGGTGCCCGTCAGCTGGATCACTTGCACGAGTGCGACGAGGACGGCGACGGTGAATACCATGATGTCCGTCTCGAAGCGGTAGTAGCCGTAGCGGATGGCGAGGTCGCCTATCCCGCCGCCGCCCACGACACCCGCCACCGCCGAGTACGAGAGAAAGCTGATGGCAAGGACGGTCAGGGCCAGCACGAGGCCGGAGCGGGCTTCCACGAGCAGGACGCGCGTGACGATCTGCAGCTCGGACGCGCCCATCGCCTGCGCCGCCTCGATCACGCCGCGCGGCACGTCGCGCAACGTCTGTTCGACGAGGCGTGCGAAATACGGCACGGCGGCGATGGACAGCGGCACCGACGCGGCCAGCGGCCCGATCGAGCTGCCCACGATCAGCCGGGTGAGCGGCACGAGCGCGACGAGCAGGATGATGAACGGGAACGAGCGGATCGTGTTCACGGTCCACCCGAGCAGCAGCGCCAGCGGGCGGTTCTGCAGCGACTGGCCGTCGCCGACGAGGAACAGCAGGATGCCGAGCGGACCGCCGAACAGAACGGCGGCAGACACGCCGATGCCCAGCATGGTGAGCGTCTGGCCCAGCGCGGCGGCCAGGTCGGGGAGCAGGTCGATGAGCGCATCAAGCATGGAGGACTCCGGGATGGAACAGCGCACCGGCTTCGGTGCCGTAGAACGCGAGCTCGCGGCCGAGGGCCGTGATGCGCGGGGCGGTCGTGTCGGCCGGGTCGAACGTCTCGGCGACGACGCCGTTCTCCAGCACGGCCACGCGGTTGCACAGGGCGCCCAGCGCCGGCAGTTCGTGGCTGACGATGACGATCGTGACACCGAGGTCCGCATTCACGGCGCGCAGGGTGTCGAGCAGGGCGCGCGTCGTTTCCGCGTCCAGCGCCGACGTCGGCTCGTCGCACAGCAGCACCTCGGGCTGGCTCGCCAGCGCCCGCGCGATCGCGACCCGCTGCTTCTGGCCGCCGGACAGGCGTGCCGGATAATCGTCGGCCCGCGCCGCCAGGCCGACCAGCTCCAGGCACTCCAGCACGCGCCGGCGCAGCCGCGGGGGATTCAGCATGCCGTGCAGGCGCAGCGGGAAGGCGACGTTGTCGAACACCGTCAGGTTCTGCAGCAGGTTGTAGTGCTGGAAGATCATGCCGATGTTCTGGCGCGCGGCGCGCAGGTCGCGTTTCGACAGCCGCGTGAGGTCGCGGCCGGCGACGGTGACGGACCCGCTGTCGGGCGTCTCCAGCAGGTTGATGGTGCGGAGCAGCGTCGACTTGCCGGCGCCGCTCTGGCCGACGATGCCGAAGATGTCGCCGCGCTCCGCGTGCAGCGACACGTCGCGCAGCACGGGCTCGGGACCGAAGGCCTTGGTCACGTGGTCGATACGGATGAGGCTCATGGCGGTCCCCGTCACGCGTATGCCGTCGGTTCGAACAGCCGGCGGCCGATCCCGATGACGGCCTTGTGCGCGACGTCCTTCGCTTCGGCGATGACCAAGGCGACTTCGCCCCGTTCGCGCTTCGTCAGGTGGGGACCGCGCGCGAAGGCGTCGTCCAGTTCGGACGCGGCGGCGTCGGCCAGCACCTGCGCGCACCACGGCTGCGCTTGCCCGCGCACGTCGCCGCGCGTCGCTTCCAGCGCGCCCTCGGCCATGCCGAGGTAGACGTTCGCCAGCATCAGCTGCGCCACCTGCGCACGCAGGGCCGCCTGCGGGGCGGCCGCGCGGGCGGCCGGCTGGAGCACGTCGTCTTCCGTCAGTTGCACGTTCGTGAACGACACGGTAGCGCCGTCGGCCTGGCGCAGGCCGAACGCGTCCCAGTCGGCGTGGACGGACACCCCGTCGCGCTCCGTCGGCAGCACGGCGACGAGCGAACCGTGCGCGAGCGGGTCCCAGGCGCATACGGTCAGCCAGTCCGACCCAACGAAGCCGGATGGGAAAGCCTTGACGCCGTCCAGGATGTAGCCGCCCGCTGTCGGTCTGGCGACGAGGCGCTTGTCGAGCGGATTCAGGGCGTCGCCCCAGAACACGTCCTGCTCGATGGTCTCGAAGAGGAGCCGGCGCTGCTGGCGCGCGCTGCCCGTCAGGCGGATGCCGGCGATCTGCAGGTGGTGGACGCCGAGCAGGTGGGCGAGGGCGCTGTCGGCGCGCGCGACGATGCGCACGACGTCGGCGATCGTCTTCCAGCTGGCGCCCAGGCCGCCGAAATCGCGCGGCACCGACAGGGCCAGCAGGCCGGACTTGCGGATCCAATGGCGGTCGCGCCCGAGGGCGTCGGTGGCGAGGCGCGCCGCCAGGTCGTGGGCGGCGGCGATGGGGTCAAACGGGTCGGGGGCCGGCGCCTGGTGGGCGTGGCCGTCCGACGATGCGGGAACTGGGTGCAGTGCCAGATGCATGGTCGATATCCTTCAGCAAAGTCGGCCCAGTATTGCAAACGGGAGACTCCACGTGAACGAAGATATTCGCCGTTCGATATGTAACGAACGTTAAAACGAAAAGCGACTATGCATCTACGGCCGGCGCCGTCAGCGGGAGACGATCAGGCGCAGGCCGAGGGCGATGAAGATGGTGCCGGCGATGCGGTCGAGCCACTGCCCGGCCTTGGGCCGGCGTGCGAGCCACTGGCCGATGGCGCCGGAAAAGAAGCCCAGCAGGCCGAACAGCACGATGGCCTGCAGGGTGAACGTGAGGCCCAGCAGCGCCGTCTGCAGGTTGGCGTCGCCCCGCTGCGCGACGACGAACTGGGGCAGGAACGACAGGAAGAACAGGGCGACCTTCGGATTGATGGCGTTGGCGACGAGGCCCTTGAAGAACAGCGTGCGGGCCGGGTCGGCGGCGGCGTGCGCCGTGTCGACGCGGGCGCCGCCCCGGCTGCGGATGGCGTGCCAGCCCATCCAGGCCAGATACAGGCCGCCGCATACCTTGAGCGTCGTGAATGCGAGCGGCGACGCGGCGATGAGGGCGGACACGCCCACGACGGCCAGCAGCGTGTGCGACAGGCACCCGAACGCGCACCCGAGCCCGAACGCGATGCCCCGCGCCCGGCCCTTGGCGATCCCTACGCTCAGGACCATCATGTTGTCCGGTCCCGGGGACAGCGTGAGCAGGATGGCGGCGGCGAGGAAGGCGAGGAACTGGTCGGGTGTCAGCATGGGCGCTCCTGGGCAAAAAGACAATGTTACAACATTGGTGTAAAGTTCGGGTCCTATGTCCAGTCACAAGCACCAGCAACCCCTGCGCAATGCGTTCGAACGCGTCCTGAACGCCGGCCTGATGAAGGGCCTGGTGGCCGGGATCAGTTACCGGCTCGGCGGGCTGGGGCGCGTGCGGGTGACGCGCCGGGACGTGGAACTGGGGCCGGAACGGCGGCTGCCGCAGCCGCTGCGCATCGGATTCGCTTCCGATTTCCATGCGGGCCCGACGACCCATCGCGCCGTGTTCGACGACCTGCTGGCGGCCATCCGCGCGGAAGCGCCGGACGTGATGCTGCTGGGCGGCGACTACGTGTGCTTCGACGCGGAGAACGTGTCCGTGCTGGCGGACCTGTTCGCGGGCGCGCGGGCGCCGCTGGGCACGTATGCCGTCATCGGCAACCACGATACGTGGAACGGCCGCGCCATCATCGAAGATGCGCTGCGCGCGGGCGGCGTCGACGTGCTCGTGAACCGCAACGTCGCGTTGCCGGCGCCGTTCGGCAACGTCAGCGTGTGCGGCATCGACGATCCGTGGACAGGGAACCCGTCGGCCAGCGCCACGTTCGCGGGCGCGGGCGACGTCCGGATCTACCTGACGCATTCGCCCGACGGCCTGTACCTCCTGGAGCGCCAGCGCTTCGACGTCGCCTTCGCCGGGCATACCCACGGCGGCCAGATCGCGCTCCCGGATGGTGCGCCGCTGTTCCATCCCAGTGGCCCGTCGTCGCGCGATTTCTGCTACGGCCGCTACGACCTGCCCGACAACGGCCCGCTGATCGTCAGCCGCGGCGTCGGCTGTTCCGGCATCCCGCTGCGGCTGAACGCGGATCCGGAACTCCTCATTTGCACCCTCCGCTAGGCGTTCGCGACCGTTTTTTGCGGTTTCCCAGCTTCGCTACCTTGAAATATTGAGTATTTCCTTTGATTCTGGATAACAGAATGGCGATAATGTGACGCCGCCAGGCTGGCGACCGGCATTGTTCTTGCATGCCAGCCCCGGCGGTCCGAGCCCCAGGAGGAGACCCCCTTCGGCGTATGTATGTGCAGGTTATCGCCTGCCCGCCGCGCATAACAATCAGGGACCGGGATCTATCTACTATCGATTGGAGAAAGCAGTGAGTCTTTTCAGAACCAAGAATCTCGACAACATGGTCGCAGCCTCCCGTACCCCGGGCGGGCTGAAGAAAGTGCTGGGGCCAACCGACCTCATCCTCATGGGCATCGGGGCGATCGTCGGCACCGGTATCTTCGTGCTGACCGGTACCGGCGCGTTGACGGCCGGCCCGGCGTTGACGGTGTCGTTCATCGTCGCCGCCATCGCGTGCGGCTTCGCGGCCATGTGCTACGCGGAGTTCGCGTCGACCGTGCCGATCGCCGGTTCGATCTACACCTACAGCTACGTCGTCCTCGGCGAACTGGTCGCCTGGATGATCGGCTGGGACCTGCTGCTCGAATACGGGCTGGCGACGTCGGCGGTGGCCGTCGGCTGGTCCGGCTATTTCCAGTCGCTGATGAGCGGCTTCGGCATCACCATCCCCGAAGCGCTGACCGCCGCGCCGGGCGCGGTGCCGGGCGTCCATAGCGTAATGAACCTGCCGGCGCTCGTCATCATGCTCGTGCTGACCGCGATGCTGTCGTGGGGCGTGCGCGAATCGGCCCGCGTCAACAACATCATGGTCGTCATCAAGATGATCGTCGTGCTGCTGTTCATCGCCGTCGGCTTCAAGCACGTCACGCCGGCCAACTGGCACCCGTTCGCGCCGTTCGGCGGCACGGGCATCATGAGCGCCGCCGCCGTCGTGTTCTTCGCGTTCATCGGTTTCGATGCCGTCACGTCGGCCGCGGAGGAAGTCAAGCGCCCGGAACGCGACCTCCCGATCGGCATCATCGGCTCGCTCACCATCTGCACGATCCTGTACGTGATCGTCGCCGCCATCATGACGGGCATCGTCCCGTTCCAGATGTTCAAGGGCATCGACCACCCCGTTTCGCTGGCCCTGCAGCACGCGGGCGAAAACTGGTTCGCCGGCTGGATCGACCTTGGTGCCATCCTCGGCATGACCACCGTGATCCTCGTGATGGCCTATGGCCAGACCCGCATCATCTACGCCATGTCGCGCGACGGCCTGCTGCCGGCGAAGCTGTCGACCGTGCACCCGAAGTTCGGCACCCCGTTCTTCGCCACGTGGGCCGTCGGCATCCTGTTCGGCCTGATCGCCGCCTTCGTGCCGCTGAACGTGCTGGCGGAACTCGTCAACATTGGCACCCTGGCCGCGTTCTGCCTCGTGTCCGTCGCCGTGATCATCCTGCGCAAGAAGCGCCCGGACCTGAAGCGCGCGTTCCGCTGCCCGGGCGTGCCCATCGTGCCGGGCATCGCCGTCGTGTTCTGCGTGGCGCTGATGTCGTTCCTGTCCGCGATCACGTGGGTGGCATTCATCATCTGGCTGGTGCTGGGCCTGCTGGTGTATTTCGGCTATGCCCGTTCGCGTTCCCTGCTGAGCGGCGTGACGCAGTCGTAATCCACCGGCCGCGTTCCGAAAGCGGCGCTGCGGCGCCGCTTTTTATTTGTGCAACGATACAATTTTTGTAATCCCTGTCCGACATTCTGGAGGGAAGCGTACCGATTACGCCAAGTAAGGCGGGTCAGCATAATCGTGGTAGAACATTTACCAAAAGATTTGTTATGACCTCCACTTTTGTCGTCGACAGCCCGGCACGCGCAGCGGACCGGGACACCCGCCCGGTCCAGGTATCGTCCGCCAGGGACTTGTACTTCGCGCTGATGGACAACCCGGCCGCGGCCCTCGAGGCGTCCCGTGCGTTCCTCACGGCGCAGATCGAAGTCGCGCGCGCCGAACCGTGCGAACTGCCGGATGCCGTCTGGCAATTGCAGGGCTGGATCCAGGGCCGCGCCGAATCGGTCGGCATTGCCTACCGCGAATACCTGGCCGCGCGCAAGAACGGCGCGCCGCGCCGCTACTTCACGAATAAGTCGCACGCGCTGTACTTCCTGAAGGGCGTCGCGCCCACGAAGCTCGTCGACGGCGCCTGGCTGTACGGCACGCTGTCGCGCTGGGAGAACCCGGACTTCCACCCGCTCATCAAGACCTATCTCGAAGAGCTGGGCGACGGCGTCCCGGACAAGAACCACGTGACCCTGTACCGCCGCCTGCTCGCGGCGCACGGCTGCGAACACTGGGAGACGCTGCCGGAGGACCACTTCGTGCAGGGCGCCATCCAGCTCGCGCTCGCGTACAACGCCGACGCCTTCCTGCCCGAGGTGGTCGGCTACAACCTCGGCTACGAACAGCTGCCGCTGCACCTCCTGATCACGTCGTACGAGTTGAACGAACTGGGCATCGACCCGTATTACTTCACCCTGCACGTCACCGTCGACAACGCGGGCAGCGGCCACGCGCACAAGGCCGTGCAGGCGCTGCGCCACCTGATGGCGCAGTCCGGCGACCCGGCCGCGTTCTTCCGGCGCGTGCTGGACGGCTACCGCCTGAACGACCTGGGCGCGTGCACGACGTCCGTCATCGGCGCATTCGACCTGGAAGCGGAACTGGTCGAGATCTTCAGCGCGAAGGCGGCCATCGGCAAGAACATGCACTCGGATTACTGCCGCGTGGCCGGCCGCTCCGTCAACGACTGGCTCGCGGACCCGAAGCAGATCCCGGATTTCCTGACGAAGCTGGAGGAATCCGGCTGGATCCAGCGCGGCGAGGACGTGGAGCAGAGCCGCTTCTGGCGCCTGATCCAGGGCGAGCGCGCGGAGATGTTCGGCGTGTTTTCCAGCTACGAGCAGCAGGTGCTGCGCGACTGGATCACGACGCCGCGCGACGCCACGGCCACCGCGCGCACGACCCGCGTGCTGAGCCACCGCGCGCGCCAGCGCACGCTCGACAGCCTCACGCAGCACGCGCAGCGCAGCGGGTATCCGGAGCGGGGCCTGATCCGGCGGCGTGCCGCCGGCAGCGGCGGCGACTCCGAACTGCACCAGCTGGAAGAACGCGTGGCGGGCGCCGCCGGCAAGCCGGAGGCGATGGCCATGCTGGCGCAGCTGATGTCGCCGTCCGTGCACCACACGGCGCTGGGCCTGATGGCCACCCGGATGTATTCGCAGCTGCTCGACGCCTGACCATAACAAGGGATTCCTGTGCACATACTCGAACAACGTTTCCTGCGTGGACCCAACATCCACGCCGCCACCCCATGCCTGTTGTCCGTGCTCGACCTGGACGACCTGTATGGCGTCTCCACCCGCGACCTCCCGCAGTTCAACGAGGCGTTGCTGCAACTGCTGCCGTCGCTCGCGGACTATCTCGTGCCGACGGGCCAGCCGGGCGGCTTCGCCCAGCGCCTGCGCGAAGGCACTTATCTCGCGCGCGTGATCGAACATGTGACCCTGGGCCTGCAATGCCTCGCGGGCGCCCCCGTCGCGTTCGGGCGCACGCGCCCCGTGACGGGCACGCCGGGCCAGTACCGCATCGTCTGCGCCTACCAGCTGGAGAAGGTCGCGCAGCCGGCGTTCAAGCTCGCCGTGGACATCGTCGACGCGCTCGCGCACGGCCGCCCGTTCGACCTGGCGCCGCGCCTGGACGAGCTGCGCGGGATCGCGGAGCACTATGCCATCGGTACGAGCACGGCCGCCGTGCTGGCCGCCGCGCAGGAGCGGGGCATTCCCGTCACGCGCATCACGGAAGACGCGAATTTGTTCCAGCTGGGCTGGGGCGTGAAGCAGAAGCGCATCCAGGCGACGATCACGGGCGACACGGGCACCATCGCCGTGCGCATCGCCAGCGACAAGCAACTGACCAAGCAGCTGCTGAACGAAGCGGGCGTGCCGGTGCCCCAGGGCGAGACCGTGACGACGATCGAAGACGCGCTGCGCGTCGCGCGCAGGCTGAATGCCCCGGTGACGGTGAAACCACTGGACGCGAACCAGGGTAAAGGCGTGACGGTCGCCTGCCGCACGGATGCGGAGATCGAGCAGGCGTACGCGTACGCGCGCAAGTTCGGCCGCCACATCATCGTGGAACGCTTCATCGAAGGCGCGGATTACCGCGTGCTCGTCGCGGGTGGCAAGGTCGCGGCGGCCTCGCTGCGCCGGCCCGCGCACGTCGTGGGCGACGGCACGCACACGGTGCGCGAGCTCGTCGACCTCGAGAACCGCAACCCGGCGCGCGGCGAGGGCCACACGAACATCCTCACGCAGATCGCGCTCGACGCCCACGCGGAAGACCTGCTGCGGCGCCAGGACCTCGTGCCGGACGCCGTCCCCGCGGCCGGCACGACCGTGTACCTGCGGGGGAACGCGAACCTGTCGACGGGCGGCACGGCGGAAGACGTGACGGACCTGCTGCCGGAATCCACGCGCCGCCTGTGCGTGCGCGCGGCCGCGAAGATCGGCCTGGACGTCGCGGGCATCGACATCGTGTGCCGCGACATCGCCGTGCCGCTGGCGGACCAGGGCGGCGCCGTCATCGAAGTCAACGCGGCCCCCGGCATCCGCATGCACCAGCATCCCAGCAGCGGCACGCCGCGCGACGCGGGCGACGCCATCGTGCAGGGCCTGATGGGCGATTCGGACGGTCGCATCCCGATCATCGCGTGCACGGGCACGAACGGCAAGACGACGACGACCCTGCTGATGGCACACACGGTCCGCCTCGCGGGCAAGGTGACGGGCGTGACGACGACGCACGGTGTCTACATCGCCGGCAAGGAAGTCACGAAGGGCGATTGCACGGGCTACTGGTCGGCGCGCACCGTGCTGTCGTCGCCGGACGTGGAGTTCGCGGTGCTGGAGACGGCGCGCGGCGGCATCCTGAAACGGGGCCTCGCGTTCGACCGCTGCGACATCGGCATGGTGCTGAACGTGTCGCCGGACCACCTGGGCCTGGACGGCGTCGACACCATCGAAGACCTCGCGCAGGTGAAGGCCGTGGTGCCGCTGTCGGCCAGCCGTGCCGTCGTACTGAACGCCGAGGACCCGCTGTGCGTGGCGATGGCGCGCCGCGTCCATCCGGACGTCGAGATCGTGTATTTCTCGATGGAGGCCGACAACCCGGTCCTGTTGCGCCACCTGGAGGAGGGCGGCCGCGCCGTCTACTTCCAGGACAATTCGATCGTCGTGGCCGACGCCACGTACCATCAGGAGCTGCTGCGCGTGGAAGCGATGCCGATCGCGCTGGGCGGCCGCGCGCGCTACAACATCGCCAACGGCCTCGCGGCGGCGGCGGGCCTGATGGCGGCGGGCTTTTCCAACCTGCAGATCGCGACGGGCCTGTCGACCTTCGTCAGCGACGGCAAGACGAACCCGCTGCGCACGAACGTGTTCGACGTGCGCGGCGTGACGGTCATCGTCGACTATGCGCACAACCCGGCCGCGTACTCGGCCCTGGCGGAGATGGCGCGCTCCCTGCTGCCCGGCCAGCTGGTCGGCATCGTGACGGCGCCGGGCGACCGCCGCGACGCCGACCTGCTGGAAGTGGGGCGCGTGTGCGCCGCGCGCTTCGACGAGCTGGTCGTCTACGAATCGTCGAGCCGGGGCCGCGCGTACGGCGGCGCCGTCGACCTGATCCTGCAAGGGGCCGAGGAGATCGTCGGCAAGACGGATACCCTGCACCGCGAGCTGGACGTGGGCGAGGCGATCCGCCTGGGCCTGTCGCTGTGCCGGCGCGGGGACGTGCTCGTGTTCGCGTGCGGCTCGTCGCTGGACGTGTTCGTGGAAGCGATCCGGCAGACGGATCCGGAGAGCGCGGCGCGCATCGCGGCCCAGGTGGGGTAAATGCCGGTCAGGCCTGGTGGAGCGCGGCCGGTGCCGCCTGTGCCAGCGCCCGGGTCAACGCGCTCATGTCGATGGGCTTCATGAAGTAGTGGTCGAAGCCCGCCGCCTTGGCGAGCACCCGGTCGTGGGCCTGGCCATAGCCGGTCAGCGCGATGTACGTCGCGTTGCCGGTCTCCGGGATGCCGTGCAGGCGCCGCGACAGTTCATACCCGTCCATGTCCGGCAGGCCGACATCCAGGATCAGCGCATCCGGCTCCAGTGCACGGGCATCGTCGAGCGCACTGTGCGCATCGTGGCGGACCGTCACGTGATGGCCTTGCGTGCGCAGCAGCGCCTCCAGCGACGTGGCAGCGTCGGCATTGTCGTCGACGATCAGGATGTGCAGGGGATGCGGCTCCGCGGCGGGCCCGTCCTGGGTGTCGCGCTTGCGATCCAGCACGGGAAGCGACAGGGTGAACGTGCTGCCCTTGCCGGGCCCGGCGCTCGTCGCCGTCACGTTGCCGCCATGCTGGGCCATGATGCTCCTGACCAGCGCCAGGCCGAGCCCGAGGCCGCCCTGCGCGCGGTCGGGCGTGCGTTCGGCCTGCGCGAACAGGTCGAACACGTGAGGCAGGAATTTTGCGTCCATGCCGATGCCGTCGTCGCTCACGTGGATGTGGACGCACGACGTCTCGACCTCCATGTCCAGCCGGATGTGACCGCCCATCGGCGTGTATTTCGCCGCATTGTTCAACAGGTTCGTGAGCACCTGGACGAGGCGCGTGCGGTCGCCCAGGACGGCAGCGTGCTCCGGCACGAGGTGGACGGACAGTCGATGCTGCCGCGATTCGATCAGCGGCCGCGATTGCTCGATGGCGCTGTCGATGGCGTCCTTGATGTCGAGTTCCGCCTTGTCGATGGAGACGAGGCCGCGCGTCACGCGCGACACGTCGAGCAGGTCGTCGACGAGGTCCGTCATGTGCCTGACCTGGCGGGTGATGATCTCGCTGGTCTTCCTGACGGTGTCCCGGTCGGCGCCGGCCTTCGCCAGCAGTTGCGCGGCGGTGGTGATCGGTGCCAGCGGGTTGCGCAGCTCGTGCGCGACCATGGCGAGGAATTCGTCCTTGCGCCGGTTCGCCTGTTCCAGCGCGATTTCCGCTTCGCGCTGCAGCGTGATGTCCGTATTCGTCCCGAACCAGCGCACGATGTTCCCGTTCCTGTCGCGGATCGGCACTGCGCGCGACAGGAACCAGCGGTATTCGCCGTCCGCGCCGCGCAGCGGGAACAGGTCTTCCCACGCGACCTGCTGCTGCACGATCTGCTCGTGGTACTTCGCCTTGACGGCGTCCACGAAGTCGGGATGGTGGACCTTTTCCCAGCCCCATCCCAGCATCTCGTCGGGCGTCGTGCCCGTGTATTCGAACCAGCGGTTGTTGTACCAGAAAATGGAACCGTCGCTGTCGGCCATCCACGCCAGTTGCGGGATGTTTTCCGCCAGGGTGCGGAACTGGATTTCGCTTTCCCTGAGCGCCGACTGGGCCTTTTTCGACTCGCTGATGTCGAGGATGTAGGCGATGCCTTCGTCCCGCGCTCCCTGGTAATTGGCGGCGCCGACATAGACGGGCAGGCGGCTGCCGTCCTTGCGGAAGTACTCTTTTTCGAACGCTTCCACGCTGCCTTTCGATTGCAGGGTTTCCAGGCTCTTGCGATCCGCTTCCTCCCATTCGGGCGGCGTCAGCGCGCGCCACGACAACCCGTCGCGCTCGAACTCGTCGCGCGTGTAGCCGAGCATCCTGAGCAGCGCATCGTTCACCTTGACGAGGGTGCCGTCGAAACGGTATTGCATGATGCCGATCACGTTGGATTCGGCGATCGTCCTGAACTGGAATTCGGTGCGCCGCCGCGCTTCCTCCGCCAGTTTCTGTTGGGTGATGTCCAGTACGACGCCGGGCATCCAGACCGGCTTGCCGTCCTGGTCGAGGTCGAGTTTTCCGCGTGCATGGATGTACCGGATGCTGCCGTCCCGGTGCAGCAGGCGGTAATGGCATTGATAGGGCTTGCCGGTCGCGAGCGTGTCGCGGATGCCGGCTTCGACGGCCGGCCTGTCCGCCGGATGGATCGCCTTCAGGTATGCACTGATCGGACCGCCGTCCGCGTCTGCGTCGGGGACGTCGAACATCCTGGCGAAATTCCGGTCCGCATGGATCCGGTCGGCCTGGACATCCCACGTCCAGGTGCCGATCTCCGCCGCGGTCAGCGTGGCTTCCAGGCGCAGCTGCGCATCCTGCAGTGCCGCCTGCATGATCTTCTGGTCGTTGATGTCCGTGCAGGTGCCCATCCACCGCTGGATGTCGCCGGCCTCGTTCCGGATGGGCAGGGCGCGCGCCAGCATCCAGTGGTATTCGCCCGTGCGGTGCCGCAGCCGGTACTCGATCTCGTAGGGCTCCCCCGTGCGCAGGCTGTGCTCCCACGCTTGTTCCGTGCGCGGCAGGTCGTCCGGGTGGAGGATCGATCCCCAGTTCTCGCCGATGGTGGCGCTCGCCGGCACGCCGGCGAATTCGTAATGGCGCTGGTTGTAATAGTCGTGGTAGCCGTTCGGCAGCGTCGACCAGACCATTTGCGGTATCGCATCGGCAATTTGCCGGAACTTCGCTTCGCCCGCTTCGGCCGCCTGCTGTTTCAACACCTGTTCCGTGACGTCTTCCACCGTGTGGATGATGTAGATGACGTTGCCCGCGGCATCCAGTACCGGGCTGTTGAGGGGTTTCCAATACCGAACTTCGAATTCGCCCTCGGCCGAATCGCGCCTGGGAATGTCGTATTTCTGGATCGGCATGGCGTCGGCCTGCTTGCCGGCCAGCACCCGCATCAGGGAGGCACGCAGGTTCCTCTCGCCCGTCGCGGTGGCATCCGCGGGATTGTCGGGGAACACGTCGAACAGGTGGCGTCCCAGGATCTGTTCCCGCGTCGTCATGGTCACGCGCAAACGCGCCTCGTTCGCGGCGACCATGGTGAAATCGGGCGTCAGGACGAGAAACGGAATCGGCGTCGCATCGAATAACAGCCGGAAATCAAGTCCCAAACCCTCGGGCAGCGCAGCAGGTGTGGCCATATCGCAACTCCTCCGTGTATCGACATGGTAAGTCGAACTTGCGAATGGTGTCGCGCCGAAAGGTGCGGTCGTAACATTAATGCGCTCGGCGCGCGATCTCGAGGAAGTTGCCCACCTTGGTCGACGCTGTGCCCTCGAGCGAGGCGAGGGCCAACTTCGACCGGACTTTCGCATCGGCAATGTCCACGTACGTCACCCCCTCGGCGTGGAACTGGCTGACGGAGGCGGGGACGATCGACACGCCGAATTCCGCCGCGACGAGGCTGACGACGGTCGACAGCTGCGGCGCCTGCTGGCCCGGCATCGGCTCGAATCCCGCATGGCGGCATGCGGAAACGATCTCGTCGTGCAGCATCGGACTTGCCGCGCGGGGAATCAGCACGAACGGTTCCTGCGCCAGTGCGGACAGCGGGATCCGGGCCCGCTGCGCGAGGGGATGCGTGACCGGCAGCACGGCCTTCATCGGCTCGCTCGCGATGTCCTGCAGCACGACACCGGCGAACGAGTGGACGCCGGGTCGCAGGAACGCGAGGTCGATGCGGCCTTCGTCCAGTTGCGCCAGCAGGCGCGCCGTCGTGCCTTCGGTAAGCGTCAGGCCGACGCCGGGGTAGCTGTTGCGAAATTCGCGCACGAGGGCCCGCACGATGGGGTGGAAGGCGGCCGACGCCGTGAAGCCGAGGTGCAAATGGCCCGTCTCGCCCCGTCCGGCGCGCTGTGTATTCAGCGTGGCCTGCTCCACGTCGTCCAGCAGGCGCTTGGCGTCGACGAGCAGCGCCTTGCCGGCGTCGGTCGCCACGACGCCGTGGCCCGTACGGTGGAACAGCTTGACGTCGAGTTCCCGTTCCAGTGCGTGGATCTGCTGGCTCAGCGGCGGCTGGCCGATGCCGAGACGTTCCGCCGCCCGGGTGATATTGCCTTCCTCCGCGACGGCGACGAAGTAGCGTAAATGTCTGAGTTCCATGCGGTATCTGTGAAAAGTATGGATCCTAGATTATCCATATATTGGACAGCATAGTGAGATTTCGCGATAATACAGATATCCCACGGACAAGTTTTTTTGCGGCGAGAGCCGCATGGACGTGTTTTGGCGGGCCCATAAATCAATTTTGGAAGAGTGCTGGAATGTCAGAAGCAATAAAAAAAGTTCAGGAGCGAAGGCAGCCGATCCGTAACGTGAACATTACGGACATCACGATGAACTACAAGCAGCCGCCGTCGGCCATCGTGTCGATCCTGCACCGTATCAGCGGTTTCGTGCTGTTCCTCTTCCTGCCGTTCCTGCTCTACCTGTTCGAGCAGAGCATCCGCTCCGAAATCTCGTTCGCCCACTTCGCGGGCATCGTCAGCCATCCGTTCACGAAGATCGTCATCCTGGGCCTGTCCTGGGGCTACCTGCACCACTTCTGCGCCGGTATCCGCCACCTGTTCATGGACAACCACATCGCCCTGGACAAGGACGCGTCGCAGCGCACCGCGCGCTACGTGCTGGTGATCAGCCTCGTACTGACCCTGCTGGTCGCCCTCAAACTGTTCGGAGTGTTTTAATCATGGCTACCCCCAAGAATATCGGACAGCGCCGCCTCGTCGTCGGCGCCCACTACGGCATGCGCGACTGGCTGGCCCAGCGCGTCACCGCCATCGTGATGGTCATCTTCACCGTCATCCTGCTGGTGTCGTTCCTGACCGGCCAGAATTTTACGTACGAAGGCTGGGCGGGTCTCTTCGCCCGCCAGTGGTTCAAGCTTTTCACGATGGTCACGTTCTTCGGCCTGTTCTACCACGTGTGGGTGGGCATCCGTGACATCTGGATGGACTA
>NZ_FMZS01000030.1 GCF_900101265.1 Massilia sp. PDC64
CGCCGCCAGGTTGCCCCGCGCTGCCGTTCGACTTGCATGTGTAAAGCATGCCGCCAGCGTTCAATCTGAGCCAGGATCAAACTCTTCAGTTTAATCTCTGTTTTGTCGGACCTTTCGGCCCGAACCCCTCCCATTGGTCGGGGTTCGCTCACTCAAAATACTGACTGTATTTCTTGTGAACATTTGATAATTTAAGCATTCAGCAGCCACTTACGCGACTGCTGGCACTTCATCAAACGCCCACACTTATCGACTGTTTATTGTTAAAGAACTTCGTGTTCGGTACTGCCTTGCTGCGCTTGCGAATCGTTTTGTTCGTCAGCAGCAGAGAAGTGAGATTATGCAGTGTTTCGCTTGACTCGTCAACCCCTCGCTTTTTCTGCAACACACTAAATTCTCTCGATTTTCGTGCGCTGCAAAAGCAGGACGCGAACTATAGCAAACGCCCTGACCACTGCGCAAGAGGCGTTTGTAGCAAATCCGCGTATTGACGCATTACGGCGCCAGCTGCCCGAGAATCGAATACGCGGCCTCGACCCGCGCGGAATTCGGGTAATTCTTATTGGCCAGCATGACGATCCCGACGCGACGCGCCGGCACGAACAGGACATAGGCGCCGAAGCCGCGCGTCGCACCCGTCTTGTTGAAGAGCGTCCCCTGCGGCGGCGCCTGGGGCGGGTCGAGCCGCACGGCCGGATTCGGCTCGGCGCTCATCTTCGCGGAATTCCCCGCCTGCAGCGCAGCGAGTGTCACGGGTGCGCGGTACTGCTCCCAGCCGAGACCCTGCACTATATCCCCGATGCGGAAGTAGCCCGTATGCGTGCAATCGATGGCGCGCCGCATCGGTTCCGGCAGACTGCCGGCGTCGATGTTCAGCTGGACGAAGCGGATCACGTCGGCCGCGCTGGCTTTCACGCCATATGTCTCCGCATCGAACGGCCCGGGTCGGACGCGCACCGGCTGATTGGTCTTGTCGTACCCCCATGCGTAATCGCCCATTGCGTCGGCAGGTACGCGAATATGGCTGTGCTTCATGCCGAGCGCGGGAAACAGCCGGCCTTCGACGGCATCGGCAAACCCGACACCCAGCGCCCGCGCCGTCACATGCCCGAACAGGCCGAGACTGGGATTCGAATACCGGCGGAGCACACCCGGGGCGGCGTCCGGTTGCCAGCTGCGGAAGTACGCGAGGACCTGCGCATCCGTCTCTACCTCGTCGGGGAATTGCAGCGGCAGGCCGCCGGGCGTATAGGTGCCCAGTTCGAGCACGCTCGCGCGGTCGATCGCGCTGCCCTTCAGCTGCGGGACGTATTGGCCAGGATGATCCGCGAACGACAGCTTGCCGAGACCCTGCGCGTAGCAGGCCAGCGTCGCCGTGATGGTCTTGCTGACGGAGCCCAGTTCGAACAAGGTGTTCTCCGTGACGGGCTTGTGCTCCTGCTTCGACGCCTCGCCGTAGTTGAAGAACAGCGCCTGGCCGTCCACCGTGACGGCGACCGCCATGCCGGGCACGTCGTGCTGTGCCATCAGGGGTTGGATCGCGCGGTCGACGGCGGCGCGCACGGCGGTGGCATCGACGGCGCCGGCCGACAGAGGCAGCAACGACAGGCATGCGATGGCGATGGATTTTGTAGACACTGCGTTCTCCGGATCGTTCGTGATGGGCCCCAGTATAGGCAGGGTCGCCTGCCCGCCGACAGCACAGCCATCCCGGCAAACGGGGCGTTCGTCACATGGCCGACTTCACGGCACCCAGGTAACGCTCGCTGACGGCGACGGTCGCACCGCAACGCAGCGTGAGCCGGTAGCTGCCGTCGCCGACGGAATCCAGCCGCGCGATCTCGCCGCGCCTGACGATCGCGCCGCGATGCACGCGCAAAAAGTCCTCGGGGGCGAGCAGCGTCTCGAGACGATTGAGCGTGATGCGATGCAGGACCGTGCGTCCCGCCAGGTGCAGCTCGACGTAGTTCCCGGCCGATTCGATCCACAGGATGTCGGCCACGCGGATCTGTTCGATGCGGCCGACAGAACGCACGTTGATCCGCTCCAGCCGGGCCGCGACCTGACCGGCATCGACGTAATCGCGCAGCGCCGCGCCATAGGCTTCGCGCTGACGCTGTCCCAGCATCGCACCGATGCGCTCGACCGTCTGGGCAAGCCGCGCATCGTTCAGGGGCTTGAGCAGGTAGTCGAGCGCGTGCACCTCGAATGCATCGATCGCGTGTTCGCTGTAGGCCGTCACGAACACGATGAGCGGCGGCGCGCTCGCGCGGCTGATCTCGCGCGCGAGTACGAGCCCCGATTCGGCCGGCATCTGGATGTCGAGGAAGATGACGTCGACCTCCTGCGCGGCCAGCACCGCGCGCGCCGCCGCGGTACCGTCGCATTCGGCCACGAGCCGCCAGTCCGGATGCGCGGCCAGGGCCAGGCGCAGGTTGGCGCGGCTGGGCAGCTCGTCGTCGACGATCAGGTAGCGCACCGTCATGCTCACTCCCGCGCCAAAGGCAGGCGCACTTCGGCGACGAAGCGGCCGTCCTGCAGAGTCGTGCGCAGCGATGCGGTGGGATGCATGAGACGCAGCCGTTCGCGCGTGTTCGCGAGGCCGAGTCCTGCGCCGGGATTGGGCGACGCCTGCGCGAGCGCAGGATTCGTCACGCGGATCGTGAGCGCCGCGCCGTCGGACACGAAGGACAAGCGGATGTCGCTCGGCCCGTCGTGGCAATCGAGATCGTGGCGCAGCGCGTTCTCGATCAGCGGCTGCAGCAACAGCGGCGGGCAATCGACGTCGTGCAGCAGCGCGTCGTCGCCAGCGATGCGGACCTGCAACCGGTCGCCGTAGCGCAGGCGTTGCAGGTCGAGGTAATCGCGCACGAACTGCAGCTCGTCCGCCACCGTGGCCGTATTGCGCACGCTGGCCGACAGCGCATAGCGCAGCAGGTCGCTGAGGCGGCCGATACCGCCCAGGGCCAGCGTGCGGTCGCCCTCGCGCACGAGCGCACTGATGGCGTTCAGCGCATTGAACAGGAAGTGCGGTTCGAACTGCGCGCGCAGGGCCAGCATGCGTTGCTCTTCCAGGGCGAGACGCAGGTTGAGCATGTCGGTCTGGCTGCGCTGCCACGCCAGTTCGCGCTCGCGCGCGTGGCGCCAGTAGTGGATCGCGAGGATGGCGGCGAACGTGCCCGTCGTCGAGAACCAGCCGACCAGCAGCATCTTCATCAGCAGCCGGCGCGCGTCGTCGATGCTCGCAATGTGCAGGTAGCCGCGCAGCCAGGCCATGTATGTCCATTGTGCGGGCTGGAACACGAGCACGAGACCCACGAACAGCAGGAACACATTGCGCGGACGGGCGATCAGGCCGGGCCAGCGCGCCAGTGCGATGCTCAGCCCCGCGCTCAGGACGATCAGCGGCACGGCATACTCGACGAACCACGTCACCAGCAGCGACGGATAGTGGCTGTCCACGCCGAGGCGCAGGTTGTCGCTGTAGGTCTGCAGGGCGCCCAGGGTGCTGATCGCCGTCCACAACAGCACGACGATGACGATGGTCCTGACCGCGGGCGGCGTCGATGGCGGGGTGATGGCGTGCTGCGTCATCGGGGAAGTATAGCCTGCCGCTGGACCGCGGCCGGCCCCTTCGTCACGTGGAAGCGGCGTTTCGTCACGGCGGCGTGTCCGCCGGACCGGCGTGGTCGCAGAATCGGCGACACATCCTCTTTTTCAACTCCCCAGGACCCATGAAAAATACCCTACGCCTGGCCGCCGCGCTCCTGCTCGGCGGTGTCTCCGCTTCCACCGTCGCCGGCATGACGGAATGGCTCGCGCCGCAGGATCCGTTCCCCCTCTACGGCAACACGTACTACGTCGGCACGCACGGCATCGGCGCCGTGCTGATCACGTCGCCGGCCGGCCACATCCTCATCGACGGCGGCCCGCCCGCCGCGGGCGACCAGATCGCGGCGCATGTCCGCGCGCTCGGCTTCAGGGTCGAGGACATCCGCTACATCCTGAATGGCCACGATCACTTCGACCACGCGGGCGGCATCGCGACACTCCAAAAGATGAGCGGCGCCACGGTGCTGGGCAGCCCGGCTTCCATCGCCGTGCTGAAGTCGGGCCAACCGGACAAGCGGGATCCGCAGTATCCCAGCCTGGTCCCGATGACACCCGTCGCGAACACGCGCGCCGTGCGCGACGGCGAAGTCGTGCGACTCGGTCCGCTCGCGGTCACGGCGCACTTCACGCCCGGGCATACGCCGGGTGCCACCAGCTGGACGTGGCAATCGACCGAAGGCGGCAAGACGATGCACATGGTGTACGCGGACAGCGTGACCGCTATCGCCGCCGAGGGCCGCAGCTTCAGCAGGAATCCGCTGTATCCGAACGCGCGGGCGGACATCGAGCGCTCGATCGCCACGATCGAAGGTCTGGAATGCGACGTGCTCGTGAGCGCGCATCCGGATTTCGGCGACCTGTGGGAGCGCAAAGCGCGCGGAACCTTCGTCGATCGCGACGCGTGCCGCAAGTACGCGGCGGTCGGGCGGGAATGGCTGGCGAAGACGCTGGCGGCGGAGGGGCAGCCGTGACGGTGATCCGCAAGCTGTTGTTGGCGTGCTGTTTCGCTTCCAGCCTGGCCTCGGCCGCAACACCTTATGTGCTCGACGACACGGAAGTGCGTGACGTGCGCGCGGGCGCGCTGAACCGCGACTACCAGGTGTTCGTCGCGCTGCCGGAGTCGTATCGTTCGTCGAACCGGCGCTATCCGGTGCTGTTCATCGTTGATGCGAACTACGCCTTCCCCGTCGCGCGCGGCATCGCCCAGCGGCTGGCCAAACATGCGGGCATGGAAGAGGTCATCGCCGTCGGCCTGTCGTATGCGAAGGGCGACAGCCCCGTGTACAGCCGGCGCCGCGACTACACGCCCTCCGTGCCGCGTGGCCAGTCGTATGTCTCCGATATGCCGGGCCGCGGTGCCGCGTTCGGCGAAGCGCAGGCCTATGGCCGCTTCGTCGTGGCCGACGTCTTCCCGCTGATCGCCGCGCACTACCGGGCAGACATGAGCCGCAAGATCTTTGTCGGCCATTCGTATGGCAGCCTGCTCGGCCTGCAGCTGCTGCTGAGCGAGCCGGCCACGTTCGACCACTACATCCTCGGCAGTCCATCGCTGTGGTTCGACCAGGGCGTGATGTTCGAGCGCGAACAGGTTTATGCAAAAGGACATAAGGACATGCCGGCATCCGTATTCTTCGGTATCGGCGGCCGCGAGACATTGCCGGCGAACCGCAAGCGGTCACGATCGGAAGAGAATGCGGACATGGTCGCGGATTTGTGCGACTTCGACGCGGCGCTGAAATCGCACCGTTATCCGAACCTGAAAATCCGGCTCGAAGTGTTTGCGGACGAGGATCATGCCAGCGTGTTTCCGCTGGTGCTGACGCACGGGTTACGTGCGTATCTGAAGAAGGTGAAGTAGAAAGCAAAAAGCCCGCTCAAGATCACTTGAGCGGGCTTTTCTTAATAACTAGCCTGACGATAACCTACTTTCACACTGGTTGCAGCACTATCATCGGCGCAAAGTCGTTTCACGGTCCTGTT
>NZ_FMZS01000026.1 GCF_900101265.1 Massilia sp. PDC64
CGCCGCCAGGTTGCCCCGCGCTGCCGTTCGACTTGCATGTGTAAAGCATGCCGCCAGCGTTCAATCTGAGCCAGGATCAAACTCTTCAGTTTAATCTCTGTTTTGACACTTTCGTGTCATGTCGCTCACTCAAAATACTGACTGTATTTCTTGTGAACATTTGATAATTTAAGCATTCAGTATCACCGAAGCGATACTGGCACTTCATCAAACGCCCACACTTATCGACTGTTTATTGTTAAAGAACTGTGTTCGGTACTGCCTTGCTGCGTTTCGCGAATCGTTTTGTTCGTCAGCAGCAGAGGAATGAGATTATGCAGTACTTCGCTTAACTCGTCAACCCTCGTTTTTCTGCAACACAAGCGGCGTTATCAAACTACCTAGCTCAACTACTTGATTTCGCTGAACTTTTCTTGCGCTGCAAAAGCAGGACGCGAACTATAGCAAACCGGATCGGGGGTATGCAAGGGGCTTACCGTAAGAATTTTCGAGTTGCTTCTGTGCTATCTTTGCCGGCTTCATCACCCCATGGAGTCCCCATGCGCATCGCCCCCACGACGAATCCCGATCTGTCCGCCGCCCTCGCCGCCGCCATCAATAACAAGACGAAGCCGCTCGGCAGCCTCGGCGCCCTCGAACGGCTGGCCAGCCGCCTGGGCCTGATCCAGGACACCGTCGCGCCCACGATCCGGCAGCCGGCCATTCTCGTGTTCGCGAGCGACCACGGCGTCGTCGCGGAAGGCGTGTCCGCCTACCCGCAGGACGTCACGTGGCAGATGGTCGAGAACTTCCTCGCCCAGGGCGCCGCCATCAACGTGTTCGCACGCCAGAACGGTATCGACCTGCACGTCGTGGATGCGGGCGTCAATCACGACTTCGGCGCACGCCCCGGCCTTGTCGACCGCAAGGTGGCGCATGGCACCCGCAATTTCGCGCTCGAGCCGGCGATGACGCAGGCGCAGTGCGCCACGGCGCTGGAGCATGGCGCCGCCCTCGCGGCCGACCTGCCCGGCAATGTGGTCGGCTTCGGCGAGATGGGCATCGGGAACACGACGGCAGCCGCCGCGCTGATGCACAAGCTGACGGGCATTCCCGTCGCGGAGTGCGTCGGCGCCGGCACCGGCCTGTCGCCGGAAGGCGTGCTGCGCAAGCAGCGCGTGATCGAAGCGGCGACCGAGCGCCATGCCGGCGTCGACGATCCCCTCGCCGTGCTGGCCACGTTCGGCGGTTTCGAAATCGCGATGATGGCCGGCGCCATGCTGAAGGCGGCCGCGCTGCGCAAGGTCCTGCTGATCGACGGCTTCATCGTCACGAGCGCCCTGCTCGTCGCTGCGCGCATCGAACCCGCGATCCTCGATTACTGCGTGTTCGCGCACTGCTCGGATGAAGCGGGCCACCACCGCATGCTGGACGCCCTCGGCGCCGAGCCACTGCTGCACCTGAACCTGCGCCTGGGTGAAGGCACGGGCGCCGCGCTGGCCCTGCCGCTGCTGCATGCGGCCGCGAGCTTCCTGAACGAGATGGCGACCTTCGCGTCGGCCAGCGTCAGCGAAAAATCCGCCTGATGCATCAGGTTCGCCTGTTCTTCATCGCGCTGCAGTTCTTCACGCGGCTGCCGATCCCGGCATGGGTCGGCTTCGAGGCCGCGTGGCTGCAGCATGCATCGCGCTACTTCCCGCTCGTCGGCGTCGTGGTCGCGGCCGTCGCGGCCGGCGTCTATTATGCGGCTGCGCTCGTGCTGCCTGCGCCCGTGGCGGCCGTGCTGTCGACCGCGGCGTCGATCTATATCACCGGCGCCTTCCACGAAGACGGCTTCGCCGACACGTGCGACGGCCTCGGTGGCGGCATGACCAAGGAACGGGCGCTGGAGATCATGAAGGATTCGCGCGTCGGTGCGTACGGCGCGATCGGCATCGTGTGCATGCTGGCGACGAAACTATCGGCCCTGGCGCTGCTGCCGCCGCGCGTGGCCGTGGCCGCGCTGTTCGTCGCCCATCCGCTGTCCCGTCTCGCCGCGACGGCGCTGATCTGGAGACTGGATTACGTGCGCGGCGAGGGAAAGGCCAAGCCGCTCGCGCAGCAGATGACCAACGCCGAATTCGCGATCGCAGCGCTGACCTGCGCACTGCCCGCGGCTTATATAGTGGCCACCGGTGCGATGACGCCAGGCGCCGTGCTGGCGACGGTCATCGCGGCGACAGCCGCTGCGCTGTGGCTGGGCCGCCTGTTCGTGCGCCGCCTCGGCGGCTACACGGGTGACTGCCTCGGCGCCGTGCAGCAGCTGGCCGAAGCGCTTATCTATATCGCCGTGCTGGCCACGCTGGGCCACGGCGCCTGGCACGCATGACGCTGTACCTCGTACGCCATCCGCAGCCGGACGTCGCACCCGGCCTGTGCTACGGCGCCAGCGACGTTCCAGTGACTGAAACGGAGCTCGCACGCGTACACGCCAGCCTTGCCCTGCCGCGCGGCCTGCCCGTCTACGCCAGTCCCCTGCAACGCTGCGCACTGCTGGCCGAACGCCTGGCCCCAGGCCGCGTGACGCTCGATGCGCGCCTGGCCGAAATGAATTTCGGCGCGTGGGAGCTGCGTCCGTGGTCCGGGATCCCGCGTGCCGACGTCGACGCCTGGACCGCCGACCTGCTCCACTACCGCCCCGGCGGCGCGGAAAACGTGCTCGACGTGGCGCGCCGCGTGCAGGCGTTCGTCGCCGACCTGCGCGTGCCGTCCGCACTGATCGTCTGCCACGCGGGCACGATCCGCCTGCTGGCGGCACTGCACGGCGGCGCGCCGCTCGAACAGGCCGCGCTGCAGGCGGCGCAAACGCCCCATCGCATCGGCTACGGCGACGTCGTCGTGCTGGGCGTATAATGTCGGCGTTTTGGTGCTCGCGCCCGTCTCTCGGGCGCAGTTAAACGGGAAACACGAAGCGTTCTATGCAAGAGCGCCAACGTGTGCTGCCCCCGCAACGGTAAGCAAGTGCCGGCACGCTCCCACGCGTGCGCGGCAACCGTCCCCACATACCACTGTGCATCTGCATGGGAAGGTCGGACGGCCATACTTGCCAGCCCGGATACCGGCCAAAAGGTGGAAGCGCGCGGCCTGCCCCGCGCTTCTGTTCATCTGGCTGACGGGGACGTCGGCCGGTTGGTCCAACAATAAAACGTCATGTCCTTTCCTGTTTCCCGGCAGGCAGCCGCGCTTTCGCTCGCATTCGCTGCCGCCGCATCGGCCCACGCCGATACTACTCCCGATACCGTCATCGTCACCGCGAACCGCACGCCGCAGCGCGCGCAAGACGTCATTCCCGACACCGTCGTCATCACGAGCGAGGAAATCGCCCGCGCGGGCGCCGGCTCCGTCGCCGACGTGCTGCGCCGCCAGCGCGGCATCGAAATCGCGCGCAACGGCGGCGCGGGCACCAACACCACCGTGTTCCTGCGCGGCGCCAACAGCAACCAGGTCGTCGTGCTCGTCGACGGCGTGCGCATCGGCTCCGCGACCACGGGCGCGGCCTCGTGGAACGCCATCCCGCTGTCGGCCATCGACCACATCGAAATCGTCTACGGCCCCCTGAGCTCCCTGTACGGCGCGGACGCGATCGGCGGCGTCGTACAAATCTTCACGAAGAAGAGCCAGGGCGCCCCGATGTTCAGCGCCAGCGCGGGCGGCGGCACGTACGGCACGAACCAGTACGACGCCAGCGTGCACGGCTCGACGGGCGGTGAGCACAGCGTGACGTATGCGCTGTCCGGCGCGCGCGAAGAGTCGGACGGCTTCTCGTCCACGCGTCCCGGCTCGTCGAGCTACAACCCGGATGACGACGGCTATACGCGCAACAGCGTCAACGCGCGCATCGCCCTGCGCCTGGCCGAGGGCCACGAGATCGGCGCGCAATTCCTGCAGAGCCGCGTGAACGCGCAATACGACAGCGGCAAGTCGGCCTTCGACGCGCACAATCTCCAGGAAGTCGACAGCTATGCCGTCTTCCTGAACGACCGCTTCCTGCCCAACTGGCGCAGCAGCGTCCAGGTGGCGCGTTCGGAAGATAAGCTGGGCAGCTTCACGAGCACGGCGGCTTCCGGCATCTCGCAGCTGAACACGCGCCAGGACGAGCTCACGTGGCAGAACACGTTCGACGTGGGCGGAGACACGCTGCAGGTGCTGGCCGGCCACCGCAAGGAAAAAGTGCTGTCCAGCTCCGTCAAGGACATCAACCGCACGCGCATCACGAATTCCATCGCGGCGTCGTACGACCTGCGCCGCGGCAGCCACCTGCTGGACGTCAGCGCGCGCAACGACCATTCCGAGTACGGTTCAAAGACGACGGGCGCCCTCGGCTACGGCTACGAATTCACGAAGGACCTGCGCGCCACGGCCAGCTACGGCACCAGCTTCCGCGCGCCCACGTTCAACGAGTTGTACTACCCGGGTTATGGCCTGACGTCGAACCACCCGGAGCGGGGCCGCAACGCGGAGGCGGGCGTGCAGTACCGCGTGGCCGGCGTTGACCTGCAGGCGAACTACTACCGTAATCGTTTAACGGACATGATCGTGTCCGTCACCCCGTGCCCGAGCCGCACCGGCAGCTGTGCGTACAACGTCGACCACGCGCTGCTGGAAGGCCTGACCCTGGCGGCCGATACCCACATCGGTAACCTCGACCTGCGCGCCAGCGCCGACCTGCAGGACCCGCGCGACGAGACGACCGGCAAGCAGCTGGCCCGCCGCGCGCGCCGCCACGCCAGCGTCGCCGCGGACTACACCGCGGGTCCGGTGGAGACCGGCGTCGAGCTGCAGGCATCCGGCCGCCGCTTCGACGATGCCGCCAACGCCAACCGTCTCGGCGGCTACGGCCTGCTGAACCTGTACACTACCTGGCACATGACGCGCGACTGGTCGCTGCTGGTCCGCCTCGACAACGCGGCCGACAAGCACTACGAGCTGGCGCGCAACTATGGCACTGCCGGGCGCACCTGGTTCGCAGGCATCCGCTACGGAGTTCGCTAACCACCATGTTCCGACGAGCCATGCACCCTGTTCCACCGCCCCTGCGCCAGCGCGCCATCCCGATCATCGTCACGCTGCTGTGCGTGGCCCTCGCCAGCCTGCTCGTCGCGGGCATGAGCGGATCGATTGCGGTGGCGCCGTCCGAGTTGCCGGATGCGGTGGCGCAGGTGCTGCACGGCCGGCCGGAATCGCTGGCCGCGTCGCTCGTCGAGCTGCGCGCCGGCCGCGCATTGATGGCCTTCGTCACCGGCGGCGCGCTCGCGCTGGCCGGCGTCATGATGCAGGCCCTGCTGCGCAATCCGCTCGCCGATCCGTACGTACTCGGCATCTCGGCCGGCGCGTCGGTCGGCGCGCTGTTCGCCCTGCTGATGATGTGCGCGGCCGCCACCGTGGACGGCGCGGCGATGGCCGGCGCGGTGACGATCGCCCTGCTGCTGTACCTGTTCGCGCGGCGCGACATGCGCAGCGGCGTCGCGGCGGAAGGCGGCACGTCGATGCTGCTGCTCACGGGCACGATCATGCAGTCCGCCAGCATGGCGCTCGTCACGCTGATGCTGTCGATCGCGCCGGAAGGCCGCCTGCGCAGCATGGTGTTCTGGATGATCGGCGACCTGGCCGGCGCGCCGCTGCGCTTCCTGCCCTGGATCGTGCTGGGCGCGGCGCTCGTGTACGCGCTGCGCAATGCGCGGGCGATGAACATGCTCGCGCTGCACGCGGAAGCGGCCGCCACCCTGGGCGTGCGCGTCGGCGCCGTGCGCAAGGGCCTGTTCTTCGTGTCGGCCGTGCTGACGGCGAGCGCGGTGACGAGCGCCGGCGCCATCGGCTTCGTCGGCCTGATCGTGCCGCACGCGTGCCGCTTCGCGTTCGGCCCCGACCACCGCGTGCTCATCCCCGCCGCCGTGCTGGGCGGCGGCAGCCTGCTCGTGCTGTGCGACACGGTCGCGCGCACGGTCGTCGCGCCGACCCAGCTGCCCGTGGGCGCCATCACGGCGCTTATCGGCGCGCCCGTCTTCCTGTATCAACTGCACCGCCTGCACAAATGATGATCGCGACCCGACAACTGGAACTGCGGGCCGGCGACCGCGTGCTCGTGCAGCATCTCGACTGGGATGTGCACGCGGGCGAATGCTGGTCCATCATCGGCCGCAACGGCGCCGGCAAGAGCACGTTGCTGCGCACCGTGGCCGGCCTGCGCGCGCCCGACGCCGGCAACGTCGCGCTGCACGGCCGGCCGCTGCCCGACTGGCCGCTGGAAGCGCTGGCGCGCGAACGGGCCTATTTACCGCAGTCGCGCAGCGACGCGTTCGCGTACAGCGTGATGGAGACCGTGCTGTCCGCGCGCCATCCTTACCACGCGAACCATTACTGGGAGCAGAGCGACGACCATCACGCTGCCGTGCATGCCCTGGCGGCGATGGAAGTCGACCACCTCGCCGCCCGCGACGTGCGTACCCTGTCCGGCGGTGAGCGCCAGCGCGTGGCCATCGCCGCGCTGCTCGCGCAGGACACGCCGCTGCTGTTGCTGGACGAGCCGGCGAACGCGCTCGACCTGGCGCACCAGGTACGCACGATGTCGCTGCTGTCGCGCCTGTGCCGGCAAAGCGGCAAGACCATCGTGATGATCGGCCACGACCTGAACCTGGCACACAGTATCTCCACCCACGCCCTGCTGCTGATGGGCGACGGCCGCTGGCATGCCGGCACCGTCGACGACGCGCTGCAGGCACCGCTGCTGAGCAGCTATCTCGGCCACCCGATCGACGCGATCGAGAACAAGGGCCGGCGTATATTCATCCCCCAGGAGGCACCCCATGACTGATCTGACGCCCGAACAAACCGCTGAACTGAACGAGCGCCACCGCGCGCGCATGGAACGCAAGAAGGCGATCATCGACGCCAAGATCGCCGCGGCCGACAAGAAGATCGGCATCATCATCGTCAACACCGGCAACGGCAAGGGCAAGAGCTCGAGCGCGTTCGGCATGGTCGCGCGCGCGCTGGGCCACGGCATGAAGGTGGGTGTCGTCCAGTTCATCAAGGGCGCGATGTCCACGGGCGAAGAGATGTTCCTGCGCCGCTTTCCCGACGACGTGAGCTTCCACGCGATGGGCGAAGGCTATACGTGGGAGACGCAGAACCGCGAGCGCGACATCGCCAAGGCCGAGGAAGCGTGGGAACAGGCGCGCCGCTTCCTGCGCGACCCTGCCTACGGCCTCGTCGTGCTGGACGAGCTGAACATCGCACTGAAATACCGGTACCTGGACGTGCACACGGTGATCGCCGATCTGCTCGACCGTCCGGAAATGCAGCACGTCGTCGTGACGGGCCGCGCGGCGGCGCCGGAACTCATCGCCGTCGCGGACACCGTGACCGAAATGAACGTCGTCAAGCACGCCTTCAAGGCGGGCATCGCGGCGCAGGCCGGGACGGAGTGGTGATGACGGCCGGCGGCGCCCGCATGGTCCTGGTCGCGGCCATCGCGTCCGGCCAGGGCAAGACGACGGTGACGGCCGCGCTGGCGCGCCGGCTGCGCCGCATGGGCCAGAGCGTGCACGTGTTCAAATGTGGGCCGGACTTCATCGACCCGATGGTCCTCGAACACGCGAGCCGCGCGAAGGTCCACACGCTCGACCTGTGGATGGTCGGGCTGGAACAGAGCCGCCAGCGCCTGGCCCGCGCCGCGCGCGAAGCGGATGTCGTGCTGGTCGAGGGGGTGATGGGCCTGTACGACGGCGATCCGTCCGCGGCCGACCTTGCGCGCGCATTCGACCTGCCCGTGCTGGCCGTGATCGATGCGTCGGCGATGGCGCAGACGGCCGGCGCCGTCGTGCTGGGCCTGCGCGACTACGGACCCGTGCGCATGGCCGGCGTCGTCGCCAACCGCGTCGCGAGCGAGGGTCATGCGCGCATGGTGGCCGCGTCGCTGCGCGACATTCCGCTGCTCGCGACCCTGCCGAAGCAGGCGCGCCGGCTGCCGGAACGCCATCTCGGCCTCGTCGTGCCGGGCGAAGTGGCCGACATCGATAGCATCCTCGACGAGCTGGCGGACCAGCTGCAGCTGGACGAGGCGCAATGGAACGCCCTGGCGCCGCAACTGTCGGACGCCGCGCTGCAGGAAGAACCGGTCGCCCCGCTGCTGGCGGGGCTCACGGTGGCGATCGCGCGCGACGCCGCGTTCTGCTTCCTGTACCCGGCCAACGTCGACACGCTCGAAGCGCTGGGCGCGCGCATCACGTGGTTCTCGCCGCTGGCGGACGAGCCGGTGCCCGAGGATGCCGACGCCGTGTACCTGCCGGGCGGCTACCCGGAACTGCACGGGGAAACGTTGGCGCAGGCCGGGCGCTGGCAGGAATCGATCCGCGCGGCGCACGCGGCCGGGCTGCCGATCCTCGCGGAATGCGGCGGCATGATGGTGCTGGCCGAATCGCTCGCAGACAAGGAGGGCCGTGCATGGCCGATGGCCGGCCTGCTGCCTGGCCGCGTGCTGATGCAGCAACGCCTCGCGGGATTGGGATCGCAAGGCCTGGCGACGACCGCCGGGCAGATGCGCGGCCACACCTTCCACTATTCGCGCCTGGAGACGCCGCTCGCTCCCGCCGCGTGGACCGTGAAACATCCGTCCGGCGCGCAGGGCGAAGCCGTCTACCGGGTGGGTTCGCTGACGGCGTCGTACTTCCATGCGTTCTTTGCCTCCAACCCGGCCGCCGTCCCGAGCCTGCTGCAGGGAGAGCTGGAATGAGCCGCACCCTCCTCCTCGGCGGCGCGCGGTCCGGCAAGAGTGGCCTGGCCGAACGTATCGCGCGCGAGTCCGGCAAGGACGTCGTCTACGTCGCGACGTCGTACGCGGGCGATGCCGAGATGTCGGCGCGGATCGAGCATCATCGTGCGCGCCGGCCGGCCCAGTGGAAGACGGTGGAAGAACCGACGGCCCTGGCGGCCACGTTGCGAATCCTGTGTGCGCCGGAGCGCATCGTCCTCGTCGACTGCCTGACGTTGTGGCTCACGAACCTGATGTTTTCCACGCAGCGGGAATTTCCGGACGTCGGCCCGATCGACCTGCCGCCGCTGTTCGTCGACGAACGTGCGGCATTGCTGGACTGGCTGGATGCGCCGCCGGCGGGCGACGTCATTTTCGTATCGAATGAAACGGGCATGGGCGTCGTGCCCTACGGCGCCGTATCGCGCGCATTCGTGGACGAAGCGGGCCGCCTGAACCAGGACGTGGCCGCCCGCTGCGACCGCGTGCTGTTCGTCGCGGCCGGCCTGCCGCTCGTGCTGAAGGGCGCACCATGCTGAGCGGCCTCGCGCCCACGACGCTCGCGCTGGCGCTCGTCGCCGGCGTGCTGCTCGACCTGTTGCTGGGCGAAGCGCGGCGCTGGCATCCGCTCGTCGGCTTCGGCCGGCTGGCGTCCACGCTGGAACGCCGGCTCAACGGGGGGCGCTCGCGCATCGCGCGCGGACTGCTCGCGTGGATGCTCGCCGTGCTGCCGTTGTGCGCGCTGGCCTGGCTCGCGTGTGCGTACGCCGGCGCGGCCTTCCACGCGCTGCTGCTGTACCTGGGCATCGGTCTGCGCAGCCTGCGCGACCACACGTTGCCGATCCATGCGGCGCTCGTGCGCGGCGATCTCGATGCGGCGCGCGGCCTGACGTCGCGCATCGTCAGCCGCGACACCCTGCACGCCGGCGAATCCGACCTCGCCAAGGCCGGGGCGGAATCGCTGCTCGAAAACGGCAACGATGCCGTGTTCGGCACGCTGTTCTGGTTCCTCGTCGGCGGCGGTGCCGGCGTCGTGCTGTTCCGCCTTGCGAACACGCTGGACGCCATGTGGGGCTACCGCAATGCGCGCTTCAACCTGTTCGGCCGCGTGGCCGCGCGCATCGACGATGTGCTGAACTACGTGCCGGCGCGTTTGACTGCCCTGTCGTACGTGCTGCTGGCGGAACGGGGACGGCTGCGCGCCTGGCGTTGCTGGCGCGCGCAGGCGCCCGCGTGGAGCAGCCCGAACGCGGGTCCCGTGATGGCCAGCGGCGCGGGCGCGCTGGGCGTGCAGCTGGGCGGCGCGGCCGTGTACGACGGCGTGACGGAACAGCGGCCTCCACTCGGCAACGGCCCCGAAGCATGCGCGGACGACATCCTGCGCGCCTGGCGTCTCGTGTGGCGCACGACCCTGCTGTGGGTCGTCGTCGCCGGCGCCGCGCTCTTCGCACTGGATGGGGTGGTCCATGCTTGAACACGGCGGCAACCTGCGTGCGGCGCAGCAGCGCTACGGCGGCACGGACTGGATCGACCTCTCCACCGGCATCAATCCGCTCGGCTATCCGGCGCCCGCGCCGACGCCGGATGCGTGGCATCGCCTGCCGGAGCGGGATCCTGCTCTCGTGCAGGCTGCATGCGATTACTACGGGGCGCCGCACCTGCTGCCGGTCGCGGGCACGCAGGCCGCGATCCAGGCCCTGCCGCGCCTGCGCCTCGAGCTGGCCGGGCCGGCGCGTGTGACCGTGTCCGCGCCGTCGTATGCGGAACACGCGCATCACTGGGGCCGTCACGGCCATGTCATGCGGCAGGTCGCGTACGATGCGCTCGACGATGCGGTGGCCGGCAGCGACGTGGTCGTCGTCATCAATCCGAACAATCCGACCGGCGCGACGGTGGCACCGGCACGCCTGCTGGACTGGGCCGAACGGCTCGCCGCGCGCGGCGGCTGGCTCGTCGTGGACGAAGCGTTCGGCGACACGGCCCGCGCGCTGAGCGTGGCGGCTCATGCCGGCCGGCCCGGCCTCATCGTGCTACGCTCCGTCGGCAAGTTCTTCGGCCTGGCCGGATTGCGGCTCGGCTTCGTCGGTGCGGAGACGACGCTGCTCACGGCACTGGACGACCTGCTCGGGCCGTGGGCCGTCAGCGGCCCGGCACAGGAGATCGCGATCGCGGCCCTGCGCGACCACGGCTGGCAACAGGCCACGCAGACCCGCCTCGCGCGCGACGGCGCGCGCATGCACGCGCTGCTGGCGGACCACGGCATCGACGCCCACGGCACCCCGCTGTTCCACTGGTGGGCGGAGCCGCGCGCCGCGGCCTTTCATGAACACATGGCGCGGCGCGCGATCTGGGTGCGGCTGTTCCCCGGCGCGGCGCGCGGCATCCGCGTCGGCCTGCCGGGGAACGAATCCGCATGGCGCCGCATCGAACAAGCACTCCGGGAATGGAACCACCTATGAAACGATCGATCATCCCCGCCGCGCTCCTGCTCGCGGCCAGCCTGCAGGCGCAAGCCGCCGTCAGCGTCAAGGACGACGCGGGCGCCACCGTCACCGTCGCGAAACCGGCCCAGCGCGTGATCTCGCTGGCGCCGCACGTCACCGAGCTGTTGTTCGCGGCGGGCGGCGGCAGCCATGTCGTGGGCGTCGTCTCGTACAGCGACTTTCCCGAGGAAGCGAAGAAGATCCAGCAGATCGGCTCGAACCGCGAAGTCGACCTGGAACGCATCATGGCGCTGAAGCCCGACCTGGTCGTCGTCTGGCGCCACGGCAGTTCGGAGCGCCAGATCGAGATGGTGCGGAAGCTCGGCATCCCCATGTTCCACAGCGAGCCGCAGAAACTGGAAGACATCGCGGACAACGTGCAGAAGCTCGGCCAGCTGATGGGCACCGAGGCCGTCGCCGGCCCGGCCGCGGCCAGCCTGCGTGCCAGGATCGCCGACCTGCGGGCCCGTTATGCAAAGCGTCCCGTCGTGCGCAGTTTCTACCAGGTGTGGGACAAGCCGCTGTACACGCTGAACGGCCGCCATATCGTCAGCGACGCGCTGCGCCTGTGCGGCGGCGAGAACATCTTCGACAAGCTGCCCGTGACGGCGCCCGTCGTGTCGGTCGAAGCCGTGCTGCAGGAGAACCCGGAAGCGATCTTCGCCACCGCGGAAAAGAACTACGGCGGCGTGAGCCTGTGGAAGCCCTACGCGACACTCACCGCCGTCCGCAACAACAACCTGTTCACCATCGACGGCAACCTGCTCAACCGCTCCGGCCCGCGCATGATCGCGGGCGCCGAGCAGTTGTGCGAGAAGCTCGAACTGGCGCGCAGCCATCGCAGCAAATGAGCCGCTTCCCGTATGCCACCCTGATGGTGCAGGGTACGACGTCGGATGCCGGCAAGAGCACGCTCGTCGCCGCACTGTGCCGGTTGTTATACCGCCGCGGCGTGCGCGTGACGCCGTTCAAGCCGCAGAACATGGCCCTGAACAGCGCCGTCACGAGCGACGGCGGCGAGATCGGCCGCGCCCAGGCGCTGCAGGCTATCGCGGCCGGCCTTGCGCCGCACACGGACATGAACCCGGTGCTGCTGAAACCGTCGAGCGACACGGGTGCGCAAGTCGTCATCCACGGCCGCGTGCGCGCCGAAATGAACGCGCGCGATTACCACCAGTACAAGACGGTGGCGATGCAGGCCGTGCTGGAATCGCATGCGCGGCTGCGCGCGCAGTACGACGCCGTGATCGTGGAAGGCGCCGGGAGCCCGGCCGAGATCAACCTGCGCGACCGCGACATCGCCAACATGGGCTTCGCGGAAGCGGTCGACTGCCCCGTGATTCTCGTGGCGGACATCGACCGCGGCGGCGTGTTCGCCCACATCGTCGGCACGCTGGCCTGCCTGTCGGAGAGCGAACGGGCGCGCATCAAGGGCTTCGTCATCAACCGCTTCCGCGGCGACATCAAGCTGCTCGAACCGGGCCTGGACTGGCTCGAACAGCAGACCGGCAAGCCGGTGCTGGCCGTGCTGCCCTATCTGCACGGGCTGTATCTCGATGCGGAAGACGCCGTGCAGGCCGTCACGCCGGGCGCGGGCAGCTTCCGTGTCGTGGTGCCCAGCTATCCGCGCATGAGCAATCACACGGACTTCGATGCGCTGCGCGTCCATCCCGACGTCGACCTGCGCTTCGTGCGCGAAGGCGAACCGGTGCCGGACGCGGACCTCATCATCCTCCCCGGCAGCAAGAATACGCGCGGCGACCTCGCGTGGCTGCACGCGCAGGGCTGGCCGGACCGCATCCGCCGCCACCTGCGCTACGGCGGCAAGGTGATCGGCATCTGCGGCGGCTTCCAGATGCTGGGGTCCTGCGTCGACGATTCGCACGGCGTGGAAGGTACACCCGGCCACTCCAAAGGCCTCGGCCTGCTGGGCCTGGGCACGACGCTGACGCGCCAGAAGCGCCTCGCGCAGGTGACCGGCCGCTGCGTGTTCGCGCCCGATGCGATGGACGCGGCGGTCGCCGGGTACGAGATCCACATGGGCGTGTCGACGGGCGATGCGTTGTCCCGGCCCGCGTTCGAGATCGATGGCCGGCCGGAAGGCGCGTGCTCGGACGACGGCCAGGTGCTGGGCACCTATCTGCACGGGCTGTTCGACCATGCCGACGCGTGCGCCGCGCTGCTGCGCTGGGCCGGGCTGCACAGCGCGCACGTCGTCGACACGTCCGCGCTGCGCGAGGCGAGCCTGGACCGGATCGCGGATGCGGCCGCGCCGCTGCTCGATCGCTTGATGGCGCTCGCCTAAGCGCCGCGCCCGCGCCCGCGTCGCCGGAACAGGAACGGTATGCCGGCGACGAGGGCGATGATGAAGGCGATCACCGTGAACAGCACGTGCACGGGCACCTCCATCGGCGGCACCGCTTCGCCGTGCAGCGCACAGACCACCATGAACACGAACGGACTCGCCACGCCGGCGGCAACGGCGGCAACGACGTAACGCTTCACGGCGGCGTGCGCGAGCAGGGCCGTGCCCAGCGCCGACAGCAGGTAGATCTGCACGCCCTGCGGCAGGTTAGTCATGCGGTTCTCCCAATCCATTGATGCATACCAAACCAGTGTGGCGCATTTAACCAAACTACGGACAGCACCGCCACCGCCAGCACGTCCTGTGCGTACACGGTGCAGGCGCGTTCGACGCGGCGGGGGAACGTCCCCGCGGCTGGCAGCGACCTTCGGCGGCACCATCGCGCGCAACGACGGCAACTTCAAGTTCTGACCATAGAGGCCGCCTATCGACGACTTCGAATCATCCGATTGGCCGCTACAGATGAGAATCGATATCATTTGCAGCAACAGGTCCACAGGAGATTCACATGGCAGCGGCACGCAAAGGCAGTCAGGTCATCACGCACATGGCGATCGGTTTCGCGCTCGCCTATGCGTTCACGGGTTCGATCGCGCTCGGCGGATTGGCCGTGCTGGTCGAACCCGTGCTGAACGTCCTGCTGCTGCCTTTCCACGAACGCGCGTGGGCACGCAAGGTGCACACGGCCAGCGGGCGGCGCCGCTACGTGCTGGTCAGTCTGGAAAAGATCAGCCAGGCCGTAATGCACGCCGTCATCGCCTTCCTCGTGCTGTACCTCGCCACCGGGTCGGTGGCGTTCGGCGGCATGGCGGCGCTGCTCGAGCCGGTGTGTAACGTGATCCTGATGCCGCTGCACGACAGGCTGTGGGACAACGCGCAGCGCGCGGCGGCAGCGGCGTGACGCCTATTTCTGCAGGAGCTCCGCGCCGAACGGCTCGAGCCGCAGCGTGCCGTTCCACGCCTGGCCACCGAGCACGCCGGTGGCGGCGCCATCGAACTTCACGTCCTGCGGCTGCGTCGTCGTGTTGACGTACAAGGTGCGGCCATCCACCTCGCGGGCATAGACGCCTTCCGGTGTCGCGGGGCCCCGCTTGATGCCAAGCTCGCCGTACAGGCGGCGGTACAACGCCTGCATCACGGGACGCTGCGCGGCCGTGGCGACGTAGATCGCCCTGCCCTTCCCGTAGCGGTTTTCGGTGATCGCGGGCGGCGCATCCGGCACGTTGGTCAGGCGCGCGACGACCTGCGCGGTGGACGGCTCCAGCACTTCATAGAACTTCGTGGACGTGGCGATCGTCTTGCCGTCGAAGCCCACGTCGAGCGGCGCGTCGGCGTTATAGAACTCGCTGGTGCGCAGGCCGAACACGTCGCTCAGGCGTCCCGGCAGCGGGGTGTCGAACACCTGGCCGGTCTCGCTGACCTTCGCGGAAAACGCCGTCATCACGACCGTGCCGCCATCCTGCACGTAGCGGCGCAGCGCATCCGCACTCGGCTTGTCCATCACGAGGTCGGCCGCCACCACGACCATCTTGTAGCGCTTCAGGTCGTCGTGGCCCACGTGGATGACGGCAGTGTCGATGTTGTCGTTGAAGACAGGCGCGAAGGCGTTGTGGATCTGGTCCAGGTAAGGGATCGTGAAATACTGGCGCATCGTGTTCGACGGTCCCGGCGGCGTGGACGCGTTGCGGCTGTCGAAGGAATACGCGAACGCGACCTGGGGTTCCGTGTGGCGCGGGAAGCCCAGTGCCTGCAGCGTCTTGAACTCGCGCGCGATCGTGCCGAATTCGCCCAGCTTCCACGACGGCTTGCTGTCGTGGTCGAGGAGTCCCATCAGCATCTGCTCCTCGCCCCCGAGGTGGGAATTGTACGTCCACGCCATCACGGACTGGGCACCGAGCAGCAGGCCGAAGTGAGCCCACATGCGCGAACGACCCTTCGTGCCGTAATAACCGCCGCCCCCTGCCGTGAACTCATTGAACCAGATCGGCGTGTCCAGGCCCGCCTTCATCATCAGTGCTTCAAAGCCGGACCCGACCGGCTCGCCCGGATAAAAGCCCATCGCACCGTAATGCGCGTACTGGCGATACGTCGACAGATAATCGAAGCCTTTGCGCCCCGCGCTGTCCCACAGGTTGGAGATCGCCGGCTTGTCCGGCGCATAGCGGGCGCGGACGGTTTCGAGGTCCTTCAGCACGGCGATCGTGTTGTCGGACCAGAAGCGGCGCAGGTCGAGGTTCCTTTCGGCCGGGCCGGGACCGTCCGCGTACGGCAGCTCCACCTCATCCCACGACGACAGGCGGCGCGACCAGCGCTGCGTCGCCCAGGCCTGGTTCAGCGCATCCAGCGTGCCGTACTTGCGCTTGAGCCAGGCGATGAAGCGAGTGCGGTCGGCCTTCGAATACGACATGAACGTGTTGCCGATCTCGTTGTCGAAGCCGATCGCGAGCACGGCCGGATGCTTGCCGTAGCGCTGCGTCAGCTTCTCGGCCAGGCGCACGGCGTGGCGGCGGTAATCCGGGTCGCTGATGTCGAGCATGTAGCGCTCGGCCGGCTGCACGGTCGCGCCCTGTGCGTTCACGAGGTTCACGCCCGGGTATTTTCGATGCAGCCACAGGGGTGCCGGCGTGCCGGGAATGTCGACGATCACCTTGATGCCGTTCGCCTGCATGGCATCCACGATGCGGTCGAAGGCGGCGAACTGGAACTTGCCCTCTTCGGGTTCGAAATAATCCCAGGACAGGTCGCCCATCCGGACAACGTTGAATCCGGCCTCCTTCATCAGCGCGATGTCGCGCTGGATCTGGTCGGGTGTGCGGTCGACGGGCTGGTAGCACGTCCCGACGAACAGTTGTCCGGGACCGGGCCAGCCTGCGGGTGCGGCGAGCGGGAATGCAGCAGGGCCGGCCAGCGTGGCCACGGCGAAAGCAATTTTTGCGATGAGTTTCATTTGGATCTTTGAAAGTTTCTCGACCACAAAAGAATAAGGGTACTCAGCGGCGCTTCATTAACGGCAATGCGGAAGATTTAGCGAAAAATGCAGGATTTGTCATGACTCGTGCAGCTCCTGCTGGGTCGTGGTCGTCACGGTCTTGAAGACCTTGGGCGTGCAGCCGTATTCTTCCTTGAACAGCTTGGTGAAATACGAGACGTTCGCGTAACCGACGGAATACGCGACTTCGGCGACGGTCACGGCAGGCGTCTCGGTGAGCAGCCGGGCGGATTCCGTCAGCCGCAGTTTTTTCAGATAGGCCGTGAACGTCATGCCGAGTTCCGCCTTCAGCACCTCGTTGACCTTGTTCCGGTTGGCGCCCGTTCCCGCGACGACGCTGTCCAGGTCCAGGTCGGGATTCGTGTAATTCGTCGCGATGAAACGGAGGACGGCCGCCTTTTCCTTGTCCTTGAACGGTTCGAGCGTCAGCTGGCGATAGGCGACGAGCGGCAAATCCTTCCTGAGCTTGGCGTCCAGGCTGACGGCCAGTTCGCGCGCATGGGCCCGGAAGAACCAGAACGCGAACGCACACGAGCTGCTCACGAGGATGATTGCCAGCGCGACGAGATAGCGATAATCGCGGCCATGTAATGTCACCTGGCTGATTTCGACACGGCTGTCCTTGTCGCGCGGGCTCTGCTGACTGACACCGAACACGAATTTCGCCACCTGGTCCAACTTGTAAGACTGATGGGACAAGTCGAGGTGCATCCTGTCGTACCACCATTGCGGGATGGTCAGCCGTGTCAGGTCCAGCGATACGGGCGTGCCCTGCTCATTGCAGGAGAAAAACGTGAGCGGCGATGGGTAGGTCAGGTAGTCGCCGGGCTTCGAGATGGTCGCGTCGAATGTCGGCAGGGCGAAGATCAGCGCATTCATCGGCTTGCATTTGGCGGTGAACGTGATGGTGTCGAATCTCGACAAATCCACAGGCACAGCATTGCCCTCGCCGTCCTCGAACAACATGTCGGCGGAGACGAACGGATACGTCGTCGCCCGCGTGAGCCGGAAGTCGAAACGGAGCGATCGCTGGGAGGTCTCGATGACGCGTATGGTCGAGGTACCGCCTTCCGGCGCGTCCGTCTTCGTGGCTGTGCGCCAGTACAAGCTCCCGCCTCCCGGCGGCATCAGCGCGGCGGATGGATAACTTTGGTACACGCACAGGCAGGCGATCAGTGCGTTTGCAGCCAGCAGCAGAAGGAGCACGAACAGCGCTTTTTTATAGAAATTTTGCATCTTGCGTACTTCAGGTGTCTCGTCAGGAAAGCTTAGCGCCGTTGGCGCACGAAACGTATCAGAGCTGCAGTTTTTTATATGACGATGCAAAAATTTTCGTTTGCGAAAACGAATTTGTTAGTCACGCTGGGGTCGCAGAAAAGCAAAAAGCCCGCTCAGTGCATACTGAGCGGGCTTTTCTTAATAACTAGCCTGACGATAACCTACTTTCACACTGGTTGCAGCACT
>NZ_FMZS01000009.1 GCF_900101265.1 Massilia sp. PDC64
CCTCCTCCTTGAAAGCCTTGGAGTACTGCTTGCGCTCGGTCGAGATAGATTTGGTTTTGTCCATAGAACGTATTGTCCTCTATTTGGATGTCCACCAAACCCGGTACACCTCAGAGCACTTTTTGCAGTAACGGTTCGCGCTCAATTGAGCCGTATCCATGGCTACACTCTCGGCATGGCTATGGTCGTGGTTTTCACTCAACCACACCTACGATGTCACGACATAAACGCCTGATCCTGCCTGCGGTGCCGCTTCACATCATCCAGCGCGGGAACAATCGCGGACCCTGCTTTGCCCGCACCGCCGACTATCTCGTCTACTTTACTCTGCTGCGCCAATACGCGGCTGCGAACGCCTGCCATATTCACGCCTACGTCCTGATGACCAATCACGTACATTTGTTGCTGTCGACAGGCAGCCGTACCGGTCCAAGTGACCTCATGCGTCGGCTCGGCCAGCATTACGTCCAGTATTTCAATCGTCAGCACGGACGCAGCGGGACATTATGGGAAGGCAGATTCCGCTCCTGTCTCGTGGACACCGAACAATATCTGCTGGCCTGCCAGCGCTACATCGAACTGAACCCCGTGCGGGCACGCATGGTCAAGGCTCCGGAGGCTTATCCCTGGTCGAGCTATCGCGCGAATGCGCTGGGTGCCGACGATCCGCTGGTAACGCCGCACGCGGTGTATGCGAGTCTGGGCGCGCACGACGCCAGCTGGCGCGCGGCCTATCGTCACCTGTTCCTTGAAGACTTGCCGGAACCATTGCTCGCAGAGATCCGACACGCGAGCAACAGCAGCCGGCCACTCGGACCGGCATCGTTCCTTGAGGAAGTCACACATGCGTCAGGGCAGCCGCCGGTGCAGCGACGTCGTGGAAGGCCTCGCTCCGGCGAAAAACAATTGTCCTGAAATGTGCTCTGACCCCGAATTTTAGGCGGCGTCGTGAAAGATGATCCCGAGCGTATGCCGGTGCCCGCTGCGCACGCGGCTGACACCATGCCGCATGTTGACGCGGTAGATGCCGCGCGTGCCGTTGACGGGGCGGGTGTGCACGGGGAAGACGACGGCGTCGCCCTGCCCCAGCGGCACCACTTCGACGCGCGACTGCATGCGCGGCCGTTGTTCCGTCAGGACGAATTCGCCGCCGCTGAAATCGGCCCCGGGGCGCGACAGCAGCACGGCCACCTGCAACGGGAAGACGAACTCGCCGTACAGGTCCTGGTGCAGGCAGTTGTAGTCGCCCGCACCGTATTGCAGCAACAGGGGCGTCGGCCGCAGCTGGCCGGCCGCGTGGCAGCGCGCCAGGTAGTCGGCGTGCGCAACCGGGTAGCGTTCCTCCAGACCGAGCGCCGCCTGCCAGCGGTTGGCAATGCGCGCCAGCGGCGGGTACAGCGCCGTGCGCAGGTCCGCCAGGCCGGGCGGCAGCGGGTACGCGTAGTAGCGGTACTCGCCGCGTCCGAAGCCGTGCCGCTCCATCACGACGCGGCTGCGGAATTGCGCGTCGTCCACGTAGCCGGCCGCATACGCGGCGCACCGGTCCGCATCCAGCAGGGACGGCAGCACGGCGCAGCCAAACGTATCCAGATCGTCGCCGACGCGATCCCAGTCGATCTCCGTCATGCCTCCACCTCGTTGGCGGCGGCCTGGCTGGCCTCGCGCTGGAGCAGCGCGTGCTTGCGTTCGACGCCCCAGCGGTAACCGGAGATCGAGCCGTCGTTGCGCACGACGCGGTGGCAGGGAATCGCCACCGCGACCGGATTGGCGGCACAGGCCCCCGCGATGGCACGTGCGCCCTGCGGCATGCCGAGGCGCGCGGCCAGTTCGGCATAGCCGACCGTCTGCCCGGCCGGGATCTGGCGCAGTGCCTGCCACACGCGTTGCTGGAACGCGGTGCCGCGTACGTCGAGCGGCAGGTCGAGCCCGAGACGCGGCGCCTCGACGAAGGCAACGACCTGCGCCACCGTGCGTTCGAAACCGGGTTCGGCGCCGATCAGGTCGGCCTTCGGGAAGCGGTCCTGCAGGTCGCGCACGAGCGCGTCCGGATCGTCGCCCAGCAGGATGCAGCAGATGCCCTTGTCGGTCGCGGCGACGAGCAGCGCGCCCAGCGAGCACTGCGCCACGGCGAAGCGGATGGCTTCCCCGCCGCCGCCCGCGCGATAACGCTTCGGCGTCATGCCCAGCACGCCGGACGACGCGGCATAGAAGCGGCCGCTGGAATTGAAGCCGGCGTCGTAGGCGGCCGCGGTGACGGTGCCGGCCTGCGCGAGGCCCTGCTTGAGACGCTCGGCCCGACGCGCCGCCGCATAGGCCTTCGGCGTGATGCCCGTGTGTGCCTTGAAGATGCGGTGGAAGTGGAAGCGGCTCATGCCGCAGGCCGCCGCCAGGCTGGCGAGGTCCGGCTCTTCCTCGGCGGCCTCGATCAGGCGGCAGGCCTTCGCCACGGCTTCGGCCTGGCGTTCGGCCAGCGGCGGCGCGTCCGGACGGCAGCGCAGGCAGGGACGGAAGCCGGCCGCCTCGGCATCGTGCGGCGTCGCGTGAAAAGCGACGTTGGCGCGGCGCGGCGTGCGCGACGGGCACGAGGGCCGGCAGTACACGCCCGTGCTGCGCACGGAATAATAAAACTGGCCGTCGGCCTCGCGTGCACGGGCGACGACGGCGGCCCAGCGCTCGTCGTCGGTGAGCCAGGCGGCAGCGGTTTGTGGGATGGTGGCGGTGTTCATCTCGGTCTCCAGATTCTCGATGGCCCCATCGTAAGCGCAGGCAGGCCGGCAAACACTTCGGGTCTTGCTTTCGAATTCGCGATGCTAGAATGTCGCCTCCCCGACGAGGTGACCAGATTCCGGAGAGTAGTTTGGACGAACAGATCGCGCAAGACAGCACGCCCATTTTCCAGCGTATCAAGGATTATCTGCTCGGCGAAATCGCGTCGGGCCGCTGGAAGGAAGGCGACCTGGTGCCGTCCGAGCAGGCGCTCGTGCGCCAGTTCGGCGTCTCGCGCATGACCGTCAACCGCGCCGTGCGCGAGCTGACGGCGGAACAGGTGCTCACGCGCCGCCAGGGGTCGGGCACGTATGTCGCGCCGCAGAAGTACCAGGCGACGCTGGTCGAGATCCGCAACATCGCCGACGAGGTGCGCGCCCGGGGCCACGTGCATGCGAGCCATCCGCGCCTGCTGGAACAAAGCCCGGCGGGCGAGGCGCTGGCGCGCCAGTTCGAACTGGAACCCGGCACGCCGCTGTTCCACTCGCTGATCGTGCACGACGAGAACGGCCAGCCGATCCAGGTCGAGGACCGCTGGGTCAATCCGGCCTGCGCGCCGGCCTACCTGGAGCAGGACTTCACGCGCATCACGCCCAACGAACACCTGATGGAGGCCGCGCCGCTGCAGGGCGCCACCTACAGCATCGAAGCGCTGCCGGCGCCGCGCGAGGTGGCGGAGATGCTCGGCATCGCGCTCGGCACGTCGTGCCTCGTGCTCAAGCGCCGCACGACGTCGGGCGGCCGCGTGGCCTCGGTCGTGACGATGTGGCACCCGGGACATTTATACAAATTTACCGGCAGCGTCGGCTGATTTTCTGTGATAATTGGTGAGGTCAATCAGGAACCTTGAGCATGTTGAGATTTTGTACAAAGCTCACGAACACGTTCCAAAAAAATCGGTTATTATTCCGATTAAACCCCGCCTGACATCCTCTTGCAGCTCTTCCACTATTGAATATTGCTCACATTGGCACCACCTTTGTGCAGCAAGCCAGTCTGACAAGTACGGGAACCGGCTGACACTACCGAGCAGGATCGACGAGAGTCCGAAAGACCTGCAGGCGTTAAATTGACCTACCTCTCTTGAGGAAAACATGAGCGAAAACATCAAACACATCAGCGATGCATCTTTCGAAACCGACGTGCTCAAATCCGAGCGCCCGGTCCTGGTCGACTTCTGGGCCGAGTGGTGCGGCCCCTGCAAGATGATCGCGCCGATCCTGGAAGAAGTCGCGAAAGAATACGATGGCAAGCTGCTGATCGCGAAGATGGACGTCGACGCGAACCAGGCCGTTCCGGCCAAATTCGGCATCCGCGGCATCCCCACGCTGATCCTGTTCAAGAACGGTGTCGCAGCGGCCCAGAAAGTCGGCGCGATGGCCAAAGGCCAGCTGACCGCTTTCATCGATAGCAACATCTGATACCATTAGGTGGCGGCAGCGCGCCCGCACTGCCGCCTGTTCCGGCCCGGGTAGACGATCGATTCCGATCCTATCCCTTTGATTAACCCACGCAGTTCCCTCCCCTACCTTTACTTTCCCGTCACGGGACACCCGACACATGCACTTATCTGAACTGAAGGCAATGCACGTCTCCGCCCTTCTGGAGATGGCGATCAGCCTGGATATCGACAACGCAGCCCGCCTGCGCAAACAAGAACTGATGTTCGCGATCCTCAAGAAGCGCGCGAAACAAGGCGAACAGATTTTCGGCGACGGTGCGCTCGAAGTGTTGCCGGACGGTTTCGGTTTCCTGCGTTCGCCGGATGCGAGCTACATGGCTTCGACGGACGACATCTACATCTCGCCGTCGCAGATCCGCCGCTTCAACCTGCATACGGGTGACTCGATCGAAGGCGAGGTCCGCACGCCGAAAGATGGCGAGCGCTACTTCGCGCTGGTGAAGGTGGACAAGGTCAACGGCGAATCGCCGGAAGCCTCGAAGCACCGCATCCTGTTCGAGAACCTCACGCCGCTGCACCCGCAGGAACCGCTGCGCCTCGAACGCGACATGAACGGCGCGGAAAACATCACCGGCCGCATCGTCGACCTGATCTCGCCGATCGGCAAGGGCCAGCGCGGCCTGCTGGTCGCCTCGCCGAAGTCGGGCAAGTCGGTCATGCTGCAGCACATCGCCCACGCGATCACCGCCAACCACCCGGACGTCACGCTGATCGTGCTGCTGATCGACGAACGTCCCGAGGAAGTGACGGAGATGCAGCGCTCGGTGCGCGGCGAAGTCGTCGCCTCGACCTTCGACGAACCGGCCACCCGCCACGTTCAAGTCGCGGAAATGGTGCTGGAGAAAGCCAAGCGCCTCGTCGAGATGAAGAAGGACGTCGTGATCCTGCTGGACTCGATCACCCGCCTGGCGCGCGCCTACAACACCGTGATCCCGGCCTCGGGCAAGGTGCTGACCGGTGGTGTCGACGCCAACGCGCTGCAGCGTCCGAAGCGTTTCTTCGGCGCCGCCCGTAACGTTGAGGAAGGCGGCTCGCTGACGATCGTCGCGACCGCGCTGATCGAGACCGGCTCGCGCATGGACGACGTGATCTACGAGGAATTCAAGGGCACCGGCAACATGGAAGTCCACCTCGAGCGCCGCCTGGCCGAGAAGCGCGTCTACCCGGCGATCAACCTGAACAAGTCGGGTACCCGCCGCGAAGAGCTGCTGATCAAGCCGGACCAGCTGCAGAAGATCTGGATCCTGCGCAAGCTCCTGTACTCGATGGACGAGATCGAGGCGATGGAGTTCATCCTCGACAAGATGCGCGCGACCAAGAACAACGTCGAGTTCTTCGACCTGATGCGTCGCGGCGGCTGACCCTCCAGCCCTGGCATCGAACGGAAAAGGCGAGTCGTACTCGCCTTTTTTGTTTTATGCGCTACGATTCATCCAGGTCAAACCGAGGGGTGTGCAGGCGCGGAGAATCCGCACCAAGACAACCAAGGAGGCCAAGATGATCTTCAACGAATTACGCGACGTCCCGGCGCAGCACAAGGACGCAGTGCTCGACCGCCGGCTGACGGTTCTCGAAACCCGCTTCGACACGACGCTGACCATGTTACCCAATAAAGCAGACCTGGCGGACCTGAAGGCTGAACTCAAGGCCGACATCCATGGCGAATCGGCCCACCTGAGCAAGTGGATGGCGGCAACCGCCATCACGATGGTCATCGGCTTCGGCGGCATGATCCTCACCATGATGTCGCGCCTGCACGGCGCCTGAACGGTGCAGAAACTGCAACGGTTGCCTTGGGTGCTGGGCTGGCTTATAATCGCCGGTTCCGTATCCAACCCTGGCAAGTGATCGGCAATCGGGTCAAGAAGCAGGTCGACCGACGAAGTGCCGTTTGGCTACCAACTTAACCGAGGCAAAACCATGAAGACCGATATCCATCCGGATTACCGCGAAGTCGTGTTCCACGACCTGTCCTGCGATTTCAAATTCATCACCCGTTCGACCATCGCTACCCGCGAAACCATCAATTTCGAAGGTAAAGAGTATCCACTGGTCAAGATCGAGGTGTCCGCTGAATCGCACCCGTTCTTTACCGGCAAGCACAAGATCGTCGACACCGCTGGCCGCGTTGAAAAATTCCGCCAGAAGTTCGGCTCGGTCGGTTCGAAGACCAGCGTCGCCAACGGCTAAGTCCCCGACGAGCGAACACCCGGGAAGCCTTCGGGCTTCCAAGAAGGAAGCCCAGGGGCTTCCTTTTTTTTCGCCGTCGCCCACCCGCGTTACGCCTCGTAGCAATACCACCCGCGACGCTTTGCCACGGTCCCCTTATACTACGCGACATTAATTTATTGCATTACTTCGCGCGCTATCGATGAAACCCGTCCGCCTCCCCGCCGCCGCCACCCTCGCGCTGCCACGCTGGGCTTTGTACGCACTCGGCCTGTTGTACATCCTGCCGGGCCTGATCGGGCGCGATCCGTGGAAGGATGACGCCGCCAGCTTCGGCATCATGTGGACGATGGCGCACGGCGGCATCCAGGACTGGCTGATGCCGCACATCGCCGGCCTGCCCGCACCCGAGGAAGGGCCGCTGGCGTTCTGGCTCGGGGCGCTGTGCATCAAACTGTTCGGCTGGCTCGTGGGCGACGTGCTCGGGGCGCGCATCTCGACCATCGGCATCTTCGTGCTGGGCACGGTATCGCTGTGGCACACGGCATTCCACCTGGGCCGGCGCTCGGAGGCGCAACCTCTGCGCCTGGCGTTCGGCGGCCAGCCCGAGCCGGACGATTACGGCCGCACGCTGGCCGACACGGCCGTCCTGATCTACCTCGGCTGCCTGGGCCTGCTGTTGCACAGCCACGAGACGCTGGCCGTCACCCTGCAGGGCGCGCTGCTGTCCTGGTTCCTGTTCCGCTCGGTGCGCTACATCGAGGACAGCACGCCCCGCAACGCCGTCCTCGTCGGCACCGCGCTGGGCCTCATCACGTTGACGCGCGGCTTCGCGCCGCCGCTGGCCCTGCTGGCCGCCCTCTACCTGTGCATCCGCTTCCTCAAGCTGCCGTCGGCACACCTGCTCCGCCATCTCGGCCAGGCCGCGGGCACCGCGCTGCTCATCACGCTCGTGTGGGCCATCCCGGCCACGCTGGCGCATCCCTACGGCCTGTCGCCCGTCGGCGACTGGCTGGCCTGGAATGCCGAACAGCTGAGCGTGCCGGGCTGGCATGCGATCAAGGCGTTCTTCCGCGTCGGCATCTGGTATTTCTGGCCGGCGTGGCCGTTCGCCGCCTGGGCCGCCTGGGCCTGGCGCCGCCAGCACGGCCTGCTGCACATCATCCTGCCGACGTTCTTCGTCGGTGTGCTCACACTCGTGATCCTGTGCGACCCCATCCCGGAAAGCGGCGACCTGCTGAAACTGCTGCCGCCGATGGCGCTGATGGCCGCGTTCGGCCTGCCGACGATGAAGCGCGGCGCGATCAATGCGATCGACTGGTTCTCCGTGATGGTGCTGACCCTGCTGGGCGGCCTCGTCTGGATGTTCTGGATCGCCAAGCTGACGGGCTGGCCCGCGCAGCTGGCCAAGAACGCCCTCAAGCTGGTCCCGGGCTTCAAGCCGGAATTCGGCATCGTCGCCTTCCTCGTGGCGGCCGCGACGACGGTCGGCTGGATCTTCCTCGTGCACTGGCGCCTGTCGCGCCAGCCGTCCGTGCTGTGGCGTGCCGTGGTGCTGTCGTCGGGCGGCCTGATCCTGCTGTGGGTCCTCCTGATGACGCTGTTCCTGCCGGACCTGAACTACGGCAAGAGCTACGCCAGCGTGGCCCAGCAGATCGCCGCGCGCCTGCCGGCCGGCGCCGACTGCATCGACACGAACGTCGGTCCGGCCCAGCGCGCGTCGTTCGCCTACTTCGGGCACCTGCCGTTCGCTCCCGTCGACGGCGGCACGTGCAGCTACATGCTGCTGCAGGACAGCGTGGGCCAGAAGGTGCCCGCCCAGTCCGGCCCGATACAGAACGGCGCGCTCGTGCGCGGCGGCGCGGCGCTGCCGTTCCGCGGCCGCGACTGGACGCTGTTGTGGGAAGGCCGCCGCCCGTCCGACCGCGACGAACGCTTCCGCCTGTACCGCCGCGTGCGCTGACCGCTCAACGGCGCCCGCTGCGTTTGGCCTGCACGCGCACGCGCGCGGGCTGGCGCCGGCGCCATGCCAGCGTCGTCAACACGCCCAGGCCGGCCAGCAGCATGCCCCACGTCTGCGGCTCCGGCACCGGGGAGATCGTCAGGTCCGCCCCGAATGCCCCGCCGCCGACGCCGCGTACTTCCCCGTTTACCTGGATCGCGTAGGAACCGCTCGTCAGTCCATAGCCGGACAGCGACCAGGAATCCGGCGCATCCGCACCCGAGCCGGTCAGATCGATGCCCGCGATGGCCGTCCCCAGCATGGCCTTCGTGACCGGATCGTAGCGGTACAGGGAAAAGCCCGTGATGAGGAGGTCCTTCGTCTGCGGCGTGTTCAGGTACGACGACGTCAGCGAGGCGGCCGCATCGAACGGCGTGCCGACGTCGAACGTGAAGATATCGGTGAAGGTGCTGCCGGTGGTCGATTGCGCGAACGTATCGCCGAAATGCGCGTTGAAGCCGCCCAGGCCATCGTCCGCCGTGACGACCGGGGCCGTGCGGTTGACCGTCGCCGCCCCCGCGCCTTGCGCCATCAGGGCCGCGCCCGCGACCATGGCCAGAACGAGAGATTTGAGTTTCATGATAGTTCCGTTGAGAGATTAATCGGACTCGCTATCCAGGAGCAGGTGTCTTTACACCGATCCGTCGGAACAGCTTAAGTTGCGAAAGCCTGACTAACCGTTAGATCTCGCACAAATTTCTATCATTTCTAGATAGAAAAGAATTTTCCAACTAGGAACTTTTAATTCCAGAACAATTCTTGCCGGAAAAAGCGAATTTGAGGGAGGTCAATCTGCCGTGGGGGCGCTTGATCAAAATGGAGTTTGTAGCCGGTCCCAGCCGTCGTCAAACGAAAGGATTTCGACATGAAAAGCGTGACGTTTTCCGAAATCGAGCGCGTCCGGAAGGGACCGCATCGCCCCACTTCGATCGACCCTGCACAGCGCCGGGTGCTCCTCCTGCTGAGCATGGTGCTGGGCCTGCCTGCCCTGGTGCTCGCCTTCCACCTCGTCGATCCGACGGCGCCGCTCGGCTACATCGTCGTGCCGGTACTGCTGGGTGGGCTGCTGCCGGCGATCGCGCGCACGCTCCCCGGCCGCTTCGAGGTCACGACGCGCTTTTCCGCCTGCCACCTGGTCGGCACGCTGGACGATGCGATGGCACAGCTCGGCTATGTGCCGGTCGAACGCGGCCCCGGCAGCGTGCGCTACCGCATGCGCGCCGCGCGCTGGCCCGCATGGAGGAACGCGGACATCATGGTGACCGTGCGCGACCACATGCTCGAAGTCGCCGGCCCCGTGCGCACCTTGCAAGCGCTGCGCAGCCAACTCAGTTGCTGACAGCCCTCAGACCTTCATCGGCAGGATCACCATCTGCAAGCCTTCCAGGTGCAGCCGGCGCTGCACCGCCAGCGCCGCCTGGTTGTGCAGCAGCCGCGTGAACCAGTTATCGGATGCGAAGATCAATTTACTGGTGAAGAAGATCGAGTTCGGATACTCGTGATTGATCTGCTCGCACATGCGGGTCACCTCTTCCACCGCGTCCGTGCCGAAGCCGATGTACGACGCCGACGCCATCCCGTGGCTCTGGCAGAAATCGACGAAGTATTCCAGCGTCCGCGCCGCATCCGTCCGCATCTTCTCGAGCGCACCCTCGCCGCCATAGGCGTGGGCGTCGACCGTGCGCGCGTTCACGAACAGGAAGTTCTTGAAGTGGCCGGGGAACATGCGCAGCACCCACAGCAGCGCGTGCAGACCGCCGCCGCGCGAGTTACCGACGATGAAGACGGCCGTCTGCGCATCGGGCTCCGGATCGACGGCTTCCTTCACGGGGCCGAACGGCTGGTTGGCGAACACGCGGTCGACGGACCGGATAGCGCGCTTGGTTTCGCGGTAGTGGTTGCGGATGAAGATGCACAGGCCGGCGATGGCGGCGATGATCAGCGCCGTGGCCCAGCCGCCCTGCGTAAACCGTTCGACGAGCAGCACGGCCAGGATGCCGGCGCAGATGATGAAACCCGTCAGCGACAGCAGGAAGCGCCGCACCCAGCGCGCGTTGTCGGTGTCCTTCCGATGGCGCCACCAGTACAGGCACAGGCCGAACAGCGAGATGGCGAACGTGAGGAACACGGAGATCGAATACAGCACGACGAGCAGCGTGACCTGGCCGCGCGTCCAGAACAGGATCGCCAGCGCGGCGATGCCCATCACGAGGATGCCGTTCTGCGTGACGAGGCGCGTGGACAGGTAGCGGAACTGGTGCGGCACCCACGAATCGCCCGCCATGTTCGACAGCACCGACGGCCCGCCGAGGAAGCCGGTATTCGCGGCCACGAACAGGAGTCCGGCCTCGAACGCGAGGACGACGGCGAGCACGATCTGGTTCACCACCTCGCCGCCCAGGCCCATGCTGGCGATGATGCGGCGGAAGGTGGTCGCATTCAGCGTCTCGCCCGCGGTCGGCTGCGCATCCCACAGCAGGTACAAAAGGATGATGCCGCCGGCCGTGACGGCCAGCGACAGGGCCATGTAGAACATCGTCATCTTGCCCGTGCGGACGCGCGGCTCGGCCAGCAGGTTGACGTTGTTCGACACCGCCTCGAGGCCCGTATAGGTACCGCCGCCCTGCGAGTACGCGAGCAGCAGCATGCCAGCCACGCCGGCCCAGCCGATCTCGCCGGCCAGCGAGTTCGTCTCGGCCATCGTGTCCGGCACCAGTTGCGGCAGGTGCGACGCATGCGCGACGATGCCGTACACGATCAGCACGAGGTGCGTGGCGACGAAGCCGAGGAAGATCGGCAGCAGGATCTGGATCGCCTCCTTCAGCCCGCGCAGATTCATCACGATCAGCAGGCCGATGAAGAACGCCTCGGCCCAGAGCTTATAGGGCTGGAAGCCGAGCGGCAGGAACGACGCGAGCGCATCGACGCCGGACGCGATCGAGATCGCGATGGTCAGCACGTAGTCGAGAATCAGGGCGCAGCCGGACACGAGGCCCAGGTACGGTCCGACGAGCTTGGTGGCCACGCGATAGCCACCGCCCCCGGTCGGGAACAGTTCGATCACCTGGTTGTACGCGAGCGCGATGATGAAGACGGTGACGGCGGTGGCGACGGCCATGTACAGGCCGAGGTGGGTATGGGCGCCAAGCGCGCGAAAGGTTTCTTCCGGACCGTACGAGGACGACGACAGGCCGTCCGCACCGAGACCGACCCAGGCGAGGAAGGCGACCAGGGCCATCGAGTGGCGCGTCTCGCTCTTCATGGGGTCGAGCGGCTTGCCGAGGATGATCTCGCGTATTTTCTTATTCTTCATCGTACAGGCCGCCTTGCCGGACGGCGCGTTTGCTCAGGTAGGCGAGATCATACGCCGGAACGTTCCCTGCGCCCACTGCGCCCACTGCCGGGCGCACGCACTCTGGTCAGTTTTGCATTCCATGTGCTAATATGCGCGCCTGCGCTTGCAGCCTCTGTGGCGGAATTGGTAGACGCACTTGACTCAAAATCAAGCGCCGAAAGGCGTGCCGGTTCGATTCCGGCCGGAGGCACCAATACCTTGTAGCAACACGTACCATCGAATGCCGAAACCCGCGACTCTCATAGAGGTCGCGGGTTTTTTGTTGTGCCGTGTCGTGCCATCAAAAACCACGACAGCCCATGTTTTTGATAGTACTTTTGTTGGTACCCGCAAAAAAGCCAACAAGCAGGTACCAACATGGCCTTAACGGATACCTTCGTCAGGCAGGTCAAGCACTCCGGCAAGCCGGCCGGGGACAAGTACACGGACGGCCTGGCGCTATACCTGCTGGTAAAGGCGGCAGGTAAGTATTGGCGCTTGAGCTACCGATTCAACGGCAAACAGCGGCTGCTGGCGCTTGGGGTCTATCCGACCGTCACGTTAGCCAAGGCTCGCCAGCTGCGTGACGAGGCACGCAAGCTGGTCAGCGCCGGTATCGACCCGATGCAGGCCAAGTGAGAAGAACGTGCTGCGAAGACGCTGGCCGCGTCGAACAGCTTTGAAGACGTGGCCCGAGCCTACCTCGCCAAGGTTGCAACCGACCGCGCCGCGAGCACGCTGGAGAAAAACACGTCCTGGCTTGAGCGGAACGTATTCCCCATCATCGGCGATCGGCCCATCACGTCTATCGGACCACGTGACGTGCTGACGATGCTGCAGAAGATCGAAGCGCGGCGCTGTGGAGTCGGCGCACAAGATCAAGCAGCTATGCGGCCAGGTGTTCCGGTTCGCGGTTGCCGCCGGAATGGCTGATCGTGATGTAACGGCGGACCTCCGTGGTGCGCTCTCCGCCGTGCCAAAGGCCCACTACGCCTCGATCAAGGAGCCTGCTCAAGTCGGCCCACTGCTACGAGCGATTCACGCATACACCGGCCATCCATACGCGCAAGCGGCTCTGAAGCTCTCGCCGCTGCTGTTCGTTCGGCCGGGCGAACTGCGGGCCGCCGAGTGGGCCGAGTTCAACCTGGATGCCGCCGAATGGCGCATCCCGGGCGCTAAAATGAAGATGGGCGTCGATCACATCGTCCCGCTGGCGCGGCAGGCCGTCGACGTGCTGCGCTCGATGCACGCGCTCACTGGTCAGGGCAAGTATGTTTTCCCCAGCATCCGCACCAATGATCGCTGTATGAGCGAAAACACCGTGAACGCGGCACTGCGCTCGATGGGCTACAGCAAAGACATGATGACCGCCCACGGCTTCCGCGCGATGGCGCGCACGATCCTGGACGAAGTGTTGGGCGAGCGTGTGGACCTGATCGAGCATCAACTAGCACACGCAGTCCGCGATACCAACGGTCGGGCCTACAACCGCACTGCTCACCTGCCGGCACGGCAGGAAATGATGCAGCGGTGGGCCGATTACCTTACCGAGCTGAGTACGGAGTCTTTCACTTTCGGGAACGGACGAGAGTCAGAACCGTGACTGGATGACGTCAATCGATCAATCGGCAGCATTTGACAAAATGGAGCAGTCGCGCATGGACCTCGAAACATGGAAACTGGAAAATGAAAAGAAAAAGCGCGGCCAGGTTGAATGGCTCAGAAAGCTGAACCTGTCATATGACGACCTTTTAAAGCTGACTGCCTCGCTTATCCTTCAAGGACAAGAAAATGCTCGAGAGCATGAAAGGTTGCGGCAAGAGCTACGAAATGCGGGTACGTATTACTCGCTAGTTGATGCCATGGACAATCCAAAATTTTCCCGTGCGGGCATTTTGCATGTGATTAAAGAACATGCAGCACGCCATGGCGACGAAAGCCCTGCGGCGAAATCGATAGCGAAGGCTGTGGCCGCAGTCGAGTCTATGCAGAAAGACAAGGCTCAAGAAATTGCGCGTCGAGGACCCGAGGTCAGGAAGGCAAAGATGGAGTTGTTGAAAGCAGAAACCATTAAATTGTTCGAGCAAAGAAAATGGAAAAGTGTGCCAGCCGCTGCACACGATATAACCCCAGTGATCGTTGCGCTCTCAAAAAACGGTAACGGTGACCTACTGCCAACAACAACAAAACCGCTCGAATGGATCAGGGCCCACAAAAGCAGGCCGAAAAAGTAGGCTTCACTGGGCAAAAGCTACATCGCAGGTAGCGGACCATAGCCCGAAGTCGTCGAGATGCTTTAGTGCAAAACCTACTTCGTGAATCATCAACTACATTGTGCTATCGCACACTGTTAGGAGCTGTTTCATGTCACAGCGCGTTATCCGCATCGCCGAGTTAGCCACCACCAAAGGCAAGCCAGGCAAACTGCCAGTCAGCCCAACCACCATATGGCGCTGGGTCCGTGAAGGCCGATTCCCGAAGCCCTTCAAGCTCGGCGATTCCGTCACCGTATGGGACGCCGCCGAGGTCGATGCTTTCATCGAGCGCCAGTCCGGGAGTGCTGCACGATGAGCACAGCACAGGCTAATCCACCGGCCGACCGCGCCGCCATCATGGCCGCGATCCTCGCCGCCATGCCCGGCAACGATATCGTCAACCAGCGTCAGCGAATGCTGACGGCCATGCAAAAGCTAGGGAGCGTAACCACGTTCGAGGGTTCGCGCTTTCTCGACTGTTACGACCCCAGGGCACGGGTCCACGAGTTGCGCCAGGCCGGCACCCGCATTAAGACCGTGATCCGTGCCGAGCGAACCGAGAGCGGTAACATCCACCGGGTAGGCGTGTACCTTCTGGAGGGCGGTGCCCATGGTTGACGCCTATACAAACAGCAATCGCGCGCACTGGCGGGATGGATCGTCGATAACCAGTTCAACCAAGGAGCGCGGGGCGCCGTTTGAAGCGGCGGCGTTGTCACAGTTCCGTGAAGCCATCGTAGCGGCCGGCCTGACGCCACCCGAAACGATTCAAGCGGACGGCAAGCTACGCCGCTTTTCAAGCAACGGCAAAGCAAGGGACGACGCCGGCTGGTACGAGCTGCACGGTGGGGATGTCCCTGCAGGAACGTTTGGCGACCATCGTACAGATCTTCACCGCGCGACTGGGGCTGGACGAAGTGCGGGCAGCTATCGAAGCCGTGCTGCATGGGCCTGCGACTGCACAGGAATCGCCACAAGGCGATAGCGTGGTGCTCGCAGGGGCAACCGCGGCGAAAGCCAAGATCAAGCGCATAAGCCCCGATTCCGTGACGTGCAGCTATGGCGGCGGTACGTTCGACGTGTCGCACCGTGGCGTGTTCTTCATCGGCGCCGATAAGGACGGCAACGAGCAACCGCCACGCTGGATCTGCTCTCCGCCGTCCGTGGTGGCGAAGACGCGGGACGCGAAAAGCGGTGAGTGGGGCCGGCTGCTGGAATGGCGCGACGATGACAACGTGCGGCACCAGTGGGCCATGCCTTTGGAACTACTGCAAAGCGACGGCACCGATATGCGGCGCGAGCTCGCGCGCATGGGGTTGTCCATCGCGCCAAGCAAAGCCCAGCGGGATTTGCTGGCGTCGTTCCTGCAGGTCTGGCCAGTCGAAAATCGGGCGCGTTGCGTGGAGCGGCTGGGCTGGCACGGCGCGGTGTATGTAACGCCCTCGGAGTCCGTCGGCCAAGAGGACGAAATTGTGGTGTTCCAGAATGCCCATGCGATTGACCCGGCACTGTCCGCCGCCGGAACGCTGGACGAGTGGCGCGCATCGGTGGTGCGACTATCGGTGGGGAATTCACGCCTGGTGTTCGCCCTGTCAGCCGCATTTGCTGGGCCGCTTGCCGATGTGGCCGGCGAGGACTCCGGCGGCTTTCATCTGCGCGGCGATTCGTCGTCGGGCAAGACCACGGCGCTGAAGGTGGCCGCTTCTGTGTGGGGAAATCCGAACAGCTACCCGCGACTGTGGCGCGCAACGGCGAACGGCCTGGAAGGGCTGGCGGCGCTTCACAATGACGGACTGCTGATCCTGGACGAGCTGAGCCAGATCGATCCCAAGGAAGCTTGGGAAGCGGCCTACCTGCTGGCGAACGGCCAGGGCAAAGCAAGGGCGTCGCGTACTGGTGCGGCCCGCCAGGCGGCGCGTTGGCGGCTGCTGTTCCTCTCTGCTGGTGAAGAATCGCTGACCGCGTTGATGGCGCGTGCCGGGCGCAAGGCGAACGCGGGACAGGAAATCCGCCTCGCTGACATCGATGCCGATGCAGGGGCCGGGATGGGCACGTTTGAAGTGCTGCACGATCAAACCAGTCCGACAGCGCTGGCGCTGGCCGTCAAAGATGCTGCCATCGGCAACCACGGTACGGCGGGGATAGCCTGGCTGCGCTGCATCGTGGCGGACCGGGCGACCTTACCGGACATGATCGCGGAAGGCATTAAGGGCTTCGTTGACGACATGGTGTTGGGTGACGCAGCCGGTCAGGTACTGCGCGTGGCGCGACGCTTCGGTCTGGTAGCGGTGGCTGGGGAGCTGGCAACGCACTACGGAGTGACGGGCTGGGCGACCGGGGAGGCGATGACGGCGGCGCGCAAGTGCTTCGTGGCTTGGCTGGAATCGTTCGGCGGGACAGGCAACCGTGAGGAACGCAATATCCTGTCCCAAGTACGGGCTTTCTTCGAGGCGCATGGGGCAAGCCGGTTCGAGGACATTCATGCCGGCGGCGATCAACGGATCATCAACCGCGCCGGCTTTTACCGTACCGGGCCCAATGGGGAGCGTGAATTCCTCGTGCTGCCGGAAGCATTCAGGTGAACTCTGCCAGGGGTTCAGTGAAAAGGCTGTCAAAGATATCTTGATCAGCGCCGGAATGCTCATCACTGCCAAAGACGGCAAGCCGGCACAGCTGATGCGCCTCCCCGGTCTTGGTCCCACGCGAGCATACCTCTTACGACATGGCGGCAGCGATGAATGAGCGCACACGCAAGCCGAACGGCGGTTACGACGGCTACGGCGGTTACACCTAGCATCCATGCGGGTTTGGGTGTAACCGGGGCTGTAACCGCCGTTTTGTCAGCGGTTACGCTCCAGTACAGGTAACCGCTGTAACCCGTCAAATACGGCGCAGGTTACGTCGTGCGGTTACGCCGAAAACCGCACGGATACTGGCTTTGCGCGGGGATGAGCATTCTGTAACCGCCGTAACAGTGAAAAAGGTAATGCTACGCAAAGCACTTCCCTACCGGACGGTGAATCGTGAAGTCGGACGCACCGCATCAATTCGGCAAACATGGGAAGTCGGATCAATCAACAGAAGCGGGGTCGAGCGCAGTGATCGCACGGACAACGATGACAGCGACATGCGGCTGGCTGCGCGTTCAGGTTAGCGCGCCCGTTAGTGCAGAAAGGGCGGTCCGTCGAGATCCAGATGCCGGAACAGTATGGAAGAGCTAGGCCGATGCGCGTACCCAAACGCTCCTGCGCTACTTCGGGGACATCGCCGACCTATATGGCCGGATACCGAGGATGTCGAGGACGCCAAAGCATATACCCAAGCACGACGATCATTGATCCGCTGACATTTCGGCTGGATTAAATTCGACCGAGTTCAGACGACGGCAAGGGTTCGGCCAGGATGACGAAGACGTCGCCACTGACCTCTCTCTCCACAGCAAGAACAGGAAAGATGCGATCAAGGTTGGCGTACTTCGACCATTCGCCTGAGCCATGTTCTTCCGTCGGAGGGGATGACATGAGGACGAATCCTGTTTTACCCGCTTCCAAAGCTTCGATGCTCTTTAACCGCCCGTTATAGCCGATGCGTTGGTCAGTCTGTTTTTCTTGATAATGTTTCTGATCAAAGCATCCAACGCGGAGATACGCCCCTGGTGTAGAAGAATTTCGAATTCTTTGCCCAGGTGCCTGCCATAGCTGCATTAACACCAAACCGGCAGTATTGAATGAGTCCCATGAATTCGCCGGGGTCCCGTAGTGGACGAAACCGTAGCGTTTACAAAATTCGGTAATGTTCATTGATTAGTCAATTCGTCGCCTGCCAATAAGGATTGCCAACTGGCAAAAAATTCTCGAATGTAGGCGGGCTTAGGTTGGTGAGCGGCTCTTAGGTACTTAACGGAAAATCGCGTATAACACGGTGCGACCTATGTGGGAAGAGCCCAGTTGCCGCTATGTCCTTTAGGCGTTTTATCGCCGTCTCAAGGACAGATGGTTCAAAGACCTGCAGCTCGAGATGAGTAAGGTTGGAGAAGCATTGTGCCTGCTCTCTTTGGAAGATGGCAGATTGCAGCCTTTCAGTTAGATCAACTAGCCGAGGCCTGAGTGTTGAGAGTGTTGGCGTAACATGGACCGAGAAGACAGTAGCAACTGCCCACACCGAGCTGCTTCCTCTTTGTATGGCTGACGCGGGGAGACGCGCGCGGAGTCCAACCATCGCCACTACATTCTTCTTAGGCACAAGCCACCCGGACTGTAGCCAATTCGCTCGAAGAATCGGCACGAGTGCGTCAGACTCTTGCAGCTCACTCGCGGTAGGGGATAACAGATTAAGGAGGCGAGCGTCGACCTTTCGATCATTGGGGGAAAACTCATACCCAGCTGATCCAGGGCAGACGTAGATGTTAGTCAAGTTCACTTCCGTGAAAGCCCATCAACAACCGACAGAAAAAGCCCGGCTGCGTTAGCGTCGTTGCCTGACAGCGATACACCGAAAGATTGGACCGGCACTTGTAACGTTGATTGGATATCTGCCAGCAAGGCGCGATACGGCTCTACCACCTGAGACAGATTTTTTGAATCGACTTTGTCTACCTTGTTCACGACAAAGAATACCCTGCTCAGGTTGTCCCAGCGGAGTGCAAAGACTGCCATTGTTCTTTGCCAGACGGATGGGCCTTCAACAAGGTAACCAAGAAATCGCCTCAACTGTTCGATGTGAATTTTGGGGTCACGCTCATCCACCATAACGACGAGCACCCGCGGGCTATTGTTGAAGTAAGCCGCAGCCCATTGATCTGGTAGGTCGCCGGGAACATCAATTTTTTTGTAGAAATCTATCCCATCTGACGCTTGAGCAAGATCTTGCCTTAGACGCACTTTGTCCACGTGTGTCGTAAGAGTGCGATTAAAATCCAAGAAGACGTTGGGTTCGTCAACTTCAAAACGCTGTAAGAAGGTTGTCTTGCCAACATTAGCTATCCCAACTGGTAAGACCCCGTTTTTTGTCTTTTGGCGCCATGCACGATAAAACGAAATAGCCTCTCGACTCGCCTCTTCTTCTAGCTTGTCGCGAATCTTGCCGCCAATCTTCTGGGTCGATGCCAACGCTTTCCCCTTTAGTTATAGCCGGAGCCGCCGAACGTTGGTTACTCGGCTCATTCGTCCATATGATGATGTCGAGAATTATATTCGCCTCAAGCATAGGCCCCGCTTTACCAGCAGAGTAATAGCAACAACGCTAAGCCTGATCCGAGGATGGCCTGAACGAATGTTTCTAAGGTGACGAGATGCCCGTCACCTTTTGGCCGCCCCGACCGTTGAATTCAGCATACCATATTGCCAACGAGGAAAAGTGGCGGACTGATAAGAATGGCACGAAGCGTCTACGCGCCCGCTGCTGCCTTCCTGGAGCCCTTGGCAGCCTTCGGTGCGGTATCAGTGGGTTAGAATTCTGCTGGCGCCGCCACGCCGTCGTGCGCCACGTCCAAGATGGCCAGGATGGTCGCCCGCGCCACGCCGAACTGCCGCGCCAATGCACTGATGGATGCGCCCTGCTTTCGCGCCTGGATGATGCGGGCGCGCTCTGCCGGGGTGGTCTTGGCCGGTCGGCCGAGCGTCTTACCTTGGGCCTTGGCGCGCTCCAGGCCTGCCTGAGTACGCTCGATCAGCAAGTCACGCTCCATCTCCGCGACGGCAGCCAGCATGGTCAGCATCATCTTCCCGGCAGGCGACGCCAGGTCCATCTTGCCGAGCTGGAGCACCACGACTTCGATCCGGCGCTCGGCCAGCATTTTGACCGTCTGGCCTACGTCCAGCGCATCGCGGCCGAGCCGGTCGAGCTTGGAGACAACTAACGTCTCGCTTGGTCGAATGCGGTCCAGAAGCACCTTGAACTGCGGGCGCTCCGCAGCCTTCGTGGATCCACTGACGCCGGTGTCCGCGAACCAGAAGGCGTCGTGAATCGCATACCCGGCGCGCTCGATCTCAAGCCGCTGGTTGGTGATGTCCTGCTCGTGGGTGCTGACCCGTGCGTAGCCGAAGATGACGTTCATGTCGCGTCCTTCCAGGTTGAGGTGTCGAAATTGGGTGCATGACTTCCCTTCATGTTGGAAAGTCTGCACCGTATATTTTTCGACAGCCTTAACGCCCATCAGGGAAGGGGGTTGGAATACGGTCGTTTACGAACAGGCGGATGTTCTACCATCTGGCGATGTTTCCGAGGTACCATTGCTGTATGGACTTACTGCCCGGTGCCGCGCCCGAGGGCAGTTCCGCCCGGTCCTAACCAGGCGGACAGTTGCGCGCCACCTGCATTCAAGAACTGCGAACTCGCTATGACCCTCACTATCCGCCTCTGGGATTTCGACATGGACTCCGACGTTCTGGGCCCGATCCGTTGCGCCCATTTCGACGCTACGAAGAAATTCAACGAATTCGAGGCCAGCATTCGGAACGGTACTGTCGACAGCACCGCCTTGGCACGCGATGTTTTTCAAACGGTCGCACGCAGGCGTACCGGCAATGCGGTGATCGACGCAAAGTGCGGTGGCGGCAAGTTCAGCGAAGAGGAGGTCTCTACGCTCCCTTCGGACGAGCTCGACCAGTTTTGCGACAAGCTGATGAAAGGGCGCCTTCGGGTGGTGGCGACCGCTGCCGGCGCCGAACCTCCGCCAGCAACACCCGTCCTCCCGCCTGGGCGCGAGGGCCTCGCGGCCGCGCTGCTTCACGTCGCGGAAAAAAGCCGCGCCGCGATGAAGCGCACATTGGACGCTGCGGAAAGGACCTTCCGTGTCATTTCCGTGTTCGATGCCCAGCATACCGCTTTGGGCGGCGATGCCGTCGAGCGGACGATGCGAGAGATTCGACGCAGCGAGGAACTGGTCCGGGGCGCAATGGGCACCGAAGATTTTATCAAGTCCGCTCTGGGCCAAACGTCGATGAACGCCGCCACCGAAGCCATGTTGGGCATTGGGCGCAACAGGGACATGATCAAGGCAGCACTGGGGATCGATGATCGCACGAAGTCGTTTCTGGACCAGACTTCGGTAAGCGCCGCAGCCCAGACCTTGGCAGGTATCGGACGCAGCGAAGACATGCTCAAGGGCGCGGCGGGAATTGACGAGCACATGAAGTCCTTGCTCGGCCCGACATCGATGAGTGCCGCAGCCCAGACCTTGGCGGGTATCGGACGCAGCGAAGACATGTTCAAGGGCGCGGCAGGAATTGACGAGCACATGAAGTCCTTGCTCGGCCCGACATCGATGAGTGCCGCAGCCCAGACCTTGGCGGGTATCGGACGCAGCGAAGACATGTTCAAGGGCGCGGTGGGAATTGACGAGCACATGAAGTCCTTGCTCGGCCCAACATCGATGAGTGCCGCAGCCCAAGCCGTGGCGGATCTCCACGCCAAGCACGAGATCACCAGCGAGGCATTGGCAATCGGCGACGACATTAAGACCGCCTTGGGCGGCCAGATGTCGGCGAATGCCGCGCTTGAGGCGATGTCAGGCATCCGATCTCTTGAAGAGACGGCGCGCCGCTTCACAAACACAACCCGCCCTAAAGTCCCGGACCTGAGTGGCATGGGCAGCCGGGAAGTGCTACCGACCTTTCAAGCCCCGCTGCCGGAAATTACCCCATATCGGATGCCCCCCATCCATAACCCGATCCATAAAACCAACGAGATCGTTGGCGAGCTGCTCGCGCATCAAAAAGCCGAGGCTGGGAAAAAGGATGCAGAGCGGTCCGAGGCGGCAACTGAGTCAGTGGACAACAAGAAAATCGCCAAGTCTGGCCTGAGCTACACAAAAGCGTCTTTCTGGTTGGCGTTCATCGCCTTCCTCTTCGCCACTGCTTGGGGTGTTTGGGTCTACTTGGACGCAAAGGCGGATGCACTCGAAACCGAAAAGAAAACCGAGATTCAGCTTGAAAAGCTGCGTGCCGAAATCCGCGCGCTGAAAGTTAGCAAGCCTGCGGCGGAGCCGCTTTCCAAGACGCCCGTGAGAATCTCGCCAGCCGGCCAGGCCGGCAGCGAGACGAAATGACGGGAAGCTGCGGTAGCTTCTTCCCAAGTGCGAGGTAACCAGTCAGCAATGTCGCGTCCGCGTTCGCATATCTGGAGTAATGGCCCAGCCACGAAGCCCGGGCCGACGTCGAAGTTACTTCGCTTCGGGTGACATAGATAGCATGAGGAGGACCGTCAGCGTCACCAGGTAGGCGCCGCCTACCTGGCTGTGCTCCTAGGCCACGATGAGCGCCGACAGTGAAGCAATGAGGCCAGGTGTAATTTCAAATTGCATTGCAGATTTCCCCGATTGGTTGGGTAAGCGCACCCGGTCCGCGGTGTGCTTGAACGTATAGGTACAACGTGTCAAACACGTTGCCAGTCCGGTGCGGCTGGTCCCTCGCCAGTTTTCCTAACCAGTTCCAACCTGATGATGGCGTCACGACTTAGGTGCAACGCAGCCAGTACCAGGGCAGTGCCGATGTGCTGCACCTGGTGGCGATCGCCGCGTCCGACCGCAACTGGCCGGTGCCACGGTCGAATCAGCAGGTGATCCCAATCGTGCTTTTCCCAGTTCGCACGTCAATGCCGAAGTAGCACGCATACCCATCGGCCTTGCTCCAGGTGCAGCTAAGGTCGCCTCTACCCCGCTCCCGGTAATCTGGAGCAGCCCCGCAGGCTTTCGCGTCTGGCCCCATGTGGTCGAACAGGTCTTTCGCGAGAGGGCCGGTCAGCATCACCGACAATTTCCGGTCCTTCTCAGTGGGCGGGGTTGAATCCCCGATGCTCCCGCCATACACGTAGTAATCGCCCTTGAGCGGCTTGGCTAAATACCGGCCCTCTTCCTTTTTGTCGGCCGCGTGAGCGAGAGGAAGCAGCGCAAGCGCGCTGACAAGACAAACCGTGCGTGCGTTCATGGGCGCTCCCAGATTTCGATGTGAAGGTGGTCGTTGTGGTCGGGCCAATACTTCACGCGCCCGCCGGTAGCCTGCTGCACCTTTTCGTCGTTGAAGTAGATGAGCCTCACCATCGGGTGCTGTAAAAACAGGCGAACCAGCTTAATAGTGGCCTCGCGGTCGTACACCGCCGTGTCCATGTACGAGCAACGCGCGGCATGGCCGACCATTTTGTCCTTCCGCACCGGGCGGATATCCATTTCGATACCCTTCATGTGCGTGTGGTGATCGTACTTAAGCCCGTTGGCCACGCTGATGTTACCAATGCCGAATTTCCGGTCATCGATGGCCTGCCACTCGCGCTCGACCCAGAAGATCACGGACAGCATGTTGGGGTGCGCATACTGCGCTAAGTGCCCGGTGCCGGGCACGCCGCCGACGTTCCCGTACACGTAGTAGCCCGCATCCTCGGGAGCCTGGGGCAGCATGTAGCGGCCCAGCTGGTCCCTCGGTTGAATCGGAACTCCAGAAGCCGCCATGACCAGTTCCTCACGCGCAGCACTTCTTGGCAGCCAAGTCCCAACCGCCGGCCGTACTGCCACCAGCGCCGCCGCCGATCTTCTGCTGCGTGTACGTCCACTTGACCTTAGAGAAGCACAGCCCGATCTCGTCGTGGAGCGTGCCGCCGCCGGGCATCCCCTGGTCGATGTGGGAGAGCATCACGTTCTCCAGCTCGACCTGATAAAACTTCACTGGCTTGCCGTCGCCGTCGGCCCGCATAAACTCTAGCTTGGCCTTCGGGGTCGTCTTGCCCATCGAGCAGTGTTGCATCAGGACCGGCGAGGCAATGTCGACGAGCTTAGTGATGGACAGCGTACGGTGCTCGGAATGGCCGGCTGTGTGGCCGCCTGCGGTGGACACGCTCGTGCTCCTTGGCTGCGTCACTCCCCAGTGGGCCGAGGTGAGCTCGATCCACCCTTGGTGCGCGGAGTCGGCTGACTCCCCCTTGATGCCATCGATCTGCAGGTATGCGTCAGTCGCCATGATGCCTCCGTTATTTTGATGAGGCATCGTCGCAGGGTCGAGTTTACGACAATTTGGCAGCGGTCAACGGTCCGGCAGCACAAGATCAAGGTCCCGCACCTTACGCATAGAACTGATTGAAGGTTTAAGCCGGCTTCAATTAATCTATTTTATTCATCTGGAACAAGCAAATCGTCAGGTGCTGTTTCTCCGCCTTTAGCGCGCAATGCGGCCTCAAGTTCCTTAGCCATATTCGACCAGTTGGTAATTGATGCGCGATCGCTCCCGTAAGCGCAGAGTTTCTCAAGACCTCTAAGAATCCATGGCAAAAATGTCCCAACAACGCCATTGATGAAAGGCACGAAGTCCTCGAACATCTTCTCGACGGTTTCTGGCTGAGCCTTAGACGTCTTACTGCGCAACTGTTCAAAGACGTCTCTTAAGTCTGAGCCCAGAAGCAAGTTTTCCAACATCTTCTGAAGATTATCAGCCTTGACCACGTTCTTATGTGATGCTCCAGAGAAAATCTTTCTTAGAGTGTCGTCAGCCTGTTCAGGGATATTATTAAATCGCTTCAGAAGTTCAGCATAAAGAGTCGGGCCTGACTCAAAGGTCTCGCTTGACAGGAACTCCACCATTTGTCGACAAGTTTCAGGCGAAAAGCCGCTCAAATTAGCAGCTTGGCCAAAGGGGGTTAGCTTAATGGGACTATTCATCACTGCCATTGCCCCGCCAACCCGCTGATCGTCCAAAATGCTATTGACCGTCGCTGAGAGAATTCGGCGCACATTGTCTTCGCCATCAGTTTGCCCAGCATAGGAAGCATCGCTCAAGTCCGACACAATATCTTCGGCTTCTGGGTGCTCTCTGATGCAAGCGAGCAGTTGTGCACTGAAAGTAGCCTCGATGAATTTTTGTTGGTGTTCCGACGTCTCGGCCCACTCGCCGCCAAGCGTTGACTGAAGTGGCAACGACGAGAACATCACCTTTTCTAAGGAATGCGTATTTCTTTGCCGTGAGGTGGATGGAGGTCCCATTAAATTTTGGAAAAGCACAGTATCGCCTTCAGAGAAGGCGCCAGCTCTACCACATCGGCCTGCAATGTTGCGGAAAGTCATCGACTTCATTGGCGTGCCATCACCATACATACTGCTCAGCCAATGAGAGACAACAGTCCATCGGAACGGAAGATCTGCCCCTTCGGCGAGCGTAGTAGTGGCGCACACCACGAACAGGGCACGTGCGCGGGTTAATCGCTCAATTTCGCGGCGCACATCAAAGGGAAGTGAGGCATTGTGGTATGCCACCCCGTACCGAAGACAGCCAGCCAAAAAATCCAAGTACGGATATCGTGTGAGAATATTATCTGCGGTCTGGAGCACATCGTCGTTTTTGACCAATTCACGGCCGCTTATCAGCTCACGAGCGAGAAGTCGAGTGTCTAGCTTGCGCGGACATACTATTAAGCCTGGTGAACCTAGGCGCGCCAAAAAATCACGTGCTATAGCAGCAACATTTTCGGATGCACTCTTCTCGTTTGGTTTCGGAAAACGCGCTGGTTTAATCTGTCCAGGAAGTTTGATCTTCACAGGTTTCGACAAAGGCGAAATAGCCTCATCTTGCTGAGGCCGAAGCGCATCGTTTCCGTGGATCCAATGCATGTCTCCATTTGCCAGACACATGGCTAATCGGCGGGCGGTCGGCCGCCAACCAATCTCATGAAGGTCCTTTTCTTCCACCCCAAGCCACCTGCAGACTCGCTGTGGCTTGGTCAGCACAGCTGACAACCCGATAATGCGAAGATTTGGATTGCTTCGCTGGAGTAGCCGAAGGCGTGACACCAATCCTTCTACTCGGGCGCCCCGCACACCATTTTCAAGGATATGAATCTCGTCGAACACGACCGTACGTAGCCGTTCCAGGTTTTCACCAGAGCGAAGCCAACCATCAAACCTTTCAGGCGTTGCAACGACAACCTCTTTCTCGGCAAAGACGCTCAACCCCTCCGACTGAAAACCACCGAACATCGAAATAGATGTTGCTTCATTGCCAAGGCGCTTCCGAAGCGAATCCTTTACTTGCTCCCCAACGGCGACATACGGCGCTACGTAGACGCATAGCCCATTATCCGCTAGACCAGAGGCGATGCAAGCCTCAGCTACAAACGTCTTCCCAGTGCTTGTGGGCAGTGTCAGAAGGGTATTACGCCCATGTCCAGCAATTCGCTCTTTACTCAGAAGCACATGTTGCGGCGGTAGTAGGGTCACCATGCCTGCTCTGATGGAATTCCGAATAAACCAGTCTGGGATTTCAGGGGCATCATCCAAAAGATTAGCGGTCGCTAATCTTCTAGCTTGGTGGGCTGCCATCCGCCCCCCCAAAAGAAGAGCACCCTCTGCCATTATCCCCGCCCTTGCGGCTGTAGTGAAAAACGTCAACGCGCTATCGAATGATGTAGCACGTACTTGGCTAGAGGCGTTACGCAACGCACGGTACCACTGCAAACGAAATGGCTCAAATTCGCTATCCGCAGAACGGTGTCGAACAGAGTCATGGCAAGGGTCGCATATTGCGGCGACCATGCGGAACACTAAGCTATCCTCTATAAAATCTGAGGAAACATCGGAAAGAGCAGCACGGGCGCTAGGAAAGTTGCCATGCATAGCAAAGGCGACTGCGGCATGAAACGACAATTCGTCAAGGTCAGCGCTATTCGCGCGCTTTTCCCGGCGTAAGTGCTGTGCGGTCGACTGCAAAATCCGGGCAGCGGCCACAAGAGGTTGTGCATTTCTCTCATCATCAAGCGCTTCTAGCGCCTTAATATTTACGCGAACTTGAAATGCATTGATACACTTGAGTGCGGTTGCTACGTCAAGCGGATCTTCTGTCGGCAATGCAGGCTCGACTCCCCTTGCCTTTGCTGCCGACGAGGCGGCGCTGTCAAGGAATTTGACTGAGACAGGTAGGTTGCTCATGGCATCGTACTTCCGTTATTCGAAAGATGCACGAGGCAATCGGTAAGTTTATTTATCGCAATGCTCCACGGCTCAATAGTTTTTTTTCCCCATCCCTGCTTTTCAATCTCAGCAGCAACGTCGTCTAACGCGACAACGGCTGCCGGATCTCCGACTTTTCGGTCGTGCACCAGCGTAGGCAACAGCCTGATACCTTTACAGTCCTTCGCGTCTGGCATGAAGAGGTTGCCAACCCGCTCAAGCTCGTCGTCAGCAAACTCATGTACGTCCATCAGGTAGCCCTGAAGCCAGTTAAATCTTTGACCTAACGACCCCGCGACCGATGTTTTCCCTAAGAGTTTTTCGTAGTCGCCAATGAGTGCGGTCGCGTAAGTCAACTTGGCAGAGCCTGTAGTTTTCACCTCCATAATATAAAGGCAATCTTTACTTACATCTCCGCTGGGATCCAAGTGGACGATGGTAATGTCTAATCCAGTCGGCGCGCCGTCTTGCAGCGGAGTCAGGGCGCCCATGAGTGCTATCGTATACCCATTGCTTTTCCCGTACAGGCCACTGGCGCGAGCGATTTTATAGGATAGAAACTCACCCAGATTTCCCTTTCGCCCCGTAGTTAGGGTTGCTTTCGTGATTGTCGGCGGCCAAGTCTTAGTAACCTTTGTAAGCTCGGCATGTATCCACCCGTAAAAGGCTGCACAGTCGGGATCACCCCGCACTAGATGTATTTCTCGCCCACTTGACGACTTTGACTGCGACTTTTTGAAAGCCATTGGCATCTTATTCTTCGTTGTAGACACGGTCGTTGCTACATGGGCAACACCTCTCGCCTTATGTTAACACGTCAGTTGTTTCTTGTTGTATACGAGAAATATATTTTCAGTACCAAAAACGCAACAAGATTCGGCAAAAGTTAGTACCGGATATCAGTAGAATTGATGCCGTATTGACATGAAGAATTATTCTTGCAATAAAGAAACGTCTCGACGTTGCACGAGGAGTAGGCAACTCGATCGCTGCCAGCTGACGACAGTCCTGCCGAGGCATCTCTACAAAGACGTTATCGGGAGCCTTACAGGGCTTACAACGGCGTGGATCATCTCGCTGCCGCAGCCAATTTCATGTGGCAGACTTTCAAGAAATTTCACTCAGCAGCATATTTTGTTGGTACCTTTGTTGGTACCTGAAGATCGTGGAAGATCAAACCCCGCATCGGGACTAGCTCTTCGTGCACAATGCGATTCCGGCCGGCTCCGCAAGCATCAAGCAGTTTCATCTCACATCATTCTCACCCCCCCAAATTCGCTCATGCCGTTCGTACCTTGAGTGCGCCGAGGCCGCATGCATCTGTGCTATTAATATTTGTGCACAGCTTATACGGGAGCGTACGGCATGGCACGAGGTGTGGTAGCGAGGGTTGTGTTGACGTTCGCGGCACTGGCCGGACTCGGCGTCGCGCTGTTCAATTATTTCGCGCCGATGACCGGCGTCACCGGGACGATCGGCGCGCTGGCTGTCGTCGTGTCGACCCTGTTGCTGGCGCTGCTCGGCGTTGTCCTGGTGCGCAGGCGTACCGGTCGCGCCCGGCTCGTGTCCATCCTCGCCTTTCTGGTCGCGCTCGGCACCTTGGCGGCAGCCTGGCTGCTCCATGAATTCTGGCTGGTCGCCGCCATGGTCATCGCCCTGCTGGCGCTGGTGATCGACTTCATGAGCGGCTCGGGCCGGCATCCCGTGACGACCGTCGCCGCGCTCTTGCTCGTGCCCGCTTTCTGCATCGGCCTCGCCGTCATCGACCCGCTGCCGGCTGCGACGGCGCAGGGGGATGCGGCAGCCGTTCATGAGTCATCGGCACCATCCGAACCGGTCTGGAACAGCTTTCACGGCCAACTGAGCGCGCAGAAATACTCGCCGCTCACGCAGATCAATGCCTCCAACGTCGGCAAGCTGAAGTTGGCGTGGCAGTACCATACCGGGGATGTCTCCGACGGCAACGGCGGCAAGCCGGCGACCGTCTGGTCGGCCACGCCCATCTACGCCAACGAGACCCTGTACATCGGCACGCCCTTCTATCGGATCATCGCCCTCGATCCGGGGACCGGAAAGGAGCGCTGGCGGTTCGACACCCATTCGACCCTGAAAGCGCTCACGCAGCCCGCGCTGAAGACCCGCGGTGTCGCCTACTGGGAAGCCCGACATCCGGTCGCGGGCCAGGTCTGCCAAAAGGCCGTCTACATCGGGACCATGGACGCAAAACTCTTTGCCGTCGATGCCGACACAGGAAAGCCGTGTCCCGACTTTGCCGACCACGGCGTACTCAACGTCAACAAATGGAACAACGTCAATGATGCCTGGCCGCTGTCGGTGCTGCAGCCGCCCACCGTGGCGGGCGACCACCTCATCATCGGCTGGGCCGGCAAGGACTGGGCGCTGGCCGAGGCACCGCCGGGTAGAGTCTTCTCGGTCGACGCGCGCACCGGCAAACTGGAGTGGGTGCTGAATCTGCTGCCGGAAGATCTGGTCAAGCACAGCGGCACTGCCAACGTGTGGACCGCGATGTCGGTCGACGAGCAGCTTGGACTCGTCTATTTGCCGGTGTCGTCGCCTTCGCCCAACTACTGGGGCGGCAATCGTACCGAACCTGTCCCGCTGGCGACCTCCACCACCGCCGTCGACATCAACACCGGCAAGGTGGTGTGGTCGCGGCAATGGGTGCATCATGACCTGTGGGACTACGACATCAATTCGGCGCCGACGCTGATGGACATCACGGTCGACGGCAAGACGATCCCGGCCCTGATGCAGGCCACCAAGATGGGCTACCTGTTCGTGGTCGACCGCAAAACCGGACAGGATGTCTGGCCGATCGAGGAGCGCCCGGTCCCGACGGGCAACGTACCCGGCGAGACGTATGCCCGGACCCAGCCCGTCCCGACCCGGCCTGCGCCGCTGCTGGACCAGTCGCATAAACCGAAGGTCTGGTGGATTGCCGACCTGGTCGGCTTCGGCCAATGTTCGCGCCGGTTCGATTCGATGCGGTACGACGGCATGTACACACCGCCGTCCATCGGGGGTGCAGGCACGCTGGGCTACCCGTTCAGCGCAGGCGCCGTCCAGTGGGGTGGCGTCGCTTTCGATCCGCGCAGCCAGACGGCGATCGTCAACACGTCGCATCTCGTGCAGCAACTCAAGCTGTTGCCGCGCGACGTGTACGAGAAAGTGGCCAAGGGTTCCGGTGCCGAGCAAGGCTACTATCCGCAGAAGGGCGCACCGTTCGGCGTCATGCTGGAAAACGCGCTCAACTGGCTCGGCATGCCATGCTGGGCACCGCCCTACGGCGAACTCGTGTCGATCGATATGAAGAGCGGCGCGATCAACTGGCGCCGTCCCGTCGGTGCGTCCCAACAGTACGGCTTCTACATGCCGGAGAGCCTGGGCTCGCCGACCATCGGCGGTCCGGCCGTGACCGCAGGTGGCGTGGTCTTCATCGGCGCCTCGATGGATGCGAAGGTGCGGGCCTATTCGCTGGCGACCGGCAAGGAGTTGTGGTCCGACCTGGTCCAGGCACCGGTGGTGGCGAATCCGGCGGTGTACGAATACAAGGGCCGCCAGTACGTCGCCTTCGTGGCCGGCGGCAATCCAATCATCAAGGACCAGGTGGGCGACCAGCTGGCGGTGTATGCGCTGCCGCGGTGACTGCAACCACCGTCGCCCCCGTCACCTCGGCGGCAATCCCCAGTCGTCGTACTTGTGCACGATCGCCCGCGCGGTCCCATCGCGCTCCATGGCTTCCACCGCCCCGTTCATGCGCGCGACGAGAGAATCCGGCACGGCGCGGTTGCAGGCCAGGTAGACCCGGATGCGGTTGAACACGAGGACGGGCACCACCTTGCCCGCATAGCCCAGCCGGTCGAGCGTGAGGCTGCCGCGGCGGATGCTGGCGGCCCACAGGTCGATGCGGTCCATCATGAGCTTGCGGGGGTTGATCAGGTCGTTCGGCGCGGGGTCGACGTTGAAACCGCGCGCGCGCAGGAACTGGTCGCGCGCGTCGCCGTTGTAGGTGCCCACGCGGTAGGCGCGCGCATCGTCCAGGCTCTTCAGGTCGAAGCGGCGGTCGGCGCGGCCCATCAGCACCCATTCGGCCTCGCCGATCGGGCCGATCCATTTGAAATGCGGTTCGCGCTCGGGCGTGCGGGTCGTCGAGAACACGCAGGTGTCGCGGCGTTCCAGCGCGGCCGTGTAGGCGCGTTTCCAGGGCAGCAGGTCGATCGAATAGGCGATGCCGGAGCGGGCCATGATCTCGCGCACCATGTCGGTACCGATGCCCGTCACGCGGTCGCCTTCGCGCATGCTGTACGGTGCCGAGGTCTCGGTGGTCAGGTACAGCCGCGGCGCCGGCTCCGCCCGCGCCCACGCGCAGGCCGCCGCCAGCAGTGCGGCAAGAACTGTCGTTTTCATACGTTCGCCTGTTGCGGGCGTCCCCGGCGGACAACCCGTTTAACTAGCATAGCAGCAACATCACGCACACGCCAACGCGTGGCACCCCGGTAACGCCAGGCCGTGCATGGTGGCGGCTTTGCCACAAAAACGTGTTCATTTTGATATTAAATTCCTTAAGGCAAGACTTTCCGTCTTGAAAGTGCCATACTGACGACGCCGCGCTCAATTTCGTCATTCTCTCTAAAAATCACGCGATCATGCTATCCGTGTTCACACTCCCCTCCGATCCGTCGCTTCTCAGCTACGGCCTGTACACACCGAAGCTGGTCGCCCTGTCCGTCCTCGTCGCCATCTTCGCTTCCTGGATGGGCCTGCAGATCGCCGGGCAGGCCGCCGCCAACCGCACCCAGCGCTGGATCGTGCTGGGCACCGGCAGCCTCGCCCTCGGCGCGGGCGTCTGGGCCATGCACTTCATCGGCATGCTCGCGTTCGACCTGTGCACGGAGGTCGATTACGACCCGTCCGCCACCATTCTCTCCAGCCTGCCGAGCATCGCCGCGTCGTTCGTGGCGCTGACCCTGATCGCGCGCGACCGCCTGGGCGGCTGGGGCCTGCTGGCCGGCGGCGTGATCGTCGGCGCGGGCATCGGCGTCATGCACTACGCGGGCATGACCGGCATGCAGATGGGCCTGGAACTGCGCTACGACCCGCTCATGTTCGGCCTGTCGATCGTCGTCGCTGTCGTGCTGGCGACCCTGGCCCTGTGGGTGCGCTTCGGCCTGTCCAGCCTGTCGCACCGGATGAGCGAACAACGCCGCCTGCTGCTGGCCGCCACCGTGATGGGCTGCGCCATCGCCGGCATGCATTACACCGGCATGGCCGCCGCGCGCTTCGTCGGCCATGCGGCGACGCAGACGACCCACAAGACCAGTACCTTCCTGGCACTGGCGATCACCCTGATCACCGTCGCGTTCACCGTGTTCGTGCTGGCCGCCAACGGCCTGCTGCGCTACCGCCAGGTGTTCCGCGAACTGTCGCGCAGCGAAGCGTGGATGCGGGCGCTGCTCACCACCACCGTCGACGGCGTGATCACGGTCGACCGCCAGGGCACCATCCGCGAATTCAATGCCTCGGCCGAACGCATCTTCGGCTGGCGGCGCGACGAGATCGTCGGCCACAACATCCGCCTCGTGATCGGCAACGAGGCCGCGTCCGAGGAAGTCGGTCTGCTGAACTCGCTGCGCACGGGCGAGATCAGCCCCAGCGCGCGCGGTGCCGACGTGACGGGCCGGCGCAAGGACGGCAGCATCGTGCCGATCCGGCGCGCCCTCGGCCATGCGCGCCTGGACGGACAGGACCTGTTCGTCTGCTTCATCACCGACATCAGCGACCGCCGCAAGATGGAGCAGGCGCTGCGCGCCAGCGAGCAGCAGTTCCGTTCGCTGATCGGCAATATCCCCGGCATCTCGTACCGCAGCAGCCTGGTCGACGGCGAGGCGCCGATGCTGTTCATCAGCGACGCCGTCGAGCGCATCACCGGCTATCCGGGCCGCGACTTCCTCGGTACGACGCCGCGCCGCACGTTCGCGCCGCTGATCCACGCGGCGGACCGCGTGCGCGTGTCGGAAACGATCGCCACCGCGCTGCGCGAGGACCGTCCCTACCTCGTCGAATACCGTTTACTGCACGCGGACGGGAGCACCCGCTGGATGTGGGAAAACGGCACCGGCGTGCGCAACGAGGCGGGCGAACTGTGCTGGCTGGACGGCGTCATCCTCGACATCACGGAGCGGCGCGAGATGGAAGACGCGCTGCGCGTGGCGAAGGAACACGCCGAGCAGGCGGCCGCCGCGCGCGCGAACTTCGTCGCCAACATGAGCCACGAGATCCGCACGCCGATGAATGCCATCCTCGGCTTCACCGACGTGCTGCTGGACGGGCAACTGGACGCCGACCAGCGCCGCCACCTGGACACGATCCGCAGCTCGGGCCGCGCCCTGCTCCGCCTCCTCAACGAGATCCTCGACACCGCCAAGCTGGAAAAAGGCGCGGTGGAGCTGGAACAGAACGACTACAACCTGCTGTCGCTGATCGACGAACTGTCGTCGACGCTGGCCGCGAACGCGCGCGCCAAGGGCCTGCACGTCGACATCCATTACGATCCGGCGCTGCCGACGTGCCTGCGCGGCGACGAGTTGCGCGTGCGCCAGGTGCTCACCAACCTGCTCGACAACGCGATCAAGTTCACGGAACAGGGCGGCGTCACCCTGCGCGCCGACCTGAAGGACGAACAACTGCACTTCACGATCAGCGACACCGGCATCGGCATCGCGCCGGAGCGCCTGTCCGCCATCTTCGAACCGTTCACCCAGGCCGACGCGTCGATGACGCGCCGCTTCGGCGGCACGGGCCTCGGCACCACGATCTGCAAGCAGCTGGTCGAGCTGATGGGCGGCCGCATCTGGGCCGAGAGCGAACAGGGTCGGGGCACGACGTTCCACGTGGTGCTGCCGCTCGTGCTGGCGCGCTTCGCGCCACAGCAGCCGCGCGTGCGCACGGCTGCCGCCCTGCCGCCGCTGCGCGTGCTGGTGGCGGACGATGTGCCGCAGAACCAGGAACTGCTGCAGCTGCTGCTGGCGCGCCGCGGCCACACGATGACGGCCGTGGGCGACGGCGCCCTCGTCGTCGAGATCGCGGCCCGCGAGCGCTTCGACGTGATCCTGATGGATTTCCAGATGCCGACTCTCGACGGGCTGACCGCCACGCGCATGATCCGCGAGCAGGAAGCCGCGACCGGCCGCGCGCGCGTACCGGTCATCGCCATGACGGCCAGCGTGCTGGCCGAGCACCGCCGCGCCAGCGTCGAGGCGGGCATGGACGGCTTCGCCAGCAAGCCCGTCGACTGGTTCGCGCTGTCGCACGAGATCGCGCGGGTGCTGGGCCTCGGCCCGGGCCAACAGGCAGACGACCTGCCGGCGCAGGAACGCCAGACCCTCAACCGCCACGCCGGCGTGCGCCGCTGGAGCGGCAAGGAAGACGCGTGGCTGGAAGCGCTCGCCCACTTCGCCGCCCAGCACGACGGACTCGGCGCCACGCTCGCGGCCCAGGCCACGGCGGCCGACTACCTCGCGCTGCGCATGCACGCACACAAGGTGCGCGGCATTGCCGCCAACCTCGGCCTGGAATTGCTGGCCGATGCGCTGGCCAACCTGGAAGGCCTCGTCGACGGCGACAGCGGCAGGCTGTACCCCGGCGCCGAGTCCAGGCTGGAAGCGGCGCTGGACGACCTGTGCGGCGTGCTCGACGGCGCGCTGGACGCGATCCGCGCGGCCCAGCCCCAGCCGGCCGCCAAGCCGCAGGCGGCGCGCCCCATGGCCGACCTGGACCGCGCCCGCCGCGCCGGCAACGTGCTGCGCGACGCGCTCAAGCTCGGCGGCCTGGACGACGCGGCGCTGGCCGGCCTGGCCGCCGCCACGAGCGGCCATCCGCTGGCTGCCCGCGTCGCGCAAGTGCACGCCGCCATTTCCGATTTCGAGTTCGACCTCGCCCTGCAACAACTTGACACGGTGCTGGCTGCCATCGACGAGCCGGCACAGGAGATCACCGAATGACCACCGTCAACCAGCCGCTGATCCTCGCGGTCGACGACGAGGCCAGCAACCTGCAGCTGCTGCGCCAGATCCTGCAAGACCATTACCGCCTGCGCTTCGCCAAGGACGGCCCGCGCGCGCTCGAGCTGGCACGCGAAGAGACGCCCGACCTGATCCTGCTCGACGTGATGATGCCCGGCATGAGCGGCTACGAAGTGTGCGCCGCCCTCAAGGCCGATCCGGCGCTGGCCGCCGTCCCCGTCATCTTCGTCACGGCGCTGAACGACACGAGCGACGAGGTGGAAGGCTTCGAGGCCGGCGCCGTCGACTACATCACCAAGCCCGTCAGCCCGCCGATCGTGCGCGCGCGCGTGCGCACCCACCTGTCGCTCGTGCGCATGGAAGAATTGCGCGCGTCGCGCCTGGAGATCGTCCAGCGCCTGGGCCTGGCCGCCGAATACAAGGACAACGAGACGGGCCTGCACGTCATTCGCATGAGCCATTTCGCGCGCATCCTGGGCCTCGCCGCCGGCCTGACGGAAGCGGAAGCGGACGACCTGCTGCACGCCGCACCCATGCACGACGTGGGCAAGATCGGCATCCCCGACCGCGTGCTGCTCAAACCCGGACCGCTCGATCCGGACGAGTGGAAGATCATGCAGGGTCACGCGCACATCGGTGCCGAGATCATCGGCCGGCACGACCACGGCGTGCTGGCGCTGGCGCGCAACATCGCCCTCACGCACCACGAGAAATGGGACGGCAGCGGTTATCCGAACGGGCTGGCCGGCAAGGACATCCCGCTCGAAGGCCGCATTTGCGCCATCGCCGACGTGTTCGACGCGCTGACGTCGGTCCGGCCGTACAAGAAGGCGTGGACGGAAAGCGAGGCGCTCGACTTCCTCGTCAAGCAGAAGGGCAAGCATTTCGATCCGGAGCTGGTCGACCTGTTCCTCGCGCAGATGCCGGCGATCCGCACGATCCGCGAGCGGTGGGCGGAGCAGGACGAGGTGCCGGCGGCCGCACCCGCAGCGATGCCGCTTTCGGTAGCGGCGTGATTATCCGAGGCGGGGCGCGGCCGCGAGCCGCACTTCCGCCCTGCGCGCCACCAGTTCCTGGTACAGGCGCGCATAGTTGTCGGCCATTTGCGCCGACGTGAACAGCTGCCAGTAGCGCGCCTCCGCGCGCTGGCCCATCTCCTGCGCCATGCGCGGATCGTTCCACAGCCGCGTCATCGCGGCGCGCAGGGCCTCATGGTCGGACGGCGGCACGACCAGGCCGGTCTCGCCGTGCACGTTGATGTAGGTGGTACCCGTGCCGATCTCGCTGGAAATCATCGGCTTGCCATACATCGCGCCTTCCAGCAGCGAGATGCCGAAGGCCTCCGAGCGCAGGTGCGAGGGAAAGGCGACGGCATAGCAGAGCTTGAGCAGCGCGGCCTTGTCGAGGTCGTCCACGGCCCCGACGAACTGCACGCGTTTCAGGCCCAGGCGTTCGGCATGCGCCTTCAGTTCCGCCTCGATCGGCCCCGCGCCCACGATCACGACGGGGTAGTCCGTGCCGGCCACGGCGTCGAGCAGGATGTGCAGGCCCTTGTAGTAGCGCAGCACGCCCACGAACAGGAAGAATTTCGGGCCGACCCGCGCACGCCAATGGTCCAGGCGCGCCTGGTCCGGTTCGGGGTAGCTGGATTTGTCCAGGCCGAACGTGATCACGCGCGTCTTGTCGCGGTAGCGGTCGAGCACGGCGGACGAGGCCAGGTAATTGGGCGACGTCGCGACGATCGTGTCGACGCTTTCCAGGAACCGGTGCTTGAGCGGCTGGTACAGCTTCAGCAGCGCTTTCTGGCGCACGATGTCCGAGTGGTACGTGACGACGGTCGGCTTGTCGATGCGGGCAAGGAAGTGCGCCAGGTCCATGAACGGCCACGGGAAGTGGTAGTGCACGACGTCGGCCTCGGCCGCCATGCGCGCCAGCTGGCCGATCGCCTGCACCGACACGGCGTTCGACGCCACCTCGAAATTCAGCGGCACGCGGTGCACCGTATGGCCTTCGTAATCGAACGGTTCCAGGCGCCGGTCACGCGACAGCGACAACACCTGGTTCGTGATACCCAAACGCCCTGTTCCCACACACATCTGACGGATGACCTGCTCGACCCCGCCGACCGAATCGGGGAAATAGGTCTTGTAGAAATGCAGGACACGCATGGGCTGGGACATGAAGGCAGTCTGGTCAGAGTAGAGAGCGGTAGACGGCGGCGGTCTGGCGCGCCGTCGCGGTCCAGGTCAGTTGCGCGGCGCGCGCGCGTCCGGCCGTGATGCAACGCGCCCGCACGGCGGATTCGCGCGCCAGCGTGAGCATGGCGTCGGCGATCGCACCGGTATCGAGCGGATCGACCTCCAGCGCCGCGCCGGCCGTCACTTCCGGCAGCGACGTCGTGTTCGATGCAACGACCGGCACGCCGGAGGCGAACGCCTCGACCACCGGGATGCCGAAACCTTCGTACAGCGAGGCGAACACGAACACGCCCGCGCCCGCGTACACGTGGCGCAGTTCCGTACTGTCGGTAAGGCGGTTCAGCCAGACGACGTTCGCGCCGTCCTGCACGGCGGCGGCGATGCGGCGCAGCAGCTCTTCCGAGCGCGCGCCGGCGCTGCCGACGATGACGAGCTGGCGCTCCGCGCGCACGGCGGGCGGCAGCGACAGGTAGGCGTCCAGCAGGCGCTCGACGTTCTTGCGCGGCTGCAGCGTGCCCACGAACAGGAAATACCCCGGACGCAAACCATTGGCCTGCAGGGTCGTCGCCACGGCATGCGCCGGCGGGGAATCGAGCCATTCGTCGTCCACGCCGCACGGCACGACGGTGATGCGGCGCTCGTCGATGCCGAAGCATTCGACCAGTTCATCGATGGCGAAATGCGACAACGCGATCACGTGGTCGGCCTTTTGCGCGGCCTTGCGCTGCAGCCAGTTTTTCAAGCCACGCAGGCGCGGGTTGCACCACTCGGGATGTTTCACGGGCAGCGCATCGTGCAGGCTGGCCACCACGGGGCAATCCATGCGCACGACGCGGTAGTCCGTCACGTGGAACACGTCGACGGGCATGTGCACGCGGTGCGCGTCCGGCGTGACCAGGTCGACGAAGGATGCGCGTTCGAAGGTATGGGGCAAGGCCTCGCCCTTCGTCAGGGGTCCGGCGCTGCGCAGGCGCGGCCAGGAATACGGCTGCATCACGCAGCCGGCGTGCGGCAGGTGGCGCAGCAATGCCTGCGTATAGACGCCGATGCCGTCCAGGTGTCCGCCGGTGAAGGCCGGCTCGATCATGGTCGTGCCGATGCCGATGCGCAGGTCGGGCTGGACGAGCGCATCGTTCGCGGCCTCGGCGGCGCCCGGCACCGCGCGCAGGCGGTCCTGCAGGGCGGGCGTGCCGTCCGGTCGTCGTTTAGGGAGGCCCAGTTCGATCATGGTGGTGTCCAGGCCGGTCGGCACCCTGTTCATGCCTGGTACATCCAGCGCAGCGTGTCGACCAGCGGCGTGGGCTCGATCGTACCGATCGTGCTTGCCAGCTTGGCGTTGCTGCCGGACAGCGTGAGCACCTCGTTGGCGCGCACGAAGGCGGGGTTGACGTGCACTTCGATGCGGTAACCGGCGATGTCGCTCATCATGTCGATCAGGCTCTCGAGCGAATGCGAACGGCCGGAGCAGACGTTGAAGACTTCGCCGGCGGGTGCCGCTGCGAGCAGGCGCCGGTAGCTCTTCGCCACCATGCGCACGTCGGAAAAATCGCGCGCGATCGCCAGGTTGCCCAACTCGATGCGGCGCGCGCCCTTGCGGAAGTGCGACACGATCTTCGGCAGCAGGAAGTTCTCGTTCTGGCCGACGCCCGTGTAGTTGAACGGCCGCGCGATCACGATCGGCAGCTTGTCCATCCACAAGCGCGCCATGTATTCCATCGCGAGCTTGCTGACGGCGTAGTCGTTGGCCGGCGCGGGCGGGACGAATTCGTCGATCACGGGCACCGCGGCGTTGCCATAGATGTTGGCGGACGACGCGAGCAGCACGCTGGACGGTTTGTGCGGACCGTGCGCCAGCGCTTCGAGCAGGTTGCGGGTACCGACCACGTTGACGCGGTACATCTGCCCGGCGTCGTTGTGGGCCACGAACGCGATGGCGGCCAGGTGGACGACCACGTCCGGCCGCACCTGCTCGATCACGGCGGCCAGCGCGGCGCGGTCGTTCAGGTCGACGGTGAAGATGTCCGGTCCGGTCTCGCTGCCCGGCAGCACCGTGCCGTACACATGGTAGCCAGCCGCGGTGAGCTCGCGCGCCATGTAGTAGCCGGTGAAGCCGCGCAGGCCCGTGATGAGGGCGCGCTTGCCCTCACCTTCACGGGGTTCTGCCATGCGGACGAGATCTTCCGTGACCAAACGGTTCATGTCAGAACGAAAAACCGGTTTCGTTGCGACGCAGATCGGCGTCGACCATCATCTGGCACAGTTGTTCGAGCGACGTCTCGGCCTTCCAGCCCAGTTCGCGCTGCGCCTTGGACGGGTCGCCGATCAGCAGGTCGACCTCGGCCGGACGGTAGAACTTCGGCGACACGCGCACGAGCAGCTTGCCGGTACGGGCGCAGTGCCCCGTTTCCTGCTCGCCCTCGCCCTTCCACTCGACGTCCAGGTTGGCGCCGCGGAAGGCCATGGTGACGAAGTCGCGCACGGTTTCGGTGCGGTTCGTGGCCAGCACGAACGTATCGGGCTCGTCGGCCTGCAGGATGCGCCACATGCCTTCCACGTATTCGCGCGCATAGCCCCAGTCGCGCTTGGCGTCCAGGTTGCCCAGTTCCAAGACGTCCAGCTTGTTCAGGACGATCTTGGCGACGGAATCCGTGATCTTGCGGGTGACGAACTCACGGCCGCGCAGCGGCGACTCGTGGTTGAACAGGATGCCCGAGCTGCCGAAGATGCCGTAGGACTCGCGGTAGTTCACGGTCATCCAGTGGGCATACAGCTTGGCCACGCCGTACGGGCTGCGCGGATAGAACGGGGTCGACTCGACCTGCGGCACGGCCTGCACCTTGCCGAACATCTCGGACGTGGAAGCCTGGTAGAAGCGCGCTTTCGGATGCACGATGCGGATCGCTTCCAGCAGGTTGACGGCGCCGATGCCGGTGATCGAGGCGGTGGTCACGGGCTGCTCGAACGAGACGCCGACGAAGCTCTGCGCGGCCAGGTTGTACACCTCGTCGGGGCGGGTGGACTCGATCAGGCGGATGCTCGAGGAGAGATCGGTGAGGTCGTATTCGACGAGGTTCAGGTTGGGATGCTGCTCGATACCGAGTTCGGCGATGCGCCAGAAATTAACCGAGCTGGACCGGCGGAAGGTGCCGGTCACCTGGTAGCCCTTTTCCAGGAGCAGTTGTGCCAGATAGGCTCCATCCTGCCCGGTAATACCGGTAATCAGGGCCTTTTTTGTTGTTTGCATGTTCTTGGTGATCCAGTGGTGGTCCGTAGCGGCCGCCGCGACAGCCGAGGCGGGTCGGCATGCGGGATGTCGGCCGCGCTGGCGCGGACCATAAATTTCCGACAACCCCGCATTGTATCAGAGTGGTGCTTGGGCCCTTGCACAAAAGAAATCGTGCAAAAGAAACAATATGTACTCGTCTATTATCGCCCGAAACCACGCAAACACGTCGCGTGATTACGCATTGTTACGAGTCCCTCAAGCTTTATTACATATTCACGAAATGTCGGGAACTTCTACATTTCAATGACAAAAGGGCCCCGATGGGCCCTTTTTGGTTATTTCGTCACAGGTGGCAAATCTACAACACGAAGGTGTCGTATCAACGCTGCGAGACGGCATCCACGACGCACAGTGCCGTCATGTTGACGATGCGGCGGACGGTGGCCGACGGGGTCAGGATGTGCACCGGGCGCGCGCAACCCAGCAGCACGGGGCCGATGGCGATGCCGCTGCCGGCCGCCGTCTTGACCACGTTGTAGGCGATGTTCGCGGCTTCGATGTTCGGCATGACGAGCAGGTTGGCGTCGCCCTTCAGCGTCGACTGCGGCATGATCTTGGCGCGCAGCTTCGCATCCAGGGCCGTGTCGCCGTGCATCTCGCCGTCGACTTCCAGGTCCGGCGCCTTTTGCTGGATGAGGCCAAGGGCGGCGCGCATCTTCCTGGCGGACGCGCTGTTCGACGTGCCGAAGTTCGAGTGCGACAGCAGCGCCACGCGCGGCGTGATGCCCAGGCGCTCCAGTTCCTCGGCCGCCATCAGCGTGATCTCGGCCAGCTCTTCGGCGGTCGGGTTCTCGTTGACATGGGTGTCGACCATGGCGATCTGGCGTTCCTGCGTGATGATGAAGTTCAGCGCAGCATAGACGTTGCTGCCGGCACGCTTGCCCAGCACCTGGTCGATGTACTGCAGGTGCACGTCGGTCGTGCCGTAGGTGCCGCAGATCATGCCGTCGGCGTCGCCCTTGTGGATCATCATCGCGCCGATCAGCGTGTGACGGCGGCGCATCGCCAGCTTGGCGAGGTCTTCCGTGACACCCTTGCGCATGACCATCTGGTGGTACGACTGCCAGTAGTCGCGGTAGCGCTCGTCGAAGTCGGGGTTGATGACGTCGAAGTGCTTGCCCTGCTTCAGGCGCAGGCCGAACTTCTCGATGCGCTTTTCCAGCACGGCCGGACGGCCGACGAGGATCGGGCGGGCCAGGTTCTCGTCGACGACGACCTGCACGGCGCGCAGCACGCGCTCTTCCTCGCCCTCGGCGTAGACGATGCGCTTGAGTTCGGCCGGCGCGCTCTTGGCGATCTGGAACAGCGGCTTCATGAAGCTGCCGCTGCGGTAGACGAATTGCTGCAGGCTCTCCGCGTACGCGGCCAGGTCGGCGATCGGACGGGTGGCGACGCCGCCTTCCATCGCGGCCTTGGCGACGGCCGGGGCGATGTGCGTCAGCAGGCGCGGGTCGAACGGCATCGGGATCAGGTATTCCGGACCGAACGACAGGTTCGAGATGCCGTAGGCCGACGCCACGATGTCCGACTGTTCGGCGTGGGCCAGGTCGGCGATCGCGTGCACGACGGCGATTTCCATTTCGCGCGTGATCGTCGTCGCGCCGCAGTCCAGCGCGCCGCGGAACATGTACGGGAAGCACAGCACGTTGTTGACCTGGTTCGGGTAGTCCGAACGGCCGGTGGCGATGATGACGTCGCTGCGGACGGCCTTCGCGTCTTCCGGCAGGATTTCCGGGTTCGGGTTGGCGAGCGCCAGGATCAGCGGGTTCGGCGCCATCTTCGCGACCATCTCGGGCTTGAGCACGCCGCCGGCGGACAGGCCCAGGAAGATGTCGGCGTCGGGGATGATCTCGGCCAGCGTGCGGTGCGGGGTGTCCTGCGCGAAGCGTTCCTTGTCCGGGTCCATCAGCTCGGTGCGGCCCTTGTAGACGACGCCGGCGAGGTCGGTGACGTAAATATTCTCGATCGGGAAGCCGAGGTCGACGGCCAGGTCGAGGCAGGCCAGCGCCGCCGCGCCCGCGCCGGACACGACCATCTTGCACTTCTTGAGATCCTTGCCGACGACCTTCAGGCCGTTCAGGATGGCGGCGCCGACGATGATCGCGGTGCCGTGCTGGTCGTCATGGAAGACGGGGATCTTCATGCGCTCGCGCAGCTTGCGCTCGATGTAGAAGCACTCGGGCGCCTTGATGTCCTCGAGGTTCACGCCGCCGAACGTCGGCTCCAGCGCGGCGATCACGTCGATCAGCTTGTCCGGATCGTTCTCGTTGATCTCGATGTCGAACACGTCGATGCCGGCGAACTTCTTGAACAGCACGCCCTTGCCTTCCATGACCGGTTTCGAGGCAAGCGGGCCGATATTGCCGAGGCCGAGGACGGCGGTACCGTTCGAGATCACGGCGACGAGGTTGCCGCGCGCCGTATATTTATACGCGGTGGCAGGGTCCTTGACGATTTCTTCGCACGGCGCGGCGACGCCCGGCGAGTACGCCAGGGCCAGGTCGCGCTGGTTCAAGACGGATTTGGTCGGGGTGACGGCGATCTTGCCGGGAGAGGGAAACTGGTGGTACTCGAGCGCGGCAGCCCGCAGTTGTTGACGAAGTTCTTCTTTTTTATCGATTGACGAATCCATGCTGTGCTGCCTTCCTGAAGACCGGGGGTCTCCGATTTTAGCAGAGTGTCACCTCTAATCGTCTACGTATTTCTTGGTATCGACAGTAGTGACCGGAGGCAGGTACCATGGCCCCTGCCTCCGCTTCCTCCCTCAGGCAGGGGCTTTCGGGAAGTCCACCGCCGTATCGTTGATGCGGTTCAGCAGGTTCGTGAACGTGATGCTGGTGATCGCGAAAATCGTGTCCACCACCTGCGCATCCGTATAGCCGGCCGCCTTGAAGGCATCCACCACCGGCTGCGGCACGGTGCCGCGGGTGCCCGTCACTTCACGCACGAACGTCGACAGCGCGTCCAGTTTCGCATCGCCGCCCGGCGTACCCTTCCGTGCGGCCAGGATCGCGTCCGGCGCCAGGCCGGCCACCTTGCCCATCAAGGTGTGCGCGGCGAGGCAGTAGTCGCAAGCGTTTACTTCGCTGACGGCCAGCTTGATCACCTCGATCTCCTGTTTCGACAGGCTCGTGTCGGCCAGCTTCGCATCGAAGTTCAGCAGCGCCTCCAGGGCCACGGGGCTGTTGCTGCCGATCGTGTCGTACGCGTTCGGGACCTTGCCCAGTTTCGATTTGATGGCGGCGAAGAGTTCGGCGGTACGGCCAGTGGCGTTGGCACCCAGGGCATTCAGACGGCTCATGATCTTTCCTTTCGTTGTTGGTTGGTACGGAAAGAAGTCTAGGCCTTTGGACTAGTACGATGAATGCCCGGATGCTGCGATAATTTGCCCGATCGTCTCATCTGGATAAGGAACGCATGGACACCCTGAGCCGCCTGCTGTCGCTGTACACGATCCGCACCTCCCTCGACATCCGCTGCGAACTGGCGGCGCCGTGGGTGCTGGACGAACCGGCCGCGACACCGGGCGTCGCGCCGTTCCACGTGATCGTCGAGGGCGGCGCGCGCGTCGACGTGCCCGGCCACGACACGCTGATTCTCGCCACCGGCGACGTCGTCGTCTTCCCCGGCGGCAGTGCGCACCGGCTGCACGCGGGGCCGGCCGCGGACGCCGCCCCGGTCCGCCCGCTCGCCGGCGACGGACCGCTGCAGCGCAAGGGCAACGACGGCAGCGGGCCCGCCACCGCCATCCTGTGCGGCAGCTTCGTGTTCGACGGCGCCGCGCGCCAGGCCCTCGCGCGCGCCCTGCCCGACGTGATGGTCGTGCGCGCCAGCCGCGCCGACGACTTCCCCGGCCTGCATGCCCTCGTGCGGCTGCTGCAGCATGAAACGGCATCGGTCCGGCCCGGCAGCGACGTCGTCGTCGCGCAATTGTCCGGCGCCCTGTTCGCGCTGCTGCTGCGCGCCTGGCTGGCCGGCACGGAAGGCGCGGCCCCCGGCCTGTTCGCCATCCTGGCCGACCGGCGCCTCGGCAATGCGCTCGCCCGGATGCTGGAATCGCCCGAACGGCCGTGGAAGGTGGAAGACCTGGCCGAGGCGTGCCACATGTCGCGCGCCACGTTCGCCCGCCTGTTCGCGCGCCTGTGCGGCATGCCGCCGGCCGACATGCTGACCCAGTTGCGCATGGCGCGCGCCGCGCGCGCCCTGCAGCAGGGAGAGGGCGCCGTCGGCGACGTCGCGCTGGCCGTCGGCTACCAGTCGGAAGCCGCGTTCAACCGCGTGTTCAAGCGCCATTACGGGATCGGACCCGGCGGCTACCGGCGCGCCGCCCACCTGGCGACGGTCCCGGATTAGAATCGCGGCATGCTCTCCGAATTCGATCTCATCAAACGCTACTTCCAGCGCGACCGCGCGCCCGGTCCCAACACCTTGCTGGGCATCGGCGACGATTGCGCACTGCTGTCCCCCACGCCCGGCAAGGTGATGGCCGTCTCATCCGACATGCTGGTCGAGGACCGCCACTTCTTCGCCGGCGCCGACCCGTTCACGCTCGGGCACAAGTGTCTCGCCGTGAACCTGTCGGACCTCGCCGCGATGGGCGCCCGACCCCTCGGCTTCACCCTGGCGCTGTCGCTCCCCACGGCGGAACCGGACTGGCTCGACGCCTTCGCGCGCGGCCTGTTCGCGCTGGCCGACGCCCACGGCTGCGAGCTGGTGGGCGGCGACACGACGAAGGGTCCGCTGAACGTGTGCATCACGATCTTCGGCGAACTGGCACCCGGCCAGGCCTTGCGGCGCGACGCCGCGCGCGCGGGCGACGACATCTGGATCTCGGGCACCTTGGGCGATGCGCGCCTGTGGCTGGCCGCACGCCGCAGCGAGGTCGCGCTGGACGCCGCCGACCACGCCGCCACCGGCCAGCGCATGCATGCGCCCACGCCGCGCGTGGCGCTCGGACGCCTGCTGGCGGAAGGGAACCTCGCGCGCGCCGCGCTGGACATCTCGGATGGCCTCGTCGGCGACCTGAAGCACATCCTCGCCGCGTCGCGCGTGGGCGCCGTGCTGGACGTGGACGCGCTGCCGGCCGGTCCGGCGCTGGCCCGCCAGCCGCAGGCGCTGCGGCGCCGCTTTGCCGCGGCGGGCGGCGACGATTACGAATTATGTTTTACTGCGCCGGTGGCGCAGCGCGACGCGATCATCGCGGCCGGCGCGGCCAGCGGGACGGCCGTCACGCGCGTGGGCACGATCACGGCGCAGGCGGGATTGGAGCTGGTCGATGCGGACGGCGCCGCCCTCGACCTGCAGCTGGCCGGCTGGGACCATTTCAGCCCGGGCTGATTCACGCCGCCTCTTCGTCCCCGCGCGGGGTCTTGCGGTCGTCGTACGGCCCGTGCGTGAGCCAGTACTGGCGGAACGCGAGCCGCACGTTGTCGCGCAATTCCGCGTCGTTCCACGGCTTCGTGTAGAAACGGTAGATGGCGCCCCGGTTGATCGAATCGAGCACCGTCTCCACGCCCGTATAGCCGGACAGGATGATGCGCATCGTGTCCGGGTACATCTCCTTGACCTTGCTGAGGAATTCGGTGCCGTTCATCCCGGGCATCTTCTGGTCGCACAGGATCACCTGCACGTGGTACAGCGCCAGCAGCTCGAAGCCCTCGGCCGGCGACGCGGCCGTCAGCACGCGGTAGTTGTCGCGCCTGAACAGCCGGTGCAGCGCGGCCAGCACGTTGACGTCGTCGTCCACCAGGAGCAGCGTCTGGACGTTGCGGTCGTCCTCCGCCGGCCGCGTGGGCTGGGCGCGGTTTTCCAGCACCAGCCGCGCCAGGTCGGCGGGCACCAGTGCGCGCGAAAAATGAAACCCCTGGATCTCGTCGCAGCGGTGGCGGCGCAGCAGCGCCATCTGCGCGCGCGATTCCACGCCCTCAGCGATCACCTGCATGTGCAGGCTGTGCGCCATGCTGATGATGGCCAGCGCGATCGCCGCGTCGTCCGGGTTCGTCGTGATATCGCGCACGAACGCGATGTCGATCTTCAGCTTGTCGATCGGGAAGCGCTTCAGGTACGCAAGGCTCGAATAGCCGGTGCCGAAATCGTCGATGGCGATGCGGATGCCCAGCGCCTTCAGGCGCTCCAGCACCTGCACCGTGTGCTCGAAGTTCGACATCAGCGCGCTTTCCGTCAGTTCCAGTTCGAGCAGGCCCGGGTCGACGCGGTGCTCCGCCAGGGCGGCGCGGATGTCGCCTTCCAGGTCGCCCTCGACGAACTGGCGGCTCGACACGTTGACGGCCACGCGCACGTCGCGCACGCCCTCGGCATTCCACGCGGCGATCTGGCGGCAGGCCTCGTCGATGATCCACGCGCCCACGCGCACGACCATCCCCGTGTCTTCCATCACGGGCACGAATTCGGCCGGGTACACGAGGCCGACGCCGGGACGGCGCCAGCGCAGCAGCGCTTCCACGCCGGTCACGCGGCCCGTGTTCAGGTCCAGCTTGGGCTGGTAGTGCAGCTCGAACTGGTCGCCGTCGACGGCCGCGCGCAGCGCCAGTTCGAGGTCCAGGCGCGCCAGCACCTGCACGTTCATCCCGGCCGTGAAGAAACGGTAGCCGTCGCGGCCCGCCTCCTTCGCGCGCACCATCGCCACATCCGCGTACTTCACCAGCGTGCCCGGGTCGGTCGCGTCGTCCGGGTACATGGCGATGCCGATACTGGCCGTCAGCACGGCCTGCTGGCCGTTCAGGTCGAACGGCGCGCGCAGCGCCTCGCGCACCTCGTTGGCGACACTGACCGCTTCGTCCTCCGTCTGTTCCCGCGTCATCGTGAGGATCAGCGCGAACTCGTCGCCGCCGAGGCGTCCGATCGTGTCGCGCAGGCGCACGCAACGCACCAGTCTCGTGCTGAACTGGCGCAGCAGCTCGTCGCCCAGCGCGGGACCGAGCGAGTCGTTGACGATCTTGAAGCGGTCGAGCGTGATGAACAGCACGGCGATGCGCCAGTTCTTGTCCTGCGCGAGTTCGATGGCGTCGCGCAGCGTGTGGAAGAACAGGCTGCGGTTCGGCAGGCCGGTCAGGCTGTCGTAGTTCGACATGTGTTTCAAACGCTGCGCGGCCTGCAGGCGCTCGCTGATGTCGCGCGCGACGCCGATCAGGATGCGGTTGTGCTCCTGCTGCTGCAGCTGCCAGCTGATCTCGACGGGCACGGCGCCCTGCCCGTCCGAGCGCAGCAGCTCCGTCTCCACGATGTCGTGCTCGCGCGACGTGGACGCCGGGTCCGCGTAGCGTTCGAGCTGCGCGCGCTCCGCCAGGCCCAGCGCCACCGGATCGATGCGCAGCAGCGCCTCGCGCGAAAAGCCCAGCATGCGGCAGGCGCCGTCGCTGACGTCGACCATCGCCATCGTGCGTGCGTCGACGAGGAAGATGGCGTCGGTGGTCGCGTCCATCGCGCCGCGGAAGCGCTGCAGCTCGGCCGTCCGCTCGCGCACCGTGCGCTCCATGCGCGCGCCGTAGTCCTGCGACTCCTTGTGGAACAGGCGCACTTCGAGCAGGTTGCGGATGCGCGTGAGGACCTCCACCGTGTCAAACGGCTTGCCGATGAAGTCGCGCGCGCCCGCTTCCAGCGCGGCCAGCTTCTTGTCCGGCTCCGCCGTCACCACGAGCACGGGCAGCCAGGACTCGCGCTCCATCGGTTTCAGCGCTTCCATCACCTGGAAGCCGTCCATGTGCGGCATCTGCAGGTCGAGGATGATCAGGTCGTAGCGGTGCTGCAGGTGCAGCGCGGCCACCTGGCGCGGATCGGTAGTACTGGCGACGTTCTCGTAGCCGCTGGTCTTGAGCAGGAACTCGAGCAGCTGCACGTTCACCGGTTCGTCGTCGACGACGAGGATGCGCGCGCGGCGGATGTCGGTGGGGGAAATCATGGGGTCGTCCTCATTCGGGCTGACAATACGTCGTCGATGGCCTCGTTGAACTGGCCGATGTCGATCGGCTTGGTCAGGTAGTGTGCGAAGCCCGCCGCCAGCGCGCGGTCGATGTCGGCGCGCATGGCGTTGGCGGACACCGCGATGGCCGGGATGCGCGCGGTCTCGGGATCGCGGCGCAGCTGCGCCAGGACCTCGAACCCGGAGAGGCCGGGCAGGTTCAGGTCCATCAGGATGATGTCGGGTTTCTGGCTGCGCGCGAGCGACAGGCCGAAGTGGCCGTCCGGCGCGCTCACGAGGCGCAGGTCGGCGCGGAAGCGCACGATCTCCTGCACGAGCTTCAGGTTGGCCGGATTGTCCTCGATGTACAGCACCGTATGCGGCGCCCCGGGCGCGGGGCCGTCCGCCGGGACGCTCGCCTTGCGCACGGCAGGCAGGGCGGCAGGCAGCGCGCCGTCCTGGCCGGCGACGGCCAGCTCGATCCAGAACACGCTGCCCACGCCCGGGCTGCTGGTGACGCCGATCTCGCCGCCCATCAGCTCGACGAGGCGGCGCGTCACCACGAGGCCGATGCCCGTGCCTTCCTGCGTGCCCGCTTCCTGGCCCAGGCGGTTGAACGGCTGGAACAGGCCGGCCACCTGTTCCGGGCTCAAGCCGACCCCCGTGTCCTGCACGGACACGCGCAGGCGCTGCGCCGACGGCTGCGCGCAATCGACGACGATGGCACCGCCGTCGCGGTTGTACTTCACCGCGTTCGACAACAGGTTCAGCAGGACCTGCTTGAGACGGGTGCGGTCGGCCTGTACGCGCACGCTGGGCGCTTCCGGGAACAGCACGCGCACGCCGCGCGCGGCGGCCAGCGGTGCGATCATGCCGTCGCATTCGGCCAGCACCTCGGCCAGCAGCACGGGCTCCATCGACAGGCTCACGGCCCCTGCCTCGACCTTCGCGAGGTCGAGGATCTCGTTGATCAGGGTGAGCAGATGCCGGCCCGATTTCAGGATGTGGCCGGAGAATTCCAACTTCTGCTCCGGCGTCGTCGGCATGTCCTTCGATGCCAGGATCTGGGCGAAGCCGAGGATGGCGTTGAGCGGTGTGCGCAGTTCGTGGCTCATCGACGACAGGAACGCGGACTTGGCCTGGTTGGCATTTCTCGCTTCGTCGATCGCGAGTCCCAGTTCCGAATTGGCCAGCTCCAGCTGGGCCGTGCGTTCCTGCACGCGCGCCTCCAGGCCTTCGTTCAGGCGCACGATCTCGCGGTTCGAGTCTTCCAGCGCGCGCGTGCGCTGCTCGATCTCGGTCAGCATCGCGTTGAAGGAGTCGACGAGTTCCGCCGCTTCGTCCTCGCTGATGCGCGGCGCGCGCCGCGAATAGTCGCGCCGCGCCACCACGTCGCGCGCGATCCTGGTGATGGCGTCGATGGGCGTCGTGATCGTGTGGCCGAGGCGGCGCACGAGCAGCCACGCGGTGAACAGGGCCAGCACCGTCACGCACGCGCAGATGACGAGGTAGTCGCGCATGCGTTCCATCATCTGGTTTTCCGAGCGCAGGTAGACGGTGCCGAGCAGGTCGCCGTTTTCGCTGATCGGTTTGTACAGCACCAGTTCGTCGCCGGCGCCGATATAGGTTTCCGAACTACCCGCATGCACCGGCCGGCCCTTCACGGGGCGCACCGGGAATGCGCCGGTCTCGCCGGGCGCCACATAGGTCGCGAACAGGGCGCCCTTCTCGTCGTAGATGGCGGCGGCGCGCACCGACGGCCGGCTGCGCAGCAGGGCCAGGTTTTCGCGCGCCAGGCGCGCGTCGTCGAAGGCCAGCGCGGCCGACGTCATGTGGCCCACGAGTTCGGCCTGCGTCGCCAGGTCGTTCAGCAGCGCGTGTTTATAGCTGCGCAGGTCGTAGACGACGACGGTGCCGACGGAGACGACCAGCGCGGCGAGCGTCGTCGACATCACGATCGTGACGAGTTTTTCGCGGATGGAACGGCGTGGACGAATCATGGGCTCACCACGTCGCCAGCGCCAGCAGGCGCGCGCTGATGCGCAACTGCGCGGCCATCGCTTCGAGCCGGTCGATGCGCAGCCGCAGATGGTCGCCGTCCGCCACCAGCCCGACGACGCAGCCGGGTTCGGGGACGCCGTCGCATACCGTCAATACGGGCCGGCTGCGCACGGCCTCCAGCAGGCGCGCGCGCGCGGGCGACGCGGCCAGGTACAGGACGTGCAGGCCTTGCGGCAGCGCGCGCGGGTCGACGCGCCGGATGTCCAGCGGGCGGCCGTGCACGAGACGGCCGTCCATGAACCGCCCGGCTTCGACGGCCAGCGCGTCGTCCCCGGCGACGCCGACCAGCAACGGGGAGCCCGCACGCGCGAACGCGGCGTCCGGCCAGTCGACGAACGTGGCCACACGGTACAGGTAGGCCGCCTTGAGCTTGCGCTCAGGCGCGGCAAGGGGGCCTGCGCCGGCCTGGGCGGCACCCGCGAGGATCAGCAGGCACAACGCCGCCTGGCGGACAGGACGCGCGGCTGCAAGGGACAAGACCATCACGAGAATGCCGGCCCCGGATGGTCATGCGCGAAACGGTCGAGCGGCATGCGAGGTCCTGGTTCGGTCAATGAACAACACTGCGGGGTTGCCCGCAAGGCGAGCAGCATAGCAGCACGACCGGAAGTGATGTCGCACAGAACGGGACCGGGTATTTGCACCGGTAAAGACATTTGCGTTTGTAAGGACAACAAAGGCATAACCGCAAGAATGGCTTTTCGTTAAGATTCCGACGCCGCACGGCGGGAAGGCGCGCTAGAATGGACGCGAGCGCGCAGCGGAATCTTCCGCGACCGGCACACGGCGGCGCACTCGGGTTGGATCCTGGAGACCTGGCGGCTCTCTGCTACCGCCATTACAAGGAGGAGCGACACGTGACGAACGACATCATCGACCTGGCCACCCGTGTGGGCCGGGCACTCGAAGCCAAGGGCCTGCTGCTGGCCACCGCCGAATCCTGCACCGGCGGCGGCGTCTCCCAGGCCATTACGGAAATCCCCGGCTCGACCGGCTGGTTCGAATGCGGTTTCGTGACGTATTCGAACGCCTCCAAGACGGAGATGCTGGACGTGCCGGCCGCGCTGATCGCGCAATTCGGTTCCGTCAGCGAGGAAGTCGCGGGCGCGATGGCCGAAGGCGCGGTCGCCAACAGCAACGCCGACGTGGCGGTATCCACGACCGGCATCGCCGGCCCGACCGGCGCCGTGCCCGGCAAGCCCGTGGGCACGGTGTGCTTCGGCTGGTCGAAGGGCGACACGACGTACACCGAACGCCTCGTGTTCTCCGGCGACCGCCACGCGGTACGCGAGCAGACGGTGGCGCACGCGCTGGCCGGCCTGTTGCGTCTGCTCGAGTAAGGATGCGCCGCCCGCCTTTACGTGCTGCGGCCGCGCTGCTGGCGGCCGTTTCCGTGAACGCGGCCGCCGCGGAGCCGGACAAGGGCATCACCGTGTACGCGGCCGGCGACATCGCGCGCTGCGCCTCGCGCGATCCGGCCTATTCGGGCGCGGCCGACACGGCCGCCACCATCGCTGCCGGGCTCGCGCAGGACCCGCAGGCCGTCGTGCTGGCGCTGGGCGACCTGACCTATCCGCGCGGCGCCATGCAGGAATTCACCGGCTGCTACGCACCGACATGGGGCCGCTTCAAGGACCGCACATGGCCCGCGCCCGGCAACCACGAGTACTACACACCGGGCGCCAGGCCTTATTTCGACTGGTGGGGCGCGCGCGCCGGCCGCGGCTACTACAGCTTCGATCTGGGCACCTGGCACATCATCTCGCTGGACAGCAACCTCGCCCCGGCCCAGCATGCGGCCCAGCTGGACTGGCTGCGCGCCGACCTCGCCGCCCACCCCGCACGCTGCACGCTCGCCTACTGGCACCATCCGCTGTACAGCTCGGGGGGCCACGGCAGCATCCCGAAGATGCGCGACGCGTGGCGGCTGCTGTACGCCGCCGGCGCCGAGCTGGTGCTGTCCGGCCACGACCACGACTACGAACGCTTCGCCCCGCAGGATGCGGACGGCCGGCTCGATCCCACGCACGGCATCCGCCAGTTCGTCGTCGGCACGGGCGGCGCGTATCCGACACCGTTCCTGTTTACCGTCGCGCACAGCGAAGTCCGCGACAGCAACCGCACCGGCGTGCTGCGCCTGCGCCTGTACGCGGGCGGCTACGGCTGGGAATTCGTCGAGTCCACGCGGCTCGCCTCCTTCAGTGTCGCCCCGCCCGACCGCGGCAGCGCCGCCTGTCATTAAAAAAACGGAGTCCGCATGACACGCCTCCTGTCCCTGCTCTTGCTGTCGTTGCTGCTTGCCCGGCCGACGGCCGCGCAGCAGATCCGCTACGACAAGACGACGCTGCCCAACGGCCTGGAAGTGATCCTCGTCGAGGACCACCGCCTGCCCATCGTGGCCGTCAACATCTGGTACCACGTCGGCCCCGCCAACGAGGCGCCGGGCCTCACCGGGTTCGCCCACCTGTTCGAGCACATGATGTTCGCCGGGACGCGGCACCTGCCGCGCGGCCTCGCCGACCGCCTGCTGGAAGGCGCCGGCGCCACCGACAGCAACGGCAGCACGGACTACGATCGCACCAATTACTACGACACGGTGCCGTCGAACCAGCTCGAACTCGCGCTGTGGGTGCATGCCGACCGCATGGGCTACCTGCTCGACGTGCTCGACCAGACGGCGCTGTCGAACCAGCAGGACGTCGTGCGCAACGAGCGCCGCCAGAGCGTCGAGAACCGCCCGTACGGCATCGTCGAGGAAGCGCTGAACCACGCGCTGTTCCCGAAGACGCACCCGTATTACGCGGCCGTCATCGGCTCGCACGCCGACATCCAGAACGCGAAGCTGGCCGACGTGCGCGATTTCTTCAAGCGCTACTACGGTCCGAACAACGCCAGCATCGTCATCGCCGGCGACATCGACAAGGCGAAAACGCGCGCCCTCGTCGCGAAATACTTCGGCAGCTTCAAACGCAGCCCACCCGTCGTGCACCCGCAAGTGACCACGCCCGCCATCACGCGCGAGCGTCGCATCACGGTGCCGGACCGCGTGGAGCTGCCGCGCCTGTACATGGCCTGGCTCACGCCGCCGGCCTTCCAGCCGGGCGACGCCGAGCTGGCCGTGACGGCGCAGATCCTCGCCGGCGGCAAGTCGAGCCGCCTCTACAAGAACCTCGTATACGACCGCCAGATCGCCCAGGAAGCGGCGGCCGCGCAGAATTCGAACGCGCTCACGTCCACCTTCATCGTCGACGCCACCGCGCGTCCGGGCCACGAACCGTCCGAGCTGGAGACGGCGATCGATGCGGAGCTCAAGGCGCTGCGCGACACGGGGCCGTCCGAACAGGAAGTCGAACGGGCCCGCAACACGATCGAGACGGCGATGCTGACGTCCATCGAAAAGCTGGGCGGCACGGGCCTCGCGAACCAGATCAACCAGTACAACCAGTACACGGGCGACCCGGGCTACCTGCCGAAGGACATCGAGCGCCTGCGCCGCGTCACCGCCGCCGACGTGCGCCGCGTGGCGCAGGCGTACCTGCAAGCGAACGCGCGCGTGGTCGTCACGGCCGTGCCGGGCAAGCCGGACCTCGGCCCCGACGTGCCGACGCCGCCGCCGTCGAAGGCCGGCAGGACGGAGCGCGCCGCCGGCATCAACCGCGACGAAGCGTGGCGCCGCACGCCGCCGAAGCCAGGCCCGGCGCCGCGCTTCACGCTGCCGCAGGGCGAATCGTTCAAGCTGCCGAACGGCCTGACGGTCATCCTCCACCCGAACCCGGCGCTGCCGCTCGTGGCGGCGGAACTGGTCGTGAAAAGCGGCTCCGACGCCAATCCGTCCGACCAGCCGGGCCTCGCCGGCTTCACGGCGCAGACGCTGGACGAAGGCACGGCCACACGCAGCGCGCCCGGCATCGCCGACGAGATCGCGCAACTGGGCGCCTTCCTCGGCAGCGGCAGTACGGCGGACGCGTCGACGGTGTCGCTGCTGGCCCTGCGTTCCACCTTCCCGCAGGCGCTGGACGTGCTGGCCGACGTCGTCCTGCACCCGGCTTTCCCGACGGCCGAAGTCGAGCGCCAGCGCGCGTCCCGGCTCGGCGAACTGGCGCAGCAGCGCGACGACCCTGCACTGGTCGCCGCCGTCGCCGCCGCGGGCGCGTTGTACGGCCCCGACCACCCGTACGGCTACGGCCAGCTGGGCACGGAACAGGCGATCCGCATGACGACGCGCGAAGACCTCGTGCGCTTCTGGCGCCGCCACTACCTGCCCGGCAACGCGGCCCTCGTCGTCTCCGGCGACATCACGGTGGACGAGCTGCGCGCACTGGCGACGGCCCGCTTCGGCGGCTGGGGACGGGCCGACGCGGCCGTGACGGCGGTCGGCGATCCCTCCGGGACCAAGGCACGCCTCGTCGTCGTCGACAAGCCGGGCGCCCCACAAACGGCGCTGCGCGTGACGACCGTCGCAGCCGCGCGCAAGACGCCGGACTACCCGGCCATGCAGGTGATGAACGCGGCGCTGGGCGGCCTGTTCTCGAGCCGCATCAATCTCAACCTGCGCGAGGAGAAGGGCTACAGCTACGGCGTGTTCTCGGCCTTCCGCTACGACCGCACGCCCGGCCCGTTCATTATCGCGGGCAGCGTGCGCACGGACGTCACGGGACCATCGGTGTCCGAGATTTTCAAGGAAGTGAACGGCATGCGCACCAAGCTGTTGCCTGCGACCGAGCTGGCGGGCGCGCGCGATTCGCAGGTGTATTCGCTGCCGGGCCAGTTCGAGACGAACAGCGGCATCGGGGCGAGCCTGGCCGACATCTACATCTTCGACCTGCCGGCGGATTACTGGCGCACCCTGCCCGACCGCTATCGCGCCGTGACGGCGGCGCAGGTGCAGGCGGTGGCGCAGAAATACCTGAAGCCCGATCAGCTGAAAGTCATTGCCGTCGGGGATAGTGCGGCGATCCTGCCGCAGCTGCAGAAGCTCGGGCTGGGGCAGCCGGAAGCGCGCGACACGGACGGCCAGCTTCCGTAACGCATCGTTTCGCCACATCCACACACTATACGGCTTGCGTCCGCCAGCCGTATTCGCTTAACATGTGAACAGTTCTTCAAACGTTAAGCATGAGTATCCCACCCGACATCGACAACGCGGTCGACGAACTTGCCGACCTGTTCCACCTGCTGGGCGACCCCACGCGGTTGCGGATCGTGCTTGCGTGCCTCGCGCAGCCGATCGCCGTGGGCGACATCGCCGGCGCGTTGAACCTGTCCAGTTCGCTGGTCAGCCACCACCTGCGCCTGCTGCGCGCGGCCCGCATCGTCAAGGCGGAGCGCCAGGGCAAGCAGGTGTTCTATGCGGCCGCCGATGCCCACATCAGCGGCCTGCTATCCAACATGTTCGAGCACATCGCCGAACCTACCACTGGACTGGACGCATGAGTCACTCCCATTCCCACGGCCATGGACATGGCCATCACCACCACCATCACCCGGCGCCGGAAGGCAACGGCCGCGCGTTCGGCATCGCCATCGGCCTGAACACCGCGTTCGTCGCCATCGAATTCATCTACGGCTTCATCGCCAACTCGACGGCGCTGATGGCCGACGCCGGCCACAACCTGTCCGACGTGCTGGGCCTCGGCCTCGCCTGGGGCGCCGCGCTGCTGACGAAGAGCGCGCCCACGCGCCGCTTCACGTACGGCATGCGTGGCACGACCATCCTCGCCGCCCTCGCCAACGCCCTGCTGCTGATGGTCGCGTGCGGCGCCATCGCGTGGGAAGCCGTGCACCGCTTCGCCCATCCGGAACCGGTGGCCGGCACGACGGTGTCGATCGTCGCCCTCGTCGGCGTGCTGATCAACGGCTTCTCGGCCTGGCTGTTCGTGGCCGGCAGCAAGGACGACATCAACGTGCGCGGCGCCTACCAGCACATGGCGGCGGATGCGCTGCTGTCGCTGGGCGTCGTCATCTCCGGCGTCGTGATCATCTACACGGGCTGGTCGTGGCTCGACCCGGTCGTCAGCCTCGTGCTCGTCGTCGTGATCGTCGTGGGCACGTGGTCGCTGCTGAAGGAATCGATCCAGATGGTGCTGGCGGGCGTGCCGGCCAGCGTCGACGCGAAGGCCGTGACGGCCTTCCTGGCCGCGCAGCCCGGCGTGACCGAAGTGCACGACGTCCACATCTGGGCGATGAGCACGACGGAGACGGCCCTCACGGCGCACCTCGTCATGCCGGGTGGCTATCCGGGTGATGCGACCATCGACGACATCGTCGGCCATTTGCGCGAGGATTTCGCCGTGCACCACTGTACGCTGCAGGTGGAGCAAGGGACGACCAATCACAGCAGTTGCTGCCTGCACGATGGACCGGAGACGCATGCGCACGATGACCATGATCACGATCACGATCATGACCACGACCATCATCACGGTCACTCGCACGCGCATTGAACAAAAAGGCCCGCACGCAGCGGGCCTTTTTCATATGGAAAGCCTGATCAGCCGGCCAGGTTCGCGAACAACGCCGTACTGAGATAGCGTTCGCCGAAGGACGGAATGATCGTCACGATCAGCTTGCCCGCATTCTCCGGCCGTTTGGCGACCTGGATCGCGGCCCACAACGCGGCGCCGGACGAGATGCCGACCAGCAGCCCCTCCTCGCGCGCAGCGGCACGGGCCGTCTCGAAGGCATCCTCGTTCTTGACGGTGATGACTTCGTCGTAGGCCTTCGTGTTCAGCACGTCCGGAATGAAACCGGCGCCGATGCCCTGGATCGGGTGCGGACCCTTGGTGCCCTTCGACAGGATCGGCGACGCTTCCGGTTCCACGGCGATGGCCTGGAACGATGCCTTGCGTGCCTTGATCACTTCGGCCACGCCCGTGATCGTGCCGCCCGTGCCGACGCCGGCCACGAGGATGTCGACCTTGCCGTCGGTGTCGCGCCAGATTTCCTCGGCCGTCGTGCGGCGGTGGACTTCCGGGTTGGCGGGGTTGTTGAACTGCTGCGGCATGAAGCAGTTCGGGTCGGAGGCGACGATTTCCTCGGCGCGGCGGATGGCGCCCAGCATGCCTTCCGGCCCCGCCGTGAGCACCAGTTCGGCACCGTAGGCGCGCAGCAGCATGCGCCGTTCGTTGCTCATCGTTTCCGGCATGACGAGGCGGCAGCGGTAGCCGCGCGCCGCGCACACCATCGCCAGCGCGATACCCGTGTTGCCGCTGGTGGGTTCGACGATGACGGTGTTCGGGCCGATCTTGCCGGCCTGCTCGGCCGCTTCGATCATGGCCCAGCCGATCCGGTCCTTCACGCTGTGGGCCGGATTGTAGAACTCGAGCTTGGCGGTGACCTCCGCGCCGGCGCCCTGCGCCAGGCGGCGGATCCGCACCAAGGGGGTATTGCCGATCAGTTCCGTGACGTCGTTCGCGATGCGCATGCAGTCCTCCCGGTTGAGTAAATTGGACTTACTTGACCTTCAACAGTTCCACGTCGAAGATCAGATCGGAATCCGGCGGAATGGAACCGCCGCCGGCGCCGCGCTTGCCGTACGCGAGTTCGCTGGGGATGATCAGGGTGCGCTTGCCGCCCACCTTCATGCCCTGCACGCCCTGCTCCCAGCCTTTGATGACCTGGCGCGCGCCGAGCTGGAACTCGAGCGGTTCGCGGCCTGCGTCCAGCGACGAGTCGAACTTGCGGCCGCGCTGCTTGGCGGCCAGCGGCTTGTAGAACCAGCCCGTGTAGTTGACGACGACCGTGCTGCCGACCATTGCCTCGGCACCCTTGCCGATCACGTGGTCGATGACCTGCACCTTCGGCCCCTGCTGCGCTTGCGCATCGGGGGTCGGGTCGACGGGGTTGTTCGGATTGGCGGGAGTGGCCGCGTTGGCGGTGGCCTGGGCCGGGTCCTTGGGACCTTGCAGGCCGTCGCCGGCCTGCTGGGATGCGTCCTGAGCGTTGGCGGCAACAGCCGCCAACAGCAGGCTTGCTACGGCGATACGACGGATCATGGAGCCTCTTTTCACGAATCAGTAAAAAACTGATCCTATGATAACAAGGCCTCCTCGGGTTGCACAGCGTCGACGGACTTGGTTACAAGTGCCGGTGCAGGCACGGCATTGGCCTCCTCCGCCAGCTTGCGCAGCATGTGGCCGGCCGCGACCATGCCGAACGTCGCGGTGACGACCATGCTCGAGCCGAAGCCGGCGCAGTTCAGGCCCGTGATGCTGTTCGCGTCGACTTCGCAGGCGTCGCCGGACTCCGGGTAGCGCAGCGGTTCCATCGAGAACACGGCGTCGATGTGGTACTTGTTCTTTTCGCCGCGCGCGAAGCCGTAGCGGGCACGCAGGATCTTGCGCACTTTTTTCAGCAGCGGTTCCTGCTCGGTGCGGGCGAGGTCGCGCACTTCGATCTTCGTCGGATCGAGCTGGCCGCCGGCGCCGCCGATGACGATCAGGGGGATCGCATGCTGGCTGCAGTACGCGATCAGCGCGGCCTTGGCCTTGACGCTGTCGATCGCGTCGACGACGTAGTCGAATCGGGCCGCGCCAGGCTTGTCTGTCCCGATCATCTGCGGGATGTTGTCCGGATCGATGAAGTCTTCGACGAGCTCGACTTCGCAGTACGGATTGATGAGCGCGATGCGCTGTTTCAGCGCCTCGATCTTGGGCATGCCGACCGTGGTCGACAGGGCCTGGATCTGGCGGTTGATATTGGATTCGGCCACGTTGTCGAGGTCGATGAGCGTGAGCCGGCCGACGGCGCTGCGGGCCAGCGCTTCGACGATCCAGGAGCCGACGCCGCCGACGCCGACCACACAAACGTGCGCCGCACGGAAGCGTTCCAGTGCACGCTCGCCGTAGAGGCGGGCAATGCCGCCGAAGCGCCGATCGAAGTCGACGTCATCGAAGAGAGAGGTGGAAGTCGTAGTCATGATCCCTTCATTTTACCGGACGGAATGGCGCTCATTGCTCTAAAATAACTTTCAGTCAATCAAAAAATTCTCAGTATTCTGCGTGTCCACAACAGCGATCATGAACAACCTTCTTGCCGATCCCGCTCCCGATTTCGACCAGCCCGTCGCCGTCCTCAAGCATTGCCACGGCCGCATCCGTAAGCAGCTTGCCACGCTGGAAAAACTGCTCGCACACCTGCCTGAACATGGCGCCGACGAGCAGGCGCGCCAGGCGGCCACCGCCGTGCTGAAATACTTCGACAAGGCCGCGCACCTGCACCACGAGGACGAAGAGCAGGACCTGCTGCCGATGCTGCTCGCGGTCGCCAAGGGCGAAGATGCCGCCACCCTGCAGGCGCTCGCGCCCATGATCCTGCAGGAACACAAGGACATGGATGCGATGTGGCAAGACCTGCACGAACAGCTGACGGCCATCGCGGACGGCAGCGGCACGCAGTTGTCGGCCTCCATCGTGCGCCGCTTCGTGCAGAGCTACCACGGCCATATGGAACGCGAGGAAGGCATCGTCGCGCCGATGGCGCTGCGCCTGTTTGGTCCGGATCAGATGGCGCGCCTGGGCGGCGCGATGCGCCGGCGCCGCGGCCTCGAACAGGCGGCAACGCCGGCCGAGCCGGCGGCGTCGATCGGCGAAAAAGTCGCCGACCTGCGCAAGGATTACGGCCAGGCCCGCCTGGACGAAAGCGATGTCGCCGACGACCCGATCGACCAGTTCACGCGCTGGTTCGAGGAAGCGCTGAAGGCCGAGGTTAACGAGCCGAACGCGATGAGCCTTGCCACCGTGGGCGAGGATGGGCGGCCGACGTCGCGCATTGTTCTCGTCAAGCAATTCGATGCGCGCGGGTTTACCTGGTACACGAATTACGACAGCCAGAAAGGCAAGCAGCTCGCCAGCAAGCCTTTTGCAGCTCTGCTATTCTTCTGGAGTGAACTTGAACGGCAAGTGCGGATCGAAGGCAGAGTCGAACGCACGAGTGCCGAGGAAAGCGATAAGTATTTCAACAGCCGGCCCTTGAAAAGCCGGCTGTCGGCGATCGCGTCCGAGCAAAGCGAACCGATCGCAAACCGTGCCGCCCTCGAGCAACACTACGAGGAAGTGGCGCGTCAATATGGCGAAGCACCGCCACGGCCACAACATTGGGGCGGTTTTCGCCTGGTGCCGGAACGGATCGAGTTCTGGCAGGGGCGGCGTTCACGCTTCCACGACCGCATTGTCTATACGCGGCAGGAAGACGGCAGCTGGACGCGGCAACGTTTGCAACCCTGACCGGTGCATCCGGCTCAGGACTAGCCGGAGAATACGCGTGTTCGACCAGATGAAGCTTTCCGCCTGGACTTCAGGCATTCGCAGCAAATACAACCTGCCTCTGCGCGTGGAATTGTGGAACGGGGCGCAGGTCGACCTGTCATCCGAGCAACCACGCGTGAAAATCCGGGTCCCCAACCCGGGCGGGCTGCGCTACCTCCTCGCGCCGTCGCTCGGTAACCTGGGCGAAGCCTATGTCGAAGGCGCGCTCGAGATCGAAGGACGCGCGGCCGACATGATCCAGGTGGGTTCCGCCCTCGCGGAAACGACAGGCAAGCCGGCGCGCACGAGCCGCGTCGCCAACGCGGCCCTGCGCCTCGTCTCGCCGCACACGCGCGAGAAGGATGCCGAAGCCATCCGCTATCACTACGACGTTTCCAACGAGTTCTACAGCCTGTTCCTCGACCCGGCCATGGTGTATTCCTGCGCCTATTTCGAGAACGGCGACGAGGACCTGGCCACGGCCCAGCAAAAGAAGATCGACCACATCCTCACCAAGATCGGCGTGCAGCCGGGCCAGACGCTGCTCGACATCGGCTGCGGCTGGGGCGCGCTCGTGATCCGCGCGGCCAGCAAGTTCGGCGCGCGCTGCGTCGGCGTCACGCTGTCCGAACGCCAGTACGAGCTGGCACGCGAGCGCGTGGCGCAGGCCGGGTTGCAGGACCGTGTCGAGATCCGCTTGCAGGACTATCGCGACGTCGAGGGCCAGTTCGACCGCATCACGAGCGTCGGCATGTTCGAGCACGTGGGCGTGGACAACCTGCCGGAATACTTCAGCCGGATCAACAGGCTGCTGGCGCCGGGCGGCGTCGTGATGAACCACGGCATCACCACGACCGACGTCGAGCAGCGCAACAGCCCGTACGGCGGCGGCGAGTTCATCGACAAATACGTGTTCCCGCACGGCGAGCTGGCGCACCTGTCCACCGTCATCCGCACGATGCAGGAAGGCGGCCTCGAGGTCCGCGACGTGGAAAACCTGCGCCGCCACTACGCCCGCACGTGCGCGCTGTGGACGGAGAATTTCGAGAACAACGCCGACCGTATCCGGGCAACATGCGATCCGAAGACGTTCCGCATCTGGCACGTGTACCTGGCGGGCTGCGCGTACGGCTTCGCACACGACTGGATCAGCCTGTACCAGATCGTGTGCGGCAAGGCGGGCGAAGCGCCGGACCTGATTCCCTGGTCGCGGCGCTACATGTACCGCTAGCCGTGATTGATGCTCCCAGCATCAATCACTTGATGCCCCCGGCATCAATCACTTGATGCCACCGGCATCAATCACTTGACGCGGTCCGTGAATACCTTGCGGAACTTGGCCACCTTGGGCGCCACCACGAACGCGCAATACCCCTGCAACGGGTGCTGGGCGAAATAATTCTGGTGGTAGTCCTCGGCCTTGTACCACTGTTCGGCCGGCAGCACCTGCGTGACGATCGGCGCATCCCACACGGCGGCCATCTCCGCCATCACCTTGCGCGCCGTCGCTTCCTGTTCCGGCGACGTGAAGAAGATCACCGAGCGGTATTGCGTCCCGACGTCGTTGCCCTGGCGATTCAGGGTCGTCGGGTCGTGGATGGTGAAAAAGATTTCCAGGATGTCGCGATAGCTGATCACGTTCGGATCGAATTCCAGGCGCACCACTTCCGCGTGGCCCGTCGTGCCCGCGCACACCTGCTCATAGGTCGGCGCGGGGGTCGTGCCGCCCATATAGCCGGATTCCACGCGGAGAATACCGCGCGCTTCCAGATAGACCGCTTCCAGGCACCAGAAACACCCGCCGCCCAGGATGGCCACTTCGGTTGCTGATTGCTGGCTCATGCTGACTCCTCGAAGAATAAATAGTTGTCCATGGTTTCACTGTAAACGAAAGTGCGCGCCCGTGCAGGCTCGGCACCCCGTCAGAGGAAAACCCACCATTGATGGCATAATGCGCGCATGAACACCAGCTCACCTCGCGCCACCACGCGCGGTTTCGATTCCGCCCATTTTCGCCAGGCCCTGTCCCAATTCGCGACCGGTGTCACCGTCATTACGACCCGCCTCGGCGACGGCAAATTCCGCGGCCTGACCGCGTCGTCCTTCAATTCCGTGTCGCTGGAGCCGCCGCTGGTGCTGTGGAGCCTGTCGAACGTCGCCAACAGCCTGCCCATCTTCACCGGCAATTCGCATTACGTGATCAACGTGTTGTCCGCCGGACAGGAGGAGCTGGCGCGCCGGTTCTCGCGGCGCGGCCAGGATCCGTTCGAAGGCGTCGAGTACGAATTGTCGCGCACCGGCCAGCCGATCCTGAAAGGCGTGTCCGCCTGGTTCGAATGCCACAACCGCAGCCGTTATCCGGAAGGCGACCACGTGATCTTCGTGGGCGAAGTGGAAGACTGCGCCGTGCATCCGCAGGCCGCCCTGCTGTTCCATGGCGGGCGCTTCGGCAGCACCTGACCTCTGTTTGAAAAATGAAAATGCCTGTCGCAGTTTGAAAAGATGCGGCGAGGCTGGGTTTCTATAATGGCTCGACCCGGGCGGCCATCATTCGCCCGCCACATTCTTACAAAGATTGAGACAGGAGCCCCATGAGCCGTTCCGATACGCCCCGCAAAGCCCAGTTCCATTGGGATGATCCGTTGCTGCTGAACGAGCAGTTGCTCGACGAAGAGCGCATGGTGCGCGACGCCGCCGCGGCCTATTGCCAGGACAAGCTGCTGCCGCGCGTCCTCGAAGCCTTCCGCCACGAAACCACGGACGCGTCCATCTTCCGCGAAATGGGCGAGCTGGGCCTCCTCGGCCCGACCATCCCCGAGCAATACGGCGGCCCCGGCCTGAACTACGTCAGCTACGGCCTGATCGCGCGCGAAGTCGAGCGCGTCGATTCCGGCTACCGCTCGATGATGAGCGTGCAGTCCTCGCTCGTGATGGTGCCCATCTACGAATTCGGCAATGAAGAAACGAAGCAGAAATACCTGCCGAAGCTTGCGACCGGCGAATGGATCGGCTGCTTCGGCCTGACCGAACCGAACCACGGCTCCGACCCGGCCTCGATGGTCACGCGCGCGCGCAAGGTCGACGGCGGCTACAGCCTGACGGGCTCCAAGATGTGGATCACGAACTCGCCGATCGCCGACGTGTTCGTCGTCTGGGCCAAGGATGACGAAGGCAAGATCCGCGGCTTCGTGCTGGAAAAGGGCTGGAAAGGCCTGTCGGCACCGGCCATCCACGGCAAGGTGGGCCTGCGCGCGTCGATCACGGGCGAGATCGTGATGGACGAGGTGTTCTGCCCTGAAGAGAATGCGTTCCCGGAAGTGCGCGGCCTGAAGGGCCCGTTCACGTGCCTGAACTCGGCCCGCTACGGCATCGCCTGGGGAGCGCTGGGCGCCGCGGAAGACTGCTGGCACCGTTCGCGCCAGTACGTCCTGGACCGCAAGCAGTTCGGCAAGCCGCTGGCCGCCAACCAGCTGATCCAGAAGAAGCTCGCCGACATGCAGACGGAAATCACGCTGGGCCTGCAGGGCGTCCTGCGCCTGGGCCGCATGAAGGACGAGGGCACGGCCGCCGTCGAGATCACGTCGATCATGAAGCGCAATTCCTGCGGCAAGGCACTGGACATCGCCCGCATGGCGCGCGACATGATGGGCGGTAACGGCATCAGCGACGAATTCGGCGTGGCGCGCCACCTCGTCAACCTGGAAGTCGTCAACACGTACGAAGGTACGCACGACATCCACGCGCTGATCCTGGGGCGTGCGCAGACCGGCATCGCGGCGTTCTGATCGCGCCGTTCGACGAAAAAAAACCCGCCGACACCGGCGGGTTTTTTATTGCGTAAAACGCGATCAGAACTTGTAGCCCAAGGTCAGCACGGTCGACTTCGGATCCAGCTTCATATGCTGGTTCTGTCCCGTCGAGAAATGCACGTCGGTCCGCAGGCGGGTCTTCACGAGCGCGGCGTTGAGGAACCATTTCTCGTTGAAGTTCCAGACGGCGCCGATCTGGCCCGAATAGGTCAGTTTGTTGTCGATGCTAAACGTCGTGGCCGGACCGCCCGGGTTCGTCAGCGCGGTCATGCGGAACGAGCCGGTTTCCTTGTAGAAGTAGGCATAGGTCACCCCCAGGCCGACGTAAGGACGGAAGGCCGCGTTCGGCGAGAAGAAACGGTATTGCACGAACGCGGTCGGCGGCAACGCACGGGTCGTGCCCAGCTCGCCCGTACCGGCGATGGAACCCGCCCCGTAGATGCTGTGCTTGTACGGCTTCGCGATCGTGAATTCGCCGGTGATGTTATCGGTGAAACCATAGTTGATGATCGCCACCGGTTCCGTGTCCTTGCCGACGTCGCCCAGCGAATTGGGCAGGGCCGGGGCGGAAATCGCGCCGCTCTCCACCTTCGGTTCGATCTCGATGGCGCCGACCGACACGGCCCACTTCCCTTTGGCCTGTGCCGCGGCGCTGCCCGCCACGGCCAGCGCACCCGCGGCGACCAGCAGTTTCACGACGTTGGAACTTACTTTCATGTTATCTCCTGATTCTTATTGATGGCCCGTCCGCGCGCGCGGACGGGCCTGTCGTGAGGATTACAGCCAGCCCTTCACGGCCATCTGCTCGAGGACGTAGCGGGCGATCAGCCAGTTCTCGAACGGCGTCGGGTGCACGTCGTCGGCGAACATGTAGCGGCTGACGTCGCCTGCGATCACGTTCTTCGCATTGCAGACGAGCGACGAGGTACCCAGCGCGTTCGGGCCGCAGGCCGGGGTCGACGTGTTGGTGAGGCCATACGGGGCCGGGTTGATCACTTCGTCGTGGCTGACGCTCCACAGGTCGACGTACAGCACCTTCGGCTCGCTCGCGACAGCGGCCTTCAGCTGCGCGTTGAACGCGTCGACGGCTTTCACGATCAGGGCCTGGACGGCGGCCGACTGCGACTTGCCCGACGGCGTCGATGCCACGTCCGGCAGGTTGTTCACGACGACGTAGTTCGCGCCCTTGGCGACGATCTGCGTCTTGACGAGGGCACCCAGCTCGGCGCCGGCCGTCGCCATCGCGGTGACGACACCCGCGGCGTTCGCGGTCAGATAGTCGGCGCCCGCCTTCTGGCCGGCGGCCGTGGCGTCGGCCTGGGCCTTGGTGACCATCGGACCATACACGGTCGCCTGGGCGGCCGCGGTATTGCCGGCCATGACGGCGGCAGTGACGGCGGCTTGCACGATGGAGGCGTCGGTGTGGCCGGCGCGCGCTGCTTCCGTCTGGATCGCGAGGCCGATCGACTGCGCTGCCGTGGCCGGGTTCGGTGCGCCGGCGGCCAGCTGGCTCGTCAGCGATACGGCGAACGCCTGGGAACCCGCGGCCGTGCCGGCGGCGGTGGCGCTCGCCGACAGTTGGCCCAGCAGGAACAGGATGTCGTTACCGCCGGCCAGCACGGTCACGAGTTCGGTACCGCTGAACTTGCCGCCGTTCTTGGCGAGGTGGTTCGCCACCTGCGTCACCACGGGCACCGTGGTCGCGCCCAGCGCTGCGCCGGTCAGCTTGTTGCCCGGACCGACCGGATTCGTCACGCGCGCCCCGCCCTGTGCGTAGTTCAGGCAGCTGACATTGAAGGTGATGGGGACGTTCAGGCCTTGCGCCGCATCGCCCTGCAGACCCGTCTGGGCCGGGCACGGTGCCGGCAGGCTCAGTTGGGCTGCGACGAACTCGGTCCAGTTCTTGCCGGTCAGGTCCTTGTTGATCGACGTGTTATCGCCGTTGATCGTGAACTTGCCGCCGCCCAGCGCCTTCACGGTACCGACGGCATACGAGCCGACGTCCGACAGGCTGTCGCCGAACGATACCTGTGCGCTGAACTTGGTAACCGGGGTCTGGTCGCCGCCGCGAGGGCTGGTACTGCTGCCGCCGCAAGCCGACAGGACGGCGGCGGTCAACAGCGCGAGCGCGAATGAGGTCTTACGCATTGTGTCTCCTAAAGAAAATTTTTCTTTTGCAACGAACGGCCGTGCTATTCGTGTCTTAACAATATGCCAGTGTTCGGCATCGTTGTATAGCGAAAAGCTTTGTCGTGCACCGGCAACAACACCCTGTTGTGACGGCTGGGAGACACGGCCGGCGGCGCGGCCGATTATAGCAACGCCAGCGGCCAATTCATGTCTTAATGTGACAATGTTGTTTGAAAATAATCACGTGTCGCGGCCATGCAGAACGGTGCGACGAGACCGGCGTGGTAAGCCGACGCGACGGCACCGTCGCCCGACGCCGCACGCAGGATCGTCCTGGCCGCCACGAAGCCTGCCTTGGCCGAGCGGTACGGGTCGTTCAGGGACGGCGTGTCATCGATGTCCAGCAGCGTGATCTTGCTGCCGCGCGCGCTGAAATAGCTCGCTGCCGACGTCGTGTTGAAGAACGGCACGACGGGGTCGTCATGGCCGCCGCACAGCATCGTCGGTGCGGTGGGCATATAGCTGCGCAGGTCATTGCGCACGAGCCATTTACGCAGGTTGTGGGCCGGCGCGCAGGCCAACGGATTACTCGCACTCTGGTCGCACGGGTGCGCGGCAAGATCGGCCAGGTAGCCGTTGCGGTAGTCCGTGCGGATCAGGTTGTTGGCGCCGAAATATGCCGTGTAGCCGGCTGTCTGCGGCTGCGAATCCGCGGCGAACAAGGCTGTCGCCGGCAGCTTGCCCTGGTCGACGAGGTCACCGCTGCCGAGGCTGCCCGGCACGAGGTCGGCGATCGAGCCGGCATACTGCGCTTCATAGACGTCGGACGGCGTCGCGTACAGCGCGGCGCTCGCATGCTGGCCCGCGTTGATAATCATCGGCACGATCACGGTGGCACCGTTGCGCGGCGCGCCGCCGAACAGGTCGTCGCCGAAGCGGGCGATGGCATACGGGCCCGACATGCCGGATGCCGCCGTCAGGGTGAACTCGCTCGTCCCCAGGTCTTGCATGGCACGCTGCGTGGCCAGCGCGACATAGCCGCCTTGCGAATAGCCCGTGACCATCAACTTGCCGGAATCCCTGGCGCCGATCGCCGAGAACGACGTACGGGCGGCGCGCAACGCGTCGATCATGTCGGCAGCCTGTGCGATGCGGTCCAGGTAAGGGTGGTAGCCCAGCGACGAGCCGCTGTAGCCCGTGTAATTCGGCGCGACGACGATGAAGCCCTGGGCCGCGAACACGGCTGCCGCAAGGCGTGCCTCCGTATTGTTGGCGATGTCGGCCATATCGTAGGATTTCTGCAACGAGGTGCCGTGCGCATACAGCACGACGGGACGCGAGTTGCTGCAGGACGCGCCGCCACCCGTGGGCACGAACACGGCGGCGCTGCCGTCCGTCGCTTCGCCGGCGCCGCCGATCGTGTTGTAGTGGACCTTGTACACGGAAACCGAGCACTGCGGCTGTCCCGCGACGGCCAGGGTGCCCTGCTGGGCCGATTCGAGAAAGCCGGCCAGCACGGTCGGGGTCAATGTCGTGAGACTCGCGCCGCCGACGTTGACGGCCACGGAGGCGGCCTGCCCCACGAGGCTGCCGCGCGTCGCGACGGGCAGCGGTTCGGGATTCGCGACGCCGGTCGGCGTGCCGCCGGCGGTGGTGCCGCCGCTGCAAGCGGCAAGCAGGGAGCCCAGCCCGAGGCCGCAGGCCAGGGTAAAGAGGGAACGCATGGAATGTCCTTCGGCTAACGGATAAAGACAAACGGTCCGCACGAAGGCGGACCGGAGGTTGCCGAGTAGCATGCACCGGACAGGCGTTTTTGGGAAGATTCCCGACGGATTACAGCGCAGGAGTGTTGTTTATCAACCCGTGCACGATGCCGCTGGAACCATGCGCGGCGCGGCGTAGGCGGTCGTTGACGCCCAACCAGGGGCCATCCTGCGGCGGCGCCTCGACGAGGATGATGTCGGCGCCCGTGCCGTCCATCGCGCGCAGCGCCGCGTACAGCGCGTGCGCGAAGCCTTCCGGAGAATTCGGCAGGCGCACGGCCGCGTGCGTGGCCGGCAGGTCCGAATAATGGATCAACGCAACCTTGCGCCCTGCCCCTTGCAACCTGGACAAGGTGTCGGCCAGCGTCGCCGTGTCCTGCATCGCGACCGGCGTGTGCGGCGCGTAATGCGATTCCAGCGTGCCGGATGCGCGTGGTGCCGCCGCGTCGGGACGCGCGGGCACCTGGTCGATCACGGCCGCGATGGCATCTGCCGAGATATGACCCGGACGCAGCAGCACGGGGCCGTGCGTGGCGAGACGGGACAGGTCGACGATCGTCGATTCGATGCCGACCTCGCTCTGGCCGCCGTCCAGCACGAACGCGATGCGGCCGTGTTCTCCGATGTCGTCGCCGAACTCGTCGCGCACGTGCTGCGCGGTCGTCGGGCTGACGGCGCCGAATTTATTCGCGGACGGCGCCGCGATGCCGCCCTTCCCGCCCTTGAACGCCTGCAGCAGCTCAATAGCCACCGGATGCGACGGGCAGCGAATGCCGACCGTGTCCTGGCCGCCGGAGACGGCGTCCGGGATGTGCGGCGCGCGCTTCAGAATCATCGTCAGCGGGCCGGGCCAGAAGGCGTCGGCCAGCTGGCGCGCTTCCGACGGGATGTCGGTCGCCCAGTAGTCCAGGTCAGCGCCGGGGGCCACGTGCACGATCACGGGGTGGTCCTGCGGGCGGCCCTTGGCGGCATAGATCGCGGCGACGGCGGCCGGGTTTTCCGCGTCGGCGCCGAGGCCGTACACGGTCTCGGTCGGCAACGCGACGAGGCGGCCGGCCTCGAGCGCGCGCGCGGCCGCTTTGATCACATCATCCGTCACAGCGCGATTCCCAGGATGGCGCAGGCCTGCGCGAAATGCGCCTGGGCTTCCTGCAAGGTGGGCGCGACGAACGTCACGTGGCCCATCTTGCGGCCGCGGCGCGGGTCCGTCTTGCCGTACAGGTGCAGGTTGGCGCCGGGCAGCGCCAGCACCTGGTCCCACGCCGGTTCGCGCACCGTCTCGCCTTCGAACCACACGTCGCCGAGGATGTTCAGCATGACGGCCGGCGAATGCTGGCGCACGTCGCCCAGCGGCAGCTTCGCCATCGCGCGGACCTGCTGGGCGAACTGGCTCGTGACGCAGGCGTCGATCGTGTAGTGGCCGCTGTTGTGCGGCCGCGGCGCCATCTCGTTGACGACGAGGGAACCGTCCGCCAGCACGAAGAACTCGATGCACAGCACGCCGACGTAGCCGAGCTCGGCCACGATGGCACGGGCCGCATCCTGCGCCTTGCGCGCGCATTCGTCGGACACGTTCGGGCCGGGCACGGTCGTCGTGAACAGGATGCCGTCGCGGTGCACGTTTTCCGCGATCGGGTAGACGACCGACTGGCCATTCGCGCCGCGCGCCGTCAGCACGGACACTTCATAGGCCAGCGGCAGCATCTTTTCCAGCAGACAGGTCACGCGGCCCATGGATTCGAATGCGGCACGGACATCCTCGCGCGTGCGCACGCGCACCTGGCCCTTGCCGTCGTAACCCATGCGCACGGTTTTCAGGATGCCGGGCAGCAGGTCGTCGGCGATGGCGTCGATGTCGGCATCGCTCGCGATCACCTTGTGCGGCGCCGGCATCACGCCGGATTTGTCCGCGCAGGCGACGAAGAAGGATTTTTCCGCGATGCGGTCCTGGGCGACGGACACGCCGTGCGCGTTCGGCGCGACGAACACCTGCTGCGCGAGGCGCGACAGGCTGGCGGCCGGGACGTTTTCGAATTCCGTCGTGACGGCCACGCATTGCGCGGCCAGCGCATCCAGGCCGGCCGCATCTTCATAACCGGCCTCGACGAGGCGTTCGGCCACCTGGCCGGCCGGGCAGTCGGTCGACGGCTCCAGCACGGCCACGCGATAGCCCATCGCCTGCGCGGCGTGGGCGAACATGCGGCCCAGCTGGCCGCCGCCCATCACGCCGAGCCAGGCCGGTTCGCCGGCTGCCGGGAGATAGGCTGGGGACTTCGTATCACTCATCAGTCGTTCACGGGCAGGGTCATGGCCTTGGCGGCGGCGGTCTGTTGCTGGCGGAATTGCTCCAGCTGGCCCGCCAGGGCGTCGTCGGTGGTGGCGATGATGGCGATCGCGGTCAGCGCGGCATTCGCGGCGCCGGCCTCGCCGATGGCGAAGGTCGACACGGGCACACCTTTCGGCATCTGCACGATCGACAGCAGCGAGTCTTCGCCGCGCAGGTATTTCGACGGCACGGGCACGCCCAGCACGGGCACGACCGTCTTCGCGGCCACCATGCCCGGCAGGTGCGCGGCGCCGCCGGCACCGGCGATGATGGCGCGCAGGCCGCGGCTACGGGCCGTCTCCGCGTACGTGAACATCTCGTCCGGCATGCGGTGCGCGGAGATCACTTGCGCCTCGAAGGGCACGCCGAACTGCTTCAGCATGGCGCAGGCGTGCTGCATCACGTCCCAGTCGGAACTGGAACCCATGATCACGCCGACCAGCGGCTTATTCTGCTGATCGGCCATCTCAGACCTTCAGCTTCTCGCCCGTCAGGCGTTCGATGGCTTCGAAGTACTTGGCCTGGGTCTTTTCGATGACGTCCTGCGGCAGCGGCGGTGCCGGCGGGGTCTTGTTCCAGTCCTTCAGCGTTTCCAGGTAGTCGCGCACGAACTGCTTGTCGAACGACGGCGGCGACATGTCCGGCGCGTACGAATCCGCGGGCCAGAAGCGCGAGGAATCGGCGGTCAGGACTTCGTCCATCAGGTGCAGCACGCCGTTCTCGTCCAGGCCGAATTCGAACTTGGTGTCGGCGATGATGATGCCGCGCGTGGCCGCGTAGTCGGCGGCGGTCTTGTACAGCTGGATGCTGATGTCGCGGATTTTATTGGCCAGCTCGGCACCGATGCGCTGTTCCATGTCGGCGAAGCTGATGTTCTCGTCGTGCTCGCCCAGGTCGGCTTTCGCGGCCGGGGTGAACAGCGGCTCGGGCAGCTTGTCGGCCTGGCGCAGGCCGGCCGGCAGCTGGATGCCGCAGACGGATCCGGTCGCCTGGTAATCCTTCCAGCCCGAACCGATGATGTAGCCGCGCACGACGGCTTCCACGAGGATCGGCTTGAGGCGCTTGGCGACGACGGCGCGGCCTTTCACCTGCTCCACTTCCTCAGGTGCGACCACGGATTCCGGCGCCACGCCGGTCAGGTGGTTCGGCACGATGTGGCCGAGCTTCTCGAACCAGAAGTCGGTCATCTGGTTCAGCACCATGCCCTTGCCGGGGATCGGTTCGTTCATGACGACGTCGAAGGCCGACAGGCGGTCGGTCGTGACGATCAGGATCTTGTCGTCGCCGACGGCGTAGTTGTCACGGACCTTGCCGCGGCCCAGCAATGGCAGGGAGGAAATAGTGGATTGGTAAAGGCTTTTCATAGAGGGGATGTCTTGATAAAGCGAAACCGGCGAAGGGGCCGGTCGGATGGGCGAAGGTTCGGGAGAACCGGTGCCAAAGCGATATTTTACGTGATTCTTACGTCATCGTCGTCAAAAGCGGCGACGGGCGATGAGAAGAACCGTCGCCCCTGCGAAGGCAGGGGTCCAATTTCGTGGCTCAGCGACGAACTTGGATTCCCGCCTTCGCGGGAACGACGTTCTTGAGTACGTGTCCTTGTTGAAGTACGCGAACTCGATTACTGAACGATCTGCGCCAGTTCACCAGCCTTGTAGCGCTCCGCCATTTTCTCCAGCGAAATCGGCTTGATCTTGGCCGCCATGCCTTCGCAGCCGAAGGCGATGTAGCGTGCCTTGCAGATCTGCGTCGCGGCTTCGCGGGCCGGCTTCAGGTAGTCGCGCGGGTCGAATTTCGACGGGTTCTCGAACAGGTATTTGCGGATCGCGGCCGTCATCGCCAGGCGGATGTCCGTGTCGATGTTGATCTTGCGGACGCCGTGCTTGATGCCTTCCTGGATTTCCTCGACCGGCACGCCATAGGTTTCCTTCATGTCGCCGCCGAATTCGCGGATGATCGCCAGCAGCTCCTGCGGCACCGACGACGAACCGTGCATCACGAGGTGCGTGTTCGGGATGCGCGCGTGGATTTCCTTGATGCGGTCGATCGCGAGGATGTCGCCGGTCGGCTTGCGCGTGAATTTATAGGCGCCGTGCGAGGTGCCGATGGCGATGGCCAGCGCGTCGCACTGGGTGCGCGCGACGAAGTCGGCGGCTTGCGCCACGTCGGTCAGCAGCTCTTCGCGGGTCATGGTGCGGTCCGCGCCGTGGCCGTCTTCCTTGTCGCCCTTCATCGTTTCCAGCGAGCCGAGCACGCCCAGTTCCGCTTCGACGGTCACGCCGATCGAGTGCGCGAACTTGACGACTTCCTTCGACACCTCGACGTTGTAGTCGTAGGAGGCGACGGACTTGCCGTCCGCTTCCAGCGAGCCGTCCATCATGACGGACGTGAAGCCCGAGCGGATCGCGGCCATGCAGACGGCCGGCGACTGGCCGTGGTCCTGGTGCATGACGACCGGGATGTGCGGGTAGGCTTCGACGGCGGCGTCGATCAGGTGGCGCAGGAAGGCTTCGCCGGCATATTTGCGGGCGCCGGCCGAGGCCTGCATGATCACCGGGCTGCCGGTCTGGTCGGCCGCGGCCATGATGGCCTGGACCTGCTCCAGGTTGTTGACGTTAAACGCCGGGAGGCCGTAGCCGTGTTCGGCGGCGTGGTCCAGCAGTTGACGCATTGATACGAGTGCCATGGTTTAGCTCCATAGGAATAAAGAAACCTTTCCGGGTCTCACACCTTCTGCGCGTGCGTGCGTCTGGCCTCGCGCGAAGGCGCGTCAGCCATGCACATCATCCATTCGACAGTCTGGCGCGGCCGCCGTTGCGGCCGCGCGTTCAGGTGTTGAGCTCCCTCTTAATTGAATTCACCGACGCGAACGATCTTCAGCGCATTCGTACCGCCGACCTGGCCCATCGGTTCGCCCCACGTGACGACGATCGTGTCGCCCTTCTTCACGATCCCATTGGCCACCAGCAGGTCTTCCGCCTGTTTCAGGACGGCGCTGCTGTCGCCGCGCTGCGTCAGGTGGTACGCATGCACGTTACGATACAACGCAACCTTGCGTTGGGTGGTGACGCTTGGCGTCAGGGCGTAAATCGGGGTGTCGACACGGTGGCGGCTCATCCACAGCGCGGTCGAACCGGACTCGGTCAGCGCCACGATCGCCTTCACGCTCAGGTGGTGCGCGGTGAACAGGGCGCCGTACGCGATCGACTGGTCGATGCGGGTGAACTGCACGTTCAGGAAGTCGGCTTCCAGCTTGTTGTATTCGGAACGTTCCGCTTCGACGCAGATCGCGGACATCATCTCGACCGTCTCGACCGGCCACTTGCCAGCGGCGGTCTCGGCCGATGCCATCACGGCGTCGGTGCCGTCCAGCACGGCGTTGGCCACGTCCGACACTTCGGCGCGGGTCGGCACGGCGTTGACGATCATCGATTCCATCATCTGCGTGGCGGTGATCGCCAGCTTGTTGGAATCGCGCGCCATGCGGATCATGCGCTTCTGCAGCGCCGGCACGGCCGCGTTGCCCACTTCGACGGCGAGGTCGCCGCGGGCGACCATGATGCCGTCGGAGGCGTCCAGGATCTCTTGCAGCACGGGAATCGCTTCCGCGCGCTCGATCTTCGCGATCATCATCGGCTTGTGGCCGAACGGTTCGCCGGCGATGTTCGCCAGCTGGCGTGCCATTTCCATGTCGGTCGCCGTCTTCGGGAACGAGATGGCCAGATAATCGGCCTGGAAGGTCATCGCGGTCTTGATGTCTTCCATGTCCTTCGCGGTCAGCGCCGGCGCCGTCAGGCCGCCGCCCAGGCGGTTGATGCCCTTGTTGTTGGACAGGTCGCCGCCGACCTTGACGATGGTGTGGATCTCGCTGCCCGCCACGCGCTCGACGATCAGCACGATCAGGCCATCGTTCAGCAGCAGCGTGTCGCCCGGACGGACGTCGTTCGGCAGTGCCTTGTAGTCGAGGCCGACGCGCTCCTGGTTGCCCAGTTCGCCGTTCTCGCCCCAGCGGGCGTCCAGGATGAAGCGGTCACCGTTGTTCAGCAGGATCTTGCCTTCTTCGAACTTGCCGACGCGGATCTTCGGACCCTGCATGTCGGCCATGATCGCCACTTCGCGACCGCACTCGGCCGCGGCGCGACGCACCAGGTTGGCACGGTCGATATGGTCCTGGGCGCGGCCGTGCGAGAAATTCAGGCGCACGATGTCCACGCCCGCGCGGATCATGCGGACGAGCGTATCGAAGTCGGAGGAAGCGGGGCCGATGGTTGCGACGATCTTGGTACCACGAGACATTGATCTATCCTTGAAGTGAAAAGCGCAGCCCGTGGGCTGCGCCGGTGACCGTGAGGTGTTATTTCGCAGCGCTACGCTGCAGCAGGATCTCCACCGCCGGAAGCGTCTTGCCTTCGAGGAACTCGAGGAAGGCGCCGCCGCCGGTCGAGATATAGCCGACTTGGTCGGCAATATTGTATTTTGCGATGGCAGCCAGGGTATCGCCGCCGCCCGCGATCGAGAAGCCTTTCGATGCGGCGATGGCCTGGGCCAGGGTCTTGGTGCCTTCGGCAAACTGGTCGAACTCGAACACGCCGACCGGACCGTTCCACACGATGGTGCCGGCCGTGCCGATCTGTTCGGCGAGCTGGGCCGCGGTCTTCGGGCCGATGTCCAGGATCATGTCGTCGTCCGCGACATCTTTCACGTCCTTGACGGTGGCGGCGGCGGTCGGCGAAAACTCTTTCGCGCACACGACGTCCACCGGGATCGGCACGGTCGCGCCACGGGCGGCCATCTTGTCGATGATGGATTTCGCTTCGCCGACGAGGTCCGCTTCCGCCAGCGATTTACCGATGTTCAGGCCCACGGCCTTCATGAACGTGTTGGCGATGCCGCCGCCGACGATCAGGTTGTCGACCTTGTCGGCCAGGCTCTGCAGGATCGACAGCTTGGTCGACACCTTGGAACCGGCGACGATCGCGAGCAGCGGACGCTGCGGCGCGCCCAGGGCCTTGCCCAGCGCATCCAGTTCGGCGGCCAGCAGCGGACCGGCGGCGACGACCGGCGCGAACTTCGCGATGCCGTGCGTGGTCGCTTCGGCGCGGTGCGCGGTGCCGAACGCGTCGTTGACGTAGATGTCGCACAGCTTGGCCATCTTCTGCGCCAGCTCGTCCGAATTCTTCTTCTCACCCTTGTTGACGCGGCAGTTTTCCAGCAGCACGACCTGGCCCGGCGCGACGTCGACGCCATCGACCCAGTTCTGTTTCAGCTCGACCGGCTGACCCAGCAGCTCGGACAGGCGCTTGGCGACCGGCGCCAGGCTGTCTTCCGGCTTGAACTCGCCTTCGGTCGGGCGGCCCAGGTGCGACGTGACCATCACGGCCGCACCCGCATCAAGGGCAGCGCGGATCGCGGGAACCGAAGCACGCACGCGCGTGTCTTCCGTAATGTTGCCGGCGTCGTCCTGCGGGACATTCAGGTCGGCGCGGATGAAGACGCGCTTGCCTTTCAGCGCGTCTTGGTCGATCAGGTCTTGCAAGCGGGTGAAATTGAGAACGGCCATTGTCAACAATCTTGGAATGTTTAAAAAACGCTATTTTACCTTAGCCGACCCCATGGAAAACATCGAAAACACGCAGGGCAGTAAATACCAGCATGCCGATAACGATGGTCTGCAACATGTTCCGCCGCCACAGGTAGTATGCCAACGCGACAATACCAGCCAGCAGTTTCGGATTCGTGACGGCCAGCTGAATGTCGCCCTGCGGCCCCAGCATGAAGTCGGGCGCGACGATCGCGGCCAGCGCGCAGGCCGGCGCATAGCGCAGCATTTCCTGCACGCGTCGGGGTATCGTCACGCGGTGGCCCACCATCCACAAGGCGCTGCGGCAGCACGCGGTGGCGATGCCCAGCACGACGATGACGCCCCAGATTTCCCAATCAGCCATGGCGGACCTTGCGGCGTTCCTGGGTTTCCTCGATGGCGATGGCGGTGACCATGCCGACGAGGACCGCGACCAGCAGACCCAGCTTGTACGGCAGCCCATGCGCCAGCACGGACACGACGCCGGCCACCAGCACGCCGCACAGGGCCGCGCTGTTCATGACCAGGGGGACGAGGATGCACAGGATGGCGAGCGTGCCCGCAAAACCCAGTTGCCATTCCGTCGGCACGGCGCTGCCCAGGAAGATGCCGACGAACGTGCCGACCTGCCACGCGACCCAGCTCGGATACAGCAAGCCCTTCAGGAACGACAGCTTGCCCCGTTCGGGTGCCGTGCTGGGATAGCGTTGCAGAAAGAGCGCGGTGGTCAGGTCGCCAGAGATATGGCCGAGATAAAAACGCTGAAGCAGCGGCAGGTGCGAGAAATGCGGCGCGAGCAGCGCGGAAAAGATGACGAAGCGCAGGTTGACGACGAACGCGGTGGCGAAGATGACGCCGATGGGCGCGCCGGTGGCGATCAACGGCAGCGATGCGAGCTGGGCCGAGCCGGAATACACGATCAGGGTCATGGCGCTGGCCTGCAGCACGGTGAGGCCGCTCTTGACCATCGCGACCCCGACCACGATGCCCCATGCGCCGAGGCCGAACAGCGTGGGCAGGCCGACCTGGAAGCCTTCGCGCCAGGCGGCGGGATCGTGGCCGTCGACATCGTTGCCGCTCTCCATGCGTACTCCGCTCATGTCGCGTTCCTGCAACAAAAGCGGTCGACAAGCATGGCGGACAGGCTGCGTTCGGACATGAAACGGTGATGTGAAAATGCGCGTAGATTTCCTCGCGGGAAATTCTACTCGACAGTATTAAGATCGCTATTCTACCGGACCATTCCGGCAATCAGGTCGAATCCGTTAGAATCGTGGTTTTGGGAATGCTGTGCTTCCCATGCCTATTAGCTGACGGAGAAATGAATGAACGACAAGACCATCCCGGTCGTGGAACTGGAAGCCAAGGACCTGCCGGCCTATTGCCCGAACCCTGCCATGCCGCTGTGGTCGTCCCACCCGCGCGTCTTCCTGGACTTCGATCATGACGGCAACGCCAAGTGCCCGTACTGCGGCACCCAGTACCGCCTGAAGCCGGGCACCGTGCTGGCGCATCACTGATTGCGCATCACTGATCTCCTTCTGCCCGGGAGCTTGCCGTGAACCAGACAGGCGCAGGCTATCGGGCTCCCTGGTGGCTGCCGGGGGGAGATCTGCAGACGATCTGGCCGGCCCTGTGCATCCGCAAGCCGGCCGTCGCCTACCGGCGCGAGCGCTGGGACACACCCTGCGGCCAGGATTTCATCGACGTCGACCTCGTCGACGGCACTTCTCCAGGTTCCCCCTGCGTGCTGCTGTTCCACGGCCTGGAAGGCTCGTCGGACAGCCATTACGCGCGGTCGCTGATGGCGGCCGTCAAGGCACGCGGCTGGCATGGCGCGATCCCGCATTTCCGCGGCTGCTCGGGCGAACCGAACCTCGCGCCCCGCTTCTACCACTCCGGCGACGCCGAAGAACTCGACTGGATCATCCGCCGCCTGCGGCCCCGCTATCCCGGCCCGTTCTACGTGGCCGGCGTGTCGCTGGGCGGCAATGCGCTGCTGCGCTGGCTCGGTGAACAGGGCCAGCGCGCGGGCATCGTCGACGCCGCCGCGGCCATCTCCGCCCCGCTCGACCTGGCGGCCGGCGGCGCCGCGCTGTCGTCCGGCTTCAACCGTTTATATACGCGCATGTTCCTGCAGACCCTGAAGCCCAAGGCACTGGCGAAGCTGGAACGATTTCCCGGCCTGTTCGACCGCGACCGACTGCTCGCCGCAAACGATTTATACAGTTTCGACAACGTCGTCACCGCCCCGCTGCACGGCTACCGCGACACGGACGACTATTGGCACCGCGCCAGCGCCCGCCACGTCCTGCACGACATCGTCGTGCCGACGCTCGTGCTGAACGCGCAGAACGACCCGTTCCTGCCCGGCCGCCACCTGCCGCGGACGGCCGCGCCCGCGGTGACGCTGGAATACCCCGAGACGGGCGGTCACGTCGGTTTTTCCACCAGTCCCTTCCCAGGTCGGTTGGACTGGCTGCCGCATCGTATCCTGACCTTCTTCGACGACACGGCCATGCGCGCGCCGACGCCCGCGCGGCTGTGCGAAGCTTGAACCATGGACGACATCGTAAAACAGGCAATGGCCAAGTGGCCGAACGTGCCGTACTGCTACGGCTGGCTGGCACTGGACGCGCGCGGCACCTGGCGCATGCGCGACGAGGCGGCCCAGCGCGCGGACGCCCCCGGCGACAAGCTGACGAACGCCGCGCTCGTCGGCTTCATCACCCGCAATTACTTATCGGATGAACGGGGCTGCTGGTACTTCCAGAACGGCCCGCAACGCGTGTACGTCAACCTCGAAGCGACACCGTTCATCGCGCGCACGGATCCGGCGCAGGGTTTCGTGCTGCACACGGGGCAGCCGCTGGGCACGCCGGAGGAAGCGTTCATGACGGACGCCGGCGGCATCGTGTTGCGTGCCGGACAGACGGTGGCCCAGGTGGACGACCGCGACGCGGCGCAGTTGCTGCAGGCGTTCGAACTGGACGGTCGTCCCGCGGCAGATGAGGACGTGATGGCCTGGCTGGAAGGCGGCGCGGGCGACCTGGTCCTGCGCTGGCAGGACAGGCGCATCGCCGTGGGACGGTTGACGGCGGACGAGGTGCCGGCGCGCTTCGGGTTCGTGCGGCGGCCGGATCTCATGCAGCCGCAGGCCCGTTAGATCACCGGTCCTTGTCCTTCTTCTCTTTCTTCTCGTCCTTCTGGCGCTCGTTCAATTCGCGCTCGCGCGCATCGATCACGGCCTGGTCGTAGAACGACACATCCTTCGCCTTGCGCGCGAGATTGAGCTGGTCGACGGCTGCCGGCAACGCGCCCGTCAGCACATACGATTCGGCCAGCGCCATGTGTTGCAGCGCGATCTTGCCCTGGGCCGCATACGTCTTGGCAAGCTGGTCGTAGAGCTTGGGTTCCTCGCGGTATTGCTGCACCTGGTCGCGCAGGAACTGGGCTGCCTTGTCCAGCTTGCCGTCCGCGATCAGCGCGTCGGCGTACTGGCGCGCCAGCATGCGCGACAGCGGGAATTTCTGGTATGCGCTTTCCGCATCCTGCACGGCCTGGTGGACGACTTCGGGCGGCTGCCCCGGCGCCAGCTTGATCTCGGTGGCGAGGCCGGCGAACAGGGCGCTGCCGTCCGTGCCGCTGCGCTCGCTCGAAAAGACGCCGGGACGCGGCTTCGTCGACGCCTTCGCCTTGTCGAGCCAGCTCTGCGCCGTCTTCAGGTCGCCCTGCCTCAGCGCGAGGAACGACAGGCCGTACATCGCGGCCGTCTGCTGCTGCGTGTTGGGCTGGGCCAGCTGGCTGTCGAATGCGGATTTCGCTTCGTCGCGGCCCTTCTGGCTTTCGTCCTGCAGCACGCGCGCGCGGGCGCGGATGAGGTGGAATTCGATACTGTCCGGGCGGATATGGATCGGCTTCGGGTTGTCGCGGATCCGCGACTGGATGTCGGCGATGCGCTCGCCCGTCAGCGGGTGGCTGCTGAGCCAGGCCGGCGCCTCGCCATACACGCGCGTCGTGCTCTGCAGGCGCTTGAAGAACGCCACCATGCCCGACGTGTCGTAACCGGCCGCGCGCATGGTCTGGAAGCCGACGCGGTCGGCCTCGCGCTCGGCGTCGCGGCTGAAATTCAGCTGGCGCTGGATGGCGAGACCTTGCCCGCCCATCATGACACCCATCGCCGCATCGGCCCCGCCGCCGGCCTTGCCGACGAGCGCCGCCAGCAGCAGCGCGGCCAGCGGCAACAGCGCATCCTGCTTCTGCTGGCCGATCATGCGCGCGATGTGGCGCTGCTGCACGTGCCCGATCTCGTGCGACAGCACGGACGCCAGCTCCGACTCGTTCTGCGCCGAGATCAGCAACTGTGAGTGCACGCCGATGAAGCCGCCGGGCAGCGCGAACGCATTGATCATCGGATCGCGCACGGCAAAGAAGAAGAAATCGGCATTCGTCTCCCCGCGCGCGCCGGGCGCGAACGACACGAGGTTTTCGCCGAAGTTGTTCAGGAACTCGATGATCGCGTCGTCGTCCAGGTAATCGGGATCGCGCCGGATATCGTTCATGATCTCCTCGCCCAGCTTGCGCTCCAGGAAGGGCGACAAGTCGGCACGCGCGGTATCGCCGAGCGTCGGCAACCCGGTCGTATCGGCGCTGCCGCGCAGGACGGGGACGGTGGGGGCGGCCAGCGCACTGGCGGTGGCCACGACGAGGCCGGCGGCCGCCGCGACACGGCGCCACGGCCACCTTGGTGAAAGCTGCAACATCGCTGAAATCGGGTTAGGTTTCACGGTGCTATGATACCCGCTTCCCGGCCGTTGCTACTGCTGGGCCAAAATTTGTTACTCCGCTCCCACGACAACATGACAACATCTCCTCTGACCCACTTTGACGCCACCGGCCAGGCCCACATGGTCGACGTGGGCGCCAAGGACGCCACCCACCGCATCGCCGTCGCCGCCGGCACGATCCGCATGCAGCCGGCCACGCTGGCGCTGGTGACGTCGGGCTCGGCCAAGAAGGGCGACGTCCTGGGCGTGGCGCGCATCGCGGCCATCATGGCGGCCAAGCGGACGAGCGACCTCATCCCCCTGTGCCATCCGCTCGCCATCACGCGGGTCGCCGTCGATTTCGAGATCGATGAGCCGAACAACAGCGTGCACTGCCGGGCGCAGGTCGAGACCTACGGCAAGACCGGGGTCGAGATGGAAGCGCTGACTTCCGTGCAGGTCGGCCTGCTGACCATTTACGACATGTGCAAGGCGGCGGATCGGGGGATGGTCATGACCAATGTGCGCGTGCTGGAAAAGCATGGTGGCAAGTCGGGGGACTGGACGGCAGAGATCGATACGTGACCGATTCAAATCGAATGTTTCTTGGTCCGCTAGCCGACAAGCATATTCGCCAGGCACGGCAAACGCATGCCCAATCCTTCACTTTCGTAGAACGTCTTAACGAACTGGCAAATCGTTCGCTGGTCGATGCCAAAATCGACCCAACAGATGTTCAAGAGTTCGTGGTTGCGGCACTCTTGCCGCGAGCACTGACCACATTTCAATCTATTGTCATTTTGAGTGAGCGCGGCTTGGAGCAGGAAGCTCAGGTAGCACTTCGCACTCTACTGGAAGTCACGTTCAAGGTTCGAGCCATCGCTATGGATCGCAAGTACGCGGAAGATTACATCCGTGCGGATGTGATTCACCGTGAAAACTTTCTGAAAAAATTCAAACGACTGAAGCCTACCGAAGAGCGAATTATCGCTCAGCAGAGCAATCAAACTCTCCTTGATAACACTTCACAACGTATCAAGGCGGAAAAGATTAGGGACTTGACGGTCGAAGAGTATGCCAAAGCGGCCGGCCTTATTGATTTCTACTGTTCAGCCTACACTGTCTTAAGCCAGCAAGTTCACGTAAACATTGGAACGCTCGATCGCTACCTGGACATTGATGCTGATGGCAATCTAGTGGGCATGAAGTACGGCTTCGTACTATAAAGAACTCGACCACATCCTTCTTACCAGTGCCGAGGCGTTGATCCTTACGCTCGAAGCCACATCTTCCGTACTTGAAATCCCTGAGGTCGATGAAATACGTGCGGCTCACGAAGAATTTTCAATGCTTTATAACGATATCTTCGATGAAACCTAACTGCCATATTGCTTGATTTTCCGCTCCGTGCCACTTGACAGTTGCCAATGATTAGGCTGCAGAGCCGGATAAGAATGTTTGCTTCGCTCAACTTGTACGGGAGAGAAGCATGGCTACCGACGTTTATCTGAGTATCGATGGAATCAAGGGTGAGTCAGCCGACTCTGCTCACCAAGGATGGATCGAACTGACTTCCGCCCAATGGGGCGTCACACAACCCCGTAGCGCAACCGCATCCACAGGAGGCGGCCACACTGCGGAACGCTGCGAGCACCGCACTCTCTCGATCAGTAAGCTCGCGGACCTCGCCTCGCCGATTCTGATGCAGACTTGCTCGATGGGGAAAACGATCCCGAAGGCCAAGCTGGAGTTCATGCGCGCCGACGGCGATGGGACCCGCGTCAAGTACTACCAAGTCGAGTTAGAAAACGTCATGATCGCCAACATGGAGCAAATGGTGCATGGCGGAGGCATCCTGCACGACGAAATCGGACTGCGCTTCTCCAAGATCAAATGGTCGTACACACAGCAGAAAATCGGTGGTGGCGCCGGCGGATCAACGACCGGTGGCTGGGATTTGGCCTGTAACAAGTGCGCCTGAGGAGGCTTCCTCATGGCGACCGAATGGACGATCGAAGACGATGACAAGTGCCCTGACCCCATCCGCCCTCGCCCGACGCAGGATTCGCGAGGCTTCTTCATGCTTCCACAAGCGCCGATGGACTCTGGCTACTATGTGTATGGTGAGCTCTACAAGAAACCGGCTAAAGGCGCTTACCAGTATGCTCACCCGATCATGATGACGGCAGTTTTACGTGTGGCCCTGGAATGGCAGGCCATCGATAAACGACGTATCGGTATCGGAGACATCAGCCTCCCGGACGGCAGGAGAACCCCGGATCACAACTCACATATGAGCGGGCTGGAGGTTGATGTGCGGCCGCTACGCAAGGACGGTCTCGAACTTCCGGTGTTCTGGTGGGATGCGGAATATGACAAACAGGGAACCGCAAAGCTAATCGAGATGTTCAGAACATTTGCTCCAGTTGCTTTCGTATTGTTTAACGGCCCCGATATCCCGTTCGTCAGAAAGGCCACGAATCACGACCATCATTTTCATGTAAAGCTACGGGGCTGACATGCGCAAAACGATAACCTTACTGACCTTGGGCGCGACGGCATTCGCGCTGTCGCTTGCCCATGCTGCCGACCCGTCTTCCGATCCATACGGTCTATGGAAACCACTGCAAGGGGCAATCTACAAGGTCCATTCGGGCATCGTTTCAGATCGCACGCAGGCAACGGCGAGCGATCGCAAGCTGACCGTTCTCGTTGATGGCAAGTCGGCGAAAGACATTTTCGACTCCATCGGCCCGGACCTGCCTGAAACATGTACCGGGGAACCGGGCGACCGGATGCGGGAAAAAAAAGGCCTTCGATGCAGCTATACCGCACAGGACAAGGGATCGAAAGATGGCCCCTATCGATGCTGGATCGGTCTCGATCTTCGGACTGGGGACAGCGTCGGAACCGTGAGTTGCTAGCTACTGGCCCCGCTCAACCGCGTCCCGATCCACCAATAATTCCCCTGAGCATCCTGCACCCCCGCCGTCCGGTCCCCATACGGCTGGTCGCGCGGCTCGGACAGGCTCGTTGCGCCGTGATCGAGCGCCCGCGCATAGACCCTGTCGACATCCTCGACGTACACGTGCACCGAGGCGATCAGTTCAGCGCCAGGCCGGTATCCCATCATCACCACCGAATCGCCGATGCGCACCTCCGCATGCCGGATTCCGCCGTCGGCATCGGGCTGGCGCCGTAGTTCGGTTGCGCCGAACGCGTGCACAAGGAAATCGAGCATGGCGCGCACATCCTTCACGAGCAAATACGGCGACACCGCGTTGTAGCCATCCGGTTTGTATCGTTCGTCCATCTGCATCTCCAGTGATTACACGGAACTGAACAATTCTGTCACAGATGTATCGTCGTGCAATACAACTGTTCATCTTTGACACACGCTTGCCCGGAGAAACAGTGCCACACCATGTGGCATGGATATTGCGAATTCCTCCTTGACTGCGCGCCGCGCATTCACAACCCATCCAACGATCAAGGAGACAACCATGGCCTGGACCAAACCTGAATTCATCGACTGGCGTTTCGGCTTCGAAATCACGATGTACATCGCGAATCGCTGACCCTGCACACACCCGCGGCGCCGCCGCGGGCTTACCGGATCCCGTCATGAACATCGTCGTATTAGGCTCCGCGGCCGGAGGCGGTTTCCCGCAATGGAACTGCAATTGCCGCAATTGCGCCGGGCTGCGCGACGGCACGGTCCGCGCGACGGCGCGCACGCAATCGTCGATCGCCGTGTCCTCCAACGGGACCGACTGGGTCCTGATCAACGCGTCGCCGGACATCCTCGCGCAGATCCGCGCGACGCCCGCGCTGCAGCCGGCGCGCGCCCGGCGCGACTCGGGCATCGCCGCCGTCATGCTGATGGATGCGCAGATCGACCACGTCACGGGCCTGCTGATGCTGCGCGAGGGGAAAGAGCTGCCGCTCTATTGCACCGCACAGGTCTGGCGCGAACTCAACGAGGGACTGCCGCTCGTGCCCGTGCTGTCGCACTATTGCGGCGTACGCTGGCATGAGGTGCCGATCGATGGCGGCATGCACGTGCCGGGCATCCACGGCATCCGCTTCACGCCGCTGGCATTGAACAGCAAGGCACCGCCGTATTCCGATCACCGCAACGATCCTCACCCCGGCGACAACATCGGCCTCCTGATCGAAGACACCACGACAGGTAAATCGGTCTTCTACGCGCCGGGCCTCGGCGCAATCGATCCGCAGGTACAAGCCGCGCTGCAGAAAGCGGATTGCGTGCTCGTCGACGGCACGTTCTGGCGTGCGGACGAGATGATCGCGCTGGGGTTTTCCAAAAAAACGGCGGCCGACATGGGCCACCTGCCCCAATCGGGCGACGGGGGCATGATCGCCGTGCTCGACGGCGTCAAGGCGCGGCGCAAGGTGCTCATCCACATCAACAACACGAATCCGATCCTCGACGAAGACTCGGAAGAGCGCGCCCTGCTCGCGCGCCACGGCATCGAGGTCGCGTTCGACGGCATGGAGATCACGTTATGAGCACGGAAGCATGGAGCCGCGACGAGTTCGAGGCGCAATTGCGCGCACGGGGTGCCGGCTACCACATCCACCATCCGTTCAACGTCAGGATGAACGAGGGCCTGCTGGACCCGGACCAGATTCGCGGCTGGGTCGCCAACCGGTTTTATTACCAGGTGAATATCCCGCAAAAGGATGGCGCCATCATCGCCAATTGCCCGGACCGCGCCACGCGGCGCCGCTGGGTGCGCCGCATCCTCGACCATGACGGCTGGGGCGATAACGAGGGCGGCATCGAGGCGTGGGTGCGGCTCGGCGAAGCGGTCGGGCTGACGCGCGAGGCGCTGTGGTCGCAACGGCACGTCGTGCCGGGCGTGCGCTTCGCCGTCGATGCGTACGTCAATTTTGCGCGCCGGGCGCCATGGCAGGAAGCCGTGTGCTCGTCGCTGACGGAGATGTTCGCGCCGAAGATCCACAAGGACCGGCTGGCGAACTGGCCGACGCATTACGCGTGGATCGATCCCGATGGCTTGCAGTATTTCCGCAGCCGTATTTCCCTGGCCGAGCGCGACGTCGAACACGGCCTGGAAGTGACACTCAACCATTTCACCACCCGCGCCCAGCAGGAGCGCGCGCTCGAGATCCTGCAGTTCAAGCTCGACATCCTGTGGACCATGCTCGACGCCATCGAGAAGGCCTATCCCTGAGGAGGCAAGCCATGCACACCGTTCCCGATCAACCCGCCCTGTCTCGTCTGTTCCGCATGCAGTGGGAAGAGGCCCAGGGCAACTACGTGCTCCTGTATCCGGAAGGGATGGTCAAGCTGAGCCTGAGCGCGGCCGAGATCCTGAAACGCTGCGATGGCGCCCGCACCGTGCCGGCCATCGTCGGCGAGCTCGAACAGGCGTTCAACTGCGGCGGCCTGCGTGACGACGTCGACGATTTCCTGCGCGTCGCCAGCGAACACGGCTGGATCGTGTGAGCCCATCATGAACGCCCCGACCTTCCGCCCCACCATCGCGCCGCCGCTCTGGCTGCTGGCCGAACTGACCTATCGCTGCCCGCTGCACTGCCCGTTCTGCTACAACCCGGTCGACAACGCCGATGACCGCACCGAACTGTCGACCGAGCAATGGTTCGACGTGATGCGCCAGGCGCGCCAGCTCGGCGCCGCGCAGCTCGGCTTCTCGGGCGGCGAGCCGCTGCTGCGGGACGATCTGGAAGAACTGGTCGGCGAAGGCCGCCGGCTGGGGTTTTATACGAACCTGATCACGTCCGGCATCGGCCTCACCGAATCGCGCCTCGCCCGCATGAAGGAACTGGGACTGGACCATATCCAGCTGTCGTTCCAGGATTCGACGCGCGAGCTGAACGATTTCCTGTCGAGCACGAAGACGTTCGACCTGAAGGCGCGCGTCGCCCGGCTGATCAAGCAGTACGACTATCCGATGGTGCTGAACGTCGTGCTGCACCGCTTCAATCTCGACCACGTGGAGAACATCATCGACATGGCCCTCGAGATGGGCGTCGAGTACCTGGAACTGGCCAACACGCAGTATTACGGCTGGGCGCTCGTCAACCGCGACCAGTTGATGCCGACGCGCGAACAGGTGGCGCGTGCGGAAAGCGTCGTGAATGCGTGCCGCGCGCGGATCGGCAACCGGATGCGCATCCTGTTCGTCGTACCCGACTATTTCGAGGCGCGGCCCAAGGCGTGCATGAACGGCTGGGGCGGCGTGTTCCTCGGCATCGCGCCGGACGGCACCGCCCTGCCCTGCCACGCGGCCCGCACATTGCCGGGCATCGATTTCCCGAACGTCCGCGACGCGAGCGTGAACGACATCTGGTACGGCAGCGATGCGTTCAACCGCTACCGCGGCGATGCCTGGATGAAGGATCCGTGCCGCACATGCGACGACAAGGCGAAGGACTTCGGCGGCTGCCGCTGCCAGGCCTACGCGCTCACCGGCGATGCCGAGAACGCGGACCCGGTGTGCGCGAAGTCGGCGCGGCATGACGAGGTGCAGACCATCGTGATGCACGCGCAGCGAGCACAGCAAGACGCCGTGTGGAGGCCGGCGCAACCGATCGTGTTCCGGAAAAACCACGGAAAATAGCGCTCTGCTCGACGATCGTTTATCGAACAGATATCGAACAAAACAGGCACGAAGGTAAGTGTTGGAAAAACGCGCCAGATCGCACGGGCGCGGCCCAATTCTCACGAATTATTTCCGCACATCAATTAGTATTTACCTGAACTCATCATCAGGAGACGTGCCATGTTCAAGCAGATGAAGGTCGCGACCCGGCTGACCCTTGGTTTTCTTGCCGTTGTCGTGCTCGGCGCCATCGTGGCCGGCATTGCGATCTACAACATGACCCAGATGAACGAGCGCGCCAAGCTCATGTACCAGAAGGAATTGCTGGGCATTTCCTACGTCAAGGAAGCCGATCTGAACCAGGTTTCCCTCGGCCGTGCGCTGCGCGGCGCCATGCTGGCGTCGACGGACGAACAGCGCGCCAACATGCTGGCCAACGCCGACAAATACAGGAAGCTGCTGCAGGAAAACCTCGACAAGGCACGTCCGCTGTTCCACTCGGAGGAAGGCAAGCGCCTCTTTGCCGAAGCCGACGCCCAGGTGCGCGACTTCGACGGCACGGCCGCGGACCTGGTCAAGCGCGTGAAGGCGGAGCCGCTCGAGGCGAAGCGCGATTCCGTCGACTACCTGTTCGGCACGTTGCTGCCCAGGTCACAAAGCGTCGATGCGAAACTGGCCGATCTTGCCCATAACAAGGAACAGATGGCCCAGGAAACCAATCTGAGCAACAAGACCGCCTATGAAAACAGTCGCGCCACGATGCTCGTGCTCGTCGCGCTCAGTGCCATGGCCGGCACCGGCTTCGGCATCCTGATCACCCGCAGCCTGGCGCGCCAGCTGGGCGGCGAACCCGCCTATGCCGCCGACATCGCGGCCCGCATCGCAGACGGCGACCTGAGCACCCACGTGCAGCTGCGCCCCGGTGACGAGACGAGCCTGCTGTTCGCGATGAAATCCATGCGCGACCGCCTGGCCGGCATCGTCAGCGAAGTGCGCCAGGGCACGGACGCCATCGCCTCGGCCTCCGGCGAAATCGCCAGCGGCAATCAGGACCTGTCGTCGCGCACGGAACAACAGGCCAGCTCGCTCGAAGAAACCGCATCGTCGATGGAAGAGCTGACGTCGACCGTAAAGCAGAACGCCGACAACGCGCGCCAGGCCAACATGCTGGCGCAGACGGCGTCGAACGTGGCCGGCCAGGGTGGCGACGTCGTCGCGCAGGTCGTGCAGACGATGGGCTCGATCAACGACTCGTCGAAAAAGATCGTGGACATCATCACCGTCATCGACGGCATCGCGTTCCAGACCAACATCCTGGCGCTGAACGCCGCGGTCGAGGCCGCGCGTGCCGGCGAACAGGGCCGCGGCTTCGCGGTCGTCGCGGGCGAAGTGCGGACCTTGGCCCAGCGCTCGGCGGCCGCGGCCAAGGAGATCAAGGCCCTGATCGGCGACTCCGTCGACAAGGTCGAGGCCGGCACCAGGCTCGTCGACCAGGCCGGCAGCACGATGCACGAGGTCGTCGACAGCATCCGGCGCGTGACGGACATCATGGCCGAGATCAGTGCCGCCAGCCAGGAACAGACCAGCGGCATCGAGCAGATCAACCAGGCGATCAGCCAGATGGACAACGTGACCCAGCAGAACGCGGGCCTCGTCGAGGAGGCCGCGGCCGCGTCGGAAGCGTTGCAGAGCCAGGCGGCCAGGCTGGCGGCACTGGTCAGCGTGTTCCGCATCGACGAGCGGGCGCCGGCCACGGCCCCGGCCGCACCAGTGGCGCCGGTCCGCGCCGCGAAACCTGTCTCGACGCTGGCGGCACCGAAGCCGGCAACCGTCGTCAAGCCGGCGCCGGTGCGTGCGCCCGTCAAGACGGCGGCCACCGCGGACGGGTGGGAAGAGTTCTGATCCCTGTTCCCCGCGTCATCTTGCACGTGGTAAATTGCTGCCTTTCACGGCCGAGCCAACAAGCGCGGCCGCGTATTCACAAGCCACAAGCGAGAGGACAGGATGAAATTACGTATGCTGGCGCTGGCCGCCGCCCTGACGGGCACGGCGCTCGGCGCGACGGCCGCACCGCGCGGATTCACGGTCGAAGACCTGGTGACGATGGAAAGAGTCGGCAGCCCGGCGGTGTCGCCGGACGGCGGCCGCGTCGTCTACACGGTGCGCACGACCGACATGGGCAAGAACCGCGGTCATACCGACCTCTACCTGGTCGACCTGCGCGCCGCCAGTCCGACCCCGCAACGCCTGACGTCGGATGCCGCCAGCAGCACGGATCCGGAATGGTCGCCCAGCGGCGACGCGATCTATTTCCTGTCGTCGCGTTCGGGCTCGGGCCAGGTGTGGCGCGTGCCGGCGGCCGGCGGCGACGCGGTCCGCGTGACCGACCTGCCGCTCGACGTGGACGCGTTCCGCGTCGCGCCGACGGGTGACCGCATCGCCTTGAGCATGGCCGTGTTCCGCGACTGCGCCGACCTCGCCTGCACGAAGGCGCGCGTGGATGCGAAAGAGAAGGACAAGGCCAGCGGCAAGCTCTACGATCGCCTGTTCGTGCGTCACTGGGACACGTGGTCCGACGGCCGCAACAACGTGCTGTACGCGGCCCCGCTGGATGCCTCCGGCCGCGTGAACGGCACGCCGGTTAGCCTGTCGGGCGCGCTCGACGGCGACGTGCCGTCGAAACCGTTCGGCGACCGCGAGGAATTCCGCTTCAGCCCGGACGGCAAGACCGTCGTGTTCTCGGTGCGTATCGCCGGCAAGTCCGAGGCGTGGTCGACGAACTTCGACTTGTACACGGTGCCCGCCACGGGCGGCACGCCGCGCAACCTGACCGCGGACAATAACGCCTGGGATACGAAAGGCGTGTTCTCGCCGGACGGCCGCACCCTCGCCTACCTGGCCATGACCCGTCCGGGCTTCGAGGCGGACCGCTACCACATCGTGCTGCTCGATCTTGCCACCGGCAAGAAGCGCAACGTGGCCGAAAGCTGGGACCGCTCGCCGGGCAGCATCCAGTGGACGGCCGACGGCAAGACGCTCATCGCGGACGCCGAGGACATCGGCCAGCACCGCCTGTTCGCCATCGACGTGGCCAGCGGCAAGGTGTCGCCGCTGACCGACAAGGGTTCCATCGGCGGCTTCGACGTGCGCGGCAATACCGTCGCGTTCACGCAAACGAATCTCGCATCGGGCGCGCAATTGTTCGGCATGGCGCTGGGCACGAACAAGGCCGCGCAACTGACGCATGTGAACGAGGAAAAGCTGGCCGACGTGCGCTGGGGCGACTATGAACAGTTTTCGTTCAAGGGCGCGAACGGCGACACCGTCTACGGCCACGTGATGAAGCCGTGGAATTACGAGCCGGGCAAGAAATACCCGATCGCCTTCCTCGTGCACGGCGGTCCGCAGGGCAGCTTCGGCAACGGCTGGAGCTACCGCTGGAATCCGCAGGTGTACGCGGGCGCGGGCTATGCAACCGTGTTCATCGACTTCCACGGCTCGACGGGCTACGGCCAGAAGTTCACGGACGCCATCAGCGGCGACTGGGGCGGCAAGCCGCTCGAGGACCTCAAGAAAGGGCTGGCCGCGGCCACGGCGAAGTACGCCTGGCTGGACCGTTCGCACGCGTGCGCGCTGGGCGCGTCGTATGGCGGCTACATGATGAACTGGATCGAGGGTAACTGGTCCGACGGCTTCAAGTGCATCGTCAACCACGACGGCGTGTTCGATACCCGCGGCATGGCGTATTCGACCGAAGAACAATGGTTCACCGATTGGGAAAACGGCGGTCCGTACTTCGCCGTGCCGGACAAGCATGAGCGCTTCAACCCGGTGCTGCACGTGAACAGGTGGAAGACGCCGATGCTCGTCGTGCAGGGCGACCTCGACTTCCGCATCCCGACGGCCCAGGGCCTGTCCACGTTCACGGCGCTGCAGCGCCGCGGCATCGAGAGCAAGCTGCTCGTGTTCCCGGACGAGAACCACTGGGTGCTGAAGCCGGCCAACTCCGTGCTGTGGCATCACACCGTGCTCGGCTGGCTGGACCAGCACCTGAAGCAGTAAATCCACGCAGCGCTCCCGCCCGGAGGACGAAAAACGCCTGTACGTACAGGCGTTTTTTTCGTTTCCAAAGGATTGCCTCGGTGCTACTATTGCTCGCTTCCGAGATGAAACCATGATGAACGACCCGCAAGCGGACCGCGAACTCAAACCGCAGGAATTCGAATTCGAATCGATGAACCTGCAGGTCGGCGTACGCCTGCAATTCATCACGCACCGGCGCCTGAAGCCCGTGCAGCATTTCTCCACGCTGATCGGCTGGTTGAAGGACGAATACCTGATCGTCAAGATCCCGATGGATAGCGGCGCGCCGATTCCCCTGGTCGAGGGCGAGCGCGTGACGATGCGTGTGTTCTCGGGTATCCACGTGTGCTCGTTCGCATGCACGGTCGAGCGTGTGTTCGGCCGGCCGCTGCTGTACGCCCACATCTCCTTCCCGCGCACGATCCAGGGCACGAGCCTGCGCACGGCGATGCGGGTCAAGGTCGACATTCCCGCCAAAGTCATCCCGAAAAACGCCACCGTGCCCGGTGCCGATTGCCTGCTGACGAACCTGAGCGTGAACGGCGCCCGCATCGAATCCAGGAAGAACCTGCCGCAGGACGAGGACGAAATCGACCTGGAATTCGCCCTGCTGGCCCCGCCCAACAACCAGGAAACCCGCATCCGCACGCGCGCGGCGGTGCGCAACATCAGCGCCCTCTCGGGCGGGCCGGAACAGGCTGAGGGATTTGCGTACGGCGTGCAGTTCGTGGACCTCGATCCCGTGCACTACACGCTGCTGCAGAACCTGACGTATGAGGCGTTACTGGCGGACCGGCAAAAAATCGTCTGATCAGAAGTAGCCGGCCTTCCACAGGCGCGGCCATTGCGTACCCGTATTGACCGCCTGTTCGGCCGGCGTCATTTCCTCGCCATGCAGCCTGGCGGCCGCCCCCGGCCAAGCGCCCGCGATCACACCCACCATCGCCACGACGATACACACGGCACCCACTGCGCGGTGGATACCGTCCGGTGCGGCCTGCGCCGCCGGGCGCATCGTCCGCTGCCAGCCGATGGCGCAGCCGAGATACAGCGCGAACGCCAGCTGGCTTTGGGGCATTACGACGACGCCCGACACGAGCCCGTCGACGAGGATCGCCACGGCGCCGGTGAGCAGCGCGACGAAGATCGTCTCGTTGGCGGCGTCGTCATGCCGGACGCGCGCACCGGCCGCCAGCAGCGCGCGTAATCCGTACGCGACGGCGATCAGCAGACAGAGCAAGGCGGGCAATCCCCATTCGACGCCTACCTGCAGCAGCCAGTCGTGCGGGTGGGCGGCAATATGCAGATGGCCAGTGTAATGTGCGAAATGCATGGGCCCCACGCCCAGCCAAGGGTGCTGCCCGATCAGCGCGGCGGCGAGACGCCAGAGCGGCATCCGTCCCGACGACGGGTCGGCGGCCGTGCGGTCGATCGCGTACATGAACGAGCTCATGCCTTCGACGCCGAGCAAGGCCGGCACGACGGTGAGGAAGACGAAGTACGCGAGCAGGCCCAGTACCGCCGTCACGGCGACCTGTTGAAGATATGGCACGGCCCGCCGCCGCGCCAGCACGGCGACGACGGCACAGCCGGCCGCCATGCCCAGCAGCGTGCCGCGACCCGTCGTCGCGTACAAGGCCATCCACCAGTACGTGCCCACCGCCATCCAAAGCCAGCGCAATTTGGACGGGCGCGGCGTCAGGCAGCACAGCAGGATCAGCAGCGGCAATGTCGATGTCTGCGCGTGGTTGAAGAAGCGGATATTGCTGAAGTTGGTCGTGAAATCGTCGAGCGCCAGCGGGATGCCGAGGCTGAGGCCGCCCACGTACGCGACGATGAACAGGAACACATAGAACGCGCACATGATGCCCAGGCAGCGGAGGACGAACAGGATGGCCGCCTGGCCATGCCGCGCGATCTCGGCCGCGACCATGGCGGCCAGCATGTAGAGCAGAAACAGGTTGGCGACTTCGAAGAAGGCAAAGCGCGGCGCGAAGGAGACCGCGGCGCTCAGCATGCCGAGCACGAAGAACGCAGCCAGCGTCATGCCCGGACGTCCGGAAAACAGGTCTGCGACGGTCCGGCGCTCGACCAGGGCGATGCTCGCGCCCAGCAGCACGGCGCAGATCTGGACGAGGCGCTGGTGATCGTGACCGGCCACGAGCATGAAGTTGGCCAACAGGGCCAGGCACAGCAGCATCATGCAGCGCATCCGCAACAGCGCCGATGGAAGGGTTTCCGTCGTAAGCACGCTCGACCTCGTCGATCCGGTAATAAAAAAGCCGCCCAGCTTGCACTGGGCGGCTCGTTGACGCTATGTCCGATCAGTCAGGACAAATTAGCTGCCGCTGCAGGAGGTGCCAACGACGTTCGGCTTGTCGGCCGCGTCGACGTCGTTGCCGCAGGTCCATCCGCCGTCAGCGGCGCGGGTCAGGGTGATAATCTTGCCTTTGACCGATTTCGGGCCGTCCTGGATCGTGCAGGTCAGCGTCGTCGACGTGATGCCCATGCTGCAGTTGGTGGTGGTGGCTTTCAGGCCGACGTCAGCAACAGTCAGGGTGGATGCATCGACGCCTTCGTTCATCTTGACGTCATAGCCGGTTTTACCCGCCGACACTTCCGACAGTGCAGCGGCGAACTTCGACTTGGCAACGTAGTTCTGGTAAGCCGGGATGGCCACGGCGGCCAGGATACCGATAATCGCGACAACGATCATCAGTTCGATCAGGGTGAAGCCGGCTTGGGCTTTCTTGACGATTTTCGGTGCTTTCATGATGTCTCTCCAGGTTGGGGGCACTGCAAAATTAAAGGGGTACTGCGTATCCGGTACTGCTTGCTTCTGCCCTTTACACTATGCAATCGGCGTGCCAGCCTGTTTCCATACGGAATCGTTAGCACCGTGCCATCAAAATGTGAGTTTTCGCGTGTTTTTTGCATTGCCGCATGACAATTTTTGTCACGCCAGGGTGGCGAAAATTGTCACCCCGACCGTTTTTGTCCAGTCGCGACAAAAATTGTCAGTACAAAAAAAACGGGACGCCGAAGCGCCCCGTTCATCGGATCCAGAACCGCAGGATTACAGCATCGCCTTCAGCAGACGACCCATTTCCGACGGGTTCTTGGTGACCTTGATACCGCAGGCTTCCATGATTTCCAGCTTGGCCTGTGCCGTGTCGGCACCGCCCGAGATCAGCGCGCCGGCGTGGCCCATGCGCTTGCCCGGCGGCGCGGTGACGCCGGCGATGAAGCCGACGACCGGCTTCTTCATGTTGTCCTTGATCCAGTAAGCGGCGTTGGCCTCGTCCGGGCCGCCGATCTCGCCGATCATGATGACGGCGTCCGTGTCCGGATCGTCGTTGAACATCTTCATCACGTCGATGTGCTTCAGACCGTTGATCGGGTCGCCACCGATACCGACTGCCGACGACTGGCCCAGGCCCAGTGCGGTCAGTTGGCCGACGGCTTCATACGTCAGCGTGCCCGAACGGGACACGACGCCGATGCGGCCTTTCTTGTGGATGTGACCCGGCATGATGCCGATCTTGATCTCGTCCGGGGTGATCAGGCCCGGGCAGTTCGGGCCCAGCAGCAGGGTCTTCGAACCGGCCTTGGCCATGCGGTCCTTGACTTCCATCATGTCACGGACGGGGATGCCTTCGGTGATGCAGATTGCCAGGTCCAGCTCGGCTTCCACGGCTTCCCAGATCGCGGCGGCGGCGCCTGCCGGCGGAACGTAGATGACCGACACGGTCGCGCCGGTTTCCTGCTTGGCTTCCTTGACGCTCGCGAAGATGGGGATACCCTCGAAGTCCTCACCGGCTTTCTTCGGGTTCACGCCTGCGACGAAGGCTTCACGGCCGTTCGCGTAGTCGCGGCACATGCGGGTGTGGAATTGGCCGGTCTTGCCGGTGATACCTTGGGTGATGACTTTGGTGTCTTTGTTAATCAGAATCGACATTTTATTTCCTTCGCGAATTAAGCTTGGCCAGCTGCAGCGGCAACGACCTGCTTCGCTGCGTCTTCCATGGTGTCGGCCGAGATGATCGGCAGGCCGGAATCGGCCAGCATCTTCTTGCCCAGGTCTTCGTTGGTGCCCTTCATGCGGACGACCAGCGGCACTTGCAGCGACACGGCCTTCGATGCGGTGATCACGCCTTCGGCGATCACGTCGCAGCGCATGATGCCGCCGAAGATGTTGACCAGGATGGCTTTCAGGCCCGGGTTCTTCAGCATGATCTTGAAGGCTTCGGTGACCTTCTCGGCGGTTGCGCCGCCGCCGACGTCCAGGAAGTTGGCCGGCTCGCCGCCGAACAGCTTGATGGTGTCCATGGTGGCCATGGCCAGACCGGCGCCGTTCACGAGGCAGCCGATGTTACCGTCCAGCGAGATGTAGGCCAGGTCGAATTTCGAGGCTTCGACTTCGGCCGGATCTTCTTCGTCCAGGTCGCGGTAGGCGACGATTTCCGGGTGACGGAACAGGGCGTTCGAGTCGAAGTTGAACTTGGCGTCCAGGGCGATGACTTTGCCGTCGCCGGTCAGGATCAGCGGGTTGATTTCAGCCAGCGATGCGTCGGTTTCCCAGTAGGCTTTGTACAGGCCTTGCAGGTTCGCGCGGGCAGCGGCGATCGAGCCTTCCGGCACGCCGATCTTGCGGGCGACGTCGTCGGCATCCGCATCGGTCAGGCCCACGCTCGGGTCGATCACGACGTTGTGGATCTTTTCCGGGTTGCTGTGCGCGACTTCTTCGATGTCCATGCCGCCTTCCGACGAGGCCATCAGCACGACGCGCTGGGTGACGCGGTCGGTGACCATCGACACGTACAGTTCTTTCTTGATGTCGGCGCCTTCTTCGATCAGCAGGCGGCGGACTTTCTGGCCTTCCGGACCGGTCTGGTGGGTCACCAGCTGCATGCCCAGGATCTGGTTGGCGTATTCACGCACTTGTTCCAGCGACTTGGCGACTTTCACGCCGCCGCCCTTGCCGCGGCCGCCAGCATGGATCTGGGCCTTGACCACCCAGACCGGACCGCCCAGCTCTTCAGCGGCTTTGACAGCCTCGTCGACCGACAAGCACGGAATGCCGCGCGGAACGGTCACTCCGAATTTTCGGAGGATCTCTTTGCCCTGATACTCATGGATTTTCATGCTGGCTTCCCTTCTTCTGTTACTGATGTAGTTTAGAAATGCGGTTGAAAAATAAAGCGACAAATCCGGAGTCTACTCCGGACAACACTACCCCGGCACCGCCTTGAGCGACCAGCGCGGGTAATACGTTTCGACGGCGGGGCCGTCGAGGCGCAGCGCGTGGCAGCGGTCCAGTTCGTAAGGCCGCTCGGCCGAAGCATCGGCCGGACGGTTGGCCATCGCGTCATCGGCGAAGGCCTGGATTGCCGCGGTGGGCAGGACTTGCGCGAGTTCGGTCAGGTGGGTGCAGCCGAGTACCCCGGACAGGCGGTCCTTCAGATGCAATCGGAAATGTTTCAGCAGCGACAAGCCGATGAGCTTTTTATACGCAGGGGCGATGGTGTCGCAGAAACCGGGATAGGGTACGGCATCGGACGCGGCTTCGGCGTCGACGATGTTCATGTCGCGGTCGATAGTCACCCGCAATTTGAGTTCGTGCACCGGCAGGCCGGCCGGACGGGAGCCGGAAGGCAGGGCAATGTCATGCGTCTTGGTGTCGCGGATGCACGCGTCGAGGTCCCACAGGCCATCGTCGCGCGCGAACGCTTCGACGGTAATGGCGCGCGTGTGCCTTGGCTTACGCGGAGCGGGAGGAGACAGGGGCATAAACACCAATGCCGGTATGCGGCGAAAAAATTTGCAGCCGTTGTGCCTGATGCACGTTGCCGCAGCTTCTACGGCAACAACCGCTCTTGCGGCGCTGCTTAAACCATGAAAGTTTAGCACAGGGTGCCGGGCTGTGCACCGTCTCCCCGGTTACAGAAGGGTTTTTGAGGGGAAGATAAGGGGAGATGTTGCGAAGTTGTGATGCCGAAAGCGCAAGCCCGCCGTCATAAACAGAACGACAGTGGGACATTCACAACGATGAGATCAGAGGTCGTCCTCGTCGTCGCCACCCTTCAGGGCAGCGCGTACCGCATTCTGGGAAAAGCCGCGTTGCAGCAGGAAGCGCATCTGTTTGCTGCGTTCTTCGGCATCCTGCGGAACCCTGCCGAACTTGCGGCGCCAGACGTCGCGGGCCCGTGCCGTTTCGGATTCCTTCAGTTCGGACTTGAGCTCGTCGAGCGCATCGCCCTTGACGCCGTGCTGCTGGAGTTCGGAGAGCACCCGGGCGTTGCCGTAGCGTCCGGCACGCCGGTTCACCAGCGATTCGGCAAAACGCTCCTGCGACAGCCAGTTGTTCTTTTCAAGGAAATCAAGGAGGGCTTCGACGTCGTCGCCCTCCTCCGCATAGCGGGACAATTTGCGTGCCAGTTCGAGCCGGCTGTGCTCGCGCGTCGACAGATACTTCAACGCGCGAGCCTTGAGGCTCAGCTGCTGGCGCGGCATCGGAGACGATTACTCGTCGTCGCCGACGGATGCCAGCTGGGCGGCATCGTCACCGGCGGCAGCCGGCGGCAGTTCGCGCACGCCGAGGGCGGCACGGACCTTGTTCTCGATTTCGCGTGCCAGTGCCGGACGCTCTTTCAAGAAGATACGGGCATTGTCCTTGCCCTGGCCGATACGTTCGCCGCCGTAGCTGTACCACGAGCCCGACTTCTCGACGATCTTGTTGTCCACGCCCAGGTCGATGATCTCGCCTTCGCGCGACGTGCCTTCGCCGTACAGGATGTCGAAGTGCGCTTCCTTGAACGGGGGCGCGATCTTGTTCTTGACGACCTTGACCTTGGTTTCGTTACCGATCACTTCGTCACCGGACTTGATCGAGCCGGTACGGCGGATGTCCAGACGCACGGAGGCGTAGAACTTCAGCGCGTTACCGCCGGTCGTCGTTTCCGGGCTGCCGAACATGACGCCGATCTTCATACGGATCTGGTTAATGAAGATCACCAGGGTGTTCGTACGATTGATCGATGCGGTCAGCTTGCGCAGCGCCTGCGACATCAGACGGGCTTGCAGGCCCGGCAGCGCATCGCCCATGTCGCCTTCGATCTCGGCACGCGGCGTCAGGGCCGCCACCGAGTCGATGACCACGAGGTCAACACTGCCCGAACGCACGAGGGCGTCCGTGATTTCCAGCGCCTGTTCACCCGTGTCCGGCTGCGAGATCAGCAGCTCGTCCAGCTTGATGCCCAGCTTTTGTGCATAGGTCACGTCCAGCGCGTGTTCGGCGTCGATGAACGCGCAGGTGCCACCCAGCTTTTGCATCTGGGCGATGGTCTGCAGGGTCAGCGTCGTCTTACCCGACGATTCCGGACCGTAGATCTCGACGATACGGCCACGCGGCAGGCCGCCGACGCCGAGTGCGATGTCCAGACCCAGCGAGCCGGTCGAAACGGTTTGCACCTCTTCGACGGGTTGGCTGGTGTCCATGCGCATCACCGAGCCTTTACCGAATTGCTTTTCGATCTGTGCGAGGGCCGCTGCCAGCGCCTTGCTCTTCTCGGATGCGTTTACTGCGGATTTTTTGTCGTCCATAACTTTCTTTCTGTCCTAGAGTGAACCAAGGTGTGGGCCGCTCGCGCGATTTCAATAGGAAGTACTGTATAAAATCCCAGTGGTTTTGGCAAGCGATATTTACCGTCGCTTGACCGATTCGACATGTTGCGAAACTTCACACACAATAAGCGAGTTAGGTGGGTCGAACAACGAAAGCCGGGAGAAAAGATGCGTATTTTACTAGCCGAAGATGATAGCGTACTGGCCGATGGACTGACGCGCTCCTTGCGCCAGTCCGGCTATGCCATCGATTGCGTCAAGAACGGCCAGGACGCGGACACGGCGCTGTCGACCCAGGAGTTCGACCTGCTGATCCTCGACCTCGGCCTGCCCAAGCTGTCCGGCCTCGACGTGCTGCGCCGCCTGCGCGCGCGCGGCTCCCTGCTGCCGGTGCTGATCCTCACGGCCGCCGATTCCATCGAGCAGCGCGTGGGCGGCCTCGACGCCGGCGCGGACGACTACATGCCCAAGCCGTTCGCGCTGTCCGAACTGGAAGCGCGCGTGCGCGCCCTCACCCGGCGCGGCCAGGGCGGCGGCTCGACCGTCATCCGCCACGGCCCGCTCGTGTACGACCAGGTCGGCCGCAGCGCGTACATCAACGACCAGATGCTCGACCTGTCCGCGCGCGAACTGGGCCTGCTGGAAATCCTGCTGGCGCGCACGGGGCGCCTCGTGTCGAAGGAACAGCTCGTTGATCACCTGTGCGAATGGGGCGAAGAAGTGTCGAACAACGCCATCGAGGTCTACGTGCACCGCCTGCGCAAGAAGATCGAGACGGGCGGCATCCGCATCGCCACCGTGCGCGGCCTCGGCTACTGCCTGGAACGCTTTTCCGATACACCCCGCGACAGCGCCCGCAAGAGCACCGAAGCGGCTAGCGGCCACAAGTGAAACCCTTCAAGCGGCGCGCGGCCGGGCCGGATCCGCTCGCCGTCACGGAACCGGTCGACGACCTCTACGTTCCGCCCAGGCCCGAGCCGGAAGAAAGCATCCAGCACTCGCTGTTCGGCGAAATCCTCGACTGGATGCTGGCCCCGCTGCTGCTGCTGTGGCCGATGAGCATCGCGATCACGTACCTGGTCGCGAAGTCGATCGCGAACCAGCCGTTCGACCACGCGCTGGAAGACAGCGTCACGGTGCTCGCGCAGCAGGTCAAGGAAGTCGACGGCAAGGTCGTCGCGCGCCTGCCCGGCACCGCGCGCGACATCCTGCGCGCGGACGACGTCGACAGCGTCTATTTCCAGATCAGCGGCCCGCGCGGCGAGATCGTCGACGGCGACCGCGACCTGCCGCAGCCGAACCCGGACGACGCCGAGCGCAGCGGCCGCGTGCACTTCCGCACCGAGAGCCTGCACGGCACGCCCGTGCGCATCGCGTACGCCTGGGTCAACCTGCAGCCGCTGCTGGATGCCACGCAGGAACCGCGCCTCGCGCTCGTGCAGGTGGCGGAAACGCTCGACAAGCGCGCGCAGCTGGCCAACGAAATCATCAAGGGCGTGATCCTGCCCCAGTTCATCATCCTGCCCGTGATCCTGGCCCTCGTCTGGTTCGCGCTGTCGCGGGGCCTGTCGCCGCTCGCGCAACTGCAGGAACGCATCCGCGCGCGCCCGCCGGACGATCTGTCCCCCATCGATTCGCGCCAGGTGCCGGAAGAGATTTCTCCGCTCGTCGGCTCGCTGAACGACATGCTGGCGCGCCTCGCGCACACGATCGACGTGCAGAAGCGTTTCATCGCCGACGCCGCGCACCAGATGAAGACGCCGCTCGCGGGCATGCGCATGCAGTCGGAACTGGCCCTGCGCCAGGTCGATCCGAACGAGATCCACCGCTCGCTCGAGCAGCTCGCCAAGAGCTCGGAATCGGCCACGCGCCTCGTGAACCAACTGCTGGCGCTGGCGCGTGCCGAGAACCAGCCGCACGCGGGCCAGACGCTGGAGCCGCTCGACCTCGCGGCCCTGGCGCGCGACGTCGTGCAGGACTGGGTGCAGGCGTCGTTCGCGCACGAGATCGACCTCGGCTACGAAGTGATCGGCGATCCGCCGGAGATCGACGGCAGCGCGCTGATGCTGCGCGAGCTGCTGTCGAACCTGATCGACAATGCGCTGCGCTACACGCCGCCGGGCGGCAGCGTCACCGTGCGCGTGCGTGGAACCAATATCGGCAACGGTCATCAAGCCTTGCTGGAAGTCGAGGACACGGGTCCCGGCATCGCGCCGTCCGAGCGTCACCGCGTGTTCGAACGTTTCTATCGCATCCTTGGCTCGAGCGCGTCCGGGTCCGGCCTCGGTCTCGCCATCGTGCGCGAGATCGCCCAGCAGCACGGCGCCGACATCGAGATCTTCAACAACCCGCGCAGCACGCACAAGAAATTCCCGGGCAGCCTGTTCCGGCTGACCTTCCCGCCCATTGACACGCCTGTCCCCGATGCCGACCGAGACCGTCCCTTCCTCTGACCCCGACCTTGAGCGTCAACAGATCGTCGCCGCGCGTGCCGCGCACTGGGTGCGCGCGCGCCGCCTGACCGCGCTGCTGCTCGCGCTGTGGCTCGCGACGAGCTTCTGCACCGTGTTCTTCGCGCGCGACCTCGCGCACCTGTCCGTGTTCGGCTGGCCGCTGTCGTTCTATCTCGCGGCGCAGGGCGCGTCGCTGACCTACCTCGCCATCATCGGCGCGTACGCCTGGCGCATGCGCATCCTCGATCGCGCTTTCGACCGCATGCTGGAGGGCCGTCCATGACAGCGACGGCCGCCAAGACCCGCTCCTACTTCCGCCGCCTGTCCCGCTACTACCTGTGGTTCACGCTGTGCTTCGCGCTGTTCCTGGGCGCGCTGGCGATCCTCGAACACGAGGGCATGCCGCGCCAGTGGATCGGCCACCTGTACATGTTCGCGACGATCGTCCTGTACGCGATCATCGGCGTCGTCAGCCGCACGTCGAACGTGTCCGAATACTATGTGGCGGGGCGGAGAGTCCCGGCGCTGTTCAACGGCATGGCGACGGCGGCCGACTGGATCTCGGCCGCCAGCTTCATCAGCCTCGCGGGCACCTTGTACCTGCACGGCTTCGACGCCCTCGCCTACGTGATGGGCTGGACGGGCGGCTACTGCCTCGTCGCCCTGCTGATCGCGCCCTACCTGCGCCGCTTCGCCCAGTACACGATCCCCGATTTCCTCGCCGCGCGCTACGGCGGCGAGACGGGCACGCGCCAGGGCAGCATCGTGCGCGCGCTGGCGGTCGGCGCCACCATCGTCGTCTCGTTCACGTACGTCGTCGCGCAGATCTACGCGGTGGGCCTGATCGCGTCGCGCTTCACGGGCGTCGACTTCTCGGTCGGCATCTTCCTCGGCCTCGCCAGCATCCTCGTATGCTCGTTCCTGGGCGGGATGCGCGCCATCACGTGGACCCAGGTGGCGCAATACATCATCATCCTCGTCGCCTTCCTGATCCCGACGATCTGGCTGTCCATGAAATTCGCGGGCAACCCGGTGCCGCAGGTGGCGTACGGCTCCGTGCTGCCCAAGCTGGCCGCGCGCGAAGCCCAGCTGGCGGCGGACCCGCGCGAGGCTGAAGTGCGCGCCCGTTTTCGCGCCCGCGCGGACGACTACGCGGCGCGCATCGCCGCCCTGCCCCGCTCCTGGGAAGCGGGCAAGATCGAGGCGCAACGCCGGCTGGACAAGGCGCGCGGCCGCAACGCGCCGCTGTCCGAAGTGCGCAGCGCGGAACGCGAACTGCTCGACTATCCGCGCACGGCGGACGAAGCGGCGCGCGTGTGGACCGAACTGCGCGCCGCGAACCTGGCGCGCGCCCAGCCGCCGGAACCGCACGCGGAACCGTTCCCCGGCAAGACGCGGGAAGAATCGGACATCCGCCGCAACAACTTCCTGTCCCTCGTGTTCTGCCTGATGTTCGGCACCGCGGCGCTGCCGCACATCCTGATGCGGTCCTACACGACGCCGTCCGTGCACGAGACGCGCGTGTCCGTGTTCTGGACGCTGTTCTTCATCCTGCTCATCTACCTGACCATGCCGGCGCTGGCCGTGCTGGCCAAGTACGATATCTACACGGCCCTCGTCGGCACGGACTTCAACGCCCTGCCGACGTGGGTCTCGTACTGGGCCAACGTCGACAAGTCGAATCCGTTGATCAGCATCGTCGACGTCAACGGCGACGGCATCGTGCAGCTGGCCGAGATCGCGATCGACGGCGACGTGCTCACCCTCGCCACGCCGGAGATCGGCGGCCTGCCGTACGTGATTTCCGGCCTCGTCGCGGCCGGCGGCCTGGCGGCGGCGCTGTCCACGGCGGACGGCCTGCTGCTGGCGATCTCGAACGCGCTGTCGCACGACATCTACTTCAAGATCGTCGATCCGGGCGCCTCCACGCAGAAGCGCGTGACGATCTCCAAGCTGCTGCTGCTCGCGGTCGCGTTCATCGCCGCGTACGTCGCGTCGCAGAAGCCGGCGGACATCCTGTCGCTCGTCGGCGCCGCGTTCTCGCTCGCGGGGTCGACCATGTTCCCCGCGCTGGTGGCGGGCGTGTTCTGGAAGCGGGCCAATTTCGCGGGCGCGATCGCGGGTATGGCGACCGGCTTCCTCGTCTGCATCTACTACATGCTGCACACCAATCCGATGCTGGGCGGGAGCCTCGATGCGGTCTGGTTCCACATCGCGCCCATCTCCGCGGGCGTGTTCGGCGTACCGGCGGGAGCGCTGGCACTGGTCGTCGTCAGCCTGGTCACGAGGGCGCCGCCGCGCGAGAGCGGCGGGCTTGTCGCGCATATCCGGGCGCCCGAATAGATGTTATCTTTATGCAACTTTCTCGTCGAGGATCTTGCATGTTTTTGCGCCGTACCCTGCCGTATCTTTTCGCCCTCTCCGCCCTGCTGGCCGGCGCCGCCCGCGCCGCGCCGCCGGCCATCGATTTTTTCCAGCACACCGCCATCCATCGCGTCGCGCTGTCGCCCGATGCGCGCTACCTGGCAGTCCGCGCGGGCGCGCCCGACCGCAACGACTATCTCGCCGTGATCGACCTCGCCACCAACAAGCCGACCGTGGTGGCCGCGTTCGACGACGCCGACATCGACGACTTCGAATGGGTGAACGGCACCCGGCTCGTCTTCGACCTGACCGAGAAGAATACCGGCCAGGGCGACGTGCGGCACGGTCCCGGCCTGTATGCCGTCGACCGCGACGGCCAGCATTTCGCGCAGCTGGCCGACCGCTACTTCGACGCCGCCTCGCGCCACGAGCTGATCGGCAAAGTGCCGATGCAACCGTGGAACACGTTCCTCATGCGTCAGCGTCCGCGCAGGGACGACATGATCTATGTGTCCCGTCCCATCTGGGATGGGGGCGATGAGCATCTCTACACCGACCTGGTCCGCCTGAACACGCGCACGGGCCACGCACAAACCATTCCCCGCCCGGGACCGGTGACCGGCTGGCTGCTCGATCACGAGGGCGAACCCCGCCTCGCCACCGCCGTCAAGGATGGGCGGTTGACGATCTACTACCGCGATCCCGGCGACCACGACAAGTGGCGCACGCTGGCGCAGTTCGCGGCTTATACCGAAAGCAAAGGCGCGTTCAGTCCGGTCGGCTTCGGCCCCGACGGCACGCTGTACGTCGCCGCCCACAACGGCCACGATACGGAAGCGCTCTACGCCTACGATCTGAAGGCAGGCAAGCTCGCCGCCGAGCCGCTGCTGGTCACCAAGGGCTACGACTTCGACGGCAACCTGGTCAAGAGCCGCACGAAACTCCTGGGCGCGCTCATCACCACGGATGCCCGGTCGAACGAGTGGTTCGATCCCGGCATGAAGGCCCTGCAGGACAAGCTCGACAAACTGTTGCCCGCTACCGTGAACCTGATCGACGTTCCGGCCGACGATTCGCCATGGGTGCTGGTGCGCTCGTATTCCGATGCGGTCCCGATGCGCTACACGCTGTACAACACGGCGACGGGCCAGTTCAACGACATCGGTTCGTCGCGTCCGGCCATCGATCCGAAGCGGATGGCCCGCCAGCAGATGGTGCGCTACAAGGCGCGCGACGGCCTGGAGATCCCGACCCTCCTGACCCTGCCGCGCGGCGCGAACAAGAACCTGCCGATGGTCGTGCTGGTGCACGGCGGCCCGTGGGTGCACGGCGCGGTCTGGGGCTGGAAACCCGATTCGCAATTCCTCGCCTCGCGCGGCTACGCCGTGCTGGAACCGGACTTCCGCGGCAGCACCGGCTATGGTTTCCGCCATTATCAGGCGGGCTGGAAGCAATGGGGCCGCGCGATGCAGGACGACGTGGCCGACGGCACCCGCTGGGCCATCGCGCAAGGGTATGCGGATCCCAAGCGGATCTGTATCGCCGGCGCCAGCTATGGCGGCTACGCCACGCTGATGGGCCTCGTCAACGACCCGGACCTGTACAAGTGCGGCGTGGACTGGGTCGGCGTCACCGACATCAACCTGATGTACACCGGTGCCTGGAGCCGCGCGTCGGACCTGACGGACCAGTGGAAGGCCTACGGCATGCCGGAGCTGATCGGCGACCGCGTCAAGGACGCCGCCCAGCTCAAGGCCACGTCGCCGATCGAGCAGGCGGCCCGCATCACGCAGCCGATACTGCTGGCCTACGGCGGCGTCGACCGCCGCGTGCCCCTGTACCATGGCCAGAAGTTCTACGACGCCGTCACGAAGACCAACAGGAACGTCGAGTGGATCGAATACCCGGAAGAAGGCCATGGCTGGCATCTGCCGAAGAATTCGGTCGATTTCTGGACCCGCGTCGAGGCCTTCCTCGACAAGCACATCGGTCCGAACACGGGCCGATAACGACAGACGGGACGGCGCGGCCGATGTCATGCGCCGCAAATGACAACGGGCGCCGCGCGGCGCCCGTTGTCGATCGCCTGCGCAATGCTTACACCGTGAAGTCCCAGTCGGCGGCCGCGCGCTGGTGGCCGATCATCTCGACGGATTCCACGAACTCCGTGGCGATATGCTCGAGGCTGACGCCATTGCGCATCGCCTCGACCCAGAAGGCCAGGCCCGGCGCGTCGGGAGCGCGGTCGAACAAGGCCTGGTAGAGCATGGCGACGTCGTGCTCGGCATTGCCGTTGAACGTGTCGTGGCCGGCCGCGTACTCGGGCGAACGGATGATGTCCAGGGCAATCCTGCCCCAGCTGACGCCCGCCTGGCGCGCGTCGGCCCAGAACTCGATGCCGTGCATGTCGGCCTGGCGCCCGAGCGCGGTCTGGTAGATGCCGGCCAGCGTGTCCATGGTGCCGCTGTCCTCGACCTTGACGGTGGCGTCGCTGAACTGCAGCTGCTCGACGTTGACGACCAGCGCCTTCGCCGCCGGCGCGGCCTTGCTGCTCACCACCAGATAGCCGTTGTGGGTTTCCACGTCGAAGTCGGCACGGGCGCCGGCGAACGTCGCGGTGTCGCTGCCCGTGCCGCCATGCAGGACCGTGGTGGCCGGCGCCGGCGCGGCATCCGCATGGGCCGCGCCGCTGGCGCTCGCCGTCCGCGCCGCCGGCACGCCGAACCCGATCGTATCGTCGCCGCCGCCGCTGAACACCTGCGTGTTGCCGCCGGACGCCAGCGTGATGTGCTGGCTGGCCGCATCGCCGGTCAGCATCTGCGTGCCGCCCTGGACCACGACATTGGCCGCGCCGACGATCGCCGCAAAATCGACGTTCTGCAGCGCGATGGTGCCGCCGGGCGCCAGGCCGCCGGTCTGTATCACGAGTGCCACCTGCTGCTGGGCGTTGCTCCCGGCGCTCAGGGTCAGGACGCCGTCCGGCGCACCCTGGCTGCTGACCGGCGCGATGGTCTGGACCAGCAGCGATTGACTCGCCTGCAGCTGCGCCAGGTAGCTCTGGCCGTTGCCGCTCATGTGGGCCTGGTCGCCGCCGGACGGGGTCGCCGCCTGGATCGCGGCGATGAGGCCGGCGCCGCCGTTTGCCACCGTCGTGTTGGGGCCGCCGCTGGCGGTCAATCCATAACCGATGCCCACGTGGGCCACCAGCAGATCGGTACCGCCGGCCAGCGGAATGTCCGCCGTGGCGGCCGCACCGGTCTGTTCGACGCGGCCGGCACCCACGATCGGGACCTGGACCTGGGTGCCGGATGCGCCGCCCGGCAGGACGACCGGCACCGTCACCACGGGCACGCCGTCCACCAGCGGCACCGGCGCTTCCTCGACCGTCAGGGCGAAACTGCCGCTCGCCGCGGACACGTTGCCCGCGGCATCCGTATCGGTCACGCTCAGCGTGTGCCGGCCGAGGCCCAGCGCCTGGGCGGCGATGCTCCAGTGGCCGTGCGCGTCCGCATGGGTCGTGCCCACCACGGTCGTGCCGTCGTACAGGGTGACGAGGTCGTTCGCCGCCGCAGTGCCTTCGATGACCGGCACCGCGTACGTGATGCCGTCGCCGACCGTATCCGTATCGGATTGCGCCTGCAGCTGCGGAGCCGCGGGCGCCGCCGGTGCGGTCGCGTCGACCGTCACCGTCAGGGCCGGGCTGGCGGCCGATTCGTTGCCGGCCACGTCGACCTGCCTGACGGTCAGCACGTGTGCGCCGTCGGCCAGCGGGGACGCCGCGAGGGACCAGTTGCCGTGGGCATCGGCCTGCGTCGAGCCGAGCGCGGTGGTGCCGTCGGTGTCGTACAGGGTCACCCGGGACAGGCCTTCGGCCGTGCCGCTGAACGTCGGCGTCTTGACCTTCGTGATGTGGTCGCCGGCCGTGCCGCTGTCGCTGGCGGCAGCCAGCAGCGGGGCCGCCGGCGCGGCCGGCGCGTGCGTGTCGACCGTGATGACCAGCGGCGCGCCGAACGGCGACATGTTCCCGATGGCGTCGTACTGTACGGCACGCAGGATGTGGTCGCCCTCTGCCAGCGCGTCGATCTTGACGTGCCAGGCACCGGTGCCGTCGGCGCCCGTGATACCCACTACGCGCGCGTCGCCTTCGTACACGAAGATGACCGCATGCGGGTCCGCCTTGCCCTCCAGGGTCGGCGCGGCCACGTTCGTGATGGTGTCCGTGGCCGAGCTGCCGGTGTCGCTGGCGGCGCTCAGCACGGGGGCAGGCGGCGCGCCCGGCACCAGCGTATCGAAGTAGATGTTCACCGACGTGCCCGCACTGCCCGCATTGCCTGCCGCGTCGGCGTAGCTGCCGGCGGCGACCGTGATGCTCGCGGTCTGGTTGTCCAGGTTCGCATCCGGCGTGAACACGGCCGTGCGGACCGTGCCGCTGCCGGACAACGGGGAGAGCTGGCCGCCGCTGACGGCGACGTCGGCCGCCGTGAACGTGGCGCCCGGGTTTTCGCTGAACGTGAACGTGATCGTGGCCGTCTCGCCGGCCTTGAGCGGGTTCGTGTCGCTGGCGATCGTGAGCGTCGGCGCCGCCGTGTCCAGCACATACGCCTGCGAAGCCACCGGGCCCGCATTGTCGACGGCGTCGACCACGCGCGCCTGCAAGGTGCCGCTGCCGCCCAGCGTGGCCGCCAGCGACCAGGCCGTGCCGTTGACCTGCGCCGCCGTCCAGGTGGCGCCGTTGTCGAGCGAGACTTCGACCCGTTCGCCGGTCTGCAGCGCGGCGCCCAGCGTGCCGCTGATGGTCTGCGCGGCGGTGTTCGTGATGAAATCGGTGTTCGATGCGCCGTGATCGGCCGAGAACGCGATGCCGCCCACGGCGGTCGTGGGCGCGGCCAGGTCGACGGTGAACGTCAGGCCGCCCGAGGCGCCGCTGGCGTTGCCGGCGGCATCCGTCACGATCGTGGACACCGTGTGCTGGCCCGCGCCCAGTGCCGAACTGGTGATGCTCCAGGTGCCGCCCGTGGCGACGGCGCTGCCCAGCAGCGTGCTGCCTTCGTACAGCTTGACGGTGGCGCCCGCCTCGGCCGTGCCGGTGAAGGTCGGCGTCGTGGCGGCCGTGATGCCGTCGCTGTGCGAACTGCCGGTGTCGCTCGCGGCGTCCAACACCGGCGTCGACGATGCGGCCGGCGCCAGCGTGTCGAAGTGCAGCGCGGGGAGCGATCCCGCCGCGCCGTCGTTGCCGGCCCGGTCGGCGTAGCTGCCGGCCGCGATCGTGATGCTGGCCGCACCGCCGTTCACGTGCGCTTCCGGCGTGAACGTCGCGGTACGCACCAGGCCCGTACCGGTGACGGCGGACAGCGTGCCGCCGCTGACGACGAGGTCGCCCTGCGTACCGTCCCAGGCGAAACTCGCGCCCGGGTCTTCGCTGAACGTGAACGTGATGGTGGCGGTCTCGCCCACCTTCAGTGCGCTCGCGTCGCTGCCGATCGTGACGGTCGGCGCCGTCGTGTCGACGGTGAAGGTGGTACCGGAGGACGCCGTGCTGGCATTGCCCACGGCGTCGGTCGCCCTGGCGGTGACGGTATGCGCGCCTTCGCCCAGCGTCGCCGCATCGATCGACCAGGTGCCGTTGGTGGCGACCGTGCTGCCCAGCACCGTGGTGCCGTCGGTGTCGTACAAGGTGACGGTAGCGCCGGCCTCGGCGGTGCCCGTGAAGGTCGGCGTGGTGTCGCGCGTCACGTCGCTGGTGGATGCCGCCAGTTGCGGCGCCGACGGCGCATTCGGCGCCAGCGTATCGAAGTGAAGCGACGGGGTCGTACCCGCGCCGCCCGTGTTGCCCGCCGCGTCGACATAGCTGCCGGCGGCGATCGTGATGCTGGCGGTACCGCCGTTCGTGCTGGCGTCCGGCGTGAAGGTCGCCGTGCGCACCAGGCCCGAGCCGCTGATGGCGGACAACGTGCCGCCGCTGACGGCGACGTCGCCCTGCGTGCCGTCCCAGGTGAAGGTCGTGCCCGGGTCTTCGCTGAACGTGAACGTGATCGTGGCCGTCGCGCCGATCTTGAGCGCGGCGGCGTCGCTGGTGATCGTCACCGCCGGCGCCGCCGTGTCCAGCACATAGGCCTGCGAAGCCACCGGGCCGGCATTGTCGACGGCGTCCACCACGCGCGCCTGCAAGGTGCCGCTGCCGCCCAGCGTGGCCGCCAGCGACCAGGCCGTGCCGTTAACCTGCGCCGCCGTCCAGGTGGCGCCGTTGTCGAGCGAAACTTCGACCCGTTCGCCGGTCTGCAACGCGGCGCTCAGCGTGCCGCTGATGGTCTGCGCGGCCGTGTTCGTGACGAAGTCGGCGGCGGACGTGCCGCTGTCGGCCGACAACGCCAGGCTGGCGATGTGCGTCGTCGGCGCGGCCGTGATGACCTGGACCGCCAGCCCGGCCGACGCCCCGCTGGCGTTGCCCGCCGCGTCCGTCGCCGTGGCGGTGATCGTGTGGCTGCCCTGCCCCAGCGGCGTGGTCGCCGTGATCTGCCAGGTGCAGCCCGTCGCGACGCCGGAACCGATCGCGGTCGTGCCGTCGTACAGCGTCACCGTGGCGCCGCTTTCCGCCGTGCCGGCGAAGGTCGGCAGCGTGGCGGACGTGATGTCGTCGCTGTCCGACCGGCCCGTGTCCGAGCCGGGCACGAGGTCGGGCGCCGACGGCGCGGCCGGCGCGGCGGTGTCGAGCACATAGGCCTGGCTGTGGACCGCGCCGGCGTTGCCCGCCGCATCGGTCACTTGCACCTTCAGCGTATTGCTGCCGGCGAGCGTCGCCGCCAGCGACACCGTATTGCCGGTGACGGCCGGCGTGGTCCACGTCGCGCCGTTGTCGAGCGATACCCGGACGGTGTCTCCCGCCTGCGGGGCGGCGCCGAACGTGACCGTGATCGTCTGGTTCGGGTTCGACGTCGTCAGGTCCGTGTGCGATGTACCCGTGTCGTCGGAGAAGGCAATGCCGGCGACCTGCGTCGCGGGCGCCGTGCGGTCGATCGTCACGGCCAGGCCGGACGACGCCGCGCTCTCGTTGCCGGCCGCATCGACGGCCGTGGCGGTGATCGTGTGCGCGCCTTCCGCCAGCGCGCTTGCGTCGACCGACCAGCTGCCGTCGCCGGCGGCCGTCGTCGTCGCGATCACGGCCGCGCCGTCGTACAGCTTCACCGTCGCGCCGGCTTCGACGCTGCCGGCGGTGCCCGTGAACGTGGGCGTGGCGACGTTCGTCACGTCGTCGGCCGACGACGTGCCGCTGTCGCTGGCGCTCGCGAGATCGGGTGCGGCGGGCGCGCCAGGCGCCTTCGTGTCGAACGTCAGCGTCGGCGACGTGCGCGCGGCGCCGTTGTTCCCGGCCGCATCCGCGTACGTGCCGGCGTCGACGCCGATGCTGGCATGGCCGTTGTCCGTGTCCGCCGCCGGCGTGAACGTCGCGGTGCGGACCGTGCCGCTGCCGGACAGCGCGGACAAGGTGCCGCCGCTGACGTTGACGTCGCCGGCCGTGAACGTCGCGCCCGGATCCTCGCTGAACGTGAACGTGACGGTGGCGGTCTCGCCCGCCTTCAATGTCGACTTGTCGCTCGCGATCGTGAGCGTCGGCGCCGTCGTGTCGACCGTCACGGTGACGCCGGCCGAAGGTGCGCTCGCGCTGCCGTAGCCGTCGACGGCTTTCGCGACGACCGTGTGCGCGCCCTCGGACAAGGTCGTCGTCGTGATGACCCAGTTGCCGGCGCCGTCGGCGCTGCCGCTGCCGATCTGCGTCGTGCCGTCGGTGTCGTACAACTTGACCGTCGCACCGGCCGTGGCCGTGCCGCTGAACGTGAGCTGCGTAAGGTTCGTGATGCCGTCCGTATTCGACGCGCCCGTATCGCTGGCGCTTGCCAGGCCGACCTGCGCGGGCGCGGCGGGTACGAGCGTATGATAGACGAGCGACGGCGTCGTGCCCGCACCGCCCGTGTTCCCGGCCGCGTCGACATAGCCGCCCGCGGCGACCGTGATGCTGGCGGTGCCGCTGGCGACGTCCGCGTCGGGCGTGAAGGTCGCGGTGCGCGTCGTCCCCGTTCCCGCGAGCGTGGAAAGCGTGCCGCCGCTGACGGCAATGTCGTCCGCGGTGAAGCTCGATCCCGGATCCTCGCTGAACGTGAACGTGATCGTGGCCGTCTCCCCGGCCGCCAGCGTCGCCTTGTCGCTGGCGATCGTCAGCGTCGGAGCCTTGGTGTCGTAGGCGATCTGCAGGGCCGTGCCGGCGCCGCCGAAGTTGCCGGCGGCGTCGATGTAGGACGAGCCCGTCACGGCGACGCTGCCCGTGCCGTTGTTCGTGTTCGCGGTCGGCGTGAACGTCGCGGTGCGCGTCGCACCCGTGCCGGACAGCGCGGACAGCGTACCGCCGCTGACGACGACGTCGGCCGCCGTGAAGGTAGTCCCCGGATCCTCGCTGAACGTGAAGGTGACCGTGGCGGTGTCGCCGGCCTTCAGGGTCGACGACGCGTCGCTCGTGACCGTCACGGTGGGTGCGGTGGTGTCGATCGTGATCGCGTTGCCGTCCGACGCCGCACTGACGTTGCCGGCGGCATCGGTGGACGTGAGGGCGATCGTGTGGTTACCGTTCGACAGCGGCGTGGACGGCGTCCAGGAATACGTGCCGCCGCTGGCCGTGAACGTGTCGATGACGTCGCCGCCGTCGTACACCGTGATCGTCGTGCCGGATTCCGCCGTACCGGTGAAGGTCGGTGTCGTGTCGTTCGTGATGTGGTCGCTGTTCGACGTGCCCGTGTCCGAACCGGTGGCCAGCGCAGGCGCCGAGGGCGCAGCCGGCGCGGTCGTGTCGATCGCGATCGCGGCATCCACGCCCAGCGAGCCGAAGTTGCCGGGCGTGGGCAGGGTCAGGGTCGCATCGAGACCGCTGCCGGCAGCCTTGATGGTGCCGCCGTTCAGCGCGAGGGCGGCCGCGCCCGTGTAATCGAGGCGGCTGGCGGTGTCGCCGGCCTGCACGGTGTAGTCGAACGTCAGCGTATTCGTGCCGCTGCCGCTCGCGTACACGGCCTGACGGTCCGTCGTGCCGGTTTCCAGCGTGAGCGTGGGCGTTCCGCCCGCCGTGTCGACGGTGACTGCCTCGTCGAACTGGACGGTGACGTGGATCGTCCCGCCGGCGCGATAGACGCCATCGGCGGTGGTCGTGTCGACCATCGAGACGACGGGCGCGACGATGGGCGCGTGCACGGCGCCGAAGACGAGGTTGTCGAGCGCGACGAATTTCAGGTAGCCGTTGTTGTCCGTGGTCGTGATCGTGAGTTTTTTGACGTCCTGGAAGCCGCCCAGGTTCGCCGTCGTCCAGGCCGTGTTCGACGCCACGAAGACGGACTGCGTGCCGATCTTGTGGCCGTCGGCGGCATAGGCCGTGAAGACGAGGTTCTGCTCTGCCGCCGCGTTCTGGAAATTGCCGAGCTGGATAGAACTCAGCGTGAACACCTGTCCCGTGTCGAACGACAGCGTGACTTTGTTCTCCAGGTTCCAGGCCGGCTGCCCCGCGACGTTCGCATACGCATTCCCGTAAGCATAGGCGGCAACCGCCGTATTGGCCGCATCGACCCGCAACTGGTAATTGACGTTGCCGTCGACCTTGTAGACCACGTCGGCGTTGGCCCCCGCGTACACGTTGCTCCCCCGACTTATGAAATTGGCGCTCGTGTCGAAGCTCACGGTCTTGTTCGACAGCGCCAGCACATGCTGGTACGTGGCCGCCAGTGCCGGCGTGACGAGGCTCGGCGTCTCCACCTGCCCCGCGCGCACTTCCAGATCCCAGTCGCCGCCCAGCGCGGCGCTGCCCGTCGGATTCGACGAGGCGGCGACGTCGGCGCCCGTCGCGAGCGCGAGGCGGTCGACGAAGCCGGCGTCCGCGCCGGTTTCGCAGCCGTACAGCAGGATGTCGCCGCCCGGGCGCAGGCTGCTGCCGATGGCGTGCAGGTCGGCGTCGTGCGCGTTCAGCGTGGCGGCATCCAGCGTCAGCGTCCCCATGTTCAGCGTGCCGGCCGCGCCGTGCGACACGATATGTACGGCGTCGACGTCGCTCCTCCCCGCCAACGCCTGCGCGATCTGGTGCAGGCCGTCCTGGCCGGAATCCAGGATCACGACTTCCTTGCCGCGTCCGATGCCGCCCAGCAGGGTGCCGAGATCGGCCACGCTGTCCTCGATGAAGACGATTTCCGTGCGCGGACGGGCGATGGTCAAGTCGCCGAGGTCGGCGTCGTGGGCATTGGATGTCATGACGGTGCTCCTGGTTGGGCGTTCTGGACGGCGATGACGTTGGCGGCACTGCCGGCCTTGTCGTTCCAGAAGGACATCTGATTGAATTTGTCGAACAAATCGGGCGGGATGACGGTCGGGCGCGGCGTGAACTTCACCTGCGCCTTCACCTTGTGCAGCCCAGGCGCGCCCAGCTGGGCGTCGAATTCCTCGGCGTCGTACTCGACGTTGTCGAAGTCGTGCTCGAACCACGGCTCGCCGAGGAAGTCGTAGACGAGGCGCATGACCTTGGCCGGCGCGCGCGTCAGCAATTCATAGTCGACGACCAGCAGCGAGGACGCGTGCTCGCCGTAGAAGGCCTCGCGCAGGGACGACCACGCGTGGCCGACCGTCTGGTCGTGCTGCGCGAGGCCTTCGAGGCGGCTGTACACGGTGCCGCGCGCGCCGGCCGCTCCGAACAGGCGCGTGTGCTCGTACGGGTCGGCGCGGTACATGCGCTCGAAGCTGTCCATGATCCAGGCGACGTTGCGCACGCACGCGATCACCTTCGCCTGCGGGAACAGGTCGCGCACGAGCGGCATGCGCGCGCACCAGTTGCGGTTCGTGTCGAACACGACGGGTCGGCCGACGTCGCCGTAATACGCATCGAACAGGCCGCGCAGCAGCGCCTTGCGCTTGTCGCGGCCGACGACGGGCGCGAACTCGCTGCCGGCGCTGACCTGCCCCAGCACGGCCGTGCACAGCGAGCCGACGGGACTCGTCATGCCGGCGTGAAAACGGGGATTCTGCAGGAGGATGCCCGACAACAGTGTCGAGCCCGACCGCGGCAGGCCGGAAATGAAGTGGAAGGTCTGGGACGTCATGGCACCGCTCGGGCATCGCCAACTGTTGACATCCAGAAATGATGAACGAAATTTATTACTGAATCAATTAATTGTTAAGCGCCCTGCACCGGATTTGCAACAATGGCGCGGCGTTCCAGTTCGGCCAGGACGCGCCCGACTTCCTGCCCGACCGATGACGCGGCGCTGTCGACCCTCACCTCGGGCGCATCCGGCGCCTCGTAGGGCGAGGAGATGCCGGTGAATTCCGGCAGCAGGCCCGCGCGCGCCTTGCGGTACAGGCCTTTCGGGTCGCGCGCCTCGCACACGGCGAGCGGGCAGTGACAATGGACTTCGATGAAATACGGGGCCGGGACCAGGGCCCGGGCACGGGCACGGTCGGCGCGCAGTGGGGAGATGGCGGAGACGATCACGATCTGGCCCGCCTCGTGGAACAGGCGCGCGACTTCGCCGATGCGGCGGACGTTTTCGGCGCGCTCGGGGAGAGAGAAGCCGAGGTCGGCGCACAGGCCGTGCCGCACCTTGTCGCCGTCCAGCACGAACACGTTGCAGCCCCGGTCGAACAGGGCGCGTTCGAGCGCCTGCGCCAGCGTCGTCTTGCCGGCGCCGGACAGCCCGGTGATCCACACCACCGCGCCGTCGTGGCCGGCGCGGTGCCGCCGTTCCGCGGCACCGACGGGGTGCGTCATGAAACGCTTATTCGACGATCGTCTGCGCCTGGCCTTCGCCGCGCGCGCGGATTTCGCCGATGCGGTACACGGTCTCGCCGGCCGCCTTCAGCTGGGCTTCGGCCGCGTCCGCGTTCTCTTTGGAGACGATCACGGTCATGCCGATGCCGCAGTTGAACACGCGGTGCATTTCGGCATCGGCGACGCCGCCGTGCTGCTGCAGCCACTGGAACAGCGGCGGCAGGGTCCACGACTTGCTGTCCAGCACGGCCGTCAGGTTATCCTGCAGCACGCGCGGGATGTTTTCGACGAGGCCGCCGCCCGTGATGTGCACGAGGCCCTTCACTTCCATCGCCTGCATCAGCGCCAGCAGCGGTTTCACATAGATGCGGGTCGGTTCCATCAGCGCGTCGGCCAGCTTGCGGCCGTGGAAGTCCGCTTCCAGGTCCGGCTTCGACACTTCGATGATCTTGCGCACCAGCGAATAACCGTTCGAGTGGATGCCCGACGAGGCCAGGCCCAGCACGACGTCGCCCGGGGCGATCTTGGTGCCGTCGATGATCTGCGATTTTTCCACGGCGCCGACGGCGAAGCCCGCCAGGTCGTATTCGCCGTCCGGGTACATGCTCGGCATTTCGGCCGTTTCGCCGCCGATCAGGGCGCAGCCGGCCTGTTCGCAGCCGGTGGCGATGCCTTTGACGACGGCGGTGGCGGTCGGCACGTCCAGCTTGCCGCAGGCAAAGTAATCCAGGAAGAACAGCGGCTCGGCGCCCTGCACGAGGATGTCGTTGACGCTCATGGCGACGAGGTCGATGCCGACCGTGTCGTGGCGGTTCAGTTCGAACGCCAGTTTCAGCTTGGTGCCGACGCCGTCGGTGCCGGAGACGAGGACCGGCTCCTTGTACTTCTTGCTGATTTCGAACAGCGCACCGAAACCGCCGATGCCGCCGAGCACGCCCTCGCGCATGGTGCGCTTGGCAAAAGGTTTGATCGCTTCGACCAGGGCGTCGCCGGCATCGATATCGACACCAGCGTCGCGGTAGGAGAGAGAAACATTAGTTGGTTGGCTCATGGTATTTGGCAGCGGAGGCGGTAAAATAGTAGGCGGTTGACAACTGGGCGTTTGACGGCGTGCACCGGCAGTAGCCAGTCGGTCAATCCATTATTTTATCAAAACAGCCTGCCGCGGCATCGTTTTAACGGTCAAGAACAACAACTACATGCCTTTTTCCCTCAGCCCGGAGCAAAAACAGTCAGCATTCTGGTTGGCACTCTGGCTGGCTTGCGGTCTGCTGCTGTACGCCCTCGGGCCCATCCTCACCCCGTTCATCGCCGCCGCCATCCTCGCCTACGCCCTGAACGGCGCCGTCGACCGGCTCGAACGTGCCCGTCTCGGCAAATTCCATTTGCCCCGCTCGCTCGCCGTCGCCGCCGTGATCCTCGCGTTCCTCGCGGCCGTCACCGCCCTCGTGCTGATCGTCGTGCCGGTGCTGCGCACGGAATTGCCGCTGCTGCAGGCCCAGATCCCGGACGCGCTGGCCCGCATCGACACCATCCTGTCGCCCCGTCTCGCGCAGCTGGGCATCCACATCAAGCTGGACGGCAGCAGCCTGCGCACCATCCTCACGCAGCAGATCATGACGTCCAGCGACGAGATCTGGACGACGGTGCTCGCGTCCGCGCGCGTGGGCGGCAGCGCCCTGCTCGGCTGGATCGCGACCGCGATCCTGATCCCCGTCGTGCTGTTCTACCTGTTGCTGGACTGGCATCGCCTGCTGCTGCAACTGGAAAACGCCGTGCCGCGCCGCTGGGTGCGCCAGACGGTGGGCATGGCCCAGGAAGTCAACGCCCTGCTGGCCCAGTACCTGCGCGGCCAGCTGCTCGTGATGCTCGTGCTGGCCCTGTATTACTCGGCGGCGCTGGCGCTGGCCGGCTTCGAGGTGGCGCTGCCGGTCGGCATATTGACGGGGTTGCTCGTATTTATCCCCTACCTGGGCTACGGCCTGGGGCTCGTGCTGGCGCTGACGGCCGCCATCCTGCAGTTTTCCGACTGGAGCGGCGTGATTGCCGTGGCCGTCATCTACGGTGCGGGCCAGGTGATCGAAGGCTTTTTCCTCACGCCGCGCCTCGTGGGCGAGCGCATCGGGCTGAATCCGCTGGCCGTGATCTTCGCCCTGCTTGCCTTCGGCCAGCTGTTCGGCTTCGTGGGCGTGCTGCTGGCGCTGCCGGCGTCGGCCGTGCTGATGGTGGCATTTCGTCACCTGAAACGCCACTATCTGCGCAGCAGCTTTTATAATGCCTAGTTCATACGCACACGACATGATGAGAACCGAGCCATGAAACAGCTGGTGCTCGATTTGGGCGCCGAGCCGGCGCAAAGCCTCGACACCTTCCAGATAGGGGAAAATGCCGAAATGGCGCATTTGATGCACCAGTTCGCCCAGCGCGCATCGCGCGAGCATTTCTGCTACCTGTGGGGAGAGACGGGCGCCGGCAAGACGCATTTGCTGCAGGGCCTCGCCGCCACCGATGGCGCGCGCTACATCGCAGCGAACGCCGGTGCGGATGCCTTCGTATTGACACCAGACGTGAGCCTGTACCTCGTCGACGACGTCGACCAGCTCTCGCCCGAGCGCCAGATCGACGCCTTCGCCCTGTTCAACCAGGTGCGCGAACATGGCGCCTACATGGTCTGCACGGGACCGGTGCCGCCGGCTGTGCTGCCCGTGCGCGAAGACCTGCGCACGCGCATGGGCTGGGGTCTCGTGTACCAGATCCACGGCCTGTCCGACGACCAGAAGATCGCCGCCCTCACGCAGGCCGCCGAGGCCCGCGGTTTGACGCTGTCCGCCAGCGTGTTACCCTATCTGCTGTCCCATTTCAAGCGCGACATGCGCTCCCTGTCGACCATGCTGGATGCGCTCGACCAGTATTCGCTCGAGACCCAGCGTCCGGTCACGGTACCGCTGCTGCGCGATCTCTTGCTTCAGGGCAATCCTGGCAGTCCACACTCCGAACCAAAAGAATGAACGACCTCGCGCTGTTTGACCTCGACCACACCCTCCTGCCGATCGATTCCGACTACGAATGGGGCCAGTTCCTCGTGCGCCAAGGCGTCGTCGACGCCGCCGAACACCAGCGCCGCAACGACGCCTTTTTCGCGCAGTACAACGCCGGCACGTTGGATCCGGTCGAATACCTCGAATTCGCCCTCGGCACGCTGGCGGCCTTCGATCCGGCCCATTTGAAAGACCTGCAGGCGCAGTACATGCGCGACGTGGTCAAGCCGGCGATCCGTCCGAAGGCCCTGGACCTCGTGCGCAAGCACCAGGACGCGGGCGACCTCGTGGCGATCATCACGGCCACCAATGCGTTCGTCACCACGCCGATCGCGCGCGAATTCGGCGTCGAGCACCTGATCGCCGCGCGCCCCGAGCTGGACGAGCGCGGCCACCCGACCGGCAAGCTGGCCGGCACGCCCACGCAGGGCCACGGCAAAGTGACGCACATGCATGCGTGGCTGGACGGCCTGGGCCGCCCGTTCGACAGTTTTACCCGCAGCTGGTTCTACAGCGATTCGCACAATGACATCCCGCTGCTGTCGGTCGTCTCGCACCCGGTGGCGACCAACCCGAGCGAGAAACTGAACCAACACGCAACCGCCCTCGGCTGGACTTCACTGCACCTCTTCAATGATTAAAAAATTCATCCGCAAAATCCTGGGCGTGAAAGACGAGCGCGACCCGACCGAACCCGTCATCCTCGGACCGGAACAGCACGGCATCGATCCGAAGCTCGTGTCGAACAACGCGGTACGCGTCACGCAGACCCTGCAGGAAGCCGGCTTCAAGGCGTTCGTCGTCGGCGGCGCCGTGCGCGACCTGCTGCTGGGCGTGAAGCCGAAGGACTTCGACATCGCCACCGACGCGACGCCCGAGGAAGTGAAAAAACTGTTCCGCCGTGCCTTCATCATCGGCCGCCGCTTCCAGATCGTGCACGTGATGTTCGGCCAGGACCTGCTGGAAGTGACGACCTTCCGCGGCAAGGGCAGCGACAACGCGCCGAAGGACGAACACGGCCGCGTCCTGCGCGACAATAATTTCGGTCCCCAGCACGAAGACGCCGAGCGGCGCGACTTCACGATCAACGCCATGTACTACGACCCGGCCACGCAGACGGTGCTCGACTACCACGGCGGCATCGAAGACATCCGTGCCAAGGTCCTGCGCATCATCGGCCAGCCGGAAGCGCGCTACCGCGAAGACCCGGTCCGCATGCTGCGCGTCGTGCGCTTCGCGGCCAAGCTGCAATTCACGATCGAGCCCGCGACGCGCGCGCCGATTCCCGTGATGGCCCCGCTGATCAACAACGTGCCGGCCGCGCGCGTGTTCGACGAAATGCTGAAGCTCCTGATGAGCGGCCACGCGCTGGCCTGCCTGAAGGAGCTGCGCTCGTCCGGCCTGCACCACGGCCTGTTGCCGCTGCTGGACGTCGTGCTGGAACAGCCGATCGGCATGAAGTTCGTGACCTTGGCCCTCGAATCGACCGATGCGCGCGTCCGGGCGGGCAAGGGCGTGTCGCCGGGCTTCCTGTTCGCGTCGCTGCTGTGGCACCAGGTGCTGGAAAAGTGGAACGCGTACCGCGCCGCCGGCGAATCGCCGATCCCCGCGCTGCACCTCGCGGCGGACGACGTCCTCGACAACCAGACCGAGAACCTCGCCCTGCAGCGCCGCATCGCCACGGACATGCGCGACATCTGGGCCATGCAGCCGCGCTTCGAGCGTCGTACCGGCAAGTCGCCGTATAAACTGCTGGAGCACCCGCGCTTCCGCGCCGGCTTCGACTTCCTGCTGCTGCGCTGCGAATCGGGCGAGCTCGATGCGGAGATCGGCAACTGGTGGGCGACGTTCTACGCCGGCGACATCGCCGAGCGCGAACGCCTGATCAACTCCACGCGCGACACGCAGCCGTCCGGCCAGAAGAAACGCCCGCGCCGCCGCGGTCCGCGCCGCGCCGAGGGCGAAAGCGGGGCACCGGCCGACGCACAGCAGGCTGCGGGCGGCGAATGATCGCCTGGGTCGGCATCGGCGCCAACCTGGGCGACGCGCGCGCGAACGTGCTCGATGCGATCGGGCGTCTGTCCCGCCTGCCGGGCGCAAAGCTGCTGCAGACGTCGTCGCTGTACCGCACGGCCCCCATCGATTCGTCCGGCGACGACTACGTCAATGCCGTCGCTTCACTCCACACCGACCTGGATGCGCACGCGCTGCTGCAGGCGCTGTTCGCCATCGAACAGGCGCACGGCCGCGAGCGGCCTTACCGCAACGCGCCGCGCACGCTGGACCTCGACCTGCTGCTGTACGGAGATGAGATCATCGACGATGCGCCGGCCTTGATCGTCCCTCACCCCCGCATGCACGAGCGCGCGTTCGTGCTGGCGCCGCTCGCCGAAGCGGCGCCCGATCTCGTCATCCCGGGCCGTGGTGCCGTGCGCGCCCTGCTCGCGCAAGTCGGCGACCAGGGCATCGCCCGCCTCGCTTAAAACCGCAGCGCCAGGTACACGCCGGACACGGCCAGCGTCATCAACGTGACCGGCACGCCCACGCGCGCGTGACGCTTCCAGTCGATGACGATGCCGCGCCGTGCCGCCGCGTCGACGACGATGATGTTCGCGATGCTCCCCACGATCAGCAGGTTGCCCGCCAGGGTGCTGACCAGCGCCAGCATGACCCCGCCCAGCGGGTGGTGCACGACGGGCATCAGCAGCATCACGGCCGGCACGTTCGAGACCAGGTTGGAGAGCACGAACGTGGCGGCGAACAGCGATCCCGGCTGGTCGAGCCGCACGCCGAGCGATGCGAGCCAGTCGATCGCATGCGCCGTGAACCCCGTGCTCTGGAACGCGGCGTTCACGACGAACAGGCTCATGAACAGCACCAGCAATTCCCAGTCGACGAGGCCCAGCATGTTCTGGGACCGGAGCTGGCGGCTCATCAGCAGGATGCCCGCGCCGATCAGCGCCATGTGTTCGCGGGGCCACGGCGCGACGAGGAAGGCCACCAGCAGCGCGCCGGCAATGATGAGGCCCTTGGTCGTCTGCCACGCGTCGAACGGGATGGTGCCGTCCTGCGGTTTGGCGTCCGCCGCGCTCTCTTCCCACCGTCCCTTGGTCTGCCAGGCGATCAGCGCCCAGCTCGCGGCCAGTCCCAGGGCGACCGGGAGGATCGCGTCGAGGAAGTAGCCGTCGAACGACAACCGCATCGTCTGGCCGATCAGCATGTTCTGCGGATTGCCGATCAGCGTGGCGGCGGAGCCGATGTTGGCGGCGCACGCGAGTGCCAGCAGATACGGGACCGGCGCAAGGCCGCGCCGCCGGCAGGCATCGACGAGCAGCGGCGCCATCGCGAGGCACACGATGTCGTTGCTGAAGACGGCCGACAGTGTGGCCGACACCACGATCAGCACGCCCAGCAGGCTGGCGGGACCCAGCGCCAGGCCGGCGAGCTTGTGCGTCACCCAGTCGTAGAATCCACCCAGGCGCATCTGCGCCGACACGACCATGAAGGCGAACAGCAGGGCCATCGTCGGCAGGTGGATCGAGGCCACCGCCTGCTCCAGGGTCAGCGCGTTGATGCTGATGAGCGCGATCGCCCCGAGCAGCGCGACGCCGGTCCGGTCGAGGCGCAGGAACGGCAAGCCGCCGAGGATCATGCCAAGATAGACGATAAGGAAGATGATGAGGATGGTCGTGGCCATTGGCGTACAGCGTTTTCAGGTAAGATCGCGCATCTTAACAAACGATACCGGGCACGCCTGTGACCGCATGCCTGCCCGAGGCGCGTGAAACGCCGGGGCGATCCTCCGGTTTATTTTGATTTGCAAAGGACTACTATGAGCGCTTACCTGGGCGGCACCTCGACGAACGAAGCACCGGCACGCAAGGCCGTGACCTTGCCCGCGCTGCTGGCGATGCGCGCGACCGGCGAAAAGATCGCCATGCTCACCTGCTACGACGCCAGCTTCGCGTCGCTGATGGACCGCTGCGGCGTGGACATCCTGCTGATCGGCGATTCGCTGGGCATGGTGTGCCAAGGCTACGACTCCACGCTGCCCGTGACGGTGGCCGACGTCGCCTACCACACGGCGTCCGTCGTGCGCGGCCGCAAGCACGCGTTCGTGCTGGCCGACCTGCCGTTCGGCACCTACGGCACCCTGCAGCAGGCGTACGACAGCTGCGCCGCCCTGATGCGCGCGGGCGCCCAGATGATCAAGATCGAGGGCGGAGAATGGCTCGCCGAAACGGTCCGCTTCCTGACCGAGCGCGGCATCCCCGTCTGCGCCCACATCGGCCTGACGCCGCAATTCGTCCACCAACTGGGCGGCTACCGGGTGCAGGGCAAGACGGACGAAGGCGCGGAACAGCTCAAGCGCGACGCGCTGGCGCTGCAGGAAGCCGGCGCGGCGATGGTGCTGCTGGAAGCGGTGCCCGCGGCGCTGGGCAAGGAAGTGACGGGCATGCTGCACGTGCCGACGATCGGCATCGGCGCGGGTCCGGACTGCTCCGGCCAGGTGCTCGTCATGCACGACCTGCTGGGCGTCTTCCCGGGCCGCAAGGCGCGCTTCGTGAAGAACTTCATGGAAGGCCAGACGAGCATCGACGCGGCCGTGCAGGCCTATGTCGCGGCCGTGAAGGATGGCAGCTTCCCGGCGCCGGAACACTGCTTCTGATGCGAAGGTGAGTCGAATGGCGGCGCAGCCGGACACCACCCGCCTCTTCCTGGCCCTGTGGCCGGATGACGCCGTGCGTGACCAGTTGCGCGCCTGGCGCGACACCTGGACGTGGCCGAAGGGCGCCACGCCCGTGCACACGGATAAACTGCACGTGACGCTGCACTTCCTCGGCAACCAGCCCACCGCGCGGCTGCCCGACTTCCTGGACGGGTTCCAAGTGCCCTTCGAGCCGTTCGATCTGCAGTTCGGCCGCCCCGCGCTGCAGCGCAGCGGCATCGCGTGGATCGAACCGCTCACCGAACCGCAAGGCTTGCTGGACCTGCATGCGCGCCTGTCCGACGCGCTCGTGGCGCTGGGCCTGACGCCGGAAGCCCGCACCTATCGCCCGCACGTGACGATGGCGCGGCGCGCGAACGGGGCCGTCATCCCCGCCGCCGGTCCCGCGATCGACTGGGCGATCACGCATTACGCCCTCGTCGCATCGCATGCGGGCAGCTACACGGTGCTGCGCGAATACCGTTAAGCGTCCCGCTTCACGATCCGCGCATTCGCCGCGATCACGATCCCCGACAACGACAGGATACCCAGCGCCACGGCGATGTTCGTGTGCGCCGCGATCGCGCCCAGCAGCGGCGGCGCCATCAACAGGCCCGCGTAGCCGAGCGTGGCGACGGTCGCGAGGCCGCCGCCGGCCGACATCCCCGGCATGCGCGCGGCCGCCGCGAAGATCAACGGCACGACGTTCGCCGCGGCGAGGCCGATCAGCGCGAAGCCCAGCGCCGACAGCATGAAATGCGTGCTGGTCACGGCCAGCATCAGGCCCGCGAACATGCCGAGACCGCCCACCGTCATCACGCGCAGGGGGCCGAAGCGCAGCACGAGCCGGTCGCCCGCGAAACGGCATGCGGCCATCGTCACGGAGAAGGCGGAATAGCCGAGGGCCGCCGTCGCCGCGTCGACCTGCGTGCGCTCCTTCAGCAGCAGCGCGCTCCAGTCCACGAGTGCGCCTTCGATGGCGAAGCACAGCAGCGCCAGCAGGCCGAGGAACAGCGCTTGCCCACGCGGTAGCGCAAAATGACTCAAATGAGGAGTCGCATGCGGCGCCGGCGGCACGGCCAGCAGACGCCCGCCGCACGCCAGCACGGCGGCGAAGATGGCAACACTCACCATCAGCGCGCCGCGGCCGTCGCCCAGGCCCGCGCCGATCAGGAGGCCGCCGAGCGCCGCGCCGATCAGGCCCCCGAGGCTGTAGAAGCCGTGGAACGAGGACATCGTCGGGATGCCGCGCGCCGCCTCGACCTCGCTGGCGTTGGCGTTCATCGCCACGTCCAGCACGCCGTTGCTGGCGCCGAACGCGTACGCCGCGAGGAACAGCGGCACGAGGCCGCCCACGTTCATCAGGATGGCGCTCGTCAGCGCGAACAGCAGGCCGCTGCCGACGACGACGGCGCGCGTGCCCCAGCGTCCCGCCATCCAGCCGGACAGCGGCATCGCGGAGATCGCGCCGCCCGCGATGGTGAGCAGCAGGAAGCCGAGCACGCCCGTGTCGATGCCGGCGCGCGCCTGCACGAGCGGCACGTGCGCGGCCCACACGCCGATGCCGGCGCCGTTCAGCAGGAAGATGGTCGACACGGACCAGCGTGCGGCATTCAGGCCGACAGTGGAAGCACGTTCGAGGGCTTTGGGTTCGTCGATGCGGCTCATGCGCGGCTCCTTGCGGCCAGTACGATGTCGGGTGCGCGCTCGCCCTTGCGCAGGCGTGCGACGACGTTGGGTGCCGCATCCGCTTCCAGCACGAGGCGGTCGATGTCCGCCAGCGGCGCGATGGGGAACGGCGCCGGCGCTTCCAGCCGCTCGTTCAGCGCGGCGACGACGCGCCGGCTGCCCGCGGCCAGGATGGCCTGCTTGAGGACGGCTTCCTCGGGGTCGCTCGCGCCCAGGCCACGCTCGGCCTCGACGCTGCACACGCCCACGACCGCAACGTCCACGCGCAGGCGCTGGATCTCGGCCAGCGTCTGCGCGCCCATCACGGCGCCGACGTGGGCGGAATAGACGCCGCCCAGCAGCACGACGCGCGTGCTGCGCAAATGGCCCAGGCTCAGGGCGATCTGCGGGCTGTTGGTGATGATGGTCGCGGCCCGGCCGTCTTCCAGCTGGCGCGCGAACGCGAGATTGGTCGTGCCGGCATCGACGAGGACCGTGTCGCCCGGCTGGACGCTGTCGGCCAGCGCGCGCGCGAGCATCTCCTTGCGCGCTTCGTCGGCATCGGCCCGCTGGCCGAAGCTGGGTACCGGCTGCGTGCGCCGCATCGCGCCGCCGTGCACGCGGCGCAAGAGGCCCGCTGCGTCCAGGTCGCGCAGGTCTCTGCGGATCGTGTCTTCCGAGGTGTTGAACCGCTGCGCCAGTTCGGCCGCCAGCACCTTGCCCTGCTGCTCGACCGTGTCGACGATGTGTTGTCGTCGTTCTTCCGCCAATTGCATACGTTTCTCCTTGAATGTCCGCACTGTACACGTTTACGCACGAACCGGCAAGAATCAATACAAACACGCATATTCATGCATACAAGCGACCTGATGGTTGGTTGGCGGCCTAATCGTTGCTACACTCGCGGCATTCATTATTAAAAAAATATGCAAAAGTCCGCTGCCATCCTGATCGTCGACGACTATCTCCTGATCCGCACCGCCGTGCGCCAGGTCCTGACGGAACTCGGCTTTTCCAACGTGTTCCAGGCCGAGAACGGCAAGACCGCGCAAGACCTCATGCGCAAGCAACCGATCGACATCGTCATCGGCGACTGGGGCATGCCGGTGATGAGCGGCCTGGACCTGCTGCACTGGATGCGCCACGACGCGCGCTATGCGAAGACGCCATTCATGATGCTGACGGCCGAGGCGAATCCGGCCTCCGTGCGCAGCGCGCTGCAGGCCGGCGTCAACGCCTACATGATCAAGCCGTTCACCGTGCACAGCTTCGCCAGCAAGTTCATGGCGATGATCGGCACGGTGCAGGAGAGTGCGGGCGCCGCCGCGCCGCCGGCGCCTGCGCCCGAACCCCGGACCGAGACGGCGCCGCCGCCCGTGCTGAAGCCGACGTCGCTGCAAGCCGACGTCATCGGCCTGCAGGCGCCGCTGGCCGAGCGCCTGAAACGCTGCACGGTGCTGATCGTGGACGACGTCCCGACCAACATCGAGGTGCTGGCCGGCGCGCTGAAGGACGAGTACGCGATCAAGGTGGCGATCAGCGGCCGCAAGGCGCTGGAGATCGCGAGCGCCTTCCCCATCGACATCATCCTGCTCGACATCATGATGCCCGTGATGGACGGCTTCGAGACGTGCCGTCATTTGAAATCGGACCCGCGGACGGCGCACATCCCGATCATCTTCCTGTCCGCGAAGGACGCCGTCGACGACATCGTGGGCGGCCTGCGCCTGGGCGCGGTCGACTACGTGTCGAAGCCGGCCGACCCGACGATCCTCAAGGCGCGCATCGCGACCCATTTGGCCCTGGCCACGGCGATGGGCGACCTGAAGCGCCAGAACGAACTGCTGATCGAGAACGCGCACCTGCGCGAAGACGTGGAGCGCATGACGCGCCACGACCTCAAGAGCCCCATCGCCGTCACCCTGCACGCGAGCCAGGCGTTGCTCGCGAGCGACCTGCCGGATCCGCAGCGCGAGCACGCACACATGATCGAGATGGCCGCCAACCACGCGCTCGACATGATCAACCGCACGCTCGACATCCATAAAATGGAAAAGGGCGAGTACCAGCCCGCGCTGCAGCCGTTCGACCTGAGCGCCCTGCTGTCGCGCGTCGCGCAGCAGACGGAACTCGCGTTCGCGGACCGCCGCATCGCGATCCGCTTCGCGGCGCCGGGCGACACCGTCTGCCTGGGCGAATCGCTGCTGTGCTATTCGCTGTTCTCGAACGCCTTCAAGAACGCGGCCGAGGCGGCGCCGCCGGGCGGCACGATCAAGGTCGACGTGGCGCCGGGCCCCGGTTGCCTGCACGTCGTGATCGACAACGAGGGCGAGGTCCCGCTGACCATGCGCGGCCGTTTCTTCGACAAGTACGCGACGGCCGGCAAGCAGGACGGCATCGGTCTCGGCACGTATTCGATCCGCCTGATGGCCGAGGTGCAAGGCGGCGACGCCACCATGGAGACGGGCGACGGACATACGCGCCTGACCATCACGCTGCCCTGCATATGATCAGACGAGGAGCATCAGGTGCTCCCGCTCCCACGAACTGATCACGCGCGAAAACGTCGCGAACTCCAGTTCCTTCACTTCGCAGAACGCCTGCACGAACAGGGGCCCCAGCATGTCGGCCAGCGCCGGGCACCCGCGCAGCTGCAGGATCGCATCCTCGAGATTGCGCGGCAGGTCGCCGTGGATGTGCTCCGCGCTTTCGGGCGTGGGTGCCGACGGCTCCAGTCCCTCGACCATGCCGAGGAAGCCGCAGGCCAGCGTCGCGGCCATCGCGAGATACGGGTTCACGTCCACGCCCGGCACACGGTTTTCCACGCGGCGGCTGGCCGGGCCCGAGTTCGGGATGCGGATGCCGCACGTGCGGTTGTCGTAGCCCCAGTGCACGTTCATGGGCGCCGACTGGAAGCGCGACAGGCGCCGGTAGGAATTCACGTGGGGCGCGAACAGGAGCGTCGCCGGCGGCACGTATTTTTCCAGGCCGCCGATGAAGTGGCGGAACAGCGCGCTCTCCGACCCGTCGTCGTTGGAAAAGATGTTGCGGCCGTTCAGGTCGACAATGCTCTGGTGCACGTGCATGGCGCTGCCCGGCTCCGTCTCCATCGGCTTGGCCATGAACGTGGCAAAGATGCCGTGGCGCAGCGCCGTCTCGCGTACGGCCCGCTTGAACAGGAACACGCGGTCGGCCAGTTCCAGCGCATCCCCATGCGTAAAATTGATTTCCATCTGGCCCGCGCCGGCCTCGTGGATCAGCGTCTCGACACCGAGCTCGTGCTGCTTGCAGAACGCCGACAATTCCAGGAAGAAGGGATCGAAATCGTTGACGGCATCGATCGAATACGACTGCCGGCCCTGCTCCGTGAAGCCGCTGCGGCCCGTCGGCGGGCTCAGGGGCTCGTGCGGATTGGTCGTGCGCGCGACGAGATAAAACTCCATTTCCGGCGCCACGACGGGCCGCCAGCCCCGCTCGGCGTACATGCCCAGCACGCGGCGCAGCACGGAGCGCGGGGCCAGGTCGACCAGGGAGCCGTCGAAGTTCGTGCAATCGTGGATGACGAGCGCGACGCGCTCCGTTGCCCACGGCACGACGCGGATCGTGGCCGGGTCGGGCACGCAGACCATGTCGGGATCGATGGAGCCGACGTAGGGCGTGTTGTTCGGCTGTTCGCCGTGGACCGTGTTCAGCAGCACGCTTTTCGGCAGCCGCATGTGCTCGCCCGCCAGGAACAGGTCTTTCGGAAGGATCTTGCCGCGGGCAATGCCCGTCATGTCGGCGATGACGCACTCGACTTCGTGGATATTGTGTTCGCGCAGAAAATCGCGCATCGGATTATGCGCTTCGGAATCCATCACTCTCTCGCTTGACTCGATGCGGGCCAATATAGCATCGGCGATCTTTACGCCGCGCGCGGGTTGGCTCCCTCGATTTCCGCAATTCGTTGCCCCGTTACCGCACTTCGCGTCAAAGCCGTTCCGCCCGCCACCGTCCTGCGTCATACTTTCTGAATGGAACAGCTGACGACGACCACGACGAAGCCGACGACCACCCGCATGTGGCGCAACTACGCCTGCGGCTGGCTCGCGTACATGCTGCTGCTCGCAGTCGTGCTGCAACTCGCCGACCCGAACCAGCGCGGCTACGACTGGCGCGGCCTCGTGCCGATGCTGTGGATCGTGCCGCAGGCCGTCGTGCTGGCCCTGCACTGGCCGCTCAGCGGGTGGATGGAGCGCCGGCATGCGCCGTTCGCGCTGCGCTGCCTGATCCACGGCGTGGGCGCGCCGGCCTACGCCATTCTGTCGTACGCCCTGCCGGGACTGATCTTCGGCTTCACGCAACCGCTGTCATACTACGTGTGGCCCGTTCTGTATTCGATGATGGGCTATGGCGTCATCGCGACCACGTTCCACATGATCCGCGCCAACGACGCCCGCCGCCGGCAGGAAGTCGCCATGCAGCAGGCGCACGCGCTGCTCGTCGCGACGGAGCTGAACGCGTTGCGCAGCAAGCTCAATCCGCACTTCCTGTTCAACACGCTGCACTCGATCATCGCCCTCACCCGCAAGGACCCGAACGCCGCCGAGACCGCGCTGTTCCAGTTCTCCGACATGTTGCGCTACGTGCTGGACACGGAAAAGACGGGCAACGACCGCGTCACGCTGGACGACGAGCTGCGCTTCGTGCGCGATTACCTGGAACTGGAAAGCCTGCGCCTCGGCTCGCGCCTGCACGTCGACTGGGAACTCGATGACGCCGCCTCCGGCCACCTGCTGCCCGCGCTGTCGCTGCAGCCGCTCGTCGAGAACAGCATCAAGCACGCCTTCAATCCGCACAGCCGGCCGGGCCGCCTGCTGATCCGGACGCGCCTCGACGCGCGCACGGGCAGGCTCGTGCTGTCCGTCGGCGACGACGGTCCCGGCGCCGACCTCGGCCGCGTGCGCGCGTCGAACGGCCTGGGTCTGCGCACCGTCGAGCGCCGCCTGCAGCTGGAATACGGCACCGACGAGGGCCTCGCCATCGAGACGGCCCCGGGCGCCGGCTTCGTCGTCACGATGGCCATCCCCCTCGCCGCCAACGACAAGGACTTTGCATGAATGCCCGTACCGTCTTCATCGCGGAAGACGAACCGCTCGCGCGCGACGTCCTGCGCGACTTCATCTACGCGCACGCCGGCCTGCGCCTCGTGGGCGAAGCGGCGGACGGCGCCAGCGCGCTCGCGCAGATCGACCGCATCCGCCCCGACATCGTCTTCATGGATATCCAGATGCCCGAGATGACGGGCCTGGACGTGCTGCGCCGCCTGACCGTCGTGCCGGACATCGTGTTCACGACCGCGTACGACCAGTACGCCGTGACCGCGTTCGAACTGAACGCCGTCGACTACCTGCTGAAACCCTTTACGCGCGCCCGCTTCGACGCGGCCGTCGCACGGCTGCTGGAGACGCCGGGATCGTCCGTCCCCGCGCGCGAAGACATCGGCGCCGCACTCACGCTGGCCGTCGATCGGGTGCCGACCCGCATCGAGCGCATCCTCGTGCGCGACCGCGGCCGCATCTTCCCGCTGTCCGTGAACGAGATCGCCTACCTGAAGGCGGATGCGAAATACACGGCGATCGCCGCGCGCGGCCACACCTTCCTCGTGCGCATCGGGATTTCGGAGCTGGAAGCCCAGCTGGACCCGGGCCGTTTCATCCGCATCCACCGCTCGGCGCTCGTGAACCTCGACTTCGTGGACTCCATGCGCGCGGACGACCAGTCGCAGCTCGAGATCACGATGCGCGACGGCGCGGTGCTGACGGCGAGCCGGGAGGCGTCGAAGGTGTTGCGCGAGATGGCGATCTGACGGCCGGTCAGATCTGGATCCACGTCGTCTTGAGCTCCGTGTACTTGTCGAACGCATGCAGGGACTTGTCCCTGCCGTTGCCCGACTGTTTATAGCCGCCGAACGGCACCGTGATGTCGTCGTTGTCGTACTGGTTCACATGCACGGTGCCCGCGCGCAGCTTGCGTGACGTCCGGATTGCCTTGCTCATGTCGGCCGTCCACACGGCGGCCGCGAGGCCGTACGGCGTCGCATTCGCCTGGCGCACCGCCTCGTCCAGGTCCGTGAACGACAGCACGGACAGCACGGGCCCGAAGATTTCCTCGCGCGCGATGCGCATCGTGTGGTCCACACCGTCGAACAGCGTCGGTTCGATGTACAGGCCGCCCGTCTCCGCGCGCGCCGCGTTGCCGCCCGCGAGCAGGCGCGCGCCGGCCGCCTTGCCGTCCTCGATATAACCCAGCACCGTCTTCATCTGGATCGCATCGACGATCGCGCCCATCACCGTGGACTCGTCGAGCGGGTCGCCGGGCGCGTACTGCGGGATCATCGCGAGTGCCTTGTCGAGGAAGCTTTCCCTGATCGACTCCTCGACGAACAGCCGAGACGGCGCGTTGCAGCTTTCTCCCTGGTTGAAATAGATGGAACCGATGGCGCCCGCGACGGCCGCATCGAGGTCGGGACAGTCCGCGCACACGATGTTGGCGGACTTGCCGCCCAGTTCCGTCCACGCGCGCTTCAGGTTCGACTGCCCCGCCATCTGCAGGATCTGCTTGCCGACGCGCGTGGACCCCGTAAAACCGATGCAGTCGACGTCCATGTGCAGCGCGAGCGCCTTGCCCGCTTCGTCGCCGTAGCCGGGCAGCACGTTGAACACGCCTTCCGGCACACCCGCCTCCAGCGCCAGCTCGGCCAGTCGCAGCGACGTCAACGGCGCCTTTTCCGACGGTTTCAGAACGACGCTGTTGCCGGCCGCCAGCGCCGGGCCGATCTTCCACGCGGCCATCAGCATCGGATAATTCCACGGGATGATCGCGGCGACGACGCCGACCGGTTCGCGCGTGATCAGCGCCAGGCTGTCCTGCGGGCTCGGTGCGACCTGGTCGTAGATCTTGTCGATGGCTTCGCCGTACCAGCGGATGCAGTTCTGCGCGAGCCGCACGTCCACGCTCTTGCTGTAGCGGATGGGCTTGCCCATGTCGAGGGTTTCCAGCAGGGCCAGTTCGTCTTCGTGCGCGAGCATCAGGTCGGCAAAGCGGATCAGGATGCGCTTGCGCTCGGCCGGGGCCTTGCCGGCCCAGCGGCCATCCTCGAACGCGGCGCGGGCGCTGGCGACAGCGGCGTCGACGTCGGCCGCGTCGCAGCGCGCGACCTCGCCCAGCTTGCGGCCATCGATGGGAGAGATATTGTCGAAGCGGGCGCCGGAGATGGCGCCGATCCGCCGCCCTCCGATGACGGCGCGGCCGTCGATGTGCACCGTTTTGGATCGTTCATGCCAGCTTTGCGTGGTCATAATGTCTCCGTGCAGATTACAACTTGTTGTCAGGCCGATACTAGCAAACAAAATCGATCCAAATGCCGATTTCTGCCGCTATAATCGCGAATTTTTCCCACCCGCATTTCCTATTTCCGCCGTCGCCGGGAGCACTTTACTGATATGAATACCATCCTGATTTCATCCGTCGTGCTCTACCTGCTCGGCACGCTCGGCCTGGGCGTCTGGGCCGGCACGCGGATCAAGGACACGTCCGACTTCGCCGTCGCCGGCCGCAGCCTGCCGCTGATCATGGTCATCACGACGACGTTCGCCACCTGGTTCGGCGCCGAGACCGTGATGGGCATCCCGGCGAAGTTCGTGCAGGGCGGCCTGGGCGCGCTGGTGGAAGACCCGTTCGGCGCCGGCACCTGCCTGATCCTCGTCGGCCTGTTCTTCGCCGCCCGCCTCTATAAACTGAACCTGCTCACCATCGGCGACTACTACCGCGCCCGCTACGGCAAGGGTATCGAGGTGTTCTGCTCGGCCGCGATCATCCTGTCCTACCTCGGCTGGGTCGCGGCGCAGATCACGGCACTGGGCCTCGTGTTTTCCGTGCTGACGGGCGGCGCGATGTCGGAGACGGCCGGCATGATCGTCGGCACGCTCGCCGTGCTGATCTACGTCGTCATCGGCGGCTTCCTGGCCGTCGCGATCACCGACTTCATCCAGATGATCGTGCTCGTGGTCGGCCTGTCCATCATCGCCGTGTTCTCGGCAAAGCTGGCCGGCGGCACCGGTGCCGTCATCGACATGGCCAATAACGCGAACCTGTGGCACTTCCTGCCGGAGCCGAAGTTCACGGACATCGCCTTCTTCGTCGGCTCGGCCGTGACAATGATGCTGGGCTCGATTCCGCAGCAGGACGTGTACCAGCGCGTGATGTCGGCCAAGAACGCGCCGACGGCCCGCGCCGGCGCCGTGATCGGCGGCGCCAGCTACATCCTGTTCGCGTTCGTGCCGATGTTCGTCGTCGCGTGTGCCGTCATCGTGATGGGCAATGATGCACTGGAACTGGCCAAGAGCGATTACCAGCGCGTGCTGCCCACGTTCGTGATGACGAAGATGCCGCTGATCATGCAGATCCTGTTCTTCGGCGCCCTGCTGTCCGCCATCAAGAGCACGTCGTCCGCCACCCTGCTGGCCCCGTCGACGAGTTTTACCGAAAACATCCTGAAAAACCTGCGCCCGGGCATGAACGACCGCCAGCAACTGCTCGCGATGCGCGTCACCATCGTCGTGTTCGCCTCGCTCGTGCTCGCGTACGCCATCGCGATGAAGGGCACGTCGATCTACGACCTCGTGTCGTCCGCGTACCAGGTGACGCTCGTCGGCGCCTTCGTCCCGCTCGTCACGGGCCTGTACTGGAAGCGCGCGACGACGCAGGGCGCGATCCTGTCCCTGGTCGCCGGCATCGCCACGTGGATCGTGTTCTTCCCGCAGGTCTCGTCGCTGGGCGAAGCCTTCCCGGGTCAGCTGGCGGGCCTGCTGGCGGCGTTCGCCGGCATGTTCATCGGGTCCCTGGCGCCCCAGGTGCTCAAGAACCGGCACGAGCCGCACAAGACGGCCGTCAGCGCGTAAGTCAGTCCATCCACCCTCGGCCGGCGACGTCCGCCAGCGTCAGGTCGAGGCACTCCCGGATCCGCGCCACCATCTCGTCGATCTGCGCACAGGTCATCACGAGCGGTGGCGCCACGATCATCCGGTCCCCGACGGCGCGCATGATGACGCCGTTGTCGAACATGTGCTGCCGGCACACCATCCCCACCGCCAGGTCGCGTGCGAACGGTTCGCAGTCGTGCACGGTCGCGCCCTTGCGCCGCACGAGGTTCAGGCCGGCCGTCATGCCGATGCTTTCCGCGTGCCCCACGAGCGGATGTTCCGCGAGGCGGGAAAACGCGGCTTTCAGATGCGGCCCCGTCTCGCGCGCCACGCGGTCGACCAGTTTCTCCTCCTCGATGATGCGCAGGTTCTCCAGCGCCGCCGCGCAGGCAACGGGGTGGCCGGAATAGGTGAAACCGTGGTTGAAGTCGCCGCCGCGCTCGATCAGCGCGCGCGCCACCCGCTCCCCGACGAGCACCCCGCCCAGCGGCACATAGCCGGACGTCACGCCCTTCGCGAACGGGATCAGATCCGGCCGCGTGCCCATGCGTTCGCAGCCAAACCACGTGCCGAGCCGGCCGAAGCCGCAGATGACTTCGTCCGAGACGAGCAGGATGCCGTAGGTGTCGCAGATGCGCTGGATTTGCGGCCAGTACGTCTGCGGCGGGATGACGACACCGCCCGCGCCCTGCACCGGTTCGCCGATGAACGCGGCAACCTTGTCCGGCCCCAGTTCCAGGATCTTCTGTTCGAGCCAGTCGGCGGCCAGCAGGCCGAATTCCGCTTCGGACAGGCCATGGCCGTGCTCGCCGAAATGCGGTTGCTCGATGTGGTGGATGTGCGGGATCGGCAGTGCGCCCTGGGCATGCATCGCGGCCATGCCGCCCAGCGACGCCCCGGCGATCGTGCTGCCGTGATAGGCGTTGCGCCGGCTGATGACGATCTGCCGCTCCGGCTGGCCCATCAACTGCCAGTAGCGCCACACCATGCGCAGCGCCGTGTCGTTCGCTTCCGAGCCGGAGCTCGTGAAGAACACGTGCTCGAAGCCGGGCGGTGCCAGGCCCGCCAGCTTTTCCGCCAGCTTCACGGCCGGCACGTTCGTCGTGTTGAAGAAGCTGTTGTAGAACGGCAGGACGTCCATCTGCCGCGCGACGGCTTGCGTGATGGACGTGCGGCCATAGCCCACGTTCACGCACCACAGGCCGGACATGCCGTCGATGATTTTATGCCCGTCGGAATCCCATAGATAAATGCCGTCGCCGCGCACCATCACGCGCGCGCCCTTCGTGCTCAGGGCGCCGTGGTCGGTGAACGGGTGCAGGAAGTGGGCGCTGTCGAGCTGTTGCAAGGTGCGGGTGTCATGGCCCGTGTCGGATTCGTCCCGGACCGGCACGCGCAGGCCTGCCTCGAATGCCATGCTGTCGAAAGTCATGATGATCTCCTTGTCGTCGTCGTCGCATGGTCATACGTGCAGAAGAAGGTGCTCCCGTTCCCACGGGCTAATGACCGTCATAAATTCCTGGTGCTCCAGTTCCTTGACCGCCGAATAGACGTCGATGAAGCGTTCGCCGAGGATGTCGCGCAGGCGGTCCTCGCCGCGCAGCAGGGTCAGCGCTTCGGACAGGCCTTGCGGCAGCTCGACCTTCATCTTGTAGGCGCTGCCTTCGACCATCGGCGTCGGCTCCAGCTGTTCCTGGATGCCGAGGTAGCCGCAGGCCAGCGTGACGGCCAGCGCAAGATACGGGTTCGCATCGGCGCCGATCACCCGGTTTTCCACGCGCCGGTCCTGCGAGCCGGACACGGGCACGCGGAAGCCCACGGTGCGGTTGTCCACGCCCCATTGCAGGTTGATGGGGGCGGCCGTGTGGCGCACGATGCGGCGGTACGAGTTCACGTACGGCGCGACGATCGCCATCGCGGACGGCATGTATTTCTGCAGGCCGCCGATGTAATGGCGGAACAGGTCGGACGGCGATCCGTCGGTATTGCTGAAGATGTTGCGGCCGGACTCCGCGTCGACGACGCTCTGGTGCACGTGCATCGCCGAGCCGGGCTCGCCAGCCATCGGCTTGGCCATGAAGGTGGCGTACATGTCGTGTTTCAGCGCCGCTTCGCGCAGGGTGCGCTTGAAGTAGAAGACCTTGTCCGCGAGGCCCAGCGGTTCGCCATGCTGGAAATTGATCTCCATCTGGCCCGCGCCGATCTCGTGGATCAGGGTGTCGACGTCGAGGCCCATCATGTCGCAGTAATCGTAGATGTCCTCGAACAGCGGGTCGAATTCGTTGACGGCGTCGATGCTGTAGACCTGGCGGCTCGTCTCGGAGCGTCCGCTGCGGCCGATCGGGGCGGCCAGCGGCAGGTCGGGGTCGATGTTCTTCGCCGTCAGATAAAACTCCAGCTCCGGCGCGACGAGCGGTTTCCACCCCTTTTTCTCGTACAGCTTCAGCACGCGGCGCAGCACGCTGCGCGGCGCGAAGTCGACCAGTTTTCCGTCGGAGAAATAGCAGTCGTGGATCACCTGCGCCGTCGGGTCGACGGCCCACGGCACCATCGTGATCGTGCCGGGGTCGGCCTTCAGGATCATGTCGCGGTCCGTCGTCGAGATCGCGCGGTCGAAGGCGTCGTCGTCGGACGGCGAATTGCCCGTCACGGTCATGCCCAGCACGATTTCCGGCAGGCGCATGCCGCGGTCCTCGGTGAATTTCACGCGCGGGAGGATTTTTCCACGCGCGACCCCCGTCAGGTCGGGCACGAGGCATTCGATTTCGGTGACTCGTTTGCCGTTGAGCCACTCGTCCATGTCGTTGTACGTAAAGTTGTCGCGGATAGCCATGATGTTCTCTCTGTCCGTTAATGGAATGCACGCGAGCGCAAGCGCGCCGCCCGCGGGCTGCGTGGATGTCGAGCAGGGATCAGGGAAGCTATGGGACGGGCGTGACCGCCCATTTCGCGTCGGGGGTCATGATGGTGTCCGTTTGGTTGATCTGTAGGCGCGGCAGGCGGCGCCGAACGCGCCGAACATCTTCATCGAATGGGGATTGTGGACGATGCGCCATTCGGGGTGCCATTGCACGGCCAGGGTGAAGCCGGGCGCGCCGCCTACGGAGAACGCTTCCACGAGCCCATCCTCCGCCGTCGCCTCGACGACGAGGCCCGGCGCCAGTTCGTTCACGCCCTGGCCATGGAGGGAATTCACGGGGATTTCCGGCAAGCCGATGATCTGATGCAGCATGCCGCCTTCGACGAGCTGCACCTTGTGGGCGTCGCCGTACTGCTCGTCCATGCCCAGTTCCGGATTTTCGCGGTGGTCGAAGTGGCCCGGCACCGACTGCACGGCCTGGTGCAGGCTGCCGCCCAGCGCCACGTTCATTTCCTGGAAACCGCGGCAGATCGCGATGATCGGAATGCCGCGTTTCACGGCCGCGCGGATCAGCGGCAACGTGGTCTGGTCGCGCGCCGGGTCCTGCGGCAGCGACGGATCGAGCACTTCTTCGGAGTAATAGCTGGGATGAACGTTCGACGCGGAGCCCGTCAGCATGATCCCGTCGCACAGGGCGAGCATCGTTTCCAGGTCGAGCGCCTCCCCCAGCGACGGCAGGATCAGCGGGGCGCAGTCGGCACCGAGGACGACGGCGTCGACATACTTGTGCTGGGCCGCGTGGTAAGGGTGTTCACCGAAATCGCGGGTGCAAGCGGGGACGAAAACGATCGGGCGCATGGTCTCTACCTTGTAGTGAGCGCACAGGAACCATCATACGTACAAAGTGGTCCGAATGCGAGTGGCCGTTGTTTCAGATCAAGGAAACCGCGTTCCCAATGCAAACGCTTCCTGGGATCTGCTAGTCGAGCGGGTTCGCTGTTGTAACCCGTAGCAAAAGCTTAACGTCAACTGACGAACGATGCCAACACAAACGGGCTGTTCCCGGGCATCGTGCTATCGTTTGCCGGCCTGAATGACATGACGAGGAACTTATGCTGAACCTCAATGATCCTTCCCTGCTGCGCCAGCACGCGTACATCGACGGCGCCTGGTGCGACGCCGACGACGGCAAGACCGTCCCCGTGATCAACCCCGCCACCGGAGAAACGCTCGGCACCGTGCCGCACATGGGCGCACAGGAAACCCGGCGGGCCATCGAAGCGGCCCAGGCCGCCTGGCCCGCGTGGCGCAGGAAGACGGCGCGCGAACGCGCCCTCATCCTGCGCAAGTGGAACGACCTCATGCTGGACAACGCGGACGACCTGGCCGCCATCATGACGGCCGAACAAGGCAAGCCGCTGGCCGAATCGAAGGGAGAAATCGCCTACGCCGCGTCGTTCATCGAATGGTTCGGCGAGCAGGCCAAGCGCATCGAAGGCGACGTACTGGAATCGCCCGCGCGCGATCGCCGCATCGTCGTCACGAAGGAACCGATCGGCGTGTGCGCCGCGATTACGCCGTGGAATTTCCCGGCCGCGATGATCACCCGGAAGGTCGGGCCGGCGCTCGCGGCGGGCTGTCCCATCGTGCTGAAACCGGCCGAGCTGACACCGTATTCCGCCCTCGCGCTGGCCGTGCTGGCGGAGCGTGCCGGCGTGCCGAAGGGCGTGTTTTCCATCGTGATCGGCGACTCCAAAGCGATCGGTGCGGAGATGTGCGCGAACCCCATCGTGCGCAAGCTCAGTTTCACGGGGTCCACGCAGGTCGGCCGCCTGCTGATGGAACAATGCGCCCCGACCGTCAAGAAATTATCGCTGGAACTGGGCGGCAACGCGTCGTTCATCGTATTCGACGATGCCGACCTCGATGCGGCCGTCGAAGGCGCCATGGCTTCGAAATACCGCAACATGGGACAGACCTGCGTGTGCGCCAACCGCATCTACGTGCAGGATGGCGTGTATGAGGCGTTCGCGCAAAAGCTGACGGCCGCCGTCGCGACACTGAAGGTCGGTAACGGCATGGAGCCGGGCGTGAACCAGGGTCCGCTGATCGAAGAAAAAGCTGTCCAGAAGGTCGAACATCACATTGCCGATGCACTCGGCAAAGGCGCCCGCCTGCTGCTGGGCGGCAAGCGCCATCCGCTGGGCCACACGTTCTTCGAGCCGACCGTGCTGGCCGACGTCACGCCGCAGATGCTGATCTCGGACGAGGAAACGTTCGGTCCCGTGGCGCCGCTGTTCCGGTTCAAGACCGAAGAGGAAGTGATCGCGCTCGCCAACGCGACGGAATACGGGCTGGCGTCGTACTTCTACGCGCGCGACATCGGCCGCGTGTGGCGCGTGGCCGAGCAGATCGAGACGGGCATGGTGGGCGTGAACACGGGACTGATCTCGAACGAGGTCGCGCCGTTCGGCGGCGTGAAGCAATCCGGCCTGGGGCGCGAAGGGTCGAAGTACGGCATGGACGACTATCTCGTCATCAAGTACATCTGCCTGGGCGGGATCTAGATGCCGTCCGGACCGCCCGAGCGGATCACCGACGCGCCCCTGTTCGTCGTGCCCCGCATGCTGGATGCCCTGCGTGCCTGGCATGCGGGACCGAAACTTGCCGGTCTTCCGGTCGATGCGCCCGAACGGTCCCGCCTTCTGGCCGAACTGGATCGCCTGGGGCGACGCCTGCTCGACGGCATCGGCGCCCATCCCACGCGGTTCTGGGTCATGCAGCAGATCCGGCAAACATTGGAAGCTTCCGACGACGAGCACGCCCGGGCACGCCGCTGCTTTTGTCAGGAACTAAAGCATCTGCTGACCATCCTTGGCACCGACGACGTGGATGGTCTGATCGATTTTTACCTTAACAAACTGTAGTTTCGCTTTTCTTTATTGTTGTTCTATTTCCACAAAGAAATTATTCAATTGTTTTGTAGGACTAGTCCTACTAAAATCGCTACAAATGTTGGATCACTCCTCCTGCTGTGAAACGCATGAGCCCGGCAAGAGCCGGCGCCCCGTAATACCGCTGAGCAATTTTTTGCGCCACAGTGCTTTCCTCCAAATCACACCCGCTGATCACCTGCTCTCGGTTGTGTGCCTTCTCAAAAATAGAAAGAATCAATGAAGCTGAACAACTTGAAAATCGGCCAGCGTCTCGGCCTGGGCTTCGGCCTGATGGTGGCGCTGCTGGCGCTCGTCGCCGCGACCGGACTGACCAATATGGGGTCGCTCAACACGCTGATGCGCCGGATCGTCGACGAAAACAATGCCCGGCTCAGCGCCGCCAACAGCATGCGCGACGCGCAGCGCCGCATTTCGGTGGGCATCCGCGACGTCATCCTGGCCCAGGACGACGCCGGCATCGCACGCGAAGCGGCCAGTCTCGACGCCGCGTGGAAAGACTACGACCGTGCGCATCAGATCCTGGAAGGCCTCGTCAAGCGACCGCAGGGTAAGGAGATCCTGCAAAAGATCGCCGACGCCCGCGCGACGGCCGTGCCCCTGATCGCGACGGCTACCCAACTCGGCAAGGAAAACAAGAACGAGGAAGCGTTCGCGCAATTGAAGACGAAGGTCGTACCCGCCGTGGCAGCCTGGCAAAAAACCATCAGCGATATGGTCGATTACCAGACCGCCCGCAATGATGAAGACCAGGCGGAAGGCCTGGCCCGCTATCGGCAGGCGAGCCTGCTGCTGTGGGGCGTGGCGGGCCTAGCCGCCGTCCTCGCAGTGGCCGTCGGCTGGCTGTTCACGCGCTCGATCACGCACCCGATGCGTCAAGCCGTGGCCATCGCCAAGACCGTCGCCGCCGGCGACTTGACGAGCCGTATCGAGGTCGACGCGAAGGATGAAACGGGCGAGCTGCTGGCCGCGTTGAAAGCGATGAACGAGTCGCTGCGTTCCATCGTGCATCAGGTGCGCGACGGCACCAGGACGCTGTCCACCGCCACCGACGAAATCGCAACGGGCAACCTCGACCTGTCGAGCCGCACCGAGCAACAGGCCAGCGCGCTGGAAGAGACGGCGTCGTCGATGGAAGAGCTGACGTCGACCGTCAAGCAGAACGCGGAAAATGCGCGCCAGGCGAACGTGCTGGCGCAGTCGGCATCCGAAATCGCGGTACGCGGCGGGGTTGTCGTCGCCGACGTCGTCACGACCATGGGATCGATCAACGAATCCGCCAACCGCATCGTGGACATCATCGGCGTCATCGACGGCATCGCGTTCCAGACCAATATCCTGGCGCTGAACGCCGCGGTGGAAGCGGCCCGGGCCGGCGAGCAGGGCCGCGGCTTCGCCGTCGTCGCGTCGGAAGTGCGCAACCTGGCGCAGCGTTCGGCCGGCGCGGCCAAGGAAATCAAGACGCTGATCGGCGATTCGGTCAGCAAGGTCAACGAAGGCAGCCGCCTCGTCCACGAAGCGGGCGCGACGATGGAAGACGTCGTCGGCAGCGTGCGCCGCGTGACCGACATCATGGCCGAGATCACCGCGGCCAGCCTGGAGCAGGAAGCCGGCATCGAGCAGATCAACCAGGCTGTGAGCGAAATGGATGCCGTCACCCAGCAGAATGCCGCGCTGGTCGAAGAAGCGGCCGCGGCGGCGCAGTCGCTGCAGGTGCAGTCGGGTCAGCTGGAGCAGATGGTCAGCACGTTCCGACTGGCAGATGAGGGCCGCGCCGCCACGTCGGGGCGCAGGGCGGACGGCTTCGCCGTCCACGCGTCCAAGGGTACCGCGCGTATCGCGATGGCTTGACCGGCGGCCGGGTGGAGCCTTCCCCCTACCGCTTGTACTCGTAATATTTGCGTGCGTCGCCCCGCACCTGATCGGCGGGGTATTTCGCCCGGTTGAGCACCATCTTTTCCTGCACGGCGGCGAGCAGGTCGACGTCGAGCTTGTCGGCCAGGCGCACGAGATAGACGAGCACGTCGGCCATCTCGTGGCGCACCTCGACGAGCTTGTCGGCGCCCAGCTCGTCGGCGCGGCCGTGCTGCAGCCACTGGAAGTGCTCCAGCAGCTCGGCCGCCTCCACCGTCAGCGCGGCCGCGAGGTTCTTCGGCGTGTGGAACTGGTCCCAGTCACGCTCCTCGACGAACTGGCGCACAATGGCGCGCAGTTGGTCGAGCTCGCCACCGGGCTGTGTCACTTGAGATAGCCCTGCAGGATCTTGTCCAGCTTCGGCTGGATCTCATCGTAGCTGCTGACGGTGATGCCGAGATCGCGCAGCAGGCCGTCGTGCACGCCGTAGACCCAGCTGTGGATGGTCAGGTCCTGGCCGCGTTCCCACGCGTCGCGCACGACGGTCGTCTGGGCCACGTTGATGACCTGCTCGGCCACGTTCAGTTCCACGAGGCGGTTGGTGGCGGCGAGGCCGGCCACGTTGCCGAGGTATTTGCCGTGCTTGTCGCGCACGTCGCGCACGTGGCCGAGCCAGTTGTCGGCCAGGCCGACGCGGGTGTTGTTCAGCGCCGCGCCCACGCCCGAGCAGCCGTAGTGGCCGCACAGGATGATGTGCTTGACCTTCAGCACGTCGACGGCGAACTGCAGCACGGTCAGGCAGTTCAGGTCGGAGTGCGAGACGACGTTGGCGATGTTGCGGTGGACGAACAGTTCGCCCGGCGCCATGCCGACGAGTTCATTCGCGGGCACGCGGCTGTCGGAGCAGCCGATCCACAGGTATTCCGGGGATTGTTGGGAGGCCAGGTCCTTGAAGAAGTCGGGGTCTTCCTGGATCATCGACGCCGCCCATTGGCGGTTGCGTTCGAAGAGGTCTGCGGCGGTGAGGCCGGTCGGGGTCTTTGCCATGGCTTTTTACCTTGTTACAAAACTTGTTTAATCGACCACATTCTGGTCAAAAAAAACCGCCGGGGCTCGCGCTCCCGGCGGTCCATCCGCTATCTTACTCGAAGAAGTCCTTCACCTTGTCCATCCAGCCCTTGCTTTGCGGGCTATGCTTCGCGCCGCCTTCGTTCGTCAGGCGGTCGAATTCGCGCAGCAGGTCCTTCTGCTTCTCGGTAAGCTTGACGGGCGTCTCGACCACGACGTGGCAGAACAGGTCGCCGGAGTAACCCGAGCGCACGCCCTTGATGCCCTTGCCCTTGAGGCGGAAGGTCTTGCCCGTCTGGGTGCCTTCGGGAATCGTGAACGAGACCTTGCCGCCCAGGGTCGGCACTTCGATCTCGCCGCCCAGTGCAGCCTTGCTGAACGAGATCGGCATTTCGCAATGCAGGTCGTCGCCTTCGCGCTGGAACACGGGGTGCGGCTTGATGTGGATCTCGACGTACAGGTCACCCGGCGGCCCGCCGTTCGTGCCCGGCTCGCCGTTGCCGGTCGAGCGGATGCGCATGCCGCTGTCGATACCCGCCGGGATCTTGACTTCCAGCGTCTTGTTGCGCTTGATGCGTCCGGCGCCGCCGCAGGCCGCGCACGGTTCCGGGATGATCTTGCCGCTGCCGTGGCACTTCGGGCAGGTCTGCTGGATCGAGAAGAAGCCCTGCTGCATGCGCACCTGGCCGTGGCCGTGGCAGGTCGAGCAGGTGACGGGCGACGTGCCCGGCTTGGCGCCGCTGCCGTGGCAGGTGTCGCACTTGTCCCAGCTCGGCACGCGGATCGTCGTGTCGAAACCGGCAGCTGCCTGTTCAAGCGAAATTTCCAGGTTGTAGCGCAGGTCGGCGCCGCGGTACACCTGCGGACCCGAGCTGCGGCCGCGACCGCCGCCGAAGATGTCGCCGAAGATGTCGCCGAACGCATCGCCGAAGCCGCCGGCACCGAAACCGCCGCCCATGCCGCCGTTCGGATCGACGCCAGCGTGACCGTAGCGGTCGTAAGCCTCGCGCTTTTCCGGATTGGTCAGCATCTCGTAGGCTTCCTTGACCTCCTTGAACTTCTCTTCCGCTTCCTTGTTGTCGGGATTGCGGTCCGGATGGTACTTCATCGCAAGCTTGCGATAGGCCTTCTTGATCTCGTCTTCCGAAGCAGTCTTCGCGACGCCGAGGATCTCGTAAAAATCACGCTTTGCCATTTGTCGGCACCTTGCTGTCTATCTACAAAAGAACTGTGGCGGACCAGGCTGACACCTGCGAACGCACAGCCCAAAAGGATACGAGTATACAGTGAGCATCACGGGCTTGCGCGACTCGGCCGTAAAAACAACGGCCGGATCGGTCCCGCGAATGATGGATGATGCAAAAAAACCGAGCCGGGCACCATGAGGTCGCTTCGGCTCGGCGGAGTGCGGCGACGGGGCCGGCCTGGATCAAGCCCGCCCCGCCAGGACGTCATTACTTGGCGTCCTTGACTTCCTTGAAGTCGGCGTCGACGACGTCGTCATCCTGCTTGGCCGACTCGGCACCCGGCTGCTGGCCGCCGGCCTGTGCGCCCGCGGCGCCCTGCTGGGCCTGCATGTCGGCGTACATCTTCTCGCCCAGCTTCTGGGCGGCCGTCGACAGCGCAGCCACCTTGGCGTCGATCTCGGCCTTGTCGCCCGACTTGATCGAACCTTCCAGGTCGGTGATCGCGGCTTCGATCTTTTCCTTCTCGCCGGCGTCCAGCTTGTCGCCGTACTCGGTCAGCGACTTGCGGGTCGAGTGGACCAGCGCGTCGGCCTGGTTGCGCGACTCGGCCAGTTCCTTGACCTTCTTGTCTTCTTCCGCGTTCAGCTCGGCGTCCTTCACCATCTTCTGGATCTCTTCTTCCGACAGACCCGAGTTGGCCTTGATGGTGATCTTGTTCTCTTTACCGGTGGCCTTGTCCTTCGCGCCCACGTGCAGGATGCCGTTGGCGTCGATGTCGAAGGTCACTTCGATCTGCGGCGTGCCGCGCGGTGCCGGCGGGATGCCTTCCAGGTTGAACTCGCCCAGCGCCTTGTTGCCGGCGGCGATTTCGCGTTCGCCCTGGTAGACCTTGATGGTCACGGCCGGCTGGTTGTCGTCGGCGGTCGAGAACACCTGCGAGAACTTGGTCGGGATCGTGGTGTTCTTCTGGATCATCTTGGTCATCACGCCGCCCAGGGTTTCGATACCCAGCGACAGCGGGGTCACGTCCAGCAGCAGCAGGTCCTTGCGGTCGCCGGCCAGCACGGAGCCCTGGATGGCGGCGCCGACTGCGACGGCCTCGTCCGGGTTCACGTCCTTGCGCGGATCCTTGCCGAAGAACTCTTTAACTTTTTCCTGCACCTTCGGCATACGGGTCATGCCGCCGACCAGGATGATGTCGTCGATGTCCGAGACCTTCACGCCCGCATCCTTGATGGCGATGCGGCACGGTTCGATGGTCTTGGCGATCAGTTCCTCGACGAGCGCTTCCAGCTTGGCGCGGGTGATCTTCAGGTTCAGGTGGACCGGCGCGCCGTTCGCCATGGCGATGTACGGCTCGTTGATCTCGGTCTGCTGCGACGACGACAGTTCGATCTTCGCGCGCTCGGCCGATGCCTTGATGCGCTGCAGGGCGATCGGGTCCTTGGACAGGTCGAGGCCGTTGATCTTCTTGAATTCGTCGATGATGTAGTCGATGATGCGCTGGTCGAAGTCTTCGCCGCCCAGGAACGTGTCGCCGTTGGTCGACAGCACTTCGAACTGCTTCTCGCCGTCCACATCGGCGATCTCGATGATCGACACGTCGAACGTACCGCCGCCGAGGTCATACACGGCGATCTTGCGGTCGCCCTTGTCGGTCTTGTCCAGGCCGAATGCCAGCGCGGCCGCGGTCGGCTCGTTGATGATGCGCTTGACGTCCAGGCCGGCGATGCGGCCGGCGTCCTTGGTTGCCTGGCGCTGCGAGTCGTTGAAGTATGCCGGAACCGTGATGACGGCTTCCGTCACTTCTTCGCCGAGGTAGTCTTCGGCGGTCTTCTTCATCTTGCGCAGCACTTCGGCCGAGATCTGCGGCGGTGCCAGTTTCTTGTCGCGCACGCTGACCCAGGCGTCGCCGTTGTCGGCCTTGACGATCGAGTACGGCATCAGGCTGATGTCCTTCTGGACTTCTTTCTCGTCGAATTTACGGCCGATCAGGCGCTTGACCGCGAACAGGGTGTTCTTCGGGTTGGTGACGGCCTGGCGTTTCGCCGGCGCGCCGACCAGGATCTCGCCATCTTCCTGATAAGCGATGATCGAAGGCGTAGTACGGGCGCCTTCCGCGTTTTCGATGACCTTGGGCTGACCATTTTCCATGATCGCCACGCAGGAGTTGGTGGTGCCCAGGTCGATACCGATGATTCTGCCCATAATATTTTCCTTTTTAGTACTAAGTTTTCAATGTGTCGAATATTGGGAAATGTCGCCTAGTTTCAAGGGGACGGCCCGCCGGGCTTATTCAGCCCTATTGCGATTTATTTCGGTGCCGCGGCGGTCACGATGGCCGGACGCAGCAGGCGGTCGGCGATCATGTAACCCTTCTGCAGGACGGTCACCACGGTGTTCGCTTCCTGGTCGGACGGCACCACGGCCACGGCCTGGTGCTTGTTCGGATCGAGCTTGTCGCCCGGCTGCGGCATCACTTCGACCAGGCGGTTCTTTTCGAACGCGGCGGTGAGCTGCTTCAGGGTCATCTCGACGCCTTCCTTGATCGATTCGACCGTCGGCGCTTCGACTTTCAGCGCCATCTCGAGGCTGTCGCGCACGGGCACCATGGCCTCGGCGAAGCTTTCGATGGCGAACTTGTGGGCCTTGCTCACATCTTCCTGGGCACGGCGGCGGACGTTGTCCGCCTCGGCCTTGGCACGCATGAAGGCGTCGTGCATCTCGGCCAGCTTGGCTTCGGTGGCGCTCAGCTGTTCTTCGAGGCCGGGCTCGTTGGCCGGCGCGGCCTGCGCTGCTGCTGCTGCGGCAGCATCGGCGGCTTCCGGCTGATTGCTCACCTCTTGGTTTTCTTGGTCTTGCATCGAAAAAACTCCTGAAATCAAGGACTTGGCTGATTGGTTGGACGATTACTGCAGTCACACAGCGCCCCATATTGGGCATTCGCCTACATTTTCAAGGGGAATTGCAGAAATAATATGCAGACGTGCGTATTCTTTTGTTACAAGATTTACTTGCTCGTAGTCACCATCGACAGCCGGTCGTTCTACTATCGTTCTGTTAAGACATTCGTCCGAACCGACCCGATGGGAACGATCATGAAACTGCATCTGATCAGCGGCGCCGTGCTCATCTACACCCTGCTCGCGCTGGCTGCGATCTGCCTGGCGGAGCTCGGGTCGGCGCCGCAAAACGTGGCATTCTAACATCCCGCCGCCGGGCGGCCGTCGCTACGCGCCCAGTTTCACCGCGTGCTCGCGCGCGGTATCCGCATCCTTGCGCTGCGCCTCGCGTTGCGCGGGTGTGAGCATCGTCGGCCAGCCGATCAGGTGCTGCTCCGCGATTTCGGCCATGCCGACGATCCAGGCCGGATTGTCGTTCAGGCAGGGGATGTAGTGATAATCCTGGCCGCCGTTCGATTCGAAGTCGTGGCGGACTTCCATGTTGATCTCTTCCAGCGTCTCCAGGCAGTCGCTCGTAAAACCGGGGCACAGGACGTCGATCCGCTTGACGCCGTCCTTCGCCAGCTGCTGCACGGTGGGCGCCGTGTACGGCTGCAGCCACTCGGCCTTGCCGAAGCGCGACTGGAACGTCACCAGGTACTGGTCCGGCGCCAGGCCCAGGCGCGCCGCCAGCAGGCGGGCCGTCCGGTGGCATTCGCAGTGGTACGGGTCGCCCAGCAGCAGGGTGCGCCTGGGCACGCCGTGGAAGCTCATCACCAGCTTCTCGCCGCGGCCGTGCGCCTCCCAGTACGTCTCCACGGACGCGGCCAGCGCATCGATATAGCCTTCGTGGTCGTGATAGTGCTTCACGAGGCGCAGCTCGGGGATGTTGCGCACTTTCTTGTAGTGGTCGAAGACGGCGTCCCAGATCGATGCCGTCGTCGTGCCGGAGTATTGCGGGTACGCGGGCAGCACGACGATGCGTTCGACGCCGCGCGCCTTCAGTTCGTCCAGCACGTCCGGCAGCGCGGGCGAACCGTAGCGCATCGCCATCGCCACCTCGACGTCGTGGTGGCCGCGCTGTCCGAGCAGCGCCTGGAGCTTGCCCGCCTGCCGTTCCGTGTAGACCTTCAGCGGCGAGCCCTCGCGGCTCCAGATCGTCGCGTACTTCCGCGCCGACTGTCCCGAGCGGAACGGCAGGATCGCCAGGTGCAGGATCACGTTCCACACGGCGCGCGGGATTTCCACGACACGCGGGTCGGACAGGAACTGCTTCAGGTAGCGCCGCACCGCGGGCCGCGTCGGCGCGTCGGGCGTGCCGAGGTTGACGAGGACGATGGCACTCTTCGCGATGGTGCCGTGCTGGTGCGCCGGTTCTTTGTTAAAGGGCATGAAGGGCCTTAGGACGCCAGCAGTTCGCGCGCATGCTTGCGCGTCGTTTCGGTGATCTCGATGCCGCCCAACATGCGCGCCACCTCTTCCACGCGGGCCTTGTTGTCGAGGACGTCGATGCGCGACACGGTCTTGCCGCCATCCGTCGTGCCCTTGGCCACCTGGAAGTGCTGGTTCGCCTGGCTCGCCACCTGCGGCAGGTGCGTGACGCACAGCACCTGCCGGCTCTGGCCCAGGCGTTTCAACAGGCGGCCGACGACTTCCGCCACGCCGCCGCCGATGCCCGTGTCGACCTCGTCGAAGATCAGGGTCGGCACCGTCGTCGCGTTCGCCGTGATGACGGAGATCGCCAGCGAGATACGCGCCAGTTCGCCGCCGGACGCCACCTTGGCCAGCGGCCGCGGCGCGACGCCGGCGTGGCCGGCCACGAGGAACTCGACCTGCTCGAGGCCGTACACGGCCGGCTCGCACGGGTTCAGCGCGACGACGAAGCGGCCGCCGCTCATCGACAATTCCTGCATCGCTTCCGACACCTGCGACGACAGGCGCTGCGCCGCCTGCGCGCGCGTCGCAGAGAGTTTTTGCGCGGCCGCCATGTAGACCGCCTTCGCTTTTTCTTCCTGCTTGCGCAGGCCGTCCACGTCGCTGGCGTCGGCCAGTTGCTGCAGCTTGGCTTTCAGGGTCGCGTGTTCTTCCGGCAGTTCTTCCGGCGTCACGCGGAACTTGCGGGCCGTGCTGTGGATCGCGTCCATGCGCGCGTCGACCTGGGCCAGGCGGTCCGGATCGAGCTCGACCTTGTCGACATACGTGTTCAGCGCGTACACGGCTTCCTGCAGCTGGATGCGCGCCGGCTCCATGCAGTCGAGCACGGCCTGCAGGCCCGCGTCGACACCGGCCAGCTTGGACAGCTTCTGGTTCAGCGACGACAGCTGCGACAGGATCGGTTGCTCCGATTCCGACAGGGCATTCAGCGCTTCCTGCGCGCCTTCGATCAGGCTCGCGGCATGCGACAGGCGGCTGTGTTCGTTGGTGATCTCGGCCCACTCGCCCGGCTTCACGGCGAGTTTATCGAGCTCGCCGACCTGCCACTCGAGGCGCTCGCGTTCCAGCAGCACGTTCTTCGCGTTCGTCTCGAATTCCTCGCGCTGGCGCGCCAGCGCCTTCCACGCTTTATAGGCATGCGCGACTTCCTGCACCTGCGCGCTCGCGCCCGGATCGCGCACGGCGACCTGGTTGTCGAGCAGCGCGCGCTGGGCGTCGAGTTTCAACAGCGACTGGTGCGCGTGCTGGCCGTGGATGTCGACGAGCAGCTCGCCCAGTTCGCGCAGCTGGCTGGCCGTTGCCGCGATACCGTTGATATAGGACTTGGAGCGGCCGGCGTTGTCGATCACGCGGCGCAGCAGCGCGCCGCCTTCGTCGGTCTCGAACTCGTTCTGTTCCAGCCAGATGCTCGCGGCCGGGGTCAGCGCGAAGTCGGCGCTGATGTCGGCCTTGGCCGCGCCTTCGCGCACCATGCTTGCCTCACCGCGGCCACCGAGCGCGAGCTGGAGCGCGTCGATCAGGATCGACTTGCCGGCGCCGGTCTCGCCGGTGAACACCGTGAAGCCGTTCGAGAACTCGAGCTCGATCGTGTCGACGATGACGAAGTCGCGGATGGTCAGTGTGCGCAACATGAAGAAACTCATCTCCTGATGGATGCTGATTTACTTGAGCTTGCCGTCACCGGACGGATATTCGTTCCAGTGCAGCTTCTCGCGCAGGGTGTGGTAGTAGCTCCACCCTTCCGGATGCAGGAAGGTGATGGTGTTGGGCGAGCGCGAGATCATGATCTGGTCGCCGTGCTGCAGGCTCGTGAACGTCTGCATGTCGAAGTTCACGCTGATGTCGCGGCCGTTGATGATCTCGACGACGATGTCGCTCGTGTTCGGCACGACGATCGGGCGGTTGGACAGCGCGTGCGGCGCGATCGGCACCAGCACGATGCCCGCCAGGGTCGGATGCAGCAGCGGGCCGCCGGCCGACAGCGCGTACGCCGTGGAGCCGGTGGGCGTCGAGACGATCAGGCCGTCCGAGCGCTGGTTGTACATGAACGTGCCGTCCACCGTGACCTTCAGCTCGGCCATGCCGGCACCCGTGCCGCGCGCGACGACGACGTCGTTGACGGCGACGGAGCAATGGATCTCGACGCCGTCGCGCACGACGCGCGCTTCCAGCAACGTGCGTTCCTCCGCCTTGGCCTTGCCGCTGAGGATCTCGCCCAGCGCGGGCAGCATGCGATCGATGGGGATGTCGGTCATGAAGCCCAGGCGTCCCTGGTTGATGCCGATGAGCGGCACGCGGTAGCGCGCGAGCTGGCGGGCGATGCCCAGCATCGTGCCGTCGCCGCCGACGACGATGGCGGTGCCGCAGTGCTCGCCGATCTGGTCCACCGTCATGGCGTCCACGCCGGCGACCTTCACATGCCCCGCCGTTTCCTGCTCGAACACGACGCGGTAGCCGGCGCCCTGCAGGAAGTCGACGATGGCCTGCACGGGCTCGTCGATCCCGGCCGTGTTGTGCCGTACGACGAGCGCGATGGTTTGTTGCGGTTCAGGCGTCACGGACATACGACTCTCGGCAGCAGGTGTTTGGGAGACAGAAGATTAACCGATTCGCCCGGCTTCTGCACTATCGCAACTCAGCAAATACTGTACAAACGCACAGTATAGTTGGGCGAACGGACTTCCGGCAAGCGGACGGTCGAGTCCGCCTCAGTGCCGGTCTCAATGGAGGATGCCGAACGCGAACGCGGCGCCGATCGCGATGACCATGCCGACCACGTGCAGCGCCATCAGCACGAACCAGCGCAGGCCGGTCATCAGGCGCGAGCCGCCGTACACGCGCCGCATCGCGACGGGCGTATAGAGTACGAGCCACAGCCACAGCGCGAAGGACACGATGCCGAAGACGTTCGGCACCACCAGCAGCAGGGTCAGCGCCAGGAACGCGAACGCATTCACGTGCAGCGCAAACAGCAGGTGTTCGCCATAGCGCCGTCCCGATCCCAGGTACAGTATCTTGAGGTACAACGCGAACAGCGGCATCATCAGGAACACGGCATATGGCACATAGCTGGCGAAGGCCGTCCGCATCACCTTGTCGCGCTCCTCGGGCGACATCCTGGCGAACCGGTCCGCCTGCTCGCCCCAGTGCTCGTTGACGCTGCCGATGCTGTTGCGCAGGTCGACCGTGCCCTCGGCGATTTCACCGGGCGCGTCTTCGCGCATCAGCCCGCCCTGCTTGTCCGCCTTGCCGTGTGCCGCCGCCGGCGTGTGTCCCTGCCCGGCCACCGCCGGGACCGCAGCGTGGCCGCCGTATTTCGCGACGGCGAAGAAGATCAGGCTGAACGTCAGATACAGGCGCAGCGGCTGGATGTAGCGCACGCGGCGGCCATTGATGTATTCCAAAGTCAGCTGCCCCGGCCGGAACAAAAGGAGCAGCAGCGACTTCCAAAGCTTGCCCTCCAAGGCGACGTAATGGCCGATGAATTCGTGCAGGAACTCGCGCGTGCTGGGCGGATGCAGCACGGTTTCCTGGCCACACTCGTGGCAGAAATGTCCGGAAACGACGGCCCCGCAGTTCGGGCAGTCGCTGGCGGCGTGATGGAGATGGGCGGGCGTGTCCACGACGTTCGTAATGTTTGTCATATGAACCAACATGTTAAACAGTTCATTGCAAAAAAGCATCTTCCAATTGCGCGACCGCGTTCGATTCGAAGGATTAGGATTTAATCAATTGAATCGAAGGAGGTTGCTATGGTGCAGGAAGAAAAAGACCGCGTCGTGAACACCGACCGGAAGATCGAGGAGCAGAGCTACAAGCGCGAACCGCACGAGCGCGACGAATCGCCGGACGGCCAGAGCGTGAAGCCGCGCGGCATCATGAAGCAGGCGGCGGAAGACCTCGAGCAGGGCCTCGTCGACACGGAGAATTACGAAGGCCGCGGCACGCCAGGCCTCGAACAGGCCATCCAGCCGCGGCCGGACGCCACGGGCCAGGCCAACCCGCAGCCCGAGCGCAACCGCGACATGCGCGACCACGATTCGACCATTCCGGACGGAGGGAAGAACCGATGACACCACGTGCCAGGCTTGCGTTCCTGTTTCTCCCTCTGCTGGGTAGCGGCGTTGCTCACGCCCAGCAATATCCCGTCGGCTGGGGGCCGAATCCGACCCTGCCGGCACCTGAAAAATCGCTGATCCCGACCATCAACATCGCCAAGGCGGAGGCATGGCCGCAAGGCACGCGCCCCACGCCGGCCGCCGGCCTGGCCGTCACCGCGTATGCCACGGGCCTCGACCATCCGCGCTGGCTGTACGTGCTGCCGAACGGCGACGTGCTCGTCGCCGAGAGCAACAAGCCCGGCAACGCGCCCAAGGAAAAAGGCATTCGCGCCAAGGTGCAGGGCCTGGCGCAGAAGCAGGCGGGCGCCGGGGTCGAATCGCCCGATAAAATCATCCTGCTGCGCGGCTTCAGGCCGGACGGCACGGCCGACACGAAGACCACGTTCATGCAGGACCTGAACGCCCCGTTCGGCATGACCCTCGTCGGCAACGACCTGTACGTCGCGAATGCGGACGCGCTGTGGAAGTTCCCGTATAAGACCGGCGAGACGAGCATCACGGCCAAGGGCACCAAGGTGCTCGACCTGCCCGCGGGCATCAACCACCACTGGACGAAGAACGTCGTCGCTTCGCCCGACGGCAAGAAGCTGTACATCACGGTCGGCTCGAACAGCAACGTGGCCGAGAACGGCATGGAGATCGAAAAGGGCCGCGCCGCCATCTGGGAATACGACCTCGCCAGCGGCAAGTCGCGCATCTACGCGAGCGGCCTGCGCAATCCGAACGGAATGGATTTCCAGCCGCAGACGAAGGCGTTGTGGGTGGCCGTCAACGAGCGTGACGAACTGGGCAACGACCTCGTGCCGGACTACATGACGGCCGTGAAGGAAGGTGCGTTCTACGGCTGGCCGTACAGCTATTACGGCCAGCACGTCGACACGCGCGTCAAGCCGCAGAACCCCGACCTCGTCGCGAAGGCGATCCCGCCCGACTATGCGCTGGGCGCGCATACGGCTTCGCTGGGACTGGCCTTCTACAATGCCGATCTGATGCCGCAGTTCAAGAACGGCGCGCTGATCGGCCAGCACGGCTCGTGGAACCGCAAGCCGCACTCCGGCTACAAGCTCGTGTTCGTGCCGTTCGCCAACGGCAAGCCGAGCGGTCCGCCGCAGGACGTCCTGACGGGCTTCCTCGGCAAGGACGAGCACGCCTACGGGCGCCCGGTCGGGGTCGCGGTCGACCGGACCGGCGCCATCCTGCTGGCGGATGACGTCGGCAACATCGTCTGGCGCATCACGCCAGCTTCTACCAACCAGGGAGCAAGCAAATGATCAAACGGAAGGGCAGCGCCGTCTGGAGCGGCGGACTGAAAGATGGCAAGGGCACCGTCTCCACGCAGAGCGGCGTCCTCAACCAGGCACAATACGGCTTCAACACCCGCTTCGAAAATGGCGCGGGCACGAATCCGGAAGAACTGCTGGCGGCCGCGCACGCCGGCTGCTTCACGATGGCCCTCTCGGCCCAGCTGGGCGAGGCGGGCATGACGGCGCAGAAGCTGGAGACGACGGCGACCGTGTCGCTGGACAAGGCCGACGGCGGCTTCGCGATCCCGGCCGTGCACCTGGAGCTCGTCGCCACGATTCCCGGCGCGAGCGAGGAAGCGTTCCAGGAAGCGGCGCGCAAGGCCAAGGAAGGGTGTCCGGTGTCGAAGCTGTTCAACGCGAACATCACGCTGGACGCCAAACTCCAGGCGTAAACACGGGGCGTGCCGCGCGCGGCACGCCTGCACGAATCCGCACGAGCGCATAAAATTCGTCCTTTCCCCACGAACCAACAAGGACAACAATGCGCATCCTGCACACCATGCTTCGCGTCGGCGACCTGCAGCGCTCCATCGATTTCTACACCAAGGTGCTCGGCATGAAACTGCTGCGCACGAGCGAGAACCCGGAATACAAATACAGCCTGGCCTTCCTCGGCTATGGCAGCAATCCGGACCATGCGGAACTCGAACTGACCTATAACTGGGGCGTCGACAAGTACGACATGGGCTCGGCCTATGGCCACATCGCGATCTCGGCCGAAGACATCTACAAGACGTGCGACCAGGTCCGCGCGGCCGGCGGCAACATCACGCGCGAGCCGGGCCCGGTCAAGGGCGGCACGACCGTGATCGCCTTCATCACCGATCCGGACGGCTACAAGGTCGAACTGATCGAGCGTGCCGACAACGCCGGCGGGGCTGGTCTCAGCAGCTAATTTCCCACACTGCTACAATCACCGCGCCCGTTTCACGACGGGCGACAATTTAATTACGTCTTCGGGGCGGGGTGCGATTCCCCACCGGCGGTATGGCCAGCATGTCGATGGCCGAGCCCGCGAGCGCCTGCGGTTGCAGGGTCAGCAGACCTGGTGAGAGGCCAGGGCCGACGGTATAGTCCGGATGAAAGAAGATGTGCGTCATCATGTGTGTGCTGTGCCCTCGGGCATGGTCGCGCGCGTCGTTTCGCTTTGCCCTGATGCGTTTTTCGCTGTTTTATCTTTTGCGAGGAGCGTCTCAATGACCACCCAAACCTTTACTCTCTTTAGCGAGGATCTCGACGGCCGCATCGCCGCCGCCCTCGATGCCACCCGCGCGGGCATTCCCGTGATCCTGCTCGACGATTTCGACCGCGAGAACGAAGCGGACCTGATCGTCGCGGCCGAAAAACTGACCGTGGAAACCATGGCGCTGATGATCCGCGAATGCAGCGGCATCGTCTGCCTGTGCCTGTCGGCCGACAAGGTCCGCGCGCTCGACCTGCCACCGATGGTAGCCGACAACGGCAGCCGCTACGGCACGCCGTTCACCGTCTCGATCGAAGCGCGCGAAGGCGTGACGACGGGCGTGTCCGCGGCGGACCGCGTGACGACGATCCGCGCGGCCATCGCGCCGGATGCGAAGCCGTCCGACCTCGTGCGCCCGGGCCACGTGTTCCCGTTGCGCGCCAACCCGGCCGGCGTGCTGGGCCGCAAGGGTCACACGGAAGGTTCCGTCGACCTGGCCGTGCTGGCCGGCCTGCAGCCGGCGGCCGTGTTGTGCGAGCTGATGAACGAGGACGGCACGATGATGCGCGGCGACGCCATCGAACGCTTCGCGCGCGAACGCGGCTTTCCGATCCTCACCATTGCCGAGCTGGTCGCCTGGCGGTCGCGCAACGAACAGCAAGCCGCCTGAGCGCCCGCACAGGCCTTTACTTCCTGGGCCTGAGCAGCACCAGGCCCTGGTTGCTACGTGCGACGATGTAGCCGTCGTCGGCCACCGCGAGCGCGTGCATGAGCACGAGGCCGGCCGGCGGCGCAACCAGCCGGTCGTTCAGGTCGACGAGGCCGTCCCTGCGGGTCCAGGACACGGCATGCGCCTCGGTCGCCGTCGCGGACGCCCCGACGACGAGGCCGCTCGCGTTGATCGCTTCCGCGGTCGAGAAATTGCCGCCCGGGAGAGCGCCGATGCTCGTCATGGTCGTGCCGTCGTAGACGAAGCCGCGGTTGCTGCCGTCGGCAGTTGCGGAAATGCCGATGACGAGGCCCGCACCATTGATCGCAACGGCTTCCGCGCCGGCGCCGCCCAGCGTGCCGATGTCGCGGATCTTGCCCAGCTCGTACAGGAACGCGCCGATCGGCCCCTCGCCATTGCGGAACCAGCCCGTGACCTGGCCGGCGTCGTTGATGTCGACGGCGATGGAATTGCCGACCGGCGAGCCGAGATCGACCAACGGTCCGCCCGTGCGGCTGTCGTACAGGAAGGCGTGGAACCAGGCGTTGCCCGGGCCGAACGAATAGCCCACCACCACACCTTGGTTGTTCAGCCCGTTGCCGAACGAATTGCCGCCGAGCGAACCAAGGTCGTTCAGCTTCTTGCCGTCGTACAGAAACGCATGGGTCTGCCCGGCCGCCGTCGCCGCCCAGCCGGTGACCTGGCCGCAGTGGGTGATCACGGTGCCTTCGGAATCGCTGCCGCCGAGCGTGCCCAGGTCGTGCATGGTGCCGTCGTACAGGAAGGCGTGCACGATCCCGGCCTTTGTCGTGGACCAGCCCGTCACATGGCCGCAAGGGTTCACGGCCATGGCCTGGGAGGAATCGCCGCCGAGCGTGCCCAGCGCGATCGTCTTGCTGCCGTTGTAGAGGAAGGCGTGCGCGACGCCGTCCGCACCGCGCGACGTGCCGGCGACGATGCCGCCGTTCGCGATGCCGCGGCGCGTGACTTCGCCATACGCGATGCCCGGCAGGCCGATCGGGATGACGTCGTAGGTGGGACCGGGGACTGGACCCGGTCCGGGCCCGCCCGGATTGCCGTGATGACGGCCGCCGCCGCAGGCGGACAGCGTCAGTGTCAATGCGAGCGCAGCGGCGGATGCGGATGCGTGGGAGAACGTGAACATGGCGACCTCGCTTTCGAATGGTTCACGCTTGAGTGTAGGAGTGCGTGTCGCGCGAGTTCGATCAATGAAGAGCTTGCTTGGGGCGTCTCAAGCGGGATTTTCGAGGGCAATAAAAAACGGCGCACGAGGCGCCATTTTTTATGTTCGGGGTCAGAGCTCGAATTTCGCGGGTGAGCTCTGCCCCCGACTGACTAGACTTACGGCTGCTGCAGCAGCGCGTTGATCGGCTGCAGGTCTTCCTCGCGCAGCGAACCTGCGGCGGCCTTCAGCTTCAGGCCGGCGAGGATCGTGTTGTAGCGCGCGCGGGCCAGGTCGGTACGGGTCTGGTACAACTGGCGCTGCGCATTCAGCACGTCGATGTTGATACGCACGCCGACCTGGTAACCGAGCTTGTTCGATTCCAGCGCGGAATTGCTCGACACTTCGGCCGCTTCCAGCGCCTTCACTTGCGCGAGGCCGCTGTTCACGCCGAGGAACGATTGACGCGCCACCAGCGCGGCGTTGCGACGGTTCGCTTCCAGGTCGTTTCGGGCCTTGTCTTCCAGCGCGATCGACTCGCGCACTCTGCTCGTCACGGCGAAACCTTGAAAGATCGGGATGCTGTACTGGATGCCGATCGAGTTGTTGTTGGTCTTGCCCGACTGGGTCGTCTGGCCATTCACGTCGCGGTGCAGCGACGATGCGACGAGGTCCACGGTCGGATAGTGGCCGGCGCGGTTCTTCGAGATGTCGCGCTTGGCCGACTCCAGTTGCAGCTGGGCCACGGTCACCGCGTAGTTCTGGTTCTCGGCGGCGGACACCCACTGGTCGACGTTGATCGGCTGCGGCGCCGTCAGCGTCACGCCCGTGCGCAACGTGGCCAGCGTGGACGGCGGCGTGCCGATGATGGCTTGCAGCGCCGTCTTCTTGGTTTCCAGATCGTTGACGGCAGCAATTTCCTGCGACACGACGAGGTCGTACGCGGCCTGGGCTTCATGGGTGTCGGTGATGGTCTGCGTACCGACTTCGAAGTTGCGCTTGGCGGAAGCCAGCTGCTCGGTCACGGCGACCTTTTGCGCCCGCGTGGATTCCAGCGTGTCCTGGGCGGCCAGCACGTCGAAATACGCTTGCGCGACACGTGTGATCAGGTCTTGCTGGGCCTGGGCAAACTGTGCTTCGGAAATGGCTTGCGCCAGCTTGCTTTGCTGGTAGGTTTCCCAGCGGTCCCAGTGGAACAGCGGCTGCTGCAGGGTCACCTGGATTTCGTTGGTGCGCAGGTTGCTGCCGGGGGACGGTACGTTGTTCCACGGCGTGATGTCGGTGTTGTTCTTCGTGATGTCGCCATTGATGCCGACGGTCGGCAGCAGGCCGGCACGCCCCTGGGTGATACGTTCGCGACCCGCCGCGGCGGATGCGCGGGCGCTGGCATAGGTGGCGTCGTTCGCCAATGCCTGCTGGTACACCTGGATCAGATCGGCCGCCTGGGCATTGAGCGAAAACGCGCTGGCCAACAGTACGGCGATGAGGGGCTTCTGCATTACTTTCTCCGTCGGAGTCATCAATAGTTAAGGACGCAGCGTCAATACTTCGGCATCGAAGGGTCGACCTGCACGGCCCAGGCGTGTATCCCGCCTGTAAGGTTGGTAATGTTGCTGAATCCGTTGCGTTCCAGGAAGGCTGCCACCTGCATGCTGCGTGCGCCGTGGTGGCACACGCAGACGATGTCCTGGCCGTCATCCAGTTCGCTCACGCGGATCGGAATCAGGTTCATCGGGATCTGGGTCGAGCCCTCGATGTGGCAGGTCTCGAATTCCCAGTTTTCCCGTACGTCGAGCAGCAACGGTTTCGGACGCGACGGGTCGGCCAGCCAGGCGGCCAACTCGGGAGCGGTAATGTGCTGCATGTTTGTGCCCGCCTCAGAACTGGAAGTGCGACGGCACCGGGGCGCCCGTCAGGTAGCGCACGTTGGTCTCGAACACCTTGACCGTGCTGTACGCGTCTTCTCCGGTGCGGGTGATGATCTCCGCTTCCATCACGGGTGCCTGGCCGACGATGGCGGCGATACGGCCACCCACCTTCACCTGCTTCAGGATCGCTTCCGGCAGGACTTCCAGCGCGCCCGAGATCACGATCACGTCGTACGGCGCGCCCTTCTCCCAGCCCTGGGCGCCGTTGCCGGTTTCGACGGTGACGTTATGGACGCCGGCGTTGGCCAGGTTCTTCTTGGCCAGTTCCGCCGTTTCCGGGTTGATTTCCACGGTGGTCACCTTGGCGGCGCGGTGCGCCAGCAGGGCGGCCATGTAGCCCGAACCCGTACCGATTTCCAGCACGGTCTCGTGCTTCTTCACACCGACTTCCTGCAGGATGCGCGCCTCGAACTTGGGCGCGAGCATGGCTTCGCCGCCCGGCAGCGGGATCTCGACGTCGGCGAACGCCAGGTTCTGGTACGCCGCCGGCACGAACTGTTCGCGCTTGACGACGTGCAGCAGGTCAAGCACATCCTGGTCCAGCACGTTCCACGGACGGATCTGCTGTTCGATCATGTTGAAGCGGGCTTGTTCGATATTCATCTTTAGACTCGGTGGAAATAAATAATCCGATATTTTATCGTTGAACGGCTTCAGCAAACATATCTTAACGACATGGGACTGAGTGCCAGCGGAAATTGCGACAGTCTGCAGTTTCCGGGGCATGAACCCCGGAATTCGGCGTCTTGACGTAGGAAAACAGGGATCAAACGGTGGGCGCGGCCGGCAGGAGGCCATGCAGCGCCATGTCGAGGAAGGTGTCGAGGAAGGCCATCGGCTCCAGTTCCGCGCGCGGGCACGGCCCGACCGAATGCTTCCAGATGATCAGCGTGAGCATCGGGGCGACGAGCACCTGGGTCATCGTCGTGACGTCGATCGGGCGGAATTCGCCCCGCGCGATGCCCCGTTCGAGCATCGACGCCATGGCCCTGGTGCCGCGGGTGATGACTTCTTCCTGGTAAAAGCGGGCCAGCTCCGGGAAATTGTCCGCTTCGGCCGTGACGAGCTTGATGATGCCCGAGGCCTTGGTCGCGCCCAGCCGCTGCCACCACGAGTGGATCAGCTGGCGCAGCAGGTCGGCGCTGTGGCCGTCGAACTCGGCGACGGACGCTTCCGCCTCGCCGATCACGGGTACGATATTGCTGCGCACGACGGCCTTGAACAACTCTTCCTTGTTTTCGTAATACAGGTACAAGGTGCCCTTGGACACGCCGGCACGGCGCGCCACGTCTTCCAGGCGTGTGGCGGCGTAGCCACGCTCGACGAACAGGTCGATGGCCGCCTCCAGCAACTCCTGGGGCCGCGCGTCCTTACGGCGCTCCCAGCGCGGCTTGGTGTCAAAAGGGCATGGCATGCTTCTGTCCGACAACTAACTGTTGAGTCAGCAAATATAGACCTGGGGATTTGGCCAGTCAAGAACGGCGGCCTTTACGGGTAGTATACTGGCTGCTTGCCCGTCCCCGGTCTTTACATGCATACCCCGTCTTCCCCAGTCTCGTGCCGCCCCGGCTGCGGCGCATGCTGCATCGCCCCGTCGATTTCTTCCCCGATTCCCGGTATGCCGAACGGCAAACCGGCCGGCGTGCGCTGCGTGCAGCTGGACGAACACGACGGTTGCCGCATTTTTGGGCACCCCGACCGGCCCCGCGTCTGCGGCAGCCTGCCGCCGTCGCGCGAGATGTGCGGCGATACGCGCGAGCAGGCGATGTTCTTCCTGGCCGAACTGGAGCGCTTGACAGCCTGACATGGCGACACGGTAACTCGACGGTAGCCCCCTTCCTCATGGTAAGCTTGCGGCCCGCGCAACCCCTTCCGCGCACGCGTCCCCAACCCTACCGAACCGCATACACCAATGGATATCATTCTCGCCCTGAAAGCGATCATCATGGGCCTCGTCGAGGGCTTCACCGAATTCCTGCCGATCTCGTCCACCGGACACCTGATCCTCGCGGGTAGTCTGATCAATTTCACGGGCGAAGTGGCCCAGGTGTTCGAAATCGCCATCCAGGCCGGCGCGATCCTCGCCGTGATGTGGGAATACCGTGCGCGCATCGGTGCCGTGCTGGGCGGCATCACGTCCGATCCGCGCCAGCAAAAGCTTGTCGTCAACCTGATCGTCGCGTTCCTGCCGGCGGCCGTGCTGGGCTTCCTGTTCAGCAAGGCGATCAAGGCGCATCTGTTCGCGCCGGTGCCGGTGGCCGCCGCGTTCATCGTCGGCGCCCTCGTGATCCTGTGGGCGGAGCGCCGCCACAAGGTGCTGCCGGGTGCGCACCGCGTCCAGACCGTGGACGACATGTCCGTCGTCGACGCGTTCAAGGTCGGCTGCGCCCAGTGCTTCGCGCTGATCCCGGGCACGAGCCGTTCGGGTGCTACCATCATCGGCGGCATGCTGTTCGGCCTGTCGCGCACGGCCGCGACGGAGTTCTCGTTCTTCCTCGCGATTCCCACGCTGCTGGCCGCGACCGTGTACTCCGTCTTCAAGGCGCGCCACGACCTGCACGCGTCCGACCTGCCGCTGTTCCTGATCGGTGGCGTGGCGGCGTTCATTTCCGCCTTCCTGTGCGTACGTTGGCTGTTGCGCTTCATCAGCACGCACGACTTCACGGGCTTCGCCTGGTACCGTATCGTGTTCGGTGTGATCATCCTGGTCACCGCCCATTTCGGCTGGGTGGTTTGGGCCGAATAATTTTCAAGGCAGTACAGTAGAACCATGACGAGCGACATCGAGCAACGCGCGCTGCAGATCCTGCAGACGGTCTTCGGCTACCCCGCCTTCCGCGGTCAGCAGGCCGACATCGTCGAGCACGTGGCGTCCGGCGGCGATGCGCTCGTGCTGATGCCCACCGGCGGCGGCAAGTCGCTGTGCTACCAGATTCCCGCGCTGCTGCGCGACGGCGTCGGCGTCGTCATTTCCCCGCTGATCGCGCTGATGCAGGACCAGGTCGACGCGCTGGCCGAAGTGGGCGTGCGCGCCGCGTTCCTGAACTCGACGCAGACGTTCGAAGAGACGCTGCGCATCGAGCGCATGGTGCGCACCGGGGAACTGGACCTCGTCTACGTGGCGCCCGAGCGCCTGATGACGCCGCGCTGCCTGGAACTGTTCGAGTCCGCGCACATCTCGCTGTTCGCCATCGACGAGGCGCACTGCGTGTCGCAATGGGGCCACGACTTCCGGCCCGAATACATCCGCCTGTCGATCCTGCACGAGCGCTTCCCGCACGTGCCGCGCATCGCGCTGACGGCGACCGCCGACCAGCTCACGCGCGCCGAGATCGCGCAGCGCCTGCAACTGGAAGAGGCGCGGCAGTTCGTGTCCTCGTTCGACCGCCCGAACATCCGTTATTCCATCGTCGAAAAGACGAACGGCCGCAAGCAGCTGCTCGACTTCATCACGACGGAACACCCGGGCGACTCCGGCATCGTCTACTGCCTGTCGCGCAAAAAGGTCGAGGAGACGGCGGAATTCCTGAACGAGAACGGCATTCGCGCCCTGCCCTATCACGCGGGCATGGAATATTCGCTGCGGGCCGACAACCAGGCGCGCTTCCTGCGCGAAGACAATATCGTGATGGTGGCGACCATCGCGTTCGGCATGGGCATCGACAAGCCGGACGTGCGCTTCGTGTGCCACCTCGACCTGCCGAAATCGCTGGAAGGCTATTACCAGGAAACGGGCCGCGCGGGCCGCGACGGCCTGCCCTCCAGCGCGTGGATGGCCTATGGTTTGCAGGACGTCGTGCTGCAGCGCCGGATGATCGACGAGTCCGACGCCGACGAGAATTTCAAGCGCGTGCTGTCGTCGAAACTCGATGCGATGCTGGGCTTGTGCGAGACGCTCAGCTGCCGCCGCATGCGCCTGCTCGAATACTTCGGCGAACGCTCCGGCCCGTGCGGCAACTGCGACACGTGCCTGATTCCGCCCACGTCGTTCGACGCGACCGTGCCCGTGCAAAAGCTGCTCTCGGCCATCTACCGCGTCGACCAGCGCTTCGCGGCCGGCCACGTGATCGACGTACTGCGCGGCGTGTCGTCCGAGCGCATCATCCAGTGGCACCACGACAAGCTGTCCGTGTTCGGCGTCGGCGCCGAGCGCAGCGAGCAGGAATGGCGCGCCATCGTGCGCCAGACGATCGCTCTCGGCCTCGTCACCGTCGACCACGACGCGTTCAGTTCACTCAAGCTGACGGAAGCGGCGCGGCCCGTGCTGAAGGGCGAGCAGAAGGTCCAGCTGCGCCAGTACCAGAAGCCCGTGAAACCCAAGCGCACGTCCACGCCGCGCGGCAGCTATGAAGAGGTCGAGCTGTCGAAGTCGGAACAGGCGATCTTCGACAAGCTGCGCTGGTGGCGCGTGGAGACGGCACGCGCGCACGGCGTGCCCGCGTACGTCGTGTTCCAGGACGCCACCCTGCGCGAGATCGCCAAGGTCAAGCCCATGTCGCTCGACCAGTTGCGCGGCGTCTCGGGCGTCGGCGAGAAGAAGCTAACGTCCTACGGCGACGAGATCGTCGGGATCATCAGCGAGATGGTCTGACGTTACTTCTTGGTGAACACCAGATCCCACACGCCGTGGCCGAGCTTCAGGCCGCGGTTCTCGAACTTGGTCAGCGGGCGGTACGACGGCTTCTCCGCATAGGTCTCGGCCGTGTTCTGCAGCGCGGGTTCGTTGCCCAGCACCTCCAGCATCTGCACCGCGTAATCTTCCCAGTCCGTCGCGCAGTGGATGTAGCCGCCCTGCGCCAGCTTCTGGCACAGCAGTTGCACGAACGGCGGCTGGATCAGGCGGCGCTTGTTGTGGCGCGCCTTGTGCCACGGGTCGGGGAAGAAGATGTGCACGCCCGCCAGCGTCCCGTCGGCGATCATGTTGTTCAGCACCTCGACGGCATCGTGCTGGATGATGCGCAGGTTCTGGATGTCCTGTTCGCCGGCCAGTTTCAGCAGGCTGCCCACGCCCGGCGTGTGCACTTCGACGCCGACGAAATCCTTGTCCGGCATCGCCTTCGCGATGTGCGCCGTCGTGTCGCCCATGCCGAAACCGATCTCCAGGATCAGCGGCGCGGTGCGGCCGAACGGGGCGTGGAAATCGAACAACGCCTTGCGGTACTCGATCAGGTAATGCGGGCCGTACGCCTCCAGCGCGCGCGCCTGGCCGGTCGACAGGCGGCCGGCGCGGGTGACGAAACTGCGGATGCGGCGTTCGGTCGGGTCGTAGAGCATCGGGCGGCCCTGCTCGTTGGTAGGCGTATCGGAAGACATGGGAATGAGATGAAGAGTGATGAAAAAGCGGGCGCCATTATAACCCGGCGCTTTCCAGCCGCGATCTCGGACATAATGCATCTGTTGCAACCAGGAGCCACCCCATGCGCCAGCAGACCCACCCGATCGCCACCGAGGACAACGTCGCCGCCTACCGCCTGACTTCCTTCCACTACGGCGCGCCCGGCCGCGGCAGGAAGGTCTACATGCAGGCCTCGCTGCACGCGGACGAGGTGCCCGCGATGCTCGTGGCGCACGTGCTGCGCCGTGAGCTCGACCGGCTGGATGCGGAGGGAAAAGTCAGCGGCGAGATCATCCTGGTGCCGGCCGCGAATCCGATCGGGCTGTCGCAGGTGATCCACGGCGCGCCGTTCGGGCGCTTCGACCTCGCCACCGGCACCAATTTCAACCGCTCGTACCGGCACGTGGCCGCCGCGCTGAAGACGTCCCTCGAAGGCAAGCTGGGGCCGGATCCCGCCGCCAACGCGGCCCTCGTACGCGAGCACGCGCGGCGCGAAGTGGCGGCGTGGCTGCCGAAGAACGCGACGGAAGAACTCAAGAAGACGCTGCTGGGCATGGCGATCGACGCCGACATCATGCTCGACCTCCATTGCGACAACGAGGCCGTGCTGCACATGTACACGGGCACGCCGCTGGCGGAGCGCGTGAAACCGCTGGCCGCGCTGATGGGCGCGCACGCCGTGCTGCTGGCGACGGAATCCGGCGGCGAGCCGTTCGACGAAGCGTGCAGCCGCGTGTGGTGGGAACTGGCGGAACACTTCGGCGACCCCTTCCCGATCCCGCTCGGCTGCGTGGGCGTGACGGTCGAGCTGCGCGGTGAGAACGACGTGCGCTACGACCTGGCCGAACGGGACGCGCACGCGCTGCTGCAATACCTGGCGCGCGAAGGCGTCGTCGACCTGCCCGTCGAGCCGCTGCCGATGCCGCTGTGCGAACCGACGCCACTGGAAGGCGTGGAACCGCTGCACGCGCCGCATGCGGGCGTGCTCGTGTTCTTGAAACAGCTGGGCGACCAGGTGCAGGCGGGCGATGCCGTCGCCGACATCGTCGATCCGGTCAGCGGCAGGACGACGACCTTGCGGTGCACCCAGTCCGGCGTGCTGTTCGCGAGCACGGCGCACCGGCACCTGCTGCGCGGCATGCACGTCTGTAAGATCGCGGGGGCGCAGGCGTGGCGGACCGGAAGCCTGCTCGGCGCGTGATCATGCGGCCAGCGCTTCCTTGAACAGATAGCGCTGTTCCAGCAACGGCGCGATCCCCGCCGCCGGCAGCGGCCGCGCGACGAAGTAGCCCTGGACCTCGTTGCACTTCAGCGCGCGCAGGATCTGCAGCTGCTCCTCGTTCTCGACGCCTTCCGCCACGACTTCCATCCCGAGCGCGTGCGCCATCGAGACGATGGCCTGGAAGAACACGGTGCCTTCGCGCGAGCGTCCCAGTTCGGCCGTGAACGAGCGGTCGACCTTCAGCACGTCCATCTTCATGCGCTGCAGTTGCGACAGCGACGAATAACCCGTGCCGAAATCGTCGACGTGCAGCTTGACGCCCAGCGCGCGGATCGCGGCCAGCTCGGCGAGGATCTCGGCCTGGTCGCCCATCATCGCGGACTCCGTGATCTCCACCTCGAGCAGGCCGGCCGGCACGCCGTGGCGCCGCAGCGCGTCTTCCAGTTCGCGCTGCACGCTGCCGCGCAGGAACTGCTTGGGCGAGACGTTGATCGACACGGGCACCGGCACGGCGCCATGCGCGCGCCAGGCGGCCAGCTGGGCGCAGGCCTCGTCGATCACGATGGCGCCGATCGGCACGATCAGGCCGCTCGCTTCGGCCAGCGGGATGAATTCGTCCGGGCGGATCATGCCCAGTTGCGGATGTTCCCAGCGCAGCAGCGCTTCCATGCTCAGGAGCTCGCCCGTGCGCGTGTCCACGCGCGGCTGGTAGTGCAGCACGAACTGGCGCTTGTCGATCGCTTCCAGCAGCCGCTGGCGCAGCTGGGTGCGCGTCTTGAGGACGTTCGACTGCGCGGGGTCGAAGAAGCGGTACTGGCCCTTGCCCTCGGCCTTGCCCGCGTACATGGCGATGTCGCCGTGGCGGATCAGGGTGGCCGCATCGAGGCCGTCGCGCGGGTACACGGCGATGCCGACGGAGGCGCCGATCATGTGCTGGTCGTCCGCGATCGGGAACGGCTTGCTGAAGGCGTCGACGATGCGCGCGGCGACGATGCCCACCTGCTGGTCGCTGTCGAACGGACTCAGGAGGACGACGAATTCATCGCCGCCGAAGCGTGCCACGCTGTCGCCCGGACGCAGCTGCGACAGCAGGCGCTCGGCCGCCAGCTGGAGCAGGCGGTCGCCGACGGCGTGGCCGTGCGTGTCGTTGACCTGCTTGAATTCGTCGAGGTCGATGAACAGCAGCGCCGCGCCGTGGCCGCTGTCCTCGGCGCGCGCCAGCGCCACCGGCACGAAGTTCAGGAACCAGTGGCGGTTCGGCAGGCCGGTGAGGCTGTCCTCGTTGGCCAGGCGCGCGAGCTGGGATTCGTGTTCCTTGCGCTCGCTGATGTCCTGCAGGGTGACGGCGAGGTTGTCGCCCACGCGCACGATGCGGCGGTGACCCCAGCGGATGTTCAGCCGGTTGTTGTCGGGCATGCGCCGGTCTTCCTGGTGGAAGCCGACGGCCAGCGCCGTACGGTAATTGGCGGCCAGGTCGTCGAAGGACTTGCCGTGGTGGAGCTGCGACAGCAGGCTGCCGACGAGTTGCGCACGCGTCGAGCCGTAGAAGAAGGCGCCGCGCTCGTTGCAGTCGACGATGCGGAAATCGACCATCTGCCCCTTGCGGTCGCGCACCGGCGCGACCATGTAGAAGCCGTCGTTGCCGCTGTCCGTGGCCGTGCGGTAGGCGCGCTGGATCTCGGCCCGCTCGCGCGCCCGCGCCGCCGCGCGCAGCGACAGCATGCTCGCGCCCAGCGCCAGCAGGGTCAGCACGGCGGTCGCCACCAGCGTGTGGTTGCGGCTGTCCGTCCAGTAGGCCTCGGCCGCTTCCAGCACGGCCGTGTGCGACAGCGCGACGAGGGCCACGAGCGGATACGCGCCGGAGCGGCGCCAGCCCAGCACGCGCGGCTCGCCGTCGGCAAAGCCGCCCTGCCCGCCGACCAGTTGCACGCCGCGCGCCACCGGCCAGCGGTCGGCGTTCGCGGGCAGCAGCGAGGCGGCGCCCATGGCCCGCACGAGGCCGCTGGCGTCCTGCTCGACGCGCAAGGCGTTGTCGGTGCCGACGAGGGCCAGCAGGCTGCCCGGCCCCAGCGTCGGCGAGCTGACGAACGACGTGAAGTACGCAGCGTCGACGGCCATCAGCAATACGCCGTCGAACCCGTCGTCAGGCGTGTCCAGCCGGCGCGTGAAGAGAATCGTGCCGCGGGCTTCTTCCAGTTCCGGCGGCGGCGTGCCGATGCGCAGCGCGGTCGAGATGGCGTTGCGGTGCTGGACGAAGAAGTCGGCCCGCGACAGGTTCAGAGCGCGCTCGTGGATGCGGCTCGAGGAGCGGACCGCGCCGTCGGGCCCGATCACGCTCACGTTGACGAAGGCGGCGTCGGTGAACATTCCGTCGCGGCGCATGTTCTCGATCAGGCTGCGATCGTGCGCATGCTCCCAGCTGTGCTTGAGCTGCATGGTGATCTGGTCGACCTGGGCGACCGAGCGCGTGACGTACTGTTCGTAGGCCTCGGCATACGCGTCGGCTTCCTTGAACGCCTGCTCCTCGGCACGGCGGCGTTCCGCGCCGGCATGCAGGATGGTGGCGGTCCAGAGGGCGGCACAGGCGAGCAGGGCCAGCGCGGGCCACAGCAGCGCGAGGAATCGGTGGGTGCGCGGGGCGGTGTGCGCACTGGACTTGGACATGCGGGTTCCGTCAGAAAGGCGTGCGAGGATGCACGCTCAGTTACTGTTCAGCAACTCGCAGTGTAAGAAATGAACGTGACAGGATGATGACAAGACCGCAAGGCAATATGACACGCCGTCCCGTCACGGCGGCGTACCCTTCGCCAGCGCCTGCGCCAGCGCGTCGACGTCGGCCGGCTTCACGAAATGGTAATGAAAGCCCGCGGCCTTGGATGCGTCGCGGTCCTGCTGCTGGCCATAGCCCGTGAGCGCGATGAACAGCGCTCCGGCCGCCCGTGGCAGCGCGCGGATCTGGCGCGCCAGTTCGTGGCCGTCCATGCCGGGCAGGCCGATGTCGAGGACGAACGCGTCGAAGGACCGTTCGCGCGCGCAGGCGAGCGCCTGCAGCGGATCGTATTCGACGGACGCCTCGTGGCCCAGCACCTCCAGCAGCATCGCCACGGTCTGGGCGGCGTCGGCATTGTCGTCGACGACGAGCACGCGCCGCACGCCCGGCTGCGCCGCGGCGCCGCCGGCGGCGTCGACCGCCGCGGGTGCCTGCGCCGGATGCGGCGGCCTGGACGTCGACGCGGCCCCCTTGCCGGGCCCCGCGCCCCGTGGCGCGGCCTGTCCGCCATGCCGCTCGAGAAGGCTGTTCACCTGCGGTTCTTCGATGGTCTCGTACATACGCTCGTCCCCGTATTCGCCCACATTGACCATGGTACGAAAATACGCCGCCCCGGCGCGCAGGCCAGACGACATGGCATGCACCTAGGATAGCGCTCCTGGTTCCGTCCGGCAATACGCGCACGTTTGAACGTTCAGCGTCGCGCCTCCGCCTGGGCCAGCACCTCGTTGACCTCGTTCAGGTCGGCCGGCTTGACGAGGTAGTGGTCGAAGCCGGCCTGCTGCGCTTCCTCGCGGTCCTGGTTCTGGCCGTAGCCGGTCAGGGCGACGAGCGTGGCGCCCGCGTTCTCGGGCTGCGCGCGCAGGCGCCGCGCGAGTTCGTAGCCGTCCATGTCGGGCAGGCCGATGTCGAGCAGCAGGACGTCCGGATGCTCGCTGCGCGCCCGGTCCAGCGCCCCGCGCCCGTCGTATTCGACGCTGACCGCGTGACCTTGCACTTCGAGCAGCGCGGCCAGCATCTGGGCCGCATCGGCGTTGTCGTCCACGACCAGCACGCGCAGGTTGCCATTGTCCGCGGCCGAGTCCGCCGCCGCGCCGCCGCCGTCGTTGGCCGCCGCGGCCGGGGAACGCGTCGCGCACGGCAGGCAGATCGAGAACTCGCTGCCCTGCCCCAGGCCATCGCTGCGCGCGTGCACGGTGCCGCCGTGCAGGGCGACGAGGCTTTTCACCAGCGCCAGCCCGATCCCGAGTCCGCCCTGCGACCGGTCCGGCGTGCGCTCGGCCTGGGTGAACAGGTCGAAGATGTACGGCAGGACTTCCGGCGCGATGCCGACGCCGTTGTCGCGCACGGCCACGGTCGCCTGCTCGTCGCCCACCGTCACGGCCAGCACGATGCGGCCACCGGGCGCCGTGTACTTGGCGGCGTTGTTGAGGATGTTCGAGATGACCTGCACGAGGCGCGTGCGGTCGCCCGTCACATGCGCCGGCTGGCCCGACAGCTGCAGGGTCAGCGCATGGCGGCGCGCGTCGATCAGGGGTCGCACCTGCTCGACGGCCGCGGACACGATCACGTTCAGGTCCAGGTCTTCCTTTTCCAGCGTGACGAGGCCCCGCGTGACGCGCGAGACGTCCAGCAGGTCGTTGACGAGGTCCGTCATGTGCTCGGCCTGGCGCACGATGATCTCGCTGGCGTTGGCCACGCTCTTGGCATCGAGCCGGCCGAGCTTCAACAGCTGGGCCGCCGTCATGATGGGCGCGAGCGGATTGCGCAGCTCGTGCGCCAGCATTGCGAGGAACTGGTCCTTCTGGCGGTTGGCCGCGCGCAGCTCGTCCTCGACGAGCTTGCGGTCGGTGACGTCACTGCCTTCCACGAAGATGCCGCTGACGGCCCCGTTCTCGTCGCGGATCGGCTGGTAGACGAAGTCGATGTAGCGCTCTTCCAGCGGCCCGTCCGGCTCGCGCTGCAGGCGCACGGGCAGCGCATGGCCGACGAACGGTTCGCCCGTCGCGTACACGCGGTCGAGCAGTTCGAAGAAGCCCTGGCCGACGATCTCCGGCAGCGCCTCGCGCACGGATTTCCCGACGACCGGGCGGTGGCCGACCAGCTGCATGTACGACTGGTTGGTCAGCTCGAACACGTGCTCGGGGCCGCGCAGCACGGCCATGATGCCCGGTGCCTGCGAGAACAGGCCGCGCAGCCGCTCGTTCTCCTCGTTGCGGTATTTCTCGGCCAGCACCTGGTCGGTGACCTCGACGCACGCGCAATACATGCCGGCGATCGCCCCGTCCTCGTCGCGCACGGGCGAGTACGAGAACGTGAACCAGGTCGGCTCGTCGTAGCCGTGGCGGTTCATCACGAGGTACAGGCGGTCCGCATACGTCGCCTCGCCGCGCAGCGCGCGTTCGATCAGCGGGCTGATGTCGTGCCAGATCTCGGCCCAGATGTCGTGGAACCGCCCGCCCAGCGCGGACGGGTGTTTGTCGCCCAGGATGTCGCGATACGGATCGTTGTACAGGAATGCGAGTTCCTTGCCCCAGGCGACGAACATGGGAAATTTCGAGTTCAGCATGAGCCCGACGACCGTGCGCAGCGCCTGCGGCCACGTGCGCGGATGGCCCAGCGGCGACGTGGACCAGTCGTGTGCACGCATCATCGCGCCGACTTCACCGCCGCCGCTCAGGAACATCAGGGCGCCGGCGTGCCCGGGCGCGTCGGGAGGGATATAACTGTTATCAGACTGCTGTCCGTCTTCTTGCATAATTGATACTGGCTGGAGCGACAACGCCAGTGTGCCATAAGGGCTTGCCGCAGGGCGCGCACGGCGGATGGTCGGGCCGGTATGCATTACGGGCGGAGACCGACACCTCCTTTGATTCAGCTCAACCGAAGCCGGCGACGTGTCGGCTTTTTTTACATGCATATTCGCAATTAAAATTTCCCCTTGAATAAGTCTTTGTAAATATTGAGGAAATAAATTTCTGGCACGAAAGATGCTCTTGACTGCCTAACGATGTTTTTCCTGGAGAGTCACGTGAAAAAACTGTTCTGTGCCATCGCCATGCTGGCCGTCAGCGCGTCCGCGAGCGCCAACCTCATCAAGAACGGCGATTTCGCCGCCGGCGGCAGCAACTGGACACTGACGGGCAATACCGGCTATTCGAACTTCAACGGCAACCAGTGGAACGATGGCGCCATGGGCACGGACGCCTGGCTGAGCCAGACCATCGCCACGGTGGCCGGCGAAACCTATTCGCTCAGCTTCGACACCATCGTGAACTGGGGCAGGATGGCCGTTGCCCTGAACGACACCCCGTTGTTCGAGACAACGACGAGCGGCCTCTTCACGACGTCCTTCATCGCCGCGTCGGACAGCACGACGCTGAGCTTCATCACCCACAACGACCCGGGCTACAACTCTCTGGACAACGTGGTGGTCGACCACGTCGCCCGCGCCGTTCCGGAACCGGCTTCGCTGGCACTGGTCGGGCTCGGGCTGGCAGGGCTGGGTGCGCTGCGGCGCAAGCGCCGGGGCTGAGATTCACTCGAACCAAGTCACGATGCCTGCCGCGTGCAGGCATTTTTCATTGTCGGGGGGAATATTTGGAGAGTGGAGCGGGTGAAGGGAATCGAACCCTCGTCGTAAGCTTGGGAAGCTTCTGCTCTACCATTGAGCTACACCCGCGTTGCCCGCATTCTACGCGCGTTCACGCCGCTTTGACAATTCATCATGACAGTGATCATGATTCGTCGCAGTGGCCTTAGACATTTTTCACCATGAGCTAGTGCCGAAAAATTCGTTGGGTTCCCCATGGACGGGCTCGTATATTGAACACTCGTCCATCAGCACAGCGGAGGCACCGTGACGCCATATCTTTCCGATCAATACAGCCTCCGGGAGCACGACTGATGGCCGACTTCGACATCGGCGCGATCGTGCGCGACCTGAACGAGGCGCGCCGGCAATGGCGCCAGGCCCATCGCCCGGCCGGCGAAGTGCGCGGCATCGAGTTTCCGTCGCGCGAAGCGCTGGCGACCATCGTCGGGCAGCTGAAAGGCGTGCTGTTTCCGCTGCGCCTGGGCCCGCCCGACCTGCGCCAGGAAAGCGAGGATTTCCACGTCGCCCACGCCCTCGACACCGCCCTGCACGCGCTGCTGCGCCAGGTGCGCATCGAGCTGCGCTACAGTGCCGCGCTGCGCCACCTGACCCATACCGACATCGAACCGCAGGCGCTCGCGGCCACCCGCGCATTCGGCGCCGCGCTGCCCGGCATCCGCACCCTGCTCGACAGCGACGTGATCGCCGCCTTCCAGGGCGACCCGGCCGCACGCAGCGTCGACGAAGTGCTGCTGTGCTATCCGGGCATCCACGCGATGATCCACCACCGCCTCGCCCACTGCCTGTACGGGCTGGGCCTGCCGCTGCTGGCGCGCATCATCGCCGAGCAGGCGCACGCGGAGACGGGCATCGACATCCACCCCGGCGCGACGATCGGCGCCGGCTTCTTCATCGACCACGGCACGGGCGTCGTGATCGGCGAGACGGCCGTCATCGGCCAGCGCGTGCGCCTGTACCAGGCCGTCACCCTGGGCGCCAAGCGCTTCCCCGCGAACGTCGACGGCACCTTGCAGAAGGGCTTGCCGCGCCATCCCGTCGTCGAGGACGACGTCGTCATCTATGCCGGCGCCACCGTGCTGGGCCGCATCACGATCGGCAAGGGCGCCGTCATCGGCGGCAATGTCTGGCTGACGCACGACGTGCCGCCGGGCGCCCGCGTGGCCCAGGCCGCGTCGCGCGAGGATGACCTGGGCGCATCGGACATATCGGGCGAATCGGCCTGATTACCTGGGACTTTCGACCGCGTACCCCTTCGCCTGCAGTCCGGCCAGGTAGCTCGTCGGGCCGACGATGTCCTGGATTTCCAGCACGGCGAAGGTGGTGGCATTGCTGGCCAGCGCAGTTTCCGCCGCCTTCAGCCAGGACGACCGCAAACGCTGGCGCACCTGGCGCAGCGCGGCGGCGTCTTTCGCGATCGAGCTGTTCATGACGGCATCCAGGCACGCATCGCGGCGCTCCGCGAAATTCAGTCCACGGATCTCGGCGATGTCGCCGTTGGCCCAGGCATTCGCGCGCACGCGCATCGTTTCGAGGTCGGTGTCCAGGCTGTCGAGCGTCTTCGTGAAGCAGACGAGGTCGTCCACCTGGGAATTCTTGAAGTCGCGCACGAGCTTGCGCGGGTCGTCGACCATCACGTCGTAGCCGGAGTCGCTCATCTTGACCTTGTTCTTCTTCGCGATGTCCTCGATCTTGCCGAGCACTTCGCTACCATAGGACAGGCCGCTTTTCTTGAGGCCGGCGAGCAGCAATTCCTCGCCCGCGAAGACGGGCCGGTAGTGCTCGATGCCGTCGTCGTCGCCGATGTACCTGGCCTTCAGCACTGTCCAGTGCGCGTAGACGTCGGCCGGGACGACGTCGCGCAGGACGGCATCGTCCGGATTGCGCTTGATGCCGATGAGGCTCGGCAAGGCCGTCAAGCCGCGGAAGAAACCGATGTGGGCTTTGGCAACGGGCGGCATCAGGACTTCCTGCGACTTCGCCACGAGGCGCTCCACGCGCGACGTATCCCACTCCATCTTCGTCGGCAACGGGGAATACGTGCCGAAGACCCACATCACGTGCGTTCCCTTCGACACCTTCCACACGCCGGGGCCGGGACGGCGGCCTTCGACGACGACCGTCGCGGGAATGGCATTCGGGTCGGCGGCCGCTTCGGTGACGACCGGTTGCGCGGCCTGCTCCACGGTCTGCGCGAACGCCGGCAGGGCCAGCAGGCCCAGCCAGAACACATGGCGGTTGATTCTCTTCCTCATGGGCACATCCTTATTTCGGGCTCTCGACCGTATAGCCTTTCGCCTGCAGGTCGGCCAGGTAATTCGCCGAGCCGACGAGGTCCTTCATCATCAGCAGCGCGAACGTCGACGTGTTGTTGGCCAGCGCTGTTTCTGCCGCTTTCATCCAGTGAGCGCGGATGCGCTGGCGCAGGTTCTGGAAGGCCGGCGTCGTCTTGGCCAGCTCGCTGTTCAGCAACGCATCGCCGCAGGCCTCGTCGCGGGCGGCGAAGTCCAGGCGGGCGATCTCGGCGATGTTGCCGTTGGCCCAGGCGTTGGCGCGGACCCGCATCGCCTCGATGTCGGTGTCCAGGCGGTCCAGGGTCTTCGTGAAGCAGCTCAGGTCCGCCATCTGCGTCTTCTTGAATTCCTTCAGCGTGCGGCGTGGATCGTCGAGTTCGAGCTGCAGGATGGTGGGCGTCAGCTTGACCTTGTTCTGACTGGCGATCTTGCCGATCTCGCCGCGCACGTCGTTGTTGGGCGCGAGACCGTGTTTCTTCAGGCCCGCATGCAATAGTTTGTCGGCCGCGAAGACCGGCCGGTCGCGCTCGATGCTATCGTCCTTGCCGATGTATTTGTCCTTCAAGACCTGCCAGTGCGCATATGCATCCGCCGGTACCACGTCCTGCAACCTGGCGCCGTCCGGATTCTTTTCCATGCCAATCATGGACGGCAGCAAGGTCAGGCTCCGGAAGAACCCGACCTCGAGGTTGGCACCGGGCGGCAGCAGCACTTCCTGCGACCTGGCCACGAGACGTTCCACGCGCGACGCGTCCCATTCCATCTTCTGCGGCAGCGGGGAATACAGGCCGAACACCCACATCACGTGGTCGCCCTTCGACACTTTCCACACGCCGGGACCGGGACGGCGGCCTTCGACGACGACAGTGGCCGGCACGGCATCCGCCGCGATTTCCGCGGGCTGCGCCGTGGGTGCGGGTTCAGGCTCGGGCGTGGTCTGGGCCAGCGCCGGCAGGGTGAGGAAACTCAGGTAAAGCGCACATGCATATCGTTTGCTCATCAGGCATCCCATCGTTGTTGTCGTGTGCGCAAAAGCTTAGCGCCACGGATGAGCTTAGCCTATCGAGGCAACGAAGTGTTACAACTTTGACATGCATATGTCGCGACGGCAATGTTTATGCGTCGGGTGCGTCGACCGGGCGGTTCAGGAGGTCGTGCGCCAGTTTCAGGCCCTCGACCATCGTGTTGAAGGCCTCGCGCTTCGCGTCCTCGCCCGGCACGCGCAGCACGTACGACGGGTGGTACGTCGTGACGACCCACCGCCCTTCGTGGCGCAGCGGTTTGCCGAGCGAATTCTTGAGGGCGACGTTGGCCGTGCGCAGCACGGATTTCAGGGCGGTGGCGCCCAAGGCCACGATGACGGTCGGCTTGACGCTCGCCAGCTCCTTGTCGAGCCAGTAGTGGCAGGCCTCGATCTCGCGCTGGACCGGGGTCTTGTGCAGGCGGCGCTTGCCGCGCGGCTCCCATTTGAAATGCTTGACGGCGTTGGTGACGTAGATCGTGTCGCGGTCGACGCCGGCCGCCTCGCACACGCGGTCCAGCAGCTTGCCGGCCGGGCCGACGAACGGCTGGCCGGCCAGGTCTTCCTGGTCGCCCGGCTGCTCGCCGACGAACATGATCTTCGCGCGCTTCGGTCCCTCGCCGCCGACGGCCTGGGTGGCGAACTGCCACAGCTCGCAGCGCCGGCACTCGTCCAGCTTCGACGGTTGCTGGCGTTCCGGCTGGGCGTCCTCGGGGGCGATCGGGATCGTCGTGCCCTTGCGCTGGCCGACGGCCTCGTACTGGCCCACCTTGCGCGCGCCGAGAGACGCTTCGCTGACCATGTGCGGCACGATCTTCGCCTCCGGCAGGTTCTTCCAGCGGTGCGATGGAATGTGCTGGTGCATGACGTCCGTGTTCAGGCGGGCCGGGTTGAACACGCTGCGGTAATACGTTAGCCACAAGGCTTCACCGGTGTCTTCCAGGTCGGCCGCATCGCGCACGAGTGGTCCCGTATTGTGCAGCGTATGGCCATCCCACAGGACGCTCGCCTCCGGTGTGGCGATCATCCAGCTGACCTTGCCCATGCGGGAAATAAAATGCTCGGCGACCTGGGGCAGCACGTCGTGGCGCGGCTCGTACCAGGCGACGAAGCGCGGCGGGCCGGCTTCTTCCGGGCGCTCGCGGAAGCGGATGTAGGCATGCATGTCGTGTTCCTCGCGGTGGACCGCCTTCACCATCGCGTGCAGCCGTGCGCCATCCTCGTCGGCCGGCGACTGCACGTCGTGTTCGCCCTGCTGCCAGCGCCAGATCACGCGGTACAGGAAGGCCCAGCGGTCCGGCACGCGGCAGCAGGCGGCCGACTGCAGCATCTCCATCAGCGAGCGCGGGATGTGCGGCGCGGGCCGCAATGGCTCGATCGGCGTCTCGGTCGGCGGTATGGAGGAATTATGCGGTGCCTCGGCGGCGGCCGGCGCACTCGTGAACAAATCGCCGCCCGCCAGCAGGTCGCCCATGTGCGGCGCGCCCCACGTCACCTGGTCGGGTGGAATGCCGTGGACGAGCAGCTCGCGCGCGGCCTCGCGCCATTCCGCGAACGTCTCGACCAGGACCGGCTGCCCGGCCCGGACAAGCGCGTCGGCGGGCTGCGCTGCGACCGGCGCGGCCATCATGCCGCCTGCAGCTCCGGCCACAGGTTCATCTGCTGCGGAGCGTCGGCCAGGTTACGCCGCAGCAGGTCGGACGACGCGGCGCCCTGCGCCGGCCTGTAGTCCGCCGTGATCACGAAGGGCGCCAGCTTTTTCAGACTGCAGCGCAGGCGTGACAGGTCTTCCCAGCGGATGCGCCGCAGCCGCCGCAGGTCGATCAGGCGCTTCGCCGTGCGCAGCCCGATGCCCGGCACGCGCGCGATCATGCCCTCGTCCGCACGGTTCAGGTCGAGCGGAAAATGGTCGCGGTGCGCGAGCGCCCAGCCCAGCTTGGGATCGATGTCCAGCGCGAGGTTGCCGGCCTTGGGCATCAACTCCTTTGCCGTGAAGCCGTAGCCGCGCAGGAGGAAGTCGGCCTGGTACAGACGGTGCTCGCGCAGCAGCGGCGGCGGCGCGGACGGCACGCTGGACGGGCTGTGCGGGATCGGGCTGAATGCCGAGTAGTACACGCGTTTCAGCTTGTAGCTGCCGTACAGCGTCTGCGCGGTATGCAGGATCGTCTGGTCATCGCTGGCGTCCGCGCCGACGATCATCTGCGTGCTCTGCCCGGCCGGCGCGAACACGGGCGCCTTGGGGTGGTCGTCCTTTTCGTCCAGCTTCGTGCGGATGGAACCCATCGCCAGCTTGATCGTGTGGACGTTCTTTTCGGGCGCGAGCTTCGTCACGCTGTCCTGCGTGGGCAGCTCGATGTTCACGGACAGGCGGTCGGCATAGCGGCCCGCCAGTTCGATGAGACGCGGGTCGGCGTCCGGGATCGTTTTCAAATGGATGTAGCCGCGGAACTGGTGCTCTTCGCGGAGGCGGCGCGCGACCTCGACCAGTTGCTCCATCGTGTAATCGCTCGACTGGATGATGCCGGAGCTGAGGAACAAGCCGTCGATGTAGTTGCGCAGGTAAAAATCGCGCGTGAGCTTGACGACCTCGTCGACGGAAAAGCGGGCGCGCGGCACATTCGACGTGCGCCGGTTCACGCAGTACTGGCAATCGTAGACGCAGAAGTTCGTCAGCAGGATCTTGAGCAGCGACACGCAGCGCCCGTCCGGCGTATAGCTGTGGCAGATGCCCATGCCGTTCGTCGCCCCCAGCCCGTCCTTGTCGACGGAATCGCGCTTCGGCGCGCCGCTGCTGGCGCAGGAGGCGTCGTACTTGGCCGCATCGGCCAGGATCTCGAGCTTGTCTTTGAGTTCCATCGCGGAATAAATACTGTATATATGAACAGTATATCGCGAATCTCCCGCGCCGTGCCGTGCGCGAACGCACTGTCGCAAGGTTTGAGCGAGATCAAGGTACGTTCTGCTGGCATTGGTTTCACGGTGGTAATATCGATGGATTGCTTCACGCTTCGGCCAAGGTTCACCATGTCTGTACAGTTTCGCAACAACGTCCACGTGACCGGCTCCGGGCCCGTGACCATGGTGTTCGTGCACGGTTTCGGTTGCGACCAGACGATGTGGCGCTTCCTGGCGCCGGCCTTCGCGGAGCGCTTCCGCGTCGTGCTGTACGACCTCACGGGCAGCGGCCTGTCCGATTGGGAAGCCTACGACCGCACGAAGTACGCCAGCCTGCGGGGCCACGTGGCGGACCTGCTGGACGTCCTCGATGCCTGCGCGGCTGGTCCGACCGTCGTCGTCGGGCACTCGGTGGGCGCGTCGATCGCGCTGCTGGCGACGGTGGCCGCGCCGGAGCGCTTCCTGGCCCAGGTCCTCGTCGGACCGTCGCCCTGCTACATCAACGACGACGACGGCTACGTCGGCGGCTTCAACCGCGAAGACATCGACGGCCTGCTGCAGGCGATGGAGGCGAACTTCATCGAGTGGTCGCGCAAGATGGCGCCCGCGATCATGGGCGCGCCCAATCGCCCGGAGCTGGGCGAGGAACTGACGCGCAGCTTCTGCCGGAACGACCCGGCCATCGCCAAGCATTTCGCGCGCGTGACCTTCCGGACCGACATCCGCGCGGACGTGGCCCTCTCCACCGTCCCCGCCCTGATCCTGCAATGCAGCGACGACCTGATCGTGCCGCGCGAAGTGGGAGAATGGCTGCACCGGCACCTGGCGCACAGCACGCTGCGCGTGATCGACAACGTGGGTCACTGCCCGCACCTGAGCGCACCGACGGCCAGCTCGCAGGCGATCGATACGTTTCTTGCTCAAACGTTGCGTTACGCGGCCCCGATATAACCGTTCGCCTGCGCCAGCAACGCAGGCTCCATGCGCGCCGCCACGCGCCGGATGTAGTTCGCGGCAGGCTGGATGCCGGCCGCGCCCGCGCGGTGCAGCCACGCATAGGCTTCGACGAGATCGAGCGGCACGCCCTGCCCCGCCGCATACATCACGCCCAGGTTGAACTGGGCGCGCGCATGGCCCTGGCGCGCGGCGCACAGGTACCAGAAGTGTGCCGCCTCGTAATCGCGCTCGGCGCCGTGGCCGCTGTCGTGGCGCAGGCCCAGCGCGAACTGCGCGAGCGCGTGGCCCTGCTCGGCCGCCTTGCGGTACCACAGCGTCGCCTGGCGCGGATCGACCGTGCCCGTGTCGTCGCGGTCCAGCAGCTGGCCCAGCGCATACTGCGCGGGCGCGTATTCCTGGTCGGCCGCCTTGCGGTACCAGTACGCGGCTTCGCGCTCGTCCTGCTGCACGCCGTTACCGCTTTCAAACCGCAGCGCGAGGTCGAACTGCGCGCGCAAATGGCCCTGTTCCGCAGCCTTGCGATACCAGTCCAGCGCGATCGCGGGATCCTGCGCCACGCCATGGCCGGCATCGTACAACTGGCCGAGGTGGTACTGCGCGCCGGCGAAGCCCTGCTCCGCCGCGAGGGCGTACCAGTGCGCGGCCTGCGCGTAGTCCTGTTCGACGCCCTGGCCATGTTCATACCGCAGGCCCAGGTTGTCCTGCGCGCCCGCATGTCCCTGCTCGGCCGCGCGCCGGAACCACGCGAGCGCCAGCTCGGGATCGCGCGCGACGCCGTGGCCGGCATCGTAGATCAGCGCGAGGTTGAACTGCGAGCTGGCGTGGCCCTGCTCGCCTGCGCGGCCGTACCACAGGATCGCCTTCTCGCTGTCCTGCGGCAGGTCCTGGCCCTTGTCGTAGCGGAGGCCCAGGTTGAACTGGGCCGGTGCATAGCCCTGCTCCGCGGCCTTGCGGAACCAGTGGATGGCCTGCTGCACGTCGCGCGCGATGCCCTGGCCGCTGTCGTAACGCAGCGCGAGGTTGAACTGGGAGCGCGCGTAATTCTGGTCGGCTGCCTTGCGATACCACTCGATGGCCAGCGCGACGTCCTGGGCGACGCCCTTGCCGCCCTCGTACATCATGCCGAGATTGTGCTGGGCCCCGGGATCGCCCTGTTCCGCGGCCTTGTTAAACCAGTGGAGCGCCTCGCCCACGTCGGCCGGCGTGCCCTGGCCCTTCGCATACAGCCAGCCCAGGTTGTACTGGGCCTGCACGTAGCCCTGCTCCGCGGCCTGGCGGTACCAGTACAACGCCTGGCCCAGGTCCTGCTCCACGCCCTGGCCCTTCTGGTACATCACGCCGAGGTTGTACTGCGCCTGTGCGAGGCCGCTGCTGGCAGCCATGCGGTACCACGCGACGGCCAGCTCGTAATTGCGCGGCACGCCCTGGCCGTTCACGTACATGAAGCCCAGGCTGTGCTGGGCGCTGGCGACACCGCGCTCCGCGAGCGCCTTCACCCGCAGGAATTCTGCGGTGTGGCGGGCGTCGATCTCGCTGAGCGACATGGCGCATCAGGCCTGGAAGGCGAGCACGCTCGAGGCGCCCGCCGGCAGCGCCTGCGCGCGCAACACGTCGATGAAGCGGCCGAGCGGCATCGGGCGGTGGTACAAATAGCCCTGCATCGTCAGGCAGCCGTTCGCGCGCAGGTAGCGGGCCTGCGACTCCGTCTCGACGCCTTCCGCGATCAGGTTCAGGCCCAGGCCCCGCGCGATCGAGATGATGGCCAGGACCACCGGATAGTGCCCGTGCTCGTCGTGGATCTCCTTGACGAACGACTGGTCGATCTTGATCGTGTGGACCGGGAAGCGGTGCAGGTAGGCCAGCGACGAATAGCCGGTGCCGAAGTCGTCGATCGCGACGGAGACGCCCAGCTGGCCGAGCTTGTTGAGCTGCTCGATCGCGTGCTGCGGGTTGCGGATGCAGATGTTCTCGGTGATCTCGACTTCGATCTGGCTCGGCGCGATCCCGTAACGCAGCAGGGCGCCGCGCATCTTTTCGAAGAAGTCGCCCCGGTCGAGGTATTGCGGCGACAGGTTCAGCGACAGCCGCACCTGGTTGCCGCCGATGTTCTTCCACTGCAGCATGTCGCGGCACAGCGCGCCGATCATCCAGTCCGAGATCGGCAGCATCAGGCCGTTCTCTTCGGCGAACGGCAGGAATTCGCCGGGCGACACGATGCCGCGCGTGGGGTGGTTCCAGCGCATCAGCGCCTCGGCGCCGACGATGCGGCCACTGATGGCGTCGATCTGCGGCTGGTAGTACATCTCCAGCTCGTTGTTCTCGAGCGCGCGGCGCAGGCTCTGTTCCAGCGCGATCTTCTGGTGCGACACGTCCTGCATCGACGGGTCGTAGAACGCGTGGCCGTTCTTGCCCTGGCCCTTGATCTGGTACATGGCGATGTCGGCGTGGCGCAGCAGCTCGTCGATCGATTCGCCATGCTCCGGATAGATCGCGATGCCGATCGAGGCCGAGATGTGCACGGCGTGGCCGTCCAGGTCGAACGGCTCCTGCAGCACTTCGAGGAATTTGTCGGCCACCATGCGCGCGTCGTCGCGGTCGCGCAGTTCCGGCAGCACGATGGTGAATTCGTCGCCGCCCTGGCGCGCGAGCGTGTCGCCTTTTCTCAGGCACTCCTTCAGGCGGCCGGCGGCCTGCTGCAGCAACTCGTCGCCCTTCACGTGGCCGAGCGTGTCGTTCACGAGCTTGAAGCGATCGAGGTCGATGAACATGACGGCCAGTTCCGTCTGTTTTCTCTTGGCCTGGATGACGGCCAGGCCGAGACGGTCCTTGAACAGGATGCGGTTCGGCAGGTCGGTCAGGATGTCGTGGTAGGCCTGGTACGAGATGACTTCTTCCGCGCGCTTGCGGTCCGTGATGTCGCGCGCGACGCCGTACGTGCCGTAGAACTCGAGGCGCTTGACCTCCTGGTCGGGCACGTGCATGCCGATGGCGTTCAGCGAGATCGTCATCAGCGTGTTGTTGAACGTGCGTTCCTGGTTGGCGCCCGCGTGGCACTTCAGGCGCAGCTCGACGTTGCGCGAGGCCCGCTCGTCGACGCGGCGCTCGTTGAAGACGTAGCGCGCGCGCTCCAGGTCTTCGTCGTGCACGAGGATCGAGTAATGCTGGCCGATGAGTTCTTCGCGCTTGTAGCCGAGCAGCTGGTAGGCGCGGTCGTTGATGAACGTGAACTTGCCTTCGTGGTTGAGCGTGTAGATGATGTCCGGCGAGCTGTCGACCAGGTAGCGGTACATCTTCTCCGAGTTTTCCAGCTGGCTCGCGATGCGCGCGTTGGCCTGCTCGAGGCGGCGCTGCTTCAGGGCGTTCGCGACGGTCTTGAGCAGTTCCTCGCGGCTGTACGGCTTGCGCAGGTAATCGTAGGCGCCCCGTTTCAGCGCGCCGATGGCGGCGTCGATGCCGACCTCGCCGCTCATCACGATCACGTCGGCGTCGATGCCTTTCTCGTTGATGAAGTCCATGATCTCGTGGCCGCCGATATCGGGCAGGCGCAGGTCGAGCAGCACGAGGTCGAAGCGCAGGCGCGACAGGTGCGCGAGGGCTTCGCTGCCGGTGGCGGCCGTGACGAGCTGGAAACCGCGTCCCTGCAGCAACTCGTACAGGGAAGCGAGCAGGCGCGGTTCATCGTCGACGAGCAGGAGCCGGGGCTGGTCGATGCCGAGCGAGGTTTGCGTGTCGTGGGGGCTGGACGACATGGCGCTGGCGGAGAATGGATTCATTGTTACCTTATACGGATCCAAGCGCGCGCACCGGCGATGTGGCCGGGGCGCCGGCGCCGGCATGCGCCGGCAGCAGGATTTCAAAACTGGTGCCGGTCGTGCCGCTGCGGCAGGCGATATGCCCGTTCAGCTTCTTGACCAGGCTGTGCACGATCGACAGGCCGAGACCGTGGTGCGGTCCCTCCTTGGTGCTTTTCACGGCCGAGAACAGATTGGCCAGCACTTCGCGCGACAGGCCCGGACCGGTGTCGGAGACGACCAGTTCCAGGTACAGCCTGCGCTCGCGGTTCACGTGGCCGCGGTTGGCGATCTCGATGCGGCCGCCGCTGCCGGACAGCGCCTCGATCGCATTCTTGACGAGGTTCACGAGGATCTGCTTGAGGATGTCCGGGTCGCCCTCGATGCGACTCTCGGCGTCAAGCATGCTGACGACGATCTCCACGTTCGCCGGAATGAAGTTCGTCGTGCGGAACAGGCGCAGCACGTCATCGACGACGCGAGACACGTCTGCCGCCGGCGCACTGTCCACGTTCGGCTGGATCTCGGTCAGGCTGCCCACCAGCTGGCCCACGCGGTCGATCTCCTCGTTCAGGATCGACAGCTCGGCGCTGACGGGTTCCTGGCGTTCCAGCTTGCTGTCCAGGACCGACAGGTAGTTCTTGATGATCGACAGCGGATTGTTCACTTCGTGCACGACGCGCCGCGACGCTTCGCGGTACTCCTCGGCCACGTGGGCGAGCTGGCGACGCGCGTGGCCGCGTTCCGACATCGCCGTCTCGAGCGCACCCGCGGCCTGCGCGCCGAACGCCTGCAGGAAGCGCTCGCGCTTCTGGCACGTCGGCAGCTGCCACGTCGCGACGCCGCCGATCAGCACGCCGAGGCAGCGCGCACCCGCGACGAGCGGCAGGCACACGAGCGATTCCGTGCCCAGCATGCGCAGCAGCTGTTCCTCCGCGAGGCCCAGCGGGCGGCCGTCGCGGCGGATGAAGCCGAGGCGCCGGTCCAGCGCGGCCTGCGCGACGGCGCCGCCCTTCGCCAGCGGTACGGTGAATTCGGCGATGCGCTGCTGGTTCGCGGTCGGCGCACCGATGAGGGCTTGGCCGGTCGGGTTCTCCAGCAGCACGACGGCATTCTCGAAATCGAACAGGATGCGCGCCGAGCGCGTCATCGCTTCCAGCACGCCCGACTCGCCTTGCTGGCGCGCGAACGTCTGGCCCACTTCGGACACGAGCACCAGGTTGCGCACTTCCTCGGACAGGCGCTGCTGCACGGGATCGACGGGCGGCGGCGGCGCGAACGCGGCCGGCACGGGCAGGTCGTCGGCGCCCGCGAGATCGATGCCGAGATGGATCGCGGCCTTCTCGACCTGGCGCGTGGCGAGGTTCAACAGTTCTTCCGGCGCGTCCGGCCCGAGGCCGCACAGCGCCCGCGCCTCGTCCACGAGGGCATCGTCGTTGGCGTGGCTGGACAGCACGTGGGCCACGCGCACGATGCGGATCAGGGGATGCGCCGCTTCCAGGCGCTCGCTCGGCTCGTGGTGGTACAGCACGGAATCGGCGAGGAAGGAATCGAGCTGCCAGCGTTCGATCAGCCAGGCGCCCGCTTCCGCGTGCGTGATCTGCAGGGTGCGCTGTTCGACGGCGCACAGGTCCTCGTCGTCGCGCGCCGTGAAGTTGAAAGCGTATTCCTTGGGCGCCGTCGCGAGCAGCGCCAGGCGGCCGACGTTGTGCAGCAGGCCGGCGAGATACGCTTCTTCCGGCTGCGCGTAGTCGATGCGGCGGGCGACCTCGCGCGCCAGCACGGCGGCCATCAGGGAATTCTTCCAGAACGCACGCAGGTCGGTGGCGCCGGAATTCGGGAAGCTGTTGAAGGTCTGGAAAACGGAATCGCTGATGACCAGCGTCTTGATCATGTCCGTGCCCAGCGCCACCATCGCCTGCTCGAGGTTCGGCTGGCGGCTGTTGCGGTGGTACGCGGAGCTGTTGGCGACGGTGAGGATCTTGCCCGTCATGCCGGCATCCTTGGCAACCAGCGCGGCCAGTTCGGGCATGCCCAGATCGTCCGCCTGCAGGTGCGCAAGCAGCTTGATGAGGATCTGGGGCATGGCCGGCAAACGCGCGATCAGCAGGCGATTGCGGATGTCCTGGTCAGGTTGATGTATGGATTCAAGCACGGCCGCCAACTTGGTTTCTGGGTGATGGCCGCCTTCCCTCGTGCGGAAGCAGCCACAGTCTTCGTTCTTGCGGTCCCTGGAATAGAGCAATTCTTACATCGTTATTCCAAGCATGAAAAACTTATCTTAGCATATATACATTTCTGACCGGGAACAATACTTTCCGGGAAAAGTGAGGCGTTTTAGAGTCAAATTTCAGGCGAAATGTATTGACAATGCGCAGATCAGATCCTGAAATTTAGCATTTATTTATGATCCGCATCATTACAACGACCGATCGTTAAGCCAGCGCCTTGTACCGGCGGTATTGGCGCGACGTCATCCAGCACGCCAGCGACGCCAGCGCGAACGCGGCCTGGCCCAGCGCCATCGCCAGCACGGAATGGGTCAGCGCCGGCGCGATGATGCCGGCCACCAGGGCGCCCATCAAGGTCGTCACGAATGATTGGCACGACGCCACCGTCCCGCGGATGTGCGGGAACAGGTCGAGTGCCAGCAACGTGGCACTGGGGTTGATGATCGAGCTGCCGAAGTTATAGAAGAACATCGGCAGCACGGTCCACGGCAGGGCCGGCGGCAGCACGGCGTGGTAAGAAACGGAGCCGATGACGGCCGCCAGCATCAACGCATAGCCGATCGCGATCTGGCGCGAGAACGTCATCTTCCCCGCCAGCCGGTTGGCGGCCAGCGCGCCGAGGAAAATGCCGCTCACGGCCGGCACGAACAGCCACGCGAAATCCGACGGCCCGAGGTGCAGGTGCACAGGCAGCAGCACGGGCGCGCCCGCGATGAACAGGAACATGCCGCCGAAGTTGAACGCGACGATCCCGGACTTCATCTGGAACAGCACGGAACTGAAGATGTCCCAGTAGCTGCGCGCGAGGAAGCGCGGGTTGAACGGCTGGCGGCGCTCCATGGGCATCGTCTCGGGCAGGTGCTGCCAGCACACCCACCACAGGACGACGGAGAAGGCCAGCAGGCCGAGGAAGATCGACCGCCAGTCGAACGCGGACACGACCCAGCCGCCCAGCACGGGTGCGATCGCCGGGGCGATCGAGAAGATCATCGTCACCATCGACAGCAGCCGCGCGGCCGGCGCATCCGAATACAGGTCGCGGATGATCGCCCGGCCCACGACGACACCCGCACCGGCCGACACGCCCTGCATGATGCGGAAGATCCACAGGTAGTGCACGGAATGCGCGGACGCGCAGCCGAGCGTCCCGACCGCGAACACGATCAATCCGACGAGGACCACGTTGCGCCGCCCGAACGCATCCGACAGCGCGCCGTGCCACAGCGACATCACGGCGAAGGCCAGCATGTACGCCGTCAGCGTCTGCTGCACTTCCAGCCCGGTCGCGTGCAGCGACGCCTGGATCGCGGGGAACGCGGGCAGGTAGGCGTCGACGGAGAACGGGCCGAGCATCGACAGCGCGGCCAGCAGGGTGGCAAGGCCGCCTGCGGACAGCATCTTGATCTTGTGCGGCGCGGGCAGCGGGACGGGGGTGACGGGGTCTTTCGGTAGATTGTCCGGTTCGGGTTCGGGTAGCATTTATCAGTCGTCTTTAGGTTTGGCCGGGTCGAGCTGTGATGAGCGGCGGTTGAAGCCCGCGACCATGTCGAAACGGAACAGGCGGCATTCCAGGGCGCCGTTGAAGAACGGGGTCTTGCGCGATTCCTTCAGGCGCAGGAGCTTGGGCAGCCCCAGGTCGGCCGTGAACAGGTACACGGTCCAGCCGGCGAAGCGCTGCTTCAGCGTCGCGGAGAGCTGCTGGTAGAAGCCGACGGCCATCTCGTCCTGCGGGATGGTGGAGTCGCCGCGCACGCCGATCCGCTCGCCGTACGGGGGATTGGTCAGCAGGATGCCGGGCGTGGCCACGGGCGGCTGCACCTGCTGCGCCTCGATCTGCTTCAGCGGCACCTCGAACAGGATGCCGGCCGAGCGCAGGTTATGGCGCGTCATCGCGACCATGTCGCCGGAGATGTCGGAGCCGAAGATGGTCGGTTCTGCCGGCAGTGGATTCGGCTTGATGGCCGTCTTCATCTCCTGCCAGGCCTTGGCATTGAAGTTCCTGAATTTCTCGAACGCGAAGCGGCGGCGTGCGCCGGGCGGGATGCCCTGCACCATCTGCGCGGCTTCGATCAGGATCGTGCCCGAACCGCACATCGGGTCGAACAGCGGCACGCCCGGCTTCCAGCCCGCCACACGCAGCAGGCCGGCGGCCAGGTTCTCGCGCAGCGGCGCGTCGCCCGTCTCTTCGCGCCAGCCGCGCTTGAACAGCGCTTCGCCGGACGTGTCGAGGTAGATCGTGAAGTTGCGCTGGTCGAGAAAGCCCATGATGCGCATGTCCGGCGTGCGCGTGTTCACGGACGGGCGGCGGCCGAACTGGTCGCGGAAGCGGTCGCACACGGCGTCCTTGATCTTCAGCGTGGTGAACTCGAGGCTCGTCAGCGGCGACTTGATCGCGGTGATGTCGACGCGGATCGTGTGGTCGACGCTGAACCAGTCTTCCCACGGCTGTTCCAGCACGAGGTCGTAGATGTCGTTCTCGTTGGCGTACGTGCGGTTGACGATGCGCAGCAGCACGCGCGACGCGATGCGCGAATGCAGGTTGATGCGGTACGCGTCCGTGTTCGTACCGGAGCAGTGCACGCCGCCCGGCACCTGGTTGTGCACCTTCAGCGACGTGCTGCCGGTGGTCTGTGCGATTTCGGCCAGCTCGTCGGCCAGCGCCTGTTCCATGCCGCGCGGGCAGGGGCAGAAGTAGGAAGTCATAGGGGTACCCTTTATCCGTAGTTGAAAAACAATCGGGGTCAGAGCCCGAATTTCACGGGTGGGCTCTGACCCCGACTGACTAAAACGAAGCGGCCGGGATCGCCCGGCCGCTGGTGAATCTTTTGTTGGTGCGTGAATCAGAACGGCTTTACGACGACCAGGATCACGATGGCCAGCAGCAATAAGACCGGCACTTCATTGAACACGCGAAACCACTTATGGCTGCGCGTATTCACACCGCGCTCGAACTTTTTCAGCAGCGATCCACACGCATGATGGTAGCCGATCACGAGGATCACGAGCGCCAGTTTTGCATGCAGCCAGCCGCCCTTGATGCCGAAGCCCAGCCACAGCCACAGGCCCAGCAACAGCGCCGGCACCATCAGGATCGTCGTGAAACGGTACAGCCGGCGCCCCATGCCCAGCAGGCGCTCGACGACGGCCGGATTGCTTTCCTGGGCCAGGTTCACGAAGATGCGCGGCAGGTAGAACAGGCCCGCGAACCACGACGCGATGAAGACGATGTGCAGCGCTTTGATCCAGAGGTACATGCAAAACTTTCTAGTCAGTCGGGGTCAGAGCACACCCGGGAAAACCGTGCTCTGACCCCGATTATTTCAGATACATGCGCGTCCTTGTTATTTACGCACTTCGCCGTGACCAAAGACCACGTACTTCAGCGACGTCAGGCCTTCCAGGCCGACCGGCCCGCGCGCATGCAACTTGTCGTTCGAGATGCCGATCTCCGCGCCGAGGCCGTATTCGAAGCCGTCGGCGAAGCGCGTCGACGCATTGATCATCACGGAGGCCGAATCCACTTCGCGCAGGAAGCGCATCGCGTCCGTGTAATCCTCGGTGACGATGGCGTCCGTGTGTTTCGACGAATACGTGTTGATGTGCTCGATGGCCGCGTCGATGCCGTCCACGATCTTCACGGCGAGGATCGGCGCCAGGTATTCCGTACTCCAGTCCTCTTCCGTCGCGGGCGTCAGATGCGGGTAGCCCTGCAGGATCGCCAGCGCTTCCGGATCCGCGCGCAGCTCCACTTCCTTCGTCGCATACAGCTCGGCCAGTTGCGGCAGCACGGTCGGGGCGATGGCGCGGGCGACGAGCAGCGTCTCCATCGTGTTGCACGTGCCGTAGCGGTGCGTCTTCGCGTTCATCGCGATCGGCAGCGCTTTCGCAATGTCCGCCTTCGCGTCGATGTAGACGTGGCAGATGCCGTCCAGGTGCTTGATCATCGGGACGGTGGACTCTTTCATGAGGCGCGCGATCAGGCCCTTGCCGCCGCGCGGGACGATGACGTCCACGAATTCCGGCATCGTGATGAGGGCGCCGACGGCGGCGCGGTCCGTCGTCTCGACGACCTGCACGCCGTGTTCCGGCAGGCCGGCGCCGCGCAGGCCCTCGGCCACCAACGCTGCCAGCGCGCGGTTGCAGTGGATGGCTTCAGAGCCGCCGCGCAGGATGGCGGCGTTGCCGCTCTTGATGCACAGGCCGGCCGCGTCGACCGTCACGTTCGGGCGCGCTTCGTAGATGATGCCGATGACGCCCAGCGGCACGCGCATGCGGCCCACCTGGATGCCCGTCGGGCGGAATTTGAGGTCGGTGATTTCGCCGATCGGGTCGGGCAGCGCGACGATCTGGCGCAGGCCGTCGACCATCGTGGCGATCGCCTTGTCGGACAGCGCAAGGCGGTCCAGCAGCGCCGGCTCCAGGCCGGCGGCCGCCGCCGCTTCCATGTCGCGCGCGTTGGCGGCGCGGAGCTGGTCGGCGTCGCGCTCGATGGCGGCAGCGATCAGCAGCAAGGCCTGGTTGCGGGTCGCGCTGTCCGCGCGCGCCATCCCGCGCGAGGCCGCGCGCGCCTGGCGGCCGATTGTGTGCATGTAGTCGGTGATGTCCATCGTGCTTCGTTCCTGTGTATTCGTTATGTCGATGCGACTTTCAACGCCAGCTGCAGCATCGCATCCCACGCATCGCCCGCGAACTGCTTCGCGCGCAGGCCCTTGACCATCTTGTCGACCTGCGCCGCCTGCTGCAGCGCGGCTTCCAGGGTCGGCAGCGAGATCCGGCGCAGCGCCGGTTCCATCATGCGCTCGCGCGGGCCCCAGATGCGGTATTCCTTCAGCAGGGCGCCCAGCGGGCGTCCCTGCGCCATCCCTGCCTTTAATTTTAGCAGCGTGCGGATTTCTTCGGAGACGGCCCACAACACCAGCGGCAGCGCCTCGCCCTCGCCTTTCAAACCTTCCAGCATGCGCACGAGGCGCGCCGGGTCGCCGGCCAGCATCGCTTCCGACAGTTTGAAGACGTCGTAGCGCGCCACGTTCAGCACGGCGTCGTGCACCTGCTCGTACGTCAGCTTGCCCGGCTCGTACAGCAGGCCGAGCTTCTGGATTTCCTGGTGCGCGGCCAGCAAATTGCCCTCGACGCGGTCGGCGATGAAGTCCAGGCTCTGGCGGTCCGCGCTCTGGTTCTGGCTCGATAAACGCATGCCGATCCAGCCCGGCAGCTGCGCGCGTTCCACGTTCGGGATCTCGATGTAGACCGCCGCCTGCTGCAGTGCCGCCACCCACGACGCCTTGGCCGTCTGCCAGTCCAGCTTCGGCAGGGTGATCAGGGTAAGGTTGTCGGGGTTCAGGTCCTTGGCGTAGTTCTGCAGGGCCGCGCTGCCGTCCTTGCCCGGCTTGCCGCCGGGGATGCGCAGCTCGATCAGCTTCTTGTCGCCGAACAGCGACATGGCCTGGTTGGCGGCCAGCAGCTCGCCCCATTTGAAGTTGCGCTCGACCGTGAGCACGTCGCGCTCGGAATACCCTTGCGCGCGCGCGGCGCGGCGGATCTTGTCCGCCGCTTCCAGCGCGAGCAGGTGCTCGTCGCTGGCGATCACGTACAGGGGCGCGAGCCCCTTGGCGAGGTGCCCGTCGAGCGCCTCAGGCCGCAACTGCATGGTGTTCCTTTTTCTTTAAGTCGCTGGTTTGATCGAAGCGAGGCGGCGCATGATCTGCTGCACGAGGTCCGCCTGCATGTCGCGGTACAGCAGCGCTTCTTCCGATTCCTTGGCCAGCACCTGGGTCTCGTCGAACGCCATGTTCCGGCGCAGCGAGATCTCGGTCGGCGGCACCAGTTCCACGCCCTTCGCGTCGCGCACGGTGAACGACATCCTGTACGTCAGCAGGTATTCGCGCACGCGGCCCAGGCTGTTCAGCGACAGGATCGATTTATTGCGCGACTCGCCCAGCAGCACGAACTGCGCCTCGGCATCCGTCGCCTTGTCAGCGATGACCACCTGGTCGGTCGCGCGCAGGTTGCGCTTGAGTTCCGTACCGAGCGCGGACGTATCCGGGAAGCCCAGGTAAATGCTGTGGAACGGCATCGTGTAGCTGCCGTTCGAACCGCGCAGCTGGAAGCCGCAGCCTGCGATGGCGGATGCCACCAGCAGGGCCGCGGCCGCGCGCACCGCCAACTTCCGGGTCAGGGCGCGCATGGCTTACACCACGATGTTGATCAGTTTGCCGGGGACGACGATGACCTTCTTCGGCGTGCCTTCGACGAACTTCTGTGCCGCTTCCGACGCCAGCGCGGCGGCTTCGATGGCGGCCTTGTCGGCCTCCTTCGGCACCTTCACGGAACCGCGCAGCTTGCCGTTCACCTGGATCATCAGCTCGATCTCGGCCTGTTCCAGCGCGGCCGGTTCCACTTCCGGCCAGGCCACGTTCAGGATGTCGCCGTACTTGCCGGCGTAGCCGAGTTCCTGCCACAGCGCGTGCGTGATGTGCGGCGCGACCGGGTTCAGCATGCGCAGGAAGATCGACAGGCCTTCCGTGATCACGGCATCGCTCGCGGCGCCTTCCGCCAGCTTGGCCGATTCCAGCGTATTGAGCATCTTCATGCAGGCCGAGACGACCGTGTTGTACTGGATGCGCTTGAAGTCGTAGTCGGCCTGCTGCAGCACCTTGTGCACTTCGCGGCGCAGCGTCTTCTGGTCTTCGTCCAGGGTGCCTTGCTGCTGTCCGGCCAGCGCTGCCGCGACGCGTTCGCGCTGCGCATAACCGAAGGCCCACACGCGACGCAGGAAGCGGCTCGCGCCTTCCACGCCCGACTCCGACCACTCGAGCGTCTGCTCCGGCGGCGCGGCGAACATCGTGAACAGGCGGGCCGTGTCGGCGCCGTACTGCTCGATCTGCGCCTGCGGGTCGATGCCGTTGTTCTTCGACTTCGACATCTTCTCGGTGCCGCCGATGACGACCGGCTGGCCGTCTTCCTTCAGCACCGCCGATTGCGGGCGGCCGCGCTCGTCGAACGTCAGGCTGACGTCGGCCGGGTTGTACCACGTCTTCTTGCCGGCCGCGTCTTCGCGGTAGTAGGTCTCGTTCAGCACCATGCCCTGCGTGAGCAGGTTGACGAACGGCTCGTCGAATTTCACGAGGCCGAAGTCGCGCATGACCTTCGTCCAGAAGCGCGCGTACAGCAGGTGCAGCACGGCGTGTTCGATGCCGCCGATGTACTGGTCCATCGGCATCCAGTAATCGTTGCGGGCCGGGTCGACCATCGCGTCGTTCGAGCCCGGCGACGTATAGCGCATGTAGTACCAGGACGAGTCGATGAACGTGTCCATCGTGTCCGTCTCGCGGCGTGCCGGCGCGCCGCAGCACGGGCAGTCGACTTTCAGGAATGCTTCGTGTTTCTTCAGCGGGTTGCCGGAACCGTCCGGGACGCAGTCTTCCGGCAGCACGACCGGCAGGTCCTTCTCGGGAACCGGCACCGTGCCGCACTTCTCGCAGTGGATCATCGGGATCGGCGTGCCCCAGTAGCGCTGGCGCGAGATGCCCCAGTCGCGCAGGCGGAACGTGACCTTCTTGTCGCCCAGGCCCAGGTTCGCGAGGTCGCCCGCGACGGCGTTGACGGCCGCCGTGTAATCCAGGCCGTCGTACTTGCCCGAGTTGACGACGACGCCCTTCTCTTTATCACCGTACCACTCCTGCCAGCCGTCCAGCGAGAACGTCTCGCCCTCGACCGCCACCACCTGCTTGATCGGCAGGTCGTATTTTTTGGCGAACGCGAAGTCGCGCTCGTCGTGGCCCGGCACGCCCATCACGGCGCCGTCGCCGTACGTGATCAGGACGTAGTTGCCGACCCAGACCGGCACCTGCTCGCCGGAGATCGGATGCGTGACGAACAGGCCGGTCGGCATGCCCTTCTTTTCCATCGTCGCCATGTCGGCTTCGATGACGGAGCCCTGCTTGCACTCGGCGATGAACGCCTGCAGTTCCGGATTGTCCTTGGCCGCGTGCTGGGCCAGCGCGTGTTCCGGCGCGACGGCGCAGAACGTGACGCCCATGATCGTGTCGGCGCGCGTCGTGAAGACGTACAGCTTGCCCTCGTTGATGAGCTCACCCTGCTCGTCCATGATCACGTGCGGGAACGCGAAGCGCACGCCGGTCGACTTGCCGATCCAGTTGGCCTGCATGATGCGCACGCGTTCCGGCCAGCCCGGCAGCTTGTTCTCGACGTGGTCCAGCAGTTCGTCGGCGTAGTCCGTGATGCGCACGTAGTACATCGGGATCTCGCGCTTTTCCACGACCGCGCCCGAGCGCCAGCCCTTGCCGTCGATGACCTGCTCGTTCGCCAGCACGGTCTGGTCGACCGGGTCCCAGTTCACGGTGCCGGTCTTCTGGTAGATGATGCCCTTCTCGAGCATCTTGAGGAACATCCACTGGTTCCACTTGTAGTATTCGGGCTTGCAGGCGGTCATCTCGCGCGACCAGTCGATCGCGAGACCCATCGACTCCATCTGGCCGCGCATGTGGGCGATGTTCGAATAGGTCCACTGCGCGGGCGGCACGTTGTTCGCCATCGCCGCGTTCTCGGCAGGCATGCCGAAGGCGTCCCAGCCCATCGGCATCAGCACGTTGTAGCCGTTCATCCGCAGATAGCGGTACATCACGTCATTGATCGTATAGTTGCGCACGTGACCCATGTGCAGCTTCCCCGACGGATAGGGCAGCATCGAGCAGGCGTAATACTTGCCTTTCGGGAAACGCGGGTCGTTCTCGACGGCTTTATACGCGTCGATCGACTTCCAGTAGGCCTGCGCGGCCTGTTCGACTTCGGCTGGACTATATTTTTCTTGCATGATGTTCTGCGGACTGAAAGAGGTGAGCAGAACATTATATCGTGTCACATGACAAGCGACCTATCGCAGTTCGAGCTCCAGCGCCGGCTGTTCGCCGTAGTCCTCGTAGCGTTCGTTGATGCCGATGATGCAGAACGCCATCTCTTCCAGCACGTCCGGCGCCCGTTCGCGCAGGGCTTCCGAGTGCGTCACGACGATGTGCAGCACCTCGTCCTTCTTCAGGCGGACGCTGCTCATGCCGTCCTCGTCGCGCAGATAGCTCAGGCAATCGACCCAGGAATCCATCGTGTGCGCGTACGAATCGGGAAAGCCGAAGGCGCGCTGGCTCTCGACGTGGAAGCTTTCCGCGTCGGTGATCGCGGCGCCGTTGAGCTCGACGGTGGCCATGGGGGTCTCCTGTTAGGTAACGTAAAACGACGTCGCCCCTGCGGAGGCAGGGGCCCAAGTTCTCGTCCGGAGCCGCAAAATTGGGTTCCCGCCTGCGCGGGAACGACGGGGATAGTATGCCAGCAGATCGCCAGCCGGGCCGTCCAGTTCGGATCAGCCCTTGAGGCCCAGCACGTCCTGCATGTCGTACAGGCCCGTTGCCTTGTCGGCAATATAACGCGCGGCGCGCAGCGAGCCCTGGGCGTAGCTGACGCGGCTGCTGGATTTGTGGCTGATCTCGATGCGCTCGCCGATGCCGGCGAACAGCACGGTGTGGTCGCCCACGATGTCGCCGCCGCGGACGGTCGCGAAGCCGATCGTCGACGGGTCGCGCTCGCCCGTCACGCCTTCGCGGCCGTAGACGGCGCATTCCTTCAGGTCGCGGCCGAGGGCGTCGGCGATCACTTCGCCCATCTTGAGCGCCGTGCCGGACGGGGCGTCGACCTTGTGGCGGTGGTGGGCTTCGATGATCTCGATGTCATAGCCCTCAGAGAAGTTCTTGGCCGCCATTTCCAGCAGCTTCAACGTGACGTTCACGCCGATGCTCATGTTCGGGGCGAACACGATCGCGGTCTTCTCGGCGGCGGTGCGGATGGCGGCCTTGCCCGCGTCGTCGAAACCGGTGGTGCCGATGATCATCTTGATGCCGTGCGCGGCGCAGTATTCCAGGTGGCGCAGCGTGCCTTCCGGGCGCGTGAAATCGATCAGGAAGTCGGCGTCGGCGAGACCCTTGTCCAGGTCGGACTGGATCACGACACCGGTCAGCTGGCCGGAAAACGCGCCGGCGTCGGAATTGATGAACGGGTTGCCTTCGCGGTCGAGGGCGCCGGCCAGGACGGCGTCCGGCGCGGCGGCGATGGCTTCGATCAGCATGCGGCCCATGCGGCCGCTGGCGCCGGCTACGGCGATTTTCAGTTGGGTCATTTATTGTCCTCCGCCGCCTTTCGCAGCCTCGTCGCGTTTGCGCTTGAGCTCGTCCAGCGATTCCTGCTCGGATTTTTCTTCGTATTTCGAGATGCCGATCAGGCGATTGATGTAGTCGCGTTCCGTCGGCAGGTTGCCACCGTCGAAGTGGTCGACCTTGTCGTCTTTAAAATAGACGGTGACGCGGCTGGTGGTCAGCTCGCCGTTACCGCGCGCAAGGTAGAACGGGTAATCCCAGCGATCCTTGTGGAAGGCGTCCTGCAGCAGCGGGGTGCCGAGGATGAATTTCACCTGGTCGCGGGTCTGGCCGACCTTCAGCTGGTTCAGCATTTCCTGCGACACGAAATTGCCCTGCTGGATGTCCGGCCGATACGGCGAGAAGATCCAGAGGAATTTCTGCAGCTTGGTGACGGTCGTCGTCTGCGCGCCCGCGTTCGCGATTGCCGCCGACTTGCCCGCATCGGCGGCGACCGCGGCGGGGGCGGTGCTCACCGGCTCGGCCGGCTTGGTCTGGTTACGCCAGGCCGCGCAGCCGGACAGCGCCAGCGTCATGCAGGCGAGGCCGGCCACGAGCGCTGCCCGTGCGTGGGAACGATGGAAAACGGCTTTAGTGCGCATATCTGACCTTAAAATCGATGAGGCGGGAGCTTGTAAAACGCTATATCATAAAGCACTCCGCCCATATCCGAGTAACAAAACATGAGCAACAATCCAACCGACCTGAAAGCCAGCGGCCTGAAAGCGACCTTGCCTCGGCTGAAAATCCTGGAAATCTTCCAGAACAGCGCGGTGCGGCACCTGACGGCGGAAGACGTCTACAAGACCCTGCTGAACGAAAACATGGACGTGGGCCTGGCGACTGTCTATCGGGTGCTGACCCAGTTCGAACAGGCCGGACTCCTGAACCGCAATCACTTTGAAACCGGCAAGGCGATCTACGAACTGAACGCCGGCTCGCACCACGACCACCTCGTCTGCCTTGACTGCGGCCACGTGGAAGAGTTCTACGACGACGAAATCGAAAGCCGCCAGCAGAAGATCGCCAGCGAACGCGGCTTCAAGATCGCCGAGCACGCGCTGGCCATCTACGGCCACTGCCAGAAGACGGACTGCCCGCACCGGCATTAAAACGGTCAGGAGTGACTCAGCGCGTTCGACAGCAGCTTGGCCGTGATGTCGACGATCGGGATCACGCGCTCATAGGCCATGCGCGTGGGCCCGATGACGCCGAGGGTGCCGACGATCTTGCCGTTCACTTCGTACGGCGCGGTGACGACGCTCATCTCGTCCATCGGCACGAGCTTCGATTCGCCGCCGATGAAGATCTGCACGCCGCCGGCCTTGCTGGACACGTCGAGCAGCTGCATGAGGCCCGTCTTCTGCTCGAACATCTCGAACATCTGGCGTAGCGAGCTCATGTTGGACGACAGGTCCGACACCGAGAGCAGGTTGCGCTCGCCCGCGATGATCATGTCGTCCGTCTCGGCCAGCGCTTCGCTGCCCGCCTCCACGGCGGCCTGCATCAGGCGGCCCATGTCGTCGCGCAGCTGGCGCAATTCACCCGTCAGGCGGCCGCGTACCTCGTCGAACGACAGGCCGGCGAAGTGCTGGTTCAGGTAATTGGCCGATTGCGTCAGCTGGGCCGGCGAATAATCGACGTCGGTCAGCAGCAGGCGGTTCTGCACGTCGCCGCGCGGGTCGACGATGACGAGCAGGATGCGCTTTTCCGACAGGCGCAGGAATTCGATCTGCTGGAACGCGGATTCGCGCCGCGGACTCTGCACGACGCCGGCGAACTGCGACAGCGACGACAGCATCTGGGCCGCGTTGGCGATCACCTTCTGCGGCTGGTGCGCGGGCAGGCGCATGCTGGCCTCCACCGCGTTCTCGTCGATCTGCTGCACGGTGAGCAGGGTATCGACGAACAGGCGGTAGCCGCGCGGCGTGGGAATGCGGCCGGCCGACGTGTGCGGACTGGCGACGTAACCCATTTCCTCGAGGTCGGCCATGATGTTGCGGATCGTGGCCGGGGACAGGTCGAGGCCGGAGATCTTCGACAGCGCGCGCGAACCGACCGGCTGGCCGTCGGCGATGTAGCGCTCGACCAGGGCCTTCAACAGGGTTTGTGCACGGTTATCGAGTTGCATGGTCTAACCAGGATTTCGTTTCATTTCTGTCATTATGCACGTTCGGTCGACGGTTGTGCTTAACCGTGCACGTCGTCGTGCTCGCGTTTGAGCCAGTCCAGCAGTTCGTCGAAGTCGCGCACGATGGCATCCGGCACCACCTCGTGCTCGAGGTGCTTCGTCGACCCCGTGCGGTTCATCCACACGGCACGCAGGCCGGCGCGCTGGGCGCCCTGCACGTCGAGCAGCACGTCGTCGCCGACGTAGACCGCATCCTCGGGCGCCACGCCCAGTTCCTTGCAGGCGGCCAGGAAGATGGCCGCGTCCGGCTTGGCCACGCCGAACCGGGACGCCGCCACCGACACCTTGAAGTGGTGCGACAGGCCGATCGTGCGCAGGTCGGCGTTGCCGTTCGAGATCGACCCGATCAGCACGCGGTTCTTCAGTTTCAGCAGCCCCGGCAGCACGTCATCGTACGGGATCACGGCATTGCGCGCGGCGAAGAACTGCGCCATCGCGTGTTCGACCTTGGCCGCATCCTCGCCCGCCTGCTGGAAGGCGTCGACGAGGCCGGCATGGCGCAGCTTGCCGAGGTCGAGCTGGAATTCCGGCTTGCGGGCGAGGAGTTCCAGGCGCGCCTGGCGCAAGGTGTCGATCGTGAAGCGTTCGGCCACGCGCGGCGCGTGCTCGCGCAACCACGCGAACAGCTTCTCTTCAGCCTGCAGGATCACGGGGGCGATGGGCCACAGCGTGTCGTCGAGGTCGAACAGGATGGCTTTGGGCCAGGCACGGCGCGTGTTCATGGTCGGGATTGCAGCTCCAGAAACGAAGCTTGGAGAGTGGAAAGGAGCGGTCCAAGCATAACGAGGGCAGCGTCGAAAAGCAATGGCGCCCGGGACACGGGCTCATGGTTACACCGTGATACAAAGCCAAATGGAGCCGCGGCTTGCCAAATGCACTAAAATGATGGGCATTTTTCTATTCAGCCGTACCGGCGCAGCGTCCGCGCGCCACCCATTCCACTGTGGAGATTTTATGAAGAGCTCGATCCTGCGTGCCGGCGTTGTAGCGCTGGCATGCGCGCTGGGCCTGTCCGCCTGCGGCGGCGGGAGCGGCGACCTGTACCTGACCGGCGCGGTCTACAACGTGACCAAGGATGGTCTGGTGCTGACGAATAACGGCGAAGAGCTGGCCGTGACGTCGCCGTACACCTCGTTCCAGTTCAACAACCGCATTTCGACCGACGACCAGTTCGACATCAAGATCAAGGCTGTTCCGTCGAACGTCGCGAAGATCGACGATTGCGTCGTCACCAACGGCAAGGCGCGCGCCAACTACTACACGATCGCGCAGATCAGCGTGACCTGCAAGATCCGCCAGCGCGCGCTGACGGCGAACATCGTCAACCTGACGACCAGCGGTCTCGTGATCATCAACGGCGCCGACCGCCGCGACGTCGCGGCCGGCACGACGAGCGTACCGATGACCCCCGTGAACGAAGACGGCGCGTACGGCGTCACCGTCCTGCAGCAGCCGACCGGCCAGACCTGCACCGTCAGCGGCGGCGGCAACGGCACCGGCGGCGGCAACATGGGCGCGACCGAAAGCACCACCGTCACCGTCACCTGCTCTTAATTCCTGGAGAGACCCACATGAAGTTTTCCCTCGCGCGTCCGGCCCTCGCCCTCGCGATCATGGCGACGCTGGCGTCCTGCGGCGGCGGCGGCAAGGCCACCTATCCGGTCAACGTCACCGTCACCGGCCTGCTGTATCCGGGCCTGACCATGAGCACGAACGGCATGGACGTGGACGTGGCCCCGCCGGCAAAAGCCGGCGACGATGTCTCGTTCACGTTCCCGAACGAAATCGAATACGGCGTGATCTACAACGTGGTGCCGAAGGGCGCGAACCTGACGTCGTCACCCGCCACGTACGGCAAGCAGCCGTTGCACCAGACCTGCCTGCCGGCGACCACCTATCCGAGGAGCCTGCCCCACACGGCCACGGCAGGCCAGCTGGCGCGGATCCAGGTGAACTACGACTGCACGATGAATGCGTATCCGCTGACGGGCGTCGTCAAGGGCCTGACCGGCACCGGCCTCGTCGTCGCCAACGGCAGCTCGAGCAGCGTCACCCTCTCGCCGGTGCTGGACGCCAACAACAAGCCGACGGGTGCCGACGTTGCATTGGTGCTCGGCAACGTCGTCTGGAACCAGACGTACGGCGTGACCGTCCTGACCCAGCCCACCGGCCAGACGTGCAAGGTCACGGCGGGCGGCGACAACGGCACCGGCGGCGGCACGATGACGGATACGAATACGTCGAACAGCCTGGCCGAGACCAAGGGCGTGACCAACCTGGTCGTCACCTGCGTCGCATCGAGCTGAGCGTTTCGGGCGAGTTGATGAGATATCGCAATTTCTTATAACGAATATGCGAAACAAAAATTGGACTGATATGCTGTAGCGCAGCATAATTGCACCTGTCTCCTCCAACTCTCCTCAGAAAGAATTGGATTTAAGCCCGCCTCAACAGCGGGCTTTTTTTTCGCCCATACGGCAATACAGGTCCCTGCGGCGGCATGCCGTCGCGGCGGGTCAGGGTCTGCGGAGTGCCGGCGGAGGTGCCGGTAGGGTCTGGTGCGATCGGCCTCTGGGGCCTTGGTCCGAACGGCGCTCTCGAGCTGCGCGTTCTTCGTCTTCACTGCCGGGAGGCAGTTGCTGCGTAATCAGGCGCCGAGGCGCTTCGCGGTCACCTTGACGACGGCCATCTGCTGGCCTTCGATCGTCACCTGGGCATCGTAGCGTTCATGCTTGGCGACGCTGGCGGCGTGCGCGGCGCTGGTGACGCCCACGAGGACGGCGGCTGCGAGGAAGATGGCTTCCATGTTTTTCAGGACGTTCATTTGTATTCTCCTTGACGTTCAGATGGCGGCTTTGTCGGCGGAGCTCAGGCGCTTCGCGGTCACTTTGACGACGGCCATCTGCTGGCCTTCGATCGTCACCTGGGCGTCGTAGCGCTCGTGTTTGGCGACGCTGGCGGCGTGTGCGGCGCTCGTCACACCCACGAGGACGGCGGCTGCGAGAAAGATGGCTTCCATGTGTTTGAGGACGTTCATTTTGCTCTCCTTGAAGGGTTGGTTCGTTTCGTTGATGGTGTCACTTTAGGCGTACGCCCCCTTCACTTCCATCGACGTGCGACGAAACGCAAAAAACACGGGATGGAAGGATCAAAAGCGGGCCCAAAAAGCCGATGGTGCGTTGCCACATGAGCGGCGCACGCATGAGAACGCTCAACAACCGGGCCGGACTCGCTGGCGATACTCGTCGAGGGCACAAAGGGGGGAACATGGATCGGCAAAACATCCTGGAACTCGAGGCAAACGGGGCCGAAACGCACTTGGCGACGGTGCGCGCCTGGAACGCGCTGGCGCTACGGACGATCGGCACCATGCAGCCCGCGCGTGCGCTCGCGCTCGTGCATACCTGCATGTACAACACCTGGGCGGCCTACGACGACAATGCCCGCCAGACCGTCCACGGCGTGGCCGTGCGGCTGCCTCATGGGGCACGGGACGCCGCCAGCAAGGCCGCCGCGATGGGGTATGCGGCCCACGCCGTCATCGCCGGCCTGGACGCAGATACGGATGCGGGTCCGTTCACGCCGGAAGGCATCGGACGCGCGCAGGCGGCGGCCGTGCTCGACGTCCGTCACCGGGACCAGCCGTTCGCGCTGATGCCGGCCGAGGTCCGTCCGGCCCCCGCCGCGCGGCCGCTGGCGCTCGCCGACGTCTGGTGCGACGTGGCGCAGCGCGTGTCCATCCGCGACGGGCATGACGACGACCGCGACGTGTTGCTGTTTTTCGTGCTGGCCAATGCGCTGGCCGACGCGGACGACGCTGCCCGGGACAGCGTCTGCATCGCCTTTGCCGCCGCCGAGGCGTTGCGCCGCTTTACGGGCAGCGACCGCCTGGACGCCGGCGTGACGTACACGGACCTGGCGGCGCAGGCTGGCGCGGGGCCCGCCCAGGAAGCGGGAAGAAAGATCGGCGCGCGCGTGTTCGACAAGGCGCGCCGCTATTGGCAAGGACGGCTGTAACGCGCGCTGTAACGCGTCTTACGGATGCGACGCGGTGCCGGACGACTGGCTCGCGCCCGTGCCCGAGCCGCCCGCGCTGCCCGCTGCCGAACCGCTGGCGCTGCCCTCGACGGCCACGCTGCCGTTCACGGACGACGCCGCATCCCATGCCGAGCCGGCGGCGCCGCGGGCGGTACCTGCCGCCGCGCTGCCGGCGCCGACCACACGGTCGCGTGCCTGCCCTGCCGCGCCGCGGGCCGCGCCGGCGGCACCGCCGAGTGCACCGGTGACGGCACCACCGTCCACGCTGGCCGAAGCCGAACCGTCGGCGCGGGCCGAGCCGCCGCCACCCGCATTGCCGGCGAGGCTGCCGGCGCCGGCCAGCAGGCCCGGCCGCTGCGCGGGTGCGGCGGGCGCGGACGCGTTGTCCGCCGCCTGCCGGTCGGCGGCGCGGCTCGCGCGGCCGGCCGTCTCGCCGCGCACGCCGTCCGTCGTGTCGCGCAGCGTGCCGCCCATCGTGTGCAGGCGGCCCATGTCGTTCATCCCGCTCATCCCGCCCAGGCCGCCAATGGACCCGCCCAACGAGCCGCCCAACGAGCCGCCCAGCCGGCCGCCGAGCAGTTGCGCGTGAGCCTGGGTGGCGAGACCGAGGGCGAGGATGAGGGCGAGGTATTTGGCTTTCATGACTGTTCTCCTTGTGATGGGGCGGTGGATGTCACCGCCGATACAAGGAAAACGGATGGGCTCGCCGTTTTCTTCCATCCCTTCGAAAAAATTTTTCAGCGCAGGTCCGCCGGGTCCGTGCGCAGGTTCGCGCCGACGACGCCGTACCCGATCTCGTCGTTCGCGACGGCCCCGCCGGCTTCGCGCGCGAGCGCGTCCACGGCGCGTGCGGCGGCGGCCCGGTCCGGCCGGGGCAGGCGCTGCGCCAGCAGGGCCGCGACGATGGGCGCCGCGAACGACGTGCCGCGCACCTGGCGGTACGGCGGCGTGCCCGGCGCCGCGCTGACCATCTGGCTGCCCGGCGCGGCGAATTTCACCTGCGGCCCCCGCGCCGCTTCCGGCAGCGGCCGGCCGCGCCGGTCCACGCCCGTCACGCCGACGACGCCCGGATAGCTGGCCGGATACAGCGGCGGGGCCGCCGGCCCGTCGTTGCCGACGGCCGCCACGAGCAGGTGTCCCCGCGCCTGCATGGCGGCGACGGCGCGCGCCAGCAGCGCGTTCGACGGTCCGACGAGGCTGATGTTCACGACGCCGACATCCTGCTGGTCCAGCCAGCCGAGTGCGGCCGCGATGCGGTCGGCCGCGCCGCCCACCGGGCTGCCGCAGTACACGTCGGCCGCATACAGTCTGGCCCCGGGGGCCACGCCGCGCAGGTAGTCGGAGCGCCCGACCATCAGCGCCGCCACCGCCGTGCCGTGCGGCGCGGGCATCGCCTGGCCGCCGCAGCCCCAGCGCGTGATGACGGCATCCTCGAACACGGGGTGGGTGCCGTCCACGCCGCTGTCGACGAGGCCGATGCGCACGGCGGCGCCCCCGCCTGCCCGCACACCGGCCGCGTCGCCACTGCCCGTATAGACATGGTTGAAATCATAGGAGCCCGCCGGATCGATGGCGCGCAGGCGCTCGACCATGGCCGCCGTCGATGCACCGGCCGGCAGGCGCAGCACGACGATGCGCTCGCCCAGCCCCGGCAGCGTCTCGTCGCGCACGACCGTCGCCCCCGCGTCCCGCGCCGCCTGCAGGGCCGCTTCGGACGGGGCCCCCGCCAGCACCTCGCCGCGCAGGGCGGGCTCGCCGCGCGGGTCGGCCTCGACCTGGTCGGGATGGTCACGCAGCAGGCGCTTGACCGTGTCGAGGCGCAGGCTGCCCAGATCTGGCAACGGCGCCCGGTCGAGCAGACGGTCGACGGGGCGCCGCACGCCGTCCAGACCCAGCGGGCCGATCCGGTTCGGCAGCGGCAGTGACGGCAGACCCAGCTGCGCATGCGCGGAGGCCGTCCCGCACAAGAGCGCCATGGCAAGGGCAACACGCATATTTACAAGAGGGAATTTCATGAGCGGATCATATATGATTGGCCGGCATACTGAATTAACGAACGGCGCCGGGAAGAAAATCCCTGCCCGGATCGTTTACCTCATAGAGACCATGCTTGCCGACGACATCGCCGCCCTGCTGCCCCGCATGCGCCGCTTCGCGCGGGCGCTGACCTTTCATCGCGAAGACGCGGACGACCTCGTCCAGATCGCGATGGAGCGCGCGCTCGGCCGCAGCGAACAATGGGAACCGGGCACGCGGCTCGACAGCTGGCTGTTCCGCATCATCAAGAACGCGTGGATCGACGAAGTGCGCAGCCGGACGCGGCGCGCGGAGTTGTTCGCGCCGGAAGAAGAAGGCGAACACGTGGGCGACGACACGGCGCAGGCGCAGCAGCAGCGGCTCGCCCTGCAGAAAGCGATCAGCCTGCTGTCCGAGGAGCACCGGCTCGTCGTCGGCCTCGTGCTCGTCGATGGCCTGCCGTACAAGGAAGCGGCCGACGTGCTGGAGATCCCCGTCGGGACGCTCACCAGCCGTCTCGCGCGCGCCCGCGAGGCCTTGCAGCAGTTGCTTGCCGACCCAACACGAAGGACACCATGACGTATTCCGATGACACCCTGATGGCCTATGCCGACGGCGAACTCGATCCCGCCGAACGGGCCGCCATCGAACAGGCGATGCGTGCCGATCCCGCCATCGCCGCCGCCGTGGAACGCCACCGCGCCCTGCGCGCGGACGTGGCCGCCGCGTTTGCCGGCATCCTCGACGAACCCGTGCCCGCGCGCTTGCTGCCGCCGGCGCCGAAGAACGTGGTATCGCTGGAAGCGGCCCGCGAGAAACGAGCTGAGCGCCGGCGCTGGTCGTGGCCGGAATGGGGCGCGCTGGCGGCCACGCTCGTCGTCGGCGTCCTCGTCGGCAAAACAGTCGCCGGCGGCGCGCCCGCCATCGCCGGTAACGGCAACCAGGTGGTGGCGCAAGGCGAACTCGCGTCCGCGCTCGACCGCCAGGTCGGCGGCCAGGGCAATGGCGCCGTGAAGGTAGGCGTGAGCTTCGCCGCGCGCGACGGGGCGTACTGCCGCGGCTTCGTCATGGGAGCCTCGGCCGGCCTCGCGTGCCGGGAAGGCGGGCAATGGCGGATTCCCGTGCTGGCCGAGGCGGAGAAGGAAGCGGCGGGCGGCTACCGCCAGGCCGGCAGCGCGTTGCCGCCGGCTGTGCTGGACGCGATCGACGCGCGCATCGCCGGCAAGCCGCTGGACGCGGCGGGAGAAGAGGCGGCGCGGGCGCGCGGTTGGCAGCCCACGCGTTGATCAGGCCTGCGGCTTGAGAATGTTGGCCAGCGCCACGTACTGCTCGAGCCCCACGGCTTCCGGACGGGCGCCCGGGTCGATGCCCGCATCGACGAGCTGCTGTTCGGTGAACATGCCGGCCACGCAGTTGCGGATCACCTTGCGGCGCTGCGAGAACGCCTTCTGCACGACGGCTTCCAGGGTACTGGCGTCGGCCGGGAGCTGGCGCTTCGTCGGCACCATGCGCACGATGGCGGAATCCACTTGCGGCGGCGGATCGAACGCCGTCGGCGGCACGACGAACAGCATCGCCATGTCGTAGCGCCACTGCAGCATCACGGACAGGCGGCTGTACGCTTTCGTGCCCGGTTCCGCCACCATGCGCTCCACGACTTCTTTCTGCAGCATGAAGTGCTGGTCCTCGACGAGGTGGGCGTAGTCGGCGAGGTGGAACAGCAGCGGGCTGGAGATGTTGTACGGCAGGTTGCCCACCACGCGCAGCTTCTTCCCTTCCGGCACGGGGATGCTGCCGAAATCGAATTTCAGCGCGTCGCCCGAGTGGATCGTCAGCCGCTCGCGCGGGTACGCTTTTTCCAGGCGCGCGACGAGGTCGCGGTCCAGTTCGACCACGTGCATGTGGTCGAGCTCCTTGAGGATCAGCGCCGTCATCGCGGCCAGGCCCGGGCCGATTTCGACCATGGTGTCGCCGGGCCGCGGTCCGATCGCGTCGATGATGTTGTGGAGGACGTGGTCGTCGGTCAGGAAGTTCTGGCCGAAGCGCTTGCGGGCTACGTGTTTCATGGTCTTATGCGGGTTGTTGCTGTTGCGCGCGCACCATCGAGAGCGCGACGCGGATCGCCTCTTCCATGCTGCCGCAATCGGCCTGGCCGAGGCCCTGGGCCGCCAGGTCGAGCGCCGTGCCGTGGTCGACGGACGTGCGGATCAGCGGCAGGCCGAGGGTGATGTTGACGCCGCGGCCGAACGTCGCGTACTTGAGCACGGGCAGGCCCTGGTCGTGGTACATCGCGAGCACGGCGTCTGCGTCCTGCAGGTACTTCGGCTGGAACAGCGTGTCGGCCGGATACGGGCCGCGCGCATCGATGCCGCGGTTGCGGGCGTCTTCCAGCACGGGCGTGATGACGTCGATCTCTTCGCGGCCGAGGTAGCCGTTCTCGCCCGCGTGCGGGTTCAGGCCCGTCACGAGGATGCGGGGACCGGGAATGCCGAACTTGCGCACGAGGTCCGCGTGCAGGATGTCCAGCACCCGCGTGAGGCTGTCGTACGTGATGGCGGCGGAGACATCCTTGAGCGGCAGGTGCGTCGTGGCCAGCGCCACGCGCAGGTAAGGTTGTTCGTTCCCCGGCGAGCCCGCGAGCATCATGACGACCTTGGGCGTATCCGTCTTCTCGGCCAGGTATTCCGTGTGGCCGGAAAACGCGACGCCCGCATCGTTGATGGTGCTCTTCTGCAGCGGCGCCGTGACGATGGCGTCCCACCAGCCGGCCCGCGTGCCCTCGATCGCGAGATCGAGCGTGGCCAGCACGGCGCGGCCGTTGGCGGCGTCCAGCTTGCCCGGCACGACGTGCGCATCGAGCGGCACGTCGACGACGGGGATGATGTCCGGACCGAAGTGCGGCAGGCCGCTGTGGCGCAGCGCCAGCGTGGAGATCGCGGACAGGCGGATGGCCGGGTCGATCAGGCTCGCCGTCAAGGATAAAAAGGCGGCATCGCCCACGAGCACGCAGCGGGTCTCGCTGCGCAGCGCCCACGCGGCGCGGATCGAGATCTCCGGACCGATGCCGGCCGGCTCGCCGACCGTGATCGCCAGCGTGGGACGTGGGCTCACGGCCATTACTTATCCTCGCGGAACTCGACGTAGGCGCGGTCGCGGACCTGGCGGCTCCAGTCTTCCAGCGCTTCCTGGCGCTTGCGGTCGGTGAGGACCTGGCGTGCGGCCGAGCGTTCCTTCTCCTTCGACACGTCTTCCGTCTTGCGCTCGACGACCTGGATCAGGTGCAGGCCGAACGGCGTCTTGACGACGTCCGACACCTCGCCCGTCTTCAGCGCGTTCATCGGATTCTCGAATTCCGGCAGCGCATCGCCCGGGAACAGCCAGCCCAGGTCGCCGCCTTTGGAGGCCGAGCCGTCGTTCGAGTACTGGCGCGCCATGTCTTCGAAGGTCGCCTGCTTGCTGTCGATCTTCTGCTTGATCTCGGTGAGCTTCTTGCGGGCGTCGTCCTCGCTCTGCGTCGGCGTGATCTTCAGCAGGATGTGACGCGCGTGCGTCTGCTGCACGACGGCCTGGTCGGCCTTCTGCGCTTCGGCGAGCTTGCGCTGGTCGACGAGCTTGATGATGTGGAAGCCGACGTTGGTGCGGATCACCGGCGTCACCTGGCCCGGCTTCAGCTTGCGCAGTTCGCTCGCGAAGATCGGGGGCAGGCGGTCCGGGTCGCGCCAGCCGACGGAGCCGCCTTTCAGCGCGTCCGGCGAATCGGAATACGTGGCGGCGATCTTGGCGAAGTCGGCGCCCGTGCGCAGCTGGCGCGCCACTTCGTCGGCGCGCGCCTTGCGGGCGGCGATCTGTTCGGGCGACGCGTTTTCCGGGATGCGCACGAGGATCTGCGAGATGTCCATCTCCACGCGGTCGGCGGCGGCGGCCTTCTCGGCGGCCATGTACGTGTCAATCTCGGCTTCCGTCACCTGGATCTTGCTGTCGACTTCATGCTCGATCAGGCGCTGCATCATGATCTCGTTGCGGATCTGCTCGCGGAACTGGGAGAACGGCAGGCCGTCCTTTTCCATCGCGTTGCGCATGTCCTGCACGGTCATCTTCTGGTTCTCGGCGATGCGGCCGATGGCGCGGTCGAGCGTCGTGTCGTCGACGCGCACGCCCATTTCCTTGGCCAGCTGGAGCTGGGCGCGTTCGGTGATCATGGCCTCGACGACCTGGCGGCGCAGGTCTTCCTCGGCCGGCATCTGCGCGCCCTGCGCCTTCAGGCGCTGGGTGATCTCGGCCATGCGCTGGTCGACTTCGCGCTTGGTGATGACTTCGTCGTTGACGATCACGTACACGGAATCGATGACGTGGGCGTTGCTGGACGCCGGCGGCAGGAAGCCGGTGCCCGGCTTCGTCGACGGGGCCGCCGCGGGCGCAGCGGGCTTGGCCTGGGCCAGGACATCGCCGGTGGCGAGGGCGCACAGCAGCACCGCCGCGAGCTTGAGCTGGTGCGGGCGGAGCGGAGACAGACGGGTAGTACGCATATTCAGGGAAGCACTCATTTCAGGTATCTAGTTGTCCATGGCCCGGTCAGGGGCGGCCGACGTTGGTGTTCAGCCGGGTGTAGCCGGGAATGCTCTTGTTGAAAGTCTCCAGCGGGTTACCGAAGCCCAGGCGCGACAGGCCATTCAGCTCGAGCTGGAAGAAGCTCGTCGTCGAGACGTTCTGCGCGGCGGTCACGAAACGCTGTGCGCCCATGCGGAACACCCAGCAATCCGCCTTGTACTCGAGCCCCACGAGGCTCTCGAGCAGCTTGCGGTCGCGCACCGAGTAGCTGACCCGGGTCACGCCATACCACCGCTGCGACAGCGGCCACTGGCCCGAGACGTCGGCGTTGCGGAAGCCGTTGGCGATGCCGAAGGTGTCGCGCTGGTAGCGGTATTCGACGTTCAACACCTTCATCGGGGCCGGCTGCCACTGCACCCCGACATTCGAGCTGTACAGGCTGCGGGCCTGTGCATCGTATTGTACGCCGCTGTCGAAGGTCCACGACTCCGAAATGCGGCCCGACGCCGCCACCAGCGCGTCCGAGCGGGTCTGGTTGCTCTGCTCGTTCGAATTCAGGCGCACGCGCGGATCGGTGAAGTAATAGCGGCTGCCGACGGCGAGGCGCAGGCGCTCGGCGCCGTTGGCCTCGATGAAGCGCGAGACGATCGCCGCCGTCAGCTGGTTCGCATCCGACACCTTGTCGGCGCCGACGAAGCGGTTTTCTGTGAACAGCTGGGCGTAGTTGAAGCCCGCCACCCCCGTGTCGAAGTTGGGGATGTCGCTCTGGTCCTTGTACGGCGTGCGCACGTAGAACAGACGCGGCTCCAGCGTCTGCGTGCCGTCCGGCCCGAACAGCGACGTCTTGCGCTCGAATACGAGGCCGCTGTCCAGCGAGAACGTGGGCAGCACGCGCGAGATCTTGTCGTCGGTGTTGACATTGTGCGTGAGGTTGTACTGCGTGGCGTGCAGCATCAGCTTGGGCGTGACGAACCAGCCCGGATGCACCCACGGATAGCTCACCTGCGCGACCATGTTGGCGCGGTCGCCCTGCACCTGCTTGTCGTCCGGGTGCGTGAAGCGCGTGGCTTCCGCATCGACGGCCCAGTCGAAGCCGCCCAGCACGTCGTAGCGGCCGGCGTGGAAGTTAATCGTCGGCAGGCGGTTGTACGGCGTCGCGACGTTCAGGTCCGGATTCGCGACGGCGCCCGGATCCTGCAGCACCTGGTAGCTCTGCACGCGCGCCGTGAGGTTCCAGTACTGGCCGTAGTAGTCCGTACGCAGTTCGCGCAGCAGCTGGCGCTCGGCACTGGCCGCCACGGTGCGCGAGAAGTCGGACGGGTATTCATTGTCGGACGCCGCGTGCGCGTTCCAGCCGAACGTCCAGTTCGATGCCAGGTACTGGTTGTGCAGCGTGTCGACCCACCAGCGGTCGCGGTGCGCCAGGCGGTCGTTCGCGAGGTATTCGACGTGCGTCTCGCCGTGGTACGGACCACGGTCGGTCTCGCCCAGGTAGCGCCCCGTCGCGCCCAGTTGCAGGCCGCGTGCGAAGATGTAGCGCGGGAACAGCGTCAGGTCGCGGTTGGGCGCGATGTTGACGTAATACGGCACCATCAGCTCGGCCGAGCCCTTGGAGCCGACGCCGATCGTCGGCGGCAGCCAGCCGGAGCGGCGCGCGCCCGACAGCGAGAACGACAGCGCCGGCGTGCCGATGATCGGCACGTCCTTGAAATAGATGATCGTCTTGCCGGCCGTGCCGACGTCGCGGCCCTGGTCCAGGCGCAGCGTGCTGGACTTCAGGTACCAGTCCGGATCGGGGCCTTCGCACGTGCTGTACGTGCCGTCGACGACGACGGCCTGGTCCTCGCCCAGGAAGTTGATGCGCTGCGCCTTGCCCTGCGCATTGTTCATGGCCAGGCGGTATTCCGGGTGCAGCACCCAGCCCTTGCCCGTTTCCAGGTTCAGCTGCAGGGCGTCGCCCTTGTAGCGGTCGCCGAAGCGCCACATCGTGATGTGGCCCTCGGCCGTGACCTCGTCCTCGACGCGGCGGTAGCACGCCGTGTCCGCCGTGACGCCCGTGGCGCCGCGCGTGATCTCGACGTTGCGGTCCATGTTCAGGATGCGGTCCGGGCGGCCGCTGAACGACTCGGCGCGCATCGTGATCGGCAGGTCCTGCTCGTCGGTGCGGGGGGGTGCCGGGGTCGCCGTCTGCGCATACAGCGGTCCCGTGGCCACGGCCACGAGGGCAGATACGGCGGCGGCAATGCGCCGCGGCGGGAAAGGTAGGGCCGTCATCCAGCTCATGAAAGATCGCGTTGCACCATGGAGGGCGATTGTTTGGATTGAATCCCTTATTATAGGGGAATTCGTGCGGCACGGTCGCGTTAGTCGGCCCAACGGTAATACTTTGGAAGCGCGACAGTGGACCATAACCCTTTGATTTTCAAAGGGAAATGATTTTTACGGATAGATACAATTTTAACAATGCAAAGTTTCCTGCCGGAGGCACGGGTGGTCCGATGCACGGGGAAATGGCGTATCATTACACGCGAACCGCCCCTGCCGGAATGCATGGGCAAACCTACAACTCCTGTCACCAACCCGTTTCACGGGACGCTTCATGTCTTCTCAGTCTCAACACGTTCCCACTCACGCCCCCACCAGCGCTGAAAAAGATGCCCGCCTCGCCCAGCTGACCGAATGGCTCGCTTCGCTGGACCTGGTCGACGTCGCCAGCCTGCGCCCTGCGTCGGCCGATGCGAGTTTCCGCCGCTATTTCCGCCTCGATGTTGTGCCGGCGCTACGCGACAAGCTGGGTGACACGCTCATCGCCATGGACGCCCCGCCGGAGCGCGAAAACGTGCCCGCGTTCATCCACGTCGACGGCCTGTTGCGCGACGCCGGCGTCACCGTGCCCGCCCTCGTGGCCCGCAACGTGGAAGCGGGCTTCCTCGTGCTGTCCGACCTCGGCACGACGACGTACCTGCAACGCCTGGACGTCGACAACGCCCCGTTCATGTACTCGGACGCCATCGACGCCCTGATCAAGTTCCAGCTGGCCAGCCAGGCCGGCGTGCTGCCGGAATTCGACCGCGCGTTCGTGCTGCGCGAGCTGAATTTGTTCCCCGAGTGGTTCATCGAGCGCCACCTGGGCACGACGCTGAACGACATCCAGCGCGCCCAGCTCGATAAGGTGTTCGAGGCGATCACGGCGAACGTGCTGGCGCAACAGCAGGTCTACATGCACCGCGATTTCCATTCGCGCAACCTGATGTTCCTCGACCAGGGCAACCCGGGCGTGCTGGATTTCCAGGATGCCGTCTACGGCCCCGTCACCTACGACCTGGCCTCGCTGCTGCGCGACGCCTACATCCAGTGGGACGAGGAATTCGTGCTGGACTGGGTCGTGCGTTACTGGCAAAGCGCGAAGCAGGTCGGCCTGCCCGTCAATCCGGACATCGACGCGTTCTACCGCGACTTCGAATACATGGCCCTGCAGCGCCACCTGAAAATCCTCGGCATCTTCTGCCGCCTGAACTACCGCGACGGCAAATCCCACTACCTGGGCGACCTGCCCACCGTGATGGACTACGTGCGCAAGACCGCCAACCGCTACACCGAACTCAAGCCCCTCCTGCGCCTGCTCGACGCGCTCGAGGACAAGGCGCCGCAGGTCGGCTACACCTTCTGACGACAAGCCGATGAAAGCCATGATCTTCGCCGCCGGCCGCGGCGAGCGGATGCGTCCGCTGACCGACACCTGCCCCAAGCCCCTGCTCAAGGTGCGGGGCCGTCCCCTCATCACCTGGCACGTGCTGAACCTCGTGCGCGCCGGCATCAAGGACATCGTCATCAACCACTCCCACCTCGGCCACATGATCGAGGAAGAACTGGGCGACGGCAGCCGCTACGGCGCGCGCATCGTCTACTCGCACGAGCCGACGCCGCTGGAAACGGCCGGCGGCATCGCCAACGCCCTGCACCTGCTCGGCGACGAACCGTTCCTGGCCGTCTCCGGCGACATCTATGCGCCCTACTTCGACTTCGAACAAGTGCTGGACGTGCTGAAGGACCGCGACGCCGTCGGCCAGGTCATCCCGCCCGAAAAACGCGACATCGCCTGGCTGTACCTGACGCCGAACCCGTGGCACAACCCGGACGGCGACTTCGGCCTCACGATGTACACCCTGTCCAACGACGGCAACCCGAAGTGGAATTTTTCGAACATCGGCGTCTATCGTCCTGAAATGTTTGACGGGATCAAGGCTGGAGAAGTTTCGCGACTTGGTCCCCTGATGCGCAAGTTCATTGATCAGGGTCGTATCGGCGGCGAGATCTACGACGGCCAATGGGTCAACGTGGGCACCGTGCGCCAGCTGGAAGAACTCAACGCGCCGCCGGGCTCTGTGGCGAAGGCAGGGTCGTGATGGATTACGCGACGCGACGCGCGCGCCTGGCCGCGCAGATGCAGCCCGGCGCCGTCGCCGTGCTGCATACCGCACCGGAAGTCCTGCGCAACGGCGACAGCGATTACCCCTACCGCCACGACAGTTCGTTCTACTACCTGACGGGCTTCACGGAACCGGAAAGCGTGCTGGTACTCGTCGCCGGGCACGGCGACAAGCCGGCCCGTTCGATCCTGTTCTGCCGCGAGAAGAACGTCGAACGCGAGATCTGGGACGGCTACCGCCACGGCCTGGAAGCGGCGCGCACGGCGTTCGGCGTCGACGACGCCTACCCGATCGGCGAACTGGATACGCACATGGCGCGCATCCTCGCCAACGCGCCCGCGCTGTACTACGCGGTGGCGTCCAACGCGGCGCTCGACGCGCAGGTGACGGGCTGGATCAAGGCCGTGCGCGCGCAAGGCCGCACCGGCACGACGGCCCCCGACACGGTCGTCAACGTGCTGCCGCTGCTGGACGAGATGCGTTTGATTAAAGACGCCGACGAACAGGCGCTGATGCTGCGCGCCGGCGACATCTCGGGCGGCGCGCACGCGCGTGCGATGCGCGCGGCGAAGCCCGGCATGTTCGAGTACGAGCTGGAAGCGGAACTGCTGTACGCCTTCCGCAAGCACGGCGCCCAGTTCCCGGCCTACACGCCCATCGTGGCGTCGGGCCCGAACGCGTGCATCCTGCACTACAACGTCAACAACCGGAAGATGGAAGACGGCGACCTCGTGCTGATCGACGCGGGCTGCGAACTGGATGGCTACGCGTCCGACATCACCCGCACCTTCCCCGTCAACGGCCGCTTCACGGACGCCCAGCGCACCCTGTACGAACTGGTGCTCGCGGCGCAGGACGCTGCGTTTGCCGCCATCGCGCCGGGCCGGCCGTACAGCGCCTTCCACGAAGCGGCGCTGCGCGTGCTCGTGCAGGGCATGCTGGACCTGGGCCTCGTCGACAAGTCGAAATACGCTACCGTCGACGACGCCATCGCCGACAAGGCCCACGTCCCGTTCTACATGCACGGGACGGGCCACTGGCTGGGCATGGACGTGCACGACGTGGGCGCGTACCGCGACGTGACGCAGGCCGACAAACCTTCGCGCCCGCTGCAGGAAGGCATGGTCGTGACGGTGGAACCGGGCATCTACGTGCGCCCGGCCGACGGCGTGCCGGAACGGTTCTGGCACATCGGCATCCGCATCGAGGACGACGTCGTCGTGACGAAGGACGGCTACCGCTTGCTGACGGCGTCCGCGCCGAAGACGGTCGCCGAGATCGAAGCGATCGTGGGGACCATGCATGGCTGAAGAGACGCTCTCCGTTGACGTGGCCATCTGCGGCGCCGGCCCGGTCGGCCTCGCGCTGGCCGCGCTGATGGCCCACCGCGGTGTCGAGCCGAAACGCATCGCCCTCGTGGATGCGAAGTCGCTGGGCCAGGCGATCTCGGACCCGCGCTCGATCGCGCTGTCGTGGGGCAGCCGCCAGCTGCTCGTCGACGTGGGCGCGTGGGCCAACGTGCAGCCGCACGCGACGCCGATCCACCAGATCCACGTGTCCCGCCGCGGCCACCTGGGCCGCAGCATGATGGACCGTGCGGAGCACAAGCTCGACGCGCTGGGCTACGTGGCGCGCTACGGCGACGTCGTCGATGCGCTGGTGCGCGCCTGCGACCGCGCGGGCGTGCAGACCTTGCGCCCCGTGCGCGTGGCAGCACTGCATGAAGACCGCGACGGCGTCGTGCTGGACCTGGACGACGGCCGCAAGCTGCATGCGAAGGTGGCCGTGCAGGCCGAGGGCGGCGTGTTCGGCGAGCAGGCGGAACGCACCCAGCGGCGCGACTACGCGCAGACGGCCGTCATCGCGCGCGTGTCGACGAGCCAGCCGATCCCGCACCGCGCCTTCGAACGCTTTACGGACGAAGGCCCGCTCGCGCTCCTGCCGCAGGACGGCGCCGACGGCCATCAATATGCGCTCGTGTGGTGCGTGCGGCCGGAACGCGCGCAACAGTTGCTGGACCTGGGCGAGGCGGCGTTCCTGCGCCAGCTGGGCGACGCGTTCGGCGAACGCCTCGGCACCTTTACGCGCGCCTCGGAACGGGCGGCGTTCCCGCTCGGGCTGAATGCCGATCCGCGGTTCTCGGCGCGCACGGTCGCCATCGGCAATGCGGCGCAAACCTTGCACCCGGTCGCGGGACAAGGTTTGAATCTCGGCCTGCGCGATGCGGCCGTGCTGGCACGCCTGCTGGCACGCGGGATCGATGGAGATCACGGCATCGCGGACGCGCTGGCGCGCTTCGCGGACGAACGTGCCCGCGACCGCGGCGCCATCATCCGCACGACGGATGCGATGGCGCGCGTGTTCGCGGATACGGGGCCGTTGCAGCCCCTGTTCGGGCTCGCGCTGGCGGCACTGGATACCGTGAAACCGGCGCGGATGCTGCTGGCCGAACTGATGATGTTCGGTCGCCGCTGATCACTCCACCGCCTTCACCATCGCCTCGATCACCTTCTTCGCATCGCCGAACACCATCATCGTGTTCGGCTGGTAGAAGAGATCGTTGTCCAGCCCCGCATACCCGGACGCCATCGACCGCTTGTTGACGATGATGCTCTTGGCTTTATAGGCTTCGAGGATCGGCATGCCCGCGATCGGCGACTTCGGATCCTTCGCGGCCGGGTTCACGACGTCGTTCGCGCCCAGCACGAGCACGACGTCCGTCTGGCCGAATTCGCCGTTGATGTCTTCCATCTCCGCCACCTGGTCGTACGGGACTTCCGCTTCGGCCAGCAGCACGTTCATGTGGCCCGGCATGCGGCCCGCCACCGGGTGGATCGCGTAGCGCACCTGCACGCCGTGTTCCGTCAGCTTGTCGACCAGTTCCTTCACCGTGTGCTGGGCGCGCGCGACGGCGAGGCCGTAGCCCGGCACGATGATGACGGATTCCGCGTTTTGCAGGATGAACGCCGCGTCTTCCGGCGAGCCCGATTTGACGGGGCGCTGTTCCTTCGCGCCGCCGGCATCGCCAGATGCCGCCTCGCCGCCGAAGCCGCCCAGGATCACGTTGAAGAACGAGCGGTTCATCGCCTTGCACATGATGTACGACAGGATCGCGCCCGACGAACCCACGAGCGAGCCCGCGATGATCAGCATCGAGTTGTTCAGCGAGAAGCCGATGCCCGCGGCCGCCCAGCCCGAGTACGAGTTCAGCATCGACACGACGACGGGCATGTCCGCGCCGCCGATAGGGATGATGATCAGCACGCCCAGCACGAACGACAGCACGGCCATCACGATGTACGGCGTCCATGCCGGCGCGGTGCCGTTCGAGAAGCAGAACACGAGGCCCAGGCCGATGATGGCGAGGGCGACGACCAGGTTGATCATGTGCTGGCCCGGATAGCGCACGGGCGCGCCCTGGAACAGCCGGAATTTGTATTTGCCGGCCAGCTTGCCGAACGCGATCACGGAGCCGGAGAACGTGACGGCGCCGACGAACGTACCGATGAACAGTTCCAGGCGGTTGCCGAACGGGAGCCCTTCGCCGCGCGCGGCGATGTTGAAAGCCCAAGGCTCGGACACGGCCGCGATGGCGATGCACACGGCCGCGAGACCGATCAACGAGTGCATCGCGGCGACCAGCTCCGGCATCTTGGTCATCTCGACGCGCTTCGCCGCGACGGCACCGATCGCGCCACCGACGACGACGCCCAGCAGCACGAGTCCAAAACCCATGCCGCCCGTCTGCATCTGCTCCTTCAGCTTGAACATCAGGGCGATGGTCGTGAGGACGGCGATGCCCATGCCCGTCATGCCGAACGCGTTGCCCATGCGCGCGGTCGACGGCGACGACAGGCCTTTCAGGGCCTGGATGAAGCACACGGACGCCACCAGGTACAGCAGCGTCACGACGTTCATGCTGATCATGTTCATGCGGCCTCCTTCGCGACGCCGACGGCTTCCTTGGCGTCTGGCGCCGGTTTCGCTTTCGGTTCCTTCTTCTTGAACATCTCCAGCATGCGCTGGGTGACGAGGAAGCCGCCGAACACGTTGACGGCGGCCAGCGCGACGGCGATGGTGCCGGCCACCTGGCCCGTCAGGCCTTCCGTGAGGCCGGCCGCCAGCATGGCGCCGACGATGATGATGGCCGACACGGCGTTCGTCACCGCCATCAGCGGCGTGTGCAGCGCGGGCGTGACGGTCCACACGACGTGGTAGCCGACGTAGATCGCCAGCACGAAGATGATCAGGTTGATGATGGTATGGCTGATTTCCATGACGCGTCTCCTTGATTTACGCCGCTTTGCGCAGCACGTCGCCGTCGATGGCGACGAGTACCGCGCGCACGATCTCGTCCTCGCGGTCGATGACGAGCTTCCCGTCCTTGTCGATCACGAGTTTCAAAAAGTCCAGCACGTTGCGGGCATACAGGGCCGATGCATCGGCCGCCACGAGCGCCGGCAGGTTCGGCTCGCCGATGATCGTCACACCGTGTTTGATCACCGTCTTGCCCAGCTCCGTCAGCGGGCAGTTGCCGCCCTGCTCGATGGCCATGTCGACGATCACGGAGCCCGGCTTCATCGCGCGCACCGTCTCTTCCGAAATGAGCACGGGCGCCTTGCGGCCTGGGATCAGCGCGGTCGTGATGACGATGTCCGCCAGCTTCGCGCGTTCGTGCACGAGTTCCGCCTGGCGCCGCATCCAGTCGGCCGGCATCGGGCGCGCATAGCCGCCCACGCCCTTGGCGATCTCGCGTTCCTCGTCCGTGAGGAACGGGACGTCGATGAACTTCGCGCCCAGCGATTCCACCTGCTCCTTCACGGGTGGACGCACGTCGGACGCCTCGATGACGGCGCCCAGGCGCTTGGCGGTCGCGATGGCCTGCAGGCCGGCGACGCCGACACCCATGATCAGCACGCGCGCCGCTTTCACGGTACCCGCCGCCGTCATCAGCATCGGCATGAAGCGCTGGTAGGCGTTCGCGGCCATGATCACGGCCTTGTAGCCGGCGATGTTGGCCTGCGACGACAGCACGTCCATCGACTGGGCGCGCGTGATCCGGGGGGCCGCTTCGAGCGCGAACGCGGTGATGCGCTGCCGGGCCAGCGCGGCCAGGTTGTCGGTATCGAACGGATTGAGCATGCCGACGAGGGCGGCGCCCGGTTTCATCAGCGCGCGCTCCCGGTCATCCGGGCTGCGCACTTTGAGGACGAGGTCGGCCCCGAAGGCCTCTTCCGCCGTGACGATGCGGGCGCCGGCGGCGGCGTAGGCATCATCGATGGCGGAAGCGTGTACGCCGGCACCGGACTGCACGATCACTTCGTGCTGGGCCGCCAGCTTCTTGACGGTTTCGGGAGTTGCTGCGACACGTGTCTCGCCCGGCCTCGTTTCGGCCGGCACACCAATTCTCATGATGCCTCCGTATAATTGATAAACTGTCTACAATCTAGCATGTAATGCTCCCGATCAATACAGATGAGTGGTTTTTCGTCAACAGATCGGCAATTTTCGTGGCCAAGGGCCCGAGAACCTAGATAAAGTCTCAAGCTTTTTGTTTCGTATCAATATTCAGACCTGTCCGGAACTGTTGCACCGCAGCGTGCGCCCGAGCAACGCACGTTCCATCAAGGTAGAATGTCGGCTCACTACAAGGACGCGCATGACCCATACCTTCAGACCGTCAGTCACCGTCGCCGCGATCATCGAGCGCGATGGCCGCTTTCTGTTGATCGAAGAAGAAACCAGCGACGGCATCCGGCTGAACCAGCCCGCCGGCCACCTCGACCCGCACGAATCGCTCGAACAGGCGGTGATCCGCGAGGCGATGGAAGAGACGGCGCACGAATTCATCCCGGAAGCCCTTGTCGGCATGTATCTGTCGCGCTACCACTCCAAGTCGCGCGGGCACGACGTGACGTATCTGCGTTTCACGTTCTGCGGCAAGGCCGGCAAGCAGTACGACCAGGCGCTGGACCACGGCATCCTGCGCACCTTGTGGCTCACGCGCGACGAACTGGCCGCGTGCCAGGAGCGCCACCGCAGCCCCATCGTGCTGCGGTGCGTGGACGATTACCTGGCGGGCAAGCGTACCCCGCTCGAACTGCTGTACACGGACCACTCGGTCTTCGACGGCGGACTCACCATCAAACCGGACGTAACCTGAAATGAGCAAAAAGAAAGTCGTGATCGGGATGTCGGGCGGCGTCGACTCCTCGGTCGCGGCCTGGATGTTGAAGGAACAGGGCTATGAAGTCGTCGGCCTGTTCATGAAGAACTGGGAAGACGACGACGATTCCGAATACTGTTCCACGCGCCAGGACTGGATCGACGCGGCCAGCGTGGCCGACGTCGTCGGCGTGGACATCGAGGCGGTCAACTTCGCCGCCGAATACAAGGACCGCGTGTTCGCGGAATTCCTGCGCGAATACCAGGCCGGCCGCACGCCGAACCCGGACGTGCTGTGCAACGCCGAGATCAAGTTCAAGGCCTTCCTCGACCACGCGATGAAGCTGGGCGCCGACCTGATCGCGACCGGCCACTACGCGCGCGTGCGCCAGAACGGCTCGACCGGGAAGTTCGAATTATTGAAGGCGCTGGACTCGACCAAGGACCAGAGCTACTTCCTGCACCGCCTGAACCAGGCGCAGTTGTCGAAATCGCTGTTCCCGCTGGGCGAGATCGCCAAGACGGAAGTGCGCAAGATCGCGGAAAAGCTGAACCTGCCCAACGCGGCGAAAAAGGATTCGACCGGCATCTGCTTCATCGGCGAGCGCCCGTTCCGCGAATTCCTCGGCCGCTACCTGTCGCACAAGCCAGGCCCGATCAAGCTCGACAGCGGCCAGACGGTGGGCGAGCACGTGGGCCTGTCGTTCTACACGCTGGGCCAGCGCAAGGGCATCGGCATCGGCGGCCTGAAGTCGCACAAGAACGCGGACGGCACGAGCGAGCCGTGGTTCGTGGCGCGCAAGGACATCGCCAACAATACGCTGTACATCGTGCAGGGTCACGACCACCCGTGGCTGTTGTCGGAACGCCTCGGCGCGGGCCAGGCCAGCTGGATCGCGGGCGAGCCGCCCCAGCCACGCGCGCTGTCGGCCAAGACCCGCTACCGCCAGGCCGACGTGCCGTGCACGGTGACGCCGGAAGGCCCCGATCGCTTCACCCTGGACTTCACCGACCCGCAATGGGCCGTGACGCCGGGCCAGTCGGCCGTGCTATACGACGGCGACGTCTGCCTGGGCGGCGGCATCATCGACACAGCGAGCGCCGTCTGACTGTTGCGTCCAGCCCGCAGCCACGGCATTTTTGTTCCCGATTGTCATTTGGCCATCGTAACTGACACAAAAATGTCGTAATCTTTCGGTATATTGCCACACGGAAATTAGCGAGGGATATCAATGGCTGAAGACATCGTCAACAACGCGACCGAAGTGCTGTCGTTCCGCCTGGGCGGCGAGGAATACGCCATCAGCATCCTGAAGGTCCAGGAAATCCGCGGCTACGACGCCGTCACGCGCATCGCCAACGCGCCCGAGTACCTGAAGGGCGTCGTCAACCTGCGCGGCAGCATCGTGCCGATCGTCGACATGCGCATCAAGTTCAACGTGGGCGCGCCGACGTACGACGCGTTCACCGTCGTGATCGTCCTGAACATCAACAACCACACGATCGGCATGGTGGTGGACAGCGTCTCCGACGTCGTCACGCTGACGCCGGACCAGATCAAGCCGGCGCCGGACCTGGGCGCCACCGTGTCGGGCGAATACCTGCGCGGGCTGGGCACCGTCGACGAGCGCATGCTCATCCTGCTCGATATCGACAAGCTGCTCGGGTCCGAAGAGATGGGGTTGCTGGCCGCTGCCAAAGACGCGGCCTGACAGCCGTCGTTCCCGCGCAGGCGGGAACCCAGGTTTTGAGCGTATCGAAACGCATGCAACATTGGGCCCCCGCCTCCGCGGGGGTGACGTTCAGGCGATAGCGAGTTCCGCCTTGCCGCGTCTTTCCACCCACTGCACGAACGCCTGCGGCGCCAGCGGCCGCGCATACAGGAAGCCCTGCGCTTCGTCGCACGCCGCTCGTTTGAGCACGTCCACGACGTCCACCGTCTCCACCCCTTCCGCCACCACGCGGTGCCCCAGGTCGTGCGACAGCTTGATCATCGCCGCCACCAGCGAGCGCTTGCGCTCGTCGCGTTCGATGCCGCGCACGAACGACTGGTCGATCTTGACCACCTGCGCCGGCAGGCTTTGCAGATAGGCCAGGCTGCTGTAGCCCGTGCCGAAATCGTCGATCGCGAGACGCACGCCGGCCGCATCCAGCGCCTGCAACGTGGCCTCGGCGAGGCGCGGGTTCTTCATCAGCGCGCTCTCCGTGATCTCCAGCGCCAGGCTGGACGCCGGCAGGCCGTGGCGGCGCAAGCCGTCGACGATGCGTTCGCAGAAGTCCGGCTCCAGCAGGTTCACGGCCGACACGTTCACCGCCACCTGCAATTCAAGGCCCTCCTCCCGCCACGCTGCCAGCTGGCGCAGCGCCGTCTCCACGACCCAGTGCGTCGTCGCGCGCACCATCGACGTCTGTTCGACGATGGGAATGAACTCGGCCGGCGACACGTCGCCGAACGTCGGATGCGACCAGCGCAGCAATGCTTCGGCGCCGATGCACGCGCCGCTGTCCAGGTCGACCTTCGGCTGGTACACGAGGCGCAGCTGGCCGGTGGTCTCGAGCGCCGCGCCGAATTCGTTGATGAGCCAGAAGCGGCGCCGGTACACGGCGTCCTGCTCCCACGAGAACACGGACACGCCGCGGTCCATCTCGAATGCGTGCCGCGCCGCCGAGTGCAGGTTGCGCAGCAGGTCCGCGCATGCCGTGGGACCCAGCTGGAACGGCACGATGCCCACCGTCGCCGTCGTCACGAAGCGCGACGTCACCGATTGCGCGCGCTGGCGCAGCCAGTCTTCCAGCGCCGCGCAGAACGCATCCAGTTCGCTGCCCGCCGGCGCAACGAAGGCGAATTCCGTCGCGCCGATGTGGTACACGGTGCTCGTCCTGCCGATCGTCGCGTCCAGCATGCGCACGGCCTCGCCGACGATCTCGTCGAGGTAGGACGCGCCCATCGCCCGCATCGCGTTGCCCAGCTGTTCGGGACTCGCCAGGTTCACGAGCGCGGCGAGGCGGTGCTCGCCGCGCGGGCTGTCCATCGTGAGGTCCTTGAAATCCTCGACGAACTGCGTGCGGTTCGGCAGGCCGCTGACGGCATCCACCCGGCCCAGCGCGTGCTGCAGTTCGATCTGCTCCATCACCATCGCCGCGAGGTCGGCCAGCGCGGTGCGTTCTGCATCCGTGATCGTGCGCGGGCTCGTGCCCAGCACGCACATCGCCCCCAGGCACCAGCCGTCGTGCGTGACGAGCGGCGCGCCCGCGTAGAAGCGCACGCCCGATGCGGCCAGCACGCTGTCGTGGTAGCACGCGTGGGCCTGCAGGTCTTCGATCACCAGCATCACACTCTCGTCGGCCACCTGCGCGCACGGCGCCTTCTCGCGCGGGATCGAATCGTGTTCGATACCCACGCGCGACTTGAACCACTGGCGGTTGCTGTCCGTCAGCGACACGGCCGCGATCGGCAGCCCGAACAACTGGGCGGCCATGCGGGTGATGCGGTCGAAAGCCTCGCTCGGCGGCGTGTCGAGCAGGTTCAGCTTGCGTAACACGTCGAGGCGGGCGGCTTCGCCACGCGGGCGGAGGTGGGACAGGGGCATGGTTGCCTTAGGTAATTTGACGAATTTGACTAATTCATTGGATTCTGACTGTCAAATTTCCAGTGGTCAACAGATACTTTCATCATACAATCAGTTATTTGCCGATTGCGCAGGAAAGCAACAGCTCAAATTCATCAATTTTATTGATATGCAACGGCCGTGCACGTAGAATGGCATTCAATCATGACCATGCCTTCCCACCCTGCCGACGCCGACGATCCCGTCCTCACCACCGCTGCCGCCGCGCGCCTGCTCGGCGTGGCCGTCAGCACGACCCAGTTATGGCTGGAGAGCGGCGCCCTGCCCTCGTGGAAGACGCCGGGCGGCCACCGGCGCGTGCGCCTGTCATCCGTGCAGCGCCTGCTGGCCGACAAGGCAGGGCAGCCGGCACCGCAGGCCGGACCGGGCACCGATCCCGAATTCCGGCCGGGTCCTGCGCCGGGCCACCCGCTGCCGCAGGACGAAAATACGCGCCTGGCCGCCGTCGCGGCGAGCGGCCTGGTGGATTCGGCGCCGGAGCCCGTGTTCGACCGCCTGACGTGGCTCGCCACGCAGGTGACGGATTGCCCGATGGCGCTCGTCACGGTGCTGACCTCGCGCCGCCAGTGGTTCAAGTCGCGCATCGGCGTCGACCTTGCCGAGACGCCGCGCGACTGGGCCTTCTGCAGCCACGCGATCGTGCAGGAGGAACCGCTGATGGTGGAAGATGCGTCGCGCGACGCGCGCTTCGCCGCCAACCCGCTCGTCACGGGCCCGCTGCACGTGCGCTTCTACGCCGGCGTGCCGCTGGTCGACGCGGGCGGTCACCCGCTCGGCACCCTGTGCGTGCTGGACCGCGAGCCGCGCCGCCTGCGTGCGCGGGAAATCAGGGCGCTGCAGGAACTGGCGGCCATCGCCGTGGAGGAGTTGCGGCGCCGGACCTGACGGTCACGGGCCGCGGTGTTTCTTGACGATGGAGATGACGGTGTTGCGGATCGTGCGCAGCACCGTGTCGGCCTTGAACGGCTTGACGATGAAGCCGTGCACGCCGGCCGCGACCGCGGCCTGGATGGCCGGCGCGTCGAGCGAGCCGGACACCATGAAGATCAACGTCTTGGGCAGTTGCGCGCGCAGCTGGTCGACGGCTTCCCGGCCGTCCTCGAACTGTTCGCGCGCGATGCAGAAGATGTGCGGGTGGTGCTTGAGCGCGAGCGCGAATCCGGCCGCCGCCGTATGGGCCTGGCCGGCGACGTCGTAGCCGCCGTCCGTCAGCACCGTGTTGAGGAGGCCGCGCGCCACGGCGCTGCCGTCGACGATGATCGCCTTGAGCATGGTTTCCTTTCTTCAGTCTGACTCGTAGGCCAGCATGTTCCACGTGACGCCCAGCCGCACGTCGGTCTTCAGTTGCACGAGCTGGCGCGACACCTCGAGGATCTCGCGTTCCGCGCGCAGGCGTTCGCCCAGCGGCGTCTTGAGGATGCCGGCGCCCGCCATGACGGCGTCCAGGTCGCCGTACGCATTCAACAGCCGCGCGGCCGTCTTCATGCCGACCTTCGACACGCCCGGCACGCCGTCCGTCGGGTCGCCCATCAGCGCCAGCAGGTCGTGCAGGCGCTCGGGCGCGACGCCGAACTTGTTGCGCACCCATGCGTCGTCGTGCCACTCGCCCTTGAAATGATCCCACACGAGCGCGCCGTGCGCGATCAGCGCGTGCAGGTCCTTGTCCGTCGTGGCGACGACGGCATCGCCGCGCCCTTCGGCCAGCCAGCGCATCACGCCCGTGCCGATCACGTCGTCGGCCTCGACCTCGGGCAACATCAGCACGTGCAGGCCCACCTTGCGCAGGCGCTCGTGGAATTCCGGCAGCGCCTCGCGCAGCACGCCCGGCATCGGCGCGCGCCCTTCGCGGTAGCGCGGATACAGCGCGTGCCGCCACGTGGGGCCGCCGTAGTCGAACGCGGCCAGCACGTGCGTGGGCGCGTGCGCTTCCAGCAGGTTGCGGAACGACGAGAACGCGTGGCGCAGCGCGATGCTCGCCTTGAGGTCCGAGTCGGGCTCGGGGCTCGCCTCGTACACGCGCCGCACGATGTTCAGGCCGTCGATGGCCAGCAGCTTTGCCATGTTCTACTTCACAAAATCGTATTGCCCGCCCCGTTCGAGCGCGCGCTTGTACGCCGGCCGCGCGTGGATCTTGTCGAGGAAGGCGACGAGGTTCGGATATTGTCCATCCAATCCCCCGCGCGCGGCGGCCGCTTCCAGCGGAAAGCTGATCTGGATGTCGGCGGCGGAAAAATCGTCGCCGGCGAACCATGCGCGCTTGCCGAGTTCTCCTTCCAGGTAGACCAGGTGCTGGCGGATCTGCGGCAGCACGAAGCTGTCCTTGACCTTGTTCGCGATGGCGCGCGCGATGGGGCGCACGAAGAATGGCGCGGGGCTGGTCTCGACGCGGTCGAACACGAGTTTCAGCAGCAGCGGCGGCATCGCCGACCCTTCCGCGTAGTGCAGGAAATACGTGTAGCGCAGCCGCTCGGGCGTGCCCGGCTTCGGTGCCAGCGCGGGGCCGTAGCGGTCGACGAGGTATTCGACGATGGCGCCGGACTCCGCCACGATCGTGTCGCCATCCTGGATCACGGGCGACTTGCCGAGCGGGTGCACGGCCCGCAGTTCGGGCGGCGCCAGCATCGTCTTCGGATCGCGCTGGTACTTTTTGATCTCGTAATCCAGGCCCAGTTCTTCCAGCAGCCACAGGATGCGCTGGGAGCGCGAGTTGTTCAGGTGATGGACGACGATCATGAATGTTTACCGGCGTGGGAAAGGCGGTAGCTTAGCATTCTTGCGTGCCGACCAGAAGCAAACCGACAACATACTCGAGGGAAGATACCCCGTATATCATTCGTCAGATCAGCGGCCTGAACATTTACAAGACTATAAAAGAACGTTGTAGCGATGCCGCGTCAAGACCCTGAATTTGACGAAGATCACGAATTACGGGCTTCATCCAACGCATCCGTGATTACACTCAATATACCTTTCCACGAAACAATTCACGTTCATGAACCTCCGTCACCTCGGCATCCGCAGCAAGCTCATGCTCAGCATGGGCGTGTGTCTGCTCGTCTTCATCGCCATCTCCTCCACCCTCTCGATCTCGATGACCAGTGCCCAGATGCGCGAGCGCGTCGTCGGCACGGAATTACCGGCACAGATCACTGCCATCCGCAACGACGTCCAGCGCCAGATCGCGGAACCCACCGCGATCTCGCAGACGCTGGCCAACAACATCTTCCTGCAGGCGTGGGAAGACGCCGGCAATCCGGACGACGGCCTGGCAACCTGGACGGCGCAGGCCAAGCGCCTGCTGGACGCCAACCATGCGGCCACCGTTCTCTGGGCATCGGACGGCACCTCGAAATACTTCACCGAAAAGGGCTTCGATCGCATCATCGACAAGAAGTCCGACAAGGATGCGTGGTTCAAGAAATTCCTCGACAGCGGCGCCCCCTACACGCTCAACCTGGACAAGGACGCGTCCACGGGCGTCTACATGCTGTTCATCGACGCGCGCGTGCAGACGCCGGGCGGCAAGGTGGCGATCGCCGGCCTGGGCCTCTCCGCCGAAGCGCTGGCCAACAGCATCCGCAACTACCGCCTCGGCAAATCCGGTTACGTCTACCTGGTGAGCAACGACGGCACGCTGCTGATCCACCGCGACCGCGCCCTGCTCGACGGCCTCCACACCCTCGACAAGCAGCCCGGCTTCACGCCCGAACTCGTACGTTCGCTGCTGGGCAAGCAGGCGTTCGCGTCGGGCCGCTACGACGCGCCGGGAGGCCGCCAGTTCGTCGCCTCGTCGTATGTGCCGGAACTGAATCTGTACGTCGTGGCCGAGGTGCCGGAGAGCGAAGTGCTGGGCAACATCGGCCAGACGGCGGCCGTGTCCGCGATCATCGCGGCGCTCGTCGGCGGTGCCGTGGGCCTGGCCGCGATCTGGTTCGTCGCGCGCGCCATCTCGGCGCCGGTGATGGGCGCGGCCGGCATGCTGGGCGAAATCGCCGACGGTGAAGGCGACCTCAGCCGTCGTCTGGAAGCGGACGGCGAGGACGAAGTCGGCAAGCTGGCCCAGGCGTTCAACCGCTTCGTCGGCTCGCTCAGCGGCACGATCGGCAAGGTGCGCGACAGCAGCACCGTGATCGCCGGCGCCACCGACGAAATCGCGCGCGGCAACATGGACCTGTCCGCGCGCACGGAAGCGCAGGCGTCGAGCATCGAAGAAACGGCGGCCGCGATGGAAGAACTGACGACCACCGTGCGCAACAACGCCGAGCACGCGATGGAGGCGAACCGCCTCGTGTCCGAGACGGCGCAGTCGGCCGAGAAAGGCGGCGCCGTCGTGGCGGAAGTCGTGCGCACGATGGGCGCCATCACGGAAAGCTCGCGCAAGATTTCCGAGATCATCGGCGTCATCGACGGCATCGCGTTCCAGACCAATATCCTCGCGCTGAACGCGGCCGTGGAAGCGGCCCGTGCGGGCGAACAGGGCCGCGGCTTCGCCGTCGTCGCGGGCGAAGTCCGCACGCTGGCGCAACGCTCGGCGGCCGCATCGAAAGAGATCCGCCAGCTGATCCTGGACTCCGTCGCCAAGGTCGACGCGGGCAGCGCCCTGGCGGACGGCGCGGGCCAGGCGATGGAAGCGATCGTCGCCTCCGTGCGCCGCGCGGAAGTCCTGATGCGCGACATCGCGGCGTCCAGCCAGGAACAGAGCATGGGCATCGCCCAGGTCAACCAGGCGATCGCGCAGATGGACGACGCGACCCAGCAGAACGCGGCCCTCGTCGAAGAAGCGGCCGCCGCCGCCGCCGCCCTGCAGGAACAGGCGCGCGAACTGGATGCCGTCGTCAGCACGTTCAAGCTGGCGGCGACCACGCCCGCCGTCGCCGCGCCGGCAGGCCGCAAGCTCCTGTCCGCGTAAGCGTTTCAATTCGGGGTCAGAGCGTGCTCTGACCCCGAATTTCGTGGCGCGTTTGCAGACTTTCCCACGGTTCGGTACCATGCTCGGTTGCAATCTTTACCCAGGATTGCTCACTCAACCGTCCCGTGGAGACCCTCCGATGCCGCGTTACCGCCTGCCGTCCCTGTCCGTCCTTTCCCTCGTCCTTGCCGCCGCCTTCGCCAGCACGGCGCACGCCCAGACGTCACCCATGGCGCCGGACATCCCGGCCGGGAAGTTCGAGACGACGATCCCGAACGCGGACTACGTCAAGCAGGACGTCATGATCCCGATGCGCGACGGCGTCAAGCTGCACACCGTGATCGTGATCCCGAAGAGCATCATGGAAGGCAAGGCGCCGATCATGCTGACGCGTACGCCGTACAACGCGTCGGGCCGCGCGGGACGCATGAAAAGCCCGCACATCACGTCGATTCTCGGCGACGGTGACGACGCCTTCATCGAGAACGGCTACATCCGCGTGTTCCAGGACGTGCGCGGCAAATACGGCTCGGAAGGCGACTACGTGATGACGCGCCCCGTGCGCGGCCCGCTGAACAACACGCAGGTCGACCACACGACCGACGCGTACGACACGATCGACTGGCTGGTCAAGAACATCCCGCAATCGAACGGCAAGGTCGGCATGGTCGGCTCGTCGTACGAAGGTTTTACCGTGCTCATGGCCCTCGTCGAACCGCACCCCGCGCTGAAGGCCGCGGTGCCGATGAGCCCCATGGTCGATGGCTGGCGCGGCGACGACTGGTTCCACAACGGCGCGTTCCGCAACCCGAACCTCGCCTACATCGCGAGCCAGAACGCGGCGCGCGGCGAAGGCGAGAAGATCGTCACCGGCATCAACGACGACTACGACGCCTGGCTGCGCGCCGGTTCCACGTCCGACTTCGCGCACCTGTACGGCCTCGACCAGCTGAACTTCACGAAGAAGCTGTTCGAGCATCCGGCCTACGACAGCTACTGGCAGGAACAGGCGCTGGACAAGATCCTCGCGAAGCGTCCGCTGTCCGTCCCGACGATGACCGTCGTCGGCCGCTGGGACCAGGAAGACATCTACGGCGCCTATGCGACCTATGCCGCCGTCGAGCCGCAGGACAAGACCAATAAACTGAATTCGCTGGTGGTGGGACCGTGGCGCCACAGCGGCGTCAACTACGAGGGCTCGACCCTGGGCCCGCTGAAATTCACGGGCGACACCGCGCGCGAATTCCGCCGCGAAGTCATGCTCCCGTTCTTCAACCAGTACCTGAAGGATGGCGCGCCCGCGTTCGACACGCCGCCCGTGTGGTCGTACCAGACCGGCGTCAATCGCTGGCGCCGTCTCGACCAGTGGCCGCTCGTGCCGGCGTCCACGCCGCTGTACCTGAAGCCAGGCTTCGGCCTTGCGTTCGAAAAGGCGCAGGGCAAGGCCGACAAGACGGCCGCATTCGACGAATACGTATCCGATCCGGCGAAACCGGTGCCGTTCGTGCCCCGTCCCGTGCACATGACGGACGCCAACGTATGGAAGCCGTGGCTCGTGACGGACCAGCGCAGCTACTCGGACCGCCCGGACGTGCTGACCTACACGAGCGCCCCGCTCACCGCGCCGCTGCAACTGGCCGGCCAGCCGATGGTCGACCTGTACGCGTCGACATCGGGCACGGACAGCGACTGGGTCGTCAAGCTGATCGACGTATACCCGGACGAAGTCGCGGCGCAGCCGGAGATGGGCGGCTACCAGCTGCCGATCGCGATGGACATCTTCCGCGGCCGCTACTACCAGGGCCTGGACAAGCCGGCCGCGATCCCCGCGAACAAGGCCGAGCGCTATCGCTTCGCGCTGCCGAACGTCGACCACGTGTTCCTGCCGGGCCATCGCATCATGGTGCAGATCCAGTCCAGCTGGTTCCCGCTGTACGACCGCAATCCGCAGACGTTCGTGCCGAACATCTTCCATGCCAAGCCGGGCGATTATCGCAAGGCGACGCAACGCGTCTATCACGCGCCGGGGCTGGAGAGTGCGATCGAGTTGCCGGTGGTGCAGGCAGCGAAGTAATCCATGCACTGTGGCTGAGCGGCGACACATATGTTAAATCCGTAGGACTTTCGTGGACGGCGAGGTAGGCTGTATGGCCGATTCAACGTCGCTCCACGAGGTCCTGTTCATGAAGTTCATCGCCACGGCCGGCGCCCTGCTGCTGGCCAGTACGTTCGCCCACGCCCAGACGTCCCACTGGGCCTTCAGTTACACCGGTTTCTATGACCAGGAAGCCGCCGCCTTCCTGCCCGACATGCGCATCGACGGTTCGTTCACGGGCGTCGATGCCAATGGCGACGGCCTCCTCGAACGGGGCGAGCTGACGTCGCTGCTGGTCGGCGCGAAGGACTACGTGGCCTGCGCCGCCGGCAGCAACGCCTGGTACCACTGCGATGCCGACAGCTTCCGCTTCTCTGCGGAGAGCGGCCTGTCGTTCAGCATCAGCGAGTATTCCAGCGATCCGGAAGGCTTGTATGGCGGCGGCCATTTCGTCACGACGGGCCAGATGGTCTACGACTACCAGTTCAACCCGTACGGCAGTTCGGAGCACCACGTGCTCTGGACGGACGGCACGGCGATCTCCGTGTCGTCGGCCCTGCCCGGGTCGGAATCCGTGCCGGCCGTGCCGGAGGCACCCACGTGGGCGATGCTGCTGGCGGGCGTGGGCGGCATCGGACTCTGGCGGCGCCGGCGCGCCTGACGGTTCGGCACCGCACCGATGGCGCCCGCGGCCCGGCCTAGACTGCCGGCATGGGCGCAATCTACATCGGCATCTCGGGCTGGCGCTACGAACCGTGGCGCGGCGTGTTCTATCCGCCCGGCCTCGCGCAGGCACGCGAACTGGAATACGCGTCGCGCTTCCTGCCCACCATCGAGATCAACGGCTCGTTCTATTCGCTGCAGCGCCCGTCCAGCTACGCGGCGTGGTACGACGCGACCCCGCCCGGCTTCGTGTTCGCCGTGAAGGGCAACCGCTTCCTCACCCACATGCTCAAGCTGCGCGGCATCGAGACGCCGCTCGCCAACGTGCTGGCCTCGGGCGTGTTCGCGCTGCGCGAGAAGCTCGGGCCCTTCCTGTGGCAATTCCCGCCGCAGCTGCGCTTCGATGCGGACAAGGTCGAACACTTCCTGTCCCTGCTGCCGCACGACACGGGCCACGCCCTCGCCATCGCGCGCGGCCACGACGAGAAGCTGGCGGGCCGCGCGCTGCTGGAGATCGACGCCGTGCGCCCGCTGCGCCACGCCGTCGAAGTGCGCCACGAGAGCTTCCGCGACCCCGCCTTCCTCGCGCTGCTGCGCAAGTACAACGTGGCGCTGGTGGTGGCCGATACGGCCGGCAAATGGCTGGAGGTCGACGACGTGACGGCGGACTTCATGTACATCCGCCTGCACGGCGAGCACGAGCTGTATGCGAGCGGGTACGAGGACGAATCGCTGGAACGCTGGGCCGCACGGATCCGCACGTGGGCGAAGAACGGGGATGTGTACTGCTACTTCGACAACGACATCAAGGTCAGGGCGCCGTTCGATGCGAAGCGCCTGATCGAGCTGGTGAGATCAAATTAGCGCTGGACGTGCACCTGGATGACCTTGCGGCCCTGCGCATCCTTCTCCGGCAGCGGCTCGGTCTCGCACGTGCCGCACGAATCGCAGCCGCTGCCGCAGCTGGCATCCGTGCCGAGCCACTTCACGATGCGGCCGCGGCCCGTGCCGCCCGACAGCCTGTAGACGAGCTTCTCGCGCCAGGACTTCGGCAGGTATTTGACCGCCGCATACAGCGCGGCGAAAGCGACGATGACGGCGACGATCAGGTACTGGATCATGCTCAGCTCCCCAGCACGGCCCGTGCGATGTGGAAGGTCAGGAACGAGGCCGTGTACGCGAGCGCGAACATGTATCCGGCCATCAGGAACGCGTAGCGCACGCTGCCCGTCTCGCGGCGCACGACGGACAGGGTCGACAGGCACTGCGGCGCGAACACGTACCACGCGAGCAGCGACAGCGCCGTCGGCAGCGACCACGACGCGGCGATGATCGGGGTCAGCGAGCTGGCCACGTCGTCGCCCGTCGTCGACAGCGCGTACACGGTGCCCAGCGCGCCGACCGCGACTTCGCGCGCGGCCATGCCCGGGACCAGTGCGATGCAGATCTGCCAGCCGAAGCCGATCGGCTCGAACACGACGGCGAGTGCCCGGCCCAGCATGCCCGCGATGCTGTAATAGATCGGCGGATGCGTCGCGCCTTCCGGTGCGCCCGGGAAGCTGGACAGGAACCACACGAGGATCATCAACGTGAGGATCACGGTGCCGACGCGCGTGATGAAGATGCGCGCACGCTCCCACAGGCCGAGGGCCAGGTTGTGCAGGTGCGGCCAGTGGTAGGCCGGCAGTTCCAGCATCAGCGGCTGCTGGCCCTTCGCGCCGACGGTGCGCTTGAAGAAGTACGCCACGCCCATCGCGCTGACGATGCCGGCCGCGTACAGCAGGAACAGCACGAGCCCTTGCAGGTTGATGCCGCCGCCCAGTTCGCGGTTCGGGATGAACGCCGCGATCACGAGCGCGTACACGGGCAGGCGCGCGGAACACGTCATCAATGGTGCGATCATGATCGTGACGAGGCGGTCGCGCGGATTCTGGATCGTGCGCGCGGCCATCACGCCGGGGATCGCGCAGGCGAACGACGACAGCAGCGGAATGAACGCGCGGCCCGACAGGCCCACGCCGCCCATCATGCGGTCGAGCAGGAACGCGGCACGCGGCAGGTAGCCGCAATCCTCCAGCACGAGGATGAAGAAGAACAGGATCAGGATCTGCGGCAGGTACACGAGCACGCTGCCCGCGCCGCCGAACACGCCGTCGACGATGAGGCCGCGCAGCGGGCCGTCCGGCAGCGCGTTGCCGACCCAGTGGCCGAGCGCGTCGACGCTGTCCTTGATCAGCTCCATCGGCGTGTTCGCCCAGCTGAACACGGCCTGGAAAATCAGGAACATCGTGGCCGCGAGGATGACGGGGCCGATCACGGGGTGCAGCACGACCTGGTCGATCTGCTCGCTCAGGTTGCCCTTGTCGTTGTCGAAGCTGACCGTCGCGTCGATGATGCGGCGCACTTCGCGCTGCGTCTCTTCGACAGGGACGGCGTCGATGGCGGACAGCGGATTCGGTTTCACTTGCAGGTCGAGCGGCATGGCTTCCAGCGCCGCCAGCAAGCCCTTCTCGCCGCCGGCCTGGATGGCCACGGTCTCGATGACGGGCATGCCCAGTTCTTTCGACAGGCGTGCCGTGTCGATCTCGATGCCGCGCTTTTTCGCCACGTCGACCATGTTCAGCGCCAGCACCATCGGCAGGCCGAGGCGCTTGATCTCGAGGACGAGGCGCAGGTTCAGGCGCAGGTTCGTCGCGTTGACGACGCAGACGACGGCGTCCGGCGTCTGCTCGCCCGCGCGCAGGCCGGCGACGACGTCGCGCGTGATCGCTTCGTCGGGCGTGTGGGCGTTCAGGCTGTAGGCGCCAGGCAGGTCGAGCACGCGCAATGCGCGGCCGCCCGGCAGCGTGAAGCTGCCTTCCTTGCGTTCGATGGTGACGCCAGCGTAGTTTGCGACCTTCTGGCGCGCGCCGGTCAGGCGGTTGAACAGGGCGGTCTTGCCACAGTTCGGATTACCCAGCAGGGCAATGAGCGGCGTTTTTGCGGCCGCCTGGACCTGCTGATCGACTGCTCCCATGTCCGTTCCATTACTCCGGCTGGATCGAGACCAGCGCCGCCTCGAAGCGGCGCAGGGCGAACGTCGACTGGCCGACCTTGACCGCCAGCGGACCGCCGGGCAGGCCGCGCTTGAGCATGCGGATGCGCTCGCCCGGCACGAAACCCAGTTCCATCAGGCGGCGCGACACGTCGATGCCGCCGTCGCGGCTGCCGACCGCGTTCGGCGCGAGATGGATCACGGTGCCGCTCTGGCCGGCCTTGAGGCTGTCGAGCGTGGTGAGGGTAGGAGCAAGAGTCATGGTGTCGCTTCCGGAGAATGGCGATGCTTTAACGGTTGGGTACATCATAAACCTAAATGCGAATTATTTCTATTTGCGGTTTGTCTACTTCCGTTCTCTCAGCCTTCATTTAACGCAACAACGCAACAAAAACGCTTGCAATCGCGATCCAACTTGAGCAGAATACGAAGGGTAATGAGAATGATTCGCATTATAGACCAAGTAGCAACGGCCTGTGATGCATCCACCTTCGGAACCGTCCATGATCGTCTGTGTCTGCAATAACATCTCCGACCGCGAAATCCGCCAGGCGGTCGACCTCGGCCTCACGTCGATGGCCGACCTGTACAAGGAACTGGGTGTCGGCACCTGCTGCGGCAAATGCGTCAGCTATGCCCGCGAAGTGATGCACGAGCACCTGGAAAGCAAGACCGTCGTCACCGAGCTGCGCCGTGCGCCGGCCGACGGGATCGTTGCCTGATCGCTTCCCGGCGGCCGTCGCGCCGTCGATATATTGCTATGCACAATCGGTACGTGCACCCGTCCACGCACGACCCGGTCTTGGTAATATGTGACTTCCGACGCATCCGGATTTCACTCCCATGCCCGTAATCCCGTTCCGCCCGCCCAAAGCACCCTTCACGGTCCAGCCGCCCCCGCAGCCGACGCGCCGCGCCGTCATCGTCAAATGGCTGCGCAAGACGCATGGCTGGATCGGTCTCTGGGGCGCCGTGCTCGGCCTGTTGTTCGGCAGCACCGGCATCCTCCTCAACCACCGCGCCGTGATGAAGATTCCCGCCGTCCAGGCGCAGGAGTCCACGGTCCAGGTTCCCTTGCCGAGTCCGGCACCCGGCAGTCCGCAGGCGCTGGCGACCTGGCTCAAGCGCTCGTTGCGGCTGGAGCCGGAGCCGGGGCGCGTAAAAGCCGAGGCGGCGCGCCCCGTCGCGTGGGGCGACAAGTCGCTGATCCAGCCGGCGCGCTGGAGCGCCAGCTTTACTTCGCCGTCGGGCAATGTCCAGGCCGAATATTGGGTCGGCAACAGCTATGTCACCGTCAAGCGCGCCGACAACAATGTTTTCGGCACGCTCGTCAATCTGCACAAGGGTGTGGGCATGAGTGCCGCGTGGATCCTGCTCGTGGACACGCTGGCCGGCTCCATCATCCTGCTGTCGCTGTCCGGCGTCGTGCTGTGGGCGCTCACCAACCGGCGCCACACGGTGGGCATCGTGATCGGGGCCGTGTCGCTGCTGGCGGCGGGTGGCCTGGCACTGGCGGCGATCTGACGATTTGCGGGGAGCGACTCCGGCATGCGACATTCGCTGCATGCCCCTGCCCGCCTGCCTCGCGGTTTGCTATGATGCTATGACGACAACCGCAAGAAAAGGCAATCCATGAAGGGCGATCCCAACATCATCCGGCTGCTCAACGCACAGCTGACCAACGAGCTCACCGCGATCAACCAGTACTTCCTGCATGCACGCATGTACAAGCACTGGGGCTTCACCAAGCTGGGCAAGAAGGAGTACGACGAATCGATCGGCGAGATGAAGCACGCCGACCGCCTGATCGACCGCATCCTGATGCTGGATGGCCTGCCCAACCTGCAGGCGCTGCACAAGCTGCTGATCGGCGAATCGGCGCAGGAAATGCTGGAATGCGACCTGAAGCTGGAACGCGCGGCCCAGGTCACCATCAAGGAAGGCATCGCCGCCGCCGAGGTGGCGCACGACTACGTGTCGCGCGACCTGCTGCTCGAGATCCTCGAAGACACCGAGGAACACATCGAGTGGCTGGAGACGCAGCTCGACCTCATCGTCAAGGTCGGCATCCAGAACTACCTGCAGTCCCAGATGGGCGAGTGATCAAACAGGGTCGCGCCAGCGCGCGACCCACTTGTCGTAAAAGCCCATGTCAGCAGGCACCGCCCCGCTGACCGCACAGATCGCGCCGGCGAATTCGTTGGCGCGTGCCAGAATCACCTCCAGCGGCCAGCCGCGCGCGCGGCCCAGCATGAAGATGGCGGCGAACGCGTCGCCCGCGCCCGTCGTGTCGATCACGAACGGCGGCACCGGGTTGTCGCGGGTGGCGATGTAGCTCCCGTCCGCGCCGAAGTACACGGAGCCGCGGTGGCCCAGCGTCACGATCAGCGCTTCCAGCGTAAAGCGGTCCATCAGCGCGCGGCAGGCCGCGTGCACTTCCTCCGTCGACAACGCCCGGTCGTTCGGACCGATCTGGAAATACCACTGGAACAGCGCCTGCAATTCCTCTTCGTTGACCTTGACGATGTCGGCGGCCGTCAGCGCTTTCGTGACGATCGGCTCGGTCGCCTGGCCGGCACGCAGGTTGAGGTCGAGGAAGCGCTTGGCCGGCGTCGCGTCCAGCACGGCCGCCAGCGCGAGACGCGAGCGTTCCTCGCGCTGGGCCAGCGTACCGAAATACACAGTGTCGTACGCGCCGCCGGCGACGCTCGCGGCGGCCGGTTGCGGGTCGATGAAATCGTAGGCCTGGCGCGGCAGCAGGGTCAGGCGGTGGCTCGTGCCCTGGCGCTCGACGACGGCGCGGCCCGTCTCTTCCATCGGGTCGATCTGCAGTCCCGTTTCCGGGATCACGAAGCGCTCGAACTCGGCGCGCACGGCGGCGCCGTTGCGGTCGTCGCCGATGCGGGTGATCAGCAGGGGCGGTGCCATGAAGGCGGCCAGGTGGCGCGCCACGTTGAACGGGGCGCCGCCCACGACCGGGGCGCCCGCGCCTTCCTCAACGAGCACCTCGCCGAACACCACCGCCATCCCGTTCCACTTGACCATACACCGTCTCCGTCCGTTCGATCGTACCCGGGGCATTGTAGCGCACCAGCCGCATCGCGAAAGCGGCGCAGACGAGCAGCGCGCCGGCCAGGCGGATCACGTTTTCCGGATTCCCGCCCAGCCAGCTGTGGTAGTACAGCGGCAGGGTGAAGATCTGGATGATCATCGGGATCACGATGAACATGTTGAAGATGCCCATGTAGACGCCCGTGCGTTCCGGCGGCAGGCTGGAGGCGAGGATCACGTACGGATTGCCCATGATGCTGGCCCATGCGAGACCGATGCCGACCATCGGCACGAGCAGCAGCACCGGCGAATGGATGTGCGGGATCGCGAGCATGCCGGCGCCGGCCAGCAGCAGGCACACGCCGTGCACGACATGCGGCCCGTGGCGGCGCGCGAACGGCACCAGCGCGAACGCGGCGAGGAACGCGATGAAGTTGTAGAATGCGCCGATCTGGCCGTTCAGGAGTCCCGCGTCGCGGAAGCCCGGCGACGCCGCGTCGCTCGTGCCGAACAGCGTGCGTGCCAGCGACAGCGTGATGAATTGCCAGTAGCAGAACATCGCATACCACTGGAACAGTTTTACCAGCGCCAGCTGCTTCATCGTCGTCGGCATGTCGCGCACGGCCGCGGCGATCTCCGCCAGCGTATGTTTCCAGCCGCCGGGCGTCGCGCGCAACGCGGCCAGGGTCTGCGGCGGCAGCGGGTCTTCCGGCGTCGTCTTCACGGACCACAGCACGGACACGAGCGAGCACACGGCGCCGATCAGGAATGCGGCGACGACGACCTGCGGGATATGGCTGCCATTGACGGCATCCTTGTCCATCCCGATCCACACGAGCAGCGACGGCGTCAGGTAGGCCAGCGTCTGGCCCAGGCCCGTGAACGCGCTTTGCGTGAGGAAGCCGAGCGAGTGCTGGCTCGCGGGCAGCTTGTCGCTGACGAACGCGCGGTACGGCTCCATCGTTACGTTGTTCGCCGAGTCGAGGATCCACAACAGGCTCGCGGCCATCCACAACGTCGGGCTGTACGGCATCGCCAGCAGGCCGAGGCTGCACAGGATCGCGCCGATGAGGAAGTACGGCGTACGTCTCCCCCAGCGGCTGACGGTGCGGTCGCTCATCGCCCCCACCAGCGGCTGCACGAGCAGGCCCGTGACGGGACCGGCCAGCCACAGGTAGGGCAGGCTCGCCTCGTCGGCGCCGAGGTATTTGTAGATGGGACTCATGCTGCTCTGCTGCAGACCGAAGCTGAACTGGATGCCGAAGAATCCGATGTTCATGTTGACGATCTGCCAGAACGTCATGCGCGGCTTGGCCATCATAGCTCCCAGCGTTCGATGAATGGACGGTAGAAGGCATGGTCGTCCGGGACGGCGCCGACGATGCCGCACACGGCGCCCGCGAATTCGTTGGCGCGGGCGAGCGTGGCACCCAGCGGCCAGCCGCGCGCGCGGCCCAGCAGGACCACGGCGGAGAAGGCGTCGCCCGCGCCCACCGTGTCGGCCAGCTGCACGGGCGCGGAGGGTGCCGGCGTGGTGTGATACGCGCCGTCCGCGCCGAAGTACACGGCACCGCGCGGTCCCAGGGTCACGATCAGGCCCGTCAGGTTGAACACGCGCAGCAAGGTCGCGCACGCGTGGCGCACGTCGTTGCATCCCATGTCGTCGGTCGGGAGCCGCATGTGGGTGTACCAGCCGAACAAATCCTGCAACTCCTCTTCGTTGACCTTGACGATGTCGGCCGCGTGCAGCGACGCGAACACGCACCGCTCCGTCACCTGCCCTTCCCTCACGTTCAGGTCCAGGTAACGGCAGGCACTGGTTGCCGCCAGCAGCCGCGCCAGCGCGTCGCGCGAGGCCGGCTCGCGCTGGGCCAGCGTGCCGAAATACAGCGTCGCGGGCGCGGCGGCCGTCATGGCTGCCACGGCGGGCTCCGCCTCGATGGCATCATAAGCCTGGTGCGGCAGGATCGTGAAGCGGTGGCCGCCGTCGCTGTGGCGTTCCACACTTACCCGGCCCGTCGGCAAGGTCGCATCGACCTGCAGTCCGGCCATCGACAGGCCGAAGCGTTCGAACTCCGCGCGCATGCGGGCGCCGTTCTCGTCCAGGCCCACGCGGGTCAGCATCAGGGCCTCCTGTCCCAGCGCGGCCAGGTGGCGCGCCACGTTGAACGGCGCGCCGCCGATCACCTGGCGATCGCCGAAATCGTCGACCAGCGCTTCGCCGAACACGGCGACCGGTCCTTGTGCATGTTGCGTCATGTCGATCTCCGTCATAGCCATGCCTGGTCCCACGGGGCCAAGGTCACCGTGCCGGCGCGGCCGTACGGGGCCAGGTCGACATCCAGCGTGCGGCCGGAAAAGTTGAAGAGTCCCAGGAATCGCTCACCGCGCGCCAGCGCCAGCAGGGCCGGATCGCTTGCTGCCAGCACCGTGCACGGCGTGCCGGCCGCGAGGTCCGGCGTGGCGCGGCGCTGGCGGATCAGGCGGCGCAGGCCCGCGTACGCGCGGCCGGCCGGCGTCGCGGCATCGTCGCGCTGCGCGTAACGCGCCTCGTCGAACGGCGCGCGCTGGATCCAGCGGCTGTCGTGCGCCTTCGCCGGGTCGGACAAATAGCTGTCGTCGTTGGCCATCGCCAGCTCGTCGCCCATGTACAGCACGGGCAGGCCGCCGAAGCACAACGCGAGGCCGTGCACGAGCAGCAGGCGGCGCAAGCCCTCGTCGGATCCATCGAACCTGCTCAACGCGGCGGCCGTGCCGTTGGTCGCGAGGCCGCCCTGGAAGCCGGTACCCGGCCCGTCGTTATAAAAACGCGCGACGGCGGCCAGGCGGTCGAGATTGCCCGCTTCGGCCAGCAGGTGTTTCCAGCCGATGTCGTCGTGGCAGCGCACGTAGGTCAGCCAGCTCGCCCCGGCCGGCAGCGGCGGCGTGGCGGCGGCGACCGCACGCACGAGGCTTGAATCTTCCTCGGCCAGCGCGGCCCAGCCGGCCGTCATCAGCGTGCTGTGGTACGCGAGGTGGCATTCGGGCGCGGCGGCGTCGCCGAAGTACGCGGGCAGTTCGCGCGTCGGCACGATCGCCTCGGCCTTCAGCAGCACGCCGGGTGCCGCGATGTCGACGATGGCGCGCAGCGCCTGCAGGATCAGGTGCGCTTCCGGCTGGTTCATGCAGTCCGTGCCGAGGCGCTTCCACAGGAACGCGGTGGAATCGAGGCGGAACACGTCGATGCCGCGGTTCGCAAGGCGCAGCAGCGCGGCCGCCACGGCTTCGAACACGGCCGGGTTGGCGTAGTTCAGGTCCCACTGGAACGGATAGAACGTCGTCCACACCCAGCCGCCCATCGCCGGGACGTGCGTGAAATTGCCGGGCGCCGCCTGCGGGAACACCTGGCCCAGCGTGCGTTCATAGGCTTGCGCCTTGTCTTCGTCCAGCACGTGGAAGAAGGCGCGCATGGCCGCGTCGCCGGTCAGGGCGCCCTGCGCCCACGGATGGTCGTCGGCCACGTGGTTCAGGATCAGGTCCGAGCACAGGCTGATGCCCGCCTCGCGCAGCGCCGCCGTCAGGTCTTCCAGGTCGGCCATCGTGCCGAAGCGCGGATCCACCTCGTCGAAGCTGGCGACGGCAAAGCCGCCATCGCTTTCGCCCGCGCGCGGACGCAGGAACGGCAGCAGGTGCAGATAGGTCACGCCCAGGTCGCGCAGGTGCGGGATGCGGGCCTTCACGCCGCGCAGGTCGCTGCCGAACTGGTCGACGTATGCGCTGTAGCCCAGCATCGTCGGCGCGCAGAACCAGCGCGGATCGTCCTCGCGGGCGGCGTCGAGTGCCTGCAGCGCGGCTGGGCGCGCGGCCATCAACCGCCCGATCCCGGCCAGCAGGTTGTCGAACCAGGCGGCGTGGCCGGGCAGGTGGCCGTACAGGCGGTGCAGGCGGTCGGCCAGCACGGCCTCGTGGCGCGCGAAACGTCGTTGCGCGTCGGCGTGGCGGCCGGCCGGCAGCGCGTCGAGCAGGCGGCGCAGGGAATGGGACATCGTCGTCATGAATCTCTGGGAATCGAAAGTAAAAGGCCGGCGTCGAAGCCGGCCCAGTGCATCAAAACGCGTACTTGACGCTGGCCTTCACGGCGCGGCCCGTGATCGAGCGGGCGGCGTGGCCGTCGCCTTCGATCTCGGTGTAGCCGATGCGGTTGAACAGGTTGTTGGCGTTCACGGACAGCTGCACCTTCGGCGTCAGCTGGTAGTTCAGGAACGCATGCACGACGGTGTAGCCGGGCAGGACGAGCGTGTTGGCATCGTCGCCCCAGCTTTTACCCGTGCCGACGATGGCCAGGCCGAAGTTGGCCGGGCCCAGGTCGTAGCTCGGCGTGAGCTGGTACACGGCGTGCGCCTGGCGGCGCGGCGTGTGGCCGATGGTGGATTCGCCGCCCGGTGCCGTCGCCGTGATCTTCGCATTCGTCAGCGTGAGGCCGCCGTTGACGCGGAAGTCGCCCACGCGATAGGCCGCTTCCAGTTCGGCGCCTTTCGCGTCGTAGCTGTTCGCGGTCGACAGCTGCGTCGTCGCTTCGTAGTTGGTCTCGCGCGTCTTCGCGTGGAACAGCGTGAGGAACGTGGACAGGCCGCCGCTACGCCATTTCACGCCGCCTTCCAGCTGCTTCACCGTGTTGATGCTGATCGGCGCGCTGCCGTCCAGCGGGGTGCCGAACAGGATGCGGTCGGCGTTGAACGCGACGCCTTCGCTCGTGCGGGCGAACAGCGCCAGCGACGGCGTAACCCGCCAGTTGCCGCCCACGGAATACGACGTGTGGCCGATGTCGTAGTCGACGTGCTGCACGGTGCCCGGCAGGTAGCTGGCGGCATTGGTGGCGATGTTGGCGCTGCCGCCGGCATGCTGGCGGTCGCGGCGCACGCTGGCGTCCACGTTGACGGGGCCCTGCTCCCAGCCGAAGTTCGCGTACGGCGAATTGGTGCGGTATTCGACGTCGACGGCGCGCGAGCAGCAGGCGCCGAACGCGGGACCGACATAGCCCGGCGTCGTGCTGGCCGTCTTCAGCAGCGCGGGATCGTCGCCCGTCGCCTGCATCAGGTACTGGTTGAAGTTCCACGTCAGGCCCAGCTTCTGCAGCGACGAATACCAGCCGGCCGTCACGTTCAGCTTCGCGCCGTCGATCTTGAAGGTCTTGGTCAGGCGGGCGTCGTTCAGCGTGTTGCCCGCATCGTCGATCGACGTGTTGAAAACGACGGCGTTGAACGCGCGGCCGTTGTAGGCCTGGCCGGCGTTCGGGCCCGTGGCAAACGTATAGCTGCCCACCGTGCCGCTGTCGGCCGGGAAGACACCCACGAAGCGGCCGCTGTTGGACGCCTTGCGGAACTTGTCCGTCACGGTCCAGCCGTTGCCCAGGTCGAACGAGCCCTCCAGGCCGATTGCATTGCTCTTCACGGACAGGCCGTCGTTGACGTCGCTCGACACATGGCCGTTGCCCTTGGTGAGCGAGACGTCCTTCACCCAGTACGGCGAATAGAACGACGCGTAGCGCGGGTCGATGCCGGCGATTTCCGAGATGTGGCCGTTGTTGACGAGGACCGGCACGGGCAGCGCCGTCGGGCTCTGGTCGTCGAGGTGCTTGAGCGAGACGCGCACGAAGCCGCCGTCGAAGTCGTGCGTGAAGTTCGCGCGCAGCTGGCCGCCCCGCTCGTCCTTGCCGGCCGCGTTGCGGATGCCTTCGCCGCGGCGGTAGAAGCCGCCGACGAAGAAGCGGTCGCGCTCCGAGATCGGCGCGCCGTAGTCGAAGTCGACGCGCGTGCTGTCGTAATCGAGGCCGCGCGTGAGGCCGATGCTGCCGCCCTTCTGTGCGCCATCCTTGGAAATGAAGTTGATGATGCCGCCGGGCGAGTTGGTGGCCAGCGTGGATGCGGAACCGCCGCGCACGGCTTCCACGTGATCGAGCGTGCCGTCGATCTTGATGTAGCTGTCGGGGGTGATGAAGTTGAAGTCGCCGAACTGCAGCACCGGCAGGCCGTCTTCCTGCATCTGCACGTAGCGCGCGCCGCCCGCGGAGATGGGCACGCCGCGCACGGTGATGTTGGCATTGCCTTCGCCACCCGACGATTCCGAGCGCACGCCGGGGATCGAACGCAGCACTTCGGCGGCGCTGGTCGGCGCGAGGTTCTGGATGGCGTCCGCTTCCAGCGTGCTGACCGAGACGCTCGACTTCATCTTGCTCGAACCGATCGGCGTGCCGGTGACGACGACGCGTTCCATCTTCAGACCATCGGCCGCCGGGGCAGCCGCTTCCTGCGCGGACGCCGCACCCAGGTGCAGCAAAGCCAGCGCCACGGCACGCGCCGTGTGCTTCATGCGAACTTCCATGTCTCCTCCATTTGGTATTCGATTTGTTGGCACCTTGTCAGGCACGCGGCCATTATTTCGCGATTTTTGGAAAATTGCAAACGATTGCAGTAACGTTGCAAAAACGCTGCAACTGGCCAGCCATGCGGGATTCGAAGATATACGCTATCTTTTAACGAGAATTTTGCAAACGTTTGCAAAATTGGCGTGCAACGAGCGCGCTGCGGCCAGCCGGACGACACCCGGTCAGGCGCTGGCGCGGACGATCAGTTCGGTGGGAAGCTGGACGGAGGGTGCGCCGCGGCCGTCGACGAGGACGAGCAGCGCATCGACGAGGGCGCGCGCCGCCACGTCGCGCGGCTGGGCGACGGTGGTGAGCGGCGGATGGAAGTAACTGGACAGCTCGATGTCGTCGTAGCCGACGACGGCCACGTCGGCCGGCACATCCCTGCCTTGCTCGCGCATGGCGTGGATGGCCTTCATCGCGAGCAGGTCGCTGCTGGCGAACAGGGCATCGTACGCGACTCCGCGCCGGGCGAGCTCCGCGACGGCCTGGCCGCCGCTCTCGGGCAGGAACGAGGATGCCACGTGCAATTGCGGATCGGGCGACAGACCGTGCGCGGCCAGCGCCTGTACGTAGCCGCGATGGCGCTGCTCGACTTCGGGCAGGCTCGTGTCGCCGAAGAAGGCGATGCGGCGCCGGCCCTGCGCCAGCAGGCGCTCCGTCGCGAGGCGGCCGCCCGTGACGTTGTCGCCGCCGACCGTCGTGTACAACTGCTGCGGCAGTTGCGCGCCCCAGACGACGAACGGCACGCCGCGCGCGGCCATCTTGTTGAGCTGGTCGTGGTGGCGGCCCTGGCCGATCAGGATCACGCCGATCGCGCGGCCGCCGTCGAACGGGGCGGCCGCCGCGTCGACCTGGTCGGCATCCACGCGCGAGACGAGCGTGTCGAAACCCTGTTCGCTGAGCGCGTCCGCGAGGCTGCCCAGCATCGACAGGAAGAACGGGTCGGACAGCTGCTGGCGCGAGGACTGGTCGATCGGGATGACGACGGCCACCGTGCGGTTCTGCTGCAGCCGCAGGTTCTGGGCGCCGATGTTGATCGTGTAGTTCAGCGAGCGCGCCAGGTCGAGGATGCGGTCGCGCGTTTCCTGGTTGACGAGGGGGCTGTGGCTGAGCGCACGCGAGACGGTCGACGTCGACACGCCGGCGAGGCGTGCGATGTCGGCCATTTGCAACCGCCGGGACGACGTCGTCATCGGGCGTCAGTGCGGGACGGTGTCCTTGAACGACGGCCGTTCCGACAGCTTGTCGAACAGGCGCGCCAGGTTGGGGTAGGCGCTGCGCCAGTCGATGTCCGGGAAGCGGAACGACAGCCAGCCGAGCGTGCAGCCGACGGCGACGTCGGCCAGCGTGTAATGGATCCCCATGCAGAACGGTTGCTCGCCCAGGTTCTCGGACATCACGGCGAGTCCGCCGTGCACCTTGCCCATCTGGCGGTCGAACCAGGCCTGGCTCTGCTGGTCGGCCGGGCGCCAGTTGCGTTCCAGGTAGGCCAGCACGGCCGCGTCCAGCACGCCGTCCGCGAGCGCTTCCCACACCTTGACGTTGGCGCGGTCGCGGCTGTTCGCGGGCAGCAGCTTGCACACGGGCGTCAGCGTGTCGAGGTATTCCGCGATCACGCGCGAGTCGTACATCGTGCTGCCGTCTTCCATCACGAGGCACGGCACCTTGCCCAGCGGGTTCGACGATGCGATCTTCGTTTCCGGCGCCCAGACGTTTTCCAGCTCGAACTGATAGTCGAGCTTTTTCTCTGCCAGGACGACGCGCGCCTTGCGCACATAGGCACTCGTGAAGGAACCGATGAGTTTCATAGATGCTCAGTCATGTGGATTGGCAGACAGTATAGCATCGGCCCCAGCCCGCCCAAACGCCGGGGAAACGCCTGCAACGGTGGCCAAATGAGACTTGACAAAGCGGCCGAGCCCAGGCTGCCGATGGTAGAATCTCGTTTTTGCACTCACCGCCTCCCTCCTCCCATGACCTCTACCGCATCCTCCTCGACCCTGTCGGCCCTGTCCCCGCTGGACGGCCGCTACGCCGCCAAGACCGACAAGCTGCGCCCGATCCTGTCGGAAGCCGGCTTCATGCACCACCGCGTGAAAGTGGAGATCGCCTGGCTGCAGGCGCTGTCGCAGGCCGGCTTCGCCGAACTGAAACCGTTCTCCGCAGAGGCGAACGCCCTGCTGGACAAGCTGGCCGCCGACTTCTCGGACGTCGACGCCGCCCGCATCAAGGAAATCGAAGCCGTCACGAACCACGACGTGAAGGCCGTCGAGTACTGGCTGAAGGAAAAAGTGAAGGACGTGCCGGAGCTGGTCGCGGCATCCGAATTCATCCACTTCGCGTGCACGTCGGAAGACATCAACAATACGTCGCACGGCATGATGCTGAAGGCCGCGCGTGACGGCGTGCTGCTCCCGTCGCTGCAGGCCGTCATCGCCAAGCTGACCGAGATCGCGCACGCGAACGCCGACCTGCCGATGCTGTCGCGCACGCACGGCCAGACCGCCAGCCCGACCACGCTGGGCAAGGAATTCGCCAACGTCGTCGCCCGCCTGCAGCGCGCCGTGAAGCGCATCGCCGACGTGGAAATCCTCGGCAAGATGAACGGCGCCGTCGGCAACTACAACGCGCACCTGTCCGCGTATCCGGGCTTCGACTGGCCGGCGTTCTCGAAGAACGTCATCGAACAGCGCCTGGGCCTGACGTTCAACCCGTACACCATCCAGATCGAACCGCACGACTACATGGCCGAGCTGTTCGACGCGATCTCGCGCACGAACACGATCCTGCTCGACCTGAACCGCGACATCTGGACCTACGTCTCCCTCGGCTACTTCAAGCAGAAGCTGAAGGCCGGCGAGATCGGTTCGTCGACCATGCCCCATAAAGTCAACCCGATCGACTTCGAAAACTCGGAAGGCAACCTGGGCCTGGCCAACGCCGTGCTGCGCCACATGGCCGATAAACTGCCGGTCTCGCGCATGCAGCGCGACCTGACCGACTCCACCGTGCTGCGCAACATCGGCGTCGGCTTCGGCTACGCGCTGCTCGCGTACGACAGCTGCCTGCGCGGCCTGAACAAGCTGGAAGTGAACCCGGCGCGCCTGGAGCAGGACCTGGACGCGAACTGGGAAGTGCTGGCCGAGCCGGTGCAGACCGTGATGCGCCGCTACGGCATCGAGAACCCGTACGAGCAGCTGAAGGAACTCACGCGCGGCAAGGGCATCACGCGCGACGCGCTGCAGGAATTCATCGGCAAGCTGGCGATTCCGCAGGATGCGAAGGACCTGCTGCTGGCCATGACGCCGGCGAATTACACGGGCCTGGCGGCCCAGCTGGCAAAAGCCATCTGATCGGAAACCGGGGCGCGTCCCCGGTTTTTTTTCATCTCTGCCAGGTGAACTTGACACCCACCGTCCTGGGCACCTCGCTGCGCACGGACGCCACGCCATATTCCGCGTGGCCGCCGTTCAGGTTCGTACCGATCACCGACAACTCCATCCCCGGCGCGAACCGCCAGCCGAAGCGGGCATCGACGGCCCAGTACGCCGGCACGTCAGGAAAACCCAGCGCGCCGTTGCGGCGCACGGCCAGTTCCAGTTCGCGCGCCCCGTCGATCGCGTGGCTGGAGCGCAGCTGGGCCGTGTAAGCCGGATCGCGACCCGTCGTCATGACGCTGCCCTGGTCGGCGCTGCCGGGCTTCAGCGCGAATTCCTCGTGCAGCAAGGTGGCCCCCGCCGCCAGGCGCCACGCCTGCGTCACCTGCACATTGCCCCACGCCTCCAGGCCGCGCGCCTGGCCTTGCATCAGGTTGCCGAACACGATCTGTCCGTTGGGCGTCAGGTCCTGTGTGCGCAGGTGGTCGTACAGGTTGCGGAACGCCGTCACGGAATACGACACCACCTGCCCCGCCTGGCCGCGGTAGCCCAGTTCGAGCACGCGCGCGGTTTCCGACCGCACGCCCCGGCCGCCCGCCAGCAGGTACGGCGGCGCACCGGGCACGTACGCATCCACGTCCAGCCGCGACGGCGCGCGCACGGTGCGCGACACGGCCGCCCAGAACGCGTGCGCGGGGTTGGCGCGCCAGGACAGGCGCACGTTCGGCAGGAATTCCGCGCCCGTGTACGGATTGCGCTCCCAGCGCACGCCCGCCGTCACGCGCAGGTCGTCGCGCAAGGCCACCTCGTCCTGGGCGAACAGGCTGGCCCACGCCTGGGTAGCGCGCGCGGGCAAGAAGGCGACGAAGCGGCTGTTGTCCACGCGGTCGCGGTTGTAGCGGTATTCGCCGCCCCACACGATGCTGTGCCGGCCATGCGCGGGCAGCGCGTGCTGCAGCTGGACGTCGAGGATGTCGACGGCGTCCGTGAACGTGGGCGGCACCTTGCGGTAGCGGTAGTCGTAATACGCCTGCGCGGTCACGCTGCCGCCGCCGTCGATCACGTGTTCCCACCGTCCCGTGACGTTCGCCCCGCGGATCCGGATGTCGCCCAGGCCGACGTCCGCGCCCGGTGCCGCGATGAGCCCTGGCGCAGGCTGGCCTTCACGTCCGCGCCACGCGTTGGCGTTGACGCTGAACCGATCCGCGCCCCGTTCCCAGTCGCCGCGCCAGCCCACCTGCCCTTGCGCCCGGTCGTCGTCGACGGCGCGGCCCGACGCCAGTTCGCTGTGCCCCAGTCCGAACACCTTGCCGTAGGCGCGCCAATGGCCACCCGTGAGCAGCCCGCCGTGGCGGAACGCGGCCTGCGCGCCATTGTCGTCGGCGCGCAGGACGAGCAGATCGCCCTGCGTGTCGCGTGCGTGGCGGGTCGTGATGCTGATGACGCCGTTGACGGCATTCACGCCCCACAGGGTACCGCCGGGGCCGCTGATCACTTCGATCCGCTCGACGTCTTCCAGCATCACGTCCGGCTCGTCCCAAAACATGCCGGAGAACAGCGGCGAATACACGGAGCGGCCGTCGATCATGACGAGGAGCTTGTTGGCCGGGCTGTTGCTCGTGCCATTCATGCCGCGCGCGGAAATGAAATAATTGGCGTTGCTGTTGCGGGCGACCTGCAGGTTCGGCGCGAGGTTCAGCGCTTCGACGAGGTTGCGCGCGCCCGAGCGGCGGATGTCTTCCGCCGTGATCACGAACACGGCAGCGGGCGCATCCTGCAGGCGTTCGGGGCGGCGCGACACGGACGTGACATCGATGTTGGCCAGCTCTTCGATCGACAGGTCGGCGAATTCGGCACGCCGTGCCCCCTCCTCGGCTTGCGCCGGCAAGGTCAGCAACAGCGCCCCGAACAGGAAAGGCACACCATGCGTCTGGGTCATTATCTTTTATAAATCCATTTTCTTAACATTTTACCTTTGCACATGCGCGACCCGGTACGCACGTGCGTGGAAATATCGTATGCGCCACGGATTGTCCCGTTGGCTGAACAAAGTTATCCGTGTGGATAGCTTCCGCGCAATATTTGGAACCGTTAAAGTATCCATATTGCAAATCCACACCCACCCGCATTCGTGCTAGTGTGCTGATGGAAATGCCGGCAGCCTTACCGCGTAAATAGTTTTTGGTAAGATTTAGTTCTAACTCGTACTAATTCATCGGAGACCCGTCATGCAGCGCTACACCACGACCGCCATCGTGCTTCACTGGCTGATCGCCGTGCTGATCATCGGTGCGTTCACGCTGGGTCTCGTGATGACGGACATCCCCGGCATTTCGCCCACCAAGCTGAAGTATTTTTCGTGGCATAAATGGGCCGGCGTGACCGTGCTGCTGCTCGCCACGATCCGCCTGCTGTGGCGCCTGAAGAACCGCCCGCCCGCGCTGCCCGATTCGATGCCCGCCTGGCAGCGCAGCGCCGCCCACGGCCTGCATCACCTGCTGTACGTGCTGATCTTCGCCGTGCCGCTGTCCGGCTATTTCTACACGCTGGCGGCCGGCTTCCCGGTCGTCTACTTCGGCCTGTTCCAGCTGCCCGTGTTCATCGCCAAGAACCCGGCGCTGGCCGAAACGCTGAAGCCGATCCACTACTGGCTGAACATGATCATGGCGGGTCTCGTCGGCCTGCACGTGGTCGCCGCCCTGAAGCACCAATTCGTCGACCGCGACGGCACGCTCGGACGCATGCTGCCCGGCCGTTCCCACTGAAGGAGATCATCATGAAATTCACCCGTGGCGGCATCGCTGCCCTGTTGGCCGGCGTCACCCTCATCGCCAGTGCCGTCCCGCTGAAAACCGACGTCGCGCACAGCAGCGTCTCGGCCGTGTTCAAGCAGATGAACGTGCCGGTCGAATCGAAGTTCAAGAGCTTCACCGCGCAGATCGACTACGACGCGGCGCACCCGGAAAAGGCGACGGCGCGCGTGGACATCGACACCGCGAGCTTCGACATCGGCGAGGCCGAGTACAACAAGGAAGTGGCAGGCAAGGACTGGTTCAACTCGGCCAAGTTTCCGAAAGCAACCTTCGTGTCGTCCGCCATCAAGCCGGCCGGCGCGGGCAAGCTGAACGTGTCCGGCAAGCTGACCATCAAGGGCAGGACCCAGGACGTCACCTTCCCGGTCACGATCAAGCCGGAAGGCGGCAAACAGGTTTTCGAAGGACAGCTGCCGATCAAGCGGCTGGCCTTCAACATCGGCGAAGGCGAGTGGAAGGACACGAGCATGGTCGCCGACGAAGTCGTCATCAAATTCCGCGTCGCCGCGGGACAGTAACAATCAACACCTACCACTGTTAAAGGATCGTCTTACATGAAACTCAAGCACCTCGCCCTGCTGGCCGTCGCCTTCGCTTCCAGCGCCGCCTTCGCCGCCGACACCTACAAGATCGACCCGAACCACACCTACCCGAGCTTCGAGGCCGACCACTTCGGCGGCCTGTCGAACTGGCGCGGCAAGTTCGAGAAGACGGAAGGCACCATCGTCGTCGACCGCGCAGCCAAGACGGGCACCGTCGACATCACCATCGACGCGAACAGCCTGGACTTCGGCCACGCCAAGATGAACGAGCACGCCAAGGGTCCGGACATGTTCGACGTGGCCAAGTATCCGAACGCCACCTACAAGGGCAAGATCGTGTTCAAGGGTGATGCACCGTCGACCGTCGACGGCGAACTGACGCTGCACGGCGTGACCAAGCCGGTCACCCTGCACATCAACTCGTTCAAGTGCATCCAGCACCCGATGCTGAAGCGCGAAGTGTGCGGCGCCGATGCGTCGGCCACGTTCAACCGCGCCGACTTCGGCGTGGACTACGGCGTCAAGATGGGCTTCAAGCCGGAAGTCAAGCTGGCGATCCAGGTCGAAGCGGTCAAGCAGTAATCTTTCGATCCAAAAGAAAAGCCCCGCGGCCAGCACGGCCGCGGGGCTTTTTCATTGGTGCAATGGATTAGCGGCCGTCGCGGTCCGAATCACCCGGAATCGCACGCTCCACGCGATCCCACGCAGCGCGGCTGGCGGCCTTGGCCTGCTCCCACGACAGGCGCGAATGGCCCTTCACGCGATCCCACTCGTCGGCCATGTGCGGCTCGGCCAGGTCGTAGCTCGGGAAGCGGCGGGCGTTGTTGTAGCCCAGCGCGTAAGCCGGCGAATAATCGTCGTACGTGTAGCCCGTGGTGTAGTACGGCTGGGTCTGGTAGTTCGAGCGCCAGTAGGCATCCTCTTCCGTCGGATTCACGAGGTGGCCGGCACCCTTGCCCACCGCGCCGCCGGCGAGGCCGCCGATCGCCGCACCTGCTGCCATGCCCACCGGGCCGCCCACGGCGCCCAGTGCCGCACCGGCGACCGCACCGCCGCCCGCGCCGACGCCGCCGGCCAGGTTGTGCTCATGCAGCTCATCGCCCGGTTTCGGGTTCACGACTTCGCCCGCGCCCTTGCCTGCCATGCCGCCGGCGATACCGCCGATGGCAGCGCCCGCGACGGTGCCGATCGGACCGGCCGCGCTACCCACGGCCGCACCGGTCAGTGCGCCCGCGCCGGCACCGGTGCCCTGGGCCAGGTTGTGCTCATGCAGGCGGTCTTCCGCATGCGGATTCACCACTTCGCCCGCGCCGCGGCCCGCTGCGCCGCCGGCCAGCCCGCCGATCGCCGCACCGGCCAGCGCACCCACCGGACCTGCCACGGAGCCCGCAGCCGCGCCCATCGCGGCGCCGGCGCCCGCACCCGTGCCCTTGGCCAGGTAGTGTTCGCCCAGGTCGTCGCCCGGTTTCGGGTTGACGACTTCGCCCACGCCCTTGCCGGCCATGCCGCCGGCGATGCCGCCGATCGCGGCGCCGGCCGCCATGCCGATCGGACCGCCGGCCGCGCCCAGTGCGGCGCCGGTGGCGGCACCCGCTGCGGCGCCGATGCCGGTGCCGATCACGTGCGAGCCGCCGTTGTCGACGAAGGTCTGGTTCAGGTAGGCAACGTCCTCATCCGAACGCGGCGTCACGCCCATCACGATGCCGCCTTTCTGGATACCTTCCTCATAGTGCTTGACGCGTTCTTCCGGGATGCCGGCACCAATCAGCGCGCCGATCAGGCCGCCGGTGATACCGCCTGCGCCCGCACCGGCCAGTGCCGCCGCCAGGGGACCTGCGACGACGAGGCCTGCGCCCGGGATCACGAGCGAGGTGCCGATGGCGGCCACGCCGGCCAGCACGGCGCCGATGGTGCCGCCGATACCTGCACCGGCGGCGGCGCCTTCCGCGGCCTTGCTGCCCAGCTCAGTTTCGGAGTCGGCGAAATGGGTCTTGCGGGTGGTGTCCGACATCATCAGGTTGACGTCGTCCTTCGTATAGCCGCGGGTCGAGATGGCGCTGTAGGCGCGCTCCGCGCTGGCGCGGTCGGGGAACAGCCCGGTCACCATGCGGTTCTGCTTGTTCTGCTCAGTCGTCGTGTTATCGAAAATAGCCATGATGCGTTCCTTTCAGTAATCGAAGCGGTCCGGGATGTCGTGTTTCACTCGATGCAAAGTGGCTTAAACGATATGCCTGCCCAGCAGTGCGCTTCTGTTCGCTGACGCACTCTGTTCGGGACATTCCGCACCACAACAGAACGTCGACGCAGTTTGCGCGTCTAACGTTCGGCAACGCACCGACCCCGAACTGTGTGCATCACTAGACTTTGCACATGGCCTCGGCATTCAATTGGCCTGGAGTATGTTTTTCCAACTTGAGGAGGACTCAACATGTTATTCATTATCTGGATCGTCGTCGGTGGTATCCTCGGCTGGCTCGCCAGCATGGTCATGAAAACGGACGCTGAACAAGGCATGATTCTCAATGTCGTGGTCGGTATCGTGGGAGCCTTCCTGGGTGGCTGGCTGTTGTCCCCGCTGTTCGGCAGTGGCACTATCAACTCCGATGACTTCAGTGTTTCTTCGCTGCTGGTCTCGTTCCTGGGTGCTGTGATCCTGCTCGCAATCGTCAATCTGCTGCGTCGCGGCCGCGTCCGCTAAGCAGGTGCAAGCCCCACTTTGAAAACCAACGTCGGCTGGCGTTGGTTTTTTTACGTCCTAAAATCGAGCTCATGCGTATCAAACGTCCCATCGTCGTCCTCATCACCTGCATCGCCACCCTCGTGGCGGGCTTGCTCGTGCTGAACTTTGCACCCGGCGAAAAGAAGATCGACACCCAGCTCACACGGCTGTACGACACGGACGACCCGCAATTCCGCCGCTCGCTGGGCGTGCTGCTGGGCCCGCCCATCATCGAGGGCAACAAGGCCGAGGTGCTGCTCAACGGCGACAGGATTTTCCCCGCCATGCTGGACGCGATCCGCTCGGCGCAGAAGTCCATCAGTTTCGAAACCTATATCTACTGGGAAGGCACGATCGGCCGCGAATTCACGGAAGCGCTGTCGGAACGGGCGCGCGCCGGCGTCAAGGTGCACGTGCTGCTCGACTGGATCGGCAGCATGAAGATCGACGACGCGTCGCTCGACCGGATGCGCAAGGCCGGCGTCGAATTGCACCGCTACCACAAGCCCGTCTGGTGGAAACTGGCACGCCTGAACAATCGCACCCACCGCAAGCTCCTGATCGTCGACGGCAAGGTCGGCTTCACGGGCGGCGTCGGCATCGCCGACAAATGGCGCGGCAACGCCCAGGATCCCGACCACTGGCGCGACTCGCATTTCCGCGTGGAAGGACCGGTCGTCGGCCAGATGCAGGCCGTGTTCAACGACAACTGGACCAAGGCGACGGGCGCCGTGCTCGACGGCCCCGCCTACTTCCCCGCCCTCGTCGCGCAGGGCGACATGCCCGCGCAAATGTTCTCCAGCTCGCCCACGGGCGGCAGCGAAAGCATGCACCTGATGTATTTGCTGGCCATCACGGCCGCGCGCCGCACGATCCACCTGTCGAACTCGTACTTCGTGCCGGACGAGCTGGCCGTGAAGGCGCTCGTCGCGGCGGCGAAACGGGGCGTCGATGTGCGCATCATCACGCCGGGCCCCATCATCGATTCCGACGTCGTGCGCGCCGCCTCGCGCGAGCGCTGGGGCGAGCTCCTGGCGGCGGGCATCCGCATGGCCGAGTACCAGCCGACGATGTACCACGTGAAGGCACTGATCGTGGATTCCCTGCTCGTGTCGGTCGGCTCCACCAATTTCGACAACCGCTCGTTCATCCTCAACGACGAGGCCAACCTGAACGTGCTCGACCCTGACTTTGCCAAGCAGCAAGAGGCTGTCTTCGAAGACGACTGGAAACACGCGCGCCCCATCACCTTGCGGGCGTGGGAGAACCGCCCGTTCATGGAAAAGATCGGCGGCAAGCTGGCCGACCTGATCGGGGCGCAGCTGTAAAGGACATGCCATGAAACAGACCCTCATTTCGCTCGCCATTCTGGCCTCCTTCTCCGCCCGGGCCGACGAAGGCATGTGGATGCCGCAACAGTTGCCGCAGATCGCGAAGCAGCTCAAGGCCGCGGGCCTCAGGCTCGACCCGAACACCCTCACCCGGCTGACCGATTTCCCGATGGGCGCCATCGTGAGCCTGGGCGGCTGCTCGGCGTCGTTCGTATCGCCGCAAGGCCTCGTGATCACGAACCACCACTGCGTGTACAACAGCGTGGCCGTGAATTCCACGCCGCAGCGCGACCTGCTCGCGAACGGCTTCCTCGCGCAGACAATGGCGGACGAGCTGCCGGCCGCGCCGGGCAGCCGCGTGTTCGTCACGGAGGAAGTCGCGAACGTCAGCAACCGCGTGATCACGCCGGACGTCGCGCAGCTGACGGGCAAGGCGCGCGTGGATGCGATGGAGAGGAACCAGAAAATCCTCGTCGCGGAATGCGAGAAGGACGCCGGCTACCGCTGCACCGTCGCGAGCTTCTACGGCGGCCTCGAGTTCTATCGCATCAAGCAGCTCGAGATCCGCGACGTGCGCCTCGTGCACGCGCCCGCAAGCGGCATCGGCAAGTTCGGCGGCGACACGGACAACTGGATGTGGCCCCGCCACACGGGCGACTACGGCTTTTATCGCGCCTACGTCAGCAAGGATGGCAAGGCTGCCGACTACGCCAAGGACAACGTCCCGTACCGCCCGAAGCTGTGGCTCAGGATCGCGAAAGACGGCGTGAAGGAAGGCGATTTCGTCATGGCCCTCGGCTACCCGGGCCGCACGAACCGCCACCGCCTGCCGTCGGAAGTGGCGTTCACGTTCGACTGGAACTACCCTGCGTTCGTGAAGGCGTCCGGCGAGACGCTGGCCGTCATCGAACGCGAGACGAAGAACGATCCGGCCGCGCGCCTGAAGTACGCGGGCCAGATCGCGAGCGTCAACAACTACTACAAGAACCGCAAGGGCATGCTCGCCAGCTACGCGGGCAGCGACATCCTCGCGCGCAAGACGGCCGAGCACCAGGCGCTGAAGGCCTGGATCGATGCGGACCCGCGGCGCAAGGCGGAATACGGCGCGGACATCGAAGCGGCCGAAAAGCTGATCGCGCAGCGTGATGCGCAAACGAAGCGGGAATTCTTCCTCGGCTATTCGATGCCCCGCTTCCTGAACTCGGCACGCACCCTGTACCGCCTCGCGAACGAGCGCACGAAGCCGGACATCGAGCGCAAGTCCGGCTACCAGGAACGCGACATGCCACGCCTGACGTCCGTCATCGGCGGCCAGGACCGCACGTACGACGAGAAAGTCGACAAGGCCCTCGTGCTGAACTTTTTAAAACAGTACAACGCGCAGCCGGTCGACCAGCACGACACCGCGTTCGACAGTGCGCTGGGCATCCGGCCGGGCATGTCCGAGACCGAGCTGAAAGCGGCGCTGGACCGCATCTACGCGGGCTCGCAACTGCAGAACAAGGACGTACGCACCGCGTGGCTGACGAAGACCCCGCAGGACTTCAGGGCCAGCAACGACAGCTTCATCAAGGCCGCCGTCGCGATGTACGATGCCGACATGAAGCACGAGGCGGAAGAGGACGAGCTGGCGGGGAAGATCCAGAAGGCCTACGCCAGCTATATGAAGGCGAAGATCGCGTACATGAACAGCAAGGGCAAAGCCGTGTACCCGGATGCGAACAGCACGCTGCGCGTCACGTACGGCAACGTCAAGGGCCGCGACTATGGCGCCGACGGCACCGGCTCATGGACCGCGTTCACGACCGTCAAAGGCGTCGTCGCCAAGCACACGGGCGAAGGCGAATTCAATGCGCCCGAACGCCAGCTGGCCGCGATCCGCGCGAAGGATTTCGGCCGCTGGGTCGATCCGAAGCTGAAGACCGTCCCCGTCGACTTCCTCGCCACCCTGGACATCACGGGCGGCAACTCGGGCTCCGCCGCGCTGAACGGACGCGGCGAACTGGTGGGACTCGCGTTCGACGGCACGCTCGACTCCATCATCTCCGACTGGGATTTCGATCCGCGCGCCACGCGCGACATCCAGGTCGACGTCCGCTACATCCTGTGGAACATGGAGAAGGTCGACCATGCGGCCAACCTTCTCAGGGAGATGGGCGTGTTGTGATCAGTCGGCCGCGCCGGCCTTGGAGCGCTGCAGCGAGTTCTCCAGTTCGGCCATGCCGGCCGGCAGATCGACGGCCGCGCCCAGGTCGCGCATCGTACTGCCCAGCGCGTGCACGGTGCGGAACAGATGGTGCGCGCGGCACTGTTCGCCCATCTGCCCGATCCGCACGATCGGCAACCCGAAGGAGCCGGAGATCTCGACCTGGTAGCGGCTGGAGATCGTGGAGCACACGGCCTGGCTCGTGACGCCCTCCGGCAGGCTGATGCCGACGACGGAGTTCAGGCGCGATTCGACGGGCGCGAACAGGGACAGGCCCATCGCCTCGATGCTGTCCTGCAGCGCGGTCGAGCAACGCAGGTGGCGCGCGAACCTGACCGGCAGCGTTTCCTCGCACACGAGGCGCAAGGCTTCGTGCAGCGCCAGCACGCCCGAGACGGGCGCCGTGTAGTGGTACGACGCCTTGTGCCAGAAATTCTCGGCCAGCAGCGCGTCCAGGCACCAATGCGTATTGGGCGTCGGCCGTTCGCGGATGCGGCTCCATGCGGCATCGGAAAACGCGAGCAGCGACACGCCCGGAATCGACGACAGCCCTTTCTGGCCGCCCGTGATCACGGCATCCACCTGCCAGTTGTCCATCTCGAACGGCGTCGTGCTGAGCGTGCAGACGGCATCGACGATGACGAGGCATCCCCGCGCTTTCGCCAGCCGCGCGATGCCGTGCACGTGGCTGTTGAACGTCGTGTTGGACGTCTCGCCCTGGACGAGCGTGAGGCAGTGCGGCTGGTGTTCGTCCAGCAGCTGCTCCAGCCGTTCCAGCGACATCGAGTGCGGATAGATCTCGTTCATGGTGACGACGTCCGCGCCCGCGCGGCGGCTCATCTCCGCCATCCGGCCGCTGAAGAAGCCATTGCAGATGGAGAGCACGCGCGTACCCGGCCAGACCAGATTGCAGATCGCCATTTCCATCGCCGCCGAGCCGGGGCCCGCCACGCCCAGCACCCAGTTGGAGCGGGTCTGGAAGACGTAGCGCGCCATGTCCTTGACCTGGGTGATGATCTTCGCCATCGTCTCGCCCAGGTGGTTGATCACCAGCGAATTCGCGCGGGCGACCGCGCTGGGGATCGGCACGGGGCCGGCGCCCATCATCAGCAGGGGATCGTCCGGCAGGATGGCGCTGAGGTTTTCCACCTGCGGCGGGAGGACGTCGTTGCGGGTTGGCTGAAGCTGTGTGTTCATGGTGAGGTCTTCGTCGTGTTGGCAGTCGGACAAGTGTATCAAGTATTTCATCCGCGCCATCTGCACTTCATACCGCGCGATGCGCAGTCCATGCCATCGCGCCTGCCGGCACGGGGCCATCCCTTTACACTGCCTGCACATCACGCATAAGGAGAACGGTATGAAGCGGATCTGGATCTGGGCACTGCTCGCCATCGCATGCGCGAACGTGCGCGCGCAGGACGACAACGCAAAGGCACAGGCATGGACGCAAGCCCGCGCCATCGTGGCGGACCTCGATAAAATCGTCGCGCCGCACGGCGTGCAGGAATCGTACAAGACGCGCATCGGCGGCATCGACCAGTGGCTCACCGTGCGCGGCCAGGAGCGCGACAACCCGATGATCCTGTTCGTGCACGGCGGCCCCGCGTCGCCCGTGACGCCGACCCTGTGGCAGTTCGAACGCCCGCTCGAGGAATACTTCACCATCGCGAACTGGGACCAGCGGGGCGCCGGCAAGACGTACGGCGAGACCGATCCCGCGCAGGTCGCGGACACCATCCACATCGACCGCTACGTCGACGACGCCATCGAAGTCGCGGAGCACCTGCGCCAGCGCTACGGCAAGAAGAAGCTGATCCTGATGGGCCACAGCTGGGGCACCATCGTCGGCATGAAGGCGGCGCTGAAGCGTCCGGACCTGTTCTACGCCTATGTCGGCATCGGCCAGGTGATCAGCGTGCGCGAGAACGAGCGCATCAGCTTCGACTATGCGCTCGAACAGGCCAGACAGCACAAGAACGAGGAAGCGCTGCGCGACCTGCAGTCGATCGCGCCCTACCCCGGCAACCAGCCGATCACGCGCGAACGCATCATCGTCGCGCGCAAGTGGCCGCAATACTACGGGGGCCTCAGCGCGTACCGCAGCGAGTCGGCCTACTTCTTCGACGGCCCGCGCCTGTCGCCGGAATACGATGCGCAGCAGGTGAAGGACATCGACCAGGGCAGCCTGCTCACCCTGGGCCGCATCCTGCCGGAGTTCGTGCAGGTGGATTTTTCGAACGTGAAGACGTTCCCGATCCCGGTCGTGATGTTCCTGGGCCGGCACGACTACACGACGCCGACGGCGCCGACCGAAGCGTGGTTGAAACAGGTGAAGGCGCCGTCGAAACAGGCCGTGTGGTTCGAGCGGTCGGCGCACATGGTGCCGTGGGAGGAGCCGGGCAAGACGCTCGTCAGTCTGCTGACGTATGTCCGCCCGCTGGCCCGGTAATCAGGCTTCGCGCAGGTGCAGGATGGGGAACGGTCTTCCCGCCGGGTCGAGCGGCGACCGCCCCACCTGGACGAAGCCGCATTGCAGGTAGAAGGCCAGCGCCTGCGGGTTCTGTTCGTTCACGTCGACGCTGAGCGCGCCCTTGAGGCCGCGCGCATGGGCAAGCAGCATCTTGCCCACACCCTTGCGGAAGTGATCCGGCGCGACGAACAGCGCCTCGACCGCGGCACCATCCAGCCCCATGAAGCCGGCCGGTACGCCGGGAGCGAATTCCAGGACCCAGATTTCCAGCCCGGGCAGCACGACGTCGCGCACGACAGGCACCAGTTCCTGCACGTCGCCCTCGCCGAGGAAGGCGTGCGTGGCGCGCACGGACGCGAGCCAGAGCGCGAGCAGTTGCGGATGATCCGCCGCGACCGCGGGCCGGATCGTGGGTGCCGTCATCAATGCGTCAGCTCGGCCTGCGCCGCATCCGCCTTGTTCAAGCGGCTGTTCCGCATCCCGTACCCGAAGTACGTGAGAATGGCGACCGCCATCCAGATGGTGAACACGGTATAGGTCGTGCTGGACAGGCCGCCGACGAGATACAGGCTCGCGAGGATCGACAGCCCCGGCACGACATACGGCCCGAACGGCACGCGAAAGCCCTTGCGGCCCGTGTCGCCCTGCTTGCGGCGGATGACCGGCACGGCGATCGACACGACGATGAACGCGACCAGCGTGCCCATGCTCACCATGTCCCACAGGAAGGTGGAGTCGACGAGGCCTGCCACGGCGCCCACGGCGATGCTTACGATCAGCGTATTCGTCACCGGCGACTGCGTGCGCGGGTTGACGGTGCGGAAGGCCTTCGGCACGAGGCCGTCCTTCGCGATGGCGTACAGGATGCGCGTCTGGCCGTAGATCGTCACGAGGGTCACGGAGAACACGGAGATGACGGCGCCGGCCGACAGCACGAGGGCCGGCCACGCTTTACCGGTCACGTTCTGCAGGATCACGGCGAGGCCCGCTTCCTGGCCCGCGAACATCGAGGCCGGCTGGGCGCCGAGGGCGGCGATCGCGACCAGCATGTAGAACACGGTGACGATGCCGAGGGCGGCGAGGATGCCGATCGGGACGTCGCGCGTCGGGTTCTTGACCTCTTCGCCGGCCGTCGCGATGGTGTCCAGGCCGATGAACGAAAAGAACACGGTGCCCGCGGCCGCCGTCACGCCGGCCAGGCCGCCGACGCCCTTGCCGTCCGCCGGCCACATGAACGGGTGGAAGTTGTTGATGTCGAAGCCGGACAGCGCGATCGCGGAAAAGAATACGAGGATCGCCAGCTTGATCAACACCATGATGGCGTTCGTCGTCGCCGATTCCTTCGTGCCGCGGATCAGCAGGACGCAGCACAGCACGACGAGGAGGAGCGGCGGCAGGTTGATGTGCCCCGTGTGGAATTCGACCCCGCCGTGCTTGCCCGCGACGATGAGGGGCGAGCGCAGCGCGTCGGGGATCTGCCAGCCGAGCGCGTTCTGCAGGAAGTTGTTCAGGTAGTCCGACCAGCCGATGGCCGTCGCGCTGGCCGCGAGGCCATACTCCAGCAGCAGGCAGGCCGCGACGATGAACGCGGCGAACTCGCCCACGGTGGCGTAGGCGAACGAATACGAGGAGCCGGCGGCCGGCACGCGGTTGGCCAGCTCGGCGTAGCACAGCGCCGTGAGGCCCGCGGTGACGGCGGCCATCAGGAACGACAGCACGACGGCCGGACCGGCCTTCGGCACGGCTTCCACCATCGTGAAGAAAATACCGGTGCCGATGGTGGCGCCGACGCCGATCATCGTCAGGGGAAACAAGCCCAGCGAGCGGCCCAGGGCGTGGGCATGGCCGTCATCGAGTTTGTGCTCGGATGTCTTGGTGCGAAAGAGCTTTTGGCCCAGGGTCTGGTTCACGTCGTCCTCTTGGCGCGGGTAGCGCTGTTGTCTTATCCAAAGTCCGCGATTATAGGGCCAGTTCCACGGCAGCTTTCACTGCGGGAAAAAAATACTTTAGTTAAACATGCATTTTTAATGCAGATTTAGGTAGAATGCGCCCATGAAGGTAGAATACGCTCGTACCCACTGAGCTTACCGATGCGACTCACCCGATTTTCCGATATTGGCCTGCGTGTCCTGATCTATCTCGAACGCGCGGGGGAACGTCCGCATCCGGTGACCGTGGCCGAGATCGGCAAGCAGTTCGACATCCCGCTGAACCACCTCGTGAAAGTGGTCGGGCAACTGGCCAAGCTGGGCTGGGTGCAGGCGACGCGCGGACGCAACGGTGGCCTGCGCCTCGCGGCCGATCCTGCCACGCTCACGATCGGCCAGGTGCTGCGCAAGCTGGAAGGCGAAGAGGACGAGCTGGTCGACTGCGATGGCACGAACTGCGCGCTGAAGCTGGATTGCCAGCTGCGCGGCATGCTGCGCGCCGGCATGCGGGCGTTCTACGAGGCCATGGACCGCTACACGCTGGCCCACGCCACCGCCGGCAACACGGGCGAACAGGTCGTGCGCATGCACCGGATGTTCTGGAGTGGCGCAGCGGCCGTGCCCGAGCCGGTAAGTGAGGACTGACTAAGTTTTAAGGCGAGCCCGCCGAGCGGGCTTTTTTTTGAATCTTAAATCTGCATTTTAAATGCATAATTAAAGGAACCACCATGATTTCGGAAGCTTCCCGCCCCTACATCGATGCCAGCGTCCCCGTCCTGCGCGAGCACGGCCTGACGATCACCAAGCTGTTCTACACGAACATGCTGGGTGCGCATCCCGAGCTGACCCGCATCTTCAACATGGGGAACCAGGCCAGCGGGGCGCAGCAGCAATCGCTGGCATCGGCGGTGTTCGCGTACGCGGCCAACATCGGCAATCCGGGCGCGCTGGGCCCCGTCGTCGAGCGCATCGTGCACAAGCACGTGTCGGTCGGCATCCGCGCCGAGCACTACCCGATCGTCGGGAAGCACCTGCTGGAATCCATCGCCGCGACGCTGGGCGACGCCGCCACGGAACCGCTGCTGAACGCCTGGAAGGAAGCCTACAACTCGCTCGCCAAGCTCCTGATCGAAGCGGAAGCGAATCTGTACAGCACGGCCGGCATCCAGCCGGGCGAGACGCGTCCGATGCGCGTCGTGGAAGTCAGGACGGAATCCGTCAACGTGCTGTCGATCCGCTTCGTGCCCGCCGACGGCAAACCGGTCCCCGCGTTCAAGCCGGGCCAGTACGTGAGCGTCGCCGTCGACCTGCCGGGCGACCGTCACCAGCTGCGCCAGTACAGCCTGTCGGATGCGCCCAATGGCGAGAACCTGCGCATCTCGGTGAAGCGCGAAGACGGCGCGGCCGATACGCCGGCCGGTGAAGTGTCGAACTGGCTGCACGCGAACGTGAAGGTCGGCAGCACCCTGCAGGTGTCGCACCCGTTCGGCGAATTCCTGCCGGAGACGGAAGGCGACGCGCCGCTCGTGCTGCTGTCGGCCGGCGTCGGCATCACGCCGATGGTATCAAGCGTGAAGCGCGTGGCGCAGGTGAATCCGCAGCGCCGCGTGATCTTCGCGCACGCCGCACGCGATGCCGGCCACCATGCGCTGCGCGCGGAAGTCGCGGCCCTGCAGGCCACGATGCCGAACCTGTCGGTCGTCACCTTCCATGAGGATGCACAGGGTGCCGCGGGCGTGATCGAAGGCCGCATGGACGTGGCGAAGCTGCCGGCATGGCCGCGCGACGAGGCCGAGGTGTACCTGTGCGGTCCGCACAAGTTCATGCAGGCCCAGTGGCTGGGTCTCCTGAACGCGGGCGTGCCGGCCGGCCGCCTGCATCGCGAGGTGTTCGGGCCGGAGCTGCTCGACCACCTGCTGTAATCGACAACGCCGGCTTCGCGCCGGCGTTTTTCAGTTCACGACCTGGATGAGCTTGCCGCTCAAGGTCCGCTGCGACGGGTTGCCGTACACGCGGATGCCGCCGGAGCCGCCGTTCTGCGCGACGAGCGACTGGCGCACGTTCGCCGTCATGCCGCCCGATCCCGTCGACGACAGGTCCGCCTGTTCGCTGACGAGGTCCGCCAGGTCCAGGTGACCGGAGCCGTTCGAGCGCGCGGCCAGGTTGCGCACGGCACCCGTCACGCGCAGCTGGCCCGAGCCGTTCAGGTTCGCCGTCACGCGCTCGCCCTGCATGCGGCCCGCGACGACGCGTCCGGATCCGTTCAGGGACAGGTTGCCGCCACCGCTCTGCAGGGTCGTCGCGTCGATGCTGCCCGAGCCGTTCTGGGACACGTCCAGGCTAGCCACGCGGCCCGTCAGCAGCACGGATCCCGATCCCCGCCCTTCCACCACCAGCGGTCCACCGTTCAGGTCCTGCACGGACAGGTGGCCGGACCCGTCATGGCGCACGCTCGTGAGCCGCGGCACGGTATAGGTCACGCGCACGGGATTGTTGGTGCGGAACGAACGCGTCTTCTCGATGACGAGGCGGTCGCCGCGCAGCTCCGTGCGGATGAACGGCAGCAGGTTGCTGTCCGCCTCCACGACCAGCGAGGTGGCCGGGCCCACGTGCACGTCGACCGTGATCGTGCCGTTCACTTCCAGCGCCGGCACGGTGGCGATCATGCGCTCGTCGCGCGCGGGCATGCCGTTGCCTTCGATGGAATCGCTGGAGAACGGCGTGCGGACCTGGTAGTCGCCGTCGCCACCGGGCGCGACGATGATGGCGCAGCCGCCGAGGATGGCGCAGGTGATGGCGATGGCGAGCGGAGTACGCATGGTGGATGGCCTTGTTGTGATTGTGATTGACCATGCCACTGTAGCAACGCCGTCCCCCGCCGTCCGCCTGCGTGCGACGGACGGCGTAAATCGCGGAACGAACGGGGCAAAACCTGCGACGACCGTCAGCGCTGGCCCAGGCGCGTGTCCCCGAACAGGTGCTTGTACTCGTGCGGCTGCGAACGCCAGTACTGCGGCGGCGCGCTGACCGTCGCCCCCAGCTCCGCCGCCGCATGCCACGGCCAGCGCGGGTCGTACAGCATCGCGCGCGCCAGCGCCACCATGTCGGCCTGGCCCGTCTGCACGATGGTCTCGGCCTGCTTCGCTTCCGTGATCAGGCCCACGCCGATGGTCGGCATCGAGGTCTGCGCCTTGATGCGCGCGGCGAACTCGATCTGGTAGCCCGGACCGACGGGGATCTTCTGGTGCGGCGACAGCCCGCCGCTCGACACGTGGATGAACTGGCAGCCGCGCCGCTCCAGTTCCTTCGTCAGCACGAGGCTCTGCTCCAGGTCCCAGCCGCCCTCGACCCAGTCGCTGGCCGAGATGCGCATGCCGACCACCATCTCGGGCGACACGGCCGCGCGCACGGCCTCGAACACCTCGAGCGGAAAGCGCATGCGGTTCTCGAGCGAGCCGCCATATTGATCGTCACGCTGGTTCGACAGCGGCGACAGGAATTGGTGCAGCAAATAACCGTGGGCGCCGTGCAGTTCGATGGCGTCCAGCCCCAATGCATCGGCGCGGCGCGCGGCGGCGACGAAACCGTCTTTCACGCGCTGCAGGCCGGCCGCATCCAGCGCCAGCGGGATGGTCTCGCCTTCCGCATGCGGGATCGCGGACGGCGCCACGGTCTGCCAGCCGTCCGCATGGTCCACCGGAAGATTCGCGCCGCCGTGCCACGGCACCTCGCTCGACGCCTTGCGGCCCGCATGCGCGAGCTGGACGGCGATCTTGATGGGTGCGTGCTTGCGCATCGCATTGACGACGGGCTCCAGCGCCGCCGCGTGCTCGTCGGACCAGAGGCCCAGGTCGGCATAGGTGATGCGCCCCTCCTCCGTCACGGCGGTCGCCTCGATGATCAGGAGGCCCGCACCGGACAGCGCGAGGTGGCCGAGGTGGATCATGTGCCAGTCGGTGGCGTAGCCGCGGTCGGCGGAGTATTGACACATCGGCGCGATGGCGATCCGGTTGGCCAGCTCCAGCGGGCCGAGCTTGATCGGAGAAAACAGCTTGCTCATGGGTGACTACTCCCCTCTGCGTTCAAAGGGACCAGTCTAGCGCGCATGACGAAAACGCGCTTTCAACCAGCGCGCACCACCATGATCCCCGCCCGCAACCCCACGCGCACATCGGGATTCGGAAACACGACGTACTCCTCGTCGTGCTGAACGGTATAAACGGTATCACCGTCGCGGGCGATGACGTCGCCCTTTTTCAACGGCGTGAAGTTTTCCGTGTCGCGCCCGAAGCTCATGGTGAAGGCATCGGACAGCTTGGTGATCGACTGGGCCGTGTTGAACACGATGGGCGGCGTCCCGCCGCCTTGCGTGGCGCCGCGCAGCAATCCGTGCAGAGCCGAGGCCATCGCCGCGAACTGCGACAGGTCGTTCTGCCCCAGCGTGCCGATGCGCCCCAGCTCGACGGTGGTGCCCGCCGCCCCGTGCCGCTCGGCCGTCCACCAGCTGTACGTGCCGGCCGAAGCCGGGTTCATGATGACGGCCTCGATGCCACCGAGGCCCAGCCACGCGATCAGTTCGCGCCGGGGCGCGTCCGCGATCAGTTCCGGCACGATGGCGAAGCGCGGATAACGGGATCCACGGATCGCCGTGTGCAGGTCGAGGTGCCAGCGGCGCGGGCCGCTGCCGTCGAAGAACGCGGCGGTGGCCGCGATCAGCGTGTCGGCCCGCCCCGCTTCGAACGTGCCGGCCAGGTCGCCGCGCTGGTCGCGGAACATGCGGTTCAGGTCCGCGTCGATGAAACGCTTGCCGGCCGCGATGGCGTCGATGTTCCCGACGCACAGCATCAGGTCCACCGCGAGTTCGTGCGGCGTGCGCGACAGGGCCTCGATGGCGTAGGCCACCATCTCGATCGGCCCCGTCTCGTCGCCGTGCACGCCCACCGACAGCAACACGGCGGGACGATCCGGCATTGGTGCCGCCGCCTTCACGGTCAGCACGCCCTTCGCAGGTTGAGCCACCACGAAGCCGGCCGCCGCGAAGCGGTCGGCCACCTCGCCGAAGTCGGCCTGGGCCAGGGCCCGGATCTCTTCGGGCAAGGCACCCAACTGAGCGAACGAAGCGGTCGCCATCGCTTACGCCACGTTCGCGACGGTGGTGGCGACGGTCGTCGCCGCGGTGCCCGACGCGAGACGGTCCGGGCTCGAACCTTCCGACAGCGACCACACGGCCAGCATCGCCTGCTCCAGGTCCGTCGGCTGGACGTAGCCGGCCGACAGGCCCATCGCCGCCGTCAGCTCGCGCACGGCCGACTGCATGTCGCCCGTGGCGCGGCTCGCCGTCAGCACTTCCGTCAGCAGGCGCTGCTGCGTGCGGCGCAGGGCCTGCAGCGCGTAGTTGCGCAGCTGTTCCTGCGACTTTCTGGTGGCCGGCAGCTTGAGGCCGCGCTCCAGCGTGTCGATGCCGGCCTGCTCGCGCAGCATCATGCCGACGCGCAGGAACTCGGCCAGCGACATGCCTTGCGGACGCTGGACGGAGACGGCCGCGAACAGGAACGCGGCCAACGATTCGACCGTGTCGACGGCCTTCCAGGCCTGCACGAACGACGACGACAGGCCGGCGTGGCTGTCCGCTTCCGACTTGGCCGGCATCAGCTGGCGCAGTTGCTCCGGCTGGGCGAACAGGTTCGACAGCTCTTCCATGCCGCCGGCACCGGCCTGCTCGGCCGGCAGCGACAGCACGCCTTCGATCACGGTGCGCAGCATCACGCGGGTGCGGGCGTCGACGGTCTGCGACACGTCGCGCGGCACGACCAGCGCGTCATGGTCCAGCGCCTCGAACACGGGCGCCAGGTGCAGCGCGGCCCAGGCCTGGCCCCACGCCTTCACGACTTCGGCATCGTCGATGCGGTGTTCCAGCGCCAGGTCGCGCAGCATCAGCGGACCGCAACGGTTGACGGATTCGTTGGCCAGCACGGTCGCGAGGATCGCATTGGCCAGTGGGTGCGCCAGCGGATCGCGCGTGGCGACCAGCTGCGCCGGGAAGTACGGGCGCAGGATGGTCTCGGCCCACGGCTGTTCCGTCAGCGGCAGCGCGGCGAGGATGCGCTTGAAGCGGTTCTTGACGTTGGCGACGACGACGGCCAGTTCCGGCGTCGTCAGGCCCAGGCCGAGGGCCTTGCGGCGCTGCAGTTCCGTCTCGCTCGGCAGTTGTTCCAGCTCGCGCGACACGGCGCCTTCCGCCTCCAGGCTCGCGATCAGGGCGGCATAGCCGTCGACGACGGCGCTGTTCGACTGCGCCTGCGCCTCGCGCACCAGCAGGTGGGTCTGCAGCGTGTTGTCGCGCAGGACCAGCTTCTCGATATCGCCCGTCATTTCCGTCAGCAGGCGGTTGCGCTCGCCCTCGTCCAGCTGGCCCGCGTTGACTTCCGTGTCGAGCCAGATCTTGACGTTGACTTCGTGGTCGGAGCAGTCCACGCCGGCCGAGTTGTCGATCGCATCCGTGAAGATGCGGCCGCCGGCCAGCGCGAATTCGATACGGCCGGCCTGCGTCGCACCCAGGTTGCCGCCTTCCGCCACCACCTTCACGCGCAGCTCGTTGCCGTTGACGCGGATGTTGTCGTTGGCGCGGTCCTTCACCTGCGCGTGGGTCTCGGTCGACGCCTTGATGTAGGTGCCGATGCCGCCGTTGTAGAACAGGTCGACCGGTGCCAGCAGGATGCGGTGCATCAGCTCCTCGGGCGTCAGCGACGTTTCTTCGATGTCGAGCGCGGCGCGCACTTGCGGCGACAGCTCGATGTGGCGTGCGGTGCGCGGATACACGCCGCCGCCCTCCGAGATCAGTTCCTTGTTGTAGTCGTCCCACGAGGAACGCGGCAGCGCGAACATGCGCTTGCGCTCGTTGAACGACACGACGACGTCCGGATTCGGGTCGAGGAAGATGTGGCGGTGGTCGAATGCCGCGACGAGCTTCAGCTGGCGCGACAGCAGCACGCCGTTGCCGAACACGTCGCCCGACATGTCGCCCACGCCGACCATCGTCACCGGGGTCGTGTTCATGTCGTGGCCCATCTCGTAGAAGTGGCGCTTGACCGCTTCGAACGCGCCCTTCGCGGTGATGCCCATCTTCTTGTGGTCGTAGCCGTTCGAGCCGCCCGACGCGAACGCGTCGCCCAGCCAGAAGCCGCGCGAGACGGCGATGCTGTTGGCGATGTCGGAGAACGTCGCGGTGCCCTTGTCGGCGGCCACCACGAGGTACGGGTCGTCCTGGTCGTAGCGCACGGTATCCGCCGGCGGCACGATCTCGCCGCGCACGCGGTTGTCCGTCACTTCCAGCAGGCTCGCGATGAACAGGCGGTAGACGGCTTCGCCTTCGGCCGCCACGACGTCGCGCGCCGCATCCTTCGGCATCTGCTTGCAGACGAAGCCGCCCTTCGAGCCGGCCGGCACGATGACGGCGTTCTTGACCATCTGCGCCTTCACGAGGCCCAGCACTTCGGTGCGGTAGTCTTCCATGCGGTCCGACCAGCGCAGGCCGCCGCGGGCGACCGGGCCGCCGCGCAGGTGCACGCCTTCGAAGCGGCGCGAGAACACGTAGATCTCGCGGAACGGACGCGGTTCCGGCACGAGCGCCAGGTGGCTCGTGTCGAACTTGAAGATGATTTTCTCGCCGTCGTTTTGATAGTAATTGGTGCGTACCGTCGCCATCACGAGGTCGATCAGCGCGGCCATGATTTCTTCGGTGTCGGCGTGGTTGACCTTGGACAGGCCGGCCTTCAGCGCGGCCAGTTTCGCATCGCCCTCGGCGCGTTCTTCGGCCGAGCGTTTCGGATCGAAGCGCAGTTCGAAGCCTTCCACCAGTTCCTTGACGAGGTTCGCGCGCGGGCGCAGCGTCTCGGCCATGTAGCGGGTCGAGAACTTGCTTCCGGCCTGGCGCCAGTAGCTGATGTAGGCGCGCACGAGCTGCACTTCGCGCATCGACAGGCCGCCTTCGATGGTGAGGCCGTTCAGGCGACCATCCTCGGCTTCGTCGTTGAACAGCGCGGCGAACAGCTCGCCCGCGACCTCCGCGACGCCCGGCTTCGCCAGCTTGGCGGCGGAATCCGCGTCGACGATCAGGCCCGTGATGTAGCGGCGGGTGCCGTCGGCCGTGTCGATCCAGAAGCTCTGTTCGCGGTCGATGGCGACGCCGGCGTTCTGCAGTGCCGGCAGGATGCGCGACAGCGACGGCATCGAGTTCGTCGAGTACAGGCGCAGCGACGTGACGCCCGCTTCATCCGTCTCGATGCGCACCGAGACGTGGCCCTGCTGGCCGTTCGCGATGATGGCGCTCACGTCGCGGAAGGCGATTTCCGGCGCCGTCGCGGCCACGTAGTTCACGGGCAGCGTGGGCAGGATCTTGCGCAGTGCGTTGCGCGTCGGGACGTCTTCCACCGTGTCGGTCAGCGCCGTGTAGCGGTCGTGCCAGCCGTCCAGCACGGACAGCAGCGGTTTCTGGATGTCGGATTCCAGGTCGAGCGGATAGCGCGCGGCCTGGGCGATCAGGTAGACGCGGGCCAGCGGGCCGTCGGCGACGAGGGTCTGCGTGCGCACGTCGACGGCGCCCGAGCTGTCCTTCAACGCCTGCGCCAGCGCGGCCACGACGGCGGCGCTGTAGCGCTCGCGCGGCAGGTAGACGAGGACGTTCAGGTGGCGCTGGTACACGTCGCGGCGGGCGAACACTTTCGCGCGCGGCTGCTTGTACAGCGACACGACGGAGCTGCACACCTGGGCGAGCCAGTCCGGATCCGCTTCCAGCGCTTCCGTGCGCGGCAGCGATTCGAGGATCTCGAGGAATTTCTCGGCGCGGAAGCCTTCCTGGCGCACGCCGGCGATGGACAGCACCTTCGCCACGCGGCCGCGCGCGAACGGCAGGCGCGCCAGCGGCGTCGACGTGGCGGCGCGGGTGAACAGGCCGACGAAGCAGTGTTCGCCGATGGTATTGCCCTGCGTGTCGGTGTCGCGCACGCCGATGAAGTCCAGCGGCTGGTCGCGGTGCAAGGTGCCGGCCACGTCGGCCTTCACGATAGACAGCGTCTCGTCGCGCTTTGACAGGATCTCGTAGTCGCCCGGGATGTTCTTCAGGCAGGTGCCGTAGACGGGATGCGACGTATCCTGCAGCACGCCGATGCGGCTCGGGATGTCGCGTTCCAGTTCGCGCACGCCCGGCTTCACGAAGTAATACGCGTAGCCGAACGGCTCGAAGCCTTCGTTCTTGGCCCATTCGAGGAATGCGGCCACTTCCTGGCCGGACGGCGTACCTTGCGCAGCGGCTGCTGCAGCGACGGCGGTCATGCGGTCGGCCATCGCGACGGCGTCGCGGTGCACGATGGCGGCGTCGCGCGCCACCATCTGGATGCGTTCGATGAGTTGGGACAGTTCGTCCTGCGGCAGGTCTTCCGCCAGCAGGCACAGGACATACGATTCCAGCGGCGCGCCGGTCTCGCCGACGGCGACCACGCGGCCGGCGTCGTCGCGGCGCACGGGCAGCACGGCATTCATGACGCCCGACGCGACGACGCGCTGGCGGCGCAGCGCCATCACGAACGAGTCCACGAGGTAGGGCATGTCCTCGTTCAGGATCAGCAGGGCGGTCGACATGCCGCAGCGCCCGTCCGTATAGCGCATCTGCGCGATCTGGCAGCCATCGGTCGTGCGCTGCGCCACCTGGGCGAAGGCATCCCACAGGATGGCCGCGAGGTTGCGGGGATCGATGCCGGCGAGGTCGTCCTCGTCCAGGGCGCCGATCCAGGCACCGATCAGCGCGCCCACCGTGTCGGAGGCGTTGGCCGGCTTGTTCTCATTGACCAACGCGAGGGTTTGCGTGCGCAGATCGTGAGGCATGTCTTTGTTCATGTTTAGCTTCTCCAAAAGCTGGTTGTTGCGCCGGGTTCGGCGCGGCTTGTGGCCACATGTTCCCGGCTGGTACGGACAGGGTTGTCCCGTCCAAATTCGTGCTTCCTGTCTCCGGAAACTATCTATTCGCTATTAAATCATGAAAGGTCGTAAAGACCGGGCAAGCCCAGGAGACGTTCCAGGTCTTCCAGCGCGGCCGCGCACTCGATGGCCAGCTGCGGATCGGCCAGGTCCTTCGGCTCCACGCGGTCGCGGTAATGACGCTCGACCCACGACACGAGGCGCGCATACAGGTCTTCCGTCATCAGCACGTCCTGGTGCATCGCGGCCGCTTCCTCGTCCGTGAGCACGACGCGCAGGCGCAGGCACGCGGGGCCGCCGCCGTTGCGCATGCTCTGGCGCAGGTCGAATTCGATCAACTCGTCGATCGGGCCACCGCTCGCGACGAGCTGCTCGAGGTAGCGGGCGACGGTCGCCGTCTCGCGGCATTCGTGCGGGACGACGAGCGCCATGCCGCCGTCCGGTTTCGACAACAGCTGGCTGTTGAACAAATAGCTGGCGACGGCGTCGGCGACGGGGACGACGCCCGTATCCACGCGCACGGCGCGCAGATCGGTGCCGGTGACGCCCAGCGCGCGGCGCAGCTGCTCCAGCGTCGCGGCTTCGTCGGCGAACGCCTGCTCGTGGTAGAACAGCACGTTGCCGTTGCCGACCGCGATCACGTCGTTGTGAAACACGCCCTGGTCGATCACGTCCGGATTCTGCGACGCGAACACGGTGCGCGCGGCATCCAGGCCATGCAGGCGGGCGATGGCCTGCGACGCTTCCAGCGTCTGGCGGGCCGGGTATTTTTTCGGCGCGGGCGCGGACGGGTCGAACTCGACGCGGCCGTACACGAAGAATTCGACGCCGGACGCCCCGTGGGCGCTGGCGAAGCGCGTGTGGTTGGCGGCGCCCTCGTCGCCGAACGCGGGCGTCGACGGCAGCGGATCGTGCACGACGAAGCGGTCCGGGTTCGCGAACAGGGCGCGCAGGGTGCGCGTGGCCTGCACGTGTTCTTCCGCGCGGTGCAGTTTATTGTTCAGGTTCGCCGCCGTGAAGTGCACGCGGCCGTCCGCCGTGTCGGCCGACGGGCTGACGGTGGCGGCGTTCGCCGTCCACATCGGCGACGCGGAGTACGCGCACGCGAGGATCACCGGCGATTCGCGGTAGGCCTGCGCCAGCACGTCGGCATCCGTGCCGGAAAAGCCGAGGCGGCGCAGCAGGCGGAAGTTCGGCCGCGCCTGCGGCGGCAACAGGCCTTGCGCGAAGCCGCGCGCGGCCAGCGCGCGCATCTTGGCGAGGCCCTGCAATGCGGCCTGGCGCGGGTTCGACGCGCTCCTCACGTTATTGAACGAGGCGACGTTGCCGAACGACAGGCCGGCGTAGTTGTGCGACGGGCCCACGAGGCCGTCGAAGTTGAATTCGCGTGCGTTGCGCATATCGTTCAGAAGGTGAGGCCGGGCGACAGCTTGGCCGGCATTTCCAGTTCGGAGGTTTCGATCGAGGCGACCGGGTACGCGCAGTAATCGGCCGCGTAATAGGCGCTCGGACGATGGTTGCCGGACTTGCCCACGCCGCCGAACGGCGCGGAGCTGGCGGCGCCCGTCGTCGGACGATTCCAGTTGACGACACCGGCACGGGCCTTGACCGCGAAGCGCTTCCACAGGTCTTCCGACGGCGACAGGAGTGCCGCCGCGAGGCCGAATTCCGTGGCGTTGGCGGCCGCGATGGCCTGGTCGAAATCGGCCACGCGGATCACCTGCAGCAGCGGTCCGAACCACTCTTCGTCCGGAATGCCCTTCGCCTCCGTCACGTCGACGATGCCCGCCGTGACGAAGCCCGCGTTCGGATCGAGCTGGCGCATGCGCAGCAGGACCTTGCCGCCCTGCGCTTCCATCATCTCCTGCGCCTGCACGAGGCGCTTGGCCACGGCGGCCGAGACGACGGGACCCATGAACGGCTGCGGGTCCGCATTCGACGGGCCCACGGCCAGCTTGCTGGCCACGTCCACGAGGCGGTCGATGAACGCCTGTCCCTGCGGTCCGTCCTGCACGATCAGGCGGCGCGCGCACGTGCAGCGCTGGCCGGCCGAGATGAACGCGGACATCACGGCGTGGTGCACGGCCGCGTCGATGTTATTGACGTCCCAGACGACGAGCGGGTTGTTGCCGCCCATTTCCAGCGCCAGCATCTTGCCCGGCTGGCCGCCGAACTGTTTATGCAGCGCGACACCCGTCTGGCTGCTGCCGGTGAACAGGATGCCGTCCACGTCCGGATGCTGCGACAGCGCGACACCGGTCGCGCGGCCGCCGTTCACGAGGTTCAGCACGCCCTTGGGCAGGCCGGCCTGTTCCCACAGCTGCACCGTGCGCACGGCCGTGCGCGGCGCGTATTCGCTCGGCTTGAACACGAGCGTGTTCCCCGCGATCAGCGCAGGCACGATGTGGCCGTTCGGCAGGTGGCCGGGGAAGTTATAGGGACCGAACACGCCGAACACGCCGTGCGGACGGTGGCGCAGCACGGCATTGCCGTCGGCGACCTTCGCGGCCGTCTCGCCCGTGCGCGCGGCATGCGACTGCACGGAGATGTCGACCTTGTTCGCCATCGTCGTCACTTCCGTGCGGGCTTCCCACAGCGGCTTGCCCACTTCCTCGGCGATGATCGCGGCCAGTTCCTCGTTGTGTTCCTTGAGCAGGTCGCGGAAGCGCTGGCAGATGGCGATGCGCTCATCGAGCGGCGTGAGCGCCCAGTCTTCGAACGCGGCACGCGCGGCCTTCACGGCGCGGTCGACGTCTTCCGCCGTGGATTCGTTGCTGGTCCAGGTCTGGCGGCCGGTGGACGGGTCGATCGTCGCGAGCAGCGGACCGGAGCCGGGCAGCCATTCGCCGCCGATGTAGTTGGCGCAGTTAGAGCTCAATTCTTTAGCCATTGTTTTTCCTTACGTTGAGGGCCAGCGAGCGAATTGGGTCACCCGGCTGGCAATGCAGCAACTGGAGTTCGCGCACGGATAGCGCGACCTTGCGGCCGCCGTCGCAGGCCTGGGTAAGGACCATGCGAAAATCGTCGAGCTTCGTGTTGGAGACGAGCGTCACTTCGCACTCGCCTTCCGGTTGACCTTCCTCAGCCGTCGTCAGCACGCTGTCGCGCACGGCGCGCAGCTCGGCCACGCGGCCCTGCAGCACGGGGCCCGCGTCGAAGATGTCGACGTAGCCTTCGTAGTGCATGCCTTCCTGTTCCAGCAGTTTGCGCGCGGGGAGCGTGGAGCGGTGCACCTGGCCGATCACGGCCTGCGCGTCTTCCGGCAGGTACGCGACGTACAGCGGCTGGCGCGGCATCAGTTCGGCGATGAACGATTTCTTGCCGAGTGCCGTGAGGCCGTCGACGTGGTTGAAATCCATCTTGAAGAAGTGGCGGCCGAGGCCCTCGTAGAACGGCGACGTGCCGTCCTCCGCCTGGTAGCCGCGCATCTCGGCGATGATCTTTTCCGTGAACAGGTGCTGGAACTGCGCGATGAACAGGAAGCGGCTCTTGGACAGCCACTTGCCGTTGTAGCCCGTGCGGTATTCGGGCATCAGGAACAGCGAGCACAGTTCGGTGGAACCGGTCAGGTCGTTGGACAGGTACAGCGTGTCCATGCGCGTGAACACGCCCAGCTCGCGGCTGGAGTGCACCAGCGTGCCGATGCGGTAGTTATAAAACGGCTCCGTGAGGCCGACGGCGGCCTTGATGGCGCACACGCCGGCCAGGCGGCCGTTGGACGTGTCTTCCATCACGAACATGTAGTCGCGTTCTTCGGGCGGGATCGTCTGCGCGAACGATGCCACCGCGGTCTCGACGCGCTCGCCCAGCATGGCGCGGTCCGGCTTCAGCGTGGTCATGCCGCTGCCGACCTGGCGCGCCATCTCGATCAGCGGATCGATGTCGTTCAGGGTGATTGCGCGGATTACGAGCATGGGTTCCTCATGGTTGATCAGATGCGCACGCAGATGACGCTGTCGCCGGCCGCGACGCCCAGCGCCTCGCGCGCCGCGGGCGGCAGGCAGATGGCTTCCGCGCTTTCGGCCGGGTCGCACGGCAGCACGATCGCGCGGAACTTGCGCTCGTTGCTGGCCACCGCGTACGTCACCATCGCGGCCTTGCCGCCGCGCGTGGGTGGTTGCAGTTCCGCGTTCGCGACGCGGCGCACCATGGAGCCCGAGAACGAACGCAGGCCGTGCTTGTGCGCCTGCAGGATCGGGCCGCCGTCGAAGATGTCGATGTATTCGTCGGCCTCGAAGCCCTCTTCCGTCAGCAGGTCGAACGCGAGCTGGCCGCTCGGGTGGATCTGGCCCATCACGGCCTGCGCGGGACCGGGCAGCAGCGGCACGTACACGGGGTAGTGCGGCATCAGCTCGACGATCAGGGTGCGGTTACGGGCACCGCCGATCGTGCGCTCCGCATCGAGGAAATCCATCTTGAAGAACTTGCGGCCCAGCGCGTCCCAGAACGGCGACTGGCCGTGTTCGTCGGTGACGCCGGCCAGCGGCACGAAGAAGCGGTCGCCGAAGCGGTGCGGCGCCAGCACGGCATACAGCAGGCGGGCACGCGACAGCAATGCGGCTTCGCGGCCGGCCGTGTCGCGGTGGCGGATGTAGAAGCCGGACAGCTGCGAATACGCCGTCAGCTCCGAGCACAGCGTCAGCGCGTGCACGCTGTGGCTGATGTTCAGGTCGCGCGAGACCTGCTGGATCACGTCGTTACGAAACGCGAAATAGGTGCCGTTCGAGCCGGCCGACGCGTGGATCGCGGCGGTGCCGACCAGCTCGCGGCTGTCGACGTCTTCGAGCACGAACAGGTAGGACTCTTCGCTGGGGATGTCGACGTGGGCGGCGAACGACGCCACGGATCGCTCCACGAACGCGGCGATTTTCTCGCGCGTGCGCGGCAGGGTGTGCACTCCCGGCGTGGACGCGGCAAGCAGCGTCTCGAGGGCGCCGACATCCGCTGGTTCTACCGGACGAACTACGTACATGGATTCTCCCGACAAAGGCATCGAACGAACGGAGCCGGCCGGGCGGGGGTGCCCCACCCTGGCCGGGAAATGCAGCTTAGCCGGCGAGGAACGCGTCGGCCGCCTGGCGCATGATGCGATCCGCTTCCGCGATCTGCTCGTCGGACACGACCAGCGCCGGTGCCAGGCGGACGACGTCCGGACCGGCGATCAGCAGCATCAGGCCCAGTTTTTCCGCGACCTTGGTGTAGTCCTTCGACTTGCCCTTGTAGCCGTCGGCCATCGGCAGGCCGAGCAGCAAGCCCTTGCCGCGCGGCTGGGTGAACAGCTGCGGGTAGTCGGCGGCCAGCTTTTCCAGGTTCGCGAAGATCTTGGCGCTTGCCTCGCGCACGCGCGCCAGGAAGGCCGGCTGGTTGATCTGCTCGATCACGGCCAGTGCCACCGACGTCGCCAGCGGGTTGCCGCCGTACGTGGTGCCGTGGCTGCCGACGGCCAGGTACTGGCCGATCTCGTTCGTGGTCAGCATCGCGCCGATCGGGTAGCCGTTGCCCAGCGCCTTGGCCGAGGTCAGGATATCCGGGGTCACGCCCACGTTCATGTAGTCGTAGAACGCACCGGTACGGCCCACGCCCGACTGCACTTCGTCGAAGATCAGCAGGGCGCCCGTCTTGTCGCACAGTTCGCGCAGCGTCTTCAGGAATTCGATGTCGCCCGGGATCACGCCGCCTTCGCCCTGGATCGGCTCGACGATCACGGCCGCCACGTCATCGCCGATGGCGGCGCGTGCGGACTCGATGTCGTTGTAGTTGATGTGGTTGATCTCCGGCGGCAGCGGCTCGAAACCTTCGGTGTACTTCGACTGGCCGCCGACCGACACGGTGAACAGCGTGCGGCCGTGGAACGAGGAATAGCACGACACGATGCGCGACTTGTGCGGGCCGAACTTGCCGTGCGCGTACTTGCGCGCCAGCTTCAGGGCCGCTTCGTTCGCTTCCGCGCCCGAGTTGGCGAAGAAGCAGCGCTCGGCGAACGTCGCTTCGATCAGGGCCGACGCCAGGCGCAGCACCGGCTCGTTCGTGTAGCCGTTGCCGACGTGCCAGAGCGTATTGGCCTGGCGGGTCAGCGCCTCGACGACGACCGGGTTGCAATGACCCAGGCTGCTGACGGCGATGCCGGAGGTGAAGTCGAGGTAATGCTTGCCGTCCTGGTCCCAGACGTCCAGGCCCGACGCGCGCACGGGCACCATCGCGGCGGGTGCGTAGGTCGGGACGAGCACCTCGTCGAAAGTCTGGCGTGTGACAGGCCGCGTGGCGACACCCGAGTCGAGCTTAGCATTCATGACGTTTTCCTCATCCAAATAAAAGGTTGCGCGGACTCCAGCAGCCGCGCCGAGCGACTCATTATAGAGAAGCCAAACCTTGCCGTTCTTTCCAAACTGCGACAGGCATTTTCATTTTTGGACGAGCAACAATTGCTCAAATTCGGGGTCAGGTCCCATTTATTTTCAAACTTCGCCCAAGCTGCGGCGATGCTCGGCCTATGTCGGCCAACATCGGCGACTTTGCAAAAATAATGTGCTCTGACCCCGAATTTATTGGCTCAGCTTGCGCTGCCGTTCTTCGCGGGGCGTATTGCCGAACAGCGCCCCGAACGCAGTCGAAAAATGGGAGCCGGACGAGAACCCGCACATCAACCCCACCTGCACGATGGAGTAATTGGTGTCGCGCAGCAGCTGGCGCGCCCGTTGCAGGCGCAGTTCGAGGTAGTAGCGGGACGGCAGGCTGCCCAGGTATTGCTTGAACAACCGCTCCAGCTGGCGGCGCGACACGCCCGCCAGTTGCGCGATCTCGTCGGTCGACAGCGGTTCCTCGATGTTCGCTTCCATCAAAGTGACCGCCTCGGTCAGCTTGGGCTGCAGCACGCCGAAGCGGGCCTGCAGCGCCACGCGCTGGCGCTCTTCCGGGCCGCGCACGCGGTCCACGCACAGGATTTCCTTCACCTGCGCCTGCACCGTCGCGCCGAACAGCACGTCGACGAGGGTCAGCGCGAAGTCGATGCTGGCCGCGCCGCCGCAGGACGTCAGGCGCGCGCCGTCGATTTCGTACAGGTGCGGGCTCAGCAAGGCCTGGTCGGCGCGCATGTCGACGTCGGGATACAGCGACCACGGCAGCGCGGCACGCGCACCGTTCAGCGCGCCCGCCTCCGCGAGCCACAGGACGCCCGCGCCGACGCCGCCCCAGCACGGCGCGGCGCGGCAGCGCGCGACGACCGTGCGCAGGTTGGCGGGACGCAGCCCGGCCTCGGCCTCGTCCGCGACGAGGAGCACGAGGTGCCAGTGACGCTGGTCGGCCGCGAATTTGTCGGGGGTGCGCACATCCACGTGCAGGCGTTCCGGCCCCAGCACCTTGGCCGCGAGGCGCAGCGGCTGCACGAGGCCGGACCACGTCAGCGAATCCGGCTCGCCCGCATGCACGAGCAGCACGCGCAGCGGCGCCTCCTGCGCGAGGCGGGATAATTCAAGCTGCTGCATTGAGACAGGAAGGGATCATCACTCGGGGGCGAGCGCGGCGGCCGGCCGGCTTTCGGCATTCCATTGGCTGACTATCATACCGGAGATCAACAATGCCGCGCCGAGCCAGCCCCGGCCGCCCATCGCCTCGCCCAGCCAGAAGTAGGCGAAAAACGCGGCACCGCCGGGTTCGAACGCATAGATGACGGCCGCCTCGTTGGCGCTCGTGCGCGCCTGGCCCCAGGCCTGCATCGAGATGATGGCGGCCGTGCACAGCACGCCGAGATAGGCGAAATTCGGAGAATAATGCGCGAGCCCGTGCCCGATGTAGGTCCAGTAATTGGCCGCCTCTTCGACACCCAGCGCACCCCGCGGCACCTCGCGCGCGAACAGCCACAGCGCGGCGCACAGGGCGACGGTGCCGATCTGCGCGGCCGTCACGGTCATCAGGCGGACGGCACGACGGGTGTAGATCTCCATGACCTTGATGTAGGCGCCGAACGTGAGCGCGGCCAGCAGCGCGAGCGTGTCGCCACGGCCCCAGCCGCCGCCGCCATCCCAGCACAGCGAGACCAGGCCGGCGATCGCGAGCAGCAGCGCAACGACGATGCGGCGCTCCGGCAGGCGCCCGCCGAGCAGGCCCAGCAGCGGCACGACGAGCACATTCAGGCCACAGATGAAGGCGTTGCGGTTCGAGGTCGTCAGGGCAAGACCTTCCACCTGGAACAGGTAGCAGAAGAACAGCAGCAAGCCGAGTATTCCGCCCAGCATGACATCCGTGCGGCGTGCGCGCCACAGGAACGGCGACAAGAGCGCCGTCGCGATGGCGAAACGGGTCAGAATGATCCAGACGGGAGAAAAGTATGCCGTCAGCTCCTTCATCGCAGGAAACGTCGTCCCCCACACGAGGACGACGACGACGAGGGCGAGGATGCCGCGCAGATGCTGGGTCATGAAATGTGAAAAAAAGTCTGGCAAGATTGCTATGGTAACGGACGCGACCGCAACGACGAAGACTGGGGCCGGCCCGCGCTGGCGGCTATAATCGTTTCATGGGTGAACGATATCTGAAGAGTGTGCGCCTGCTGGCCGAATGCCTGCAAGGGTTCGAGCGCTTCGTCGCCGAACCGGTACGCCGGCATGGGCTGACGCATCCGCAATTCGACATCATCGCCACCCTCGGCAACACACCTGGCATGACTTACAAGGAACTGGGCGAGCGGACCCTGATCACGAAGGGGACGCTGACCGGCGTCATCGACCGCCTCGAACAGAAAGGACTCGTGGAACGCGCGCGCAATTGCGACGACAAGCGCTCGTTCCGCGTGCGCCTGACGGCGGACGGGGATACCCTGTTCCGCACCGTGTTTCCGGCCGTGGTTGCACACGGCAAGCAGCTGTTCGCCGATTATGGCGACGGCGATTTCGAACAACTGGACCATGCGCTGCGCCGCCTGCGCACCCGGCTCGATGCGCCGGGCCTGGTCTCACCGGGCGGGCACGTTCCCGCCGACGAAGGATGATATGAAGACAGCACTACTCGAAGGTAAAAAGCCTCCCCATTTCGACAAGCACATCATCGGCAACCTGCTGCTGGACGTGGCGACGCCCGCTGAAGTGCGCGAAGAACCGATGCTGATCGGCGTGCGCAACGATGCCGGCGAGATCTACCGCCTGATCGGCGCCGCCACCCTGAACAGCTTCATGAACGCGGTCGAGGAATTGTTCGACCTCGGCCTCATCGACGAGCTGCAGGACACCGAGGAACCGAAAGACGGCTGCGACGCCATTTTCAGCGAACCCTGACGAATTGTCCGGGGGTATAATTTTTTCCCATGGACAGAATCGACGCCCTCAAGAGCATTGCCGCGCAGGCCGGGCGCGGCGACCTCCACTTCCCCACCCACGTCGACGCGACGCTCAAGTTGCAGCGCGCGCTGACCGACCCGGATTGCCACATCGACGACGCGGCGCGTCTGGTGCAGACGGAGCCGCTGCTGGCCGCCCGCACCGTCGCCATCGCCAACTCGGCCGCCTATAACCGCTTCGGCAACGACGTCACCAACGTCAAGGCGGCCGTGCAGCGCGTGGGCTTCCGGACGCTGGGCGCGCTCGCTGCCGCCGTCATCGTGCGCCAGCTCGCGAGCGAAATCCACGATCCCGAACTGCGTGCCAAGGCCGACCGGCTCTGGCTGCACTCGACCCATGTGGCCGCGCTGTCGCAGGTGATCGCGCGGCGCGTGTCGTTCGTCGATCCGGAAACGGCGATGTTCGCCGGCATCGTGCACGAGGTCGGCGGCTTTTACCTGCTGTCGCGCGCCTCCGAGTTCCCGGGCCTGCTGGACGGCGGCGCCGACGAATGGATCGAGCATGGAGAAACGGCCATCGGCCGCGGCGTTTTGCTCAAGCTGGGCGTCCCCGCCCCCGTGATGGGCGCGATCGAAGCGCTGTGGAACGGCATGCGCGCCCTGCCGCCGGAAACGCTGGGCGACACGCTGCTGCTGGCCAACGACCTGTCGCCCGTCCCGTCGCCGCTGCTGGAGCGCGACCTGGGCGTGTCCGGCATGCAGGTCAGCGCCACCATCGATTTCGCCGTCGGCGAAGGGACCTTGAAAACCATCCTCCAGGAATCGGAGGATGAAGTGAACAGCCTCACGGCCGCCCTGGCCTGACTTCCGCTCCGCGCTTCGGGACCGGCCGCTTCATGCGGCCGGCGTCGTTTCATGCATATGTGACTTTTCAGTCATTTACTTTCATCTTGTTACATTCCTTACCGTTTAAGAACTTCTCTTAGGGAAACATGGTGCTATCTTGGCCATATTGCGATTCACGACGAATCGCGAGCCCGAGAACACCAAGGAGTGAACCATGAAGAAACTGCTGCTCGCACTGATCGCCACCTCCGCCGTCGCCGGCGCCGCCCAAGCCCAGACCACCACGCCGCACGCCTATGTCGGCATCGGCGCCGCCACCGCGGACAACAAGTCGACCGACGACTACAAAACGAGCGCCAAGATCTACGGCGGCTACGAATTCGACCAGAACTGGGGCGTCGAAGCCGGTTACACGAACTTCGACAAGCAGGACATCCCCGGCGGTAACGTGAAAGGTTCCGGCACCTATGTCGCCGGCAAGTACAGCCTGCCGCTGGGCGAGCGCTTCACCGGCTACGGCAAGCTGGGCGTGTCGTACAACGAGCGCAAGCTGAGCAGCAACACCCTGGGCCAGGTCAACAGCTACGACACGGGCCTGTACGGCGGCGTCGGCGTCGAGTACAAGCTGAACCAGAACCTGGCCCTGAACGCCGAGTACGAGCGCTACGGCAAGGACAAGGCGCTCGGCGCCAAGGCCGACGTCTACACCGTGGGCCTGAAATACGGCTTCTGATCCTCCGCAGCACCGCGGCCCGGCTGGGCCGCAACTCTCTCCCATACCCCCTCTCCGCCCCGCGAGCCTCGTGTTCCCGGGGCGTTTTTTTGTCCGCAAGACGGTCAAAAAAAAATGCCCGCTCCAGGGAGCGGGCAAAGTCCAAAACTAGGGATGTCCTGAAAGAGACGAGTCCATCTTAGTTCCCCTGGCTCGGACACTCTGTGCGTTGACTCACATTTGTTAAATATTTTGACTAATGTGTGCCCAATCGCAAAAAAGAATGGATCCGTACCGGTCCGCCGGCCTGACAAAAAAAAACCCGCTCCTTGCGGGAGCGGGTGAAGTCCAAAACTAGGGATGTCCTGAAAGAGACGAGTCCATCTTAAGGCAGCCCTAAGCCGGCGCTCTGTGCGCTGTTTCACACAAAGTAAAAAACAAAAGCCGCCGCGGCCAGGCCGGGCGGCTTTTGCATTGACGGAGACTGTAATTACACGACGGCGCCGTCCGTTTCGTCCTTGGCCTTGATCGGCTTGATCAGGTCTTCGCGCTTGACGCCCAGCCACATGGCGATGGCGGCCGCGACGAACACGGACGAATAAATACCGAACAGGATACCGATGGTCAGCGCGACGGCGAAGTAGTGCAGCGTCTGGCCGCCGAAGAACAGCATCGACAGGACCATCATCTCGGTACAGCCGTGGGTGATGATCGTACGCGAGATCGTGCTCGTGATCGCGTGGTCGATGACCTGGGTCACGGACAGCTTGCGCTCCTTGCGGAAGGTTTCGCGGATCCGGTCGAAGATCACGACCGATTCGTTCACGGAGTAACCCAGCACGGCCAGCACGGCGGCCAGCACGGTCAGCGAGAATTCCCACTGGAAGAAGGCGAAGAAGCCCAGGATGATGACGACGTCGTGCAGGTTGGCGACGATCGCCGCGACCGCGAACTTCCATTCGAAGCGCACGGCCAGGTAGATCATCACGCCGACGACCACCATGATCAGGGCGTTCAGGCCGTTCTGCGCCAGCTCGTCGCCGACTTGCGGGCCGACGAATTCCACGCGTTGCAGGCCCAGCACTTCCGCGCCCGCCGCGTTGACGCAGCTGGTGTGGGCGACCTTTTCTCCCTTGTCGGTCGTGATCTCGACCTGCTTCGGCGTCCCGGCTTCTGCCGCGCACAGCGCGTTGAACACGGTGGCCGACGTGCCCGAACCGGCAACGTCCTTGCGGATCGGCAGGCGCAGCATGATGTCCTGCGCGGTGCCGAAGGTCGCCACTTCCGGCTGCTCGTAGCCCAGCTTTTCGAGGCTGCGGCGGATCTTTTCCTGGTCGGCCGCGTGCGGGTAGCGCAGCTCCATCACGGTACCGCCCGTGAACTCGACCGAGAAATGCAGGCCCTTGGTCACCAGGAAGAACACCGCGGCGACGAAGGTCAGCGCCGAGATCACGTTGAAGATCAACGCGTGGCGCATGAACGGGATGTCCCGTTTAATCTTGAAAAATTCCATGTTCTACCCCGGTTATCCTTTCTTGACGGCCGCCTTGGCCGCGGCGGCATCCGCGTTCCACACGGTGCCGATGGCGATCTTGCCGAGCTTTTTCTTGCGGCCGTACCACAGGTTCACGACGCCGCGCGACAGGAACACGGCCGAGAACATCGACGTCAGGATGCCCAGGCAGTGCACGACGGCGAAGCCGCGCACGGCGCCCGAACCGAACACCAGCAGCGCCAGGCCGACGATCAGGGTCGTCACGTTCGAGTCGAGAATGGTCGCCCACGCATGGCTGAAGCCGGCCGCGATCGCCGCCTGCGGCGTGTTACCCGCACGCAGTTCTTCGCGGATGCGTTCGTTGATCAGCACGTTGGCGTCGATCGCCATACCGAGCGCCAGCGCGATTGCCGCGATACCCGGCAGGGTCAGCGTGGCACCCAGCATCGACAGCAGGGCCAGCAGGAACAGCAGGTTGCAGGCCAGCGCCACGACGCTGAAGAAGCCGAACAGCTGGTAGTAGATGATCATGAAGATCGCGATGGCCACGAAGCCCCACAGCGTGGAATGCAGGCCCTTGGCGATGTTCTCGGCACCCAGCTGCGGGCCGACGACGCGTTCCTCGACGAATTCCATCGGGGCCGACAGCGCGCCGGAGCGCAGCAGCAGCGCCAGCTCGGCGGCGGCCTGCGGGGTGGCCATGCCGGTGGTCCGGAAGCTCGAACCGAATTCGCTCTGGATGGTGGCGACCTGCAACACGTTGTACTTGCCTTTTTCCTTCAGCAGCGTGGCCATGCGCTTGCCGACGCGCTCGCGCGTCATGGCGCGCATCTTGCGGCCGCCTTCGGCGTTCAGCTCGATGTTCACGGCCGGACGCTGGTTCTCGTCGAAGCCGGCGACGGCGTTGATGACGGAGTCGCCGGAGACGAGCACGTCCTTCGACACGACGACCGGGGCGCCGGCACCTTCGGTGAACAGTTCCGAATTCAGCGGGATCGCGGCGGACAGTTCGGTGCCCGGGGTGACGGTATCGTCGGTCACGCGGAATTCCAGCGTGGCGGTGCGGCCGATGATGTCCTTCGCGTGGGCGACGTCCTGCACGCCCGGCAGCTGGACGACGATGCGGTCGCGGCCCTGTTGCTGGATCACGGGTTCGCTCACGCCCAGTTCGTTGATACGCTTGCTCAGCGCGCTGATGTTCTGCTTGACGCCCTCTTCCACCACGCGTTGCAGCGCGGCCGGCTTCAGGGAGACGATCAGCTTCAGGTCGGAACCGTCGGCGGCGTCGGCAAACGCCAGGTCGGCATTCTGGGACAACGCGTTGCGGGCCTGCGTACGGGTGGCTTCGTCGCGGAACTTGATCTCGATATTGTTGCCGACGCGGTCGATGCCGGCGTGGCGGATGTTCTTGTCGCGCAGTTCGCTGCGGACGCTGGACAGGACGCCCTTGATGCGCGTCTCCTGCACGGCCCTCGCATCCACCTGCAGCAGGAAGTGCACGCCGCCGCGCAGGTCAAGGCCCAGGTTCAGCGGCTTGGCGTTGATGGCCTGCATCCAGGCCGGCGTGTTCTTGACCAGATTGACGGTGACGATGTAGTCGGGGTCGGCCGGGTCGCGGTTCAGGTCGCGCTCCAGCGCCGCCTTCGCCTTGAACTGGATATCGGGGGTCGCGAAGCGCGCGCGCACGGAAGCGCTGTCGCCCGAGCCTTCCAGACCCACGGCGTCGGCAGGAATACCTTCACGCTTGAGCGCTTCGGCAACCTTGCTGACCGTGTCGCTGTTGACCTTGACGGTCGCCTTGGACGTCGTCACCTGCAGTGCCGGCGAGTCGACGAAATAGTTGGGCGCCGTGTAGAGCAGGCCAACGAGCACTGTCACGAGGATCAGTATGTATTTCCAGAGGGGGTAACGATTCATGATGTTCCAGCGTTCAGGATCGGGCGGGAAGCGCGGCGCGCAGGCCGCGCAGCCGGATTACAGGGACTTCAGCGTGCCCTTCGGCAGCAGCGCGGTCACGGCGTTCTTCTGCACGACCACTTCGGTGCCGGCCGCCACTTCGACGGTCACGTACGTGTCGGTCACCTTGGTGACGCGGCCCAGCATGCCGCCGACGGTGATGACTTCGTCGCCCTTGGCCAGCGCGTCCATCATGGTTTTCAGTTCTTTCTGGCGCTTCTGCTGCGGACGGATCATGAGGAAGTACATGACCACGAACATCAGGATCAGCGGGGCGAACGTGGTGAGGTTACCCATCAGACCCGGATCGGCTGCACCGGCGGTTTGCGCGTAAGCGTTGGAAATGAACACAAGGACTCCGATTGTATAAGATGAAAAAACAAGCGCTGTATTCTAGCACCGGCAAACTTGCAACAGCCAGTTTCCCGCCATGTGGGAACGGCGTGCCGGAATGCAAGACGTTATCGGAAAAATAATTGCGGTGGGCCGGACGGCCCACCATGCGATCAGACGCCGCGGGCGCGGTCCGCGTTGAACTGCAGGCGGAATGCGTGGAACCGATCCGCATCGATGGCATCGCGGATCTCCTGCATGAGGTTCAGGTAGTAATGCAGGTTGTGGATGGTGTTCAGACGCGCCCCCAGGATCTCCTTGGAGCGGTGCAGGTGGTGCAGGTAGGCGCGCGAGAAATTCTTGCAGCAATAGCAAGAACACGTCTCGTCCAGCGGCGACTGGTCGTCCTTGTAGCGGGCGTTCTTGATCTTCAGGTCGCCGAAGCGGGTGAACAGCCAGCCGTTGCGCGCATTCCGGGTCGGCATCACGCAGTCGAACATGTCGACGCCGTTCGCCACGCCCTCGACCAGGTCTTCCGGCGTGCCGACGCCCATCAGGTAGTGCGGCTTGTGCTCCGGCAGGCGCGGGCCAACGTGCTGCAGCACGCGCATCATGTCTTCCTTCGGCTCGCCCACGGACAGGCCGCCGATGGCCAGGCCCGGGAAATTAATCTCTTCCAGGCCGGCGAGGGATTCGTCGCGCAGGCGCTCGTACATGCCGCCCTGGACGATGCCGAACAGCGCGTTCGGGTTCTCGCCCTTGTTAAATTCGTTCATCGAGCGCTGGGCCCAGCGCAGCGACATGCGCATCGACTTGGCCGCCTCCTCGGCGGTCGCCGGACGGCCGTCGATCTCGTACGGCGTGCACTCGTCGAACTGCATGACGATGTCGGAGTTCAGCGAGCGCTGGATCTGCATCGAGATTTCCGGCGACAGGAACAGGCGCGAGCCGTCGATGGGCGACGCGAACTTCACGCCCTCTTCCGTGATCTTGCGCATCGCGCCCAGCGAAAACACCTGGAAGCCGCCGGAGTCGGTCAGGATCGGCTTGTCCCAGCCCATGAAGCCGTGCAGGCCGCCGAACTTGTCCATGACGTCCGTGCCCGGGCGCAGCCACAGGTGGAACGTGTTGCCGAGGATGATCTGCGAGCCCACTTCCTTCAGCTCGTTCGGCGCCATCGCCTTGACGGAACCATAGGTCCCGACCGGCATGAAGATCGGCGTCTCGATCGTGCCGTGGTTCAGTTTCAGGCGGCCGCGGCGGGCGTGCGACAGGCCGCTCGTGTCTTTCTTAAGGAGAGTAAATTCGAGCATGGGTTCAATGTGTCCTGGTTGCCCGCGACTGCGTCGTGAGCAGCATCGCGTCGCCATAGCTGAAGAAGCGGTATTCGCTGGCGATCGCGTGGGCGTACGCCTTGCGGATCTCGTCGTAGCCGGCAAAGGCGGAGACGAGCATCATCAGCGTCGACTTGGGCAGGTGGAAGTTGGTGATCAGGCGGGTCACGGTCTTGAACAGGTAACCCGGGGTGATGAACAGGTTGGTGTCGCCGCTGCCGGCCACGAGCTCGCCCGACTGCGACGCCGATTCCAGCGCGCGCAGCGACGTCGTGCCGACGGCGACCACGTCACGGCCGGCGGCCTGCGCGGCGCGCACGGCGTCGACGGTCTCCTGCGGGATCGTGTACCACTCGCTGTGCATCTTGTGCTCGGCGAGATTCTCCACGCGCACGGGCTGGAACGTGCCGGCGCCCACGTGCAGCGTGACGTACGCGATGCGCACGCCCTTCGCGGCGACCTTGTCCAGCAGCGGCTGGTCGAAGTGCAGGCCGGCGGTCGGCGCGGCGACGGCGCCCGGCTCCTTCGAATAGACGGTCTGGTAACGCTGCTCGTCGAAATCGTCCGCGTCGTGCTCGATGTACGGCGGCAGCGGCAGGCGGCCGTGGGCCTCGATCAGCTCGAACACGTCGCCATCGAAGTGCAGGGTGAAGAACTCCCCGGCGCGCTCGCCGACGCCGACCTCGAACGCATCGGCCAGGCGGATGCGCGAGCCGGGCTTGGGCGACTTGGACGCGCGCACCTGCGCGAGCACCGTGCGCGGGTCGAGCACGCGCTCGACGAGCACCTCGACCTGGCCGCCCGTGTCCTTCTGGCCGAAGAAGCGGGCCTTCAGCACCCGGGTGTTGTTCATCACGAGCGTATCGCCGGCCTGCAACTGGTCGACGATGTCGGAGAATTTGCGGTCGGTGATGCGGTCGCCGTCCAGCTGCAGCAGGCGCGACGCGCTGCGGTCCGGCAGCGGCACCTGGGCGATGCGCTCGGGCGGCAGGTCGAAATCGAAGTCGGAGAGGGAGTACGTTTTGCTCATCTGGGAAAAACAGCTCATAGAGCCTTACAATATGGGCTACAGCGTGCGGCGAACCCATTATTTTACACCCGGATTCCGGCCGGCGGGCGCAGGCCATAACCGTTATGCCCAAATCCTGATAAGCCGACAACACGCGCCAACGAACCGCCATGCCAGCCACGAATGCCAAACCGGCGGCCAAAGCCGCAGCCAAACCCGCAGCAAAAAGCATCGAGAGCAAGCTCGCCAAGCTGGGCCTGCGCACGGACATGGACCTCGTCCTGCACCTGCCGATGCGCTACGAGGACGAGACGCAGATCGTGCCCATCCGCGAAGCCTGCCTGCGCGGCGGCCACGTGGCGCAGGTCGAAGGCGTCGTGATCAAGAACGAAATCGCCTATAAACCGCGGCGCCAGCTCCTCGTGACCATCGCCGACGAGACGTCCGACATCCAGCTGCGCTTCATGAATTTCTACGGCAGCCAGGTGAAACAGCTGGCCGAGGGCACGCGCGTGCGCGCCCGCAGCGAGGTCCGGCACGGCTTCTTCGGCGCCGAGATGGTCCATCCGGTCTATAAAGTCGTCAACGAAGGCGCGCCGCTGCCGAACTCCCTCACGCCCGTGTACCCGGCCGGCGAAGGCCTGTCGCAGACGATATTGCGGCGCGCGATCGCGGACGCGATGAAGCGCGTGGACTGGACGGATACGGTGCCGCGCGCCGTGCGCGAAAAACTGAACTTGGCCGAGTTCCAGCCGGCCGTGCGCCTGCTGCACTATCCGCCGCCGGACGTCGACGAGCACGCGCTGACGGAACGCAGCCACCCCGCCTGGACGCGCGTGAAGTTCGACGAGCTGCTCGCCCAGCAGCTGTCCCTGAAACGCGCGCAGCAGGCCCGCCGCGAAAAAGGCGCGCCGGTGCTGGGCGCGGTCGGCTCGCTGTCGGAGTCGTTCCTGAAAGCGCTGCCGTTCAGGCTGACCAATGCGCAGCAGCGCGTGGTCGAAGAGATCCGCCGCGACCTGCGCGAGGATTACCCGATGCAGCGCCTGCTGCAGGGCGACGTCGGCAGCGGCAAGACCGTCGTGGCGGCGCTCGCGGCCGCGCAGGCCATCGACAGCGGCTACCAGGCCGCGCTGATGGCGCCGACGGAGATCCTGGCCGAGCAGCACTTCCGCAAGATCGCCGCGTGGATGGAACCGCTGGGCGTGAAGGTGGCTTGGCTGACGGGCAGCCTGAAAAAGAAGGAAAAGACGGCGGCCAGCGAGATGGCGGAATCGGGTGAAGCGCAGCTCGTGATCGGCACGCACGCCCTGATCCAGGACACCGTGCAGTTCGCGAAACTGGGCCTCGTGCTCGTCGACGAGCAGCACCGCTTCGGCGTCGGCCAGCGCCTCACCCTGCGCAACAAGGGATCCGACGGCCTGGTCCCGCACCAACTGATGATGTCCGCCACGCCGATCCCGCGCACCCTGGCGATGACGTATTACGCCGACCTGGAAGTCTCCGTCATCGACGAACTGCCGCCCGGCCGCACGCCCATCGTCACGCGCGCCATCGACCAGAACCGGCGCGACGAGGTCATCGAGCGCGTGCACGCGGCGGCGCTGGAAGGCCGGCAGGTGTACTGGGTCTGCCCGCTGATCGAGGAATCGGAAGCGCTGCAGCTGCAAACGGCCACCGAAACCTACGAAACGCTGGCCGCCGCCCTGCCCGACCTCGTCGTCGGCCTCGTGCACGGCCGCATGAAGCCGGCCGAGAAGCAGGTGATCATGGATGCGTTTTCCGCGGGCGAGGTGCACGTGCTCGTGGCAACGACGGTGATCGAGGTGGGCGTGGACGTGCCCAATGCGTCGCTGATGGTGATCGAGCACGCCGAGCGCTTCGGCCTGTCGCAGCTGCACCAGCTGCGCGGCCGCGTGGGCCGGGGTTCGGCCGCCAGCGTGTGCCTGTTGCTGTATCAGAGCCCGCTGGGGCCCGTGGCCAAGCAGCGTTTGATGACGATGCGCGAGACGACGGACGGCTTCGAGATCGCGCGGCGCGACCTGGAAATCCGCGGCCCCGGCGAATTCCTCGGCGCGCGCCAGTCCGGCCAGGCGATGCTGCGCTTCGCGAACCTGGAGACGGACCAGTGGATCGTCGAACAGGCGCGCGATGTGGCGGCGTGGCTGCTCGAGTCCGACCGGCCGGAAGCCGAGGCCATTGTCGACGCGCACCTGCAGCGGTGGCTGGGCGGGCGCGAGGAATTCCTCAAGGTTTGACCCGCAAAAAAAATGGCCCGCAGGTGAACTAACCGCGGGCCATTTTCATGGTGTCTGCAGAGATTACTTGGTCGCAGCCGGCGCCGTCGTATCGGCCGCGGCATCCTTCGCCGCTTCCTTGGTCTCGGCCTTCTTCGCGTGCTTGGCCTTCTTCACGTGCTTCGTGGTCTTCTTCGCTTCCTGCTTTTCGTGCGTCGCTTCGGCCTTGGCGACGGCCGGCGCGGTGGCCGAATCCGGCGTCGTGGTCTGGGCCGGCGCCGGGGTCTGGGCGAAAGCAGCGGTGGCGAACAGGCCGGCGATCAGGGTGGCGATGGTCTTTTTCATGATGAAGGGTCCTCGTAGTTTCGGATGTTCAGTGATGCACGTTTGCGTCTCACTTGTGTCTGAAAACGGCCCACCCCGTCCCGCTGTTGACGCGATTTACAAATGCTTACGCGCCTGACAATCTCTTACAGCCCAACCGTTTGCGCCAGCACCGCCTCGACCCGCGCCAGCCGCGGCGCCACCATCTCGCGGTAGCGCGCCACGAGCTCCGGCCCGGCACCCTGCGGCGAGCCGGCGCCGAACGGCGGCTGCGGATCGTATTCGAGCGCCAGCTGGATCATGCGTGCCGCTTCCGCTCCCGCCAGTTCGGCCGCCAGCGCGAGGCCGAAATCGATGCCGGCCGTGACGCCGCCGCCCGAGATCCGGTTGCGGTCGCGGACGATCCGCTCGGCCACGGGCACGGCGCCGAAGCGTTCCAGGAACGGCAGCCAGATCCAGTGGCACGCGGACCGGTAGCCGTCGAGCAGGCCGGCCGCGCCCAGCACGAGCGAGCCGTTGCACACGGACGTGACGAAGCGCGCCCATTCGCCCTGGCGGCGCAGGAAGGCCAGTGTCTCCGCGTCGCCGAACAGGCTCTCGATACCGAAGCCGCCCGGCACGCACAGCACGTCCAGCGGCGGGCAGTCGGCGAACGTCGTGGTCGGGTTGATCGTGAAGCCGACGTCGGTCGGCACCGGCTCGGGCGACTTCCACACGAGATGCACCTGGGCGCCGGGGACGCGGCTCAGGATCTGGGCGGGACCGGTCAGGTCGAGCTGGGTCACGCGCGGGAACAGCAGGAATCCGATGTGCAGGGTGGTACTCATGGCAGGCTCCGTGGTCGAGGATGGATGACGCCATTCTAGGAACCGGCTAGCATTGGCAGCAATGTCAAACTTGTGTCGATTCCTGCCAATGCCCTCCAGACTCCGCCAGGTTGCCCTGCTCGCCTTCGACGACGTACAGGTGCTCGACGTCACCGGCCCCGCCGCCGTGTTCGGCGCCGCCAACGACGCCGCCGTGCACCGCACCGGCCGCCCCTTCTACCACATCCACATCCTGTCGCCGCAGGGCGGCCACGTGACCACCAACTGCGGGCTCGCGGTTGTCACGAAGCCGCTGGCCAGCGTCCGGCCGGGCGCGATGGACACCGTGCTGGTCGCCGGCGGCAGCAAGCGCGGCCTGCAGGCGCTCGCGCAGGACGCGGCCGCGCAGGCGTGGCTGCAGCGCGCCTGCGCCCGCGCGCGCCGCTACGGCTCCGTGTGCACGGGTGCGTTCGTGCTGGCCGCGTGCGGCCTGCTGGACGGCCGGCGCGTCGCCACGCACTGGGAAGCGACGGACATCCTCGGCCGCAAACACCCGGACGTGGTCGTCGATGCGAACGCGTTGTACGTGGAAGATGACCGTGTCTGGACGTCGGCCGGCGTCACCACCGGCATCGACATGTGCCTGGCGCTCGTCGCCCGCGACCTGGGCGACGCCGTCGCCAACGCCATCGCGCGTCGGCTCGTGCTGTACGCGCGCCGCCCCGGTTACCAGTCGCAGTTCAGCACTGTGCTGGCGGCGCAGGAAAAGGCGGACAGTCCGTTCGCGGGCCTCGTCGACTGGATCCGCACGCACCTGGACGGCGACCTGGACGTGGCCAGCCTGGCGGAGCGCGCGGGCATGTCGCCGCGCACCTTCCACCGGCGCTTCACGGACGCGCTGGGCGAGACACCCGCGCGCTTCGTCGAGACGCTGCGCCTCGACCACGCGCGCACGCTGTTGCAGACGTCGCTCGCGCTGAAAACGGTGGCTGCGCAGACGGGCTATGCGACGCCGGGCCAGCTGTCGAAAGCGTTCGCGCGGCGGTTCGGCGTCAGTCCGGGCCTGTTCCGCGCGATGCACGCGGAACAGGCGGCATAAGAAAGCCCGCATCGCGCGGGCTTCGTGAGGAGGGCTGCAGAATTACTGAGTGACCGGAGCGGCCGGTGCAGCTTCCGGTGCCGGGGTCGCCGGCGTGGCAGGAGCAGCCGGGGTTGCCGGCGTGGCAGGAGTGGCCGGGGTTGCCGGAGTGGCCGGGGTTGCCGAGGCATCCGTCGTGCCCGCGGTACCCGAGCTGCCCACGGCAGCCGGAGCAGCCGGGGTCGCCGGGGTGGCTGGCGTCGCCGCATCAGCCGGCGCCGGTGCCGTCGTAGCGGCCGTGTCTTCTTTCACCGCATGCTTGGTCTTGGCTTTCGCATGTTTTGCGCTCGCCTTGGCTTCCTTGGCGTGGGTCTTGGCCGTCTTCGCATCGGCGTGCGCTTCCTTCACGTCGGCTTGCGCTGCCTTGGCTTCCGCCGGAGCTGCCTTCGTCTCCGTCTTCGTTGCCTTCACATCGGCATTGTTGACCAGCACGGCGTGCTTGGGAGCAGGCGCCTGGGCGAAGGCTGCGGTGGCGAACAGGCCGGCGATCAGGGTAGCGATGGTTTTTTTCATGATGAAGGGTCCTCTTGGTTGTCGGTCAATGTGCACATCGTTCTGTGTGACTTATGCCATCAACGAGCCCTGCCGTCCGTCTGTTGACGAACCTTACAAACGGTTACGTGCTTGACAGACGCTTACAAGCGATGCAACTATTTCTTATCGTCAATACAAACAGGATGCGCATGCCCAGCCTCGTTCCCCAGCCGGCCACGCTGACCCGTCCCGAAGGACCGCGCCGCTACCTCGTTGCAGCACCGTCCGACGCGACGCCCGGCGGCCGGGGGTTGATCCTGGTGCTACACGGCGGCGGCGCGTCGGCGGAGCAGGTGCTGGGGCTGGCGTATCCGCCGTCGCCGCTGTCCGTCTGGCTGGACATCGCGGCACGCGAGCAGCTCGTTGTGATGGCGCCGGATGCCGGCAAGGGCGGCTGGAACGATTGTTTCGCGTCGGAAGCGCGCGTAGCCAAAAAAGACGACGTTGCCTTCATCGACGCGCTGATCGACCATGCGATCGCCCGCCTCGGCGTCGACCCGGCGCGCGTGTACCTGATCGGCGTGTCGCGCGGCGGCTGGATGGCGTATGCGGCGGCCACCCGGCTCCCGCATCGGTTGGCCGCGTTCTCGGCCGTGCTGGCGGGGATGCCGCCGCCCGGCCGCACGCAGGCGCCCACGACGCCGCTGCCGGCGCTGATCTTCGGCTGCACGGCCGACCCGCTGATCTACTATCGCGGCGGCAAGCCCTGGTATGCGCTCGGCTTCGCCGAACCGGTACGCGGCATCGAAGACTCCGCGCACGCGTGGCGCGAACTGGCGGGACTGCCGGACACGCCGGACGTCCTGCACCTCCCGGTCAGCGACCCGCGCGCGAGGACGAGCGTGACCCGCTTCATGTGGGGGAATGCGCCGGATGGATTGCAAGTGGGCCTGTACCGGATCGATGGCGCCGGCCACGCGGAACCCAGCCGCCTGAAGCGCTATCCCCGCTTCATCAACTGGCTGACCGGCCTGCAGAATGGAGACCTGGAAGTCGCGGAAGCGGCGTGGGATTTTTTTCGCGCGAAGCGCAAACAAAAAAGCCCGCATCGCGCGGGCTTTGTGACGGCGTAACGAACCGCTTATTTGGCGGCTGCGACGGTCGTTGCCTTGTGTTCGGCTTTTTCTGCCTTCAGTTCGGCCTTGTGCTCGGCCTTGGCATGCTTGGCATCGGCTTTCGCTTCCTTCACGTCGGCCTTGGCGTCTTTCTTGACTTCCTTGGCGTCGACCTTGGCTTCTTTCACTTCGGCTTTGGCGTCGGCCTTGGCTTCCTTCACGTCGGCCTTGGCTTCCTTCTTGGCTTCCTTGACGTCGGCTTTCGCGGCGGCTTTCGTTTCCTTCACTTCAGCCTTGGCGGCCTGCTTCTCCTGCTTGGCTTCGACCTTGGCCGCGGCCGGGGTGGTGGCGGCAGGCGCGGGCGCCTGGGCGAAGGCAGCGGTTGCGAACAGGCCGGCGATCAGGGTAGCAATGGTCTTTTTCATGATGAAGGGTCCTCAGAGTTTTTGGGGTTCGGTGCACGTCGTTTTGCGCTGCACTTGTCCCTAAAACGAGGCGGCCTGCCCGCCTGTTGACGGGCTTTACAATCCGTTACCGCGCTGACAGATGCTTACAACTCGACCATTTTAAAAGCCGTAACCGTGCCACGCATCCTTGAAGTCCTTGGCGCGCGCATCGACGACTTCCGGCCGGGCACACAGCCACGCGATCACGGCTTCGCGGTCTTCTTCCGACGGCGAACCGCGCTCGATGCGGGCGACGACGCCTTCCGTCTCGCTGAACGGCTCGCGGCCGCCGAAGCCGCCGCCCAGCAGGCCCCGTTCTTCCAGCGCGCCGAAGAAGTCGTTGATGAAGTCGTGATACGGCTCGCCGCGCATCGGGTTATGGAAGACGAGTTCGACGTCGAAGCAGTGCTCCTGGAATTCGCCGACGCGCAGCTTCTTGCGCTGGCGGGCATTCAGGCGCCGCATGCGGCTGGTCGAACAGGGGTCGCGTTTCATGCATTCTCCTTGGTGGTGTGCCGGGTGTCGGCGTCATAGGTCAGGCCGATCTGGCGGCGGATCTCGTCCATCACGCCCATCAGCGCCAGCGTGTCCGCATGCGTCATGCCCGGACTTTCGATCAGGCCCGCGCGCCAGCAGCGCTGCGCCTCGATCACTTCGTGCACGTAGCCGTTGCCGATGTACGGCGTGGGCACGGTGCGCGAAATGCCGTCGGCGCGCACCACCGTCACCGTCTGCGTGCGATAGAACATCGTGTTCATGCGGACGTGGCCCCGTTCGCCGGCGATCGTCAGCTCGCTCGGCAGGCGCGCGCGCAGCGAGCAGCTGCACACGGACATGCCGCCGCCGCTGTGACGCAGCAGGATGCCCGTCTGCTCGTCGACGCCCGTCGGACCGAAATCGGCGTGCGCCAGCACGGTGTCCACGGGTCCCAGCAGCGCCACGGCGATCGACAGCGGATAGATGCCCAGGTCGAGCAGCGCGCCGCCGCCAAGCACGGGATTGAACAGGCGGTGCTCCGGTCCGAATTCGGCCTTGAAGCCGAGGTCGGCGTTCACCTGGCGCACGGTGCCGATCTCGCCCGAGTCGACGATACGGCGCACTTCCGCCAGCGCGGGCAGGAAGCGCGTCCACATCGCCTCCATCAGGAACAGGTGTTTCGAGCGCGCGAGCCGGACGAGTTCCTCGGCCTGCGCGCGGTTGACGGTGAACGCCTTTTCGCACAGGACGCCCTTGCCGGCCTCCAGCGCGAGGCGCACGTTTTCGTAGTGCATGGGGTGCGGCGTGCCGACATAGACGAGGTCCACGTCGGGCGCACGCACGAGGTCTTCGTACGACGCGTAGGCCGTGCCGCCGAATTCGCGGGTGAAGAATTCGGCGCTGGCCAGGTTGCGCGAGCCGACGCCGGCGAGCTGCGCGTCCGGCGTGTCTTTCAGTGCGGTGGCAAAGGCCTTGGCAATCTTGCCCGTGCCAAGGATGCCCCAACGTACCTTATCGGTCATGGTGTCCTCCTTCAGTGTTGCTGGCCGGCCTTTTGGGCCGGAACACGGTGTGGTCGAGATAAAAGGCCTCGTCCTGGTCCGGCCACCAGCCCGGCACGCCCAGCACGGGCAGCGGGGTGAAGCCGGCCGTAGACAGGCCCTCGGCCGCTATCGCCTTGGACACCGCGCCATCGATCCAGTCGCGGCGTCCGTCATGGTCGAGCGCAAAAAAATCGTCGCCGGCGAACACGACGCGCACGTGGGCCGTGATCGCCTTGCGCGGCGCGACGAGCTTTTCCATCAGCGCATGCCCGAACAGCCACAGTTCGGCATCGCGTCCGAACATCGCGCGCCTGTCGAACAGGGCCGAATGCCACTGATGCGCGCGCAGGTCGGCGACGAGCGCGTGGCCGTCCGCATCGTCGCGGACGACGAGCAGCGCGGCGTTCTCGTCAAAAATGGTGGCGGCATCGCGCGCCGGTCCGCGCGATTTACCGACGCCCGCCTGCGCGATCTGCGCCGCCTGCAGGGCGTTCAGTTCCCGCTTGATGCGCGGGAACGTCTGCCACACGAGTCCGTTGAAAAAATCGTGCAGGTTCTCGCGCGTGGGTACGCAACCCGTGGCGCCGATGTGGGCTTCGTACGCCACGCCTTCCGGCAGGTCGGCCTGGGGCACGAAGCGGACCGGCTGGCCGGCCGCGTTGACGAGCCCGAGCCGCGATGCGTTCGCATTGAACGCCTCGATGAAAGGACCGGGGGCGAGACTGTCGAAGGCGGGACGCACCATGTCGTACCACGGGCGCGTCCAGTCGATCTCGGGGAACATCCCGTTACAGCATCTTCCAGACGATCTGTTCGCCCGCGTTCAGCGGAACGAGGTCGTGCTCGCCCATCGGCACGGTCGCCGGCAGGGTCCATGCTTCGCGCTTCAGCGTGATCGTGCCCTCGTTCACCGGCAGGCCGTAGAAGGCCGGGCCGTTCAGGCTCGCGAAAGCTTCCAGTTTATCCAGCGCGCCGGCCTGTTCGAAGGCGGCGGCGTACAGCTCCATCGCGTGCAGGGCCGTGTAGCAGCCGGCGCAACCGCAGCTGGCTTCCTTCGTGTGCACGGCGTGCGGCGCGGAGTCGGTGCCGAGGAAGAAGCGCTCGTCGCCGCTCGTGGCGGCCGTCACCAGCGCCAGGCGGTGTTCCTCGCGCTTCAGCACGGGCAGGCAGTAATAGTGCGGGCGGATGCCGCCCTTGAAGATCTCGTTGCGGTTGTACAGCAGGTGGTGCGCCGTGATCGTCGCGGCGATCGGGCCTTCGGCCTCGGCCACGTACTCGGCCGCGTCCTTCGTCGTGATGTGCTCGAACACGATCGGCAGTTCCGGAAAGTCGCGGCGCAGCGGACGCATCACGCGCTCGATGAACACGGCTTCGCGGTCGAACAGGTCGATGTGCTGGTCCGTCACTTCGCCGTGCGTCAGCAGCGGCATGTCCAGTTCCTGCATCACTTCCAGCGTTTTATAGCACTTGCGCAGGTCGGTCACGCCGGCGGCGGAATTCGTCGTGGCGCCGGCCGGGTACAGCTTCACGCCGTGGATGAAGCCGGTGTCGCGGGCGCGGCGGATCTCGTCCGGTTCCGTGTTGTCAGTCAGATACAAGGTCATCAGCGGCTCGAACGACATGCCGGCCGGCAGCGCGGCAAGGATGCGGGCGCGGTATTCGGTGGCCAGCGCCGCGGTCGTGACGGGCGGCTTCAGGTTCGGCATGACGATGGCGCGGGCGAACTGGCGCGCGCTGTGCGGCAGCACGCTGGCCATGGCCGCGCCGTCGCGCAGGTGCAGGTGCCAGTCGTCGGGGCGGGTGATGGTGAGGGTGTCGGGGGATTCGATGATGGACATGGCGGCTCTCGGATTGCGAACCCCGACATTTTACCTGCATGCCTTCGCGCCGGCAGCATTGTGGGTGCGCACGATACATTGCAATACAGAACGGAAATACCCGTTGGGGCTAAAATCGTCCCATGACCTTCGATCTGCTCACGCTCGCCCAGCTGGCGCTCATCATCGTGTTCGGCTACACGGTCTTCGGCCTGACGGGGTTCGGCTCGTCCGTGACGGCGATGCCGCTGCTCGTGTTCTTCATCCCGCTGCGCATGGCGGTGCCGCTGATGCTCGTGTTCGACCTCGTCTCGAACGTGCTGCTGGGCCTGAAGAACCGCCGCTTCATCGACAAGCGCGAAGCGCTGCGGCTGATCCCGTTCATGGTGGCCGGGATGGCCGTCGGGGTGCTCGCGCTCGTGCGGGCGCCGGAGCGCATTTTGCTGGTCGTGCTCGGCGTGTTCATCCTGTGCTATTCGGCCTGGAGCCTGCTCGCGCGCCGCAAGCCGCCGCCCTTTGCGCCCGCGTGGGCGGGGCCGTTCGGGGTCGTGGGCGGCATCTTCACGGCGCTGTTCGGCACGGGCGGGCCGTTCTACACGATCTTCCTCACGAGCCGCCTGGACGACAAGCTGGCCTTGCGCGCCACCCTGAGCGGCGTGCTGTTCTTCAGCGCCATCTCCCGCCTCGTGCTGTTCACGGGTGCGGGCCTGTACAGCCAGCCGGCGCTGCCGCTGCTGGCCGTCGTGCTGCTGCCGTTCGCGCTCGGCGGACTGTATGTCGGCAACCGGCTGCACCAGTGGCTGCCGGCGGAGCGGATCAAGCAGGCGGTGTGGGTGGTACTGATCACAGGCGGGATCAATCTCGTGGTGCGGAATTTGTGATCAGTGGAGGATCCGGGCCAAAAACTCCCGCGCCCGCGCCGACTGCGGCGCGTCGAAGAATGCTTCACCCGGGCTGTCCTCGACGATCCGCCCCTCGTCCATGAACACGACCCGGTCCGCCACGCGCCGCGCGAATCCCATCTCGTGGGTCACGACCATCATCGTCATGCCTTCCTGGGCCAGGCCCGTCATCACGTCGAGCACCTCGCCCACCATTTCCGGATCGAGCGCGGACGTGGGTTCGTCGAACAGCATCGCGACCGGATCCATCGCCAGTGCCCGCGCGATGGCCACGCGCTGCTGCTGGCCGCCCGACATCTGGGCCGGGAACTTGTCCTGGTGCGCCAGCAGGCCCACGCGCTCCAGATATTTGAGACCGTTCGCGGTCGCCTCGTCGCGCGAACGCTTCAGCACCTTGACCTGCGCGAGCGTCAGGTTGTCGCGCACGGACAGGTGCGGGAACAACTCGAAGTTCTGGAACACCATGCCGATGCGGGCGCGCAGCGCCGGCAGGCGCGTGGCCGGGTCGCCGACGGACGTGCCGTCCACCCGGATCGTCCCCTGCTGGAAGGGTTCCAGGCCGTTGACGGTCTTGATGAGGGTCGACTTGCCGGACCCGGACGGCCCGCACACCACCACCACGTCGCCGCGCGCGACGTGCGTCGTGCACTCGCGCAGGACCTGGACGGGGCCGTACCACTTGCTGACGTTGTCGATTTCTATCATTTGTTTTGGTCGGATTTGGGTTTGCTTGACAGTACCATCAACGCCTAGGATACTGCCGGGACTTGTCAATATCGCAGCACCAGGCACCCGGCAACTCCCTGATCTTGCACGAGATTGTGCCACGGCAGCGGAACAGGACGGACGATCTCCCCTGCCCCGCCATCCGCCACCTAGAGGAAACGTATGAACAAAAGAAACCGCCTCACCACCTGGATCCTCGTGGGCCTGGTCCTCGGCATCGCCGCCGGCTACATCGCGCACACGAATCTCGCCGATCCGAAGGGCTTCGCCGACACGATGTCGCTGGTCACGACCCTGTTCCTCCGCCTGATCAAGATGATCATCGCACCGCTCGTGTTCTCCACGCTGGTGGTGGGCATCGCCAAGATGGGCGACGCCGCGGAAGTCGGCCGCATCGGCGTCAAGGCGCTGGGCTGGTTCATCATCGCATCGATTCTTTCGCTCACGCTGGGCCTGATCCTCGTGAACCTGTTCCGTCCGGGCGACGCGATGGCCTTGTCCGGCACCTTGCCGGCGGCCGGCGCCTCGTCGGGCATCACCGCCTCCGGCCTGACGCTGAAGGACTTCATCACCCACCTCGTGCCGACGTCGATCTTCGACGGCATGGCCAAGAACGAGATCCTGCAGATCGTGATCTTCTCGATCTTCTTCGGCACCGGCGCCGCCGCCATCGGCGACCGCGCCGCGCCGATGATCGCCGCCATCGACGGCGCCGCGCACGTCATGCTGAAAGTGACGGGCTATGTGATGAACTTCGCGCCGTTCGCCGTGTTCGCGGCCGTCGCCGGCGTCGTCGCCACGAGCGGTGTCGGCGTGCTGGGCACCTACGGCAAGTTCATGGGCGAGTTCTACCTGGGCATCGCGCTGCTGTGGGCGATCCTGATCGCGATCGGCGTGCTGTTCGTCGGTCCCCGTCTCTTCAAGCTCCTCGGCCTGCTGCGCGAGCCGACCATCCTCGCGTTCACCTGCGCCTCGTCGGAAGCCGCGTATCCGAAGACGCTGGAAGGCCTGGAGCGCTTCGGCGTCAAGAATCGCCTGGCCGCGTTCGTGCTGCCGATCGGGTATTCGTTCAACCTGGACGGCTCGATGATGTACTGCACCTTCGCCTCCGTCTTCATCGCCCAGGCCTACGGCATCGAGCTGGCGCTGTCCACGCAGCTGACCATGATGCTCGTGCTGATGCTGACGTCGAAGGGCATGGCCGGCGTGCCGCGCGCGTCGCTCGTCGTCATCGCCGCCACGCTGAACCAGTTCCACATCCCCGAAGCGGGCCTGCTGCTGCTGCTCGGCATCGACCACTTCCTCGATATGGGCCGCTCGGCCACGAACGTGATCGGCAACGGCATCGCCACCGCGGTCGTCGCGAAGTGGGAGGGGGATCTCACCGATCCCGCGCTTGCGGAAAAGGACATCGCCACAGCGCCGTTGCGCTGACCGGCACCCTGAACAGGCTCCTCCCAAGGAGCCTTTTTTTTGCCTTCCAAAAATTGTTAAAAAAGGAGATTTTATGTTCTTAAAAGTTGTACGCACGTGGTTCGCGCTGTGCCTCATGACGATGCTGGCCGCGGCCGCGCAGGCTCAAACGGCGGCCCGCCTGCCCAACATCATGATCCTCGCGACCGGCGGCACCATCGCCGGCACGGGCGCCACCAGCACGACGACAGTCGGCTACACGGCCGCCAAGGTCGGCGTCGATGACCTGATCAAGGCCGTCCCGGAACTGAAGCAGGTCGCCAACGTGACGGGCGAGCAGGTCTTCCAGATCGCCAGCGAAAACATGAGCAACGAGCACTGGCTCGCTCTGGCCAAGCGCGTCAACACGCTGCTGGCCAAGCCGGACGTGGACGGCATCGTCATCACGCACGGCACCGACACGATCGAGGAGACCGCGTACTTCCTGGATCTCGTCGTCAAGAGCAAAAAGCCGGTCGTGGTGGTGGGCGCGATGCGTCCGTCGACCGCGATCTCGGCCGACGGCCCGATCAACCTGTACAACGCCGTGCTGACGGCCGGCAGCCCGGACGCCGTCGGCAAGGGCGTGCTCGTCGTGCTGAACGACCAGATCAACGCCGCGCGCGACGTCAGCAAGACCAACACGACGACCACCGACACGTTCAAGGCGACGGAACTGGGCCTGCTGGGCTACGTGGTGGGTAACAAGGCGCACTTCTACCGCGCGTCGATCCGCAAGCACACGGTCGACACGGAATTCGACGTGAGCAACCTGTCGGCACTGCCGCAGGTCGACATCGCCTACACCTACGCGAACGTGGGCCCGACCGCCGTCAACGCGCTGGTCGCCGCCGGTGCCAAAGGCCTGATCCACGCGGGCGTGGGTGACGGCAGCCTGCCGAACAAGGTACGCCCGGCCCTGTCGGCCGCGCGCGAAAAAGGCGTGATCATCGTGCGTGCGAGCCGCGTGGGCCAGGGCATCGTGGCGCGCAATGGCGAAGCGAATGACGACCAGCTGGACTTCGTCGTGGCCGATACGCTGAATCCGCAGAAGGCACGCATCCTGCTGATGCTGGCGCTGACGAAGACGAACAGCACCAAGGAAATCCAGCGCATGTTCTACACGTACTGATCGACCCCGCCACGAAAAAACGGCCGCATCGCGCGGCCGTTTTTTTTTGTCAGAACAGGTGCATCACGCCCACCGACGTGCCGCGCTGGAGGGTCTGCTTCGACGAGGGAATCAGCGCACCGTCGTAGCGGTTGACGTCGAACTCCGCATACAGGTTGGTGCGCTTGGAGAAGGCATAGGTTGCGCCCAGCAGGAACAGGTCGCGCCTGCCTCCGCCTGCCGCGCTGCCGTAATCCGAGCGGTAGACGGCCGCCGTGACGTCCACGGGGCGGTTGACCCGGACACTGATGCCGGCGAAACGCGTCTCGTTCTGGTAAGTGCCCGCGGCGGCCGTTTCCTGGCGCTCGCGCGACATGCCGCCTTTCACCGTCATGCCACCCAGCTTGAAACCGCCGCCCGCCACGAACATGTTGTTGGTGAAGCCGGCCGGCGTCTGCTTGCGGATGTAGGCGCCCGCCGCCAGCAGCGTGCTGCCCGCGTAGCTGAAGGCCGCGCCGCGCGCGGTGCCCTTGCCCGCGTCGCCCGCGACTTCGCCCGGCGCGTACTCGGCGCGCACCGTCAGCCCGCCGAAGGTCCCCGTGTACTGGATATCGTTGTTGAAGCGCGTCCCCGAATTCGACGACGCGGAGAGGCCGGCCGTCTTCGCCGCCGCCGGCAGGCTCGTGCCCGCGCCCGACGACAGCGGCGTGATCGACGTGTAGTTGTGGTTGAACGGATCGAGGAACTTCTCGGTCCGGAAAGCCACGGTGTACTGCCGCCCGAGATCGATCGAACCCCAGGCGCCGCCCAGGCCGACCGCCGCGGTACGATTGAACAGCACGTTGTTCGTGTTGTCCAGCGCGCCCGTCTTGTCGTTGAAGCCGCTCTCGAGCTGGAAGTGCGCGTTCAGGCCGTTGCCGAGGTCCTCCTTGCCGCGGAAGCCCAACCGGTTCGGATAATAGTTGCCGGAGGCCGTCGACAGCAGGCCGTTGCCCGCCGCGTCGACATTGGTTTGATAACGGACGCCGCCGTCGATGGAACCGTAGATCGTCACGGCGGAGGATTGCGCAGAGGCGCCGGCCGGCAACAGCGCGGCCGCTGCCAGCACCAGGGTGGCTTGTGTCTTCATTGTCTCGTTTTATAGTAGGTGTGATCGGCGGCCGGACAGGCCGCCGGTGAAAACGCAGTGATGCGATGGTCAGGCCGTGGCCTTGGCTTGCGCGTTGCGCGCCGCCCGGTGGGTCTCGTTGCTGAGCGTGAGCAGGGTGATGATGCTGGCCACGGCCAGGACCGCGATCGGCAACAGGCCCAGCGCATGGCTGCCCGTCGCTTCCTTGATCCAGCCGTAGGCATTGACCATCAACCCGCCGCCGATGAGGTTCGACGCCGCGTTGATGGCGGCCAGGCCGGCCGCTGCGGAACCCGAGGCGAGCCACGACGAGCTCAGTGCCCAGAACGGTCCCTTGAACGAGTAGGCGCCGATCAGCACGCAGGTCAGCAGCATGACGGTCGGCAGCAGCGACGTCACGAACAGCGTGCACAGCATGCCGCCCGCGATCAGCGCCAGCGGGATCGCGGTATGCCAGCGGCGCTCGCCCTTGCGGTCCGAATGGCGGCCCCACCAGACCATCAGTACGGCGGCGATCACGTACGGCACGGCGTTGACGAGGCCCGTCTCCATCACGGTCAGGCCGAACGATTTGATGAGCTGCGGCTGCCACACGCCCAGGACAGTACCGGCCGACGACGCGGTGGCGCACACGAGGGCCATGCCCAGCACTTCTTTACTGCGCAGGATCTTCCACAGCGACGGGTGCGGGCCTGCGGCCTTCTTCTCGACACGTTCCTTCTCCAGGCGCGCCGACAGCCAGTCGCGCTGTTCCGCGCTCAGCCACGCCGCCTGTTCCGGGCGGTCGGTCAGGAAGAACAGGCAGGCGACGCCCAGCACGACGGTCGGCAGGCCTTCGAGGATGAACAGCCAGTGCCAGCCGCGCAGGCCGAGCAGTCCGTCGGCTTGCAGCAGCAGCGCGGAGATCGGCGAGCCGACGAAGCTGGCCATCGGCACCGCGACCATGAAGATGGCGACGATGCGCGCGCGGTACGCGGCGGGGAACCAGTACGTGAGGTACAGCACGACGCCGGGGAAGAATCCCGCCTCGGCCGCGCCGAGCAAAAAGCGCAGCACGTACAGCGACGTCGCGCCCTGCACCAGCGCCATGCCGGCCGAGACGAGACCCCACGTGATCATGATGCGCGCGATCCACTTGCGCGCGCCGAACTTCTGCAGCGCCAGGTTGCTCGGCACTTCGAACAGGAAGTACGAGATGAAAAACAGGCTGCCCGCGAACCCGAACATCTTCGGCGTGAGGCCGAGGTCGTGATTCATCTGCAGCGAGGCCATGCCGATGTTCCCGCGGTCGATGAAGGCCAGCAGGTAACACAGCATCAGGAAAGGGATGAGGCGCCAGGTGATCCTGCGGATGGTGTCCGCTTCCAGGCGCGCGTTGTGATCGGTTCCGCTCATGGTCGTCTCCAATAATGTAATCGTTATGCGCGTCTTGGTGCGCGCTTGTCGTTGTTGTTTGCGGCGTCAGGCCGCCTGTTCGAGTACCGCGAGCACGTTGCGCGCCGCGGCCGTGCCCATGCCGACGTAGGCATCGCCCGTCACGCCGCCGATGTGCGGCGACAGGATCGCGTTCGGGATCGCCGTGAACGGATGGCCGGCGGCGAACGGCTCGACCTGGAAACTGTCCAGGCCCGCCGCGCGCAGGGCGCCGCTCTTCAGCGCGTCCGCGAGCGCCGTCTCGTCGATCAATCCGCCGCGCGCCGTGTTCACGACGATGGCGCCGGGCCGCATCGTTGCCAGACTCTTTGCGTTCAGCATGTTGGCGTTGTCCGGCGTGAGGGGACAATGCAGCGACAGCACGTCCGCACCCGCGATGACGTCGGCCAGCGACAGCAGTTCGACGCCTTCCGGCGCGGCCTTCGCGAACGGGTCGTGCGCGATCACGCGCATCTCCATCGCGCGGCCGATGGCGGCCACGCGCGCGCCGATCGCGCCCAGGCCCACGAGGCCCAGCGTGCGGCCGCGCAGTTCCAGGCTTTTATGCGTCGCCTTGTCCCAGTGGCCACCGTGCATGCGCTGGTCGAGCACGGAGACATCCTTGGCGCACGCGAGGATCAGGGCCCACGTGTGCTCGGCGACGGCGGGCGCGTTGGCGCCGACGGCGGCTTTCACCGCGATACCGCGCGCGGCGGCGGTGTCGCGGTCGATCGTGTCGATGCCCGTGCCGTGCTTGGAAATCACGCGCAGGCGCGGGCTCGCGTCGATCACGCGCGCCGTGATGCGGCCGTAGCGCACGATGATCGCGACCGGCTCGTGCCGGCGGCACAGGTCGACGAGATGGTCCTCGTCGGGCGTCTTGCCGGCATAGACGATGTCGAAGCCGGCCAGCAGTTCGACAGCCTGTTCGGCCAGGTCGGCGCCGGTCACGAGGACGACATCCCTGCGGGCCTGCGGGGCGAGGACGGCGCTCACAGCGTCTCTCCTTCGGCCAGCACGCCGGCCTTGCGCAGCGCCGCGTCGAGCCACGCCGGGCGCAGCTGGGTGCCGTTGCGGATGCCTTCCAGGCGCGCCGTCTCGTCGGCCAGCTTCTTTTCCGCCAGCTGCAGCACGGTCGGCACCTTGGCCGGTTCGACGGCGACGACGCCGTCGCCATCGGCCACGATCAGGTCGCCCGGGTTGACGGTCACGCCGCCCACCGACACGGGCCAGTTGATCCGGCCCGGCACCAGTTTCGACGGCCCGTTCGGATTCGCGCCGATGGCGTACATCGGGAAGCCCAGTTCGCGGATCGCTTCCGTGTCGCGCACGGCGCCGTACACGACGACGCCGGCGATGCCGATCGCCATGCATTGCGACACCATGATCTCGCCCATCAGCGCGCAGGATTCGTCACCCTTGCCGTCGATGACGAGCACGTCGCCGGGCTTCGCGAGCGCCATCGCCGCGTGAATCATCAGGTTGTCGCCGGGGCGGACGTCGATCGTCAGCGCGGGGCCGGCCAGGCGCATCGTCGGCGCCAGCGGGGCGATGCGGCTGGACAGCGCGCCGCGGCGGCCGGCAACGTCGGCCAGGATGGAGGAGGGATAGCGGGCCGCGCGCGCGACCAGTGCGGAATCGACACGGTGGATGTCGCGGATGACGTCGGGTGGAGTGGACTGGCTCATGAAAGTCTCCTCGTTAGAAAGTATTGGTTGAAACGAGTATAGAAATGGCCATCCATAATGTATATTCACTTAATTTTAAAAATTCCAAACTTTCAGGAATATGTCATGGACTTCCGCGACCTGAAGTATTTCGAAGTCATCGCCACCGAAGGCAACCTGGCGCGCGCCGCAGAACGCGTGCACCGCACCCAGCCGGCGCTGACGAAATGCATCGACCGGCTCGAAGAATCGCTGGGCTCGAAGCTGTTCGAAAAGGATGGCCGGGGCATGCGCCTGACGGCCGCCGGCCATGTCCTGCTGAAACGCACGCGCCAGATGGCGCTGATGGTGGAAGAGACGGCGCGCGAGATGCGCGACCACGCCGGCGGCCTGCAGGGCCAGGTGCGCATCGGCTGCGTGCCGACGATGGCCGAGCACCTGATGCCCGCCGTGTTCGCGCAGCTGCTGGCCGAGGCGCCCGCGATCACGGTCACCCTGGCCGTCGCGATGAACGACAACCTGCTGGCCAGCTTGCGCGACGGCGACATCGACCTCGTCGTCGGGCCGATGCTGGACGGCGATCCGGACATCGTCAGCGAGCAGATCGCGGAAGATACGATGGTCGTGATGGCGAGCGCGCACCACCCCGTGTTCGACGCGCCCCGCACGCTCGCGGACCTCGTGCACTACAAATGGATGCTGCCGGCGCGGACGGTCGCGTCGCGCCAATGGATCGACCAGACCTTCGAACGGCACGGGCTGCCGCGGCCGGACGTGCAGATCGAATCGAACGTGCTGAACTGGATCCTGCCGATGCTGGAGACGACGCCGCTGCTGGGCTTCGTCACGCGCTACAACCTCGTGGCCGGGCGCGCGCGCGTGCGCGAGGTGGTGGTGCCCGAGGCGCAGATGAAGCGGCGGCTCGGGCTGGCGTATCGGAAGAACGGTTATTTGTCGCCGGTGGCGGCGCGGGTGGCGGATATCCTGCGGGTGCGGGGGAAGGAGTTGCTGCTCGTCTGAACGCCGTCACACCAGCGCATGCCCTTTCATGCGCGTCAGGATCGCCAGCGGACTCGCGTCCTTGTCGTACTGATGCATGGGCGACAGCTGCAGCGTGTGCTCCATCATGTACTGCCCCGCCATCACGGCATGCGACGTCTGGTCCGAGAAGCACACCCACGCGCAGCCCGGCGGGAAGTTGAACGTGACCTGCGGCGCGTTCTTCTGGTAGTCGAGGTCGGACTTCATCGCGTCGTGCAGCTGCAGCATGATGTGGTCGTATTCGCTGCGCAGCGACTTCGTCACGTGCAGCGCGTTCAGCACCTTCGCCTGCCACGCCGAATACGGTTTTACTTTCGGCAGGAAGCGCCGGGCCACGTCCTCGAACGGTTCGCCCACGCGCCACACGCGCGGTTCGCCTTCCAGGTTCACGTTGGTGAACACGCGCAGCAGGCGCTCGCCGTAATTCGGGCGCGACGGGAACGCGTCCACGTGCATGCGGCGGTCGTCCGCGCGCCACGACTGCACGCGGTTCTGCACGACGGACGGCCGGAAGCTCGTCGCGCCGCGGCGCAGGTGCTCGCCGTAGCGCGGCACCAGGTTGCCCAGCAGGCTCTCGGCCTCGGCGCGGAAGCGCCCGATCATCCCGGCCATCAGCGCCTTCGTCGCATCGTCGCCGACGACGCCTTTCAGGTCGCCGGTCGACGAGAGGCTGATGTTGCGGGTCTTGGGGTCGCGGATGTCTTCGCGAAACAGCGCCAGCTCTTCCTTCTGCGGCGCGAAGCCATGCTGCGCGAAGTTGGGGAAGTACAGCACCTTGCCCGCTTCCAGCGCGGCGATCCAGGCCGGGTTGCCGTGGCCCACGTCCGCCATGTCGATCTCGACGATCTGTTTTTCCATCCTGTTCAATCCTTAATCTTGTACTTCCTCGACCGGCTTCGAGGCCAGGTCCTCGTCCTGCCTTGCCTGCTGGCGGTCCCACATCTGCCTGTACAGGCCGTCCGCCGCGATCAGGGCCGCGTGCGTGCCCCGTTCGACGATGCGGCCATGGTCTAGCACGAGGATCTGGTGGGCGTCCGCGATGGTCGACAGGCGGTGCGCGATGACGAGCGTCGTTCTCTGCTTCGCGATTTCCTTCAGCTGCGCCTGGATCGCCTGCTCCGACTTCGAATCGAGCGCCGACGTGGCTTCGTCGAAGATCAGGATCGCGGGATTCTTCAGCAAAGTGCGCGCGATGGCCACCCGCTGCTTCTCGCCGCCGGAGAGCTTCAGGCCGCGTTCACCCACCATTGTCGCATAGCCGTCCGGCAGGCTTTCGATGAAGTCGTGGATCGACGCCGCACGCGCCGCCGCCACGATGTCCGCGCGGCTCGCGCCCGGGCGGCCGTAGGCGATGTTGTATTCGATGGTGTCGTTGAATAGCACCGTGTCCTGCGGGACGATGCCGATCGCGTGACGCAGCGAATCCTGCGTCACGTGCCGGATGTCCTGGCCGTCGATGCGGATGGCTCCTCCCTGCACGTCGTAGAAGCGGAACAGCAGGCGCGACAGCGTCGACTTGCCCGAGCCGCTATGGCCCACGACGGCCGTCGTCGTGCCGGGCGGGATCGTGAAGTCGACGTCGAACAGGATCTGGCGTTTGGGGTCGTAGCTGAAATCCACGTGCGAGAACTCGACTTTCGCGCCATGCGTCACCAAGGGCTTCGCATCGGGCGAATCCGCCACTTCGCGGTTCTGCTCGAGGAGGCCGAACAGGCGCTCCATGTCGGCGAGGCTCTGCTTGATCTCGCGGTAGATCACGCCCAGGAAGTTCAGCGGGATGTACAGCTGGATCATGAAGGAGTTCACGAGCACGAGGTCGCCCAGGGTCATCGTCTTGTCGATCACGCCCTGCGTCGCGCGCCACAGGATCGCCGTGACGGCCGCCGCGATGATCAGCGACTGGCCGCTGTTCAGGAACGACAGCGACGTCTGCGAGCGCACCGCGGCCTGCTCGTACTTCTGCAGGCCTTCGTCGTAGCGCTTGGCCTCGTAGTCCTCGTTGCCGAAGTATTTCACCGTCTCGTAGTTGATCAACGAATCGATGGCCTTCGTGTTCGCCTTCGAATCCAGGTCGTTCATCGTGCGGCGGAAGTGCGTGCGCCATTCCGTCACGGTGACGGTGAAGGTGATGTAGGTGACGAGCGCGATCGCGGTGATGCCCGCGAACCAGGCGTCGTAGTGCGTGCCGAGGTAGCCCAGCACCAGCGTGATCTCGACGAGCGTGGGCAGGATCGAGAACAGGGAGTACGAGACCAGCGAACTGACGCCGCGCGTGCCGCGCTCGATGTCGCGCGTCATGCCGCCCGTCTGGCGGTTCAGGTGGAAGCGCAGCGACAGCGAGTGCAGGTGCCGGAACACTTTCAGGGCGATCGTGCGCACGGCGCGCTGCGTCACCCGGGCGAACAGGAATTCGCGCAACTCGGTGAACAGCGTCGTCGAAAAGCGCAGCGCACCGTACGCGACCAGCGCGCCGAGCGGCAGCACGAGCAGCGCGTGCGGATTCGTCGGGCTGATCGTCAGCGCGTCGATGAGCTTTTTCAGCACGAGCGGCACGCCCACGTTGGCCATCTTGGCGCCGACGAGGCAGATGAGCGCGGCCAGCACCCGCCACTTGTAGACCCACAGATAGGGCAGCAAGGTGGCGATGGTGGCCCAGTCGTTCCGTTTCGCGTTCGGGTCAGTCGGGGGCGGCAGGGAGTTCGGAGAAGAGCGTCGCATGGCAGTGCTTTGCCTTTTATGGTTCAATTCATGAGAATTGTAGCTTTTACCGAGAAATCAAGATGACCGAGCCAGTAAACACCACCCCGTCCATCACCCGCCTGCCGGAAGGAAAGATGCCCGTGCTGCGGATGATGCCCGCCCCGTCCGATGCGAACGTCTACGGGGACGTGTTCGGCGGCTGGATCATGGCCCAGGTCGACGTGGCCGGCTCGCTGCCGGCCGTGCGCCGCGCGAACGGCCGCGTTGCCACCATCGCCGTGAATTCCTTCGTGTTCAAGAATCCCGTGTTCGTGGGCGACCTGCTGTCGTTCTACGCCGACATCGTCAAGGTCGGCAATACGTCGATCACCGTCTATGTCGAGGTCTATGCGGAGCGCAACCGCCTGCAGACGGACGTCGTCAAGGTGACGGAAGCGACCTTGACCTACGTCGCCACGGGCCCGGACCGCAAGCCGCGCCAGTTGCCGCCGCTGGAATCGCTGATCGCGCAATAAGCGCTTTTACATGACCTGGCCGCGCCGCCTGTTCCTGCTGAACGCCGCGCGGCTCGCTGCAGCGTCGTCTTCCCTGCTGCTCGCGAAGCCGTCGAACGCGGCCGGCTATCCGTTCAGCCTCGGCGTCGCGTCGGGCTCTCCCCTGCCCGATTCCGTGATCCTGTGGACGCGCGTCGCGCCCGACCCGCTCGATCCGGCGAAGACGCCACCGCTCGCGCTCACGCTCAGATGGGAGGTCGCGCACGACGGGGCGTTCCGCAAGATCGCCGCGAAGGGCACTGCCGTCGCGGCGCCGGAACTGGCGCACAGCGTGCGCGTCGACGTGCGCGGCCTGGAACCGGGGCGCTGGTACTGGTACCGCTTCATGCTGGGCGACGCCGTCAGCCCCGTCGGCCGCACGCGCACGGCGCCCGCGCCGGACAGCATGCCGGACAGCCTGAAGCTGGCCGTCGCGTCGTGCCAGCACTGGGAGTTCGGCAGCTATGCGGCGCACCGCTACCTCGCGCAGGCGAACCCGGACCTCGTCGCCTTCCTCGGCGACTACATCTACGATACCCGCGAACTCATCGGTATGGACATGTAACCTAGAATGAGTTAGAGTATGGACATTGACAAAATGACATAGCTCGATCGTGGCCAACTTAGAATTCATCAACTTCCAACCTGCACGCGAAGTAGTCGAGGGAGACACTGTTGAATGGGAACCTGACAGGTTGGCCCGCCCTATCAAAGAGTTACCCCAAATATTCTGGAGCAGTGGCGAGCCATGGCATGAGGCTAATCACTGGGCGCTTATGAAGGTAACCAGCAAGCAAGGCCAGGACACCAGCACGGCGAAACCCCTAATGAAACATCTTGCTGCTTACGCCTCATGGCTGGAATCTGAGGGGCTTGATTGGCGGCATTTTCCCATTCGTAAAAGCGACCGAGCGATCGTAAAGTTTCGAGGTTATTTGATCGAGCAGAGGGACCAAGGAATCATTGCGCCCTCTACCACTAGCGCAAGAATGGCCGCAGTAATTCGGTTCTATCGCCATGCATGGATAAATGGGTTTATCCAGAGAAAATCTCCTCTTTGGAAGGATCGCCAAGTCGTAATCCACTACCATGATAGTGTAGGTTTCGAGCGAACCATGACTCAAACTTCGTCTGATCTCGCTATCCCTAATACGCAACGGCCGGGCCTTAGGCTCGAAGATGGTCTCTCGCCACTGCGGATTGAAGATGCCGGGAAGCTAATAAGCTTCGCCCGTGATTCCAATCTTCAAGAGATCAGTTTGATGTTGATGCTTGGCTTTCTTACAGGGGCGCGTATCGAAACCATCACTACGCTTACTGTAACAAGCATTGAAGAAGCCTATCCAGACATTCAAACGCCCAATACTTACAGATTACGAGTCGGCCCTGGAACTGGCATAGATACAAAATTCGATATTGTTGGCGAGATATTGGTTCCAAAATTTCTTATCGATGACCTTAAGAATTACGCATACTCGATGCGAAGACTTAAACGACAAGCGATTACAAGTGAAGAGAATCGAAAACGATTGTTCTTAACCGTCCAAGGCAATCCGTACGTATCAGGTTCGTTCAATCGACTAATGACAGACCTTCGACGACGCGCCCTTAATGCTGGGTTGCGTTTTATGGCTAAGTTTAAATTCCATCAGACCCGAGCCACCTTTGGAACATGGCTGATGACCGTCTCACTACGGGTCACCAACGTGAAATCTGCTGTTGCCTTTGTGAGAGATGCAATGTTGCACAAAGATGAAAAAACGACCTTTCTTTACATTCGGTTTATTGAAAGAGAGCCAGTAAAAGCAGAAACCGCCAATGATTTTAGTGCCGCCTTTTCAGGTTTAGTGAACCGCGACTGGAATGCATATCATGCTTGATGATCTGCAAAAACTCGACTTAACTTTCCCATTGATCCCCACCGGCGAGAAAGAAACCCCTCTCAGCCTTAAAAGACTTCTCTACAAAGGCGGAACCGCGTTACGGACTGATAAGGCAGAGCAAGCAATTCACGCAGGATTGCTTGGCGACATCCAATCAGATCGGATCGAGCTAGTTTCTCTAATTCACACAAGCATTAATACGCACTTAGTGGGAGGGGGAAGCCGCACAACGGGTCGTGATCAAATACGAGAAATAAGCACATTTTTTGAATGGGGTGATGGGAACCACGCCAATCTGTCCCTATCAGGAGTAAGCAAGAGCTACATAGACTGGAGCGAATATTTACTACGCCGGGTTAGGATAAAAAAAGACCTTAAGGAAGGAAGCGCTTACAACCAAGCTAGAATGGTCGGCCAAATTCTAGATGATGTACTAGGTCGGGAAAGACCGATTTTAACAGCAACAAGAATTAGAAGACCAAAGGCACGAAAAACAGTTCAAGGCGCGAAGGCGGATAAGCAAAATCTACAGGAAACATTTGCCTTTGGCCGACTATTGCAGGATATATGTGATGGCACGCGTCTCGATGTCATATGGGGAGCCCCAGTAGTCCGCATTCCCATGCAGCAAGGGGGCGTTATCGAATTTCGTTTTGGGCGAGAAACAGCTCCTCACGACGTACGAAGACCGTCGGAGATAAGCAAGTCAACGGAACGCGTGTTGGCGTACAAAAATGATCGATCGCTAGATAATTATTTCCGTACAAATATGATCAATTTGCGCATTCAAGCCGAATTGCTCATGTTTATCGGCCAAACTGGAATGAATCTAACACAAGCACACAATCTTATGCTACGCCGATTCAGCTTTTCCAGTGACATCAATGGCTACAAAGTCCGAGAATATAAGCGTAGACGTAAAGGAGAAGTCCTTTTTGAAATCTTCACTGAATACCGCAGTCACTTTGAGCGCTACCTGGAATGGCGGCGGGAAATCTTTGGTAAGGCCGAACAGAGGCTTTTCCCCTTTCTCAGGCAAGACGGCGTTCGTGAGGAGAAAAGGGTTCAATTCACCAGTGTTAAAAATGCGTGCAAAAAAGCTAACGTTACCTGGGTGCCGCCAAGCACTTTGCGTGGAACTCGTGTTAACTGGATCCTTAGGCGCAGTAACGATCCGGACCTAACAGCCGAGATGGCTCAACATCACAAAAAAACTTTACTAAGCGATTACGAAACTCCGTCACAACAGCGTGCAGCAAGCGAAATAATCCGGTTTCATTTTCGAACTGATCCGTCACTTAATGATGAAGCTATATTGCTCGCTATCGCGCCAGGAGAATGTAATGGAGTTCCAAAACAATCTCTTGAAAAGCCTCTGTCCGCTACCGAACCCGACTGTAGACGTCCGTCAGGCTGTCTCTGGTGCGATCACCACCGTGACATTGATTCCCTTGATTACGTATGGTCAATGGCTTGCTTCCGCCATCTAAAAATCCTTGAACTAAGCAAGGCACCTCCAAAAAATAAACGAGACCAATCCATTCATCCAGCCGAGCATGCGATAAAGAAACTGGGGGAAAAATTGACAGTTTTTCAAAATTCAAATTCTACACGGCGGGAATGGGTCGAAGAAGCTCTTGCCCGATTAGAAGAAGGATATTACCACGAGCAGTGGTCATATTTGATCGAGTCTTTTGAAGGTTCAGTTAAATGAAAACAGATATCCTTGAGATGACATTCGGAATTCAAACTGACTTGGTCACATCGACCGCAGTTAATTTCCGCCCTCCGTCATGGCCGCCGCCGCGTGATTGGCCGGTGGTTATCGACAAGGATGGTTCTGTATTGGCTTATTGGGGTGACTCAATGTGGCCGCTTACGCCTTGGGCCGATCGCCCGTTAATCCTAGACTTCGGGGACGGCGAAGTTCCAAAGAGGAAGGGTGTTAAGCCTATTGACCCCGCCAACGCTGACATATTAAGAATGATCGCAACTTGGCTCATTTGGGGCCCTTACGCAGCGAGATCCGTCTCAACCGCCTATAGAAAATTTCGTTTGGTAAGGGCCATTGTTTCCTTATGCAGCAACAACGGCATCAGCGCGGCGACAATGATGCGTTTCCCAAAAGTGTTTGACAAGGTTAAAGAATCCTTATCGCCCAGTGACTACAATTTTATTGTTTCTCTGTTTCACTCACTTTATGACGCCCGAGAAACGCTTGGATTCACCATTATTGATGCAGATGGTTTGAGACGACTAGCGAACACCTCGCCAAATCATAGCCCGGTACAGACACCATACATTCCACCAAGAATTTGGCTATATCAAATTACACGCCTCCGCGAATGTCTAACTGATTTTTTGAAGCACGAGGAACAGATTAAAGCCTGCTTCCAGTTTTGTCTTGATTCATATATTAAGAAAAATGGAACTTTGGAAGCGGCGCTCTCCCCTAAGAAGACATCGACTACAAGAAGTCCTTTTGTTTCAGGACTCAGTTATCAATCGGACTTTGCCGGCACTTTTTCCGAAGTCGCCACACGGTTCGGAATTTCCGAATTGCTTGCAAAATGGGTTAATGGCCCCCAAAACCAAGCTGAATTAGATAGTTTGTCCATCTATTTTTCAATCGTTACCATTGCTGGACTCGCGTATATATGCAATTTCACTCTCCAGCGAAAAGAAGAAGTTGCATCCCTTAGAGCCAATTGTTTAACATGGGACGAGGACGAAACGTATGGGCGGGTACCGATCATATGTGGTGAAACCACAAAGACCGACCCCGATTCGGACGCTCGCTGGATAGCTAGTCCTAGTGTCGAAGTAGCAATCCAAGCGTTATCGGCGATAGCATTTATGAGAATGACCTGTGACCAGGCCAATCCAATAACTCGGCCTAACGCGTCAGATCAAGCCAATCCATATCTTTACAGCTCACCTACGGAGCCGTGGTCAACTGGATCGGGAAAGACGCGTGCTTATCACATTCGTAGCCCGATACGTTCGATTATTGAAATGATTGACCAATATGTGAACCTTTTTGATGTTGAAAAACTGAGAATAACAGCTGAAGATTTAGAGATTGCGCGTCGACTGACACCTAATTTACCTGAAAAAGAATTTGCTATAGGCAAGGTCTGGCCTTTGGCGTGGCACCAATACCGCCGGACTGGCGCAGTTAACATGTTCGCCAGCGGAGATATTTCAGACTCAACGATGCAACATCAAATGAAGCACTCGTCGCGTCTGATGCCTCTTTATTATGGACGGAACCATAGCCGTCTGCATTTGAATCAAGAGGTGCAGGCAACCGTAGTAATGGCCATGTATCAAGCTCAAGTCGAAATAGCTAAGGTCGTCGCCGCTACCGACCGATTTCTTTCACCGCAGGCTCCAGAGCGGAAAGAAGCTCTTGCGGTCAATATCCTTAGTATTAAAGATGTTAAAGATTTGATTGCCATGGCAAAGAAGGGGACGATCGCTTTTCGAGAAAATCGGTTAGGCGGATGCATGAAAGCTGGCAACTGCGAATACGGCGGAATAGAATCGGTTGCACGTTGTGCTGGCGGCGATGGCTACAAACCTTGCAACGACGTATTGTATGATCGTAATAAAGAGCCCCACGTACGTGCTGAGCTACGCCGGGTCTTAGAGGAAATCGCGTTGCTTCCTGCTGGACAACCACGGTATAACGCGCTGATTGAAGAACAGCGCGCAATGGAGAACTACTTAGATGCCATCTCAAGACATTAACACTCAGCTTGACGAGTCAAAAAGCGCGGAAGATCGCTTCCGCAAAGCTTTTGAGCGGTTAAAAACTAACGAGCCCAAGATGTTAAAACTTGGAACTCCCGTTACCCAAAATAATGTCGCTAGAGAGGCAGGATGTGATCCATCTGCACTAAAGAAAGCTAGGTTCCCTACGCTTGTCCGAGAGATACAAGCATATATCGAGCTTCATCCTGAAGCGGAAAACGCTAAAAATCAAAAGATTAAAAAAAAGCGCGCGGCCAATCGGACTTTAAAAGAACGTCTGGACGACACAGTAAAACAGCGCGATCAGGCTCAATCGATTATAGCAAGTGCAAGTATGCGCATACTTGAATTACTTGAGAAAATTCATTTATTAGAAAAAGAATTGAACGAATTGCGCCCCACAGCAAAAATAACTCATCCATTCTAGAAAAGGATTGATTTAATTGTGAGCGGAAGCTGCTAAAATAGGCTTACTGAACTCATGGCGATTCGACACGCGCCTCCGCACAAGCCGGCGGTAGCCTGATTATTCATCCGCAGACGGGAACGCTTTAGCTTGGCATCGCGGGCAATACAGATATAAGGTTCGGCCATTGCTCAGCTTAAGCGATCCGGCGCGATACTGCTGGATCGCCCAGGTACCCGTGACGCCGTTTTTGAAGGTGACCTCCCCGCTTGCATAGCAGGGCGACCAGTCGAGCATGTGAAAGTAGTCGTGTTCGGCGACTTCGGCAGCTTTGCCGATGTACTCACGGACTTCCTGATAGCTCAGCTTAAAATCTGTGCACTGCTCCACCGGTTCACCTGAAGCTGGGGACGTCGCGCCACTGTTCCGGATAGTGACCATGCTGATCGGCGGAAGATGTGTCTGGCGCATTTTCGGTTCGGTACCTGAACTATCGTCCGTCGCTGCGGACGCGCTTGCCGTCACGGCAAAGATGAGTGAGGCGATTACCATAGCGCGCTTTCGGCTTCGGTTGGGTTCTTGCGGGAGACGACGGGGTGCCTGAATATCTCGGTCATCGGTATGCCGAACGTCGAGGTGAGCTCAGAAATTAGCCAGCGAAGCGACGCGTTTTGCTGCGCATTCACCGGTTCATAGGCTCCCTGCTCAGCCGGGTTCTGACCTCTGCCGGCGACCACAGCACCAACAATCTCGATCCCGACGCTGTCCTCGTTCGAGGGATAACGCTGAGGCACGTGCTTCGCCATTTCCATCCGGTGCTCGGCCCTTGGACTGAAGTGTCTCAGCGCCTGAAGCTCGGTCGGACTACAACGGTGCTCAGCGAGGCACCGCGCACGAAGTTTCCCTACATGCCAAGTCTGACGAAACAACGACGCGGTCTGATAGATCGTTCCATCCTTGTCGATCAAAAAATGAGCGCCGTTCGCGTTTTGCATGGTGTAGCTACTCAAGCTTGAGGCGCCGGACGCACCGCCGGTTTGGTGCACGATGATTCCGCTAATCCGTTGTAAAGCTCCGTGCTCGATCAGAGGACGTGGCGTCCGCTGAATACGTGCATTGAGTACGTAGCCTTGATTGTCCAAATGGAGCATCAGGTCACCTTTTCCTATCGGGTTCACTTTGGGTGGACAAAGAAGCCACCGCGGGAGCCGCAATCAGGTTGCGGTCTTATTCGCTGCCAAGTCCCATCCGCCGGACGTGTTCCCACCGGCACCGCCGCCGATCTTCTGCTGGGTATACTTCTCAGTGATCTTGGCGAAGTGCAGCGTGAACTGATCGGCCACCAGGCCAGACCCACCGTAGGATTTTCTATTGCTGGACACCAGCACGTTTTCCAATGTGACCTCGTAATACTTAAGCGGTCCGGAGCCGTCCGCGCGGAAGAATTCGAGCTTGGCTTTCGGGATTGTCTTGCCCTGGGCGGCCAGCTCCATGAGCTTCGGAGAAGCGAGGTCAACCGCCTTCGTAATCCGAAGCGCATCGAACACAGCGCGCCCGATCGTGTGGCCCCCAGCGGTCGACATGGTGCCAGCGGTTGGCTGGATGACGCCCCAATCGACGGCCTCGACCTCGATCCATCCCTTGTGCTTGTCGTCGTTCGACTCGCCGTTGACGCCATCAATTTGCAAATAGACATCAGATGCCATGCTTGCTCTCCGCGAGGGTTGGGGATCCCGTAATTCTGGCCTTGTATGGATTAGAGCAAGTTGGTTGTGCACAAGAGACAGACGTCGTCCGTGGTCATCTATCTATGTACAAGCTCGAGTGCTCGAGGCGGCGCTTCTGCCTACGACTTGCTTCGGCATTAAATCGACCAAATAGCCGATGGATGGGCTACAGGTGCACCACAACAGCGTTAGCTCGACGTCGCCATGCCTCTTCAGGTCGAGAACTGAATTGCACCAGCTCAAGCAAGCGTAGTCGAGCGGGTCGATCAGCACGGCAATCCGGTAGGTGACGTGTTCACAATGGTCGAACCGGGCCGCCGTGACAGTCAGTGATTTTTCCAGCTCGGCAAGATGTTATGCTGAGGCTGATGGCCGGGCTCGGCCAGCAGGAAATAGTTGCCAAGGTCCGGTCTACGTACGTCGTATGCAATAAAGATCTGATTTCGCCTTCGTCGATGATGCATGTGGCCAAGTTGGTCCCGGTAGACTCATAGGTCAGGAGAGAAGAACAATATGATCGAAGAAGAAGTCGACTCCTCCCGGGGATCGCTATGGAACCGCTGGGACCCGCAGTCGATCTACGACGAACTGGTCGTCGAGTTCCAACGCGCGAAGCTGCGGCGGCAGGTGATCATCGTCACCCATAACGCCAACTTGGTCGTCAACACTGACGCCGATCAGGTGACTGTGACGCGCTGCGGCAACCACGAACCAGGGCACCTGCCGCGCATGAGCTACGTATCTGATGGGCTGGAGGAGCCGGCGATCCGCGAAGCGGTCTGCGCCATCTTGGAAGGCGGCAAGCGTGCGTTCCAGGAGCGTGCCAAGCGACTGCGTGTCTCGGTTTGACCGGGGCCTGAGGTGCGCACGGATCGCGTCAGATCATGACCTACTAAGCCGCCACGGCGCTGAACGGCCCGCCGGCCGCGCACGTCGTACGACCGCTTTCAGAAGCCTAACCCCAGCAACTTAGGACTGCGATGGGTCGAAATCGGTCTCCCAAACGGCGTACGTTAGCCACAGCAGGGGCGCTCCAGTTGAATCGGCGGGCATTTGACCGTGCCGTATGAGCAAAAGACGCAGCAGTCACCTGCCTTTGGCCGCAGAACGACGGCACAGCCTTCGCACTCGTAGTAGAACAGGCATGCATCAGTCGGCATGGTTTCTCATTTGCTGTGCCCGCAGTGCTGACAGGTCAGGGTCGACTCTAAAATTGCCTCCGTCATCGCATCACTTCCTGACAGTCGAAGGGAATCCTGCGTCAGACGTCGCTTTGGTCAGCATGGAGACTTTGGCTTTGTCCGTGTCCATGTGCACGGTAGCCGTCTTGTGCTCGAAATCGATTTTCACCCCACTCACGCCAGGAACTTGTTCAAGCGCCTTCTTGACCGTGATCGGGCACTCGGCACAGGTCATGTTTTGCACGTCAAGGGTAGACGCCAGCATGAATAGTCGCGATTTGAATGTTGAGTTGCCCGCGCGGTGCAAGCATCGATGCCGACACCGCGCTACGTCGCGAGGCCTTGGCCTAACGTGAAGCCCGAGCCACCCCAACACCCTCGAAGAGCTGCGCCTTCAGCCATTGACGCACGCGAGGCGTGTTCGCTTCAAAGGGCAAACTGAACAAGTAACTGCCGACCACGAGCACCAGGTAGATGCCAAAGTACACAAGGTAATGGGACAAGCGATACGGTGAGAGCTGGCTAATACCGAACAGCGACCAGACGAGGCGGCCCATTACCAGCATCATCGGTACGTGGACCACGTACAGAGTGAACGAGAAGTTCGCGAAGAAACGGCCGATCCTGTCCAGCTGGTCCAGCATGGGGGTCGACAGGCGCTTGAACTGCATACTGGACAGGAACACCACGAAGACCAGACTGAACAGGAGATACTGAGGATAGTTATCCGACCGGATATCGACCGTGCCCTTCAATCGGATAAGCACGGCGGTGCCGGCAAGCAGGAGGAACAAGGCCCAGCGCCAGACCGGACCGGCTTCTATTTTGATCCTCGAGAACAGCACACCCAGGAGCCAGATCGAGAAGTACAGCAGAATGGCCCCATGCATCAACTGGGCGATGGCACCGATCGCCAGCACCGCGCCGACGCGCGCCGCGATCGACCTGCCGAAAAACACCAGCACCAGAAGCGGGAACAGCACGTAGTACCAGGTCTCGTTGGCCAAGCTCCACAAAGGGAAGTTGCCGCCGAATGCAGGCACGATGATCGTCTGCAACCCAAGCATGTTCCCTGCAAAGGCGCTCACCGAATACGGCTCGCTCGTCGAGAACGACGCGTGGGAGCGATCGAGCACGCCGACCGCGGCGCCAGCGAGCAGCACGACCACGAAGGTCGGCACTAGTACCACCCACAGCCGTGAGATCCGGTCGACCGCGTAACGCTGAAACGGACGGTCAGACTCCAGCTTGTTGAGAAAGCTGCCGCCGACGAGCCAGCCGCTGAGCACGAAGAAGACAATTACGGCAAGGTAAGCGAACCCGACGCTGAACGCCAGTCCCTTGAACAGCACAGGTGGGTTGGCCACAGTGCCGAAGCCGGGATACATCTGGGCGCGCAGGTGAGCCGCAGCCACCTGTAGCGCCGCCAATCCCCTGAGCAGCGAGATCAGCATGGAGTGCCAGGAGTCTTCCTGCAGATTTGTCTTCCTGAGAATCGTGATTTTTGGCATGACATCCTCTTTCTAGTAGACGGTTCCCGAATGACGATATAACGCAGATGCAGTTGGCATCCTGACCAGTCCCAAGCGGAATGATGGCGGCCCAGTGGGCAGCCTTGCGCTAAACCACTGCCCAAATCTCGTGCTCCTGTATGCGCGCCCGCCGACCAAGCCTGATACGGTCCAGCGCGCTGGAGGAGTGCCTTGATGCATGTTCTTGATTTGCGGTACCATATGGCCATGCGTCCGTTTTTCCGTCTCTTTCTGTGGTTCTTGATCACAGTGCTGTCCCTCCAGGGCAGCGCTGCGACGGCCATGGGGCAAGCTGAAGAGCCCATGCACGTCATCATGGTCATGGCGGACCATGCGCAACCTCAGACCGCTGAGCAAAGCACTGGAGAGGACTGTGGCAAGTCGTGCTCGAAGGCGCCGGCCTCGTCGCATGCGAAGTGCACTGCTTGCGCAAGTTGCTGCAGCGGCAGCGCGGCGCCGCCAGTTTTACCTCTAACCTTCCACGCACCGCCGCTGGTTTCTCCGCTACACGCGAATCCGGAAGCCGCGATGACCTCCGTCGTTCCCCCTTCCCTCAGGCGACCGCCGCGGGTTTTGTTCGTTTGATTTTCTGGGCGCGCTGACGGCGCGCGCATCGAGGCCGCAGATCCGGCCTTCAATCAACACGAACCAAACAACATGAAATTTTCACACCTGCTGCTGTTCGCAGCTGGCGTGCCGTTGCTCGCTGCCGCGCAAGCGGATCGGGCCATGCCGGACGCCTCGAGCCCGAACGCCCCTGTCGCGCCCTTGCAGTACCGCTCCGTCTTCGCCGATTACGTGACGGCATCGGCCCCGGTGCAGTCACCCGACAAAGCGTGGGCCGCCGCCAACCGTGCAGTCCTCGGCGACCAGGCCGAAGCCTCCGCACCCGGCCAGCAAGCCGGCGCCGGCGCAGCCCCCGCGACATCCGCGAAGACGGCGCATGACCAGCACGACCACGAAGGATCACACAAATGAAATCACCGATACGACCAGGCGCGCGCCGATGGGCTGCCGTGGCAAGTGCCGTGCTGCTGACCGGCTGCGCGAGCTTTTCCCAGGATGGCGGCATGGCCGACGTCGCCCGGATGACCTCGGCCCGCATCGCCCAGCCGGCACCCTTGAAGCGCGGCCAGGACGCACAGGCCGCGCAGTCTGAAATAAAGGCCCTGCTGTCCAGGCCGCTCAGCACGGACGCCGCCGTACGCATCGCCCTGCTGAACAACCAGGGCCTGCAGGCGGCACTGGCCGACCTGGCGATCGCCGAGGCGGACTTCGTCCAGGCTGGCCGCTTGTCCAACCCCGGTCTGAGCTTCGGGCGGGTCCGTGGCGGCGGCGAGAAAGAAATCGACCGTGGCCTGTCGTTCGACCTGGCCGCGCTCGTAACGCTGCCGGCCCGTTCGCGCATCGAAAGCCGCCGTTTTGAACAGGCCAAGCTGCAGGCCGCAATGCAGGCCGTCAAGCTGGCCGCAGACACGCGCAAGGCGTGGTACACGGCGGTCGCGGCGGCGCAGGCGTCAAGCTTTGCCGACCAGGTGCGCGGCTCGGCGGAAGCGGCCGCCGAACTCGCCGCGCGCATGCGGGCCGCAGGTAACTGGAGCGCACTGGACGCTGCGCGAGAGCGCGCCTTCTACCAGGACGCCGTGACCCAGCAGGCGCAAGCGCACCTGCAGGCCACCACGTCGCGCGAAGAACTGGTGCGGCTGCTAGGCCTGTGGGGCCCGTCGCTCGACTTCATCCTGCCGGACCGGCTCCCGGACCTTCCCGCCCAGCTACGCTCGCCAAACAACGCCGAGGCAGAAGCGCTGTCGCAGCGGCTCGACGTCCTCATCGCGCGCCAGGATACGCAGGCGACGGCGCAAGCCCTTGGCCTGACCAAGACGACGCGCTTTGTCAACGTGTTCGATGCCGGCTATGCTAACAAGAGCACGACTGGCGCGCCGCGCGAGAACGGCTACGAGGTGTCGCTGGAACTGCCGCTGTTCGACTGGGGCGGCGCGCGCGTGGCACGGGCCGAGGCCACGTACATGCAGGCTGTCCATCGCACCGCCGACATTGCGGTGAGGGCGCGCTCCGAGGTGCGCCAGAGCTACGCGGCGTATCGCACCGCTTACGACATCGCCCGCCACTACCGGGACGAGGTCGTCCCCTTGCGCAAACAGATCGCCGACGAGGTGCTGCTGCGCTACAACGGCATGCTCGCCAGTACCTTCGAGCTGCTCGCGGAATCGCGCGAACAGCTTGCCAGCGTCAACGCCGCCATCAACGCGCAGCGCGACTTCTGGATCGCCGACACCGATCTCCAGTCCGCCATGAATGCCGGCGGCAATACCAATTCAAGGACAGCACAATGATTTCCCGTCGAGATTTCTTCAAAGGCGCCGGCGCGGTCGCAGTCAGCACCGCTGCCGTCAGCCGAGTGGCCGCGGCTTCTCTGCCCGAAGCGGTGGTCGTGAATAACGCAAAGACCCAGGTGCCGCCTCCGCCGCCAAATGGACGCCCGTTCAACCCCGTGGTGACCTTGAACGGCTGGTCCCTCCCCTGGCGCATGAATAACGGCGTCAAGGAATTCCACTTGGTCGCCGAACCCGTGGTGCGCGAGTTCGCGCCCGGCATGAAGGTCAACCTGTGGGGCTACAACGGCCAGTCGCCCGGCCCGACCATCGAAGTGGTCGAGGGCGACCGCGTGCGCATTTTTGTGACCAACAAGCTGCCCGAACACACCAGCGTGCACTGGCACGGCCAGCGCCTGCCAAATGGCATGGATGGTGTCACCGGCCTGACCCAGCCGGGCATCGCGCCAGGCAAGACCTTTGTCTACGAGTTCGTCGCGCGTCGTGCCGGCACCTTCATGTACCACCCGCACGCAGACGAGATGGCGCAGATGGCGATGGGCATGATGGGCTTCTGGGTGACCCACCCGAAAGACATCGGGCGGTTCGCCGTCGACCGCGACTTCGTCTTCCTGCTCAACGCCTATGACGTCGATCCCGGCAGCTATACGCCAAAGATTAACACGATGCTGGACTTTAATCTCTGGACCTTCAACAGCCGGGTGTTCCCCGGCATCGATGCCATGCCGGTGCGCCAGGGCGACCGCGTGCGCATCCGGACTGGCAACCTGACGATGACGAACCACCCGATCCACCTGCACGGCCACGAGTTCGAGGTCACGGGCACCGACGGCGGCTGGACCCCGCCAGGATCGCGCTGGCCGGAGGTCACGACCGACGTCGCGGTCGGCCAGATGCGTGCGATCGAATTCATCGCGAACGAGCCGGGCGACTGGGCCTTCCATTGCCACAAGTCGCACCACACGATGAATGCGATGGGGCACAACGTCCCCACCATGATCGGCGTCGACCACCGTGGGCTGGCCGAAAAGATCGGCAAGATCGTGCCGGACTACATGGTCATGGGAGACAAGGGAGGCTCGATGGGAGGCATGGAGATGCCGATACCGGAAAACACCCTGCCGATGATGACCGGCGACGGGCCGTTCGGTGGCGTCGAAATGGGTGGTATGTTCACGGTGCTGAAGGTGCGCCCGGACCAGAAGCGGGGCGACTACACCGATCCGGGCTGGTACAAGCACCCGACCGGCACGGTCGCCTACGAATGGACCGGACAACTGCCCGAGCCCGCACGCAGCCACGATGCTGGCCACAGCCTGATGCCCGCGTCGACCCGGCCCGACATGGAACTGCAAGTCCGCAAACCGACCGGGCATGGCGAGCACTGAGGGTGCTCGATACCCGCTCAACCGCCACTGCTGTAATTTTTTGCGGCCGCTGCGGGGCGGCGGTTGCGAACGCTAGGGCCTGACCAGTCGTCCTGGTTGGCCTTATCTCGTAATAAGCAAAAAGAACTGAAAGGAAATACTATGACTACTTGGGTAACTCGGATCATGCTCGCCACTTTGTTTGTCGGCACCGAAATGACGGTGGGACTTGCGCAGGCCCATCAGGCGCCAGCGGCCGACGCGCAACATGGCCTCACCCCGCCGCTAACGTCGCCCGTGGGCCGTCAAGCTGCTTTCGGCTATCCGGTCAGCGGGCATCCCGACCGCATCGTCGCTGTCGATCAGACCACGCGGTACCTGAACGTGACTCGCCTGGAGACCATTACCATCAATACCGGGGGTAAGAGCGTAACCTGGACCTTCGACACACTGGACACGAGATCATTCCCTCTTTCGCGAATTGTCCCCCGCTTTGACAATGTCACCGTTTATGTCAGCGAGTCGCCGCTCTATCGCAACTGATTTTTTTAAGCAAACTCTAATCGTCCGTTGATCGCGACAGAAAAGCCAGATTTGCAACCGTAAGTTCGACGGCTTGCAGGGCATTTCGCGTCCCGATTGCTGGATGGTCATCGGGGCGGCGGGATTTGGGTTTTCCAAATGCGGGTTTTCCAAATGCCGCCGTTTACATATACCCGGCGCCGTCGCCTAAACCTGTTGAGGTGGATCGCCGCAGCGAGTTCAGCCGCCCCCCGCTCCGATGATCAGACAGTTAAATGTGGACGCCATAGTTGAGACCTTGGGGGTAATGTTTCGCATGGTCTTCTGACCGATAAGTTGTTTGACACTTCAGCGCATCCCTTGCATACCGTTCATCGGAGCAGTCGCAGGCGTCTCAGATTTCTTGCGTCCAGCGCTAGCATCGGACGATGCCTTCGCCCCTTCCATTCCTTCCATTTCCTCATCGGGTGGGGCCCTTGAGACAATATCCTTGTATTGCTCGGGCGTCATGCCAGGAAGCTTATTGACGAACGCGACGATGCTCCACAAGGTCGCGTCGTCGTGGCCCCGCCCCCATGCAGGCATGCCGCTCATTTTGACGCCGTGCTTGGTTACCCAGAATGCAATTCGCGGGTCGACACGAATTTTCGAGAGTTCCGGCGGCTGAGGATACAATCCTGGCCTGATCTCCGAATCGCTTTTGCCCGGGGCAAGGTGGCATTGGGTGCACATCGCTGCGTATTGGCCAGCCCCTTTTAAGATCAGTTGTTGATTCGTTAGATCAGGCACCTTGATCTCGGCCGCACGCCGCTCGATGGAGCGCGTGCGCAGCATTTCAATGACCGATGTCGTTATACGCCAATGGGGGCGATCAGCGCCGATATCGTACCAGCCCGCGTAAATATAAATTGACATTATTACAAGTACCGCTATTGCGATGGTCGGTAGCAAAACAGCAGCTTGTCCCAGCTTTTTCATTTTTCATCCAGTATGTTACGAGAGCAGTGCCGGCATGAGAAGCACGGGTGTCTGCAGGCCGATTCGAGCGCCTCCAATCGTGCTAAGCTTCTTGCGACAGCAGTGGCGTAGCCTTTCCCAGGACGCCACTGTGCGTCATGATCGAGCGCGTCGGAATTAAAAGTCCTGGTCCTTCCTCTTGTCGCCGGTAGCGGGAACGAAGCCGCAATCACCGTACTGCTTGCACAACATCTCGCGCATGTCGTTGATGCCGTTCTTCTGCGCCACGACGATGTTGTCGCAGTAGCGGTGCAAGGCATCATGCGCGATGTCGCTCTTCACCTGGCAGTGTAGGCTTGGGGCGAGCGCGCTGAGGTGGTGATTGCTGAAGGTACGCAGGAAGGTCTGGTTGAACTGCGGTCCCGCTGGCGTGCTTTCCAGCGTCGCGATCATTTTCTGGCCGTCAGCCGTCAATTGGGGCTGATGCTGTATCCCGTACCACTGCTGAAGGAATCGCTGCGCCTTCATGATTTCCTCCCGCTGCGTGCGGTTGGCCTGGCGCGACATGGAACGGATTTGCTCGTCGCTCGCCTTGGCCACGCTCGCGCCAAAACCGGGCGTCGGCGACGTTCCCTCAGTCGGGTTGTTGACCGGGGCATTACGCTGCGTATCGGTTCCCGCGGCAAGTTCCGTCATCCGCAATGCCGAGTAGTGGTGGTCGATGATGAAAACGAGATAGTTCTTTTCGAACGACGCGGTCGCACCACGGCCCGGGCCATCCGCAGAGGCCGAGCCCGCAAGGGCAACCAGCGCCAGACCGGCAAACGTACGCGCGACAAGGTTGCGACGGCGCGAAGCCGGCACCGACAGGTGAATGACATCATTGGCAATACGGTTCATCTTTCTCTCCTGTTGAAGTGTGATGCAGGTTCAAGCCATGGTCTTCGTATCGTTCGAGGCAAGGCTGCGCCGGCGAGCCAGTGCGGTGATGCCGAGTCCACCCAGCAGCATCGTCCATGCTGCCGGCTCTGGCACCGCCAGCACGACGTTGTTGGCGGCCGCCCAGTACACGGTGCCGTCGCTATCCACGTTGCGAAAGGACACCGATGTGAGCGGATGGTCCGACACGAAGGCGATGAACGAGTCCTGTGAAGCGTTCGACAGCGTGTACGTCTCGATGTCCGCCCCCGAGACCGCGCTCAATACAACGGTGCGGCCTGGCATGAAGGCGCCAAACGAATCGGTCCCGAAGAAGTTGCCGCCGAAGCCAAACACGTTGGGCGAGAATCCGTTAAACGTGATCACGTCGCTCGCCATCGTCCCGCTCAGCCAGATGTCCCTGCCGTTTCCGGACGGATAAAAGCTCGCTTCGCTCGGCCCCGCGCTCGCCTGGTAGGCATAGCCCCCGGCCACGCGGCTCAAGGGGCCTGCGGTCTCGGACATCGTCAGGTCATCGAAGGTGTCGGTGGCCGAGCCCAACACCGCATTGAGATACGCGGTCCGGTCGGTATAGACCGTGATGTCCGCATGTGCCGCCGAGGTTGCCATCGTCACGGCGCATGCGGCAAGCAGCTTCCGTGTGGTGGATACTCTGGATTTCATGTTGCGGTTCCTTTCGTATGCGCCGCACCGCTCGCTGCGGTGGCATTGTTGTTGCGAACCTATCCAATTGTGTTGTGCCAGCGCCAAGCGCGTCTCGCACTACGGCGCCGGCTGCAGATCATCAGGCCGATGCGGCTCCCCCCATCCGCCGGCACTCCTCAGCGCAGCGTCGGCATGCGGCCGCGCAATCCTGGCAATGCTGCGCCTGGTGCTTGCCGCACTCCTCGCCGCAGGCCTGGCACACCTGGGCGCACAGCTGGCAGAGCGCTGACGCGAATTCGCTGCCCCTCGCCATGAATCCGGCGGCCAGGCGGCAAATCTGCGCGCAGTCCATATCGAGCGCAATGCAGCGCGCCATCATCTTGACGTCGTCTTCCTTCAGGCAGGCCGTCGAACACATGTCGCAGGCGTCAGCGCAGGCGTTGCAGGCGGCGATACACGATTCAAACTGTTGTTGCATGATGTTCTCCTTTACAGGTGGATGAATGCCTCTCAGGATTCCGCTTTGGATAGCGCAGACGGCTCATGACCGCCTGCTTCGTGTTCAGTACCAGATGCGCACGCCTGCCACGATCTGCGTGGTCTTGTTGCGCTCCCCTCGCGCGTGCGCATAGTCGGCCGTGCCGCCGTAGTTATGTGCCCAGGTCACGCCGATATAGGGGGCGAACTGGCGCCGGATTTCGTAGCGCAGGCGCAGGCTGAGGCCGAGATCCGACAAGCCACTGCCCAGGCCCCTGGCCGGATCGGACCCGGCGTACAGGTTGCCCTCGACTTCGGGCTCGAGGATCAGCCGCTGCGTGAACAGCAATTCGTAGCGCACTTTAAAACGCGCACCAAGCCGTCCGCCAGTCCAGTAGGCAGTCGCTTCGGTGTCGAACCAGTACGGCGCGAGGCCACGCACACCGAAGGCCAGCCAGTTGCGTGAATTGCCGCCACCGGTGTCATGGCGCACGCCGAGCTGGGTGCTCCAGTAGGTTGCGAAGGTACGGTCCCACAAGGCTTCCGTGCGCAGGGTCTGCAGGTGTCCGTCGCGCCGCTCGCCCTCGGCCTTGAACCAGGCCTTGTTGTAGTCGTTCCCGTACCAAGCCTCGCCATCGAGGTTTTGCCCGTGTTCGCCGTCTCCCTTGGCGTATTCGAAGTTATCGAGGAGGATGCGTCCGAACCGCATGTCGTCGTTCATCGCGTTACCGGGCAGGTTGGCAAAAGTGGTGCCTTCAGCATACGCGTTCGGGTCGCGTGCATCCGGCGGCGGACTGCCGCCCTGCATCGGCCCCATTTTCATGCCCTGATCCATGCCTGCCATGCCATTGCTTTTGCCGGGTTCGGCCTGCGGCGGTGACGATTTGGGGGCCTGGATTTGGCCACGGTTCGCATCATTCATCTGCGAATGGTCCATCTGAGAGTGATCCATCCGCGAGTGGTCCATCCCCTCCATCGGATTGGACTGGCTCGTCCCGGAAGTCTGCCCTGTCCCGCTCGGCTTCGCAGGATCGCTTGCCTGGGCCGATGCCAGCGTCCCGGCCGACATGCCGAGGACCAGCAGCGCGGCGGCTGCAGCTTTTTTCGACGTTGCGGTTTTCATGAGACGACGACCTCCCTGAACATGCCTGCTTCCATGTGGTACAGCAGGTGGCAGTGATACGCCCAGTGGCCGGGGGCGTCGGCCGTCACACGGTAGGTGACCCGCTGGGCCGGCTGTACGTTGATCGTGTGCTTGCGGACCTGGAATTCGCCGGTCGGCGACTCGAGCTCGCTCCACATGCCGTGCAGGTGGATCGGATGGTTCATCATTGTGTCGTTGACCAGCACGATGCGCAGCCGCTCCCCCTTCCTGAAGTGGACAGGTTGGGACTCGGAGAACTTCTGGCCGTCGAAGGACCACATGAAGCGCTCCATGTTGCCGGTCAGGTGCAGCTCGATGTCGCGCGTCGGTTGCCGGTCGTCGATCGGGCCGCCGATGGTGTGCAGGTCCGCATACGTCAGTACTCGCCGCCCGTTGTTGCGCAGGTTGACGCCAGGGTCGTCAAGATTGGTGCGTGGCATGTCGACGTGCATGTCGACGCCCGGGCCGTATTCGGTGCGCGCATGCGTGACCTTGGGCGGCATGCTCTGCGCCATTTGCATCGAATGGCCTTCGTGGCGGCCGTGCTCCATCTGCCCCATCGACATCCCGCCATGGGACATGCCTGGCATTTCGTGCATGCCTTCCATTGACCCCATGTCATGATCCCCTTGGCCCTTTCCCTGCCCTTGTGCGGCCGCGCCGTGATCCATGCCTGGCATCTGCCCCATGCCCTGCTTCTGATCCATATCTGACATGCCGCCCATCCCCGGCATTGCCATCGCGCCCATCATGTCCTGCATGGCAAGCCACTGGGGCGGGTCGATCTGCGGCACCGGCGCCGACATGCCCATGCGTGGCGCCAACGTCGCACGGACAAAGCCGGATCGTCCGATCGATTGGGCGAAAATGGTGTAGGCTTCGTCGGCCGCCGGCTCGACCAGCACGTCGTAGGTCTCGGCCACGGAAATCCTGAACTCGTCGACCGTCACCGGCTCGACATCCTGGCCGTCCGCCGAGATGACCGTCATCTTCAGGCCGGGAATACGCACGTCGAAAATGGTTGTCGCCGAGCCGTTGATGAAGCGCAGCCTGACCTTCTCGCCCGGACGGAACAGCGCAGTCCAGTTCTTGTCTGAGGGCGCACCATTGATCAGGTAAGCGACTCGCGCGCCCAGGTTGCGGCTGGCCGTTACGTCGCTGAAGTCGGTCGGCATCATGCGCATCTGGTTCCACATCTTGCGCTTGTCGAGCGCGGCGGACAGCCCGTTCTTGCGGACGTCGCTCACGAACTGGCCAACGGTCGGCTGGTTCATGTTGAAGAAGTCACTCATCTTCTTGAGCTTGGCGAAGACCTTGGCGGGGTCGCCATCGACCCAGTCCGACAGCATGACCACGTAGTCGCGGTCGGCCTTGACCCGCTCGCCGCTTTTGGGCTCGATCACGATCGAACCGTACAAGCCGCTTTGCTCCTGGAACTCGGAATGGCTGTGGTACCAGAACGTCCCGCTCTGCTTGACCTCGAAGCGGTAGACGAAGGTCTGGCCCGGCGGGATGCCTGCGAAGCTGATGCCTGGGACCCCATCCATCTCCGCCGGCACGAGGATGCCGTGCCAGTGGATCGAACTCGTCACCGGTAACCGGTTCGTTACGCGCAGTGTCACCGTGTCGCCCTCGCGCCAATACAGGATCGGCGCCGGCACTTGGCCGTTGACGGCGGTCGCCACCTGGGCCGTACCGGTAAAGTTGACCGGCGTTGGCCCGATCTCCAGGTTGAATTCTGTGCCGCGCAGCGCCGGTTGCGACGTCTGGTCCGCAGCCAGCAGTCTCGCCGGTGCCATGCCGACGAGCGCCGCGGCGGCACCTGCGCCTTGCAGGATCCGCCGTCGCCAGTAGTTCACGGCGCGCTCCCCAACAACATATTGCTGCATGAAGTTTCCCCTTTAATGATGTGACAAAGTCGTTGCCGTCCCGCTCGGCATGTGAACTTCCATGCCAGCCATGGGACGTTCTCTTGATGCTTGACCGGCCATTTTCCCAGCGCTCATGGAAAAATTCCCGTAGACAGCGGCGATCAGAATGCCGATGGACAGCACCAGCAAACTCAAAATGGACGCGATAACTTTGCTCCTGGCAGCCACTTGAGGCTGGTGTTCCGACCCACGACCGTTTCCGTGCATGGCTGCCGTGCCTGTATCGCCCTTCGACGTACCCATGCGATGGCCCATTTGCATGTGGTCCACGGACGTCTTGTGTTGCGCATGTCCGGCGTGCGCCATTTCCCGATCGGCCATTGCCGGCTCTGGCACAGGTGCGCCACCGCGGCCTAGTACTCGCTCGGTGCCCATGCCATGTTTCAAGCCTTTGCTGACCAGCCACCAGTTGATCGGATAGGACGGGATCGCGCCGAGCAGGGTCGCGAGCGACATGATTCCCCAGAAGCGAATGGAGGTCGGGTCCATCGCGGCCATGTCGTGCGACATGAGGATCACCATCGTAGGAATCATCCCCGCCATCACGCCGTTCATCGACAGCCATTCGGGCAGTACGGTCGCACGGACGGCTCCCCAGTAACCACCACCCAGCATGTCCTTCATGAACAGTGCCTGGAAAATAAACAGTCCGAAGAAAAAGCCGGCCAGATATTCAACCAGCGAGTCAAGCCACATCGGCGTATGCAGCAGGCTCGTGATGGCCGCGGCGACTATGACGCCGGTCGCGTCTCCTGCCATGCAGTGGATGGTCGAACCGACAGTCTGCTTCCATTGTGGCGCCACGAATTCCTCATGCGTGCACGGTGCCGGCTCGCGGCAGGACAACCAGTAGACGATGAATGCGACGGGGCCGGTATAAACAGCGACCAGCAGCCAGCCCCACTTCATGACTTTCATGGCAGGCGTTCGGGTAAATAGGTCCCACGCGAGGTACGCGATGGTCAGGCCAGTCAGTACGAACCACACGATGAGTAGCTTGTCGACCCCGACTGAAGATGGGGCGTGCATCGTGGCTTCTGCCTGAGCCAACGCGGAAGGGGCAAACGCCGCAAGTATGAGGCCCGATACCGCCAGCGTGCCCCCGACGGTTGTCGGGACGCTCCCTGCGCCCTGCTGACGCATCTGCCTGTTGGCGGTGTGCTCCGAAAAAACACGGTGATGCATAAAATCTTCCCTCGATGTTGCGACGAATCCTTACTGGTCACGATCGGTCCGCACCGGCATCCGTTTGAGCGATTGGCTATGCCGGTTGCGCAAGCGCGTTCGGGTCAACGCCCCGCTCTCGATCTCTCAGGCGCATGCGAGGAACCATAAGCACGCCCAGAGGCGGGCCAGCTTAGGCTTACCGCGCTGGAGTCAAAGTGAGGTGGAGTGGATAGCTGGCTGCCCGCCGTCCGCAGAGCGGCGGCGACGTACCGGGCCTGTGCGAGGACAGGCGTTCGTTTCAGCCAGCGCGGGAATTACCGACGTGGTGGTCGATCTATGCGCGAGGGAATCCATCCCTCGAAGGAGGAGACTGGGGAAGTGGGATAGTTTGCGATATGTGCCGCGGAAGACCCGGCAAATGCAACCGGCGGAGGGGCCGTCGATCCCGCGTGACAGGCAAGACAGGCCCGGCAGGACGAATGCTTCTCGCAGGGGCTCTTGTCGCAAGGCAAGCCATAATGGGCCACGTCGGCGATGACATGTTCCCCTGCCTGCGGCTGGGCCATCGGCATTTCCATATCGGGATCATCGCAATCGCCCATCGGCTCGGCGCTCAGACTGGCCATCGAGCTATGCGCCATCGTGCATGGCAATACCATCGCGCCGGCGATGCCCTGCATGGGCAACGACACGATCAATATCCATAGCATGAGTGTTCGAATCAAAGAGCGCATATAAGCAATCTAGCACGTATAAATATGACAGACTTGCACGATTCGGCAGCGCAATATCTGTGGGCGACGACGGGATTGCCGATATTTCTGCGTATGCTAGAATCACGATGTGAAAGCCATCCTTAAAGCCCTGATCATCTGGATGACGTTGCTGACGCTGCCGCTTCAAGGCTTTGCTGCTGCAACGGTATCTTGCTGCGTGCCGCCAACGGCGGCTGCGCAAATTGATCACGACCATGATGCGATGGCTAATGACGACGTCCCCTCGGCCGTTCGTGCCTATGACGAGCATGCCGGACCAGGTATCCAGACCGATCATCACCCGGCTGCACATCATCATGCCGGCAAGTGCGCTACCTGCGGGACGTGCGGCTCGTGCGTGCCGATGGCACCGATGTTCGTTGCCGTGCTGCCGGTATCGGCATCCCAGTCCATCACCGTTCCCTTCGACCAGCGCACCCTGACGTCGGTCGACCTTGCCCATCCAGAGCGCCCTCCCAGCGCCTGATCATCCGCACCGCTGAATTGCTTCGTCCGTGCTCTGGTACGGACATGCTTGGGCATGCCATGCCCACCCGCTTTTCAGCGCGTCTTGCCTTCTTACTCGTAACTGAAATGGACCGCAATCGGCCACACGGCCGCAGTGCGTCCACGCTTTAGTATTTGACTTTTTGGAGCTTCAAATGATCCGTTTTTCTTCTCTGTTTGGCACCCTCTTCGTATCCGCCGGTCTTGCGCTGGCAGCGGCGGATGCGTCCGCGCAGATGCAGATGCAAATGCCGATGCACGACCATGACCAGCACAGCGCCATGGCTGCCACTTCCCAGGAAGACACGAACGCGCTGTCGGAGGGCGAAATCAAGAAGGTCGACAAGGACACCGGCAAGCTGACGATCAAGCACGGCCCCCTGACGAACCTTGGCATGCCCGGCATGACCATGGCGTTCAAGGTGCAGAACCCGGCCATGCTCGACCAGGTGAAAGTTGGTGACCATGTTCGGTTCCGGGTTGAGCGTATCAACGACACCTTCACCATCACCAAACTGGAAGCGTCCATATAACGCTTTCGGCGTCCTTATCCGCCAGACGGCGGACCAGGAACAGCATCCTCCTCACCCTGACTTTATCAACCCTACCAAGGAATAAACATGTCCATTAAACGCATTCTGGCCGTAACCACTTTTGCCCTTGCCAGTGTCGTGACCTCGTCCGCTTTCGCGCACGCGAAGCTGCAATCATCCGACCCGCAGGCGGGCAGCACGCTCGGCAGCGCACCGAAACAGGTCCGCCTCAAGTTCAACGAAGCCCTGGAGCCTGCATTCAGTAAGATCACGGTCGTGGGTGCCGAAAATAAGGAGATTCCAGTCACCGGCACCGCCGTCGACAAAGCGGATCCTACTGTCATGACGGCCGAGCTGCCGTCGCTGGCCGCTGGCGAGTATCGCATCCGGTGGTCGGCGATGACCCACGACAGCCACAAAACGAAGGGTGAAGTCCCGTTCACGGTCAAGTGATGGGGCTTGACCTGCAAACCGCCCAGCGACTCGTGACCACGCTGCTGAACCTGGCGGTGGCCGTGCTCATGGGTGCGAGCGTTTCCCGACTATGGCTTGGTCGGGACGCCTCCAGCTGGGCGGTAGCGCGTCGCCAGCCCGTCCTGAAGGCCGCGATCATCGCTGCAGCGGTCGCGCTGGTCGCCGACGTTGCATGGCTGTGGCTCGAGTCCGCGGCGATGGCCGAGGTGCCGGTCACCGAGGCGGCAAGCGCTACCTGGTCAATGGTGACTTCTTCGCACCTAGGATTCGCGTTCAGCATCGGGATCGCTGGACTGGCGGTTGCCGCTGTCGGCGCCTTCATCCAAACCGATAGCAGCCCAGGTCCGGCGCTGCTGACCCTACCGGGGCTGGCTGTGTTCTGGTACACGCGAAGCATGGGCAGCCATGCATCAAGCGACGGCGACGTCAGCGTCCGACTGCTGGCGGATTGGGTGCACCTGGGCCTCATCAGCCTGTGGGTCGGCGAAGTGATGGTTGCCGGTGCGATCACTCTGAAAGCGTCCGGGAGCATGGCCTCGTCCGACCGGCGCGCCAGGGCAGCTTACGTCGAGTCACTCTCGAGTTCGGCAACCGTTGCCCTGACCGGCATTTTCGTCACCGGCATCTATGCGGCCTGGCGCAGCCTCGGCGGATGGGCGAACCTGATCGGAAACCCCTACGGCAATACTTTGTTAGCCAAGATCCTGCTGGTGGGTGTCGCCGCGGCGCTGGGTGGGTTCAACCGCTTTTTCGTGATGCCTTCCTGGTTCGCACGTGAGTCCGCAGGTGATGCCGAAGCGGAGGTTTTCCCGGCGCGTTTCAAGCGTGTTCTTTGGATAGAAGCTGTTGTACTGCTGGCGGTCATCGTTCTGGCGGCCTGGCTGGCATCGACGTCGCCGCCGGGCGAACAGATGTAAGGTGTCCGGGTAACTGGCGCTGACTGACGCTGGACAGCCGACCGAATCCGTCGGCTGTCCAGCAAATCCAGCCTCTAGCCTGTTTTACTTCGTTGTGCCGCGCAGGCGAAGTGCGTTGCTGATGACGGATACCGAGCTCAGACTCATTGCCAGCGCCGCAATCATCGGCGACAGCAGATGGCCGGTGAGAGGATACAGAAGGCCTGCAGCCAGAGGGATCCCGAGCGAGTTGTAGACAAATGCAAAAGCCAGGTTCTGGTGCATGTTGCGTACCGTCTCCAGCGACAGCAGTCGTGCCCGCGCAATCCCGCGCAGGTCGCCCTTGACCAGCGTGACGTGGGCCGAGTTGATGGCGACGTCGGTGCCGGTGCCCATCGCGATGCCGACATTGGCCTTGGCCAGCGCCGGGGAGTCGTTAATGCCGTCACCGGCCATCGCGACCGTCTTCCCCTGGGCCTGCAAGCGCTCCACCAATGCCAGCTTGTCCTGCGGCTTTACCTCGCCATAGACGTCCGCGATGCCGAGTTTTGCGCCGACCGATTTCGCCGTGGTGAGGCCGTCGCCGGTGGCCATCACGACCGTGATCCCGGCCGCCCTCAGTGTCGCCAGCGCTTCGGGGGTCGTCTGCTTGACCGGATCGGAGACCGCGACAAGCCCCAGGAGCCGACCGTCGGCGGCCAGGAACATGACGCTCGCGCCTTCGAGGCGCAAGCTTTCCGCCTGGGCTGCGAGCGGCGCCCAGTCGACCTTTTCGATGTCCATCAGCGCAGTATTGCCGAGGGCGATACGCTTGCCTTCGACAACTCCACGCACGCCGATGCCACTGGACGACTCGAAGCTCTCCGGCTTGGCCAGCGCCAGGCCACGGTTGCGCGCCTTGGCGACGATCGCGTGGGCCAGCGGGTGCTCGCTGCCCTGGTCGATGCTGGCAGCAATCCGCAACACCTCCTGCTCGTTGCCACCGGGTGCGGGCGCGGCCGAATGAAACGCAGGCTTGCCCTCGGTGAGCGTGCCGGTCTTGTCGACGATGAGCGTATCGATCTTGCGCATGCCCTCGATGGCGGCCGCATCACGGAACAGGATACCCTGCGTGGCGCCGCGGCCGGTGGCGGCCATGATGGACATCGGCGTCGCCAGCCCGAGCGCGCATGGGCAGGCAATGATCAGTACCGAGACGGCATTGACGAAGCCGTACACCCAGCTTGGCTCCGGCCCGAGGAAGCCCCAGCCCAGCAGGGTCAGCAAGGCGATCGCAACCACGATCGTCACGAAATATCCGGCCACCACGTCGGCCAGGCGTTGCATGGGCGCGCGCGAGCGCTGTGCCTGGGCGACCATCTGCACGATCTGCGACAGCATGGTCTGCGCTCCCACTTTCTCCGAACGCACGATCAGGCTGCCGCTGGAATTGATGGTGGCGCCGATCACCTTGTCGCCCGGGCGCTTAGTCACGGGCACCGGCTCGCCAGTCAGCATGGATTCATCGACCGCGCTTTCCCCTTCCAGCACGACCCCGTCGACCGGCACCTTCTCGCCGGGACGCACGCGCAGCGCATCGCCGACGTGGACATGGGTCAGCGGGACATCTTCTTCAGTACCATCGGGATTGATGCGACGCGCCGTCTTAGGCGCTAGGCCCAGCAAGGACTTGATCGCAGCAGACGTCTGTGACCGCGCACGCAGCTCCAGGATCTGGCCCAACAACGTCAGCGAAATGATGACCGCGGCCGCCTCGTAATACACCCCGATGCGGCCGTGCATGGCGAAGGTTTGCGGGAACAGCCCAGGGGCGATGGTCGCGACCACGCTGTAGCCATAAGCCGCAGTGACGCCTAGGCTAATCAGCGTCCACATATTGGGGCTGCGATTCCTGACCGATTGCACCCCACGCACGAAGAACGGCCACCCGGCCCACAGCACGACCGGCGTACTCAGGACGAACTCGATCCAGCTTTGCCCCGGCAGATCCGCCGCGAAGATGCGATGGCCGCCCATCGCAAGCACGGTCACGATGACGGTCAACGGCAAGGTCCACCAGAAGCGGTGTTTGAAATCCACCAGCTCCGGGTTTTCCTCGTCGTCTAGCGAGGGCATCATGGGCTCGAGCGCCATACCGCAAATCGGGCAGTTGCCGGGCTGCGTTTGACGGATCTGGGGATGCATCGGGCAGGTGTAGATGGAGCCCTCTAGCGCTGGTGGCGTGGGCTCAGGCTTGGTGCCGCTGACGTACTGCCGGGGCGCGGCCCGGAACTTGTCCATGCACTTCGTACTGCAGAAGTGATAAGTCGCGCCCTCGTACGGGATCTCCCTGGCGGGATCGGCACCGACTTTCATACCACAGACTGGATCGGTGAATGGCTTGTCACCGGTCCCGTGTGCGCCGTGACCAGATCCGTGGTCGTGATGATGCTCGTGGCCGTCGTGATCGTGATGCGACAGGTCGTTCATATCGAAATCCCCTCCTGATCTCTGAATGGCAGTTCGTGTCCATTTCGCACGCCCGGCCTCCGGTCGACATGTCGCCTCGATTGGTCAAGCGCGAAGTTGGTCTGTGCCGGTACGTCTCCGGCACAGGCTTGACTCAGATCGCCCCGGCTTCGCTGGCCGGATATCCGGCAGCGGAAACCGCATCGGCAACTGCAGCCGGGGCTTGTGTGCTCTCGACACGGACCAGACGATCTTTCAACAGCACCTCGACTTTTGCGTGCGGATCCAGGGCCTGCACGGCACGGGTCACCCGGGCGGCGCAACCGCCGCAAGACATCTTTTCTACCTCAAGCGTGTACATAGCGTACCTCCTGTTTGACGAATCTAAGCGTACTCTAGACCTTCCCACTATTGGAAGGTCAAGCCCTGTTTGCGCTAATTTCGTTGGCAAGCATTCACGCCAGCGATCCGGGAATTGCCTCCAACAGAAGAGGAAGCTACACTTGTCTTTCCATAAAGACATCTGTGGCCTATGAACTCTCCATCACCCGTCCTTCCCAGCGCTGGCCTGGCCGACCTGATTCACCAGTACAAGCAGGACGGCGAGTCGGTCTACAACACCTGGTTTATCGGCAGCGACGATCGCATGAAAGCTTTTCGATCGATCCGGCGCGGCGTGGCCGACACCGTCGATGCGATCTCAAAGGGCAGCTTCGGCAATGATTTCCGGGGTTCGCCGCTCGAGGACGTTCTGTACGCGATCACCGAGCAGAAGCAGATGTTCGAAGGCGCCGCGCATCCTTTCTACTGGAAGCCGAAGCTGCGTATTCCTGACATCTACGAGAACGAAGCGAACCAGCGCAAGTTCGGCAGCTTCCTGTCGGCCTGCCTGAATGCTACCCGTGAAGAGCAACTGCTGACCGAGATGAGCAAACTCGCCGAAGCGAGCATCAAAGGACTTGGCCCAGCGGCCGCGACGATTCTTTACTTTCTCCACCCTACTCTGGTGCCGCCTTTTAACACCGCGATCATCAACGGGTTCAACGCGCTGTTTGGGACCAAGCTCAAGCTGGGCTGCTGGCACAGCTACCTGGCGATGCGCGAAGCGATCGTCCAGGCCAACATTCAGCATAGGACACTTCTGTCAAAGGATCTCGGTGCGTTTGCCGGGCTCCTGTTCGAGATTGGCACGGGCCGCATCGCCACGGCCGGCAATGCCGACGCCACCCTGGCTGCGCTTCAGGAAAAGTCTGCCAAGGCAAACAAGCGCCGCCACGAACAGGTACTGGCGGACGAGGCGGGCGCATCGGAACACACCCGCATGCAGCATCTGCTGATCCGCCTTGGCCGCGCACTGAAGTATCGCGTTCACGTCGCTCGTAACGACCGGCACCGTTCTTTTGCGGGCGAGGCTTTCGCCCTGGCGACGACCGACAAGCTGCCAGACATCGGCGCCCAGGATGAAGTCATGAATACGATCGGACTGATCGACGTGCTGTGGCTGAGCGAAGACGGCAAGCACATCGTTTGCGCCTTCGAAATCGAAAAGAGCACGTCGATCTATTCGGGCATCCTGAGGATGAAGGACCTGGCGCAGTCCTTGCCGGAACAGGCGTGCCATTACTTCATCGTGGCACCGGATAGCCGCGAACAGGAAGTGATCGCCCAGCTCAGCCGCCCTTCTTTCAAACAGGAAGCTGGCGATGTGCCTGTCTTGTACATCCCGTTCGGCCTGCTCGACCAACACTGTGAAGCCCTCTGCATGTTTGGCAGCGACTTGCACGTCTTGCGGAAGATTGCGCGAGGCCGGGCTCCCGCCTGACACACGAGGACGTTCGCGATCAAGTCGATCGCTCCGCAATAGTGCTGCCGAGGCGGTACGTCCTCGTAGGCCGCGGCGCCACAACAGCAGGTACACCACCGGCACTACGAACATTGAAAGCAGCGGCGCCGTAATCATCCGCCCACCATCGGCGCCGCGATGCGCTGCGTGATCGCCGACCGTGTCCCGGAACCGATCATTGCCGGCACCAGACCGGCGACGATCACGGCGACCGTCATCGCGTTCGGCCTCACGCGCAGGACAGCGCCCTCGCGGATCGCATCGACCAAGTCGGCCTCGCTGGATTTGCCGGCAGCGAGCCGGACTTCCCAGGCATGCTCCAGGTACAGCAGTATGATCACGCCAAACTCGGCCGAAACCCCGGCCAGCGCAAACGGCAGGGTCGCCATGATCAATGCAGCCTCGTCGAACCGGCCGAAGGTAAGATAGGGGTGGATAGGGAAAACGGGAACAATTGGGCGCTGAGCGCATTACCTCGCGATGAAGTAGATGAGCGATTTCCACGGACTTGCTCGACCTCCTCGTTGTGATCTGGCTATGCGCGACGGACGATGCCGCATATGATTCATCCGTCGTGCCTGCAGCGCTTACTTCACGGCCGTGATGACGTAGTTGCCGTCTTGCTGCACGATCTCGACGTCGACTTTCTTGCCGACCGAAAGCTTGTCGAACAGGGCCTTGTCCTTGACCGTAAAGCCCATCGTCATGGCCGGCCAGTTCAGGCTCTTGACCGGACCATGCGCGAGCGTCACAGTCCCCGCAGCCGGGTCGACGGATTTCACCGTGCCGACGGCCTCATGGCGGGCCGCTTTGCTCCCCTTGTTCGCCTGGTGCATGTCCATGCCCTTCATCATGTCCTGACACGACTTGGCATCCATGTTCTTCATGTCCATGCCCTGCATGTTCATGCCTTTCATCATGTCCTGGCACGAAGTCGCGTTCATGCCGGTTTGATTCGGCTGCGCCTGCGCAGCGCCCAAGCCAGACACGGCAAGGGCGAGCATCGTGGCGATCGTGATGTGATGTTTCATCATATTTCCTTTCATATCTCAGTTGAGGTGGGGGTATTCAGAGGCGCTGAGGCGCTGACGCCGCATGCCTGCCGTGCTATTTCGCATGAATAGTTCGCTCCCCGGTTGCGGGTACCCGGCGCAGCGCGTGCATGCGCCGCACTTGGCGGCGACGCAGCAGCAGAAAGGCCGCGGGCACGACGAACATCGACAGCAGCGGCGCCGTCACCATGCCGCCGACCATTGGCGCAGCGATGCGCTGCATGACTTCGGAACCGGTCCCGGCGCCGATCATGATCGGCACGAGACCCGTGACGATGACTGCGACCGTCATCGCCTTCGGCCGCACGCGCAGGACGGCGCCTTCGCGGATCGCGTCGACCAGGTCGGCTTCGCTGTCGCGCCCGGCCCCGACGCGTGCCTCCCAGGCTTGCTTCAGGTACAGCAGCATGATCACGCCGAATTCGGCCGCCACGCCGGCCAGCGCAATGAAGCCGACGCCGCTTGGCACCGACAGGTTGTGCCCGAGGAGCCACAGCAGCCACACGCCGCCGGCCAGAGCGAACGGCAGGGTGGCCATGATGAGGGCGGCTTCGTCGAAGCGCTCGAAAGTGAAATAGAGCAGTACGAAGATGATCGCCAGCGTGACCGGGACCACGACCTTCAGCTTCGCCGTCGCGCGCTCCAGGTACTCGAACTGGCCAGACCACGATACCGAATAGCCAGGCGGCAGCTTGACTTCGCTGGCGACGACCTGCTGCATATCGCGCACTGCGGAGCTGAGGTCCCGGCCGCGAATGTCGACGTAGACCCAGCCCGACAGGCGCGCGTTCTCGCTCTTCAGCATGGGCGGTCCATCCTCGATGCGGATTGCCGCTACATCCCCAAGCCGGATCTGCGCGCCACGTTCGGTTAGGACGGGCAGCTCGCGCAGCTTCTCGACCGAGTCGCGCACCTCGCGCGGGTATCGGATGCTGATCGGAAAACGCTGCAGCCCCTCGACCGTCTCGCCGATGTTGTCGCCGCCAATCGCGGCCGACACGACGCTTTGCACGTCGGCGATGTTCAGGCCGTAGCGCGCGGCGGTCTCCCGGTCGATCTTCACGTCGACGTAGCGCCCGCCGTTCAGGCGCTCGGCCAGTGCCGATGACACGCCTGGCACTTTTTTCACGGCACGCTCGATGTCACCGGTGATGCGGTCGATGACCTTCAAATCGGTGCCGGCGACCTTGACGCCGACCGGACTCTTGATGCCGGTGGCAAGCATGTCGATGCGGTTGCGGATGGGCGGAACCCAGACATTCGACAGGCCTGGGACCTTGACGATGCGGTCCAGTTCCTCGACCAGCTTGTCAGGCGTCATCCCGGCGCGCCATTGGTCGCGCGGCTTGAACTGGATCGTGGTCTCAAACATTTCCAGCGGCGCCGGATCGGTGGCCGATTCCGCGCGGCCGGCCTTGCCGAATACGCTCTGCACTTCGGGAACGGTCTTGATCAGGCGATCGGTCTGCTGCAAGAGTTCGGCCGCCTTGCCGATCCCGAGACCTGGCAGGGCCGAGGGCATGTACAGCAGGTCGCCTTCGTCGAGCGCCGGCATGAACTCGCCGCCCAGGCGCGACAGCGGCCAGACAGTCGCGGCGGCGATCAGGCCCGCGACAACGAGGACGGTCTTCGGACGTCGCAAGACGCGTTCGAGCAGCGGGCGATAAAGCCGGATCAGGCCGCGGTTGAGCGGATTGCTCTGCTCGTCCGGGATGCGGCCGCGGATCAGGTAGCCCATCAACACCGGAATCAGCGTCACTGCCAGGCCTGCGGCAGCGGCCATCGCATACGTCTTGGTGAACGCCAGCGGCGCGAACAGCTTGCCTTCCTGCGCTTCGAGCGTGAACACCGGCACAAACGACAGCACGATGATCAGCAGCGAGAAGAACAAGGCTGGACCGACTTCGGCGGCCGCATCGCCGATCACATGCCAGTGGTCGTCGCCGGCGAGCTTTTTGCCGGGATGGGCATGGTTCCACGCTTCGATATGCTTGTGCGCATTCTCGATCATGACCACGGCCGCATCGACCATTGCGCCGATCGCGATCGCAATCCCGCCGAGCGACATGATGTTCGCATTCACGCCCTGGTAGTACATGACGAGGTAGGACGCGAGGATGCCGATCGGCAGTGACACGATCGCCACCAGCGCCGACCGCATGTGGAACAGGAAGATCGCGCAGACCAGTGCGACGACGATGAATTCCTCGATCAGCTTGTGTTCGAGGTTGGCGACGGCACGCTTGATGAGGCTCGACCGGTCATAGGTCGGCACGATCTCGACACCCGGCGGCAGGCTCGACTTGAGCTTCTCGAGCTTGGCCTTGACCGCGTCGATCGTCTCGAGCGCGTTTTTTCCGGAGCGCATGACGATCACGCCACCCGCCACTTCGCCTTCGCCATTCAGTTCCGCGATGCCACGTCGCATCTCCGGGCCGATCTGGATTCGGGCGACGTCACCGAGCCGTACCGGCACGCCAGCCTCGCTGGTCGTAAGGGGAATCTTGCGAAAATCGTCGAGCGATTGCAGATAGCCGGACGCGCGCACCATGTATTCGGCTTCGCCCAGTTCCAGTACCGAGCCACCGGTCTCCTGGTTCGCCTTCTGTACGGCGTCGATGATTCTGGCGTGCGAAATATTAAAGGCGCGCATCTTTTCAGGATCAAGCTGGATCTGGTACTGCTTGACCATGCCGCCGATGCTGGCGACTTCAGACACGTTCGGCACCGTCTTCAGTTCGTATTTGAGGAACCAGTCCTGCAGCGCGCGCAACTGCGACAGGTCGAGCTTGCCGCTCTTGTCAACGAGTGCGTATTCGTACACCCAGCCTACCCCGGTGGCGTCCGGCCCGAGCGATGGTTTCGCTTGCGGCGGCAGGCGCGACTGCACCTGGTTGAGGTATTCGAGCACCCGCGAACGTGCCCAGTAGGGATCGGTGCCGTCGTCGAACAGAATGTAGACGAACGAGTCGCCGAAAAAGGAATAGCCGCGTACCGTCTTCGCGCCCGGCACGGACAGCATGGTCGTCGTCAGGGGATACGTGACCTGGTTCTCGACGATCTGTGGCGCCTGGCCCGGGTAGGTGGTGCGGATGATCACCTGTGTATCCGACAAGTCGGGGATGGCGTCGAGCGGCGTCCTCGACAAAGCCCACACGCCCCACGCTGTCAGGCCGACAGTGGCCAGCAAGACCAGGAAACGGTTGACGATGGACCAGCGGATCAGTTTGGCGATCATTTGCCGTCTCCGCTACCGGTTTGCTTGTTGGCCGGCGTAATCGTCACGATCTGGTAGTCGCCCTCCGGGGTCTGGCGGATCTCGAACGTGACCTGGTTGCCGACTGCGATATCGCGCGGCAAACCACCCGGCGGCAGTTTGAACGGCATCGTCATCGGGCCCCATTGCAGCGTCGGGATCGCCTCGTGCGACAGGGTGATACTGTCGGGATCGATCTTCTCGACGCGGCCGCGGCCGTGGTGCGTCGGAGCAGCCGCCGGTTTGGCGACGTTGGCGGCACCCGCCTCGCCCATGCGTGCGATCGTGCCTTTGAGGCTGGCTTCCGAGTCGACCAGGAACTGCCCGGACGCGACGACCTTCTGGCCGGACGACAGGCCACTGCGGATCTCGGTCAGGCCATTGGCCTCGCCCCCGGTCTTCACCTCGACCGGAGCGAACTTCCCATCCTCGCTCGCAACGAACACGACGCTGCGCGTGCCGGTCTGGATCACGGCCTCGCTTGGCACCAGCAAGACGGCCTTGCGCGCGGCCGGCGTCAGGCTGACGGTCGCGAACATGCCGGGCACGAGCCGGCCTTGCGGGTTGGCCAGCTCGATGCGCGCCTTCAAGGTGCGCGTGGTCGGACTGATTTCAGGCAGGATCGCGCCGACTTTTCCCTGGAACGTCATACCCGGCCAGGCGGCGGCGCGTACCTCGACGGTGCTGCCAGGACGTACCTGGGCGGCTGCCGCTTCAGGAATCTCGGCATTCACCCAGACGGTGGACAGGCCATTGATGCGGTACAGCGGCGCACCGGACATGATGGTCATGCCCTCGCGCACGGAAAGCTCGGCCACCACACCCGACACTGGCGACGTGATCGTCAAACGCGGATGAACCTTGCCACTTTTCTCTATTTGGTGGATCTGCTCCTCGGTCATGCCGGCCAGGCGCATGCGCTGGCGTGCCGCGCCGGCCAGATCCGCCGACATCCGGCGCGCGGCCAGGTAATCCTCTTGTGCCGCCACCCAGTCTGGAACGTAGATATCGGCCAGCGCCTGGCCTTTGCGAACCCGATCAAGCGGCGCACGTACGTGGAGGCGCTCGACATACCCGTTGGCACGGGCTTGCACGAGGTAGAGATCCCGCTCGTTCCAGGCCACGCTGCCCACCGATTCAAGCGCAGTGGCAAGGCTGCCTTCCTTCACCTCGGCCGTCCGGATGCCGAGGTTCTGCTGCACACGCGGGCTGATTGCGACTTTGCCGTCGTCGCCGGCTTCGTCGGCATACACCGGCACGAGCTGCATGTCCATGAAGGGCGACTTGCCCGGCTTGTCGAATTTCTGGCCGGGCACCATTGGGTCGTGCCAGTACAGCACTTTTCTACCGGTCGCAGGATCGATCTTGTCGCTGCTCGCGGACGCGCCGCTGCCGCCCGTTACCGGCATGGCGGCGTGCACGCCATGCTGCATGCCGGCCCAGTACAGGCCACCGCCGGCGGCGATCAGGATACCGGCTGCGGCCAGCGCGAGGACGAGGTTCTTTTTCTTGATCATTTCGTGTTCCTGGAGATGGCGGAGGCCATCGGCATCGCGCTGTGCGAAGTGGGAAAAAGGAAGTTCAGTTGTGCCCACAGCCTGGCGGCGTCGGCTTCGAGCTGTAATCCGGAGAGGCGTACGTCGAGTTCGCCGCGCCGCGCGGCCAGAACCTCGGCAAGCGTCGCCTTGCCGCCACGGTAGGCAGCCAAGGTGGCCGCACTGCGCTCCTGCGACAGTGGGATGAGTTCCCGGGAATATCGTGCCAACCGTTCGCGATTGGTCTGCCACTCGGCCACCATGACGCGCGTTTCAGCCGTATGCGCCCGCAACATCTCGTCGCGTTCAGCACGAGCCTGGTCGGCAATGGCAAGCTTGGCCGCCAGTTCGCGGTCTTGCCGGTTCTTCTGGTCCCACTGCAGCGGGACCGAGACGCCGAACGAGATCATGTTGGAATAGCCCTGGCCGCGCTGCGCATAGCCCACCTCTACGGTCCAGTCGGATTTCTTGTTGGCCTCGGCCAGCTTCACCTCGGTCGCAGCGACATCGGCCTGCTTGTTGAGGACGGCGATCTCGGGGTGATGGGCAAGCTGGGTATCAAGCGAGGCCGGGTCGAGCCGGATGGTGTCGATCGCCGGTTGGCCGGACAGCGGCTGGTCAGCAGCGTCGCCGATCCACCGTGCAAGCGTGATCTTCGCGCCGCGCACCCGGCGCGCGGCGTCGTCCACGTGGTCGTCGAACTGGGCAAGTGCAGCCCTGGCAGACAGCACGTCGGCCTGGCTACCGCGTCCGGCCCGGTAAGCGGCGTCGGCGGCCTCCCGCTCACGCTTCGCCTGGTCGCGCTGCGAGGCAATTACGGATGCCATTGCTTCGGCATAGTAGCGGTCGAGCCAAGCGATGGCCGTGTCGCGTTCGACGTCGGCGGTCGTCTTGTCTTTCTCGGCCAGTTCCTTGTCCGCTTCGCGCTGGTACCGTTCGGCTCGAAACGCGCGCTTGTCGGAGCGCGTGATTTCCTGCGTCACGCCGATGCGCCGCATTGTCATGAAATCCGCAGTGAGACTTCCACGATCGGGGCCGCTCACCGGCAGGTTGTCGACACCGATCTTGAGCACCGGATCGGGCAACTGGCCGGCTGCCACTGCCATCTCACGGGATGCGGTCACGGCGGCATCCTGGGCAGTAATCTGCCGGGAGCGTTCAACGGCGAGACGCTGCGCCTCGGCCAGGGTCAAGGCATCGGCGGCTAGGGCGGGCGCCGCCAGCGTCAGGGACGTGACCAATACGGCCACGCATCCTGTCAGCGAAAACAGGGGGACGCGCACGTGACGGCGCGCGGAAAACAAGAAGGACATGCGATCTCCACAAGCGTTGAAATACATCGCGTGCGCAGGTGCGCACGCGGCGAATCAAGCATGTGGAAATGTCAGATGCGGAAGCAGCAGTGCCGGACCGCTATCGCCGGCTCGGTCGCGTGCGATAGCGATGGAATCGTGGTGAAAACGTCTGGAGGTGCTACGCCGTGATCGAGCAAGACCACCGACAGAACCGGCGCGATCACAAGGAACGGTAGCACCGAGGGCAAGTCAGGCTTGTTGAGCGACTGCGGATCAGAATGGCCGTGCGCGTGACACAAGCTCGGCTGGGCTTTATCCATGCCGGTGCAGTGATCCATGTTAGCCATCCCGTTGTCGACTGCCGCCATCGTCATGCGTTCCGGCATGGTTTCGCCAGGGCAGACGTACGAAGCCAGAGCCAATTGGGTGAACAGCAAGCTGATCACGGCAATCACGGCGGCAACGAAGCGGGTTGAACGGGACGGTTTCATAGCATTAGACGTTTTAACAAGGATTGTGGCAGCGCGTCGGAGCCAGTGTCAAGACCTGGCATGATGCGGTGTTTTAAGAGCGCGTCTATCGCTTAACAGCACGTGAATCTTGGGAGCGACGGACGTCCAGCAATCCAGACCAGCATAAACCTTCCCGTTATGGGAAGGTCAAGCACTCTGTTGGTTTCGAGTCGGAAACGTCCACGCTTCAGTCAACATTAGCAGGCACCGGAACAGTTAGCTGCACCAGCGGTGCATGTTATCAATACAGCGACGTTCGCGGACTGCGCATTTCCGAGTGGGTTCGACCGATGAGGTCGTGTGCTGCCGAAAGGCTAAGCAACGCCATGATGCTTGCTACTACGATATCGGGCCAGCATGCTTTTGAGCGCTTGAAGTGTCCCTGAGGGCTGATACCACGATGATGCCCCGCGTCGGCCGGAACCTTCTATTGCGCGGTTCAATTCTACCGCCAGCGCTATCATGAGCGAGTAGGGATTTTCATAACGGGTAAGCCAATCTCGCTATTGGAAGTCAGGCCTGGAACCTATTTCATGATATCAATGACGAAAATCACTGAACGCGTCCATGTTGGAAACGATGCCCCGCTAGTAGTGTTCGGCGGAATCAACGTACTTGAATCGCAAGAACTGGCCCTTCGCACTTGCGAGGAGTTTGTTCAAATCACCAGCAAGCTGGCGATCCCTTACGTATTTAAAGCCAGCTTCGACAAAGCCAATCGTTCTTCCATCCATTCATTCCGCGGGCCTGGTCTTGAAGAAGGCATGCGGATGCTGGAAAAGGTGAAGTCGACGTTCGGCGTGCCAGTCCTGACCGACATTCATGAACCTTGGCAAGCAAGTGTCGTTGCAGAAACGGTAGACGTGCTCCAGTTGCCTGCATTTTTAGCCAGGCAAACGGACATGGTCCTTGCAATGGCGAAAACGGGCCGCGTTATCAATATCAAGAAGCCGCAGTTTCTGAGCCCGATGCAGACCTCCTTTATCGTCGAAAAATTCAAAGAGGCGGGAAACGATCAGCTCATCTTGTGCGACCGGGGCACCTGTTTTGGCTATGACAACTTGGTCGTGGATATATTGGGCTTCGGCGTGATGAAAAAGGCCTGTCCCGGCGTGCCAGTCATTTTTGATGTGACACACTCGCTTCAGCAACGCGATCCCATGAGTTCGACCTCGGGCGGAAGACGATCGCAGATCGTCGAACTTGCCCGTGCTGGCGTTGCAGTCGGCTTGGGTGGCATTTTCGTGGAAGCGCATCCTGACCCGAGCAGTGCAAAATGCGACGGACCGAGCGCATTGCCACTCAACGTGCTGGAGGCTTTTCTTTCGCAACTCAAGACGATGGATGACCTCGTGAAGTCGCTGCAGCCCATCAAAATATCGTAGCCACGCTATCGCGCACATGCAGCCCATTGTGCAGCGAATCACCTTCAATTCGAACCCATGGGATAAACATGATCGAACATGTTCGGAACAGCCTTGTCGAGGCTCAGTTGGCACTCAACCGGTTTTTGCATGATGATCGTAACCTCGAGCTTGTTGTAGATGCTGCCAGCGTCTTGGTGTCAACGTTCCGTAACGCTGGGAAAGCCTTCTCCTGTGGCAACGGCGGCTCGATGTGCGACGCGATGCATTTCGCTGAAGAATTTACAGGAAGATTTCGCCGGAATCGTCCTGGCATTGCCGCCATTGCTATCAGTGATCCAACCCATCTCACCTGTGTCGCAAATGATTTTGGGTACGATCAGGTGTTCGCAAGATATATCGAGGCGCATGGCCGCCGTGGTGACGTTCTGCTCGCTATTAGCACGAGCGGAAAGAGCCAGTCTATCCTGCTTGCTGCCCAGGCAGCACGTCAACTCGGGATACAGGTGATCGGCTTGACGGGCGCCGCGGGCGCGCCGCTTCAGGAGATGTGCGATGTCTGCATCTGCTGTCCCGGAGGAGCCTATGCGGACCGGACGCAAGAGCTGCACATCAAGATCATCCATATTCTTATCGAACTCGTGGAACGCGAACTTTTTCCGGAAAATTACAGTGCAGCAGGTGGCAAGGCCTGACTTTCTGGATGAGGTCCTCTTACCTTCAAACTTGGAAATAATTATGGTAACTAAAAAACGCTTAAAAGTTCCTGCTCCAGCGCCTGAAGATGCCGAGCGGCCTGAGAGCGAAGCCGATGTCGAGACCGAGCGCACGATGAACGTCGACAAGGATGTCGAGCGTGTCGAAAGTGACGCGTCGCCGGCAATCGATAGCGTCGAAGCGCCAGATCGCTCCGCATACCGCGTCGACATCGAGAGCGGTGGCGAAGCCGATGCCGGCGATGTTGAACGAGGACCTGCCTGATCAATGCGTTCGCAGTTCGCTGTACGCCTTGGCTCAGGCGAACCGGCTACACGAGCATATCGATCATGAAGAGCAAGATGAAACCAAGAAAAAACATCGCAGTCTGGATTGGTGTTTCTTTCTCTTCATGGGCTTCCACCAGCAGTTCTTCGGTGACCAGATAGAGCAGAGCCGCCACGCCAAATGCCAGCATGGCATCGATATACGCCGGGGTGACAGAATTCAGGGCCACAGCGCCTGCAGTGGCACCGACGAGCAGCATGAACCCAAGAACCGCCGCAGTGCCGACTACTCTCAGCCCGGTCTTCCCGCCTCCACGTAGCGAGGTCGAGCACGACACGCCAAGAAAGAACAATTCCAGAATAAGGCCTACCGTCAGCAGGAGGCCTTGTTTTTCTCCAGCGGCGAACGACAGGCCGATCAGCGCGCCGTCGAGTACGACGTCGACTCCCATGGCTGTTACCAGCCCGCGGGTATCGCGTCCCGCCTCGGGTGCGTCGTGTTCGCCTCCGAACCATTTCAGTCCAAGCATGACAGCCACGCCGAGCGTAAAACCGATGAGTGTGGGCCAGGGCATTCGGCGGTGCATCAGATCAGGTAACAACTCGACTGCAAGGACGCTAAATACCGTTCCGGCAGCGAAATGCTGCACTCCGCTGCGTAGTCCGGCACCTGGCTGCCGTATGAGTGCGATAAGAGCCCCAACCAGCACGGCGATTGCGGGCAAGACTGCATACCCCAGAACTTTCGATAGCATGACGGTCACGACGGTACTTTCGGTGAGTTTGTTTTTTGGATGTCGGGAATGTGGGTTTGGGTCACGGTTGGACCCGAGGCGCTCCGCACGTCACTGCTGGACGCGCCGGCCGTTCCGGGATAGGCGAGCAGGCGCAGTGCATTGATCACGACGAGCAGGGTCGAGCCTTCATGGAATAGGACCGCCGTGCCGATATTCAGGCCAAAGATCGTTGCCGGGATCAGCACCGCCACCATGCCCAGGCTGACCCACAGGTTCTGCTTGATCACGCGGCGGGTACTGCGCGATAGGCCTACCGCGAACGGAAGCTGGCTGAGGTCGTCGCTCATCAGCGCGACGTCCGCGGCTTCCAGCGCGACGTCCGAGCCGGCCGCGCCCATCGCAATCCCGACGGTCGCGTTGGCCATCGCGGGCGCGTCGTTGACGCCATCACCAACCATGGCGACCTTGCCGTGGTGTTCGCGCAAGGCCTTGATGGTCTCGACCTTCTGCTCGGGCATCAGGTCGCCCTTGGCCTCGGTCAGGCCGACCGTGCGCGCTACCGCATCGGCGACCTGCTGGTTGTCGCCCGAGATCATCACCAGGCGTTCGATGCCCAGTTCGCGCAACTGCGCCATCACACCCGGCGCGGCCGGACGGGGTGTGTCCATCACGCCGATCACGCCAAGGAAGCGGTCGCCCTTGCGCACGACCATCGTGGTCCTGCCCGACTGGACCAGCTTGTCGTTGGCAGCGGCCAGCTCCGGCCGCATTTGCGTGCCTTTCAGCTCGCTGAACAGCACCGGCTTGGCGATGTAGACGGTTTCGCCGCCGATTGATGCCTGGACGCCGCGGCCGGTAATGCCACGTACGTCATCGGCCTGAACGTTCAGCCCGTCCGTCCCGAGGCGCTCGCGCCCGCCGCTAACGAGCGCGGACGCCAGCGGATGGTCGCTGTGCGATTCGACGGCCACGACCACGGACAGCAGTTCGGCCTCGTTCACGCCGGATACCGTCACCACGTCGGTCAGTTTCGGGCGCCCCTCGGTCAGGGTCCCTGTCTTGTCGAAGGCGATGGAGTTGAGGCTACCGAGGTTCTCCAGCGGGCCCCCGCCCTTCACGAGCACACCGCTGCGGCCGGCACGGGCCACGCCGGACAGCACGGCGCTCGGCACCGAGATCGCCAGCGCACACGGGCTAGCGGCCACCAGCACCGCCATCGCGCGGTAGAAGCTGGCGGAGAAGGGTTCATCGACGACCAGGAAGGCGAGCATCAGCAGCCCCACCAGCGCGAGGATGACGGGAACGAAAATACGTTCGAACTTGTCGGTGAACTGCTGGGTCGGAGAACGTTGCGCTTCGGCCTCCGCTACCATCTGCACGACCCGGGCCATGGTCGACTGCGAGGCCAGGCGCGCCACCATCACTTCTATCGCGCCGGCGCCGTTGATGGTGCCGGCGAAGACCCGGCTGGAAGCATCGACGCGCTCGAACGCCGCGATCGCGGCTTTGCCGTCCTGGACCGGCGTCTTGTCGACAGGAACGCTTTCCCCGGTCACCGGCGCCTGGTTCACGGCGGACGTACCCTTGACCACCACGCCATCGGCCGGTAGCCGCTCGTTCGGCTTGACCAGGACGACGTCGCCCGGCTGCAGGGTTTCGACCGGCACCTCCTCGGTGGCGTCGCCGCGCTTGACCAGCGCGGTTTCGGGGGCCAGCTTGGCGAGGGCCTCGATCGCGCGCCGCGCGCGGCCCATCGCGAAGTGCTCCAGCGAATGCCCGAGGCTGAAGAGGAACAGCAGCAGGCCGCCCTCGGCCCAGTTGCCCAGCGCCGCGGCGCCGACGGCCGCCACCAGCATCAGGGTGTCGATCTCGAAGCGGCGCGCGAGGATGTTTTCGATGGCTTCTTTGGCGGTGAAGTAGCCGCCGAACAGATAGGCGCCGATGTACAAGGCCAGCGGCAGCCAGTCCGGCCCGGAGGCGCTGCGTTCGACCAGCCAGCCGGCCAGCACGCACACGCCGGCCAGCACGGCGAAAATCAGTTCGGTGTGTTCGCCGAAGATTCCGCCGTGGGCATGGTCATGGCCTGCATGCTCGTCCTTGCCGGCATGCTCGTGCTCGTGTTTGTGTTCTTGGTCGTGCTGTTCGCCGTGCGCAGGTTCGCCGTTGGGGGAAAGCTCCGCTCCGAGCTTGCGCACCAAGTCGTTCAGCTTTTCCTCCGATACGCCGGCGCGTTCGTATTCGATCCGGATCCGGCCCGACGCCGATACCTCCGCTTCCAGCACTCCCGGGATCTGACGCAAGCGCTCCGAGAACAGCCGTGCATTCCTGGCATGCAAGGGAGCCGGCGCGCAGCCGAGATAATGCCCGAATTGCCTGGTGATCTGTGCGCCGGCTGCATTGACCAGCTCGCGCAGCCGAGCCACGTTGATCACGGCGGGGTCGTAGTGCAGGCACAACAAGGGCGCACCAGTGTCAGGCGTCTTCATGTGGACAAGTTCGACGCCAGGCCGGCCGTTCAACAGCCCGATGAGTCGGCCGATGCAGGGATCGCTCGGATCGTCGACTTCGGGAAGAATCAGCGGTAGCTCGAGCCGCACTCGTTCCGACTTTTCCATATGTTCACCTTTGTCTCGACTCGGCCAGTATGGAAGTGCCGCCACACCTTGTCCGTGCAGCATCGCACCAAGAGCGGTTTGACGATCCTCGACCGCTTGGTGCGCAGGGACGATGTCGATAAGCCAGCGTGCTATACTTTTCCAATCATGGTCCGTCGATTCCTCTACGTCTTCATCGCAGTATTTGCTTTCCAGTTCAGCTGGAACGCATTGGCTGCGTATTGCACGCATGAGACGGGCCGTGCGGCGATGCACTTCGGACATCACGAGCATCACTCGACCGCGGACGAATTGTCGGTAGCTGCAAAAGACAAGCAGACAACAACGAAGAAACTGGTACACGATGCGCATTGCTGCTCCGGTACCCATCTTTCGATTGCCGCGCCCGATCTGCTCGAGGTGCCGAATATCCTCAAGAGCGCGGAAACGCTTACCTCCGAGCCAATTCTCGCTCCAGATTCCGCCTTCCTCACACCTCCAGAACGCCCCCAGTGGACCAGTCGCGCCTGATACCGCGGCTGCCCCTGACTACGTCTTTTAATAACGCGTAAGCCACGCCCCCTCGAGGGTCGTGCACGGGCTGCCACGGACTATTTCCATCAATAGTCTTTGGAGTCATTCATGCAATCCAGGCACTTTGTGCTGGGGACGGCGGTTTTGCTGCTGCATACCGCGTTCCCGGCTGCCCATGCTTTTGGGCAGCAAATATCATCGGTTCCGCCAAGCGCGGACTTGGCTCAACCGGGCGCGCCGGCCCAGCCCCTGACGCTCGAACAGGCCATCGAACTGGCCCTGGCCGCCAACCCGGCATTGCGCTCGGCCACACGTTCGGTCGCTATCGCCGACGGCGCAATTCAGCAGGCGGGTACCCGTCCGAATCCCGAGTTGTCGGTCCTGACGGAGGGAACCGACCGGAATACGCGAACCGAAACGGCCCAGGTCAGCCAGGTGATCGAACTAGGCGGCAAGCGCGCCGCGCGAATCGCCGCCGCCGAGCAGGAGCGCAAGCTTGCGCTCGACGACGTGAGCGTCAAGCGTGCGGACCTGCGTGCCGACGTGATCACGGCTTACATGGAAGCGTTGACGGCGCAGGAACGGGTCGGCCTTTCCGAGGCTTCCGTGGATCTCGCGCACAAGTCCACCGACGTCACGGGCCGGCGCGTCACGGCCGGGAAGCTTTCTCCGGTCGAACTCACCCGTTCGAAGGTCGCTGAAGCCGCGGCCGCACTCGAACTGACACAGGCGAATGCCGATCTGGCGCTCGCCAAGCGCCGGCTCGCCTCGCTGTGGGCAAGCACACGGCCGCTCGAACGCCCCCTGCAAACGCCCGATGCCGCTTTTGCCCGGCTGCCGGCATGGGATGAGCTGGCGGGGCGGCTCGACGGTGCGCCGCAACTGCGCCGGGCCCAGTCCGCGGTCGCCGGGCGCGATGCCCAGGTCGCGCTCGAACGTGCGCAGCGGATACCGGATGTGACCGTGACGCTGGGCTCCCAGCGCGAACGCGACCCTGGCCGCACCCAGGCCGTGGTCGGCCTGTCCGTGCCGCTTCCATTGTTCAACCGCAACCAGGGCAACATGCTTTCCGCTCTGCGCCGTGCCGACCAGGCACGCGACGACCTCGAGACCGAGCGCCTGCGCCTGACCCAGGTCCTGGCCGACGCTTACCAGCGCGCCGACGTGGCAACGCGGCAGATGACGGCCTTGCACAACCAGGTGCTTCCGGCCGCCCAGAGCGCCTACGACGCCGCGGTGACCGGCTTCGAGCTGGGCAAGTTCGGTTTCACGGACGTGCTCGACGCCCAACGCACCCTTTTCCAGACCAGGACGCAGTATCTGCGCGCGCTGGCCGACCAATACCGTTCGATCGCGGATATCCAGCGCTATGTCCCGGAGAAATTTCAATGAAGTCCATCAATCAAAACAAATCCTGGAAATCCGTGGCGGCGATCGTCACGGTCGGCCTCGTGCTTGGCGCAGCCATCCTGTTCTGGACGAAGGAACCCGGCCAGGGCAAGCCAGCCGAAGAGCAGGAACACGCGGCCGCGGCGAGTGAAAAAGCCGAGCCGCACGGCGGCGAAGAGGGCCTGGTTCACTTGTCCGCGCAGCAGATACAGCAGGCTGGCATCACGACGGCTACGGCCGGGGAGGCAACAATCGAAACTTCGGTCCAGCTCCCCGGCGAAGTCCGCTTCAATGAGGACCGGACCGCGCATATCGTGCCCCGCTTGCCGGGTGTCGCTGAGTCGGTTTCCGCTAATCTTGGCCAGACAGTGAAGAAAGGCCAGGTCCTTGCGGTGATCGCCAGTCCGGAATTGGCCGAGCTGCGCAGTGCGCTGGGCGCTGCCAGGACGAAAGAAGACCTCGCCCGAGTGACCTACGAGCGCGAAAGGAAGCTTTGGCAGGATAAGATCTCCGCCGAGCAGGACTACCTGCAGGCCCGGCAGGCCTGGGAAGAGGCGAAGATCGCAACGCGCACTGCACAGTCGAAACTCACCGCCCTGGGCGTCACGCCCGGCAACGGAGCACTTAACCGCTATGAGCTGCGTGCTCCGTTCGACGGCGTTATCGTGGAAAAGCACATCAGCCTGGGCGAGGCTGTCAAGGAAGATGCGAACGTTTTCCTGCTGTCGGACCTGTCGCGGGTCTGGGTCGACGTCGTCGTCACGCCCAAGGACCTGGGCGTCGTCCGCGTCGGCGAAACCGCAACCGTGAAGGCGGCGGCGGCCGACCTGAGCGCTACCGGCAAGGTCAGCTACGTCGGCGCTCTCGTCGGCGAGCAGACGCGTTCCGCGACCGCACGTGTCGAACTCGTGAATCCTTCGCTGGCCTGGCGTCCTGGCCTGTTCGTGAATGTATCGCTGGTACAAGGGTCGAAACGTGCCGCGGTTGCCGTCCGGAGCGATGCCCTGCAGACCATCGAGGAAAAGCCGGTCGTCTTCGTCAAGGTGCCGGCAGGTTTCAAGGCCCACCCTGTCACCGTCGGCGCCAGTGACACCCGCCATGTCGAGATCCTGCAAGGACTGACCTCGGGCGCCACGTATGCGAGCGGAGGCAGCTTCGTCCTCAAGGCCGAGCTGGGCAAGGGTAGCGCCGAGCATGAAGATTGAAGGGGGCAGCCATGTTTGAGCGCATCATCCGTTTTGCCATCGGCCACCGATGGATCGTCATGCTCGCCGTTTTCGCGATGGCGGCCATCGGCGTCTACAACTACCAGCGCCTGCCGATCGACGCTGTCCCGGACATCACCAACGTCCAGGTCCAGGTCAACACGTCGGCCGAGGGTTACTCGCCGCTCGAGGTGGAACAGCGCGTGACCTATCCGATCGAGACCGTCATGGCCGGCCTGCCAGGCCTGGAGCAGACCCGTTCGCTGTCGCGCTACGGCCTGTCGCAGGTGACCGTCATCTTCAAGGATGGTACCGACATCTACTTTGCCCGCCAGCTCGTCAACCAGCGCATCCAGGAAGCCCGAGAAAACCTGCCCGTGGGTGTAACCCCGACTATGGGGCCGATCTCGACTGGCCTGGGTGAAATCTACCTGTGGACCGTCGAGAGCGAACCGGGCGCGAAGAAGGCGGACGGTACGCCATACACACCGGCCGACTTGCGCGAGGTCCAGGACTGGGTCATCAAGCCGCAGTTGCGGCTGGTAGCAGGCGTCACCGAGATCAACTCCATTGGCGGCTTCGCGAAGGAATATCACGTTACGCCCGATCCCGCCAAGCTCAGTTCCTACGGCCTGACCCTGGGCACGGTGGTCGAAGCCATCGAACGCAACAACGGCAACGTCGGCGCCGGCTATGTCGAACGCCGCGGTGAACAATTCCTGATCCGGGCGCCGGGCCAGGTCCGGTCGCTGGACGACATCCGCAACACCATCGTCAGCAACGTGCGCGGCGTGCCGATCCGCGTGCGCGATGTCGCGGCGGTCGGCCTCGGCAAAGAACTGCGTACTGGCGCGGCGACGGAGAACGGCAAGGAAGTCGTGCTCGGCACAGTGTTCATGTTGATCGGCGCAAACAGCCGCACGGTGGCGCAGGCCGTATCCGACAAGATGGTAGAGATTAACAAGACCTTGCCGGCGGGCGTGAAGGCCGTACCGGTGTACGACCGAACGGTCCTGGTCGACAAGGCGATCGCCACGGTAAAGAAGAATCTGCTGGAGGGCGCGGCGCTTGTCATCGTCATCCTGTTCCTTTTCCTCGGTAATATCCGGGCCGCCATCATCACGGCGCTGGTCATTCCCCTGTCGATGCTGTTCACGTTCTCGGGCATGGTGTCGTACAAAATCAGTGCCAACCTGATGAGCCTTGGCGCACTGGACTTCGGCATCATCATCGACGGCGCGGTCGTGATCGTGGAGAACTGCGTGCGCCGCCTGGCGCATGCGCAGGAACACCACCGCCGCGAGCTGACCTTGCAGGAGCGCTTCCATGAAGTGTTCGAAGCCGCCCGCGAGGCACGCCGCCCGCTGCTGTTCGGCCAGCTGATCATCATGGTCGTGTACCTGCCGATCTTCGCGCTGGCCGGCGTGGAAGGGAAGATGTTCCACCCGATGGCCTTCGCCGTGGTATTGGCACTGATCGGCGCGATGATCCTGTCGATGACCTTCGTGCCGGCCGCTGTCGCGCTGTTCATTGGCAAGCGCGTCGCCGAGAAGGAGAACAGGTTGATGACGCTCGCGAAGCGCGCGTATGAGCCGATGCTGGCCAGGGTGCTCGGCAATGCGCCGGTGGTGATGGCGGCAAGCATCGTCCTCGTTGTCCTGTCCGGACTGCTGGCCTCGCGCCTCGGCAGCGAATTCATCCCGAGCCTGAACGAAGGCGACGTCGCGATCCAGGCACTGCGCATCCCGGCCACGAGCCTGTCCGAATCGCTGGAGATGCAGAAGAAAATCGAAAGCGGCCTGAAGGCGAAGTTCCCGGAAATCGACCGCGTATTCGCCCGCACGGGCACGGCCGAGGTGGCGTCGGACCCGATGCCGCAGAATATTTCTGACGGCTACATCATGCTCAAGCCCGAAGCCTCATGGCCCAAGCCGAAGAAGAGCCACGCGGAACTGGTCGCAGCGATCCAGAAGGAAGCGGAGAAATACCCCGGCAACGCCTACGAGTTTTCGCAGCCGATCCAGCTGCGCTTCAATGAGCTGATTTCGGGTGTACGCAGCGATGTGGCCGTCAAGGTCTATGGCGACGACATGGACGTGCTCGCGAAGACTGGCCAGGAGATCGCCGCAGTTCTGGAGAAGGTCCCCGGCGCTTCCGAGGTCAAGGTCGAGCAGACGGGCGGCCTGCCGATGCTGTCGGTGAACATCGACCGCGAGAAGACCGCCCGCTACGGTCTCAATATCGCGGACGTGCAGGCCGCGCTCGCCACGGCGACCGGCGGACGCGAAGCTGGCACCATGTTCGAGGGCGACCGCCGGTTCCCGATTGTCGTGCGCCTCCCGGAAGAGCTCCGCAGCGACGTCGATGCGCTGCGGCGCCTGCCGATCCCGCTGCCCGCAGGCGAGAATAACAGAGCATCGTACGTCCCACTTGGCGAAGTGGCCGAGCTGTCCTTTGCTCCTGGCCCGAACCAGGTCAGCCGCGAGAACGGCAAGCGCCGTATCGTCGTCAGCGCCAACGTGCGCGGCCGCGATGTCGGCAGCTTTGTGCCCGAGGCGGAAGCGGCGATCGCGCGGTCCGTCAAGATCCCGGCCAGCTATTGGACCAGCTGGGGCGGCACTTTCGAACAGCTGCAATCGGCGACGCAGCGCCTGAAGGCGGTGGTCCCGCTGGCATTGTTCCTCGTGCTGACCCTGCTGTTCGTCATGTTCGGCAACCTCAAGGACGGGCTGCTGGTGTTCACCGGCATTCCGTTCGCGCTGACCGGCGGCATCGTCGCGCTGTCGCTGCGCGGCATTCCCTTGTCGATCACGGCCGCGGTCGGGTTCATCGCCTTGTCCGGGGTCGCCGTGCTGAACGGCCTGGTGATGATTTCATACATTCGCTCCCTGAGGGAGAACGGCATGCCGTTGGATGAAGCCATCGTTCAGGGCGCCTTAACCCGTTTGCGCCCGGTCCTGATGACGGCGCTGGTGGCCTCGCTCGGCTTCGTGCCGATGGCGCTGGCCACGGGCACCGGCGCGGAGGTGCAGCGGCCGCTCGCGACTGTCGTCATCGGCGGCATCCTGTCTTCGACGGCGTTGACCTTGCTGGTGTTACCGTTGCTGTATCGCTTGGTGCACCGTAAGGATGCCGAAGAGGTGGACGTAGGTGTCCCCGCTGTGACGGCGCATTGAATTTATAGGACCGATGAATGGAAACCGCTGGGAGTAATTTGCCTTCGGAGGTGCTATGGACTATTTTGGCGACTTCCGTGGCCAGTCTTGTGCTGTTGTTCGTCGGTCTTTATTTTTCCAGGAAGGCTAACCGCCGGCCGCAAAGAAAGAGGAAGGACAAAGCGCCGGCCGGCAAGCCTGCCGGTCGTGCGAAGGCCAAGCCGAAGGCACGGCCTCCCGGCGCCAATAAGCAGCAGCTACAGAATTCGGAAAAAATAGTACGCTAAGCCATGAAGGGTACCTACGGACCGTCGTCGGCGCCCAATAGCTGTCCAGCGATTGGATTCAGAATGCCAAAATCGAGTTTAGGCCGATGATCAGAAGGGTGGCGGGCCCGAAAGCATCTATTTGCCGTTAACGATCAGCGGCGGAAGCCGATGCGGACCGCGCCTACCTACGGGACGAAAGAGCATTTCTACCCACAATCCGTGGCCTTTGCTTCATCGGCCCGCTACCGTGAACGAAATAACCGCATAGGCAATCAAACTAATACTGACATTGTTCGGGGGGATATCATGGTACCGTCCAACACAAGCAAATTTGTCGTGATTGCTGTCCTGTCGCTGGCTCAACCCTGCAGTGGACAGCTAGGGATGATGGGGCAATGGCCGGGCTATCGGTGCTGCGGGCCGATGATGGGCCAAGGGCAAGCGATGCAAGGATCGATGTACCGTCACCATCTGTACATGATGTACGGCATCGATCCACGTTACCAGGGCAAGGTAAATCCTCTACCTTCGACCCGAGAAAAGCTGGAGGCCGGCAAGAATCTGTACATCAAGAACTGCGCATCCTGTCACGGCCCCGCTGGGCTGGGTGATGGCGAGGCTGGCAGAAACCTTTCGCCACGTCCCGCGAACATCGCCGCAATGAGCAAGAGGCCGATGGCTTCTGATGCCTACCTATATTGGACGATTGCCGAAGGCGGACAGCCGATCGGATCGGCGATGCCAACGTTTAAACAATCGCTGTCGGAAAGCGAAATCTGGGAAATCATCGGGTATCTACGTACCCTTTGAGGTCGGGGTGGTGACAATAGCAGTTCGACGTCCGTTCAAGTCCACGGTCGCGCATCGATGGGTATGCACAGAGTCCCCGCCACTTTCGGTTTCAGAATTGATTTAGAGGTCGCAATCCGTCGCAGGCTGATTCATAAAGGCTGAATCGAGGCTGGCGAACTGGCCCGTCGCCATTAAATAGCAAGCCATCAACAAATCCGCGCTTGACCTTCCAGCTACTTCAACGTTTATAAAGCGGAGATACATATATGCAAAAGGTTTTGCATGGCCCTCCGCTATTCACACCTAACCCGCTTCGTCACCATCGCCATCCTGGCTGTTTCGGTCGCACCGATGCGGCCGCTATACGCGCAAGTCGCATCGGCACCTGCCGCCGCGCTCACCCTGGGCGATGCGATCGAGCGCGCCTGTGCGGTCGCGCCCGGCATTCGAGGGGCTGAAGCGTCGGTTGCCGCAGCCAATGCGACGGTAGAGTCATCCGGATTGCTGCCGAACCCTACCGTATCGGTGGAAGCCGAAAACGTTCTCGGCACAGGGCGTTACGCCCGCTTCGGGGCGAGCGAAATGACCTACTCGGTCTCGATGCCCCTGGAGCTGGGCGGCAAGCGCGCCGCCCGAACCCGCGTCGCCCAGGCCGACCAAGCCAACGCGCTGGTCGGTGTCTCCATCGCCAGGGCGGATCTGACCTTGCGCGTCACCCAGGCGTTCATCACGGTCGTCGCCAGCGAGCGCCGCGCCAGGGCGGCGGCCGAGCGACGTGAACTCGCTGGCCAGGCTGAGCGGGTCGCTCGCCTGCGCGTGGGCGCCGGCAAGGTCTCGCCCATTGACGAACAGAGAGCAACGGCACAGCGCATTGGGGCAACAGTGGCCGCAGAGCGCGCCGAACGCGCGGCGAAGGTGGCACAGGCAAACCTGGCGAGGCTGATCGGCGCCACGCCACCGCTGGCCGCCGTAGCGCCATGGTTCGACGACACCGGCGCCGCGGGCGAGGCTAACGGGGCCGGTACATCCCTGTCATTGGCCGCAGCCGATGCCCATGTGGCTGCGGCCAGCGCGCGCGTGGACGCTGCGCGGCGCGCACGCATCCCCGACCTGACCGTCAGCGCCGGCGCGCGCCGCTTGAACGAGACGAATGACCACGCAGCGGTGCTCGCGCTGTCCATTCCGCTTCCGATATTCAATCGTGGCAATGCCGACGTGGCTCGCGCGCGGGCCGAGCTGGACAAGGCCGAGGCCGATCGTAGCGCCGTCGAATTGGAACTGGCCGAAACCCTCGCGTCCGCCCAAGCGGAAGTCGACAACGCCAGGGCTAGCGCGGTCGCTGCCAATGGACCCGAGCTGGCCGCGGCCCGGGAGGCGGCGCGCATCGCCCGCATCGGCTACGCTGAGGGCAAGTTTTCACAGCTCGACCTGATCGAGGCCGAGCGCTCGCTGTCGCAAACCCAGGAGGCCGCTATCGATGCGCTGGCCGCCTTCCATGGTGCGCGCGCCCAACTGGCTCGGCTGCTCGGCCGCCTCGACCCCATCTACAAGGACTGACTGATGCCCAAGTTTTATCGTCCCCTGGTCTGCGCCAGCCTTTTATTGTTAGCCGCATGCACGAAGGGGCCCGAGGCCAGCCATCCGGCGCCGAGCGAACAGCACAAGGAAGAAAAAGGCGAGGCGGCTGAACAGCACAAGGACGAACAAGGCGAAGCCGCCGAAAAAGGCAAGGCTGACGCCGTTCGCATGTCCAATGCACAGGTCACCGCGTCCAGCATCGAAGTCGCGCCCGTGCGCCGGATCTTCGCGGACTCCATCGAAGCGCCGGCGACGATCGAGGCTAGCCCTTCCCGCTCCGAGGTGGTCGCCGTGTCCGTCGGTGGACGGCTTACAGCGCTCGAACGCAACCTTGGAGAGCCGGTTCAAAAAGGCGACGTCCTCGCCGTTGTCGAAAGCGGCGAAGCGGCCCAGCTGAAAGCGGATGTGGAAGCCGCGCGACGCGACCTCGACCTCGCGCGCACGACCCTGCAGCGCGAGGAGCGGCTGTACAAGGAGAAGGTCTCGGCCGAGCAGGATTACATTGCTGCCAAGGTTGCCGCCGCCGACGCGCAGACCCGCCTGCGTCTCGCGGAGCAGCGCCTGGCCGCAGCGGGCGGAAGCGGTGGCGGTCCCTTGAACCGCTTGTTCGTGCGCTCCCCCATCAAGGGCTACGTGATCGCGCGCCAGGCGGTGCTGGGCAATGTAGTCGCTCCCAACGCCGAACTGTTCCGCGTCGCTGACCTGTCCGAGGTGTCGGTCGAGCTGGCCCTGTCCCCGGAGGACGCGAGCCGTGTCCAGGTCGGGGCGGCCGTCGACGTTTCCACGCCAACCCGCAATGGCACCGGCCGCGTCGCCTTCATCTCTCCGGTGATCGATCCGACCACTCGCCAGGTACAGGCTCTGGCGACCTTACCGAATCCGCAAGGCGTCTGGCGCGTCGGCGACACGGTGCGCGCGTCGGTCCTGCTGAAGCATCCGAAGGGGCAGGCCGCGCTCGCCGTCCCTCAGAGCGCGATCCAGACGGTAGAGGACAAGCCTTCCGTGTTCGTTCGCACCAATCAAGGCTTTGACGTCAAACCGGTCGTGCTCGGTCCGACCAATGGCAATTACGTCACGGTCGCGTCGGGCCTGTCGGGCGAAGAGCGCGTGGCAGTTAACAACAGCTACGTCCTGAAAGCGGAGCTGGGCAAAGGTAAGGGTGGCGACAATGATTGACCCGACCCTGCCATGTTCCCGGGGAGCGGACCCGACATGATCGCCCGCATCGTTACCTTCGCCGTGGCCCGGCGCTGGCTGGTGCTGTTCGCGACCGTGCTGGCCGCCCTCGGCGGCGCCGTGGCGCTGGCGCGCCTGCCGATCGACGCAGTGCCCGACATTACCAACGTCCAGGTACAGATCAACACGCTTGCCCCAGCCCTGTCGCCTGCCGACGTCGAGCGGCAAGTGACCTTCCCGATCGAGACGGCCCTCGCGGGCATCCCCGGACTCGAAACCACGCGCTCACTGACCCGGCACGGTTTTGCCCAGGTCACGGCGGTGTTCTCGGACAGTACGGACATCTATTTCGCGCGGCAGCAGGTGGCGGAGCGCCTGCGCTCCGCCGAGCGCGACCTGCCGAAAGGTGTAGCGCCGGCAATGGGCCCCGTCGCCACCGGACTCGGCGACATCTACATGTGGACGGTCGAATTCGCGAATCAGCACGAACGCAGCGCGAAGACTGGCCTTCAGCCGGATGGCAGCTACCTGACGCCGGACGGCGCGCGCCTGCGCAGCGATATCGAAAAGGCCACCTACCTGCGCACCATTCAGGACTGGATCGTCGCGCCCCAACTCAAGACGACGAAAGGCCTTGCCGGTATCGATGTCCTGGGCGGCTACGTGAAGCAATACGTGGTCATGCCCGATCCGCAACGGCTCGCCGCGGCGGGCTTGAACATGACCACCCTGGCCGAGGCGCTGGAGCGCAACAACACCAGCGCGGGCGCCGGCATCGTCGAGCGTAATGGCGAAGCCCTCACGGTGCGCGCCGACGCCAGGGTCACGACCGTCGACGAACTGGGCAAGCTGGTCGTCGCCACGCGCAACGGCACCCCCATCCTGGTTTCGCAGGTCGCGCAGGTCGCGGTCGGTCACGCGGTGCGTTTCGGATCCGCGTCCGAGTCCGGCCATGAAGTCGTGCTTGGCACCGCCGTGATGCGCATCGGAGAAAACAGCCGGACGGTCGCCGCCGCGGTCGATGCAAGACTCAAGGTCATCACCCGGTCCCTGCCGCCCGACGTCGTCGTGAAGCCGGTCCTCGACCGGACCCGGCTCGTCGATGCGACCATCAGCACGGTCGCCAAGAACCTGATCGAGGGTGCGCTGCTGGTCATTGCGGTGCTGTTCGCGCTGCTCGGGAATATTCGCGCCGCCTTGATCGCAGCGGCCGTGATCCCGGTGACCATGCTGCTCACGTCGGCCGGCATGCTGCGTGCGGGCGTGACGGCAAACCTCATGAGCCTTGGCGCCCTCGACTTCGGGCTGATCGTCGACGGCGCGGTGATCATCGTCGAAAACGCCCTGCGTCGCCTGGCGGAACGGCAGCATGGCGCCGGCCGCGTATTGACCAAGGCCGAGCGCCTCGATGTGGTCGCGGTGGCCGCGCGCGAAATGATCCGGCCCAGTGTCTACGGCCAGGCCATCATCATGCTGGTGTATGTGCCCTTGCTGACCTTCCAGGGCGTCGAAGGACGCATGTTCATGCCGATGGCCGTGACGGTGATCCTGGCGCTGGCGTTCGCGTTCGTGCTGTCGCTGACCTTCGTGCCCGCCGTGATTGCCCTTTGGCTGTCCAAATACGTTGAGGAACGGGAGAATAGATTCCTGGCCTCGGCAACGAAGCGCTATTCCACGTGGCTCGAGCGGGCCCTCGGCCGTCCGATGCTGACCGGCGGCATCGGCGTGGCGGCCGTCGGCCTGGCATTGCTGCTGTTCTCGACCCTGGGTCAGGAATTCCTGCCGACGCTCGACGAGAAGGATGTATTGCTGCAGGCCTGGCGCATTCCGGGCACGTCGGTGGACCAGAGCCAGTCGATGCAGTTCGGGATCGAAAAGGCGGTAGCGAAACTCCCGGAAGTCAAACTGGTCTTCTCGCGTACCGGCACCGCCGAGCTCGCGTCCGACCCGATGCCGCCGAACGGCACCGACACCTTCATCATCCTGAAGGATCGCTCGCAGTGGCCGGAACCTAGCATGTCGAAGGCCGAGGTGGTCGAGAAGATCGAACACGCCGTGTCCGTCCTGCCCGGCCAGTCGTATGAGCTGACGCAGCCGATCCAGATGCGCTTCAACGAACTGTTGGCCGGTGTGCGGGGCGACATCGCAGTCAAGGTCTACGGCGACGACTTCGCGACGATGACCCAGACGGCCGAGCGGATCGCCGCCCAGTTGCGGGCAACGCCCGGCGCCGCGGATGTGCAGGTCGAGCAAGTGGAAGGGCTGCCCCTGCTGGACGCGCGGCTCGATCGCGACGCCATGGCCCGGGTGGGACTGACGGCCGAGGATGTGTACGGCACGCTGGCCGCGGCGCTCGCGGGACGCGACGCGGGTGTCGTGTATGAAGGCGATCGCCGCTTTGAAGTCGTCGTGCGGCTTCCCGACGCGGTCAAGCAGGATATCGACGGGCTGCGCCGATTGCCTGTTGCAACCCCGGCCGGCGGCTTCGTTCCTCTGGGATCGGTGGCCTCGCTGGTCGCGGCCAAAGGGCCCAACCAGATCAGCCGCGAGAACGGTAAGCGCCGCGTCGTCGTCCAGGCCAACGTGCGCGGCCGCGACATCGCTGGCGTGGTGCAGGATGCGCAGGCGCGCATCGCGTCGCAGGTGCGCCTGCCGGCCGGGGTCTGGCTGGATTGGGGCGGCCAGTTCGAGAACCTGGAGCGCGCGAGAGCGCGCCTGGCAGTCGTCGTTCCACTCTGCTTTGTCCTGATCCTGTTCCTGCTGTACTCGGCGGTTCGATCCTGGCGCAAGACGGCGATCATTTTCACCGGCGTGCCGCTGGCCCTGGTCGGCGGGGTGGCCGCGTTGTGGCTGCGCGGGCTGCCGTTCTCGATCACGGCCGCGGTGGGCTTCATCGCCCTGTCGGGTGTGGCGGTACTCAACGGCCTTGTCATGATGAGCGCGATCGACGACCTGGCGCTGCGCATGCCGTGGGAGCGCGCGGTCCGCGAAGGCGCGCTCCGGCGCCTGCGTCCGGTCCTGATGACCGCCCTCGTCGCCTCCCTCGGCTTCGTGCCGATGGCCCTGGCCACGGGCGCGGGCGCGGAAGTGCAACGGCCCCTGGCAACCGTCGTGATCGGCGGCCTGATTTCCGCGACCTTGCTGACCTTGTTTGTCCTGCCCGCCCTGTGCGCGCGTTTCGCACGCCCGGCAGCCGGTACGACGGTGCTTGAGGAGGCAGGGCCGGCTGTCTCGCACAAGGGCTGACAGCCTCGTGAACGAAGGCGGAATGCTAGAACACGTAAGCTCCAATTTTGGATAGCAAGGTAACGAGATGAAGCAAGATCAATCGACATTGGCAAACCAGTCGGCCTGCATGGAAAGCATTTTTTCCATCCCCAAGATGGATTGCCCATCCGAAGAGAACCTGATCCGGATGGCATTGGGCAGCGACACCGGCGTGCGCTCCCTGTCGTTCGACCTGTCGAACCGGGAATTGAAGGTGACGCATACCGGATCGGCGGAGCAAGTTCTTGAGTACCTGCTTCCACTCAAGCTGGGCGCCGCCTTGCGCAGTTCCGGCCCGGCCTCCCCAGCCTCCGGCGACCTGCCGCAGCCGAATGACCGGGACGCCGCTGAGGCGCGAACCCTGCGCCTGCTCCTGGCCATCAATGGATCGATGTTCCTGGTCGAACTGCTAGTCGGGTGGATTGCCCAGTCCACGGGCCTGATCGCCGACTCGCTCGATATGTTTGCCGACGCAGCGGTGTATGTGCTGGCACTTTACGCCGTCGGCCGGAGCCCGGATTTGAAGGCGCGGTCGGCCCATGTCGCAGGCTGGCTCCAGGTTATCCTGGCGGTCGCCGCGCTCATCGAGGTGGGACGTCGCTTCATGTACGGCAGCGAACCGCAATCGGGTCTGATGATCGGCATTGGCCTTGTCGCCCTAGTGGCAAACGTGACGTGCCTGGTACTCATCTTCAAGAAGCGCGACCACGGCGCCCACATGAAGGCCAGCTATATCTTCTCCGCGAACGACGTCCTGGCCAACCTCGGGGTGGTGGTGGCCGGCGTGCTGGTCAATTGGACGGGGTCGCCTTATCCGGACCTGGTCATCGGCGTGATCATCGGCCTGATCGTCCTGAATGGCGCGCGCCGGATTCTCCAGCTGCGTTGACACTCCAACATTTCACTGCCCGCACGTTGCCAGAAATTGCACTAAAATCCCTATAGCTACTACAAGGTCCTACAGGAGATGCAAGTGAACATGCGGATTGGTGAACTGGCGAAGCTCGCGTCCTGCCAGCCGGAGACGATCCGGTTCTATGAACAGAAGGGCTTACTGCCGCCGCCGGTCAGGTCGCAGGCAAATTACCGCCTGTACGACGCCAGACATGCGGACCGTTTGCATTTCATCCGCCGCTGCCGGGCTCTCGGAATGTCGCTCGATGAAGTGGAGACCCTGCTCGGCTTTCAGGATCGTCCGGAGGCGCCGTGCGGTGGAGTGAACGACCTGGTCGACAAACACATTCTTGAGATCGACCGACAGATCGCCGAACTCCACGTCCTCCATGCGGAGCTAAGCGATATGCGCAAACGATGCGACTCGGCGCGTCCCGCTGCACACTGCGAAATCCTGAAACAGCTGAGCGAGTCAGTGCAGCCTGGCGATGCCGTCATCGCCAGGGAAAAGAACTTGTAAAGATCCCGAATAAAGGAAATACGGATGAAGACGATAAGAACAACACGGATCGCAGGCCTCATGGCGATGCTCGTCCTGGCCGGCTGCGCCGACCCGAGAATCGGGCCGAACAGCAAACCCGGCTGGGTCACCGAACTGTATGCGCCGGAAACACTGCAGGCGAATCGCCCGAGTTGCCTTGCAGGGCTCAGCCCCGAGCAAATGGCTGGTCATCGATACGCCGAAGTCAGCGTCTCGCACGGCCGCTCCCGAACCTATGTGAGCGCCCTGGTACCGGCATCGATGACGCTGCATCCTCACGACAAGGTCGAAATCTCTCCGCCATCCTGCAAGGACGGGGCGGTGCCGGAAGTCGTCCAGATCCTTGAGCACGCGCCCTGACAGAATGCGGGCGTCAGAACCTCTTGCTGATTCCGAATGAAAAGAAGCTGCGTGGCGACGTCGAACCCGCCGCGCCGGCGCCGACACTGAAGTCCAGCTGTACGTCGCGATTCAGCAGATAGGCCACGCCCATGTCCAGAATGACCGAGGTTTTGCCGTTTTTCTCCTCGGGGGATTGCACGCCGCCATCAACGAACAGGTTGAGCCTCGGACTGGCGTTGTACCCCAATGTCAGCGCCATCAACCCCGCGGTGAACACTCGGTTCTGGTCGTCTTCGTAAACGGCGATTCCCACGTTTGGATTGATCGACCACTGCGAGCCAATGTCCCAGTCGGCCGCGAGCCGGACATCTCCAGTCGTATGCCGCGTGCGGAAGTCGCCCGACCCCGATGCGGGAAAAACGCGCACAATGACGCCAAGTGAAGGTTGGTTCGAGTCTTCCGGAGCCGTGATTTGATACTTCGCGCCAAGCGATATCGGGGCACTGCCCTCGCTGACGGCCACGCCAGTCACCGGATCCGATACTCTTTGCCGCGAGTAGGTGTTGCTCTCCACACGTAATTCCCACCTGTTGTCCAGGCCAAAACGCAACAAGGTGGGAATAAACAGGCGCTGATCCGATACCTGACGGCTCCCGTGATCTTCCCTCTGTAGGCCAGCTTCGATTTGAAATTGACCTGCGCTCAGGACTGTGCTGCCATCGGCGATGCCGGGACGGTCTGGGTTGATATAGTCGTCCTCTTGGGCAAACGCCGTCGATGACCATTGCAACAATAACCCGGCCAAAACGCCAGTGACTAGCCTGAGCGAAAAGCAGCCATGCTTCCAGGGTAGATCGATTGACATGCTAGGAGCTTTCTTTTTCTTGAAGGAATGCGTCAGTGTCCGGACAGCTGGACTCGTCCCTTGACGGTTGGGTCAACGCGACGTGCGCATATGTGGAAATCCACCGAGGTTCCTTTGATGAACCCAACGGTGGCTCATCTGGCAGTCGAACTGGACATAGAATGCACTCGTACGGATGTCAAATTCTACTAGCCCGCGCAGATGCACGAACAGCACCAGTGCAGGCCATACGAGTCGCAACGGTCAGCGACCACCCCAGTCGCTTGCACCTGCACTAACAGTCGGAACACCTAAGAATTGCAACAAACATAAGATTTTTAATAAGCAACATGGTAAGCTTGCTGGGCATATTGGTAAGCGCTTCTTCATTGCGCGGGATGCATAGGGACGTTGGCATTGCATGAATCTCAAACATACGACTTGGCTAAAAATTTCCCCGGTGAAACTTAAGAGTACCGATGGAACCGAGATCAGTGTCTTCGAGCTGGATATTGACCATGCGGACGACTTAGCCCTGACGCAATGGGCCACGCACTTCCGTAATCACTACTGTCTTGATAGCAAAATAGACCGCCTCAGGAAGGGAACAGGAAAGTCTCGAGATCAGTATCTCATGGACATGGTGTTTCCGGATAAGACCGACGACTTTGGCCCCGCGACCCGCTCCGGTGACTTCGCCGAAATTCTCATCGCAGACCTTTTGGAGTCCCAGTTCGGATTTTGGATTCCGCGTACTCGCTATGACGACAAACTCGTGCGCAACGAATCCCCTAAGGGGACTGACGTTCTAGGATTCCGATTCGCCGGTTCGGGCCCGGCTGTCCCATCTAAGCATGATGTGCTTGTGTCATTCGAATCAAAGGCGCAACTCAGCAGCGGGAAGCCCAAAGCGAAGCTGCAAGAGGCAGTCGTTGATTCCGCGAAGGACGCTATGCGCATCTCGGAATCACTCAACGCAATGAAGCGTCGCCTTATCGACCGTAACGACGACGAAGGAGCAGACAAAGTGGAAAGGTTTCAGGAGGGACTTCAAGTCCCCTATGTCCGGATGTCAGGCGCCGCCGCAGTTTTTTGCTCGAGCGTCTACGACCCTGAGGCTATTTCCAAGACGACGGACTGTTCGGGCCACGAGAATGCGGGCAACCTAATGCTCGTCGTTGTTCATTCTGCGACGCTTATGAAATTCGTCCATGCCCTCTACCATAGGGCAGCTATCGAAGCACTGCTGTGCGGGAGTGAGTCGGATGCAGCCTAGCGCTCGTGCCAGATACGCTGCTGCGGTAACCCTTTCCAAGAGCAAGATGTATGAGTACGGGGTACCAGAGGAGTCCCACATTGTGCTGCCTGACGGGCTAGAGTTGGAGATGCAGTTCCCTCTGGCGGTCGGAACACTCGGCGATATCGCTTCGGAAATAGTAGCGGCTTCCATCGGATCAAGGAACTCGAATCCGACGCCACGTAGCGAAGTAGTTTTCTCCGCTCAGATCCTGCAAGCCTTCGACGATTCGTTGCTCAACGAGGAGCTGTCGGTTGACCTCCGACTGCTTTCTGCAGCGGGGTTCTACTTAGGCGACGTGCCGGGAAACGCGGCTGTTCAGGTCTCGAAGGTTAAAGAGCTTATTGGCCAACGAGGCGATTATTTAGGTGAAGCTCTCGCGAAGGCGCTGGACAAACCATGGGAGCTGCCGGGCAGCACCCGTGCTACGCATCGCGCAACGGCCGTTCTAGCGGCCCTCGGCGAGCATTTTAGGACAGGAGGCTCAGTAGATCTTGCAGTCGACGCCATCCGGAGCCTACGCAATTGGGCGTATAGGAGTGCGTCACCGCATGATCTCTTGATGGCCGATCTGCTCGGCGCCGTGAGCGCGACGCGCATCGCGAATTCAGCTTGGACTCTGTTACCCCAGTACAGTGGGCTGCCGTCCGAATACTGGGACGCGTACCTGTCGCGTACCTCGTCCATTAAAGAAATGTGGCCGTCGCAGCGCTTACTTGGGGAAGCCGGACTTTACCGAGGGCTCTCAGGCGTAGTCCAGATGCCGACGAGTTCAGGAAAATCACGCGCTACCGAACTAGTTATCCGCTCTGCGTTCCTTTCAGGCCGGACAAGACTTGCGTTGGTTGTAGCGCCGTTTCGCGCCCTTTGCCAGGAGGTCGCAAACGATTTGACCAACGCATTCAAAGAAGACGGCTACGAGGTGAACCAGCCTAGCGACGCACTCCAAGTTGATGTAGCTGCATACGTCTTTGGGGTTTTGCCTGAATCGCCCCCAAGGGTCGTTGTGCTTACGCCCGAGAAGCTCCTTTACATGCTGCGGCAAGATCCCGACATCGTTCAAGAGGCTGGTCTCGTAGTTTATGACGAAGGACATCAGTTCGACACTGGAATCAGAGGGGTGACATACGAGCTACTACTGACGTCGATTAAACGGTTATTGCCGGCTTGTGCTCAGATCGTGCTGATCTCGGCGGTGATCCAAAACGCGGTAGCAATTTCGTCTTGGCTCTTGGGCGGCGCCTCGCAGGTTGTGTCTGACCAGTCCTTGCAAGCGAGGCGTCTGGTCGCCTTTGCGAGCTTTCCTACAGGAAGCGATGGCCAGTTGGGTTTCAATCTGGCCAGTCCGGGCGAGCAGGAATTCTTCGTTCCACGTGTAATAGTACGGGAAAAGCAGCCCCGCCTTCCCAGGGAAAGAACGGACAGGTTTTTCCCAACTGATGAGACCGGCTCGACCGCGCTATATCTAGCGCTGCGCCTCGTTGGAAACGGCGGCGTTGCCATTTATGCTGGTAAGAAGCTATCGGCCGCTAAGATTGTCCGCGACGCGGTAGAGCAGGTATTCGGACGTGGGGTATCACTCGATCCGCCTTCAGTGTCCAGCAATCCGGAGGAGCTTCGCCGATTTCAGAACTTATACCGCGAGAATTTCGGCGAGGAGTCGTACCTGACGAAAGCAGCTGCGCTCGGCATATTTGCACATCATGGGAATACTCCTCAGGGCATACGGATCTCAGTCGAGCATGCAATGCGGCAGCGCCTTATCCGGCTCATCGTCTGCACATCCACACTAGCCCAAGGGGTGAACCTGCCGATTCGGTACCTGCTTGTCACCAGTTCCATGCAAGGCAGGGAATCAATCAAGGCCAGAGATTTTCATAATCTTATGGGAAGAGCGGGCCGTGCTGGCATGTACGGCGAAGGTACGGTCATCTTTACAGACCATCGACTGTACGACGAGCGGCGCAAAAACGCTAGGCGCTGGAGCGACTCATTGCAGTTGGTGAATCCGAGCGGAGCCGGTCCTACAGGAAGTACACTGCTCTCGCTGTTCGACCCGTTGCGAAACGAAACAGGAACAAATACCCTCGCTACGCCAAGCCCAGTTGCGATCGCCGCTCGTATCGTTGATGACTGGGAGGAGCTCTACAAAGCAGTTGGAAGCTTAACGTCCGCGCTGCGGAACAACGGCTTTTCCACAGAGTCGCTTCGCGAGCAACTCAGGGCGAAGAAAAGTATTGTCGAGGCGATAGAGAGTTTCCTGATGACGTACCGCAGCGATTTAAGCTCCGCGGTTTTCATTGCTGCGGCTCGTGACTTGGCTGGTGAAACGTTGGCCCACTCCCTTGCCGATCCGGCACAACAGGAAATGCTCAGCGAAATATTCGAAGCAGTAGGGCGGCGGATCGAAAGGCTGGTTCCAGAACCTGAAGTTCAAAGCCGGTTTGGGCGTACGCTCTTAGGAATTGACAAATCCCTCGAGATTGAAGCATGGGTGAAAAGTAATCTACAGTCGCTCGAGCAGATAAACTCCGACGTCGTATTGTTTGAGGCGCTTTGGCCCCTTCTTATCGCATTGTCCAGTGAAAAGCGCCTGACCGATACCGAACCAGGAAACGCCATCCGGACACTGGCGGGCGGATGGCTTGATGGCAACTCTTTCGGCCAGATGCTTGCAGAGGTTGACGCGCTTGGCGGAACATATCCTCACGGAAGTCAGAGACGGAAGTTCGACATTGACCAAATAGTAGGGCTTTGCGAGCAGGCATTCGGATTTGAATTCTCTTTACTAATCGCCGCGGTAAAAGAGTCGTTTGCCTCACTCACTACTGAAGAGGCCGCCGCAGTGTTTAGTAAGTGCGCTGATACTTTGCAGAAACGGCTAAAGTACGGTCTCCCCAATTCGGAATGTGTTGCCTATTTTGAAGCCGGATATGGAGACAGGGTCGTCGCGCAGTCGCTTGCAGCGGCAGTTTGGTGGGAGAGCGTCACGACAAGCAGCGACGTTAGACGCTTAGCAAGACAATATCCGGAGGATTTTGAGCAAGTCTTGCGCGACTTTCCTTCATACTTTTCGAAATGACTAGGCCACTGCAGCGACTAGCTAGACGGCTGCTTTAAAACAGGGCCCGAATATTTTAGCGAAATTCAATTTCTTAGAAATGGTTTAAAAAATTATCAGAAACGCATCCTGCACATTAGGAATCGGCCGAGCGCATCGCATTATTTCCCGGCGGTTGGCCTAGCAACTTGATTTGTATCGTGCAAGGTTCCGGTCGCGTCAGTAGGCGCCGTATGGCTTCGATGCGGATGTGATGTATTCGCTTGGGCCAGTAAGCCTTCGTGCACTATATGTGACATCAAACATCTGGCTTTAGCGTCTCAATACTAATGCTGGTTAGATTTCGAGGACAGAATCCGAGAAGTTACGCGACGTAAGTGTCCTTTTGGTTGCGAGCGGCTTTGATGACGTCACTGGGCCGACCAAGCGCATCTTTCGGGGCGACTGGGATGGCCAGGTTACCCATTTCCTTCGCGATCCAGCCATTTGGAAAGTGAAACCACGTTGCGAGTGACCAAGTATCCGCACATTCGCCGTAAGCCTTCAAAATTTCGCTGATGACTTGAAGGGGTTGATACATAGCGTCAAATTGATAACGAGGATAGTATACTTTTCCATCGTATGTGACGCTGAATATTCGCCTGCGACGCTTCCACTCACTTGCGGGAAGTGACTTTTTCGCTGGAGGCTTTTTCTGCAGCTTGTTGATATCTTCCGCTGTCAACCAGTCGCCTTCCTCGAACACTTCGTTTACTGTAGCCATCCGAGCAATGCGGTCTTCGAGCATGAAACTGCCCGGACGAACTTGGGTGACAATTAATCGCGCCATCTTATCCGCCGATTCAACTAGATCCTGGAAAAAATTGCTTCTAGCTAGGATCTGGACTGCTTTTTCTATGCCTTCTTCGAGCGATTCTACAACGCTTACCGGGAGGTGACGCGGCACGTTAATCATAAATCTCAGTAACTTTAGATCCTCGTCTTCCCTCAATGGTACGGTCATCGATTCTTCCTTATTCAAAGCACCTTTGCTTGCGCTCTTTTTTAAGCCAAAGGTAGCATTCTGCCCGCGGAGGCAATTAAGTGTAAACTCCGTATTCCAGCCTCGTTAAATAATCTCGGACAGTCTCGATTTGGCCTGCTGTAACGAGGTCGACAGGTCGGTCATTATTAAGTGCAATCGCTGGGGTATTGAACCAGTACCAAGCCGCAGAAAAATTGTTTCCGAACAACGGCATCAAGTCCGATTCGATTGCACGCCAGCTCTCAAAATAGCTAGACGTAGTCCGTTTTTTCAATAGCCGATCAGGAACGCAATTTTTATATTTACTCCAGTAGAGCACTCTCTTACGCGACCGTATTTTCATAACTTTGATCCCGTAATTGCATGACAGAATTCAGTAATTAGAATTCGCTAAAATTATCAATATAACTAAAACTATGAAGGGGCGGGCCATCCCAGAATGTGAGCCACACGACGAATGATCCATTGCGCTTCAGCTTCAGATGTCCAATTCGTCTGTATCAAGCGTAGCAGGTATTGCTCAAGTATCGCTACTTCACTCATATGTAAGCGCTTACCCGTTTTAGACTCACGTGACTTGATCGTTAAATCTTGGACGATTTCTTCGCAGATTTGCCATCGCTCGTAAAGTTCAGGAGGGGTGCATCCTGGAGAATAAAATTTTCCTTGATAGTTCGTCACTACAAATTTCGGCTGAGCCCCTGGAACTGCGCCGAGAGAGATAGGCCTAGGGAAATCAAATGGCACTTTCGCATAGTCGGCTTCATTATTTTTATTCACAGGAAGATCCGTTCTTCACCCATTTAATATATCATCCCTTGTTACCTCAACGCACCTTTTACGGACCCCAGCTCATGTTATTCGAATGTCGCACTAAGATTGAATTTTTCTTAATCTCTTATCCAGTTTCGTTGCCACCGGTAAGGCCGGATTATCATTTTCTCCATAAGGATATTAGCCTGTAATCGGTACTGACTACCTTGTGTGTCAGTCCATCACAATAAAATTCGCCGTTAGAATTTTTTATCAGAAGAAGCTGACACTCATCGCCATCATAACCTTCAAAGATTTCGGTTACGTGATGCAACATATACTGCGGCTCGCCAAATGAATAGAATTGAGAAAAAATTTGAGCATCCATTACTTCCTCTTGGGCGAGTAGGTCAAGAACGGCCGAAACGCATGTGCACAAATACCGTTTAAAAATTGACTCGGATTTTTCTCGCGGCTTTAATAATATTTCGACATGGATTATTGGCTCGCATGGGTCAACTTCGATAGTCGAATATTGAGTTTGCCTGGGCTGTCCAATAAGGAAGCGTAATCCGTCATTGTCAAGGAGACTCGACGGTGCCACGACGTGAAACATTATTGCTCTCCCCACAATTTCACTACTTCGTTCGAATCGGACCTGTGCCTCTCCCTTTGCTGTGACTCAGGTGGGTTTCGATCGCTTCTCACAAGTGTACGCTTGCTCATGTGAGATGTAAACCCAGTAGATAAATATACGGTAGATTTTTGAGCTGTGGATTTCTGTCAGGAATATACGCATCCTGTGCTCTATGAGCTCACCACCGACCCCTGGCAATGCCCGAGAGATTTTTGCGAAAAATTTGCGAAGTTTGCGTTTAAAAAAAGGAATGTCACAAGAGCAGCTTGGGGAACTTGCAGGGTTTCACAGGACATACGTTAGCCAGGTAGAAAGATGTGTGAGCAATGTTTCGTTCGACAGTGCAGAGCGACTTGCCTCAATCCTTGGTGCAGAACTCTGGCAATTGCTGAAACCTTGACTAACAAGGTCCAGGGTGAAGTTAACGAAACGTCATAGAATTCCCCATTAGGCGGGACACCCCCGTCGATACCTAGCTGTTGATCTTGCTAACAACCTGTGCCGCGGCGGCATGTCGAGCGATCCTGCCTACCGTTAACAGCAGGACTCTACTGAGCGCGTTTGCAAGTTTGTTCATCTGGTTGCCCATAGGTACAGAATCATGAAGAGGTAGGGAGAAAATCTCGCCACAACAAGGGGGGTATGGACACTGTTTGCGAAAAACGTCCCTTTTCGAGCCTCTACCTATGGACACTCTAGTTTTCCCAGAACGCCTTTAGATACTGGGCTCCTGCCGCGTCCATGCCCTCGGCATTCGCGGTTAGTTCGAATGGGGCGCGTACCGTCTGCAGCATCCGGCGCCGGGCGTGCGCATCGTGCGCCAGGACGAGTCGTTCACGCTGGCCGACTACCGCCGCCGCTACGCGCAATACAAGACCGACCCGGACCTGCAGGCCGCGCACCTCGTCGCGCCGTGGATCGTCACATGGGACGACCACGAGGTCGCGAACGATTACGCGGCGGACCGCGACGAGCGGCTGTCGCCGGACTTCGTGCAGCGCCGCGCCGCCGCCTACCAGGCCTTTTACGAGCACATGCCGCTGCGCCTGCCGCCGCCGAAGAGTTTTGCGAGCGTGCGCATGTTCCAGCGCTACGACTGGGGACGCCTCGCGCGCTTCCACGTGCTGGACGACCGCCAGTACCGCGCGTGGGAAGCGTGCTCGCATCCGGGCATCGGCGGTTCGAATTCCGTGACGCCGCGCGCATGCCCCACCCTGCTCGATCCGCGCCGCAGCATGCTGGGCGCCGAGCAGGAAGCGTGGCTGAAGGCCGGGCTGGCGTCATCGAAGGCGCGCTGGAACATCCTCGCGCAGCAGACGCTGATGGCGCAGTCGTCGCAGATCCCGGTGACGGCGCCCGAGGGCGGCCGCTTCTGGACGGACGGCTGGGACGGTTATCCGGTCGCGCGCCGGCGCCTGCTCGACACGCTCGTGGACACACGCGCCGCGAACCCGCTCGTGCTGGGCGGCGACGTGCACACGTTCTACGCGACGGAGCTGCGGCGCGATTTCAACCGGCCCGTGTCGAAAGCGAATCCGGTCGTCGCGACGGAATTCGTCGGCACGTCGGTCACGTCGAACTCGCGCCCGCAGCTGCGCACGTCGCAATACGTGGCGATGAACCCGCACATCCGGTTCGGCCGCAGCGACAAGCGGGGCTACATGCTGATGGAGATCACCCCGGGCGAGACGCGTACGCGCTTCATGGGGCTGGACGAGGTGCGGGACCCGAAGACCGTCCAGCGCGAGCTGGCGGCCTTCCGGGTCGAGGATGGGAAGCCGGGCGTGGAGATTACGGCGATTTAACCACTCCGTCGTCCCCGCGGAGGCGGGGACCCAATTTTGCACGCGCAGTCGAAACGCCTGAAACTTGGGCCCCTGCCTCCGCAGGGGCGACGGTTTTACAGCTAACGATCCTATCTCAAGCGGTCTGTTTTTCATCCCGCAGCTCGCGCCGCAGGATCTTGCCGACGTTCGTCTTGGGCAGGCTGTCGCGGAACTCGACGTACTTGGGACGCTTGTAGCCCGTCAGCTGTTCCTTGCAGAAGGCCAGCAGGTCGTCCTTGGTCAGCGTCTTGTCCTTCTTGACGACGTACAGCTTGACGGCCTCGCCCGAATGCTGGTCCGGCACGCCCACGCACGCCACTTCCAGCACGCCCGGGTGCGCGGCGACGACGTCTTCCACTTCGTTCGGGTACACGTTGAAGCCCGAGACGAGGATCATGTCCTTCTTGCGGTCGACGATCTTGACGGCGCCGCTGGCGTTCATCACGCCGATGTCGCCCGTCTTGAAGAAGCCATCCGCCGTCATGACCTTCGCCGTCTCGTCCGGACGCTGCCAGTAGCCGGCCATCACCTGCGGGCCGCGCACGGCGATCTCGCCGGCCGTGCCGAACGGGACTTCGTTGTCGGATTCGTCGATGATGCGCAGCTCCGTCGACGGCAGCGGATAGCCGATGGTGCCCGTGAACTCGGTGATGTCGCAGCGGTTGGCGGCGACCACCGGCGACGTCTCCGACAGGCCGTAGCCTTCGACGATCGGCGCGCCCGTCACCGCGAGCCATTTGTCGGCCACGGCCTTCTGCACGGCCATGCCGCCGCCCGGGCACACCTTCAGGCCCGAGAAGTCCACGCCCGCGAAGTCCGGATGGTTCAGCAGGCCGTTGTACAGCGTGTTCACGGCCGGGAAGACGTTGACGCGGTAGTTCTTCAGCTCCTTGATGAAGCCGCCGATGTCGCGCGGGTTCGGGATCAGGATGTTCGTGCCGCCCGCGCGCAGGCCCATCAGGGCGCACACGGTGAGCGCATAGATGTGGTACAGCGGCAGCGCGCACACGAACTGCGGCGTCGTCCCGGCCGGGATTTTCGCCAGCGTGGGCGCGAACCAGGCTTCGTTCTGCAGCACGTTGGCGATCACGTTTTTATGCTTCAGCACCGCGCCCTTCGACACGCCCGTGGTGCCGCCCGTGTACTGCAGGAAGGCGACGTCCTCGTGGCCGCACTCGACGGGCTTGCGCGACAGGCGCGCGCCTTCGGCCAGCATGCGCTTGAACGGCACGGCGGACGGCAGCGACCACGCCGGCACCATCTTCTTGACGGTGCGGACGACGAAGTTGACGAGCAGGCCCTTCACGCCCAGCAGGTCGCCCATGGTGCCCACGATGACGTGCTTGAGCTTCGTGTTGGATGCGACTTCGGCGACGGTGTGCGCGAAGTTTTCCAGCACGACGATGGCTTCCGCGCCCGAATCGTTCAGCTGGTGCTGCAGTTCGCGCGCCGTGTACAGCGGGTTGACGTTGACGATGGTGTAGCCGGCGCGCAGGATGGCCGCCATCGCCACCGGATACTGCAGCACGTTCGGCAGCATGATCGCCACGCGCGCGCCCGGCGCCAGGCCCTTCTGCTGCAGCCACGCGGCCATCGCGCCCGAGAGCCGGTCCAGCTCCGCGAACGTCATGGACTTGCCCATGCACGCAAAGGCGTCGCGGTTGGCGTACTTGCGGAAGGAATCCTCCAGCAGGTGCGTGAGGGAGCGGTACTGCGTCCAGTCGATCTCCGCGGGCACGCCCGCCTCGTACGACTTCAGCCAGAATTTGTCCATGTCATTGCCTCGCTAGTTCTCAATCATATAAATCGTATGCGCAAAAAAACCGCCCGGCAAACGGGCGGTTCATGCTTGCTGCCCGGTGACGCTACGCCGCCTGCTTTTCCTCACGCAGCGCGCGGCGCAGGATCTTGCCGACGTTCGTCTTCGGCAGCTCGGTGCGGAATTCGATGTACTTGGGCTTCTTGTAGCCGGTGAGCTCGTGCTTGCAGTAGTCCATCAGCTGCTCGGCCGTCAGGTTCGGGTCCTTGCGCACGACGAACACTTTCACGGCCTCGCCGGAATGCTCGTCCGGCACGCCGACCACCGCGCATTCCAGCACGCCCGGATGCGCCGCGATCACGGCTTCCAGTTCGTTCGGGTACACGTTGAAGCCCGACACGAGGATCATGTCCTTCTTGCGGTCGACGATCTTCACGTACCCGTTCTCGTCCATGATGCCGATGTCGCCCGACTTGAAGAAGCCGTCCGCCGTCATGACCTTTGCCGTCTCGTCCGGACGGTTCCAGTAGCCGGCCATCACCTGCGGACCGCGGATCGCGATCTCGCCGATGCTGCCCACCGGCAGCGGCCTGTCGTTGTCGTCGACGATGGCGATGTCCGTCGACGGCACCGGCAGGCCGATCGTGCCGGTGAAACCCGGGACGTCGCAGCGGTTGCACGTGGCCACGGGCGACGTCTCCGACAGGCCGTAGCCCTCGATGATGTTGGTGCCCGTGAGCGCCTTCCACTTGTCGTTGACGGCCTGCTGCACGGCCATGCCGCCGCCGTTGGAGACCTTCAGCGCGCTGAAGTCGACGTCCTTGAAATCGGGATGGTTCACCAGCGCGTTGTACAAGGTGTTCACGGCCGGCAGCATGTTGATGCGGTACTTCTTGAGTTCCTTGATGAAGCCCGGGATGTCGCGCGGGTTCGGGATCAGGATGTTCAGCGCGCCCACGCGCATGCCCCACAGCGCGCACGCCGTCAGCGCGAAGATGTGGTACAGCGGCAGCGCGCACACGATGGTGGGGAATTCGACGAGCGGCGGCTGGCTCATCGCCGGCTTCGACCATGCCTCCGTCTGCAGGATGTTGGCGATGACATTGCGGTGCGTGAGCGTCGCGCCCTTCGACACGCCCGTCGTGCCGCCCGTGTACTGCAGGAACGCGACGTCCGTATTCTTCAGCTGCGCCGGCTGGAACGGCATCTTCGCGCCCTGCGCCAGCGCATCCTTGAAGCGCACCATGTGCGGAATCGTAAAGTCCGGCACCATCTTCTTGATGTTGCGGACGATGAAGTTGACGAGCATGCCCTTGGCTCCGCCCAGCAGCTCGCCCATGCTGGCCACGACGACATGGCGCACGGCCGTCTTGCCCAGCACCTGCTCGACCGTGTGCGCGAAGTTCTCGAGCACGATGATCGCTTCGCTGCCGGAATCCTTCAGCTGGTGCTCCAGCTCGCGCGGCGTGTACAGCGGATTGACGTTGACGACCGTATAGCCCGCGCGCAGGATGGCGGCCAGCGCCACCGGATATTGCAGCACGTTCGGCATCATCACGGCGACACGCGCGCCCGGCTTCATCCCGCGGCTTTGCAGCCAGGCCGCCAGGCGCTTCGACATGTTGTCCAGTTCCCCGTAGGTGAGGAACTTGTCCATGCAGACGTACGCGTTGTTCGCCGCATATTTACGGAACGATTCCTCCAGCATTTGCACCAGCGAACCATACTGGTCGGGATCGATTTCCGCCGGCACGCCGGGCGGGTAAGCCTTGAGCCAAATCTTGTCCATGGTGCCTCTGTCTCCAGTATCGTTATCGTTCTGAGCGCGGCCCAAAAAAAATCGCACGGTCGTGCTGATATTACTAAGCAAGATGCTATCGGGCAGCGCGCGTGGACGCAAGCATTTTTGCGCTTTTCGAACAACGACTCTATCGGGGAATTGGCGAAATAGCTACGGCCAGCTACGGTCGCGTTTCGCTGCGCTGCACCATCAACGGCGCCGTCACGAGCGGCGGCACCAGCGCGTTCAGCACGCGGTGGCGGTCGGCGCGGTCCATGTCGGCCAGCTTTTTGACGGCGTTATAAAACTTCGGGAAGCTGCCTTCCTTCTGCAACAGCGCGCGGAACGCAGGCACGAAATCCTCGTAGGTCGCGATCGACGCCAGGTGCGCGTTCGACAACGGCTGCTCGAAGAACCGGTCATACCCCGCGTAGCCGCCCCAGTTGCCCTTCAGGACCTGGTATTCGTCCTTCAGCTCCTGGAACAGGCGCGCCTTGACGGCCCGCTTCTGGGCATCGCTGCGGTCGACAAGCGCGTAATTCTGCTCGAGCGCCTTGCGGTACTTCATCAGCAAACCGAGGAAATCCTTCTTGCGGCTCCGGTAGCGCGCATAGGCGTCGCGCATCTGCTGGTTGCCGAAGCGCTCCATCCAGCGCTCGACACCCACCTCTTCCACCGTCGACGCGAACGATTCGTTGAATTGCGAATCGCCCTGCACGTACACGATCTGGTGCGCCAGTTCGTGGAAGATCATGCGCGCCAGCTCGCCGTCCGGGTAATTGATGAACGTGGAGATCAGCGGATCGCTGAACCAGCCCAGCGTGGAATACGCGGCCACGCCGCCGACCTCGACGTCGTCGCCCGCATCGCGCAATTCCTTCGCGTACGACTCGGCCGCTTCCTTGCTGTAATAGCCGCGGTAGTTCACGCAGCCGGCCACGGGGAAGCACCATTGCAGGGGCCGCAGCGACAGCTCGGGCGTGGCGACGACGTTCCACAGCACGTATTGCCGCTTCAGCGCCGCGTAGTTTTTGTAACTGTTGTTGTCGGGTAAAGCCATTTCGGCAACTGCGAAGCGGCGGATCTGGCGCGCCGTCTCAAGGCGATGGCGCAGTTTGGTACTGGTGCCGGGGTCGGCGATCCAGTCGTCGATCGGACGGGCGTCCGACAGGAGTTCAAGCTGCCCTTGGGCCGCCTGGGTGTAATAGTTCAGCGTGGAGCAGCTGGCCAGCAGCCCCGCCGCCGTGCCTGCGATCAGCACGGAGCGGAACCACGGGGTGATTCGCGAGAGTTTCATATTTCCAGATCATGGTGCGGCCTTTTCAACCTGCACCAGCGTGTCGTAAAAGGTGGGCGCCCTTCCCATGTCGGTCAGGCGCTGACTGGTGACTTCGTTGGCGTTCTTGCCGTCGCTGGCGAGCTTCTTCCACCAGATCGACAGGCCGACGACGAGGCCGGCCCGCGCCTTGGCGGTGACCCGGGCGCGCGCGACGAACGCGCCCCGGTCGTTGAAGATGCGCACCATCTCGCCGTCTTCGATGCCGCGGGAAGCAGCGTCGGCGGGATGGATGTCCAGGTGCGGTTCACCTTCCGTAGCGCGGAGGCTCTGGACATTGACAAAGGTTGAGTTGAGGAAGTTCCTGGCCGGCGGAGAAATCATCGCCAACGGATATTTCTCTGCCAGTTCGGGGTTGGAGGCGACCGACTCGTGGTTCGGGATATAGGTCGGCAGCGGATCGAGGCCGTCGGCCTGCATGGCCGCGGAATAAAACTCGCACTTGCCGGACGGCGTGGGGAAACCGCCTTCGGCGAACGGCGCGACCGGCATGTTCAGTTTCTGCCAGCCCGTGCGCTTCAGCGACGACCAGTCGAAGTGCACGGCGCGCTCGTGTTTGGTATCGAACGCCTGGGCGGCCAGCTCGTCGTCCGTCTCGTCGAAGATCGGATCGTTCATGCCCATGCGCTTCGCGATCAGGCGGAAGATTTCCGTGTTCGGTTTCGACTCGCCCAGCGGCGCGATCGCCGCATTATTCGCCATCATGTACAAGTGACCGTACGCGAGGTGCGCGTCGACGTGTTCCAGCTGCGTGGTGGCCGGCAGCAGGATGTCCGCGTAGTCGGCGGTGTCGGTCTGGAAGTGTTCCAGCACCACCGTGAACAGGTCTTCGCGCTCGAAGCCGCGCTGCACCTGCGCCGAATCCGGCGCGATCGCGAGCGGGTTCGAATTGTAGACGATGACGGCTTCGATCTTCGGGCCGAACGCGGGCGACGCATCGCGCTGCAGGTCGGCGCCGATCGTGTTCATGTTGATCGTGCGGGGGAGCTTGCCGCGCAACAGGTCCGGGCGTTGCAGGACGGTCTTATTGGCCGGGAACGTGCCCGACGTCGACAACTGCACGCCGCCGGCCGCATGGCGCCACGCGCCCACGAGCGCGGGCAGGCACGCGATGTTACGCACGGCCATGCCGCCGCCGTGCACGCGCTGCAGGCCGTAGTTCATGCGGATGGCGACCGGCTCGCCCGCACGCGCCGTGCGGCCGTATTCGCGCGCGAGGTCGACGACTTCTTCCACCGTGATGCCACACGTTTGCGCCGTGCGCTCCGGCGTCCATTCGGCCACGCGATCCTTCAGTTGCGCGAAGCCGAACGTGTATTTCTCGATGTAGTCGTGATCGAGCAGGTTTTCCTTCACCAGCACGTGCATCATGCCCAGCGCCAGCGCGGCGTCCGTGCCGGGCATCAGCGCGATGTGCTGGTGGCATTTCTCGGCGGTCAGCGAGCGATACGGATCGATGGCGATCAGCTTTGCGCCGCGGCGCTTGGCTTCCTGCAAACGCATCCACAAATGCAGGTTCGACGCGATGGGATTGCCGCCCCAGATCAAGACCAGCTTCGCATCCTGGAACTGTTCGGTATCCGTGCCGATCGAACCGCCGATCGTGTATTTGTAGCCCGTGGCACCGGCGTTCGCGCACACGGTGCGGTCGAGCAGCGAAGCACCGAGCGTATTGAAGAAGCGCATCGCCATCGCCTCGCCCTGCACGAGGCCCATCGTGCCGCAATAGCTGTACGGCAGGATCGCCTGCGGGTCGCGCGCGGCGATGGGTTGCAGGCGGTTCGCGATCTCGTCGAGCGCCTGTTCCCACGTGATACGTTCGAACTTGCCCTCGCCTTTTTTACCGACGCGGCGCATCGGGTACAGCAGGCGGTCGGGGTGATAAGTGCGTTCGACGTAGCGCGAGACCTTGGTACACAGCACACCGGCCGTCGTCGGATGATCCGGGTCGCCCTTGACCTCCGTGGCCACGCCGTCCTCCACCGTCACGAGCAACGCGCAGGTATCGGGACAGTCATGCGGACAGGCGCCGCGGACGATGGTCTTGGTCATGGATTCATCCAGAAAAACGTCGATAAACCAGTACTTTATACGATTCCGGTGCCGGCCGTGGGGGCTCTGGCTTTCCACATGATGGAAGGGCTACAATAGTTCAATAGATGCATGCCTACGAGGCATCACAGCATACGGAGAGAAACAATGAGACTGGTAGAACCTATTCTCGCTTACCAATCCGAGCTCGAAACGATCCGGCGCGACATCCACGCCCATCCCGAACTCTGCTACGAAGAACAACGCACGGCCGACGTGGTGGCCGCGCGCCTCACGGAATGGGGCATCCCCGTCGTCCGCGGGCTGGGCGTGACGGGTGTCGTCGGCATCATCAAGAACGGCACCTCGGACCGCGCCATCGGCCTGCGTGCCGACATGGACGCCCTGCCGATGCAGGAACTCAACACATTTGAGCACGCGTCGCGCCACGCCGGCAAGATGCATGCTTGTGGTCATGACGGGCACACAACGATGCTGTTGGGTGCAGCCCACTATCTGTCGCAGAACCGCAACTTCGACGGCACCGTCTACCTGATTTTCCAGCCGGCCGAAGAAGGCGGCGCCGGCGCGCGCCGCATGATGGACGACGGCCTGTTCGAACGCTTCCCGATGGAAGCCGTGTACGGCATGCACAACTGGCCGGGCATCAAGGCGGGCAGCTTCGGCGTCGTCGCAGGGCCGATGATGGCATCCAGTAACGAGTTCCGCGTCGTCGTCAAAGGCAAGGGCGCGCACGCCGCGCAGCCGCACCGAGGCATCGATCCGGTGATGGTCGCCGTGCAGATCGCGCAAGCCTGGCAGACGATCATTTCGCGCGAAAAGAATCCACTGGACACGGCCGTCCTGTCGATCACGCAGATCCACGCCGGCAGCGCCACCAACGTCATCCCGGACGAAGCCGTCATGATCGGCACCGTGCGCACGTTCTCGACGGATGTGCTGGACCTGATCGAGCGGCGCATGAACGAGATCGCGAGCGGCCTGGCCGCCGGCTTCGGCGCCACCATCGATTTCTCGTTCAAGCGCAATTACCCGCCCCTCATCAATCACCCGGAACAGACGGCATTCGCCATCGAAGCGATGCGCGCCGTGGTGGGTACGGAGAACGTCGACACGAACGTCGAGCCGACGATGGGCGCCGAGGACTTCGCCTTCATGCTGCAGGAAAAGCCGGGGTGCTATGTCTTCATCGGCAATGGCGACGGCGATCATCGAAGCCGCGGCCACGGCCTCGGACCGTGCCAGCTGCACAACGGCAGCTACGACTTCAACGACCACCTGCTGCCGATCGGCGCCAGCTTCTGGGCGCGGCTTGTCGAGATGAGCCTGCCGCTGGCCCGCTGAGTCCAGGTCTTAGAGTCCGAGCTCCCGCAGCACGGCTTCCTTGAGGTCCTGTGCTTCGGGGCTGGACATCTTGCGCGGATGCGGGATGTTCACCTCGAACGTGGCCTGGATCGTCGTCGGCCGCGGCGACAGCACGACGATGCGGTCCGCCAGGTGCACGGCTTCCTCGACGTCGTGCGTGATCAGGAGCACCGTGTGGCGCTCCTCTTCCAGGATGCGCAGCAGCTCCATGCGCATCTTGAGGTTCATCAGGGCGTCGAGCGCGGAGAACGGCTCGTCCATGTAGAGGATCTCGGGCTTCATCACGAGCGCCCGCGCGATCTCCACGCGTTTCAGCATGCCGCCCGACAGTTCGTGCGAATAGCTTTTTTCGAAACCTTTCAATCCCACCATCGCCGTGTAGTGGTCGGCGAGTTCCGCCTTTTCCGCCTCGCTGATGCCGTCCAGGCCGAACATCAGGTTCTGCTGCACCGTCAGCCACGGGAACACGGAGCCGTGCTGGGAAATGAGGATGCCCTTCGGGCTCGGACCGTGCCGTACCTGGCCGTCGATGCGCACGCTCCCCTCGTCGGGTTCGTCGAACCCGCACAGCATCTTCATCAACGTGGACTTGCCGCAGCCGGACGGCCCGACGATGGCGACGAATTCGCCGTCGCGGATCGTGAGGCTGATGCCGCCGACGACGGGCAAGGTGCCCTTGCGCGTCTCGAAGCTTTTCTTGATGTCGTCGACGACGATCTTATCCTTGACCTGCACTTTAGCGTCCATAGCGCCACCTTACCATTTTGAGACGTTCCAGCAGACGGGTGATCCCGTCCAGCATGAGGCCGATGATGCCGATGATGATCATGGCGGCGACGACGAGGTCGTAACGATTACCGGCATTGCGCGAATCCATGATCAGGTAGCCGAGGCCCGAGCGCAGCGCGATCATCTCCGCCGCCACGACGACCAGCCACGCGACACCGAGCGTGATACGCATGCCCACGATGATCTCCGGCAGCACGGCCGGGATGATCACCTGGCGATACAGCTTGGCGCGCGACACGCCGAAGTTCTCCGCCGCGCGCAGGTAGCGCCGCTCGATCGTGTGCACGCCGGCGGCCGTCTGCACGATCATCGGGAACACGGACGCGATGAAGATCAGGAAGATCGGCGACGCGTTACCCACGCCGAACCACAGGATCGCGAGCGGGATCCAGGCGATCGGAGAGATCGGGCGCAGCAGCTGGAACAACGGATTCAATGTGACCCAGGCCGCGTCCATGCGGCCGATCCACAAGCCGAGCGGAATGGCGACGGCGATCGCCAGCAAAAAGCCGGTACCGACGCGCATCAGCGAGGAGCCGATGTGGTCCCACAAGGTGCCGTCCTGCACGAGCTCCCACGTGCCCGTGACGACCTGTCCCGGCGTCGGGAAGATCGCGCTGTGCGTCGCGATGACGACCGCCCACCAGACCGCGATCAGCAATGCCAGCACGACGGCCGGCGCGATGATCCGCGCCCGCTTCTGTGCAAAAAAACTCTTCTTTTTCACAGCCTCTTGTCTCCCTCTTATGGTTACCACCACTGTCGTGCGCGCCACACAAGCCGCCGCCAGCCCGCATCCGGCGCCGGATCGACGACGATGCGCATCTGCCCGCTCGCGTGCGCCGTGCATTCGAACTGGACGTCGCCCGCGACGCCGAACGGCATCCTGAAACTCTGCCCCGGCATGATCAGCACGGGCCCGAACGTCTGCGGCACGTTGTCGAGATTCTTCAGCACGAGGATGTCCTTCACGCCCAGCGTGAGCCGGATGGCCGTCGGCAGGACCTCGACCTTGTCGCCGGCCGCGCGCCGCGCGTACGTCCCCGCGGGAATCTCGAACAGCTGCTCGCGCGAGCCTGCGGGGATCGGCGCAAACATGACCCACAGCGCCGCGCTGAGTAACGCGATGAGCAGCAACGCCGCGGCCAGCACCAGGATGCGTGAACGTGTCATTGATTCAGCAGGACGCGCACGTCGTGCACGACGTCGTCCACCGCGCGGCCGTACGGGCTCAGTGCGCGCAGCTTGCCGGACCGGTCGACGAGGTAGACGAAGGACGAGTGATTGAAGCCGTAGTTCGCGCCGCTGCCCGTCCTGACGGCCGTGACGCCGTACGCCTTGCGCACCTCGGCCAGCTGCGCGGCGGGACCGGTCGCGCCCACGAACGTCGGATCGAATGCCGTCAGATAGGCGCGCATCCGGTCGGCCGTGTCGCGCTCCGGATCGACGGTCACGTACACGACCTGGAAATCCTTGCCCTGCGCGCCCAGCTTCGTCCTGACGGCCGCCAGTTCCGCGAGCGTCGTCGGGCACACGGCCGGGCAGGATGTGAACCCGAAGCCCAGCGCCACGACCTTGCCGCGGTAATCCGACAGTTTCAATGGCTTGCCGGTCGACCCCTGCAGCGTGAAATCCGGCGCCATGCGGGGCGGCGAGAATTCGCCCGATTTCAATGCGTCGGCGCTTGCGGCCAATGGCAGGGCAAGCAGCAGCGCCGTGACGAAGCGTTTCATAGCGTGATCGCGACGGGGCGGACGGCCTTAAAGAAACTCTCGTCCACGTATTGGTTGAACTGGACGGGCTTCTTCAGCGTGCCCGCATCCAGCGACATCTGCATCAATTCGTCGAACTCCTGCGGGATGATGCGCAGGTCGCCGTACGTGACGCGGTCGCTCGGATTCGTCATCACGAATTTCAGGATCTTCGGATCCTGGTTGAAGTATTTCTTGGTCGCGGCGATCGCGATCGCCTTGTCGCGGTGCGCGGGATCCGCATCCATCCAGTGGCCGGCCGCCTGCACGTAGTTGACGAGGTCCTGCACGGCCTGGCGATTACTCGCGATCAGGTCTTCGCGCACGGTGAGCACGCAGCAGATGTAATTCGGCCATTCGTTACGCGTCATGCGCAGCGGCGTCGCGTAACCGGCCATCTGCGCGGCGGCGCCGAACGGTTCGCCCGTGCAATAGGCATCGATGGCTTTCGCGTACAGCGCGGCGGGCATGTCCGGCGGCGGCATCTCGACGAGCTCGACGTCCTTGATGGCCATGCCGTCCTGCGCCAGCATCTTGCGCAGGAAGAGCAGGTCGACGGCGAACCGACTGGGGATGGCGACGCGCTTGCCCTGCAGGTCGCGGAATGTTTTATAGCCGGCATCCGTGCGCACCATGATGACGGCGCCCGAGCGGTGGCCCAGCGATACGACCTTGACGGGGATATTGCTGGATACGAGGTCCATGACCATCGGTGCCAGCACGTAGGCGGCCTGGATGCGGCCCGCCATGAGCGATTCCTTCAGTTCCGGGAAGCCGCTGTACTTGCTGTACTCGAAGCCGAGCGGGTTCGCCGGCTTTATTGTCGCGATCTCCGCCGCTTTCGCCGCGCACGCGACGGGCAGGGTCAGGTTACACGTCACCGGCAAGCCGGCGACGACCAACGATGCGTTTTTCTTCTCCGAAGAACACGCCGCCAATGCGGACGGCAAGGCCATCGCCGACGCCAGTTTCAACAGCTGCCGCCGGGTGCGGAAGCTGCTTTCCAGAATATCCATGCCGCCCCTATTTTTCGCCGTGGATTACGTAACGACGTAATACCTCGGAGAATTATACGGAGTTGTATTGCTAGCGCAAACGTTATGGCAGTTTGTCTGGTTCCTTGCCCAGCCGCTTGCCGGGATTCATCCGCTCCAGCGCGATGAGGCCGGCCGCGTGGTCGGCGGACGGGATGTCGTCCACGATGCGCTCATACTGCCGCGTCACCAGTTCCGTCACGGGCAGCGTGACGCCGGCCGCACTCGCCGCGGCGAGGATATTGCGCTGGTCCTTCAGCTGCGTCTTGACCTGCCCGCCGGGCATGAAGTTCCGCTCCAGCATGCGCTGGCCATGCACTTCCAGCACGCGGCTGCCGGCGAAACCGCCGCGGATCGCGTCGCGCACGGCCGCCGGATCGGCCCCGGCCGCTTCCGCCAGCAGCAGCGCTTCTGCCACAACATTGATCGTCGCGCCGACAATCAACTGGTTGCACAGCTTGGCCACCTGCCCGCTCCCGACGGGGCCGACGGCTTTCGGCGAGCCCATCACACGCAGCACGGGTTCGGCCTGCGCATAGTCGGCCGCATCGGCGCCGGCCATGATCGCGAGCTGGCCCGCTTCCGCACCGCCCACGCCGCCGGACACGGGCGCGTCGACGAAACGGCAGCCGGCTGCACGCAGGCGCGCGGCGAAGTCCAGGGCTTCATCCTGGCGCGTGGAGCTCATGTCGATCCACAGCGTGTTTTGCGTGAGTGCAGGGAGCGCGTCATCGATGACCTGACCGACGACCGGGCCCGCTTCCAGGATCGAGATCACGATGTCGGCACCGCGTACGGCATCCATCAAGTCGGCATGCGGTTCGGCCCCCGTCTCGCGCAGCGCCTCGGCCTTGGCGGCCGTGCGGTTCCACACGCGCAGGGGATAGCCGGCCTGGGCCAGCCGGGTCGCCATCGGCTTGCCCATCAGGCCGATGCCGAGAAATGCCACAGTCGGTAACGTCATTGCTTCCTCTCGAGATTCCATTAATCACATTCTAACAATTGACGGGTCGACCACGTCCTTTCGAGGACCTCGCTACAATAGCGGTTTGGCCGTGACCATTTTGCTCGCACGGCTCTCATTCACAGCAAAGGCAATGTTCTCCATGAAAAAAATGATGCGTTCCCTGGCGGCCGTGGCCGCGATGTCGGCCGCAGCGGCGGGCCATGCCGCCGACGGTTATTTCGATTCGTCGTCGGTGGAAGTCGGCGGCGGCGAACACGTGCAAGTCGTCCGTCTCGCGGTCCAGAAAGACTGGAACAAGAACTGGCTGCCGACCAGCGGCTACCACCTGAACGGCTACTGGGATGCGAACGTCGCCTACTGGCGCGCCAACCAGTGGCTCGACCAGCCGGGCAACACGAAGGACTTGGCCGTCGTCGGCATCACGCCCGTGTTCCGCTGGGAAGCCGACAACAAGCTGGGCTTCTACGCCGACGCCGGCATCGGCGCCGCCGTCTTCTCGAGCGTGTACCGCAACACGCACCGCCAGCTGTCGACGGCATTCGAATTCGCCGACCACGTGGGCGTGGGCTACGTCTTCGCCAACAAATGGGAACTGGGCGCGCGCCTGCAGCACTACTCGAACGGCGGCATCAAGAAACCGAACGGCGGCGTGAACCTGCTGCTGCTGAAGGCCGCGTACCACTACTGACCCGGTAGCGCCCCACTTATCGGCTCGGTTTTCGGATTTGTGTGAAAATTCATCCGATGACCGACACTGACACCATCAAACGCTATCTGCCGTGGCTGGTGGCGACTGCGCTGTTCATGGAACAGCTCGACGCCACCATCGTCAACACCGCCGTCCCCAGCATCGCGGCCAGCCTGCAGGTCACGCCGCTCAGCCTCAAGTCCGTCGTCACGAGCTACATCCTCAGCCTGGCCGTGGGCATCCCGGTGAGCGGTTGGATGGCCGACCGCTTCGGCACCCGCCGTGTGTTCTTCACGGCAATCGCGATCTTCACGGTGGCGTCCGTACTGTGCGGCCTGTCGCTGAACGCCCCGATGATGGTCGCGGCCCGCCTGCTGCAAGGCCTCGGCGGCGCGATGATGATGCCGGTGGGACGGTTGTCCATCATCCGCACGTTTCCCAAGAACGAGTTGCTGGGCGCGATGAACTTCGTGATCCTGCCGGCGCTGATCGGCCCGCTGCTCGGCCCGACCGTCGGCGGCCTGATCGTGCACTGGATTTCCTGGCGCGCCATCTTCTTCGTCAACGTGCCCGTCGGCCTGCTCGCCCTGTACCTCGTCTGGCGCCATATGCCGGATTACCACGGCGCTGAGCCGCGTCCGCTAGACGTGATCGGGCTGATCCTGTTCAGCTCGGGCACGGCGATCCTGTCCTGGCTGCTGGAAGTGTTCGGCGAGCACACGCTCGACCCGATGACGGCCGGCCTGATGCTGGCGCTATCGATCGCCCTGCTGGCCGCGTATGGCTGGCACGCGAACGAGGCCCAATTCCCGCTGTTGCGCCTGACATTGTTCAAGGTGCGCACGTTCCGCATCTCGGTGCTGGGCGGCTTCATCACGCGCCTGGGTATCGGCGGCCTGCCGTTCCTGCTGCCGCTGCTGTACCAGCTCGGTTTGAAACTGGCGCCGTGGCAGTCGGGCCTGTTGATGATGCCGACGGCCGCCGCCGCGATGGGCATGAAGCTGATCGCGCCGAAAGTCCTCGCGCGCTTCGGCTACCGTCAGGTGCTGATGTTCAACACGATCTGCATCGGCCTGACGATCGGCCTGTTCTCGCTCGTCGGCCCGTCCACGCCGTGGTATGCCATCGCCGGCATCGGCTTGCTGCAGGGCTTTTTCAATTCGCTGCAATTCTCGAGCATGAACACGCTGGCGTATGCCGACGTGGAATCGAAGGATTCCAGCATGGCCAGCACGATCGCGTCGTCGTTCCAGCAGCTGTCGATGAGCTTCGGCCTCGCCGCCGGCTCGATCGTGACGGCCTGGTTCCTGGGCCGCGTGCCGCAGACGGACCAGGTGATGGTCACCAGGGCGCTGCACCACGCGTTCATCGCCCTGGCCGTCATGACGATGCTGTCGTCCCTCGTCTTCGCGCGCCTGCGCCGCGGTGACGGCGAGAGCATCACGAAGAGCAAGACAGCGACGGCCGTGGCACAGGATCCGGCGCCGCTGTCCCAGGCCTGACGCGGGTTATTCGGTCAGCGTCACCGTCTTGCGGTTCGGATCCGCATTGATGCTGGCCTCCGTGAACGGCAATGACGGCCATTCCTTGCGTGAGTACAGCGGCAACTGGTCCGCGTAGTACGGCGACCTGGGATCCGTCGACTGGCCGTACACGAGCATCGCCTGGGCGACCGGACCCGCGTCGTCGAACGTCACGGTCTGCACGTAGCTCGTGCCCCAGTAGACGTTGTTGTAGCCGGTGGCCGTCAGGGGCGTGCTCATCCGCAGGGAGTTGTACGAACCGTCGATGTCGCCCACGCCGCCGTGCAGCGGCGTGCGCACGCCGTTGCGTGTCTCTCCTTGGAAGTCGCCCAGCCTGGCGTCGAGGGGAATGTTCAGCGACTGCAGCTTTTGCGCCGCCGTCTTCAACGCGGCGAACATCGCGGGCAGCGCGGCCGGCGCGACACCGTTCGGCGTGTGGACGGGATCCGTCGGGTCGAGTGGCACTTTCCACTTGTTCGGGATCTGCGAGGCCGCCGTCCAGAATTCGCGGAACAGGACGGCGCCGCGGCTGTCGAGGTTCGCATGACGGTCCCACGCGGCCAGCGCCGTGCAGGCCTGGACCAGGATCGCATCGTTCGCCGGGCAGGCCGCCAGCAGCTCCGGCAGCACGAGCTCGGCGGCATAAATGCGGTCGGCGAACACGAGCGTCTGCAGGTCGGATAACTGGAATTTGTGCCCCTGCTGGGCCAGCTCTTCGAACTGGATGAAGCCGATGCGCGTGCGCAGGCGCTGTTCGACGGCGGTCTTGCCGTACAACGGCGAGTAGCCCAGCGGCGCGGGACCTGTGAGCAGGGAACGGGCGTTGGTCAGCCAGTAGCTGTCGTTCGAATTGCCGACATAGTCCGTGCGCTGCATGGCCGGCGCATTGGCGGGCGAGAAGATGCCGGCCGGCGCATTGGCGTCCTGGCCCCAGGCGCACGCACTGCGCGAACCGTCGAACAGCACGAGGGCGGGCAGCAAGAGGCAATTGCCGGCGAATTTATCGGTCGTGACGTGCGGGACGACGCTCGCGTCCGCATACAGCGCATTGCCGGCGCGGTCGGCCGCGACCGTGTTCACCCACGGCAGGCCGACGACGGCGTCCAGCGACGTCTTGAGCGTCTGCACGCTCGTCGCGGTACCGATGCCCAGCCACTGTTCCAGCATGCGGGTATTGCCGCGGTTCGGATCCGCGAGGACGTAGGCCGTCGTGCTGTTCCACGTGAGCCCCGCTTCCGGCTTGACGATGACGGCGCCCTGCTTGCTGAAGTAAAAGGTCTTGGTACGCTTCGTCGTCGTGCCGTCCGCCATCAGGATGTCGACGGACACGGTCTTCGACGTCATCTTGTTCTTCTCGCCGTCGACCAGATACGTCGTACCCGTCGAGTCGCCCGCGTCGAGGGCCAGCTTGAACGTCGTGAAATGCGTGGCCGCGGTGACGGTGTGCGACCACGCGACATCCTTGTTGAACCCGATGACGACGGCCGGCATGCCACCCAGCGTAACGCCCATCACGTCATAGCGGCCGGGTACGGTCAAGTGCGCCTGGTAGAAGCGGTCGGTACTCGTCCAGGGGAAGTGCGGATTGCCGAGCAGGAGGCCGCGTCCGCTCGCGGACAAGTCCTTGCCGACGGCCAGCGCATTGCTGCCGAAGCCCTGGTGCACGACCTTGTCCAGGCGGGCGAGGAGGAAGGCGGAGTCGAGCTTGCGCCGTTGCGGCTTTGCCGCGACCGCCACCGTCGCGTTCGCGTCACGCGCGCCCGCGACGACTTCCTTCGCGAACACTTCGCCCGATGCATGCAGCGCTTTCTCGGCCAGGACCAGATACATGTCCTCGACCGTCACCGGCTTGACCCACTTCGCGTCCTTGCACGCGGCGGGATAATTGCCGGCGTTGTCCTTCAGGTAGCGGTTATAGCCGGCGACATAGCCTTCGAGCAGATCGCGCGGCTCCTGCGGGCCTGCGGCATAGCCGGCGCGCAGCTTGTCGATGTCGAGATAGCCCTTGAAGAAAAAATCGCTGTCTTCGTTTTTCAGGTCCATGAAGCCGCTGGCGGCGCCGTACTCATCGCCCTTGCGGGCCGTCGCACGGGCTTCGCCGCCGAAGTACTGCGAGCGTTCGCCGCGCGCGGTCAGCAGGGAATCGGCAAACATGCACAGGTTGTCCTGCGCATAGGCATACGCGAGGCCATAGCCGAGACTGCGGAAATCGGCCGCTTTGACGTGGACGACGCCATGGGTCGTACGGGTGATGTCGGCGCTGAATCGAGGGGGCGGTGCAGAGGTGGGAGGCGCGGTATCGCTGTCGTGATGGCCGCACGCGGCGAGAAGGGTGCTCAGGACGATCGCAGGAAAAACACGATGGATATACATGCTGCTCCTTGAGAGAGAAAGCGGATTGGGCCATCGATGCTAGCGTTTTTTGCTTTCTCTACAACTGTTGGAACACAAGCTTGTCAAATATCGTTTTTTCCGATTTAAATATTCGTTTTGCCTACCGCAGAAAAGCAAAAAGCCCGCTCAGTGCATACTGAGCGGGCTTTTCTTAATAACTAGCCTGACGATAACCTACTTTCACACTGGTTGCAGCACTATCATCGGCGCAAAGTCGTTTCACGGTCCTGTTCGGGATGGGAAGGGGTG
>NZ_FMZS01000014.1 GCF_900101265.1 Massilia sp. PDC64
GGGCTATCGCACACCGGCCCAGGTCGAAGCCCTGCACAGGTGTACCTAATTTCCCTGTCCACCAAACCGGTGCATCTCACTCTGACCCCGAATTTTTTAAAACGAAAGGCCAGGCTGCTTGGAACAGCCTGGCCCCGCATCATGGAGCGCCGGTGGTCAGCCGGCGTTGGAGTCTGCTACTTAGTCGGCCTGCTTGCGCAGGAACGCCGGGATGTCGTAGGTCTCGACACCGTTGCGCTGCATGGCCTGCACCTGCTCGGAGGCCTGCTCGCGGCGCCACACGGCCGGCTGCTTCATGCCGTCCATCGCGCCGGCGGTCGCCGACCCCATGGTCACGCCTGCCGTCACGCCCGGGGTGCCGGACATCATCGGCGCGCCGTACGTGCCGGTGCGCAGCACCTGCTGCGGCTGCACCAGCGAGATGTTGGCCTTGTTCTTGCCCAGGCCCGTCGCGACGACGGTCACGCGCAGTTCGTCGCCCATCTCGTCGTCGTAGGCGATGCCTTGTGCGATCGCGGCGTCCGGTGCCGCGAAGGCGCGCACGGCGGCCATGACTTCCTTGATCTCCTTACCTTTCAGGCCGCGCGATGCGGTGACGTTCACCAGCACGCCCTTCGCGCCCGACAGGTCGATGCCGTCCAGCAGCGGCGATGCGACGGCCTGTTCGGCGGCGATGCGCGCGCGGTCCACGCCCGACGCGGTCGCGGTACCCATCATGGCCTTACCCTGCTCGCTCATGATGGTCTTCACGTCGTTGAAGTCGACGTTGATGTGGCCCGGGACGTTGATGATCTCGGCGATACCGGCGACGGCGTTGTTCAGCACGTCGTCCGCATGCTTCATCCAGTCCAGCATCGATTCGTCTTCGTAGATGTCTTCCAGCTTTTCGTTCAGGATGACGATCAGCGAGTCGACGTGCTTGGTCAGTTCGTTCAGGCCCGCCTCGGCGACGTCCATGCACTTCTGGCCTTCGTACGAGAACGGCTTCGAGACGACGGCCACGGTCAGCGCGCCCAGGCTCTTGGCGACTTCCGCGACGATCGGCGCGGCGCCGGTGCCCGTGCCGCCGCCCATGCCGGCGGCGATGAAGACCATGTGCGCACCGCGCAGCGCGTCTTCGATGCGCATGCGCGATTGCTCGGCCAGCTGGCGGCCGATTTCCGGACGCATGCCGGCACCCAGGCCGGACTCGCCGATCTGGATGATGTTGTGGGCGCCGGATGCGGCCAGCGCCTGGGCGTCGGTATTCGCGGCGATGAACTCGACGCCCGACACACCCTTGTTGATCATATGCTGGACCGCATTGCCACCCGCGCCGCCAACGCCGACGACCTTGATGACCGTGCCCAGTGCTGCGTTATCGACCATATCGAACTCCATGATGAACTCCTAATCTCGATGAGCCGTTTCCAAGCCCGAATCCTCGCGGACATCGCCAGGACTCGAGATTGGAAACGCGCCACTATTTTAAAAATGTTTCGTGTCCGTTACCAAGCAAATCTGCTACCAGCTGTTACAACAACCCCGAAAAACCCGCCACGCGTTGCGTTTACGTTGTTCCCATCCTGGCTCACGCGCGCTGCAGTCCTCCGCCGCCTCAGAAATTCCCGAGGAACCACTCTTTCATTCGTTGCCACACTGCCTTCACCGACCCATCCTGACGGGTGACGATGTGACCGCGCAGGTACTGCTTTTTCGCTTCCAGCAGCAGGCCGAGGACCGTCGCGTAGCGCGGGCTGCGCACGACGTCCGCCAGTTGCCCCCGGTATTCCGGCGTGCCGAGGCGCGCCGGTTTCAGGAATATGTCTTCCGCCATTTCGATCATGCCCGGCATGATCGACGAGCCGCCCGTCAGCACGATGCCCGACGAGAGCACGCCCTCGTAGCCGGACTCGCGCACGACCTGGTGCACCATCGCGAACAGTTCTTCCACGCGCGGCTCGATCACGGCGGCCAGCGCCTGGCGCGACAGAGAACGGGGACCGCGGTCGCCGAGGCCCGGCACTTCCAGCGTCTCGCCCGGATCGGCCAACACCTGCTTGGCCACGCCGTAGCGGATCTTGATCTCTTCCGCCTCGCCCGTCGGCGTGCGCAGCGCCATCGCGATGTCGCTCGTGATCTGGTCGCCGGCGATGGGGATCACGGCCGTGTGACGGATCGCGCCGTCGGAAAAGACCGCGATGTCGGTGGTGCCGCCGCCGATGTCGATCAGCACGACGCCCAGTTCCTTCTCGTCGTTCGTCAGCACGGAATCGGCCGACGCCATCGGCTGCAGGATCAGGTCCGAGACCTCGAGGCCGCAGCGGCGCACGCACTTTACAATATTCTGCACGGCAGACACCGCACCGGTGACGATGTGCACGCGCACCTCGAGGCGGATGCCGCTCATGCCGATCGGCTCGCGCACGTCTTCCTGGTTGTCGACGATGAATTCCTGCGGCACCGTGTGCAGCAGCTGCTGGTCGGTCGGGATGTTCACGGCCTTCGCCGTCTCGATCACGCGCGCCACGTCCGTGGCCGTCACTTCCTTGTCCTTGATGGCGACCATGCCGCTCGAGTTGAACGAGCGGATATGGCTGCCGGCGATCCCCGCATACACGTTGCGGATCTTGCAGTCGGCCATCAGCTCGGCTTCCTCGAGCGCGCGCTGGATGGATTCGACGGTCGCTTCGATGTTGACGACAACGCCCTTCTTCAAACCCTTGGACTCGTGCTGGCCCAGTCCGATCACCTCGTGGCGCCCATCGGCCATCACCTCGGCCACCACCGCCACCACCTTCGAGGTACCGATGTCGAGGCCGACGATCAGGTTCTTCGCGTCTTTTGTCATGTTTGCTGTCGCCTGCTTAAATTAGATCTGCTTTGTTGTTTTGGTATTCGTTTTCTTCTTCACCGCCGCCTTCACGGGCTTGGTCGCATCCGCCGGCACGGTCAATGCCGCCGAGGACAGCGCCAGACCGTTCGGATAGCGCATGTCGATCGTATCGATGCGCCCCTCCTGCAGTCTAGCCACCAGCTGGGGGTAAATGCTCACCAGCCGCTGCACGCGCGCGTGCAGCGTGTCCTTGTCCTTCTCGCGTCCCAGCTCCACGCTCATGCCGTTGTTCAGCTTCACGGTCCACGCGTAGCGGTTCGACAGGCTGATCGACTCCGGCGTCAGGCGGATCGGCGCGAACCAGCCGCGCAGTTCCGCGAAGCGCGTCAGCACTTCCTTCTCGCTGCCGGGAGGACCATCGAACGCAGGCAGTGCGTGGTCCTCGTCGGCCTCGGCCTCGCCCAGGTTGGCCGTGAACACGTCGCCCTTCACCGACAACAGCTTGCCGTCCTCGCCCCACGTGCCGAGCGCCTCGTGCTCTTCCACCTGCACGATCAGCTGGTTCGGCCACTCGCGGCGCACGCTGGCCTTGCGCACCCACGGCACGGCCTCGAAGGTGGTGCGCACCTGTTCCAGGTCGGTCGTGAAGAAGTTACCGCTGATCTTCCCGAGCACCCCGTTACGCACCGTCAGCTCGTTCACGTGCTGCAGGTCCAGCCCGTACATGCTCTCGACCCGCACCGCGCGCAGGGTGAACATCGGGCGCTGCGACAGCCACCACAATCCCGACGCCACGCACGCGAGCGCCACCAGCGCGGTGAGCGCGCTGGCGGTTGCGTTCAGAGCTCGCACGTCATGCCACATCTTGTTTCCCTAGTCCTTTACTTCTTTGCCTGGCCGGCCTTGAGGCTGGCGGAGCGCAGGATGTCCACGCACAGGTCTTCGTAGCTCGTGCCCTCGGCACGCGCCGCCATCGGCACGAGCGAGTGCGTCGTCATGCCCGGCGACGTGTTCACCTCCAGCAGGAACGGCTGGTTGTCCGATTCGCGCAGCAGCACGTCGATGCGGCTCCAGCCTTCGCAGCCGAGCGCGCGGTACGCGTTCACCACGTGCGCCTGGATCGCAGCCGTCGTCGCCGCATCGAGCGGCGCCGGGCAGTGATATTTCGTGTCGTCCGTGAAGTACTTGTTCTGGTAGTCGTAATTGCCCTCGGGCGCGACGATCTCCACGATCGGCAGCGCGCGCGCGGTGGGGCCGCTGCCCAGCACCGGCACGGAGAATTCGCGGCCCTGGATGAACTGCTCGACCAGCACCACCTTGTCGTACTGGCGCGCCAGGTCGACGGCGGCCTGCAGGCCGGCTGCATCGGTCACCTTGGTGATGCCGATGGTGGAGCCTTCCAGCGGCGGCTTGACGATCAGCGGCAGGCCAAGCTCGGCCACGATGGCGTCCGTGTCGACGACGGCACCGGCCGCGATGGTGACGTAACGCGGCGTCGGCACGCCGGCCGCCAGCCATACGATCTTGGTCGTGACCTTGTCCATGCCGACGGAGGACGCCATCACGCCGCTGCCCGTGTACGGGATACCCAGCAGTTCCAGCGCACCCTGCAGGGTGCCGTCCTCGCCGTAGCGGCCGTGCAGCGCGATGAACACGCGGTCGAATTGTTCCGCGGCCAGTTCGGCCAGCGAGCGCTCGGCCGGGTCGAACGGGTGCGCGTCGATGCCTTTCGATTTCAGCGCCTGCAGCACGCCGCTGCCCGAGATCAGCGAAATCTCGCGCTCGGCGGACCGGCCGCCGAACAGCACGCCGACCTTGCCGAGTGCCCTGGCTTCGGATTGAGTGATAGAGCTCACGATACAACCTTTTGATTCGATGTCAGTTGATGGGGGACGCCGCCGATGGAGCCGGCGCCCATGGTGAGCACGACGTCGCCGTCGCGCGCCACCTTGAGGATCGTCGCCGGCATGTCGGCGATCGCTTCCACGAAAACCGGTTCGACACCGCCGCCGGCGCGCAGCGCACGCGCGAGCGCGCGGCCGTCCGCCGCCACGATCGGGGCCTCGCCGGCCGGATACACCTCGGCCAGCAACAGCACGTCCGGCGCAGCCAGCACCTTGACGAAGTCCTCGAACAGGTCGCGGGTGCGCGAATAGCGGTGCGGCTGGAACGCCAGCACGAGGCGGCGGCCCGGGTACGCGGCGCGCGCGGCGGCCAGGGTCACCTGGGCTTCCACCGGGTGGTGGCCGTAGTCGTCGACGAGCGTGAAGCTGCCGCCCTGCGGCAATTCGATCTCGCCATAGCGCGTGAAGCGCCGGCCCACGCCGTTGAATTCGCGCAGGCCCTGCGCCGTCGCTTCGTCGGGCACGCCGATCTCGCGCGCGATCGCGATCGCGGAGCACGCGTTCAGCACGTTGTGCATGCCGGGCTGGTTCAGCACGAAGTCCGTGTCCGGATAGCCCTGCTGGCGCACGGTGAAATGCATCTGGATGCCGACGGCGCGCGCGTTCAGGGCGCGCACTTCCGCGTCTTCCGAGAAGCCGTACGTCGTCACGGGCTTGGTCACCTGCGGCAGGATGGCGCGCACGTTCGCGTCGTCGACGCACATCATGGCGCGGCCGTAGAACGGCAGGCGGTGCGTGAAGTTGACGAACGCCGCCTTCAGTTTTTCGAAGTCGTGCTCGTACGTGTCCATGTGGTCCGCGTCGATGTTGGTGATCACCTCGATCATCGGCGACAGGTTCAGGAACGACGCATCCGATTCGTCCGCCTCGGCCACGATGTAGTCGCCCGTGCCCAGCTTCGCGTTGGCGCCGGCGCTGTTCAGGCGGCCGCCGATGACGAAGGTCGGGTCGAGGCCGCCCTGCGCGAGCACGGAGGCGACGAGGCTCGTCGTCGTCGTCTTGCCGTGCGTGCCGGCGATGGCGATGCCGCGTTTCAGGCGCATCAGCTCACCCAGCATGATCGCGCGCGGCACGATGGGGACTTTCGCGGCACGCGCGGCGACCACTTCCGGATTCGCTTCGTTGACGGCCGTCGACGTGACGACGGCGTCCGCGCCGGCGATGTTGCCCGCCGCGTGGCCGATGCGCACGTCCGCGCCCAGCTGCTGCAAGCGCTGGCTGGCCGCGTTCGACGCGAGGTCCGAGCCCGACACCTTATAGCCGAGGTTCAGCAGCACTTCCGCGATGCCGCTCATGCCGCTGCCGCCGATGCCGACGAAGTGAATGTGTTTGATCTTGTGTTTCATTGTCCGCCGTTCGCCAGTTCTTCAAGTACGCGCGCGATCGCCGCATTGGCGTCGCGCCGTCCCACCGCCTGCGCCGCCTCGGCCATCGCCAGGCAGTCGTCGCGCGTGGTGGTTTGCAGCAGCTTTGCCAGCTGCTGCGGATTCAGTTCGCCCTGCGGCAGGTGCACGGCCGCCTTCTGCCCCGCCATCCAGATCGCGTTGTCGCGCTGGTGGCTCGTCGTGCTGGCGACGAACGGCACGAGCACGCTCGCGACGCCGGCTGCCGTCAGTTCCGACACGGTGATGGCGCCGGCGCGGCAGATCACGAGATCCGCATTCGCATATTCCGCCGCCATGTCGTCGATGAAGTCGACGACGTTCGCCTTCACGCCCGCCTGCGCGTACGCGGCGCGCAGCGCGTCGATGTTCTTCTTGCCCGACTGGTGCGTGACGGTCGGCCGCAGGCCTTCCGGGATCAGCGCCAGCGCGGCCGGCACGCTGTCGTTCAGCACCTTCGCCCCGAGGCTGCCGCCGACGACGAGGATGTTCAGCGGACCGGTGCGGCCCGCGAAGCGGTGGCCCGGCGACGGCATCTCGAGGATTTCCTTGCGCACCGGGTTGCCGGTGACGACGGCTTTGCCCGCCGCCTTGCCGAAATCGGCCGGGAAGCCGAACAGCACGCGCTGCGCGAGCGGCGTCAGGGTCTTGTTCGACAGCAGGAGCGCCGCGTCCGCGTTCACGAGCGCCAGCGGGATGCCGCGCGCACGCGCCATCATCCCGCCCGGCACCGTCACGTAACCGCCCATGCCCAGCACGACGTCCGGGCGGCGCATCGCCAGGTACTTGCGGCACGAGGCGAAGCTGGCGACGAGCTTGAACGCGCCGGACACGGTGTGCGCCAGCCCCTTGCCGCGCATGCCGGCGAAGTCGATGGAATCCATCGGGATGCCGTGCTTCGGCACGATGTCCTTTTCCATGCCGTGCTGCGTGCCGAGCCACGACACTTCCCAGCCGCGCTCGCGCATCGATTGCGCGATGGCGATGCCGGGGAAGATGTGGCCACCCGTACCGGCGGCCATGATCATGAGCTTCTTGGTCACTGTCGGCCTCCCCGCATCCGTACCCGGTTTTCGTAATCGATGCGCAGCAGGATCGCGAGACCGACGCAGTTGAACAGCACGCCGGAACCGCCGTAGCTCATCAGCGGCAGCGTCAGGCCCTTCGTGGGCAGCAGGCCCAGGTTCACGCCCATGTTGATGAACACCTGCACGCCGATCCAGATGCCGATGCCCTTCGCGGCCAGGCCGGCGAAGTGCTGTTCCAGCGCGATGGCCTGGCGGCCGATGTCGAAGGCGCGCTTGACGAGCCAGTAGAACAGGCCGATCACGACGAGCACGCCGGCCAGGCCCAGTTCCTCGCCGATGACGGCCATGATGAAATCCGTGTGCGCTTCCGGCAGGTAGTGCAGTTTTTCGACGGAGCCGCCCAGGCCGACGCCGAAGATCTCGCCGCGGCCGAACGCGATCAGGGAGTGCGTCAGCTGGTATGCCTTGTCCAGCGCATTGCCCTCTTCCCACGGGTTCATGTACGCGAACATGCGCGCGCGGCGGAACGGCGACAGCGCGATGATGGTCGAGAACACGAGCACCAGGACGGCGCCGATGCCGCCGAACCAGATCATGTTGAAGCCGCCCAGGAACAGGATGCCCATCGAGATGCAGACGACGACGCCGAACGCGCCCAGGTCGGGCTCCAGCATCAGCAGCGCGCCGACGAGCGCCATCGCGGCGGCCATCGGCATGAAGCCTTTCGTCAGCTTGTGCATGTACTGCTGCTTGCGCACCGTGAAGTCGGCCGCGTACAGCACGGCCACCACCTTCATGATCTCGGACGGCTGCAAATTGAACACCTTCAGCGACAGCCAGCGGCGCGCGCCGTTGACGACCACGCCGACGCCCGGAATCAGCACGAGCGTCAGCAGCACGAGCGTGGCGACGAACATCAGCGGCGCGAAGCGCTGCCACGTCGCGACAGGGATGCGGAACGTGAACAGGCCCGCCACCATCGAGATCGCGATGAACATGGCCTGGCGCACCAGGAAATAATTGTTCTTGCCGGCCAGGTAGGCGAACTTCGGCGAATCCGGCAGCGCGATCGATGCCGAATACACCATCACCATCCCGAACAGCATCAGGAGCACCACGACCCACACGAGCGGCTGGTCGTATTCCATCATGCGCGACGGGCGTGCGCGCGCCGCGATGGGCGCTTCGCTCGATGATCCGCCGAACTTGAAGGGAATCTGGAAAGCCATCAGATCTCCTGTCCCTTCTCGAGCGCGATGTCGCGCACGGCGTCGACGAACACCTGCGCGCGGTGCGCGTAGTTCGTGAACATGTCCAGGCTCGCGCACGCAGGCGACAGCAGCACGACGTCACCCGATTTCGCGAGGCCGCTCGCGCGGCGCACCGCTTCCGGCAGGCCGGGCAGCTCGAAGCACGGCACGCCGGTCGGCGCCAGCGCGGCGCCGATGGCGGGACCGTCGCGGCCGATCAGCAGCACGGCGCGCACGTAGCGCGAGCACGGGCCCGCGAGCGGGCTGAAATCCTGGCCCTTGCCGTCGCCGCCCGCGATCAGGAGGATCTGGCGGTCCGTCTCGCCGAACGTTTTACCGAGGCCTTCCAGCGCGGCGACGGTGGCGCCCACGTTCGTGCCCTTGGAATCGTCGTAGTACTCGACGTTGTCGATGCTGGTGATCAGTTCGACGCGGTGCGGCTCGCCCTGGTATTCGCGCAGGCCGTGCAGCAGCGGCGCCAGCGGCAGGCCGACGGCGCGGCACAGCGCGAGCGCGGCCAGCGCGTTGGACGCGTTGTGCAGGCCGCGGATGCGCAGCGCATCGGCCGGCATCAGGCGGTTGATCGTGACTTCCACCGGTTCGGCCGGCTCGTTCTTCTTTTTCTTCTTCTCGGGTTCCTCGGCCGGATTCGCGTTCGCGAGCCACAGCACGCTCCGTTCGTTGACGAGGCCGAAGCTGCCCGGCGCATCCGGTTCGCCCGTGCCGAACGTGGTGATCGTCGCGCCCGGCGCCGTCATGCCCATCACGGTCGCATCGTCGCGGTTCAGCACGCGCACGGTGTCCGTGCCGAAGATGCGCGCCTTGTCGGCGGCATAGGCGACCATGCTGCCGTGCCAGTCGAGGTGGTCCTGCGTGATGTTCAGGACGGTCGCCGCGTCCGGGTTCAGGCTGTACGTCGTGTGCAGCTGGAAGCTGGAGAGTTCCAGCACCCACGCCTGCGGCAACTCGTTCGCGTCGATCACTTCGCGCAGCACGTCCAGCGCAGCGGGGCTGATATTGCCGGCGACCTTCGTCGTGAGACCGGCGCGGCGGCACAAGAGGCCCGTGAGGCTCGTCACCGTCGTCTTGCCGTTCGTGCCCGTGATGGCGATGACTTTCGGCGCATAGCCCCGCTCCGCTTTCAGCGCAGACAGCGCCTGCGCGAACAGCTCGATCTCGCCCCACAGCGGCACGTGGCGTTCGGCCGCTGCCGGTGCGACCTCCGCCAGTTCGCGGTTCGGCGCGAGGCCCGGGCTGACGGCCACGAAGTCGACGCCGTCCAGCAGATTCGCGCCGAACGGGCCGGCGACGAAGTCCGCATCCGGCACGGCTTCACGCAACGCAGGCAGGCGCGCCGGTTCTGCGCGGGTGTCGGCCACGCGCACGCGGGCGCCCGAGCGCGCGAGCCACAGCGCCATCGCCAGGCCCGATTCGCCGAGCCCCAGTACCAGTGCGGTTTTGCCTTCGTAGTTCATATCAGCGCAGTTTGAGAGTCGAGATGCCGATGAGGACGAGGATCATCGTCACGATCCAGAAGCGCACGACGACCTTGGTTTCCTTCCAGCCCTTCTGTTCGAAATGGTGATGCAGGGGCGCCATCAGGAACACCCGGCGTCCCTGGCCGTACTTCTTTTTCGTGTACTTGAACCAGCCGACCTGGATGATCACGGACAGCGTCTCGGCGACGAACACGCCGCCCATGATGAACAGGACGATCTCCTGGCGCACGATGACGGCGATGGTGCCGAGCGCGCCGCCCAGCGCCAGCGCGCCCACGTCGCCCATGAACATCTGCGCGGGATGCGCGTTATACCAGAGGAAGGCCAGGCCCGCGCCCGCCATCGCGCCGCAGAAGATCAGCAGTTCGCCGGCGCCGGGGATGTGCGGGATGAACAGGTAGCGCGAATACGTCGCGTTACCGGTGAGATAAGCGAACAGGCCCAGCGCGCCGCCCACCATCACGGTCGGCATGATGGCGAGGCCGTCCAGGCCATCGGTAAAATTGACGGCGTTCGAGGCGCCCACGATCACGCAATAGGTCAGCGCGATGAAGCCCCACACGCCCAGCGGATAGCTGATGGTCTTGAAGAACGGGACGATCAGGTCGGCCTTCGGCGGCAGGTCCATCGAGAAGCCGGACTGCACCCACGCGAAGAACAGCTGCCACACTTCCCACGGCGTCGCGGCGGACACGGAGAACGCGAGGTACAGCGACGACGTGATGCCGATCAGCGACATCCAGAAGTATTTTTCGCCCGAGCGCATGCCCTCGGGGTCCTTGTAGACGACCTTGCGGTAGTCGTCGACCCAGCCGATGGCGCCGAAGCCGAGCGTGACGACGAGGACGGGCCAGATCAGGCGGTTCGAGAGGTCGCACCACAGCAGCGTGGAGACGCCGATGGCGATCAGCACGAGCACGCCGCCCATGGTCGGGGTGCCGTGCTTGGTCAGGTGGGTCTGCGGACCATACGTGCGCACGGCCTGGCCGACCTTCATCTCGGTGAGCTTGCGGATCACGGCCGGACCGCACAGCATGCCGATGCTGATCGCGGTAATCGTCGCGAACACGGCGCGGAACGTGATGTAGTTAAAAACGCGCAGCGGACCGATGTAGTCCTGAAAATATTGTGCGAGCCAAAGCAGCATAAGTCTAGTGGGCTTCCTTGCCGGTGTTGGTTGATGCGGTCAGGTGTTGGACCACGCGTTCCATCTTCATGAAGCGCGAGCCCTTCACCAACACAGTTGCGTCAGATTTGCTGCCCAGTTTTTGATCCAGTGCTGCCAATAATTCGTCGAACTGCTCGTAGTGTTGCGCTCCCGATCCGGCCATGTGGCGAGCCAGGTCGCCGGTCGCGAGCACGGTGTCGATGCCGCGACTTGCGGCATACGCACCGATTTCCTGGTGAAACTCAGGTCCCTGCGTGCCAACCTCGCCCATGTCGCCCAGCACGAGGACGCGCGGCGACGGGTATTGCGCGAGCACGTCGATGGCGGCGCGCACGGAGTCGGGGTTGGCGTTGTACGTATCGTCGATGACGGTGGCGCCGTTCGCCGCCTGCTTGCGCTGCAGGCGGCCGCTGACGGGCGCAAACGCTTCCAGGCCGCGCACGATGGCGTCGACCGGAATGCCGGCCGCGAGCGCGCTTGCGGTGGCGGCCAGCGCGTTGCGGACGTTGTGGGCGCCGGCGGCGTTCAGCTGAATAGTGAAGCGTTCGACACCCGCGGTGACGGCAAGTTCGCTGCCGAACGCCGTCACGGTGTAGGCCGCGCGCACGTCGCATGCATCGGTCAGGCCGAATGTCAGCACCTTGCGCGCGCCCGCCAGGCCGCGCCACAGGTCGGTGTACTCGTCATCGCCGGGGAACACGGCCACGCCGTCCGCCGGCAACGCCTGCAGCACGGCGCCGTTCTCGCGCGCCACCGCTTCCACGGTGTGCATGAATTCCTGGTGCTCGCGCTGCGCGTTGTTGACGAGGGCGACGGTCGGCTCGGCGATGGCGGCCAGGCGCGCGATCTCGCCCGGGTGGTTCATGCCCAGCTCCACGACGGCGGCCTTGTGCGTCCCGGTTAGGCGCGTCACCGTCAGCGGCACGCCGATCTCGTTGTTCAGATTGCCCTGCGTGGCAAGGCGTCCCTCCGCGCCGAACGCGGCGGCAAGGATGGACGCGATCATTTCCTTGACCGTCGTCTTGCCGTTGCTGCCCGTGACGCCGATGACGGGAATGGCGAAGCGGCGGCGCCAGAAGTTGCCGATGCGGCCCAGCGCGACGAGCGTATCCGGCACGACGATGGCCGGCAGCGGATAGTGGTCGGGGAGCTTCTCGACGACGACGGCCGCGATGGGCTGGTCGACCAGCTGGCCGAGGAAGTCGTGGGCATCGAAGCGGTCGCCGCGCAGGGCGACGAACAGCGACCCCGGCATCACCTGCCGGCTGTCGGTCGACACGCCCTGGAAGTACGCGTCGCGCGTCACGCGCGCGCCGTCGATGGACGACACCACTTGCTCGATCGAGCCACGAATCATCAGACAGTCCTCATCATGGTGAGCCGCGCGGTCAGCGCCAGCGCGGCGTGGTCGGCGTCGGAAAACGGAATCTTCCGGCCCTTGATTTCCTGGTAAGGCTCATGGCCCTTCCCCGCCAGCAGGATCACGTCCGGCTTGGCGGCATGCTTCACGGCCGACAGGATCGCGGCGGCGCGGTCCTCGATGGCCTGGTGCGTCGACGTCGGATGGTGCGGGTCCATGCCGGCCACGATCTGCTCGATGATGGCGCGCGGCTCCTCGCTCCTCGGGTTGTCGCTCGTGACAAGCACGTGCTCGGCCATCTGCGCGATGCGGCCCATCTGCGGACGCTTGCCCGGATCGCGGTCGCCGCCGCAGCCGAACACGCACCACAACTGGCCGCCGCGCTCCTGCGCGACCTGGCGCAGCGCTTCCAGCGTCTTTTCCAGCGCGTCCGGCGTGTGCGCGTAGTCGATCACGACCATCGGCGCATCCTGGCCGCCCAGTTGCTGCATGCGGCCCGGTGCGGGCACGAGCGCCTCGACGGCGTCGAGCGCGGCGCGCAGGTCGACACCTTTCGCCAGCAGCGCGCCCAGCACGGCCAGCACGTTGCTCGCGTTGAAGTGGCCGACCATGTGCGTGCGCGCGACCGCGCTGCCGTACGGCGACTCGATGTGGAATTCGCTGCCGTTCGGGCGGCTGCGCAGGTTCGAAGCACGCAGCACGGCGACGCCGTCCAGCACCGGTTGTTCCTCATTTTCTCCATGATCGGCACGCAAGGTGTAGCCGATCACCGCCACTTCCGGACGGGCGGAACGCAGGTGCTGGGCGATGCGCACGCCCGCTTCATCGTCCAGGTTGACGACGGCCGTCTTCAGGCCCGGCCAGTCGAACAGCCGGCGCTTCGCGGCTTCGTACGCCGCCATGTCGCCGTGGTAGTCGAGGTGGTCGCGCGTGAGGTTCGTGAACACGGCCACGTCGAAATGCATGCCGGCCGTGCGGTGCTCCACGAGGCCGATCGACGACACCTCGATCGCGAGCGACGTCGCGCCCGCGTCGCGCAGGCGCGCGAGTTCCGTCGCCAGCAGCACGGCGTCCGGCGTCGTGTAGCCGGTCGCGTCGAATTCCGGTTCGGCGCGGCCGCGCACGAGGCCCACGCCCAGGGTGCCGATGACGGCCGCCGTCTCGTGCAAGTGGGCCAGCGCCTGCGCGGTCCACAACGCGCACGACGTCTTGCCGTTGGTGCCCGTGACGCCGACGGTGAACATCGCGGCATCGGGCGCGCCGTAAAACGCATGCGCGATCGGGCCGGCGTTCTTTTTCAGGTCCGCGACGGCGAGGTGCGGTACGCCGAGGGTTTCGTCGAAGTCGAAATCGCGGTTGTCGTACACGACGGCGGCGGCCCCGTTCTCGATGGCGGCGGGGATGAAGCGGCGGCCGTCGGCGGCTTCGCCCGGATAGGCGAAGAACACGTCGCCGCTGCGCACGCGGCGCGAGTCGGAAACGAGACGGCCGCCTGGTGCGGCGGCCCTGATCCATTCAACGATGTTCGGCGTCTCGGCCATCAATTACTCTCCTCGAAAGGATGTTCCGGAATGATGATGTCGGTGACCGTGGAGTCGGGCGGCACGTTGGCGGCCCGTAGCGCATTCGCCGCCAGCGCCGCGAACGTCGGCGCCGCGACCGCGCCGCCGGTGTGGAACGGCCCCGATGGATCGTCGATCATCACGGCGATGACGAAGCGCGGATTGCTCATCGGCGCGATGCCGACGAAGTTGCCGACGTAGTGCGTCTGCGAATAGCGGCCGTTGATGACTTTCTGCGCCGTGCCGGTCTTGCCGCCGACGCGGTAACCGGCCACCTGCGCCTGCGACGCCGTACCCTGCGGGCTCACCACCGATTCGACCATCGTGCGAACCTGGGCCGCGGTCTTCGGCGAAATGATCTGCTGGCCGACCGGCTTCTCGGTCACCTTCTGGAACGACAGCGGAATGACGTCGCCGTCGCGCGCGAAGATCAGCCAGGCATGGGCCAGCTGCAGCAGCGACATCGAGATGCCCTGGCCGAACGACATGTTGGCCTTGGCGACGATCGGCCACGATTTATACGGACGCACGCGGCCCGCCGCGGCGCCCGGGAAGCCGTAGCGCGGCGCCTGGCCGAAGCCGACCTTGGTGAACATCTCCCACATCTCCTGGGCCGACAGCAGCTCGGAGATCTTGGTCGTGCCGATGTTGGACGATTTCTGGATGATCGTGGTGACGTCGATGACGCCGTGCGGGTGCGTGTCGCGGATCGTGTGGCCACCGGTCTGGTAGCGGCCGTTGCCCGTGTCGAACAGCGTGGTCGGCTTGATCAGGCCCTTGTCCAGCGCCAGCGCGACGGTGAACGGCTTCAGGGTGGAGCCCGGCTCGAACGTGTCGGTGATGACGCGGTTGCGCAGCTGCTCGCCCGTCAGGTGCGAGCGGTCGTTCGGGTTGTAGGTCGGCCAGTTGGCCAGGGCCAGCACCTCGCCCGTGTGCACGTCCAGCACGACGGCGGCGCCGGCCTTGGCGTGGAACTTCTCCACCGCGTCCTTGATGCTGTTGAAGGCGATGTACTGCAGCTTGGAGTCGACCGCCAGCGTGATGTCCTTGCCGTCGTGCGGCTCGCGCGACAGGCCCACGTCCTCGACGATGCGGCCCAGGCGGTCCTTGATCACGCGCCGGCTGCCCGTCTGGCCCACGAGGTTCTTCTGCTGCGCGAGCTCGATGCCTTCCTGGCCCACGTCCTCCACGTTCGTGAAGCCGACGATGTGCGCCATCACCTCGCCCTGCGGGTAATAGCGCTTGTATTCCTTGCGCGTGTCGATGCCTTCGATGCCGAGCTTCTCGATCTTGGCGATGACGTCCATCTCCACCTGGCGCTTCAGGTAGACGAAGGTGCGGTCCGAGTCGAGTTTCTTGAGCAGGTCGGCCTCGGGCAGGTCGAGCAGTTGCGCCAGTTCGCGCAGCTTGGGACGCGGCGAATTCAGCACGTCCTCGGGAATCGCCCACACGGCTTTCACGGGCAGCGACGACGCGAGCACAATGCCGTTGCGGTCGAAGATCTTGCCGCGCGTGGCCGGCAGTTCGAGCGTGCGCTCGTAGCGGCTCGCGCCCTGCTTCTGCAGGAAGCGGTTGGAGACGCCCTGCAGCCACAGTGCGCGTCCGGCCAGCGCGAGGAAGGCGGCGAACAGCACGAACAGGACGACGCGCGAGCGCCAGTCCGGCAGGCGCACGGCCAGCACGGGGCTCTTGGAAAACGCCACGCCCTTGGCGGCGGCGACGCGGGATCCGTTGGTGCCGGCCTTCATTTACCGCCTTCCGTCAGGTATTGGGTGCGCGCCGGCGAGAGCGGCGCCATGTCCAGCTGCTTGCGCGCGATCTGTTCGATGCGCTCGTTCTTGCCGAGGGTGGACTGGTCGAGCTGGAGCTGTGCCCAGTCGATCTCGAGCTGGCGCTGCTGCTGCACCAGCTTTTCCTGGTCGATGAACAGGTGGCGCGCCTGGTAGCGCGCGTTCACGACCGACAGCGCGCAGCCGACGAGGAGCGCCGTCAGCACGACGTTGATCTTGCCCGTCATGCTTGCGCTCCCAGCCGTTCGGCCACGCGCAGGACCGCCGAGCGGGCGCGCGGATTGGCGTCGACTTCCACGTCGGAGGGTTTCGTCTTGCTGATCAACTTCATCAAGGGCTTCGGCAAATCGGCGGCGCGGATCGGCAACCGGCGGTCCGGTTGCTCGACCTTGGCCTTCGACGCCAGGAACTGCTTGACCATGCGGTCTTCCAGCGAGTGGAAGCTGATCACGGACAGGCGCCCGCCGGGCGCCAGCAGTTCGAAGGCGGCGTTCAGACCTGCTTCAAGGTCCTCAAGCTCTTGATTGATGAAAATCCGGATAGCCTGAAAGGTGCGGGTTGCCGGATCCTTGCCTTTCTCCCGGGTTTTGACCGCGTTTGCCACGATTGCGGCAAGCTGTCGTGTGCTTGAAATTGGTTCGATTGCCCGGCCAGCAACAATCGCCTTTGCAATCTGAAAAGCAAACCGTTCTTCCCCATAATCCCGAATCACCTTTTCCAGTTGTCTCTCCGGCACTTCGGCCAGCCAGGCGGCGGCGGAAATGCCCCGTGTCGTATCCATCCGCATGTCCAGGGGACCATCGTTGCGGAAGCTGAACCCGCGGCTCGCATCGTCGACCTGGGGCGAGGAGATGCCCAGGTCCAGCAGGATGCCGTCGACCTGGTGCACGCCTCGTGCCGCCAGCGCTTCGCGCATCGTCGCGAAGCTGTCGTGCACGATCGAGAAACGCGGATCGTTCATCTGCTCGGCCGTCGCGATCGCCTGCGGATCCTTGTCGAAACCGATCAGGCGCCCTTCCGGCGCCAGTTTCGACAGGATCAGCCGGCTATGACCGCCGCGGCCGAACGTGCCATCTATATAAGTGCCTGCCGTGCGCGCGCCTTCGAGGGCGAGTGCATCGACTGCTTCATCCAACAGCACCGTACGATGCTGCAAACCGGGCACCGGCTGAGTCACATTCATGCGGCGCCTTAGAAGGAGAAATTGGAAAGGACATCGGGCATGCCGCCCGCGACGGCTTCGGCCTCGTTTTCTGCCAGCTTGGCGGCGTCCCAGATCTCGAAATGGGTCCCCATCCCGAGCATCATCACTTCCTTCTCCAAACCAACTGCATTGCGCAGCTCGGGCGAAATGAGCACCCGACCCGCGCTGTCCATCTCGACATCGCAGGCGTTCCCCAGGAAAATGCGTTGCCACGCCCGTGCCGACATCGGCCAGGCGGCGATCTGCTCGCGATGTTCTTCCCACACCGGGCGCGGGAAGAACAACAGGCAACCATGCGGGTGTTTCGTGAGCGTCATACGGCCTTCACATTGCTGCATCAAGGCGTCGCGATGCTTGGCCGGTATTGACATCCGTCCTTTGGCATCGAGATTGATCGCTGACGCGCCCTGAAACACGTTGTACCTAGTTTTGGAGAGTTATCAGTCTGATTATTTTTAGGCGCCGGGAGACCCACCGATCTCCCACAAAACTGCACTTTTTGCCACCGTTTCCCACTTTAGAGGAAGCGTTGTCTGTGGTCAAGCGAATTCACGTTTAGAAAACGGCGAAATTGCCAATGAAACCAATGACTTAGCGAACTTACTTGACGGAAGCTCAAGTAAAAATGTTGAGCAAAATTAGGCACTTAGGTAAAACAATGCATGTGCCACCTCATCTGCACACATGTGTTTTACCCTTGATAAAGGACAAGACCTGACTGTCGGTAGGTTGCCTTATGGCAACGAGCTGAGCACGACAGGAAGCGTGATTCGATCCCGTGCGGGTTAGAATGAAAGCGAGGCGATCACCCGGCCGTTTCCGGCTCGCTTGGCGGTTTCGGGGAGCCCTGCAGTATAAGTGAGTCCGTACTATCGCGCAGGAGTTTTGCCATGAGCATTACCTTGGCCCGGAGCCGTCCGGTCTACGATCTCAACGAAGTACAGGGCGCGCTCGACCGTAGCCGCGGACGTTCGCCCGAGCTCGAAGCCTTCTATGAACGCATGCTCGAGACCGGCGCCGAACGTTTCGTCACCACCCCCTCTTCCATCGACGCCCTCGATCCCCTGTTCGAGGAATGTCCCAATTTCGACGAAGTGCTGGACGACCTCGCGCGCTATCTGCGCCTCGCCCATGCCGGCGATAAAGGGTTCAACGTCATGCCGATCCTGCTGCTGGGCGGCCCGGGCGTGGGCAAGACCCATTTCGCCAAGCGCCTGGCAAAGGTCATGCAGACGGATTGCGAGCTGATCAGCATGAACGCGTTGTCGGCCGGCTTCGTCATCACGGGCAGCTCCGCCAGCTGGCGCGGGGCCAAGTGCGGCAAGGTCGCCGAACGCCTCGTGCGCGGCCAGTTCGCGAACCCGGTGATCGTGCTGGACGAGGTGGAAAAGGCGACGGGCTCCTCGCAATCCGACCCGCTCGCGGCGCTGTACCAGTTACTGGAACCGGAAACGGCCAGCGCGTTCCGCGACGAATTCATCGACGTCGACATCGACGCCTCGCAGATTTTCTGGGTGCTGACCGCGAACTCCACCGAAGGCATCCCGCATCCGCTGCTGAACCGGATGGCCGTCTACGAAGTGCCGGCACCGACGCCGGAACAGGCCGCGGGCATCGCCCAGCGCATGTACGCCGGGCTATTGCGCGAACTGAACCTGACGGCGTTCGATCCGTTGCTGGGCGACGTCGTGCTGGACAAGCTCGCGGGCGTGTCGCCGCGCGATTTGCGCAAGACCCTGCTGGACGGACTCGGCTATGCCGTGGCGGACGGGCGCGTGCACGTGCAGGTGGACGATATCCGCCTCAAGCCCACGCCGGGCAAGGGGCGGATCGGGTTTTAACCGGGCGTTTGCGCGATGCGGGCACGCAGGCGTGGCGCCGCGAAATCGAGAAAGACCCTGAGTTTCCGCGGTAGCGGCGTTTGCCCCTTGTGCACCAGGCTGACCGGCAACGGCGCCGGCTCGTCATCCCGCAGGATGACGTCGAGCGCGCCGTTGCCGACGGCTTCCGCCACCTGGTACGACAGCACCCGCACCAATCCCACACCCAATGTCGCCGCAGCAATCGCGGCCTCCGCCGTGTTGACCGCGAGCCGTGGGGTGACCGGTACCGACACCGTCGACTTGCCGTCGCCAAACACCCAGGCGCGCCGGGATTCCAGCACATCGAAACCGATGCAATCGTGCGTCGCGAGCGCCTCCGGACTGGCCGGCACGCCGCGTTGCGCCAGATAGGCAGGGCTCGCGCAGACGACCGTGCGGACCGTGCCTACCTGGCTCGCCATCAGGGTGCTGTCGGGAAGCTCGCCGATGCGCAGAGCGACGTCGATCTGCTCTTCCATCAGATGGACGACGCGGTCCGTGAGCAGCAGCTTGATCCTGATCTCCGGGTACTGCGCGAGAAATTCCGCAACCACCGGGACGATGTGCAACCGTCCAAAAACGATCGGCGCCGTTACCGCGAGCTCTCCCCTGGGTGCCCCATACTCGCCTGTCGCGATCCGCTCGGCTTCGCCAACCTCGTCGAGGATGCGCCGGCACGCCGCGACGTAGGCAGCGCCAGCTTCGGTCAGCGACAACTGCCGGGTCGTCCGGTGCATCAGGCGCGTACGCAGATGCGCTTCCAGCTCCGCGATTTTGCGGCTGACCGTAGGAAGCGGCATGCCGAGACGGCGTGCCGCAGCCGACAGGCTACCGGCATCGACCACGGCCAGCAGAATGGACATGGCCTCGAGGCGATCCATCGATACTCTCGAATATTGAAAGAATGACTCTCAATCTTATGGGATTCTCTTTATGGTCGCAAGTCCATAGACTCCCATTCATCATTCTTGACGGAGAGTGCCGTGAGTACCTTATCCCTGATACGACTACACCAGAACCTGGACGACTTCGAGGCGTTCTACAGCATGCTGGACGACGCCCACGACGGGCTCGACCCAACCCGGCGCCGAATTCTCGATACCCAGCTCCTGCTACTGCTTGCAAACCATATCGGCGACATGGCGGTGCTACGGGAGGTCCTCGCGCTGGCCCGTGTGAAGCTCGACATGATCATGCCGGCGCCGGAAAACGCTTAATTACGACTTACCGAGATAGAACCAATGGAAACCAGTATCGAGAAACAGCCGGCGATGAATGCGGCACGCGGTTCGGTCAAATACCTCCCCGTCAATCTGTTCGGTGCCGTGATGGGCCTTGCGGGCCTCTCGCTGGCCTGGCGGCTCGCGTCGAATATGTTTGGCACCGAGATCATGATTGCCGACGCCATCGGGATTGCAGCGATCGTCGTGTTCGTTGCACTTGCGTTTGGCTATGGCGCAAAGTGGGCCAAATACCCGTCCGCAGTAAAAGACGAATTCACCCATCCGATCGCGGGTAATTTCTTCGGCACGATTACGATCGGCATCCTGCTGCTATCGACGGTGGTAGCAACGTACAGCACATTGCTGCAGGAAGTCGTGTGGACGATTGGCACGATATCGACGATCGCACTGAGCTTTACCAGTATTGCCCGACTCTTGAAAGGAAATATGGATCGCAGCCACGCAACGCCAGCGTTGCTGATCCCGGGCGTTGCCACACTCGATATCGCGGTGGCGGGCGGCACCTTGCCGATGGCCTGGGCTCACGAGGTCAATCTGTTCGCCGCAAGCGTCGGCGCCATCGTGGCGATCGTATTTTTCACGATGATCTTTTCCCGGCTCGTCCATCGGGCACCTCTTGCTTCCGGCATGATGCCATCGATGATGATCCTCATCGCACCGTTCGAAGTCGGGTTTCTTGCCTACGTCAACGTCGTACAGCGTGTCGACGCATTTGCGGCCTTGCTGTTCTATTTCGGCCTGTTCTTCTTCGCGATTCTGGCCACCAGGATTTTCCGGCGTTCGATCGCGTTCGCGAGCGGGTGGTGGGCCATCGGCTTCCCCATGGCAGCGCTGTCGAACGCCGCGCTGAAATACGCAGCGGTACGACAAACGATGGTCCTGCATTACCTGGCGGGCGCGCTCCTCGTCATCGTGACGATCGCCATTGCCGTGCTGTTCGTGCGCACGCTTCGCATCCTGGCGAACGGCGAACTCCTGGGCGGTTGACGAGGCGAATCAGAACTCCTGCCACTCCTCGTCCACGCCGGCACTGGCCACATGCCTGGCGCGCGGCGGCTTTGCCGCTGCCCTGGCCGGCGCGGCGGGCGTCTTCCGCACGGGCGGTGCGATGGCGGGCGCCGCCTGCCTGGGCTGCACGGCGGGCAACGACGCCGCCCGGTCGTGTGCACCGTCCAGCTTGAACACGGCGACGGTCTGCGCCAGCTTGGCGGCCTGCTCGCGCAGCTGCTCGGACGCGGCGGCCGCTTCCTCGACCAGCGCGGCGTTCTGCTGCGTGGTCTGGTCCATCTGCGAAACCGCGAGCTGCACCTGGCCGATGCCTTCGGTCTGCTCCTGGCTGGCCGCGCTGATCTCGCCCATGATGTCCGCCACGCGGCGGATGCTCTCGACCACTTCCCGCATCGTCGTCCCGGCCTGGTCGACCAGCCTGCTGCCCGCGTCCGCCTTCTGGACCGAGTTGTCGATCAGCGCCTTGATTTCCTTCGCGGCCGCCGCGCTGCGCTGCGCCAGGCTGCGCACTTCGGACGCCACCACGGCAAAGCCCCGTCCCTGCTCGCCGGCACGCGCCGCTTCGACGGCCGCGTTCAGTGCCAGGATATTGGTCTGGAAGGCGATGCCGTCGATGACCGCGATGATGTCGACGATCTTGCGCGCCGATTCGTTGATCGCGCCCATAGTGTCGACGACTTCCGCCATCACGGCGCCGCCCTTCTCCGCCACTTCCGATGCGGACACGGCGAACTGGTTCGCCTGGCGCGCGTTGTCCGCGTTCTGTTTCACGGTCGACGTCAGTTCTTCCATCGACGACGCCGTCTCTTCCAGCGACGATGCCTGCTCCTCCGTGCGCGAGGACAGGTCGGCGTTGCCGGAGGCGATCTGGTGCGACGCGGATGCAATGGTCTCGGTACCGTTGCGCACCTCGCCGACAATCCTGACCAGCGCTTCGTTCATGTCGCGCAGGGCTTGCAGCAGCTGACCCGTTTCGTCCGCCGAGCGCACCTCGATCCGCGCGCTCAGGTCGCCGGTGGCCACCGTGCGCGCCACGTCCACGGCCTGCCGCAGCGGCCCCGTGATCGAACGGGTGATCCAGACGGCCACGATCGTACCGAGGACGAGGGCGACGGCCGCCAATCCCATCAGCCACCGGACGGTCGTATGGTAGGTGTCTTCGGCACGGCGGCCGCTGTCGAGCACGCGCGCGTCCTGCAGCTTGATCAGTTCGCGCACGGCGTCGAAATAGCCGCGCTGGTCGTTGCGGACCTGGGTCAACAGAAAGCTTGCGGCTTCCTGCTTTTTACCGGCATCCATCATGTCGAGAAAGGCTTGCTGCGACGCGCGGTACACCTCCCTGGCTTCCTGGACGGCCTTCAGCTTGATCTTGCCTTCTTCGGACTTGATCAGCGCCGCCAGCTTGTCGAGATTGACGGTGTTTTCGTTCCGGTTCTGGAGCACGGTTTCTCGTTCGCGCGCCACTTCTTCGGGTTTGTCCCACAGCAGCATGTTGCGCATGGCGCGGGCATTGCGGTTCACGACGTCGAGGCTTTCGTAGGCGAGGACCGTCTTCGGATAATCCTCGTCGACGATCTTCGCCGTACCTTCGTTCAGCAGGTGCAGACTGGCGATGCCGAACCAGATGCATGCCGCCAGCAAAACGAGCAGCAGTCCGAATGCGCCGCCCAGCCGATTACCAATTTTCCAGTGTTTGATATTCATGCCGCCTTCCATTCGTCAGGACCAGCGGGCAGCATACATGATTGCATTAATGCATTGTTTGATACCTGTCGACGTTGCCTTCACGAAATCTTCAGGCGGTGTCCCTCAGAATCGTTTCCCCCGTTTTGGGATTCGTCAGCGTGACGTTCTCGAGCGCCTTGATGCGCCACGCGCCGTCCTGCCGCGTCAGCACGGCGAGAATGAGCGTGTCGACGGCGTGCGGGCCGGCCGGGTGCGCCGGACCGGTCGCGAGGCGGCTCCAGAAGTGCACGACCGCCGCGTCGGCGCCGATCGGGATGACGTCGATCAGCTCGTTGTCGAGCGTGGAATCGCTGTAGACGGTGGCGTGGATCGGCACGTGCATGTCGACGATCGCGTCGATGCCGCGCACGTAGCGGCCGAACCGGTTCACGAAGGTTGCGTCGTCGTGGAACAGGGTGCGCAAGGCTTCCATGTCGTGGCGGTTCCAGACGGTCTGGAACGCGTGGGGTGCATCTTCGGGGCGGGTCATGATGGTCATCGGGTCCTCACTCATGTTTATTTGTGCATTTCAACGTCCAGCCGGACGGCGTGTCGGGCAGCCTGCCGCGGCCGTACCAGCAGGACCACGATCGCGATCATCGCGACGACGCCCAGCGCGGCCGTGCCGTGGACGGCTGCCAGCGCAACGGCCCTGTCCGTCCACCGTTCCGACAGCGGCACGAGCAGCGCGATGCCGACGGCGCTGCCCAGCTGCTGGCAGGTCGAGGCGGCGCCGGACGCCACGCCCTGGCGGTGAGCCGGGACGCCCATCGTCGCCGTGGCGAACATGATCGTGAACGTCATGCCCATACCGGCACTGTACAAGAACAGGCCCGGCAGCAGGCCGGCATAACCGCTCGCCCCCGCCATCGCCCAGGCCGTCAGCAGCATGCCGACGCCTCCCGATGCGAGACCGATCAGCAGACCGTGCCGCGGTCCGAGCCGGCCCGCAACCCGGCCGCCCAGCGACGACATCACGATGATGACGCAATACAGGGGCACGTAGGCAAGGCCGGCCTGCCAGACCGGGAAGTGCAGCACCGATTGAAAATACAGGGTGAGGAAATACAGCAGCGAGCCGAACGTGGCGCTGAACAACAGGATCACGGCGAGGCCGGGCGCCAGTCCCGGTGCCGCGAACAGGGACGGCGGCAGCAGCGGGTCGCGGACGCGCCGTTCGATGGCGACGAATCCAGCCAACAACAGCACGGCCGCCAGGCCCGCGGCGAGGATGGGCGCCGCGCCCCAGCCATGCTCGGGACCGCGCACGAGCACGTAGACGAGCAGCGTCATGCCGAGCGTACCCGCGAGCGCCCCGGCCGCATCGACGTCGCGCCGTGCGGTGCGCACCAGGTCCGGTGCGATCACGAACAATGCGGCGAGCGCCCCGGCAACAACGAGCGGCACGTTGACGAGGAACACGGCGCTCCAGCCGAATGCCTCCGTCAGCAGGCCGCCGGCCAGCGCGCCCAGCGCCATGCCGCTGCCGCCCACGCCGGCCCAGACGGACAGGGCGAAATGCCGTTCGTGCCCCTCCGCGAAGTTGACGGTGATGAGCGACAGCGTGGCCGGAAACAGCAGGGCCGCGCCGACGCCCTGCACGGCGCGCGCCGCCAGCAGCAGTCCCGGTCCCGCCGCCAGGCCGCCCGCGAGCGACGCGAGTCCGAACAGCGCGAAGCCGGCGACGAGCATCCTGCGCCGGCCGTACAGGTCGCACGCGCGGCCGCCGAGCAGCAACAGCCCGCCGTACGGTACGACGTAGGCGCTGACCACCCATTGCAATGTCTGCGGCGTGAAACCGAGCGCCGTGCGGATCGACGGCAGCGCCACGAAGACGATCGTGTAGTCGAGCGAGATGATGAGGTGGGCAAAGGCCAGCAAGGCGAGCGCGGCGAGCCGGCGCTTGCGCGGCGGAGTTGGCGAGAATGTCGTGTCGATCATGGTTCCTCCTGTTGACACGGGCATTATTGGCGCCGCGCGGGCGCCCTCGCCATCATCGTTCCTGCATGCCCCGGCCACGCGCGCGCAGGGCCGGCGCGTCAGGAAGCGGCGGGGTCGAGCCGGGGCGGCAGTTCCGCCGCCAGGAAATCCACGAGCGCGCGCAGGCGGGTGTTCTCGCGCATGTCGGCATGGAAGCCGAGGCGCAGGTCGAGTGCCGGATCGGGCGCCGGGACGACGAGGCGGTGCAACTGCGCGAACGATGCGCCCAGCGGACGGGGCACGTGTCCGATCGCCTCCCCGGCCAGGGTCGCGGCCACGACCGTGTGCATGTCGGCCGTGCGCAGCACGACGTGGGCATCCGGCAGCACCGCGCGGATCCAGGCGTCGTGCAGGAAGACGTCGTCCTGCGGCTCGATCAACACGACCCGGTGGCCGCGCCCGAGCCGGGCCGGGTCCGGCAGGCCATGGCGTTCGATGTAGCCGGGTGCGGCGTACAGGCTGTACGGAACGGTGGCGAGGCGGCGCTGGACGAGGTTGTCCTGTTCGATCCGGCGGAACGCGACGCTCAGGTCCGCCTCGCGGGCAGCCAGGTTGAAGTTCCGCTTCTCGTTGACGAGCCGCAGCGTCAACCCGGGATGCTGCGCACCGAAGCGCGCCAGCAGAGGTCCCACGAAGGCCGCGCCGAGCCAGTCGATACTGGTGACCGTCAACGTGCCTTCGAGACCGTCGCCGGCCGCCGCCAGCTTGCGCAGCACGCCTTGCGCCTCCGCATCCATGCGCTCGAGGCCCGCGAGCAATCCGGCACAGGCGGTCGTCGGCACCATGCCGTACACGTCGCGGTCGAACAGCTGGATGCCGAGGCGCCCTTCGATGGCGGCCACGCGGCGGCTCACGGTCGGCTGGGTCAGGCCGAGGACGCGCGCGGCGCCATTGAGCGATCCATGCCGCGCCACCGCGAGCAGGACGCGCAGGTCATCCCAATCGGGCTCGATCGTCATCTTGTCCAATGCTCCTCAGGAAATCGATGCCAGCAGCAGGCCGCCGCAGACTGCCACATTGCTGAAGAAACCGTTCGCCGCGCCGACGCGCTCCCGTCCCGACAGGCGCCAGAAATCGAGCAAGGTCACGCTGGCGCAGATCGTGAATGCGAGCAAGGCGATGGCGCAGGCGTGGCGCGACGGCGGCCACAGCAACCCCAGGCCGGCCGCGATCTGCAAGGCCGATCCGGCGCCGAGCATCGCCCGGGGCATCGGCCAGCCGCGGACGGCCAGCATACTGCACATTTCTGGAAAACGAAGAAAGTGGACACACCCCGCGCGTACGAAATTGAGGGCGATACACGCGAGCGCGACGGTCGATACGATGGACATGGGCATTCCCGACAATGAGAAAACCCGATTCTCGGTGCCGTCCCAGCGGCATGCCATCATCGATTTTGCATGCCCGGTCTGCGCGGCGCGCGATCACACGGCGGCCATCTCCTCGACCCGCAGGTAATTCACCAGCTCATCGCGCTCGAACGACCCATCCCATTGTTTTTCGCCGAGCAGTTGCGGCAATGCGCTGTGGGTCAGCAAGGCGTGGAATCTGTCCTTGATGAGTTGCGGCCGGATATCGCGGACGCGCACCCGCGACACCTTGCGCGATAACTCCATGACGATCCCGTACAGGATCCAGTCGAGCTGCACCAGCAGCATGCTGGCCGACTGGATGGCCCGCGGCGCGATGGTCGTTTCGTAAAGGCGGGCCACCGACGATTGCCGCGCCCCCGCATCGTCGCCGACATCTCCCGCCAATTCCTCCGGCCACCAGGCCAATACCTGGTTCAGCAGGCAGTCGAAATCGGCATTTTCGGGAAGGATGATTTGCCCAGCAAACATAAAAGAAAGGTAAGAAATATTACTGGGCAGTATATCGATGAAAGTGAACGAAAAGCTCTCACAATTTCACCATTGCTTTAAATCACACTATTTATATTGCAATCAGCGCGGCGGTCGCCATATGGCCGACATCGTTCACGACGGGAAGACCCTATGTTCGGCACCGGCCATCCCCGTCCCCTCCACCGCAGGGAAGTGGCAATGCACGTCGTGCGCCAGCAGGAACGGCGCCTGGACAGTCATACGCTGACGGTCGACGTACCGGATACGCCCCAGGCGGCGCCCCCGCCCGACCCGCAGCCGATCCGCTTCGACGTGGTCTATACGCTGGCCGAGTACCTGGGGTTCGTCCGCGACCATCTCGCTTTCCTGCGGCGCAGGACCGGCGGGCCACTTGTCAGCGCCTGGGTCGCCTTGATCGGGACGCCGATCTTCTTTATCAAGAAACGCCGCATGCCGCGCTGCGCCTTCCGCATCGACGCGCACGGCATCGAACGCACGACCCGCGCGGGGACGCTCACGCGCAGCTGGGCCGACATCCAGGTGGTGCGGCGCTATCGCCGCGGTTATCTGGTGATGTACGACATGGGCGCGATGCTAATTCCATGCCGCTGCATGGACCGTGAACAGGAAGCGGCATTCCGGCGATTGGGCATCGAGCGTCGCCCCAATCAATCATAGATGATGGTTTATATTTCATAAAACGCCATCTATAACGTTTTTCTTTACGTAAAACCGTCATAGATGAACGCTTATTTGCTATAACCGGCGTTCTTTGATAGTGTCGGCATATGCCAAAAAAACTCTCGAATGCCGACATGTGGCCTACACTCGTCCAGGAGCGGCTGGTCGAATGGGGTCGCTGCGTCAATGTCCAGCGCCTGCAGCAGCGCATCACGGCCGCCGACCTGTGCCGGCGGCTCGGCATTTCCGAAGCGACGCTGCGGCGCCTGGAGCGGGGTGATCCCGGCGTCGGCGCCGGCGCCTACCTGAATGCGCTGCTGACCCTGGGCATGGCGGATGAAGCCACGCCGGCCCTGAAACCCGAACTCTGGCGCAAGGCGCCGGGCAGGCGGGTCCGGCCGACGCGACAGGAGCAAGGGGCGACGGCCGATGCCGATTATTTCTAAGCCGTTGTATGTGTACCTGCAGCGCCCTGACGACGGATCGTGGGTCACCGTGGGCCGCTACGTGTCCAGCGCGCCCGGCGAAGGCACGTTCATGTATGCGCCGTCGTATGTCGACAGCGGACTCGCCTGGGCGATCGATCCCGTGAATCTGCCGTTCGTGCCCGGTATCCAATACAGGACCCGGCATTACCAGGGCTTGCACGACGTCTTGCGCGATGCGTGTCCGGATGCGTGGGGCCAGGCACTGCTGCGACGCGAATACAACCTGCCCGCCGATGCGCCGCCGCTGCAATACCTGATCAAGGCCGGCAATATCGATCGCTGGGGCGCGCTCGCCGTCGGATCGACACCTCGTTTTTCCGGCGCGGCGCTGAACAGTCCACCCTTGCCCCTGCTCGACCAGCTGGTCGAGGAACTGGCCGCGCTGGCGGAACACCGGCCGCCGATCCGGCCGGCCATCCGGCGCCGACTGGTGCAGACGGCCAGCGTCGGCGGCGCACGTCCGAAGACGACCGTGCGCGACGATGCCGGCGTCTTCTGGCTGGTCAAGCCGCGCATGCACATGGACCCGGCCGACATTCCCCGACTCGAACACTTCGCCCGCGAGTGGGGCGCGGCGAGCGGGCTGGATGTGGCGGAAACCGTCCTGCATCCCGAGCCCGGTGGCCGCAGCATCCTGCGCGTGCGCCGTTTCGATCGCGACGGCGACCGGCGCTTCATGTGCGTCAGCGCGGCGTCCCTGCTGCAGGCGGAATATCCGGACAATCCGACGCACACCGACCGCTGGAGTTACCCGCGCCTGGCGGAAGAACTGCGCCGGGTCGGCGCCCCGCCGAAGGATGGCATCGAACTGTTCGGCCGCATGGTCTTCAACGCGGTCTGCGGCAACGACGACGACCATGTGCGCAACCACGCGATCGTCTACGGGCAAGGCCGCAAGGGCTGGCGCCTCGCGCCGGCGTTCGACGTCGTGCCGAATCCGGCCGACACGCCGCGCCGGCTGGTCATGCAACTGTCCAGGGGACGCTTCGACATCGCGCGGGACGCCGTCCTCGGCGATGCGATTCGTTTCGGTTTTACCGGCCGCGACGCCTGCGCCGCGTACCTCGACGCGCTGCTGACGCGCATCGAAGCCGCCTTTCCGCCGGCCGCGCGGTGGCTCACGGACGACTGGCGCGCGACGCTGCACGCCAGGATGATGGAAAACCTCGCGATCCTGCGCGGCCGGTAAGACCTATTCGTCCACCTTCGCATCCTCGCTCTTGGCCGCTTCCATCGCCTCCGGCTCGAGCACTTCCGCCGACTTGTTCATGCGGATGAACACGCCCCAGCCGGCCATCAGCAGCCCCGCCGCGACGAGCACCGACGCCGCGTGCGGCAGCAGTTCCGGTTCCTCGTGCAAGGCCTTGAAGGTGCCGACCAGGCCCTCGATCGACAGCGCGACCACGACGACGACCATGAAGCGCGACAGGTAACGGCGCACGCGCGTGGGCGCGCTGATGTGGGCATCACGCACGACTTCTTCCTCGGTGATGGTCTGCGCGATCTGCAGCGAGACGACGGCGATGGCCAGCAGGCCGATCGCCTCGATGGCCATCTCGGCGGACTCCCCGGCCTCGGCACCGACGGCTTTCAGGCCGGTCTGCACGGCCAGCACCGTGATCAGCACGGACACGAGCACGAACAGGAACCCGAGCAGCGCGTGCGCGGCCGAAAAGAAACCCTTCAGTAATTTCAAGGCGCCTCCGTCGTAACGATTCGATAACGATGTCGAACGGATTGTGCCCGATCCGCGCAAGCGCGGCCGCACGCGAAGCGTCAGTGGTGTTCCGGCGCGGCCCACGCGCGCGCATGCGCGACCGCGCGCGACCAGCGCGCCATCATCTCGTCGCGCCGCGCGGCCGGCAGCTGCGGCTCGAACCGGCGCTCGCTCTTCCACTGCGCCGCGATCTCGTCGCGCGACGACCAGAACCCGACGGCGAGACCGGCGAGGTAGGCAGCGCCCAAGGCCGTCGTCTCCGTCACCTGCGGCCGCACGACGGGCACGCCCAGGAGGTCGGCCTGGAATTGCATCAGCAAGTCGTTGCGCGCGGCGCCGCCGTCCGCGCGCACTTCGTGCACGGCGCAGTCGGCGTCCTTCTGCATGGCGGCCAGCAATTCCGCGCTCTGGTAGGCGATGGCTTCGACGGCGGCGCGGGCGATGTGCGCGGCCGTCGTCCCGCGCGTCATGCCGACGATGGTGCCGCGCGCGTACGCGTCCCAGTGCGGCGCGCCGAGGCCGACGAACGCCGGCACGAGCATCACGCCGCCGCTGTCCGGCACCGACAAGGCGAGGGCCTCGACGTCGGCCGACTGCTTGATGATGCCCAGGCCGTCGCGCAGCCATTGCACGGTGGCGCCGCCCATGAACACGCTGCCTTCGAGCAGGTAGTCCGTGTGGTTGCCGACGGTCCAGCCGACGGTGGCGAGCAGGCGGTTGTACGACTGCGGCGGCGTGTCGCCCGCGTGCATGAGCATGAAGCAGCCGGTGCCATACGTGTTCTTGACCATGCCGCGCCGGTGGCAGGCCTGGCCGAACGTGGCCGCCTGCTGGTCGCCCGCGATGCCCGCGATGGGGATGGCGCGGCCGAACCAGGCTGCGTCCGCGTCGGCGACGATGCCGGAACTGGGCACGACTTCCGGCAGCATCGAGGCCGGCACGCCGAACAGGGACAGCAGCTCGGGGTCCCAGCGCAGGCTGTTGATATTGAAGAGCATCGTGCGCGCCGCGTTGCTCGCGTCCGTGACGTGGCGTCCCGTCAACTTGTACGTGAGCCAGCTGTCGACGGTGCCGAACGCCAGTTCTCCCCGCTCCGCGCGCGTGCGCGCGCCCGGCACGTGCGTGAGCAGCCATTGCAGCTTGGTCGCGGAAAAATAGGCATCCAGTTCGAGCCCGGTCTTGCGCTGGATGAGGAGCGCCTTGCCCGCCGCCCGCAGGTCGTCGCAGAGTTCGGCCGTGCGCCGGTCCTGCCAGACGATGGCGTGGCACAGCGGTTCGCCCGTGCGGCGGTCCCATACGACCGTCGTCTCTCTCTGGTTCGTGATGCCGATGGCGGCCACCTCGGCCGCGTCGATGCCACTGTCCGCGAGCACGCGGCGCGCACACGCGAGCTGGCTGTTCCAGATATCGAGCGGATCGTGCTCGACCCAGCCGGGCTGGGGAAAATGCTGGGGATATTCCTGCTGGGCGATGCGCACGACCTGGCCCTGGCGGTCGAACAGGATGGCGCGCGAACTGGTGGTGCCCTGGTCGAGGGCAAGGATGTAGCGCATCGTTGTCTCCCAGGGCCGTCGAATTATGTGTAAAGCAGGCCGATAGGCCGGATTCTGTGTAACGCCCTTGCGGACGCTATGACAGCCATTCCTCTAGGCGCCGAATTACTCCGGCGCTCAAGCTTCCTACCCGCACGCTCCGCGAGCAACCTCAACGCGTGCCTATTTGGAATTGCTCCAGGTGGAGGTTACCGCGTTTCACCGTAACTTAATACGCTCGTCTCTGTGGCCCTATTCCTCGCCTTATACCCGGCTTGCGCCGGGCTTTCGGCGGACGGCCGTTAACCGTCACCCCGCTCTGTGGAGTCCGGACCTTCCTCCCGCCCACGACCTTGCGGCGTGGGCCAGCGGCTGTCTGGCCTGCTTCACGAGCAGCATTGTACCCGATGCGCCGCTGCCTTTTGTGAAAGGTCGTGTCGCTATTTGAAAAGCCAGCGTTGAGTGAGTTGCATAGAATGCCCGGATTCCATCTTGATAAGGATGACCTCACCATGACGCACCCTTCCCGCAGCGGCGGCCAGATCCTGGTCGATGCGCTCCAGGTCCACGGCGTGGACACCGCCTTCGGCGTGCCCGGCGAAAGCTATCTCGACGTGCTCGACGCGCTGCACGACTCGAACATCCGCTTCGTCATCAACCGGCAGGAAGGCGGCGCGGCGTTCATGGCCGAGGCCTACGGCAAGCTGACGGGCAAGCCCGGCATCTGCTTCGTCACGCGCGGCCCCGGCGCGACCAACGCCTCCATCGGCGTGCACACGGCGTACCAGGATTCCACGCCGATGATCCTGTTCATCGGCCAGGTCGGCACCGACTTCATGGACCGCGAAGCGTTCCAGGAAATCGACTACCGCCGCATGTACGGCCAGATGGCGAAATGGGTGGCGCAGATCGACCGCGCCGAGCGCATCCCCGAATACATGGCGCGCGCCTTCCAGGTGGCGACGAGCGGCCGTCCCGGCCCCGTCGTCCTCGCGCTACCGGAAGACATGCTCGTCGCGCGCGCGGAAGTGGCGGATACGCGCCGCTACCAGCCGACGCAGGGGTCGCCTTCCTCGGCGCAGATCGACCAGCTGCGCAGCATGCTGGCGCAAGCGACGAAACCCCTGCTGCTGCTGGGCGGCGGCACGTGGACGGCCCAGGCCTGTGCCGACGTACAGAAATTCGCCGAGGCGAACGCTCTGCCCGTCGCCTGCGCATTCCGCTTCCAGGACCTGCTGGACAACGACCACCCGCACTACGTGGGCGACGTCGGCATCGGCATCAATCCGAAGCTGGCCACGCGCGTGAAGGAGGCCGACGTGCTGATCGCGTTCGGCCCGCGCCTGGGAGAAATGACGACGAGCGGCTATTCGCTGCTGCAATCGCCCGTACCGCGTCAGCGGCTCGTGCACATCCATCCGGATCCGGACGAACTGGGCAGCGTCTACCAGGCCGAGTTGATGATCGCGAGCGGCGCGCCGCAGGCGGCATCGATGCTGGCGGCGATGGAACCGGTCGATGCCTCCGCATGGCGCCACACGGTCGAGGAAGCGAAGGCCGAGCTGCGCGCATGGCAGGAACGCCCCGCCATCTTCAAGGACGGCACCGCGCCGCTGGACCTGTGGCAGATGGTGCAGGACCTGCAAGCGGCCCTTCCGCGCGACACGATCATCACGAACGGCGCCGGCAACTACGCGACGTGGGCGCACCGTTTCTGGCGCTACGGCGCGATGCGCACGCAGCTGGCGCCGACGAGCGGCGCGATGGGGTATGGCGTGCCGTCCGCCGTCGCGGCCAAGATCGTGCGGCCGGAGCGCACGGTGGTCTGTTTCGCCGGCGACGGCGAATTCATGATGACGGGCCAGGAACTGGCGACCGCCGTGCAATACGGCGCCGGCGTCATCTTCCTCGTCTTCAACAACGGCATGTTCGGCACGATCCGCATGCACCAGGAACGAGAATATCCGGGCCGCGTGTCCGGCACGCAGCTGCACAATCCCGACTTCGCCGCGCTGGCGAAGGCATACGGCGGCCACGGCGAGGCGGTCGAGACGACGGCCGATTTCGGTCCGGCCCTCGAGCGCGCCATCGCGTTCACGCGCACGCACAAGCTGCCGGCGCTGATCGAGCTGCGCTACGACGGCAACCTGATCACGCCGGGCGCCACCCTGGACACCATCCGCCGCAACGCGCAGGCGGCCAAGGCGGGCTGACGGCCGCTGCAGCCTAGCGCGGCGCGCGCACGAGCTTCATGACGACACCGGTCTTGCCGAGCAAGGTCCCGGTGCCGCTCGCCAGCAGGTACAGTTCGTCGCGGTCGTCGCGGGCGAAGCCGAGCACGGCCAGGCCGAGCGGGTCGCGGCCCGCAACGCCCAGGTTCTGCACCTGGTTGTTGCGGCCCAGGACGAACAGGTGGCCGCCGCCGCTGCCTGAGTAATCGCCGAACACGTACTGGCCGCGCAGCTGGCGCAGTTGATGGCCGCGGTACACGTACCCGCCGATGACGGCCGTGCGCGCCGCGGGTTGCCCGGCGGCGTCCGTGTGATCGTACTGGGCGATCGGGTCCGTGAGGCCCGCCGGCAGGCCCGGGCTGTCGGCGTAGACGAAGCCCGGCGCAGTCGGACCCGCCGTATCGAACAGGAACGTCCCTTCCTTGATGCGCCAGCCGTAGTTGGCGCCGGCCGTCACGACGTCCACCTCCTCGATGGCGTTCTGGCCGACCTCGCCCGCGATCAGGCGGCCCGCGTCGTCGAATGCCATCCGGAACGGATTGCGGAAACCGTAGGCGAAGATCTCGTCGGCACCGGGCTTGCCCACGAACGGGTTGTCGGGCGGGATGCCGTATTTGCCGTTGGCCGCGTTCCGGCCCAGCGGATCGATGCGCAGGATCTTGCCGAGCACATTGCCCGGCGCCAGGCTCTGCGCATTGCCTTCCGGCGCATGGCCCACGCCTTCGTCGTCGGCACCGCCGCCGTCGCCGAGCGCCACGTACAGCATCTGGTCGGGACCGAACACGAGCGCGCCGCCGTTGTGGTTGAACTGGGGCTTGTCGATACGCAGCAGTTCACGTGCGCTGGACAGGTCGACCGGGCTGTTGCGCTTGCCCGGACGCTGCACGCGCCATTCCGTCACCACGCTCTGGCAATTCGGCGCCACGCCGGCCGGCATCGTGCTGAAGTCGGCCGCGCCCTTCACGGGCTGCGACGTGAACGTGTAGAACAGCCCGTTGACCTTGAACTGCGGGTGGAACGCGATGCCCAGCAGGCCCCGCTCGTCGTATTTTCCCGGCCCCAATCCCAACGGCACGAGCAGCTTGCTGACGTCGAGGAACAATTCCGGTTGCCGGTTGGCGGGATTGTCGTCGTCGCCATCCTCACGGTTGGCGATGGGAACACGCCACACCTGGCCGGCCTGGTCGGCCACATACAAATGGGTGCGGTCGCCGGGCGCGACGGCGCCGGCGACCGGGGACACCAGTCCCGTCATGACCGTCTCCAGCCCCACCTGGACCGGGCTGGCGGGAATCGGACCCGGGATCGGATCCGCCAACGGCACCTGCTGGGCCAGCGCCTGGCCGTGGATGGCGGCCGCGAGTACGGCCCCGATGATCAACCTGCGTGTTTTCATGCTCTCCCTCCCTGTGTGGCCTGACGGCCGTTGACAAACACGGGTTAATGCCGTGCTCGCCAGGAAGGTTCAAGCGTGCGCCCGCGATATTTCGCGGTATGTTCCTCAGGCAATAGCGAGGCCGCGCAGCGCGGGGACGACGTCGTGCAGGCGCGCCACCTCAAAGGTGGGCTGTGCCTCGCTGTCGTTGGCGAGGCCGCCGGGATTGAACCAGCAGCTTTCGATGCCGAAGCGGTTGGCGCCGAGGATGTCCGCATCGAGGCGGTCGCCCACGATGATCGTCTCGGCGTGCGTGAAGGCGCGCGCCATCCGGACGGTGTACTCGAAGAAGCGGCTGTCCGGCTTCGCATGGCCGCACGCTTCGGACGTGGCCACGAACGACACGTGGTCGCGCAGCCCCGCGCTCACGATGCGGCGGTGCTGGATCTGCTCGACGCCGTTGGTGATGATGCCGACTTCACCGATGCCGGCCAGGGTCGCGCACAATTCCTTCGCGCCGTCGATGAGGACGACGGTGTCCGACAGCGATTCGAGGTAAAGGCGGCTGGCCGCTTCCGGATCGAGGTCGAGGCCGTTGTCGGCGAACGTCCGGCGGAAGCGTTCCACCTTCAGGAAATCCTTCGACACGGCGCCCGTCTCGAAGCTTTTCCAGAGTGCGATGTTGATGGCCTGGTAGCGGGCGAACAGGCCGTCGGGGAGCGCATCCAGCCCCAGCGCGCGCATCGTGCGGTCGAACGACAGCTGTTCGGATGCCTTGAAGTCGAGCAGGGTGTCGTCGAGGTCGAAAAGAAAAAGTCTGTGTTTCATGGCGCTGCAACCGCAAAGGTGTCCTTCGGAAATAACAGGATACCAGCGGTGCAGGTTACATGCCGAGGTTGGTGTCGATTCCCAGTTCGGCCGGCCACGGCACGGGCGCGTCGAAAGCGCTGGCGGGGCTGGAAGGATGGGTCAGGAACAGGGCGACAAGGGCAATGAAGAGCCACACGATCACATTGCGCAGCGATGCTGCCGAACTGCCCACCACGTGATCGCCGGCGATGAGCCTCTTGAGAAACCTGGATACGTTCACGATCGTCCCTCGGTGACGCGTCTTCTTATCGATGTTCACAATCTACACCCGTTACGTACTAATTTCCAGCACGATGATCAGATTGCTATTGTTGAGCTGTATTCTAGCCACAATATGGCAGAGCTGACGCACACCAGGGAACGAGGCCCGCTCTGGTAGAATACGCGCGACCCTATCTGGCATATCGCCGCCCTCCCGAATACACAATGTTTAGTTTCTTCAAAAAGAAAAAACCTGAAGCCGAGACGCCGGCTGCGGTCGAACCCGCAGTCCAGACGCCCCCGGCGGCCGACGCGCAGCCCGAAGCGGCAGCCGAGCAGCCAGGTTTCCTGCGCCGCCTGTTCGGCGGTGGCGAGGACGCGCCAGCCGCGCCCGCACCTGCCGAAGCACCCGCCGAGGCACCCGCATCGGTCGCCTACGAAGGCCAGCTGTTCCCCGAAACGGCAGAACGTCCCGTCAGCGAAGCGGAAGCCAAGCGCTCCTGGATGTCGCGCCTGAAGGCTGGCCTGGCCAAGACGTCGAGCAACCTGTCGCTGCTGTTCGTCGGCGCACGCATCGACGAGGACCTGTATGAGGAACTCGAATCCGCGCTGCTGATGTCGGACGCCGGCATGGACGCCACGCAATTCCTGCTGGACAACCTGCGCCGTAAGGTGAAGGAAGACAAGCTGCTCGACGCGGCCGCCGTCAAGGTGGCATTGAAGGGCCTGCTCGTCGACCTGCTGCGCCCGCTGGAAAAGCCGCTCGAACTGGGCCGCCACGAGCCGCTCGTCATGATGATCGCGGGCGTCAACGGCGCCGGCAAGACGACGACCATCGGCAAGCTGGCCAAGCACATGCAGCGCCACGAACAATCCGTGCTGCTGGCCGCCGGCGACACGTTCCGCGCCGCCGCGCGCGAGCAGCTGATGGTCTGGGGCCAGCGGAATAACGTCACCGTCATCTCGCAGCAGTCGGGCGACCCGGCCGCCGTCGCATTCGACGCCGTCCAGTCGGGCAAGGCGCGCGGCGTCGACGTCGTCATGGTCGACACCGCCGGCCGCCTGCCGACCCAGCTGCACCTGATGGAAGAGCTCAAGAAGATCAAGCGCGTGATCGGCAAGGGCATGGAAGACGCGCCGCACGAGGTCCTGCTCGTCATCGACGGCAACACGGGCCAGAACGCGCTGGCGCAGGTGAAGGCGTTCGACGATGCGCTGCAGCTGACCGGCCTCGTGATCACGAAGCTGGACGGCACGGCCAAGGGCGGCATCCTGGCCGCCATCGCACGCACCCGTCCGGTGCCGGTGTACTTCATCGGCGTGGGCGAAAAGCTGGAGGACCTGCAACCCTTCAGCGCCGACGAATTCGCCGAGGCGCTGCTGGGATAATACGCACGATGATCGAATTCCAGTCCGTCTCCAAGAAGTACTCGGATTCCGCCGACACGCTCGCGTTGTCCGACGTATCCCTGAACATCGCCAAGGGCGAGCTGGTGTACCTGGCCGGTCCGTCCGGCGCCGGCAAGTCCACGTTGATGAAAATGGTGGCCGCCATCGAGCGCCCCACGTCCGGCCGCGTGATCGTGAACGGGCAGGACGTCGGCCGCATCCGCAAGGCCGGCATCCCTTTCCTGCGCCGCAACCTCGGCCTGATCTTCCAGAACCAGCGTTTGCTGAACGACCGCCACCTGCTGGCCAACGTGATGCTGCCGCTGATCGTCACGGGCGCGCCCAAGGCGCAAGCCGAACAGCGCGCCCGCGCGGCGCTGGACAAGGTCGGCCTGCTCGACCGCGCGCTGGCCCTGCCGATGGAACTGTCCGGCGGCGAACAGCAGCGCGTCGCGATCGCCCGCGCCATCGTCAACCGCCCGCAGATCATCCTGGCCGACGAACCGACCGCGAACCTCGACCGCGCCGCGGCCGACAGGGTCATCGACGCGCTGCACGCGTTTCATTCCGTCGGCGTCACGTGCGTCATCTCGACCCATGACGAGCAGGTGCTGGACAGCGCCGCGCGCGTGATTCGCCTCGAACACGGTCATGTGACGGGAGGTGGCGCATGAACATCTGGTTCCGCCAGCACCGCTTCGCCCTCGGCGCCGCGCTGTCCCACCTGCGCAAGGCGCCGGGCAGCTTCCTGTTCAACGTACTCGTCGTCGCCGTCGCGCTGGCCCTGCCCTTCGCCGGCGTCACCCTGCTCGACAACGTCCGTCCGTTATCGGAAGAACTGTCCGTCGATCCGGAAATCAGCCTGTTCCTCAAGGCCGACACCCCGCGCGACCAGGCCCAGGCGCTCGCGCCGCAGCTGCAGCAGATCCTGCGCGGCACCCATGCGAAAGTCAGCTTCGTGCCGCGCGAACAGGCGCTGGCCAAGCTGAAGGAAAAGAGCGGCCTCACGGACGTGATCGAGACGCTGGGCGACAACCCGTTGCCGGACAGCTATGTGATGAAGCTGGAAGGCTTTGCCAGCACGGCCGACGCCGCGCGCGTGGACGGCCTGGCCGAGCAGATGCGCGCGCTGCCGGGTGTCGATGCCGTGCAGGTCGATTCGGCCTGGGTCAAGCGTCTCGCCGCGCTGCTGGGCGTGCTGCGCCTGGCGCTGCTGCTGCTCGCCATCACGCTGGGCGTCGTCGTGATCGCCGTCGTGTTCAACACGATTCGCCTGCAGGTGCTGACGCAGCGCGAGGAAATCGCCGTGTCGAAACTGCTGGGCGCAACCGACAACTTCATCCACCGTCCGTTCTACTACACGGGCGCCCTGCTGGGCCTGTGCGCGGGCGCGGTGGCGCTGGGGGCCGTGGCGCTGGCGCTGCGTCCACTGAACAGGGCGATCGCCGAGTTCGCCCGCCTGTACGCGTCGGAATTCCAGCTCACGCCGCTGCCGCCGCTGGGCATGGCAGCCTTGCTGGCGATCAGTGCCGGGCTCGGGCTGGTCGGGGCCATGCTGTCGGTGCAGAGGCATCTGGCGCGGCTCAACTGAGCTTTCTTTTCTGTCCCGTCCCGTGAACCCGTCCGCTGCTGGCCAGTCAAATCCGGCAGCGGACGCGAGGCATACGCCTACATGACAACGTGCGCCAACCAACAGAAAGCGCAGCACGCGTCGCCTAACCTGTCTTCTACCGATTTCAAACGTTACGAGCGTCACATTTGAGCCATATCAACTAAACCGCTCGTACCTGCTCTACAGTTGAATCGAACCGTTTTTTTGATTCCTGCGGGCAATACTTTAATGAAACTTAAACCCGTCGTAAGGGATATGGTGGCGCCTAGCACTCACCTCAAGAGAGTGCTAATATAACGTCAGACTATCGCGGGAAATGGTTTTGATAGCACCGTCAGCATCCCGACACAAGCCAGCCAGAGGTGCCTTCGGGGCCCTGGAGATGGCGAGACGATGCAGCAGTTTTATCTACGAGGGAGTGACTATGTCCGCACAATCCGCATTGGTTCCGGCCGGCAATCGTGCACTGGGACTGGGTTTCAGTGGCAATCTCGGTAATATCGACGCCTATATCTCGGCAGTGAACCGCCTGCCGATGCTGTCCCACGAGGAAGAAGTTTCGCTGGCTACGCGTCTGCAGGAAAAGAATGACCTGGACGCGGCGCAGAAACTCGTGTTGTCGCACTTGCGCCTGGTCGTGTCGATCGCGCGCGGCTACCTGGGCTATGGCCTGCCGCACGCCGACCTGATCCAGGAAGGCAATATCGGCCTGATGAAGGCAGTCAAGCGTTTCGACCCGAACCAGGGCGTGCGCCTGGTGTCCTACGCCATGCACTGGATCAAGGCCGAGATGCACGAATACATCCTGAAGAACTGGCGTCTGGTCAAGGTTGCAACGACCAAGGCGCAGCGCAAGCTGTTCTTCAACCTGCGCAGCAACAAGCAGGGCCTGGATGCCATGTCGCCGCAGCAAGTCGACGACCTGGCCAAGATGCTCGACGTGAAGCGCGAAGAAGTGATCGAGATGGAAACGCGCCTGTCCGGCCGCGACATCGCCCTGGAAGCACCGACCGACGAGGAAGACGACAAGTTTTCGCCGATCGCCTACCTGTCCTCGGACCAGCAGGAACCGACCAAGGTCCTGGAAGCCGAAGAAGTGGTGCGCCTGCAATCGGAAGGCCTGGAAACGGCCCTGTCGAAACTCGACCCGCGCTCGCGCCGCATCGTGGAAGCGCGTTGGCTGGCCAACGACGACGGCTCGGGCGCCACGCTGCACACGCTGGCCGAGGAATTCGGCGTGTCGGCCGAGCGCATCCGCCAGATCGAATCGGCCGCGCTGAAAAAGATGAAAACCGCGCTGGCGGCTTACGTGTAAGCCATCCTGCCAGCAAACGACAAAGGCACCTGCGGGTGCCTTTTGTTTTTATTGCTCGTCCTGGCGGGCGGCCTGGTTGCGCGGCGGATCCCAGCGCGTCACCGTCTGGGTATCGAGGCCGAACAGGTCGAGCACGCGCCCCAGCGTGTGGTCGACCATCTGGTCGAGCGACTGCGGGCGCGCGTAGAAGGCCGGGACCGGCGGATAGACGATGGCGCCGGCCTCGGTGACCGCCGTCATGGTGCGCAGGTGGCCCAGGTGCAGCGGGGTCTCGCGCAGCATCAGCACGAGGCGCTTGCGCTCCTTCAGCATCACGTCGGCGGCGCGCGCCAGCAGGCTGCCCGTCACGCCCGTGGCGATCTCCGACATCGTCTTGATCGAGCAAGGCGCCACGATCATCCCCTGCACCTTGAACGAGCCGCTGGAGATCGCCGCGCCGATGTCGGTATTCGCATGGTTGACGTCGGCCAGCGCGCGTACGTCGGCCACGCTCAGGTCCGATTCGTAGGCCAGCGTGACCTGGGCCGACTTGCTCATCACGAGGTGCGTTTCGACGTCGAGCTGGCGCAACAGCTGCAGCAGGCGAATGCCGTACACCACGCCGGAGGCGCCGCTGATGCCGACGATGAAACGGGGGCGGGTTGACGCATGCATGATTGATGATCGCTGGTGAATAATCGATGAAAGCGCCGATGGTAGCAGACCGTTTGTCAGGATGGACGGCGGCCGAAATTAATTAGATTTTTCGATGAATCGATCATTTATTGTTGCTTCAGTTCTATGCGCGGGTGCATTAGATTCGCTGTGATAGCCACATGAACCTCTGGAGACAACAGTGAATTCCCATTCCGATTTCAGCACGCCGGCGCAGCGTCCGGCCGGCCCCGGCCCGGACCTCGAGCGCTTCGACCTGCGCCGCTTCGCCGCCTCGCTCGACGCGAGCGAGTTCGAGCGCCATGCCGGGCCGGTCGACCTGGCCGACGTTGCCCGCCTGCTGGAAGGCAATCCAAAAGCCGTGCTCTTCGAGCAACCGGGTGCCGACGCCATCCCCCTGTGCGGCAACCTTGCGGGCAGCCGCAACCGCCTGGCGGCCGCCTTCGGCACGACCACCGACAAGCTGCTGGCGGAAGTCCTTGCGCGCTTGCGCAGGAAGGCCGCTATCGAGCAGGTGCCGCGTGAGGCCGCGCCCGTCCAGCAGGTGGTGCTGACCGGTTACGACTGCGATTTCACGAAACTGCCCATCCACCTGCAGCACGGGCTCGACGGCGCGCCCTACATCTCGTCGTCGATCGATTTCACGGTCGACCGGACCACGGGCTGGACCAACGTCGGCGTGCGCCGCCTGATGCTGCGCGGCCGCCGCACGGCCGGCATCGACCTGATCGCGCCGTCCGACCTGCGCGCGATTTACCTCGAGCACGCCGCGCGCGGGGAACCGCTTCCGATCGCGTTCGCCGTCGGCACGCACCCCATCGACCACGTCGCCGCGACCATGCGCCTGCCGGCCGACGAACTCGAACTGCTGGCCTCCCTGCGCGGCGAGACGCTGGGCGTCGTCAAGTGCGTGACCAACGACCTGCTGGTGCCGGCCGACGCGCAATTCATCCTCGAGGGCTACCTGGACCCGAACGGCCACGTCGAGCCGGAAGGCCCGTACGGCGAATTCCTGGGCTACTACGGCGGCGTCAAGCGCAACCCGCTGTTCCACCTGACCGCGATCACGCACCGCCGCGACGCGGTGTTCCAGACGTCGACCATCAGCGGCCGCGACATGGACACCACCGACACCGCCCAGCTGTGCGCCCTGCGCACCGAAGTCACGGTGTGGCGCGCGCTGGAAGTCGCCGTGCGCGAGGTGAAAGCGGTCTACGCCAGCGCCGCCAACGGCGGCATGTTCAACGTGCGGATCGCCATGCAGCAGCGCGTGCCTGGCGAGGCGCGCAACGCCATCGCCGCCGTGTTCGCCTGTCTCGCCAACGTCAAGCACGTGTTCGTCGTCGATCCGGACATCGACGTCTTCTCCGACCAGCAAATGGACTGGGCACTGGCCACGCGCTTCCAGGCCGACCGCGACCTCGTCGTGCAGGACCGCATGCGCGCGATGCCGCTCGACCCGTCCCTGGCCGGCATCCATCACACGGCGAAGGCCGGCTTCGACCTGACCCTGCCCTTCCTGCGCCCGGGGACGAGCCGTTCCATCGAGCACCGCGTCCCCGCCGCGCCGACCTTCGAGGGCGCGCGCTTCGAGTCGCTCGACGCGGCGCTGCAACACGGACCCAAGCTGTTCGCGGAACTGATGGCGGCCGTCGGCAGCCGCGACGGCCGCGAGATCGTGCGCTGGCTCGAAGACACGGGCGCAACCCGCGCCATCGGCCGCGACGACGACGGCCGCTACCACTACGCCTGACCGGCGCCGTCCTGCCCACCGCAAGGACGGCTTTTTTTCGCCTCATTGAATTATGATCGTAATATGATATTATGATCGCAAGGTTATGGCGCGACACCGACCACTTCCAAGTCGCGCCGAGTCTTCGCACATGGAGCACGCCATGACGGCCCCCTTCGACCATCCCCAGGCAACTGTTGCCGAACAACCCGCCACGCTCGGCGTCGCCGCCGCGGCGCGCGCGATCCGCAACGGCGACATCTCATCCGAATCGTATGCCCATGCCCTCCTGCGGCGAGCGCACGACCACGCCGACCTGAACGCATTCATTTCGATCGACGGACCGGCGGTGCTCGAAGCGGCCCGCGCCGCCGACCTGGCCCGCGCCGACGGCGCCGACGCCCCCTTGCTGGGCGTGCCGATCGGGATCAAGGACAGCTATCTCACGCGGGGCCTCCGTACGACGCTCGGCGTATCGAACCTGGGCGATTTCGTGCCGGACCATGACGCCGGCGCAGTCGCGGCCATCAGGAATGCCGGCGGCATCGTCTTCGGCAAGAACAATCTCGTCGAGATGTCCTATGGCCTGACGGGCGACAACGCCGCCCATGGCCGCGTGCACAATCCCCACCGGCGCGGCCACGTGACCGGCGGCTCGTCGAGCGGCTCCGGCGCGGCGGTCGCGGCCCGGCTCGTACCGGCGTCCCTGGGCGGCGACACGATCGGTTCGATCCGCGTACCGGCATCGCTATGCGGCGTCGTGGGCTTCAAGCCGACGACCGGACGCTGGCCGCGCGACGGCGTGGCCCCGATCTCGCACACCTTGGACACGACGGGCGTGCTCGCGCGCAGCGTGGAGGACTGCGCGCTGATCGACGCGGTCGTCACGGGCGCGCCCGCTGCGGGCGATTACGTGGCGCACGACCTGCAAGGAATGCGGCTCGCGGTGGCGCCCCGCCAGTTCCTGGACGGTGTCGCGGCCGACGTGGAAGCACGATTCCACGACACCGTGCGCCGGCTGCTCGAGGCGGGAGCGGACATCGTCGAAGTCGACCTGGGCGCCGACTTCATGACGCTCGCACAAGAGACGACCTGGAACATTTTCTTCCGCGAGACGCGGCAGGCCGTCATCGACTTCGTCGCCCGCCACGGCGTGCCGGCCGGGTTCGACGACATCCATCGCGACCTGAAGCCCGGACTCAAGGCCACCTGGGCACGGTTCGTCCTGCCGGACGGGCCGGGGTTCCTGTCCGCGCGGGATTACGAGACGGCGGTCGGCCGCGCCCGCGCCGACATCGCGCGCCGCTACCACGAGGTGTTCGCGGCCAGGGGCGCCGCGGCACTGATCCTGCCGACGACGCCGTGCACGGCACCGTCGATCGAACACGAGGACGCGTTCTTCATCGGCGACCGTGCCGTCGATTTCCGCGCCCTGGCGAGCCACACGATCCCGGCCAGCGCCGCGGGACTGCCGGGCATCAGCATTCCCATCGGCCTGTCGGCCGGGCGCCTGCCCATCGGCCTCGAGATCGACGGCCCGCTGGGTGCCGACCGCGCCCTGCTGCACCTCGCGCGGCGCATCGAGGCCGTCACCGGCGCGCTGTCATCCCCCATCTGAACCAGGGAGAACCATCATGCAAAACCGCAATCATGACGTGACGACGCTATCGATCGAACATGTCACCATCCGGTCGGACGACACCTTCGAGACGGTCAGGCAGAGGCTGGAACAGGCCGTCCCCCGCATCGACGACGGCATCTTCACGCTGCTGCGCTACGGCGAAAGCACGCGCGCGCAAAAGGAACTGGAAGCCTTGCCCGCGCTGTCCGTCTTCGGCTTCCGCGACCACGGGGCGCTGCTGCGCACGGCCGGCATCCAGCGGCGGGCCATCCAGTACGACATCGGCAATCCGCTCACCGCCGCGAAGATGACCCGGCACCGGATCGGCGCGGCCTTGTATGTGCCCGTGCGCGTGCTACTGCGGGAAGACGACGACGGCACCGTCGCGTTCGAGTTCGACCGTCCGGCGTCCACGTTCGGCCAGTTCGGCGATAATCGCGTGGATCCGGTCGCACGCCAGCTCGACCAGGACCTGCACGCCGCGTTGCGCACCGCGGCAGGCTAGACGACAGGAGCACACCATGCGTTTCGAGAAGGGCCACAAGGAAAACACGCGACGCCGCATCATCGACGTCGCCTCGCGGCGGATCCGCAAGGACGGCGCGTCGGCGTCGGGCGTGGCCGGCATCATGGCGGAGTCGGGGCTGACGAACGGCGCGTTCTACGCGCATTTCGAATCCAAGGACGTGCTGGTGCGGGAGGCGCTGTCCAGCGCGCTCGCCGACCAGGCCGCGCAGCTCGCGCAGAACGAAGCGGCCGGCATCGACGCCGCGATCCGGGGCTATCTCGACAAGTCCCATCTCGAACGCTACGAGGACGGCTGCCCATCCGCCGCCCTGTTGCCGGAGATCGGCAGGCAGCCGCTCCCGACGCGCCAGGCCTACGAGGAAGGCCTGCGCGCGTACGTCGACCAGCTGGCCCGGCTGCTGCCCGGGCCGGACCACGCACGCAACGCGCACCGCGCCACCGCGCTGTTCGCGCTCATGGCGGGCACGCTCCAGATCGCGCGCGCCGTGGCGGACCCGCAGGTGGCCGAAGCCATCCTGCAGGACGGCGTGGATGCCGCGCTTGCGCTCGCGCGATCAGAACCGGATCGATAACGCCGTCGCGGCCAGGTGGGCGGCGAACGCGCTGGCGCTGGCCGGCGGCATGCCCGGCGCGGCCGCCAGGAACTGCTTCACGGCGCGCAGCGTGACCGCGCTGTTGCCCAGCATGGTCCCGGCCAGCCCGGCGGCGGCGGCGTCCAGCCTGCCCGCGGGGACGACGTGCGACACCAGCCCGGCCGTGCGCGCGTCCCCGGCACCCAGCGGCGCGCGGCCGTACACCATGTGCGCCAGCGTCTTGACGGGCACGCGGTCCACGAGCGCCGCCATCACCAGCGCCGGCGGGATGTCGCGCTCCATCTCGGGAATCTGGAAGACCGCGTCGTCCGCGCAGACCACCAGGTCGGCCACGCACGCCAGCGCGCAACCCGCGCCCACGGCGCGCCCGCGTACGACGGCGAGCACGGGCACCGGCACCGCCTTGATGGCGTCGTAGAGTTCCAGCGGCGGCAGCGCGACTTGCCGGCGCACCGTCTCGGCCGACGGCTTCGGCCCCAGCGTCGGGATCGGCGAATCGCGGCCGGTGCAGAAATCCGGGCCGGCCGCGGCGAGGCGTACCAGCTTGACCTCGTCGTCGATGCCGCGCAGCGCGTCGACGATCGCCGCGCCCATCGCGGCGGTCAGCGCGTTGCCCTTGCCGGCGCGGTCGAGGACGATCTCGAGCACGGCGCCGTCGCGCCGGATGTGGACGTGTTCACTCATGTGCATGGTCTTCCTTGTGGATGGCATTCCAGATGACAGCCGGCGTGGCCGGCATCTCCAGTTCCTCGGGGGCGTCTTCGCCGAGCGCGTCGGCCAGGGCGTTGAAGATGACGGCGGTGGCCGGCGTGATGCCGCTCTCCCCGCCGCCCTTCACGCGCAGCGGGTTGCCGGCGGTCGGGTCCTCGGCAAACACGAGCGACACGCGCGGCACGCGGCCGGCGCGCGGCACGCCATAGTCCATGTACGAGCCGGACATCACCTGGCCGCTGTCGCGGTCGACGTAATACCCTTCGGACAGCGCCTGCCCGATACCCTGCGCCAGGCCGCCATGCACTTGGCCCTCGACGATCAGCGGATTGATCGGCTGGCCGACGTCGTCCACGGAGGCGTAGTGCAGCAGCTCGACCTCGCCAGTCTCCGGATCGATCTCCAGCTCCATCACGGCCGCCCCGGTCGGGTGCGCCGCCATGCGGCCGTTGAATTCGGCGTCGGACGCGAGCGGCGCTCGCCCCGCCTGTTGCAGCCTGGTGGCCAGTGCGAACAGGCCCAGGCGCGTGTCGCCGGCAACGAAATGCCCGTTCTCGAAGCGGACGGCTGCCGCGTCGATACCGAGCAGCCAGGCCAGTCCTGCCCTGCCCTGCTCGACGATGTCGGCCGCGTTCTGCACGAGCAGCGTGCCGCCCAGGCGCATGCTGCGGTCCGAGTGGGTGCCGCCGCCGACGCTGACGAATGCCGTGTCGCCGGTACGCAGCCGTACCGATTCCGGCGGCACGCCCAGGTGCGCCGCCACGACCTGGGCGAACGTCGTCGCGTGGCCCTGGCCCTGCGTCTGCGTGCCCGACACCAGGTCGACCACGCCCTCGGCCAGGACGCGCATCTCGATGCGTTCGCGCGGCGCGCCGACGGGGGCCTCGACGTAGTTGGCCAGCCCGATGCCGCGCAGCCGGCCGCGCGCGGCCGAGGCGGCGCGGCGGGCCGCGAAACCGTCCCAGTCGGCCAGCGCCAGCACGCGCTCCATGTTGCCGATGAAGTCGCCGCTGTCGTACGTCAGGCCCATCGCGCTGCGGTAGGGCAGCCGGCTGCGCGGCACCATGTTGCGGCGGCGGATCTCGACCCGGTCGATGCCGAGGCGATGCGCGGCCAGGTCGAGCAGGCGCTCCATCATGTGGTGCGCCTCGGGCCTTCCGGCGCCGCGGTAGGGCGCGGTCGGCGCCGTATTGCTGAGCGCCGCGCGGATGTGCACGGCCGCCACCGGCACGTGGTAGACGGTCGTCATGATGCGGGTACCGTTCGACATCGGCACGTACGACACGGTGTGGGCCCCCACGTTGCCCAGCCATTCGTGGTCGGTGGCGAGGATACGGCCGTCGGCGTCGAAGGCGATGGCGGCGCGCAGGATGGCGTCGCGGCCCTGGTAGTCCGACAGGAATGCCTCGCTGCGGTCGCTGGTCCACTTGACCGCGCGGCCGCAGCGGCGTGCCGCCCAGACCACCGCCAGCTGCTCGACGTTGACCGAGCTGCGCGGGCCGAAGCCGCCGCCGACGTCCGGACAGATCACGCGCACCTTGTCGGCCGGCGCGCGCAGTGCGCCCACCAGCGACATCTTCTGGCGCACCGCGCCCTGGCTGCCCGAGATCAGCGTGTAACTGCCCTCCGCGGGGTCGTACACGCCGATCGCGGCGCGCGGCTCCATCTGGCAGTTCACCACGCGGCTGTTATGGAAATCGCGGCGCACGACGAGGTGGGCATCGGCGAACAGGCGCTGCGCGGCCGCGCGGTCGCCCAGTTGCACTTCGAAGCACAGGTTGCCCGGCGCATCGTCGTACAGCTGCGGTGCGCCCGCCGCCAATGCGTCGTCGGCGCGCACGACGGCATCCAGCACGTCGTAGTCGACCATGATCATCTCGGCGGCGTCGCGCGCGCGGGCCGCCGTGTCCGCAACCACCATCGCCACCGCCTCGCCGACGTGGCGCACCTTGTCCACCGGAAGCGGCAAGTGCAGCCGGCTGTAGGCCGGGGCGTGCAGCGCATCGCGGAACGCCGGCGCCGTGGGGTCGATCGCGTCGAGCGGCATTGGCACGTGCTGCATGCCCTGGAATCCATCGGCGACGTAGTCGGCGCCGGTCAGCACGGCGAACACGCCGGGTGCGGCCAGCGCGGCGCCGATGTCGATGGAGACGATGCGCGCATGCGCATGCGGCGACCGCAGGAAAGCGGCATACGCCTGGCCCGGCACGTCGATGTCGTCCGTGTAGCGGCCGTTGCCCGTCACCAGGCGCCGGTCTTCCAGCCGCGGCAGGGGTTGGCCGATCATGCGGGCACCTCCGGATACAGCGCGCGCGCCGCGTGGCGCACCGCCTCGATGATGTTCACGTAGCCGGTGCAGCGGCAGATATTGCCCTCCAAAGCCGTGTGGATGGTCTCGTCGTCGAGCGACGCCGGCCGCTCGCGCAGGAAGTACTCGATCGCCATGATCATGCCGGGGGTGCAGAAGCCGCACTGCAGGCCATGGCATTGCACGAAGGCTTGCTGGACGGCGCTCAGCCGGCCGTCGCGCTCGAGGTCCTCGACGGTGCGCACGCTGCCGCCGTCGGCCTGCGCCGCCAGCACCGTGCACGACTTGACGGCGGCGCCGTCGAGGTGGACGGTGCACGCGCCGCACTGGGTCGTGTCGCAGCCGACGTGGGTGCCGGTCAGGCCCGCTTCGCGCCGGAGGAATTCGACCAGCAGCGTGCGGTCCTCGACCTCGCGCTCGACCTGCCGGCCATTGACTTGTATGTTCACTTGTACCACTTGTCACCTGCCTGTTCGTATCGATGCCGCGTCAGCCGCGCTGCCACCATTTTTTCGGTGCCGCTTCGGCCCCGGCTTCCGGCACGGCCGCGTCCTGCGGGGGCGCCAGCTGCTCGCCGAAGCGCTTGAAGAACTCGTCCGCCATGCGGTTGGCCACCGACGCGACGAGGCGCGACCCGACCTGGGCCAGCTTGCCGCCCACTTCGGCCGTAGCCGCATAGGTCAGTTCGGTGCCGCCGTCGGGCGCGTCGGCCAGCGTGACGACGGCCTGCATCTTGCCGAAGCCGGCGATGCCGCCCTCGCCCTTGCCGGCGATGCGGTAGCCTTCGTCCGGACGCCGCTCGGACAGCGTCAGGCTGCCCTTGAAGCGGGCCTTGACGGGACCTACGGCGGCCTGCACCACGGCTTCGAATTCGTCCTCGCCGCGCGCGCCGAACGATTCGCAACCGGGCACGCAGGCCTGCAGCACGGCCGGGTCGTTGAGGGCCGCCCAGACTTCGTGGCGCGGCGCCGCGATCACTTGGGTTCCGTTGAATTCCATATGGGTCTCCTTGTAGATGCCGGCGTCACGCGCCGGTCATGGCCGCGACCGCGCGGCGGGTGAATACCTCGACGAGGCTGGCGCGGTAGCGCGCCGGGATGCGTTCGTCGTCGAGCATGCGGCCGGGATCCATCGCCACGCCGGCCAGCGCGTCCACGGCGCAGTCGCGCGCCAGCGCCTGCTCGGCCTCGTGCCAGCGGAACACCGACGGCGCCGCGCCCGTGACGGCGACCCGCACGCCCGCATCGCCATCGGCGACGAACACGCCTGCGAGCGCATAGCCGGAGGCGGGATGGCGGTACTTGCGGTAGGCGGCGCGGCGCGGCAGCGGGAACTCGATCGCGACCACGAGTTCGCCGGGGCCCAGCGCGGTCTCGAACATGTCGACGAAAAAGTCGTCGGCCGGAATGCGGCGCGCGCTGGTGACGACCGTCGCGCCCAGGCCCAGCACGGCGGCCGGGTAATCGGCGGCCGGATCATTGTTGGCCACCGATCCGCCCATGGTGCCGCGGTTGCGGACCTGCGGATCGGCGATCAGGCCGGCCAGGCCGGCGAGCGCGGGAATCGCACCGCGCACGATACCGCTCGCGGCCACCTCGGCATGGCGGGTGGCGGCGCCGATGCGCAATACGTTCCCCTCCAGCGCGATGCCGCGCAGTTCGTCGAGCCGGGTCAGGTCGACCAGGTAGGCCGGTGCGGCCAGCCGCTGCTTCAGGGTCGGCACGAGCGTCATGCCGCCGGACAGCGCCTTGGCATCGGGATGCTCGTCCAGGATGGCCAGCGCCTGCGCGAGCGTGGCCGGCCGGACATAGGAAAATGCGTACACGTTGTCTCTCTCAGGACTGTTGCAGGAAATCGCCGACGACGCGCGCCAGCGCCAGGGGTACCTCGAGCATCGGGTAATGCCCGCACCCGTCCAGCACCTCCAGCGTGGCGTTCGGATACCAGGCGAGCCAGGTCCGCTCCATCAGCTCGCGCGTCAGCGTCGGGTCGTGCGCCCCGGCCAGCACCTGGACGGGCACCGGGTTGCCGCGCACGCGCTCGGAAAAATCCACCGTGCCCCAGTCGCGCAGGTAGCCGGAAAAGGCCTCCGGCGCCGTGCAGGCCGCCGAATCGAGCGCCTGGCGCCGCAGCCACACGGCGGGCAACCGGCGGCCGGTCGAGAAATCGAGGATGAACTGGCGCTGTGCCACGTCGTGCGCGGCCTTGTCGAACATGGCGAGGCGCTGCGCGTCCATGCGCGACCCGCAGGCCGGCACCGCCGTGAGCGCGACCATGCGCTCGATGCGGCCCGGCGCCGCGGCCAGCAGCACGCGCTGGATGGCCACGCCGCCCATCGAGTGGCCGACGAGCGAGAAGCGCCCCCACCCGAGCGCGGCGGCCAGTTCCAGCGCGTCCACGGCGGCTTCCTCGAACGTGTAGTCGCCGCGGATGGCCCTGGCGCGGCCGTAGCCGCGGTAGTCGAAGAACACCCAGGTGGCCGCGTCAGGATCGAGTCCTTCGCAGAACGCGCGCCAGTCGCCGGTGTGGCCGAACGCGCCGCCGAACACCATCACCTTGCGGGCCCCGCGCCCGAACTCGTGGCCGAACTGCGCCAGTTGCGTGGTCGTGCGGTTTGCCATCACGACCTCCCGCCGGCGACGGGCAGCGCCGGTTCGATGCGGCCGCGGCATTCGCCGAAGCCGATGGACACGACGCCGTGCCGCCGCGCGCGGGCGCGCAGGACGATCTCGTCGCCGTCCTCGAGCGCCGTGCGGAACTCTTCCGGTCCCACCTTCAGCGGATCGGCGCCGGCATTGGTCAGCTCCGTGAGGCAGGCACGCGCCGCATCGTCGGCGCCGGAAATCGTGCCGCTGCCGATCAGGTCCCCCGGCCGCAGGTTGCAGCCGTTGCTCGCGTGGTGGGCCAGCATCTGCCCGAAGGTCCAGTACAGGTTCTGCAAGTGCGTGCTCGTGATGCGCAGCGGCCCTTCGCCGGCCGCGCGCCTGGACGGCGTCGACAGCCAGGCTTCGAGCGCGATGTCGATGCCGCCTTCGGCCTGGTCGCGCGCGTCGTGCAGATGCGGCAGCGGGGCCGGGTCGCCGGCGGGACGGGGCGGCGCCGGCAGGCGGAACGGGGCCAGCGCTTCCTGGGTCACGATCCACGGCGAGATCGACGAAATGAAACTCTTGCCGAGGAAGGGGCCGAGCACCTGCTCCCACCACTGGATGCTCTTGGCCGACCAGTCGTTCAGCAGGCAGTACCCGAAGATGTGGTCGGCGGCCGCGCCGATCGGGATCGGCTGGCCCAGCGCGTTGCCCTGGCCGACGAAGGCCGCGAGCTCCAGCTCGAAGTCGAGCATCGGCGCCGGGCCGTATTCGACCGCGCCATCGCCGTTGCGGTATTGGCCGAGCGGACGGCGCACGGGGGTCCCGCTGACGCGGATCGACGACGCGCGGCCGTGATAGGCGATCGGCAGCGACTTGAACGCGGGCGGCAGCGGATCCTTCAGGCCCTTGTAGCGGCCGTGGCGTTCCGTGTGGTGCAGCGACGTGAGGAAATCGCTGTAGTCGCCGATCTCGCACGGCAGGAGCATCGTGGCGGCCGCCATCGGCACCAGGATGTGTTCGCGCATGCTTTCGGCGCGCGCCCGCCGCTCGCCGTCGCTGCGCAGCAGCTCGGACAGCGCGGCGCGCAGGGCCGACGCGTAGTGCGGTCCGAGCGCCATCAGGCCGTTCAGGCGGCCGTCGGCGCAGGCGCGCGCGGCCTTGGCGGCGTCGCCGTCGAGCAGACCGGCGCCGAGCAGCGCATCGAGGTCGGCGATCTCGGTGCCGATCGCGACACCGGCGCGTGCGCGGCGGCCGTCGGAGAACACGCCGAAGGGCAGGTTTTGGATCGGAAACTCGGCGTCGGGCTCGTTGGCGGACGCCACCCAGGCGCGGCGCGCGGGGTCGTGGGTCGGGTTCAGGTGCGCCATGTCAATCCACCGCCTGTGCGGCGCGCGCCGCCTTTTCGGCGCTCCAGTCGTCGAGCAGGCCGCGTGCCTTGCTGCGGAAGTCCGCATGCATCGCGGGCGTGCCGGTCGGCGTCGTGAACTCGAGGCGGAAGCCATTCGGATCGAAGAAGTAGATCGACTTGACGAAGTGATGGTCGACGGGCCCGAGCACCTCCACGCCGGCGGCCTGCAGGCGCGCCTTCATGTCTTCCAGGCCGGCCAGGCTGTCCACGCGCAGCGCGATGTGGTTGACCCAGGCCGGCGTGTTGGCCGAGGGCTCGGCGCAGACGCCGTCGCCGAGGTCGAAGAAGGCGATGTTCGAACCGTCGCGCATCTCGAAGAACAGGTGCACGTACGGGCAGTACTCGCCGGTGCTGGGCACGCGGTCGAGGCGGATGACGTGCACCAGCGGCAGGCCGAGCAGGTCTTCGTAGAAGGCCCGGGTTTCCTCGGCGTCGCGGCAGCGCCAGGCGAAGTGATGCAGTCCGCGCACGGCGGGCGGCTTGGTCATGATGTCTCCTTGTACGGTTGGCTTACAGGGGAACGGCGTCGACGTCGTACTCGAACAGCCATTCGTAGCGTTCCTTGACGCGGTCCTCGCTCCATTCGGTGCCGACGTAGGCGGCCGCCCCCTCGGCATGGCCGAGCGCCGGGTTGTGGAAGCGCGCGGCGTTCGCCGCCGAGCCGCGCACGATGCGCGCGGTGCGCTCGTGGCGCGCGGCCTCGTAGCTGCGCAGCGCCTGCGCCAGGTCGCCACGGTATTGGTCGAGCGCGCGCGCCAGGATGTAGCCGTCCTCGAGCGCCATGCCGGCGCCCTGGGCCAGGAACGGCAGGGTCGGATGGCAGGCGTCGCCCAGCAGGGTCACGCTGCCCTGCGACCATTGCGGCATCGGATCGCGCACCATCAGGGCCCATTTGTACGGCACGTCGATGGCACGGATCATCGTCTGCACGTCCTCGTGCCAGCCGGCGAAGTCGCGCAGGCACTCCTCGTGCGTGCCGCGTTCCGACCAGGATTCGACTTCCCAGCCGCCGCCCTCCACCGCGCCCACGAAGTTCACGAGCTCGCCGCCGCGCAGCGGGTACTGGATCACGTGCGCGCCCGGCCCCACCCAGTTGCTGCCGTACGGTTCGCGCATGTGGGCCGGCAGGTCGGACGCGCGGATCACGCCGCGCCACGCCATGATGCCGGAGAAGCGCGGCGCGTCCGGTCCGAACAGCGCTTCGCGGGTGCGCGAATGGACGCCGTCGGCGCCGATCACGAGGTTGGCGGTCCAGGTCGTGCCGTCCGCCGCATGCACCGTGACGCGGCCATCGTCATGCTGGCGGTGGCCGTCGACCTTGACGCCGAGCCGGATGGCGTCCGGACTGCGCCGGCGCACGCCGTCGGCGAGCACGGCGTGCAGGTCGGCGCGGTGCAGCGTGAAGTAGGGATAGCCATAGCGCTCGCGCGACACGGCGCCGAGGTCGAACAGCGGCCAGGCCTGCCCCGTGTTCCACAGGCGCACGCGCTTGCCGGCCGGCTCGGAGGCGATGCGTTCCAGGTCCGGTCCGAGGCCGAGCCGGTACAGGACGCCGGTGGCGTTCGCGCTGAGCTGGACGCCGGCGCCGATCTCCTTGAGTTGCGCGGCCTGTTCGAGCACGGTGACGTGGAAGCCCCGGTCGAGCAAGGCATTGGCGGCGGTCAGGCCGCCGAGGCCCGCCCCGATGATGACGATGTTCATGTGCTGTCTCGCTGAGTTCTTGTGCGACCCAATATAAAGAAAGGGTCAGGCGAGCGGAAGCAAAAAGAATTTATCGTTTAATCGGGAAAATCGAACAATATAAACAGTATTGATCGAATCGTCAGGACGCGGGGGTGGCGCGCTTGCGGCCTTTCTTCAGCACGGGGTTGCCGCCGCTGAATTCCTGCGCGACCTGCTCGAACACGGCCGACAGCTGGGCCAGCGTGTCGTTGCTGGCGCGGCCCGCGCGCGTGATGCAGTAGAACGGCAGTTCGATGGCAGGGCGGATCGGGTGCAGGCGCACGCGGTAGCGCTGGCAGGCGGCCGCCGAGATCGACGGCACCACGGCCACGCCGAATCCCGCCTCCGCCATCGCGATCGCCGTCTCGAGGTGGCCGACGAACGTGCGCTTGCCGGTGGTGACGGCGGCGGCGCTGAGGCTTTCCTCGACCATGCGCTGGATCGGCGTGTCGCCCAGGAAGCAGATCAGGGGGACGCCCTGCAGCGCGCGCCAGGTTTCCTGCTCGGCGCTGAAGTCCGGCCAGTCGGTCTCCTGCAGGCCGGTGGCGAGCATCAACTGGGTCGGGAAGATCTGCAGGCGCTCGACGCCGGATTCCTTGCGGAAGAACGGACCGAAGGCGGCGTCCAGCGCGCCGTCTTCCACCATGCGCAGCAGCTCGGACGGCGTGCTGTCGACGATTTCCACGCGCACCAGCGGGCACAGGGTGGCGAAGCGGCTCAGCACCGCCGGCATCAGGCTCACGGCGATGTGCGGCATCACGCCGACGCGCAGCAGGCGCTGTTCCTCGCGCCCGATCTTGCGCAATTCGAGCGCGGCATTCTCGATGGTCTCGACGATGTGGGCCGCGGTGGGCAGGAACATGCGCCCCGCCTCGGTCAGGGCGACCGAGCGCGTCGTGCGGTCGAGCAGGCGGCACTGCAGCTGGGTTTCGAGTTCGCGGATGATGGCGGACAGCGCCGCCTGCGACAGGTGCAGGCGTTGCGCGGTCTTGGTGAAGCTGGCGGCCTGCGCGACGCCGAGGAAGACCTTGAGCTGCCTGAGGGAGAGGTTCATGACGCATACCGCCGGCCGCTGCCGGCAACGGATTCCGAAACCCTCATTCTAGCAGCGCGGATCAGGTCCGGATCGGAGTGGCCAGCCACGGGTAGCGGGCCAGCCGCACGCGCTCGAACGCGGCGATGCGCTCGCGCCGGCGCAGGGTGAGGCCGATCTCGTCCAGTCCACCCAGCAGGGCGTGACGCGCCGCAGGTGCGATGTCGAAGGACGCCTCGAAGCCGCCCGGCCCGGTCACGCGCTGGTGCTCGAGGTCGACCCGCAGGCGGCAGCCGCCCTCGCTTTCCGCGGCCGCGAACAACACGTCCAGCGCCGCGTCGCCCAGCTCGACCGGCAGCACGCCGTTCTTCGTGCAGTTCTGGCGGAAGATGTCGGCGAAGCCCGCCGCGACGATCACGCGGAAGCCGTACTGCAGCAGCGCCCAGGGCGCGTGTTCGCGCGAGCTGCCGCAGCCGAAATTGCGCCCGGCCAGCAGGATCGTCGCGTCCCGGTAGCGCGGCTGGTTCAGCACGAATTCCGGGTTCGGCTGGCGCATGGACGGATCCTGGCCCGGCTCGCCCGGGTCGAGGTAGCGCCAGCTGTCGAACAGGTTGGGGCCGAAGCCCGTGCGCGCGACCGACTTCATGAACTGCTTGGGCAGGATCGCGTCGGTGTCGACGTTGTCGCGCCGCAGCGGCGCGGCCAGCCCGTCGACGATGGTGAACGGTTCCATCATTGCCCTCCCCGCGCGAACGCGCGCACGTCGACGAAGCGGCCCGCCAGCGCGGCCGCCGCCGCCATCGCCGGGCTGACGAGATGGCTACGCCCGCCCGCGCCCTGGCGTCCTTCGAAATTGCGGTTCGACGTCGACGCGCAGCGTTCGCCCGGGGCGAGACGGTCGTCGTTCATCGCCAGGCACATCGAGCATCCCGGCTCGCGCCACTCGAAGCCGGCCGCCGTGAAGACGCGGTCCAGGCCCTCGCGTTCGGCCTGCTCGCGGACCAGGCCCGATCCCGGCACGACGAGCGCCTGGCGCACGTTCGGCGCGATGCGTCCGCCCGCGGCCGCGAGCACGGCCGCGGCGGCGCGCAGGTCCTCGATGCGGCCGTTGGTGCAGGAGCCGATGAAGACCCTGTCGATGCGGATGTCGGTGATGCGGGTGCCCGGGGCAAGACCCATGTAGTCGAGCGCCGCTTCCAGCGCGCGGCGCCGCCCGGCGTCTCCCTCGTTGTCCGGATCGGGCACGACGGCGCTCACCGGCGCCACCATCTCGGGCGACGTGCCCCAGGTGACTTGCGGCGCCACCGCCGCGGCGTCGAACGCGAGCATGCGGTCGAAGCGCGCGTCGGGATCGGACACAAGGCTGCGCCAGGCCGCGACCGCCGCGTCCCACTGCGCACCGGAAGGGACATACGGACGGCCGCGCAGGTAGTCGAGCGTCGCGTCGTCCACGCCCACCAGGGCCGCGCGCGCGCCCGCCTCGATCGCCATGTTACACAGCGTCATGCGCCCTTCCATCGACAGTGCGCGTACGGCGGAGCCGGCGAATTCGAGCGCGTGGCCGGTGGCACCGGCAGTGCCGATGCGGCCGATCAGGTACAGCGCAAGATCCTTGGCGCTGCAGCCGGGCGCCAGGTCGCCGTCGATCCGCACGAGCATGGTGCGGCTCTTGCGCGTCGCCAGCGTCTGCGTCGCCAGCACGTGCTCGACCTCGGACGTGCCGATGCCGAACGCCAGCGCGGCCAGCGCGCCGTGGGTGCTCGTGTGGGAATCGCCGCACACGACGGTCATGCCCGGCAGGGTCAGTCCCTGCTCCGGCGCGACCACGTGCACGATGCCCTGGCGCCGGTCCAGCATGCGGAACTGCGGAATGCCGTTGTCGTCGCAGTTGCGCGCCAGCGTCTCCACCTGCAGCCGCGCGAGCGGATCGGCGACGCCGCCGGCACGGCCCGCGGTGGGCACGTTATGGTCGCACACGCCGAACGTGGCGCCGGGACGCCACACAGGGCGCGCGCTGGCGGCCAGGCCCGCGAAGGCCTGCGGACTGGTGACTTCGTACACGAGGTGACGGTCGACGTACAGCAGCGCGCTGCCGTCGTCGTCCTCATCCACGAGGTGCTCTTCCCAGAGCTTGTCGTACAGGGTACGCGGGATGGCGGATGCGGGCGTGCTCATCAGGGTGCGATTTCCTCGAGCGATTTCTGGCGCGTCTCCGTCATGCCGAGGGCCGCCAGCAGGCCCAGCACGCAGACCCCGGCGAACATCAGGAACACGGGAGCGACGCCCTCGCTGCCGAGCACCACGCCGACGATCGCCGGACCGGCCGCCGACGCGGCACGGAACCAGGACGTCGCCAGCGCCGTGCCGACGGCGCGCATCCGGGTCGGATAGATCTCGGGCGTGTACAGGAACAGCAGGATGGTCGTCGTGCCGATCACGGCGTATGCCGTCGACCCCAGCAGCATCACGCCGTACGCCGATGGCGCACCCGTGAAGTACAGCGCGGCGAGCAGCACGCCGGCGATCGAGAACGACGACATCACCCAGCGGCGGCGGCCGACGCGGTCCACGAGGAACGCGCACACGAGGACGAAGATCACGCTGAGCACGTTCGACATCGATGCGAGGCGCAGCGCCTGGCCCAGCGGCAAGTGGTACACGGTCTTGTACAGGCTGGGCATCCAGTTGTTCAGGCCGTTTGCGACGAAGTACGCCGTGCCCCACAGCGCCCACACGACGAACGTGCGCTTGCGGTAGAACGCGGAGAACAGTTCGCGTACGCCGGCCTTCCTTGCCGCCTGCGCGGGCACCGGCGGACGTGCCCTGGCCTCGATGCGCTTGTCCGTGCTCGCCTCGATGCGTTCGATGATGCGCTCCGCCTCGTCGAAACGGCCCTTGCCGATCAGCCAGCGCGGCGACTCGGGCAGGAACCAGATGAAGCCGACGATCAGCAGGCCGGGAATGCCGCCCACGAGGAACATCGACTGCCAGCCGACGTGGGGAACGAGCAGCGAACCGGCCTGGGCGGCAGCCAGCAGGCCCAGCGGGAAGATCAGTTCGTACAGCAGGAAGAAGCGGCCGCGGTTGTGCGCCACCGACAGCTCGTTGATGTAGACGGCCGCGACCGGATTGCCGCCGCCCACGCCGATACCCTGGATGAAGCGGCACACCATCAGCCCGTTGAAGTTGCCGGTGGCGGCGCATGCCAGGCTCATCACGGACATCAGCAGGATGGTCCAGAACTCGCTCTTGACACGGCCGATGCGCTCGGCCAGCCAGCCGAAGAAGATGGCGCCGACCAGCTGGCCGATGTAGCCGGTGGCGATCAGCACGCCGATCTGGCCGGGGGTCAGGTGCCATATGCCGATCAACACCGGCAAAACGTAGGCCAGCGACAGCGCGTCGAAGGCGTCGAAGAACGTGGCGCTGCCCATGACGACACGGGCCCGGACGTGCCAGCGCGAGATCGGCACGCTTTCCATGCGGGCAATGAGGGCGGCGCCCCTGCCGTCCTGGTCGGCCGCTGCCGCGCTGGAGGAAACCTTGACGTCGGTAATGCTGGATAACATGTGGCACCTTCTGTGATGAATACGAATCGGATCAGAACTGCACCTGCACGCCGGCGCGCGTCAGGGTCTGGGTGCGTCCGCTCGACGGCGTGTAGCCGAAGGCCGTCGCCCGCGCGCCGGGCCCGGACGCGCGCACCCAGGCTGCGCCGCAGTAGATCTGGACGGTCGGACTCAGGTACTGGCTCAGGAACGCGTTGTACTGGTTATAGGTGATCTCCTGGAACGTCGAGTGCGCCATCGACAGGCCGAGGATGCGCGTCTTGCGTCCGCCGCTCAGGTCCGTGTTCACGCCAGCCTGCAGGTTACGCTGGATCACTTCGCCGCGCGCATTCTCGAGCTGGACCTGGGTGATGGTCGCGTGCGGAACGAAGATGCCGGCCTGGTAACTGGCGCCGAGCACGCCGGTGCTGAAGCGGTCGGCATTGAACTGCGCGCTCGCCAGGCTCTGGCCGAGCACATTCGTGACGCCGAAGATCGATTTCAGGTCGGCTGTCCGGTTGTGGAACATCGAGTACGAGCCGGCCAGCTTCAGGGCTGCGTCGTTGTAGCGGAAGCCGACCGAGTACGTGCGCGATCGCGAGAAGTTGGCCGGATCCTCGCCGAAGCCGTTCATCACTCCCACCTGCAGGCCCGCCATCACGGGCGTCTCGTAGCGGATGGCATTGTCCATGCCGAAGATGTTGGCGAGATTGTCGAGGTTGCCGGGCGAGTACGACCACGAGATGCCGGGCACACTGTTGTTCAGCACGCCCACGTAGTCGTAGGCGAAGTCGGGCATGTGACCGAGGGTCAGCGTGCCGAAGCGCGTGCTGGACAGCCCGACCTGGGCGTAGCGATTGAACAGCTTGTTCGGATTGGCCTGTGTGCCCACGTCGGAATTGAAGCCGGTTTCGAGCTTGAAGAAAGCGTTCAGTCCGCCGCCCAGGTCTTCGGTGCCGCGAAAGCCGAAGCGGTCGGGCGAACGCTTGCCGGCGTTGACGGCTTTCAGCGATTTTCCGGCGGCGTTGTTCACGTAATCCAGGCCTTCATCGATGCTGCCGTAAAGCTGGACATTGGTTTGGGCAAGCGCGGCGCCACAACTCAGGACACCCGCTGCCAGTGCAAGAACGTTCGGTTTAATAATTTGTCTCCAGTATTTATAAACAACTGCGCACAATGTCATCGATTGTCGCGTTGTCCCGCCCACGCATTTCATGTCGCTGCGTTCGTTGAAAGCGGGTCGCCGCCACGATTTCCCTCGTGTGGCGCGGAGTCAATATAGGGCAAAAGTCAAGCAAGAATAAGCAAAAAGATTCTATCGATAAATCGAATAATTTTGACAATCGCTCCTATCAAATCAACGATCTGGTGGCTCGACTTATCCAGGAATCCGCATAATCGCGGTTTTTACCTGCATCTTGCGCACCACAATTTTCACAAAATTTATACAAGGTGTTTGCGTTTCCAATGCACGCTGCGGCATCATTCGAATTTCAGACAGGAAATTTTTTGTTGGATTACGAAACAAATTTTTTCTATTAATTGATAGATTTTTTCGATAAATCGAGGTGGAGACATGACGGGATGGTTGGCCAAGTTGAATATTGCCGGACGGCTTGCCGTCGGCTTCGGGCTGGTGCTCGGTCTGGGGCTATTGACCACGGGCTTCAGCATCTGGCGTATGCACGACATCGCCCTGGCGGCGCAGGCGATGGCCGCGCCGCTGGCGAAGGAGCGCCTGATCGCCGAATGGAATACGCAAGTCTTCGGCGCGATCCGCCGCACCGGAGCCATCGTCAAGAGCAACGATCCCGGCGTCGCCGCATATTTCAAGGGTGAGATGGATGAGGCCATCAAGCGCTCGGCGGATCTCGCACGCCGGATCGAACCGCTGCTGACCACGCCGGACGAGACCGCCCTGCTGCGCCGCATCGACGCCCAGCGCCAGCGCTACCGCGCCATCACGGCCGCGGCGATGAAAGCCAAGGCCACGGGCGACACCGCGCTGGCCGAGCGCCTTCTCAACGAATCCTTCGTGCCGGCCGCGCGCGGCTACCAGGACTTGCTGGAAGAACTGCTGGCCCTGCAGCACCGCCAGATGGATGCGCAAAACCATGCGATCCTCGACATCGAGGCCCGCGGCGCGCGCCTGTCCATGGCCCTGACGGCAGCCGCCGTTCTGGCGGGCGCGGCCTGCGCATGGGTGCTGGCCACCGGCATCGTCCGTCCGCTGCGCGCGGCCGTGGGGATCGCCCGTACGGTGGCGGCCGGCGACCTGACCCAGGCCATCGACGTGCACGGCCGGGACGAGACTGCGGCCCTGCTGCGCGCGCTGCGCGAGATGAACGACAGCCTGGCCGCGATCGTCGGTCGCGTGCGCGACGGCACGGACACGATCGCGACAGCGTCCAGAGAAATCTCCGCCGGCAACCTCGACCTGTCGAGCCGGACCGAACAGCAGGCGAGCGCCCTGGAGGAAACCGCGGCGTCGATGGAAGAGCTGACCTCGACCGTGCAGCGCAATGCCGGCCATGCGCAGGAAGCGAGCCAGCTGTCACTTGCCGCGTCGAAGGTAGCAGGCGAAGGCGGCGCCGTGGTCGGCCAGGTGATCGCGTCCATGGCGGACATCGATGCGTCGGCGCGCAAGATCGCCGAGATCACGGCGGTCATCGACGGCATTGCCTTCCAGACGAATATCCTTGCCCTGAACGCCGCCGTCGAGGCGGCCCGTGCCGGCGAACAAGGACGCGGTTTTGCCGTGGTGGCGGGCGAAGTGCGCAACCTGGCCCAGCGTGCCGCCGCCGCGGCCAGGGAAATCAAGGACCTGATCGGGACGTCGACTGCCCAGGTCGAAGCCGGCACGCGGCTGGTCGGCCAGGCGGGCGCGACGATGGACCAGGTGGTCGCGAGCATCGGCCGCGTCAACGCCATCGTGAACGACATCGCGGCCGCAAGCCGGGAGCAAAGCAGCGGCATCGGGCAGGTCAGCCAGGCGGTGACCCAGCTGGATGCGGTCACGCAGCAGAATGCCGCCCTGGTCGAGCAGTCGGCCGCGGCGGCGGCGGCGATGCAGGAACAGGCGGCGCGGCTGGCACAGGCGGTCCAGGTATTCCGGATCGGCGCGGCAATTGCCGGACCGTCGGGCACGGTCCGCCGCATCGCCTGAGGCCGAATGGTGCCCCCGCAACGGATTGCGTTGCCTCCTAGGAAATCGTGCGCCCGAATTTGCCGGCGAATGCCTGGAGCCTGGCAGGGTCGAACGCGCCCACGATGTTCGGATACTTGAAGCCCCCGACGACGTGGTGATACATGACGTGGTAGGCATCGTCGACATTGTGGAGGTCGCGAATGTCGTCCATGTCGACCGCGTACAGGTAAGGGAAGACGCCCCGCAGGAAATCGAAGAAATCGGGGATGGGGATGCGCTGGAATACGTTCAGGCACCAATGGTTCAGTTCGAGCGTGACCGTCGGCTCGCAGGTCGATATCGTGTCGCGCAGGCCTTCGATGACGTCGCGCTCGAAACCTTCGACATCGATCTTGATGAAATCGACGCCGTCCAGGTGGGCGCCTTTGACGAACGTATCGCCCTGGGCAATCTCGATCGCCTCGACCTGGTGCCCCGCCGAAGCCTGTGTCTTGTTCGACACGAATCCGCCTGAACGGTTATTGGCGGAAAACGTCAGTTCGAAACGCCCTTCGGTCTTGCCCAGCCCGAGGTTCAGCGGGGTCACGTTGTGCAATCCCGCTGCGTCCAGGTTCTTTTTCAGGAATGCGAACGTGGTCGGGGACGGTTCGAAGCTGACGACCTGGCGCGCACGGCTGCCGAACAGGATCGACGTGCAACCGATGTTGGCCCCGATGTCGAGGACGGTATCGGACGGTCTCACCAGTGAATCGAACAGTTGGACCATGTGGGGTTCGAAGACCCCACGGATGTGGTCCAGGTAGTTGTCGTCGGACTCGATACGGTAGTGCTTGCCGCCGATGTCCGTCGTCACGTGACCGGGACCGTCGGCGCCGGTGGTGTCGTGCGTCGCCACAGCCGGTTCGACAGCGTCCGCTGCCTCGTCGTCTTCCAACACCGGGCTCGCGGCGCCTGCAACGGCATGGATGTCCCGGGATGGGCGCTTGAAATAACTCAGCAACGTCTTCAATGGTCTCTCCACAAATCATCGACGACACATGGTGAGGAGCGGGCAACGGATACCGTTCGCTCGCTGGACCCGGCGCACGATAGCACGGCCGGGGGAGCGAAAGACTCACCAATTATCAAATGTGCGGAAGTGACCTTGTCCCGGAAACGGCGCCGCTACGCCAGCTTCGCCTTGAAGAACGCCATCGTCCGGCCCCACGCCAGTTTCGCGGCGGCCTCGTCGTAGCGCGGCGTCGTGTCGTTGTTGAACCCATGCTCCACGCCCGGGTAGACGAAGTGCTGATAGTCGACGTGGTTCGCCTTGAGCGCGGCCTCGTACGCGGGCCAGCCGGCCAGGATGCGCTCGTCCTTGCCGGCGTCGTGGATCATCAGCGGCGCGCGGATGCGGGCGACGTCGGCTGCCGGCGGCTGCATGCCGTAGAACGGCACGGCGGCGGCCAGGTCCGGCAGTTGCGTCGCGAGGTAGTTGGCGATGCCGCCGCCGTAGCAAAAGCCCACGACGCCGACGTTGCCCGTGCCCTGCGGCAGTGCCGCCAGCGCGTGGGCGGCGGCGATGAAGTCGGCGCGCGTCTTCGCCTGGTCGAGCTTGGGGAACAATTCCCGCGCCTTGTCCTCGTCGCCGGGATAGCCGCCCAGCGGGAACAGCGCGTCCGGCGCGAACGCGACATAGCCCTCCAGCGCGACGCGGCGGGTAATGTCCTCGATATGCGGATTCAGGCCGCGGTTTTCGTGCACGACGAGGATCGTCGGCAGCTTAGCCTTAGCGTTCGCCGGCTCGGCGAGGTAGCCATGCACCTTGCCGTAGCCCTGCGGCGACGGGAAGTCGACGCGGCTCGTCTTCAGGCGCGCGTCCGCGGGCGCGACGAGCGGCGCGGCGAACGATGGCGACAGCTGTGCGAGCAACGTGGCGGCTGTCGTGCCGCCGGCGGCATAGCGGCTCGCGCGCGACAGGAAATCGCGGCGCGACACGCGGCCGTGCACATAGCCATCGAACAGTTTCAGTACTTCGGGGTCGAAATCCGCTGCGGTCAAACGCGCCATCGTGCTGTCTCCGGTCCGGTTGAGATGGGCGCTAGCATACTTCAGATCCGGATCACGATGCGCCGCTTGAACAACTGCCACAGCCCCGCCCCCAGCACGAGCAGCAGCAGGGCCGAATACGCGGCCGACGCCACCCGCGCCTCGGGAATCGCCTGCGCCAGCCACGCGGCCAGCAGGTCGTGCAAGCTGCCCGCGCCGAGCGGCAACTGCATCACCGTATCGATCAAGGTGATGCCGACGAAGGCCAGCGTCGCATTGGTGCCGAAGGCGAGCACCGGCCGGGTCCACGCGGGCGCTTCATGGCCGGGCGGCACGAGGCGCATCAGGACGAGCAACGACAGCAGCGTGAAGCCGCCGGACACGAGGGCAAAGCTGGGCGTCCACAACTTTTTCACGATGGGCACGAGCGGATCGAGCAGGAAGCCGGCCAGCAGGCAGGCGACGCCGGCAACGGCGAGGGCCGTCAGCGTGGCGCGCTTGTGCGACCGCATCAACAGCAGGGATGCCGTCACGCCGAACAGCACGTTGACGAGCGCACCCAGGGTAGACACGAGGCCTTCCGGATCGAACGTGACGACGTCGCCCGTCTTCCCCCACGGCCACAGGTGCGCGACGCCGAACACGGCGCGGTCGACGACGGCCGGCAGCGAGTTCATGGAATCGAAGCAGGCGCGCCCGCAGCCGGGCGCATCCCACGCGAGCAGCAGCGCGGCATAGCCCGCCAGCAGCGCGACGCCGGCAGCGAGCGGCACGACGGGCAGCAAACCGTCGCGTCGCCATGCGAGCACGCAACCCGTCCCCACGATGGCATAGCACAGCCCGATGCGCTGCAGGATGCCCGGCACGCGGACGTGGGCGAAGTCGAAGCCCGGCAGCAGGTTCAACAGGACGCCGAGCGCGACGAGCACCGCCGAGCGGCGCAGCACGTGCCCCACGAGGGCCGCCCTGCCCTGCACCGCGCGCCGCGCGAGCGCATACGGCAGGGACGCGCCCGCACAGAACAGGAAGGCGGGAAAGATCATGTCGGCAATGGCGAAGCCGCGCCAGTCCGCGTGGGTCAGGAACGTGAAGCGCCGCTCCCAGCCGCCCGCGTACGCGACCATGATCATGCCCATCACGGCAAGGCCGCGCAGCAGGTCGATGGCGATCACGCGCGGTGTGGAACGTGCCGGCTCTTCCATTCGATTCTCCTGATATGAAATCGATTTCAAATATGCGCCGACGGATGCGCGGCCGTCAAGTCATGATGCATAACGCACATCATTGCTCAGAAGGAAATAGAATGGAAGACCACCGCAACCCATCAGGAGATTCCATGCAACTCATCGGCATGCTCGATTCGCCCTTCGTCCGCCGCGTCGCCATCTCGTTCGACCTGCAAGCCATTCCGTTCGAGCACAAGGCACTGTCCGTGTTCCGCAACTTCGACGAATTCGCCGCGATCAATCCGACGGTGAAGGCGCCGACGCTCGTGCTGGACGACGGCTCGTTCCTGATCGATTCCACGCTGATCCTCGAGTACGGCGATGCCCTGGCGGGCACCTCCCTGCTGCCCGCCGCCCCGGCCGCGCGGGCCAGGGCGCTGCGTGCCATCGGCCCGGCGCTGGCGGCGTGCGAAAAGACGGCGCAGATCGTGTACGAGTACTCGCTGCGGCCGCAGGAAAAGCAGCACCAGCCCTGGCTCGACCGCGTGCAGCGGCAATTGCTGGCGGCGCTCAGGCTGCTGGAAGCCGAAGTGGACGCGTTCGACATCGACGCTCTCGACCAGGCCGCCATCACGGCCGCCGTCACGTGGACGTTCATCCAGTTGAACGTGCCGCAGATCGTGACGCCGGCTGATTTCCCGGGCCTGGCCGCCTGGGCCGCGCGGGCGGAAGCGCTGCCGGTCTTCCAGCGCTATCCACTCGACTGAACGGCAAGCGCGCCGGCCCAGGCTGGCGATTTTGCTATGATTGGTTTCACACAAACAATCGAACGTTCCATGAAACTGCCGTCCCTGGCCGCCGTCGTGGCGGCCGTGTCGATGCCAATCCTGGCCGGCTGCGCCGCCCCTCCGCCGCAGGACGCCGTGTATCCGCTCCGGCCCGAGCAGAGCGTCGTCGTGGCACGCGGCACCGTCCTCACGTACGACAGTTACAGCGACAGCCGCTGCCCCGCGAACACGCGCTGCATCTGGGCCGGGCGGCTGATCTTCCGCTTCCTGATCGACGGCCCGAACGGCGTCGAAGAATTCACGCTCGGCCCCGACCAGGCGACGGCCACGCCCGCCGCGCTGCACGGGGCCCGCGTCGTCCTCGACACGTCCGCGATCCCGCCCGCGCGCGCGGCCGGCACGCTGCGGCCGGCCGACGTCATTCCCGTCACCATCAAAATCACCGCCAAATGACCCATTCCGTCAAAGCTCTCACTTGTGGGCTGGTCCTCTCCATCGTCCTGGCACCACCGCTCGCGCTGGCCAAGACCCCGGTCGCGACAGGCACCGGCGGTGCCGTCGCCACGATCAGCGAAAAAGCGTCCGCCTCCGCGCTCGCGATCCTCAACAAGGGCGGCAATGCCATCGACGCGGCCGTCGCGGCGGCGGCCACGCTGGGCGTCACCGATCCGTTCAGCTGCGGCATCGGCGGCGGCGGCTTCATGGTCGTGTACCTCGCCAAGGACAAGCGCGTCATCACCATCGACCACCGCGAGACGGCGCCCGCGTCGTTCAGCCCCAACGTCTTCCTGGAGAACGGCAAGGCGATGGACTTCGACACGGCCGTCGCCAGCGGCGCATCGGTCGGCGTGCCGGGCACCGTGCGCGGCTGGCACGAGGCGCTGGAGCGCTACGGCACGATGTCGTTCAAGCAGGTGCTGGCGCCCGCGATCCAGGTGGCGACGAAAGGCTTCCCCGTCAGCGAGACGATGCACGGCCTGATCGTCGAGAACGAGAAGAAATTCGGCATGTTCGAGACGACGAGCAAGCTGTATCTCAGGAACGGCAAGGCCCTGCCGGCGGGGACCATCGTGAAGAATCCGGACCTCGCCAAGGCCTACCGCGAGCTGGCCAACAAAGGCTACAAGGTGTTCTACGAAGGCCCGCTGGCGCAGGCCGTCGTCGCGGCCGTCAATCGCCCGCCCGTCGCGGCGGGCGTGCAGGTCCGTCCCGGCACGATGAGTCTCGCGGACATGGCCAACTACGAGGCCCGCATCCGCCAGCCGATCCGTTCCACCTACCGCGGCTACGACATCTACGGCATGCCGCCGCCCAGCAGCGGCGGCGTGACCGTGGCCGAGGCGCTGAACATCCTGGAAGGCTTCGACCTGAAGGCGATGCCGCGGGCGAACGTCGAGCACCTGTACCTGGAAGCGAGCCGCCTCGCCTTCGCCGATCGCAACGCCTACCTCGGCGACCCGGAATACGTCGACGCGCCCATCGAAGGCATGCTGTCGAAGCAGTTCGCGGCGCAGCGCCGCTCGCTGATCCGGCCGGACCGCGCGGCCGGCGTCGTCCCGGCCGGCGATGCCTTCCTGTACGAGAACGACAAGAGCTTTCCGCTGCGCCCGCAGCAGGACATGATCATGCGCGAGGGCACGCACACGACGCACCTGACGGTGTCGGACAAATGGGGCAACGTCGTCGCGTACACGTTCACGATCGAATCGTGGGGCGGCAGCGGCATCGTCGTGCCGGGCTACGGCTTCCTGCTGAATAACGAGATGACGGACTTCGACTTCACGGGTCCGGCACCGAACATCCCCGAAGCCGGCAAGCGCCCGCGCAGCAGCATGGCGCCGACGATCGCCCTCAAGGACGGCAAGCCCGCGTTCACCATCGGCAGCCCGGGCGGCGCGACGATCATCACGACGGTGCTGCAGACGATCGTCAACTACATCGACCTGGGCATGCCGATGGACCAGGCCATCGACGCGCCGCGGCTATCGCAGCGCAACGCGAAAGAGACGTCGGTCGAACCGGGTTTCACCGGCACCCCGCAGGCCCAGGCGCTGGAGCAGTTCGGCCACAAGTGGGAAGCGAAGCCCGAGGAGATCGGCGCCGCCAACGCCATCGTGTTCAATCCCGACGGCACCGTGACGGCCGTCAGCGAAGGCCACCGCCACGGCATCGGCTCGGCGCTCGTGCAGAAGCGGGGCCACTGATCACGCCAGCCGGCCTGCCGGAAAGGCCGGCGGCGCGGCGAGCATGCGCTGCCAGTCGAGCCTGAGCAGGACGACGCACACGATCAGCGGCAGCGCGACCAGCCACGGCCACGCCGTCGTGCCGCTGATCCAGCCGATGCCGACCGCCACGACCGCCTGCGCCGCGGCCAGCGCGGCGGCGCGCAGGCCCAGCATCAAGTGCCAGCCGCCGGTGCCGCTCGCGTAGTCGCCCAGCAGTCCCATCATCGCCACCTGACCGGCGAGGCAGCACAGGCCGAGCTGGCGCAGCAGCGCGTCCGGGCCGGCATCGATAAGCAACGACACCGCCAGCATGGCCACGGTCAGCGCGGCCCAGCAGCCCAGCGCCTGGCGCAGCACGCGTCCGGCGAGGCGGCGGTTCAGCAAGGCGGCATCGCCCGCCAGTGGCGTCAGACGCAGCAACGCCTGCTCGCCCTGCGTGCGGCGCAACTGCTGGCCGTACTGGGCCGTGCTGAACGCGATGGTCAACGCGAGCATGGCCGGGCCGACGCTCATCATCCAGCCGACGAGCGATTGCACGCCCGCCGCGTGCGTCCACACCAGCACGAGCCGGATGGCACCGCCGATGATCAGCAGGGTGACGAGGCCGCCGATCCACGCGGTCCAGTGCGCGGACGGGCCCAGCGCGTGCAGCAGCATGGCGCCCGGGTCGGCCCTGCGCAGGTTGCAGCGCAAAGCGACGAGGTAGAACGCGAGGTTGCCGTGCCACGCCACGCCGTCGGGCGCGGGTTGCTTGTCGGCGCCGCACTGGTCGAAGTGGCTGACGCGCCTGATCTGGTCGGCGCGCCGCGCGATGTACGCGTCGCCGCGGGCCGGATACAGCCAGCGCAGGCTCCACACCGCGACGGGAACGACGAGGACCGCCAGCACGAGCGCGGCGCCGCCGCCCGTGGCCGCATCGCCCCACGCCGGCGGCAGCACGACACGCGAGAGCCACGGCCAGTTACCGCCCAGGACGAGCAGGATCACGACATGCTTGTTGCCGGCGCAGAGCAGCGCGAGGCCGAGCACGGACAAGGCGACGGCCGGCACCGCGATCCAATGGCCGATGCCGAAGCCCAGGCAGGCGGTGACGAGCAGCCAGTACGCCGTCGTCATCTGCAGCATGCGCCGGCGCTGGCGCGGCAGCAACCACGCGTTGGCGGGCGAATTCATGCGGATGGAGCCGGGCACGAACAGGAAGCTCCAGACGAGCACCAGCGCCAGCGAGGTGAAGCCGATCAGCAGGCGCAGGCCCTGCACTGTCCCCAGCGTGCCCATTGCCGCGGCGGATGCCGTGAAGATGGCCGCGCAGATCCCCACCGCGCCCAACCCCAGGCCCATGATGCGCACGGTCTGCGCCTCGCGCTGCGCCGCGGCCGCGCGCCAGATCATGCGGAAGTCCCGCAGCGCGGCGTTCATTGCGTCACCTCGATGAAGAGATCTTCCAGCGTCAGCGGTTCCACGCGCACGCCGGGCTCGCGCGCGAGGCGCATGGCGTCGTCGCCCGGCGCCTGCACGATCACGCTCGTCATGGCGCCCTCCTGGCGCCGGCGCAACTCGCCCGCCAGCGGCGTGCCCGGCAACGTGGCGGCGGGACCGACGATGCGGCGCGCACCTTCCAGCAGCGTGTCCGTCTGCCCCTGCAGCGCGATGCGGCCGTCTTTTAAAAACGCGAGGTCGAACGCGACGCGCTCCAGGTCGGACAGGATATGCGTCGAGAACACGACCGTCGTCCCCCGCTCGATCACCTGGTCGACCAGTTCGCGCAGGAATTCGCGCCGGCCGACCGGGTCGAGCGCGGACACGGGTTCGTCGAGGATCAGCAGTTCCGGCTCGTGCGCCAGCGCGCGGATGATGGCCAGTCGCTGCTGCTCGCCGCCGGACAGCCGCTTGATCGGCTTGCCCAGCAAGGTCGGGCCGAAGCCCCACCGCGCCAGCAGGCCGTCGACCTTGGCCTGGTTCCAGTGTGGGTACAGGGCGCGGAAGTAGTCGAACATCTGCACGGGCGTGAGCCAGTCGAACAGGTCGGTGCGCTGCGGGACGTAGCCGATGCGGCCCCGAGTGTCGTCCGACAGCGCGGTGACGTCGTCGCCGAACAGCGACACGCTGCCGCCGTCGGCCTCGCGCAACCCGAGCATGCATTCGAGCAGCGTGGACTTGCCCGCGCCGTTGCGGCCCAGCAGGCCGACCACCTGGCCGGGTGCGATCTGCCAGTCGAGGCCGGCGAGCACCCGCTGGCTGCCGAAATACTTGCTGACCGTGGACATGCGAACGATGGCGGCACTCATTTTGTTTCCTTCAGGATGGTTGCGAACAGGGACAGGACGGTGTCGGGATCGAGCTCGAGCTGGCGCGCTTCCAGGGCGGCACGCTCGAGCGTCGGGCGAAGCAGGCTGACGCGGTCGGCCGGCTGCGCGGGGGCGGACTCGGCGACCACCATGCCGAGCCCGCGCCGGCGCGCCAGCACGCCTTCCATCTCGAGCAGGCTGTATGCCTTGGAGACGGTCATCGGATTTAGCGCCAGCGCCGACGCGATCTCGCGCACGGACGGCATCTCGTCGCCGGGACGGAGCTGGCCGCTGGCGGACAGGCGGCGCACCTGCTCGACGAGCTGGCGGTAGATCGGTTCGGACGAGCCGGTCGCGATCGAAAACAGGCTGGCGGTGTGTGTGGGCATGGTGTCTACTGTATTAATTGAGTAATACAGTACGCCGGAGGTGTATCGTCGTCAAGCGATATTTACAAATAAGACGGCCTCGCAAGGAGGCCGATACAAAAAAAGGGCTGTGTTCGCGTTGATTTGGTAACCGCCCATCTTAATCGAGCTGGGCCGCGGCGCGCAGAAGCTGGCCCGGCGTCGTCAGCCTGCGCGCATCCAATATCCGCTGCCATCCCGAGTAATTGATCAGATAGCGGCTGGCCACCCCACGGAACCTGACGAGCCAGCTTTTGAAACGGCTGTGCCAGCTGTTCACATTCTGGATGTGAATCGCACCGCGGGCCCGCTCTCCCGCCTGCACGTTGACGGCCTCGTGCGTGATGCCTGCCTGTGCCGCGAAACGGCGATACGACACGGCGCCATCACTGATGAGCAACACATCGGTCGGCAGCACGGGCTTGAGGCACTTGTGTAATTGTCCCGCCGTCACCTGACCCCGGCCCGTGTGGAAATCGAGCGTCTGCCCGCTGCGGTCCCGTGCGACGAGCAGGCAGTCGTGCTCCCGATTAATACCGCGCCGCTTCGCCACGCCGCCGCGCTTCCTCGGCCGGCGCGTCAGGCTGCGCGATCCCTTCTGCGATTCCAGCCGGTAGGTCTCGTCGGCTTCGACAATGGCCGACAGCGTCTTCGGCCGGTTGCGCATGGCACCGGGCACGAACCGGTGCCGCCACCTGAAGCTGGTCGTGCGATGCACGCCCACGACCTGCGCGGTATCGCGGACCGTACGCGATTCGAGCACGCATTGCAGATACGGTAGCCAGCACTCTTTCCTGCGCAACCGGGCCAGCGGCGTTCCGGTCAACGCGTTGTGGCTGCGCCGGCAGCCGAGGCAGCGAAAGCGCTGCAGTCCGCTCGCCTGGCCGCACCGGTGTTTGCGGGCGCAACCGCAATGCGGACACGGCCGTCCTGCCGCCGCCTGTTCGACGAGGGCGATGCACTCGGCCGGATGCGCGATGCTGGCGATCCATTCTCGTAGCCGGGCAAGATCGCCGGGAGACAACTGCACGGCCAGCAACATGGCGAACACTTCGTCGAACGTCAGGCTGCGCATCGTCACTCCTCATGAGTTAACTCGACGATGCGTGAGACCGCTACAACGTATTTCAGTTCACATAACTAGCGCGAACACAGCCAAAAAAAGACGGCTCCCGAAGGAGCCGTTAAAGGGCGTGGGCGCCAAGCCGCCCACGTTGGATCTGCGGACGGAGACTGGTCCGCAGGGACGACAAAAAACGTTACATCAGAGGTGCGGGACGATCAGCGGCATCAGGTCGTCGAAGGTGCGGCCGGTGGCGTTGTCGCCGATCGCATGCATCTTCCACTCGCCGTTGTGGCGGTACAGCTTGGCCATGATCTGGGCCGTGTGCGAGCCCTGCACGGACAGGTCGTAGCGCGCGATCTCCTTGCCGCTGTTCGTGTCGAACAGGCGGCAGAACGCGTTCTGGACCGTCGAGAAATTCTGGCCCGTGAAGCTGTTGACGGTGAAGACGAGCGACTTCACGTTCGCCGGCACCGTGCGCAGGTCGACGATGATCTGCTCGTCGTCGCCGTCGCCGGCACCCGTGCGGTTGTCGCCCGTGTGCGTGATGCTGCCGTCGCGGCTTTTCAGCTGGCGGAACCAGACCACGTCGACCGGGCGGTTCGCTTCGTCGAACATCACGACGGAGGCGTCGAGGTCGACGGCCTGGGACTTCGCGCCGAAGCCGAAGAAGCCGCCGGACTTCGCGACGTCCCAGCCGAGGCCCATCGTCACGCGGGACAGGGCGCCGCCGGCTTCCTTCTCCAGCGAGATCTTCTGGCCCTTCTGCAGATTGACTGCCATGATTCACTACTCCTTTGATTGTCAGCGTCCGGGCGCCTGCATCCACGCCTTAAACGTGGCGCGGTTGCGCGAACAGACATAAATCTTGCCGCGACCGGAGAAGCGCAGGACGAGGCCTTCGCCGCTGGTCTGGCTGTTGATCAGGTTACCCAGGAAGCCGCCGCTGGTGCCGGTCGTGATCGAGACCTCGTAGTGCAGGGTGCTGTCCCAGGCGACGACGTGCGAGTTGTCGATGATCGCGTCCTTGCCCGGTTCCACCTCCAGCACATTCATCGAGCCGAAGCCGGAGACGACCACCTGGCCGCTGCCCGACGTCTCGGTCACGAAGAAGCCGCCGCTCTGGGCGAACAGCGCGTTGCCGAGACTCTGGGTACGCACGCGCAGGTCGACGCCGGAACTGGCCGCGACGAACGCGCCGTCGCTGATGATGAACTGGTTCGGGCCGCAGTCGACCACCTGCATCGCGCCCGGCAGCGTGGGCGACAGCAGGCAATCGCCGTCGCCGCGGGTCGCTTCGATGTGCTGCTGGAAGAACGACTCGCCGTTGGCGAAGGTGCGCATCAGCGCACTGCCCAGGCCACCCTTCATCTTGCCCTTGAGGTCGAGGGTCGATTCCATCATGACCATCGCATCCGATTCGCAGTAGATGGTTTCCCCGCGCTTCAGCGACACATGCAGGAAGGGATCGACGTCCCCGGTCACGGTAAACACTGGCATTTGGCTTCCTTTCAGGCCGGCGTTTGAATTAAACGTTCACGCCATAGTTCTTGGCGAGGGGGCCGAGGCCGCCGTTGAAACCCTGGCCCACCGCGCGGAATTTCCAGTCCGCGCCGTTACGATACACCTCGCCGAAAATCATGGCCGATTCGGTCGAACCGTCTTCGGACAGGTCGTAGCGGGCGATCTCGCTGTTGTTCGCGGCATTCACGCAGCGGATGAACGCCTTGCTGACCATGCCGAAGTTCTGGCGGCGCGTATCGCCTTCGTGGATGGTCACGGCCAGCACGATGCGGTCGACGTCGGCCGGGACTTTCGTGAGGTCGATGCTGAGGGTCTCGTCATCGCCCTCGCCGGCACCGGTGCGGTTGTCGCCCGAGTGCACCACCGAGCCGTCGGCCGACTTGGCGTTGTTGTAGAAGATGAAGTCGGCATCCGAGCGGACCTTGCCCGACTGGTTCAGCAGGAACGCGACGCCGTCCAGGTCGAACGCGGCGCCATCGGTGGCGCGCACGTCCCAGCCCAGACCCAGCTTCAGGCTGGACAGGCCCGGTGCTTCCTTCGACAGGTTGACGTTACCGCCTTTTTGCAAGCTGATTGCCATGATGATTCTCCTTCAGGTTAAAAGTACTGCTTTTTCACGTTTCATTCGACGTGGGCCAGCGTTTTGCCGCCCACACCCAACGCTTCCTGCTTCTTGCGATACCGGATCGACGACCACACCGAGGCACCGATGAAGGCGACGCCCGCCAGGCCCGTGACCAGTTCCGGCACGTGGAACTTCATACTCGCCAGCATGATCAGGGCCAGGATGCCGATCGCGTAGTGGGCACCGTGCTCCAGGTACACGAACTGGTCGAGCGTGCCCTTTTCCACCAGGTACACCGTCAGCGAACGCACGAACATCGCACCGATCGCCAGGCCCAGCATGATGATCACGACGTCGTTGGTGATGGCGAACGCGCCGATCACGCCGTCGAAGCTGAACGATGCATCCAGCACTTCCAGGTACAGGAAGCCGCCGATACCGCCGCGCTTGACCATCTCGCCGACGTCGCCGCCGCCCTCTTCCGACTTCTCGAGCAGGTTCGACAGCACGTCCACGCCGACGTAGATCAGGATGCCCCACAGGCCCGAGATCAGCACGACCATCTTCTGGGCTTCCGGCACCAGCGACAGGCTGGCCATCAGCGCACCGATCGAGATCATCACGGCGATCGACGACACCTTGCCGAGCGAGCCGAGCTTGGCTTCGAAGTGGCCGAGCCAGTGGTGTTCCTTCTCTTCATCGAACAGGAAGTTCAGGAAAACCAGCAGCAGGAACATGCCGCCGAAGGCCGCCACTTCCGCGTGGTGGTTCGTCAGGTGCATCGAGTACTGCTTCGGGTCCTGCAAGGCCATGTTCCACACGTCCATCAGGCCCAGGTCGGCCGCCACCGCGACGATCACGAGCGGGAACAGCAGGCGCATGCCGAACACGGCGATGATGATGCCGACGCCCAGGAACAGCTTTTTCCAGAAGTCGTCCCACGTCTTCAGCACCGACGCGTTGACCACCGCGTTGTCGAAGGACAGCGAGACTTCCATGACCGCGAGAATCGCGGCGATACCCATCGCCGTCAGCGCGCCGGCCAGGCCGGCATGCTCGTAGCCCCACCAGGCCGAGCCCAGCAGGCACAGCGCCGTAACGATGAATGACACCCTAAAATGCTTCATTCTTTTGTCCCTTCTTGGGATGTATGTTGTTGACAAGGCGCAGTGTAGAGGCGATGATCCAATCGAAAAAGCGAAGATAACAAGAGAATCACTTCGAAAAAACCTGCGTTATTCACGTGATAATGAAATCCGACATCAATTTCCGTCACCTGTACTATTTCTGGGTCGTGGCGAACGAAGGGGGCATCACGCGCGCCGCCGAACGCCTCGGCCTCGCCGTGCAGACGGTCAGTTCGCAATTGACGCTGCTGGAGCAATCGCTGGGCAAGACGCTGTTCGCGCAGCAGGGCCGGCGTCTCGTGCTGACGGAAGCGGGCCGGCTCGCGCTGGGCTATGCCGACCAGATCTTCCTGCTGGGCGAGCAGATGCAGGAAGCGCTGAACGAATTCGACAGCGGCCGCACGCGCCTCACCGTGGGCATCTCGGACTCGCTGCCGAAGCTGTCGGCCTACCGCATGCTGGAAGCCGTCACGCGCATGGACCGGCCCGTGCGCCTCGTGTGCTACGAAGACCAGTTCGAGGCGCTGCTGGCCGACCTCGCGCTGCACAAGCTGGACGTCGTGCTGACGGACCGCGAAGTGCGCGCCGGTGCGACCCTGAAAGTGTTCAGCCACCAGCTGTTCGACAGCGAAATGGTGGTCGTGGGGACGCCCGCGCTCGCACAGCGCTATGGCGCGGACGATGGTTTCCCGCAGAATCTGAACGGCGCGCCGTTCCTGCTGCCGGCACGTAATAATGCTCTGCGGGGCAAGATCGACGAATGGTTCGTGCAGCACCACGTGCGGCCGGACGTGGTCGGCGAGTTCGAGGACAACGCCCTCCTCAACACGTTCGGCCGGCGCGGCCTGGGCCTGTTCTTCGCGCCGGCCGCGCTGGCGGACGACGTCGCCGAGCAGTTCGGCGCCGTGCGGGTGGGGTCGGTGCCGACGGTGCGCGAGCAGTTCTACATGATCTCGAGCGACCGCAAGATCATGCACCCGGCGGTCGAGGCGATCCTGGCGGCATCGCAAAAAGCCATGCCTTCCGCGGCCTGACCGTTACAATGCAGCTCGGCTTTTGCCTTTCGATTGAACATACCTTCTATGCAAAACGTATTGCTCGTCGTTCTCGCGCTGCTGCTGGTGGCGCTGAACGGCTTTTTCGTGGCGGCCGAATTCGGCATCGTCACCCTGCGCAAGACCCGCGTGCGCGCCATCGCCAAGACGGGCGGCCTGCGCGGCCGCATCCTCTACAAAGTCCACAGCCAGCTGGACGCGTATCTGTCCGCATGCCAGCTGGGCATCACGCTCGCGTCGCTGGGCCTGGGCTGGGTCGGCGAACCCGCGTTCGCGAACCTGCTGGAACCCGTGTTCTCGCTGGTCGGCGTCACGAGCCCGCAGATCATCCACGGCGTGTCGTTCGTCGTGGCATTCAGCGTGATCTCGTTCCTGCACATCGTCGTGGGCGAGCTGGCGCCGAAGTCGCTGGCGATCCGCGTGCCGGAAGCGGTGGGCCTGTGGAGCGCCGTGCCGCTGTACGGCTTCTACTGGGCCATGTACCCGGCCATCTGGCTCCTCAACGCGAGCGCCAACCTCGTGCTGCGCATCGCGGGCCTGTCGGGCGTGGGCGGCCACGAGACGCATTACTCGAACGACGAACTCAAGATGATCCTGCGCACCAACACGGGCACGCCGGGCGAGCGCTTCACGCACGACGAGCGCCACATCCTCGCGCAGTCGCTGGAGTTTGCCCAGCACACGGTGGCGGACCTGATGCGCCCCATTAACGAGGTGAGCGCCCTGTACGCGAGCCGCACGCTCGAACAGAACCTCGACACGATGCGCCGCAACCGCTTCTCCCGCTACCCGTATTTCGACGAGGACGGCGAGGAAGTGCTGGGCGTGATCCACCTGAAGGACCTGTTCTTCGCCGAGCAGTCGGGCAAGGACGTCGACGACCTGACGGAATACCTGCGCCCCGTCGAACTGATCTCCGCACGCACGCCCGCGATCGAACTGTTCCGCCGTTTCCGCAGCGGCGCGCCGCACTTCGCGCTGATCGGCGAAAAGGGCAAGCGGCCCGTCGGCTTCATCACGCTGGACAACCTGCTGGGCGCCATCGTCGGCGAAATCCGCGACGAATTCCGCCTCAACGAAAACGACTGGCTGCCGCAGGGCGACGGCACCTTCATCGGGAAGGCGAGCCTGCCGATCGTCTCGCTCGAACGCGTGCTCGGCATCGACATCGACAACGAGGAGATGGGGCTGGACGAAGTCGAATCCGTCGGCGGCCTGCTGATGGCCAAGCTGGGGGATATTCCCAAGCAGGGCCAGCGCATCGAATTCCCGAAATTCGACGTCGTCGTCAAGAAGACGAACGGGCCGCGCATCCTGCTCGTGAAAGTGATCCCGCAGCTGGAGCGCGGCGCGGACGAGGATGATCTCGACTAAGTTGCGAGGGCGGCAAAGTAACGCGCCAGCGCCGCCACCGTCGCCTCCTTCGTCGCCAGCCCGACATACGTGTCCGGCCGCAGCAGGTACAACGCGTCCCGTTCCAGGCCGGCCTGTTCATACGCCTGCGTCCACGGGAACACCCGCACGGCAATGCCGCGGTCCGCACACCAGCCCTCGACGTCCGGCGCCACGGTGCCGTACACGTGCAGCTGCCAGCCGATGCGGTCCGCCGGCACAAAATTATCGGCGTCCCCGACCCGCACCCACGGCAAACGGTCCCCGCCCTCCACCTTCCCTGCCGTGCCCTCGCTGACCGGGCTGTCGCGGTAGCCGACCATGATTTGCGAAACGAGCCGGAACAGGAACGTGCGCACATGGTCGCTGTGCGCCGCCGCGCCGAGGAGCGCCGGCGCGACGTGCGCCTTGACGAATTCCGCGAACCCGCCGTCCTTCGTGATGAAGGTGAACACGCGATCCGTCGTGTCGACGAGCTGGCGCGCGAACGCCCGGCGCTCCGCTTCGTAGCTGTCGAGGAGCCGCTCGCCTGCCTTGCCGTGCAGGACCGCCGCCAGTTTCCAGGCGAGGTTGGCGGCATCGGCGATGCCCGTGTTCATGCCCTGCCCGCCGGCCGGGCTGTGCACGTGCGCCGCGTCGCCCGCAAGGAAGCAGCGGCCGACGCGGAAGCGCGACGAGACGCGATGGTGCACGTGATAGGTCGAGAACCAGTTCACTTTCGAGACGCTCACGCCGAGGCTCCTGATGGCGTCCTGGCGGATGTCCTCGAAGCGCAGGGTATCCGCATGATCGGCGCGCTCGTCCCGCACCGTGCCGATCAGCCGGACCAGCCCCCGGTCGTCGTACGGGAACACCGCGACGAAGTCGCCGCCGTCCAGCGCGAACTGTGCTTCGCCGGCCGGGCCGGGCAGCCGGGCTTCCACGTCCGCCACGTAGTAGAGGTGCGCATAGGTGCCGCCCTCGAAGTCCGTCCCGAGCCGGTGTCGCACGGTCGAGCGGGCGCCGTCGCAGCCGACGAGGTAGGGCGTGGTCACGGTCTCCTCGCGGCCATCCGCCGTGCGCAACTGCGCGACGACGTGTGCGCCGGTGTCGGTGAAGCCGGTCAGCGTCGTGCTGCGCTCGACCGTGACGCCGAGTTCGCGCAGGCGCTCGACGAGCAGCCGTTCGTGGCGGTCCTGCGGATAGACGAGCACGAACGGATACGGCGTCAGGTCCGCGCCGGCATCGCCGAACACCAGCGCCGCGCGCGGCTTGCCCTCGGCCCAGAAACGCATCTCGGTGGCCGCATGCCCGGCCGCGACGACGCGCTCCGCCAACCCCAGCTGCCGGTACAACTCGAGCGTGCGCGCATGCACGACCATCGCGCGCGACTCCGTGCCCGGCCCGTCGTGCTCGTCGATCACGCGCACGGGCACGCCCTGCCCGGTCAGCCATAACGCCAGCGTCAGGCCCGTCGGCCCCGCTCCTGCAATCAGCACCTTGTCCATCACTACCTCCAGTCCGGTTGAATTCAACAAGTGTTGATATCCAGATTAAATTCAACAGACGTTGATGTCAACGCGCGTTCAATCGTGCTACAGTTCCCGCATGAAACAACCGAAAAAAGCAGGACGGCCCGCGGGGGACCAGAACAACCGCGACAAAATCATGGCCGTTGCCCGCGCGCATTTCGCCGCGCATGGTTTCCGGGGCGCCACCTTGCGCGGCATCGCCGGGGACGCGGGCCTCGACGTGGCCCTGATCGCGCACTACTTCAAGAACAAGGAAGGCCTGTTTGCGGCGACCCTGCTGCAACTGCCGGCAGGCGTCGACCAGATGTTCGCGCAGGCGCTGACCGGACCGCGCGCCACGCAGGGCGACCGGCTCGCACGGGCCTATTTCGGCTTATGGGAATCGGAGGAAACGCGTTCCCAGCTGCAGGTGCTGGTCCGCACCGCCCTCGGCAGCGAGGCCGCGGCGCTGCAGATGCGCGAGCTGCTGGTGGGCCAGATCCTCGAGGGCCTGCGGCGCACCGGCGTGCTGGATGGACGCCAGACCGGCTTTGCCCTGGCGATGAGCCATCTGCTGGGCACCGCCGTCGCGCGCTACGTCATCGGCGTGCCGGTGCTCGCGGAACTCGGGTTCGAGACGCTGGTGGGTCGCGTCGGCCCGGTCGTGCAGGGCTATCTCGAACTCGAAGACGGCGGTCTGGCGTAGCGGCGCATTCACGCCGACGTACCCGCTGTGCCGAGCGGAACGGGAATGGTCAGGCCGCGCTTGACGGTATTCAGTGTGACATTGGTCGTAAACCGCTTCACGTTCGGATTGTCGTGAACCATCCGCGACATCAGCGCATCGTAGGCTTCCGTATCCGGTGCGGTCACCACGAGAATGAAATCCGCCTCGCCGGTCACATAAAAGGCTTGCTGGACCTGATCCTGTTCCGAGATCCACTTTTTGAATTGGTCGAGGAGCGCCGCCCCCTCGCGCTCCACCTGCACGGCGACGATGAAGGTCACCGGCTTGCCGACGTGAGCCGGGTCGATGACGGCCACGTAGTTTGCGATGGTGCCCTGTTCACGCATGCGTCGAAGGCGGCGCTGTACGGCGGAAGGCGACAATGCGACGACTTCCGCCATCTGCTCGGCTGTCTGCATTGCGTTCTTCTGCACCAGATTGAGAAGCTGGCGGTCGAATCGGTCTAGTTCCATATCGAAGTCGTTTCGGTGGTTCCGTTTGCGGGCAAACGGCGTTGCGAGGGCCAAGATTGCGGCCAAACGCTGCATGCCGGCTCGCATAATGCCAGTGTTAGCCACTCTCCGCGAGACATCATGATCGATCACGTTTCACTGGGCACCACCCGCTATGCCGAAGCGGTGGCGTTCTACGTCAAGGTATTCGCACCGCTCGGCTGGTCACTGCTGAGGGACACCGGCCAGGAAGCCTCGTTCGGCACCCCGGCGCATTGGTCGTTCTTTCTGTATCCGGTCCCGCCGGACGAGCAGGTCGTCGCGCGCGGCACCCATGTGGCGCTCGGCGTCGAATCCCGTGCGCTCGTGCGCGCGACACATGCGGCCGCGCTCGCCGCTTCCGGGCAGGACATCTTCACGCCGCGCGCCAGGCCCGACATCAGCCCGACCTACTTTGGCGCCATGTTCCATGACCCGGACGGCCATCGGATCGAAGTGCTGACCAATGAGCAATTGCCATAACGCCTAAATGGACGATCTCGTTTGACGATTCAACCCTCGTCCGCCCGCCGCGCTTCCTCGCGATACCGTCCCGGCGACTTGCCCACGAGCCGCCGGAAATCCGACGTGAAGTGCGCCTGGTCGAAGTACCCGAGCCCCTGCGCCAGCGCGGCCAGGTCGACGTCGGCCCCCTGCGCGAGCCGGTCCGCCGCCTCGTGCAACCGGAAGCGCCGGATCACCCATTTCGGGCTCACGCCGACGTACTCGCTGAACAGCAGTTGCAGGCTGCGCACGCTCATCTGCGCGGTCGCGGCCAGCTCCTCCACCTGCGTCAGCCCGGGCGTCGACTCCACCGCGCGCAGGATGGCGGCGATGCGGTCGACCTGCGGATCGGGTGCCGGCAGCACGGCGCGCAGCAGCGCCCCAGCCGCCTCGATGGTCGCGGCATCGTCCGGCGTGTCCAGCACGGCGTCCTGCGCCGCTGCCTCGTCCCACGGAAAGACGTCGGACAGCGCCAGCACCCGGTCCGTGATCGTGTGCAGCGGCCGGCCTAAAAAGCCGCGGAAGGCACCGGCCCGGAAGCGCAGGCCGCACACCTTGCCGGCACCCTTCAACTCGTAATCGAACGGGCCCGTCGTCAGGCCCCAGATGCCCGTGCGGGCGCGGTCGAACACGACGTGCACGCACGGGTAAGGCAAGGTGCGCTGCATGTAGGGCGGGCGTCCCTGCAAGTCCCACTCGACGATCCAGTAGTGGTCGAGGAATGGCGCCAGGTCCGGCGGCGGCAGGTAGCGGCCGAGCCGGAACATCTTGCCGGCGAGGGCCGGCGACACCACGCCCTTGGCGCGGTCCGTGACGGTGGGTGGCGTAGTCATCGGACCATTCTAGCATTCGCGTTTTTCCAAGACCGCGAGTGGCGTCGTGCCTATTCTGTCGGCTCACCGCCATCACGAGGATCCCATGAACCTGACCCTGTTCCACGCCCCAAATTCGCGCTCCGGCGCGGCCCGCATCCTGCTCGAAGAACTCGGCGCGCCGTACGACCTGCACGTGCTGAACCTCAAAAAGAACGAACAGCGCGAGCCCGCCTACCTGGCCGTCAACCCGATGGGCAAGGTGCCCGCCATCCGCCACGGCGACGCCCTCGTCACGGAGCAGCCGGCCGTCTTCATCTACCTGGCCGACCTGTTCCCGCAAGCCGGCCTCGCGCCCGCGCTCGGCGATCCGCTGCGTGGGCCTTACCTGCGCTGGCTCGCGTTCTACGGCTCGTCGTTCGAGCCGGCGATCACCGACCTCGCGATGAAACGCGAACCCACGCCGCCGATGATGTGCCCCTACGGCGACTTCGACACGATGCTGGCCACCTTGACGGCCCAGCTGCGCGCGGGCCCTTACCTGCTGGGCGACCGTTTCTCCGCCGCGGACGTCCTGTGGGGCATCTCGCTCGGCTGGGCCACGATGTTCAGGCTGGTGCCGGAACTGCCCGAGGTCATGGCCTACATCGACCGCGTCAGTTCGCGTCCGGCCGCGCGCCGGGCTGCGGAAGCGGATGCGCTGCTCGCGGCCGCGCAGGGTTGATCAGTCCCGTGGCCAGCGCCGTCCCCAGCACGACCAGGGCGCTGCCGGCCGCCATCGCATGCGTAAAAGTCTCGCCGAGGAACAGCACGCCCCACAGCACGCCGAACGCGGGCACGAGGAACGGCACGGCCATCGTCTTCGCCGCGCCCACGCGGGCGATCAGGCGGAAGAACAGCACGTAGGCGAGCGCCGTGCACAGCGCGCCGAGGCACAGCAGCGCGCCCCACGCACGGGCCGACGGGAGCGTCGCCGGATGCAGGGCCAGTGCCGCCGGCGCCAGCACGAGCGCGGCGGCCAGCTGGCTGCCCCCGGCGACGGCCAGCGGCGGCACCGCTGCCAGATAACGCTTGCTGAAGTGGGCGGAAAACGCGTACAGCATCGTGGCCGCCACGCATGCCGGTACGGACCAACCCGTCGCACCGGGCTTGAAACCGGCGTTGTCCGCAACGAGCCACACGACACCGCAGAAGCCGAGCGCCAGCCCGGCGGCACGTGTACGGCCGATGGTCTCGCCCAGCCACACGCGTCCGATGACGGCCGCATACAGCGGCGTGGCCGCATTGAAGATGGCGGACAGGCTCGCGTTAATGCCCAACGCCGCCAGCGCGAACAGCACGAACGGCAGCGCGGAATTCGTCAGGCCCACGGCCAGCACCGGCTTCCAGTGGCGGCGCAGTACACGCCAGTCGCCGGCCAGCAGCGGCAACAACAGCACGGCCGCGATGGCGGCGCGGGCACCGGCCAGGGTCATGGCGCCGAACTCGCCGGCGCCCACGCGCATGAACAGGTAAGAGGCGCCCCACAGCGCGGCCAGCGCCGTCAGGCAGGCGACATCGCTCTTCTTCATCATCGCCCCCTCAACGCGCGCAGCGCCGCATCGAGTCCCCGTTCCTCCGGCCCCAGCACGCGCGCTACGCGGCCATCCGCATCGAGCAGCACGACGCTCGGGATGGCGCGGATGCCGAAGGCGGCGAAGGCGGCACCGTCGCGGTCGAGCGCGAGCGGTGGCGTGCCGGGATGCGTTTTGGCGTAAGCGGCCAGTTCGGCGGCCGACGTCCACAACGGCGCGGCGACGGCGAGCCAGTCCACGCCGCCCTGCTTCATCAGACGCGTGGCGTCCTCGCGCACGCGGCGGCACGCCTGCGCGGTGGCGGGACGGGTCGCGCGCAGGTAGGTCTCGCACCACGGCGAAAAGAACACGAGCGCGCGCGGCTTGCCGGCCGCGCCGGCGGGCAGGTCGACGCCCTCGACCTTGTCGCCGACGCGGAATACGCGCGTCGCCTGCGCCTGCGGCGCCAGCCCGACCGGCTCCTCCGCGACCCTGTCTTGCGCGGCCCGGTCGAGTGCCGCGTGCAGAGCCGCATCGTCCAGATGGCCCACGTACGCGATGCGGCCGTCGGCGCCGATCAGCACGTGCTGCGGCGTCACACGCAGGTTCAGCCGGCGTCCCAGGCTGCCGTCGTCGAGCGCGATCGGCATCGTGAGGCCGTGGCGGGCGCGGTACGCGCGCACATCGGCCTCGGTATCGCTGAAGCCGACGTTGACGGCGATGACGTCGATGCGCTTGCCGTACTGCTGGTAGATGCGTTCGAAGCCCGGCATCTGCTGCAGGCACGGCGCGCACCACGTGGCCCAGAACTTCAGGTAGACGGGCTTCCTGCCGTAGCGGCCGGTGAGATCGATGGTGCCGCCGTCGAGCGTGCGCAGGACGGCGGCCGGTGCCGGCTGGCCGATCAGGGGCTGGCCCGCTTGCGCGGCGCGGGCGGCGCCGTCGTCCGCGGCCCCGCAGCTCGCACAGGCGAACAGCGCGGTGGCCAGGGCGGTGATGAAGTGGATGAGGGTCATGGGATCCTTCATGTGACGGTGAACGAGGCTTTCATCGTAGCCACCACTTGGATCAGGCAAAAGACGCAAGAATTGCATGAATCCCTGTACCATTTACGGCATGGACCTTTCGATCAACATCGACCGCGGCGCGCCCACGTCCCTCGCGAGCCAGATCGCCGCCGCGATCGGCGCCGCCATCCACGACGGCCGCCTGGCGCCCGGCGCCCGGCTGCCGTCCTGGCACGATCTCGCCGTGCAGCTGGGCGTCGCGCGCGGCACGGTGCGCGCCGCGTACGACAGCCTGCGCGACCAGCAGCTCATCGTCACCGCCGGCGCCGCGGGCACGCGTGTGGCACGGCAGGCGGTGCGGGCGGGCACCGCGCCCAAACGCCCGACGGCACTGCCGCCGAACCTCGCCGCACCGGTCCCGTTCCAGGTGGGCGTGCCGGGCCAGGACGTGTTCCCGTTCAAGACGTGGTCGCGCATCATGGGCCGCGCCGCGCGCGCGGCCGCCGCGCAGCCGCTGGGGTATCCCGACCCGCGCGGCGAACCCGTGCTGCGGGCCGCCATCGCGGCCTACCTCGGCATCGCGCGCGGCATCGCGTGTCACCCGTCGCAGGTGTTCGTCGCCAGCGGGTATGCAGCCGCGCTGGGCCTCGCGCTGCGCGCGCTGCAGCTGGACGGACGCACCGCGTGGGTCGAGGATCCCGGCTACGCCTCGGCGCGCGCCGTGCTCGCGCAATACGGCGTGACGCCCGCTCCGGTGCCCGTCGATGCGGAGGGACTGGCCGTGGCGGCGGGCATCGCGTCATGTCCCGACGCGGCGCTGGCCGTCGTCACGCCGGGCCAGCAGGCGCCGCTGGGCATGACGTTGTCGCTGGCGCGCCGGCATGCGCTGCTCGACTGGGCCACGGCGCGCGGCGCGTGGATCGTCGAGGACGACTACCTGGGCGAGTTGCAACTGCAAGCCCGTGCGACGCCGGCGCTGGCGGCGCGCGACCATGCCGGCCGCGTCCTGCACATCGGGACCTTCAGCAAGACGATCGCACCGGCGCTGCGCGTCGCCTTCCTCGTCGTGCCGCCCGCGCTGGCGCCCGCCGTCGCGGACGTGGCCGACGTCGCCGCGGCGGCGCCGGCACCGGCGATCCAGTTCGCCATCGAGGAATTCCTGCGCGACGGCCACTACCTGCGCCACCTGCGGCACATGAAACGCGTCTACGCCGAGCGCCGCGCCGCGCTATGCGCGTGCCTGCGCGATCTCGGCCTGGCGCATGCAGAGGCCGGCCTGTCCGTGCTGCTGCCGCTGGCGGACGGCGCCGACGATGCCGCGCTGGCCGCGCGGACACGCACGGCGGGCTTCGCACCTTCTGCCCTGTCGTGGTGGCGCGTGCGGAAGGACGGTGCGCCCGGCGGCCTCCTGCTGGGCGTCACCAACGTGCCGCCCGAACGCGCGCAGGCCGCATGCGCGGCGCTGGACGACCTGCTGCGCTGAGCCGCCACCGGTTCGCCGCACGACGTGCACGGCCCGGCGCAGCGTGCTGGCCCGCGCACGCGAACGCACCTATCGTGGCATCTTTCACTTCGGGAGCCGCCATGCGTGCCTTGTTCTCTCTCCTGCTTGCCCTCTGCCTCGCCGCCCCGGCGCATGCGGCGGACGCCGACGTCGCCGCCATCCGCCAGCTCGTGCAGCAATTCCAGACCGCCATCGTCGCGCGCGACGGCAAGACGCTCGGGTCGCTGTTCGTGCAGGAAGGCGGCAGCTGGTGGTCCGTGCTGGACGAACCGACGTACGCCGCCGCGAAGGCGCGCAATCCGGCCGCGCGGCGACTCGAACCGTCGACCTGGCAGAAGTTCGCCGAATTCGTCACGCACAGCGCCAGGCCGGTCGAGGAGCGCTTCCACGACGTGCGCGTCGATACCAACGGCACCGTCGCGTCGGTGTGGTTCGATTTCGACTTCCTCGTCGACGGCAAGGTCACGAACCGCGGCAGCGAAACGTGGCAGCTCGTGCGCACGGACGATGGCTGGAAAATTGTCGCGATGCTGTATTCCGTCCACCCTTGAGGCGGGCTAGAATGGTCGATCCGTCAACACGTCCCGCCGCCGTGAAAGAAGACACGCCCCTCCTCGTCCCCGTCCTCGCCGCCCTGCCGGTGTTCGTCTGCATGGTCATCCTCGGCCTGCCGGCGCTCGGTCACGGCTACGCGCCCATGTTTCGCGCATTGTTCTTCGTCGCGTGCGCCGTCTGGACCGTGCCCCTCGTCCTGCTGCAGCGCGCGCTGTGGCGCCAGGGGCGCGCGTGGTGGACGATGACGCTCGTGCTGCTTGCCGCCTCGTACGCGATGGCGGTCGTGAATTCGCTGCTGGGCCAGCGGCTGGCCATCGCGCTGGGGCTGGAGACGGGCTACCACTGGGCCGACCTCGTACGGGGCCTGGACGGCTGCTGGCTCGCGCTCGTCGCGTTCTGCGCGATGCACGCCGTCGCCGTGTACTACCTGTCGCTGCAGCGTACCCGGCTGCGCCTCGCGCAGGCGCTCGCGGACGCGCGCGACGCGGAACTGCGCGCACTGCGCCTGCAGGTCAACCCGCACTTCCTGTTCAACACACTGAACGCGGTGTCGGCCCTCGTCGCGGCCGGCGCCAACCGCGATGCGAACCGCATGCTCGCCCGCGTATCCGATTTCCTGCGCGCGACACTGGCGCACGACGGCCGCCATGAACACACGCTGGCCGAGGAACTGGCGCTGACGGAAGCCTATCTCGACATCGAAAAAGCCCGCCTGGGCGAGCGCCTGCAGCTGGCGATGCACGCGGGGCCCGACCTGCTCGACGCCGCCGTGCCCTACCTGATGCTGCAGCCGCTCGTCGAGAACGCGGTCCGCCACGGCATCGCGCCGCTGGCCGCGCCAGGTCGCATCGACATCCGCGTCGACCGCGCGGACGATCGGCTGTGCGTGGACGTGCGCAACGACGGCGCCCGGCCGGCGCAAACCGGTGGCGGCATCGGCCTCGCCAACGTCGCGAACCGGCTGCGCCATCTGTACGGCGACGCGCAGCGGGTCGATGCGGGCTGGCGCGACGACGGCCGCTTCCACGTGTCGTTGACGTTGCCTCTGCGGGTAGCCGCATGATGCGCGTCGCGATCGTGGACGACGAACCGCTGGCCCGTCTCGCCGTGAAGGCGCGACTGGCGCGCCACGCGGACTTGCAGCTGGTGGCGGAATACGGCGACGGCGACACGGCCGCCGCCGGCCTCGCAACCATCCGGCCCGACCTCGTGTTCGTGGACGTCGAGATGCCCGGCAAGAACGGCCTCGACATGCTGGCCTCCCTGCCCCGCGCCGAGCGCCCGCTGGCGATCCTGCTCACGGCCCACGACACCTTCGCCGTGCGCGCCTTCGACCTCGCCGCCCTCGACTACCTGCTGAAACCCGTGGACGACGACCGCCTGGACGACGCGCTGGACCGCGCCCGCACGGCCTTTGCGCATCTGCGCCCCGCCGCGCCGGCCGCGTGGACACGCAGCTTCACGGTGCGCGTGGGCACCCGCACGGTCATCGTCGACGCGGCCGACGTCGAGCGCATCGAGGCCGACGGCGACTACGCGACCCTGCACGCGGGCGGCAGGACATACCTCGTGCGCGAACCGCTGCAGGCACTCGCACGCCGCCTCGATCCGGCACAGTTCCAGCGCGTGCACCGATCGAGCATCGTGCGCCTGGACGTCGTCGCCGAACTGCGCGCGCTGACGAACCGCGACGCCTTGCTGCGCCTGCGCGACGGCACCCTGCTGCGCGCGAGCCGCACCTACATGCCGGCGCTGACGCAGGCACTGACTCTTCATACGCATCCATGACCCAATCTGCTTTGACGTCCCGCCTGCGCGGCCTCGACCTGCTGCGCGCCACCGCCATCCTGCTCGTCCTGATGAGCCACTACATGGGCTTCGTCAGCCACGCGCCCACGTTCGGCGTCGTCGGCAAGGTCGGCTGGGCCGGCGTCGACCTGTTCTTCGTGCTCTCCGGCTACCTGATCGGCAACCAGCTGCTGGCACCGGCCGCGCGCGGCGAGCCGCTGTCGCTGAAGGCCTTCTTCGTGCGCCGCCTGTTGCGCACACTGCCCAATTACTACGTCGTGCTGGCCGTGTACTGGCTGTTCCCCGGCCCGCCTCTCGGCGGTTCGAGCATGGCGGCGCCGTGGCGCTTCCTCACGTTCACGCAGAACTTCGGCCTCGCCTACGGCCAGACGTTCACGCATTCCTGGTCGCTGTGCATCGAAGAGCAGTTCTACCTGCTGCTGCCCCTCGTCGTGCTGGCGCTGGCGCGCATCGGCTTTCCCGTGCGGCTCGCGTGGGGCCTGCTGGCGGGCGGTATCGTCGCGGGCATGGCCACGCGCGCCGCGGCATACGCGCTGCACGGACACGACGCGTTCATGGCCGAGGTCTATTATTCGAGCTTTTGCCGCGCCGACGAACTGCTGCCCGGCGTCGCCATCGCCCTGCTGCGCAACTTCCATCCGCACGCGTTCGCACGCCTGCTGCGCCATGCGAACGGTCTGTGCGCGGCGGGCGTCGCGGCGAGCGTCGGCAGCCTGACGTGCATCCACCTCGACTGGCCGGCGACACTTGTCACGTCCACGTTCGGCTTTTCGCTGCTGGCGATAAGCTTTGCGCTGCTGACCTGCGCGGCGCTGTCCCCGGCCTGCATCCTGAACCGCATCGACCTCCCCGGCGCATCGCAGCTGGCGCTGTGGTCGTACGCCGTCTACCTCGTGCACAAGCCCGTCTTCATGGCGCTGCGACCGCACATCGAGCGCCTGCACATCGATGCGAACGCGCCGGCGACCGTCGCCGTGGTCATGGGCGCGGGCATCGCCGGCGGCTGGGTGCTGTACCGCTGCGTGGAGACGCCGTTCATGCGGCTGCGGGCACGGTGGACGACCGCTCATACCGTCGAAAACGCATTCCATCGCACGGCCGGCGCACGGTGATCCGGCCAGGTCTACAGTGACATTCGTCGCCACTGTAGAAAGCCCGCCATGCTGGAACTGCACAACGTCACCAAGACCTTCGGCAAGCACGTCACGGCCGTCGCCGACGTCTCGCTGCGTCTCGAGCCGGGCGTCGTCGGCCTGATCGGCCACAACGGCGCCGGCAAGACGACGCTGATGCAGATGATCGCCACGCTCACGAAACCGAGCGGCGGCCGCATCCTGTTCGACGGCACCGACGTCGTCGCCAGGCCCGACGCGATCCGCAACCGGCTGGGCTATCTGCCGCAGGACTTCGGCGTCTACCGCAACGTGACGGCGCTCGAATTCATGCGCTATTTCGCGGCCCTGAAGGGCGTGCGCGACCCGGCCCGCATCCGCCGCCTGCTGGAACTCGTCAACCTGCACGACCAGGCGCACCGCATGGCCAGCACGTTCTCGGGCGGCATGCTGCGCCGCCTCGGCATCGCGCAGGCGCTGCTGAACGATCCGGACATCCTCGTCGTCGACGAGCCGACGGCCGGCCTCGATCCGGAAGAGCGCCTGCGCTTCCGCAACCTGCTGGCCGACCTGGGTTTTCATAAACTCGTCATCATCTCCACGCACATCGTGTCCGACGTCGAGAGCATCGCGGGCCAGCTGGCGATCATGCGCAGCAGCCGCCTCGTCGCGTGCGCCACGCCGGACGCCATCCTCGGACGGGCACGCGGCCAGGTATGGTCGGCCAGCGTCGCCGCGGACGAATACGAGATGCTGCGTTCGACGACGCACGTGCTGCAGGCGCTGCGCCAGGGCGAGCGGGTGAGCCTGCGCATCGCCCATCCGACGCGGCCCTGCGCCGGCGCGCAACCGTGCGAGCCGAGCCTGGAAGAAGCGCTGATGGCGCAGCGCTACGCCGTGAAGGAAGCGGCATGAACGCGACCCTGGCCGCCATCCGCACGCTGGCGCTGCTGGAAGCGCGCGTGCGGCTGCGCCGGCTGTCCACGCTCGTCACGCTGCTCGCCGTCGTGGCGCTCAGCTGGATGATGATTTCCGACCCGGCCGATGGCCAGACCCTGATCTCGGTGCGCGGCGCGCGCGTGCTGTACACGAGTTCCGCGATGGCGCTGGGCAGCGCGGCACTGGCGACCTTGCTGCTGACGCTGGCCGGCTTTTATTTGCTGCGCGGCCGCGTGGCGGAAGACCTGCGCAGCGGTACCGGATCCGTGATCGGCGCGAGCGCCAATGGCGGCGCCCTGTTCGTCGTCGCGCGCTGGTGCGGCGGCGTCCTGTACCTGGCGGCGCTCGTCGGCGCCTTCATGGCCACCGTGCTGCTGTGCCACGCCGTGCGCGGCGACGGGCCGATCGAGCCGCTCGTCTACCTGCAGACCTATGCGCTCGTGCTGGGTCCGATGATCCTGTTCACGGCCAGCTGCGCGACCCTGTCCGACGCCTGGGCGCCGCTGATGGGCAAGAAGGGAGACCTGCTGTACTTCTTCGTCTGGGTCGGCCAGATGGCGCTGCTGCCCGCCGTGACGGAAGGCCACGCACCTGTCGTCATCCCGTTCGACTTCACGGGGACGAGCGCCGTCATCACGGCCCTCGGGGCCCACGTCGACATCAACGACAGCCTGATGCTCGGGATCGCCGATTTCGATCGAAGCAAGGCGGCGCTGACGCTGCCCACGTGGGTGTGGACGGCGCCCATCGCCGGCGCGCGGTGCCTGACGGCGCTGCCGGCACTGGTGCCGCTGCTGCTCGCGCTGCCGCTGTTCCACCGCTTTTCGCCGGACCGCGTCAGGCCCGGCAAGGCACGCGCCCGGCGCACGCCGCTGGCCGTTATCGACGGGTGGCTGCGTCCTCTCGCCCGCCTCGTCGATCCGCTGTTCGGCCTCGCCGCCCGCGTGCCCGGCATCGGGGGCCAGGCGTTGGCCGACGTCGCACTGACCCTGGCTGCCTCGCCGTCCGCGATCGCGCTGCTGCTGGCGGTCCAGGTGCCCGCGCTGGTACTCGGCGTGGAGGCGCTGGCGCCGTTCACGCTCGTGTGCGTCGCGTACTGGGGCGTCCTCGTGAGCGATCTGTCCACGCGCGACGGCGACGCCGCGCTGGCGGGCATGGGCGCGGCCGTCCCGGGCGGAGCGGCGCGCCGCTACTGGCGCCAGTTCCTGGCCGGCCTCGTGCTCGGGCTGATGTTCACGGGCGTCGCGATACTGCACCTGGCCGTCGCCGACCCGGTGCGCGCCGTGGCGCTGTCGTGCGGCGTGTTCGCGCTGGCCGGCCTCGCGAGCTTTTCCGGCCGCACGAGCGGCACGTCGCGCACCTTCCTCGCGCTGTTCCTGTTCGCGCTCTACGTGAGCGTCAACGTGAGCCGCGGCGCGTGGGCGGACATCGTCGGCTTCCACGGCAACGCGACGCTCGCATCGAGCCTCGCATGGACGGGACTCGGCGTGTTCGCCGTGCTGGGCGGCCATCTGTGGAACCGGCGCGCCCAGCCGGCCTGACGACGTACGTCAGGCGGCCGAGCCACGCGCCTTGCGGCGGCGCGCGCGGCCCAGGATCAGGGCGAACGCGCCCAACCCGAGCACCAACGGGCTGGCCGGCTCGGGCACCGTGCCGCTGGGGGGAACGGAAGCGGCCGTGGTGAAGTCGTCCATGACGAACCAGCCGGTGTCGCGCGTGATGGTCAGCGAGGACACGTTGTCGAATGCCGCGGCTGCCCACACGTAGCTGCTCCCGATCGCGACCGGACCGGTCGTGCCGATGAGGTTGTTGCCGGCGTCATAGGCGGAGATGGCGATCCACGACGCCTTGTCCGCGGCACCATCCGGCGCCGCGAACCATGCGCCGGCAAAATTGAACGGCGTGGCGCTGCCGATGGTGGCGCCATCGGAGCCGAAGCCGTTCACGGCGAAATGCGTGCCGCCGTGGGCGCCGTTGCCGTAGCCGTCGATGCCGGTGTCGCCGGCATACCAGTCGTCGCTGAAGGTGAAGCCGGCGTACGGATTGATGTCGCTCAGGCTGGCGAAGTCGCCGTCGGTGGCCACGCTCTCGAAGCCGACGACACCTGCATTGGCGGCGCCGGCCAGCATCAGGCTGGCGCCGGCGATCAGTGCTAACAGAGTCTTTTTCATGGGATACCTTTGCTGTGTCAGGGTTCGTTATTTGCAGATGTCGCCGGTCACTTGCGGGACATTCGCGTTCAGCGCGTCCTGGCCTGCGAAGACGAAGCCGAATGCGGCCGTGCCGCCCGGCGCGATGTCCTTGTTCCAGCCGCCGCCGTCGGAACCGGTGAACGTCGGCGCGCTGCCGGTCACAAGCCCGTTCCACGCGTTGCCCGATACATACGTGCCGTCGCTATAGGTCCAGGACACCTGCCAGCCATGCAGCGTCTCCGTGCCCTGGTTGGTGATCGAGACGGTGGCGATGCCGCCACCCCACCAGACGTTGCTGAGTTCGTACTTGCACACGGCGGTGGGCGCCGGCTTGACGGGCACTTGCGGCACCACCTGGACGTTGCCGGTCGGATCGATCTTGCCGTAGGCGATGCCGCGGCCATTGGTGCTCATGTAGACCAGGCCGTACGTGTTCATGTCGCCAGTGACATAGCGTCCGAGCGTGCCGCCGTACTGATGGGCGTCGTCGTTGACGCGGTCCCAGTGGGCGCCCTTGTCGATCGAGCGCAACAGGCCGCGCGACGTGCCCACCGTACCCCACATGTAGAGGGTCGGATAGCTGGCCCCAGGCGCCTCCTTGCCCAGGCCCATGGTGCCGCAGGAACTGATCTCGCCAACGCGGGTGAACGTGGCGCCCGAATCGGTCGAATGGGAGAGGCCCTTCGAACCCACGCAGGCCCACACATCGCCCTCGATGCCGGGCGTGGCGCGCACAAGGCTGTTGCCGCCGGCCGGCAGGGTGGCCGTGGCGTTGAACGACACGCCGCCGTCGGTGCTGACGAACATCTTGCCGGTCGCCGGATCGTAGGCATAGAACTTGGCCGGGTTGACCCTGTCGGCGACAGGGTAGGCGTCCTTCACGGCCAGGCCCGCCACTGGCGTCCAGTTCGCGCCGAAGTCGGTCGAACGGTAGGTGGTGGTCGAGCCTTGCGGGCTGTGCAGCAGCACGTAGCCGTCGGCCGACAGCGCCATGTTGCCGTACTTGCCGTTCATGGTCGGCGCCTGTTGCCAGCTCGCGCCCGTATTGGTCGAGATGTACATGGCGTTGCCGACCCGCGCCATCACGTGTGTCGCCAGCGGTGCCACGGCCAGGCCGGTCGTCGTGCCCATGGACGGGTTGTGGCGCAGAACGTACTGGGACGGATCGGGTTGGGTAAAGCCGTCGTAGTCGCCGATGACGGACACGAACGGCCCGCCCGGGATCGCCTCGCCGGCGAACGAACCGGTCTCTTCCATGCCTTTCACGTCGAACTTCCAGACGCTCGTAGGCGCGTCGAGATCGGTCGTCCTGAACACGCCGTTACCCGAGATCACCCACGCGGTCTTCGGATCGAACGGGTCGAACTCGACGTCGCCGGCCCAGTGGATCGACGATTCCTTGACCCAGTCGATACCGTTCGGGTCGATCTCCATGCCGCGTTGCATCAGGTCGACCCAGGAGCGGCCCGCGTCGTAGGAGGTGAAGATGTGGTCGCCATAACCGTCCGGGTTCCTGTGCTGCAGCCGGTACATGTTGGTGGTCGACGCGATCAGGTGCTTCGGATTGCCCGGATCGACGCTGATGCCGGCGAACGCATTGGTCATGCCGGCCGGCGTGATATTGGTCCAGGCGCCGCCGACGGTGTTGTATTCCCAGACCTGGCCCGTGGTCATCGGTTCGCTGTCGTTCTGGCCGTGCGGTCCGGCGCCGTTGGCGTAGGTCAGGTACAGGCGGCCCTTGTTCGTCAATGCCGCGCGCTGCGGCATCAGGTTTGCCGGCGCACCCGCGACCGGGGCGAAGGTGAGGCCGCCATCCTTGCTCATGTACAGGTTCGGGCCCACCAAGCCGTAACGCGACACGCCGACGAAGATGCGCTTGGCCGTCCCGCCGCTGACGCTGGTCGGGTCGAGCAGCACGAAACTGATGCCGTTGCCATTGGGCGTCGAGGCCACGTTCAGCCCGTCCACGTGGGTCCAGGTCGAGCCTGAATCGACGCTCTTGAACAGGCCGTTGTCGCGGGTGCCGACGAACAGGACGTTGCTCGAGCCCGGGTCGACCTGCAGCCGTTCGCCATTCCCGCGGCCCATGCCGTTGCCGTGGGCCTTGAACTGGGCCGTCACATCGATCAGGTCAAAATGATTGCCGTAATCGGTCGAACGCATGATCACGGTCTTGCCGTTGCTGAAGTAGCTGGTGCCCGCCAGCATGTAGACGGTGCCCGCGTTGCGCGGGTCGACCGCGATCGACTCGACGCCCATCAGGCCGGTATCGCTCTCGCTGATCCAGTCCGTCAGCGGGATCCAGCGTCCGTTCTGGCCATCCCAGCGGTAAGAACCGCCCACGTCGGTGCGGGCGTAGATCACGCCGCGCTCGAGTTTACTTGGGATGATACCGCTGACAAAACCGCCGCTGCCCATTGCAACGTTGTCCCAGCGGTAAGTCTCGGCGTGCGCGCCCAGCGAGAACAGCAGGCCCAGCGTCAGGGCCAGCGTTTTTTTCAAATGCATCGTCGTCTCCGTTTTTGTTCGAAAGGTCCCGCCGGCTTTCCATCGCCTGCATGAGAGCGGCTCGGTGACCGTAGTGGGTCGAACAATTGTGCGTGCAGGAGACGAACGTTAATAGTCCATTAATTACCAATGAAACTAACGAAATATCACATCAGACGCCGTTGCCGTTCTGCTTGACGATCGGATCCTTCGTATGCGTCCACCCGCTCATCAGCGAGTACCCCACCGCGAGCAGGGTCGGGCCGATGAACAGGCCGACGAAGCCGAACGCGATCACGCCGCCCAGCACGCCTAACAAGGTCAGCAGGAACGGCAGGCTGGAGCCGCGGCTGATCAGCATCGGGCGCACGACGTTGTCGACGCCGCTGATCAGGAAGAAGCCCCACACGAGCATGAAGATGGCCCACCCGGTCTCGCCCTGCGCGAACAGCCACACGGCCGCCCCGCCCCACACGACCGGCGGTCCGACGGGAATCAGCGACGACACGAACACGAGCACGGACAGCAGCGGCACCGCGGGCACGCCCGCGATGGCGAAGCCCAGCGCCGCGACGAGCGCCTGCGCCAGCGCCGTGCCGAGCAGGCCGTACATCACGCCGCGCACGGTCTGGCTGACGATGTCCGCGACGGCTTCCGCCTCCTCGTCCATGATGCGGTGCATGGCGGCCCTGATGACGGCCATCAGCGCTTCGCCGTCGCGGTAAAAGAAGAAGCTGACGAAGGCGGCGAGGCTCATCTGCGCGACGCCGGCCCCCAGCATGATCCCGCCGGACAGCAGCGCGTGGCGGGCCGGTTCGACCATGCGGCGCGCCAGTTCCATCATGCGGTCGCGGCTGGCGACCAGTTGGCGCAGGTAGTTGTCGAGCTGGTCGCCGACGAGCGGGATGTCGCGGATCCACGCGGGCGGCAGCAGTTCGCCGTGGTTCAGCGCGGCGCGGATCTGGTCGAACGACGACGCGACGTTGTCCGCGAGGTTGTAGGCGACGAGCGCCAGCGGGATGATCACGAGCAGCGTGAGGGAGAGGGTCATCGTCAGCGCGGCGATCGTGCGCCGGCCGTTCAGGCGCAGCAGCAGGCGCTGGTACAGGGGCCAGGACGAGATGACGACGGCGGCCGCGAACAGGATCGCGGCCAGGAAGGGTTGCAGAACGTAGAGACAGCCGAGCGTCAGCAGGATGACGGCGCCGGCGCGCGTGTAGTTTCTACCTGGGCGTTTGTCCATTAAACCTGATCATCGATGTTTACGATGTCAGGATAATAACTGACGGAGGTCGTGCACGATAGGATCGGGACCCTGGCCATGGCGGATGAACAGGCGCAGGCGGCCGTCGCGGTCGAAGACATAGCTGCCGGCCGTGTGGTCGATCGTGTAGCTGCCCGGGTCCGTGCCCGGCACCTTCGAGTAGAACACCTTGAATTCCTTGGCCGTCTTCGCCGTCTGCTCGGGCGTGCCGCGCAGGCCGAGGAAGCGCTTGTCGAACGCGGGCACGTAGTTGGCCAGCAGTTCCTGCGTGTCGCGCTCGGGGTCGAGGGTGATGAACAGCACCTGCACCTGGTCGGCCAGCGGCCCCAGCTTCTGCATCACGGACGCCATTTCCGCCATCGTGGTCGGGCACACGTCCGGGCATTGCGTGTAGCCGAAGAAGACGACGACGGCCTTGCCCTTGAAGTCGGCCAGGGTGCGCGGCTTGCCCGTGTGGTCGGTCAGCGCGAAGCCCTTCGCGTAATCGAGGCCCGTGACGTCCGTGTTCTGGAACGATTCCTTCTGCTTGCCCGGCAGTTTGTCGCATGCGGCGAGGGAAACGGTCAGCGCGCAGGCGGCGACAAGGACGGGCAGCAGTTTTTTCATCATCAGAAAGGCAGGTAGTGTTTCACGTAGTGGTCGACGAGCAGCGCCGCGAACAGCAGCGACAGGTAGACGATGGACCAGGCGAAGGCCTTGCGCGCGACCTGGTCGCTGTAGTGCTTGTGGATCATCCAGCCGTAGCGCAAGAAGATCGCGTTCAGGACGATGGCGGCCGCCAGGTACACGACGCCGCTCATGCCGACGGCGAACGGGAACAGGGTGCATGCCGCCAGCGCGACGGAATACAGCCACACCTGCTGGCCCGTGTACTTCATGCCGTGCGTGACGGGCAGCATCGGCAGGCCGGAACGCACGTAGTCGTCGCGGCGGTACATGGCCAATGCCCAGAAATGCGGCGGGGTCCAGACGAAGATGATCAGCACGAGCAGCCAGGCTTCCATCGGCACCGAGTTCGCGACGGCGGCCCAGCCGAGGGCCGGCGGCATCGCGCCCGACAGGCCGCCGATGACGATGTTCTGCGGCGTGTTCGGCTTCAGCAGGATCGTGTAGATCAGCGCATAGCCGACGAAGGTGACGAACGTCAGCCACATCGTCAGCGGGTTGATCATCGTGTACAGGATGCCCATGCCGGCACCGCCGATGATCGCGGAAAAGATCAGGACCTGCGTGGTCGACAGCTCGCCCATCGCGGTGGCGCGGCGCGCCGTGCGGGCCATGCGGGCGTCGACTTCCGCCTCGATCAGGCAGTTGACGGCGAATGCGGCACCGGCCAGCAGCCAGATGCCGATCGTGCCCCAGACGAGCACGTGCCAGCCGGGGAAACCATCGGTGGCGAGGAACATGCCGATCACGGCGCAGAAGACGGCCAGCTGCGTGACGCGCGGCTTGGTCAGCGCCCAGTACTGGGCGACGCGGCTGGGCGGTTTGTGGATGGCGGTTTGCGTAATCATGGGTGGCTCGCGGACGTCGCCGCCTCACGTCGTGGACTGCGCAGCGCCAGCTCGAGTTGATACTGTACCTTGTAGTTTAGCATGGTCACCAGCAGGACGAGGCCAGCCGCCCCCGCGTTGTGGAGGACGGCGATCGGCAACGGGAAGTTCAAAAACACCGTCGCGATGCCGGTCGTTGCCTGGGCGACAAGCACCAGCACGAGGTTGCGCGCCGTCCCGTGCAGGCCCGGCAGACGCCACGCACGCCACGCCGTATAGCCCAGTACGAGGACGACGACGAGCGCGAAGTTGCGGTGCACCCAGTGGATCGCCGTCAGCGCGGAGAACGGCAGGTAGTGTCCGGCCGCCGTCTTGCCCAGTTCGCGCCACAAGGTGAAGCCATGTTGCCAATCCATCTCTGGGACAATTTGTCCATTACAAAGGGGGAAATCGCTGCACGCCAGTGTCGCGTAATTGGTACTCACCCATCCGCCCAAGGCCAGTTGGACCAGCAGCACGGCGCCGGACAGCCACGCCAGCGGACGCAGCTTGCGCAATACGGATGCCGGCGCAGCCGGCGGCGGCGGAGCCAGCAGGTTGTCCTCGCGCCCGGCCAGCCAGACGGCCAGCGCCAGCAGGGTCAGGCCGAACAGCAGGTGCAGGGTGACGATGACCGGCTGCAGCTTCAGGGTGACGGTCCAGGCGCCGAACGCGCCCTGCACGCACACCCACAGGAACAGCAGGGTCGGCAGCGCGGGACCGTGCGCGGGCCGCGCGCCCCGTGCCCGTGCCTTGCGCCATTCCAGCCACGACGCCACCATCAGGCCGATGATCAGGAAGCCGATGCCCATCGCGAGGAAGCGGTGGATCATCTCGATCCACGCTTTTACTTTCGTCACGGGACCGGTGGGCATCAGCGCCTCGGCCGCGGCGATGTGCTCGTGCGCGAGGAACGGGTTCGCCTCGCCGTAGCAGCCGGGCCAGTCCGGGCAGCCGAGGCCCGAGTCCGTCAGGCGCGTAAAACCGCCGAACACGATCAGGTCGAACGTGAAGAACGCGATCACCCACGCCAGCTTGCGGTATTTATGGGTACCCGTCGCCGTCCACACGAGCGCGAGCGGCACGCTGGCCGCCAGGATGCCGGTCAGGGCCAGCAGGATGAAGTTCGACACTTCCATTGCGCGCTACCCGATCAGCCGACGGACGATGCCCGCAACAGCTTGTTGATGTCCTTGTACACCTTGCGCACTTCCTGCAGCTGCGGATCCTTCGGGAAGCGCATCATCAGGTGGCCCAGCGGGTCGATCATGTAGAGGTGGTCGGCCGGCGTCGTGCCCGCGTCGGCCGGCAGCCAGGACGCGACCGTTGGAGCGTCCGCACGCAGCATGTGGGTGCCGTCGTATTCGCGGATGATCAAGGTGTCCAGCGGTTCCTTGTCGGTGATGAGCCAGACGCGCTCGATGCGGTCGGCTTCCTTCCCTTGCATCAGGCGCAGCTGGCGCATCGCGAACAACTGCTTCTGGCATGCGTCCGGGCATGCGCCCGAGCCGACCATCAGCAACACCCACTTGCCCTTGAACTGTTCCAGCGCCTGCGGGCGGCCGTCCAGCGTCGTCGTGGCCATCGCGGGCACCGGGTGGGCGCGCTGGTCGATCAGGGTGCCGTAGTTGTTGCGCTTTTCGGGCTTGATGACGTAATAGGTGAAATAAGACGCGATCATCGGCGATGCGCACACGAGCAGCACCAGCCACAGCATCCAGCGGCCGCGCTTGCGGGCGCGCTTGGGGTCGTTTGCCGGTTCAGCCAGCTTGTTTGGTTCCACTTCGAAATCCTGTTATCACAAAAAAAAGAAAGGCCATCGCGGCCAGCGCATACCACTGGAATGCATAGCCCTTGTTGCGGTCGACGTCGACGGCGGGGGCCGGCCATTTGCGGGTGAGCCCGGACCCGTCGGCATTCGTCTGCTCGACGAGCACGGGCAGCATGCGCAGGCCGCTCGCCTGGGCGAAACCGGCCGGGTCGACGTTCTGGACGATGGCGCCGGGCCGGGGCGGCGGCGCCTTGCCGAGTTCCATCACGCGCGCCGGATGCAGCACTGCCAGGCCTTCGATGGTCGTGCGGCCGGGCGGCGTGGCCACCTGCGGCACGCGGTCGTGCACCGCAGGATCGCGGGGCACCCAGCCGCGCGCGACGAGGACGACGTCCGCGCCACCCGCTATTTTAAACGGCATCAGCACAATGAATCCGGTGCGGCCTTCGAACGGCCGGTTGTCGAGGAACAGCGGCCAGTTGGGGACGAATTCCCCGGTCACAATGACACGGCGATATTCGACGGCGGCGGGATCGAGAGGCTTCCCGTCCAGCACGAGCGGCGGCAACGCGGACCGCTGCGTGAGCCGAGTTTGCAGCGCCGTCTTCTCGGCCGCGCGGCGCACCTGCCAGTTACCGAGCAGGATGCCGACCGCGACCAGCACGAGCGTCGCGAGGAAAGGAATGGTTCTGAAACGGAAGCGCAGTCGCATACAATGATCGTACAACCCAAACAACTCTCTACCGGCCGCCCATGAAAACCGTCGTCGCCATCGCCTTCGTGCTCATCATCGGCAGCCTCGCCTCCGCCCTCTTCTTCCTGATGCGCGACAAGGGCCGCAGCAACCGCACCGTGCAGGCGCTGGCGATGCGGGTCGGGCTGTCGATCACGCTGTTCCTGTTGGTGCTGTTCTCGTACAAGATGGGGTGGATTCAGCCGAAAGGACTGCACTAAAAGAAACGTCGTTCCCGCGCGGGCGGGAACGACGGTCTCTTGTGGTTCCTGATAGCTCGCCTTACAGCCAGTACACGACGACGTACAGACCCAGCCACACGACGTCGACGAAGTGCCAGTACCACGCCGCACCTTCGAACGCGAAGTGATGTTCCGGCGTGAAGTGGCCGCGCAGCACGCGATACAGCACGACGGACAGCATGATCGCGCCCATCGTCACGTGGAAGCCGTGGAAGCCCGTGAGCATGAAGAACGTCGAGCCGTAGATGCCCGAGGTCAGCTTCAGGTTCAGTTCGCTGTACGCGTGGTGGTATTCGTACGCCTGGAAGCCCATGAAGATCGCGCCCAGCAGGATCGTCGCGAACAGGAACAGCGCCGTGCGGGCGCGGTGGCCGGCGCGCAGCGCGTGGTGGGCGATGGTCAGGGTCACGCCCGAGGTCAGCAGCAGTGCCGTGTTGATGGTCGGGATCGGGAACGGGCCCATGGTGCTGAACTGCTCCACGGTGCCGGCCGGGCCGATATTGCCCCAGTGGCCCGAATAGTCCGGCCAGATGACCTTGTGGTCGAGGTCGGACAGCCACGGCATCGTGATCGCCCGTGCGTAGAACAGCGCGCCGAAGAAGGCGCCGAAGAACATCACTTCGGAAAAGATGAACCAGCTCATCGACCAGCGGTAGGACAGGTCGATGCGGTCGCTGTACTTGCCGGATTCCGACTCGCCGATGGCGTCGCCGAACCAGTTGTACAGCACGATCAGCATCGCGACGATGCCGGCCGTGCACACGCCGGGTCCCCAGGCGGTGCCGTTGACCCAGCCGGAAGCGCCGGCCATCGTGACCAGCATCGAGATGCCGGCAGCCATCGGCCAGCGCGATGGGCCGGGGATGAAATAGTACGGCGCGGAATGGGGCGAACTCATGTATATCTCCTCAATCAAGCATTGTTTCGAATTCCGGGGTCTTCCCTGCCTTCGTATTGCTGTGTGTTTTAACTTTTTGCGACGACCATGCGCACGATGAACACCAGGATGCCGATGAACAGCGCCACCCCGATCAGCCCGCCCACGATCACGTGGATCGGGTTCAGGTTGGCCGCGTCGTGCTCGTAGTCGCGGCGCTTGCGTACGCCGAAGAACGACCAGAACACGGCCTTCATCGTGGCGCCGAACGACGCGGTTTTCATCGGCGGCTTCTCGTCGCTGGTCATGTCATTTCTGCGCTACGGCGCCACCGATTTCAAAGAACGTGTACGACAGCGTGATGTTCTTCACTTCGCGCGGCAGCTCCGGGTCGATGAAGAACACGACCGGCATCTGGCGCGCCTCGTGCGGTTTCAAAATCTGCTCCTTGAAGCAGAAGCACTCGACCTTTTTAAAATGCGGCGTCGCGGACTGCGGCGCGTAGCTCGGGATGGCCTGCGCCTTCACCGTGCGGTCCTGCGTGTTCACGACTTCGTAGACGACGGTCGCCATCTCGCCCGGGTGCACGGCAATGCTGCGCTGCGTCGGGCGGAAGCGCCACGGGCCTTGGGCGTTGCCGTCCAGTTCCACGGTGATCGTGCGCGTCTTGTCGACCTGGCTGTTCACCGGGGCCGCGACCGTGCCGTCCTTTTGCGTGAGCACGTTGATGCCGAGCGCCTCGCACACCTGGCGGTAGATCGGCACCAGCGCGTAACCGAAGCCGAACATGATGCCGGCGACGACGACCAGCTTGATCAGCGTCGTGCGATTCAGACGCAGGCGGCCACTGTCCTCGTGGCGGCCTGCATTCGTTTCCGCTTGCATGACAACCTCAGTTCAGCCACAGGCGCTTGACGAACAGCAGGACGAAGAAGAACAGCGCGAGCCCGGCCAGCCACAGGGCCGTGCGCCGGTTGTTCTTCCTGATCTGCTGCGAACGGTCGACGTTCATCGCGTTCTCACTTCACCAGCGGCGGCGTTTCGAAGGTGTGGAACGGCGCCGGGCTCGGCACGGTCCACTCCAGGCCCTCGGCGCCTTCCCACGGCTTCGCTTCGGCCGGCTTGCCGCCACGGATGGTCGGCAGCACGACGAAGAACAGGAAGTACACCTGCGACAGGCCGAAGCCGAACGCGCCGATCGACACGATCTGGTTGAAGTCCGTGAACTGCACGGCGTAGTCGGCATAACGACGCGGCATGCCGGCCAGGCCCAGGAAGTGCATCGGGAAGAACGTGATGTTGAAGGTGATCAGCGACAGCCAGAAGTGCGTCTTGCCGCGGCCTTCCGGATACATGTGGCCGGTCCACTTCGGTGCCCAGTAGTAGAAGCCGGCGAACAGGGCGAACAGCGAGCCGGCGACCAGCACGTAGTGGAAGTGGGCGACGACGTAATAGGTGTCCTGCACCTGGATGTCGATCGGGGTCACGGCCAGGATCAGGCCCGTGAAGCCGCCCATCGTGAACACGAAAATGAAGCCGACGGCGAACAGCATCGGAGTCTCGAACGTCATCGAGCCCTTCCACATCGTGGCGACCCAGTTAAAGACTTTCACGCCGGTCGGCACGGCGATCAGCATCGTCGCGTACATGAAGAACAGCTGGCTCGTCACCGGCATGCCGGTGGTGAACATGTGGTGCGCCCACACGATGAACGACAGGATCGCGATGGAGGCCGTGGCGTACACCATCGATGCGTAGCCGAACAGCGGCTTGCGGGCGAAGGCCGGGATGATCTGCGAGACGATGCCGAACGCCGGCAGGATCATGATGTAGACCTCCGGGTGGCCGAAGAACCAGAAGATGTGCTGGTACATGACCGGGTCGCCCCCGCCGGCCGCGTTGAAGAACGACGTGCCGAAGTGACGGTCGGTCAGGGTCATCGTGATGGCGCCTGCCAGCACGGGCATCACGGCGATCAGCAGGTAGGCGGTGATCAGCCAGGTCCAGCAGAACATCGGCATCTTCATCAGGGTCAGGCCCGGTGCGCGCATGTTCAGGATCGTGACGATGATGTTGATCGAGCCCATGATCGACGACGCGCCCATGATGTGCAGGGCGAAGATCGCCATGTCCATGCCCGGGCCCATCTGCGTCGACAGCGGCGCGTACAGCGTCCAGCCGGCGGCGGTGGCGCCGCCCGGGACGAAGAACGACGCGGCCAGCAGGATCGCGGCCGGCGGCAGCAGCCAGAACGAGAAGTTGTTCATGCGGGCGAACGCCATGTCGGACGCGCCGATCTGCAGCGGGATCATCCAGTTGGCGAAGCCGACGAACGCCGGCATGATCGCGCCGAACACCATCACGATGCCGTGCATGGTGGTCAGCTGGTTGAAGAATTCGGGACGGAAGAACTGCAGGCCGGGCTGGAACAGCTCGGTGCGGATCATCAGCGCCAGCACGCCGCCCGAAAGCAGCATGATGAACGCGAACCACATGTACAGCGTGCCGATGTCCTTGTGGTTGGTGGCGAAAAGCCAGCGGCGCGCGCCGACCGGATGGTCGTGCGCGTGGTCGTGGCCATGATCGTGAGTGTGATCGATAGTGCTGGAAGTCATGTCAGTATCCTAGTCGTGCGGGACAGCAAGGCCGTGGTGCGGTGACGCGGTACGGCCCGGTCCCTGTAATCCAAACGCTTGTTGCTTGTCTTTGCCTTATTTGCCGCGGGCAGCCAGGACTTCGGAAGGCTGGACGATGTTCTCGTCGGCCTTGTTGGTCCAGTTGTTGCGGGTATAAGTGATGACGGAAGCGATCTCGGAATCCGACAGCTGCTTCCACGCCGGCATCGCCGACGGATACTTACCGCTGTGCTTGCCATTCAGCAGCACGGCGATCTGTTCGGCCTTGGGACCGAGTACGACCGGCGAACCGACCAGCGAGGCAAACGCGCTCGGCACGCCCTGGCCGTTGGCCTGGTGGCAGGCCACGCAGTTGGACGCGTAGACTTTTTCGCCCTTCGTCTTGAGCTCGTCGATGGTCCAGACCTTGTTCGGGTCGTCGGCCAGCGCGGCCATGCGTTTCTTCTCGCCGTTGACCCATGCGGTGTAGTCTTCGGCGGAGACGACTTTCACGACGATCGGCATGAACGCGTGTTCCTTGCCGCACAGCTCGACGCAGTTGCCGCGGTACGTGCCCACCTGCTCGGCCTTGAACCACGTGTCGCGCACGAAGCCGGGGATGGCGTCCTGCTTGACGGCGAAGGCCGGGATGGTCCACGAGTGGATCACGTCGTTGGCGGTCAGCACGAGGCGGACCTTCTTGCCGACCGGGACGACGACGGGATTGTCGACCTCGAGCAGGTAGTTCTCCGTGCGCTTCTCGGTCGGTGCGATGCCGGGCTCGCCCACCTGCGTGCGCGGCGTGGCCAGGTTTTGCAGGAACGAGATGCCTTCGCCCTCGCCCTTCAGGTAGTCGTAACCCCATTTCCACTGCATGCCGGTGACCTTGATGGTCAGGTCCGGGTTGGAGGTGTCCTTCATCTGCACGACGGCGTGCGTGGCCGGCAGGGCCATGCCGATGACGATCAGGAACGGTACGACGGTCCAGGCGATCTCGACCGTGGTGGATTCGTGGAAGGTGGCCGGTTTGTGGCCGAGGGACTTGCGGTGCTTGAACACCGAATAAAACATGACGCCGAACACGCCGATGAAAATGACCAGGCAGACCACCATCATCCAGTTATGCAGGCTATAGATATAGGCTGCAATGCCCGTCACGGGCGGCTGCATGTTGAGCTGATGTTCCACTGGACGACCGGTAATGACGGGCTCGGTAGCCGCCATCGCCGGGATGCTGGCCGCAACTGCGAGACCGAGCATCAACGCTTTGAATCGTTTTGCATATGTCATGTTGTCCCCAACCACCTTTAGAAGAGAAATTTCTAGAACGGAAGCGACCCTCCTATGGATGGCCATGGAGGAAGCCACGGAAGACAACTTCCGTTCTGAAATCCTTTTTAAACTAAACGCAACCACTTCCCGTCGCGCCGGCGGACGCTTCGGGACTCGACACCGTCCAGCCGGGAACCGTCTGGAACCCTCGATGAACGATGCCTTCAAACCTTGCTTGCGGGGGATACCCGATACGCTGCCTTGTATCCCCGGGTGATGCTCCAACCTTCGACCCTACGCCTTTATGCTTAATTTTTTAGCGCTTTTTTGATCCAGTCGAAAAAAGTGTGTTTGATTATACTGAAAGCGGTAATTTTTATTCAAGGAAAATTACCGCGATCGTATACAGGATGCATGGACCTTACCGTGGCTTGGGCGGCTGGAACCGTACGATCGCCTCGCCCGCGGCCGTCGTTTTCGGTGCCGGGCGGAACGCGTGGCCGTAGATGACTTCGAACGTCAGCCCCAGCTTGCCGTCCGCGCGGCGCCCCGCTTCCAGCGCATCGCGCATGCGCTGCCACGCCGCCCGGCCGACGAGGCCGCGGCGGCGCGTCGCCAGCGGGTTGCCGCCGAACGCGCGCACGTCGGCCAGCAGCTTGTCGGCCGTGTCATACGTCACCGTGATCTGTTCCATGTCCATGACGGGTGTCGTGAACCCCGCCTCCACGAGCTGGTCGCCGAAGTCGTGCATGTCGACGAACGGCAGCGTGTGCGGGGTCTCGTCCATCGCCGCGAACGCGGCACGCAGTTCGCGGAACGTGTCCGGACCGAAATTCGAGAACATCAGCAAACCATCCACGCGCAGCACGCGACGCCACTCGGCGAACACGCGATCCGGTTGAGGATGCCAGTGCAATGCCAGGTTCGACCAGACCAGGTCAAGCGAGTTCGGGCCGAACGGCAGGTTACCGAAGTCGCCGCAAACGAGATCGATGCCGGCCTTGGCCGGGAGCAAACGGCTCAGCAGGGACCGGGGCGACTGGGTGGCGGCCGCGGCGATCGCCAGCATGGCCGGCACGGCGTCCAGGCCGAGCACCTGCGCGGCCGGGTAGCGCTTCTGCAGTTCGGCAATGTCGACACCGGTGCCGCAGCCGGCGTCGAGCACCTGGCGCGGCGACGTCTTGACGAGCGTGAGGCGGTCGAACATGCGGCCGGCGATCTCGCGCCGCAGGAAATCGGACGGGGCGACCCGGGCGGGGTCGGCGAACAGCTGGCGCACGCGGACCGGGTCGATCGGGGCGCTCATCTTCGAAGGGGATTGGGGTGAAACCATGATGGGACTGCGGCGAATGGGATAATGGCGGGAGTGTACATGATGGGCAGACATCGCGATGACGACCCGTTATTTGTCCCTGCGCCATTGGCTGCGCGTGCTGATGCCGTCGACGTGCGCCCTGTGCGGGGGCGGCTGCGACGATGTCGTGTGCGATGCATGCCGCGAGGCATATGCGGCGGTGCAGCGGATGCGCTGCGCGCAATGCGCAAACCCGATAGCACAAATACCGTCGCTCCCGCGCAGGCGGGAGCCTAAGTTGGCGCTGCCGACGGCGCAGGCGACATTGGATCCCCGCCTGCGCGGGGACGACGTTTGTGAAGGTGCAAACATTTGCGGCACGTGCCTGAGCACACCACCCGCCTTCGACGCCACCGTCGCCGCCGTCGATTACGCGATTCCGCTCGACCAGCTCGTGCTTCAATTAAAATTCGGCGCCCGCCTCGCGCTCGCGCCCTGGTTCGCGCGCCAGATCCGCGACGCCGTGCTGGCCCGGCCGGGCCTGCCGCTGCCGGATTTGCTGTGTCCGGTCCCGCTGGGGCCGGGCCGGCTCGTCGAACGCGGCTTCAACCAGGCGCTGGAAATCGCGCGGCCCCTGGCGGCGGCACTCGGGGTAGCATGTCATCCGGCACTGGCGCTGCGCACGCTCGACACGCCGGCCCAGTCGGGCGTGGCCCCGAGCGTGCGCGCGAGCAACGTGCGCGGCGCGTTCGCCGTGGAGGACCCGGACCTCGTCGAAGGACGCCACGTCGGCCTCGTCGACGACGTCATGACGAGCGGCCACACGCTGGGCGAACTGGCGGCCACTTTTAAACGGTTTGGCGCGGCACGCGTGACGAATTTTGTATTCGCCCGCACGCCCCCTCACCCGTAACCCAAGGAGATTGATTTTGTTTCACGTCGTACTGGTCGAACCCGAGATCCCGCCCAACACGGGCAACGTCATCCGCCTGTGCGCGAACACGGGGGCGCAGCTGCACCTGGTCGAGCCGCTCGGCTTCCCGCTGGACGATGCGAAGATGCGCCGCGCCGGCCTCGACTACCACGACTACGCCACGATGAAGGTCCACAAGAACTGGGACGCGTTCCTGGCCGACACGCAGCCGGACCCCGCGCGCATGTTCGCCATGACGACGCACGGCTCGTCGCCGTTCGCGGATGCCGCGTTCCGTCCGGGCGACGTGTTCGTGTTCGGCGCGGAGTCGCGCGGCCTGGATCCGGCCCTGCGCGAATCGTTCCCGCCGGCCCAGCGCATCCGCCTGCCGATGATGCCGGGCAACCGCAGCCTGAACCTGTCGAACACGGTGGCCGTCGTCGTCTACGAGGCGTGGCGCCAGAACGGGTACGCGGGCGGCGCCTGACACCGCCTCAGGCGGCGTCGAACGATTTCCGGTAGCGCCCGGGCGACACGCCCACCAGCCGCGTGAAGGCGGTCCGGAACGTCACCGGCGAATTGAAGCCGCACCGGTCCGACACGTGATCGACCGACAGACGCGTCGACTCGAGCAATGCCTTCGCCTGGTCGATGGCCAGCGCCAGCAGGAATTTCTGCGGCGACGCGCCCAATTCGGCCTGGAACCGGCGCGTGAGCGTCCGCACGCTGACGCCGGCACGGCGCGCGAGAATCGCGACGTTGAGTTCGCCGATGGCCTGCGTCCGCGCCCATTCCGCCAGCGGCGCCAGGCTGCCGTCGCGGGGTAGCGGTCTGCCTTTCACGAACTGGGCTTGGCCGCCGTCGCGCACGAGCGGCACGAGCGCGAGCCGGGCCGCGTCGGCGGCGGCCGCGCTGCCGAGATCGCACCGGATGAGGTGCAGGCACAGGTCGAGGCCCGCCGTCGCGCCGGCCGACGTGAACACGTTGCCGTCCGCGACGTACAGCACGTTCGGCATCACCGTGATGCCGGGCCAGGCTTTGGCAAACGCGTCGACCGCGGCCCAGTGCGTCGTCGCGCGGCGGCCTTCCAGGACCCCGGCCGCGGCGAGCAGGAACGCGCCGCTGCAGATCGACACGATGCGCACGCCACGGCGCGCCGCCGCCGCAATCCAGGCGATGACCCGGTCCGATACGGCCGCGGGATCGTGGACGCCCGGCACGACGAGCGTGTCGGCGTCGATGCCGTCGGCGATCGTCGGGCCGGCCTTGAGCGTGAAGTGGCCGGCATGCACCTCGACGTCCTCGCCGACCACCCGGACGTCGTACGCAGGCTTGCCGTGGCGGTCGACGACACGGGCAAACGTCTCGAGCGGCATGGCGAGATCGAACGGGATGACGCCGTGCGGCGCGAGTATGGCGATGCGGTGCATGGGAAGTCTTTCATGGGGTCGACGAGAATGGCCGGAATCCATCAAAAGATGTCATCAGGCCATCTACCGCCGCCGTACTTTATCACTGAAAATTCCCGTCTGTCATACAACCAGGACATCCCATGGAACATTTCCCACGCCGGTATCCCGGCACCCTGCGTGTCGCCGCCCTGGCGGAGGGCACGACCCTGTTGCTGCTCGTCCTCGTCGCCGTGCCAGTCAAACATGTGTGGGGCGAACCAGGCCTCGTCAGGATCGTCGGACCGCTGCACGGCGTGGCGTTCCTCGGCTACGTGTGGTCGCTGATGCAGGCGCGCAGCCTGTACGGCTGGCCGCCGCGGTGGACGGCCGCCGCGCTGGCCGCCAGCGTCGTTCCGTTCGGTACGTTTTTCGTGTTGAGGAAGTTTCGGCGATGATCTACCTGTGGCTGAAAGCCCTGCACGTCGTGGGCGTCATCGTCTTCACGAGCGGCCTGCTGATGCAGTCGTACGTCCTGCGCCTCTACCGGGATTTGCCCGTGCCGCGGATGCCGGACGAAAAGCGGTTGCTGTCCCGGTGCAGGCAATGGGATGCCCGCGTGACGGTGCCCGCGCTGGCACTCGCATGGATCTGCGGACTCGCCGCAGCCCTGTATGCGGGGCTGTTCGCGACGGCGTGGCTGAAGGTCAAGCTGCTGGCCGTCGTCGCGCTGTCGGCGTTGCACGGCGTGCAGTCCGGCGAACTGCGCCGCCTCGCGGAGAACGTGTCCGTCACGGGCAAGCCGGGCGGACGCCCGCCCGCGGTCCTGCTCGGGCTGGTCGCGTGTGCGGTGGCACTGGCCGTGCTGAAGCCGTTTTGAACGGCGTCAGCCGCCGTATTGCCGGATCTTCGCAACGAGTTTCGTGGTCGAGCGGTCGTGCGCGAAATCGATCGCGACGGCCTTGCCGCCGTAGGCGATCACTTCCTTCCCTTCCGGGATCTCGCTCATGACGTAGTCGCCGCCCTTGGCATAGATGTCGGGGCGGGCTTCCTGGACGACTTCCAGCGCCGTGTCCTCGTCGAATTCCACGACGAGGCTGACGGATTCCAGCGCGGCCAGCACGGCCATGCGGTCGGCCAGCGTGTTCAGGGGGCGGTCGTCGCCCTTGCCCAGGCGTTTCACGGACGCGTCCGTGTTGACGGCGACGACGAGCGACGCGCCCAGTTCGCGGGCCTGGGCGAGATACGTCACGTGGCCGCGGTGCAGGATGTCGAACACGCCGTTCGTCAGCACGACGGGTTTCGGCAGGTCGGCGATGCGTTGCGGCAAGGTGGCGCGGGTGCAGAGTTTTTGTTCGAAGGTAGGCATGGCGTGCATTTTAACTTGCCGCCGGCGGTTCCTCTTCCGGCTCGTCGACGAGCATCGACAGCTCGGCCGGCTTGGCCGCGCCGCCTTCGCCCGGTGCCTTGCGTTCTCCCGACAACTTGATCTGCAGGCGCAGGCCGTTCGCGGAATCGGCGTTGCGGATCGCTTCGTCGTAGCTGATGTAGCCCTTGTTGTAGAGCTCGAACAACGCCTGGTCGAACGTGCACATGCCCAGCTCGCGCGACTTGTGCATGATCTCCTTGATGCTCTGGAAATTGCCTTTCAGGATCATCTCGCCGATCGTCGGCGTGTTCAGCAGGATCTCGATGGCGGCCTTGCGCCCCTTCCCATCTTCCGTGCGGATCAGGCGTTGCGAGACGATGGCGCGCAGGTTCGACGACAAGTCCATCAGCAACTGGTTGCGACGCTCTTCCGGGAAGAAGTTGATGATGCGGTCCATCGTCTGGTTCGCGTTGTTCGCGTGCAGCGTCCCCAGGCACAAGTGTCCCGTTTCGGCGAACGCGATCGCGTGTTCCATCGTTTCCGTGTCGCGGATCTCGCCGATCAGGATCACGTCCGGCGCCTGGCGCAGCGTGTTCTTCAGCGCGTTGTGCCACGACAGCGTGTCGACGCCCACTTCGCGGTGCGTGACGAGGCAGTTCTTGTTCTTGTGCACGTATTCGACGGGATCCTCGACCGTGATGATGTGGCCCGCCGAGTTGCTGTTGCGGTAATCGATCATCGCCGCCAAGGTCGTCGACTTGCCGGAGCCCGTGCCGCCGACGACGAGGACGAGGCCCCGCTTCGTCATCACGACGTCTTTCAGCACCTCGGGCAGGTCGAGTTTTTCGAAGTTCGGGATTTCCGATGCAATGGTTCGCACGACCATGCCCACGCTCTGCTGTTGCACGAACACGTTCACGCGGAAGCGGCACACACCCGGCAGGGAGATCGCGAAATTGCATTCCATCTCGGCCTCGAACTCGGCCCGCTGCCGCTCGTTCATCAGGGAGAGCGACAGCGCGCGCGTGATGTCGCCCGTCAGGCGCTGCTGGCTCAGGGGTTTCATCGCGCCCTGGTGCTTCATGCTGGGCGGGAAATCGGCCGAGATGAACAGGTCGGAGCCGCCCTGCTGGTGCATCACCGTGAGCAGCTTGTGCATATAGGCCTGGGCTTCCGCCGGGCCGAAGGTCGAAGACATAGGAGATGCCTCATTGTTAACGCAAGGCAACATCGCCTGCCCGGCCATTATATCCATGGCTTTACCGGTAAAATAGTGACAGACTGCTTAAAAGGCAGGCAAACGTGTCTTCGAGAACACGGCCGGTAAATAACACTCCGATCCCATGACACTGACCGAACTGAAATACATCGTCGCCGTCGCACGCGCCCGCCATTTCGGGCATGCGGCCGAAGCCTGCTTCGTCGCCCAGCCCACGCTGTCCGTCGCCATCAAGAAACTGGAGGACGAACTCGGCGTGACGCTGTTCGAACGGGGCGGCTCGGAAGTGTCCGTGACGCCGCTGGGCGCGCAGATCGTGGCCCAGGCCGAACGCGTGCTCGAACAGACGGCCGCCATCAAGGAACTGGCCAAGCAGAACAAGGACCCGCTGTCCGGGCCGCTGCGCCTGGGCGTGATCTATACGGTGGGGCCTTACCTGCTGCCGCCGCTCGTGAAAAACCTGATCGAGCACGTGCCGCAGATGCCGCTCGTGCTGCAGGAGAATTTCACCGTCAAGCTGCTCGACCTGCTGCGCCAGGGCGAGCTGGACGCCGCGATCATGGCCCTGCCGCTGCCGGAACACGGCATGGCCGTGCAGGCGCTGTACGACGAACCGTTCGTCGTCGCGATGCCGAAGAACCACCCGTGGTCGACGCGCACCGAGATCGCGGCCGAGGACCTCAAGAGCGAGACGATGCTGCTGCTGGGTACCGGCCACTGCTTCCGCGACCAGGTGCTCGAAGTCTGCCCCGAGATGGCACGCTTCTCTTCGTCGCCAGGCAACGGCATGCAGCGCACGTTCGAGGGCTCGTCGCTGGAGACGATCCGGCACATGGTCGCGAGCGGCATCGGCCTGACCGTGCTGCCGCGTGCGTCTGTGCCGGACATGAAGGATCCGAACGGCATGCTGACCTTCGTCCCGTTCAAGGACCCGGCCCCGTCGCGCCGCGTCGTGATCGTGTGGCGCAAGAGTTTTACGCGCCGCGCGGCCATCGATGCGGTGGTGAAGGCCGTGGCCGATTGCGGGCTGCCCGGCGTCGAGATGGTCACGCTCCAGGCCGCGGCCTGACGCGCGCGGGCAAGACCGGCGCGGCCACGGTGGGCGCTGCGTCCGTGTCGCCCATCCGGATGCCAGCACCGCCGCATGGCCCCGCCTGTTTCCCGGACAGGGCGCCGATCAGTTCCGTGCCCCGGAGCGGCACCGACGCCATCGGCGCGCACCGCACCGCATCCCACGTCGTACCGGCCAGCTTGAATTCGACGGCGCGCACGCCATAGACGCGGCCGCCCTGCTCCAGCGCGACCATGGCGGTGCCGCCATTCACGACCCCGAGCACGAAGCGGCGGCGCGGCATGCTGTCGTCGCTGGCCTCGGTCTCATTGAAGTCGCCGCCCCGGTCGGCAATGCCCGCGATGCCGAGTCCCACGCCCAGCAGCGCCTGGATGCCGGCCGGGAGCTCGCGCAGCGACCGTGCCTCCGTCCACCCACCCTGCTCCACCTGCCCGCCAGCCTGCGCGAGCGCACTGCTTCCAAGCCCGATTCCGGCTGCCAGCACCATCGTCAAGAACCGCATATGCATTCTCCTTGTCCCGAAGCCGGCATCGTAAAGCGCGCACGTGCGCCATGCCTTGTGCATCGTCGACGTGCGCATGATCGCTTCGTATCGTCCTGCGCCGTACAGCCGGGCGCGCCCCGACAGGCTACAATCCTGACCTTGCAGATTTTCAATTCGAACGAACCATGAACAAGCTGGCGCTTTATTTCCGCCTGGTCCGGGGCCACAAGCCCATCGGCATCCTGCTGCTGCTGTGGCCCACGCTGTGGGCCCTGTGGATGGCATCGAACGGCCATCCCGATCCGATGATCCTCGCCATCTTCATCGTGGGCACGGCGCTCATGCGGTCAAGCGGCTGCGCGATCAACGACTACGCCGACCGCGACTTCGACCGCCACGTCAAGCGCACCGTCGACCGCCCGCTGACCAGCGGCCGCATCAAGGGTTGGGAAGCGCTGATGGTGGCGGCCGTGCTCGCGATCGTCTCGTTCCTGCTGATCCTGCCGCTGAACACGCTGACGAAGCAGTTGTCCGTCGTGGCCGTGATCGTCGCGGGCAGCTATCCGTATTTCAAGCGCTTCTTCGCACTGCCGCAGGCCTACCTCGGTATCGCGTTCGGCTTCGGCATCCCGATGGCCTTCGCGGCCGTGCAGAACCACGTCCCGACCGTGGCGTGGTGGCTGCTGGTCGCCAACGTGTTCTGGTCGCTGGCCTACGACACCGAATATGCGATGGTCGACCGCGACGACGACCTCGTCATCGGCATCCGCACGTCCGCCATCACGTTCGGCCGCTACGACGTGGCCGCGATCATGGTGTGTTATGCGGCGACGCTCGGCATCGACCTCGTGTGCGGCTGGTCGCTGGGCCTGCGCTGGTGGTTCGTAGCGGGGATTCTTGTTGCAGCGGGGATGGCCGTCTACCACTACACCCTGATCCGCGGCCGCGACCGCATGAAGTGTTTTGCCGCCTTCAACCATAACAACTGGTTGGGTGCGGCCGTGTTTGCTGGCGTCGCGCTAGACTATGCATTAGGATAATATTGTCCACATATCAATTCATAACGAGAGGTTCCCCCATGATGGAAAAAATCCCGACCCAGACCGGCGCCCGCGACCAGCTGCTGTCCGACCTGAAGACCGTCATCCAGGACGCGGAAGCGTGGCTGCGCCACAGCGGCCACCTGACCGGCGAAGAGTTCAAGGCCGCCAAGGCCAAGTTCGAGCGCACCCTGGTCAAGGCCAAGGAAGACATCGTCCGCCTGGAGGAAGTCGCCGTCGAAAAAGCGAAGGTCGCCGCCAAGGCCACCGACGAATACGTCAAGGAAAATCCGTGGAAGGCCGTCGGCCTGGGCACCGCCGTCGGTGTCGTGATCGGCATGCTGATCGCCCGTAAGTAATGGGCGTCTTCGCGGCGGCAGGCCGGATCGGTGCGACGCTCGTCGCGATGGCGGGCACGCGGCTGGAACTGGCCGCGGTCGAATTCCAGGAAGACGCACGCCGCCTGCTGGGCCATGTCGCGTGGACCCTGCTGGCCGTGTTCCTCGCGGCCGGCGCCCTCCTGCTGGCGGCGTTCTTCGTCATCGCCATCTTCTGGGACACGTACCGCCTGCAGGCCGTCGGCGGCATGGCCGTCCTGTTCGGCGCGCTGGCCGGCATCATCCTGATGAAGGTCCGCGCCAGCATGAACGCGGAAGCGCCGCTGCTCTCGGCCACGCTGGCCGAACTGCGCAACGACGTCGACTACCTGCGCCACGGCCTGGCCCAACATCATGCGGAGGCAACCGATGAACAAGCCTGACCTCGCCACCCGCCGCGCGGCCCTGATCGAACGCTGCGCCGAACAGCGCGTGGGCCTCGCCTACGAACTGAAAGCGCTGCGGCCGTCGAATGCGCTGGCCGGACATCCGGTCGTGGGCTACGTCGCCGCCAACCGCAAGCTCGTGCTGGGTGCGGCCGGCGCCGTGCTGGGGCTCGCCCTCATGCGCCGCAAGCGCCTGGCCGGTCTCGCCACGTCGGCGCTGTCGGCGTGGAAGATGGCGCGGGGCGCGCTGGGCATCCTGGCGCAGTTGCGCCGCTAGTCGTTCAGGCCGAACGCTTCCCAGCCGTTCGGCGTCAGCTTGACGTACAGCTTTTCCTTCTGCGAGCGCTCGCCGTCGACGTTCCGACCGAGCTCGGGGAACGCTTCCTTGACCTGCGGCTTCCGGGCCCAGTCGGCCACGTTCGACAACTTGTACGTGTAGATCACGCTGGATTCCTCGTGGTCGTCCACCTTCGTCGGGTCCGCCCAGCGGATCACCTTGCTCAGCGACTTGCGGCCCCAGCAGATGCGCGGCTGCTTGCCCGGCTTCGCGTGCAGGTAGGGCTTGGCGGCGTCCGTCATCGTGTAGCGCCTGACCTTGACCTTCGCCCCGAGCGGCTTGCCGTCGACAAACGTGCCGGGCAATTCCACGTCCTCGCCCTTCGCCAGGCCCACCGACTCCAGCGCCGACATCTGGCCCGCGGCGTTGTCCGGGTACAGCTTCTGCTGGCGGAAATCGATCTCGTACACATCGACCGGCCATTTGATGGGATCCAGGCACAGGTCGCCCTTCTTGTCGAAGTATTGGGAGACGGCGTTCCCGAAGTTCTCTTCGTTGGCCGACGTCTTGCTGCTGCAGGCGGACAGCGAAGCGACCAGCGTCGCGCCCAGCACGAGGGAAATGGCAGTCTTGTTCATGGTGATGTGATTGTACCAAGGCTGAGCGCAGGTGGAATCTCGTCGAGCGCCGCGTACACGTGCTTGCCCAGCTTGCGCGCCGTCGCCACCATCAGGTCTGCCCCGTCGGACGGGCCACCGATGCGCAACACCGCGTCGCAGCGTTCCAGCAGGCGCTGTGCATGCGGGTGGAACACGGCGTCGAAGATCGCATCCCCTGGCGCCTGCGACCCGGCCAGGCGCACCGTCGGCAGCGCAAGCCATTCGCCCAGCACGGGCAGGTGTCCCGCTTCGTACAGCGGCATCACGCACGCTTCCATCGCCGCGACGTTGGCCGCGATACGGTCCGGATCGCCATCCGTGCCGGACCGGTACGGGCCCGCGATCAGGATCATCATGCCGCGTGGCGCGAACAGGTGACGTTGCGCGTACTGCAGCAGCATGATCGTCTTGCCGTCCACGATGCCCGTGCCGATCATGGCCAGCGCCGCGTCGATGTCCAGCTCCAGCACGTCCAGCCGCTCGCCCTCTTCCGCCACGCCGCCGCCCGGTCCCACGCGGTCGCGCGCCTCGTACTCCGCGACGAAGAAGTGCAGGCGCTCCGTCACGCTGCCGGGACTCATGAACGCGTCCCACAAGCGGGTGACCCGGCCGACGCGGTAGCCCGTCTCCTCTTCGACCTCGGCGCGGATGCGCTCTTCCGGACGCGCGCCATCGAGCAGGCCGGCCGCCGCCTCGACGAGGAAACCGTCGTGGCCATTCACATAGGCCGGCAGGCGGAACTGGCGCGTCAGCACGACGGTACGGCGGGCACGGTTGTAGAGCAGCAAGGTCGCGCCATTGCCCCGGTCATAGGTTTCCCGGGTCTGCACGTCCCAGCCACCGTCCTCCCTGCGCAGCGCGAACGTCGTCTTTTTCAGGATGCCCCAGTCGTCCGACAACAGCTCGACCTGCCTGATTTCCACACGATCCTGCACGATATTCTCCCGTCGTTGAAGTTCGTGTAAACTATCGTGCAATATCGTGCAAAGTCAAGTACGGCGAAAGGACGACATGCTGACGAGCCAGCGCAAGCAGTATCTGATGGAGGTGTTACGACGCGACGGCCAGATCGTCGCGACGAAGATGAGCGCGGAACTCGGGGTCTCGGAAGACACGGTCCGGCGCGACCTGCGCGAGCTGGCGAAGGAAGGCCTGCTGCAGCGCGTGCACGGCGGCGCCCTGCCCGCCAGCCCGGCGCTGGCGGACTTCGCGACGCGCCACAACATCGCCACCGACGACAAGGCCGCCATCGGCCGCGCCGCCGCCGCGCTCGTGCAGCCGGGCCAGGTCGTGTTCGTCGACGGCGGCACGACGTGCGCGCAACTCGTACGCGCGCTGCCGCGGCGCCTGGGAGCGACGGTCGTCACGCACAGTCCGTCCATCGCGATGGAACTGATGGACCATCCGGACATCGAGGTCATCATGCTCGGCGGCCGCCTGTTCCGCCATTCGGCCGTCGGCGTGGGCGCGGCGACCCTGGAAGCCATCGCGCAGATCCGCGCCGATACCTATTTCATGGGCGTGACGAGCGTGCATCCCGAGAGCGGGCTGGCCACCGGCGATTACGAAGAGGCGTGCATCAAGCGGGCGCTGTGCCATGCGGCGGCGGAAACCATCGTGCTGGCGTCGTCGGAGAAGCTGGCCACCGCGTCACCGTATCGCATTGTCGGGCTGTCGGAGATCAGCGGCATGGTCGTGCCGGCGGCGACCGGCGAGGAAGTGTTGCGGCCGTATCGGGAGATGGGGATTGCGCTGACGCTGGCGGCAGATTAGCGCCAGGTCGGCTATGCCGGACTCGTTGCGCATGGGTTGTCGCCACAACCCACACCAACAGCCCGGTTCTGCGAAATCGACCGGTTGAATTCGAGCCAACGCGTGCCGAGTTCCGTGATCTTGTAGTCGTTACCGATACGCTGCAAAAACATGTTCGATTCCAGCCAGATCCGGATTTCCTCACTCATCATGAGTGCATCCGCGCCGCATTGAACGCTGCTGAGCGCACGCACGCAGGCAAAATGCTTCAGCACCTGCCGGCCTTTCGCAGTGATCACAGGCTTGCCGTCGTCATCCAGTCGAATCAGGTCGAACCGTTGCAATTCGACGGGACACTCGGCGATCCTCATCCTGTGCATGCCAGTGTCCGCTTCGAAGCGAAGTCGGTGCAGGATCGCCATCGCTGCCGCGTCGAGCGTGACAGGTCCGTCATCGTCGCTCGACGTTGGATGCTGGTCCTCGGACGCGGGCGGCGCTTCATCGGTGCGACGTCGCTGCGTGCGGCGTTCCTCAGGAATGGCCAGCACACGCTCGACCAGCGCCTCCTCGAGGCCATTGCGCAAGAGTAGATTTTTCGCTGCGGCGTTACCGAAACTACGACGCATGGCGAACATGGTGCGCAAGATTTTTGCGGTGACGCCATCGGTACGTCGATCTGCCGAGCGTCGATCAGGGTGAATAACGAGGGCCATGGCAGCGAGATGACGTTTCGATGATTAATAATAACAAAAAATCATCAAAAACGGTGGCTCAGGCTGTCATGTCACGTTTGAAACCGTCGGCTTCAAGTTGGCCCAGTGGACAGCGACAGCCCGTGGTTTTCCACCTCGGCAGCCCCCGCAATCCGCACTTAGCGCCTGCAGCTCAGCCGGACCGACTCATTCTCACGCGCAACGACGCGCACTGCCTCGCTGTCACCGCAACGATACACGACGCGCAGCCGCTTCGGCTCCCCGCGCGCCGGGTCGCCGCACAGCTGGTTGTCGGCGCGGACGGTGCCGCGATTGCGTTCGACCTGATAGCGCACGGCACGGCGTGCGTCGCAGGACGCGAAGTGCGTGCCGTATTCGGCGTCTTCGATGAAGATGCGCCAGCCGCGGCCTTCACCGCGGCCGCCGCCGGCTTCGCGCAGTCCCGCGGCGTAGCCGTCGTCGTAGCCGCGGCGGTATTCGGCGCTCTGCGCGAACGCGGATGTGGTGGCGGCGCTCAGGGCCAGGATGGCGGCGATGCGCAGGAGGGGGCGCTTGGTGCCCGTCATTTTGATAGTCATTTTTATTCTCCCGAATGAAGTGGATGACTTCATGCTAGCGCGCACGTTTGAAAGGCTCTGTTCGGTCGCTGTAAGAGACGTTTCAGTCTGTAAGGAACCGGGCGCCCTGCCCCGCGCGGCCGTGCCAGAATGAAGCCATGACACCCGCACCCGTCTGCACCATCGGCCATTCGAACCGTACGATCGAGGAGTTCATCGGGCTGCTCTGGCAGAACGGCATCGCCTGCCTGCTCGATATCCGCACCGTGCCGAAATCGCGCCACAATCCGCAGTTCGGGCAAGACCAGCTCGCGGCGTCGCTGGCCGATGCCGGTATCGAATACCGTTACCTGAAGGGCCTCGGCGGCCTGCGCCGCCCGCTCAAGGACTCGCCGAACGCCGGCTGGCGCAACACGTCGTTCCGCGGCTACGCGGACTACATGCAGACCGACGAATTCGCGGCCAACGTGGACGCGGTCATCGAGCTCGCGCAGACCCGGACCTGCGCGCTGATGTGCGCGGAAGCGGTGCCGTGGCGCTGCCACCGCTCGCTCGTCGCCGATGCGTTACTGGTGCGCGGCGTGCCCGTCGACGACATCATCGATGCGCGCCAGCGCAAGCCGCACAAGCTGACGCCGTTCGCCCACGTCGAGGGCTTACGCCTCACGTATCCGCCGGAACAGTCGGAACTGGACCTGGAGCCGCCGGGCCAAGCAACCGCCGCAACTGCGCCCGCTGGTAAGCACCGAAACCCTCGCTGAACAGGCAGCGGATCAGCGGATCGTCGACGACGTCGACCTGTGCCAGGTCGCGCTCCGTGTCTGCATCGAACACCGCATCGTTGATGCGCATGTACAGCGACGTCAGCGACTCGCCCAGCTCCAGCGCCGCGTACAACTTCACAGCGGGGATGTCGGTGGTCCAGCCCAGCGGCCCATCGTCGACAGGATCCGCGCTGCCTGGCGACAGCCGGTAGCGGAAGCGCGTGACCCCGCCCGCGTGATCGTAGATCGACAGCTGCCAGATGCGCGGGCTGTCGAAATACTCGCTCGCGTCGTCGAGCACGGCGTACCGGTCCACCAGGCCGGCGCGGCAGAAGTCCAGCACGCGCGTCCACTGGTCCGGGTTCAGCGCGGGGAAATGGCGCGCGATGTCGGCCGTCGGCGGCGCATCCGCATTGCCTTCGTAGACGTAGTCGACGTCCTGCGCGCCGACGGGGATGACCCAGTCCAGCGGCGGCGCGGGATGCAGTCCGCCGGCATCCAGCACCATCGACACCGACGGATCCATGCGCACGACGCGCGCGTGCGGCAGCACCGCCTGCACTTCCTGCGCGAAGCGGGCATACGAGATCGGGAAGAAGGCGCGGTTGTACCACGACCAGGGTTCGAGCCGGAACTGGCAGGAACTCGGCACGACGACACGCGGGTCCAGGGCCTGCAGCTGATCGAGCCATTCGTCCGGCAGCGCGGGCGGCGCGGGCTCGGCGCGCGTCGGGGCCAGCACCTCGATCTCGCGCATGGTCTGGAACGGAAACAGCACGAGGTCCCACGGCTTCTCGGCGACGAGGCGTGCGAGCGCCGCATCGTCGATCCACGAGTCGACCACGTTCAGTACGTTCAGACCCGCAGCGCGGACCTGGAACATCGAGTCGACCTCGGCATCCATCGCTTCGCGCGGCACGACCTGGAACGGGCCGACGTCCACGGGCACGTCCAGCTGCAACGCGTGCACGTTCGTGAAACCGAGCGCGCGCACCATGTCGAACAGCTCGTCGAACAGGCAGTAGATGTACAGCGGCGTCGCGCGGTCCAGCAGGTCCAGGCTCTCGAGCGAGCAGTGGTCGTCGTGGAAGTGGGAGATGAAGACCGCGTCGAAGCGCTGGCGCCGGATCAGCGCTTCGTCGAAGCGCACGTCCGGGAACGCGTGGCAGTTGCGGCTGAACGGGTTTTCGAAGATGGTGTCGAAGGCGATGCGCGTATCCCCGCATGCGAACACGTAGCCCGCATGCAGGATTCGCGACACCGTGAGCGCGGCATTCAATCCAGTCGCTTCAGCCGTTGGCCCAGGATGCCCCAGCGGCAATCGACGCCGTCGAGCTGCGCGCACAGCGCCCAGCCCGTGCCGATCTTCTCGACGGTGACGGGGGTCTCGATTTCCTTGGCCAGCTTCTCGGCCCAGCCGCGCGCGGCGCCCTGGCCCTTGAACAGCTCCTTGCCTTCGTAGATGACGGTCGCGTCGAATACGGGCATGGCGAATATGGTCATGGCTTCCTCTGGATGGTACGTAAAGCGCTATCCTATCATTCCACAGATTGGAAACCACATGGACGACAACCACACGCCCGCGCGGCGCATCGACAGGGGTGAGCTCTACTGGGTAGCGCCCGACGGCACACGCGGCTCGGTGCCCGGATATCCGCATCCGCACCTCGTGGTGCAGGACGACCTGTTCAACCATTCGCGCATCGACACCGTGATCGTCTGCGCCCTGACGACGAACCTCAGGCGGGCGAGCGAGCCGGGTTGCGTGCCGCTGGAACCCGGCGAGGGCGGACTCGAGAAACGCAGCGTCGTCCTGCCTTCGCAGATCACCGCGATCCCGAAAGCACGGCTGGGAGCACGCATCGGCCGGCTGTCCGGCGAACGTGTGGACCAGGTCCTCGCCGGCCTGCGCTTCCTGCAGGCGTCGCACTTTCGCGGACGCTGACCGGCGCCCTACTCGCCCTGCTGCTGCATCGCCTTCGTCAGCCCGCTCGGCCCGGCCGGCTTCTTCGGCTTCCACACCCACATCAGGCCGCGCACGTAGCCGTCGCCTTTCACGCCGGTGTGGTCGAGCCCTTCCATCGTCCACGTCTGCAGGTCGAGTCCCTGGTAGTTGCGTTTGCCCAGCTGCTTCTGGAACGCGACGATGGGCTGCCGGAACGCGGGATATTCGATACTGCCGTGCGAGATGAACATGCGCGCGGGCAGCGCCTTGTGGTCGCGCGCATAGGCGGCATCGAGCTTGCCGAGCGCGCCGTGGTCCCAGCCGGCCGCGGGGCTGATCGCGATGTGGCCCGCGAAGAAGCCCGGCGCCTTGTACGCGGCCGCGATGGCGAACAGGCCGCCCAGCGAGCTGCCGGAAATCACGCGGTCCGTCTTCTCGGCGCGGAAGCGGCTTTCGATCAGCGGCGCGACTTCCTTCGTGATGAAGGTGAGGAAGGCGTCGGCCTTGCCGGAATCGGCATCCGTGGCGGTGATCGTGTAGTCGCGGCGGCGCTCGACGTCGTAGTTGGCACCCGTCGGATACGACAGGCCCACCATGATGAACTCGGGAACCTGGTTATCGTAGATCAGGTTGCCGTAGGTGGCGGTCAGCAACGGCGTGTCCCAGTATGCGTCGAGGTAGTACAGCACGGGATAGCGCTTTTCCGGATGCGCCGCGTAGCTGGACGGCAGCACGACGACCAGCTCGTGTGCCCTGCCCGTGGACTGCGATTGCACGGGGATGATCTGCGTGTTTTCCAGCACGAAGTGGCGTTCGCCCGCCTGCGCGGCACTCTGCTGTGCCCACGCGGGGATGGCGACGCTCAGCGCGACGGCGCAGGCTGCCAACAGGGTTTTCATGAAGTCTCCTTTGTTGTTATAGGGATCACTGGATGATAGCGCTATCTCGACGGTTTGGGGTACGTACAAGACTTGTTGAGATATTGTTTTCGTTATCGATATCGTAAAAATTAGTATTATCGCCGCACAAATTATTCTGCTAACGTCCCGCGTTAATCCCCGCCATTTACAGACCAGGAATGTCATGAACACACACACCGCGCTGCCGGCGCTCACGCTGCTCGCCCTCCTCGCCGGAACCGCGCATGCGGCGCCGCTTGCCGGGCTCGACGCCAACGGCCACCTGCTGCCGGTCGCGGCGGCGACGTCGTCCTTCTCGTATGCGCCCATCGCGCACGGTGTGCAGGTCCGCGTCGCCGGCGTGACCAAGAACGTGATTTTCTACGGCCCGGCGACGGTGCGCGTGAACACGACGCTCGGCGAGAACTTCTGGCGCCATCCGAGCATCGTCGTCACGCACCCGCCCGCGGCGATCCCCTTCACGACGCGCGACGGCGCGGACTCGCTCACGCTGGAGAGCAAACGGCTGCGCATCGTCATCGACAAGTCGACGGGCGCCATCACGTTCCAGGATGCGCAGGGCAAGGTCTATACGCAGGAAAAGCGCAGCGCGCCGCAGACCCTGAAGAAAATCGAGCTGGCCGGCGCACCGACCTATGAAGCGCGCAACACGTTCACGCTCAAGCCCGGCGAAGGCATCTACGGCTTCGGCTTCGTGGGCGAAGGCGACATCAACCGCCGCAACAAGGACCTGCTGCTGGTGCAGACGAACATCGGCATCGTCATCCCAGTCATGATGTCGACGGAGCGCTACGGCATCCTGTGGGACACGTATTCGAAGATGCGCTTCACCGACAGCGCCGACGGCGCGTCGCTGTGGGCCGAGAGCGCGCCGGGCGGCGTCGATTACTACTTCATGGCGGGCGCCACGCTGGACGATGTGGTGGCCGGCTACCGCGACCTCACCGGCGCCGCGCCGATGATCCCGAAGCAGGCGCTCGGCCTGTTCATGAGCAAGGAACGCTACCAGACGCAGGAGCGTCTCGTCGAGGTGGCGCGCACCTTCCGCAAGGAGCAGTTCCCGCTCGACTACATCGTGCAGGACTGGCAGTACTGGGGCAGCGACAAGGACGGCACCTGGAGCGGCATGACGTGGAACCGCGAGCGGTTCCCCGATCCGAAGGGCATGACGAAGGCCATCCACGACATGCACATGAAGCTGATGGTGTCGATCTGGCCGTCGATCGGCAACGACACCGCGCTGGCGCACGAGCTCGACGAACACAAGCTGCGCTTCGAGCCGCTGCACTGGATCTCGAAGAAGGCGCGCATCTACGACGCCTACAGCCCGGAGGGCCGCAAGATCTACTTCAAGCACGTCAAGAAAGGCCTGCTCGACGTGGGCGTGGACGCGCTGTGGATGGACGGCACCGAAGTCGAAGTCGGCACGGCCGCGCACAGCGCCGCCGACAACGAACGCGACATCAAGGGCCTCGGCAACAACGCCATGGGCGACTTCGCCCGCTACCTCAATCCGTACTCGCTGATGACGACGCTCGGCACGTACGAGGGCCAACGGGCGACCAGCAACAAGCGCGTGTTCACCTTGACGCGCTCGGCCTGGGCCGGCGCGCAACGGACGGCGGCGGCCTCGTGGTCGGGCGACACCCGTGCCAGCTGGAAGACGCTGCTCGAGCAGATCAACGGCGGCGTCAACGTCACCATCACGGGCAACCCGTACTGGACGCAGGATACCGCCGGCTTCTTCATCGGCGGCGGCTTCCCCGGCGGCGAGAAGAATGCGTCGTACCGCGAACTGTACGCGCGCTGGCTGCAGTACGCTGCCTTCAATCCGCTCATGCGCATCCACGGCACCGACATCGAGCGCGAGCCCTATCTGTTCAAGCAGTCGGATCCCGCGATGTACAAGGCACTGTACGACGCCGTGCGCCTGCGCTACCGCCTGCTGCCCTACACCTACAGCCTGGCCGGGAAAGTCACGCATGACGGCTACACGCTGATGCGCGCTCTGCCGATGGATTTCCCGGACGACCCGCGCGTACGCGACATCAACGACGCCTTCCAGTTCGGCCCGTCCTTCCTCGTCCATCCGGTCACGCGCCAGATGTACCGCTTCCAGCCGCCGCCGCCCGCGACCGTCCCCGCAACCGCCCTGCGCACGCCCGACGGCAAGCCCGGCCTGGCCGGACAATACTTCGCGGGCACCAACTTCGAGACACCGCAGGGCAAGACCGTCGACGCCACGATCGACTTCCAGTGGCCCGGCCCGCCGCTGGCCGACATGCCGGGCGGCCTGACGAGCCTGGATAATTTTTCCGCACGGTGGACGGGCGCCATCGTGGCCCCGGAAGACGGCGAGTACGAGCTGGGCGCGGAAGGCGACGATGGCTACCGCCTGTTCGTCGACGGCAAGCTGGCCGTCGAGGACTGGAAAAACGGCGGCAAGCGCTATGCCGGTACCAAAGTGGTCCTGAAAAGAGGCCAGAGCCTCCCGATCACCCTCGAGTATTACAACGCCACGTCGGAGCGCAGCCTGCGCCTCGCATGGCGCACGCCGTCGCAGCTGGCCGCGCAGGCACAGCCGACCGACAAGCCGGATACGACGATGCAGACCTACCTGCCCGCCGGGTCCGACTGGTACGACTTCTGGACGCACGAGCGCTTCCAGGGCGGCACGACCGTCGCCAAAGACGTGCCGCTCGATGTCTTCCCGCTGTACGTGCGTGCCGGCGCCATCGTGCCGATGGGACCCGTCGTCCAGTACGCGACCGAGCGGCCGGACGCGCCCTGGGAGATCCGCATCTATCCGGGCGCCGACGGCAAGTTCACGGTCTACGAGGACGACAACGAAACGTACGACTACGAAAAGGGCCGGTACGCCACCTACGACCTGGTGTGGAACGACGCGGCCAGGACCCTGACCATCGGCGCCCGCAAAGGCACGTTCAAGGGGCTGGTCGGGACGCGCAAGCTGAATATCGTCGTCGTCGGCCGCGCGAACGCGACCGCCATCGAACCGGCCGGCGCGACGAAGTCGGTCACGTATGCGGGCAAGCCCCTCTCGATCAACTTCTGATCAAATTCCAAGAATCCACCGGAGACCGTATGAAATCATTCCTCGCCACCCTGGCCCTTGCGCTACCGCTGATGGCCAGCGCCGCCGACGTCGCACCGAAACCGGTGTACCGCGACCCCGTGTTCGACGGCGCGGCGGACGTATCCATCGTGTACGACCGCGCCGCCAAACTGTGGAAGATGTTTTATACCAATCGCCGGGCGACGATGAAGCTGCCCGATCCGAAGGACGTCGAATGGGTGCACGGCACGCCCATCGGCATTGCCGCTTCCGACGACGGCGTGCACTGGCGCTACCAGGGCACGGCCGAATTCCCGAAGGCGTGCACGGACGTGACGCTCTGGGCACCCGAGATCTACTATGAGAACGGCACGTACCACATGTGGCTCACGATCGTGCCGGGCATCTTCCACCGCTGGGGCGGTCCCGGGGCGGACGGCCGCATCGAGCACCTGACCAGCACCGACCTCTCCACCTGGAAGTGCGAGGGCACCGTGAAGCTGGACACGGGCCGCATGATCGACCCGACCGTCATCAAGCTCGGACAGGGCTACCGCATGTGGTACAAGGACGAGCGCGCCGGCAGCAAGATCCTGGCCGCCGACAGCCAGGACCTGCGCACGTGGAAGAAGGTGAGCGACCAGCCGGTCAATCCGACCACGGGCGAGGGACCGAAGGTGTTCCGCTTCAAGGGCTATTACTGGATGGTCGTCGACGTGTGGAAGGGCCTGATGGTGCTGCGCTCCGACGATGCGCGCACGTGGACGGAGCAACCCGGCTACATCCTCGGCGAACCGGGCCACAAGGCCACCGACCGGGCCAAGGGACAGCATGCGGACGTCGTCGTCGATGGCGACCGCGCGTTCATCTACTACTTCGTCCACCAGGAAAACGAGCCGGAAGCGGCCACGGACGCGCGCTGGCACCAGCGCACGGTCATCCAGGTGGCGGAACTCGTGTTCAAGGACGGCTGGCTCGAGGTCGACCGCGACCGGGATGTCGCGTTCCGGCTGAAGGCGCCCTCCCCGTGATTTTGTGTGTATTTATGCGGTGTGGAAACGGCATACACTGAGCCGGTTTATCAACGGAGCCCTATGGACATCCACACCCGCATTACCGCCGCACTGCACATCGTCATCGGCGTGCTCGGCGCCAGCATGATGCTGCTCTTCGCACTCGGCACCAACTGGATCGGCCACTTCATCGCCGGCTCGGGCGGCGGCGACGCCGCCGTGGTGAACTTCTTCTTCGGCTTCGGCTCGGTGCTGGCCGGGTTCTTTGCGCTGCTGCTCGCCACGGAAGCCATCGCCGGGATCGCGCTGCTGAAGGGGTCGCCGACGGGACGCGTGTTCACGATCGCGTTCAGCGTGCTCGGACTGCTCAACTTCCCGATCGGCACCGTCATCGGCGTCTATTCGTTGTGGGCGCTGCTGGGCACGCGGCCGGCACAACCACCTCACATCGAAGGGCGTCCGTGAAAAAAACTCTCCTCGTTCTGCTGCTGTCCCTCGGCATGTCGTCCGCCGCCCTTGCCGATCCAACGCCGAAGAAATTCGTGTTCGGTAATACGGAGATCGTGTCCGTGAAGTCGGCCTATACCGGCCAGACCCACGAACTGATCATCGTCTACCCGGACAGCTATTGGAAGAATCCGGACAAGAAGTATCCGGTCCTGTATTTCACGGACGCCTACTGGGACACGCCGCTGCTCGCCGGCGCCTACGGCAACCTGGTGTACGACAAGATGGCGCCGGAATTCATCATGGTCGGCCTGTCCTACCCGGACGGCACGGATTACGGCAGCGCCCGGGTGCGCGATTACACCTACACGTCGATGCTGATGGTGCCGGGCTCGGGCAAAGGCGATCAGTTCCTGAATTTCCTGGAAAAGGAAGTCGCGCCGCTGATCGAATCGAAGTACCACGGCGACAAGGACAACCGCACGCTGGCCGGCGCGTCGCTGGGCGGCCTGTTCACGCTCGGCGCCGCGATGAAGACGCCCGATTTTTTCACGGGCTACATCGCCCTGAGCCCCGCCGTGTTCTGGGACGGCGGTGCCGTGTTCAAACTCGAGGAAGCGCTGGCCAAGCAACACCCGCAACTCAAGGCGCGCATGTTCATTGCTGTCGGCTCGCTCGAACCGGCCCAGTTTCGCGGCTCGATCGAGCAGTTCGAAAAGCAGCTGGCATCACACCAGTACAAGGACTTGCAGCTGCAGAGTTATACGATCGAGGGGATGGGCCATGGCACCAGCAAGGCCGAAGGCTATATGCGCGGCCTGAAATGGGTCTGGCAAAACCGCTGACCCACTCCTGACCTCAGGCGTCCTTGCCCAGCTCCTCGCCGAGCTCGCGCCCGCGCGCCGCCGCCGCCTTCATGGCGTCGACAATGGCCTGCTTCACGCCGGCCGCTTCCATGCTCGTGATGGCAGCGTGCGTGGTGCCGCCCTTCGACGTCACGCGCTGGCGCAGCACGTCGACGGGTTCATCCGACTGCGCCGCCAGCTGGGCCGCGCCGGTGAACGTGGCCAGCGCGAGCGCCTTGCCCTGTTCCGCCGACAGGCCCATCTCCGCGGCCGCCTGCTGCATCGCTTCGAGGAAGTAGAACACGTACGCGGGGCCGCTGCCCGACACCGCCGTCACCGGATCGATCAGGCTCTCTTCATCGAGCCACACGGTCTGGCCGACGGCGCGCATGATGCTGTCGGCGGCCTCCTTCTGCGCGGCGCTGACGCCCGCCATCGCCACCATGCCCGTGATGCCCTGCCCGATCAGCGCGGGCGTGTTCGGCATCGTGCGCACGATGGCGCCGTAGCCGCCCAGCCAGCGCGACAGGTCCGCGCCGCGGATGCCCGCCGCGATCGACAGCAACAGCGGCTTGTTGGCGAGCTGCGACTGCAGCTCAGTTTTCAAATGAGCGGTCACGTCGCGCATCTGCTGCGGCTTCACGGCGAGCACGATGACGTCGCTGGCGGCGACGGCCGCGCCGATGTCCGGCGACGTCGTCACACCATACTTTTCATGCAGGCGCGTCAAAGCGTCCGCGTTCGGATCGACGACGTGGATGTCCGCCGCCTGGGCAACCTTGCCGGCCAAGCCGGCGATGAGGGCGGTGGCCATGTTGCCGCCGCCGATGAAACTGATTTTCATGGAGTCCTTACTCGTAATGGCGTGCGCCGAAGATGGCGCTGCCGATGCGTACGATGGTCGCGCCTTCCAGCACGGCCGATTGCAGGTCGCCGGACATGCCCATCGACAGCGTGTCGAGGTGGATGCCGGCTTTGACGATGTCCTGCGCGAGCGCGCGCAGGCGTGCGAACGGGGCGCGCTGCAGGGCCGGGTCGGCCTGCGGTTCCGGGATCGCCATCAGCCCGCGCAGGCGCAGGTTCGGCAGCTGGACGACGGCCTTCGCCAGGTCGAGCAGCTCCTCCGGCTTGGCGCCACTTTTGGTGGCCTCGCCGCTGATGTTCACTTGCAAACAGATGTCCAGCGGGCCCAGTTCGGCCGGGCGCTGTTCGGACAGGCGCTGCGCGATTTTCAATCGTTCGACCGTGTGCACCCACTGGAAGTTGGCCGCGATGGGCCGCGTCTTGTTGCTCTGGATCGGGCCGATGAAATGCCACTCCAACATAAGGTTTTGCAAATGAGCCGGTCGCGCTTTTGCCACAGCGGCGATCTTGTCGACACCTTCCTGCACATAGTTTTCGCCGAACGCGCGCTGGCCCGCGTCGATCGCTTCCAGCACCGCTTCAGGCGGAAACGTCTTCGAAACGGCCAGCAACTGGACCGTCGAACGGGGCCGTTTTGCGGCCTCGCAAGCGGCCTGGATTGTCGCTTCGACAGCTTGCAAGTTGGCTGCGATTGTGGACATAATGGTTTTCTACAGGAAATATTTTTCGGTTACACGGGTACTGCAAAAGCCCAAGGATTATAAATGGACATCTCTGAGTTGCTCGCTTTCTCGGTCAAGAACAAAGCCTCCGACCTGCACCTGTCGGCCGGCCTGCCGCCGATGATCCGCGTGCATGGCGACGTACGCCGCATCAACCTGCCGCCGCTGGAGCACAAGGACGTGCACGGCATGATCTATGACATCATGAACGACGGCCAGCGCAAGCAGTACGAAGAGATGCTGGAGTGCGACTTCTCGTTCGCGATCCCCGGCCTCGCGCGCTTCCGCGTCAACGCGTACAACCAGGAACGGGGCGCCGCGGCCGTGATGCGGACGATTCCGTCGAAGATCCTGTCGCTGGAAGAGCTGAACGCACCGAAGATCTTCGCCGACCTCGCACTGAAGCCGCGCGGCCTCGTGCTCGTGACGGGGCCGACGGGCTCCGGCAAATCGACGACGCTGGCGGCGATGATCAACCACCTGAACGAGAACGAGTACGGCCACATCCTCACCATCGAGGACCCGATCGAGTTCGTGCACGATTCGAAGAAGTGCCTGATCAACCAGCGCGAAGTGGGTCCGCACACGCTGTCGTTCAACAACGCGCTGCGCTCGGCGCTGCGCGAAGACCCGGACGCGATCCTCGTCGGCGAACTGCGCGACCTGGAGACGATCCGCCTCGCGCTGTCCGCCGCCGAGACGGGCCACCTCGTGTTCGGCACGCTGCACACGTCGTCGGCCGCGAAGACCATCGACCGTATCGTCGACGTGTTCCCGGCCGAGGAAAAAGAGATGGTGCGCGCGATGCTGTCGGAATCGCTGCAGGCCGTCGTCTCGCAGACCCTGCTGAAGACGAAGGACGGCTCCGGCCGCGTGGCGGCGCACGAGATCATGATCGGCACGCCGGCCATCCGCAACCTGATCCGCGAAGCGAAGATCGCGCAGATGTATTCCGCGATCCAGACCGGTTCCAACGTCGGCATGCAGACGCTGGACCAGAACCTGACGGACCTCGTGCGCCGCAACGTGATCTCGTCCGCGGCCGCGCGCGCCGCCGCCAAGATTCCCGAGAACTTCCCTGGCTAACTGAAAGACCACGACGATGGAACGCGACCAGGCCTCCAAATTCATGTTCGACCTGCTGCGCCTGATGGTCAGCAAGGGCGGTTCCGACCTGTTCATCACGTCCGGCTTCCCGCCCGCGATGAAGATCGATGGCCGCATGACGCCCGTGTCCAGCCAGGCCCTCACGGCCTCGCACACGGCCGACCTGGCGCGCGCCATCATGAACGACAAGCAGGCCGCCGGCTTCGAGCTGACGAAGGAAGCGAACTTCGCCATCAGCCCCGGCGACCTGGGGCGCTTCCGCGTCTCCGCGTTCATGCAGATGGGCGCCGTGGGCATGGTGCTGCGCGTGATCACGACGACGATCCCGAAGTTCGAAGACCTCGACCTGCCGGAGGTGCTGAAGGACGTGATCATGACCAAGCGCGGTCTCGTGATCATGGTCGGCGCCACGGGCTCCGGCAAATCGACGACGCTCGCGACGATGGTCGGCTACCGCAACGAGAACAGCTACGGCCACATCATCACGATCGAGGACCCCGTCGAATTCGTCCACCCGCACAAGAACTGCGTGATCACGCAGCGCGAAGTCGGCGTCGACACGGACAGCTTCGAGGCCGCGCTGAAGAACTCCCTGCGCCAGGCGCCGGACGTGATCCAGATCGGCGAGATCCGCGACCGCGAGACGATGGAACACGCGATCGCGTTCGCCGAGACGGGCCACCTGTGCCTGGCCACCTTGCACGCGAACAGCTCGAACCAGGCGCTGGACCGCATCATCAACTTTTTCCCGGAAGAGCGCCGCCAGCAGCTCCTGATGGATCTGTCGCTCAACCTGAAGGGCCTGATCTCGCAACGCCTCATTCCGAAGAAGGAAGCGAAGGGCCGCGTCGTCGCGATGGAGATCATGCTGAATTCGCCGCTGATCTCGGACCTGATCTTCAAGGGCGAGGTCCACGAGATCAAGGAAATCATGAAGAAGTCGCGCGAGCTGGGCATGCAGACGTTCGACCAGGCCCTGTTCGACCTGTACGAGGCGGACAAGATCACCTACGAGGATGCGCTGCGCAACGCGGACTCCGTCAACGACCTGCGCCTCAACATCAAGCTCAACAGCAAGCACGCCAAGAACCGCGATTTCTCCGCGGGCACCGAGACGCTCGGACTTATCTGATCTGCATACGTGGCAAGCCTACAACGGCTTGCCACTCCGACGTTGTTAGTCGCAAACATTCCCTAACATTTATTGCGCTATCTCAATACGCATAAATGCATGCATGCCCTAGGAAGGGCAAAAATGTTTGCGTATTACATACTGAAATCGATATCAAACTCCGGGAAAAAGTCATTGGATTGTTCTGTCCCCTCATCAATAAGATGAAATGAGTGCCAGGCATAACAATAATTTTCTCAGGAGACAACATGCAGAATCGTACCCCGCAGGGTCGTCGGAACACGTCCCTCCCCCCACTTCAGCTGAAACTCAGCGTCCTCGCACTGGCCGGCGCCGGCCTGCTCGGCAGCACCCCGGTGTGGGCGCAAGCGACCGCCGACAAGACGGAACCGGTCGAGACCGTGGTCGTCACGGGCGTCCGGGCATCGCTGATCAAGAGCCTCGCGATCAAGCGCACCAACGACCAGGTCGTGGAATCGGTGGTCGCCGAAGACATCGGCAAGCTGCCCGACAACAATGTCGTCGAAGCGCTGCAGCGCGTGACGGGCATCCAGGTCACCAACCGCGCAGGCGGCGAAGTCGGCACCTTGTCGATCCGCGGCCTGCCCGACGTCCAAACCACCTGGAACGGCCGCAACATCTTCACCGCGTCCGGCACGCAGGTCGCGCTCCAGGACATTCCTTCGACCCTGGTGCGCCAGATCGACGTCTACAAGACGCGCGACGCCAGCCAGCTGGACACCGGTATCGCCGGCCAGATCGACGTCAAGTCGCTGCGGCCGTTCGATTTCAAGGGTATGAAAGCGTCGCTGTCGGCGCGTGAAACCTGGCTCGATCCCGCGAAAAAGGCGAACCCGCAGCTCAGCGGCATGCTGAGCAACCGCTGGGACACCGGCGCCGGCGAATTCGGTGCCCTGGTCAATCTGTCGATGACCAGGACGAAGTACCGCAACGAAAGCGTGACGCCGGGTGCCATGGTGCCGTTCGTCAGCCCGAATGCCGCCGAAGATCCCGCAGGCTACACGCCCCTGCAGCGCGTCTTCGACAACGCTATCTGGACGCCCGGTACCCATACCGGCCTGCCGATGGCAGCGGGTTCGACGCTGAATTTCAACGGCAAGGCGTATCCGTATTACCTGGCGCGCGACGCCGTCTTCCAGAGCGACGTCGAAGGCGAGCGCAAGCGTCCTGCGGCCACGATCGCCCTGCAGTGGAAACCGAACAGCGACGCGGTCTACACCTTCGAATCGATGTACAACGGTTATCGCGACAAGTCGTTCAACCGTCTGCTGTTCAGCTTCGTCGACTGGTGGGGCGATCTCGGCAGCAACCCCGCGGGTACGATCACGACGTTCCCGGGAACGAACGTGATCCAGAGCCGTCAAGTCAACAACGTCTATGGCTTCAACAGCGGCGACTACACCACGTCGGCCACCGATTCCTACGTGTATGCCCTGAACGGCAAGTGGAACGTCGGCGACCGCCTCAAGCTGGACGGCGACCTGTCGTACCAGACCAGCACCTATCACTCGGAATTCACGGCCACCCGTATCGATCGCGTCGCACCGTCCATCAACGTCAAGTTCAATGACGGCAGCAACAACACGTCGTTCCATTTCAACGACGATGCCGACCTGGCCAACCCGGCCAAGTGGAATGTGGCGCAGTTCTACGATAACGCCAACCGCAACAAGGGTAGCGCCGCGACGGCCACGCTGTCGGGCGTCTTCGATGCCGACTGGGGCGCGCTGGAGACGATCCATTTCGGCGCGCGCTTCGACGACCGCAAGGCGTCGGAGGCCAACCGGACGCAATCGTCCACGTTGAACCGCAACCTCGCATCGCTGGGTCCGGAGTATTCCTCCGTCAACGCGAACTTCGGCACGGGCATCTCAGACGTTCCGCGCTCGTGGGTGGAGCCCAATGCCTACTACATCCGCGACCATATCGACGACTGGCGCAAGCTCTTTAACTCGGTCGATCCGAACTTCCTGACGACGGACAAACTGAGCCTGCAAAAGACGTTCGAGGTCGATGAAAAGACGACCAACCTGTTCCTGATGGGGAATACCCAGAACGACCTGTTCGGCCATCGCCTGCGCGGTAATTTCGGCGTGCGCTACGTCAAGGTCAAGACTGACATGACCTTCTACAAGGTCGATGCCACGACCAAGGCGGTCACGCCGTCCAGTGCCAGCAAGTCCACCAGCAAGGTCCTGCCCAGCATGACCCTGATCTACGACCCGACCAAGGACGTGGTGCTGCGCTTTAACTATGGTGAAACCCTGCGCCGCCCGAACTTCGGTGACCTGAATCCGGTCCTGCAACTCGGTGACGACGTGTCGAGGGTGGGCTATGGCTCGGGCAGCGGCGGCAATCCGGACCTGAAACCGACGCACTCCAAGAACTTCGACCTGACGGCCGAGTGGTATTTCCAGAAGGACAGCGCGGTCTACGGCACGCTGTTCAAGCGCAAGATCGACGGCCTGGTCGTCCCACTGCGTCACAGGGTCCACGTCGATCCGGCGAACGACCCGTTCCGCAACTCGACGTCGGGCGGCGACCATACGAATGGCTATGACTACGTCATCAATTCGCCGACCAACGCGTCCAACGGCAAGATCAGTGGCGCCGAGCTGGGCTTCATCTACTTCCCGAAAGGGCTGCCGGGCCTGCTGGACGGCTTTGGCATCCAGGGCAGCTATACGCACCTGACGTCGTCGCAGAACGTGCCCGACGCCAATGATGCCGGCGTCATCGTCGCCCAGCTCGAGACACCGTTCTTCGGCGTGTCCAACAGGTCGTACAACGCTACGCTGGCTTACGAAAAGGGCCCGATCAGCGCGCGCCTGTCGCAGGTCTGGCGCTCCGGCTTCCTGGCCGCCAACGAAGCCGCGTTGTTTGCCAATCCGATCGGTATCTGGCGTCATCCGGAAAAGAGCGTGGACATGCAAATCTCGTACAAGATCAACGAGAACATGTCGTTCGATATCAGTGGCGTCAACCTGACCAACGAAGTCCAGCAGCAGTACTACCACTTCGGCAATGCGGGTAACGCGCAGCTGACGAATTTCGGTACGGTCCAGATCGGACGTTCGGTCGCGGCTGGCCTCCGCTGGAAGATGTAAGCCGACGGTCTCTCGATCGATGCTCCGGGGCATCCGCTCCGGACGTCTCCCGGCTCGCGCGGCCCATCCGTGCGAGTCTTTGTCACCCTGCCTCGTGCAGGGTGTTTTTCATGGTGCTACAACGCCGTCCAGCGCTGCACGAGGCCCACGAGGTGCACCACCCCGTAGCCGAAGCAGATCAGCGAACTCCACACGACGAACGGCGTGATCGTGCCCCCTTTGGCGAGAACGAGCGGCGCGAACGCCACCCCGCGCACGAGATAGACGCCCGTGATGGCGACCAGCGCCGCCTTCAACGACGGCAGCGTGCCGATGACGCCTGCCCCCGCCAGCGCGTATGCGGACCACGTAAACAGCACGGCCGCGATCCCCAGCGTGACGACGGTCGGATACCACCTGCCCTCCGCCGCCGCCCGCGCGAACCTCTCGCCGGCGCCGAAGAAGCGATACCACGCGGGACCGCCCGCGATGATGCCCAGGTGGAGCAGCGCCGCCACTGCACTGAGCAGCGCGCCGACGGTTAAAGGAATGTTCACGGTGGACTGCATCGATGCCTCCTTTGCCTTACACTGTTGCCTTCGAATCAACCCAAGCTTACAGGAGCCCACGATGAACGTGTTCGACTTCCAGGCCACTTCCCTCGACGGCCAGCCGGTCGACCTGGCCCGGTACCGCGGCAAGGTCCTCCTCATCGTCAACACCGCCAGCAAATGCGGCTTCACGCCGCAATACCAGGGCCTGGAAACCCTGTATCGCGAACTGCACGCGCGCGGCCTGGAAGTGCTGGGCTTCCCCTGCAACCAGTTCGGCAGCCAGGAACCGGGCAGCGAAGCGGAGATCGGCGCGTTCTGCGAAAAGAACTACGGCGTGTCATTTCCGATGTTCGCCAAGGTCGACGTCAACGGCGACACGGCGCACCCGCTGTGGAAATACCTGAAGAACGCGGCGCCCGGCGTGCTGGGCACCGAGGGCATCAAGTGGAACTTCACCAAGTTCCTCGTCGGCCGCGACGGCACCGTGCTGCATCGCTATGCGCCGCAGACCAAGCCGGAAGACATCGCGGGCGATATCGAGAAGGCGCTGCAGCAGTAAGCGACGCGGCGTTCAGCGCCGCTCGAACCACGCCATGATGGTGTCGTATTCCTTCTGCACGTCCGCAAACGTCTCCCCTTCCGCCATCAGGCCGTGCCCTGCGCGCGGCACGCGCCGGAACGTGACGTCGCGCCCGAGCGCGCGCAGGCGCGCGTACGCGACCTCCGTCGACAGGATCGGCACGCTGTCGTCGCGCATGCCGCTGGCGAGATAGACCCGCGCCTTCGACTGCACCAGGTTCTCGCCGGGTGCCTGCGCAAAGAAGGAACTCCAGCGCAGGTAGGTATGGCCCCACGCGAATTTATCGGTGCTGCGCGGGTTCGCGTTGATCGCGTCGACGGTCGCGTCGATGTCGCGCAGGTGCGCCAGCGTGTCGTCGTCACTGCTGCCCGCACGATACGCATTGGCGGCAAAGTCGAACAACTGGCTCGTGCCGGTGCCGCCGACGAGCGCCACGTGCGTCACCTCCGGCAGTGCGCGCGCCAGGCCCGCGGCCATCACCGCACCTTCCGACACGCCGAACACGAGCACGCGGCTGCCGTCGACCCACGGCAGGGCCAGCGCGTGGCGCAGCGCGCCGCGCAGCGTCTCCAGCCAGGTGTCGTAGGAAAACCAGGCGTTGAACGCGGCCGGGCACGCCGTCGCCACGCCCGGCTGGCCCGGCGGCGGCGCGTCCGGTTGGTTGGGCTTGTCGACCACCATCACGGCGTAATCGCCCCGCTGCGCCAGCGGAACGAAATTGAAGACGGTCGAATAGCGGTTCGGCGTGCCCAGGCCGACGAAGGGCGGCGTGCAGCCCGACCCCTGCACGAACAGCACGAGCGGCGCCTTGTGCGCGGGTTGCGAGATGACGTAGCGGATGTCGGGCGCGCCGTCGCGGTGCAGCGTGAAGCGCGCGGCGGCGGCTTTGCCGAGTTCCAGCGGTTCCCGTTGCACGGTGGGCGCGGCGTGGATTGCCGGGGCGGCGAGCAGCATGCCGCCGATGAATGCGAGCCAGTGTTTGTTCATGGGCGCGATGATCCCACGAACATGCGCCCCGCAGGCTATCGAAAAATCACGGCCGCGGCACGATCCGCACCGCCAGCCCGCCGCCCGGCGCCAGCCGCACATCCAGTTTGTCCCGCGCCGTCACGGTCCTGGTCTCCGTGACGAGATCGAACCGGTGCTCGTTGCGGTAATCGGCCTTCTCGCCGTCGCGGTAGATCTCGGCCACGTACTGCCTGCCCGCGTCGAGGAACGCCAGCGGCACGGACAGGTTGCGCGCCGTGCCGTCCGTGACGGCGCCGACGTACCAGGCATCGGACTTGCGGTCCTTGCGCGCGATGGTCGCGTACTCGCCCACGGCGCCGTTCAGCACGCGCGTATCCGCCCAGTCGGTCGGCACGTCGCGGATGAACTTGAAGGCGGCCGGATACTTCGCGTAGTTTTCCGGCAGGTCGGCCGCCATCGCGAGCGGCGAATAGATCACGACGTAGTTCGCGAGCTGCTTGGCCTGCGTGGAATTGAACGTCTTGCCGTCCGCGCCGACGAGGCTCAGGACACCCGGCGTGTAATCCATCGGGCCGCTCAGCATGCGCGTGAACACGAGCTTCGCCTCGTGGTCGGCGGCGTTGGGCGGCGCGCCCCACGCGTTGTACTCGACGCCCCGCGCGCCCTCGCGCGCGAGCCAGTTCGGATACGTCCGGCGCAGGCCCGTGTCCTTCACCGGTTCGTGCGTGTCGACGGCGATGCGGTAGCGCGCCGCCTCCGTCACGGCCTTCACGAAGTGGCGCACGCCTTCCTGCGAATCGTAGTTCCCGTAGTGGATCTTGCCGTCCGGGCCGGCGAACTGCATCGTCCCCGCTTCGTGCACATAGCCCGACTTGACGCTGTCCACGCCCAGCTTCGCATACAGTTTATATGCCGCGTCCATCTGCTTTTCGTAGGCCGCGACGTTACCGCCCGTCTCGTGGTGGCCGATCAGGCGCACGCCCTTCTGCTTCGCGTACGCGGCCAATGCCGGCAGGTCGAAGTCGGGATAAGGCTGGGTAAAGCTGAAGTCCGCGCCGCCGCGGCCCCAGTCGCTTTCCCAGCCCTTGTTCCAGCCTTCCACGAGCACGCCGCGAAAGCCGTTGGCCGCGGCGAAGTCGATGTAGCGCTTGACGTTGGCCGTGTTCGCGGCATGCTTCGGCCCTGCGTTCCACGTCCCTTTGTTCAGGTGCATTTCCCACCACACGCCGACGAATTTCGACGGGTGGACCCACGCCACGTCGCCCAGTTTGTTCGGCTCGTTCAGGTTCAGCTCGAGGTCCGACATGTACAGGCCCGGCGCGTCGTCCGCGATGCGCAAGGTGCGCCACGGGGTCGTGAACGCGCCGTGACGCACGACGGCCGGGCCGGTTGCGGACGGCGCCAGCTGCGCGCGCAGCTTCTGGCCCGCGACCTTGCGCACCCACATCGTCGCGTAATCGACGAGCGCCGCTTCGTGGAGGGCGACGTGCGTGCCGTCTTCCAGGCGCAGCGTGAGCGGCGTGTTGGCCGTGCCGATCTCGGTCAAAGGCGCCTTCTCGACGATCTGCTCGAGGCCGGACAACTCGCCGGCCGGGATCCACCACGCCGTCGCAGGCTGGGCGACGACGAATTCCGTCAGCTCGTCCGTGATGGCGACGTCGCGCAGCTGCGGCTGGTCGGGGAATTCGTAGCGGAAGCCGATGCCGTCGTCATAGATGCGGAAGACGATGGCGAGGCGGCGGTTCGAGCGGTTCGTCTGCTCGACGTCGACGCGCAGCTCGCGGTAATGGTTGCGCACGTAGCGGCGTTCGCCCCACGGCTGTTCCCACGTGTCGTCATGCTCGCTGACGCGCTTGTCCTTCACCGTGAAACCGTCGTCCATCTTGCGCGCGTTGGCAAGGTTGAAGCCGAGGTGCGACGGGGCGATGATCTCCTTGCCCTTGCGCTTGATGTCGTACGCCAGCTTGCCCATGTTGTCGAGCTGGACGTCGACGGTCAGGATGCCGCCCGGCGAACTGGCCGTGGCCACGACGGTTTGTGCCCAAGCGGCGGGTGCTGCCATGTAGCTTAAGAACATCGCGGCGAGCGCGAGGGGACGAACACGCATCTTTACACTCCTTCAAGGCCGGACATGTCGGCAATCCAACTGGATAATGGAGATGTAATATTACTACACGAACGACGCGACGATATCCACAAGTTGTTGCCTGACCCACACATGGGCCGGGTCGCCGTGGCAGCGCTCATGCCAGATCATTGACGGCGCCAAGGGGGCGACCTCCAGGGGCAAATCCAGAAGTGCAATCGGGAGCTTTTCGGCCATCCGGCGCGCCAGGCGGCCCGGCAGCGTGAGGATCATGTCGCTGTCCGCCACCAGCATCGCACCGGCGATGAAGTGGGGAACGCGCAGCGCGACGCGGCGCGTAAGGCCCCGGGCCGAGAGCGCGACGTCGACGGCGCTTTCTCCCACGCCGGAAATGGTCACGGTCGCGTGGCGCAGGGCCACGTAATCTTCCAGGCCAAGTCCGCGCGTCACGGCGGGGTGGCCGGCCCTCACCAGGCACACGAAGCGGTCGGTATACAGCCCGCGCCGATACAGGCTGCCCGGCAGGCGCTCGAACGTGCCCAGCGCCAGATCCGCCAGCCCCTGCTCGACGAGCCGCACATTGTCCCCGGCCGGTTGTGCGATGTGGAGGCTGAGTGCGGGCGCCTGCTGCTCGAAGCGGGCGATCAGGTCACCAAGGACCACGAGGCTCAGGTGGTCGTGCGCGGCGATCGTGATCCGCCCCGTTGCGGAGGCGGGATCGAAGACCGCAGGGGCGACGATGCCCCGGGCGTCGTCCAGCAAACGGCTCACCCGGCCTGCCAGGGCCTCGCCGCGTGGCGTCAGTTCCAGCCCGGACTTGCCGCGGACGACGAGCCGGTCGCCCAGCATCGTGCGCAGGCGTCCCAGTGCGCGGCTGGCGGCCGGCTGGCTCAAGCCCAGCCGCAGACCGGCCTGGGTAACGCTGCGCTCCCGGACGAGCGCTTCGAACAGCTTCAGCAGGTTGAGGTCGATCCCGGACAAATCCACTTGGCGCATGTTGATTATGACTTTCATGTCATTGATGCATGGTCCGCAATCATGCACGCTTTGGGTTCAACTTAACAGGAGAATTTCCATGACTACCTCTCTTCCCTACGCCGTGTTCGGCGTGACCGGCCGCACCGGCGCCGCCGCAGCCGATGCGCTGTTGCGCGCCGGCCAGCCTGTCCGCGTCGTCGTGCGCGACCCGGCCCAAGGCCGCCAGTGGGCCGAACGCGGTGCGGAGTTCGCGATCGCCGACCTGACGGATGCGGATTCGATGACCCGGGCGCTCGACGGCGTCCGGGGCGCCTACGTCGTCAGTCCTCAACAGTACGACCGCGACGACCTGTTCGAGCACGCCGACCTGATTGCCGCGACCACGGCACGCGCGGCGGCTGCGGCGCGCGTACCCAGGCTCGTCGCCCTGTCTTCGGTGGGCGCCGACCGCGAGAGCGGCACGGGCTGGATCGGCATGAACCGCATGTTCGAGCAACGCCTGGGAGAAGCAGGCGTGCCTGTCGCCTTCCTGCGCGCGGCCTATTTCATGGAGAACTGGACGCCCATGGTCGGACACGCCGTGCGGAGCAGCACCCTGCCGACATTCCTGGCGCCGCCGGAGCGCACCATTCCGATGGTCGCCACCGCGGACGTCGGCAGTGCCGCAGCCGCGTTGCTGCAGGACGAATGGACGGGTCACCGCATCGTCACCCTTGCGGGCCCCGCGGACTATGCGCCGAACGACGTCGCCGCCAGCGTGGCGGCCACGCTCGGGAAGCGGGTCGACGTGGCCGTCCTGCCGGAAGCGCAGTGGCCCGACGCGCTGGCCGACGCCCGGTTCTCGACAGCCGCACTCGCCGGTTTCACCGAGATGACGCGTGGCCTCAACGGCTCGCATATCGACATCGGGAGCGATCCCGCCGCCGTCGCATGGAAGGGGCCCACGCCGCTGGAAAAGGTCATCGCCGGACTGGCGGGGCGCCAGCGCTGAGTTGAAAGCGACAATACAGTACACTGAATCCTGATCGCCCTACGTTCAATAGCCTCCTGCCTGCCATGCAAATCCGCTCAGTCCTGTCCGCACTCCTGTTCCTCGTCCCGGTCGCCTCCATTGCTTCGGAAGGGATGATTTACGGTTTCGTTTACGAGTGTGAGGCGGATGAAATAAATCGAGTCATGATCGAAACCTGCACAAGCCGGTTTCCCGGCTTGGCAAACGAAGCCGATGCGGCGCTTGCAGCGTGGCGCGACCGCAATCTGGACAAGGCGAACGCGGCCAGGAAAGCCTGTTCCAATGAGCTCAGTGCAGCAGCGGCATCCATGTCGGCCAGTGATCTCGAGGCTGCCCGCAAGCGGGTGGCCGATATCAGGGCAGAGATGCTGTCCGGCTTCGAAGCCGAGATCCGCAAGCGGGGCATCGCGCCCTGCCGCGAAGCCCTGAAGCAGTTACAACAAGCCGACGGACCACTCGAAATTCGCTAGAATCAGACATGGACCAGCCCTACATCCCCATCAACTGCGAGCGCCATGACGAACTGCTGGCGCTGGCGACCGTGCGCCGGCCGTGCACGCTGGAGGTGGAGCGTCCCGATGGCACGCGTGAAAGCGTGGCTGGCGTGATCGAGGATGTCTACACCGAGACCGGCGCCGAATACCTGCGGCTGCGTGGCGGTCCGACGGTGCGGCTCGATCGGATCCGGACGCTCGACAGCCGCCCCTTCCCATGACCGGAGACTATCCCTACGCAGCACGGGACCTGTTTTCGAGATGGCGCGCCAGCAGTCCCGATTTGCAGGATCACTTCGTCGAGGACGGTATCATCGATCCGGCCCGGTGGGTCCAGGCCGGCACGCGGATTCTTTTCGTACTTCGGGAAACGAACGGCTACCGCGGCAACATCGCAGCGCTGATTCATAAGGCGTGCACGACACATCCATCCAGCAAGCTGTGGGATCGCCCCACCTTCCACAACGTCGGGCGTTGGGCACATGGACTTCTCCACGCCGGGGACGCAAGTTGTCCAGGCTTCGCCGACGCACACAACAGCAGGAAAACTGCGCTACTCGCATGCGCCTTCATCAACTTGAAAAAGACCACGGGAGGTGCCAGGGCGACTAACGCCGTGGAGCACGCCGCTGCACGCGACGCCATCTTCCTGCGCGAACAGATCGAGTTGATCGATCCCGGGATCGTGGTGTGCGGCGGGACCTATCGAGCGATCAAACAACACCTTTATCCGGCAATGCGACGCGTCGGCCCACGCGTGCACGAGGCAGGCGGACGGATCTTCATCAACGCCCATCATCCGTCGTACCTGAAGAAGACTGCGGATATGTATGATGATGTGGTGGGCAACTACCAGCGATATCGGGCTGCGTCGAAGGCGAAGACCGTGTGAACGACGCACCGGTCATCCTGGCTAGGCCACATTCAAACCCAGCCCCCGCACCAACTCGGCCGCCTGCCGCGTGGAGATGGTCGCCCCGGCAAACTGCTTCGCATTCGACAGCTTCAGGCCGCCGAGATCCGCCTCGCGCAGGTCGGCCGCGTCGAAGCGCGTGTCCTTGATGTGGGCCTCGCGCAGGCCGCAACCCTCTTCGAACACGGCCTCGCGGAAGTCGCAGCCCGACAGGTCCGCATCGGCGAAATCCAGCCCGCGCAAGACCGCCTTGCGAAACGACATCCGGCGCAGGTCGGCCCCGACGAGCAGGCAGTCCTCGAACGAGAGTCCCAGTTGGCTCACTTCCTCGAACCGCGCGCCCGTCAGCTTGCAGCCGCGGAACGCGACGGACGCCAGCTTGGCCCGGCGCCACCCCGCGTTGTTCAAGTCGCAGGACTCGAACCTCGCATCGACCAGGTCGGCCGATTCGAAATCCGCATGGCCGCCGCGGCAGCGCTGCCAGCGCGTGCGCGCCAGGTTCGCGGCATAGAACGACGTCTCGGACACGGCGCAGCGGACGAACGCGCAATCCTGCAGGTTCAGGCGCGACAGGTCCGCGCCGGTGAGGTCGCAGTCTTCGAGGACGAGCAGCGTGTCGGCCGCCAGCAGGGTGTCGATGCGTGCGCGGTCGACCTGCTCGCCGCTCAGGGTCACGGTGGTTCGGGACATGGACTCAGCGCGTCTCGACGCGCGCCGACGCGTGGATCGTACAGCCGCGGTGCACGTTTTCCAGGAACCGCAGCGCTTCCTCCAGCCGGCACGAGGACGGCAGCATGCGGCCCAGCGATTCGTCGTCGGCGATGCGGTCGACCCCGTACGCGATCGCGCGCGAGATGTCGCGGGCCTCGCGGCCGTCGCTGTTGTACAGGGCGTCGTACACGCCAACCTCTTCCCACAGCGGGACGTAGCCGGGACTGATGCTGTCCTGGAAGGCGACGGACGGCGCCGCGTCCTCGTCCTGGGATATCAGCCGAAACACGAAACTCACGGGAAACTCCATCGATCTTCGAAACAGGGGGCCGATGCTACCACGGCCTGCGCGCTTTTTCAGTCAGCGTCCGCCAGCGCGCGGTCGACGAGTTCGATCCAGTGCGTCACCGGCGTCGCCGTCCCCGACTGCAGGTGCGACATGCAGCCCACGTTGGCCGACACGTATTCCTGCGCGCCCGTCGCTGCGAGGTTCTCGAGCTTGCGGTCGCGCAGCGCGTGCGCGAGGTCGGGATGCAGCACGGAATACGTACCCGCCGAGCCGCAGCACAGATGACTTTCCGCGCACAGCACGACGTCGACGCCGGCCGCGCGCAGCACGCCCTCGACCTTGCCGCGGATCTGCTGGCCGTGCTGCAGGGTGCACGGCGGGTGGAACGCGACGCGCTCGTGGATGCGTCCCGAAAGAAGCCTGGAGATCTCGCCCTCGAAGTCGCACATGATCTCGGATAGGTCCTTCGTCAGCGCGGAGATGCGCGCCGCCTTTGCGGCATACGCCTCGTCGTGCGCGAGCAGGTGGCCGTAGTCCTTGACCGTCACGCCGCAACCGGATGCCGTCATCACGATGGCCTCGACACCGCCCCGCTCCACGTACGGCCACCACGCGTCGACGTTGCGGCGCATGTCGGCCAGGCCGCCGTCCTGGTCGTTCATGTGGAAGCGCACGGCGCCGCAGCAGCCCGCGCGTGGCGCGGACAGGAGCTGGATGCCCAACACATCGAGCACGCGCGCCGTCGCCGCATTGATGTTCGGCGCCATCGCCGGCTGCACGCAGCCTTCCAGCACCAGCATCTTGCGCGCGTGTTCGCGCATGGGCCGGTGACCGGGCGCGCGCGCCGGCTGCAGCTTGTCCTGCAACGCGGGCGACAGCAGCGGGCGCACCATCTGCCCCGCCTTGAACGCGGGCTTGAACAGGCCGGCGCGCGGCAGGAATTCCTTCAGGGTCGTGCGTTTCACCCTGTCCGCGAACGGACGCGGTACGCGCGCTTCGACCACCTTGCGGCCGATGTCGACGAGGCGCCCGTACTTCACGCCGGACGGGCACGTGGTTTCGCAATTGCGGCACGTGAGGCAGCGGTCAAGATGCAGCTGCGTCTTGCGCGTGGGCGTCTCGCCTTCCAATACCTGCTTGATCAGGTAGATGCGGCCGCGCGGGCCATCCAGTTCGTCGCCCAGCAGCTGGTAGGTCGGGCACGTGGCGGTGCAGAAGCCGCAGTGCACGCAGGCGCGCAGGATCGCGTCGGCCTCGATGCCGTCGGGTGTGCCCTTGATGAAATCGGCGAGATTCGTTTGCATGGTCTGTCAGTACATCCGACCGGGGTTGAAGATGCCGGCCGGGTCGAACCCGGCCTTCAAACGTTCGTGGATGCGGGCGATGGCCGGTACCAGCGGCTGGAACACGCCGACGCTTTTGTCGCCGCCGCGGAACAGCGTCGCGTGGCCGCCGCAAGCCGCGACGGTCGCACGGATGCGTTCCGCCGCATCGCCCGGTGCACGCAGCCAGCGCTGCGCCCCGCCCCACTCGATCAGTTGCGGGCTGCCGAGCACGATGGCGCCGACCGTCGACGGCACGGACAAGCGCCACAGCGGCATATCGCCATCGAAGAACGCATGCTGCTGCTCGCGCAGGCTCGCCCAGAAGCGCGAACAGTCGGGCATCACGTCACCGCCCAGCGACCGGATCGCGGCATCGACGGCCGCATTCGCGCCGGACAGCCGCAAGGCCAGCATGCCGTCATGCCAGCAGCTCGCGGACACGGGCAGCGGCTGCCCGGCCCATTCGTTCAGGCGACGGATCGCATCCACTTCGGCCACGCCGTCGAACACGAGCGTCGCTTCGCGCGGCGCGCGCGGCAACACTTTGACGGAGACTTCCAGCAGCAGGCCCAGGGTGCCGAGCGACCCGGCCAGCAGGCGCGACACGTCGTAGCCTGCCACGTTCTTCATCACCTGGCCGCCGAACGACAGCACGTCGCCCTTGCCGTCCAGGAGCTTGCAGCCGAGGACGAAGTCGCGCACGGCACCGCTGTTCGCGCGGCGCGGACCCGACAAACCGCTGGCGATCGCACCGCCCAGGGTGGCGCCAGGTCCGAAATGCGGCGGCTCGAACGCCAGCATCTGTCCCCGCTCCGCAAGCGCCGCCTCGATCTCGGCCAGCGGCGTGCCGCAGCGTGCCGTGATCACGAGTTCCGTCGGCTCGTAGTCGACGATGCCGGTGTAGTCGCGCGTGTCGAGGATGTCGCCCTCGAGCCGCTGTCCGTACCAGTCCTTGGTGCCGCCGCCGCGGATGCGCTGCGGGCGTCCGCTGCGGATGCGTTCCTGAAAAGATTCGACGATGTTCTGCATGTTCAAAAGCGCGGCAGGTTGGCAAACGGCAGCACGCCGCCGGACACGCGCATGCGGCCCAGTTCCGCGCAGCGGTTCAGGGTCGGAATGGCCTTGTTGGGATTGAGGAGCATGCCCGGATCGAACGCGCGCTTTACGGTAAAAAAGGCATCGAGTTCCTTCGCACCGAACTGCACGCACATCGAATCGATCTTCTCGACACCGACGCCATGTTCGCCCGTGATGGTGCCGCCCACTTCCACGCACAGCGCGAGGATGGCGGCACCGAAGGCTTCCGCGCGATCCAGTTCGCCCGGCTGGTTGGCGTCGAAGAGGATCAACGGGTGCATGTTGCCGTCGCCCGCGTGGAACACGTTCGCGCAGCGCAGGCCGAACGTCGTCTCCATCTCCTCGATGCGCGCCAGCACGTGCGCCAGCTGCTTGCGCGGGATCGTCCCGTCCATGCAGTAGTAGTCGGGCGAGATGCGGCCGGCGGCCGGGAACGCGTTCTTGCGGCCGGACCAGAAGCGCAGGCGCTCCGCCTCGCTCTGCGACACCGTGATCGCACTGGCGCCGGCTTCGCGCAGCACCTCCGTCATGCGCGCGATTTCTTCCGCCACTTCGAGGGCCGTGCCGTCCGCCTCGCACAGCAGGATGGCGGCCGCGTCCAGGTCGTAGCCCGCCTTCACGAACGGCTCGACCATGCGCGACGAGGTCCGGTCCATCATCTCCAGGCCGGCCGGGATGATGCCGGCCGCGATCACGCTGGCGACCGCGTTGCCGCCTGTCGCCACGTCGTCGAACGAGGCCATGATCACCTGCGCCTGCGCCGGTTTCGGCACGAGTTTCACGGTGACTTCCGTGACGATGCCCAGCATGCCTTCCGAGCCGATGAACACGGCCAGCAGGTCGAGGCCCGGAGAATCCAGCGATTCGCCCCCGAGCTCGATCACGTCGCCTTCGATCGTACAGACGCGCACGCGCAACACGTTGTGCACGGTGAGGCCGTACTTCAGGCAGTGCACGCCGCCCGAGTTCTCGGCCACGTTGCCGCCGATCGTGCAGGCGATCTGCGACGACGGGTCGGGCGCGTAATACAGGTTGAACGGCGCGGCCGCTTCCGAGATGGCGAGGTTGCGCACGCCCGGCTGCACGACGGCCGTGCGCGCATACGGTTCCACGCGCAGGATGCGATTGAGTCTCGCCGTCGAGATCACGACGCCGTCCGCCAGCGGCTGTGCGCCGCCGGACAGTCCCGTGCCCGCGCCGCGCGGCACGATGGGCACGTTCAGGTCGCGGCAGACTTTCAGGATCGCGAGCACCTGCGCCTCGTCGTCCGGCAAGGTCACGATCATCGGCAGCTGGCGGTAGGCGGCCAGGCCATCGCATTCGTAAGGACGGGTGTCTTCGGGATCGGCGAGGACGGCGCGCGCGGGAAGCACGGCACGCAGCGCGGCGGCCACTTGCTGCCTACGCTCGGGGTCGACTGGAATCGAAGGAATCATGGAACGATTGTAAGCACAATCACAAGGATTTGGCGTATGCTCCGGCTATCTTTTTTTGTGGGCAGGATATAAGCATGGGCAATCGACTTTCGAAGATCGCGACCCGCACGGGCGACGACGGCAGCACCGGCCTCGGCGACGGCAGCCGCACCGGTAAAGACAGCGCGCGCATCGCGGCGCTGGGCGACGTCGACGAGTTGAATTCCTTCGTCGGCCTGCTGCTGTGCGAAGACATGCCGGGCGACCTGCGCGAGGAACTCGTCACGATCCAGCACGACCTGTTCGACCTGGGCGGCGAGCTGTGCATCCCCGGCTACCAGCTGATCAAGGACGAGCAGGTGGCGCGCCTGGACGCGCTGCTGGAAAAGTACAACGCCGATTTGCCGATCCTGAAGGAATTCATCCTGCCGGCCGGCTCGCGCGCCGCGTCGCTCGCGCACGTGTGCCGCACCGTGTGCCGCCGCGCCGAACGCGCCATCGTCGCGCTGTCGAAGACGGACACGATCAATGCGCAGCCGCGCCAGTACGTGAACCGCCTGTCGGACCTGATGTTCGTGCTGGCACGCGTGCTGAACCGGTACGCCGGCGGCAGCGACGTGCTGTGGCAGCACGAACGCAAGCGCACCTGACGGAGTGCGGATGACGGCAACCTTCGACGTCCGCTTCCACGCCGGCCGGGCCAACTGGCCGGCCAATCCGTTCCACTTCCAGGGCAAGGGCCAGGTCGTCGTCGAACCCGACTTCGTCCTCGTGCGCGGCAGTACCCACCGCTCGTTCCGTTTCCCGGCGCGCGCCGAACACCGGCTGCGCATGGTCGACATCGTCAACGCGTACAGCGAAGGCGAGGACGTGTATTTCCACGTGCTGGGCGTGCGCGAGAACCTTGCCGTCGGCTTTTCCGCACCGGACGCGGCGACGGCGCAGCAACTCGTCGCGCTCCTGCCGGCACGCCAGACCGAAGCCTTCGCCGTCGCCCACGCGGAACGCAATGCCTTCCACGACCGGATCGATTACTGGAGTCCGTCGACGCCCGTGATCTGGACGCTGCTGGCGCTGAACGTCGGCATCTACTTCCTCATGTGGCTCGTGCGCAGCAGCCTGCCCGGCGGCATGGTGGGATCGGTGCTGGGCTGGGGCTGGAATTCGAACTACGACGCGGTCCTGCGCTCGGCCCAACTCGTCATCTGGGGCTCGAACGTGGGCGACAGGACGCTGCACGGCGAACCGTGGCGCCTCTTCACGTCGCTGTTCCTGCACGGGAGCCTGCTGCACCTGGCGTTCAACATGATCGCGCTGTGGCAGGTGGGCCAGCTGGTCGAGCGCCTGTTCGGCAGCCTGCGCTTCGTCGCGCTGTACCTCGTTGCCGGCCTGTGCGGCAGCATCGCCAGCGTGATGTGGAATCCGCACGTGAACAGCGTGGGCGCATCCGGCGCGATCTTCGGCATCGTCGGCGGGCTGTTCGCGTTCATGCGGCGCGAGAACAGCGGCATGCCGCCCACCGTCGTCAACGACCTGCGCGGTTCGCTGCTGCCGTTCCTGGTGTTCAACCTGGCGGCCGGCTTCCTGTATCCTCACACGGACAACGCGGCCCACATCGGCGGCCTCGTTGGCGGCTGGCTGGCCGGCCACCTGCTGGCCCGCTCGCTGCACGTCCCGGCAGAGAGACCCACGACATGAACGACGACTTCATCGGCATCTACGACGGCGCACTGACACCCGACCAGTGCGCGCACATCCTCGAACGCTTCGAAGCGAGCGACAAGCACCAGCGCGGCCGCACGGGCATGGGCGTGGACGTGGCGAAGAAGGACAGCTGGGACATCACCATCAGCCAGCACAAGGAATGGCACGACGTGTGCAACGTGATGGCGACGGCCGTGCGCCGCCACCTGGTCGAGTACATGGACCGCTACCGCGCCCTGCTGCTGGGCGCCCTCGCGCCTACCGTCGCGCATCCCGCCACGGGGCAGCCGGTGGCGCTCTCGCTGGACAACTTCGACGAATGCGGCCGCCCGCACCTCGACGCGCTCGTGCAGGCCATGTACCGCCTCGGCGCCATCAACCTGCAGAAGTACCTGCGCGGCAGCGGCGGCTACCACCACTGGCATTCCGAGATCTATCCGCAGAACGCGAGCTGCGACACCCTGCACCGCGTGCTGCTGTTCCAGTTCTACCTGAACGACGTGGCGGACGGCGGCGAGACGGAATTCCTGTACCAGGGCCGCAAGGTCGAGGCGCGCCAGGGCCGGCTGATCATCGCCCCGGCCGGTTTTACCCATACGCACAAGGGCCATGTCGCGGCCAGCGGCGACAAGTACGTGGCCACGTCGTGGATCCTGTACCGCCGCGCCGAAGAGCTCTTCAGGTAGGACGGCTGGCCAGCGCGTCCTGCAGCGCGTCGAGATCGATCGGCTTGACGAGGTGCCGGTCGAAGCCCGCCTCCGCGGCGCGCCGGCGGTCGCTGTCCTGGCCGTAGCCGGTGATGGCGACCAGCAGCGCGTGCGCGGTGGAAGGCTGCGCGCGCAGGCGCCGCGCCAGTTCGTAGCCATCCATGCCGGGCAGGCCGATGTCGAGCAGGCACACTTGAGGTGCTTCGATGCGCGCCCGCTCCAGCGCACCGAAAGGATCGTGCTCGATGATCACTTTATGACCGGTCGCTTCCAGCAGCAGGCCGAGCGTCTCGGCCGCGTCGACATTGTCGTCCACGACCAGGATGGACAGGCTGGCGTCGTGCGCGGTCTCGTGCGCGGCGGATTGCAGTACGGCCTGCCCGGTGCCCGCCGCGAGCAGCGGCAGGGTCACGGTAAAACGGCTGCCCAGGCCGGGGCCCGCGCTCTCGCACGAGACGGTGCCGCCGTGCAGTTCGACGAGGCTGCGCACGAGCGCCAGGCCCAGTCCCAGGCCGCCGGATGCGCGGTCGGACGTGCGTTCGGCCTGGGCGAACAGGTCGAACGCGCGCGCCACCAGTTCCGGCGCCATGCCGATGCCGTTGTCGACGACGTCCACGACCACGTTCCCGCCCCGTACCGATGCATCCAGCCGCAGCCGGCCGCCCTCCTGCGTGTACTTGGCGGCGTTGTTGAGCAGGTTGGCGAGGACCTGCACGAGGCGCTTGGCGTCGCCCAGCACGGGCATGGATTGCGCGGGGACCTCGACGTCCAGCTGCTGGTGCCGCGTACGCACGAGCGGCATGACCTGCTCCACGGCGTCCGCGACGATGGCGCGCATGTCCAGCGCCACCTCGTCCAGTTCGACCTGGCCGCGGGTGACGCGCGACACGTCCAGCAGGTCGTCGATCAGTGCCGTCATGTGGCCGACCTGCCGGCCGATGATCTCGCTCGTCTTGCGCACGAGGCCTTCGTCCAGGCGCGCGCGCTGCAGCAGCGCGGCGCCCGCGCCGATGGGCGCCAGCGGGTTCCTGAGCTCGTGCGCCAGCATCGCGAGGAACTCGTCCTTGCGGCGGTCGGATTCCTTCAGCTTTTCCTCGGCCAGCTTGCGTTCCGTGATATCGCTGGCGGCGCCGATCCATTCTTCGATCTCGCCGCGCGCGTCCAGCATCGGCACGGCGCGCGAATAGGTCCAGCCCACGCTGCCGTCCAGGCGGCGCACGCGGTGTTCCAGTTCGAACGTGGACTTGGTGCGGATCGCCTCGACGATCGCGTGGTGCACGCTTGCCTGGTCTTCCGCCGGGACGTAGTCGTCGAGCCAGTAGCGGCTCGCGTCGGCCGTGTCCTTCAGCAGGCCGCGGCCGTCGAGCTGGCGCAGCTGGCTCCAGTCGGGGCTCATGCGGTACACGACGTCCGCCGTCGCATTCGTCAGCGCCCGGTAGCGCGCCTCGCTCTCGCGCACCGCGGCCTGCGAGCGCACCTGTTCCGTCACGTCGATGGTCGTGTGCGAGATGCACTGGATGGTGCCGTCCGCGCCGAAGATCGGCGTGCTGACGGCGCTCCAGAACCGCTCCTCGAAGCCCGTCTCGCCGTTCGGCAGCACGACGGGGATCGGATAACGCTGGGCCGGCAGCCGGTCAGGCTGCCCCGTCGCGACGACGCGGGCGAGCGAACGCCGCAGGTCCGTTTCGCCCGTGTCGGCGGGATCGTCCGGGTTGCGCGGAAAGGCGACGAACAGGCTGATGCCGACGAGCTCCTCGCGCGTGCGTCCGGACACCTTCAGGAATGCGTCGTTGACGGCGAGGACGGTCGCCTCCGGCGTGGGCGACAGCAGGTAATGCCCGATCGGGGAACTGTTGAAAACGGCTTCGAACAGGGCGGGAGAAAGCATGGACGACGCTTGCGGAGTCGGTGAGGCGGCATTATAGGACGCCCGCAACGGACACGTCGGCCGATTGCCCAAAACAAAAACGCCACCGCCGGCCGGGCCGGGGTGGCGTGTTTGACGAGGCCTGCGGCGTCAGGTGTTGTTGACCACCAGGCGCGGCTCGCCGATGCCGAAGCGTTCGCGGATCGACGCGCCGATGCCGTGCGCATCGAGGCCGACGGAGGCCAGCAGCAGTGCCGGGTCGCCGTGGTCGATGAAGCGGTCCGGCAGGCCCAGGATCAGCAGCGGCTTGGCGATGCCCTCCGCGGCCAGCGCCTCGGCCACGGCGGAACCGGCGCCGCCCATCGTGCAGCCCTCTTCCACGGTCACCAGATAATCGTGGTCGCGCGCCAGCTGCTTCACGAGTTCCACGTCCAGCGGCTTCACGAAGCGCATGTCGGCGACGGTCGCGTTCAGGCCTTCGGCCGCGCCGAGGCTCGGGGCCACCATCGAGCCGAACGCGAGGATCGCGACACCCTTGCCTTCGCGCCGCACGACGCCCTTGCCGATCTCGAGGACGTCCAGCGCCGGCTCGATGGCCGCGCCGACGCCCGCGCCGCGCGGATAGCGCACGGCGGCCGGGCCTTCGAAGCGGTACGCCGTCGTCAGCATCTTGCGGCACTCGTTTTCGTCCGACGGCGCCATCACGACCATGTTCGGGATGCAGCGCAGGTAGGCGATGTCGTAATTGCCCGCGTGCGTGGCGCCGTCCGCGCCGACGAGGCCCGCGCGGTCCAGCGCGAACGTCACGTCCAGGTTCTGCAGCGCGACGTCGTGGATCAGCTGGTCGTAGGCGCGCTGCAGGAACGTCGAGTAGATCGCGACGACGGGCTTCATGCCTTCCGTCGCCAGGCCGCCCGCGAACGTCACGGAATGCTGCTCGGCGATGCCCACGTCGAAGTAGCGGTCCGGGTACTCGGCGTTGAAGCGCACCATGCCCGAGCCTTCGCGCATCGCCGGCGTGATACCGACCAGGCGTTTATCCACGCGCGCCATGTCGCACAGCCAGTTGCCGAACACCTCGGTGTAGGTGATCTTGGTCGCCTTGGCGGGCTTGATGCCTTCGCTCGGATTGAATTTGCCCGTGCCGTGGTACAGGATCGGCTCGGCCTCGGCCAGCTTGTAGCCCTGCCCCTTCTTCGTCACGACGTGCAGGAATTGCGGACCCTTGAGCTTCTTGATGTTTTCCAGCGTCGGGATCAGGGAATCGAGGTCGTGGCCGTCGATGGGGCCGATGTAGTTGAAGCCGAATTCCTCGAACATCGTGGCCGGGACGACCATGCCCTTCGCGTGCTCTTCCAGCTTCTTCGCCAGTTCCAGCATCGGCGCGGGCAGCATCGTCTTGCCGACGTTTTTCGCGGCCGCGTAGAACTGGCCCGACATCAGGCGCGCCAGGTAGCGGTTCAGGGCGCCGACCGGCGGCGAGATCGACATGTCGTTGTCGTTCAGGACGACGAGCAGGTCGACGTCGTCCTCGACGCCCGCATTGTTCAGTGCTTCGAACGCCATGCCGGCGGTCATGGAGCCGTCGCCGATGACGGCGATCGCCTTGCGTTTTTCTCCCTTGATCTTCGCGGCCTGCGCCATGCCCAGCGCGGCCGAGATCGACGTCGACGAGTGTGCCGTGCCGAACGTGTCGTACTCGCTTTCGTCGCGCTTCGGGAAGCCGGACAGGCCGTTCAGCTGGCGCAGGGTGGGCATGCGCTCGCGCCGGCCCGTGAGGATCTTGTGCGAATAGGTCTGGTGGCCCACGTCCCACACGATGCGGTCTTCCGGCGTGTTGAACACGTAGTGCAGCGCGATCGTCAGCTCGACGGTGCCGAGGTTGGACGACAGATGGCCGCCTGTCTTCGACACGGAATCGAGCAGGAACTGGCGCAGTTCATGGGCCAGCGGCGTGAGCTGGGTGCGCGGCAGCTTGCGCAGGTCGGCCGGGTCGTTGATGGTATCTAGCAGTTTCATTTATGCCTTCCGCTGCACGATCAGGTCCGCGATCTCGCGCAGCCGCAGTGCTTGTTCTCCGAACGGCGCGAGCGCGTCGTGCGCCTGCTGCCGCAATTGTTCGGCCAGCGCCTTCGACGGCTCCAGCCCAAGAATCGACACATAGGTCGGCTTGTTGTCGGCCGCGTCCTTGCCCGCCGTCTTGCCCAGCGTGGCCGAGTCGGCGGTCGCGTCGAGGATATCGTCCACGACCTGGAACGCGAGGCCGATGGCGCGCGAGTACGCCGCGAGGGCTTCCTGTTCGTGCGAAGCGAGGTCGCGGCCGGCCAGGGCGCCCAGCAGCACGGACACGCGCAGCATGGCGCCCGTCTTGAGCTGGTGCATGCGCTCCAGCTGTTCCAGCGTGAGGCTGAGGCCGACGCTGTCCAGGTCGATCGCCTGGCCGCCGCACATGCCCTTGCTACCGGCCGCTTCGGCCAGCAGGCGCAGCATGGTCACGGTGCGCGCGGCCGGGACGGTCGTCGTGCCGGCCAGCACCTCGAAGGCTTGCGCCTGCAGCGCGTCGCCGACGAGCAGCGCCGTCGCTTCGTCGTACGCGACGTGCACCGTCGGCTTGCCGCGGCGCAGGTCGTCGTCGTCCATGCACGGCATGTCGTCGTGCACGAGGGAATACACGTGGATCATCTCGACGGCGCTGGCGGCGCGCGCGAGGGCGTCGGCATCCGCGCCGAACAGGGCGCCGCTCGCATGCACGAGCAGCGGGCGCACGCGCTTGCCGCCGCCCAGCGCCGTGTAGCGCATCGCTTCATGCAGCTTCGTCGGCACCTGGCTCGCGGGCGGCAGGAAGCGGTCGAGGGACGATTCCGCGTCGGCCTGCACGGCCTTCATCCAGGCCTGGAAATCCTGCGGTGCGCTCATACGTCGTCCTCGCCGTCGGCGCTGAACGGTTTGAGCATCTCACCTTCCAGGACCTTGACCTGGGATTCGACTTTTTCCAGCTGCGCCGCGCAATAGCGCACGAGCTCGGAACCGCGTGCATACGCGGCCACCGAGGCTTCCAGGGGCAATTGCCCACTTTCCATTTGCGTCACGAGTTGGGCCAGTTCGGCCATCGCCTGCTCGAAGGATTCCGGCGGCTGCGCGGCGGCCGGTGGTGCGGCGCTCTCCGCGTTTGTTTTATTTGGCATAATGAGTTTGATCGATTCGGGGCCGGGCGACACCACGCGCAACCCGTGCGCGGCGTGCCAGTCTAATCGCTTATTCTAAACAATCCTGTTTCGACATGAACGGTGCGCCTGTCGCCGCCAACTTGCAAGCAAGGATACATTTTATCGCAAAGCGCCTCGGGATTCATGAAAACGATGCCGTTTAGGCAATTTTTGAACACCCACGTACCACAACCACGAGCCGGTCCGGGACTGGAGGGCCATTTACAGGCTATAATCTCCGGTTCTGTCTCCGAAATACCGTATTCCGCTCTTTAAAGGAGCGAGAACTCCGAATAAGCGGCAGCATTGATGGTCGGGATGCGACGTCCTCGCACGCGCCCGCTCGGCCACCTGCTGCGCTCGATGGAAATCTCGATGCTCCCCTAAAAATACTGGTTCTCGGATTCTTTCTCTTCTTTGGCTGAAATTCTGTAAAGGGGGGTTGGGATGTCCGATCTGGCTACCCACGCCAAGCTGGCGCGTTCGCTCGCTCAGCTTCCGGTAACTGTCTACTTCGACGACGCGCTGTTGCAGCGTGAATTGCAGCAATTGTTTCTCAAGGGGCCCCGCTACGTCGGGCACGAGTTGATGGTTCCCGAGAAGGGCGATTTCGCGACCCTGAAATCGGAGAACGAGGGTCGCATGCTGGTGCGCAACGCACAGGGCATCGAACTGATGTCGAACGTCTGCCGTCACCGCCAGGCGCTGATGTTCAATGGCCGCGGGAACGCCAAGAACATCGTCTGCCCGTTGCACCGCTGGACCTACGACCTGAAGGGCGAACTGATCGGCGCGCCGCATTTTGCCGACACGCCCTGCCTGAACCTGTCCAGGACGCCGTTGCAGAACTGGAACGGCCTGCTGTTCGAACAGAACGGCTACGACGTGATGGACAAGCTGCGTAACCTGTCCGTGACGAAGGACCTGGATTTCTCGGGCTACATGTTCGACCACGTCGAGGTACACGACTGCGACTACAACTGGAAGACCTTCATCGAGGTCTACCTGGAGGATTACCACGTCGAGCCGTTCCACCCGGGCCTGGGCAACTTCGTCAGCTGCGACGACCTGCGCTGGGAATTCGGTCCGGACTACAGCGTCCAGACCGTCGGCGTGCATCGCGGCCTGCAGAAGTCCGGCTCGCCGGCCTACAAGAAATGGCAGGAGCAGGTACTGAAGTTCAACAACGGCCAGGCACCGAAGTACGGCGCGATCTGGCTGACCCTGTATCCGAACATCATGGTCGAGTGGTATCCGAACGTGCTGGTCGTGTCGACCCTGTGGCCGCTGGGTCCGCAGAAGACGCGCAACGTGGTCGAGTTCTACTATCCGGAAGAATTCGTCCTGTTCGAGCGCGAATTCGTCGACGCGGAACGCGCCGCCTACATGGAGACGTGCGTCGAGGACGACGAGATCGCCCTGCGCATGGACGCCGGCCGCAAGGCGCTGATGGAGCGCGGCGTGACCGAGGCGGGGCCGTACCAGTCGCCGATGGAAGACGGCATGCAGCACTTCCACGAGTGGTATCGCAGCAAACTCGACAATATTCCTCCGGGGATGTGATGGTCAGTCTCTGATGGCACCACTCTGGATGTTGTTCGCCAGCTTCCTGTTCGCCGCCATGGGCGCGGCAGTGAAGCTGGCATCCTCGCTCTACTCGACCTCGGAAATCGTGATGTACCGGGGTTTCATCAGCGCCCTGCTGCTATTCCCGATGATCCGCCTGCAGGGCGGTTCGTTCAGGACACCCTTCCCGAAAGAACACCTGTGGCGCAGCGTCGTCGGCGTCGTCTCGCTGTGGATGTGGTTCTACGCGATCGGCAAGCTGCCGCTGGCCACCGCCGTCACCCTCAACTACATGGCGCCGATCTGGCTCGCCACATACATGTTCGTCACCGGCTGGTGGCGCGGCAAGGGCTTGCCCGAATGGCCGCTGGCCCTCGCCATCGCCATGAGCTTCGTCGGCGTGACGCTCGTGCTGCGGCCGGCCGTCGAGACCCATGAGTGGGTCGGGGGCCTCGTCGCCATCGGCTCGTCCGTGATCGCCGCGATGGCCTACATGCAGGTGCGACGCCTGGGCCAGATGGGCGAGCCGGAATACCGCGTCGTGTTCTATTTTTCCGTCACGATGGGCTTTGCGGGCCTTGTCGGCTCGCTGCTCGGCAACGGCATGGCCACGTTCCGCCCGCAATCCTGGCACGGCGCGGGCCTGCTGCTGGCCGTCGCCGCCAGCGGCCTGCTCGCCCAGATCGCGATGACGCGCGCCTACCGCATCGGCAAGGTGCTCGTCGTCGCCAACCTGCAGTACACGGGCATCGTCTTTTCCAGCCTGTGGGGCATGATCCTGTGGGGCGACGTGTTCGACTGGCACGTCTGGCTGGGCATGGGCGTGATCCTCGTCTCGGGAATCGCCGCGACGTTCTACAATACGACGCGCACGGCGCGCGGCGCCGTCGTCAAGGAAACCGACCCCATCGCCAGCGAATAAGAGGAGCCCATGTCCAACTACACGACCCTGATCGAACCCGCCGCACTGGCCGCACACGTGAATGACCCGAAATGGGTGATCGTCGACTGCCGCCACGACCTGATGAACCTCGCCGCCGGCCGGGACGCCTATGCGGCCGGCCACATCCCGGGCGCCGTCTTCGCCGACATGGAGACGGAACTGTCGGGCGCCAGGCGCGACGCCGCCGGCAACTTCCGCGGCCGTCACCCGCTGCCGGAAAAGGACGCGTTCATCGAGCTGCTGCGCGGCTGGGGCGTGGACGACGACACGCAGGTCGTCGCGTACGACGCGCACGGCGGCATGTACGCCGCGCGCCTGTGGTGGATGCTGCGCTGGGTCGGCCATGATGCCGTCGCCGTGCTGGATGGCGGCCTGCCCGCCTGGCAGGCGGCGGGACAAGCCGTCACCGCCGATGCGCCGGCCCCGCGTGCCCGCGGCACCATCGCTGCCCGCCCTGCCCTCGTGACGACGGTCGACGTCGACGCGATCCTGCACAACGTGGAACACGGCGGCAAGACCATCGTCGACGCGCGCGCGCCGGACCGCTTCCGCGGCGAGAACGAGACGATCGACCCGGTCGGCGGCCACATCCCGGGCGCGAAGAACCGCTTCTTCAAGGACAACCTGCAGCCGGACGGCCGCTTCAAGGCACCGGATCAACTGAAAGCGGAACTGGGCGTGGCGGTGGGCGATCCGAAGGACGCCATCATGCAATGCGGTTCCGGCGTGACCGCGTGCCACAACCTGCTGGCGCTGGAAGTGGCCGGGATGCCGGGGGCGGCGCTGTATCCGGGATCGTGGAGCGAGTGGACGGCGGATCCGAAGCGCGCGGTGGCGACGGGCGCCGCATAAGATTCGTCAGTGGCTGAAGTCGTACGGGGCGGGCAAAAAGTCCGCCAGCGTGAACAACACGACCGACAGCACGAGGGCCACGACCACATAGGCGAAGCGCGACGGCTTGTCGCGCAGCGCCACAATCAATTCACTCACCAGCTTCGCCATAGCAACCTCCGCGGCCTCCGTTCAGCTAACGGCCCAGCATAGGTCGCGAGGAATCGGCCTGTCAACCGGCAGGCGCAGCGTTTCGTATCTTAATGGCCGTGCGTCAGGAACAGCACGATGACGACGCCGAGACCAATCAACAGGACTTGCGGAATGGATTCGCGCACGGTGGCCCGGCGCTGCATCTGCGGCATCAAATCGCTCACGGCGATGTAGATGAAGCCGGACGACGCGAACACCAGCACGTAGGGAATCAGGTCGCTGGCGCGGTCCAGCGTCGCGTAACCGAGCATCCCGCCCAGCACGGCCAGCAGGCTGCACAACAGGTTGAACACGTAGGCGCGCACGCGCGAGAAGCCGGCGTTCAGCAGCACGATGAAGTCGCCGATCTCCTGCGGGATCTCGTGGGCGATGATGGCCACGCCCGTGACGATGCCCAGTTGCGGGTTGGCGAGGAAAGCCGCTGCGATCAGGATGCCGTCCGTGAAGTTGTGCATGCCGTCGCCGATCAGGATCATCCAGCCCGCGCGCCCCGCCTGGCGCGCGTCGTGGCCGTGCGCGTGATGGTGCCCGTCGCCCTCGTGGTGGTGCGAATGGCGCAGCAGCGCTACCTTCTCCAGCAGGAAGAACGCGAGCAGGCCGCCCAGCAGGGTGGCGAACAGCGCATGCGTGTCGGCCTTCGACTCGAACGCTTCCGGCAACGCATGCAGCAGCGACGTCGACAGCATGATGCCGACCGACAGGCTGACCATGCGTTCGACGACCTTCGACAGCAGCGTAAAGGAAAACACCGCGGCGGCCGTGATGCTGACCACGCCCGCCAGGCCGGTGGCCAGCAGGATGGAGATGAGAATCGGGTCGATCTGGAAGCCTCTTCTTTTTCTTGGGGCGTGCGGACGCACACGCCCCGGGCGCAAACCGCTGATTGTAACCCGACGGGCGCGCCGCCGTCAGCCGACGCCGTGTTCGCGGAACCAGGCCAGCGCGCGGGCGAAGCCGTCGCGGGCATCCTTCGCGTTGTAGCTCGGGCGGTAGTCGGCGTAGAACGCGTGGCCCGCGTCCGGATACACGACGATCGCGGAATCGCTCGTCCCCTCGCCCAGCGCGGCCGTCATCTGTTCGACCGTGGCGACCGGGATGCCCGTGTCCTTCGCGCCGTACAGGCCGAGCACGGGTACCGTGAGCGTGGGCGCGATGTGGATCGGGTGCGTCGGCTGGCCCGGCGGATTCGGATCGGCCACCAGCTTGCCGTACCATGCGACGGCCGCCTTCACGCGCGGGTTGTGCGCCGCATACAGCCACGTGATGCGCCCGCCCCAGCAAAAGCCGTTGATGCCGAGCCGCTCGCCGTCACCGCCGTTCCGTTCGGCCCACGCCACGCAGGCGTCGATGTCGCCCATCACCTGGGCGTCCGGCACCTTGCGGATGATCTGCGCCATGATCGTGGCCATGTCGGGGAGCGTGGACGGGTCGCCCTGGCGCACGAACAGCTCGGGGGCCAGGGCCAGATAGCCCTGCTTCGCGAAGCGGCGCGCCACGTCGGCGATGTGTTCGTGCACGCCGAAGATCTCGGACACGACGATCATCACGGGGAGCTTGTCCTGCCCGGCCGGGCGGGCGTAATAGACGGGGAATTCCTGGCCGTCGACGGCCAGGCGGGTCGTGCCGACGGTAAGGCCGTCGGCATCGGTATGGATCACGGTCTGCTCCGTGATGGGCTGGACCGCCGCCGCGAAGCCGTTTGCGTTGTCGTTCATCGCCTTCCTTCGTGTGGTCTTGAAAGGCTTGCTATCTTAGCAGCGGCGGCGGCGGTCTGCTTGCTCAGGGTGCCAGCGTGAAATCGACCTTGGTCGCGTTGGCCGTCGAGATGTCGACGACGTCGATGGCCTTCGTCGTGTAGCCCGTCCCGGCTGCCTCGACGCGGTACTTGCCCACGCCCGGCAGGACCGTGGTCGCCGCCGTGAAGGTCAGCGGCAGGGTCGCGCTGTACACGGCGTACTGCGGCGCCGTCACCGGCAGGTTCGCGATCGTGTACGTGCCGGTGGCCAGATCGGCGCCGGCATATTTCACGGTCACCGTCGGTCCCGCGGCGAACGTCTGCTTCGCCGACACATAAGCTGCCTCGGAGGCGTTCGCCGGCAGGGTCACGGTGCCCGCGATCGACCCCGTCGCGCCGGCGGGCAGGTCGAGCGGCGCGGCCGTGGTGCTCAGCACCGTGCTGCCGCTGGCCGCCACCGGCACGGCGCCGACCACGCCGGCCGCGTGGCCGTCGGCCGTGATCACGACGTCGTAGTTACCGGTCGCCAGGTGCGACAGGAAGAATTCGCCCGTCGTCGCATTCGGCACGGTGGAAGCGATGACGACGCCGTTCTGCTGCGCCGACACCGTCACATGGCTGCCCAGCAGCGCCGGCGCGACGACGCCGGAGATGCCGACGACGGCCGTCGGCACGACCTTCACGACGGGTTTCAACAGGTAGCGGCCCTTCCCTTGCGTCACCACCGATTTGCACGCGTCGAAGTCGAGCACGAGGTCGACCTGCTGGCCGGCCTTGACGTCGAACTCGTTCACCAGCTTGATGCCGCTCTGCGTGGCGCTCGGCGTCGTCAGCGCCTGCTCGGTGCCGCCCGTCGGCACGACGGTGTTGGCGTTCGCATCCAGCACGAGGCGCAGTTGCGAATAATGGCCGGCCGCCAGCGGCGTCTGGCCCAGGGTGTCGAGCACGCCGTTGGTCAAGTTCAGCAGGTTGATCTTCCGGGCCGGGTTGAGGGTGATGTCGGTCCAGCCGGCATCCGTATCCGCCGCGCTGGCGCTCGCGTTGACGCGGACCTTGCTGACCGTGACGTTGACGGCATCGAAACCGCACGCCGGCGCGTCGGTCAGCGCGACGCTCAGGGTGCCCGTGGACGCCGTCGTCGCCGGCCCCGGCGTGCCCGAACCGCCGCCTCCGCCGCCGCAGGCGACGAGTGTGGTTGCAATCAATGCGCTGCCTGCCAGCAGCCCCGCTTGGTGGAATGTCTTGTTCATGGTGTTTGCCTTGTAGGATGCCCGCCTCATCACGGGCGGTACATACAATCTACATTCCCACTGGAAATTTTTATGTTAGGCAACGCACATTGAAACGTCTGCTTACACCTGAAGCATTTTGTCTTCACCGAAACATACTGAACAAGATATGTTTGACAACATAATATGGCTGCGTATTCTTCAGGGCACCACTTACAAGGAGCCCACATGAACACCCCCATCACCATCGACGGCATGCAGATCCACGTGGAAGAACACGGCACCGGCAAGCCGCTCGTGCTGCTGCACGGCGGGATCATGGCCAGCGAAGCGTTCGGCCCGAACATCGCCGCGCTGGCCGAACACCGCCGCGTGATCGCCATCCACCTGCAGGGCCACGGCCACACGCCGGACGTGGACCGCCCGCTGCGCTTCGAAACGCTCGCGGACGACGTCGCGGCCGTGATCCGTGCACTGGACCTGGGCAAGGCCGACCTGCTGGGGTATTCGTTCGGCGGCGGGGTGGCGCTGCAGACGGCGATCCGGCATCCGGACGTCGTCGACCGGCTGGTCGTCGTAGCGGCGGCGGCCAAACGCGCCGGCTTTTATCCGGAAGTGCGCACGGCTTTCGACCACATGGACACGCAGGCCGCGCAGATCGGTGCCCATGTGGCGCAGTCGCCGCTGGGCAAGCTGTATCCGGGGGTGAACTGGGAAACGGCGTTCCGCAAGATGGGCGAACTGCAAAGCCGCGACTACGACTGGATGCCGCAGGTAGGCAAGATCCAGGCGCGGACGATGCTGGTGTACGCGGATGCCGATGCGATCACGATGGACCACATCATGGAGTTCTACAAGGCGCTCGGCGGCGGCCAGCGCGATGCGGGGATGGATGGGTCGCTGCGCGCCGCCGCCCGGCTGGCCATCGTGCCGGGGACGACGCATTACGACCTGCTGGCGACGACGGCGGTCGCGAGTTTGGCCGAGGAGTTTCTGGAAGCGTAGGGTGGGCACCCTGTGCCCACGCGTGACGTATGCGGTTTGCCGACGTCCGCGTGGGCTCGGGGAGCCCACCCTACTAGTGTGCTTCCTCCCAGTTGCTGCCGACACCCGTCTCGGCCACCAGCGGCACCTTCAGCGTGGCCACGCCACCCATCAGTTCCGGCAGCTTCTGCTTGACGAGTTCCAACTCGTCCTGCGGCACTTCCAGCACCAGTTCGTCGTGCACCTGCATCACCATGCGGGTGCGCAGCGCATCCTTCTCGATCCAGTCCTGCACGGCGATCATCGCCAGCTTGATCAGGTCCGCGGCCGTGCCCTGCATCGGCGCGTTGATCGCAGCCCGTTCGGCGCCGGCGCGGCGCGGGCCGTTCGGCGAATTGATCTCCGGGAGCCACAGGCGGCGGCCGAACACGGTCTCGACATAGCCCCGCTCTTTCGCCAGCAGACGGGTCTCGTCCATGTAGCGCTTGACGCCCGCGAAGCGCTGGAAGTAGCGCTCGATGTAGTTGCTGGCCGCGCCCCGTTCGATGCCCAGGTTCTGCGCGAGGCCGAACGCGCTCATGCCGTAGATGAGGCCGAAGTTGATGACCTTCGCGTAGCGGCGCTGCTCGCTCTGCACTTCTTCCGGCGGCACGCCGAAGATCTCGGCGGCGGTGGCGCGGTGGATGTCCTCGCCGGCCGCGAACGCGCGCAGCATCGCCTCGTCTTCCGAGATGTGGGCCATGATGCGCAGCTCGATCTGCGAATAGTCGGCCGACACGATCACGCTGCCTTCCGGCGCGACGAACGCTTCGCGGATGCGCCGGCCTTCGCTCGTGCGCACGGGGATATTCTGCAGGTTCGGATCGTTCGACGCGAGGCGGCCCGTGATGGCGACGGCCTGCGCGTAGTTCGTGTGCACGCGGCCCGTCTTTGGATTCACCATCTTCGGCAGCTTGTCGGTGTACGTCGACTTCAGCTTCGACAGGCCCCGGTGCTCCAGCAGGATCTTCGGCAGCGGATAGTCTTCCGCGAGCTTTTGCAGCACCTCTTCGTCCGTGGACGGCGCACCGGTCGCGGTCTTTTTAATCACCGGCAGCTGCAGTTTGCCGAAGAAGATCTCGCCGATCTGCTTGGGCGAGCCGAGGTTGAACGGACCGCCGGCCAGTTCGTAGGCCTGCTGCTCCAGCTCCCCGATGCGCGCGGCCAGCTCGTTCGACTGCGCCGCCAGTTTATCGGCGTCGATCAGCACACCGTTGCGCTCGATCTTCTGCAGCACGACGGACGTGGGCAGCTCAATCTTGCGGTAGATGAAGTTCAGGCCTTCGTCGCTTTCCACGTGGCCGATCATCGCGTGGTGCAGGCGCAGGGTGATGTCGGAATCCTCGGCCGCGTACTCGGTCGCGCGCGCCAGTTCCACCTGGTCGAAGCAGATCTGGCTCGCGCCCTTGCCGCACACGTCCACGTACGGAATCGTCGTGTAGCCCAGGTGGCGCAGCGCCATCGTGTCCATGTCGTGCGGCTTGTGCGATTCGAACACGTACGATTGCAGCAGCGTGTCGTGCACGATGCCGCGCAGTTTCACCCCGTGGTTTTCGAAGATGTGGCTGTCGTACTTCAGGTTCTGGCCCAGCTTCGGCTTGTCCGGATTTTCCAGCCACGGCTTCATGCGCTCGAGGACTTCCTCGCGGTTCAGCTGCTCGGGCACGCCGGCATAGCGGTGCGCGAGCGGGATGTACGCGCCCTTGCCCGCCTCCACCGACAGCGAGATGCCGACCATTTCCGCCGTCATCGGGTCGAGCGACGTCGTCTCCGTATCGACGGAGGTCAGCGGCGCCTGGTCGATCAGCGCCAGCCAGCGCTCCAACTGTTCATTCGTCGTGACGGTCTCGTATTCGCCCTTGATGATCGGCATGCCGGGTTGCGTACCGGCCGCGCCTTCGGGCGAATTCAAGGCAGGCGCACCGGGCGCACCATACTTGGCCGCGTTGCCCGGGCCGATCTCGCGCAGCATCGTTTTGAAGCCGTAGCGCTGGAAGAAGTCGCGCAGCGCGTCCTTGTCTTCCGGACGGCCGACGAGCGTCTCTTCGATCGACACGACGTGGCCCGCGAGGTCGCAGTCCGTCTTCACGGTGATCAGTTCGCGGCCCTTCGGCAGCCATTCCAGCGCGGCGCGCAGGTTCTCGCCGACGGCGCCCGTGATGCTGTGGGCGTTCTCGATCACGCCGTCCAGCGAGCCGTGCAGGGTCAGCCACTTGACTGCCGTCTTCGGGCCGCACTTGGTGACGCCGGGGACGTTGTCGACCGTGTCGCCGATCAGGGTCAGGTAGTCGATGATGCGGTTCGGCGGCACGCCGAATTTCGCGAGCACGCCGGCCTCGTCGAGCTTTTCGTTGCTCATCGTATTGATCAGCATGACCTTGTCGTTGACGAGCTGGGCGAGGTCCTTGTCGCCCGTCGAAACGACGGTCTTCAGGCCGCGCGCCGTCGCCTGCGCCGCGAGCGTGCCGATGACGTCGTCCGCTTCGACACCTTCGACCATCAGGATCGGCCAGCCCAGGTGGCGCACGACTTCGTGGATCGGCTCGATCTGTTTGGCCAGGTCTTCCGGCATCGACGCGCGCGTGGCCTTGTATTCCGGATACAGGTCGTCGCGGAAGGTCTTGCCCTTGGCGTCGAACACGCAGGCGATGTACGCGGCCGGGAAATCGGCGCGCAGGCGGCGCAGCATGTTGACCATGCCGTGCATCGCGCCGGTCGGGTGGCCGTCCGGGCTGCGCAGGTCGGGCAGCGCGTGGAAGGCGCGGTAGAGATAGCTGGAACCGTCGACGAGAAGCAGGGTATTGTCCATAGAGCGCTCAAAAGTGGGGCCGCGGCGGCACGGCAAAACGTGCGCCATTATCGCAGAATCGGGAGTGGAGAAAAGCTGGGCAGGCGATGTCATCCAGATGGGGACGAAGCCACACTTTTCACAGAGAAGTAGCGCGGTTTGTTACAATGAACTAAACGACAAAGGTGATCATCATGCCGCGTACCCCTATCCGCCTTGCCACTCTCGCGCTGTTCCTGACTTGCCAGGCAGGATTGGCCGCGGCCCAGCAGCAGACCACGCAGCCGACCCCGAGCCCGGCACCGCCGAAGCTCGAGCGCATCGAGCCGGGCAGCGATGTTCCCGCGACCACGATCCCGCCGAAGCGCGGCACCCAGATCAAGGAAACGCGCGACGGCGGCCAGGTCACCGAAGTCGAAGTCACCACGCCCGGTGGCAGCCATTACTACATGAAACCGAACACCCAGCCCGGCAACGCGCAGACGAATTCGATCCGCGCGCCGCAGTGGAAGGTGGGTGAGTTCGACCTGTCGGGCAAGCGGAAAGCCACGAGCGAATCCGGTACCAACGCCCCGACGACGGCCGACGCGCCGCCTCCTCCTCCCATGCCGGCTACCGCCGAGCCCGAGAAGAAGTAACAAGCCGTCAACAAGACCGGCCGCCCGAGCGCGGCCGCACCCGCGACTTTTCTTACTTACACAATGGCAGTCTTCACCCCGGTCACGCTGGATGACCTCTCCCAGTGGATCAAGCAATTTCCTCTTGGCAAAGCACTCGCGCTCAAGGGCATCGCGAGCGGTATCGAAAACAGTAATTTCTTCCTGACGACGGAACGCGGCGAGTACGTCCTCACCATCTTCGAAAACCTCAGCTTCGAGCAACTGCCCTTCTACGTGCAGCTGATGCGCCACCTGGCCGAGCGCGGCATTCCCGTGCCGGCGCCCGTGGCGAACGAAGCGGGCGAGCTCGTCGTGGCATTGCACGGCAAGCCGGCCGCCATCGTCAGCAAGCTCGACGGTAGCTCGCAGATGGATCCGCAGCCGGTGCATTGCGCCGAAGTGGGCAAGATCCTGGCGCAGATGCACCTCGCCGGCCGCGACTTCCCGCTGCACCAGCCGAATCTGCGCGGGCTGGACTGGTGGGTCGAGACGGTGCCGAAGGTCCTGGCTTACCTCGACGCGGACACGGCTGCCCTGCTGCAATCCGAACTGGCATTCCAGCGCGAGTTTGCCGCCGGCACGACGTACGCCGAGCTCGAGCGCGGCCCCGTCCATGCCGACCTGTTCCGCAACAACGTGATGTTCGTGGGCGAACGCCTGTCTGGCTGCTTCGATTTTTATTTCGCGGGCTGGGATACGTGGCTGTTCGACCTGGCCGTCACCGTCAACGACTGGTGCATCGACCTGGACACGGGCCGTCTCGACGAGGCACGCGTGCTCGCCCTGACCCGCGCCTACCACGCGGTGCGTCCGTTCACGGCGGCCGACCAGGCGGCCTGGCTGCCCATGCTGCGCGCGGCGGCGCTGCGCTTCTGGCTGTCGCGCCTGTATGATTATTACCGTCCGCGCGAAGCCGAAATGCTCACGCCGCACGATCCGACCCACTTCGAAAGAGTCCTGCGCGAGCGCATCGCCCAGGGCGCCCCTGACCTCACAGCATGAACGATTTACCCGCACGTACCGGATGGGAGTGGCTGAAGCAAGGCATCGGTCTGTTCCGCAAACAGCCTGCCGCCCTGACGACACTCCTCTTCGCCAATATCCTGTTCAGCATCGGCCTGTCGGCCGTGCCGATCCTGGGTTCGGTACTTGCGGTCGTGCTGATTCCGTCGTTCACGATGGCGTTCATGCAGGCCTGCCTGATGATCGAGAACGGCGACCGGGTCACCCCGGCCGTGCTGCTGACGGGCTTCCGCCAGCCTGCGCTGGCCGCGCTGTGCAAGCTGGGGCTCGTCTACCTGGCCGTGTCGCTGCTGATGATGGTGATCACCCGGCTGGCGATCCCGCCCGAAGTGATCATGCAGATGATGCCGCGGCCGGACGCGAAGACGCCGCCGGCGATCCAGACGTCGCACATGCTGGCCCTGTTCGGCGTCTTCCTGCTGGACGTGGCCGTGCTGGTGACCTTGTGCTTCGCCGCGCCGCTCACCTACTGGAAGCACATGGGGCCGGGCAAGGCGACGTTCTACAGCTTCTTTGCCGTCATCCGCACGGCGCGCCCGTTCCTCGTGCTGCTGGCGGCGTGGTTCGGCATCTTCTTCGGCGTGTGCATCCTGGCCGCGCTCGTCTTCGGCGACGCGGCGCTGGGCCGCGTCGTGCTGATGTGGCTGATCTTCCTGTTCATGCTGCTGCTGCAGTGCGCGATGTATGCGGGTTACCGCACCATCTTCGGCAAGCCGCTGGACAAGGCACCGCAGCCCGCGTGATCAGCGACCGATCCGTTCCAGTTTGGCCACGGACAGGTCGAGCACCTTCATTCCCGTCGCACCGAAATTGATCTGCGCGCGCGCACTGCCCGCGCCGCCTTCGATGTTGACGATCACGCCCTCGCCGAAGCGCGCGTGACTGACCGATTCGCCGATGCGCCAGCCGGTGCCGTTGCCGTTGCTCGACTTCTGCGCGATCTGCTTGGCGATGTGGTTGTCGCTGCCGCCTTCGCGGAACTCGGCGTCGTCCCACGCCGTCGTCGATTTGCGGCCGGCAAACCAGTTCGTCTGCACGCGCGGCGTCAGCCATTTCAGCGCGTGTTCCGGCAGCTCGTCGAAGAAGCGCGACTTCATGTTGAAACGCGTCTGACCGTGCAGCATGCGCTGCTGGGTAAAACTCATGTACAGCCGGCGGCGCGCACGCGTGATCGCCACGTACATCAGGCGGCGTTCCTCGTCCACGCCATCCATCTCGCGCGCGCTGCTCTCGTGCGGGAACAGGCCCTCTTCCAGGCCCGTGATGAACACGGCGTCGAATTCCAGCCCCTTCGCGGAGTGCACGGTCATCAGCTGGATCGCTTCCTGGCCGGCCTGCGCCTGGGCGTCGCCCGCTTCCAGCGACGCGTGCGCCAAGAAGGCGGACAGCGGCGACATCACGGCCGCCAGCGGCGCATCCCCGTCGAGCACTTCGACACCGTCGCCTTCCACGATCGCCGTGCCGCTCGCAGCAAGCGCCTGCGGGCCGAGGTGGGCCGGCGCATGCGTACCAAAACCCTCTTCCTGCACGAACTGGGTGGCCGCACCGACCATCTGCTGCAAGTTCTCGATGCGTTCCTGTCCCTCTTTTTCGTTGGCGTAGTGCGCGAGCAGGGTACTGCGTTCGAGCACGACGCGCACCATCTCCGGCAGCGGCAGCTGCTGGGTCTCGAAGCGCGCGCTCTCGATCAGCTTGACGAAATTGCCCAGCGCCGTGCCGGCCTTGCCCGTCATGTAGGGCACCGCGGCGTACAGCGACACGCGGTACGTCTCCGCCGCCATTTGCAGCTGCTCGATCGAGCGGGCACCGATGCCGCGCGTCGGAAAATTCACGACGCGCAGGAATGCGGAATCGTTGTGCGGGTTGTCCATCAGCTGCAGATAGGCGATGGCGTGCTTGACCTCGGCGCGCTGGAAGTAGCGCAGGCCGCCGTACACGGTGTACGGCAGGCCGGCCGCGAACAGCGCGTGCTCGATCACGCGGCTCTGCGCGTTGGACCGGTACAGCACGGCGATTTCGCTTTTCGACACGCCCTCCGCCATCAGGCTCTTCGCTTCGTCGATGATCCACTGCGCCTCTTCCAGGTCGGACGACGCTTCGTAGATGCGCACCGGCTCGCCCTGCCCCGCGTCCGTGCGCAGGTTCTTGCCGAGGCGTTTCGCGTTGTTCGAGATGAGGTGGTTGGCGCTGTCGAGGATGTTGCCGTGCGAGCGGTAGTTCTGCTCCAGCTTGATCAGGTTCTTCACCTCGAAGTCGCGCTCGAACGCCTGCATGTTGCCCACGTTCGCGCCGCGGAACGCGTAGATGCTCTGGTCGTCGTCGCCGACGGCGAAGATGGCGCCGCCGCGCGGCTCGCCGTGGCCCGCGAGCAGCTTCAGCAGGTTGTATTGCAGGTCGTTGGTATCCTGGAACTCGTCGACGAGGATGTGGCGGAAGCGCATCTGGTAATGCTGGCGCAGCGGGTGATTGCGCTGCAGCAGTTCGTACGCGCGCAGCAGCAGCTCGGCGAAGTCGACGACGCCTTCGCGCTGGCATTGCTGGTCGTACAGGTCGTACAGCTCGGCCATGCGCTTCTGCACGTGGTCGTACGCTTCGACCTCGCCCGCGCGCTGGCCCCGCTCCTTCGCGTTGTTGATGAAGTACATCAGGTCCTTGGCCGGGTACTTCTCGTCGTCCACGTTCAGCGCCTTCAGCATGCGCTTGATCATCGACAGCTGGTCTTGCGAGTCGAGGATCTGGAACGTCTGCGGCAGCGCGGCGTCGCGGTGGTGCGTGCGCAGCAGACGGTTGCACAGGCCGTGGAACGTACCGATCCACATGCCGCGCGTGTTCACCGGAAGCATCGCCGAGAGGCGCGTGAGCATCTCCTTGGCAGCCTTGTTCGTGAAGGTCACGGCCATGATGCCGGCCGGGGACACCTGCCCGGTCTGGATCAGCCAGGCGATGCGGGTCGTCAGCACCCGCGTCTTGCCGGACCCGGCGCCGGCGAGAATGAGGGCGCTCTGGGACGGCAGCGTGACGGCCGCCAGTTGTTCGGGGTTCAGATTGTCGAGGAGATTCATGCGGGCATTATAAAACGTCGGGACGCCCTCGGCATGGCCGCGGCGGGATTTTTACTGATGATATATACAGTATCACAACAGCCGCACAAGGCTGTGTTAGTATACCCCCCTACCCTATTTTGAAAGGTTGCCGTTGTCCCATACCGCTCGAGAAAAGACGAAACTGCTCGCCCGGGTGCGCCGCATTCGCGGCCAGGTCGAGGCCATCGAACGTGCCCTGGAAGCCGAAGCCGGCTGCGCCGAAGTGCTGCATCTGCTGGCGGCCAGCCGGGGCGCGCTGAACGGCCTGATGGCCGAAGTGCTCGAGGATCACGTCAGGGAACACGTCGCGGCGGGTGGCCTGACCGAGGCCGACCGCGCGGAGGGCGCGGACGAGCTTCTCGACGTGATCCGCGCTTATTTGAAGTAAGTACCGATGGCCGTCAAATCGCCCTGCGTCGAACTGTGCCAGTTCGACGGCAAGACGGGTTTCTGCACCGGCTGCCTGCGCACGCTCGCCGAAGCGCGCGAATGGAAAAAGATGACCGATCACCGCAGGCACGAAATCCTCAACGAACGCGCGCGGCGCGAGAAAAAACTGGCAACCCGATGAAAGAGCTGACTCATCACCATAGCGTCGACGACCTGACGCACGACCATATCTTCGACCAGGGCAGCCACGCGGCCGAGCGTGGCACGCGCCTCGTCATGTGGATCACCGCCGCCATGATGGTGGTCGAGATCGCCACCGGCTGGTGGTTCAACTCGATGGCCCTGCTGGCGGACGGCTGGCACATGAGTTCCCACGCGCTCGCGATCGGCCTGAGCGCCTTTGCCTATGCCGCCGCGCGCAGGTATGCCAGGGATCCGCGCTTTGCCTTCGGCACCTGGAAGATCGAGATCCTGGCGGGCTACACGAGTGCCGTGTTCCTGCTCGGGATCGCGGCATTGATGGCGTTCGGTTCGGTCGAGCGCATCTTCACGCCCGAACCGATCCATTACCGGGAAGCGATCGTCATCGCCGCGATCGGCCTGGTCGTGAACATCGCCTGCGCGACGATTCTCGGCCATGCCCACCACGATCACGATCATGATCACGGTCATGGGCACCACCACGACCATGACCACGGCCATCACGATCTCAACCTGAAGTCCGCCTACGTCCACGTCATCGCGGATGCGGCGACGTCGGTGCTGGCGATCGGCGCCCTGGCCGGCGGCTGGGCGTTCGGCTGGTCCTGGCTCGATCCGGCGATGGGCATCGTCGGTGCGGTGCTCGTCGCGGTTTGGGCAAAGAATCTCATCGTCGAGACGGGAAAAGTCTTGCTCGACCGCGAAATGGACGCGCCGGTCGTCGAGGAGATCCGCGACGTCGTGGCGGATGGCGCCGCCCGCCTGGTCGACCTGCACGTCTGGCGCGTCGGCCAACAATCCTATGCCTGCGCCCTCAGCCTCGTGACGGACGACCCGGCCCTGACGCCCGCCAGGGTCCGCGAGCAACTGGGCATCCACGAAGAGATCGTGCACGCCACGATCGAGATTCATTACCGGCCACACATGCTTGCCTCCAAAAAATAAGCGCCTTAGCAATGTTTCCGCACGGCTCGCGGGCGCCGTGTTGATCACTTTTGACGTACTTTTGACGACAGATGCGGTCCAGCCCCTGACGCGGGCATGGGCCGGTTTTGTGTAACGCAAGCGAACGCTATGGCATAAGGAGGTAACAAATGCTGAACCGTGTAGTGACGGTCGCCGCGCTGGCCGTCGGCGGCATGATGCTGTCCAAAAAACTCAAAGGCAACAAATCGGGCATGGATTCGTCGATCATCGAAACCATCGAGGTCAACGTCCCCGTGCGTACCGCCTACAACCAGTGGACGCAGTTCGAAGACTTCCCGCAGTTCATGGGCAGCGTCCACGAGATCCGCCAGTTGGACGACAAGCGCCTGCACTGGAAGGCCAACGTGGCCGGCGAGGAAAAGGAATGGGATGCCGAGATCACGGAACAGGTCCCGGACAAGCGCATCGCCTGGCGCAGCACGAGCGGCGTGCCGAACGGCGGCGTGGTGACCTTCCACAAGATCTCGGAGGACGTGACCCGCATCACCTTGCAGATGGATTACCAGCCGGAAGGCCCGATCGAGAAGATCGGCGACGCCCTCGGCGCCGTCCGCCTGGAAGCCCGCGGCAACCTGCAGAAGTTCAAGGACATGCTCGAGAAGCGCGGCAAGGAAACCGGCGCGTGGCGCGGCAGCATCTCGCAGCACTGAGCCCACCACGTCGCACGAACGCCGCCCGCAGGGGCGGCGTTTTTTTTGACAAGAGCACGTTGCAGACACAACTGACGGTGCGTTACCTAACACGGTGCGTGGGTGACCGGGGAGTAGGATGAAACCCTGACGGCATATCGGAATATGCCGGGCAACCGTTGAGGAGAAACCCCATGGCAACGACAGACGACCCCGTACGGGCGAAATCGCAGGACGCATTCCCCGTCGACAATCCCGTCCAGGCCCTGCTGCGCGACCACGACCTGGTCCGCAAGCTCGCCGACGCCTACCAGAACACGCAAAGCGCCGACGTGAGGAAACAGGCGGCGACCCAGCTGATCCAGGCGATCCACATGCACTCGCGCCTCGAGGAAGGCGTGTTCTATCCCGGCGTGCGCCGGGTGGACCCGAACCTGATCGCCCGCTTCGAGGAAGACCACCTCGCCGTCGACGACCTGCTGGCCACGCTGCAAGGCATGTCGCTGGACGAAGCCCGCGCCGAGCCCCTGGTACGCGAACTCATCGATGCCGTCCTGAGCCATATCCGCCAGGAAGAAGAACAGTTGTTCCCCGAGCTCAAGCAGGCGGCGCTCGACCTGACGTCGATCGGCCTGGAGATGCAGGCATTCGAGGCCAATCTCGTGCACATGCAGGCGCAGCTCAGCGATCAGGCCACGCGGCACTGAACGCGTCGCCCCAGGAAAAGCGCCACCCGCGGGTGGCGCTTTGTCATTACCAGACCCGGCAGCGCTTTTCCTTCACCATCGGCTGCCCCGCCTTGCACTGGAACGCCTGCTGGAACTGCGGCATGTTGACCATCAACCCGTTGACGCGATAACGCCCCGGCGAATGCGGGTCCGTCATCGCGCTCACGCGCAGGTTTTCCGGGCGATCATTTTCGCAGGCCCATTGCGCGTAGCCGACAAAGAAACGCTGCTCCGGCGTGAGCCCGTCGCGTAACGGCTGGGGTTGCGCCTTCTCCGGCATGGCCGCCATCTCCGCCTGCCACGCCATCCAGCCGAGGATCAGGCCGCCGAGGTCGGCCACGTCCTCACCCAGCGTGAGCTTGCTGTTGATCTTGATGTCGTCGACGACCGTGTACTGCGCGTACTGGTCGACGATGCACTGGGCCCGCTCCTCGAACGCCTTGGCATCCTTCTTCGTCCACCAATCCTTCAGGTTGCCGTTGGCGTCGAACTGGCGGCCTTCGTCGTCGAACGCGTGCGTCAGCTCGTGGCCGATCGTGCCGCCCGTGTTGCCGTAGTTCGGTGCATCGTCCATCTTCGGGTCGAACAGCGGCGGCTGCAGCACGCCGGCGGGGAAGTTGATGTCGTTCATCTGCGGATCGAAATACGCATTCACCGTCGGCGGCGTCATGCCCCACTCGGTACGGTCGAGCGGCTTGCCGATCTTGTCCAGCTGGCGGCGCGCCTCGAACCGGTTGCCGCGCTCGACGTTGCCGGCGAAATCGCCCGCCTTCACGACGTAGGCACCGTAGTCGCGCCACTTGTCCGGGTAGCCGATCTTGTTGACGATGGCGGCCAGCTTCTTGTGCGCCTGCTGCTTCGTCTCCGCGCTCATCCAGTCGAGTTCGTCGATGTCCTTCTTCATCGCGTCCTCGATCTGGCGCGTCATGTGCAGCGCCTTTTCCTTCAGTTCGGGCGAAAACGCACGGGCGACGAATTCCTGGCCCAGCGCCTCGCCCAGCTGGTGGTCGACGAGCGCCACGCAGCGCTTCCAGCGCGGTTGCTGCTGCTGCACGCCGCGCAGCGTCTTGCTGAAGAAATCGAAGTGTTCCTTGTCGAAGTTCGACGCCAGCATGGGCGACATGTTGCGCGCCACGTGCCAGCGCAGGTACGTGCGGGTAGCGTCCGCGCCGTTCGTCTTCCACATCTTGCCGAGCGCCTTGAAGAACGCGGGTTCCGTGACGTTGAACGTGTCCAGGCTGCCCTCGCCCAGTTCGTCGAGGTAGGCATGCCAGTCGAAGCCCGGCGTCAATGCCTGCAAGCCCTTCGCGTCGACCTTGTGGAACAGTTTATACGGATCGCGCTTGTCGACGGCCGACAGCGACGCCTTCGCCAAGGTCGTCTCCATCTGCATCACGCGCGCCGCGTTGCGCTGCGCCTGCTCCGGCGTATCGCCCAGCAGCTTGAACGTGTTCGCGATGTGGGCCACGTATTTCGCGCGGATGGCTTTCGACTTGGCGTCGGTCTTGAGGTAGGAATCGCGGTCCGGCAGGCCCAGGCCACCGGCAGCGGCGAACGCGATCACGCGCGAGGAATCCGCGAAATCCTGGCTCGACGAAAAGCCGAAGAACAGGCCCGGATCCGCGAGCGCCAGCTGCAGGCGTGCCAGCACGCGCGGCAGGTCGCGGTTCGACTGGATCTTCGCGATCTCGTCGAAGTACGGCTGCAGCGGCGCGGCGCCGCGCGCCTCGATGGCCTTCTCGTCCATGCAGGCGCCGAAGTAATCGCCGATCTTTTGCTGGTTCGCGTTACGGCCGTCCTGGCGCTGCGCCAGGTCTTCGAGGATGCCCCACAGGTAGCGGCGGTTGTCCAGTGCCAGCTTGCCGTACACGGACCAGCGCGCCTGGTCGGCCGGGATCGGATTGTTCCTGATCCAGCCGCCGCATGCGTACTGGTAAAAATCGACGCAGGGGTCGGCGCTGCGGTCCATCGAGTTCACGTCCAGGCCCGGCGTGTACGGGAAAGACGTGGCGGGACGCTCGGCGGTGGGGACCGGCGTCTGAGCGGTGGCGATGGAGGCGCATCCCGCCACGACGGCGATCGCGGTCGAGACGGCAAGGCGGAGGGTATGGCGCATGAGGATTCCTGATGAGAATGGCGGAGACGATGCCGCGTCGTGCGCGGCGCCGCCATGCTGCCATACAAGTGGCTAATCCGACAACTAACAGCCGCCCATGTAGCCAAACTACACGTGGAAACGATGCCAGTATTGACACTTTGCCTCACAAAGTATTAACTACGTAGTTAAATAACAGTTACATCCGAAAGGACATCATGCACATCGCCCACGACGTCGATCCCGCCCTGTTGCCCCACCTCGCCGCCGGTGGCGTGCGCTTCACGTTCGACGGTCCGGAAAGCTTGCGCACCGTCGCGCTGGCCGGGACGTTCAACAGCTGGGTGGGCGATGCCTGCAGGCTCGAACGGGTGGCGCCGACCCGCTGGACCTGCACCCTGCCACTGCCGCCGGGCCGCCACCTGTACAAATTCGTGCTCGACGACACGCACTGGATCGCCGATCCCGCCAACCCGTGGATGTCCGAAGATGGCCAGGGCAATTCCTGCCTCACCGTCTGCCGGGACGGCACCGTGTTCCTGCGCCGGCGCGGCCTGTGCGCGGACGCGCCGGGGGTGCTGTACCGCGATCACCAGGCATTGCCGAGTCCGGAATGGCTGCGCGACGCCGTGGTCTACCAGCTGTCCGTGCGCGCGTTCGGCGGCGATTTCGACGGCGTGCGTGCGCGCCTCGGCTATCTGGCCGACCTGGGCGTGAACACGATCTGGATGATGCCGATCCACCCGGTCGGCGTGGCCGGCCGGCGCGGGACCCTGGGCGATCCGTACGCGGTGCGCGACTTCGAGGCCATCGATCCGGCCCTGGGCGACGAAGACGGCCTGCGGCGGCTGGTGGACGCCATCCACGCGCGCGGCATGCGCATCGTGTTCGACTGGACTTTGAACCGCAGCAGCGTCGACCATCCGCTGACGGTCTCGCATCCCGAGTGGTTCCAGCGCGACCGGGCCGGCAACGTCATGTACGCCGTGCCGCGGCGCGAGTATTTCGCCGGCTTCGATTTCAGCAACGCCGCACTGCGCCGCTACCTCGTCGACGCGATGTGCCGCTGGGTGGAGCGCTTCGACCTGGACGGCATGCGCTTCGACGATTCGGACATCACGCCGACGTCTTTCCTGGACGAGATCCGCGCGGCGCTGGCGGCGGTGCGTCCCGACATCGCGCTGATCTCGCAGGCGTACGACGAATTCCACCACCTCGCCGCCTGCGACCTGACGTACGAAGGCGGCACGCGCGAGATGCTGCGCCGCGTGGCGCACGGGGAAGCAAGCGCGCGCGAGTTCGCGCAGTACTGGAACGAATCGACGTACAGTTTTCCGCGCGGCGCGCTGCGACTGCGCTGGCTGGAAGAGAAGGAGCAGCCGCGCGCCGACGCCGTCTTCGGCCACGACGCGCACCTGGCTGCGGCCAGCGTGCTGCTGACGATGGATGGCGTGCCGCACATCCTGATGGGCCAGGAATTCGGCGAGTCCGGCTGGCGCGACTGGACCGTGTTGTTCGACGACTGGCGGCTCGACTGGTCAACGTTCGACCACGCGGCATTCGCCCATTTCAGCGCCCTGATCGCGCTGCGCCGGCGCCACCCTGCCCTGCGCCGCGGCGCGACCGCGTTCATCGACGGCCTGCCGGATGGCGTGATCGGTTTGCTGCGCTGCCTGGAACGCGACCGCATCGTGGTAGTCGCGAACCTGGCGCCGCGGCAGGCGGCACTGCCGGCACGCCTGCTGAACCAGATCAGCGTGCCGCTGTACGCCCGCGGCTGGGACCAGGACGGCGGCAGCCTGGATGCCCACGGCTGCCTCGTCGCGCCGCTGCGCTGATGTCTTAGACTTGCGGCGCCGGCTGCGCGAGGCCCTTGTCCAGCGCTTCGCGGATCAGGGCGCGCACGGTCTTGTCGGCCGTGCGGCTTTCCGCATCCATGCGCTTGCCGAGGGCGTCCATCTGCTTGCCCAGCACATCCATCGGCTTGCCGGCATCGTTCATGCGGCGGCCGATGTCGTCCATCGAACGCTGCGCGGCGCGCTGGCTGTCGGAGCGCGTCGCCGCGGCCATCTGCCGGTTCAGGTCCGCCATCTGCCGGTTCAGGTCGGCCATCTCGCGGTTCAGGCGCACCTGGGTCGCTTCGTCCGCACCGGCCATGCGGCTGCCGACGTCGCCCATCTTGCTGCCGACTTCATTCATGCGGCGCTCGATGGCGTGGATCTTCGATTCGTCCGGCTTCATGCCCGCGGCAGCCCGTTCCATGTCCTTGCCGAGCGCATCCATCGCCTTGCCGTGCTTGTCCATCTCGCGGCCATAGGCGTCCATTTCCTTGCCGAGCTTGTCGACGGGTTCCCATGCCGCGCGCGCCCGCGCGAGCACGGCGGGGTCCTGCACGATATAGGCCTTGCCGCCATCGCGGAACCACAGGAAGTCGCCGCTGACCCGCTTGCGCAGGCTCTTGATGGTCGACCAGTCGGCGCTGTCGCCCGTCATGCTGGTGCCGCGCTCGCCGTCGCGCACGAGTGCATATGGCTCGCCCCGGTCGGCGGCGTGGGTGGGGATGACGGTTGCCAGCGCCAGGCCGGCGACGGCGACGGCGACGAAATGCTTGATACGAGACATGGTTTCCTCCGTGTGGACGCGCGTTGCGATGTGAGCACGATAGCGCCGGGCACGGCCCGTCGCGACCTGCGTGCGACAGGCTGCACGAAACGCGGAACAGACGGAGGAAAAACCTGTTACATCAGTAAACCACGACCGAGCGGATCGACTCGCCCTTCTTCATGAGGTCGAAGCCGTCGTTGATTTGGTCGAGCGTCAGGTGGTGGGTGATCAGGTCGTCGATGTTGATCTTGTTTTCCATGTACCAGTCGACGATCTTCGGCACGTCCGTACGGCCGCGCGCGCCGCCGAATGCCGAACCCTTCCACACGCGGCCCGTGACGAGCTGGAACGGACGCGTCGCGATTTCCTTGCCCGCTTCCGCCACGCCGATGATGATCGACTGGCCCCATCCCTTGTGGCAGCACTCCAGCGCCTGGCGCATCGTCGTGACGTTGCCGATGCATTCGAACGAGTAGTCCGCGCCGCCGTCCGTCAGCTGGACGATGGTGTCGACGACGTTCTCGACTTCCTTCGGATTGACGAAGTGGGTCATGCCGAACTTGCGCGCCATCTCTTCGCGGCCCGGGTTGATGTCCACGCCGATGATTTTATCAGCGCCGACCATCTTCGCCGCCTGGATCACGTTCAGGCCGATGCCGCCCAGACCGAACACGACGACATTCGCGCCCGCCTCGACCTTCGCCGTGAAGATCACGGCGCCGATGCCCGTCGTCACGCCGCAGCCGATGTAGCAGATCTTGTCGAACGGCGCATC
>NZ_FMZS01000019.1 GCF_900101265.1 Massilia sp. PDC64
TTGCAGCCGTCAGGGTGGTTTTGCCGTGGTCAACGTGACCGATGGTGCCGACGTTCACGTGCGGCTTGGTCCGTTCGAATTTTTCCTTTGCCATTTTGATCTTCCTTTAAAAGAACAATTATCTAGTTTTTGTTCAGGCCGGACGGGGTACCGCCCGGCCTGTTTGGTCTGTATTACTTGGCCTTAGCCGTCACGATGGCGTCCATCACATGCTTCGGTGCTTCAGCATAGTGCTTGAATTCCATCGTGTAGGTCGCACGACCCTGGGTTGCCGAACGCAGCACGGTCGAGTAACCGAACATTTCCGACAGCGGGACTTCGGCCTTGATGATCTTGCCGCCGCCACCCGGGATCTCGTCCATGCCCTGCACCATACCGCGGCGGGACGACAGGTCGCCCATCACGGTACCGGCGTAGTCTTCCGGCGTCTCGACTTCCACGGCCATCATCGGCTCGAGGATGACCGGGTTGGCTTTACGGCAGCCTTCCTTGAATGCCATCGAACCGGCCATGCGGAACGCGTTTTCGTTCGAGTCCACGTCGTGGTACGAACCGAACACCAGCGTGACCTTGACGTCCACGACCGGGTAGCCAGCCAGCACGCCGGTCGACAGCGTCTCGCGCACGCCCTTTTCGACTGCCGGGATGTATTCACGCGGAACCACACCGCCCTTGATGGCGTCGACGAACTCGAAGCCCTTGCCCGGCTCCTGCGGTTCGATGTTCAGGACGGCGTGGCCGTACTGACCGCGACCACCCGACTGCTTGACGAACTTGCCTTCGACGTCGGTGACGGCCTTGCGGATCGTCTCGCGGTATGCAACCTGCGGCTTGCCGACGGTTGCTTCCACGCCGAATTCACGCTTCATGCGATCGACGATGATCTCCAGGTGCAGCTCGCCCATACCACCGATGATGGTCTGGCCCGATTCTTCGTCGGTGCGCACGCGGAACGACGGGTCTTCCTGAGCCAGACGGTTCAGTGCCAGGCCCATCTTTTCCTGGTCGGCCTTGGTCTTCGGCTCGACGGCCTGCTGGATCACCGGCTCCGGGAACACCATCTTTTCCAGGATGATCGGTGCCGACGGGTCGCACAGCGTTTCACCGGTGGTCGCTTCTTTCAGGCCCACGGCTGCGGCGATGTCGCCTGCACGGACTTCCTTGATCTCTTCGCGCTGGTTCGCGTGCATCTGCAGAATACGGCCGACGCGTTCCTTCTTGCCCTTGATCGGGTTGTAGACGGTGTCGCCCGAGTTGATGACGCCCGAATACACGCGGAAGAAGATCAGCTGGCCGACGAACGGGTCGGTCATGATCTTGAATGCCAGCGCAGCGAATTTCTCGCTGTCGTCAGCTTTACGGGTGACCGGCTGGTCTTCTTCGTCGGTACCTGCGACCGGTGGGATGTCGACCGGCGACGGCAGGTATTCGATGACGGCGTCCAGCATCGCTTGCACGCCCTTGTTCTTGAACGCGGTGCCGCACATCATCGGGACGATTTCGCCGGCGATGGTACGTGCGCGCAGTGCGGTCTTGATCTCGGCTTCCGACAGTTCGCCTTCTTCGAGATACTTGTTCATCAGGTCTTCGTTCGCTTCAGCAGCGGTCTCGACCAGCTTTTCACGCCATTCGTTGGCCTGATCGACCAGCTCGGCCGGCACGTCGCGGTAGTCGAACTTCATGCCCTGCGAAGCGTCGTCCCAGTAGATCGCCTTCATCTTGACCAGGTCGACCACGCCCTTGAAGTTGTCTTCGGCGCCGATGGGGATCTGCAGCGGGATCGGGTTGGCCTTCAGGCGGGCGCGCATCTGCTCGTACACCTTGAAGAAGTTCGCACCGGTACGGTCCATCTTGTTGACGAATGCCAGACGCGGGACTTTGTACTTGTTAGCCTGACGCCACACGGTTTCCGACTGCGGCTGCACGCCACCGACTGCACAGTAGACCATGCAGGCGCCGTCCAGGACGCGCATCGAACGCTCCACCTCGATGGTGAAGTCGACGTGGCCCGGGGTATCGATGATGTTGAAGCGGTGCGGCTCGAAGTTGTTGGCCATACCCTTCCAGAAGCAGGTCGTCGCTGCCGAGGTAATGGTGATGCCGCGCTCTTGCTCCTGCTCCATCCAGTCCATGGTAGCTGCACCGTCGTGCACTTCACCGATCTTGTGGTTCACACCGGTGTAGAACAGGATGCGCTCGGTGGTCGTGGTCTTACCGGCGTCGATGTGAGCGGAGATACCGATGTTACGGTAGCGCTCAATAGGGGTAGTGCGTGCCATAAATTTTCCTAACTTTTGAATGGACAAAACCGAGCAGCATTCTGGTGATCAAAATGAGCTCGGCCTGAACAACGGATACTGCATGGCCGCACACCCCCGGGGGCGTTCTGCCCCCGAAGAGATTGGCCATTTGCTTAGAAGCGGAAGTGCGAGAACGCCTTGTTCGCTTCAGCCATGCGGTGGACTTCGTCACGACGCTTCATCGCGCCGCCGCGGCCTTCTGCTGCTTCCATCAGCTCGCCACCCAGGCGCTGCTGCATGGATTTCTCGCTACGCTTGTTTGCGGCTTCGCGCAACCAACGCATAGACAGGGCCATACGACGGACCGGACGCACTTCAACCGGCACCTGGTAGTTGGCGCCACCGACACGGCGGGACTTCACTTCCACCAGCGGCTTGCAGTTGTTGATCGCGGTTGCGAACACTTCCAGCGGGTCCTTGCCCGATTTGGACTGGATGTAGTCGAATGCACCGTAGATGATGTTCTCAGCGACCGACTTCTTACCGGACAGCATCAGAACGTTGACGAACTTGGCGACATCGGTGTTGCCGAATTTCGGATCCGGCAGAATCTCGCGCTTGGGTACTTCACGACGACGTGGCATTTCAATTCCTTTTTGTCTTCAGTTGAGCGCTGTTCGCACTCGCGAAAGGCCATCATGACCCTTCACTTACTCGGCCTTCCGGCCGCCTCAACTAACTCAATATTAATTTACCCAGATTGCAAGAAGATTACTTCTTGGCAGCCTTGGCACGCTTGGCACCGTACTTCGAACGGGCCTGCTTACGGTCTTTCACGCCCTGGGTATCCAGTGCACCGCGGACCATGTGGTAACGCACACCCGGCAAGTCCTTCACACGGCCGCCGCGGATCAGCACGACCGAGTGTTCCTGCAGGTTGTGGCCTTCACCGCCGATGTACGAAATGACTTCGAAACCGTTGGTCAGGCGGACTTTGGCGACTTTACGCAGTGCCGAGTTCGGCTTCTTCGGGGTCGTCGTGTAGACACGGGTGCAGACACCACGCTTTTGCGGGCAGTTTTCCAGTGCCGGCGACTTGCTCTTCACAACCGCGGCTTCACGCGGCTTGCGAATCAGTTGATTGATGGTTGGCATCGTTCAAAAATCCAACAAAATGACTACTAGTTGATGACCCGGGGCTCTTGCTTCCCGGGGGCTGAAACCTTGTCCCGACAGAGTCCGTACAGGCGACGACAGCCACTCACCAGCGGGAGCGGCTGTTATGCGTAAACCATGCGCAGAATAATTCGAGAACTCGCAAGTATAGACCTGAAGCGGAGCCGGGTCAACAAACTTGCTGACCGGGCACCGCGACAGCGGCGGAAGATTGTGTAATTGCTCAGTAGATGTCGTGATAACGACACAACCAGTGTACGCCGGATTTCATCCGTTGTGCAGAGGGAATAGCGTTACCTGTGGCAAAAATCGGATAATAGCCGACTTCGCCTACGCCCTGCCGCACACGCACGTTCGATGTCATTCCTGCTACGCCCGCGCAACCTGTACGTCGCGCTCACCTATCTGCTCCTGTCCTGCGTGCCGTACGTGGCGCCCCTGTTCGGCCAGCCGCTGTCGCACCCCGGCCAGGTGGCGGGCATCGAACTGCTGGCCTGGCTGGGCGTGTGGGGCGTGTTCAAGCGCCCCGCGTACTTCCACTGGCTGCTGCTGCCCGCGTTCCTCGCATTGCCCGTCGAACTCTATCTCTACGCCTTCTACGGCCAGGGCATCTCCACGCACCACCTCGGCATCATCGCGGAGACGAGCCCGGCCGAAGCCATGGAATTCCTCGGCAGCAAAATCTGGCTACTGATCGGCGTTTTCATCGGCGTGCTCGCATGGTTCGTCACGAGCTGGATCGCGGCGTGGCGCACGCGCGACCTCGACTGGGCGGACGTGTCGCGCCCCGTCGTGCTGGGCGTGCTGGCGCTCGTGGCCCTTGTCTTCGCCTACGGCCTGAAATACGGCGTCGCCCCGCCGCCGCTGGCGGGTGCCGCGCCGGCAGCGGCCAGCGTGCGGCTCGTGAAAGCCTCGGACAGCGTCGAGGCCGCGAGCGAAGAGACCGCACCGCCGCGCCCGTCCAGCGTCCCGCGCCCCGCATCGCTGCCGCCGCTGGCGCACTGGATGACGCTGCCGTTCGACCTGGATGCGTTCGCCCACTCCTGGCCGTTCGGCCTGGCCGCGCGCGGCGTCGATTTTTACAAGGAGCGGGTCTATCTCGCCGACCTGAACCGGAGAAGCGCCGCCTTCCGCTTCCACGCCCACCTGGCCGAGCCGAATGACGATCCGCAGGTGATCGTGATGGTAATCGGCGAATCGTCGCGCTACGACCGCTGGAGTCTCAACGGCTATGACCGCGACACGAACCCACTCCTGTCGAAGGAAGACAACCTCGTCGTGCTGCGCGACGTGATCACGTCCGTGTCGGCCACGCGACTCTCGGTCCCCGTCATCATCTCGCGCAAGCCTGCCACGCAAAGCCTCAAGGACGGCTTCTCGGAAAAATCCTTCCTGACCGCGTTCAAGGAAGCGGGCTATAAAACGTTCTGGCTGTCGAACCAGATCTCGTTCGGCAAGTTCGACACGCCCGTCTCCGTGTTCGCGAAGGAAGCGGATGTCGTCGACTTCCTGAACCTGGGCGGTTTCACGGACAACTCCAACTACGACGAGGTGCTGTTCGGCCCTTTGAAACATGCCGTCGCGGACCCGGCGCCGAAAAAACTGATCGTGCTGCACACGCTGGGCAGCCACTGGAACTACAGCCACCGCTATCCGAAGCAGTTCGACAAATGGCTGCCGTCGCTGTACGGCATCGACAAGCCCGTCTACACGGACATCAGGATCAAGGACAAGCTGAACAACAGCTACGACAGCTCGATCCTGTACACGGACTGGTTCCTCGACCACGTGATCGGCACCTTGAAGGAGGCGGACAAGCCGGCCGCGATGCTGTACGTGGCCGACCACGGCCAGACCCTGTACGACAACAGCTGCCGCCTCGCCTTCCACGGCCACAACACGCAATACGAGTTCCACGTCCCCGCGTTCGCCTGGTACTCGGACGCCTACGCGGAGCGCTTCCCGGACAAGGTCGCGCAACTGCGCCGCCACCGCAAGGCAAAGCTGGCGACGGAAAACATGTTCCACACGCTGCTCGACCTGGGCGACGTGCGCTACCCGGACGAGCGCCTGGAGTGGAGCTTCGTGAACGCCGCCTTCAAGCAGCACAAGCGCTACGTCGACAGCTACGGCTGGACCGACTACGACAACGCCACCATCAAGGGCGACTGCCACGAAGTGATCGCCAAGGGCAAGCCATTGCCGCGCGACTGATGCGCCATCTCAAACCGGGGTCAGAGCCCTTTTTTAGGCAATTTCCTGAAACTGGGGCCTGACCCCGGTCTTGCCATCCACGGGTAGCGGTGCGCGGGCTGCGAGGCCAGCAGATACAGGAATGCCCAGGCCAGGTGGGCAAGGCGGCGGCAAGTGGTGCTGGCAAAGGTGGACATCGTGGCGCTCCGCGGCGTGATCGTGATCCATCCCATGCAAGGTCGATGCCCGGCCGCAGCCACGGCAGCGACGCGCCGCCAGCGCGAGAAACGCACCAGATCGGCGCACGGACGCACCGCCGCGGCGCATCGCGGACGTGCGTCCGCTGCCCGCACACGGGCAAAGTCCGGCCGAACCCGGCTGGCACCGTTCTTGCAAATCGAAGCTGCAACGAGAGGTGGGCCGGTGTCGGCATCGCGCACATCTCTAAAAGGTGGCTAGGGTTCCGACCGCGCGCGCGGTGCTGGTCCGAGAGCTGCCGGTTCCCCGCCGCGCCGCGGCAAGGAGCTACACGGAGGGATAAAAGCCCGGGAGGACGACGATTGCGCCGCAATCGCCCGCCTCTCGTTTTTATCCACTTCGGGAGCTCCATCATGCGTTTTTTCCAGCACCACCGCATCCTTCGCAGTTCCATCGCAACGGTCCTCGCCCTGTGCGCGGCGCTGACGGCCGCCGGGCCCGCGCACGCCGAGGTCAAGGTCGGCCTGTCCGACTGGCCGGGCTGGGTGGCCTGGTACGTCGCGGACCAGAAGGGGTTCTTCAAGCGGCACGGCGCCAACGTCAAGCTGGTCTGGTTCGGCAACTACACGGACTCCGTCGCCGCGCTGTCGGCCGGCCAGCTCGATGCCAATGCGCAGACGTGGTCGGACACCATGACGCCGCTGGCGAAGAAGGTCGACGTGAAGGCCGTGCTGGTCAACGACAACTCGGCCGGCAACGACGCGCTGATGGTCGGCCCGAAGATCAAGTCGTTCGCAGACCTGAAGGGCCGCACGGTGGCGCTGGAACAGTTCAGCATCTCGCACTTCGTGCTGGCCACGGCCCTGGCCCGCAACGGCATGAACATGAACGACGTCAAGGTCGTCAACCTGTCCGCCGGCGATGCGGCCGCCGCGTTCGTGGCGGGCCGCGTGGACGCCGCCGTCGTGTGGAACCCGTGGGTCAACAAGATCCAGGCGAGCGGCAAGGGCCACGCCCTGTTCACGTCGCGCGACATGCCGGGCCTCGTGCCGGACCTGCTCGTCGCCCACGGCAAGGCGCTGCGCGACAAGACGAAGCGCCAGGACCTCGTCGGCATGATCCAGGCGTGGTTCGACACGCAAGCCTTCATCCACGACCACCCGGACGAGGCGGTGCAGATCATGTCGAAAGTCGTCGGCATCAAGCCGGCCGAATACAAAGTCTTCCTGCCGGGCACGCGCTTCTTCGACCGCGCCGACAACCAGGCCGCGCTGGACGCGAGCAAGCCGCAGTCGCTCGTCGCGGCCGGCCCCGAGATCCACAAATTCCTCAGCACGAACAAGCTGATCGCCGGCCCGGTCGACTACGCCGCCGGCATCGACGCCTCGCTGCTGGCCGACGCCCTCAAGAAGTAAGCCATGCGCGACGACCTGCCTCCTCCCGATCGCGCGATCGTGCGCAATCGCCGCTCGCCGTGGGACGTGCGCGGCGACCTGCGCCGCCGCAGCGCGCTGGCGCTGGCCATCGCCGGCTTCGTGCTGCCGCTGGCCGCGTGGATCCTCGTGTCGCTGAACGGCTGGGCCGATCCCGTGTTCCTGCCGCCGCCGTGGCAGGTGCTGGCCCAGCTGGGCGAGTGGTACCGCGACGGCGACCTGCTGGGCGACGTCATCGTCAGCATCGCCCGCGTGCTGGGCGGCTTCTGCGTGGCGGCCCTCGTCGCCGTGCCGCTCGGCGTGCTGGTCGGGACGTATGCGCCGGTACGCGCCTTCCTGGAACCGCTGACGGAATTCACCCGCTACCTGCCGGCCGTCGCGTTCATCCCTTTGATCATGCTGTGGGTCGGTATCGAGGAAAGCGCCAAGGTCGCCGTGATCTGGGTCGGCGTGTTCTTCCAGATGCTGCTGCTCGTCGCGGCCGACGTGGCGCGCGTGCCGGATGCCCCGATCGAAGCGGCACGCACGATGGGCGCGACGAACGAGGAAATCATCAAGTACGTGCTGATCCCGGCCGCCCGTCCCGCGATCCTGACCACCTTGCGCGGCGCGATGTGCCTGGCCTGGACCTACCTCGTCGTGGCCGAACTGGTGGCCGCGAATTCGGGCCTCGGCTACGCGATCCTGAAGGCGCAGCGTTTCCTGCAGACCGACAAGATCTTCGCCGGCATCCTGCTGATCGGCCTCGTGGGCCTGCTCACGGACCAGGCGTTCCGCTGGCTGCACAAGCGCTGCTTTCCCTGGCATCACCTGCGAGGCTGAACCATGACACCCAAGATTGCCGTACGCGGCCTCTATAAACACTATGGCCGCGGGGCCCGGCGCACGCTCGCGCTGCAGCACGTGGACCTGGACATCGCCGCCGGCGAGTTCGTGACCCTCGTCGGCGCGTCCGGCTGCGGCAAGTCCACGCTGCTGCGCACGATCTGCGGCCTGGAGGAATACGGACAAGGCAGCATCGTCTGCAACGGCCGCGACGTCGACGGCCCGGGCGCCGACCGTGCCATGGTCTTCCAGAGCTACAGCCTGTACCCGTGGCTGACGGTGAAGGACAACATCCGCTTCTGCCGGCGCCTCAGGCACCACGCCGCCGCCACGTCGAGCGACGTCGAAATCGCATCCGGCCGCGCGGACGCGCTGATTGGCCTGATGGGCCTTGCGCACGTGGCGCATGCGTATCCGGCGGAGCTCTCCGGCGGCATGCAGCAGCGCGTGGCGATCGCGCGGGCATTGATGGCGCGGCCGGACGTGCTGTTGATGGACGAGCCGTTCGGCGCGCTGGACGCGCAGACGCGCGAAGTGATGCACGACCTGATCCGCCACGTGCACCACCTGGAGAAGACGACCATCGTGTTCGTCACGCACGACGTCGAGGAAGCGATCTACCTGGGCGAGCGCGTCGTCGTGATGGCGCCGCGTCCGGGCCGCATCGATTCGATCGTCGACGTGCCGTTCGGCGCCCGGCGCCACCAGGACCTCAAGCTGGCGCCCGAATTCTCTGCCCTGAAACGCCAGATCCTGAACCGCATCCGCGAGACGTCCGGCGTCAAGACCGACCTGGAACAGCTCGAAAAACTCACCCGTACCGCACAAGACTGACGGAGGCACCATGCAGCTCACCGAACACACCACTCATTTCTCCTCAGAGCTCGCGCCCGACCTGGACCCGCAAAGCGTGCTGTGGACCGAACGCTTCCCCGGCGGCGCCCACTGGTCGTACCGCGTGCGGCGCGGCACCACGCTGCGCTTCATCGCGGCGGAAGCGGGCGCCAACGCGTCCGTGCTGCTGTATCGCGCCGACGAACGCATGGAGCGCCTGAACCTGCCGGACACGCTGAAGGCCCAGCACACGGCGCACCTGACCGCGGGCCACGTGCTGTACTCGGACATGGGCCGCATCCTCGCCTCGATCCCGCGCGACACCGTGGGCTGGCACGACCCGCTGTGCGGCCTGTCGGACGCGGAAGGCATCGAACGCCGCCACGGCGTCAAACGCTACCAGGAGCACCGTAACGCCATGCACCGCAACGGCAAGGACAGCCTGCTCGTCGAGATGGGCAAGTGGGGCCTGGGCCTGCGCGACCTCGTGCCGAACGTGAACCTGTTTTCGAAAGTGGCCGTCGACGCGGACGGGCGCTTCCGCTTCGCCGCGAACCACGCAAAACCCGGCGACTTCGTCGAACTGCGCTTCGAGATGGACACGCTGGTCCTCGTCTCGACCGCGCCGCATCCGCTCGATCCGCGCCCCGAGTACGCGCCGGGCAAGGTCGCCATCGTGGCCTGGGATTCCGGTCCCGCAGGCAGCGACGACATCTGCCGCCTGTCGTGCCCGGAGAACGGCCGCGGCTTTCATAACACCGAACTGATTTACCGCTGAGGAGACCGTCATGCACACCCTGCGCGAAAGCACGCTCGATCCCGCCGCCGCCCTGGCCATCCACGACCTGCCGGCCGGCGAGCCGTGGCTGCACGAAGTGAAACGGGGCCAGACGCTGCGCATCGTCGACCTGGAAGGCAACCAGGCCGTCGACACGATCTTCTACAACGCCGCCGACACGGCCGAGAGCTACAGCGTCACCGACACGCTGCAGCGCCAGGGCGGCATCTACCTGTCCGCCGGCTCCGTGCTGTATTCGAACCGCGGCCGGCCAATGCTCTCCATCGTGGCCGACACGTGCGGCCGCCACGACACGCTGGGCGGCGCCTGCGCGGCCGAGAGCAACACGGTGCGCTACGCGCTGCAGAAGAAATTCATGCATAGCTGCCGCGACAACTACCTGCTCGCCCTCGCCCGTGCGGACATCGGCATGGACAAGCGCGACCTCGTCCCCAACGTGAACTTCTTCATGAACGTGCCGGTGACGGAAGGCGGCGGCCTGTCGTTCGAGGACGGCCTGTCCGCGCCGGGCAAGTACGTCGAGCTGCGCGCCGAGATGGACGTGCTGGTGCTCGTGTCGAACTGCCCGCAGCTGAACAACCCGTGCAATGCCTACAACCCCACCCCGGTCCGCTTCGTGATCTGGGACGCCGCCTGAAAGACCACCATGTTCGACAAGATCCTGATCGCCAACCGCGGCGAAATCGCCTGCCGCGTGATCCGCACCGCGCGCCGTCTCGGCATCAAGACGGTGGCCATCTATTCCGAGGCCGACGTCGAATCGCTGCACGTGCGCCTGTCCGACGAAGCCGTGTGCGTGGGCCCGGCGGCAGCGTCCGAAAGCTATCTGTCGGCCGAGCGCGTGCTGGCCGCGGCGCGCCGCACCGGCGCGCAGGCGATCCACCCCGGCTACGGCTTCATGAGCGAGAACGCCGGCTTCGCGGAAGCATGCGCCGCCGCCGGCATCGTGTTCATCGGCCCGACGCCCCAGCAGATGCGCGACTTCGGCCTGAAGCACACGGCGCGCGAACTGGCGCAGCAGGCCGACGTGCCGCTGCTGCCGGGCACCGGCCTGCTGGACGGCGTCGACGAGGCGCTCACGGAAGCGCGCCGCATCGGCTATCCCGTCATGCTGAAAAGTACGGCGGGCGGCGGCGGCATCGGCATGCGCCTGTGCCGCGACGACGACGAACTGGCCGGCGCCTACGCGTCCGTGCGCCACCTGTCCGAGAACAACTTCAAGAACAGCGGCATCTACCTGGAAAAATTCGTGCAGCGCGCACGCCACGTCGAGGTGCAGATCTTCGGCGACGGCCGCGGCAACGTCGTGTCGCTGGGCGAGCGCGATTGCTCCGTCCAGCGCCGCAACCAGAAGGTGATCGAGGAGACGCCGGCGCCCGGCCTCACGGACGGCACCCGCCACGCGCTGGCCGCCACCGCCGTACGCCTGGGCGCATCCATTGGCTACCTGTCGGCCGGCACCGTCGAATACGTGCTGGACGCCGACACGGGTGCCTTCTACTTCCTCGAAGTGAACACGCGCCTGCAGGTCGAGCACGGCGTGACGGAGGAAGTGTTCGGCGTCGACCTCGTCGAATGGATGATCCGCGCGGCGGCCGGCGAACTGACGCTGCCGGACCAGGCGACGTTGATCCCACAAGGCCACGCGATGCAGCTGCGCGTGTACGCGGAAGACCCGGCGCGCAATTTCCAGCCCTGCTCCGGCGTGTTGACGGCCGTGGAATTCGCGCCCGGCCTGCGCGTGGACACGTGGGTGGAACGCGGCGTCACCGTCAGCCCCTACTACGACCCGCTGCTGGCCAAGCTGATCGTCAAGTCGGACAGCCGCGATGAATCCGTGGCCATGCTGGCACGCGCGCTGGAGACGTCGCGCATCGACGGCATCGAGACCAATCTCGCCTACCTCGCGCGCATCCTGCGCTACGACGATTTCGTCGCCGGCCGCCAGATCACGCAGATGCTGGCCGCAATGGACTTCGCGCCGCAGACGGTCGAGGTGCTGGACGGCGGCATCCAGACGACGGTGCAGGACTGGCCGGGCCGCCTGGGCCTGTGGGCCGTCGGCATCCCGCCGTCCGGCCCGATGGACGCGTACGCGCACCGCGTGGCCAACCACCTGCTCGGCAACGACGCGGCGGCCCCCACGCTGGAGATGACCCTGCAGGGCGCTACCCTGCGCTTCAACTGCGCGTGCACGATCGCGCTGGCCGGCGCGGACCTCGGCGCCAGCGTCACCGGCGCGGATGGGAAACGGGAACTCGCCAACTGGAGCGTGCACGCCATCACCGCCGGCGAGACCTTGCGCTTTGCCGGCGTGCGCGGGGCGGGGGTACGGGCCTACCTCGCGTTCGCGGGCGGCGTGGACGTGCCCGAGTACCTCGGCAGCCGCGCCACGTTCACGCTGGGCCAGTTCGGCGGCCACGGTGGCCGCGCCGTGCGCGCCGGCGACATGCTCAAGCTGAAGCCCGTGCCGGCGCAGCCGCGCGCACTCGGCGCCGCCGCGCTGCCCGTCTACGCGCACCACTGGGACATCGCCGTACACTACGGCCCGCACGGCGCGCCCGACTTCTTCACGGACGACGACATCGCCATGTTCTTCGGCACGGACTGGCAGGTGCACTTCAATTCCAGCCGCACCGGCGTGCGCCTCGTCGGCCCGAAGCCGCGCTGGGCGCGCACGGATGGCGGCGAAGCGGGCCTGCACCCGTCGAACATCCACGACAACGCGTACGCCATCGGCTCCATCGACTTCACCGGCGACATGCCCGTGATCCTCGGACCGGACGGTCCCAGCCTGGGCGGCTTCGTGTGCCCCGCCGTGATCGTGTCGAGCGACCTGTGGAAGATGGGCCAGCTGAAGCCGGGCGACACGGTGCGCTTCCACCGCGTCTCCGTCGACGAGGCGGCGGCCCTGCGCGCGGCGCTGGAAGCCGTGTTCGAGCGGCCCGACGCGGCGCCCGTGTGGACGCCGCCGGCCTCGAACGCGGGCCTGGCCCAGCCGGCCGTCGCTGGCGAAGCGGCGCTGCCGGACGGCACACGCGTCGTATTCCGCCGCGCCGGCGACGACTACTTGCTCGTGGAATTCGGCGACCTCGCGCTCGACATCAACCTGCGCTTCCGCGTGCACGCGCTGATGTGCGCGCTGGAAGAGGCGCGCCTCGACGGCGTCGTCGACCTCACGCCGGGCATCCGGTCGCTGCAGGTCCACTTCGACCACCGTCGCTTGAGCGCCGTACGCCTGCTGGAACGGGTCGGCGCGCTGCTGGCGGCACAGGGCCCCGTCGAGGACATGGTGGTCCCGTCGCGCATCGTGCACCTGCCGCTGGCCTGGAACGACACGCAGACGCGCCTCGCGATCCAGAAGTACGAAACGACGGTGCGGCCTGACGCGCCCTGGTGCCCCAGCAACATCGAATTCATCCGCCGCATCAACGGGCTGGACTCGATTCGCGACGTGTACGACGTCGTTTTCAAGGCGAGCTACATGGTGCTGGGCCTGGGCGACGTCTACCTGGGTGCACCGGTCGCGACGCCGGTCGATCCGCGCCACCGGCTCGTCACGACCAAGTACAACCCGGCGCGCACGTGGACGCCGGAAAACGCCGTCGGCATCGGCGGCGCCTACCTGTGCGTGTACGGCATGGAAGGCCCGGGCGGCTACCAGTTCGTCGGCCGGACGGTCCAGATGTGGAACCGCTACCGCCAGACGGCCAGCTTCCGCGACGGCAAACCGTGGCTGCTGCGCTTCTTCGACCAGATCCGGTTCTACGAAGTGACGGAAGACCGCCTGCTCGAGCACCGGCGCGACTTCCCGCTCGGCCGCTTCGACGTGCGCATCGAAGAGACCACGTTCTCGCTGGCCGACTACAACGCGTTCCTGTCGCGCGAGGCGGATGCCATCGCCGCGTTCAAGACGCGCCAGCAGGCCGCGTTCGAGGCCGAGCGCGAACGGTGGCGCACGAGCGGCCAGGCCGAGTGGGTCAGCGAGGAAGCGAACGCCGATGCTGCCGCGCTGGCCGACCTGCCCGACGGCAGCCAGTACCTGTCCGCCGTGGTGCCCGGCAGCGTGTGGAAGATCGTCGTGCCGCCCGGCGCCGCCGTGCGCGAGGGCGACACGCTGGCGATCTTCGAATCCATGAAGATGGAAATCCCCGTCGTCGCCACCGCCGACGGCGTGCTGGACGAATGGCTCGTCGCCGAGGGCAAGCCCGTTGCCGCCGGCCAGCGCATCGCCATCTTCACGGCCGCTTCCTGAATCCTCACCCCATCCCAACAAGGAGTCCCGCATGCACGACAAGAAGATCTTCCTCGCCATCGCCACCCTGCTGCTGACCGGCGCGGCACAAGCCGACGACGCACCCGCGTTCACCGGCCACGTGGACCTGGTCAGCAAATACATCCTGCGCGGCGTCAGCTCGACGTACGGTCCCGGCCTGCCGGGCCTGGGCAACGCCGGCGCCGACGCGCCCGAGTCGGACAAGCCCGCGCTGCAATGGGGCGTGGACTGGAACGATCCGTCCGGCTTCTTCCTCGGCTACTGGGCGTCGCAGATCAACTATTCGTACAAGCGCCTGGGCGAGTCGTATGCCGACCGCAACATCGCCGATTTCCAGCACAAGAAATCCATCGAGAACGACTTCTACGGCGGCTACAACGGCAAGGTGGGAGACATCGGCTACACGGTCGGCCTGACGGGCTATTACTACGTCAACGGCGCACACGCCAATGCATTCGAAACCAAGCTGGGCGCCAGCTACGGCCCGTTCAGCGTGACGGCGCAGACCTTGCTCAAGGACGTCGTGTGGGGTAATAAAGGCGACACCTACTGGACGGTAGGCGCCAGCCAGCCGCTCCCGCACGACATCGCCCTGTCCGCCACGCTAGGCTTCTACACGTACCACAAGGAAGGCCGCTACCTGGGCACGGTCGACACCCTCACCGGCACGCGCTGCGCGGCCGGCACGAGTTTCATCGTCAACGGCTGCTTCGCGGGCGGCGCGCCGTCGTCCGGCGGCTGGCGCCACCTGACCGTCGGCTTCACGCAGCCGCTCGGCGCCGGCTTCACGTGGGGCCTGCAAGGCCTCGTGGGCGGCGACAACCGCTTCGGCGTCAAGCAGGGCAACCGCCTGCTGGCCACGCTCAGCTACGGCTTCTGACCTTTTTCGCGAGACATCATGACGATCACCGACATCCACGCCGCCTACCTGAGCGGCACGTCCACGCCCGGCCGCCGCATCGAAGAGGTGCTGGCCCGCATCGCCGCTGCGGACCGCCCCGAGATCTGGATCCACCGCGCCGACGCCGCCGACCTGCTCGCGCAGGCCCGCGCGCAGGACGCCATACTGGCCGCGGAAGGCGCCGCCGCGCTGGCGCGCCTGCCGCTGCTGGGCATTCCGTTCGCCGTCAAGGACAACATCGACGTGGCCGGCATGCCCACGACGGCCGCCTGCCCTGCCTTCGCGTACGTGCCGGAGGAATCCGCGCCGGTCGTGCAAAAGCTCGTCGCGGCGGGCGCGCTGCTGGTCGGGAAGACGAACCTGGACCAGTTCGCGACGGGCCTCGTCGGCACGCGCTCGCCCTACGGCGCCGTGAGGAATGCGATCGATCCCGCCTACGTGTCGGGGGGGTCCAGTTCCGGCTCCGCCGTCGCCGTGGCGCTGGGCATGGCCGCCTTCGCGCTCGGCACGGATACCGCAGGCTCCGGCCGCGTGCCGGCGGGCCTGAACGGCATCGTCGGCCTCAAGCCCACGCGCGGGCTGCTGTCGACGCGCGGCGTGGTGCCGGCCTGCCGCACGCTCGATTGCGTCTCCGTGTTCGCGGCCAACGTGGCCGACGCGTGGAAGGTGGTGCAGGCGGCGGCCGGGTACGATGCGGCCGACGCCTACTCGCGCACGATCCGGATGCGGGGCGTGCGCCGCCGCGGCTATCGCATCGCCGTGCCCGCGCAGCTGGAATTCTTCGGCGATGCCGTCGCGAAAAGCGCGTTCGAAGCGACGCTCGCGCGTCTGCGCGACCTGCCCGGCTGCACGTTCGGCACGGTGGACTACGCGCCGTTCCGCGATGCCGCCGCCCTGCTCTACCAGGGCCCGTGGGTCGCCGAGCGCCACGCCGCCGTCGGCGCCTTCATCGACGCGCAGCCGGACGCCGCGCATCCGGTGGTGGCCGGCATCATCGACCAGGCCAAGGGGTACGATGCCACGGATGCGTTCAACGGCCAGTACCGGCTGGCGGCGCTGCGCCGCGCGGCCGAGGACAGCCTCGCGGACTACGACTTCCTGCTGGTGCCCACGACGCCGACCATGCCGCGCATCGCCGACGTCCTGGCGCGTCCCGTGGAACTGAATTCGCAGCTCGGCTACTACACGAACTTCGTCAACTTCTTCGACATGGCCGCGCTGGCCGTGCCGGGGACGCCGCGCGCGGACGGCCTGCCGGCCGGCGTCACGCTCATCGGCCCCGCCGGCAGCGACCACCTGCTGGCGACGGCGGCCGCCGCGCTGCTGGGCGGCGCGGACGCCGATGCGCTGGCGGCCGATCCGCTGCCGTTCGCCGAGACTACGGTGCGGGTGGCCGTCGTCGGCGCGCACCTTGCGGGCCAGCCGCTGAACTGGCAGTTGCTGGAACGGGGCGCGCGCAAGGTCGTGGCCACGCATACGGCGCCGCACTACCGCCTGTACGCGCTGCCGGGTACGACGCCGTCCAAGCCGGGCCTGGCGCGTGTCCAACGCGACGGCACGGCGATCGAGGTCGAAGTGTGGGAACTGCCGCTGCGCCGTTTCGGCGAGTTCGTGGCCGAGATCCCGGCGCCGCTGGGCATCGGCTCGCTCGAACTGGCGGACGGCGCCTGGGTCAAGGGCTTCATCTGCGAAGGGGCCGCCATCGCCAATGCCACCGACATCAGCGTGTTCGGCGGGTGGCGCGCGTACCTGTCACGACGGGCTGCCTGACAGCCGGGTTTGCGCCAGCCATGCGGCCACCTGCTCCGCGCGGCGCTGCACGCCCTCGTCGAAGCCGTGTTCGGCCAGCAGCGCCACGCCGTTCGTGCGTCCCAGCACGCCGGGTTCCAGTTGCAGGCCGTCGCCATGGCGCACGATGCGCCATGGCGCCAGCGCCTCCGCCAGCAGGGAACCCAGCACGAGGTTGTGCGACGACACGACCACCAGCGCATGCCGCGCCAGTGCGTCGATCACGGCCGTCGCGGCCGACACGGATTCCTCGTGGTTCGTGCCGCGGAAGATTTCGTCGACGAGGCAGACGACGGGTCGTTCCCCGCGTGCGCGCGCCAACAGCGCCCGCGCACGCCCCAGCTCGGCGATATATAAACTCTGGCCACCGAGCAGCGAGTCCTCGTTCTGCATGCTCGCGACGACCGGCAACGCCGGCAGGCTGGCCGATTGCGCGTAGCAGAAGCCGAACGCGCGCGCGACCGCGAGGTTCAGGCCCAGCATGCGCAGGAACGTACTTTTGCCGACGCCATTCTGGCCCGACAGGAAGGCGCCCTTGCCGTCCAGCGTGACGGACAGGCCGCGCGCCTCGTCCAGCAGCGGATGCACGCCGCCGTCGATCGCCAGCGTACGCGCGCCGGTGCGCGTGGCCCAGCACCACGTCGGACGCTCGCGCAGGTGACGGGCCAGCGTCACGTCCGCCTCCAGTTCCGCGCACAGCCGGTAGCACTCGCCCAGGAAGTCGCGCGCGCCGAACACCAGGTCGAGCGAGCGGTAATAGTGCCGCACGTCCGCGGCCGCGAACCAGTCCGCGTACTCGCGCGCGCCGGACGCGCCGGGTACGCCCGGCAGCGCGCGCTCCAGCGACCGCGACAGCCGGCCAGCCCGCGCACGCCGTCCCGTGAACGCCGCCGCCAGCGCAAGGCCGCTGCCGTCCAGCAGCGAGCAGGCGCGCAGCAGCATCTGCAGCGCGCGCAGGGATCGCGCCCAGAGGACGATGCGGTCCTGGTAGCGCATGTGGACCATCACGAGGAAGTACATGGCGACGCCGACGCCGACCCAGCCCCACGGCGAAACGAGCAGCGCGGCCGCGATCGACGCGACCAGCAGCAGGGGCAGCAACCAGAGCCGGCCGACCCAGGCGGGCCGCGGCGGCTGCGTGTCCTCGAACAGCAGCGCGGTCACGTCGACGTCCGCTTCGCGCAGGCAGGCCAGCTTGCGCTCGAGGGCGTCCAGCTGGGCCGGATCGTCCAGCAGTGCCTGCACGCGGGTGCGTCTCGATGCCACGGCCGCGTCATCGAGGCCGCCGCGCAGGTCGCGCTCCAGCACTTGGCGTCCGAAGAGGCTCGTCTCGGGCGCGAGCGTGTCCACGTAACGGGGCAGCAGCAGGTCGCGCCAGGTGGCGTCGTCGAGCAGATCGTCCGCGTCCGGTTCGGGTTGGAATGAGCTCATGCGGGACTTTCCTCGGCGGCGCCGGACTATTGTTGGCAAGAAACTATGGCCGGTTTCCGGAATATCAAGACCGTCCGCGACTGTCCGTCCATACGGGGCCCGGACAGTCGCGGACGCGGCCGTGTCCGCTGTCCACATCAATGAAATCAAGGGGTTAGAAACTGGCACGGATCGTGCAAACACAGGCACTGTCCACAACCCGTGTCCACATCATGATCCGCGATACATCACAACAAGACGCCGTCATCGCCCCGCCCCCGGGCCACAAGCTGAAGCGCCGCGCCCTCTGGATCGGCAGCGCCGTTCTGGTGGCCGCCCTGTGCGCCGGCCTCGTGTCGACGTGGCGCGGCAGCGAGGCGTCCGTCAGCGCGTCGCGCCTGCGCATCGCCGAAGTCACGCGCGGCACGCTCGTGCGCGATGCCTCCGTCAACGGCCGCGTCGTCGCCGCCGTCAGTCCCACGCTGTATGCCAAGGCGCCCGCCACGGTCAACCTGAAGGTCGCTGCCGGCGACACCGTGAAAAAGGGCCAGGTGCTGGCCGTGCTGGAATCGCCCGACCTGACGGATGTGCTGAAACGCGAGACGTCCGCGTACGAAGGCCTGAAGGCCGAGGTGGCGCGCCAGCAGATCCTGTCGCGCAAGCAGAAGCTGCTGGCGCAGAAGGAAGCTGACACCGCCGAGATCGACCGCCTGTCCGCCCAGCGCACGCTGGAGCGCTACGACAGCGTGGGCCAGCTGGGCGTCATCGCCAAGATCGATTACCAGAAAGCGAAGGACGCGCTGCAGTCCGCGCAGATCCGCGCGAAGCATGCGACGCAGGCGGCCAGCCTGGAAAGCGAGGACGTCGCACTCGCGATCAAGACGAAGATGAACGACCTGGAACGCGCGCGCCTGTCGATGGAAGAGGCGCAGCGCCGCGTCGACGAACTGACGGTGCGCGCGCCCGTCGACGGCTTCATCGGCACGCTGAACGTGCAGGACCGCATGGTCGTCGCCGCGAACGCGCCGCTGATGACGCTCGTCGACCTGTCGAAACTCGAGGTCGAGATCGAGGTGCCGGAAACGTATGCGGCCGACCTGGGCCTGGGCATGAACGCCGAGGTCACGCTCCCGTCGGGCACGGCGACGGGCAAGCTGTCGGCGCTGTCGCCGGAAGTCGTCAAGAGCATGGTGCTGGCCCGCGTGCGCTTCGACGGCGAGCAGCCGAAGGGCCTGCGCCAGAGCCAGCGCGTGACGGCGCGCCTGCTCATCGAAGAAAAGCCGAACGTGCTGATGGTGCCGCGCGGCCCGTTCGTCGAAAGCGAGGGCGGACGCTATGCCTACGTCGTGCGCGACGGGATCGCCACGCGCACGCCGATCCGCATGGGCGCCACGAGCATGTCGGCCGTCGAAATCCTCTCCGGCCTGAAACAGGGCGACAAAGTGGTGGTGGCCGGCACCGATGCCTTCAACAATGCACAACGCGTCTCGATCAACCAATAACCAACCCAAAGGACAAGCCATGCTGCGCATGACCAATCTCTCCAAGGTGTACCGCACCCACATGATCGAGACGCACGCGCTGCGCGGCTTCGAGATCGAAGTCCGCGAAGGCGAGTTCGTCACCGTGACCGGTCCGTCCGGCTCGGGCAAGACGAGTTTCCTCAACATCGCGGGGCTGCTCGAGGAATTCACGTCCGGCGAATACATCCTCGACGGCGTCAACGTGAAGGGCCTGGACGACAACGCCCGCTCGCGCCTGCGCAACGAAAAGCTGGGCTTCATCTTCCAGGGTTTCAACCTGATCCCCGACCTGAACCTGTTCGACAACGTCGACGTCCCGCTGCGCTACCGCGGCTTCAACGCGGCCGAGCGCAAGAAGCGCATCGAAGACGCGCTGTCGAAGGTGGGCCTGGCGTCGCGCATGAAGCATTATCCGGCCGAGCTGTCCGGCGGCCAGCAGCAGCGCGTGGCCATTGCGCGCGCGCTCGCGGGCTCGCCGAAGCTGCTGCTCGCGGACGAACCGACCGGCAACCTCGATACGCAGATGGCGCGCGGCGTGATGGAGCTGCTGGAAGAGATCAACGCGGCCGGCACGACGATCCTGATGGTCACGCACGATCCGGAACTGGCCGTGCGCACCACGCGCAACGTGCACATCATCGACGGCCAGGTGTCGGACCTCGTGCGCCGCGGGCCGACGCTCGTGGACACCAAGGCCAGCGCCACGGTCTGACGGAGCGCGCCATGTTCGGTTACTACTTCAAACTCGGCGTGCGCAGCCTGCGCCGCAATCCCGCCCTCACCGCGCTGATGGTGCTGACCCTGGCCGTCGGCGTGGCCGCCAGCGTGTCCACGCTGACGATCCTGCACATGATGTCGAGCGATCCGATCCCGCAGAAGAGCACCCGCCTGTTCGTGCCGCTGATCGACAACGGCCCGGTCGAAGGCTACACGCCGGGCGAGGATCCGGAAGACATCCAGATCAGCTACAAGGACGCCGTCAACCTGCTCAAGGGCGGCCAGGGCGTGCGCCGCACGGCACTGTACGGCATCTCCGCGCCGATCCAGCCGCCGCGCGCGGACATCCAGCCGTTCAACCTGTCCGGCCTCGCGCCCACGCGCGACTTCTTCGCCATGTTCGACGTGCCCTTCATCCACGGCCAGGCCTGGACGGAGCAAGACGAGGCGCGCGGCGCCGACGTCGTGGTCCTCAGCCGCGAGATCGCGGAAAAACTGTACGGCGACGCCAACCCGGTCGGCCAGCGCGTCACCTTGATGGGCTTCCCGTTCACGATCGTGGGCGTGATCGACAACTGGATGCCGCTGCCGCGCTTCTACCGCCTGAACGGCGGCGTGCGCTACGGCGCGGGCGAGGAATTCTTCATCCCGTTCGCCACCTCCATCCGCCACGAGCTCACGCACAACGGCAGCATGAGCTGCTCGACGAACTCCGGCCCCGGCTTCGCCGCCCGCCTGGCGTCCGAGTGCACGTGGATCACGGTGTGGTTCGAGACGGCATCCGCCGGCGACCGCGCCGACCTGCAGGCCTGGCTCGACAACTACGCGGCCGACCAGCGCAAGCTGGGCCGCCTGAAGCGCAATGCGGCGAACCGCCTGTACGACGTGCCGGAGTGGCTCGTGTACACGAAGGTCGTCGGCAAGGACAGCAAGCTGCAGACGTGGCTCGCCTTCGGCTTCCTCGTGCTGTGCCTCGTGAACACCGTCGGCCTGCTGCTGGCGAAGTTCTCGGTGCGCGCCTCCGAGATCGGCGTACGCCGCGCGCTGGGCGCTTCGCGCGCCGAGATCTTCCGCCAGTTCCTCATCGAGACCGGCGTCGTGGGCCTCGTCGGCGGCGTGCTGGGGCTCGTCCTCGCGTTCGGCGCGCTGGCCCTGATCGCCATGCAGGGCAAGCAGACGGCGGCCGTGGCCCACATGGACTGGCAGATGCTGATCGTGACCTTCGTGATGTCGGTCGGTGCCGCCATCCTCGCCGGCCTGTTGCCGACCTGGCGCGCCTGCCAGGTCACGCCCGCCATCCAGCTGAAATCGCAGTAAAGGAGAACCGCCATGGAAATCCGCCCCATCCTGTCCGCGCTGCTGCGCAACAAGACCGGCCCGATCCTCGTCGCGCTGCAGGTCGCCCTGAGCCTCGCGATCCTTGCCAACGCTGCCCACATCGTCAACGAACGGCGCGCCGTCGCCGCGCGCCCGTCCGGCCTGTCCGACGAACATTCGACGTTCTACGTCACGGTGCGCAGCCTGTCGAACGACACGCCCGAACAACGGCTGGCGAACATCAAGCGCCAGACGGCGCTGCTGCGCGCCGTGGGCGGCGTGGCGTCCGTCGCCCACGTCAGCCAGATGCCGCTGTCGCGCAGCGGCAGCAACACGGGCGTCGCCGTCAACGACCGCCAGGACAAGCCGAGCGCCGTCGCCTCGCAATTCGTTTCCGGCGACTCGCTCGTGCAGACTTTCGGCCTGAAACTGGTCGAAGGACGCGACTTCCTGCCGGGCGAACTCCTCGACATCAACGAGGACACGACGGCCGACCCGCCGCCCCAGGTCATCCTGACGAAACCGCTGGCGGACAAGCTGTGGCCGGACCAGCCGGCCGTCGGCAAGACGATGTACTTCGGTACCGGCAAAGACGCGCGCGGCGTGCAGGTGGTCGGCGTCGTCCAGGCCCTGATGAGCGCCCACGCCGAAGTCGGCGAACGGGGCGAGCAGTCCGTGATCATGCCGGGGCGCCTGTACGGCAGCGAGCCCGTCGTCCTGTACGCCGTCCGCACCGAGCCGGGCCAGCGCGACCGCGTGATGAAGGAAGCGGAAGACGCGCTGCACAAGTCGTCGGCCACGCCCATGATCACGAAACTGAAGACCGTCGACGAAGACCGCAAGGACCGCTACCGCGCCGACGTCGCGCTGCAGTGGATGCTCGTCACGGTGAGCGTGCTGCTGCTCCTGATCACCGCCAGCGGCATCGTCGGCATGGCCAGCCTGTGGGTCACGCAGCGCCGCAAGCAGATCGGCGTGCGCCGCGCGCTGGGCGCGAAGAAGACCGACATCCTGCGCTACTTCATCACGGAGAACTTCATGATCACGAGCGCCGGCGTGTTCGGCGGCGTGGCGCTGGGCCTGGCGCTGAACCAGCTCCTCGTCAGCAAGCTGGAAATGGCGCGCCTGCCGGCCGGCTACCTCGTGTTCGGCGCCCTCGGCTTCTGGCTGCTGGGCGTGGCGGCGGCCTACGGTCCGGCGTGGCGCGCGGCCAGCATTTCGCCGGCGACGGCGACGCGCAGCGTGTGACCCGGCAGTGATATGCTAACGGGCATGCCTACCGTATTGATCATCGATGACAACGCCGCCGTCGGCATCGCGCTCGACGTCCTGTTTTCGCTGCACGACATCGCGTCGCTGCGCGCCGCCTCGCCCGAGGAAGGCCTCGCCCTCCTCGCGCGCGAGCAGGTCGACCTCGTCATCCAGGACATGAACTTCACGGCCGACACCACGTCGGGCGAGGAAGGCGTGGCGCTGTTCCGCGAAATCCGCAAGCTGTACCCGGACCTGCCGGTGATCCTGCTGACGGCGTGGACGCACCTGGACGCGGCCGTCGACCTGATCAAGGCCGGCGCCGCCGACTACCTGTCGAAACCGTGGAACGACGACCGCCTGCTGGCGACGGTGACGAATCTGATCGAGCTGGGCCAGGCCAACCGCGCCCTGGGCCAGCGCCTGCAGCGCGAACGCCGCGCGCGGCGCGAGCTGGAACAGAATTACGACCTGCGCGGTCTCGTGTGGGCCGACCCGGCCACGGAGCGCGTGCTGAGCCTCGCCTGCCAGGTGGCGCGCGCCGACGTGCCGATCCTGATCACGGGACCGAACGGCACGGGCAAGGAACGCATCGCCGAAATCATCCAGGCCAATTCGATGGTCCGCGACGGCCCGTTCGTCGTGCTGAACTGCGGCGCCCTGCCGTCGGAGCTGATCGAGGCGGAGCTGTTCGGCGCCGACGCGGGCGCGTACACGGGCGCATCGAAAGCGCGCGAAGGCAAGTTCGAGGCGGCCGACGGCGGCACCTTGTTCCTCGACGAGATCGGCAACCTGCCGCTGGCCGGCCAGATGAAACTCCTGCGCGTGCTGGAGACGGGACGCTTCGAACGGCTCGGCTCCAACCGCGAGCGCCAGGTGAAGGTGCGCGTGATCAGCGCGACGAACGCGGACCTCGCGGCGATGATCCGCGCCGGCACCTTCCGCGAAGACTTGTACTACCGCCTGAACGTGATCGAACTGAAGCTGCCGGCGCTGGCCGCGCGCCCCGGCGACATCCTGCCGCTGGCGCACGGCTTTCTCCCGCGCGGCAAGACCCTGCATCCCGCTGCGGAAGCGGCGCTGATGGCGCACAACTGGCCGGGCAATGTGCGTGAGCTGAAAAACGTGATGGCGCGCGCGAACCTGCTGGCCCAGGGCGACGTGATCAAGGCGGCCGACCTCGGCCTGCCGCTGCCGGCCCATGCCGCGCTCGATGCGGAGCCGGACCGTGAAGCCATCACGCAGGCGCTGGCGCGCGCGGGTGGCGTGATCGCGCAGGCGGCCGCGGAACTGGGGCTGTCGCGCCAGGCGCTGTACCGTCGCATGGAGAGGTTGGGCATCGCCCGCGCCGCATGAAATTCCGCCTGTCCCTCGTCACGCGCTGGTCGGCGCTCGTCGGCACGCTGCTGGCGGTCGGGATCATCATCGCGCTGGCGCTCGACCACCTGCTGCCGGGCCGGCCGCTCGCAGTGCTGGGCATCTGCCTGCTGTGCGTCGTGCCCATCTCGATCATCACCCTGCGCTCGCAGGTGCAGCCGATCCTGTCGCTGTTCCGCGCGCTGGAGGGCACCGTCACCAGCTACCGCGACGGCGATTTTTCGTTCAGCCTGCACTGGCCGCAGAACGACGAGCTGTCCGACCTCATCGCCGCCCACAACGCGCTGGGCGAAGTGCTGCGCGAGCAGAGACTGGACCTCGTGCAGCGCGAACTGCTGCTCGACACGATGGTGCAGAACACGCCCGTCGCCATGCTGCTCGTGACGGAGCCGCCGGGCGCGGCGGACCGCCAGGCCCGTACGATCGTCTACGCGAACGTGGCCGCGCGCCAGCTGCTGTTCGAGGGTCACAAGCTGGAAGGCCACGCGCTGCACGACGTGCTGCAAAAGACGCCGGCCCTCGTGGAAGCGCTGGCGCGCGGCGGGGACGGCCTGTTCACGGCCGGCGACGGCGAGGAGGAAGAGGTGTATCACCTCGCCCGCCGCAACTTCAGCCTGAACGGCCGGCGCCACGAACTGCTGCTGTTGCGCCAGCTGACGGCCGAACTGCGGCGCCAGGAAGTGCAGACGTGGAAAAAAGTCATCCGCGTCATCAGCCATGAACTGAACAACTCCCTTGCCCCGCTCGCGTCGCTCGCGCACTCCGGCACGGAACTCGTGCGGCGCGGCCAGACGGAGCGCCTGCCGCAGATCCTGCAGACCATCGGCGAGCGCACGCGCCATCTGGAAAGCTTCATCCTCGGCTACGCGCGCTTCGCCAAGCTGCCGGCACCGCGCCTGGAGACGATCGCCTGGTCCGACTTCGTGGCCGGCCTGGCGGACCAGGTCGCGTTCCGGCTCGGCGGCGAACTGCCGGAGACGCCGGCCAACATCGACCGCGCGCAGATGGAGCAGGCTCTTTTGAACCTGCTGAAGAACGCCCACGAATCCGGCTCGCGTCCGGAAGACGTCGAGCTGCACATCAAACGCGTGCAGGACGTCGTCCGCATCGACGTATTCGACCGCGGCACGGGCATGAACGACGCCGTGCTGACGAACGCCCTCGTCCCCTTCTACTCGACGAAGCGCAGCGGCACGGGCCTGGGCCTGGCGCTGGCGCGCGAAATCGCCGAAGCGCACGGCGGCCGCATCACCCTCGGCAACCGCGAGGGCGGCGGCCTGGCCGTCACCCTGATCCTGCCCGCCTGAACTCGACGTCGGGGTCAGGTCCCTTTTTTCCGGCACCATCTTGCGCATTGGGCGCCGTTCCGCGTACTTACCCGCACAATAGACGACGTTGAGAGAATCGACCATTTATAATGTGCTCTGACCCCGAATTTGCCGCGAAAGCGCACGATCGTGCGATACTCCCGGTTTCGTCGACGTTGGAGTACGCGAAGAATGATCCGACTACCTTTGTTTTGCATGACCGCGCTGGCGCTGTTGGCCGGCTGCGTCCAGTCTCCCGCCACCCGCACGGCCGCCGTGCCCGCACAGCCCCAGCAACCACCGCAGCAGCAGCTGCCGGGCCAGGATTGCGCGCCGCCCGTCTATCCACAGGAAGCGCTGCAGGCGCGCATGAGCGGCGTGTCGATGATGGCCTTCCTCGTCGGTAGCGACGGCACGGTGCGCGAGTCGCGCCTGCTCAAGTCGAGCGGTCATGCGATCCTCGACCAGGCTGCAGAGGCCGCGCTGAAGCTGTGCCGCTTCAAGCCCGCGCTGAAGAACGGCCATACGGTCGCGGCGTGGCAACCGGTCCAGTACGCGTGGGCGCTGCCGTAATGTCGAACGAGAGGGATCCCCGCTTTTCCCGGCCCGGCCACCCGCCGGCCACGATCACCGAATTCGAAGGCGTGCGCTCGCTGCACCTCGGCACCTCGTGGGTGCAGGGCGCGATGCGGCTGGCGCGGCCCGATGCGATCGAGCTGGAATACGTCCAGATGATGATGATGTGGATGCTGTTCCTGCCGGACCCGCGCCGCATCGTGCAGCTGGGCCTCGGCAGCGCCGCGCTGACGAAGTTCTGCCACCAGCGTTTTCCGCTGGCGCGCGTGACGGCCGTCGAGCTGAATCCGAACGTGATCGCCATCTGCCACGAACACTTCGGCCTGCCGCCCGACGACGAGCGCCTGGACGTGCGCGAAATGGATGCGCTGGACTTCGTGATGGACGAAGCGAACCACGGCACGGTGGACGTGCTGCAGGTCGACCTGTACGACGAGGAAGCGCGCGGCCCGGTGCTCGATACGCCCGAGTTCTACGCCGCGTGCGCCGCGTGCCTGAAGGATGGCGGCATCATGACAGCCAACGTGTTCGGCGATTTTTCCAACTACGACAAGAACCTCGATGCGATGCGGGAGGCGTTCGACGCCGTCGTCTGGCTGCCCGAGGTCCACGACGCGAACATCGTCGTCATCGCGTTCAAGGACGCGCCGCAGATCGATTTCGCCGTGCTGTACGAGCGCGCGGCCGACATCAAGCGGCGCTACAACCTGCCGGCCAAGAACTGGGTCAACGGGTTGAAGGAGTGGATGCGCGACCACGCCGGCTGATCGTGCGCCGGCCCCGGCCCGGCTCGGGCTAGCATGGGGCATGACCCCCGACATCACGCTCCTGCGCACCGCGCGCCTGCAACTGGTCGTTCCCGAAGCCCGCCACGCGGCGGCATTCGCGACCCTGCATGCGGACCCGTACACGATGCGCTACATCGGCCAGGGCCGCCCGCTCGACCGCACGGACGCCTGGCTGCATCTCGCGATGCTGATCGGGCACTGGCAGATGCGCGGCTATGGCGTGTGGATGCTGGAAGACCCCGCCGACGGCAGCTTCATCGGCCGCGTCGGCCTGTTCCAACCGGCCGGGTGGGACGAAGCGGAACTGAGCTGGATGATCGTGCCCGCGTTGCGCGGCCGCGGGTTGGCCACGGAAGCGGCGCGGGCCGTGCGCGACGCCGCGTTCGGCACGCTGGGCATGACCAGCCTGATCAGCCTGATCAAGCCCGGCAACGAAGCGTCGCGCCGCGTGGCACTGAAAGCCGGGGCCATCGCCGCCGAGACCGTCGGCTTTCCGGACGGTCCCCTGCAGACGTACCGCTACCGCAAATAGTTCCGTCATGCGCGACGCATACGACTGAGCCAGCGCAACCCAGCCGCGAACGCATTGGGCATTGTCATGGAACGTCATCGACGATCCTGACGGAGCTCAAGCATGAACGTATTAATGGTTGGCGCCGGCAATGCCGGCTGCGCGCTCGGGGCCCTGCTGGCGCTGGACGGTCACCGTGTCGCCCTGCTGAAGACATCGCGCGCGCTGCATGACGAGAATTTCGACGCCGTCGCGGCCACTCGCACGATCACGATCAACGGCAGGGCCGGCGACGCCGCGCCACGCACGGCCTCACTGGCACTCGCCACGCGCGATCCGGACGAAGCCTTCGACATCGCGCCGGATGCCGTCGTCGTCACCACGCAGACCCAGTACCATCCGCACGTCGCGGCACTGATCGGTCCGCGGCTCGACGGCCGCCCGCTCGTGCTGCTGGCGCCCGGCTACCTGGGCTCGTTCCACTTCCTGCCCTGGCAGGCCCGCGCTGGATTCCTGCTGGCGGAGGGTGAAAGCCTGCCGTACGACGCGCGCCTCGTCGGGCCGGGCATCGTCGACATCCTGTTCCGCAACGTGCGCAACGCGCTGGCGTTCGTGCCGCGAGCGCGCGCGGCCGAGGGGCTGGCACGCGCGGCCCGGCTGTTCCCGACCTACGTGGCCACCCGCACCAACGTGGTCGAATCCGCGCTGCACAACCCGAACCTCGTCGTGCACACGATCGGCACCCTGCTGTCGGCCAGCCGCATCGAATATGCCGAAGGCGAATTCTGGATGTACCGCGAAGCGTTCACGCCGTCGGTCCTGCGCCTGCTGGCGCGGCTCGACGGGGAAAAGAATGCCGTCATCGCCGCCACGGGCGGGCGGGCGTCGCCCTATTTCGACGAGTGCCGCTTCCGCAACGCCGACGACCTGGACGAACCCGCATTGGCCGTGTTCCGCCGCTATGCGCGCGAAGGCGGGCCGAAGGGACCGGCCAGCATGGAGACGCGCTTCATCACGGAAGACGTGCCGATGGGCCTCGCCCTGCTCTCTTCGATCGGCCGCCTGATGAACGTGCCGACACCGGTGGCGGACGCGCTGATCGTGATCGCCGAGGGCCTGCTCGACCGCGATTTCCGCAGCGAGTCCGAGGCGCGCACGCTGGCAAGCCTCGGGCTGGGCGACGTCTCGCCGGCCGACTTCCGGCGCCTGCTCGATGCTTGAGCGCGCCGCCCTGTACGGCTGGCTGGCGCGCCGCTATTACGCGTGGCGCCCGTATCTTCCGGCCCGCCTGCTGTACCACCCGGATTTCTTCCGCCTGCGCACGCTGCTCGCCGGCGACGCCGCGGCCATCGATGCGCTCGCGCGGCAACGCCTGCGCCGCATCCTCGTGCACGCGCTCGCGCACGTGCCGCACTACCGCCGCACCGTGCGGGTGAGTCCCGCCGAGGCGGCCCACGAACCGCTCGCCGAGGTGCTGGGCGCCTTCCCCTGGCTGAACAAGGACGAAGTGATGGCGCGCCAGCGCGACTTCCTCGACAGCCGCCTCGATCCGCGCCGGCTGCTGTACGCGACGAGCGGCGGCTCGTCCGGCCAGGGCATCGGCATGTGGCGCAACAAGCGCCTGGCCGACATCGAAAAAGCCTTCTTTGCACACGAGTGGGGGCGCTTCGGCTTCTCGTTCGACAAGTCGCGCATCCTGCGCATCGGCGCCGACGCGCGCCGCCTCGCGCACGAGCCGCCCGTCCGCGTGGCGGGCAACCGGCTGATGCTGTCGCCCTACCACGTCGGTCCCGCGCACCGCGCCGCCATCCTCGCGGCCCTCAACCGCTTCCGCCCGGACTACGTGCACGCGTATCCCAGCTCCGCGGCGGCGCTGGCCGAACTGCTGGATGCCGGCGACCTCGAGTTCCGCGTGCGCGCCGTGCTGCTGGCGTCGGAACCCGTCACGCCCGCGCAACTGGCGGCGCTGCGCCGGCTGTTCGACTGCCCCGTCTCGCTCAACTACGGCCTGTCGGAGCGCACGAACCTCGCCTTCGCCACGTGCACCGGCACCGAATCTACGGCCTACCGCTTCCAGCCCCTGTACGGCTGGTCGGAAAACCGGTGGGACGGGACGCGCGCGGAAATCGTCGGCACCTCGCTGTGGAACGACGTGATGCCGCTGATCCGCTACCGCACCGGGGACTACGGCGTGATTGACGCGGGCGGACACTGCGCCGCCATCGACGGCCGCGCGCAGGAATTCCTGATCGACCGCGCGGGCAACCGCATCCCCGGTCTGTCCATCGTCATCGACGAAGCGACGTGGGACTTCGTGCGCCTGTACCAGGTGCGCCAGCGGCGCCCCGGCGAGATCGTCCTCGCGGTGGTGGGACGCCACGGCCCGCTCGACGCCGCCCAGCGTACTTTTTTGCTGGATGCCCAGCGACGCCGCTGGGGCGACCGGTTCGACATCGCGCTGCAGGAAGAAAACGACATCCCGCTGGCGCCGAACGGCAAGCGCAAGCTGGTGGTCAGCGTGCCGGGTGCGTGAGCGGCAGGGCCGGCGCGGGCATCGCCTCGCGCCACCAATGGGCGCCCTCCTGCGGCTGCGCCAGCGCCAGGCGCTCGCCCATCATCGGCGTTGCCAGCTTCACGCCGGCAGCGCGCGCGAGGTCGGCGATGCGCTCGAACGGCTCGTACCACGCATGCAGCGCGAGATCGAACGTACCGTTGTGAACCGGGACCAGCCAGCGTCCGCGCAGGTCCAGGTGCGCCTGCAGCGTCTCTTCCGGCAGCATGTGCACCTCGGGCCACATGGCGTTGTACGCACCGTTCTCGAGGAACGTCACGTCGAACGGGCCGAAACGCTCGCCGATGGTCTTGAAATCGTCGTGGTAGCCCGTGTCGCCGCTGAAGAACAGTTTCAGGCCGGCCGCCTCGATCACCCACGACACCCACAACGTGCGGTCGCCGTCGCTGAGGCTCCGCCCCGAGAAATGCCGCGACGGCGTGGCCGTCAGGCACAGGCCCCCGACGTCCGTCGATTGCCACCAGTCGAGCTGGCGCACCTTCGCGGGGTCGACACCCCAGCGGACGATGCGGTCGCCCACACCCAGCGGCGCGATGAACAAATCGGTCTGCGGGATCAGCCGCTTGATGCTGGCGTAATCCAGGTGGTCGTAATGGTCGTGCGACAGGATCACGCCGGCGAGCCGCGGCAACGCGTCGATGCCGATCGGCGGCGCGTGGAAGCGCTTCGGCCCTGCCCATTGCACCGGCGCGGCGCGCTCGGAAAACACGGGGTCCGTGAGCCAGTAGCGGCCGTCCAGCTTGAACAGCATGGTCGAATGGCCCAGGCGCCACAGGCTCGCATCGGGCGCGGATTCGATGTCGGCCTTTGTCACCGGCTGCACGGGCAGCGGCTGGTCGGGCACCGCCGTCTTCGGCTTCGTCGTCGACACTTTCCAGAACAGCGCCAGCATCTCCAGGATGCCCTGGCGGCGGCGCGGGACGACGTTGCGGAAACGGCCGTCGGGGAGACGTGGGGCGTTGGTAGATTCAGGCATGATGGCGGCGGACGATACGGATCGATGAACGATCATCGCATGTTCCGAAAAATCGTGTCGAAGGGCTGCAAATTCAGCGCCGTTCGCGCCACCACAGGGTCAGCATCGCCAGCGCGAACACGACGCCGAACGGCCACACGGGGAGCAGCCGCGTGCCCGGTGCGACCGGGGCCGGCGTGCGCGCCGCATACTGCGCCGTCGCGGCGCGGCGCTCGCTGCGTTGCCACAATGGCCAGTCGCCCGGTGCGTACACGTACACCTGGCCCTCGTTCTTGTCGGTGTGCAGATGCAGCCACCCGCTGGCCGCCGGCCACACGGCCACGCAGGTGCCGTCCACCTGTTCCGGGCGGCGCTGCCACGCGAGCGTCTGCTTCAGTTCCGCCACCGTCACGTTTCCGCTCACGCCGCGCGCGCAAATGGCCAGGCGGCGGTGCGGCAGCGGCATCTCGTCCGGCGCCAGCCATTCGGCGTCCGCGCGGCGCTGCACGCGCAGGCGGTCGAGGATGTCCTGCCACCACAGCGCCAGCTGGCGCGGCTGCGCGATCGCATGGCGGTGCCAGTCGCCCACGCCCAGCCAGGCGATGCGGCCGTCTTTCCAGTCGCGCGTCCACAAGCCGTCCTTGCCGGACCAGTCGCCCGCGCGCTCGCCGGCCGGCGTCAAACCGCCGGACATCATCGGCAACACGGTGCCGATCGTCTTGTTGGCCGGCTGCGGCGCCAGCGGCAACTGCACGCTGCGCGCCCAGGTGCCGGCATCGCGCGCGTTCGCGCCCAGCACGAGCAGCCGGGTGCCGGCGGCCACGCGGGCCAGCAGCGCATCGCGGGTGCCCGCACCGGCCCGTTCGAACCAGGCCGCGTCGACGATCTCCAGGTCCGGCGTGTCGTTCTTCTCGCGCGCCGTCTCGGCACGCGCCAATCCTTTGCCCAGTTCGACCTGCCAGTCGATGACGGCGCCGCTGGCCACGAGCAGGTCGTCCAGCACGCGCAGGTCGAACGACGGCGCGCCGAACCGGCCCCGCACCTGCAGCGACGCGGGCTCAGTCACCGTGAACGGCACGGGGCCTTCGTCGACGACCTTGCCGGCGGCATCCAGCAGGCGCGCCCGCAAAACCAGCCGTTCCGCGACGGGCGGCAGCCATTGCACGGCAAGGTCGCCCTCTCCCTTCGCTTCGGCCAGCACCTGACCGTTTTCCGCCAGCAGCTGCAAGCGGCCGGGCGCGGACCACGAGCGGTGCACGACCAGCGTGAATACGCGGCCCAGCGCGATCGTGCGCGGGAAGTCGAGATCGATGGCCGGGGTGTCGGGCTTCTTCCAGTCGAGCGGGCGGGCCGGCAAGTCATCCCATTCGGCCGCACGCAAGCCGTCGCCGGACAGGCGCAGCGTACGCACGCCGGCCAGCGCGCGCGGCGGATCGGCCGCGTCGACCGTCAGCGTGGCGCCGGCCTCGCCGGGCATTGCGAATTCGCCGACGGTGCCCCCCAGCGCCACGCCGGCGACGAGCGCCAGCACGGCGTCGACCCAGCGCCGGCGCGCGGCATAGGCCAGCGCGGCCAGCACGCCGATGATGGCGGCGGACACCGCGATCATCGTTCGCCTCCCCGCAGCGCCTTCGCGAACGGCGTCTCGACGACGGGCCGCGCCTGCAGCAGCACCGGCGCATCCGCCACGCCGCCGCGCAGCCACGCGGCCAGTTGCGCGCGCGCGGCCGGCTTGCCGTCGGCCACGTCCTGGATCGCCCGCTGCGCCGCGAGCCGCTGCTCGTCGTCGGTGATACGCTCGCGCACCCAGTCGTGCGCCGTGCGCGTCCACAGCGCGGGCAGCGGACCGTCGCCGCCGAGCGCCTGCACGAGGTCGCGCAGGTTTGCCGGCACGATCTCCGCGGCGTCCGCCTGCGCGCGCTTGTAGCTGGCCGCGCCCGCCATGTCGCCGCTCATGCGCTTGTCCTCCTTGATGGCCGGCGGGGCGAACGCCGTCTTGTGCAAATAGATGCGTTCCGACTGCTGCAGCTCCTTGATCGCTTCCAGCGCCTTGTACTCGGGCGGCAGCGCCGTCTTCGGCGTGATGGCGCGCAGCGCCTTTTCCGCATCCCACATCGCGGACAGTGCGCGCCGCAGCAGTTTTTTCGTCGCGTCGTCGAACAGGGTCGCGTTCTCGACCGAATCGTGGGCGTGGCCGAATTCGTGCAGTACGTCGAGCTTCTGGCCGGGATGTTCGTCGTGGTCGTCGTCCTTGCCGAACAACGTGGATTCCTCGCCGAGGAACTGGCCGTAGCGGCGGCGCAGCGCGGCCTGGTCGGCGGCGATGCTTTCGCTGCGCTCGCGCACTTCATCGTCGCGCATCTTCTTCGACCGCATGTCCGCCACCAGCTGCTCCGTGTCGATGATCACCTGGCGCTGGCTGCGCAGGCTTTCCGGCTTGACGAGCGTGGGCAGCGCCGTCGTCTCGTCCTCCTGTTCCGACGGCGGCGCGGGCAGGCGCAGCGTGACCGTGGGCGATTGCACCGTGTGGGGCCGCGCCGCGTTGTCGCTGGCGCGGACAAAAAAGTACAACTCGTCGCCCGGCTCCATGCCGAGGTCCGTCAGCAGCCAGTCGCGACTCCAGCTGCGCCGGCGCGGGTCGGTCGACGCGGGCAGCGGCAGTTCGCGGTCGCTGAAGCGGATGTTCTCGCCGCTGCCGCGCGCCAGGGTGAGGTGCAGCGTGGCCTGCTGGACACGATAGTCGTCCGTGACGGTGACGGCGATGACGGCGTGCTTCGCATCGCGCGGCAGATCCTTCGTCATCTCGTTCGGCTGCGTGATGGCGATTTCCGGCGGCTGGTCCGGGGTCACCTTCAGCGTATAGCGCGTGCCGCGCCAGCGCCAGAAGATGGATTCCGTCGCCGTCCAGCGCGCGCAAGCCGTACCCGCATGCAGCGTCTGGCCGTCGCTCAATTCGATGGTTTCATCCGCCTTGTGCGGGTCGTCCAGGCACCATTCGACGGCCGTCTGCTCCGGCACCTGCACGTCCTTCGGTGCGGACGACGATGGCGCGACGCCCGTGTACGACGGCGGCGCCAGCTTCACGATCAGTCCCGCGTGCGTCGTGGGTGCCGCTGCCTGGCGCGCGACCGCATGGGCCGTGGCCTGCGTACCGGCTGCGTGCGGCAGCAGGGTCGAACCCCATGCGAGACCCGCGAGTGCAAGATTCGCGAGCAGCCACGCCCAGCCGAACGGCACGTGCGCAGCCACGATCGCGCGCACGCGGCGCGGCGGCAGCGCCGCATCGATGCGCTTCAGCAGGCGCTCGCGCTGCAGGCGCGCGACGGGCGTCTCCGGTTCCTGCGCCAGCAGCGCGGCGCTGTCTTCCATCTCGGGCACGGCGCCGTCGATCCAGTGCGTCCAGCCATGCGCCACGCGGCGTTGCAGGTGCAGGCCGTCCCACGCGCAGAACGCGGACCACGCCAGCAGGCCGGGGCCGGAGCGCAGCAGCAGCCAGGGCAAGGCCCCGAGCACCCACAGGCCGGCCCGGCGCAACTGCGCGGCGCGGTACAAGCGACGCGCAAGATCAACGGCGCCGGACATGCGTGACGATCCTCTCTAACGCGAACAATACGACGAGTGCGAGACCCAGCCAGTGGCGCAGCGCGCCGGAAGCCGGTCCGGCCGGCGCGGCGGCGTCCGGCGCAAGTGCCTGCGCGGGCGCCGTATAGGGTTGTACGCCGAAATACCGGCGCTGCCACGCGGCGAACAGGGCGCGCGCGCCGTCGACATCGTGCGGCGGTCCACCGTCCGCACGCCATACGTGGCCGCGCAGGCCGGCGGGCGGCGCATCGGGCCGGTCCCACACGACGAGTTCCGTGCGCGGGCCGGGCGCCGCATCGACGACGATATGCCACGCGCCCTCGGCCGCCGCGAACACCCGGCGCCAGGCGTCGGCACGGTCGCTGAACACGGCGACGTGCCTTTCGACCGGTGCGGCGGGTGCCGCCGCCGTGCGCAGCTCGACGGCGTGCCGGAAGCGCGGCAGCACGGCCGGCATGACGGCATCGCCGACGACGACCAGGCGCGCGCCCGGCTCGAATTCGCGTTCGTGCGCGTGCAGCCACGTCACCGCGTCTCGATCGGGCAAGGTGATGCGCTGCCCGGCCTCCTTGTCGACGACCGCCGGCGGCGTCCCCGGCACGACGAGCACCGTGTCGCGGCGCCACGCCAGCACGAGGTCGGCCAGCAGCGCGATCAGGGTCACGAGGAGCAGGCAGCGCAGCAGCATCAGGACCACATCGTGCCAGCGCCACACGCGCTGCAGCTTCGGCTCCGCCGCCGGCAGGAAACGCGCGGACGCGAGCAAGGCCGTCTTCGTCTGCTCGCGCTTCTGGCGGTGCCACAGGATGGGCAGCAGCACGATGGGCAGTGCCCACCACCACAGGCTCATTCCGTTCATGCGGCCCGAACTCCCGCGATATGCGCCCGTAACCAGGCGCGCAAGACCTCACCGGGGGCCTGTTCGATGCGCGCCTGGACGAGCGGCACGTCGTTCTTGCGGCATGCGCGCACGACCTCGTCGAAGTGCGCCGCGCGGTTGCGGACGTACGCCTCTTTCACGTCGCGCCCGAAGCGGTAGACAACGTTCCCGTGCTCGGGGTCACGGTAAGCCGGCGCCGTGTCGAATGCGGCCTCCACTTCGGCCTGCGTGTGCAGGCACAGGGCGCGCACGTCGTGGCGCATGCGGCGCAGGCGCAGCAGCACGTCGGACAGCGGCGACGGCCAGTCGAGGAAGTCGCTCGCCACGCACACGACGCCGGGCGCACGGCTGAAATGCAGGCTGGCGCGCAAGGTGTCGGCACCGGGCAGCACGCCGCCCGCCTCGACGCCGTTCAGGCGCGCCAGCACGCGCTGCAGCTGGCGCGGCCCGCGCGCGGCCGGTGTGAAATCGGCGCGCTCGCCCCGGCACACGACGAGGCCGAACGCATCGCCCTGGCGCTGGGCGATGGCGGCCACGCACGCGAGCAGCACGCGCGCATACTGCAGCTTCGTGAGCCCTGCCACGCCGCGGCTCGGTTCCGCCATCGACGCCGTCGCATCCAGCATGAGCCAGACGGCGACGTGGCTGTCGCGTTCCGCCTCGCGCACGTAATACCTGTCGGCGCGGGCCAGCAATTTCCAGTCGACGCGGCGCCACTCGTCGCCGGGCGCGTAGGCCCGGTATTCCGAGAACTCGACACCCGCGCCCCGCTCGCGCCCGGCGTGGATGCCGTGGCCGAGTCCCGCCAGCACGTGGCGCACCACGAGGTCGAGATTCGTCGTGTGCGCGATCAGCGCCGATGAAGACAGCACGTTTATTCGGCCCGGATGCCGGCGCGCAGTGCGGCGAGGATGTCCGCGATGGCGATGCCGTCCGCCTCGGCCTCGAAGTTGCGTAGCACGCGATGCGCCAGCACGGGCAGCAGCATGGCGCCGATATCGTCGCGCGTGACGGCGAGACGGCCATGCATCAGCGCGCGCGCCTTCGATGCCAGCACGAGGGCCTGGCCGGCGCGCGGACCGGCACCCCAGCCGATGTGCTTGCGGATCGCCTCCACCGGCGAATCGCCTGGCCGCGTGGCGCGCACGAGGCGCGTCGCGTAGCGCAGCATGGCTTCCGAGATCTCGATGTCGCGCACGAGCTGCTGCAGGCGCAGCAAGGTCTCCAGGTCCATCGCGGGATCGGCATCGCGCAAACCGGCATGCGTCGTCGCGCCAACCATCATCATCTCTTCGTCCTCGGTCGGGTAGCCGACGTCGATGCGCAGCAGGAAGCGGTCGAGCTGCGCTTCCGGCAGCGGATACGTGCCGGCCTGCTCGATGGGGTTCTGCGTCGCGAGCACGAAGAACGGCTTCGGCAGCTTGTGCGTCTGGCCGGCGAAGGTCACGCTGCGTTCCTGCATCGCTTCCAGCAGCGCGGACTGCGTCTTGGGCGGCGCGCGGTTGATCTCGTCGGCCAGCAGCACCTGCGTGAACACGGGGCCCGGCTGGAAGCGGAACACGCGCTGGCGCGTGGCCTGGTCTTCTTCCAGGATCTCCGTGCCGACGATATCGGACGGCATCAGGTCGGGCGTGAACTGCACGCGCCGGAACTGCATGTCGGTCGCCTGCGCCAGCGATTTCACGAGCAGGGTCTTGCCGAGGCCCGGCACGCCCTCGACGAGCGCGTGGCCGCCGCCCAGCAGGCACGTCACCAACAGGTCGATCACGTCGCGCTGGCCGATGATCACGCGGCCCATGCTCGCCTTGAGCGCGTCCACCTTCGCCGCCAGGTCGGCGATCTCGTTCTCGGTCCACGCGGATGCTTCTGCCACGGTCATGCTCCTAAAGCGTATTGAATGATGTTCACGGCGAACCGCGTGTTGTCGACCGCGAGCCAGCGCTTGTTGCGGAAGTCGTAGTCCCACTCGCAGCCGTAGTCCTTGTTCGAGTACAGCACGCCGATGCGGCCGCCCACCTCGATGGCGCGCAGGTATTCATGCACGAGATCGTCGCCCCAGCCGTTCAGCTCCACCGCCGTGTTGGGCGGCCCGTCGAAGTGGAAGAAGCTGGAATACAGGCGGTGGTTGTTCGGGATCTTGTGCAGCGCCTTCGGACCGAAGATGCGCGCCATCTCGGCCTCGAAGGATTTGGCGAACAGGCCGTCGATGTCGTGGTTGCAGTCGTCCACGAACACGAAGCCGCCGCCCTTCACGTAGCGCTCGAAGTTGCGCCGCTCGGCCGGGGTGAATTGCACGAGCTTGTGCCCGGCCAGGTAGCAGAACGGCGCTTCCAGCATCTTCGGATCGGCCAGCGCGACGATGCGCTCGGCCGTATCCACCTTGAGCGTCGTGTACTCGACGAGCGAGTTCAGGACGTTGCTGGGCATGCGCTGGTCCACGTCCCAGTCGCCCGACTCGTACGTCAGCCGCGTGAAGTAGAAGTCGTACGTCGCCATTCTCTTCAGCCGATCTTGCGGCCCGTGTTGATCACGTTGATGCCGTTGAAGCGCGTCGTCGACGTGCCGTGCGACACGGCGCTGACCTGGCTCGGCTGGCCCTTGCCGTCGAAGAAGGAGCCGCTCATGCGCCAGTCGCGTTCGTCGCAGATCGCCGTGCACGCATTCCAGAAGTCCTGCGTGTTCGACTGGTACGCCACGTCTTCCAGCATCTGGCCGATCTTGCCGTCCTTGATCTCGAAGTACAGCTGGCCGCCGAACTGGAAGTTGTAGCGCTGCTGGTCGATGGAATACGAGCCGCGGCCGAGGATGTAGATGCCCTTCTTGACGTCCTTGACCATCTCGTCCGGCGTGAGTTTCTGCTTGCCGGGGACGAGCGACACGTTCGGCATGCGCTGGAACTGCACCTTGCTCCAGCTGTCCGCGTACGAGCAGCCGTGCGATTCCTTTTCGCCGATGATGTGCGCCTGGTCGCGCGTGGCCTGGTAGTTGACGAGGATGCCGTCCCGGATGATGTCCCAGCGCTTCGCGGGCACGCCTTCGTCGTCGTACGCGACGGCGCCCAGCGATCCCCGCGCCGTCTTGTCGCCCGTGAAGTTGACGATCTTCGAGCCGAAGTTGAATTTCCTTGACTCCCACTTGTCGAGCGTGCAGAAGCTCGTGCCGGCGTAATTCGCTTCGTAGCCGAGCACGCGGTCCAGCTCCGTCGGGTGGCCGACGGATTCGTGGATCGTCAGGAACAGGTTTTCCGGCGCCAGCACGAGGTCGTACTTGCCCGGGTCGACGCTCCGTGCCGTGAGCTTTTCGCGCGCCTGGCGGCCCGCGTTCTTCGCTTCCTCGACGATGTCATAGCCGCCGTTGTACAGCGTGGTCACGCCGCCGGCCGCGCGCACCTTGTGCTCCGGCTTCGCGTCGAACCACTCGTAGCCCATGCCGACCGGCGGCGCCAGGCCCGCGCGCGAGCGGAACTTGCCCGTCGCCTTGTCGACCGCCGTCGCGTTGATCGGCGCCCACAGGCGGTGGATGTCCTGGTCGATGTACGAGCCGTCGGTCGATGCAAAATACTTTTGCTGGTTCACCTGGAACAGGTTCGCCGTCATGAAGCTGGCGCCGGCCGCGAGGCCCGCCTTGTTCGCGGCGATCAGCATGTCGGCCTTGTCCTTGACGGGCACCGTGCGCCAATCCTTCCTGATCGGCGTGGCCCACGCGACTTCGCCCACGCCCTTCACGGGCGCGAGCTGCACGGGTTCCGTCTGCAGCTTCGCATTGGCCTTCGCGATGGCCACGGCCTGGCGCGCGGCGCCGGCGACGGCATCCGGGGTCAGGGAATTCGTGGCGGCGAAGCCGTAGGCGCCGGCGGCGATGACGCGCACGCCGACACCGGTCGATTCGGTGTTCGTCACGCTCTCGACGTTCAGGTCGCGCGTGGTGATGTACTGGTTCAGGTAGCGGCCGATGCGCACGTCGCAATACGAGGCGCCCGCTTTTTTCGCGGCGTCCATCGCGGTGTCGGCCAGCGATTTCTTGAAGCTCAGTGCGAGGGGATTGAGCAGTTCCTCGGCGGCGATCGCGTTGCCGAACACGGGAACCAGCATGGCGCCGGCCGTGCCGGCACCGATTTTGAGGAAGGTACGGCGTTCCATTTTTTCTCCATTGCGGCAAGGCGGGCACCGGAGCGCCCGCCTCACACATCAAACCGCGTCCGACAGCGACGTGAAGTTGAAGTCGCGTACCTTCATCGGCGGAATCAGCATCTGGAACGGCACCTCGTCGCCACCGATGACGACCGGCTTGCCGATCTCCTCGATGTTGTTGAGCATCGTGACGGGGCTCTCGTTGAAGCGGAAGTTCTTGATCGGGTACTTGATCTTGCCGTTCTCGATGTAGAACGTGCCGTCGCGCGTGAGGCCCGTCAGCAGCACCGATTGCGGGTCGACCATGCGGATGTACCACGTGCGGGTCACGAGCACGCCCTTCTTCGTGTTGGCGATCAGCTCCGCCGTCGACTTGTCCGTGCCGGCCATGATGATGTTGCCCGGCGTGGCCGTGGCCTGCACGCCCTTCTTCTTGGCCCAGTACTGCGAGTAGTTCAGGGCGTTGACCTTGCCGTCCTTGATCAGGTCCATGCGCTTGCGCGCGATGAGGTTCTCCGTGTCCCACGGCAGCACGGGCACGTCCGGATTCCATGGGTCGGCCCAGATGTTGACCTGCTGGTCGAACAGCTTGTCGCCGAGGCGCGAGGCGCCGCCCTTCTTCGACAGGAAGCTGCGGCCTTCGTCGGTCTGGCGCGCGTCGAAGCCGAACAGCATGTAGCCGAGCAGTTCGGACGTGGCGGCCGGTTCCAGGATCACGGTGTAGCGGCCCGGTTCCAGCGCCTTGGCGTCGACGGAGCGCAGTGCCTTTTCGATCGCGACGTCGGCCGCTTCGCGCGCGTCGAACTTGTTCGCGTCGGTGGCCGAGCGCTTGACCCAGCCGGAGCCGCGGCCGTCTTCCGTGCGCACGGTGCAGGTGAAATCGAGGCTCGTCTGCTGCTGGTGGCCGTACACGCCGTTCGAGTTGGCCACGCTGGAGAACTGGTTACCGTCCGTGAAAAAGCCGGCGGCGACGAGCTTGTTCTTCTTGCAGGCCTCGATCGCGTAGGCCGCGGTCTGGGCGCGGAATTCCGGATCGATGGCGGCCGTCTTCGCGCTGAACGTCTGCGACGCCTTGTACTCCTGCTTCGACACGGCCGGCATGAATTCCGGATTCTCCGGCGCCAGGCGCGCGAGGTCCTCGGCGCGGCGCACGACTTTTTCCAGCGACTTGTCGTCGAATTCGTTGATGGTGGCGGTGCCCTGGCGCTTGCCGAAAGCGACCGTCACGGAGATGTTCGTGTCGTCCGCGAGGCCGGCGGTGGAGACCTGGTTGCGCGCGAAGCGGATGTTGCCGTTGCGGCTGCCGCTCACGGTGACGATGCATTCGTCCGCCTTCGAGAACGAGAGGACGCGGTCGGTGATGTGTTTGGTTTGTTCCTGGGTCAGGATGGTCATGGTATTAAGTCCCCTGCCTTAGCCGATCTTGCGGGCGGTGTTGATGACGTTGATGCCGTTGAAGCGCGAGGTCGACGACCCGTGCGACACGATGCTGATCTGCGGAGGCTGGCCCTTGCCGTCGAAGAAGGAGCCGCCCATGCGCCAATCGCGCTCGTCGCAGATCGCCGTGCAGGCATTCCAGAAGTCCTGCGTGTTCGACTGGTATGCCACGTCTTCCAGCATCTGGCCGATCTTGCCGTTGTTGATCTCGTAGAACAGCTGGCCGCCGAACTGGAAGTTGTAGCGCTGCTGGTCGATCGAGAACGAGCCTTCGCCCACGATGTAGATGCCCTTCTTGATGTCCTTGACCATCTCGTCCGGCGTGAGCTTCTTCTTCCCGGCCTGCAGGGAGACGTTCGGCATGCGCTGGAATTGCACGTTGCTCCAGCTGTCCGCGTACGAGCAGCCGTCCGACTCTTCCTTGCCGATGATGTGCGCCTGGTCGCGCGTGGCCTGGTAGCTGACGAGGATGCCGTCCTTGATGATGTCCCAGCGCTTGGTCTTGACGCCTTCGTCGTCGTAGCCCACGTTGCCCAGCGAGCCCGGGGTCGTCTTGTCGGCGACGATGTTCACGAGCGGCGAGCCGTACTTGAACGACTTCGACTCCCATTTATCGAGCGTGGCGAAGCTGGTGCCGGCGTAGTTCGCCTCGTAGCCCAGCACGCGATCCAGCTCGGTCGGGTGGCCGACGGATTCGTGGATCGTCAGGTACAGGTGTTCGGGCGACAGCATCAGGTCGTATTTGCCCGGCGTGACCGACTTCGCGGTCAGCTTGCGCTTGGCGTCGCGGCCCGCGGCGCGCGCGTCCTCGACGATGTCGTACGACTTCGTGTACAGCGTGGCGACGCCGCCCGCCGCCTTGATCTTGTCTTCCTTGCGGGCGTCCAGGTATTCGTAGCCCATGCCGACCGGCGTCGACAGGCCGTTGCGCGAGCGGAACTTGCCGCTGGCCTTGTCCACTGCGGTCGCGGAGAACGGCGCCCACAGGCGCTGCAGGTCCTGGTCGATGTACGAACCGTCGGTCGATGCGAAGTACTTCTGCTGGTTCACCTGGAACAGCATCGACTGCATGAAGCTCGCGCCCGCATCCATGCCCGCCTTGTTCGCCGCGATCAGCAGTTCGGCCTTGTCCTTGATGGGGACCGCGCGCCAGTCCTTGACGATCGGGGTCGCCCACGACACCTCGCCCACGCCCTTGACCGGTGCGAGACGCACCGGTTCGGACTGCAGCTTCGCGTTCGCCTTGGCGATCGCCACCGCCTGGCGCGCCGCGCCCGCGATGCCGTCCGGGGTCATGTCGTTGGTGGCGGCGAAGCCGTACGCGCCGTTGCACACCACGCGCACGCCGACGCCGGCCGATTCCGTGTTCGTCACGTTCTCGACGTTCAGGTCGCGGGTGATGATGTACTGGTTGAGGTAGCGGCCGATGCGCACGTCGCAATAGCTCGCGCCGGCCTTGGTGGCGGCGTTCAGCGCGACGTCCGCCAGCGCTTTCTTGGCCGCGACGGGCATCGCGGTCAGCAGCTCCTCGGCGGCGATGGCGTTGCCGAAGACGGGCACCAGCATGGCACCGGCGGTCCCGGCACCGATTTTAAGGAAGGTACGGCGTTCCATGGGTTCTCCTGAAATCACACACTTCTTTTTGGTCAGCGGCCCGGATGGCGGACCGCTCCTTTTTTTTACTGCGGGGTCGTGAAGCCGATGCACCTTAGCAGCAAGTTGACGTTTTGAATAGGCAATCTTCATGCCACGTGGTAAGCGGCGGATTTGCGCATGTTGCGGCCGATTGCGGTGTCCGCGACTGTCCGCCCGGTGTCCGCAACACGAGACCGGACACCTTGCATATGCATGTGTCATTACGCCTGGATGCAACACGACATTACTGAATGGTTACGCGTGAGAATTCGTGCATTTTTACACTTAAGCACCGTGTATATTGCGACGGCAACGTTTGCATTTCACATTTGCACACCAACACAGGGAATCCATGAAGATCGTCCGCCTTGCGGCGGCCGCCGCGATCGCGCTGGCCAGCTGCACGCTCCAGGCCCAGGAAGCCAGCCAGGCCACCGCCCCGCCAACTGCAGCGCCGGCCGTGTCGCCCGCCGTCGAGAACTCGGTCGTCAAGATCTTCAGCACCCTGCGCCGGCCGGACCCGTTCAAGCCCTGGACCAAGGCGACGCCGCAGGACATCACGGGATCGGGCGTGGTCATCGAGGGCAAGCGGATCCTCACCAACGCCCACGTCGTCGGCTACGCGAGCCAGGTGCAGGTGCAGGCGAGCCAGGACGGCGACAAGGTCGGCGCCACCGTCGTCGCCATCGCGCGCGGCATGGACCTGGCCCTGCTGAAGCTGGACGACGAATCGTTCTTCGACAAGCACCACCCGGTCAAGCGCACGAGCGTCCTGCCGGACGTGCGCGAAGCCGTCATGGCCTACGGCTATCCGATGGGCGGCACGTCGCTGTCCGTCACCAAGGGCATCGTCTCGCGCGTCGAATTCGTCCCTTACGGCTACGGCAGCGCGGGCCTGCGCGTGCAGATCGACGCGCCCATCAACCCCGGCAACAGCGGCGGCCCCGTGATCGACGGCGACAAGATGGTGGGCCTCGCGTTCTCGGTGGCGGCGAACGCCCAGAACATCGGCTACGTGATCCCGAACGAGGAAGTGGAACTGTTCCTGCGCGACGTGGCCGACGGCCGCTACGATGGCAAGCCGCTGCTGCTGGACGACATCCAGACCCTGGAGAATCCGGTGCTGCGCCAGTATCTCAAGCTGGACAAGTCGGTCGACGGCGTCGTCGTGCACCGTCCGTACCGCAGCGATGCCGCGTATCCGCTGAAGGAATGGGACGTCATCACGCACATCGGCGAGTACCCCATCGACGACCAGGGCATGGTCAGGCTGGGCCCCAACCTGCGCGTGCGCTTCCAGTACCGCGTGCAGCAGGTCGCGAAGAACGGCAAGGTGCCGCTCACCATCGTCCGCGGCGGCAAGACCATGCAGGTGCAGGTGCAGGTGCCGGTGAACGGTCCGCGCCCCCTCCTGATCCCGGCGCTGGACGGCGACTACCCGTCGTACTTCGTGTACGGCCCGATCGTGTTCTCGCGCGCCACGGCCGAATACCTGTCCTTCATCAGCAACAACGCGCAACTGCTGAATGCGTACAGCTTCAACGCCAGCCCGCTCGTGACGCGCCGCGGCGACGAGCCGGACGCGCAGCGCGAAGAACTCGTCGTCATCAGCTCGCCGTTCTTCCCGCACAAGCTCGTGACGGGCTACAGCAACCGCTTCGGCTCCGTCGTCGAGTCCATCAACGGCGTGCCGGTACGCAGCCTGCGCCACCTGGTGGCCCTGCTGCGCGACCTGAAGGACGATCTCGTCGTGCTGCGCTTCGACCAGCGCCTGGGCGAAACGATGGTGCTGCCGCGCCAGGCGATGGTCGATGCGACCGAAGGCGTCCTGCAGGACAACGGCATCCGCTCGCAAGGTTCGCAAGACATGCTGGACGTCTGGAACGGCAAGAAGAATTGATGGCGGCGGCGTTTTCGTTACGCCGCGCCGCGCTCGGCGCGGCCGTGCTGGCCGCCTGCGCGCCGGGCCTCGCCTTGGCCGCACCGCCGTTGCCTACCCCGGCCCAGCTGGCCGCGCTGGCCTTTCCCGGCTGGAGCGAGACCGCGGCCGGACGCGTGCACAGCGCGACCCTGCCGCCCCTTCCCGGCACCGGACACGGCATCTACGCCGGCTGGAACGTGGGCGCGAACCGCGTGCTCGTCGAACCGAAACTGGTGCTGCGCACGGACCCGACGCACGCCACCCTGATCGCGGGCCTCGTGCCGGCCGGCGACGACGGCCGCACCAGCGCCGTCCACGCGACGCCGCTGGCGCTGGCGGCCTACCAGTTCGAACAGCATGGCGGCACGTGGGGCGTCATCGGACGCCAGGGCATCTTTGCGCTGCGCGGCTTTTCCGGCGCCGCCGCCGTGCGCGAAGTTGCGCTGGCCGCGCGCCGGCCGGGCATCGCGGTGGAATACGGCAGTTGCTGGCAGGGTTACTGCGGCACGTGGCTCGCCTTGTACGAAGTGGGCCGCGACGCCGTCCGGCGCGAGCCCGCCGTCGAGCTGGCGCTGTCCGGCATCAACGTCGACAGCGCGGCCGATTGCCAGCGCCGCCTGACGCCGCTCGTGAAGCCGCACCCGCAGGACCCCATCGCACGCGACGACGGCGGCGCGCCGGACACGCACGACTGCTATGCGATCGAAAGCAGCTGGACGATCGATGCCACCCGTGACCAGCCCGGCGACCTGACCATCCGCTACCAGGGTGCGATCAGCCGGGCGGAGTCGTACGCGGGGCCGCCGGCGGCGATCGACCAGAAGCAGGTGCTCCGTTACGGGAACGGCAAGTACCGGGCGGTATCGGGATATTCGCCGGTACCGGCGATCTGAATCAGGGCGCCGCCTTCTTCACCGGCGTGAAGTTCAGGTCCTGGAAGTCGTAGCTGAAATCCGTCTCGGTCGAAATCGGCTGCATCCGCATGCGTTCGATGCTGCCGTCCGGATTCAGTGCGAACGTGACATACGCGTCCGCGTTGAAGTTGCGCTCCTTCCAGCGCACGATGAAGGTGTCGTGCTGGTAGTGTTCCAGTTCGCCCGTCAGGTCGGGCGTGCGCGACATCGTCAGGATCTGCCTGTTGCCCTCGTGCCTGATCGTCGCGATGCCGTACCACGGATCCTGGTACTCGCCGTCGTACGCCGTGCGCGCCAGCGACGGTTGCGACTTCGCCGCGCGCGCGGCGTTCGCCTTGACGATGCGCGCCAGTTCCTTCGCGTGGTTCTCGTCCTCGACGGCTTTCACGATGCCGATCCAGTCGGTCGTCGCGGCCGGGTTCAGCATGCGGTCGAGCAGCTGGTACTGCAGCGCGTTCAGCGAACCGCCGCTTTCCGCATTGGTCAGAATGGCGATGCCCAGCTTCGCTTCCGGCACCAGCACCACCTTCGAATAAAAGCCCTGCAGCGCGCCGCTGTGCATCGCGAGCAGCCTGCCCTGCCAGTCGCGCAGCTGGAAGCCGAGGCCATACGCGAGGAAGTTCGGGCGCGTGGCGGCCAGCTTCGGATCGGGCTCGCTGATGCGCATCGGCGTCTGCGCCGTCCACATCTCGCGCGCCTGCTTCGCGCTGTACAGGCGGATCTCCTTGCCGTTACCGTCCGTGCCCACGACGCCGCCGGCCACCAGCACGTTCATCCAGCGCGCGATGTCCTCGGCGTTCGTATTGATGCCGACCGCGCCCACCGCGTTCGCCACGGGCATCGCCTTCACGGCCGCGATCCTGTCGTTGATCTTGCTGTGGGCGTTCGCCACGTCCGGATTGCCCGCGTTCTCCGCCAGGCTGGTCGTCGTCGCCGTCATGCCCACCGGCGTCAGGATGCGTTCGCGGATCGTCTCGCCCCACGTCTTGCCCGACTTGGCCGCGATGATCTTGCCGGCCACGATGTACAGCAGGTTGTCGTACGCGTAGCTGCTGCGGAAGCTCGTGGCGGGACGGATGTAGCGCAGCTTGTGGATGATCTCGTCGGTGGAGAAATTCGTCGTCGGCCACCACAGCAGGTCGCCGGCGCCGAGACCCAGGCCGCTGCGGTGCGTAAGCAGGTCGCGCACCGTCATCTCGTGCGTGACGTAGGCGTCGTACATCTGGAAGTCCGGCAGGTGCTTCGTGACGGGATCGTCCCACGCGAGCTTGCCTTCGTCGACGAGCATCGCCAGCGCAGCCGCCGTGAATGCCTTCGAGTTCGACGCGACTTCGAACAGCGTTCTCGCATCGATCTTGTCCGGCGCCCCCAGCTTGCGCACGCCGAAGCCCTGCGTGGCGACGACCTTGCCGTCCTTGACGATGGCGATCGCGATGCCCGGCACGTCGAACAGCTTCATCGTGCGTTCGACGTCCGTGGTGAGCCAGGCATTCAGGGCTGGGGCATCCTGCGTAATGACGGATGCGGCGGGGACGGTGGCGGGTGTCTGCGCCAGTGCGGCGCCGGAGAAAGCGAGCAGGATCGCTGCTGCGATGCGGGTCATGGATTGCACTCTTGGATTCCTCGGATGGTGGAAGCGCGGAGCAGGATAGCACTTCTGCGCAAGCCGCACACCTCTGCTATGATCCGCCATTCAATGGATGCCTTCCTCGTTTCTACCGGCATCGTCGCCCTCGCCGAAATCGGCGACAAGACGCAGTTGCTGGCCTTCCTCCTCGCCGCACGTTTTCGCCGTCCCCTGCCGATCGTGGCCGGCATCTTCGTCGCGACCATCGCCAACCATGCCTTCGCCGCCGCCGTCGGCGCCCTCGTGAGCCGCCTGCTCGGTCCCGACGTCATGCGCTGGGTGCTGGGCATCGCCTTCCTCGGCATGGCCGCGTGGATCATGGTGCCGGACGACCTGGACGAAGACGAGACACCGCTCGCCCGCTTCGGCGTTTTTCTGACCACCGTGCTCGCGTTCTTCGTCGCCGAGATGGGCGACAAGACGCAGGTCGCCACCGTCGCCCTGGCCGCACGCTATCCGTCCGCCGTCGCAGTGGTCGCCGGCACCACGCTCGGCATGATGCTTGCGAACGTGCCGGCCGTGTACTTCGGCGACCGCATTGCGGGACGTGTCCCGTTAAAACTCGTGCACGGCCTGGCGGCACTGGTCTTCGCCGTGCTGGGCATCGCCACGCTGTTCGGGGCAGGACGCAGCCTGGGCTTCTAGGGCTGCTGCGTCACCCACACGGGCGCCGACCACAGGATGCGGCCGTCGTCCTGCGTCACCTTCGCGTAATAGAAATGCGCGCCCGGCGCAGGCGTCGTCGTGACGTCCGCCTTGTCCGAGAGCTGGCTCACGTCGCCGTTGCGTCCCGGGACGCCTTCGATGATCGCCACCGTCGCGGCCTGCCGGCCCGTCGCGCTGGCGTAGGCCACCTGCAGCCGCAGCGCGCCCGTATTGTCGAAGCGCTCGCCCATCAGGTGGCCGTTCGCGGTGAGGACGATCTGCGCATCCTTGTCCATCGTCGCGAACACGCGGCGCGCACGCACGGCCTCGAGGAAGCTGGCGCGCGTCAGCGGCACGCCGTTCGGGATCAGGACGGCGCTGCGGTTGCTGTACGACGCGCCCCAGTTGGCGCAGTGATTGTCCTGGTTGCTGCTGAACGCCACGTGATACCCCGCTTCCAGCAGCTTGTTGCAGGCCAGTTCGAAATTGCTGCGCCGCGTCTCGCCCTCGTTCTCGCTGACGGAAAACGCGGAGCTGTTGACCACTTCGCACAAGGCCATGACGGCGTCGCCGTCCGGCGTGTACGCGAGCGGCGTGCTGTTCACGGTGAACTGGCCCGTCAGCGCAGGATGGTTGAACTGGCCCGTCAGGCCGCGCTGGCGCATCAGCGCATACAGCGCCGCGTAGTCGCTCTTCGGGGTGGCCGTGTCCGCGAGCAGCTCGCCCTTCGCATTCTTCTCCCAGCCGAGCAACTCGTCGCTGTCGAAGATGTTCAGGTGGCCGCCGTTGCCGATCACGCCCCATTCCATGCCGTACAGCGCGAGGAAGCCTGGATTCGCATCCGAGTAATCGCGCGCCGTCTTCAGGCCGGCCCGGTATCGGGCCTTGGCGGCCGCCGGATCGGCATCGGGGTTCGTGCCGTCCGAGCCGTCGTACATGTGGTTGTGCTCCGAGACCATCAGGATGTCCAGGCCGTGCTTGCGCGCATACGGGTACGCGGCGTCCGGGCCGTAGGGCGCCGTCTGCGGGTCCTGCGCGCCGTGGCAGTTGTCGACCGGGGCGCCGCCGTCGCTGTCGCGCGTCTGGCTGTGCAGGTTGCCGTAATAGACCGTGTACGGCAGCGCGCCCGGCGCCGGCATCGCCATCATGCGTGTGCGGCCCGTCGCCAGCGGCACAACATCCGGCAGCGCGGGCGCCGGCACGGTGCCGACGGCGATGTCCCAGGCCTGGTCGGCCGTCTCGCTGCCGCTGGCGGCATGCAGGCGCACGCGGTAGATGCCGGGCGCGGGCTTGCGGCCCGCGAGCATGCCCGACCAGCGCACGGCAATATCGCGCGGCGTATCGCCCAGCGCCAGCCGCCCCTGCCATTGCGCGACGCGGCGGCCGGATGGCGCGACGAGCTCCAGGCGCCACGTCACGGGACGGCGCGCGCGCAAGCCGGGATACTCGAACGACAAGGTGAACGTACGCGCATCGCGGACGTCGCCGTGGTACGGCGCGAGCAGGGTCGCGTCGAACTCGCGGTGTTCGAGCGTGGCGGCCGAAGCAGGATTGAACACGCCGGCCGCGGCCAGCACCAGGGAGAGGGTAAGGATCGAGGTTTTCATGATGCAATTTTTGCAATTGCATGCATGTCGGCCTTGATCCACGACTCATAAAATTGTCAATTAGATATTAATTCATTGACAAATTGTAAAGCCTTCAAAAGTGGTATTCCGCCCGCACCATCGGCGTGCTGGCGCGCTGGCCCCGGTTGCCGGTCGTGGCGGCCGTGTTGCCGAATTTATTGTTCCAGAACTGGTATTCGAGGCCGATGCGGAAGCGTTTCTTCGGCTGGCCGAAGTGGGGGCCGATGTCGTACATCAGCTGCATGTCGAGGTTCGTCTCGGCGCCCGTGCCGTTGCCGACCTCGTCGCGCCCCTTCGCGCCGATGAAGTTCAGGTAACCCTCGAACGCCCAGCCCGGCGCCCATTGTTCGGGGATCGGGATGCCCCAGCTGGCGGAGAACATCGGGTGGATATCGTACGTGTAGCGCCCGCGCACCTGGGAAATCGGCGGGAACGCGCCGCTCGGCGCATTGCTTTCGTGGACGAGCAGCAGGCCCGTGCTGAGAAAGCCCGGCACGTCCCACATCAGGGCCGGCCCCGCGACGAGCATGCGCTTGCGCGAGTTGTAGCCCACGTCGTTCTTCGTGTTCCAGTCGAAGCCCAGCACGACGCCCACGCCCTTGACGGCGCCATAGGCCAGCGGTGCGCCGCGCAATGCGCCGATATCGAGCGTGTGGCGGTAGACGACGTAGGCCTCCTGCGCGCCCTCGTTCTGCGTCAGCGACGCGGGGTCGTTGCGGTCGGACTGCAGCAGGTCAACGTTGAAGTAGTTGGAACCGTACTTGTAGCCGCTCGCATGCGTCAGCGCGAAGATGTGCTTCTTGATGTCGGACGGATTGAACGGCTCGCGGAAGCGCTGGCCGTAGCGCCAGCTGAGCGCCGTGTCGCTCCAGTCGGCGGCGTGCGCCGACATCGCCGCCATCCCGATCAGAAAGGCCACCGCATGCGCGCGTCGCGTGTTCATGGTCGCATCTTTTCGCAGGTCGTCCAGTTCATGTGCGGCGCCGGGGCGGCCGCGTCGTGGCGGCTGGCCACGTGCAGTTCCACCTCGTGCGTCCGGCCGTCGTCCACCAGCGCGATCGTATTGCCCTGCTGCGCCACCCCGTCCACGCGGAGCAGCGGCTCGTCCCCGCGCCGCACGGCGATCGTGTACTGGCTGCCGTGGTAGCGGTAGTGTAGACGGAAGCCTTCCCAGCCGGCAGGCAGGCGTGGCATCAAGGTCAGGGTTTCGCCGGCTCGCGTCACACCGAGCAACGATTCGACGATCAACCGGAACATCCAGCCGGCCGAGCCCGCATACCAGCTGCCGCTGTCCCGCCCTGTCGTCATCACATAGGGCTCCACGCGCGCGTGCCCGGCCGGCACCAGCATGCGCGCCAGTTCCCACGCCCGCTCCGTGTCGCCCAGGTGCGCGAACGCCATCGCCACCCAGATCGCCGCCTGCGTGTCCTCGATGCCGTCGTCGCACAAGCGATGCGCGTCCACCGCGTCCATCGCGCGGCGCGCCCGGTCCCGCTCGGCCGCGCCGGACAGCACGGCCCAGCTCTGGGTGGCCGCGTCGATGCGGCCGTCGTCGCCGTACGCACACCGGTACCATTCGCCGTCCCACGCGTTGCTGTCGATGTTGTGGGCGAGGACCTGGGCCGCGCTGCGGCACGTCGTGCAAAAGCCGTAGTCGCCGCGGCGCTCGGCCAGTTCGCCGAAGCGGCACAGCACGTCGTACAGGAAGAAGCCGAGCCGGACGCTCTCGCCGCTACCGTCCGGCGGCAGCCCGTGCGGCCCGAACACGAGGGCGCGGCGCAACACGCGCACGCAGTGTTCGTAGATGCTGGCCTGCTCCTGCGAACGGGCCGGCAGGTCGCAATACGCCGCCTCGTCCTGCCTCAGCGCGCGGCCTTCGATGAACGGCGCGATCTCGTCCAGCAGCGCGTAGTCGCCCGTGACGCCGACGTAGCGGTGCACCGCGAGCGGCAGCCACAAGGCGTCGTCCGGGCAGCGCGTGCGCTCGCCGCGCCCGGTGGGCGGATGCCACCACGACTGCACGTCGCCTTCGACGAACTGGTGGCCGGCGAACAGCAGGATGTGGTCCCGCAGCAGTTCCGGACGCACGTGCACGGCGGCCATCGCATCCTGCAGCTGGTCGCCGAAGCGGTAGGCGCCGACCGACTGGTCATAACTGCTGCGCGCCCACATGCGGCATGCGATCGTCTGATACATGACCCAACCGTTGACGAGCACGTCGAGCGCCGGTTCCGGCGTCTCGATGCGGGCGGCGCCCAGCGTGTCGTCCCAGAAATCGCGCGCGCGGGCCAGGTCGGCGGCGGCCGCGGCAGGCCCGCTGTGGCGCTGGACCATGCCGGTGGCGTCCAGGTTGCGGCGCCCGCCCACGCCCAGCATGAACACGAGTTCCTGCTCCTCGCCCGGCGCCAGGTCGACGACGGTCTGCAGCGCGGCGCACGGGTCGAGCGCGGCGCCGCTGCGCCCCGACAGCGTCGTGCGCCCGAGCGCGGCCGGATTGGCGAGGCTGCCGTCGCGGCCGATGAATTCCGCGCGGTCGCAGGTGAACGCCACGTGCTCGGCATCGAGGTGGAAGAACGCGACGCGGCCGGCGAAATCCCCGTTCCATGCATTGCGGGCGAACAGCGCGCCACTGACGGGATCCTGCTCCGTCACCACGTGCGGCGCGGATCCCGCGCGCAGCTCGCCCAGCACCCATTCCACGTAACCCGTGACGGACAGGCGCCGTGGCGTGGTCCCGTCGTTGCGCAGCTTGAGCACGATGTGCTTCAGCGGCGCGTCCAGTGCCACATACGTCAGCAGTTCGCTGCGGATGCCGTGCGCCGTGTGCTCGAACACGCTGTAGCCGAAGCCGTGGCGCGTGACGTAGTCGCCGCCGGATGGCGCCGGCAGCGCCGTCGGCGACCAGAACACGCCCGTCTGCTCGTCGCGCAGATAAAATACTTCGCCGCCGCAGCCCGCTATCGGGTCGCCCTCCCACGGCGTCAGGCGGAATGCATGGGCGTTCTGGTTCCAGCTGTACGCCTGGCCGCTCTCCGAGATCACCGTGCCGAACATGGGACTCGCCAGCACGTTGACCCACGGCGCGGGCGTGTGCCGGCCCGGACCCGTGCGGATGACGTATTCGCGCCCGTCGGGAGTGAAACCGCCGATGCCGTTGTCGAGCACGAGCGCCGGCACGGCGGGCGCGTCCAATTCGTACTGCGCCGGTTTTGCGGCCGGCACCAGCGCCGGCGGCAGCTCCGCCTTGCGCGCGGACGCGCGGCGCAGTTGTTCGGCCAGGCTCCCCTGTTCGTCCTGGAGCACCACGCGCGCCACGGCCTGCATCAGCATGCGGTCTTCCATCGTCAGCTGTTCGGACGTGCAAACGAACACGCCGCCCGCCCCGGGCAGGTGCGCCACCTCGTCGTGCAGCGCCGCCGAGCCGTCGCACCAGACGACGAGATTCGCGGCCAGCCCTTTCGCCCGCCACCATGCATAGGCCTGGACCAGCTCGCGCGCGAGGTCGAGGTTGGCGGCATCGCGCAGGTGCAGCAGCACGAGGGGCCGATCGCCCGGGATGCCGAGCGCTTCCAGGTCTGCCCGGCCGCGCTGGTTGCGCGCGATGACGGCCGGATCGGCGCGCAGCGCGGGCTGCGGCGCCAGCACGCTGCCCGCCAGGCGTGCGTACAGCTGGGCATCCGCCTCGGTCGCGTTCAACTGGCGCAGCATGACCTGGCCGTGCGTCCACGCGAGTTCGGGCACGCGGTCGGCCACGTCGCGGTCGCGGTATTTGTCGATCAGGCGCAGCGCGTGGTCGCGCGTCCCGGCCACGCCCAGCACGATGTCGACCGTCGTTTCCTGATGCGGCGCCAGGGTCAGGATGCGGCGGATCGCCAGCGCCGGATCGGACACGGCGCCGTCCGATCCGCCCAGCGGCGCGCGTCCCTCCAGCGCGGCGGGATGCGCCCTGCTCCGCCCGCGGCCGATGAAGCGTGCGCGGTCCGTCTCGAACTGCGCCGCAGTCTCGTCGCCGTGCACGGTCATCGCCTTCAGTACCCATTCCTGCCTGCGCGCGCACAGCAGCGCGCTGCGCTCCGCCAGGATCTCCATCTGCACGGCTGCCGGCACCAACTCCGCGTAACTGGTCAGCTCGATCGTACGGGCCGCGCCCGTCCGGTTGGCGATGCGCAGGCGGCGCAGTTCGACGTCGTCGTCGGGCGCGACGACGATTTCCGTGTGCAGTTCGATGCCGTGGTCGCGCCGGCGGAAGGCCGCCCGGCCTTCGGAGAACCGGGCTTCGTAATGCTCGGGACGCGCCAGCGTCGGCTGCCACGTATTCGACCATAGGGCGCCGCTGTCCACGTCGCGCACGTAGCACACATGGCCGCTGTCGTCGGCGGTCGGATCCGCGCGCCAGCGCGTGACGGCCGCGTCGCGCCAGGCGCTGTAGCCGGCGCCGCCCGCCGTCACCATCACGTGGTAGCGGCCGTTGGACAGCAGTTGCACGTCCTGCGGCGCGGCATCCGGCTGCGTCACCGTGCGCGCCGGCGTGTCGGCAGCCGTTGCGCTCTGGCGCGCGTCCTCGATCTCCACGTGCCGCCCCGTGCCCGCCGGCGGCGCAGGCTCCTGCAGCAGCGGCAACGCGGCCTGGAACTGCGGCTCGGCGGCGAAGCGCCGCTGCATGGGCCGGTTGTGCAGCAGATAGGACAGCGCGAGCAGACCCATGCCCTGGTGGCGTGCGACGAACGCGCGCACGATGGCATAGGGCTGGCCCGCGGGACGCCGCGCCGGCGTGTAGTCGGCGGCTTCGTAGAAACCGTAGCGGCCCGTGAAGCCCAGCTGCGCCATGCGTTCCAGGTTGGCGCAGGCGCGTTCCGGCTCGACCATCAAGGCCAGCAGCGCGGCGTACGGGGCGACGACGAGGTCCTCGCCCGACGCCCGCCGGATCCCCGTGCCCGGTACGCCGAAAGCGCGGTACTGGTAGTGCAGCGTGGTATCCATCGCGTTGTAGCCGGAGGCCGCAAAGCCCCACGGCACGTCGCGGCGGCGGCCGTATTCCGCCTGCACGCGGACGATGCCCCGATATGTCTGGTCCAGCAGCGTGTCGCGGTACGCCGGCATCACCAGCAGCGGCGCCAGGTAGGCGTCCAGCGCGCCGTGCTCCGACAGCAGCAGTTGCTGGCCGTACGCCACACACAGCTGGCGGCCGAGCGCGAACCAGTGTTCCTGCGGGAGCTGGCCGCGCGCGATGCCGGCGAAGCTGGCGAGGCGGGCGTCCGCTGCGAGCAGGCCCGGGTCCCCGTCGCCCAGGAGGCCGACGTCCACGTCCGCGCAGTCGCGCGCGGCGCGCGCCAGTCGTTCGATCTCCTGCAGGCGTACCCGCGCGTTCGTGCTGCCTTCCGCGACGAGGCCCGCCAGCAGCAGCTGGCGCGTACGCTCTTCCGGCTCCAGGTCGTCGCCGGGCGCCTTCATACCAAAGCCGGCCAGCTCGCGCACCGTCGGGATGCGCGTGAGGCTCGAATCGATCACGTATTCCTGCACGACGCGCATCCACGGCGCCATCACCAGCAGGTCCGCCTGGGCGGCGGCCGCCTGCCGCGCCAGCCTGCCGGCCCAGTCGCGCAGCTGCGCATCGGCGTCGTCCGGCACGACGGCGCACAGCGCCTCGGCCTGGCGCACGAGCGCCTGCAGGCAATCGGCAAGACCCGGCAGCGTGCCCGCGTTGCGGCAGCGTTCCGGCGTCAGGTGCAGGCGCAGCGCGGCGATCGCCTCGCGCACGGCGGGCGCGGACGATACAGCGTGGTCTTCGACGACGTCCAGCGTGTCGCGGATGCCGTCCAGCGCGCGGCTGGAGGCGATGGGTTCGTCGGCCAGCCGTTCCAGGCCGGCCGCGAGCACGAGCAGGTGGGCCGCCAGGTTGCCGCCGCCGGCGGCCGACACGGACAGCGGCGGCAGCGGCGCCAGCGTGCACGTGTCGTACGCGTCGTGGAAATGGCCGCGCTGGCGCTCCAGCCGGCCCATCGTCTGGAGTGTCGCGCGCGTGCGCGCCAGCAGGTCTCCCGTGGCCGCATAGCCGAAATCCCAGGCCGTCACGTTGGCCAGCAGCGCAAGGCCCATGCTCGCGGGCGACGTGCGGTGCGCCACGACGGGTGCCGGATGTTCCTGCAGGTGGTCCGGCGGCAGCCAGTTCTCCTCCTCCGTGACGTGGTCCTCGAAGAATGCCCACGTGCGGCGCGCCGTCGTGCGCAGGAAGCGGCGCTGCGCATCCGCCAGGTGCGGCGCGGGACGCGCGGCCGGCAGGCTGACCCACCACGCCACCACAGGCGAGAGGAACCACAGCAGCAGCAGGGGCGCGGCCGCGAACAGCGCGAACGGATGCGCAAAGCTGAGCAGCACGGCGACACCGACGGCGAACGCGGGCGCGAACCACATGTTCTGCCAGTTGGCTTCCATGTCCGTGCTGGAGCGCGACAGCGTGGGCGCGCGCCATTCCAGGCGCTGCCGCTTCGACACGAGCATGCGCCACGCGCCGCGCGCGATCGCGTCCACGCTGTAGCTCGCCTCGTGCGGCAGGAAGACCGTGTCCAGCAGCGCGTGATACAGGCCGATGCGCGCGTCGTGCGCGCAGTGCAGCAGGTGCGGGCCCGGCGCGACGTCGTGCGGCTTGTCGGCCAGCGCGACGAGCGTGCGCAGCGCGAACGGCACGAAGAACACGGCCAGCACGGCCGCGCTCCAGAACGCGGGCGCCGGCAACAGCGCCCAGCACAGCACCAGCAGGATGCACAGCGCGGGGGCGACGAGGCTGCGGCGCAGGTTGTCGAACAGCGTCCAGCGCGCCAGCGGCGGCAGCGGATTCGCTTCCCGGCTGCCGTCCGCGCGCGGCACGCGGTCGCGCAGCCAGCCGGCCAGTTGCCAGTCGCCGCGGATCGCGCGGTGGCGGCGCGCGACGTCGTCGCTGTAGCGCCCCGGGCACGGCGCGACGAGGTGCGCATCGCCGAGCAGGCCGGCACGCAGGTAGCAGCCTTCCAGCAGGTCGTGCGACAGCACGCGGTCCTCCGGCAGGCGTCCGCGCAGCACGCGGTCGTACGCGGCCAGGTCGTAGATGCCCTGGCCCGCGAACGTGCCTGCGCCGAACAGGTCCTGGGCGATGCGACGTTCGTCGCCACCGCACAGGCGCCGGTAGCGCGACGCATCGTCCGGCGGCAGCGCCGCCGTCACGCGCGGCTGCAGCACGCCATGGCCGGCCACCACGCGCCGGCCCGCGTCATCGAGCACGGGGTGATTCAGCGGATGGGCCATCGTCGCGACGAAGGCACGGGCGGCGTCGCGCGGCAGCCGGGTCTCGGCATCCAGCGTGATCACGTAGCGGATCTCGTCCAGGCCGTCGACGGGACCTTCGATCACGGCGAACGGCGCGCGCTCGCCCCGCAGCAGGAAGGCGTTCAGGTCTTCCAGCTTGCCGCGCTTGCGTTCGCGGCCGATCCACGCGCCCTCGCCCTCGCTCCAGGTGCGCTGGCGGTGCAGCAGCAGGAACGGCCGCTTATCGCCTTGATTCTCGCCGTGCTTCGCATTCAGCGCGACGATGCCGGCGCGCGCCTGTTCGATCAGCTCGGCGTCGCCGTAGACTTCCTGCCGTGGGGCGTCGACGAGGTCGGTCAGGAGGCAGAAGCGCAGGTGCGGGTCGCGGTTGGCGAGGTAGTGCACTTCGAGCGCCTCGACGAGCGCAGTCACGTTGTCGCGGCTGTACAGCAGCGCCGGCACGACGACGATCGCGCGTGCATCGGACGGGATGCCGCCGCCGAAATCCATGCGCGGCAGGGGCGCCGGTGGGACGAGCCGCGCGGCCATCAGGTCGACGAGGGCCAGCGCCAGCCGGCTCGCACCGAGCGCGCCCAGCAGGCCGATGACGACGAGCAGCGCGGGGCCTGCGCCGTCCTGCGCCGCATGGAGGGCGATCGCGCCCGCGAACGCCGCGGTGCACGCGCCGACGGCGCCCAGGTAGGCCGGCAGCGCCCGTATGCGGCCGGAACTGCGGCCGGGACGCATGTTCAGGCGCTGCTTCAGCAGGGACAGGCCTTCGCCGGCCAGATAGTGGCCCACGTGGCGCCGGCGCGCGTCATGTCCTTCTGCCGCCAGCGCCAGCGCCTCCGTCGCCACCTCGATCTCGGGGCGGCCGGCCGCGCGCGCGAGGCGCGCGACCACGCGGCGGTAATGGTCGCGCGTGGCGCCGTCCATGCGGCCGTAGACGCCGGCCGGGTCGCCGCGCAGCGCCTGCTCGACGGCGCTCATCGTCTCGACGAATTCGCGCCAGTCCATGCTGCCCAGCAGGCGCAGGCTGTTCACCGTGTTCGCGACCGAGACGTCGTCGGCAGCCTGCTGCGCGACGTCGGCCTGCACCGCCTGGTCGATGGTGCGGCCCTCGTCCGCGAGACGCGTCGCGACCCATTGCAACGCCTGCGTGAGCGGACCGCCGCGGCCCTGCAACCGACGCGCGAGTTCGGCCACGAAGCCGGAACTCATCGGCTGCACGTCGCGCACCATGTCGGCCACGACGAGGATCAGGTCACCGGGGCGCTCCTCCGCCCTGGCCGTCATGCGGTCGGCCCAGCGGTTGGCCTGCACGCGCTGGCGCCGGGTGTCCGCCTGGCGCACGGCGAGGCGGCGCAGGTTCTCGATCAGCACGAGACGCAGCATGGTCGGCAACGCCCCCAGCTCGCCCAGCGCCAGCGGCGCGCCTTCCTGGTAGGCGGCGACGAAGCGCGCGAGGCTTTCCGCGTCCAGCCTGCCATCGCCATGCGCGATCACGTCCAGCGCCAGCTGGTACACGCGCGGATTGCCGCGTGCGTCAGGGTCCTGCAGGCAGGGCAGCGCGCGGCAGTCGTCGTCGGGCAGGTGGCGGCGCGCGAGCCGGACGTGGTCGTCGATCAGCCAGGCGTGGTCGAGCAGCCATCCGGCCGCCGGCGGCAGGCGCACGCCGGCGTGGGCGGCGCGGGCGAGGCCGGCGCAGGCGTCGGCGATGACGGCGGCATTGTCGTCCAGGCGGTCCAGCAGGCGGTCGCTGCCCGCCTGGTCGGCCAGTTGATGGCGCGCGGCGAGGCGGCGGCCGTGGACGGCCATCTGGGCGGCAGAAAACAATTCGGCGCGCAGCGGGGCGTCGTCGTCGGCGACGCCGGCGGCTGCGGGCGGCAGCGCTTGATCTTCTTTCAACAGGAACCTCGTGGTGGCGTGCGCAACCGACCGCCGGCTGACGCGGGACGCGACCATTCGGGTAAAGCGTGAAGACGAGGGCGCACGGCTGCCGCCATGCTAAGCAATCAGGTGTCCGGAAACTGTGCGTTAGCGAACACTGGTTGACGATCGGTATGTTTTACGCCAGCGCGAGCCCGCCCGCGAGCGTCCACGCCTGCGCATGCCCCGCGCGGTGCAGGCACAGGGCGGCCTTCGCGCTCCGGTTCCCGCTGCGGCAGACGAACACGATCGGCCGTGCCGGATCGGACAACCACCCCGGCAGGTATTCCGCGAGGCGCGACAGCGGCACGTGGTGCGCCACGCGGCCGTGCAGGGTCATCGCGCCGGCCGCGGCTTCGCCCGCTTCGCGCACGTCGACGAGCAGCGCGTCCGCGTGGCGGCGCAGGAACACGTCCAGCGTGTCCGGATGCAGCTGGCCCGGCGTGCTGGCGTCGCGTACCGCATGCATCGTCGCGCAGGCCAGGCCGTCGACGTCGGTAACGTGGCAGATCACGGCCGCATCGTGGGCGACCTGGGCCAGGCGGGCGGCGTCGATGGCGCCGAAGACGTGGCGCACTGCCGTGCGGGGCAAGCGGCCGTCTTGCGCCTCGCCCAGCAGCCAGCCGTCCGGCACGCGGGCCAGCACGGCGCCGCCGATGGCCATGCAGGGCGCGTGGCTGCCGTCGTCCAGCGCGACGGTGGCGCGGTCCGCCGCGTCGAATTCCACCAGGCGCAGGCCGGCATCGCGCGCGAGTGTGGCGATGCGCTCGATCTGGCCGGGCGGAGGATCGAGCGCGACGCAGGTTTGTTCGTCGAACACGATCCAGCCATGCCGCCCGTCGCCGCTGACCTGCATGACGCCGGGATTTCCACCGGCGAGTGGAGACGTGCGCAATGCCTCGCCGCAGCGGCGGATGCGCACGCAGGCGGCGTCGACGAAAGCGTCGTCCGCGAGCGGCCCGATCGACAGGCGCACGGCGCCGCCGCTGCGCCACAACGGCAAGCCCATGGCGTCCAGGACGTAGCTGGGTGCGGCCTTCGCGGCGGAACAGGCCGATCCGGCGCTGACGCGCACGCCGGCCGCGTCGAACAGGTCGAGCAGGTCCTTGCTGGAGACGCCGGGCACGGCGAAATTCAGCGTGGTCGGCAACGTGTGTTCGAACGGCGCATTGAAGACGATGCCGGGGAACGCGTCGCGCAGCGCGGCCGCGAGACGATCGCGCATGGTGGCCAGCTCGGCGTGGGTGCGGAACGTCGTGCCCTCTTCCAGTGCGGCCAGCACGGCGCCGAGGGCGGCGATGCCGGCCATGTTTTCCGTGCCGGAGCGCTGCCCGCCTTCCTGGCCGCCGCCGATCATCAAGGGCGTGTACGGCGCGCCGTCGCGCACGTACAGGATGCCGATGCCTTTCGGCGCATGCAGTTTATGACCGGAGAACGGGGCGTAATCGATGCGCGTGTTGGCCAGGTCGAGCGGCAGCTTGCCCAGCGCCTGCACGCAGTCGACCATCCAGTAGGCTTTCGATCCGCTCGCGCGCAGCACGCGCGCGATGCCGTCCAGGTCGGAAATCACGCCCGTCTCGTTGTTGGCCGCCATCGTGCAGACCATTGCGGCGCGCGACGCCAGGTCGCGCAGGACGTCCAGCCGATGGCGCCCGGTGGCGTCCACGGGCAGCGGCTGCAGGGTGAGCCCGGTGCCGAGCAGGCGGTTCCAGTGCGCGAGGCTTTCCGACACGGCCTTGTGTTCGGTGGCGCCGTAGACCAGCAGGTCGCCGCAGGCCTCGCCCGCCGCGCGGCGTTCGCGCACGGCGCACAAAACCGACAGCACGGCGGTCTGGATGCCTTCCGTGGCGCCGCTCGTGAACAGCACGCGGCCCGGCCCGGCGCCGAGCACGCGGCGGGCGCGCGCACGGGTCGTGTCGAGGATGCGTTTGGCGCGCAGGCCGGTGGCGTGGCTGCTGCTCGGATTGCCGAACGAGGCCTCCATCGCCTCGACCGCGGCGGCGATTGCGGAAGGCAGGACCGGCGAAGTGGCGTTTGCGTCGAGGTAGAGGTCGGGGGCCATAAAATAATTGCTAAAAGTCCAAAAATAAATGCGCCATCAGCGCGATTGTTGAGTAATATGTTACGGTTTGGTGCCGAAAATGACGTACTAAAGAATCTTTGATTTTTCCTAGGCTGAAGAACGAACATTCTAGAGATCGCGAGATGGACAAGATGAATTCACTCGACAAATACGACTGCGCGATTCTGGCCGCCCTGCAGGCCGACGCCACGCTGTCGATTTCCGGCCTGAGCGAAAAGGTCGGGCTCTCCAGCACGCCGTGCTGGAAACGCGTCAAACGCCTGGAGGAAGAGGGATACATCGAGAGCCGGGTGAGCATCGTCAACCGGCACAAGGTCGGCCTGCCCGTGACCGTGTTCGTCAGCGTGCGCACCAACGAACACGACGAAAAATGGCTGGAGCGCTTCGCGTCCGCCGTCATCGCGCTGCCGGAAGTCCTGGAATTCCACCGCATGAGCGGCGATGTCGACTACCTGCTGAAGGTCGTCACGACCGACATCGACGGCTACGACCGCTTCTACAAAAAACTGATCAAGACCGCGCAACTGTCCGGCGTCTCCTCCGCGTTCTCGATGGAGCAGATCAAGTGCACCACCGCGCTGCCGCTGGAACTGATCTCGCACGGGCTGCCGGCTTAATCAGTTTGCACGCCACGCCTAACATGCGATGATGGCGGCCGTTGATTAACACAACGGAGACAAACGGAATGGCATCAACCATCAAAACCGTGGCGCTGGCGGCGATCCTGCTGGCGACCGGGACGGCCGCGCTCGCCCAGGACCAGGTCGTGCGCATCGGCGTGAGCGGCCCGCTGTCGGGCGCCAATGCGTTCGCCGGCAAGGACGACGAAAACGGCGTGCGCCTCGCGGTCGAGGAACTCAACGCGCAAAAGCTCAAGGTGGGCGGCAAGGCGCTGAAATTCGAACTGCTGTCCGAGGACGACCAGGGCGACCCGAAAGCGGGCGTGAGCGTCGCGCAGAAGTTCGCCGACGCCGGCGTCAAGTTCGTGCTCGGCCCGTACAACTCGGGCGTCGCGATCCCCGCTTCGCGCGTCTACAACGATGCCGGCATCCTGATGTCGACCGTAGGCACGAGCCCGAAAATCACCCAGGCACGCTACCCGAACGTGTTCCGCATCGTCGCGAGCGATTCCCAGGTCGGCGCGTCGATGGCGTCGTATGCGGCCAAGGAATTGAAAATCAAGACGGTCGGCGTGATCGACGACCGCACCGCCTTCGGCCAGGGCATCGCCGACGAATTCGCGAAGCAGGCGCGCGCCTCCGGCGTGACCGTCGTCGGCCGCGAATTCACGAACGACAAGGCCAGCGACTTTTCCGCCATCCTCACCGCGTTCCGCGCGAAGAAAGTGGATGCCATCTTCTTCGGCGGCTATGCGCCGCAGGGCGCCCCGATGGCGCGCCAGATGAAGCAGCTGGGCATGGCAAACGTCCGCCTGCTGGGCGGCGACACGCTGTGCAGTCCGGAGATGGCCAAGCTGGGCGGCGACGCCGTCGGCGAGAACGTGATGTGCGCGCAGGCCGGCGCCACGCTCGACAAGCAGGCCAATGGCCCCGCGTTCAAGGCACGCTACAAACAGCGTTTCCAGCGCGACCCGGACGTGTACGCGCCCGCGTTCTACGACCAGACGATGTTCATCGCGAAGGCCATGCAGGCCGCGAACACGACGGACGCCGCGGCCGTCGGCAAGCAGCTGCACACGATGAGCTACCAGGGCGTGGCCGGCACGTACGGCTACGATGCGAGCGGCAACCTGAAAAAGACGGCCGTCACAGTCTACACCTTCAAGGGCGGGCAGCTGGCGCCGCTGGCTAATTATTAAAGATCGCCCGTAAAGACTGGGCCCCGGGCGGCGCAAGGCGTATCCTTGGCGCCGCTTCTTTACACTCGTTCAGACCACCATGAAACAGACTCTCAAGCTGGGCACCCTCGCCGCCGCCTGCCTCATCGCCTGCGCGCCGGTCATCGCCGCCGACACCGCGGCCAAGCCCACTGCCGGCGCCACGAACGCCGGCGCCGCATCGAAACAACTGAATCAACTGGCCGACGAATACTGGGATGCGCAGGCGCGCTTCGACCCCGTTTCCGCCGGCGAGAGCGGCGACAACCGCTTCCCCGACCAGATCGGCATGTCGATCGCGCCGAAGAACCGCGCGCACCAGTTCGCGCTGTACAAGGGCTATCTGAAACGCCTGCACGCGATCCGCCGCGACGGCCTCGCCCAGCGCGACCAGACGAGCTACGACATCCTCGACTACGAACTGAAGACCGCGCTGCGCTTCGAGCCGTTCCCCGAGCACCTGCTGCCGCTGAACCAGATGGACGCCCTGCCCGTCACGCTCGCGAACTACAGCAGCGGCCAGCAGGCGCAGTCGCTGGCCACCGTGAAGGATTACCAGGCCTACCTGAGCCGCCTGAACCAGCTGGGCCCCTGGATCGACCAGGCCATCGCCAACATGCGCGAAGGGATGAAGCGCGGGATCGTGCAGCCGAAGGCGATCATGGAATCCGCCCTGCCCCAGTTCAGGCAGCTGGTGGCGGACAAGGCCGAGGACAGCATCTACTACACGCCCGTGAAGAACTTCCCGACGGGCTTTTCGGATGCCGATAAAAAGAAACTCACGGCCGCGTATCGCAGCACCATAGCCGGCAAGCTGAATCCCGCGCTGAAACGCCTGGCCGACTTCATCGAACACGACTACCTGCCGGCCTGCCGCACGAGCACCGGCTGGAGCGCGCTGCCGCAGGGGATGGACTGGTACCTCGCGCGCGTCGCGAGCCAGACGACGACGGACCTGCAGCCGGAACAGATCCACCAGATCGGTTTGCGGGAAGTGGCGCGGATCCAGGGCGAGTTTGCGCGCATCGGTCCAAAGATGGGCTACAACGGCCCGGCCGCCGGCCTGCCGGTGTGGGTGTCGGAACAGGCGAAGTACAAGCCGTTCAAGACCGAGGGCGAGATCATCGACGTCTACCGCAACCTGAACACGCAGCTGCAGGCCAAGCTGCCGGTGCTGTTCTCGCTGCGTCCGAAGACGCCGCTCGACCTGCGCCTGGAACCGGAACTGTCGCGCGCGACCGCGTCCGACCACTACACGCCACCGGCCGTGGACGGGTCGCGGCCGGGCGTGTTCTGGTCCGTCGTGAACGACCCGAAGCAGTACGGCAGCACGGGCATGGTCACGCTGTTCCTGCACGAGGGCCAGCCGGGCCACCACTTCCACATCGCGCTGATGCAGGAGCTGGGCCTGCCGAACTTCCGCAAGTTCGGCGGCAACAACGCCTTCACGGAAGGCTGGGCGCTGTACGCCGAGACGCTGGGCAAGGAGATGGGCCTGTTCGACAAGCCCGAGGATTACTTCGGCCACCTGAACGATGAAATGCTGCGCGCCGTACGCCTCGTCGTCGACACGGGCATGCACGCGAAGGGCTGGACGCGCGAGCAGTCGATCCAGTACATGCGCGAGACGCTGGGCTATACGGAAGCGGACGCGCGCAATGCGACCGAACGCTACATGGCGTGGCCGGCGCAGGCGCTGGGCTACAAGATCGGCGCGCTGAAGATCCAGGAACTGCGCGCCCGCGCGGAACAGGCACTGGGGCCGAAATTCAGCCTGCCCAAGTTCCACGAGATCGTGCTGGGCGAAGGCACGCTGCCGCTGGCGCTGCTGGAGAAGAAGGTGGATCGCTGGATCGCCGAATCGAAGTAAAAAAAACCGGGGCGCGCCCCGGTTTTTTTTCGCTCAGTGCCGCTGGCGCGCCAGGTCGTCCTCCACGACCTTCCGGAACACGTCGACGGACCACACGGGATCGTTCACGTAGATCGCCGGCACGTAGCCCTGGCCGTTGGCCCGCGGCCGGTTCACGTACATCTTGTTCGGGATGGTGACGACGGCCAGGTCCGACGCGACCTTTTGCCAGCGCACGTCCATGTAGGTGGAGTCGGCGCTGCTGGGCGCACCGATCAGCGTCGTGTTCGGAAAGCGCGTGAACGCGTCGAGCGCGTCGAGACAGGCGCTGGCGCACTGGCCGGGCACGATCACGTACACGGGCCGGGTGAATGCCGGCGGGTCCGTCGGCAGGTCGGCATCCTGCGCGCCCGGCGTGCCGTCCTTGTCGACGTACCAGATGTCCCCGCGCGCCAGCGCCGCATGCAGGCCGGTGCTTTTCTCCTTCGCCCATTCCAGGCTTTCCACCTGGCCTTCCCGCGTGAACTGCTCGACCAGGCCGGCGAAATAGTCCGCATTGCCCTGCGACGCGCGCCACCACACCTCGGAGTGCGCGGTCCAGGCGGCGAGGCGCCGCTGCACGCGGTCCTTGCCCCACAACGCCTCGGCGAAGGCGCGACTCCAGACCGACGAGCCGCCCTGGTTCTGGCGCAGGTCGATGACGACGGCATCCGCGTCGAGGAAGCGCTGGCGCCCGCTCTCGACCTCGCGCACCATCGCGCGGTAGGCGTCGCGCTGCCTGTCGTCCGGCATGAACGTGGGCATCGCGGCCCAGAACAGGCCCTTGCGCGGCTCGGTCAAGCCGACGTCCAGCGTCTTTCCGTTGTAGCTCTCGGCCAGCCACCGGTCCATCCGCTCGCTCTTCGGCTGCCAGGTCAGGTCCAGTTCGACGGTCTTTCCGCCCGCCGTGAAGCGGCAGCGCCGGGGCACGGCCACGAACGGGTTGCCGTAGTCGATGAAGACCCTGCGCGCCTTGGACCACCAGTGGCCAGGCTCGTTCACGTGACCGTCGAACGCGAACACGTTCTGGCGGATCAGGTCTTCCATCGGCTTGCCATCGCAGGATTCCGCGCGCGCGCCGGCCGGCGGACCGCCCTCTTCCGCCGCGGCGACGTACAAGCCAGTGCCGCGCCACACGGTGACGAATCCGGGCCAGCGCACGACCGGCAGCGTTGCTGCGTCGAGGTCGGCGGCGAGGCCGGCATGCCCGTCGCCGATCGTGACGTTGAAGCGCTGGAGCGCGGCGCGGTAGCCGGCCGCGCTGTCCACCCGCGCCGCCAGGGCGAGGCCCTGCTGCCGCGCGTTCTCGAGGTTCGCGCGGAAGTGCGGATTGGCCGGGTCGTGCGCGCCGGGGTGATTGGCGAGCGTGATCCGGACGGCTTCCTCGATGTCCTGGACGGCCGCCTGGCGCCATGCCTCCGGCGTCTGCGGCACGGCCGCATGCGCGCACGCGCCGCCGGCCAGGACGAGGGCGGCGACCGCGGCCTTCACGGTTTATCCGCCGGCACGATCCGCCACATGACGCCGCCGCCATCGTCCACGACGAGCAGCGCACCGTCGGCCGCCACCGTCACCGCGGCCGGACGGCCCCACACGTCGCGGTCGGACAGCACCATGCCGGTCATGAAGTCCTGGTACTGGCCCGTCGGTACGCCGTTCTTCATCATCACGCGCACGACCTTGTAGCCCGTGCGGATGCCGCGGTTCCACGAGCCGTGCAGCGCCAGGAAGATGTCGCCGTCGTACTCTTTCGGGAACGCGTGCTTCGCGCCCGCCGGGGCGTGGTACACGGTCATGCCCAGCGGCGCGGAGTGCGCCTGGATCAGCGTGTCGGGCACGATGACCTTGTCCTTCAGGTCCGGCCGGATGCCTTTCAGGCGCGGGTCTTCGTGCGCGCCCAGGTAGTACCACGGCCAGCCGTAGAAGCCGCCGCGTTTCACGCGCGTGACGTAGTCCGGCGGCAGGTTGTCGCCCAGTTCGTCGCGCTCGTTGACGCTGCAATACAGGTCGCCCGTGTCCGGATGGACGAACATGCCCACGCAGTTGCGCAGGCCGTTCGCGTAGTTGCGGCGGTTCTTGCCGTCCGGGTCGAACGCGAGCACGGTGGCGCGGTCGGTCTCCACGCCCCACGCGCCGCCCAGGCCGTGCGCGGATTCCCACTGCGCGAGCGGTTGCGGTGGCTTGGCGCCGGTGCCTTCCGCGACGTTGGTGGCCGAGCCGACCGAGACGAACAGGGTTTTGCCGTCCTGCGAGAACGCGAGCGTGCGCGTGGTGTGGTTGCCCGCGCCGTCGACCAGCTTGTCGACGATCGTCTCCGGCTTGCCCTTCGCTTTCAGGTCGCCGGCCGCATACGGGATGCGCACGACGTCGTTGACATTGGCCACGTACAGGTATTTCGGATTCGCCGCCGGCCACAGCGCGAGGCCGTACGGGCGCGAGAGGCCGCTGGCGAACACGTTGTCGGACGCCACCTTGTCGCCGTTCATGCGCAGGATGCGGATCTCGCCCTTGCCCGTGTCGGCCAGGATGATGTCGCCGTTCGGCGCGCGCAGCGCATAGCGCGCCTTGCCCGTGTCGGCCAGCACGCTCACCTTGAAGCCTGCCGGTACGGCCGGCAGCGCGCCGTCCGGACGCTTGGCGAGCTTGGGTCCATTGCCCGCGCTCTCGCTGGCAAACGGTGCGACCAGCTGGTCGACGGTGATGTGGTACACGTCGCCCGGCTTGTCGTCGGTCCACGCGCCGGTGCGCGCACCCGTCGCGGCCGCGGCTTTCGGCGCGGCGCTTTTTGCGACGGTATTACCGCTCTGCGCGGCGAGATAATCGATCACGGCGGCGCGCGCTTTCGCGTCCGCGATCCCGATCGGCATCGCGGTCCCCGGCACGTCCTTGGCCGGGTCGCGCAGGAAGACGTCGAGCTCCGCGCGCGTCCACGTCTTGCCGGCGGCGCCGGCTTTGGACAGCGCATCCGTGTAGTTGTAGCCCGGCGCCGAACCGGCCTTGCGGCCCACGACGTTGAACAGCGGCGGACCCGCGCGCGAGGCCATGCCCGCGTCGGCCGTGTGGCAGCTGGCGCAGTTCTGCTCGAAATAGGTCTGGCCGGCGGATGGTGCAGCCGATGCCGTTCCCGCGAGTGCCAGTGCACCCGCCAGCGCGGCGGCGATCTTGTTATTCATTTTTCTCCCCCAAGGTAAATCAGTCGATCATGAAGACCGGATAACGGCGCCACTCCGGCTCGCGCCAGCGCGCGCAATTTGCGAAGATGAAGTCCAGCACCGCGCCCTGGTCCTTCAGCAGGTCCGGATTGGCGGCCTTCCAGGCGCCGAACTTCGCGGCCAGGTCCGGCTCGGCGGCCAGCAGGCGCTCGGCTTCGTCCTCGAACACATAGTCCGAATACGCTTCCTTCTTTTCCAGCACGCTGTTGAAGAAGCCCCAGCGGAAGAAGCTGTCGTGGGCCTGCGGCTCCAGCGTCTCGACGGCGTAGCGGGCCTGGTCCTGGTCCAGCGGGACGAGGTAGTCGCCGGCGCGGATCGTGACGGTCTCGCGCACGCGCGTGAGCTGCACGTCGTCGTGGAACATGTGGCCCTCGTACGCATGCGGGCGCGTCGTCAGGGCGGCGATGCGGTAGACGGACACCTCCTGCGTGCGCTCGGCCTCCACGCGCTCCAGCCTGACGCCGTTCCAGCGCAGGCGCTCGATCGCTTCGCGCCACTGCTGCGGCACGACATAGGCCTTCGGTGCCGGCACGACGACGTCGGCCGGGAAGCGGTTGTAGTGCGCGATGTCGCGTTCGTACGGCTCGTTGCGGTCGTAGTACAGGCGCTGGTAGTCGCCCAAAACGCTCGCCTTGTACTTCGCCGCATAGCCCTTGAAGCGGAACGTGGACGGATTCGCCTCGTCCATCGCCCAGTGCACGGGCCATTCGCGGCGCGTGCGGCCGGCCGCGCGGGCGGCGCGGCGCAAGGCGACGATCCTGTCGCCGTGGGCGACGGTGAAGTCGAGCGCGGTCTCGACGAGCGCGCGCATCGAGTGATAGCGGTCGGCGAAGGGTTTGAGCATGTGCGTCTCGGGCATGAAGCCGATCGTGTCGTGCAGCGCCGCGTAGCCCGTCGAGAAGCGTGCCGTCTCGAGGAAGTCGGCGATGCCGTCATCGGGGCTGTCCTTGACCGGGTTCACGTACGGGCACATGGGCCAGCCGCGCTTGTCCATCTCCGCGTACATCGCGGGCAGCATGGTCTCGCGCAGGAAGCTGCCCAAGTCGCCGCCCAGCTTGTCCGCCTGGGTCGGGATCAGGGTCATCGTGTAGCTGTAGTCGGCGCCGTTGGACGTGTGCGTATCGACCATCACGTCCGGATCCCATTCCGTGAACAGCTTGTTGAACGTCTGCGCCGTCAGGGTGTCGCATTTGACGAAGTCGCGGTTCAGGTCGAGGTGGCGGCTGTTGCCGCGAAAGCCGAACGACTCCGGGCCGTCCTGGTTCACGCGCGACGTATTGGCGCGGTTGAACGCGCCGTCCACGTTGTACAGCGGGACGAACAGGAACACGGTCCTGCCCAGCGCCGCGAGGCGGTCCGGCTGCTGGCAGAAATCGCGCACGAGCGCCATGCATGCATCGACGCCTTCCGGTTCGCCCGGATGGATGCCGTTGTTGTTGAAGAAGACGGGACGGCCCGCGGCCTTGATCTGCGCGCGGTCGAACACGCCGTCGGCCGAGATCACGCCGGCGTGGATCGGCACGCCCGCGTCGGAGGTCCCGACCACGGAAAAGCGCAGCACCTGGGGATATTGGTGTGCGAGGTTCTCGTACCAGGCGATGCAATCGGACCAGGTCGTGGTCTGATTCTGGTTGCCCTTCTCGAAAGGCGTCTGCAATGCGTTGAGCATGGTGGTGGTTTGCTAGCGAGTGGAAGTCTGAGGTCGCTACTGTACCCCAGAAGACTGCTTTCAGGCAGTCGCCACGTCCGATAGCGGGAGGGTGATGGCGACGAGGGTGCCCTCGCCCGGGCGCGACTGCACGTGGATGCTGCCGCCGAGGGCGAATACGCGCTCGCGCATGCCGATGATGCCGATGCCTTCCGACGCGACGGCCGGATCGAAGCCTTCGCCGTCGTCCTGCACTTCGATGTGCAGCGCGCCATCCTCGTCCGACAGCGCGAGGCTCACGCGCGCGAAGCCGGCCTGCGAGTGCTTCATGATGTTCGACAGCGCTTCCTGCACGATGCGGTAGGCGGAGATCGCGAGCTCGTTGCCGATCCTGGAGAAGTCGCCCTGCGATTCGAATTCGAAGTGCACGCCGGAGCTGCTGCGGTAGTGGCTCACCATCTCCTCGACGGCGCCGTGCAGGCCGAGCATGTCCAGCACTTCCGGACGCAGGCGGCGCACGAGGCGGCGACCGTTCGCGTACAGGTCCAGCGCGAGCTTCGTGATGGCCTGGGCCTTGGCGCGGATCTGGTCGATTTCCTCGCCGGGCGTGACCTTGGCCGCGAGCTGCTGGATCGTCTGCGATTCCAGGCGCACGGCGATCAGCGACGCGTTCAATTCGTCGTGGATCTCCACTGCGATGGATTTGCGCTCGTCCTCGATGATGCTGTTGACCTTCTGGATCAGCTTGCGCTTGTCGGCGTCGGCGCGCAGCGCCTCGTTGCGCGACGCGAGCAGGTCGCGCGTGCGCTCGGCCACCTTGTTTTCCAGATCCTGCTTCGACTGGTCCAGCGCCACCGACATCTCGCCGATCGACGCCTGCAATTCGCCTACCTCGCCGCCCGTCGTGACAGGCAGCTGCACGCGGTAATTACCGCCGCGGATGCGCCGCAGCACGGAGATCGCCTCGCGCAGCGGCACGGTCAGGCTGCGCGCGAGGATGTACGCAAGCGCGCCGCTGGCGGCCAGCGCCAGCGCGGCCATCGCCAGCTCGACGCGGAAGCGGTGCAGCTGCTTGGCCAGCATGTTCGTGGGCGACATCGTCACGCGCACGAGACCCACGACCTCCGTCGTCAGCGTGGGCGGACGCGTGTCGCTGGCGGCGGAGACGTGCGGCGTGCCGTTGTCCGAGAACAGGTTGAACCACACGACCTGCTTGCTAATCGAGGCCTCGAACGAACGGTTCTCCGCCTCGATCGGGTGTTCGGACGTGACGGACACGGGGGTCTGCCCGTTCATGTCGACGACTTCGATACGGTACACGCTGCTGTCCGACTGCACGAGGCCGTTGATGGTCAGGCGCAGGTCCGACAGGTTGCCCGAGATGACGTTGTATTCGCTGGTCTCGGCAAGCGCGCGCGAGAGGATGCGGCCGCGTTCCGCCAGTTCCTCGTCGACCTGGGCGCGGTGCGCGTACCAGGAATACCAGACGAAGGACGTGAACAGCAGCGTCACGGGCAGCATGGTGATGAAGGCCATGCGCAGGCCGATGCTCCAGCCGCGCCAGAACTGCAACGCGCCGGGGCGCAGCTTCGCGGGCCGCAAGGTGGCGGAGCGCAGTTTGGCCGCGCGCAGCGAGGCGTCGCGGAGGGTGGCGGGCCGCTTCATGGCTGATGCGCCGGCACGGGCCGGGCGAAGTTGCGCACGTTGTCCGGCACCTCGACGTCGAGCGAGCGCGCGACGCCCTCGTTGACGATGGTGCGGAAATAGCGCGGGAACTGGGGCGCCGGCAGGTCGCCGCCCGCCACATAGCTGGCCACGATCTCGGCCACCTGGGCGTTGATGTCCTCGACTTCGGAATACGTCGTCGCCAGCGCGCCCGCCTTCACCATGTCGGCCGAGAAGCCGATCACGCCCTGCTTGTGGCGGTAGGTCGAGAGCAGGATGTTGCGGAAGTGTTCCGGGTTGTAGACGGCGCTGTCGGGCAGCGCTAGCAGCACGTCGGTCTGGCCGATCTGGCCCAGCAGGCGGTTGATGTCCTCGTCCGGATCCGCCTGCAGTACGTTCACGTGTTCGCCCTCCAGCAGTGGCTTGAGGAACGAGGTGTCCGGACCGAGGATGGCGGCCACGCGTACGGGGCGGCGGTACAGCAGGGCCACGAGGCGCAGCTGGTCGGCCGGCGCCGGCTCCGCGTAGACGGCCGTGAACATGGCCGCGCGCGCGGGCGGCAGCGTGCCGAGGATGGAGCGCACGACCTGGCTCGACGTGAACGTGGAGACAACGACGCAGTCGCACCGGCGCTGCGCCACGTCGCGCAGTGCGGCCGGGCCGACGGTCACGTACAGCATGCGCCGGTGCTGGGCCAGTTCGGTGCGGAACACGGAGAATACGGGCACGAGGCGGCGCGTGATGTCGTCCACGATGCGGCGCGTGATGGCGCTGTCGTCCGTCGTGACGATCTGGAAGCGGTAGCCCTGCACGGGTTCCGGCTTGATGTCGCGGGTGGCGAACGCGTGCGCGGAGGTTGCCAGCGCCAGCGTGGCCAGCAGGCCTGTCTTCACGAACCGGAACATGGACGGCGGCACGGCAACGAAACGGGTCAGGGCTCGATCAAGCCATGCTTGACGGCGAGCTTGGTGATGTACGCCTGCCGGTGCACGCCGAGCTTCTCCTTCACGGACTGGCTGATGTTGCTGATGGTCTTGGTCGACAGGTTGAGGCGCTCGGCGATCTCCATATTGGTCAGGCCCTCGGCCATCAGCTTGAAGATCTCCAGGCTGCGCTCGTCCAGCTGCGACTGCGGCGAGACGTCGCCGCGCACGGCCAGGCTGGCCAGGCGCTCCGCGATCTGCGGCAGGAAGTACAGCTTGCCGGCATGCGCGTGGCGCACGGCGTCGGCCAGGTCGGCCGGGTCGCAATCCTTGGTCACGAACGCGTGCGCGCCCAGGCGATAGGTTTCCTTGATCAGGCTGTCCTGGTCGAACTGGCTGAGGAACACGATCTTGGCCTTGGGGTCGGTCCTGAGGATGTTCTGTGCCGCGTCCATCCCCGTCAGCTCGGTGCCGAAGCGGATGTCGAGCACCGCCACGTCCGGCTTGAATTCCGCATACATCGCGGTCGCCTCGCTCGGGCTCTTGGCCTGGCCCACCACTTCCATTCCCTGCGCCGACAACGACATCGCGAACCCGGTCATCACGATCGGGTGGTCGTCCGCCAGCATCACGCGGATCGGCTTTTGCTCTTTCTGCACGTTCGATTCTCCAGGCTACTTCTGCTTTCAGGCGAAAGCACAGAGACGATTATTCCACACAACAGCACCGGGCGCGAGGCAGCTTGCATCCATTTTCCCACATGTCAAGACGGCCTCGACAATCAAATGGAATTACACATTGCTACGAAATCGCTTTACCAATTGCTATGACATAGCATATATTGGTTCCGTTCGTTGGATTTACAGCTTCACTCCGTTTTACCTCCGGCAATGCCGGCAACAACAACAAGGAGGATGGCCATGCAATTCACGAGTCTCCCGGGCGGCAACCGCCCCGATGCGAAAGCCGCGAAATTCGCCGTCATTGCCGCCGTGCACGTGGCCGTCGGCGCCCTGTTCATCCACAGCATCAACACGAAGACACTCTCCCTGTCCCGACTGCCGGAACAGGTGCTGGTCATGATCGAGCCCGAGCGCCCGACGCCGCCGCCGCCCGAACCGCCGAAGCCGGCGCAGCAATTGGCGCCGCCGGACGTGTTCGTGCCGAAGACGGAAGTGGACGTCGCCCCGCCGCCCGTGCCGAACCCCATCCAGGCGACCACGGCTGCGGACCCGTCGCCGTTCCCCGCCATGCCGTCCGGCCCCGTGCCGGAAGCGCCGGCCACACCCGGTACCAGCCCCGGCCAGATGCGCACGGCGGTATTCGCGGACGCCAACGGCTGCGCCCTGCCCGACTACCCGGCCGCGGCCGCGCGCCGGGGCGACACCGGGACCACGACGCTGGCGCTGCTCGTGGGCGCCGACGGCCGCGTGAGTTCCTCGCGCATCGAACAATCGAGCGGGTCGCGCGACCTCGATCGCGCGGCCATCAATGCCCTGACGCTGTGCAAATTCAAGCCCGCCACGAACAACGGCGTGGCGGAAGCCGGATGGGCGAAGCTGGCCTTCGTCTGGAAGCTCGACTAGTGTTGTTGTCCCTCCTGGCCCGCCTTCGGGCGGGCTTTTTTTGCGCAAGAACATAACAACAAAGGGAGACGCGCGATGCGTCACTTACCTCGACTGGCCATCTGGGCGGCCGGCGCCCTGGCCTTCCTCCTCGCCTGGCTCGTGCTGCAGCCGCGCGCGGCGCCGGTGCCGGCCGGTCCGTTCGTGCCCGGGTTCAGCGCGGCGCGCGCGCAGGCGCACGTGCAGGTGCTCGCCCAGGCGCCCCGTCCGGCCGGCAGCAGCACCAATGCCCGCGCGCGCGACTACCTGCTGGCGCGCATCCGCGCCCTCGGCCTCGAACCCGACGTCCAGGTCGACACCGTGTCCGCGACATCGTGGGACTGGATGTCGCATGGGCAGAGCACGATGGCGACCGCGCGCAACATCGTCGTGCGCAAGCGGGGCGCCACGCACCGCGGCGCCGTGCTGGCCATGGCCCATTACGATTCCGCCCCGACGACGCCGGGCGCGGCCGACGGCGGCGCCTCCGCCGCCGCGCTGCTGGAAACCCTGCGTGTGCTGCAGGCCGGGCCGCCGCTCGACAACGACCTACTGTTCGTCTTCACGGACGCCGACACGGTGCAAGCGATGGGCGCGCGCGCCTTCATGCAGTCGCACCCTTGGGCGGAGCGGGTACGCGTCGCCCTGCGCTTCGACAACGCCGGCAACCGCGGCCCGCTGGAATTGATCGGCGCGGCGCACGCGGACGGCTTTGCGATGGACGCCTGGACACGCGGCGCGCCGCAACCGCACGGCTCGTCCTTCATGGCCGAGTTGTACGAGCGCCTCCCGCAAAGCGGAGGCGCGGCGCCGCTGGCCAGCGGTACCTTTCCCGTGCTGCACTTCGCCACGACGCAAGGGCCGCTGGGCTGGGAGGGCATGCACGACCTGCCGCAGCGCCTGTCCAGCGCGAGCCTGCAGCACGAGGGCGACACGATGCTCGCGCTGCTGCGCCGTCTCGGCAACGCCAACCTGGCGCTGGCGTCTCCGCCGCGCGGCCAGGTTTTTTTCCCGCTGCCGCTCGTCGGCATGGTCCATTACGACTACCGGCTGATCTGGCCGCTGACGCTGCTCTGCTGCGGGCTGGGCGCCTGGGCCTGCCGCACGGCCCTGCGCAGCCGCATCTCCGGCACCGACATCGTCGATGCCATGTTCAGTGTCCTGTTCAGCGCCATCTGCGCGACGTTCGTCGCCTGGCTGTGCCGCGAGGCACTGCCGGTGCTGCAGGCCCGCTATCCGGCCGCCGACCTTGCCGACGACGCCGGCGCGCGCTGGCAACTGGCGGCCTTCATGCTCGTGCCGGCCGCCGTCTTCATCGCGCTGCAGCGGCGCCTGCAGCAGCGGCTCGGCGTCGCGGCGACGGCGCTGGGCGTGCTGCTCGTGGCCGACATCGCGCTCGTCGCGACCTGTGCGCGGGCCCCCGGCACCAGCTACGTGCTGGCCTGGCCGCTGCTGGCAGCGCAAGCCGCCTGGCTCGCGCTCGCGGGAAAGAAGACATGGACACCGGCCCGGCGCGCGGCCGTCGCGGTCGCGGGCGCGCTGCCGGCGCTCGTCCTGCTGCTGCCCGCGGTGCACGGGAGCTTCGTGTTCTGCACGCCGGCCTGGCTCGTGCTGCCCTCGGCCCTCGTGTGCCTGCTGGCGGGGATGTGCGGCATGGCGCTCGATGCGCTCGCGCGGCGCTGGATCGTGCGGCCGCTGCTGCTTGGGGCCGGCGTCTCGTTCGGCATGGCGTATGCGGCCGTGCCGCGGGTACCCGACCTGCCCACGCCGAACCGGCTCGTGTACTACAAGGACACGCCGAGCTGGCAGGCGTTCTGGCTGCATCCGGCCGGGCCGCTCGATGCGTGGACGCGGCAGGTCTTCCCCAACACCCTGCATCCCTATCCGCTGCCCTATCTGTTCGGACGCGATGCGGATCCCGTGTGGTACGCGGCGGCGCAGAAGGACGACAGCGTCGCGTGGCCAGACCTCGTCATCGACAAGGACGAGCGCAGCCCCCGGCAGCGCCATGTGGAATTCACGCTGCGCTCGAAGAACCGCGCGCCCGACATCGTCGTGCGCGTGCAAGGCGCCTGCCCGTGGCGCACGAGCGTCAACGGCCGCGTGCTCACGGAGAAATCATGCTTCAGCTGGAACCTCGCCCTGCACGGCATGGAAGACGAGGCGCTGCGCTTCGCGTTCGATTTTTCGGGCGATCCGCCGTTCCTCGTGTACATCCAGGAACGCATCCCCGGCCTGCCCGGCCGCGACCTGCCGCCCCGTCCCGCCGGCCTGCCGCCGCTGCTGCCGTTGGCGGGGACGACGGTGGCGGCCGACGTGCTGCGGTTCCGCTGAGCGTGCCGTTACTGGCGCTGCCGCCGTCCCTGAGCCACCGACAGCCCCAGCAACGACAGGCCCATGACCATCAGCGCGCCGCTGGCCGGCTCGGGCACCTGCGACGGGTCGACCAGCGCATAGACCTGCGCCTGCGTCAGCACGTTGTCGTAGATGCGGATGAAATCCAGCGAGCCCGCCGCCGCCTCGTTCAGCCCGCGGTCGTCGCGGAAGAAATTGGCGTCGTGGCCGGCGAAGTCGGCATAGCCCTGCTTGTCCGCCACCGTCCCCACCAGCACGCCGTCCTGGTAGATGCGGACGGCGGCGTCGGTGCCGCGGGTCAGCGTCAGGTGCGTGTCCTGCTTCTCCTTCAGGTGGCCGTAACTCCCGCCGTAGTTGTACAGGCTGTAGCCGCTGCCCGACGTATAAAAACCGTAGTCGCTCAGCAGGCCGCTGAAGTCGACCACCTTCTGCCAGGTGCCCAGCGTGTCGAAGCGGAAGCGCATGTCGATCGTGTACGTGGCGCCCAGGTTCTCGTGCAGGCGCAGGCCCTGGTTGGCCGCGAAGTCGTAGCGGCCCGCGCCGACCTTGCCGCCGTTGGCGACGAGGGACGGGCCACCCAGCGTGTCCGCCAGGTTGCCGTTGAACTCGTATTGGTGGATCAGGGCGGCGCGTGCATCGAGGGTCAGGCACAGGGCCAGCGTCGTGAGGATGCTGCGGAAGTTCATGTCGTGTTTCCCGTTATTGATGTTGTGATGAGAAAGCAGGCAAGGGGCACGGCCCGTGCCGCGCCCCTGCTTCGAGCTTGACGACATGATAAGGAACGGGACCGCGCGGTCCCAGCCCCACGGGTGGGGTCACATCCTGGAGACGGTGGGACGCAGCTGTTCCAGCAGGCCGGCCTCGGACGAGCAGCCGAATTTTTCGTAGACGGCCTTCACGCAGTCGCGCAGCACGGCGTCGCTGACTTCCATGTTGGCGCGCGCCGATTCGCGGCCGCCGCCGACGCCCATCCAGAACGCCACCTCCGCCTGTTGCGGCGACAGCTCGACGGAGCCGAGCGCGCGCCAGATGCGCAGCGGCAGCGGCACGACGAATTTCATGAAGATGCCGACCGTGCGGATATAAGCCGGGTCCTCGGCATGCAGCGCGGCCGCACCGCCGGCGCTCATCCACTGCGCGCGCGCCTCCAGCACGCCGCCGGCCATGGCGAGGGTCCCCAGCGGCAGCAGCCACGGATAGCGATCGCCGTGCGCGACGGATTCCACGAGGCGCAGGCAGAACGGGGGCAAGGTGCGGCGGTTGAAGACCTGGCGCTCCTGCGCGGCCAGCTGGTCGAGCAGCGCGCCGGCCGAATCGCTCAGGTACAGGATCTGACCGTCGACGGTGGCCAGCAGCATGGCCTCGTCCTCGACGACGCCGGCGCTGCCGGCCGCCAGTTCGGGCGCGTTGCGCAGCACATGCTCGAAATACGTCGCCACGCGCTGCAGGTCTTCCTCGTCGTGGCGGTCGAACGCAGGCCCTTCGTGACGCCACAGCGTGATCTCGCCCAGCCGGCGGCCGGCGTTCGACAGCGACACCTGCAGCGTATGCAATGCGGGCGTACCGTTCGCCGTGAAGCCGGCGTGGTCGCGGTAGGCGTAGCCGCTCGGCGGCGGCAGCACCGACACGTACGTGGCATCGCTTCCGGCCAGCGGCGCCGCCTCGACCGGATCGACGCGCAGCGCCAGCTCGGCGCAGGAATTCGGAACGAGTTCGCGCACCAGGGTGAAGGCATCCTGGACGATCGTCATCAGGTCCAGTCCCGCGTAGCACAGGATGCGCAGGCGGGCCCATTGACGGCTGTTCTTTTTGCGGGACACGGTCGGATTGGAAGGTAGATAACGGGAAGCGCGGCTAATACTGATCGTTATGACAATGAATGTCAACCTTCCATGGCCGGCTTCCGTTCCGCCTTTGCTGCCAGGATCTGCGCCAGCTTGCCGATTTCGACCGGCTTGACGAGGTGATGGTCGAAGCCCGCCTGGCGCGACAGCTCGCGGTCGCGCTGCTGGCCGTAGCCCGTCAGCGCGACGTACACCGCGTGCGCGTGGCGCCCGTCGCGGCGCAGGCGGCGTGCCAGTTCGTAGCCCGTCATGTCGGGCAGGCCGATGTCGAGGATGAAAACGTCGGTGGCGGGATCGGCATGCGCCAGCGTGCCCGCCGCGTCCTCGTGCACGTGCACCGTGTGGCCGTGCGCGCGCAGCAGCACCGCGAGCGAATGGCCGGCGTCGCCGTTGTCGTCGACGATGGTGACCGTGAGCGGCCGCGCCGCCCCGCTGCCCTCGCCCGACCGCACGACCTGTCCCACCTCGGCCTGCGCGCGCGGCAAGGTGACGGTCATGGTCGTGCCCTGCTGCGGTCCGGCACTGTACGCCGCCACGTGGCCGTTGTGCATGCGGACGATGCTCTTCACGAGCGCGAGGCCGATCCCGAGGCCGCCCTGCGAGCGGTCCGGCGCGCGGTCGGCCTGCGTGAACAGGTCGAACACGTGCGGCAGCAGTTGCGCGTCGATGCCGGTGCCGTTGTCGCGCACCTCGACCCGCGCCGCGCCGTCTTCCAGGATGACGACGAGGGCGATGCGTCCGCCCGGCGGCGTGTACTTGGCCGAGTTGTTGAGCAGGTTGACGAGCACCTGGATCAGGCGCGTGCGGTCGCCTTCGACCGGCACCGGCGCATCCGGCAGCTCCACCGTGAGGCCGTGCTGGCGCTCCTCGATGTGCGGGCGCGCCTGCTCCACGGCCGCCATCGCGACCTTGTTCAGGTCGAGGATCTCGTTTTCCAGTTTCACGAGGCCGCGCGTGACGCGCGAGACGTCCAGCAGGTCGTCGACGAGCTCCGTCATGTGGCGCACCTGGCGCGAAATGATGTTGCTGGCTTTCAGGCGCAGGCCTTCGTTCACTTCGGGCAGGCGCAGGAGCTGGGCCGCGCTCGTGATCGGCGCCAGCGGATTACGGAGTTCGTGCGCCAGCATGGCGAGGAACTCGTCCTTCATCTTGTTGTGGCGTTCCGCCTCGGCGCGCGCCGCGCGCTCGCTGGCCAGCAGCTGCTCGCGCTCCTCGGCCGCGCGCTGGGCCATGTCGTACAGGCGCGCGTTGTCGATCGCGATCGCGGCCTGCACGGCGAAGGCGCCGATCAGTTCCTCGCTGCGCTCGCTGAACATCGCGGGCTGCGGATGGCCGAAGAACAGGCCGCCGATCACTTCGCCCGAGCGCGACACGACGGGTGCGGCGAGATAGCTCACGACGGGCAGGTGCCCGGCCGGCATGCCACGGTGCGGCAGCATGGTGCCGTAGCGCGGATCGTTACGAATGTCGTCGCTGCGAATCGGCGCGCTGCCGTCGAACGTGGGCACGAGCATGGGCGTGGGACGGGGCTTGCCGATGCGCTCGAACGCGGCGCGCGGCGCGCCGGACAGCGCATACAGCGAATACGCATCGCCGTCCTCGTCCTTGTTGTTGTAGAAGAACGCGCCGAATTCCGCGCCGACCAGCTGCGTGGCGGCGTCCGTGATGGCCTGCATCAGCGGCTCGAGGGCGATGGTCGACGCCAGCGTCTCGGTCGCGCCCTTCATGAGTTCCAGGATGCGCGTCTCTTCGCGCAGCGCTTCCTCGGCGCGGATGCGGCGCAGCGCTTCCCACGTGCGGCGCGCGGCGTCTTCCAGCAGTCGGACCTCGTCCGCGATGCGGCCCGCGTCGAGCGGCGCATGCAGCGCCAGCACGGCCGCCAGGCGGTCGCCGTCCATCAGCGGCACCGCGATGCCGGCGCCGTCCACCGCCGCGGCGTCCGCCGACGACACGGTCTCGCCCGCGCACAGGCGTTCCGACATGCCCAGCGCCAGCTGCGCCAGCGGCACGGTGCGCCCGGACTGCGGCGTACGTTCGCCGCCGGCCCACTGTTCCAGGATCACGGCCGCGTCCATGCCCGGCCGCGTTTCGGCATACGTCACGGTGGCGTCGTCGACGTACCCGCCGACCTGGCGCAGCGCGGCCCGCAAAAGCGGACCGGACGACGTCTCGCGGCGCAGGATGTCGGCCAGTTCGAGCTGGAAGGCGCGGCGCCGTTCGGCCAGGACCGTCTCCGTCGTCTCGACGAAGGTGACCAGCACGCCGCCGGGCCGGCCGTCGTCGCCGTAGACGGGGCTGTACGAATAGGCGAAATGACAGGTCTCGAAATAGCCGTAGCGATTGATCGTCAAGGCGAGATCGCTCGAGCCGACGGGCTCGCCCTGCAGGACGCGCGCCCACATCGGGCCGATGGTCGGCCAGATCTCCGGCCAGGTCGCGCGGACGTCGCCGCCCAGCGCCCCGTCCTTCTTGGCGCCGAGGATGGGGACGTAGGCATCGTTGAAGAATTGCGTGTACGCGTCGCCCCAGGCAAGATACATCGGCAGCTGGCAATCGAGCAGCGTGCGGACGGCGAGTTTCAGGCTGAACGGCCAGTGCGCGACGGGACCGACGGGCGTCGTCTCCCACGGGTGGCGCCGCATCTGCAATTCCATGTCGCTCGGCTTTCGGGCGGATGAATCGTCCAGGGGCTCGAGATCGAAAGGCCAGGGCATATCGTGGTGGTGGTCGGAGGCAAGCCGGAGCGGCTCAGCTAGCCATCATAGCAGGCGGCGTGAGCCAAACGTGTACATGTATTGAAATATTGTAACAAAGAGATGAAAAAATGTTACGCGCCCCGTTCGATTCGTGCGAGCAGGCGCCGGCCCGCAGCGACGATCCCGGGCCCTGGATCCATTTGCGCGCGCACGATCATGCCTTCGACGCACAGCAGCGCCTCCTCCGCCACCTGGTCCGGCACCGCCAGGCCCAGTCGTGTGGCCACGTCGCCGAGATAGCGCTGCAGGTCGCGCTTGTGGCGCACGGCCTGGGCCAGGTGACGGGGATCGTCCGTCGCCCCCGTCTCCGCGGCGGCATTGATGAAGGCGCAGCCGCGGAAATCGTCCTGTGCGAACCACTCGCCCAGCACGTCGGCGACGGCGGCGAGCCCTTCCCCGCGCGCGAGCCTGGCGTCGACGGCCGCCGTGAACCACGACGTCCAGTGATCGTGCCGCCAGTCGAGGAAGGCGCCGATCAGATCGTCCTTGGATGGGAAATGCCGGTACAGCGACATCTTCGCCACGCCGGATTCCGCGACGATCCGGTCGATGCCGGTGGCGCGGAAACCGTCGCGGTAGAACAGGCGTTTTGCCGTGTCGAGGATGCGGTCGCGGGCGGAAGGCTGGGCCATGGTCGATGAATGGGTCGGAATGCGGGACTCCAGTATACGATACAGACCTGTCTACATCAACTATCCGGATGGACAGGCCCGTCGCCGTCGAATTCGCTTACGATACAGACCTGTCTACCTCACTCACACAAGGAGCCCACATGTCCACGATCGAATCCCGTCCCCCATTCCCTCCGTTCACGCGTGAAACGGCCATCCAGAAAGTCCGCCTGGCGGAAGACGGTTGGAACAGCCGCAATCCAGAAAAGGTCGCCCTGGCCTACACGCCGGACAGCTACTGGCGCAACCGCGCGGAATTCGTCACCGGCCGCGAGCAGATCGTCCAGTTCCTGGACCGCAAATGGAAGAAGGAACTGGACTACCGCCTGATCAAGGAGCTGTGGGCCGTGGAGGGCAACCGCATCGCCGTGCGCTACGCCTATGAATGGCACGACGATTCCGGCAACTGGTTCCGCACGTTCGGCAACGAGAACTGGGAATTCGACGAGAACGGCCTCATGCAGCGGCGCTATGCCTGCCTGAACGACATGCCGATCCTCGCGGCCGAACGCAAATTTCACTGGCCGCTGGGCCGGCGGCCGGATGACCACCCCGGCTTGTCGGAGCTGGGGCTGTAATCCTTACTGGATGACGCCGCAGGCGATGCGGTCGCCCCCGCCGCCCAGCGGTTTCGGCTGGTCCGAGAAGTTGTCGCCGCCGGCGTGGATCATCAGCGCCTTGCCCTTCACTTCGGACAATTTCGTCAGGCGGGGCGCCGTCACGGCCGTGCTGGCCCCGCCATTGTCCGCGACGACGAGCGGCGGCAGGTCGCCCAGGTGGCCGTCGCCGGACGGGCCGGCATGGTGCTTGGCGCCGGTCGGGTCAAAATGGCCGCCGGCCGCGCCGGCCGGGACCTTCTTCCCATCCTTCTCGTTCGTACCGCAGCTGCCCGTCTCGTGGACGTGGAAGCCGTGCGCCCCCGGCGGCAGGTTCGTCAGGTTGGGCGTGAACACGAGACCGCTCTTCGATTCGGTGATCGTCACGGCGCCGATCGGTTTGCCGGTGCCGTCCGGGCCCACGAGCGTCATCGACGCCTGCAAGTGGTCGGCGGCGTGGGCGCCCGCGGCTGCGGACAGTGCGCATGCGAGTGCGATGAGCGATTTGATGGTCATACCGTCTCCTTTCAGGTTGGGAATGTGTCGCGGGAATAGTGTATTCGATAACCAGCTGAGTTGACGCAACGGATACGGCGGGCCGGGCGGGAACAATGGCGAGTCGACGCAACGCCGACCGAGGAGACATCATGCCCGAACCCGACGACACCCCACTCGCAGACATTCGCCAGCAGATCATCGACATCCACCCCGAACTGGCCCTCGACGCCAGCCTGCCGGACCGCCTCGAACGCGCGTATGCGCATGCCGTGGACCTGGGGTTCACGGACATTGACGCCATCGCCCGCTTCCTGCGCTACGAGGCGACGGCGCCGAATTTTTATCGCCAGCCCGCGATCGATGCCTGGCTCAGGCGGCCCGGCCAGCCGGTCGAGCAGCGGTTTGCGGATGTGCTCATGCGGGTGAAGTCCGGGTTCCGGCGCGATTGAGGGCCAAGAAAGCGAAATAGGTTGGCATTTTGTTACTCTACCGCTAGACTATTTCACATTTGGGCCTGACTAAAATCGATGAGCAAACCCTTGATTCGCATGGGTGACCGCACCAGTCATGGCGGCACCGTCATCAGCGGTGACATGACGTGGGAGGTGTACGGCAAAGCCGTGGCACGCGTCGGCGACATGACGGTCTGCCCAAAATGCAAGGGCGTGTTTGCCATCACGACCGGCGCCGAACGACCTGACGGGTTTCGGCCAGGCCGTCGCACGGCATGGCGACAAGACTGCGTGTGGTGCCACGCTGATCGCCGGTCAGTCGTCCGCCTGGTGGGACAACCATTCCGGCTCTGACGGCGCCGCTTCTGCTGCCAGCGAGAACACGGGGATGGCCAGCAATCTGATTGCGCAGGAGGCGCCGACCATCTGCCTGGAGTGCCTCGCCAAAGCCGCGGCCGCAGGATCGGCCATGGTAGTGAGAAGCTAGCGTGGATATCGTCGAGCGCTTCCGGGCCCTTCAGCAAGCCGAAGCTTCTTTGTGGCTGTACGCCTTGGTGGACGGCTTCCAATATGAGCAGCATACCGGCCAGCGTCTGGTTCATCAGCGCGGGATCAACCGTCCTGTTTTTCTCGGTACGGAAGACGAACCTCTCGCGCACGCCGGCCCGTGGCTCATCGACGTCGTCAAGGCGCCCGACCAGTTGCAGTCGCTGCGCGAGCTTGAACAAGCGCTGCCATCGGTATCGTGGCTGATCTCGGCGATCGATCTGGAAGGCCTGAGCCAACTGCTGCAACTCAAACTCGACGCGCAACTGCCGGATGGCCGCAAGGCACTGCTGCGGTTCTACGATCCGCGCGTCCTTGGCAACCTGATTCAGACGATGAACAGTGAACAGATCGCCGAATTCGTCCACCTCATCGACGAATGGCACTTCATCCACGATGGCCGCAGAGTATTCGTAGGAGGACGTCGTGCTTAAACTGAGCGAAGAACAGCTCGCGCATCTGGACCTGCTGGAAAAGCGCCAATACATCAAGGAAGTCGGCAAGAACATCGTCAAGGAACATCCTGAACTCGCTAGCGACAGGGGTTTGCCCGACCGTTTTGAACGCGCCTATGCCCACGCCGTCGCGCTGGGTTTCACAGATGGCGGCGCCATTACCCAGTTTCTTTATTACGAAGTCTTCGCCCCGAATTTCTATCGTGAACCGGCCATCGATGCCTGGCTCAGGAAACCGGGCCAGCCGGTCGAGCAACGGTTCGCGGACATGATCGCGTGAGTGAAATCCAGACTGAGGGAGGATTAATGGCAGCGCTCGCAGTTCCCATCCTCGAAGCCGCTGGCGGCGCCCTGCTACGGGCGCTCGGTGTTGCCGCCGTTGCCGGTGCTGGTGCAGTTGCTGTCAACGAAGCGACCAAGAACAAGGTCGAATCGGCGGACAAGGCTAAATCTGCGCCGATTGCGGAGGCTGGGACGCGGGCTAAAACAAAAGATATTTGTGACAAATGTCCGCCGGATGGAGGCATGCTTGTCGAGCGCAACTGGAATATGTCTGAGGTATCGCGAAGTTACCAAGCCAGAATCACGGGCTTTGCTCCCTATACAGAGTGGAGATTTCAGGAGAACGACTTCGATGGTTTTAAATCGCAGGAATGCCTGCTGCTTGAAGCGAAAGCAACCTATGACCAGTTCTTCGAGTCGCCGACAGAGCCCAAGTTCTTCTTCAAGATCAAAGGCCTGCCAAAAATAATTGCCCAGGGCATACGCCAGAGCATGGTTACTCTGAAATCACCGCCATCACGATTGCATTGGCACTTTATGCAGCCGCTAAGTTACGCCTACTTCACCGCCCAATTTCGGAAGCGGTACTTAATCATCACGACGTTCCTGACCCCATGAGCCAAATTCTTGAAATCGACGCCAATTTCCGCACCGGCGACCAACTACCATCCATAGAAGACCATTACGTTGACATATGGAAATTTGCCAAGGTCTTGGAAACTCTAGGGTTTCCTCTCGACCAATGGTTTCCTCCTGCAGATACTGAAGCCAATTCATTGCTGAATAAGGCATTCACTGGAGCTGGTCCGAGCGGAGCGGCACTTGCAATGGCAAAAGCCGACAGCGACAACCTTGCCACCGACCTAAGGACCTTAGGCGTGTGGAACGGCACAGAAGATGAAGGAGCTATCGCCTACACAGCCACATACAGCACAGGGCCCTTTCCATCGACGTTGAACGTCAGCAGCAAAGGAGTTGCTGCACTTCGCGACCGGTCCAATGTCGTCAAATTGGTGCTGGCCATTGTCAACATGTGGAACCCCATGGTTGTACAGATAGCGCCCGGCGGATACTTGGAAAAGAGCGTTTTTCCGGACAGGCCAGGGGCAGGTTGGATGCTCTATCTGCCGTTCGTCATCAATGCTCATCAGGTGCCTGAAGCGGCTGACGTCATCAAGGTCAACGATGAAAGCGGCAAGAAACAACGAGGAAGTCTTATCGTGACTGTATCTGAAGTTTTTGACGTGCAAAATCCCGAACACATCAAAAAGGCGAACGCCATCGAGACTAGGCTGGTCGATCAAGACCTGCTCCCGACCAATAGAGAATTCCTCGCAAAGTTCTAAACAGCCAAGCGCAGAACTTCGGCCGTCGTTCGCACCTCCGCATACTCGCCGTGCAGGTTCGCGAGCGCCATCAGGTGAACCTCCTCGGCACTGCGCAACGCGCCGCCGAAATCCGTCTTGTCGAACGTGAAGCAAGCATCCGCCACGACGACCGTCGCAAACCCGAGATTGCCGGCCGTGCGCGCCGTCGCCTCGACGGAATTGTTCGTGCTCACGCCCGCGATGACGACGTCGCGGATGCCGCGTGCGTGCAACCACCGCTCGAGCCCCGTATTGATGAACGCATCCGGCACGTTCTTTTCGACGACGTGCTCGTGCGCCAGCGGCACGAACGCTTCCTGGAACTCGGCGCCGCTCTGGCCCGGAGCAAACACCGACGTTGGCGAGCGGCTGATGTGGCGCACGAGGACGACGGGCTCTCCGCGTTCCCGCCACGCGGCCAGCAGGCGCGCGATGTTGGCTTCCGCCTGCGGGTTGTTCCGGGACGGCAGCGTGGGGCTCTGCATGCCTTTTTGCATGTCGATGATGAGCAGTGCGGTCATGGGGTCGGTTCTCCGAATCGTTCGACGATGAAATCAATGAAACTGCGCAGCTTCGGCGAGCGATACCGGTCCGGCAGGTAGACGATGTGCATGGGCCGCTCCGGCAGGCCGTACTCGGGGAACAGCTGGACGAGCCGCCCTGCCCGCACGTCGGCCTCGAGCAGGATCGTCGGCTGCAGCACGATGCCGAGTCCCTGCAAGGCCGCAGTCCGTAAAGCCTGTCCGTTGTTGATCCTGACGCGGCCGTTGACGGGCACCTGGCAGACGTCGTGGTCGTGCTGGAACCGCCACTGGTGGATGCTGGCGGCACCGAACGCGAGGCAGTCGTGTTTGGCCAGGTCGGCCGGGGTCGCCGGCACGCCGCGCCGCGCAAGGTAGTCGGGCGACGCGCACAGCATCAGCCGGTACGGCGCCAGCGGCCGGGCGACGACGTTCGCATCCGGCGGCAACTGGCCGACGCGGATGATGGCCTCGTAGCCGTCTTCCATCAGGTCGACGAAGCGATCGGAAATATCCAGTTCGACATCCACTTGCGGATAGCGTGCCAGGTAATCGGACAGCACCGGCGCCAGCGCCTCGGTGCCGAACGTGACGGGCGCGCTCACGCGCAACGTGCCCGCGGGCGCGAGCCGCATCGTGTGCGCCTGGGCGTCCGTCTCCGCCACGAGCCGCAGGATCTCCTTGCAGCGCGCGTAATACTCCTCGCCGAACGCCGTCACGTGCTGGCGCCGCGTCGTGCGGTGCATCAGTTGCATGCCGAGCCGCTGCTCGAGCGCGCGCACGTGGTTGCCGGCCATCGTCGCCGACATGCCGCACACGTCCGCGGCCGCGCTGAGGCTGCCCTTCTCGACGGTGAGCACGTAGACCTTCATGCTGTCCAGCAGATCCATTCGCAAGTCCTGGTTGGAAATGTTGCAAGAAAAGCCCAGTTTATCGTCTTTCCGTTGGCAATCACACTGAGGGCCTCATTTCACAGGAGCCAACCCATGTACGCCATCCAGCTTGTCGAACCGTCGTTGACCGCCTTCCGCCGCACGTCGCTGCCCGATCCGCAGTCGGGGCCGGGCGAGGTCCTCATCCGCCTGCGCGCGGCTGCGCTGAACTACATCGACGTCGCCGTCGCAACAGGGAACTTTCCGGGCCCGACCTGGCCTCTGGTGCCCGTCGCCGACGGTGCCGGCGAGATCGTCGCGCTGGGCGCGGACGTGACCGGTGCCTCGATCGGCGACCGGGTGGTCCCGCACTTCATGCCGGACTGGCTCGACGGGCCGATGCGCCCGGAGCGGATCGCGGCCATGCGCGGCATCACGCGGCCCGGGTCGCTGGCGGAATACGTGGCCGTGCCGGCGCGCAGCGTCGTGCGGCTGCCGGACCACCTCGATTTCGCCCAGGGCGCCACCTTGCCCATCGCGGCCACGACGGCGTGGAATGCGGTGCGCTCGGCATCCGTACGGCCCGGATCGACGGTCGTCATCCTCGGCACGGGCGGCGTGAGCCTGTTCGCGCTGCAGTTCGCCAAGGCGAGCGGGGCAACCGTGATCCTCGTGTCGTCATCCGATGCGAAACTGGAGCGTGGACGCGCGCTGGGGGCCGATCACCTCGTGAACTATCGCGCCACGCCGGACTGGGACAAGGCCGTGCTGGAGATCACGGGCGGCCGGGGCGCCGACCTCGTCGTCGAGACGGTCGGCGACGCGACATTCGAGCGCTCGCTGCACGCGGCGGCGATGGGCGGCACCGTGTTCACGGTCGGGTTCCTGTCCGGCGCGACGACGTCGGTCAATCTGTTCCCCATCATCGGCAAGGCTTTGCGCGTGGTGGGCAACAGCACGGGATCCGTGGCGGACCTGGCGGAGGCGGTGCGGGCCATCGAGGCCAACCGCATCGTGCCGGTAGTTGATCGAAGATTTGGGATCGAGGAGTCGGCTCTTGCTCATGCAGAGCTGTCCGCCGGTTCTCGTCATTTCGGAAAGCTGGCGGTCATCCACGAATAACAGAAAAAATGTCGGTTATGAGATTATATTGCGAAGTTCACAAGGGGAAATGCTGCCTTCCTCTCGCTGAGGTGGCAGAAAGCAAAGTGTTTGATAGTAGCACTTTTGTAGGTTAATAATCGTTGCGACCGACCCGCAACTCCCAATAGACTTTGAGATTTTCAGGTCGGCCGGACTCTACGATGATTCATAAATACAACTCAGCCAAACGAGCCAAAAATCGAAGTAGCCGGAACAGAAATTTTAGCTTCATTATTGAAACGTCGGGCAAGAATATTTAGTGGGCTGCACGACCATCATAGGAAAATTAATACTAATTTTATTTAACGACTCTTTATCAGAGCAACATCTAACCATAAAGGATCTTTAGACAAGGACAATTGATCTCTAATTGCCTGCATTCGCGCCGTAAACTCCCTTTTCGGATTATAGATACGACCGGAAGAATCTTTACTTTCCTCAATTACACCCTCGGAGACGAGCTTATGTAAAATTTGGTCGATAATTTTCCGATCAAAACTCTGACCAAATCCGCCTTTGTATAATGAGTTTTCCTTTCGACCGCCACCTCGTTGGAAAAATATTTTATGGATTACAGACAGAAACAACTTTTGAGATGCCGGGAGTGGACTAGATTTAATTCGACTTGAGCTCGAAACGTTATCAGTAGTCTTCACGTTGCTATCTACAACCCATGTAGGGATCGCTGACACGGACGACAACCCACTAATTCTCAAAATATCCATGTTACGAATAATAACCCTGCTTTCGTGACCAACCAAACAATTCGACATGGATAAACGGTGAAGGATCCCATCCGAGAACTCAATGTTGGTTATTTCTCGGTTACCTAGCTCAAGCAAGCAGAGCTCTGCTCCAGCTATTTTGGTCCCCCCAAAATCCAGAGAGTCACCTGAGATGAGTAACAATGAGGTAACCAACTCACCTAATATTTGCGCATTTCGGGCCAAACTATCTCTATGAATAAAAGCCAGACATTCGGCTTCGAAGTCATAAGTCTCTATCCATTGAGCCAAAAAGTGCAGCCCGAGCGGCAAGAGTGGCTGTTTATAATCGTGAGTTAATATCTCATGGTTCTTATCTAAAATATCATCAACTACTGAATCCGCAAAAAGAAGCTGAACAATATAGGGATCGACGAATTGACGATCAGGCGACTCTGGTTCAATACGTCCTAACGTGCAAAGTCTCGAAAGCATCAAATTGCCGGACTCATCTGGCGCATATCCAGTTGCGAGCTCGTATGCTTCTTGAATATGCTTAGGCGTTAAACGCCCGAGTTCTCGATCACTAACGCGAGTAAAGCGCGCCAAATATCCCAACACATTTCTTACAGTATCAGCCTCTATTGAGGGATGCATTCGGGACTCTCGAATGCAGACTGTGTCAATAAACTGGCCCCAGAATCCTATTTCACCGGCATGAGACTTCAGAATTTTTTCTGCGTCTTGCGGCTCCATTGATGCGATGATCTGGAACATTAATGGTTTCTTTGGAAGCCATTCCGGCGTCGTAGAAGCAATTCCAAGCGCTGCGAGATAAGCATCTGCCTGATCTTTCTCAAATTCCTGTCGGCATTCAATAATTGACGTATTGGGATCGCGCAAAGATAAGCCTAGAGCTCTCAGCAGTTCCCCATTATCATCGAAATAGTGAGGCCGCCCCGTTATCAGCGCACCACCTGAAGAAAGACTCAAAAGATCTGCTACACCACTTAAGGCGTGCTTCCGAATAGATGCTCGTCGCTCTTCGCTATTTCCAAAGGTTTGCGTACCAACTTCATCAAACCCGTCGAGTAGCAACAAGATACTTCCATTTCGCAGCAACTTCATTGCTCGATCTACTGAGCCAGACAGTCCAAGCCTACTAAAATGACCAGAAATTATTTCTACACCGGATTGTGCGCCCCAGTGCTCGCGAAGATTTATCGCCAAAGGATAAGCAGATGCATCCTCAAAACTTGATGACAGAACATTAAATGCCTCTCTCACACAACGACTCTTGCCGGTACCATACTCACCCAAGAGAACTATTCGATTTTTCCTGGCTAATTTCACACAAACATCTGAGACTGAAAGCGATTTTCCGGAATGTGAAATGTAACTTACTGGAATATAGCTATTGGGATCTGGTTTTCCGGTTATTGGGTCGATAGAACTGCCGAATGTTCCCGCCAAGCGGGTAGAGACATAATTCTTAAAGTCGAAGGCCTGCTGAGAAAATGAGGCTGCTGACATTACCCTTATTTTATCGGGCTTCCCAATATCAACCATTCCCGGCGTTGGCTCACCTTTCAATACGATGAAGGCTCTAACGACTATCGATTGCGCCGCCATACGCATTTTGAATGCGAGGATTTTTGCCGCATCGTTTCTTACCTTATCGAGATTATGCTCCTCCGTAATCTCGAGCACGATTATTTCTTCATCAGATACTCTTCCAATTGCGTCGAAATTTACTCCATCTATCCTTTCTGGTAGAAAAGGAACTTCCCACATTACTTCGGCAATGTGGCGGACGTAGTACTCTAGCGTTTTCCAACTCGCTGACATAGATATCCTAGCAAATTTAAAGGCAGAACAATTTAGCAAATTATTTGCAATGCGCAGTAACAGAGAAGTGCCTCTATATCGCTCAGCAAATGGTTAAAAATCTTTACTGCGTTAAGCAGAGTAAAAGATGTTTTTCTTGACGCACTTTGATGAAATATCGAAGGAAACAATTACGTCAGTTCTCTGGCGCACCAAGCATTGGATTTGATCAAATTATTGAATCTTGGCAAGATTAGTGTATAAGAAAGTTTCTTGTGTGGCAAGGAAAGGATGCTCAAAATAAGAGTAAAAAAAAGCCCCCCGAAGGTGCCGTTTTGCTAGCTAATTAAGATAAGATATCCGCGATCACTCGCCATCGCCATGCTGCTGCTCGACCGAAGCCGCAGCATTCTGCTGGTCTTCCATCGCCTGCAGCTCGGCAGCCATGTTGGCCTTCTCCTGCTGCAGCAGCGCTGCGAGCTCTTCCGCTTCCCACTGTTCTTTCTCCTTGCGGGTGCGGTGGAGCGCCAGACCGGTACCGCCCGGGATCAGGCGGCCGACGATGACGTTTTCCTTCAGGCCGCGCAGACCGTCGCGCTTGCCCATGATCGCCGCTTCGGTCAGCACGCGGGTGGTTTCCTGGAACGATGCGGCCGAGATGAACGAGTCGGTCGACAGCGATGCCTTGGTAATACCCAGCAGCACGTTTTCGTACTGCGCCGGCAGTTTGCCCAGCGCGGTCACGCGATCGTTCTCTTCCAGCAGTTCCGAACGCTCCACCTGCTCGCCGACGATGTAGTCGGTGTCGCCGGCATCGGTGATCTGCACACGACGCAGCATCTGGCGAACGATCACCTCGATGTGCTTGTCGTTGATCTTCACACCCCGCAGACGGTACACGTCCTGCACTTCGTCGACGATGTAGCGGATATCAGAAAAACCGAAACTACGCATCTCTGAGGATGCTCATGGACCGGGCTCGTCCACCCTATACACTGCATCCATCGTTATTGCATATTTTATAACTCTTAAGCAATAAAGGTTGCAGATGTTTCGGATTGCCCGCCACTTCACGTGCTTGGCCCTGGCCGCCACGTACCCGCTCGCCTGCGCCGCCGCACAGCCCGCGCGCGCCTCCGATCCGGACGGTTGGGGCATCGTGACGAGCCAGCCCATCACGGTGGCGGGTCATGAATTCTGCCGTTCCTTCATGGCTGCCTGGCTCGACAAGCCGGGCAGCGACCGCTACACGATCGCCATCCGCGAGCGCCCCTCGGCGCGCTGGGGCACGCAGGTCTGGGTTGAATACGGCCCGCGCCGCGTGCTCCAGGTGCAGCTGCCGCCCGCGCGTACGGCATTGAAGGCGCTGGGCGAGAACGCCGCCGAGAGCGCCTACCAGGCCATCCTCGACGTCGAGCGCCAACGCACGCTCATCCTCGATGCCGACCTCGCCCCCGACGAATTCTGACCCGCATGAAGGAGTGAGCCATGTCCCACCGACTGTCCCTGCCTGTCGCCTGCAGCCTCGCGTTCTGGGGCGCCGCCGCGTGTGCTTCCGAACTGGTCTACGTGCCGGTCAATCCGAACTTCGGCGGCGCACCCTCCAATGGTCCGGGCCTACTCGGTGCGGCGTCGGCGACCAACAAGCATGGTCTGACGGGCCTCGGCGCCTCGTCGCCGCTGAACCAGTCACCCCTCCAGCAGTTCAACCAGACGCTCGAGCGCATGATGCTGAGCCAGCTCGCTTCCGCCGCGACGTCGAAGCTGATGGGAACGGACGGCAAGCTGTTGCCGGGGACGTTTTCGACCGAGAACTTCGTGATCACGGTGACCGACCTGGGCGGCGGGCTGCTGCGCGTAACCACCACGGACAAGACGACCGGCGCCGTCACATCGTTCGAGGTGGGGCAATGAGCGCGCGGCTGATCGCATTGGCACTGCTGTGTGCGCTGGTCGGATGCGCCCATGTGCCCTCGACGGTGCGCGACAATGCCCAGCTGACGCCCGACACCGCCATCACGCGCGACCTGCTGGCCCTGCCGGCGCCGAAGGGCAAGATCGCCGTGGCCGTGTACGGCATCCGCGACCAGACCGGCCAGTACAAGCCGGCGCCGGACAGCTCCTTTTCCACCGCGGTGACGCAGGGTGCGTCGTCGATGCTGATCCGGGCGCTGCAGGACTCGGGCTGGTTCATCCCGGTGGAACGGGAGAACCTGCAGAACCTGCTCACCGAACGCAAGATCGTGCGTGCGCTGGAGATGCCGCAGCCGGCCGGGACGCCGCCCGTGCAGATCCCGCCCCTGCTGGCGGCGTCGGTCCTCATCGAGGGCGGCGTCGTCGCCTACGAGAGCAACGTGCGCACCGGCGGCGTGGGCGCGCGCTTCCTGGGCATCGGGATGAGCACCCAGTACCGGGTCGACCAGGTGACGGTCAATCTGCGCACGGTCGACATCCGCGGCGGCCAGATCCTGCAGAGCGTGTCGACGACCAAGACGATTTATTCGTACGAGCTGCATCCGAGCGTCTTCAAGTTCGTCAACGTGAAGGACCTAGCGGAATTCGAGGCCGGCACGACCCGCAACGAGCCCACGCAGCTGTGCGTCGGCGAGGCGATCGAGGCCGCCGTCGTCCATCTGATCGCGCAGGGCATACGAGCCGGGAACTGGGCGCTGCAGGACGACGCCGGGATGACGAATCCGGTGCTGCGGCGCTACCTGGCCACCGCGGGGAGAGCGCCATGAACGCGCTGCGGTCCGGCGCCTGCGGCCTGCTGCTCGTGGCAGGCATGCTCGCGGGCGCCCGCGCGGGCGATCTTGCACCGTCCGAACTCGATCCGCCGCTCGCGGGGCCCCGGTCCGCCGGCATCGTGGCGGCATCCCTGCCCGCCGCGCCAAGCCGGGCATCGGTGTCGCAAGCGGGCAGCGACAACGGCGCCAGCCTGCTGCAAACGGGCCTGGACAACGAAGCCGTCGTGCGGCAGAGCGGCCAGGGGAACACGGCCAGCATCTTGCAGGCGGGCGCAGGCAACCGCGCCGGCATCGACCAGCAGGGCACCCTGAACACCGCCCGCATCGAACAGTACGGCCAGCACGGCTATGCGCGCATCACCCAGTACGGCAACGGCAAGTCGGCCACCATCGTTCAGCATTAGGGGCCGCTGAATCGCTTTTCAATCCGCCCCTGTCCACTTCGAGGAGCACTTCATGAAACTCGCACTCTCGACCATCGCACTCGGTATCGGCCTGGCCTTCGCCAGCCAGGTTGCGTCGAGCCAGACCATCACGGTCACGCAGCAGGGCAGCGGCAACACCGCAGCCGCGGAGCAGGTGAATACGACGCCCGAGCCGGTCCCCTTCCCGTCCGCCACCACCACATCGATCACGCAGATCGGGAACAACAACCATGTCGGCGGTCCCGGCGCCACGAGCGGCGGCATTTACCAGATCCTTGCCCCACGGGGCGGCGCGCGTGCGACGGTCAGCCAGACCGGATCGGACAACAACGCGGCCATCACGCAGGACGGCAGGCTCGGAGGAAACTCGCCGCCGGTCGAAGCCGTGATTACCCAGCAAGGCAACGGGAACGATGCGACGATCCGCCAGCAAGACCTCTTTTCAACCCCTATCACCGTCGACCAGGCCGGCACCGGCAACGTCGCCCGCATCCACATGTTCCTCAACAGCGGCGATACGGGTGTGCAGACCAGACAGACCGGCACCGGCAACAGGCTGACGATCGAGGAGGCCCATGTCGGATACACGGGCCCGGATGTCACGCAGAACGGCCAGGACAACAGCGCAACGGTGACCATGGTCGACGTGGCGGCCAGCGCGCCGACGATCGTGCAGAACGGCGCCACGAACAGTGCCAACACGGTCCAGGGCGACGGTGGCGATTCGCATATCTGGATCGATCAGCAGGGCACGGGCAATCGCGCCGATGCGAACCAGTACGGCTACTCCAATTCCGCGCACATCAACCAGGCCGGCAACGACAACTTCGCCAGCCTGACCCAATCCGGCGGTAACAAGCAGGCGTCGATTGCCCAGAGCGGCAACGGCCACTGGGCGACGGTGAGCCAGTCCGGCCCGTCCGTCGACTATGTCGCCAACGTGAGCCAGACCGGCTCGGGCAACTGGTCCAACGTCAACCAGCACTGATACTTGAGGAGCAACCTCATGACATCCAGACTTTCGGCAATCGCCATCGGCGCGATCCTGGCCTGCGCCAGCCACGTCGCGGCCAGCCAGACCATCACGGTCGCGCAGCAGGGCAATGGCAACACGGCGTCCGCGGAGCAGGTCACGCCAGCGCCTGTCCCGATCTTCGATCCGTCGGCCACTACCGCATCGATCACGCAGATCGGGAATAACAACCATGTCGGCGGTCCCGGTGCCACGAGCGGCGGCATTTTCCAGAACGTTTTTCCGTATGGCGCGATTGCAGTGGTCAGCCAGACCGGGACGGGCAACAATGCGGGTATCACACAAGACGGCAGGCCCGGACCGAATCCGCCGCCGGTCCAGGCCCGGATCACACAGCGAGGCAACGGGAACGATGCCGCGATCACGCAGACGGACGCGGTGTCCAACTATATCAACGTCGACCAGAACGGCAGCGGCAACCTCGCCCGCCTGCGGCAGGTCGGCAGCGGCGATGCATCGCTCCGCATCACGCAGAACGGTACCGGCAACACGGCCTCGGTGGATCACTTGAACAGCTCGCACGGCGGACCGGAGGTGAGCCAGACCGGTGACAGGAATACCGTCTCGATCTTCGCAGACAATGTCCTTGGCCCCGGCGCCAGCATCACCCAGGACGGCAGCATGAACAACGCGAGCGTCCTGATCGACACCGATAGCATGCTCACCCTCTCACAACAGGGTGTCGGTAACGTTGTCAACGCAAGCGAGTCGGGCGCCGGCTATGCAGACATCAGCCAGAAGGGCAACTACAACCTTGCCAGCGTGACCCAGGCCGACGGGCTCCATAGGGCCTCGATTGCCCAGATTGGCAACAGCAACAGCGCGACGGTAACCCAGGTTCGACAAGCCGACTATGTCGCCAATGTGAACCAGACAGGTTCGGGCAATTCGTCGAACGTCTACCAGCACTGATACTCGAGGAGCAAACTCATGAAATCCAGACTTTCGGCACTCGCCATCGGCGCGATCCTGGCCTGCGCCAGCCATGTCGCGTCGAGCCAGACCATCACGGTCACACAGCAGGGCAATGGCAACACGTCATCCGCGGAACAGGTCGGCCTGGCACCGGGCGACATGACCAGCGCATCGATCACGCAGGTCGGCAACGACAACCACGTGGGCGGCCCCGGCGCCACGAGCGGCGGCATCTTCCAGCGCGACACCAACTCCGGCGTGACCGCCGTGGTCAGCCAGAACGGCACGGGCAACAATGCGGGGATCACGCAGGACGGCGTGAGGGTGTTCGGCCAGGCCGACGCCCGGATCACACAGCGCGGGAACGGGAACGATGCCGCGATCACACAATCCATCGTCACGACGAGCCCTGTCACCATCGACCAGAACGGCAGCGGCAACTTTGCCCGCGTGGAGCAGATCGGCAGCGCCGATACGAATATCCAGGCGTCCCAGACCGGCACGGGCAACAGGTTGACGGTCAGCCAGCGGGGCGCCACGTTTCGCGGTCCGACGATCGCGCAGACGGGCGATGGGAATACTGTAGCCGTGGTCGCCAACAACATGGTCGCGGGCGGCCCGGACATCGTACAGAACGGCACCCTGAACAGCGCGAGCACGACGCAGAACGACGGCTGGGATGACGCGATCACGATCCGGCAGGAGGGGACGGGCAACAGTGCCGACGTCAGCCAGACCGGCGACGGCCATGTCGCCGACATCAACCAGGTCGGCAACGATAACCTGGCCAGGGTGATCCAGACCGGTGCCGGCAACACGGCCGCGATTGCGCAGATTGGCAACACCAATACCGCGACGGTCAGCCAGGCCGGCGCAGGCTATGTGGCGAACGTCAACCAGACGGGCTCGGGCAACTGGACGAACATTGTCCAGCACTGAGTTGCCATATTGCATACACACATGGGAGGATGACGACATTACCTTCATGGGAGTCGTCATGCGTTTCCTCTCGTGTGTTCTTGCAGTCGTCTTATCGATGCCGGCGTTTGCGGCGCCGCCTCGTCTCCATAACGGCGCCCTCGCCTTCGTGGATTTCTGGGATGCCAATCACGACCGTCCGCCCGCGGAGCAGGTCGCCCGATTCAAGACAGCCGTGGCGTCCACCTTCCCCGCGTTCTACAAGGCCGAGCGTTTTCAGAGTTTCCTGACGCCGGCGCAGTACGACGAACGCATCTTCACCGCGCTCAGGGAGTTCCCGGCGATCCGGACCGAGTACGTCCGGAAGGCACAACGGTTCGGCGCGGAACTGCCCGGGTACATGGCATCGTTCCAGGCGGTCTTCCCGGATTTCCAGCCGCCCGACGACATCTATGTGCTGCACTCGCTGGGCGAAATGGACGGCGGCATGCGCGTCATCGACGGCAAACCGGCCTTCATCTTCGGCATCGACCGCATGGTGACCGTGCATGGAAACGGCGACGAGAGCGCATTCTTCCACCATGAACTCTTCCACCACTATCACCTGCCCCGCGTCCAGGAATGCGCGGGACGCGGCGTGTGGCCGGCATTGTGGATCGAAGGATTAGCGACCTATGTCTCGAAGACGATGAATCCGGCCGCCAACGACAAGGAATTGCTGCTCGCTTTGCCCGACGACATGGCGACGCGCACGCGCGCCGTCCTCCCGGCGGCGCTGGCGCAACTGGAAAGCGCGCTCGACAAGGACGATGAACAGACCTATGCCGACCTGTTCCTGATGCGCGGGAGCGACGCGCTGCCGCGGCGGCGCGGTTATTACCTCGGTTATCTCGTGGCGCAGGAAGCGGGCAGGAATCGCGACCTGCGCCAGCTGGCCGCGATGACATGCGCTGAAGCGAAGGCCGTCGTCTTCTCGACCGTGCACACGCTGCGCGCAACCGCGCGCTAAGGCCGCACGAGGCAAAAAAAAACGGCACCCGAAGGTGCCGTTTTCATCAGCTTACGACTTCCGCGATCACTCGCCGTCGCCGTGGTGCTCCGCCTGAGCAGCCTGCTGCTGGTCTTCCATCGCCTGCAGCTCGGCAGCCATGTTGGCCTTCTCCTGCTGCAGCAGCGCTGCGCGCTCTTCCGCTTCCCACTGCTCTTTCTCCTTGCGGGCGCGGTGGAATGCCAGACCGGTACCGCCCGGAATCAGGCGGCCGACGATGACGTTTTCCTTCAGGCCGCGCAGACCGTCGCGCTTGCCCATGATCGCCGCTTCGGTCAGCACGCGGGTGGTTTCCTGGAACGATGCGGCCGAGATGAACGAGTCAGTCGACAGCGATGCCTTGGTAATACCCAGCAGCACGTTTTCGTACTGCGCCGGCAGTTTGCCCAGCGCGGTCACGCGGTCGTTCTCTTCCAGCAGTTCCGAACGCTCCACCTGCTCGCCGACGATGTAGTCGGTGTCGCCGGCATCGGTGATCTGCACACGACGCAGCATCTGGCGAACGATCACCTCGATGTGCTTGTCGTTGATCTTCACACCCTGCAGACGGTACACGTCCTGCACTTCGTCGACGATGTAGCGGGCCAGTGCTTCGATACCCAGCAGGCGCAGGATGTCTTGCGGATCGGCCGGGCCGTCCACGATCATCTCGCCCTTGTTCACCACCTGGCCGTCGTGCACCAGCACCTGCTTGTCCTTCGTGATCAGGAACTCGTGCTTGTTGCCGTCCATGTCGGTGATTTCCAGGCGCTGCTTGCCCTTGGTCTCTTTACCGAATGCGACCGTACCGGTGACTTCCGCCAGCATGCCGGCATCTTTCGGCGAACGGGCCTCGAACAGCTCGGCAACGCGCGGCAGACCACCGGTAATGTCACGGGTCTTCTGCGATTCGGTCGGGATACGTGCAAGCACTTCACCCACCGACACCTGCTGGCCATCCTTCACCATGATCAGTGCGCCGACCTGGAAGCCGATCGTCACGGCGTGCTCGGTGCCGGCGATCTTGACTTCCTGACCTTCGGCGTTGAGCAGCTTGACCTGCGGACGGTTGACCTTGCCCGAGCCGCGGCGTTTCGGGTCGATCGCGACCAGGGTCGACAGGCCGGTGACCTCGTCCACCTGGCGAGCGACGGTGACGCCCTCTTCCACGTTCTCGAACTTGATCGTACCGGCGTACTCGGTAATGATCGGACGGGTCAGCGGGTCCCACGTTGCCAGCGGCGTACCGGCTTTCACCGTCATGCCGTCCTGGACAGCCAGGGTCGCGCCGTACGGCACCTTGTGACGCTCGCGCTCGCGGCCGTGGTCGTCCGTGATCAGCACTTCGCCCGAACGCGAAATGACGATCTGGGCGCCCTTGCCGTTGGTCACGTAACGCATGGTCGCCGTGAAGCGGACCGTACCGTTCGACTTGGCTTCGACCGACGATGCCACTGCCGCACGCGATGCCGCACCACCGATGTGGAACGTACGCATGGTCAGCTGGGTACCCGGCTCACCGATCGACTGCGCTGCCACCACACCGACGGCTTCGCCCGAGTTCACCAGCAGGCCGCGGCCCAGGTCACGGCCGTAGCACTTCGCGCACAGGCCATAACGGGTGTCGCAGTTCAGCGGCGTACGGACCTTGACTTCGTCGATGCCCAGACGCTCGATCTCTTCGACCATGTCTTCGTCCAGCAGCGTGCCGGCTTCGTACAGGGTCGCCTGCGTTTCCGGATTGACGATGTCGGTACCGGCCACGCGGCCCAGGATACGGTCGCGCAGGGCTTCGATCACTTCACCGCCTTCGACCATCGCCTTCATCAGCGTGCCGTTCGAGGTGCCGCAATCGTCTTCCGTCACGACCAGGTCCTGCGTCACGTCGACCAGACGACGGGTCAGGTAACCCGAGTTTGCCGTCTTCAGCGCGGTGTCGGCCAGACCTTTACGGGCGCCGTGCGTCGAGATGAAGTACTGCAACACGTTCAGGCCTTCGCGGAAGTTCGCGGTAATCGGCGTTTCGATAATCGAGCCGTCCGGCTTCGCCATCAGGCCGCGCATACCGGCCAGCTGACGGATCTGGGCTGCGGAACCACGGGCGCCCGAGTCGGCCATCATGTAGATGGCGTTGAACGACTCTTGCGTGCCTTGCGTGCCGTCGCGCTTCGTGACCGGCTCCACTTTCAGCTGGTCCATCATCGCCTTGCCCACTTCGTCCGAGGTCTTGCCCCAGATGTCGACGACCTTGTTGTAACGCTCGCCGGCGGTGACCAGACCCGAGGCGTACTGCTGCTCGATCTGCTTCACTTCCGCTTCGGCGGTCGAGATCAGGGTCTTCTTGACGTCCGGGATCAGCATGTCGTCCACGGCGATCGAGATACCGGCGCGCGTTGCGAGACGGAAGCCCGACTGCATCAGCTTGTCGGCGAACACGACGGTCGCACGCAGGCCGCACTTGCGGAACGACGTGTTGATCAGCTTCGAGATTTCCTTCTTCTTCAGCGCGCGGTTCAGCACCGAGAACGGCAGGCCTTTCGGCAGGATCTCGGACAGGATCGCACGGCCGACCGTCGTCTCGTAGCGGGTCAGGGTCTGCTCGAATTCGCCGGTGACCGGGTTCTTCGGGTATTCCACGATACGCACGGTGATACGGGTCGCCAGTTCGACTTCCTTGTTGTCGTACGCGCGGATGACTTCCGACACGTCCGGGAACAGCATGCCTTCGCCCTTGGCGTTGATCGCCTCGCGGGTCGCGTAGTACAGACCCAGCACGATATCCTGCGACGGCACGATCGACGGTTCGCCGTTCGACGGGAACAGGATGTTGTTCGAGGCCAGCATCAGCGTGCGGGCTTCCATCTGTGCTTCGATCGACAGCGGGACGTGGACTGCCATCTGGTCACCGTCGAAGTCGGCGTTGAACGCCGCGCAGACCAGCGGGTGCAGCTGGATCGCCTTGCCTTCGATCAGGACCGGCTCGAACGCCTGGATACCGAGACGGTGCAGCGTCGGCGCACGGTTCAGCATCACCGGGTGTTCCTTGATGACTTCTTCCAGGATGTCCCAGACGACCGGTTCCTGCTGCTCGACGAGCTTCTTCGCTGCCTTGATGGTGGTCGCGAGACCCATCAGTTCCAGCTTGTTGAAGATGAACGGCTTGAACAGTTCCAGGGCCATCAGCTTCGGCAGACCGCACTGGTGCAGTTTCAGCTGCGGACCCACCACGATGACCGAACGGCCCGAGTAGTCGACGCGCTTGCCCAGCAGGTTCTGACGGAAGCGGCCGCCCTTACCCTTGATCATTTCAGCCAGCGACTTCAGCGGACGCTTGTTGGCGCCGGTCATCGCCTTGCCGCGACGGCCGTTGTCCAGCAGCGAGTCCACTGCTTCCTGCAGCATGCGCTTCTCGTTACGCGTAATGATTTCCGGAGCGCGCAGTTCCATCAGGCGCTTCAGACGGTTGTTACGGTTGATGACGCGGCGGTACAGGTCGTTCAGGTCGGACGTGGCGAAACGGCCGCCATCCAGCGGGACGAGCGGACGCAGCTCCGGCGGCAGGACCGGGAGCACTTCCATGATCATCCATTCCGGCTTGATGCCCGAACGCTGGAACGCCTCGAGCACTTTCAGGCGCTTGGCGTATTTCTTGATCTTGGCTTCCGACTTCGATTCCTTCAGCTCGACGCGCAGGGCTTCGGCTTCGCGGTCGATGTCGATCGAGCGCAGCAGTTCACGGATGCCTTCGGCGCCCATGAATGCGGTGAAGTCGTCGCCGTACTCTTCGTACTTGGCGGCGTAGTCGTCTTCCGACATGATCTGGCACTTCTTCAGCGGGGTCATGCCCGGATCGGTCACGACGTATGCTTCGAAGTACAGGACGCGTTCGATATCGCGCAGCGTCATGTCCAGGACCATGCCCAGACGCGACGGCAGCGACTTCAGGAACCAGATGTGCGCGACCGGCGAGGCCAGCTCGATGTGGCCCATGCGCTCACGACGGACTTTCGCCAGGGTGACTTCGACGCCGCACTTCTCGCAGATGACGCCGCGGTGCTTCAGGCGCTTGTACTTGCCGCACAGGCATTCGTAGTCCTTGATCGGACCAAAGATTTTTGCGCAAAACAGGCCATCACGTTCCGGCTTGAACGTACGGTAGTTGATGGTTTCCGGCTTCTTGACTTCGCCGTACGACCACGAACGGATTTTCTCGGGCGACGCCAGGCCAATCTTGATGGCGTCGAAGCTCTCGTTTTGCTGAACTTGCTTGAATAGATCGAGCAGTGCTTTCATTTATCACTCCGGGTGATTGAATTCTTTACATCCTGCTTGCGTACCGCATCGACCCGCTATGCGGTGCGATGCGGCTTGGCAAGCAACATACTGGTGTGTCAGCTACGCTCGAGATCGATGTCGATACCCAGCGAGCGGATTTCCTTCACCAGCACGTTGAACGATTCCGGCATACCTGCGTCGATCACGTGGTCACCCTTGACCAGGTTCTCGTACACCTTCGTACGGCCGTTCACGTCGTCCGACTTCACGGTCAGCATTTCCTGCAGCACGTACGATGCGCCGTACGCTTCCAGTGCCCACACCTCCATCTCACCGAAGCGCTGGCCACCGAACTGGGCTTTACCGCCCAGCGGCTGCTGCGTCACCAGCGAGTACGGACCGGTCGAGCGGGCGTGCATCTTGTCGTCGACCAGGTGGTGCAGCTTCAGCATGTGCATGAAGCCCACGGTCACCTTGCGCTCGAACGCTTCGCCCGTGCGGCCGTCGTACATCGTGACCTGGTTCTTCGACGGAGTCATGCCCAGGTGGGTCGCGATCTCGTCCGGGAACGCCAGGTCCAGCATGCGGCGGATTTCTTCTTCGTGCGCACCGTCGAACACCGGGGTCGCGAACGGCACGCCGTTCTTGAGGTTGTTCGCCAGCTCGACGATTTCCTGGTCGCTGAAGCTGTCCAGGTCTTCCTTCTTGCCCGTTTCGTTGTAGATCTTGCCCAGGAACGCGCGCAGTTGCTCGGTCTCGGCCTTGGCCTTGATCATTTCGCCCAGGCGCAGGCCCAGACCTTTCGCTGCCCAACCCAGGTGGGTTTCCAGGATCTGACCGACGTTCATACGCGACGGAACGCCCAGCGGGTTCAGCACGACGTCGGCCGGCGTACCGTCGGCCATGAACGGCATGTCTTCCACCGGCACGATACGCGAGACCACACCCTTGTTACCGTGGCGGCCTGCCATCTTGTCGCCCGACTGCAGGCGGCGCTTGACGGCCAGGTAGACCTTGACCATCTTCTGCACGCCCGGCTGCAGCTCGTCGCCCTGCGTGAGCTTCTTGCGCTTCTCTTCGAAGGCCAGGTCGAACTGGTGACGCTTCTCGTTGATCGACTCCTTCATCGCCTCCAGTGCGTTGGCGGTTTCGTCGTCGGCCGGACGGATGTCGAACCAGTGGAACTTGTCCAGGTCGTCCAGGTATTCCTTGGTGATCACGGCACCCTTCGCCAGCTTCTTCGGACCGCCGTTGACGGTCTTGCCGACCAGCAGACGCTCCAGACGCTGGAAGGCGTCGCCTTCCACGATACGCAGCTGGTCGTTCAGGTCCAGACGGAAGCGCTTCAGCTCGTCGTCGATGATCTGCTGGGCGCGCTTGTCGCGGACGATGCCTTCACGGGTGAACACCTGCACGTCGATCACGGTACCGACCATGCCCGACGGCACGCGCAGCGACGTGTCCTTCACGTCCGATGCCTTCTCGCCGAAGATCGCGCGCAGCAGCTTCTCTTCCGGCGTCAGCTGGGTTTCGCCCTTCGGCGTCACCTTACCGACCAGCACGTCACCGGCCTGCACTTCGGCGCCGATGTAGACGATGCCCGACTCGTCCAGGCGAGCCAGCTGGTTTTCGGCCAGGTTCGAGATGTCGCGGGTGATCTCTTCAGGGCCCAGCTTCGTGTCGCGTGCGACGACCGACAGTTCCTCGATGTGGATCGAGGTGTAGCGGTCATCCTTGACGACGTTTTCCGAGATCAGGATCGAGTCCTCGAAGTTCAGGCCGTTCCACGGCATGAACGCCACCAGCATGTTCTGGCCCAGTGCCAGTTCGCCCAGGTCGGTCGACGCGCCGTCGGCGATGACGTCGCCGCGTGCCACGCGATCGCCCACTTTCACGATCGGACGCTGGTTGATGTTGGTGTTCTGGTTCGAACGGGTGTACTTGATCAGGTTGTAGATGTCGACACCGACTTCGCCAGCCTGCGCTTCTTCGTCGTTCACGCGGATCACCACGCGGCCGGCGTCGACGTAATCGACGATACCGCCACGGGTCGCCTGCACGGTCGTGCCCGAGTCCACCGCCACGGTGCGCTCGATGCCGGTACCGACGAAGGCTTTCTCCGGACGCAGGCAAGGCACGGCCTGGCGCTGCATGTTGGCGCCCATCAGTGCACGGTTCGCGTCGTCGTGCTCGAGGAACGGAATCAGCGATGCCGCCACCGACACGATCTGGCCCGGGGCCACGTCCATGTACTGGATGCGTTCCGGCGACACGAGGATGGTCTCGCCCGCTTCACGTGCGGACACCAGCTCGTCGATCAGCGTGCCTTCGTCGTCGATCTTCGCGTTTGCCTGGGCGATGATGTAGCGGCCTTCTTCGATCGCCGACAGGTATTCGATCTTGTCGGTGACCTTGCTGTTCTCGACCTTGCGGTACGGCGTTTCCAGGAAGCCGTATTCGTTCAGGCGGGCATACAGTGCCAGCGAGTTGATCAGGCCGATGTTCGGGCCTTCAGGCGTTTCGATCGGGCAGACGCGGCCGTAGTGGGTCGGGTGCACGTCGCGGACTTCGAAGCCGGCGCGCTCGCGGGTCAGGCCGCCCGGGCCCAGTGCGGAGACACGGCGTTTGTGCGTGATTTCCGACAGCGGGTTCGTCTGGTCCATGAACTGCGACAGCTGCGACGAACCGAAGAATTCGCGGATCGCGGCCGAGATCGGCTTGCTGTTGATCAGGTCGTGCGGCATCAGGTTGTCCGCTTCGGCTTGGCCGAGGCGTTCCTTGACGGCGCGCTCCACGCGCACGAGGCCGGCGCGGAACTGGTTTTCGGCCAGCTCGCCCACGCAACGCACGCGGCGGTTACCCAGGTGGTCGATGTCGTCGACTTCGCCGCGGCCATTGCGCAGCTCGACCAGGATCTTGATCACGGCCAGGATGTCTTCGTTCGACAGGGTCATGTCGCCCGTCAGTTCGTCACGGCCGATGCGGCGGTTGAACTTCATGCGGCCGACGGCGGACAGGTCGTAGCGCTCGGCGCTGTAGAACAGGCCGTGGAACAGCGCTTCCACCGATTCTTCGGTCGGCGGTTCGCCCGGACGCATCATGCGGTAGATCGCGACGCGTGCCGCGGTCTGGTCGGCGGTGTCGTCGGTGCGCAGCGTCTGCGAGATGTAGGCACCCTGGTCCAGGTCGTTGGTGTACAGCGTCTGGATGGTCTGGATGTTGGCGTCGCGCAGCTTGCCCAGCAGTTCGTCGGTCAGCTCGTCGTTGGCGTTGGCGATGATTTCGCCCGTGTCGCCGTCGACGACGTTCTTCGCCAGCACGCGGCCGATCAGGTAGTCTTCCGGCACCGAGATATAGGTGATGCCGGCGTTCTCGATGTCGCGCACATGCTTGGCATTGATGCGCTTGTCCTTCGTCACGATGGTCTTGCCGGTCTTCGGATCGACGATGTCGAAGCGCGCGACTTCACCGCGCAGGCGCTCGGCCACGAATTCCAGTTCCGCGCCTTCCGAGCGCAGGTTGAAGTTGTCGAACACGAAGAAGTTCGCGAGGATCTGCTCCGGCGTCATGCCGATGGCTTTCAGCAGGATCGTCACCGGCATCTTGCGGCGGCGGTCGACGCGGAAGAACAGGATGTCCTTCGGGTCGAACTCGAAGTCCAGCCACGAGCCGCGGTAAGGGATGATACGTGCCGAGAACAGCAGCTTGCCCGACGAGTGCGTCTTGCCGCGGTCGTGCTCGAAGAACACGCCCGGCGAACGGTGCAGCTGCGAGACGATCACGCGCTCGGTGCCGTTGATCACGAACGAACCATTGGCGGTCATGAGCGGCAGTTCGCCCATGTACACTTCCTGTTCCTTCATTTCCTTCACGACCGGCTTGGTCGGCGATTCCTTGTCCAGGATCACCAGGCGCACCTTGGCGCGCAGCGGCGACGCGAAGGTCAGACCGCGTTGTTGGCATTCCTTGACGTCGAAAGCGGGGTCACCCAGCACGTAAGAGAGGAACTCGAGGCGCGCAAAACCGTTGTGCGACACGATCGGGAAGATGGAGGTGAAAGCCGATTGCAGACCTTCGTTCTTGCGTGCGGAGGGCCCAGTGTCCGCCTGCAGGAAATTCTCGTAAGACTCCAGCTGCGTAGCGAGGAGGTAGGGAACGTTGTGAACGTTGGCGCGCTTCGCGAACGACTTGCGAATGCGTTTCTTCTCAGTAAATGAGTAGTGCATGGACACTCCGTGAGTGACAGAAAGGATGAGAATTCAGGAATTGCCAGTGGTTAAGCCACCACATGCAAGGCCTCAAATCTCGCCGCATTCGGCCGGGTGATTGGGAACCGGTGCTGCTGTGTTACGATAATGCTGTGCTGCAGTGCTTCCAAAACCAGGGATACTGCTTGTTTTGTCGTAGGGACGACAAAAGAGCCAAAGCCGCATACCCCACCTTCCGGCGGGGATCTGCGCGCTTTGACTCCGGCGCGGGGCACTGTTTCCAGCGCCCTTTGCATATGTATTACTTGAGCTCGGCCTTGGCGCCAGCTTCTTCCAGCTTCTTCTTGGCGGCTTCAGCGTCAGCTTTCGGCAGGGCTTCCTTGACGGTCTTCGGTGCGCCATCGACCAGGTCTTTGGCTTCTTTCAGGCCCAGACCGGTGATTTCGCGGACGGCCTTGATGACGCCGACCTTGTTCGCGCCGACTTCAGCCAGCACGACGTTGAATTCGGTCTGCTCTTCAGCAGCAGCTGCTGCGCCGCCAGCGGCACCGCCAGCTGCCGGTGCTGCCATTGCAGCTGCCGACACGCCGAACTTCTCTTCGAAAGCCTTGACCAGGTCGTTCAGTTCCATGACCGACATTGCGCCAACTGCGTCCAGGAACTCTTCTTTGCTAATTGCCATTTGAAACTCCAAATATTTGATGTGTGATTAGTACTTGAGCAAAAAGGCTTGCTTATTCTGCTGCAGCGGCTTCTGCCGGAGCTGCGGAACCTTCGCCTTTTTGTGCTGCCACGGCAGCCAGAACTCGTGCAAAGCCGGACACCGGAGCCTGCATGACGCCCAGCAGCTGGGCGATGAGGACTTCACGGCTCGGGATGCTTGCCAGCGCGTTCACGCCAGCGACATCCAGGTTCTTGCCAGCGTAGTTACCGCCCTTGACCACGAGCTTGTCGTTGGTCTTCGAGAAGTCGCTGATCACCTTGGCGGCTGCGACGGCGTCGTCCGAGATCGAGTAGATCAGCGGACCAACCATGGTCTCAGCCAGCGGTGCGAACTGGGTGCCTTCGACAGCGCGACGAGCCAGCGTGTTCTTCAGAACACGCAGGTACACGCCCTGCGAACGAGCATTTGCACGGAGTTTCGTCAGAGCACTAACCTGGATGCCACGGTACTCGGCGACGACGATGGTTTGCGCGGTTGCTACTTTCGCGCTAACTTCTTCGACGACGACCTTTTTGTCATTCAGATTAAGACCCACGGTCAATCTCCTTAAATGATGTGAGGGACGTCCCCCGCATCGGTTCGAACACGGCGTCCGAAGTTAAGAAGTACGACAAAGCATCGACTACAAAACTTGTTCGGGTTCGCCATCTGCGTTGGGTGATGTATTAACCTCCTGCCTGACTGCTGCATTCGGCCCAACGGTCTTTGATTGCCTGGCGGGTTACCCCGCCAGCCCAAAGATCCGCCTCACGATGTTTTGTGAGGACTTAATTCTTTGCTATTAAGCAGCCAGGGTAGCGTGATCGACACGCACGCCAGCGCCCATGGTCGACGAGATCGCGACCTTGCGCAGGTAGATACCCTTCGACGAAGCCGGCTTGGCCTTGTTCAGGGCGTCGATCAGCGCGACCAGGTTGGTCTTCAGCTGTTCGTCGGTGAACGACTTGCGGCCGATCGTGGCGTGGATGATACCTGCCTTGTCGGTACGGTACTGGACCTGACCGGCCTTGGCGTTGCGCACGGCGCCAGCCACGTCCGGGGTCACGGTGCCGACTTTCGGGTTCGGCATCAGGCCGCGCGGGCCCAGGATCTGGCCCAGGGTACCGACGATACGCATGGTGTCCGGCGAAGCGATCACGACGTCGAACGGCATGTCGCCGGCCTTGACGCGCTCTGCCAGGTCTTCCATACCGACGATGTCGGCGCCGGCGGCTTTAGCCTGCTCGGCCTTGTCGCCCTGTGCGAAGACGGCGACGCGGACTTCCTTGCCCGTACCAGCCGGCAGGACGACGGAACCACGAACGACCTGGTCCGATTTCTTCGGATCCACGCCCAGTTGCACGGCGACGTCGATCGACTCGTTGAACTTGGCGGTTGCGAATTCTTTGACGATTGCGACGGCGTTGTCGAAAGCGTAGGCCTTGTTACGGTCGACCTTGGCTTTCATTTCTTTGACGCGCTTGGACAGCTTGGCCATATTAGATACCCTCCACCGTGATGCCCATCGAACGAGCCGAGCCGGCCACGACGCGCACAGCAGCGTCCAGGTCAGCGGCGGTCAGGTCCGGCTGCTTGATTTTTGCGATTTCTTCAGCTTGAGCACGGGTCAGCGTGCCGACCTTGTCGGTGTGCGGCTTGGCCGAACCTTTGGTAACGCCCGACAGCTTCTTGATCAGGTACGTTGCCGGCGGGGTCTTCATCTCGAAGGTGAACGACTTGTCCGCGAAGGCGGTGATCACGACCGGAATCGGCATGCCCGGTTCCATGCCCTGGGTCTTGGCATTGAAGGCCTTGCAGAATTCCATGATGTTCAGACCGCGCTGGCCGAGGGCCGGGCCGATCGGGGGGGACGGGTTTGCTTTACCAGCCGGCACTTGCAGCTTGATAAAACCGACGATTTTCTTTGCCATGTTTGGCTCCTGTGTCGATTATGAGTGGTAGCGCTCCACCAGTACCACTCTTATCTGGCGGAGCTCCTCTTACCGGATTCCGCCTTGCTGCTGCGACGCTCCGATTCGGCGTTTTAGACTTTCTCTACCTGCCCGAACTCCAGTTCCACCGGAGTCGCGCGGCCGAAGATGGTGACAGACACACGCACCTTCGATTTTTCGTAGTTGACTTCTTCGACAGAGCCGTTGAAGTCGGTGAACGGGCCTTCCTTGATACGCACCTGCTCGCCCACTTCGTACAGCACCTTGGGCCGCGGCTTTTCGACACCTTCCTGGACCTGCTGCATGATCTTGTCGATCTCGCGCGCCGGAATCGGGGTCGGCTTGTTGCTCTTGCCGCCGATGAAGCCGGTGACTTTCGGCGTGTTCTTCACGAGGTGCCAGGTCTCGTCGGTCATTTCCATCTCGACCAGCACATAACCCGGGAAGAAGCGGCGCTCGGACACCGATTTGCTGCCGTTCTTGACTTCGACCACTTCTTCGGTCGGCACAAGGATGCGGCCGAATTGTTCTTGCATGCCGGCACGCTCGATGCGATCGGTCAGGCCGCGCATCACGCTCTTCTCCATGCCGGAGTAGACGTGAACGACGTACCAGCGCTTGTTGCTGACCGGAGTGCTCAGCGGCGCCGCATCAGCGTTTTGTGCCGGGACATCGCCCGGCACGTTATCTTGCTGCACGTTTTCGCTCATTATTGTTTCCACCCCAGGATCACGTCGTACATCAGGAATTCAAGAATCTTATCCGTGCCCCACAGGAAAATTGCCATCACCAGCACGAACCCGAACACCACGGCGGTGATCTGGGTCGCTTCCTTGCGGGTAGGCCATACAACCTTCTTCGTTTCACGTACGGATTCCTTCGCGAAGCTCAGGAAATCGCGGCCGGTCGCGGAAGTCCACAAGAGCAGGACGGCAATAGCCAAACCAGCCACGAGTGCGCCTGCGCACATCAGGGCTGGTTTGTTCTGGCCTTTCAGAATGAAAAAGCCGACCACGCCTGCAATCGTAGCAACCACTGCCAGCGCGACCTTGAACTTGTCGTTCGAGGTGCCGACGGTTTGCACGGATTGATTAGACATACTTAATTTACTTTCGGGTGCCTGGCACCGAATTCGGTGGCAGGGGCGGAGGGCATCGAACCCCCAACCTTCGGTTTTGGAGACCGACGCTCTGCCAATTGAGCTACGCCCCTACAAAAACTTCTAGTTGAATCGAGCATTATACGCTACTTGGGTATGTCGCGCAACACTCTATTGTTGGGCGGAACAGAATCGTTCCGCCCGGAGGTACAGCAGATATTACTTAGGCGATGATCTTGGCAACCACGCCGGCGCCGACGGTACGGCCACCTTCGCGGATTGCGAAGCGCAGACCTTCTTCCATCGCGATCGGAGCGATCAGCTTGACGGTGATCGACACGTTGTCGCCCGGCATGACCATCTCTTTGTCGGCCGGCAGAACGATCGAGCCGGTCACGTC
>NZ_FMZS01000011.1 GCF_900101265.1 Massilia sp. PDC64
ACGGGCTTCTTGCCCTGTTCCAGCATCGGCTTGTGCACGTAGAACTCGTCCGGGTTGACGGCGCCCTGCACGACGGTCTCGCCCAGGCCGTAGCTGGAGGTGACGAACACGACGTCCTGGAAGCCGGACTCCGTGTCGATGGTGAACATGACGCCGGCGGCGCCGGTGTCGGAACGGACCATGCGCTGCACGCCGGCCGACAGCGCGACCTCGGCGTGGGTAAAGCCCTTGTGCACGCGGTACGAGATCGCGCGGTCGTTGTACAGCGACGCGAACACGTGCTTCATCGCTTCCAGCACGTTGTCGATGCCGACGACGTTCAGGAACGTCTCCTGCTGGCCCGCGAACGACGCGTCCGGCAGATCTTCCGCGGTGGCCGACGAACGGACGGCGAACGACACTTCCGTGTCCGAATCGGCGACGAGGCGGTCGTAGAACGCGCGGATTTCCTGTTCCAGCCGCGGCTGGAACGGGGTGTCAATGATCCACTGGCGGATTTCGGCGCCGCTGGCGGCCAGCGTGCGCACGTCGTCCACGTCCAGGCCTTCCAGGCGCTTGGCGATACGCTCGCCCAGCGACGGGCCGCCGTCGACGGAGTGGTTCAGGAAGTCGCGGAAGGCCTGGGCCGTGGTGGCGAAGCCGCCCGGCACGCGCACGCCGGCCTCGGCCAGCTGGCTGATCATCTCGCCGAGCGATGCGTTCTTGCCGCCGACCGACTCGACGTCGGTCATGCGCAGGTTCTCGAACGAGGCGACGTAGACGGCTTCGCTCGCGCCGCCCGCTGTGGGATCGGGCGCCTTCAGTACTGCATTCGACAGGTTAGTCATGGTAAAACACCTTTTTGATGATGGAAATCTGTACGGCGGATGGGCCGACGGCCGGAGGACGGACGAGCCTGGCGAGGCAGCGGCGGCGGGCCGAGCAAGAGTGCTCAAGGCCGGCTTCGCGCGGCAGGCTGGTCGAGTTTCCGGGGGATTTCTTGTTATTCTTGGCGTCGTGCAGCACAATCCAACAACCCGTTGCCGAGCATTTTACCGCGCACGACCGGGTTTCACAGCCCTAGGGGCTGCAACTTTGTCATTATCTGTCTAAAAAACATCATGTCCCTTCCGAACACCCCAGCCAATCCGAGCGCCGCGCGCACCGTTTTTTTCGTTTCCGACGGCACGGGCATCACGGCGGAAACGTTCGGCCATGCGGTGCTGAGCCAGTTCGAGATGCGCTTCCGGCAGATCCGCCTCCCGTTCATCGACACGATCGACAAAGCCTACGCGGCCGCCCGCCGCATCAACGACGCCGCGATTGCCGACAACCAGCGCCCCATCGTGTTCTCGACCCTCGTCAAACATGACCTGTCCGCCGTGATCCGCGCCGCGCAGGGCATGCACATGGACCTGTTCCAGACCTTCGTCGCCCCGCTCGAGCAGGAATTGCGGATGAAGTCGACGCACACGATCGGCCGCATCCACAACGTCGTGGACACGGAGGAATACAAGAACCGCATCGAGGCCATCAACTTCTCGCTGGCGCACGACGACGGCCAGTCGCACAAGAACCTGGCGGACGCGGACGTGATCCTCGTGGGCGTGTCGCGCTCGGGCAAGACGCCGACGAGCCTGTACCTCGCGATGCAGTACGGGATCAAGGCCGCGAACTATCCGCTGATCCCGGACGATTTCGAACGCAACAAGCTGCCGTCGGCGCTGCCGCAGTTCAAGCACAAGATCTTCGGGCTGACGATCACGCCGGAACGCCTGTCCGAGATCCGCAACGAACGGCGCGCGGGCAGCAAGTATGCGTCGCTGGAGAATTGCCGCTACGAGGTGAACGAGGCCGAGCAGCTGATGCGGCGCGAAGGGATCCGGTGGCTGTCGTCGACCACCAAGTCCATCGAGGAGATCGCGACGACCATCCTGCAAGAGATCAAGCCGGACCGGCGGGAGTATTAAGCCAGCACCGTTTCGGACAACACCCGGAACGGCACCCGCGGCACCAGGAAGCACAAAGGCTCCCCGTCGGCCGGCAGTGCATCCAGCAGCGAACACGCGACGGGGCCCGCCGGCACGAGCGGCCGCACCGCGTCGAGCGGAATCGGCAGGTCGATGTGGGACAGCACGAGCTTCCCGAGCCGCGCCGACCAGCCCAGCGCCGCATCCTGGCAGGCGAGCATCGTCACGGCACCGTCCCATGACCCGAACGCGGCGGCGAAGGCAGGCGGCAGCACGGGCTGCGCGCCTGGCGCCACCGTGTACGCCAGTGCGGGTGCGCTGCCCGCGCCGGGTTCGATGCGCGTCGCAAAGCCGTCCCCGGCGCGGCCGTGCGTGAAGCGCGCGGGCCGGTGCGTGCGCATGATGTCGCTGAACAGGCGCGTGGCCGCCACGTAGGCGCCACTGTCCATCATGTTTTCCAGGAACCAGACCGTGTGCGGCGGCGCGCCCGGCGGCAGCGGGCCGTCCAGGTAGAGCCGCCAGTTGCTCTGCAACGGCGACGGGAACAGACGCCGCAACGGCCCCGCCAGTGCCGGGCCGAAACGGCCGTGCCGGTAGGTCAGCACCGTGAGGGGCGTCCTGCCGCCGCGTTGCCAGACACGCAGGCCGGCCGGCAGCAGTGCCGCGGCCGCGCGCGCATCGACCATCCATGTCACGTACACGACGTCGGCCACGTCGCTCCGCAGCACGGGAAACGGCAGGCGTGACAGCAGCGCGTGGCGCAGCCGCGCGAGGCTGGGGGCGTTCAGCAGGCCTTCCAGCACACGTCCCGGATAGCCGGGATACGGATGGCGGTACATTCAGAAGAAATGCCGCCAATCCTCGAGCCAGCCGGGGAATTCGTCGGCCGGCATCGGATTGGCGATGTGGTAGCCCTGCGCATACGTGCACCCGAGCCCCTGCAGGAAATCCCAGTCCTGCCGCGTTTCCACGCCGACGGCGACGGACATGCGGTCGAGGCTGTGCGCCAGCCCGAGGCAGGATTTCAGCACGGTGCCCAGCGGGCGCTTCTTCGATGCGCCGTCCACGAACGAACGGTCGATCTTGAGTTCGGAGAACGGGATGCGCGCGAGGATCTGCAGGTTCGAGCGCCCCGTGCCGTAGTCGTCGATGGCGAGGCCGAAACCCATCATGCGCAACCGCACGAGGCGTTCGATGAAGTCGGCGTCGAAGCTGAGGATAGCCGTTTCCGTCATCTCGAACGTCAGGTAATCCGGCAGCACGCCGTGGCGCTGCATCGTCGAACTCACCTGGCGGATGAAGTTCGGATGCGCCAGCGTCTCCGGCGCCAGGTTCAGCGAGATCGAGATCGGGATGCCCTGGTCGTGGTAGCGGCGGCACCGCTCCACCGACATCTCCAGCATCGTCCAGTCGAGGAAGTCGATGCGGTTGTTCGCTTCCAGCGCACCGATGAAGGAAGACGGTCCCAGCACGCCGTGCTCGGGATGGCGCCAGCGGGCGAACGTCTCCAGGCCCTTCACCTGGCCCGTCGCCAGCTCGATCTTGGGCTGGAAGAATGGTTCGAACTGGCGCTTCTGCAGGCCCACGCCCACCTCGGCGAACGTGAAGCTGGGGCCGGGTGCCGGCGCCGACGCGCGCCGCGGGACCTGGTAATTGTCCAGCAAGGCCTTGAGTTTCGTGCTCGTGACGGGCTTGGCGATCGTGCCCAGCAGATCGACGCCGTGCGCCTGCGCGAGGCTCTCGACGGAGAACAGCACGCTCGCGGGCTGGGCGCCGACGACGATCAGCCGCACGTCCGATTTCAGCGCGGCGATCGCGCGCAGCAGTTCCAGGCCGTCCATGCCGCCCAGGTCGAGGTCGAGGACGGCGACGTCGATCTTCGGCGTGAAGCCGGCCTGCAGGGTGCGCAGCGCCATCGGGCCGTCCGGCACGTCGGTGACGCGCGTGGCGCCCACCTGGCCCAGCGCCTCGATCAGCGCGCGGCGCTGCACCGGGTCCGCTTCCGCGACCAGGAAGTGCAAAGACTGCAACTGCGATTGCCCAATGTCCATCTCGACTCCGTCGTTACCTGCACGAAGCGTAACCGAACGGGCTTGTGCCGTCTATGCCCGCCGAAGTTTCGTGTCCTGCTGGCGCAGCTGCTCGAAAAAGCATACGGCCGCGCACGCCGCCACGTTCAGCGATTCCACGGCCCCCGCGTGCGGGATGACGACGCGGTGCGTGGCCAGGTTCAGCAGCGCATCCGACACGCCCTGCCCTTCGTGACCCAGCAGCCAGGCGACGGGGCGGGCCAGGTCGACGTCGTAGATCCGCTCGCTCGCATAGCCGCTCGTCGCCAGCACGGGCACCTCTGCGTTCCGGACCAGGTCCGCCAGGTCGACGTTCTCGAAGATCTCCAGCACGAAGTGGGCACCCATCGCGGCGCGCAGCACCTTCGGCGACCAGATCGAGGCCGTGCCGGGGCTGCAATACACCTGCCTGATGCCCGCCGCGCCCGCACTCCTGAGGATGGAGCCGGCGTTGCCCGGGTCCTGCACGCCATCCAGCAGCACGGCCGATTGCACGAGCGCGTCCGGTTGCTTCGGCCGCGGCGTCTCGACGAGGAACAGCAAATGGATGCCGTGTTCGACCTGCGACAGCGCGCCGAACAGCGCGTCCGGCAGCGACGTTGCCGGTGCCGACACGCGGTCGACGATGGCCGCCACTTCCGGATTGGCGAGCGCGCCTTCGGACACGATGCAGTGCACGGGCTGTCCGACGAGGTCGAGGTACGCCTGGCACAGATGGACGCCGTCCAGCAGCGAGCGGCCCGCCTTGCGCAGGGCCTGGCTGCTGCCCGCGAGGTGCTTCAGTTCCTTGTAAAACGGGTTGTCGCGCGACGTGATGCTCTTCATGCGAGCTCCGAGAACAGGTCCGGTTCGATGAGCGCACGCACGGGGGCGAAGCTGCGCCGGTGCACGGGGCTCGGGCCGTGCTCGCGCAGGCGCGCGAGGTGCAGCGCCGTCGAATAGCCCTTGTGCTGGTCGAACGCATACTGCGGATACGTCTCGTGCAGCGCAACGAGCGCGGCATCGCGCGCCGTCTTCGCGAGGATCGACGCGGCGGAAATCGCGTGCACCTTGTCGTCGCCCTCCACCACCGCATGCGCGCGGATGTGCGGCGCGAACTGCGGGCAGCGGTTGCCGTCGACGAGGGCGATGGTCGGCACGGTCGCCAGCTGCTCGACGGCGCGGCGCATCGCCAGCATCGTGGCCTGCAGGATGTTCAGCGTGTCGATTTCCGCGTGCGAGCACTCGGCGATGGCCCATGCCAAGGCGTGTTCCTTGATCAGCGGGGCCAGCTCGTCGCGGCGCGCTTCCGTCAGCTTTTTGGAGTCGCGCAGGCCCTCGATCGGGCGGGCCGGATCGAGGATCACGGCGGCCGCGAACACGGGGCCGGCCAGCGGGCCGCGCCCGGCCTCGTCCACGCCGCAGACGATGTCGTCCAGCGTGAACGGCCGGTTCTTCGGCGGCAGCCCGGGGTAGAAATCGAACTTCTTCTTTCTCATGCTTTGCCTATCACCTCGAGCACGGCGCGGGCGCTTTCGCGCGCGCTGTCGCGCAGCAGGCTGTGATGCATTTCGGTGAAGCGCTCTTGCAGCCTCACCCGGTTGTTCTCGTCCGTCAGCTGGAACCAGACGGCGTCCGCCAGCGCTTCCGGCGTCGCCGCGTGCTGGAGGAATTCCGGCACGACGAAGTCGCGCGCCAGGATGTTCGGCAGCCCGATCCACGGCAGATAGCCCATGTTCCGGATGAGCAGCCACTCGGCCTGCAAGACCTTGTAGGCGATCACCATCGGCTTCTTGTACAGCGCCACTTCCAGGGTCGCGGTGCCGGAGGCGGCCAGCACGGCGTCGGCCGCCGCGATGCACGCATGCGATTCGCCGTCGACGAGCTGCAGCGGAACGTCCTGCAGGCCGGCTTTCGCCACCAGCTCCATAAAATACGCTTTTTGGCGTTCGCCCGCCATCGGCGCAATGAAGCGCACGGACGGGTCCCGCACGGCCAGCAGTTTCACGGTGCGGACGTACGGCTCGGTCAGGTACTTGATCTCCGACATGCGGCTGCCCGGCATGACGGTGACGACGCGCGCATTCTCGGGCAGGCCGAGCTGGCGGCGTGCGGCGGCGACGTCGGGCACGAGCGGGATCGTCTCCGCCAGCGGATGGCCGATGTACGTGACGGGCACGCCGGCCTTTCGATAGATCTCTTCCTCGAACGGGAAGATCACGAGCATGTGCGACACGGCGCGCTGGATCTTCCTGATGCGCCCGCCCCGCCACGCCCAGATCTGCGGGCCGACGAAGTGCAGGGTCGGAATGCCGGCCACGCGCAACTGTTCTTCCAGGCCGAGATTGAAGCCGGGGTAGTCGGCGCCGATGAACGCGGCCGGACGCTCGGCCAGCAGGCGGTCGCGCAGGCGGTTCTGGATGCCCTTCAGTTCGCGGTAGCGCAGCAGCACGGGCAGCAGGCCCCGCACGGTCAACGTGTCCATCGGGACGTCGGAGACAAGACCCTGCTCCAGCATGCGCGGACCGCCGATGCCGGAAAACGCCACACCGGGCAGGCGCGGCTTCAGGCCAGCCATCAGGCGCGACGCGAGCAGGTCGCCGGACACTTCGCCGGCGACCAGCGCGAGCTTCGTGACTTCAGCGGACGATGCCACGGCTCGCGTTGTCGAGGAAGTCGCGCAGCGCGCGGATGTGCTGCGCGGCGTCGCCGGCGGCCGCTTCCTCTTCCGCCAGCTTCGCCTTGGCTTCTTCCAGCGTGAGGCCGGAACGGTAGATGGTCTTGTACGCGGTGCGGATCGCGTTGATCTGCTCGCGCGTGAAACCGCGGCGCTTCAGGCCTTCGATGTTCACGCCATGCGCCTCGGCCGGATTGCCGGAGACGAGGACGAACGGCGGCACGTCCTGCGTGAGGCTCGTGTACATGCCGATGAACGCGTGCGCGCCGATCTTGCAGAACTGGTGCACGCCGCAGTAGCCGGACAGGATCGCCCAGTCACCCACGTGCACGTGGCCCGCGAGCTGCGCGTTGTTCGAGAAGATCGTGTTGCTGCCGACCTGGCAGTCGTGCGCCAGGTGCGTGTATGCGGACATCCAGTTATCGTCGCCGAGGCGCGTCACGCCCGCATCCTGCACGGTGCCCAGGTTGAACGTGCAGAATTCGCGGATGGTGTTGCGGTCGCCGATCTCCAGGCGGGTCGGCTCGCCGGCCCACTTCTTGTCCTGCGGGGCGGCGCCCAGCGACGCGAACTGGAAGATGCGGTTGTCGCGGCCGATCGTCGTGTGGCCCTCGATGACGACGTGCGGACCCACGACCGTGCCCGCGCCGATGCGCACGTCGGGCCCGATGATCGAATACGGGCCGACTTCGACAGTGCTGTCCAGCTCCGCCTTCGGGTCGACGATCGCGCTCGGGTGGATCCTGCTCATCACTGTCCTGCCTTTTCGTTTGCGCGGATCGTGCACATCAGTTCCGCCTCGACGGCGACCTTGCCGTCGACGCTCGCGGTGGCCTTGTACTTCCAGATGCCGCGCGACGTGCGCAGGATCTCGATGTCCATCTTGAGCTGGTCGCCCGGCTCGACCGGACGCTTGAAGCGCGCGTTGTCGATGCCGACGAAGTACACGACGGAATTCTCGTCCGGCTTGACGTTCATGGTCATGAACGACAGGATCGCGGCCGTCTGCGCCAGCGCCTCGATCATCAGCACGCCCGGCATCACCGGCTTGTGCGGGAAGTGGCCGTTGAAGAATTCTTCGTTGACGGTCACGTTCTTGATGGCGGTGATGGTCTTGCCCAGTTCATAGTCGACCACGCGGTCCACCAGCAGCAGCGGGTAGCGGTGCGGCAGGTATTCCTTGATCTCGTTGATCCCCAGGGTCTTGTTCGTCGTAGCTTCGGTCGTCATTTTTGTTCTGGTGCTTCGGTGAGTTGTTTGATCTGTTTTTCCAGGCTGCGCATCTTCTCGCGCAGCGAGGACAGGTTGCGCACGATGGCGGCGCTCTTTTCCCATTCGGCGTTCTTGGCGAGCGGATAAAAGCCCGTGTACTGCCCCGGCTCGAGCACGGAGCGCGATACCATGCTGCCCGAGGAGATATGCACGTTGTCCGCGATTTCCAGGTGACCCAGCACCATGGCCGCGCCGCCGAACGTACAATTCTTGCCGATCTTCGCGCTGCCCGCTACCCCCACGCAGCCGGCCATGGCCGTATTCGCGCCGATGCGGCAGTTATGGCCGATCTGGATCTGGTTGTCGAGCTTCACGCCGTCCTCGATGATCGTGTCGTCCAGCGCGCCGCGGTCGATGGTCGTGTTGGCGCCGACGTCCACGTCGTCGCCCATCAGGACGCGGCCCGTCTGCGGGATCTTGATGTACACGCCGTTCTCGCGCGCGAATCCGAAACCGTCGGTGCCGATCACGGCGCCCGAGTGCAGGATGCCGCGCTTGCCGATCTTGCAGCGCGCGTGGAAGGTCACGTTCGCGAACAGATGCGTGTCCTCGCCGATCTCCGCCTCGCGGCCGACGAAGCAGCCGGCGTCGATGACGACGCCCGCATGGATCACGGCGCCCGCCTCCACGGTCACGTTCGGGCCGATGTGCGCGGTCGGGTCGATGTCCGCCGTCTCGTGCACGACGGCGCTGGGATGGACCCCAGCGGGGGGCGGCGTCTCTTCGAGCGACACGAAGTACTGCGCGGCGCGGGCGAAATAGGCGTACGGGTTGGTGGTGACGATACGTGCGCCGGCATAGGTCGTGGCGACGGTGGCGTCGTCGAGCGGCGAGACGATCAGTGCCGCGGCCTGGCTCTGCGCGGCCAATGCGCGCAATTTGCTGTTGCTGAGAAAGCTGATGTGCGAATCGCCGGCGCTGTCGAGCGGTGCGATGCCCTGAACCTCGAGGTTCGGGTCACCCACCAGCTGCCCACCGAAGCGTTCGACCAAATCACCCAGTCGAGTGCCCATCGTGGTCGTTCCGTAAAAGAAGTGAAAACTGCCGGCCGCTCATCAAGCCGGCCGGCGTCCGTGAAGCCCGAGCGGCTTACTTGTCGAGCAGTTTGAGGATCCGGTCGGTGATGTCGATGCGCGGACTGGTCCAGATGGCTTCCTGCAGCACGACGTCGAGGTGTTCCTGCTCGGCCACCTGTTCGATCAGTTTATAGGCTTTCTGCGCGATGGCGGCGCGCTCCTCGTTCTTGCGCTGGAACAGGTCCTCGTTGTACTCGCGCTGCATGCGCTGCACGTCCTTCTCCATGTCGAGCAGTTCGCGCGTGCGCTTCGTGCGGTCGACGTCGGACAGTTTCGGCGCTTCCTCGTCGAATTTCTCGCGGCTCACCTTGTACTTCTGCAGCATGTCGTCGACCTGCTTCTGGCGCTTGGAGAATTCCGATTGCAGCTTCGCATCCGCCGCCTTGGCCAGCTTGGACTCGGTCATCAGGCGTTCCGTGTAAACGAAACCGATGCGGCTCGGCGAACCTGTCTGCGCGGACGCCTGGGCCATCGCACCGGCGCACAGCAGCGCCAGCACCACGCTACGCGGCAGCGAGGCTAACGATTTTTTCAACATCATTCTTCGCAATCCTTGTCTCGGCGACGGGCCGGATCAGAAACCGGTACCCATCTGGAACTGGAAGCGCTCAAGGCGGTCGCCCGGCTTCGCGTTCAAGGGCTTAGCATAACTCAACTTGAGCGGGCCCACCGGGGAAATCCACGACAGGCCGATACCCGCCGAGTAGCGCAGCTGCGACGTGCGGATCGGTTCGTGCTCCTGGTAGACCTGGCCGCCGTCGGCGAAGGTGAACCAGCGCAGCGAGCGGTCCTGGCCGCTGCCCGGGAACGGGAACTGCAGCTCGGCATTGCCGATCACGCGCTTGGCGCCGCCCAGGGCGTCGTACGTGTACGGGTCGACGATACCCAGCGACGAGCTCTCGTAGCCGCGCACCGAACCGATGCCGCCGCCGTAGAAGTTCTTGAAGACCGGGTAGGCGTGACCGCCGAGACCCGCGCCGTAGTCCAGCTCCCCCTTCAGCGCGAGGGTCATCCAGCGCGTGATCGGGCGGTACCACTGGTGTTCGTACACGACACGGTAGTACTTGGCGTCGCCGATGAAGTCGACTTCCAGGTTGGCGCGCTGGTAGCGGCCGCGCGTCGGCGTGATCGCGGAGTCGCGCGAATCGCGGCCCCACGCCACGGTCAGCGGGATCGCGTTGGTCGTCGCCTCGCCCACGCCGGTGCTCTGGGCGATCTTGTCCTTCGAGTTCTGCTGCACGAACTGCTTGTACAGCGTCGGCGAGCTCTCGTCCGTCTCGAGGCGGGTCTTTTCCAGGCCCGCGCCGAAGTAGACGGTGTCGATTTCCGAGAACGGCACGCCGAACGTCAGGTTGCCGCCCTGCTGGCGCACGGTGTACGAACCGATGTTCAGCGCCGGCGGGCGCGACGTGCGCAGGTACAGCTGGAAGGCGCGCGAGATGCCGTCGTCCGTGAAGTACGGGTTCGTCTGCGCGAACGAGATCGTGCGGTTGTAGCGGCTCGTGTTCAGTTCCACGCCGACGGTATTGCCGCTGCCGGCGAAGTTGGCCTGCGTGACGGACGCGGTGAAGGTGAATTTTTCCGCCTGCGAGAACGCGCCGCCGATCATGAAGTTGCCGGTCGGTTTTTCGACGACGGCGATGTTCACGTCCACGGCGTCGTTGGTGCCCTGCGCTTCCGGCGTCTCGACCGTCACGTCCTTGAAGTAGCCCAGGCGGTCGACGCGGTCGCGCGACAGTTTCACCCGGTTCGGGTCGTACCACGAGCTCTCGAACTGGCGGAATTCGCGACGGATCACTTCGTCGCGCGTGATCGTGTTGCCCGAGATGGTCATGTGGCGCACGTACGCGCGCTTGCCCGGGTCGACGAAGAACGTGAAGGCGACTTCGCGCTTCTCGCGATTGATCTCCGGGTTGGCGGTGACGTTCGCGAACGCGTAGCCGAAGCTCGCGAGGCGGTCGGCGATGCGCTTGTTCGACGCTTCCTGCAGATCGCCCGAATAGGTCTGGCCCGGCTTCAGCAGGATCAGGTTCTTCAGCTCCTGCTCGCGGCCGAACATCTCGCCATCCATCTTGATGCCGGAGACGGTGTACTTCTCGCCTTCCGTGATGTTGATGGTGAGGTAGATGTCCTTCTTGTCCGGGGTGATCGAGACCTGCGTGGACTCGACGTTCACTTCCAGGTAGCCGTGATTCAGGTACCACGACTTGATGGTCTCCAGGTCGCCCGTCAGCTTCTGCTTCGAGTACTGGTCGGCCTTGGAGTACCACGTGAACCAGCCGGACGTGTTCAGCTGCAGCAGCTGGCGCAGTTCCTTGTCGGAGAAGGCCTTGTTGCCGACGATGTTGATCTGCTTGATCTTGGCGACGTCGCCCTCGTCCACGTTGAACATGACGTTCACGCGGTTACGCTCGATCGGGGTGACGGTCGTGGTGATCTTGACGCCGTACAGGCCGTGCGACAGGTACTGGCGCTTGAGTTCCTGTTCGGCGCGGTCGACCGACGCCTTGTCGAAGATCTTGGTCTCGCCGACGCCGATGTCCTTCAGCGCCTTGACGAGCATGTCCTTCTCGAATTCCTTGGTGCCGGTGAAGTCGACGGAAGCGATGGCCGGACGTTCCTCGACCAGCACCACGAGCACGCCGTTCTCCTCTTCCAGGCGGATGTCCTTGAAGAAGCCGGTTGCATACAGCGCCTTGATCGCCGCCGTGCCTTTATCGTCGTCGAAGGTCTCGCCCACGCGCACCGGCAGGTAGCTGAACACCGTGCCTGCCTCGGTCCGCTGGATACCTTCCACCCGGATGTCCTTCACGACGAAGGGAGCGACGGCGGAGGCGTGACCGGCACACAGGGCCAGCACGGCTGCGCCGATCATGCTGCGACGGGAGGGCAAGGCAAAACGCGGCTGGGCAAAACGTTCGGGTTGTAAATTCATCGGTTAGATCAATGGGTCAGTCATTGGACAACGTTACGTGTTCTTCGCCGGTGCTTGTCCTGCTAAGCCGGGCACTCCGGTGCACGCCGCAGGCGCAGCGTACATATCGGAGTGCCGTGTGTTCAGAGCAGTCGCACCAGGTCGTTGAAGACGGCAAGCGCCATCAGCATGAACAGCAGGCCCACCCCGGCACGCTGCGCGATCTCGCCGATCCGCGCGGGCAAGGGTCGCCCGGTCAAAACTTCCAGCGAATAATACAGCAAATGGCCACCGTCCAGAACGGGAATTGGTAACAGATTCATTACACCCAGGCTGATGGAGATGAAGGCGATGAACTCCAGGAAGGGCTCGATGCCCGACCGCGCCGTCTGTCCGGCGACGTCCGCGATCGTGATCGGGCCCGTCACGTTTTTCAGCGACACCTCGCCCACGATCATCTTGGCGATCATCTTGACGGTCATCGTGCTCGTCTCCCACGTGCGCTGGGCGCCCTTCGCGAGCGCGTCCAGCGGGCCCGCCTTCACGGTCACCATCTCCGGCGCCTGCGCGATCATCAGTTTCACGAGGCCCCTGCCCGACTGCGGGTCGCGGTCCGGCGTGAGAGGCAGGACAAGCTGCTGGTCACCGCGCTGCACACCGACCTGCAGGGTCTTGCCGGCCGCACCGCGCACGGCTTCGATGAAGGCAATGCCGTCCGCGATGGGCTTGCCGTCGATCGAGGTCACGAGGTCGCCCTGGCGCAGGCCGGCGCGCGCGGCGGCGCCGTCCGGCAGCACCTTCTCGACGCTGGGCCGCGGGCGCCACAGCTGCATGCCGAGTGCGCCCAGCACGTCGCCGTCGACGTCCAGGCTGGCCATGCGGTCCGCGGGCAGCACGGCGCGGTAAGGCGCGCTGTTCGGGCCCGGACCGCGCAGGGTCAGTTCGGCCGCATGCCTGTCGATGGCGGCGCGCACGATTTCCCAGCGCAGCTCCGTCCACGACTGCACGGGCTTGCCGTTGACGGCCGTGATGACGTCGCCGCCCCGCACGCCCGCCTTGTACACGGCCGACGTCTCCGGCATCGCGCGCAGGCGCGTACCCGGCTCCTCCTTCCCGTGCATGAACAGGGCGCCCATCACGACGATGGCGAGGAGGAAGTTGGCGATGGGGCCGGCCGCCACGATGGCGATGCGCTTCCACACGTTCTGACGCGTGAATTCGCGCGGCAGGTCCGCGTCGTTCGTGGGCGCGGTCGCGGGGTCGCGTGCGTCGAGCATTTTCACGTAGCCGCCAATGGGCAGCGCCGAGATCGCCCATTCCGTCTGGTCCGGACCGAAACGGCGCGACCACACGATGCGACCCATCCCGATCGAGAAGCGCAGCACCTTCACGCCGCACAGGCGCGCGACGATGTAGTGACCCAGTTCGTGAAAGATGATCAGGGGGCCCAGCGCCAGGACAAATGCCAGCAGGGTGTGAATCAGGTTCATGACTATCTCCCGTCAGGGCCCGCAGGGTTTATGTGCGCAGCACATGCACGATTACCATGCACGATTACGGTTGCAGCGCATGCACGATGCATCCGGCCGCGTCGCGGGCACGCGCGTCCTGGGCCATCACGGCCTCGATGCTGGTCGCCTCGCCGTGCGGGTTCTCGTCCATCACGCGGCGTACGACGCGGTCGATGTCGCGGAACCCGATGCGGCGCTCCAGGAAGGCTTGGACCGCGATTTCGTTCGCCGCGTTCAGCAATGCGGGCGCCGTACCGCCCGCGCGCAAGGCGTCGAAGGCGAGCGCGAGGCACGGGAAGCGGTCGAAATCCGGCTTGTGGAATTGCAGCGCGGCGAACGTCGTCAGGTCGAGCTGGTCGACGCCGGACGCAATGCGTTCCGGGTAAGCGAGCGCGTGCGCGATGGGCGTGCGCATGTCCGGGTTGCCCAGCTGGGCCAGCACGGAGCCGTCCACGTACGACACCATCGAGTGGATCACGCTTTGCGGGTGGATCACGACGTCGATCCTGTCCGCCGGCGCGCCGAACAGCCAGTGGGCTTCGATCACTTCGAGGCCCTTGTTCATCATCGTGGCGGAATCGACGGAGATCTTGCGGCCCATCGACCAGTTCGGATGCTTGCAAGCTTCTTCCGGCGTGACATGTTCCAGCGTGTCGACGGCACGCTGCAGGAACGGGCCGCCGGATGCCGTCAGCAGGATCTTCGCGACGCCGGCCGCGTCCGGCGACCGCCCGTACGTGCCGGGCAGCGACTGGAAGATGGCGTTGTGCTCGGAGTCGATCGGCAGCAGGGTCGCCTTGTGCTCCTTGACGGCGTCCATGAACAACTGGCCGGACATCACGAGCGCTTCCTTGTTCGCCAGCAGGACCTTCTTGCCCGCGCGCGCGGCCGCGAGCGTGGGCGCGAGGCCGGCGGCGCCGACGATGGCGGCCATCACCGTGTCCGTGTCCGGGCTGGACGCGATCTCGCACAGCGCCGCTTCGCCATGAGCGACGTCGATCGGGAGGCCGGCCAGCAGGTCGCGCAGGCGCGCGGCCGCTTCCGGCGAACCGACGACGGCACGCTGCGGACGGAACACGCGGCATTGCGCGGCGAGCGCATCCACGCGCTCGTGCGCGGACAGCGCATAGACTCGGTACTTGTCGGGGTGACGTGCCAGTACGTCGAGGGTGGAGACGCCGATCGAACCGGTGGCGCCAAGGATAGTGATGCTTTGCATGTTGCGTTCCATTGTCAAGGTCGTTCCAACATGGACGGGGACCAGCGCTGAGTCATTCTGGCACGGCGCGTGTCGGGGCGGCGCGCCGCCCGCGTTGGAGCGGCCTGTGTCTTACAGCCGCGAGCCGATCAGCGCGGCGAGCGGCAGCACGGGGATCAGTGCGTCGATGCGGTCCAGCACGCCGCCATGGCCGGGCAGCAGGTTGCTGCTGTCCTTCATGCCGGCGCGCCGCTTGAGCTGGGATTCGAACAGGTCGCCGACGATGCTGGCGACCGTCATCAGCACGAGCACGACGGCCAGCACGGGCCAGCCGTACGTGTGCTGGACGCGCACGGCGAACGTCTGGTTGAAGGCGTCGCCGCCGAACTGGACCGACAGGCAGCCCAGCACGAGCACGGCAATGCCGCCGCCGATCGCGCCTTCCCACGATTTACCCGGCGAGATCGACGGCGCCAGCTTGCGCTTGCCGAACGCCTTGCCCGCGAAATACGCACCGATGTCGGCCACCCACACGATCGCGAGCACGGACAGCAGGAACAGCGGCGAGTGCGAATACAGGTCGACGATGGCGGCGAAGCAGCCGACCACGGCGAACGCGTAGACGAGCGACAGCAAGGTGTTCGCGGGCGTGCCCAGCGGCGGCAGGCCGATCTTCAGCGACGGCGCGAACCGGGCGATCCACAAGGCCACGCTCAGCGCGGCCCAGAACGACAAATTCGTGTGCCCCGTGAACACGGAGATCGCGAACACGGCGGCCCACACGAAGGCGATCACGTGGGCGTTGTGCGTCTCCGGATTGAACAGCCGGAAGCATTCCCAGATGGCGGCGCCGAAGAACACCGTCGCCACCACCGCGAACGCCGTGTAGTTGTTGAAGTAAAGGACTGGCAGCAAGATTGCCAGCAGCACGACGGCGGTAATGACGCGGGTTCTGAGCATCAGCGGTTTAGCCTTGTTTAGCCTTGTTGGCGACCTGTTCGCCGGTGCGGCCGAAGCGGCGTTCCCGGCTCTGGTAGGACGCGATCGCCGTGTCGAGCGATTCGGGCGAAAAGTCCGGCCAGAAGGTGTCGGTGAAGTACAGCTCCGAATAGGCGAGCTGCCACAGGAGGAAGTTCGAGATGCGCTCTTCGCCGCCCGTGCGGATGAACAGGTCCGGTTCCGGGGCATAGGCCATCGCCAGGTGCGGGGCCAGCATCTCTTCGGTGTACTCGGTCACGCCCGGGTTGGCCGCGACCATCTTGCTGGTGGCCTGCATGATGTCCCAGCGGCCGCCGTAGTTGGCGCACACGGTGACGGTCAGGCGCGTGTTGTTGGCGGTGCGGCGCTCGGCATTGGCAATCATGTCCTGCAGCTTCGCATCGAAGCGCGACAGATCGCCCACGACTTTCAGGCGGATGTTATTTGCATGCATTTTCGACACTTCGCGCTCGAGCGCGGTGACGAACAGGCCCATCAGGTAAGACACTTCGTCGGCCGGACGGCGCCAGTTTTCCGACGAAAACGCGAACAGCGTCAGGTATTCCACGCCACGATCCACGCAGGCTTCGACGATCTTGCGCACGGCGTCCACGCCCTTGACGTGGCCGGCCACGCGGGGCAGCAGGCGTTTGGTCGCCCAGCGGCCATTGCCGTCCATGATGATGGCGATATGGCGCGGCACCGTCGGCGCTTCGGGGACTGCGGTGGTCGAACTTTTGAAAATCATAAATCTGGCCAAATGGCGGACTGCGCAGGAACTGTAACAAAAGGTGGAACGGACCGGTCAGGCCTTGCCTGCCGGTCCGACGTCCACGACGATATGCGGCACATCATGCCGCAATACGGATCACACCGTCATCACTTCTTTTTCTTTTTCGGCAACCAGCTTGTCGATGTCGACGACGGCCTTGTCGGTCATCTTCTGGACGTCGTCCTGGGCGCGGCGCTCGTCGTCTTCCGAGATCGCCTTGTCCTTGACCAGCTTCTTCAGCTGTTCGTTGGCGTCGCGGCGCACGTTGCGGACGGCGATTTTCGCGTCTTCCGCTTCCGATTTGCACAGCTTGACCATTTCCTTGCGGCGTTCTTCCGTCAGCGCCGGGGTCGGCACGCGGACGAGGTCGCCGAAGGTCGACGGGTTCAGGCCCAGGTCGGATTCGCGGATCGCCTTTTCGATGACGCTCAGCATCTTCTTCTCGTACGGCTGGACACCGATCGTGCGGGCATCGATCAGGGTCAAGTTGGCGACCATCGGCAGCGCGGTCGGCGAACCATAATAATCGACCATCACGTGGTCCAGGATGCCGGTGTGGGCGCGGCCGGTGCGGACCTTGGCCAGGTTGCCTTTCAGGGTCTCGATGGACTTCGCCATCTTATCCTGGGCATTTTTCTTAACGTCAGCTACGGACATGCTGCTCTCCTGTATTTCTAACTATTGATTAAACGTGTACGAGTGTACCCTCGTCCTCGCCCATGATCACGCGCTTGAGCGCACCCGGCTTGACGATCGAGAACACCTTGATCGGCAGCTTCTGGTCGCGGCACAGGGCGAACGCGGTGGCGTCCATCACCTGCAGGTGCTTCGCGATCGCTTCGTCGAACGAAATCTGTTCGTAGCGGGTCGCGTGCGGATCCTTCTTCGGATCGGCAGTATATACGCCATCGACCTTGGTTGCCTTCAATACAATTTCGGCCGAGATTTCCGAACCGCGCAGTGCGGCGGCGGTGTCGGTGGTGAAGAAGGGGTTGCCGGTACCGGCTGCGAACACGACGACCTTGCCCTCTTCCAGGTATTGCAGCGCCTTCGGGCGCACGTACGGCTCGACCACCTGCTCGATGCCGATCGCCGACATCACGCGGGCGGTGATGCCCTGCTGGCGCATGGCGTCGGCCAGCGCGAGCGCATTCATCACGGTGGCCAGCATGCCCATGTAGTCGGCCGTCGCGCGGTCCATGCCCTGCGCACCCGGCGCGACGCCGCGGAAGATGTTGCCGCCGCCAATCACCACTGCCAGTTCCACACCCAGCTTCGACACCTCCGCGACGTCGGCGACCATGCGCTCGATGGTGGCGCGGTTGATGCCGAACGGATCGTCGCCCATCAGCGCTTCGCCAGACAGTTTGAGGAGGACTCGTTGGTAGGCTGGTTTTGTCATGAATGGGGCTCCTGTGGTCATTGATTCATATTCGGTACTGCACCGGACGGGATCGCCGTCCGGTTGTAAAAACGGGCCTTGCGGCCCGTTCTCTTTATTACTGCTTGGCAGCAGCCATTTGCGCTGCCACTTCCGCTGCGAAGTCGTCGACTTTCTTCTCGATGCCTTCGCCGACCACATACATCGTGAATGCTTTCACGGTGGTGTTGGCGGCCTTCAGCATCTGCTCGACGCTCTGCTTGTCGTTCTTCACGAATGCCTGGTTGAACAGCGACACTTCCTTCAGGTACTTCTGCACCGAACCGTCGATACGCTTGGCGACGATCTCGGCCGATTGCGGCTGCTTGCCTTCGGCGACGGCCTTGTCGGCGTCTTCCTGGGCTTTCAGCTGAGCAACCGAACGCTCTTTCTCGATCAGCTCGGCCGGCACTTGCTCTGCCGACAGGGCGACCGGCTTCATCGCGGCGATGTGCATCGCGACGTCTTTACCGACCTGCTCGTCGGCGCCGTCGTAGTCGACGATCACACCGATGCGGGTGCCGTGCAGGTACGACGCCAGCTTGCCGGTGGTTTCGAAGCGCTGGAAGCGGCGGACGGTCATATTCTCGCCGATTTTACCGATCAGCGCCGTACGGATGTCGTCGAAGGTCTTGCCGTCGACCGGCAGGGCGGCCAGGGCGGCGACGTCGGCCGGGTTGTTTTCGGCGACCAGCTTGGCAGCCAGGTTGGCCATGGCCAGGAAGTCGTCGTTCTTGGCGACGAAGTCGGTTTCACTGTTGATTTCGATCAGCGCGCCGACGTTGCCTGCCACGTAGGCGGCCACAACGCCTTCAGCCGTGATGCGGGATGCCGCTTTCGATGCCTTGCCGCCCAGCTTGACGCGCAGGATCTCTTCGGCACGCGCCATGTCGCCTTCGGCTTCGTTCAGTGCCTTCTTGCATTCCATCATCGGGGCGTCGGTCTTGGCACGCAGTTCGCCAACCATCGCTGCAGTAATCGCTGCCATGTTCATTCTCCTAAAGTAGGAGCAAGCCGCCGTCTTCGACGGCTTGCATTTTATCAATCTGTCCAGGAATTGCTTACAAAAAGGGGCGCTCGATCTTAGGCTCGGCGCCCCTTTACAGCTCAGCGGGTCGTGACCCGCCGGGAATTAAGCTTGCTCGGAAACTTCGACGAAGTCGTCAGCCGACTTGATGGCTTCCACGACGTCGTTGGTGGCGTTCGCACGGCCTTCCAGGATCGCATCGGCGACGCCGCGTGCGTACAGGGTGATGGCCTTCGACGAGTCGTCGTTACCCGGGATGACGTGGGTCACGCCTTCCGGCGAGTGGTTCGTGTCGACCACGCCGATGACCGGGATGCCCAGCTTGCCGGCTTCGGTGACGGCGCCCTTGTGGTAGCCGACGTCGACGACGAAGATCGCGTCCGGCACGCCTTGCAGGTCCTTGATGCCGCCGATCGATTTCTGCAGCTTGGCCAGTTCGCGCGAGAACATCAGCGCTTCTTTCTTGCTCATCTTGTCGACTTCACCCGACTCGATGGCGGCTTCCATGTCCTTCAGGCGCTTGATCGAGGTCTTGATGGTCTTGAAGTTGGTCAGCATGCCGCCCAGCCAGCGCTGGTCGACGTACGGCACACCGGCGCGCTGTGCTTCAGCGGCGATGATGTCGCGGGCCTGGCGCTTCGTGCCCACCAGCAGGATCGTGCCGCGGTTGGCGGCGATCTGCTTGATGGTCTTCATCGCATCCTGGTACATCGCCATGGTCTTTTCCAGGTTGATGATGTGGATCTTGTTGCGATGACCGAAGATGAACGGGGCCATTTTCGGGTTCCAGAAACGGGTCTGGTGGCCGAAGTGAACACCGGCTTCCAGCATTTCGCGCATAGTGACAGACATTGTATTCTCCAGGGTTGGGTCTTGAATGACGGCCAGTCCACCCGTTTCCGGGCACCCTTTTCGGCCGCATTCGCGATTAAAAATGAAATCGCCGAAACAGCGGTTTTCACAAATTGCCCGATACGGACACGAGCAACCCGAGATTCTAGCGGGATTTGACACGAATTTCAAGCTTGCGCACGCATGGCCCCTCCCCGGGGCGCGGGCGGCCATCGGCCCGATGGGGAGATGAATCACATATAATGACCGGCACAGAACTTATCGCAGAACGGATCAATATGGCAATTTCCATCAAGACCCCGGAAGACATCGAGGGCATGCGCATCGCCGGCCGCCTCGGCGCCGAGGTGCTCGACTACATCACCCCCTTCGTCAAACCGGGCGTGACCACCGGCGAACTGGACCGCCTTTGCCATGAATACATGGTGAATGTGCAAGGCACCGTCCCCGCCCCGCTGAACTATGCGCCGCCGGGCTACCCGCCGTTCCCGAAAGCCGTCTGCACCTCCGTCAACGACGTGATCTGCCACGGCATTCCGGGCGACAAGGTCCTCAAGAATGGCGACGTGGTGAACATCGACGTCACCGTCATCACGAAGGACGGTTACCACGGCGACAACAGCCGCATGTTCTTCATCGGCGAACCGTCGAAGCTGGCGCGCCGCCTGACGGAGATCACCTACGAATGCATGTGGCTGGGCATTTCCAAGGTGAAGCCGGGCGCGCACCTGGGCGACATCGGCCACGTGATCCAGCAGCATGCGGAAAACGCCGGTTATTCCGTCGTGCGCGAATTCTGCGGCCACGGCATCGGCAAGGTGTTCCACGAAGAACCGCAAGTGCTGCACTATGGCCGTCCGGGCACGGGCGAGGAGCTGAAACCGGGCATGATCTTCACGATCGAGCCGATGATCAACGCGGGCCGCCGCGAAATCCGCGAAATGCCGGACGGCTGGACCATCAAGACGAAGGACCGCAGCCTGTCGGCCCAGTGGGAACACATGATCCTCGTGACGGAGACGGGCTATGAAGTGCTGACCACGTCGGCCGGCACCCCGCCGCCGCCCGCCTTCATCCAGAAGAAAGACACCGTCGCCGCCTGATCCGCTCTTATGTCCACCACCACCGCCACGACGTCCTCAACCGCGCAACCGCTGCAGCCGCTGCAGCTGAAACAGCGCCTGAAAGCCGAGCGCCAGCTCGTCATCGCCGAGTTCCGCGAGAACGGCAAGCCGGAAAAACTGTTGCGCGGCCTGCGCCACAGCGTGGACGGCGTGCTGGCGGATGCGTGGCACGCGGCGGGCCTGCCGCCTGACGCCGCCCTCGTGGGCGTGGGCGGCTACGGACGCGGCGAGCTGTTCCCGAATTCCGACGTCGACCTCCTGATCCTGCTGGGCAACCCGCCCGACGCGATCGCGCAGGCGAAGCTGGAAAACTTCGTGCAGCTCCTGTGGGACCTGGGCCTGGAAATCGGCCACAGCATCCGCACGGTGGACGAATGCATGACGGAGTCGGCGGCCGACATCACGGTGCAGACGAGCCTGCTGGAAGCCCGCCTCGTGACGGGCAACGACGCCGTCTTCACCGAGCTGCAGCGCCGCTACGACGAGGCGATGGATGCCCAGGCGTTCTTCCAGGCCAAGACGGCCGAGATGCGCCTGCGTCACGCGAAATACGAATTCACGCCGTTCTCGCTGGAGCCGAACGTCAAGGAAAGCCCCGGCGCCCTGCGCGACCTGCAGGTGATCCTGTGGGTGGCCAAGGCGGCCGGTCTCGCGAATTCCTGGAGCCAGCTCGCGATCCGCGGCCTCATCACGCGCGAGGAAGCGCGCCAGCTGATGGAAAAGGAACGCGCCTTCAAGGACATCCGCATCCGCCTGCACCTGCAGACGAACCGGCGCGAGGACCGCCTCGTGTTCGACGTGCAGACGGCCATCGCGGAAACGTTCGGCCTCACATCGACGGGCGAAGGCCTCGACGCGCGCCGTGCCAGCGAATACCTGATGCAGAGATATTACTGGGCCGCGAAGACCGTGACCCAGCTGAACACGATCCTGCTGCAGAACATCGAGGCGCACCTGTTCCCCACGCCGTCGCAGCCGGTGCCGATCAACCCGCGCTTCAACGAAGTGGGCGGCTTCATCGACATCGCGGCCGACGACACGTTCGAGGCGACGCCATCCGCCGTGCTGGAAATCTTCGTGCTGATGACGGAGCGCCCCGACATCAAGGGCATGACGGCGCGCACGATGCGGGCCCTGTGGCATGCGCGCACGCTGATCGACGACGCGTTCCGCGCCAACCCGCAGCACCGCGCCCTGTTCCTGCGCGTGCTGCAGGCGCCCGTGGGCCTCGTGCACGCGCTGCGCCGCATGAACGACATGGGCATCCTCGGCCGCTACCTGCCGAACTTCCGCCGCATCATCGGCCAGATGCAGCACGACCTGTTCCACGTGTACACGGTCGACCAGCACATCATGATGGTCGTGCGCAACATGCGCCGCTTCACGATGACGGAGCACGCGCACGAATACCCGTTCTGCAGCCAGCTGATCGCCAATTTCCGCGACCGCTGGCTCCTGTACGTGGCCGCCCTCTTCCACGACATCGCGAAGGGCCGCGGCGGCGACCACTCGGAACTGGGCAAGGTCGACGCGCTGGAATTCTGCCGCGACCACGCGCTGTCCGAGGAAGACACGGAACTCGTCGTGTTCCTCGTCGAGCACCACCTGACGATGTCCGTCGTCGCGCAAAAACAGGACCTGTCCGACCCTGACGTGATCCAGGCCTTCGCCCGCCTCGTGCGCGACGAGCGCCACCTGACCGCGCTGTACCTGCTGACCGTGGCCGACATCCGCGGCACGAGCCCGAAGGTGTGGAATGCGTGGAAGGCGAAGCTGCTGGAAGACCTGTACAAGATGACCCTGCGCGTGCTGGGCGGCGAACCGCCGTCCGCCGACCGCGAACTGCGCGCCCGCCAGCAGGAAGCGCTGGCCACGCTGCGCCTGTTCGGCCTGCCGTCCGACGCGCACGAGGCGCTGTGGAAGCAGCTCGACATGGCCTATTTCCTGCGCCACGACGCGTCCGACATCGCCTGGCAGACCCGCTGCCTGTACGACAAGCTGGGCCGCGACAAGCCCGTCGTGAAATCGCGCCTCGCGCCGATCGGCGAAGGCCTGCAGGTGACCGTGTACGTGAAGGACCAGCCCGATCTGTTCGCGCGCATCTGCAGCTATTTCGACCGCAAGAATTTCTCGATCCTCGACGCCAAGATCCACACGACGAAGGATGGCTACGCACTGGACACGTTCCTCATCACGGACGAGAACTTCGCCAACAGCTACCGCGACATCATCAACCTGATCGAGCACGAGCTGTGCGAAGTGCTCGTGCACCAGGAACCCCTGTGCCCGCCGCTGCGGGGCCGGTTGTCGCGCATGTCGCGCAACTTCCCCATCACGCCGACCGTGGACATGCGCCCGGACGAGCGCGGCCAGTTCTGGGTGCTGTCCATCGGCGCGAACGACCGCAACGGCCTGCTGTACTCGATCGCGAGCGTGCTGGCGCGCTACCGCATCAACCTGCACACCGCCAAGATCATGACCCTCGGCGAGCGCGTCGAGGACGTGTTCCTCATCGACGGGCAGGCGCTGAACAACCAGCGGGTGCAGGTGCAGCTGGAGACCGAGCTGCTGGATGCCGTCAAGATTTGAATGTTTCCGTAATTTGTAGAAGTAACCATGACTGAACCCGTACGCCTTTCCAAACGCATGTCCGAACTTGGCCTCTCTTCCCGCCGCGAGGCCGACGAGTGGATCGCGAAAGGATGGGTCCGCGTCGACGGCCAGGTGGTGTCCGAGCTGGGCAGCAAAGTCCTGCCGCACCAGAAGATCACCGTCGAACGCCAGGCGGCCGCGCAGCAGGCCAAGCGCGTGACCGTGCTGTTGAACAAGCCCGTCGGCTATGTGAGCGGCCAGGCGGAAGACGGCTACAAGCCGGCCGTCGTGCTCGTGAAGCCGGAAAACCGGTGGGCCGCCGATCCGTCGCCCGAGCAATTCCACCCGACGCAGTTGAAATCCCTCGTCCCGGCGGGACGGCTGGACATCGATTCCGTCGGCCTGCTCGTGCTGACGCAGGACGGCCGCATCGCCAAGCAATTGATCGGCGAAGACACGTCCATCGAGAAGGAATACCTCGTGCGCGTGCAGTACACGAAGCCGGGACGCCTGCCGGACGCCGACCTCAAGAAGCTGAACCACGGCCTGTGGATGGACGGCAAACCGCTGCTGCCCGCGAAGGTACGCTGGCAAAACGACGACCAGCTCAGCTTCACGCTGAAGGAAGGCCGCAAGCGCCAGATCCGCCGCATGTGCGACATGGTCGGCCTGAAAGTCATCGGCCTCAAGCGCGTCCGGATCGGGCGCGTGAAGCTCGGCGACCTGCCGCCGGGGCAGTGGCGCTACCTGGGCGCCGACGAGCACTTCTGACCGTCAGTGCGCGTGCCGCATCTGCGTCCACGGATCGAGCACGCGCAGTTCATCGAGCACGGCCCGCGGCGCCTCGACGGTGCCACCGCTGTCCTGGTCCCACTCCAGCCGCAGTTTCGATCGGCCCCTCCGCAAGTCCACGCGGGCGTAATCGACCCACGCATCCTCGGCATCGTATTCGAACGTCTTCATCCAGCCAGTCCGCAGCAGCGCTTCCAGCGTCTGGCGCAGTGCGAAGGGTGGGAGGTCCGAAATCGTTTCGGGGTGTAACTGGGGGTCGTTGAAGACGCCCAGGTATCTGACGAATTGTGAAATCCACGCCATCGCTGCCTCCCAACATCGGTTGACGTTGATTTCAGTCTACTAAGGCGGCATGCATATTGACGTTAGCTAACGCACATAGCGGAACTAAATGCAGTTCGCATATGTCACAATTTTGTAACTTATTGTTTCAACAACGTCATCTGACCAGTTTCAGGCAAGAATTCTGTGCAACTCCTCGATACTGACGGGTTTCGTAAGGTGGTGCGAAAAGCCGCGGTTACGGGTCTGGCGCCGGTCGGCATCCTGCCCCCAGCCCGTCAGTGCCGCGATGCGCACGCCGGCGAAGCGCTCGTCCTGGCGCAGGCGGCGCGCGACTTCGTAGCCGTCGATGCCGGGCATGCCCAGGTCGAGCAGGACACTGGTCGGGAGGAACGATTCCGCCGTCGCCAGCGCGGCGCGGCCGTCGTACACGACGCGGACCTCGGCCCCATCCGCTTCCAGCAATAGCCCGAGCGTATCGGCGGCGTCGCGGTTATCGTCCACGACGAGGATGCGCTGGCCGTGGAATGGCGCGGCGGGACGGGCCTGGCCCAGTTGCGGCGCCGTATCGTCGGCATCGAGCACGGGCGCGAGCGGCAGGCGCACGATGAATTCACTGCCCTGGTCGGGCCCCGCGCTGCGCGCCTCGACGGTGCCGTGGTGCATCTCGACGAGGCTGCGCACCATCGTCAGGCCGATGCCGAGGCCGCCCTGCCCCCGTCCTGCGGACCGGTGGGCCTGGGCGAACATGTCGAACACGCAGGGCAGCGCGTCAGCCGGAATGCCGATGCCCGTGTCGCGCACGGAGGCCACGACGTGACCGTCCTCGCGCCGCACGTCGAACCAGATGCGTCCGCCCGTGTCCGTGTACTTGGCGGCGTTGTTGAGCAGGTTCGAAAACACCTGCGTCAGGCGCACGCGGTCGGCCTCGAGGACGAGCGGCTCCTCCGGCAACGCGACGGCGAGCTGGTGGCAGGCCCGGTCGATCATCGGCTGGCTCGTCTCGACAGCGCTGTGGACGATCTCGGCGAACGGCACGCGCTCCAGCTTCAGCTCGATCTTGCCGCGCGTGATGCGCGACACTTCCAGCAGGTCGTCCACGAGGCGCGCCATCTGCTTCACCTGGCGTCCCACCATCTCGACGACACGGTCGGACTGGCGGCGGCCGTCCGGACGGCGCATCAGCTGCACGGCATTGCTGATCGGGGCCAGGGGATTGCGCAATTCGTGGGCCAGCGTCGCAAGGAACTCGTCCTTGCGACGGTCGGCCTCCTTTAGCGCCTCCTCGGCCTGCACGGCCCCCGTGATGTCGAGCGAGATGCCGACGTAGCCACGGTGTTCGCCGTCGCCCGAATGCCAGGGCGACGCATGGGATTCGAACCAGTGCCGGCTGCCGTCCTTCACCACCGTCTCGACACGCTGGGTAAAGGCGCCCCGGCTGCGGATGCCTTCGTACACGTCGCGCAGGTACGCGTCCATGTCGTTCGGCCTGGCGATGCTCTTCCAGCCCGTCCTGCCGTCCTCTGCGCCCACTTCGTCCGTGACGCAGCGCTGGTTCAGGTAGATGACGTTGCCGTCCGTATCGAACTGGTACACGAGCGCGGGCGACGCGTCGGCCAGCGCGCGGAACCGGCCCTCGCTCTCGCGCAGCGCATCCTCGGCGCGCTTGCGCACGGTGATGTCGTGGAACAGGATCGCCACGCGCGGCACCTGGCGCCCGCCGACCGGGTACACGAAGAAGTCGTACCAGCTGCCCAGCGGCTGCGAGAAGCATTGCGAGCGGCTGGAGACGCCTGTGCGCACGACCTGGGCGCAGGCATCGAGCCAGCACGGTTCGTGCTCGGGACGCATCCGCAGCTGCCCCGGCCCCACGTAGGCGATGTTCGCCATGCGCACGGCGGCCGGATTCGCTTCCGCGTAATCGAGGCCGGTGGGCCGGCCCGTCTCGTCGAAGCGCACGGTCGCGAGGAGAAAACCTTCGTCCATCGCCTCGAACAGCATGCGGTAGCGCCGTTCGCTCTCGGCCAGCGCGGCCTGGGTGCGGCGGCGCTCGTCCACGTCGATGTGCATGCCGACCCATTTGCGGACACTCCCGTCGCGGTTGAACAGGGGCGCCGCGCGCGCATTGGTCCAGCGCCAGCCGCCGGACGCCATCTGCACGCGGAACTCGGCGTTGAGCGGCCGGCGCGTACCGACGGCCGCGCGCCACTCGCGCAGCGCGTACGCGCGGTCGTCCGGATGCACGGCCTCGATCCAGCCCACGCCCAGCGACGCCGATTCCGGCTGGCCCGTATAGGCCGTCCAGCTGGACGAGCCGGTGACGACGCGGCCGTGCGCATCCGTCTCCCACACGGTCTGCGCGAAGCCCTCCACCATCGCGCGGAACCGTTCCTCGCTCTCGGCCAGGCGCGCCTCCGTCTCCTTGTTCTCGGTGACATCGATGACGAACAGCACGCAGCGCGCGTTCGCGCCCTCGCCCGAGATGCGCGCGGGCGCGAACAGGCCCCACCAGCGGCTGCCGTCCTTGCGCCTCATCTGCTTCGTGTACGGCGACGTCACCCCGTTGTCGATCAGGTCGCGCAGCGCGCGCGCCGACACGTCCCAGAACTCGGGCGGCGTCATGGCGCGCCAGTTCGGCATCGTGCGCAATTCGTCGCGCGTGTAGCCCGTCATGCGCTCGAACGCGGCGTTGACGTCGTGGACGGTGCCGTCGATGTCGAAATACAGCACGCCGACGGTGCTGATGCTGAGAGTGGCGTCGATGAGGGCCTTGTGTTCGCGCAGCAGCCGCTCGGCCGCGCGGCTTTCCTCGACTTCGCGCTCCAGGTGCTCCTTGCTTTCCAGGACGGGACGCAGGCGCTCTTCCACCTTGCGCTCGATCTGGCCGCCGCCCGCCTGGTGCGCGGCCGCGGCGAACGCGGCGCACGTGCGCAGCCGGCGCAGGTCCTCGGCGTCGAAGCGGGTGCCGCCGTCGGCCAGCAGGACCCCCAGCGCCCCTGCCGCGTTGCCGTGGATACGCCACGGCACGCCGAGGAATTCGGACACCTGCACGCCGCTGGCGCGCAACGACGGGATCTTGTCGATGGGATGCTCCATCAGTACGGCGCCATCGGCACGGATGACGGTGCCGCACGCGCACTCGTCCAGGCCCCACCGCTCGCCCTCGTGCCCGGCCAGCGCGCCGGACACGACGCACCAGCGCACCGTGTCCCCGTCGTGCCCGTCGCGCGCCGCCACGACGACCGCATCAGCCCCGCACAGCGCGCGGACAGCCTCGGCCAGATGCTGCTGGACGTGTTCCGGCGTGTCGGCCAGCGCCTGCGCCAGCCCCGCCAGCACGTCCGCCTCCGCCGCACCGTCGCGCGCGGGCAGATGCGCCGCGCGTTCGCGCAATACGGCTTCCACGACTGCGTCGTCGCGGACTCCGATCGGTGCGTCAGGTGTCGAGTCGGCCATGGTTGTCGATGATTGGTTGCCTACGCCCTGTAACCCAGATTACTTGACAACCCGATCAGTGCCAACCCGATTTCAATCGTGCCCGCCACGTTTAACAATATTTAAAGAAATCCGCGACACCGGCGAACGAAATCGTGGCGTCCCCGCAAATTCAGTGTATTTGAACGGCCACCGGATGGTTTCGCGATACAAAAAAGATAGCGATAACAAGCACCGCAAGGATTTACGTGGCAATCGCAATCAAGGAGGACCGGTCAGGGCACCGGATCCGGCTCGCCCAGCGCGCGCTCCAGTTCGTCCAGGCGCACGGGCTTTTTCAGGTGCAGGTCGAACCCGGCGGCCAGCGCCCGGCGCACGTCGTCCGGCTGGCCGTAGCCGGTGACGGCCACGAGCCGGATGCCGCCCTGGTGCGCGAGCGCCCGCGCCACCTCGTGGCCGGAGATGTCGGGGAGGTCGATGTCGACGAAGGCCACGTCGGGCCGCTGGCGCGCGGCCAGCGCGAGCGCGGACCTGCCGTCCGCCGCCGTCATCACGATGCAGCCGCGCGACTGCAGCAGCGCGCAGGTCATGTCGCGCAGGTCGTCGTTGTCTTCCACGAGCAGCACGCGGCGGCCCGGCACGGCCGGCACCGCATCCACGCCGGCATCCGCGCCGGGGCCGGCCGGTACCGGGTGCGCCAGCGGCAGGCGGACGGTGAACGTGCTGCCCTGCTGCGGCCCGCCGCTCTCGACCGCCACGCTGCCGTGCTGCTGCTCGACGAGCGACTTGACGACGGCCAGGCCGATGCCGAGCCCGCCCTTCGCGCGGCTGAGCACCTTGCCCTGCACGAACACGTCCCAGATGCGGGGCAGCAGGTCGGCATCGATGCCCTTGCCGTTGTCCGCCACCACCAGTTCGGCCATGCCCGGCGCCGCCGCCTGGCGGACCGACACCCGGATCCGGCCGCCCGCCTGCGTGTACTTGGCGGCGTTCTCGACGAGGTTGCCGATCACCTGCTGCAGCCGGGTCGGGTCGGCGCACACCCACACGGGCGCCAGGTCCAGCTCGACGGTATGCTCGGCCGTCGTGCCCTGCGTCTGCAGGGTCAGCGCCACGTCGCGCACGGCGGCGGCCAGGTCGAGCGGCACGGGCGCCAGCGCCACGCGGCCGCTGAGCACGCGGTTGGCGTCCAGCAGCTCGTCGACGAGGTGGGCCAGGTGGCGACTCTGGCGCCCGATGATCTGGTGCGCGCGCTCGGCGGCCTGGCCGCTGGCGCCCATCTGGATCAGGGCGATCGCGGAACTGATCGCGCCCAGCGGATTGCGCAGCTCGTGGCCGAGCATGGCGAGGAATTCGTCCTTGGCGCGGTTCTGCGCCTCGGCCAGGCTGCGCGCCGCCTGCGCTTCGGCCAGGTGGCGCTGGCGTGCCGCTTCCAGCCGGATCAGGCGGCTGGACACGGCGTGCAGCACCTTCTGCAGCGTATTGAGTTCCGTGATGCGCAGGTCGGCCGGCGGCGGCAGCCAGCCGTCGGCCATGCCTTCGGTGGCGGCGCCCAGGTATTCGGTGGCGCGCAGCAGGCGCCGGGCGAACAGCAGCGCGCCCGCGCACGCCAGTGCCACCGCGCACAGCAGCGTGCCGGCCGTGAGCGAGACGGCGCGCGCGGCCGTCGCTTCCAGCTCCGCCACCGGCACGCCGACGGCCGCCGTCCAGCCGGACAGCGGCGAGCGCGCGAGCGCCGCGTACATCGGCACGCCTTCGCGGCTGTCGATGCGCACGATGCCCGCGCCCGCGCGCAGGCCCGCCATCAGTTCGGGACGCGGCGGATGGCCCACGTACTGGTGCCAGCCGCGGTTGCGGGCGATGGTGCTGCCCGTGCGGTCGAACACCATGATCAGCCACGAGGCCTGTACGTCCCCGGGCAGCATGGCGTTCAGGCGATCGGCGTACACCCGCTGCGCGAGCACCATGCGCCGCCCGTCGTCCAGCGCCACCGGCGTCTGGGCCGCCACGACAAAGCGGCGCGACGTGCTGCCGAGGATGAGATCGGACACGGACGGCCCGCCCTGCCCGAGCGCCATGCGCACCTGCTGCCGGGTGGCGGCCGTCGGTTCGGCGGCCGATGCGCCGTAGGGACGGGCCGTGTTGAACACCTGCGATCCGTCGGCGCGCAGCAGCACGGTGTGGCGGGCGCTGCCGGCGTTGGCGCTTTGCGCCTGGCTGTAGAACGTCGCGAAGTCGCCGCGGAACAGCGCCATCGACGTCGTCAGCGCCTGCCCGCTGGCCAGCGCGGCCGTGAGTTCCTGGTCCATCGTCAATACGGTGGCGCGCGCCAGTTCCTGCATGCTGCGCAGCACGGCCTCGCGTTCCGCATCGAGCAGCAGCCGGATGGCAATCGCCGATCCCAGGATCACGGGCAGGAAAACGACGGCGGCCAGCAGGGCCAGATGCGTGCGCACTCTCATGGTTTCCGATAACGAAAATCCGAATCTTCTGATTGTATCTTCTGCAAGTTTGAAACCGAGCGCGCACACACAAAAAATACCCCCAAGACATGGCGACCAACATTAGCAAAACGTTTCGCCTTGTTGCAGATCGGAAATATGTTATATTTGCGACATTCCGGCCGACGCCTCGCCGATGCCACGTCAACACCCATGTACCGACTTTCCTTTGTCCGCTCCGTCCTGGCCGTCGTGGCCTGCCTGTCCGCCGCCGGCGCCGTCCGCGCCGCGCCGGTGCCGACCTACGATTTCTCGCCGGTCAACCAGTACAACCTGCAGGTGTCGGCCGGCTTCTGGAATCCGATCATCCGCTACGTGTCGCAGAAAAGCGGCGTACGCCTGAACCTCAAGCTCGGTCGCACGTCGGCCGACACGACGAGCTACGTGCTCACGCGCGAAGTCGACTTCGCGTTCACGAACCATTTGTTCAGCCCGGACCGCGCGCGGCTGGGCTGGACCGTGTTCGGTCGCCGCGACGCGCCGCCCGTGCGGTCGCAGATCGTCGTCCCGGCCGATTCGCCCGTGATGGGCCTGGCACAACTGGCCGGCGAGTCCGTCGCCTTCCCCGGCCCGGAAGCGATGGTGGCGTACAAGGTGGCGTATGCCCAGCTGGTGCGCAAGAACATCCCCGTCGACGTCATCTTCGCCGGCAACATGGACGCCGCGTTCGCCCAGATGTTCGCCGGCAAGGCGATGGCGGTCGGCGCCAATTCGCAGCTCGTGCAGAGCTACCAGCGACGCGAACACAAGGCGTTCCGCGTGCTGTGGAGTTCGGAGCCGTTCAACGACCTGGCGCTGATGGTGTCGCCGCGGGTGCCGGCCGACCACGTCCGCGCCGTCGCCCGGGCCTTCTTCGGCATGGACAAGGATCCGGAAGGCCGCCGCATTCTCGCGGCCGCCGCGGAACTCGTGCATGCGCCGGCGCCCATTTCCTTCGTCGCGGCCAGCGACGCCGACTATGCCGCCTACCGCGCCTTCTACGCGGATGCGCCGCCGAACCTGCGCTGACACGATGACCCTCTCTCCGCTCCTGCGCTTTGTGCAGCGCATCCCGGCGCTGCCGCGCTCCCTCGTCGGCCGCGTGTTCACCGTGTTCAGCCTCACCCTGCTGCTGTCGATGGGCACGGGCCTGGGCCTGTTCTACCGCTACCAGTTCCTGCAGCACATCGAGGAGACGCAGGACACGGCGCTGACGCTCGTCGAAGTGGCCACGCAGACGATCGAGGACAGCGTCGTGATCGGCGACTACGACACCGTCAAGCGCACCCTGGGCAAGATGCTGTTCCAGTCGCCGTTCAAGCGCGCCGAATTCATCGACGTGGCCGGCGGCACGATCCGCGTGGACGCGCCGCGCGTGACGCGTGCGCTGGCGCCGCGCTGGCTGACGAAGCGCATCGCCGACAAGCTGTACGACGTCAACCGCATCGCCAACGTGGGCGGCAAGGACTACGGGGTCGTGCGCCTGCAGTTCGACGAGGAAAAGCTGGCGGCCCAGTTGTGGAGCCTCGTGCTGGAGACGGCCGGCGTGGCGTTCGTCGTGTTCCTCGCCAGCGTCGCCCTGATGCGCGCCCTCGTGCGCCGCTGGCTCGACAACCTGGGCCGCCTGCGCTCGTTCGAGCACGACGTGGCCGCGGGGCGCATCACGGCCGAAGCGGCGCTGCTGGCCGACGCGCCGACCGAGATCCAGGAAGCGATCCGCGCCGTCAACCGCAGCGCGGCGAGCCTGCGCGACCAGTTCGGCCAGCGCATCGATTCGCTGATGAATTCCCTCATGCAGCACAAGAGCGCGATGGACCAGGCCGCGATCGTGTGCGAGACGGATGCGGTCGGTATCATCACCGGCGTCAACGACCTGTTCGTGACGAGCAGCGGCTTCACCCGCCCCGAGGTCGTGGGCCAGCGCCTGGGCGACGTCGGGCGCCCGGCCGGCGCGCGCCTGCCGTGGCAGCCGTCGGAGCGCGTGTGGAACGGCGAGGTCGTGATCGCGGGGCGCCACGGCCGGCGCCACTGGCACCGCACCATCGTGCCCATGTTCGCCGCCCAGGGCACGGTCGAGCGCTACATCTGCATCGACATCGACATCACGGAACGCAAGGAATTCGAGCGCACGATCGTCGAGAACGCGCAGCGCCAGACCTTGATCGCGGAACTCGGGCGCAAGGCGCTGGCCGCGAACGACCTCGACGACCTGTTCGCGGACGCCGCCGACGCCGCCGCGCGCGGTCTCGGCGCGGCCTGCGCCGCGCTGTTCGAAGCGGGCCCGGACGGCATGCTGGTGCGCGCCGGCGCCGGCCGGCTGGCGCAGTCCACGGGCCTGCAACTGGCCTGCCCGCACGGCGATCCGTCCGCGGCCGCGCCTGTCGCCGATGCTGCACTACAGCCCTGGTTCGCGCCGCTGGCGGCCCTGCACGGGATCGACACGGGCATCGACACGGCCATCGTGTGCGGCGAGCGCACGTTCGGCCTGCTGGGCGTGTACGCCGCGCGCCCGCGCCGCTTCGGCGCCGACGACGCCAACTTCCTGCACGGCGTGGCCAACATCGTCGCCACCGCCGTCGAACGCCAGGAAGCGCGCAACCGCCTCACTTACCTGGCCCAGTACGATCCGCTCACGAGCCTGCCGAACCGGCGCCGCCTCGCGCACAGCCTGGAAGACGCCATCGCCGCCGCCGCGCGCGTGGGCAGCCGCGCGGCCGTCATGTTCATCGACCTGGACCGCTTCAAGAACGTCAACGACATGCTGGGCCACGGCGTCGGCGACCAGTTGCTCGTGCAGGCTGCAAAACGCCTGTCGGCCTGCGCGCGCGCGGGCGACGTGGTGGCGCGGCTGGGCGGCGACGAGTTCGCGCTCGTGCTGCCCGCGCTGGAGGACGACGGCGCCGCGGACGGCATCGCCGCGCGCGTCATCGAGGCGCTGGCCCAGCCGTTCTACCTCGCGGGCCAGCAGCTGTTCGTGTCGGCCAGCGTGGGCATCGCCACGTATCCCGAGAACGGCCGCGACGCCGAGACGCTGCTGAAGAATGCCGACACGGCGATGTACGGCGCCAAGAACGGCGGCCGCAACAACTACCAGTTCTATCTCGCCGAAATGCACGAGAACGCGACGCAGCGCCTGCAGACGGAAACCCAGTTGCGCCAGGCGCTGGAGCGGGGCGAATTCCTGCTGCATTACCAGCCCAAGCTCGACCTCGCGACGAACACCATCAGCGGCTTCGAGGCGCTGCTGCGCTGGCACCATCCGCAGCGCGGCCTCGTGCCGCCGCTGGAATTCATCGACATCCTCGAGGACACGGGCCTGATCCTGCCCGTCGGCGAATGGGTGATCGGCGACGTGTGCCGCCAGCTGAAGACGTGGCAGGCGCTGGGCATGACCGTGCAGCCGGTGGCGATCAACCTGTCCGCGCGCCAGTTGCAGCAGGCCGACCTGGCGGGCGCCGTCGAGCGCATCGTCGCGCGCGCCGGCGTCGACCCGGCGCTGCTGGAATTCGAGCTGACGGAATCGATGCTGATGGCGGACCCGGAAGGCGCGGTCGAGATCCTCGCGCGCATCAAGGCCCTCGGCATGCGCCTGTCCGTGGACGACTTCGGCACGGGCTATTCGAGCCTCGCCTACCTGAAGCGCTTCCCGCTGGACGCGCTGAAGATCGACCGCACCTTCGTGCGCGACCTGCCGGACGATCCGGACGACGCCGCCATCACGAAGGCGGTGATCCGGCTGGCGCACAGTCTCAGCCTGAAGGTCGTGGCCGAGGGCGTGGAAAACGTGGACCAGCTGCGCGAACTGGAACAATATGGCTGCGACCAGATCCAGGGCTATTACGTGAGCCGTCCGTTGCCGGCCCAGGCGTGCGAAGCGCTGCTGGCCGGAGCAGCCATCGCCTAGCGTTATTTCGGCTAAACTAGTGGGATTCCTCCGATTCAGAATCCCACCATGCCTCACAATCCTCTCCAGGTGGCGCGCCGCGTCGACGCCATCGAACCCTTCCGCGTGATGGAAATGGTCAAGGCCGCAGCCGCGATGGTACGCGCCGGCCAGGACGTCATCAGCATGAGCGTCGGCGAACCCGACTTCACGGCACCGGACCTCGTCGCACGCGCCGCCATGGACGCGATCCAGCGCGGCGCCACGCAGTACACGGAATCGCTGGGCCTCCCGGCCCTGCGCGAAGCCATCTCCGCGCACTACGCCCGCGCCTACGGCCTCGACATCGCCCCGCAACGCATCGTCGTGACGGCGGGCGCGTCGGCCGGCCTGCTGCTGGCCTGCGCGGCGCTCGTGGCGGAAGGCGACGAAGTCCTGATGCCCGACCCGAGCTATCCGTGCAACCGCCACTTCGTCAGCGCGTTCGGCGGCCGGGCCGTCCTCGTGCCGTCCGGCCCCGCCGAGCGCTACCAGCTGACGGCCGCCCAGGTGGCCGAACGCTGGACGGCACGCACGCGCGGCGTGATCGTCGCGTCGCCGTCGAACCCGACCGGGACATCGATGACGCCGGCGCAGACGGAAGGCGTCGTCGCGGCCGTGCGCGCGCGCGGCGGTTTTTCGATCGTCGACGAGATCTACCAGGGCCTCTACTACGGCGAGAAGGAAGGCGACCGCGCGACGAGCGCCCTGTCGTTCGGCGACGACGTCATCACCGTCAACAGCTTCTCGAAATACTTCAGCATGACGGGCTGGCGCCTCGGCTGGCTCGTGCTGCCGGAGTCGCTCGTCCCGGCCGTCGAAAAGCTGGCGCAGAACCTGTTCATCTGCGCGCCCGCCATCGCCCAGCACGCGGCGCTCGCTGCCTTCCACGACGACGCCCTCGCCATCTTCGAGGAACGCCGTCACGAGTTCCGCCGCCGCCGCGATTTCCTCGTGCCCGCGCTGCGCGACCTCGGTTTCCAGGTGCCCGTACTGCCGGACGGCGCGTTCTACGTGTATGCGGACATCACGCAGGTCGACCACCCGCTCGCGCACGACAGCAGCGCGTTCGGCATGGCCGTGCTGCGCGACGCGCTCGTCGCGATCGTGCCGGGCGACGATTTCGGGTTCGCCGCGCCCCAGCAGCACGTGCGCTTTTCGTACGCGACGAAATACGAGCGGATCGAACAGGCGGTCGACCGCCTCGCGCGCCTGCTCAGGCGCTGACGGTCGAAATCGAGGCTGGTGCGTCCGCGACATGCGCGTCCGCGACATGCGCGTCCGCGACGGCGGCCAGCAGCGCCGCGGCGCCGACCGGCTTGACGAAGTAGCGGTCGAATCCGGCCGCGAGCCCGCGCGCCTCGTCGTCGGGCTGGCCGTAACCCGTCAGCGCGATCGCGTACGGACGCGGACCTTCCTGCTGCGCGCGCAGGGCCTGCATCAGCTCGAGGCCGTCGAGTTCGGGCAGGCCGATGTCGCACACGATCACGTCCCACGGCTCGGCGAGCGCGCGCGCCAGGCCCGCGCGGCCGTCCGCTTCGCACACGACATGATGCCCTTCCGTGAGCAGGATGTCGGCCAGCGTGGCGCAGGCATCCTCGTTGTCTTCCACGAGCAGGATGCGGCGGCGCGGCACGGCCCGTGCCGGTTCGGGCCGGACCGGCGCGGCGGGCAGGCCGGCGAAGCGCGGCAGGCGCACAGTGAAACGGCTGCCTCGGCCGGGGCCGTCGCTGTGCGCCTCCACCGTCCCGCGGTGCATGCCCACGAGGTTGCGCACGACGTTCAGGCCGACGCCGAGACCGCCCTCGGACCGGGCCAGCGAGCGCGGGCCCTGCGTGAACAGGTCGAAGATATAGGGAAGCACTTCGGGCGCGATGCCCGTGCCGTTGTCCTCGATGGTGACGACGACCTCGTCGGCGCCGGCCCGCGCGGCGAGCCGCAGGCGCCCGCCGTCGCCCGTGTATTTCGACGCGTTGCCGAGCAGGTTCGTGAACACCTGCGCGAGGCGCACCTTGTCGCCTTCCACCGCCACCGTCCCCGCCGGCAGTTCCACGTCCAGCGCCTGGCCCCGCTCCGCGATGCGCGGCTGCACGGTCTCGACGGCGTGGCGCAGCACGTCGGCGAGCGACAGCGCTTCGACCGCCAGCTTGATCTTGCCGCTGCTGATGCGGGCGGCGTCGAGCAGGTCGTCGAGCAGGCGCGCCATGTGGTCGACCTGGCGCCCGATCACGCGCGCGAGCCTGAGCTGCTGCGGCGCGGCGCCGGCGTCGCGTTCCAGCAGCGACGCGGCCATCGCGAGCGGCGACAGCGGGTTGCGCAGCTCGTGCGCGAGCATGGCGAGGAATTCGTTCTGGCGGCGGTTGGCCGCCTCGGCATCCTCGCGCTGGTACTGGGCGTCCACGGTGGCCAGCACGAGGTGCTCGTTCGCCTCGCGCAGCCGGGCCACGTCCGCTTCCAGCGCGCGGATGCGTTCCAGCAGCAGCGTTTCCCCGAGCGGGTGCCCCGCGCTCTGTTGCGCGGGTTCTTGCAGGGAACGCTGTTCCGAAACAGGGGGCTGTTGCTGGTACGTTCCCATCGTCGTCCTCAGTTGCGCGGCGGACGCCGCGTCGGAAAACCGGACATCAGGGCATCGAGGTCCGTTGCGTGGGGATCGACCTCGATGCCCCGGTCGGTGATGCGGTATTCGCGCAGCTCGTTGCTGTGGTCCGTGCCGCGCACCTTCACGACCGTCATGAACTTGCAGACGTGGCCTTCGACTTCGGCGAAGCGCATCGACAGCACGGCGTCGGCCAGGAAGCACAGGTTGTCGATCGAGAAGCGCCAGTTCGGCGAGTTGTCCTCGTAGCCGACCGTGACGAGCGCGGTGACGCCGCGCCGCGCCAGCATCGACAGGGTGCGGAACACCGCGAGGCGCAGGTCGTAGCGGAATTCCGGCGCGAGGTACAGCCCGATCTCGGACAGCGAATCGATCACGACCCGCGTCGCGCCCGTGCGCTCGATCGCCGCCATCAACTGGTCGAGCATTTCCTCGACCGACAGCGACAGGGACAACGATTCCAGCACCTCCACCTCGCCAGCCTGCACCATCTTGACGAGTTCCGCGTTGTGCAGGCGCGCCGTGTGTTTTTCGAAGAACAGCGCGACACCCTTCTCGCCCTGCTCCGCCCCCGCCTGCAGGAAACGGGTGCCGAGGATCGTCTTTCCGATCCCGGTCGGGCCCGACACGAGCATCGTATGGCCCTGCGGCAAGCCGCCGTGCAGCATGTCGTCCAGGCCGGCAACGCCGGTCGGGACGCGCGCCGGTCCGGCGGCGACGGTGCGGTAGGACTCCGGCAGCGGCGCCAGCAGGCGGGGATAGACGCGGATGCCGTCGTCCGTGATGCGCAGCGTGTGCGCGCCCGCCATGTGGGCCTGGCCGCGCATCTTGATGACGCGGATCTTGCGCACCACCGCATCCTCGTCCAGGTTGTGCGACAGCGAGATCATGCCGTCGGCCACGGTGATGATCGGGTTGGCCTCGACGTCGGACTGGCTGTATTCGCCGATCAGGAACGTGGTCGCCTGCCACGTGGCCATGCGCGAGCCCAGTTCCTGGATGAAGTGCTGCAGGTCCCACAGGCCTTCGTTGCCGCTGCGCGCCGTCTGCACGACGGAGCGGAACGAGTCGACGAACACGAGGCTGGGTCCGAAATCCTCCACTTCGCGCATGATGCGTTCCAGCACGCCGCTGAAATCGCCCGCGCGCAGGTCGTCGGCCAGGTTGACGTAGCGGACGGCGGGGCCGACCTTGTCCATGTCGAAGAACGAGAACTGCTGCTGGTAGCGCAGCATCTTGAGCGGCGGTTCGCCCAGCACCGTGAAGAACAGCGCGCGCCGCTGCGGGTTCGCGAGCGAGAACATGATGTGGTGCGCCAGCGTCGTCTTGCCGCTCCCCGGGGCGCCCGCGATCAGCGTGAACGAGAACTCCGTCAGGCCGCCGCCCAGAAGAACATCGAGCCCTGGCACGCCGGTGCTCAGCTTCTCCAGGGTTACTTTTCCGCTCATTGCTTGTGCTCCTCTTGATTCTTTGGCGGCGTGCCGTCCGCTCCGGTTTCGGACAGCAGGCGTGCCGTCAATGTGGGGCCGATGAGGGCCCCCAACTGGCGCACGAACATGCCCATCAATTCATCGTGTGTCGCGGCCGCCTCCTGGGGGTCCGCCGCCGCCAGGTCCTGTTCGAGGGCGGTCAGCAACAGCGTGCTCGTGCGGCGTGTCGCGTCGACGCTGAGCCACGCCCGCGGCGGCGACAGCAGGCGCGCCGAGCGCGTGAACAACGCGACGAAACCGCCTTCACCGATCAGCGGCACCAGCTGGCGGCCCAGGCGCGACCAGGGCCGGATCAGCGGCGCGGCATGGTCGGCAGCAGGTTGCGCTCTGTTTTCGTCTTTATCCATGCAGGAGTGGTGTCGGGTTGTCATGCCATGCGGCGTGGCCTCGGCGTGGCACGTCCGTTTTGTCAATTATAACGTGGATGCAAGGTTAATTTTTTTAATATAGCGTCAATACGGACAATGTGCGACACCCGGTGCTACCATCGCGACCTTGTACCACTCATCAGCCGTTCACCATGTCTTTCCGTATCTGTGCCGTTTCCTTCCTGCTCGCCGGCGCCGTGCACGCCCAGTCCGCTCCACCCGTGGCCGAGGCACCGCTGCGCGCCCACCTGTCCTTCCTCGCCGACGACCTGCTGGAAGGCCGCGGCACGGGCCAGCGCGGCGGCGAACTCACCGTGCGCTACCTCGAGACCCAGGCCGCCGTGCTGGGCCTGAAACCGCTGGCGGACGGCGGCTACCGCCAGAAGGTGGAACTGGTCGGCCAGAAGACGCTGCCCGGCAGCCAGCTCCGCTTCGTGGCCGGCGGCCGCGTGCTGCCCGCCACGTTCGGCCAGGACGTCGTATTCGGCAACGCCAACGGCAGTGCGGCCACGCGCGTGTCGGCGCCCCTCGTGTTCGTCGGCTACGGCATCGACGCGCCGGACGAGCACTGGAACGATTTCCTGGGCGCCGACGTGAAGGGCAAGGTGCTCGTCGCGATGGTCAACGATCCGCAGCCGACCAGCGCCGAGCCGGACCGCTTCGGCGGCAAGTCGCTCACATGGTACGGCCGCTGGACCTATAAATTCGAGGAAGCCGTGCGCCAGGGCGCGGCCGGCATCCTGCTGATCCACACGACGCCGTCCGCATCGTATCCGTGGAGCGTCCCCGTCAACAGCTTCTCGCACGAGCAGTTCCACCTCGCGGGCCCCGGGAATGCGCTGCAGGGCTGGATCAGCGAAGACATGGCACGGACACTCCTCGCGGCCAGCGGCCAGGACCTCGACCGCCTCCGCGCCGCCGCCGAGGTACGCGGCTTCAGGCCGGTGCCGCTGGCGGCCAGCATCGAGGCCGACGTCAAGAGCGCCGTGCGCACGGTCGTCGAGTACAACGTGGCGGGCATCGTGCCCGGCACCGATCCGAAGCTGCGCGACCAGGCCGTGATCTATTCCGCGCACTGGGACCACCTGGGCATCGATCCGGACAACGGCAAGCCCGACCACATCTGGAACGGCGCCATCGACAATGGCTCCGGCACGGCCGCCCTGCTCGCGATGGCCCAGGCGGCCGTCAAGCGTCCGGCGAAGCGCACGCAGATCTTCCTGTGGCCCTGCGCGGAAGAACAAGGCCTGCTGGGCAGCCTCGCCTACGTGCGCCATCCCGTATGGCCGCTGGCGAAGACGGCCGCCGACCTGAACCTGGACAGCATGAACTTCGTCGGTCGCACGCGCGACATGGGCGTGGCCGGCGCCGAGCGCAGCTCGCTGTACGCGACGTCCGCCACGGTCGCGAAGGCGATGGGCCTGCGCCTGGCGGCGCCCGTGCCGGATCTCGGCGGCGCCTACTTCCGCGCCGACCACTTCAATTTCGCCAAGGCCGGCGTCCCCGCGTTCAACGTCGGCTCGGCCGTGTTCTCCGGCGACGGCCACTTCGACTTCGAACACGACCAGGCGGGGGAAGGCGCGAAGATGCGCGCGTTCACGAAGGATTACCACCAGGTCAGCGACCAGTACGATCCGTCCTGGGACCTGTCCGGCATGGTGCAGCAGGCGCAATTCACCCTGAACCTGGGCTATGCGGTGGCGAACGCGCCCACGATGCCGACCTGGAAGGCGGGCGAAGCGTACGGCAAGGTAAAACGTTGAGCAAGACTGGCTTCTGGTGAATCCGCCGGGTAATATCGTGAGTTGAGGCAAGACCATGCCTCGCCCCGATACCTCGACCACAGGACCACCATGAAGCAGACCTTGCTTGCCACCGCCCTTGCACTTGCCCTTTCGACCCTGTTCGCGCCGCTCGACGCCGCCGCCGCACCTGTCGCCGCCAGGGCGACTGCGCAAGCGGATGCCCGCTTCCAGGCGATCTACAAGGCCGAGTGGCAGTGGCGCATCAAGCAGCGTCTCGCATGGGAAGAGGATGAGCCGCGCGACGTCCGCGACGCCCTGCCGAAAGTCGACGCCCGCACGCAGGCCGCGCGCCTGGCGATGTGGGAAAGCGTGCTGCGCCGGCTGGACGGCATCCGCGCGGCGGACCTTTCGCGCGCCGAGCAGATCAACTACGCCGTGTACCGCGCGCAGATCGCCGCGTTCGTCGCCGCGCAGCGCTTCCGCGAATACGAGCAGCCCATCAATGCGGACAGCGCGTTCTGGTCCGACATCGCGTACATCGCGCGCCGCCCGCTGAAGAACGCGGAGGAATACCGCGCCTACCTCGCCCAGCTGGCCGACCTGCCCCGCTACTTCGGCGAAGAACTGGACAATATGCGGGCCGGCCTCGCGCGCGGCTTCACGCCGCCGCAGGTGACGCTGGCCGGCCGCGACGCGCCGCTGCTGAACATCGTCAACGCGAAATCGCCGGAAGACACGGTGTGGTACACCCCGTTCAAGGAGATGCCCGCGACGATTTCCATGGACGAGCAGGCGCGCCTGCGCGCGCAGGGCATCGCGCTGATCGACAGCGCCGTGAAGCCCGCGTACGCGAAGGCCCTGCAATTCTTCCGCGACGAGTACGTGCCGAAGGCGCGCACGGAGCTCGCGGCCGAGCGCCTGCCGGACGGGAAGGCGTACTACCAGTCGAAGATCGTCGAGTACACGACGACGGACATGACGGCGCAGCAGATCCATCAAATCGGCCTCTCCGAGATGGCGAAGATCCGCGCCGAGATGCAGCAGACGATGGAAAAGGCCGGATTCAAGGGCGACCTGCCCGCCTTCCTCGCTTTCCTGCGCAGCGACCCGCAATTCTATGCGAAGACGCCGGAGGAACTCCTGATGCGCGCCGCGTGGATCGCCAAGAAATTCGACGGCAAGGCCGACCAGTATTTCGGCTACCTGCCGCGCCGCCGCTTCGCCATCGTGCCCGTGCCGGCGGACCAGGCGCCGTACTACACGTCGGCGCGCGGCGGTCCGGGCATCTACCTCGTCAACACGTACAACCTGCCGGCGCGCGCGCTGTACAGCCTCCCCGCGCTCACCTTGCACGAATCGGCGCCGGGCCACGCGTTCCAGATGCCGGTGGCGCTGGAACAGCAGGGCGTGCCGCCGTTCCGCCGCGCCTACATCTCGGCCTACGGCGAAGGCTGGGCGCTGTATTGCGAACGCCTGGGCAGCGAGATGGGGATGTACGAGACGCCGTACGAAACGTTCGGCATGCTGAGCTACCAGGCGTGGCGCGCTTCCCGCCTCGTCGTCGACACGGGCATCCACGCGCTGGGCTGGACGCGGGAACAGGCGCAGGCCTACATGCACGACAACACGGCGCTGTCCGACCACGAGATCGCGACGGAAGTCGACCGCTACATCTCCTGGCCGGGCCAGGCGCTGTCGTACTACCTGGGCGAGATGGCGATCATCGAGTCGCGCAGGAAGGCCGAGGCGGCGCTGGGCGAGAAGTTCGACATCCGCGCGTTCCACGACACGGTGCTGCAGCTCGGGTCCGTGCCGCTGCCCGTGCTGAAGGCGCGGATCGACACGTTCATCGCGGACGGCGGGAAATCGCCGTATCCTTCGACGTCAAAATAACTTGACCTTCAGCTGCACGGAAATCCCGCCGTACAGGCGATCCTTGTACGACGGGATCACGCCGACGTTCACGCCCACCCGCTGGTACTCGTACGTGAACGTGGGCACGACGGCCGGGAACCAGCCGCGGTCGCGCATCTTCGGATACCCGTCGAACGCCGCGATCGCCGCGCCGAGACGCACGGGGCCCAGCGCATACGGCTGCCACAGCACGCCCGCGTAATTGGAATAGAACCGGTCGCTGTTGACGAAGCGTCCGGCCGCCGCCGCCATCGTGCCGGAGAAGCGGTATTCGAACCCGATGCCGCGGTTGCCGCCGTTGAGGTTCTTGTCGCGGTCGAAGTGGTAGGTCGCGAAGCCGCTGTCGATCCACAGCTCGCTCTTCGGATCCGCGTCGATCTTCGTGAACAGGTCGTCGGCATGCGCGCCGACACTGACCAGCGCCAACAGGGCGCACAGATAATGCGTTTTCAATCGTCGGCCTTCGGGTCGAGGTCGGGGAACATCACTTCCGTAAAACCGAAGCGGGTAAAGTCGCGGATCCGCATCGGGTACAGGATGCCCAGCAGGTGGTCCACTTCGTGCTGCACGACGCGCGCGTGAAAACCGTCGACGTCGCGGCTGATCGGCCGGCCGTACTGGTCGACGCCTTCGTAATGCAGGCGCGTGTAACGGGGCACGCTGCCGCGCAGGCCCGGCACGGACAGGCAGCCTTCGAAGCCCTCTTCCATCTCTTCCGACAAGGGCTTCAGCACTGGGTTGATCAGCACCGTCTCCGGCACGGCGGGCGCGTCCGGGTAGCGCTTGTTGTTGCCGAAGCCGAAGATCACGAGCTGCAGGTTGACGCCGATCTGCGGCGCGGCGAGGCCGGCGCCGTCGACGGCGTGCATCGTCTCGAACATGTCGGCGATCAGGGCGTGCAGTTCGGGCGTGTCGAACGCCCGCACGGGCTCCGCCACGCGCAGCAGGCGCGGGTCGCCCATTTTGAGGATCTCGCGGATCGTCATTTCGGCAGGTCCGCGCACAGGTGCGTGAGAAATTCGCGGTAGCCTTCGGCCGTCTCCGGGTGCTTCATGCCGATGGCGGCCGTGGCCTTCAGGTAGCCCAGCTTGGAACCGCAGTCGTAGCGGGTGCCCGCATAGCGGTAGGCCAATACGCGTTCGCGCGACATCAGCGACGCGATGCCGTCGGTCAGCTGGATCTCGCCGCCCGCACCGGTACCCAGGTTTTCCAGGTGGTCGAAGATGGCGCCGGACAGCACGTAGCGGCCCACGACGGCCAGGGTCGACGGTGCATCCTCGGGCTTCGGTTTCTCGACGATGCCGGAGACCAGTTCCAGGTCCGGGCGGTAGGCGCGCGCGCTGACGATGCCGTACTGGCGCGTGTGGGCGCGCGGCACGTCCTGCACGGCGAGCACGCTGCACTTCTCGTACGCGTACAGGTCCGTCATCTGCGCCAGCACGGGCTTGTGGCCGTCCGCGGTGTCCATGAAGTCGTCCGCGAGCAGCACGGCGAACGGCTCGTTGCCGATCACGGGGCGGGCGCACAGCACGGCGTGGCCCAGGCCCAGCGCGGCCGGCTGGCGGATGTAGATGCAGTTGACGTTCTTCGGAATGACCTGGCGCACCAGCTTCAGCAGCTCCTGCTTGCCGGCCGCTTCCAGTTCCGATTCCAGCTCGTAGGCCTTGTCGAAATGGTCTTCGATGGCGCGCTTGTTGCGGCCCGTGATGAACACCAGCTCCGTGATGCCGGCCGCCACGGCTTCCTCGACCGCGTACTGGATCAGCGGCTTGTCGACGATGGGCAGCATTTCCTTCGGCTGCGCCTTGGTGGCCGGCAGGAAGCGGCTACCGAGGCCGGCGACCGGGAATACGGCTTTCTTGATTGCGGTCATTCTGAAGCTCCGTCTGATGATTGAGTTGAATTCTGTGCGCCGCCCAGCAACGCGAGTAGTCCGGCCTCGTCCAGCACGGTCACGCCGAGCTGCTCCGCCTTTTCCAGCTTGCTGCCCGCCTCCGCGCCCGCGACGACGTACGACGTCTTCTTCGACACCGAGCCGGACACCTTGCCGCCCGCCTGCTCGATCAGCGCGCCCGCGGCATCGCGCGACATCGTCGGCAACGTCCCCGTCAGCACGAATGTCTTGCCCGTGAGCGGACCGGCCGCGTCGACGGCATCCTGCGGCAGCATGGCCAGCAGCTCGGTGCGCAACGCGGCCAGCGCGGCCAGCATCTCGCGGTTGCCCGGCACGGCCATCCATTGTTCCAGCGCCGTCACGACGCCTTCCGGCAGGCCGAACACGCTGAAGATCTTCAGGTGCGCGAGGTCGTCCAGCGTGCGGCCGTCGGCCAGCAGCTGGCGCGCGCGCGGCTCCGTCAGTTTCGGGATCCCGAGCGCGGCCAGCAGCGCCACGTCGTCGAGCTTTTCGCGCAGCTGCGCGCGCGGCGCATGCTCGCCCTGCGGCGCGACGCCGGCCGCCAGCAGGTCGTTCAACGCCTGCTGGTTTTTCTCCTCCGCGAAAAAGTCGGCGATGGCTTCCGCGACCGTGCCGCCGATGTCGGGCAGCACGCGCAGCAGCGGGGCCGGCGCGCGGCGCACGAGCGCGAGGCTGCCGAGCCAGTCGGCCAGCGTCTTCGCCGTCGATTCGCCCACGTGGCGGATGCCCAGCGCGAACAGCAGGCGCTCCAGCGGCGGGTGCTTGCTGGCGGCGATGGCGGCCAGCAGGTTGTCCGCCCACTTCGTCGCGACCTTGCCCTGCTTGACCGTCTCCGGCGTCGTGCCGTCGCGTTCGTCCGCGAGGCGTTTCATCTTCAGGAGATCGTCGAGCGTGAGGCGGTACAGGTCCGCCACGCCATGGATCAGGTTCGCTTCCACGAGGCTGTCGATGTAGCGGTCGCCCAGGCCCTCGATGTCCATCATGCGGCGGCCCGCGAAGTGGCGGATCGCTTCCTTGCGCTGCGCGGCGCACGTCAGGCCGCCGGAGCAGCGCGCGACGGCCTCGCCCTCTTCGCGCACGACGTGCGAGCCGCACACGGGGCACGTCTTCGGCAGTTCGTACACGGGCGGCACGGGCGTCGGGCGGCGTTCCAGCACGACGGACAGTACCTCGGGAATGACGTCGCCCGCGCGGCGCACGACGACCGTGTCGCCCACGCGCACGTCCTTGCGGCGCACCTCGTCCTCGTTGTGCAGGGTCGCGTTCGTCACGGTGACGCCGCCGACCGACACGGGTACGAGACGCGCCACGGGCGTGATCGCACCCGTGCGTCCGACCTGCACGTCGATGGCGGACACCGTCGTCAGCGCTTCCTCGGCAGGGAATTTGTGCGCGAGCGCGAAGCGCGGCGCGCGCGAGACAAAACCCAGCTCGCGCTGGTCCGCGAGGCGGTCGACCTTGTACACGACGCCGTCGATCTCGTACGGCAGCGACTTGCGGCGCGCGCCGATGTCGCGGAAATAGCCCAGCATGCCTTCGCAGCCCGTGACGACCGCGCGTTCCTTCGAGACAGGCAGACCCAGCTGGTCGAGCCAGTCCAGCGCCTTCGAGTGCGATTCCGGCATGGCCGCGCCTTCCAGCAGGCCGATGCCGTAGGCGAAGAAGCGCAGGCGGCGCTGCGCGGTGATGCGCGCGTCCAGCTGGCGCAGGCTGCCCGCGGCCGCGTTGCGCGGGTTCGCGAATTCCTTCTGGCCCGCGTCGCGCTGGCGCTGGTTCAGGCGCTCGAAGTCTTCCTTGAACATGAGGACTTCGCCGCGCACTTCCAGCACGTCCGGGATCGCGTCGCCGCGCAGGCGCAGCGGGATGACCTTCACGGTGCGGATGTTCGCGGTGACGTCCTCGCCCGTGTAGCCGTCGCCGCGCGTGGCGGCCTGCACGAACACGCCGTTCTCGTAGCGCAGGCTCATGGCGAGGCCGTCGAATTTCAGCTCGGCCGCATACTGCACCTGCGCGTGGCCGAGGCCTTCGCGCACGCGGCGGTCGAAGTTGTCGATGTCTTCATCGGAAAAGCCGTTGTTCAGCGACAGCATGGGCACGGCATGCGTGACCTGCCTGAACTCGGGGATCGGCGCGGCGCCCACGCGCGACGTCGGCGAATCCACCGACACGGCTTCCGGGTGCTGCGCTTCCAGGTCCTGCAGTTCCCGGAACAGCTTGTCGTACTCGGCGTCGGGGATCGTCGGGGCGTCGAGCACGTGGTAGTTGTAGATGTGGTGGTTCAGTTCCTTGACGAGCCACGCCATCCGTTCGATGTCGCTCATCGTCACCTCAGCTGAACAGGCGCAGCGCGCGGGTGGAACCGGCGGCGATGTCGGCCGCTTCCATCTCCTGGTAGAACTCGCGCACCTGGCCCGCGATCTCTTCCAGCGCCGCATCCGTCAGCGGCTGGTCGAAGTCGTCGACGATGGCGGCGTCCAGGCGCTGCTCGAGGTCCTTCGCGCACGCGACCATCTTGCCGAAGCCGTCGCGGGCCGGGGGCACGCACGGCACGTCCAGAAGGAGTGTCAGGCGCGACGTCGTGTCGGCGCCGAGCGTCACGTTGGTGGACAGCGTGAACAGCGTGGCGCCGCCCTCCTCTTTATCCAGCATGACGAACTTGCCGTCCGGGCGCACGTCGAAGCCCGCATTTTCCAGCGCGCCGATCAACGTCGCCATCGCCCACGGGGCGCCTTTCGATGCGAGGTTCACACCCAGTTGCGCATCGTGGCCGGCGACGAAGCGGTGCAGGGTCTTCGCTTCGCTCATCACTTCGATCATGTCCGGTACTTCCGGCTCCGCGCCAATCTCGTCGGCGACGGCGCGCAGGCGCGTGACCATCTCCGAGTATTCCAGTTCGTTCAGCGCCGTCGTGCGCGTGGCCAGCTGGACGCCGGCCTGCAGCTTCGTGTACACGCCGCCGCGCACGATCGGTTCCCAGTCGCCGTTCACGGCCAGGCCGACGAAGTGCACGGGCTTGTTGCCGACGCGGCGCAGCTTGAGGAGCGCGGGCAGGATGCGATCGCCGCGCAGCGGGCCTTCCGAATTCAGCGGGATCAGGCAGTCGATCAGCGGGTCGACGAGGTTCTCGGCCAGTTCCGCGGGCGGCGTATCCGGCTTCACGGCCGGCAGTTCGGCGACGGGATCCAGCGCAGCGGCGGCAGCCGGCACCGGCGCGGCGGCGGGCGCGGCACCCGGCGCGGCGTGCTGAAACGGCTCGGCGACGATGCCCGGCTCGATCAGCACGTCGTGGTCGGGCACGGGGGCGCCGTCCAGCACGGGTTCGTGGCGCTGGACGTGCGGTTCCGCGCGCTCGGTCGAGCCGCCTTTCATCAGCACGTCGTCGTGGTCGTGCGAAAACGCGCGCTCGACGCTCTTGCGGGCCTTGTACTCCTGCCACTTGTTGTAACTAATGACGCCGACGACGAAAACGCCGCCGGCCGCGATCAGGCTCATTTGAAAGTCTGTCATGCTGCTTGTGCCTCAGTAGCGAAATTCGCGGCGGACTCCATGTCCACCGCCACGATGCGCGACACGCCCTGCTCCTGCATCGTCACACCGATCAGTTGGTTGGCCATCTCCATCGCGATCTTGTTGTGCGAAATGAAGAGGAATTGGGTATGGTCCGACATGCGCTTCACCATGCGGCAGAAGCGCTCGGTATTGGCGTCGTCCAGCGGCGCGTCGACCTCGTCGAGGAGGCAGAACGGCGCCGGGTTCAGGCGGAACATCGAGAACACGAGGGCCGTCGCCGTCAGCGCCTTCTCGCCGCCGGACAGCAGGTGGATCGTCGCGTTCTTCTTGCCGGGCGGCTGGGCCATCACCTGCACGCCCGAGTCGAGGATCTCGTCCCCCGTCATCACGAGCTTCGCCTGGCCGCCGCCGAACAGGATCGGGAACAGTTCCGAGAAATGCAGGTTGACGCGGTCGAACGTGTCCTGCAACAGATCCCTCGACTCGCGGTCGATGCGCTGGATCGCGCCTTCCAGCGTCGCGATCGCCTCCAGCAGGTCGTTGTTCTGCGCGTCGAGGAAGCGTTTTCTCTCCGTCGCCTGCGCCAGCTCTTCCACGGCCGCCAGGTTGACGGCGCCCAGCGCCGCGATGGCGTTCGTCAAGCGCGTGACTTCGCCCTGCAGGTACGACGGCTTCAGCTCCGGATCGAGCTTTTCCGACAGCGCCGCCTCGTCGGCACCCGTGGCCGCCAGCGCTTCCGCGAACTGTTCCTGGTTCAGGCGCGCGGCCTGCTCCTTCAGCTGCATCTCGGTGATGCGGTCGCGCTGCGGCTGCAGGCCGCGCTCCGCCGCCATGCGCGCTTCTTCCGCCGCGCGCAGCTGCTGCGTGAGCTGGTCCAGCTCGTGGCGGGCATCGGCCAGCGCCTTTTCCTGTTCCGTGCGACGCGCGAGCAGGCCTTGCAGGCCCTCGGCCGCCGCGCCGGATTCCAGCGCTTCCAGTTCCAGCTTGCCGGCGGCGATGCTTTCCAGGACTTGCGCGGCCTGCTGCTCGGCCGTGGCGACCGTGCGGCGCAGCTCCTCGATGCGCGTGCGCTGCGTCTTTTCCGCGAACACGGCTTCCTGCGCGGCGCGTTCGAGGTCGCGCAGGCGCTGGCGCGCTTCGGCGAGGATCCGTTCCTGTTCCTGGAACTCGACCTGGCCATCTTCGTGCGCGCCCTGCAGCTCGGCCAGTTCCATGTCCAGCTCTTCGAACTGCGCTTCCGCCTCGGCCTTCGCCTGCCGCTGCTCCGCTTCCTGCGCGGCGATCTCGTCGAGGTCCGCCGCGATCTGGCCGCTGCGCTGGTTGAAGCGCGACTCGACCTCGGCCTGTTTCACCACGTCGATCTGCAGCGCATGCACTTCGCGCTGCAGGGTCGCGACCTTCTGGCGGCCTTCCTGCAGGCGGCGCTGCAGGTCCGCGACCGCCGCGTCGGCGCGGGTGGCGCGCGTGCGGGCCTCGTCCAGCAGCAGCGCCTGCGCACGCAACTGCTTGCCGATGTTGTCGATCTCGTGCTGGCGCGCGAGCACGCCGTCCTGCTCCGCGTCGGCCGCGTAGAAGCGCACGCTCGAGCTTGTGACCATATGGCCTTGCGGGGTGACGAAGCAGCCGCCCTGCGGGAGTTTCGACCGCTGCGCGAGTGCCGTGCCCGGATCGTCGGCCGCGTAGACGCCGGTGAGCCAGTCGTCCAGCAGGCCGCGCAGGCCCGGATCGTTCAGTTTCAGCAGGCTCGCGAAGGGTTTCAGGCCACGATGATCGACCGGCGCGCCCGCGCCCGGTGCCGGCGAATACAGCGCCAGGCGGGCCGGCGGCGCGTCGCCGAAGAAGCCGCGCGCCCAGTCGAGGTTCGACACTTCCAGCGCGCCCGTACGCTCGCGCAGCACGGATTCGAGCGCCGTCTCCCAGCCCGTCTCGATGTCGAGCTTCTGCCACAGGCGCGGCAGTTTATCCAGCTCGTGCTTCTGCAGCCACGGCTGCACCTTGCCCTGCGTCTGCACGCGCTCCTGCAGCTGGCGCAGCGCAGTGAGTCTCGCTTCCAGCTTGGCGTTGGCCGCGGTCTCCTGCTGGACCTGCGCGTGCGCGTCGCGCCGCTCCTGCTCGACGGCTTCCTGGCGGCTCGCCGCCTCTTCCAGCATCAGGTTCTGCTCTTCCAGCTGCAGCTGCTTTTCTTCCAGCTGCATCCGGAGGTTGTCGAGGTGGCCGGCGTCCGGCAGGTTCAGCCCGGAACGCTCCTGCTGCAGACGCTCGCGCCGCGTGGCGAGGTTCGCGAGGATGTTCGATGCATTGCGCTGGTGCGCGGACGCCAGCTCGATGCGCTGCTGGATCTGCATGATGCGGGCACGCGATTCCGTCGACCTGTTCTGCGCCTCGCGCCACGCGGCTTCCAGGTCCGGCAGGCGCTCGTTCTGCGCCTCCGCCGCGATCTGCGCGCCTTCCACGCGGGCTGCCAGCTCTTCCAGGCGGAACTCCGCTTCCTCGATCTGCTCCTGCGTCTCCCTGGCCTGGTTCAGCCACTGCTCGCGCTGGGCCGTGAGGGTGCCGATCTGGTTCTGCAGGCGCGTGCGCGACTCGACGACGAACTTGATCTGCGCTTCCAGGCTGCCGATCTCGGAATTGGTCTGGTACAGCGCGCCCTGCGCCACGTGCAGGCGGTCGCCCGTCTCGTAATGCGCCTGGCGCATGCGTTCCAGGTCCAGCTCCAGGTTGCGCAACCTGGCGTTCTGCTCTTCCAGCCCCGTCTGCGCCTGCTCCATCTCCTGGAACCAGCGGAGCTGCTCGGCCTTCGCCTCGTTGCGGCGCAGGAGCCACAGCAGTTTCTGCTTTTCTTCCTGGTCCGCCTGCAGCTGGTGGAAACGGTTGGCGACGGCGGCCTGCGCTTCCAGCTTTTCCAGGTTCGCGTTCAGTTCGCGCAGGATGTCTTCCACGCGCTGCAGGTTCTCGCGCGTGTCCGACAGGCGGTTTTCCGTCTCGCGGCGACGCTCCTTGTACTTGGAGACGCCGGCCGCTTCCTCGAGGAAGACGCGCAGCTCTTCCGGGCGCGATTCGATGATGCGCGAGATCATGCCCTGGCCGATGATCGCGTAGGCGCGCGGCCCCAGGCCCGTGCCGAGGAAGATGTCCTGGATGTCGCGCCGGCGCACGGGCTGGCCGTTGATGAAATAGGTCGACGTGCCGTCGCGCGTGAGCGTGCGCTTGACGGCGATCTCGGCGTACTGGCTCCACTGCCCGGCCGCCTTGCCCGCGCTGTTGTCGAACACGAGTTCGACGGACGCGCGCCCGGCCGGCTTGCGGTTGGTGGAACCGTTGAAGATCACGTCCTGCATCGACTCGCCGCGCAGCTCGGACGCCTTCGATTCGCCCAGCACCCAGCGTACGGCATCGATGATGTTCGATTTGCCGCATCCGTTCGGGCCGACCACGCCGACCAGCTGCCCCGGCACCTGGAAATTGGTGGGATCGACGAAAGACTTAAATCCCGACAATTTGATGGAGGATAGACGCACGTTCGCTTACGGAATGGGGAGAATCGATAAAGGCTGCATCATACCATCTGTTCCTTGCTTTTCGGCCAAGATTTGGCCGTCGTACGCGCGGATTCAAGTGCAGAGGACGGTGAAACGGAGCCGGTCCGGGGCGCACGGCGGCACGTAGGGCCCGCGCGCGGGCTGCCAGTCGTTGCGCAGGTAGACCCGGTCGCGCCCGGACAGTTTCAGCGCGACGGCCGTCAGCCACTGGTGGGAATACGCGGGATCCGCGCGCGGCAGCAGGATCGTCGCCGCGAGCAGACCCAGCAGCAGCGGCTGCGGCGAGTAGTCCTGCGCGGCCCGGGCGCGCGCGAGGAACAGCGCGGCCGCGCTCAGCCCGAGCGCGCAGCCGGCCAAGGCTTCGCTGGCGGAATGGGCGCCGACCTGCACCCGGGCCAGCGCGACCGCCACGGCCAGCAGGCTGCCGGCGGCGACGGCGCCCCGGCGCAGGCGCGGCGAACCCCGCTCCATCAGCAGGAACAGGGCGACGGGAAACACGGCCCCGGCGCGCGCCGCATGGCCGGAAAATCCGGTGAACGACAGCGACCGGATGCCGATGCCCCAGCCGATGAACGCCACCTGGCTCGCGGCCGCCACGAGCAGCGCGCCGCCGAACACGGCGCACCAGACGAGCGCCAGCCGCCAGCAGCGCGCACCGACGAGCCAGGCCGTCACGCCGACGGCGAGCAGCGCCGTGACGTTGAGGCCGCCCAGCGCGGAGAGATGGGACCACCAGAGCATGTTGCGCAGGATGAATACGTGTCGACGGCTCGACTATAACCCGGCGGCCGGATGCGCACCAACACGGACGGGCGCGGCGATCGACGCATCGTTGACGGCCCCCTGCGCCATCGCGTCGGACAGCACCTGCCCCACGACGCCGTCGATGGCGAGCACGCGCGCGCTGCCGTCGTTCAGGGCCGCCGCCAGCTTGTCGGCCGGCAGGGAAAAGGCTTCGCGCCGTCCTGCGCCGGAAAAGATGAACAGCGTGCGCAGCGGGCTCACCCACGCCAGCTTGACCTTGCGCGCGCCATCACCCGTGCGGAACTCGAGCCACATGCCGCGCTCCAGGCCGTCGACGGCGGACACCTCGGCCGCCCGCGCCGCCGCCTGCTCGGCCGCCGCGTTTTCCATCTCGACCTTGCGCAGCGCATCCTGCTGGGCCGCCTGCGCGGCCAGTTCCAGCTGGCGCTCGGGCGACAGCTCGATGGGCGCGCGCACGATCGCCGCGTGGTATTCGGCCAGGCGGGCGAAGAACTGCAGGCGCTCGGCGTCCTGCCACTTGATCGCATCGAGCCATTTGTTCAGCGTCTGGAGCAGGCGCGGCAACCGCGCGATCAGGGCCTTGCGCTGCTCCGGCGTGGCCTTCGGCTTGACGCTCCAGATCAGGTCGTCCATGGCCCGCGTGGCGTTGTCGACGGCGCCCGGGCGGGCATCCTCGATCGTCCACGCGAAAGTCAGCACGGTCGTCCAGCGCTGCTCGAGGAAGCCGCTGACGACGTCGACGACGTCCCCGGCCCGCACCCGCAGCGCGACGGCGTCGCGGGCCTGGCGCGCAGCGACGTCGTGCTTTTCCCGCTTCAGCGCGCTGGCGACAGGCGCGGCGAGCGCCGCTTGCTGGGCCGTCTCGTCGGCCGCGATGCCCGCTTCCAGCTCGGCCACGGCACTGGCGAACGCCTCCGGCTGCGCCTCGCCCACGCGCTCGACGCTGCGGCGCATTGTCTGGAACAGCGGGTCGTCCCGCATTTCTCCCGCTTCTTCTCTCTGATCCCAGCCTAAGCGCGTCATCAGGTCGACGAGGCGGCGGGCCGGGTGGTCGTGTTCGAAGAAGAAATTATTGTCGAGCAGGGCCGCCTTCAGCACGGGCACCTGCAGGAGTTGCAGCAGTTCGCGCGTGCGGGGCGGAATACTGTCGTCGAGTAACACGGTCTCGAACACGCGCGACAACAGGTCCAGCGTGCGCTCGTCGCGGCGCGGGAGGCTGCCCTGGGGCAGGCTCTGCTTCAGGCGCGGCAGGTAGAACACGTTATGCGGCGTGGCGGCGGGCGCCGTTCCTTCGGCCAGCGCCGGCTCGATACGTGCCAGCAGGTCCAGCAGCGGCGCCGTGCCGCCGAGCTGCGCCAGGGTGCCTTGCACGGCGGCCGACCAGCCGGCCTGGGCGGCGGACGCGCCCTGCCCCGCGCCCGGGGTAGCGACGCCCGGCGTAGCGACGCCCGGCGTGGCGACACCCGGCACGAACCCCGCGGCGGGTTGCACAACGGCTGCGGACGGGGCCGCGAAGCCCGCCGCCGGTTGCGCGCTCCCGGCCTTGACGGGCGTGGCCGCAAATGCACCCGCCCCGCTGGGCCGCCAGCCGCCGCCGCTGGACGGCAAGGTGGGCAGGTCGGGAATCAACGGCACGCCATCGTCGCCGCCGTCATCGCCGAACAGCGTGCGCAGTTGCTCCGCAAGGGCCGCGCGCTGGCCGGCGCGGGCCGCCTTCGCGGCGGCCGCGTCGTCCGTCTTCTGGATCCGGTAAGCGTCGACCGATCCCGGCTGACCCTCCCTGCGCAGTGCCGCCACGAGGGCGTCGAACAGCGGGCCGAGGTCGAACACGATGTCGGGGCGCAGCAGGGGCTGGATGAGGCCGTGGGCATCCGTCTCCGGCTCGAACTCGCGCCACGCCTCTTCGATGGCGCCGAGGAAGACGTCGGGTCGGAAAGGATTGCTGTCCCCGCGCAGCACGCCGCGTCCGAGCAGCATGCCGAGGCGGACAGCCAGCGTGGCCAGTTGGTCGGCGTACTGGATCTCGAAGGGACGGGCCAGCGCGCCCAGGGCGAGGCGGTTGTCGATTTCTTCCAGCGGCACGAGGTCCAGCGACGCCGCCGCCACGCGGGCAGGCGCGGCCTGCGGGGCAAGGCGGTCGAGTTCGCGCCGCACCGCCAGGGCGATCGCGCCGGACGCCAGGTGGAAGAACGCGTAGGCATTGTCCTTCAGCAGCCGGGCTGCCTTCACGCGCCGCTGCACGTCCTGCGGGTCGCCCATGTGCCGGGTCAGGTCGCCCAGCGCGGCGGCCATGCGCGCGGTCATTGCGGTCAGGTGTTCCTTGACATAAGTGTCCGCGATACCGGCGAGCGCATCCAGCGTCGCCTGTTGCGACGACGCGGCCTTGCGGACGGCCGGGGTCTGGACGGGGCTGGAGGACATGGTCCTTCTATTGTGGCACATAATTTCCAGATGGCAATAGAAATCGTTCAACCGGCCACGTGCCCAGGAAAATGCTTATGCTATTGAAGAGACGATCAACTAACGTAAAACGCTATGTTGCGCCGCAAAATACGGTTGCCCGCGAATAAGAATATGCGAAATACGTGTTTGTGGAGAAAATTATTGCTAGCGTAATGCGTGTAGTCCTACAAGTGGTCAAGAGGTGGTCCGATACCCGTTCAATTGTCGCGCTCGCATCATTGCACTACCGAAATCGCTTCGGTAAGCAAGACATCTCCACTATCGAAAGGAATGATCATGGCTTCGAACAAAAATTCTTCGCGCTCGGGCAACCAGGGCGGCTCCCACGAACAACACGTCAAGGCTGGCCAGCAAAGCCACAAGAACGACGGCAACAAGCAGTCGGGTTCCGGTTCGGGCTCGCGTTCGGGCGGCTCGGGCGGCACCCGCGGCGGCACCCCGGAGCAGCATGCCGAGGCTGGCCGTCAAAGCCACAAGAACGACAAGAAGCGCTGATCGCGGCGCTTCGGAAGGTCGAAAGAGCCTGGCGCGGGAGACTGCGACAGGCTCTCTGCTTTTTCAGATATTGCGCAGGTACGCGCCTTTGGGCGGCGCGAAATCGCGGATGTCGTCGATCATGCCCGCCGCCTTCGCATCGCGCGCGTTCAGGTGCAGGTCGCCGTACTGGTGGATACCCCACTGCTCGGGCGTCAGCTCGATGTGCTTGCGCAGGATGGATTCCGTGCGCGCATCGTCGGCCCGCAGGCCCTCGACGATGATGTTGAGCGCATCCGGACGCGACCCCGGCGAGGCCGTCGCATGCGATTTGTGGATCATGAAGCGCGCCGTCTCGCTCGCATAGCGCTGCTTGCCCGCCAGGAACAGGATCACCGCGATCGACGCGACGGCGCCGCCGTTGTACATGATGCAGTTGACGGGGGCGTTGGCCAGGAAGTTGTACAGGCACAGGCCGTCGCTCACATACCCGCCGTTCGATTGCACGAGGATGTGCGCCGTCTCCAGGCCGTCGTCGTTCATGCCGGCCACCGCCTCGAAGACGCGATGCACCATGTCGCTGTTCACGTCGCCGGACAGGGTGAAGTACCCTTCCTTCTGTTTTGCTTGATCTTCGCTCATAGTGGGTCTCTTCTGTCACAAGGGTCGTAGGGCAAGTGTAACAAAACACGTCCGCAGGCCGATGGTGCCTTACTGCAATCGTGTGCCCCTCCCCCTCTGGATTGACTTCCCGTCACCACTGACATAGACTTCGCAGTCTTGACCGGGAGAGCGCAGCGCAGGCTGCCGCCGAAGGGGCATTACCCAAAAACTCTCAGGCAACCGGACCGGTCAGGGGCTGTCGCGCGACGCGCGGCGGACCAACTCTGGAGAGTGGCCTCACGGCCCACCGAAGGGGCAGGCGACAACAGCTGTCGCTATCTCTCAGGTACCGAGGACAGAGGGGTGCGAATGCATGCGGACGACCGCGTGCGCGACCCCATTTTCTGCCGAGGAACCATCCATGACGCTCAAAGCGACCCCGCTCAATTCCGTACACCGTGCCGCCGGCGCCAAGATGGTCGACTTCGGCGGCTGGGACATGCCCGTCAACTACGGCTCCCAGATCGAAGAACACAATGCCGTGCGCGGCGATGCCGGCATGTTCGACGTGTCCCACATGTGCGTCGTCGACCTGAAAGGCGCCAATGTGCGCGCGTTCCTGCGCGGCCTGCTCGCCAACAACGTCGACAAGCTGCAGGCACCAGGCAAGGCCCTGTACTCGTGCATGCTGAATCCGCAGGGCGGCGTCATCGACGACCTGATCGTCTACTACTTTGCCGAAGACTGGTTCCGCCTCGTCGTCAATGCCGGCACGGCCGAGAAGGACATCGCCTGGATCCGTGAGCAGAACGATGCGACGGGCAGCGGCCTGTCGATCACGCCACGCCGCTCGGACCTGAGCGATGACGGCATCGCCCTCGTCGCCGTGCAGGGCCCGAACGCCCGCGCGAAAGTGTGGCACGTCGTGCCGCAGACGCAGGCGCCGTCGGAAGGCCTGAAACCGTTCAACGCCGTGATCGTGCACGACACCCCGTTCGGCGAACTGATGGTCGCCCGCACCGGCTACACGGGCGAGGACGGCTTCGAGATCGGCGTGCCGGCCGGCCAGGTCGAGGCGCTGTGGAACGCCCTCGCCGCCGCCGGCGTCAAGCCGGCCGGCCTGGGCGCGCGCGACACGCTGCGCCTGGAAGCCGGCATGAACCTGTACGGCCAGGACATGGACGACAACGTCTCGCCGCTGGACGCCGGCCTCGCATGGACCGTCGACCTCGCGTCGGAACGCGATTTCATCGGCAAGGCCGCCCTGCAACAGAACGGCCAGAAGCAGAACTTCGTCGGTCTGATCCTGCGCGAAAAAGGCGGCATCCTGCGCGCCCACCAGAAGGTCGTGGCCGCATCCGGCAATGCCGGCGAAATCACGAGCGGCACGTTCAGCCCGTCCATGCAGCAGGCGATCGCGCTGGCGCGCGTGCCGCTGGACGTCGCCATCGGCGACACGGTCCATGTGGAAATCCGTGACAAGAAACTGGCGGCATCCGTCGTCAAGCTGCCGTTCGTGCGTAACGGCAAGATCCTGGCTTCCTGATCAAACAACACTATACTTACCGCACCATCCATCACTACGGAGTTACGCACATGAACATCCCAGCCGACCTGAAGTACACCGAGTCCCACGAGTGGGTCCGCCAGGAGGCCGACGGCACCCTGACCGTGGGCATCACCGAATACGCGCAGGACGCCCTGGGCGACATCGTGTTCGTCGAACTGCCGCAGGTCGGCAAGACCTTCACCGCCGGCGACGACGCCGCCGTCGTGGAATCCGTCAAGGCCGCCAGCGACATCTACGCCCCGGTCTCGGGCACGGTCACCGCCGTGAACCAGGCCACGGCCGACGCGCCGGACTCGATCAACGCGAACGCCTACGATGCATGGCTGTTCAAGCTGCAGCCGTCGGACCCGTCCGCCATCAACAACCTGCTCGACGCGGCTGCCTACGGCAAGACCACCGAAGGATGATTGTATTACCCGTCGTTCCCGCGAAAGCGGGAGCGACGGATCGAAGTAGCATCCGCCGATTCTTTCATTTCGCTCCCATCATGACCCGCACCAGCCTGACCCAACTCGAAGCACGCGATGGCTTCATCCCGCGCCACATCGGCCCGTCCGAATCCGAACAGGCGGCCATGCTGTCCGTCCTCGGCTACGCCTCGCGCGCCGAGCTGATCGACGCCGTCGTTCCCGCCAACATCCGCCGCAAGGACAAGCTGGACCTGGGCCAGTTCTTCGAGCCGCTGCCCGAGCAGGCCGCACTCGCGAAGCTGAAAGGCATCGCGGCGCAGAACAAGGTCATGAAGTCGCTGATCGGCCAGGGCTACTACGGCACCCACACGCCGCCCGTCATCCTGCGCAACATCTTCGAAAACCCGGCCTGGTACACCGCCTACACGCCGTACCAGCCGGAGATCTCGCAGGGCCGCCTGGAAGCCATCCTGAACTTCCAGCAGGTCATCACCGACCTCACCGGCATGGGCATCGCCAACGCGTCGATGCTGGACGAAGGCACCGCGGCCGCCGAAGCGATGACGCTGATCCAGCGCGTCGGCAAGTCGCAATCGAAAGTGTTCTACGTCGCCGACGACGTGCTGCCGCAGACGCTGGAAGTCGTGCAGACCCGTGCGCTGCCGATCGGCGTCGAAGTGCGCACCGTCGCCGCCGCCGACGTCGAGAACCTCACGGAATCGTGCTTCGGCGTCCTGCTGCAATACCCGGGCGTGAACGGCGACGTGCGCGACTACCGCGCGGCCGTCGAGAAGCTGCATGCGGCCGGCGCGATGGTCGTCGTCGCCGCCGACCTGCTGTCGCTGACCGTCCTCACGCCGCCGGGCGAATGGGGCGCCGACGTCGTCGTCGGCAACAGCCAGCGCTTCGGCGTGCCGCTCGGCTTCGGCGGCCCGCACGCGGGCTACCTGGCCACGCGCGACGAGTACAAGCGCAGCATGGCGGGCCGCCTGGCCGGCGTCACCATCGACGCCCAGGGCAACCCGGCCTACCGCCTCGCGCTGCAGACGCGCGAACAGCACATCCGCCGCGAAAAGGCGACGTCGAACATCTGCACGGCGCAGGTGCTGCTGGCCGTGATGGCCTCGATGTACGCCGTCTACCACGGCCCGAAAGGCCTCGAGCAGATCGCCCGCCGCGTGCACCGCTACACGGGCATCCTCGCCACCGCGCTGAAGGGTCTCGGCTTCCAGCTGGCCAATGAAACGTACTTCGACACGCTGACCGTCATTGCCGACAACGCCGACGAGATCCACCGCGTCGCGAACGACAATGGCGTCAACCTGCGCCGCATCGATGCGCGCCATGTGGGCATCTCGCTGGACGAGACGATCACCCGCGACGACATCGCGCTGCTGGTCAGGATCTTCGGCGGCGCCGACATCGACTTCGACACGCTGGACAAGGACGCGCAGGATGCGTACCCGGCAGGGCTGGCCCGCACGAGCGCCTACCTGACGCACCCGACGTTCAACCGCTACCACGCCGAGCACGAGATGCTGCGCTACCTGCGCGCGCTGGCCGACAAGGACCTGGCCCTCGACCGCACGATGATCCCGCTGGGTTCGTGCACGATGAAGCTGAACGCGACGTCCGAGATGATCCCCGTGACGTGGCCGGAATTCTCGAACATCCACCCGTTCGCGCCGGAAGACCAGACCGTCGGCTACCGCGAGATGATCGGCCAGCTGGAAGCGATGCTGTGCGCCGTCACGGGCTACGCGGGCGTGTCGCTGCAGCCGAACGCCGGCTCGCAGGGCGAGTACGCGGGCCTGCTGATCATCCAGAAGTACCACCAGTCGCGCGGCGAAGGCCACCGCAACATCTGCCTGATCCCATCGTCCGCGCACGGCACGAACCCGGCATCCGCCAACATGGTGGGCATGAAGGTCGTCGTGACCGCGTGCGACGCCAACGGCAACGTGGACCTCGCGGACCTGAAGAAGAAGGCCGAGGAACACAGCGCCAACCTGGCGTGCGTGATGGTCACCTACCCGTCCACGCACGGCGTGTTCGAGGAAGGCATCAAGGAACTGTGCGAGATCGTGCATGCGCACGGCGGCCAGGTCTATGTCGACGGCGCCAACATGAACGCGCTGGTCGGCGTGGCCGGTCCGGGCCTGTTCGGCGGCGACGTCAGCCACCTGAACCTGCATAAAACCTTCTGCATCCCGCACGGCGGCGGCGGTCCGGGCGTGGGTCCGGTCGCGGTGGCCGAGCACCTCGTGCCGTTCCTGCCGAACCAGGCCTCGACGGGCTACCAGCGCGGCGAGCAGGGCATCGGCGCCGTCAGCTCGGCCGCGTACGGCTCCGCATCGATCCTGCCGATCTCGTGGATGTACATCGCGATGATGGGCGCGGAAGGCCTGACGGCAGCGACGGAAACGGCGATCCTGAATGCGAACTACATCGCACGCCGCCTGGCCCCGCACTATCCGGTGCTGTACACGGGCCACGACGGCCTCGTCGCGCACGAGTGCATCATCGACCTGCGCCCGCTGCAGGATGCCACCGGCATCAGCAACGAGGACGTCGCGAAGCGCCTGATGGACTTCGGCTTCCACGCCCCGACGATGAGCTTCCCGGTGCCGGGCACCCTGATGATCGAGCCGACCGAGTCGGAATCGAAGGCGGAGCTGGACCGTTTCATCGAGGCGATGATCTGCATCCACGCGGAGATCGTGAAGGTGGAGCGCGGCGAGTACGACCGCATGGACAACCCGCTGAAGGGCGCGCCGCACACGGCGGAAGTCGTCACGGCGGACGACTGGCAGCACACCTATTCGCGCGAAGTGGCCGCCTTCCCGGTGCCGTCGCTGCGCAAGAAGAAGTACTGGCCGCCGGTCGGCCGCGCCGACAACGCGTACGGCGACCGTAACCTCTTCTGCGGTTGCGCACCGATCGAAGACTACGAATAAATCAACGATTCTTGCCCCGGCTGCTGGCCAGCCGGAGGTAAGGTCTTCCGGCCCTGCCCGGACGCAGCACATGCGTTCCCGGCGGGGCCGTTTCGTTGGAGCCCTGCACGGCTTCGTCGAGCCGGAACGCGGCCACGGTGCGCGCCAGGCCCAACGCCTGCTGCTGCAGCGCGCGCGCGGCCAGAGCCGCTTCTTCCACCATGCGCGACCCCTGCTGGGTGAGTTCGTCCATGCGCACGATCGCCTGGGTGGCGCCGGCCAGGTCGCGGGCCCGCTCGGTGCTGGCGCTGCCGATGGTGCCGATCATGCCCGCCATGTCTTCCACGGCGCCCGCAAGGCCGGCCATCGTGGCACCCGCCTCGAGCGCCCCGGCGCTGCCGCCGTCGAGCGCCGCCACCGTCTCGCGCGCGAGCGTGCGCGCCTCGCGCGCCGCGCGCTGGGCGCGCCGGGCCAGTACGCGCGCTTCGCGTGCACCGCCGTCGGCGTCCACGCTGCCGGCACGCGCCAGCGTGTTCTCGATGGCGGCGCCGATGCGGTCCATGCGCACGGCCGCGCGCCGCACCTGTTCCATCGTCGTCACGAGGCGATGCGCCAGCGCCCCGCCCTCTTCCGCCGCCACGCCCGCGCGCGCGGCCAGTTCGCCGGCGGCGTGCGCGCCCGCGACGCTGTCGTCGAGCGCCGTCGCCAGCGCCTGCATCGACGCTGTCGTGCGGTCCAGCGCATCGCGCACGTGCGCGCGCGGCGGCATGCCGGCGCGGCCCAGCGTGATCTCGCGCGAGGCCTCGCCGATCGCCCGGGCCGACTCCAGCACGGTGCGCAACTGGCGGTTCAGGCCGCGGATGCCGGCGTCGAGCAGGCGCGCCGTCTGGCCGATCTCGTCGTCGGCATAGGTGCGCGCGCGGATCGTCAGGTCGCCGCTGGCGAGACCGTGGGCGGCCGCGCCGATCGCACCGATATCCGCCAGCAGTGCGCGCCGCACCGCCATCGTGATCGCGAGCGAGGCTGCGATCGACAGCGCGATCACGACGGGCATCAGCACGGCGATCAGGCGGAAGTCGTCGGCCGCCTCGCGCGAGGCCTGTTCGGACAGCGCCTGTTCGCGCCGCGACAGCTCCGTCAGGCGCTGGGCGACGACGGCGAACGCGCGCTCGGCCTTGATCATCGCGTTGGCGCTGATCGACTGGTCGATGCGGGCGATCTCGATCACGTCGCGCACGGCGGGCACGTATTGCGCCCACGCGGCGCGCGCCTGGTCGACGTAGCGCTGTTCTTCCGGACTGTCGGCCGTCAGGCGCGCCAGCTGGGCGAGATCGCGCTCGACCGCGCCGTGCCGGGCCTGCAGGTCCAGCGCGAGCGGGTCGACGCGGAAGTGCGGAAAACTGCCGCTGATCCAGGTCAGGACCTGGTACGCCTGGGCATGCGCGCTGCGGGCGGCTGCGGACAGCTCCGCAGCGGCGCGCATGTTGGCCGCCCGGCGCTGCACGATGCTGTCGAGCGAGTCATTCTGGCGTACCATCGCGTAATAGCTGCCGCAGGACAGCAGCACGAGCAGCACCAGCACGACGCCGGGCGCCAGCAGCAGCTTGGGACCGATGCGCAGACGGGCCAGCATGTCAGCAGGCCGTCCGATGAAGGGGGTCGAGGGGGAAAAATCGTGTCATGGTCTCCTCCTGGCTGAGCCGTATTTCCGGCGTGCATTAAATGAATGTACGCCGTCCGGGAGGTTGACCATTGTCTTGGGTCAAGCCCGCCACTGTGAGAGGAACTGGATGAGACGTAAGAGCGTGGGCGCGTTGCTGTCGGCCCTGGTGTTTCCCGGCGTGGGCCAGTACTACCTGGGGCGGCGTACGCGCGCCCTGCTGTTCCTGGTGCCGGCGCTAGTCGCCGCGATCCTGTATTTCAATTTCGCGCTGGACCAGGCGAACACGGTCGCGGACCAGCTGTTGAGCGGGAAGATGGCGGCGGATCCGGCCGCGATCGAGGCGCAGCTGGCAGGCGCGCCCACGCCCTTCAGCGTGACCCTGGCCGGCATCGTGTTCGCCGTGTGCTACGTGGGGAGTATCGTGGAAGCGTTGATCGCCAGGCCGGAGGCGTGACGATCAACGCGGACTGCATCAGTCCAGCTTCGCGGCGTGTTCGCGCGTCGCGTGGAACTGCAGCTTCGGCCAACGTTCCTGCGTGAGGCGCAGGTTGACGCCGGACGTGGCCAGGTAGGCCATGTTGCCGGCCGCATCGTAGGCGACGTTGTGCGCCAGCTGCGTCTCGAAGTCGGACAAGGCCTTCTTGTCGTCGCTCGACACCCAGCGCGCGCTGCTGATGCTCGCGCCCTCGAACACGGCGTCGACGCCGTATTCGTTGAGCAGGCGGCTCGCCACGACTTCGAACTGCAGCACGCCGACGGCGCCGAGAATCAGGTCGCTGCCCATGACCGGCTTGAACACCTGCACGGCGCCCTCTTCGCCCAGCTGCTGCAGGCCTTTATGGAGCTGCTTGGTCTTGAGCGGATTGCGGATGCGCACCGTGCGGAACAGTTCCGGCGCGAAGTACGGGATGCCCGTGAACGTCAGCATCTCGCCTTCCGAGAAGCTGTCGCCGATCTGCATGTTGCCGTGGTTCGGCAGGCCGATGATGTCGCCCGCGTAGGCCTCCTCGACCTGTTCGCGGCTCGACGCCATGAACGTCACGACGGACGACAGTTTCACTTCGCGGCCCAGGCGCAGGTGCTTGACCTTCATGCCCTTCTCGAAACGTCCCGAGCACACGCGCAGGAACGCGATGCGGTCGCGGTGCGCCGGGTCCATGTTGGCCTGGATCTTGAAGACGAAGCCGGAGAACGCCTGTTCGTCCGGACGCACGGCGCGCACGGTCGCATCGCGCTCGCGCGGGGCCGGGGCCCATTCGACGAGGGCCGACAGGATCTCGCGCACGCCGAAGTTGTTGATGGCGGAGCCGAAGAACACGGGCGTCTGCACGCCGGACAGGAAGCGCTGCAGGTCGAACGGATGCGAGGCACCGTGCACCAGCTCCACTTCCATCTTGAGCTGTTCCATCTCGAGCGGGAACATCTCCGTCAGGCGCGGGTTGTCGATGCCCTTGATGATCTCGTAGGCGCCGTCGGCCTTTTCCTCGCCCGCCTTGAACAGCATGACTTCGTCGTTCAGCAGGTGGTATACGCCGCGGAAGTTCTTGCCCATGCCGATCGGCCAGGTCACCGGCGCGCATTCGATCTTCAGCACCGATTCCACTTCGTCGAGCAGCTCGAGCGGATCGCGCGTCTCGCGGTCGAGCTTGTTCATGAAGGTGACGATCGGCGTGTCGCGCATGCGGCAGACGTCCAGCAGCTTGATCGTCTGCTCCTCCACGCCCTTGGCCGCGTCGATCACCATCAGCGCCGAGTCGACGGCCGTCAGCACACGGTACGTGTCTTCCGAAAAGTCCTGGTGGCCCGGGGTGTCGAGCAGGTTGATGACGTGGTCGCGGAACTCGAACTGCATCACCGACGACGCGACCGAGATGCCGCGCTGCTTCTCGATGTCCATCCAGTCCGACGTCGCATGGCGGCCGCTCTTGCGGCCCTTGACGGTACCCGCGAGCTGGATCGCGCCCGAGAACAGCAGCAGCTTCTCGGTCAGCGTCGTCTTGCCGGCGTCGGGGTGGGAAATGATGCCGAAGGTGCGGCGGCGCGCGACTTCGCGCGCGATCGTGGCGGCGGGCTTGCTGGTTACCGCGGCCTCTTGGATCTCGGTGGTGATTGCGTCGGTTTCGTTGGACATGATCTCGCCGTTGGGGCGCTTGCAAAACTCTCGATTTTACCGGGTCCAGCGTACCTTGTGTGAACCAATTCCTGTCGCACCGGAAGCCCGCCGTGTAGGAGCAGTCGGGGGCCGGATGTGACCGGCGGCAAGTTTAGCGGCCCCGACCGGCATATGGATGTGGCCGAAAAAACAAAATGCGCCGAAAACGGCTGGGCATCGAAACGTTTTAATGCCCCAAAACCATTGTTGAAGTTACAAAAAAAGCCCTCTACTGAAAGTTTCTCTCTAGTAGGACTGGGCTTACATAACATCATGCATAGAGCCTACATGGGGGCGACAGCTAGTCTTATGTTCGGCAAGAGACTATGGCATTAATGTACACACATCGCGATGAGGAAACCCATCCAAGCAATCGCCCCAGTGATGTATGTCAGAGATAACGAGGACAATATGAATAACGCCCAACTCGGTAACGCCGCCCAGAAAAAGGCGCAATCGGTGAATCAGATCCCCTCGACCAGCGAAGAAATCAAACTGGCCGCACGCCCGGTTGTCAGCTACAGCGGCACCCAACAAAACGAGTTGCTCGCGGCCCTGCCGCGCCAAGACCTGGAAACCCTGTTCGAGCACCTGGAACTGGTTCCGCTGCCCTTCGGCAAGGAACTGTTCGAATACGGCAGCAAGCTGGAATACGTGTACTTCCCCACTACCGCCATCGTCTCCCTCCTATACGTGATGGAAGACGGCGCGACGACGGAAATCGCCGTCGTCGGCCATGAAGGTGCCGTCGGTGTGTCGCTGTTCATGGGCGAGCGCGCCACGTGCAGCGCCGTCGTCCAGAGCGCCGGCTACGGCTACCGCCTGAAGACCCAATACCTGCGCGACGCCTTCAACAAGGGCGGCGCCCTGCCCCAGCTCCTGATGCGCTACACGAACGCGCTGTTCGCCCAGATGGCCCAGAACGCCGTCGGCGGCCGCCACAGCTCGATCGAACAAAAGCTGTGCCGCTGGCTGCTGGACCGCCTGGACCGTTCGCCGAGCAATGAACTGAAAGTTACCCAGGAACTCATCTCGATCATGCTGGGCGTGCGCCGCGAAAGCATCACGGCCGCTGCCGGCAAGCTGCAGGACGAGGGCCTGATCCAGTACCGCCGCGGCAACATTACCGTGCTGAACCGCCAGGGCCTGGAAGACTACGCGGGCGAGTGCTACAAGGTCGCTAAAAGCGAGTATGACCGTCTGCTGATGGACGTGTCGCGCGCATGAGCGGTACCGCGTCCCGCCCCGCCGTCGCCACCGGCGACTGGGCCTGGGCAGCACGCAGTTGAGTATGTAATTGATGTTCGGCCAGTTCGGCCGCTTCCGGTCGGGTTTCGACGGCCGGATCGCCCGACGGCGCCACGGCCAGCGCCGAGATATCGAGGGCACCGCCTGACGCGGTCCCGCCAGCCTCGGCGCCCGGCACCACCACCGGCACGATGGCGTGGACAGTGGTTCCGATCCCGTTCACGCCGCGGTCCACCCGCAACGTCCCTCCCAGCAGCAACGCCCGTTCGCGCATCCCCAGCAGGCCATGCGACTTCGGACGGCGCATCGCATCCGGCGGAATCCCGACACCATCGTCGCTGACTTCGAGCGTGTAGGCCTCGCCTTCGCGCGCGAGGTGCACGACGACGTGGCGCGCCTGTGCGTACTTCGCGACATTGTTCAGCGATTCCTGCGCGATCCGGAACAGCGCGATCGACTGCGCGGAACCGGCGCTGTCGATATCGCCCTCGATGAGGGCCTCGCAATCGACGCCCGTCGTGCGGCCGAAGTCTTCGCAATAACTCTGCAGGGCCGCGGACAGGCCGAGGTTGTCCAGCAGGCTCGGACGCAGGTCTTCCACGATGCGGCGCTTCAGCTCCACCGTTTCGACGAGCACGGCGCGGGCGCGGCCCAGGGTTTCCGCCTGCTCCGGGTGCGTCGTCTTGAGCTGGTCGCCGACCGACGCCAGGTGCATGCCGATGGCCGTCAGGTTGGCGCCCATCTCGTCGTGCAGTTCGCGCGCCAGTTTCGCCTTCTCTTCTTCCGACACGCGGATCAGGTGGCGCGACAGGATGGACAATTGCTCCGTGCGTTCCGCCACGAGCGATTCGAGATGGTCATTGGTTTGCTGCAGTGCCCGCTCGGCATTCAGGCGTGCGCGGAAGCTGCGGCGGATCAGGTTGTAGAACAGGACCAGCGTGACGAGCGCCGCTACGTTGATGCCGAGACCGCGCAGCGCGGCCAGGCGATAGCGGTCGTAGAACACGGCGCTGCGGGCCGCGAGCGTTTCGTTCTGTTCGCCCGTCATGATCACCACCTGCAGGCGGATCTCGTCCATGTGGGTCTTGTCTTCCTGTGTCTGCGAGATGGCGACGATGTCGGAGAGGCCGCCGTGGCGATAGACTTCCAGGCCCTGGTTCATCAGGTTGATGCGGCGGACGACGAGGTTTTGCAGCTGGGCGAGGTTCTTCAGCTGGGATGGATTGTCGGCCAGCAGCGTCTTGAGGCTGTTGAACTGGCCATCCAGTTCACGTTCGGCCGTGCGCAGTGGGCCCAGGTAGGTATCGGAACCGGAGAGGTAATAGCCGCGCAGACCGCTTTCCGCATCGGTCACGAGGAGGTTCAGGTATTGCAGTTTGGCCGTCACACGATCGGCCTGCGCCTGACGCGCGTTGGCAGTCTTGAGCCCGTCCAGGTTGCGGACCAGGCTCACGCCGTTGAGGACCAGGATCAGGACGCACACGACACACAGCAGGGTCTGGTACAACGGAAGGCTGCGAACCGGCCTGAACTTGGGGTCGGTGGTGAAAAACATCCTCTGTCGTTCCTTTCGCAGCTTGGCCTGTCCCAGTCATTATAGACCGGGAAAAGTTGCCGTGGAGCTCGATTCGGGTGCGCGGACGAGGAAATGTAGCGCGGTGACGACGCGCAATTAACAATTCTGCTAAGCAAATTCCTAATTTGCCAAGACAGTTGCACGCGCGAAAGACAGCCGTACAGCTGTCTTCCGGCCTGCCCCGCTCAGTCGAGCAGGTTGTTTTTCATGGCGTAATACGTCAGGTCGCTGTTCGACTGCAGACCCATCTTTTCCATGATGCGAGTACGGTAGGTCGACACGGTCTTGATCGACAAGGACAGCGCATTGCCGATGTCGGACACGGTCGCACCCTTGGCCAGGCGGAGGAACACCTGGAATTCGCGGTCCGACAATTCCGTATGCAGCGCGGTGTTCGGATCGCGATCGAAACTCTGGGCCAGCAATTCGCCGACCTGCGAGCTGACGTAACGGCGCCCCTGGTACACGGTACGGACGGCCGTCTTCAGTTCGTCCGCGTCGCATTCCTTGTTCAGGTAGCCGTTGGCGCCCATCTTGAACAGGTTCAGGGCGTACTGCTGGGCAGGATAGCCCGACAGGATCAGGACCGGCAAATTGGGCTGGCCCTGTCGAATGGTGCGCAGGATATCGATGCCGCTCTGGTCCGGCATGGCAATGTCCAGCAGCAGCACGTCGCAGATCTCACGGCGTGCGATATCGAGGGCTTCGCGTCCTGTCGCGCCTTCGGCCACGACTTCGAACTCGCCCGACGACGAAAAAATCTGTTTGAAACCTGCTCGAACTATCTGGTGATCGTCACAAATGGCAACGCGTATCATTGTCTTCCCTTAAGTTTTCCCGATACAGGAAAGAGCCGAGGCTGGCCCCTCACGCCTCCGGTCAGGTCATGCGTTTGAGTCAGCAAACTGCAAGTGACATTTTAGCACCTCCGGGGTGCAGAACAACAGGCGCGCACGCCTGAGCTGGCTGCGTCGCCCGCCGCGCCCTCGGCGGGGCTTCAGACTGCCGGCGAACCGTGCTTGAGCAATGCGAGGATGGCGTGCAGCTCGGCACGCAAAACTTCCGGCTCGATGGTCGGCACGGCCGGTGCTGGTGATGGCGGTTCCGGCAACGCCTCGACGTCGAGCTGGCTGCGCCCATCCAGGCGGTTGCGTGCACCGCTGATGGTGAAGCCCTGCTCGTACAGCAGTTCGCGGATACGCCGGATCAGCAGCACTTCGTGGTGCTGGTAATAACGACGGTTTCCACGGCGTTTGACCGGTTTAAGCTGGGTGAATTCCTGCTCCCAGTAGCGGAGCACATGCGGCTTGACCCCGCACAATTCGCTGACTTCGCCAATCGTGAAATAGCGCTTGGCCGGAATCGGCGGCAGCACGGTCGGTTCCATCTTGTTCGGTCGGTCGTTCATCGCTTACGAGCCTAGCGGCTTTATCAGGCTGCACGCGCCAGGGAAGGATGATCGGGACCATCGGGACTGTCCGGATTACGCGGGCTACCCGGATTGGCCTCCTCGACCATGCCCTTCAGCTTCTGGCTGGCGTGAAACGTCACGACGCGGCGCGCCGTGATGGGGATCTCTTCCCCGGTTTTCGGATTGCGGCCGGGCCGCTGCGGCTTGTCGCGCAACTGGAAGTTGCCGAAGCCGGACAGCTTGACCGCTTCGCCGCGCTCGAGCGCATTGCGGATCTCGTCGAAGAACGTCTCGACCATGTCCTTGGCCTCGCGCTTGTTCAGACCGACCTGCTCGAACAGCAGTTCGGCCAGCTCCGCCTTGGTCAGGGTCGGCAACTCCTTTTCCGCTTCCTTCCGTACCCGGGCCACCTGCATCGCACGATGCAGATCGGCGGCCAGCGCTTCCTGGAGCACGGCGGAATCAACGTCGTTGTTGTTAATTTTAAAGCCCTACCTTGTTCTGGATGGGGGCTCGAAAACGCATTCCCGAGCCCCTGTTAGGCATTAGCCCTTATCAGGCGCGCAGTTTGGCACCGTGTTTTTGTTGCGCGGCGGATGCCAGCGCGGCCATGATGGCCTCGACCGCATCGTCCTGCAGCGTCGATTGAGTATCTTGCAAGCCAAAGCGGAAAGCAAGACTTTTTTCATCTTGTTCCAAACCTTTGCCGCGGTATTCATCAAATAAAACAACGGCTTGCACGAGTTTGCCAAGCGGGTTCGACACCAGTTCCGCCTGGAATGCGTCGAGCAATGCCTGGGCCGGCACGTCCTGTTTCACCACCAGGGCGAGGTCGCGCGTCGCACCCGGGAACTTGGAAATTTCCGTGTAGCTGGGCACGTCACGGGCGCGCAATGCGTCCGCATCGACTTCGAACAGCACGGGCGCCTGCGGCAGGTCGTACTTCTGCAGCCAGCGCGGATGCAGTTCGCCGATCACGCCGACGACCTTGCCGTCCACTTCCACCGTGGCCGAGCGCCCCGGATGCAGCGCCGGGTGTTCGGTCTTGCTGAAGCGTACGGCGCGGGGCGCGAACAGCGCTTCCAGGTCGCCCTTGACGTCGAAGTAATCGACGGCACGGGTCGGCTGGCCCCACTGCTCGTCCGCGGCCGGGCCATAGGCGATGGCGGCGACGCGCTTCGGCTGGTCGAAACCGGCGACGGCCAGCGGACCGTCCTGGGCTTCCGGATTGCGCAGGAACACGCCGCCCACTTCGAACACGCGCACGCGGCCCGCCTTGCGGTTCAGGTTGTAGCGCACGTTGGCGACGAGACTGCCGATCAGCGACGAGCGCATCACGCTCATCTGGCTCGCGATCGGGTTCTGCAGGCGAATCGGATCCGTGTTGTTCGCGAAATCCGCTTCCCACTGCTGCTCGACGAAGCTCATGTTCACGACTTCCTGGTAGCCCAGGTCGGCCAGCTCGTGGCGGATCGCGAACAGCGAGCGGGTGTTTTCCGGCTCGATCAGCATCGCGGACGGCGCCACCGGCGGCAGCGCGGGGATGTTCTCGAAGCCATAGACGCGGGCCACTTCTTCGATCAGGTCTTCCTCGATCTCGATGTCGAAGCGGTACGACGGCGCCGTCACATGGAACAGGCCAGCCTCGCGCTCGAACGGCAGGTGCAGGCGCGTGAAGATGTCGGCGACCATGTCGTCCGTCACGGGCACGCCGATGACCTTCGCGGCGCGCGCGGTACGCAGGGTGACCGGCTTACGCTGCGGCAGGTTCGGGGCCTGGTCGTCGATCGGGCCAACCTTCGTGTCCGCCGTGCCGCAGATCTCGACGATCAGCGACGTGATGCGTTCCAGGTGCTCGGGGATCGTCGCGTAGTCGACGCCGCGCTCGAAGCGATGTGCGGCATCCGTCGAGAAATTGTAGCGGCGGGCGCGGCCCTGGATCGCGTTCGGCCACCAGAATGCAGCTTCCAGGTAGATGTTCGTCGTGTCCAGCGACACGGCGGTCGAATCGCCACCCATGATGCCGGCCAGCGACTCGAGTTCTTTCTCGTCGGCGATCACACCGACCCACTCGTCGATGTCGACGGTGTTGCCGTTCAGGAGCTTCAGCGTTTCGCCCTTGCGGCCCCAGCGCACGTCCATGCCGCCGTGGATCTTGTCCAGGTCAAACACGTGCGACGGACGGCCCACTTCCAGCATGACGTAGTTCGAGATGTCGACGAGGGCCGACACGGAACGCTGGCCGCTGCGCTCGAGGCGGCGCTTCATCCATTCCGGGGTCGTCGCTTTCGCGTTCAGGCCGCGGATGACGCGGCCGGCGAAACGGCCGCACAGGTCCGGCGCGGAGATCTTGACGGGCAGCACTTCGTCCGTGTTCACGGGCACGTTGCGGAAGGCCGGCAGGGAGAGCGGCACGCCGGTCAGCGCCGACACTTCGCGCGCCACGCCCAGCACGGACAGGCAGTCCGCCTTGTTCGGCGTAAGCTTGATCGTGAATTTCAGGTCGTTCAGGCCCAGGTAATCGCGGATGTTCTGGCCGATGGGCGCGTCTTCCGGCAGTTCCATCAGGCCGCTGCTCTCTTCCGAGATCTTCAGTTCCTTGGCCGAGCACATCATGCCCTGCGATTCCACGCCGCGCAGCTTGCCGACCTTGATTTCGAACGGCTTGCCGTCCGGACCCGGCGGCAGCACGGCGCCGGCCTTGGCGCAGATGGCCTTCATGCCCGCGCGCACGTTCGGTGCGCCGCAGACGATGTTCAGCAGGGTGCCCGTGCCGACGTCGACCTGGCACACGTTCAGGCGGTCCGCGTTCGGGTGCTTCGCCACTTCCTTGACTTCCGCCACGACGACGTTCGAGAACGGCGGCGCGACCGGTTCGACCTCTTCCACCTCGAGGCCGGACATCGTGAGCAGGTGCGCGAGTTCGTCCGAATTCAATTTCGGATCGACCATGGAACGGAGCCAGTTTTCAGAGAATTGCATACTCGTTTGCCTTGTTGTTCGATCGGTTGCGGCTTAATTGAATTGTTTCAGGAAACGGAGATCGCCTTCGTAGAAGAGGCGCAAATCGTTGATCCCGTAGCGCAGCATGGTCAGGCGCTCCAGGCCCGAACCGAATGCGAAACCGATGAATTTTTCCGGATCCAGTCCGAAATTGCGGACGACCGTCGGGTGCACCTGGCCGGCGCCCGACACTTCCAGCCAGCGGCCCTTCAGCGGACCGGAGCCGAACGCGATGTCGATCTCGGCCGACGGTTCCGTGAACGGGAAGTACGACGGGCGGAAGCGGACCTGCAGGTCGTCCGTCTCGAAGAATGCCTTCACGAAGTTCAGGTACACGCCCTTCAGGTCGGCAAAGCTGATGTCCTCGCCGATCCACAGGCCTTCGACCTGGTGGAACATCGGCGAGTGGGTGGCGTCGCTGTCGACGCGGTACGTGCGGCCCGGCGCGATCACCTTGATCGGCGGCGTATGCGTGCGCGCATAGCGCACCTGCATCGGGCTCGTGTGAGTGCGCAGCAGCAGCGGCTTGCCCGTGCTGTCATTGCCTTCGATGTAGAACGTGTCCTGCATCGAGCGTGCCGGGTGGTTTTCCGGGCTGTTCAGCGCAGTGAAATTGGTCCAGTCGGTCTCGATCTCGGGGCCGTCGGCCACATCGAAACCGATCGAGCGGAAGATCTGTTCGACCCGTTCCCAGGTCCGCATGACAGGGTGGATGCCGCCCTTGGAACGGCCGCGGCCCGGCAGGGTGACGTCGATCGCTTCGGCGTTCAGGCGCGCCATCAATTGCGCGTTGGCGAGATCCTCGCGGCGGGCCGTCAACGCCTGTTCGATTTTTTCTTTGGCGGCGTTGATCAGGGCGCCCTGCGCCTTGCGCTGTTCGGGATCGAGCTTGCCGAGGCCCTTCATCAGTTCGGTCACCTGGCCGGTCTTGCCCAGGTATTTCGCTTTTGCGTTTTCCAGCGCGGCAGCGTCTTGTGCCGCACCAAAGTCGGATTGGGCGGAGACGACGAGTTCTTCCAGCGAGTTCATGCGTATTCTTGTCCTATTTTGACGGCGGGAGGCGCCAGAAACAAAAACAGGGCATCGGTCGTGAAACCTTTGCCCCGTCCTTTGCGCGCCGCGCTGATGCGAGGCGCTGTACTTCTTCGCAGACTGATTAAGCAGCCAGCTTTGCCTTGACGGTGTTCACGATAGCGGCAAAAGCCGGCTTGTCGTTGACAGCCATGTCGGCCAGGACTTTACGGTCCAGTTCAATCGCGGCTTTCTTCAGGCCGTTCATGAATGCGCTGTAGGTCATGCCGTGCGAACGCGAAGCTGCGTTGATACGGGTGATCCACAGGGCGCGGAAAACGCGCTTTTTGTTGCGGCGGTCGCGGTATGCGTACTGGCCAGCGCGCATGACTGCTTGCTTGGCAATACGGAATACTTTGCTGCGGCGGCCACGGTAGCCTTTGGCAAGTTCAAGAACCTTCTTGTGACGGGCACGTGCAGTAACCCCACGTTTTACTCGAGGCATATTCGCTCCTTAGTGTGAGATTAAACAGCAGACGGCATCATGCGGTAGACGCTTTGGACGTCGGACGCATTGATGTTACGGGTGCCACGCAGCTGGCGCTTGTTCTTGGTGGTTTTCTTGGTCAGGATGTGACGCTTGAACGCCATACCCGATTTGACGGTACCACCCGGGCGCACGCGAAAACGCTTTTTCGCGGAGCTTTTGGTTTTCATTTTCGGCATAGTCTTCTGCCCTCTTACAGGCAGCCTCATATGTAACAGGATTGCAGGTGGCAGCAACGCTGCTCTTGGATGCCTGCTTTCACTTGTCTCTGCAGCGGAAGCGGGTCCACTACAGTCTTGCATTCCCGTCCTTGCGAACATGGGAACCGCAGATTCTAGCACAGTTTTATGCCCGTGCACATCTCAGCCATGCACGACGGAAACCGAAAACTGGAAAATGGAATAGGCCGGGCCCGGACCGCGGGACGAACCCGGGGCCCGGGCCCGGCCCGGCTAGACTGTCACTGCGAGATACGAACCCGCGGCGAAGCGACGAAGAATTACTTCTTCTTCTTGGGCGCGACCACCATGATCATCTGGCGGCCTTCCAGCTTCGGAAACTGCTCGACCTGGCCATACGGCTCCAGGTCGCCACGCAGACGCTCCAGCATGCGCATACCGATGTCCTGGTGAGCCATTTCACGGCCGCGGAAACGGAGGGTGATCTTGGTCTTGTCACCCTCTTCCAGGAACTTGATCAGGTTACGCAGCTTGATGCTGTAGTCACCCTCGTCCGTACCAGGACGGAACTTGATTTCCTTGACCTGGATGACTTTCTGCTTCAGCTTCGCTTCGTGCGCCTTCTTCTGCTCCGAATACTTGAACTTGCCGTAGTCCATCAGACGGCAGACCGGCGGGTTCGCATTCGGCGCGATTTCCACCAGGTCGACGTTCGCTTCTTCAGCCAGACGAAATGCTTCGGCCAGGCTCACAATGCCCAGCGGCTCGTTGTTCACCCCGTTCAGACGCATTTCGGGGTAAGTGATCTCGCCATTGATGCGATGCGACTTGTCAGTAGCTATGTTGTTTCCTTTGAAAGTGATGTGGGTTTGGCCGTCTCAAGGCGGAGTGCGGATTACTTTGCCTTGGATGCTACCTCGCCTTGGAGGCGTTCCAGCAGCGCATCGACCGACATGACGCCGAGGTCGACATTGCCGCGGGCGCGAACGGCCACGGTGTTGGCATCCCGCTCTTTATCGCCGACAACTAGGATGTACGGCAGTTTTTGGACGGAATGCTCCCGAATTTTATAGGTAATCTTCTCGTTCCGCAAATCAGCGTGAACACGCAGGCCCGCCGCCTTCAGCTTCGCTTCGACCTGTTTGACGTAGTCGGCCTGCGCATCCGAGATGTTCAGGATGGCAACCTGGACCGGCGCCAGCCACAGCGGCAACGCACCCGCATAGTTCTCGATCAGGATGCCGATGAAGCGCTCCATCGAGCCGACGATCGCACGGTGCAGCATCACGGGCACTTTACGCGAGTTATCTTCCGCGACATATTCCGCGCCGAGACGGCCCGGCATCGAGAAGTCAACCTGCATCGTGCCGACCTGCCACGGACGGCCGAGGCTGTCCTTCAGGTGGTACTCGATCTTCGGACCGTAGAACGCGCCCTCGCCCGGCAGCTCCGTCCAGGTCACGCCGCAGCCGCGCAGCGCGGAACGCAGCGCTTCTTCCGCCTGGTCCCACACTTCGTCGGAACCGATGCGGTTGTCCGGACGCAATGCGATCTTGACGTCGATGTTCTCGAAGCCGAAGTCCTCGTACACCTTCATCGCCTGGGCGTGGAACGCGACGACTTCCGGCGCAATTTGATCTTCAGTACAAAAGACGTGGCCGTCGTCCTGGGTGAAGCCGCGCACGCGCATCAGGCCGTGCAGCGCGCCCGACGATTCGTTGCGGTGACACTGGCCGAACTCGCCATAGCGCAGCGGCAGGTCGCGGTACGAACGCAGGCCGGCGTTATAGATCTGCACGTGGCCCGGGCAGTTCATCGGCTTCAGCGCATAGGTGCGGTTTTCCGACTCGGTCGTGAACATGTTTTCACGATAATTGTCCCAGTGACCAGTCTTCTGCCACAGGCTGACGTCGATGATCTGCGGCGCCTTGACTTCGTTGTAGCCGGTGGTCTGGTAAGTCTTGCGCATGTATTGCTCGACCTGCTGCCAGATGGTCCAGCCTTTCGGGTGCCAGAAGATCAGGCCCGGCGCTTCGTCCTGGAAGTGGAACAGGTCCAGCTGCTTGCCCAGCTTGCGATGATCGCGCTTCTCGGCTTCTTCCAGCATGTGCAGGTATTGCTCCTGGTCTTCTTTCTTCGCCCAGGCGGTGCCGTAGACACGCTGCAGCATCTCGTTCTTGGAGTCGCCGCGCCAGTACGCGCCCGCCAGCTTCATCAGCTTGAAGACTTTCAGCTTGCCGGTCGACGGCACGTGCGGGCCGCGGCACAGGTCGGTGAACTTGCCTTCGGTGTACAGCGACACGTCCTCGTTCGCCGGGATCGACGCGATGATCTCGGCCTTGTAGTCTTCGCCGATCGACTTGAAGTACGCCACGGCTTCGTCGCGCGGGAGGACTTTACGGGTGACCGGCTCGTCCTTCTTGGCGAGCTCCGCCATCTTTTTCTCGATGGCTTGCAGGTCGTCCGGGGTGAACGGGCGCTTGTACGAGAAGTCGTAGTAGAAACCGTTCTCGATCACGGGGCCGATGGTGACCTGTGCGTCCGGGAACAATTCCTTGACGGCATAAGCCAGCAGGTGGGCGGTCGAGTGGCGGATGACGTCCAGGCCTTCCGGATCCTTGTCCGTGACGATGGCGAGATCTGCGTCGTCCTCGATCAGGAACGACGTGTCGACGACCTTGCCGTTGACCTTGCCGGCCAGCGCGGCCTTGGCCAGGCTCGGGGCGATGCTGGACGCCACCTGGGCGACCGTCACCGGACCTTCGAATTGACGGCTCGAGCCGTCCGGGAGGCGAACATTCAACATTGTGAGCTCCATCGGCGCCATGCGCCCGTTCAGGTTAATAAGTTTGAAACTGGAAAATTAAGGACGAAAAAAAACGCGCACTAGGCGCGTTTCTTTCAGTGTCGTCGAGCTGCTGCGAAAGACAATATGACACCCTACCGCGTCTAGCGATTCCCCCACAACGTCGTTGTAGTTCGCGGTGTCATAACCGATCGTGCCTTTCTCGCTCTTACTGACGACAAGAGCGGAAAACCGTAGTTCCCCGCGCTTGTCTTTGGTGTTCTGGTGGGCGGTGCAGAATTCGAATCTGCGACCCCTTGGATGTCGACCAAGTATTCTAACCAGCTGAACTAACCGCCCGTATGCCGCCATTATAAGGGGATAGCACCCATCCTGCAAGGACACCCGCGCGGTCACCCTGTATACTGCCCGACTGTTTCCACATCGTCCAAGTTCATGACCGACCAAGCCGGCTCCTCCGCCCACCTCCATGCCCACCTCGACGGCGACGCCCGCCACGCCCACACGATCGAAGGCCGCAGCCAGTCCGCCATGGCCATCGCGCTCGGGCTGACCTTGCTGTATGCGCTGGTGGAGGTCGTCAGCGGCTTCCTGTCGAATTCGCTCGCGCTGATCTCGGACGCCGGCCACATGGTCACCGACGCCGCCGCCCTCGGCCTTGCCCTGCTGGCCCAGCTGATCGCACGGCGGCCGCCGTCCGCGCGCCATTCGTTCGGCTTCGTGCGCGCGGAAGCCCTCGCCGCGTTCGTCAACAGCCTGGCGATGCTGCTGCTCGTCGGGTGGATCGTGTTCGAAGCCGTCCAGCGCCTCGCGCATCCGGAGCATGTCGGCGGAAAAACCGTGCTGATCGTCGCCGCGATCGGCGCCTGCATCAACATCGCCGTCGCGTGGGTGCTGTCGCGCGACGAGCAGAGCATCAACACGCGCGCCGCCCTCGTCAACGTGCTGGGCGACCTGCTCGGCTCCATCGCCGCCATCGCCGCGGGTGCGATCATCCATTTCACGGGCTGGGTGCGGATCGACCCGATCCTGTCGATCTTCGTGTCGCTGCTGATCCTGAAGTCGACGGTGAGCGTGCTGCGCGAGTCCTATCACTTCCTGATGGAAGGCGTGCCGCACCAGATCGACTACCTCAAAATTGGCGCCGACCTCGCCGCGATCGCCGGCGTGCGCTCCGTGCACGACCTGCACGTGTGGGACATGTCGCCCGGCGAGCCCGCGCTGATCGGCCACCTGGAAATCGACGACCTGAACGCCTGGCCCGACGTGCTCCGGGCCGTCAAGGCCATGCTGCTCGACAAGCACGGCATCGACCACGTCACGCTGCAGCCCGAACTGCGCGACTGCTCCGACACCCTGTAAGCGGGTTCCGACCCGACCTCGGGACGCACGCCGATATCCCTGCCGCAGCCACCCTGCGGATAATCGGCACATGCCTACATCATCCGAACTCGCCACCGCGCATGTCTACGACACGCTGATCGTGGGCGGCGGCCCGGGCGGTCTCACCGCCGCCATCTACCTCCGCCGCTTCACGCGCAACGTCGCGCTCGTCGACAAGGGCAACAGCCGCCTGCGCCTCATCCCCGTGTCGCACAACTACCCCGGCTTTCCCGAAGGCGTGCCCGGCCACATCCTGCTGGGCAACCTCGCGTCGCAGCTGCAGCGCTACGGCGGCAGCGTGATGCCGGGAGAAATCGTCGACCTGCGCATCGAGGACGGCCTGTTCGTCGGCGACTACCAGCCGGAAGGCGAGGACGACATCGTGCAGATCCGCGCCCACACCGTGTTGCTGGCGACGGGCGTCGCGGACGCCGGCCTGCCGATCGAGAACTGGCGCGAAGCCGTCGCGTTCGGGTCCGTGCGCCTGTGCCCCGTGTGCGACGGCTTCGACGTGATCGACAAGCGCATCGCCGTCGCCACGGCCGAAGTGAACCCGGTCGGGCACGCGCTGTTCATGCGCACGTTCAGCGCGGACGTCACCCTGTTCGAACGGGGTTCGCCGTCGATGCTGACCGACGAGGACCGCCGGCGCCTCGACGCGGCCGGCGTGCGCTACATCGATTCGCCGCTGCGGTCCGTCACCCTGGACGCATCGATGAAACCGGTGCTGCACACGGAGGACGGGCAAGACCACGAGGCGGACGTGTTCTACCCGATGCTGGGCGAGAACGCGCGCTCCGGCCTCGCGGCGAAGCTGGGCGCGCGCACGGCGCAATGCGACGAGATCGTCGTGGGCGCCCACCAGGAGACGACGGTGCCCGGCCTGTACGCGATCGGCGACGTCGTCGTGGGCCTGAACCAGATCGCGGTGGCGACGGGCCAGGCGGCGCGTGCCGCCGTACGCATCCACAACCAGTTGCCGCCCGCCCTGCGTCCGCCGCGCCGCCACCTGGAGGCGGCGCCGGGAACGACGGCCTAGTCTGCGCGTGCCGGCAGCAGGTCGCGGATGATGCCGGTCAGCCGCTCGACGGACAGCGGCTTGCCCAGGTGAGCATTGAAACCGCTGGCCCGCGCCTCGGCGATGTCCTGCTCGCGCGCGAGGCCCCCGATGGCGATCGCGGGCAGGCCGGCGTGACGGGGCAGCGCGCGGACCGCCTGCAGCAATGCGTGGCCATCCATGTCCGGCATCGCCAGCTCCGCCACGAGCACGTCGACATCGGCTTCGGCCACGACAGCCAGCGCTTGCCGCGCGCTCGTCGCACCCGTGACCACGGCGCCCTGCAGCTCGAGCAGTGCCTGGCACGTCGTGACGACATCCTGCGCGCCGTCCACGAACAGGATGCGTACGCCGGCGATGTCGTGCGCCGGACCGGCTTGCCCGGCGTCCGGCGCGATCGTACCGGTCTCCGCCAGCGGCAGCCAGACCGTGAAGCGGGCGCCCTTGCCGACGCCTTCCGAATACGCCTCCACGCGCCCGCCGTGCAGTGCCACGATGTCGCGCACGACGGCCAGTCCGATGCCGAGCCCGCCCTTGGCGCGCGTCACGGACATCGGCTGCGCGTACATCTCGAACACGCGCGGCAACTGGTCCGGCGCGATGCCCTGGCCGGAGTCGGTCACGTCGATGCGCGCCATGCCATCCTCGCTGTCCACGCGCACGGCGATCGTGCCGCCCGGCGGCGTGAACTTGACGGCGTTGCCCAGCAAATTCATGACCACCTGCTCGATGCGCACGTCGTCGGCCAGCACGGGCACCGCCGCCTCGCCGGACTCCACCGTGACCGCCAGCCCGGCGCCGCCGGGCGCGGCACGGACGGCGTCGACGGCGCGGCGCACGAGCGGCGCCAGGTCGAGCGGCGCCAGCGCCAGGGCCAGCTTGCCGGTGCGGACGCGCGACATGTCGAGCAGGTCGTCGATCAGCTTCGCCTGGCTCTGCACCGCGTTGCGGATCACGTTGGCCGAACGCGCGACGGCCGGCACTTGGCGCAGCTCGGGCAGGCGCGCCAGCAGCTCCACGCTGATCTGGATGAGGTTCAGCGGATGGCGCAGCTCGTGCGCCATCACGGCGAGGAACTCGTCCTTCAGTGCGGAGGCGCTCTCGGCGTCGCTGCGCCCACGCTGTTCCGTGCTGAGGCTCTGGTCGCGCTCGCGGTCGTGGCGCATCCGCTGTGTTTCATCGCGCGCGATCATCGCATAGCCGGAATACTCGCCGCTCTCGATCTGCGTGATCTCACCGCTGCAGAACAGCAGGCTGCCATCCTTGCGCACGTGCCAGCGCTCGTTGAGCGCGCGGCCTTCGCGGCGCGCACGCTCCATTTCCTCGGCCGGGGCGCCCTGCTCGCGCTCTTCGGGCAGGAACAGGAACTCCAGGTTGCGGCCCGCGACCTCGTCCTCGCGGTAGCCGAACATGCGCTCGGCGCCGCGGTTCCAGCTCGTCACGCGCCCGTCGCTGTCCATCGTGATGATCGCGTAATCCTTCGTGCTCTCCGCCACGAGCCGCATGCGCGCCTCGCCCGCGCGCAGCTTTTCCTCGGCCTCGCGCCGGCCCGTGATGTCGAAGAACGTCATCACGGCGCCTTCGATGCGGTCTTCCGTCGTGCGGTACGGCAGCAGGCGCACGATGTAGTAGCGGCCGTCGTGGCTGCGCACCTCGCGCTCGACCATGCGCAGTGTGTTGAACGTGAGCGCCACGTCGTCCGCCAGTTCCTTGTAGTCGAGGCGGTGCGTGAGGTCGAGCAGCGAGCGCCCCATGTCGGACGGGATGATCGAGAAGATATCGGCCGCGCGCGGCGTGGAGCGCTTGATGCGCATGGCGCTGTCGACGAAGATCGTGGCGATGTCGGTCGACGCGATCAGGTTGTTCAGGTCGTCGTTGGCCTTGCCCGTCTCCTCGACCTTGATCTTGAGCTCGTAGTTGACGGTGATGAGTTCCTCGTTCACCGACTGCAGCTCTTCCTTGCTCGTCTCCAGTTCTTCCGTCGCGGAGCGCAGCTCCTCGTTGATGGCCTGCAGTTCCTCGTTCGCGGCGCGCAGTTCCTCGTTCGAGACCTCGGCGTGCTCGATCGTCTCCTGCAGCTGCTGCTTCTTGCGCTGCAGTTCCGCCTCCAGCTGCGACAGCACGACGTCGTCGCTGCCGCCGCGTCCCTCGGCGCCTTCCTTGTCGAGGCTGCGCTCGACCTCGGAGAACATCACGAGCAGGAAGTCCTGGCTCGCTTCGTCGTCATGGAACGGCCGCACGGTCACGCTGACGATGCTGGGACGGCCGTTGCGCACCATCGACACCTGGCGCCCTTCCACGCTCACGCCCGAGTTCTGCACCTGGTACAGCGCGCTGCGCAGGTCGATGCGCAATTCCGGCAGCACGAGGGCGAGGATGTCGCGCGACGGTTCTCCCCCGACGAGGCGCATGTACTGTGCCGCGCGCTCGGACATGTGGACGACGTTGTGGTCGAGGTCCACGACCACGCTCGGCGGCGCGAACTGGGCCAGCGCGCGCTGGTGCACGTCGGCCAGCGACGCCTGGCGGCGTGCCGCGGCGGCCAGCGCGCGGGGCTCCGGCAGGTTCAGGTGCGCGGGCGCCGTGTGCTGGGCGCGGTGGTACGGGAGCGTGCGCACCGACGCGCGCGAGCGGTAGATGCGGTTCTTCTTGTCGACCGGGACGAACAGCTCGTCGACGGATTCCGCCGACTCGGACGAGCCGAGGAACAGATAGCCGCCCGGCTTCAGCGCGAAGTGGAAGGTCTCCAGCACGCGCTGCTGGATGTCGCGGTTCAGGTAGATCAGCAGATTGCGGCAGCTGATCAGGTCGATGCGCGAGAACGGCGGGTCGCGCAGCAGGTTGTGGACAGCGAACAGGATGCGGTCGCGCACCGCCTTGCGGATCTGGTAGCGGTTCTCGTCGCGCGTGAAATGCTGGCGCAGCCGGGCCGGCGTGACGTCCGTGACGATCGAGGTCGGGTACATGCCGGTGCGCGCGATGGCAATCGCATGCTCGTCGATATCGGACGCGAACACCTGGTAGCTGGGCGGACTGGTCGTCAGCGCGGCCTGGTCGGCCAGCAGCATGGCCAGCGAATACGCTTCCTCGCCAGTGGCGCAACCGGCCACCCACGCACGCACCTCGTCGCCGGCCTTGCGGTCGCGGAAGATGGCGGGGATGATGTCGCGCTCCAGCGTCTCGAACGCCTCGCGGTCGCGGAAGAAGTTCGTCACGCCGATCAGGAGGTCGTTCAGCAGCAGCTTGTGCTCGCCCGGATCGGCCTCCAGCAGCCCGACGTATTCCGGCAGCGAGTGCATGGCGCGCACCTGCATCCGGCGTTCGATGCGGCGCAGGACGGTGGCGCGCTTGTACTGGCGGAAGTCGTGGCCCGTCTGCGCGCGCAGCAGGCCGAGAACGCGTTGCAGCGCCTGTTCCGCGTCCGTGCTGTCGTCGACCTCCGTCACCTTCGAGGCGGGTGCGCCGTCCGGCCCGGCGGGCGGCAGCTCCATCGTTTTGGCGTTCTGCCACAGGTCGATCAGCTTCTGCGGCATCTCGACGATGGGCAGCACGAAATCGACGAGCCCCGTGCCGATGGCGGCCAGCGGCATGCCGTCGTGTTCCGCGTCGCCCGGGTGCTGGACGATGATCACGCCGCCCTCTTCCTTGACGCGCGCGATGCCGACGGCGCCGTCGCCGCCCGTGCCGGACAGCACCAGCGCGACGGCCCGTTCGCGCTGCGCCTCGGCCAGGGTGCGGAAGAACGCATCGATGGCGATGTGCTGGCCGCGTGGACGCTGCATTTCGGCAACAGTCAGGCTGCCGTCCATCATCGTCAATTGCTTGCTGGGCGCGATCACATACACGTGGTCGGGCTCGATCTTGACGGACTCGGTCACCTGCAGCACGGGCATGCGCGTGGCGCGCTGCAGCAGCTGGTCGGCATTGCTCTGGTGCTTGGGCGACAGGTGCAGCACGACGACGAAGGCCATGCCGTTGTGCGCCGGCATCTCCTCGAACAGACGCAGCAGCGCCGGGAGGCCGCCGGCCGACGCGCCGATGCCGACCACGGGGTACGGCAGGTAGGGAGCGCTGACAAGCGCTTCGTTGGCGGCGGTCTCGAGCATATCGGACATGGGGTCGGTCGTCGACGGTTGCGGAACCGGCAGTCTAAACGATGGGGGGCGTTCCGGGAGGCCTGACGCACCTGATTCGTGCAAAAAGCTTGGACTGGCGGCCGCGTGGAAAGTTTGACACGACCGCAGCCGATATAATGGCCGGCATGAAGACGCTCCCCCTTTTGCTCCTGTTTGCGGCCGGCGCCGCTGGTGCCGTCGACGACGCCCTCGTGCTGCGCTGCCGCGCCCTTCCCGACACCGCGGGCAAGCTGGCCTGCTACGAGGCGTTGCCGGTAGCGCCGCCCGCCGAGCAGCGCTTCGGCGCCAAACGCCTGGAAAAGAAAGTCGACGACGAGCCGGCGGCCATCCGCACCACCGTGAAGGGCCGGCTCGACGGCTGGCGCTACGGCACGCAGCTGACGCTCGCCAACGGCCAGGTCTGGCGCGTGGTGGACGACATCGATGCCGCCCTGCCCGACCTCGTCGATCCGGCCGTGCGCATCGAACGGGGCGCGCTCGGCGCCTATTACCTGCAGCTGGAAGCGAACAACAGCGCGGCGCGCGTGGTGCGCGTCAAATAAATCAGCCCTGTTCCGCCAGCGCGATGCGGCGGCGGATACGTTCCACCGCGGCCGCATCGCCTGCCGCGCGGGCACGCTGTTCCTGCACGCCCAGCCACGCCAGCAGCGGGCGGCGCCAGCCCTGGCTGGACGCCGTGTCGACCGCCGCCCCGATGTCGGCCGGCGTGATGCGTCCCGCCTTCAGCAGCGCCCCGGCTGCGACGAGCCGGGACAGCGGATCGGCGACGCCGGCCAGCGAACCGCTCGTGACGACCGCGCGGTGCTGCTCCGGCAGCAAGGCCGTGTCCAGCCCCTGCCAGCGGCCGTCCAGGTAGGCGGCGTACGCGCGCTGGGCCGGCGTCGCATCGTTCGCCAATGCGGCGAAACCGGGACACTCGTAGTCGAGCGCCGCCGCCTTCACGCCACAGCGCACCAGTTCCGCCTGCGCGACGACGTCGAACCGTCCCGTGCTCGCGCTCGCGCGGCGGGCGCGCGCGAACTCCGCGTCGGCGGCAGCCGACTCCCCGCGGAGGAAGTCGTCCATGTAGCCGTCCAGGGAACTCTTCGCGTCGCCTTCCCAGGCGGGCGGCTGCGGCTTGCTGGCGCAACCGGACAATACGACGAGCGCGGCGGCGCTGAGGGCTCTCATCATCATGGCAGCTTGATCTCCGTGTCCTGCTTGAACGGCCATTTGCGGTTGATCTCGTCGACGAGGCGATTCACCTTGCGCAGGCTCGCATCGACTTCGCCCCGCAGGCGGCCCAGGTCGTCGGTGGCGGCGTGCGCGTTCTTCGCGACGGCCTGCGCCTCGGCCAGCACGCCATCGGCTTTCTGGAGTGTCCCGCGCGCGTCGGCCAGCAGGCCGTTCAGTTCGCGGATCGCACTCTGCGCATCGTCCATCACGCCCTTCTTGCCGAACACGCGCTGGTCGGTCTTGGCCAGCAGCGCGTCCACGCGGTGCAGAGTCTGCAGCAGCTTTTCCGCCTCGGCGTCGCCGCCCAGCGCCGTGCCCAGCACGCCGTAGCGGCCGGACAGGCGGCCCGACAGCGCGTCGACGTTGGCCAGCGTGTTGCCGATGTGGGAATCCGGGCGTGTCATGGTCTCGAGGTTTTCCAGCAGGGTGCGCGCCGTGGCGAGCAGGCGCGGGATCTCGGCCGCCGCATCGCCCCGCAGCACTGGACGCTGGGCGTGGTCGGGCAGCGGCGGATCCGTCAGCACGCCGCTGTACGCGCGCAGCCGGGTCTCGCCGACGACGCTGCTCTCAAGCGTGAACACGCTCGTCGTGCGCAGCCATTTCGCATCGTTCTTCGCGATGTCGACGAGGATGTTGACCTTGCCGTCCCTGCCCAGTTCGACCTGGCGCACGCGCCCGATGGGAAAGCCGGCGAACGTCATGTCCATGCCCGGGATCACGCCCGAGGAATCGTCGGCCACGAGCACCAGTTCCTGTGTCTTTTCGAACACGCCGCGGGCGTACATCACGTACAGGAAGAAGGCGACGATCAGCGCGCCGATCAGGACGAGCAGGAACAGCGCCTTCGCTTCCACGTGCTTCGGTTCGTCGGGAGGAGTGTCTTTGTCGATCATGTCGTTAGATGTATTTGACGGCCAGCGAACTGGCCTCGATCAGCAGCAGCACGAACAGCAGCCGCAGCGCGCCCGGCTGCACGTTCGTGCGCAGGCGGCGCGGACGGCGCAGCAGTTCCAGGATGGCGGCGCTCGGGATCACGGCCACCGCGAGGCCGAACAGCACGGTCTTGAAGACGAAGCCGAGCGTCACCGTCGGGTCGAACACGCGGCCCACCGTGCGCGTATAGTCCGGCAGGCCCCACGGCGACAGGCCGTACACGTTCAGGTACGCGAGCACGAGCACGATGACGCTGCTGACCATCGCGAGGCTCAGCACGGAAAACGCGTTGGCGATCACCTGCGGCACGAGGTCGCGGCGCAGGCGGCGCAGGGTCTCGGCCGTGGCCTCGCCCGCCGGCACGCCGCTGCGCGCGAGGCCCATGGCGCTCGCATCGAACGCCATGCCGGCGCGCAGTGCGGCGAACATCGCGGCCGACAGCGGCAGCAGTTCCAGCACGAGCACGCGCACGACCATTTCGAGCGCATAGCGCGACAGGCCGTAGCTCTGCGCCGTGACGAGCACGATGCGGATGATGACGAGGCTGACGAGGGCCGTCAGCACGGTGAACCAGGGCAGCACCTGCCACGTGCTCGCATAGATGTAGCGCGACGTGGCGAGGCGGTTGGCGCGGTGATACGTGGACGGCGTCAGCGCCATCACGAGCGCCACGGCGCCCAGGTGCAGCATGCCCCACCAGCTGGCGACGTAGCGGGCGGCCAGGTGCCCCCAGAGGCGCGGCTTGACGTACAGGAGGGAGGTGAGCGGCACCTAGGTCCTCCGCGCTTCCTGGACGCCCTTTACCTCGGCAATGGCCGCCAACGCCTTCTGCAACTGCCCGGTGGAGCTGATCTCCGCCGTGAACACCATCTTCGCGAATCCCTTGCTGCTCTGCGTGTTCACGCCGATCACGTTGATCTTCGAGATCGCGAGCACTTCCGAGATGTCGCGCAGCAGGCCCTGGCGGTCGGTCGCGAGGATGAAGATATCGACCGGGAACACGGTCTCCAGGCCCGACGTGCCCCATTCCGTTTCCAGCACCCGTTCCGGGTTGCGGGCCGCCATCTCGGCGAAGTTCTTGCAGCTCGCGCGGTGGATCGACACGCCCTTGCCGCGCGTGACGAAGCCCACGATCGGGTCCGGCGGCGCCGGCTTGCAGCAGCGCGCCAGCTGCGTCATGAGGCCTTCCGTGCCGACGACGAGCACGCCCGACTTGGCGCCCTGCTCCACGCTCGACGCGCGGCTCTTGTTGACGACGGCCTCGTCCGGCAGCGGGGCCGGCGGCGCCGCGTCGTGCAGCGCCGCTTCCACGTGGCGCAGGCTGAATTTTTCCTTGCCCACCGCGATGAACAGGTCGTCGACCTTGGCGAACCCCAGCTTGTGCGCCAGCGTATCCAGGTTGACGGCCGTCTTGCCTTCGCGCTGCAGCGATTTCTCGACGAGCGCGCGGCCGTGGCCCAGGGTCTCCGCCAGTTCCAGCGCGTGGAACCAGGCGCGGATCTTCGAGCGTGTGCGGCTCGACACCGTGTAGCCGGGGCTGAGCCAGTCGCGCGACGGTCCCTGGCTGCCGGCCGGGCCCTTCGCCGTGATGATCTCGCACGTCTGGCCATTCTTCAGCGGCGTGTTCAGCGGCACCATCACGTTGTCGACCTTGGCGCCGCGGCAACGGTGGCCCACCTCGCTGTGCAGGTGGTAGGCGAAGTCGATCGGCGTCGCGCCGACCGGCAGCTCGAGCACGCGCGCCTGCGGCGTCAGGACGAAGATGCGGTCGTCGAGCGTCGTCGACTTCAGCTTCTCGACCCATTCGCGCTGCAGTTCTTCCTGGCCCGTGACGGCGCTCGCGACTTCCGTCTTCCACGCCAGCAGCTGGCGCAGCCACGCGATCTTCTCGTCGTATTCCTGGCTCTTGAAATTCGAGCCGCCTTCTTCCTTGTAGCGCCAGTGCGCGGCGACGCCGTACTCCGCGAAGTTGTGCATCTCCTGCGTGCGGATCTGCACTTCCAGTGGGCGCCCGTCCTCGGCCGTGACGACCGTGTGCAGCGACTGGTAGCCGTTCGGCTTCGGGCGCGAGATGTAGTCGTCGAATTCCTTCGGGATCGGCGTCCAGATGTTGTGGACGACGCCCAGCACCGTGTAGCACGTCTTGATGTCGTCGACGATCACGCGGAACGCGCGCACGTCGTACAGCTCGGTGAAATCGAGCTCCTTGCCGCGCATCTTCTTCCAGATGCTGTAGATGTGCTTCGGCCGCCCCGTCACCTCGGCCTTGATGCCGGCCGAGGCCAGCTCCTTCTGCAGGCGCTCGATCGACGATGCCACGAAGCTCTCGCGCAGCATGCGCTTTTCTTCGAGCATCTTGGCGATGCGTTTATAGGTATCCGGCTCCATCATCCGGAACGACAGGTCTTCCAGCTCCCATTTCAGCTGGAAGATGCCGAGGCGGTTGGCGAGCGGCGCGTACAGGTCCAGCACTTCGCGGCCGTAGTTGCGCGTGACGTCGTCGAAGCGCTTCTGCTCCGCGAAGAAGCGCAACGTCGTCACGCAGGACGCGAGGCGGATCAGCACGACGCGCATGTCGCTGGCCATCGCCAGCAGCATCTTGCGCAGCGTCTCGACCTGCGCCATGGCCTCCTGGGCCGCATTCTTGCCGCGCCCGACGGGGGCTTGGGCCGCCGTCAGGTCGCGCAGGCGGATCAGCTGGTGCACGCCGCGCACCATGTCCGCCACTTCCTTGCCGAAGCGCTCTTCGAGCGCCTCGGCCACGCCCGGCTCCACGATGGCCAGCTCGAACAGCAGGCCGGCGATGCGGGTCTCGGCATCGCTGCGCAACAGCGCAAGCGTGCCGGCCACGCCCAGCGAGAACTCGAACGCGCTCTGGCCGGAGCCGGCCGTGCGTTCGACATAGCGCTCGGCCGCGAAATCGAGCGCGCACTTCACGCGTGCGCAGTCGTCGGGACCGAGGCCGTGGACCAGCTGGGTGGTGGCGTCGCCGAGCGCGACAATCGATACCATCGCGTGTGCTTACGCCTGGGCGGCCACGACGACGATTTCGACCAGGCCGGCCGGATCGGCCAGCTTGGCTTCGACGGTGGCACGCGGCGGCGTCTGGCCCGGCACGACCCACGCTTCCCACACCGTGTTCATCGCCGGGAAGTTGGCCATGTCGGTGATGTAGATCTGGGTCGAGATGATGCGGCTCTTGTCGCTGCCGGCTTCCGCCAGCAGGCGGTCGATGTGGCCCAGCACTTCGCGCGTCTGGCCCAGGATGTCCTGCGTCGTGTCGCTGGCGACCTGGCCTGCCAGGTACACCGTGCCATTGTGGATGGCGACTTCGGACAGTCGTTTGCCTACGTGCAGTCGTTTGATTTCCATGCTTTTCTCTAGTGATAAAACCAGGCCTTGCGGCCGCTTCGCCCGGCCGTTAGCCGAACACCTCCGGCTGGATTCAGCCGGTCAAAAATTCCCGTGCGATCGCGATCTGCTCCGGCTGCAGGAACGTGGGCGCATGGCCGACGCCGGCGATCTCAACCAGGCGCGGTTTCGGTCCGCGCCGCGTCATCTCTTCCGCCGTCGCGCGCGACAGCAGGTCGGACCGCTCGCCCCGCACGAGCAACGTCGGGCAGCGGATCGCGTCGTACGCGGCCCACAGCTGCGCCTCGTCCTGCGCCACCTTCTGCGGCGTCATGGCCTTGAACGGCTGCGCGAGCCCGAGGTCGTAGTGCAGCCCCCATTGCCCGTCCGGCTGCTGCACGAGCACGTCGCGCGCCAGCTTGTCCCACTGGTCGTCGCTGTGCGGTCCGAACGGCGTCGACACCGTCCGCACGTACGCGGCGCCTTCAGCAAAAGTCGCGAAGCGGATGTCCTGGCCGATGTAGTCGCCGATGCGCGCGAGCGCGACCGGGTCCAGCACGGGCCCGATGTCGTTCAGCACCATGCGGCGGATCGGGCTGCCCGGCAGCGACGCGAGGCCGATGCCGATCAGGCCGCCCATCGACGTGCCGAACCAGTGGACGCCTTCATCGCCGGCCGTGACGCGGGCGATCAGGGTCACCATGTCGGCCACGTATTGCGGAATGACGTACAGCGCGGGGTCGCGCAGCCGGTCGGAACGGCCGCGTCCCACGACGTCCGGGCACACGACGCGGTAGCGGTCGCTCATGGCCCGCGCCAGCGCGTCGAAATCGTCGGCCACGCGCGTCACGCCGTGCACGCAGACGAGCACGTTCGTGTTGGCGGGGTCGCCCCATTCCTTGTATGCCATGCGGTGCAGGCCGGCGGGCGAACTGCACAGCACGGATTTCAGCCTCGGTTCGCTCATTTTCAAAAGTTCCGACGATCACCATGCATCCGCCGGAAACATCAAGGACCAGGCGGCCGCCAACATTTTACCCGGTGGAGCGATTAGAATTCTACCAAGTCTGGCCCGGGATGACCCGGCACTTATAGAAACTGTCCACGAGAAAGAGGAACGCATGAAATCCACCATGTTAAGCGGCAAGACTGCACTCGTCACCGGATCGACCTCGGGCATCGGCCTCGGCATCGCCCGCGCGCTGGCCGAGCAAGGCGCCAACATCGTCTTCAACGGCTTCGGCGACGCGCAGCAGATCGAAAAGCTGTACACCGACATCGGCCAGGAATTCGGCGTACAGACCGCTTACCACAACGCCGACATGTCCAAGCCGGACCAGATCGCCGCCATGATGGCGTTCGCGGCCGATAAATTCGGCGGCGTCGACATCCTCGTCAACAACGCAGGCATCCAGTACGTCGCGAACGTGGAGGACTTCCCCGTCGAGAAATGGGATGCGATCATCGCGATCAACCTCAGCTCGGCCTTCCACACGACGCGCCTCGCGCTGCCCTACATGAAGCAGAAGAACTGGGGCCGCATCATCAACCTCGCCTCCGCCCACGGCCTCGTCGCCTCGGCGCAGAAGTCCGCGTACGTGGCGGCCAAGCACGGCCTCGTCGGCCTGACGAAATCGACGGCGCTGGAGACGGCACCGACCGGCGTCACCGCCAATGCCATCTGCCCGGGCTGGGTGCTGACCCCGCTCGTTCAGAAACAGGTCGACGACCGCGCCGCGCGCGAAGGCATCAGCAACGAGCAGGCGAAGAAAAACCTGCTGCTGGAAAAGCAGCCGTCGGGCGAATTCGTCACGCCGGAAGAACTGGGCGCACTGGCCGTGTTCTTCTGCAGCCCGGCCGCGAACCAGGTGCGCGGTGTCGCGTGGAACATGGACGGCGGCTGGGTCGCACAATAAATGCCAATGGATGAACCCCTCGAGATTCCAGGCCTGCACGACGCCTGCCTGGAACTCGCGCACGTCGTGCTCGCGTCCGGCCAGCCGCAGGTGTCGCGCGACATCCTGGAAACGCTGGCCGACCGCTTCGAACGCGAAGCGGCCGACTTCGCGCTGCTCGTCGCCAACGCGGGCCGCGACACGGCGCTGCTCGCGCGCGCCGTGCACTATCTCGTCGATGCCCACGCGCTGCCGCTGATGGGCACCGACATGGAATGGTTCCGGCAGGCCCTCGCCTGCCTCGTCGAACTGGCCGTGCCCGGCATCGCGCTGTCGCCGAAGGGGGCGGCGTTCCTGCACGATGTCGAGACCGGCATCGCGCAGGCGATGCAGGATCTCGAGTAAGGGCGCGGTCAGCGCGCCGTCTGCAGGTCGTCGACCGCCTGCTTGTATTCGCGCGACGCCTTCAGCCGGTCCAGGTAGCGGATCGGGCGGCGCTTGTCCATGTCGATCGAGTAGTTCAGGCTGCCGCGCACGCCGCAATACGCCCGGCAGCTCGAGACGGCGTCCGGTGTGGCGCGGTCCGTCAACGTCAGCTTGTCGTGCTCGACACTCACTTTCAGCGTGCACGGAGGATAGGCCGCCACCGCCAGCGACAAGGTATCGCGGTACACGAAGGCGCCCTGCTCGTGGCGCGCCATTCCGGCGATGTCGCACGTGTGGCCGTTGTAAAAATCGAGATGGGCGCGCACGTACACGTGATCGGCATCGTAGGGAACGATCTCGATGACATCCTCGGCCTGGTATGGCACGTCCGCCTCGCCGGGCGCCTTGCCGGGCGTGATCGTCGCACTCATGAAGCGGTGCTTGTACACGCCCGCGATCTTCTGCATCAGTTGCGCGGGCTCTTGCGCGGATGCGGTGCACGCGCACAGCGCAGCCAGCAGGGGGACGAGGATTTTCGGTGTCATCTGGCCATGATAGACCATCCGCCCCCATGCTCGGCTATGATCGCCACTTCATCATCACGACGACAAAGGACGAACGATGCGCATCCGGACGAGGACCTTCATTGCCGCGCTGTCCCTGCTGGCCTGCACGCTGCCCGGCGCGCACGCCGCCGACCAGCGCCCCGTGCTGCTCACGCCCGACAAGGTCTGGACCGGCGACGGCGCGCCGCACGCAGGCTGGAGCGTGCTGGTGGCGCAAGGCCGCATCCAGGGCGTCGGCCCGGCTTCGACGCTGCCCGTCCCCGCCGACGTCGACCGCATCGCCCTCCCCGGCAAGACATTGATTCCGGGCCTCATCGACCTGCACTCGCACGTGCTGCTGCACCCCTACAACGAAACGACGTGGGACGACCAGGTGCTGAAGGAAGCGCCGGCCTACCGCGTCGCGCTGGCCGTGCGCCACGCGGCCGACACCTTGCAGGCCGGCTTCACCACGTTGCGCGACCTCGGCACGGAAGGCGCGGACTACGCGGACGTCGGCATCAAGCGGGCCATCGACGAGGGCCAGGTTCCCGGCCCGCGCCTCCTTGTCGCCACGCGCGCCATCGTCGCCACCGCCAGCTACGGCCCGGCCGAACGCAACTATCGTCCGGACATGGACATCCCGTACGGCGCCCAGCAGGCGACTGGTGTCGACGAGGCGACGAAGGCCGTGCGCGAGCAGGCTGCCCACGGCGCCGACTGGATCAAGTTCTACGCCGACTACCGCACGGGCCCGGACGGCGGCACGCGCCCCACCTTCACGCTCGAGGAGATGAAGGCGATCGTCGCCGCGGCCCACTCAAGCGGCCGCAAGGTCGCCGCACACGCGAGCAGCGACGACGCGATCCGCCTCGCCGTACTGGCCGGCGTCGACACGATCGAGCACGGCTACGGCGCCAGCGAAGCGACGTTCAAGCTGATGCTGGAACACAGGACGGCCTATGTGCCGACCTTGACGGCGCCGGAAGCCATCGGCGAATACTTCCAGCGCCACGTCCGCGGCGGCGCACCCACGCCCGCGATGCAGCAGGCGGAGCGCGCCTTCCGTCTCGCCCGCAAGCTCGGCGTGACGATCGGCAACGGCAGCGACGTCGGCGTGTTTGCGCACGGCACGAACGAGCGTGAGCTGGAGTGGATGGTGCGCCTCGGCATGAGCCCGACGGAAGCCCTGCGCGCGGCGACGGTCGTCGCCGCCGCCATCCTCGACCGCAAGGACCTGGGCGCGATCCGCAACGGCATGCTGGCGGACGTGGTCGCGGTCGATGGCGATCCGACGGCGGATATTGCTGCGCTGCGCAAGGTGGGCTTTGTCATGAAGGGCGGGACGATTTACCGGAATCAGTGAGCGGATATTCATGGATCCCAGGTGTTGATATCGGCCACGGCGTTGCGGTTTTCCACAATAGCCCGTGCAGATATTTTGCGTGATGATGACGGTGTTACTAATAGCGCATGAAGCCTAGCCATGAAAAAACCATTCTATAAAGTCCTTTATGTCCAGGTATTGTTTGCGATTATCGTAGGCGTCCTGCTGGGCATCTACGATCCGGGCATCGCAACCGCGATGAAGCCTTTGGGAGACGGCTTCGTCAAACTGATCAAGATGATCATCGCCCCGGTGATTTTCTGTACCGTCGTTGCCGGTATCGCCGGCATGCAGGACATGAAAAAGGTCGGCCGCGTCGGCGGCAAGGCCCTGCTCTACTTCGAGATCGTGTCGACCTTCGCGCTGGCCATCGGCCTGCTCGTCGCCAACCTGGTCAAGCCGGGCGCCGGCTTCAACGTCAATCCGGCCACGCTGGACACGCACTCGATCGCCCAGTACACCGACAAGACCAAGTCGCTGACCACCACCGACTTCCTCATGAACATCATCCCGAACACCTTCGTGGATGCGTTCGCCAAAGGGGAAATCCTGCAAGTGCTGCTGATCGCGATCCTGTTCGGCTTCTCGCTGTCGATGCTGGGTGAACGCGGCCGTCCGCTGACCCGCTTCATCGACGACATGTCGCACGCCATCTTCGGCGTCGTGAACATCATCATGAAAGCCGCCCCGATCGGTGCGTTCGGCGCCATGGCCTTCACCATCGGCAAATACGGCGTCAAGTCGCTGATCCCGCTGGCCTCGCTCGTCGGTTCGTTCTACCTGACCTGCTTCCTGTTCGTCGTCATCGTCCTCGGCACCATTGCCCGCCTGACCGGCTTCTCGATCTTCCGCTTCCTCGCCTACATCAAGGAAGAACTGCTGATCGTCCTGGGCACGAGCTCGTCGGAAAGCGCCCTGCCGGCCCTGATGCGCAAGCTGGAAAAAATGGGTTGCCCGAAATCGGTCGTGGGCCTCGTCGTGCCGACCGGCTACTCGTTCAACCTGGACGGCACCAACATCTACATGACGATGGCTGCCCTGTTCGTCGCCCAGGCCACGAACACCGAGCTGACGCTGACGCAGGAACTGACGATCCTGCTGGTGGCGATGCTGACCTCGAAAGGTGCCTCGGGCATCACCGGCGCCGGCTTCATCACCCTGGCTGCAACGCTGGCCGTCGTCCCGACGATCCCGGTCGCAGGCATGACCCTGATCCTCGGCATCGACAAGTTCATGAGCGAATGCCGCGCCCTGACCAACATCATCGGCAATGGCGTCGCAACGGTCGTCGTGTCGAAATGGGAACGCGAGCTGGACAAGGAGCGCCTGACCTCGGAACTGAAGAATCCGAGCCCGGACGATGCAACCGGCGACCTGCACCCGGTCCGCGAAGCCGCCTGATCCAACACAGAGAACGATTCCTCGTTCAGACGCCGGGTTCGCCCGGCGTTTTTTTTTGCAGCAGCCACAGCCGCGCGTACACGCCTTTTCTCCGCAACAATTCCTCATGGGTGCCCTGCTCCACGATGCGGCCCTGGTCCATGACGACAATCGCGTGCGCATGCACGATGGTCGACAGCCGGTGCGCGATGACGAGCGTCGTGCGCCGCTCCGACAGGCGCTCCAGTTCCTTGACGATGGCGTGCTCGGACACGGCATCCAGCGCCGACGTCGCCTCGTCGAACACGAGGATCACGGGCTGCTTGAGGATGGCGCGCGCGATGCCGATGCGCTGGCGCTCGCCTCCGGAAAAATTCACGCCCCGTTCGCCCACCGGGCTGTCGTAACCGTCCGGCAGCGCGGCGATCGTGTCGTGCAATTGCGCGGCCCGCGCCGCAGCCACGATCTCGTCGCGTCCCGCGCCCGCGCGCGCATAGCCGATGTTGCTGGCCACCGTGTCGTTGAACAGCGCCGCATCCTGCGGCACGACCCCGATCGCGCGGCGCACGCTGGCCGGGCTGCACTGGCGGATATCCTGGCCGTCGATGAGGATGCGCCCCCGGTCGGGGTCGTAAAAACGCAACAGCAGCCGCGCCAGGGTCGACTTGCCCGAGCCGCTGCGCCCGACGACGGCCAGGGTGGTCCCGGGCGGAATGCGCAGGCTGACGTCGTCCAGCGCCGTCCGGCCCGGCTCGTAGTCGAAGCCCACGTGCTCGAACACGACCTCGCCGGCGCCGGGCACGAGCGCCGGCTGGCCCGGCAGCTCCGGCATCTCGGGCCGCTCGCCCAGCAGGGCGAACAGGCGTTCCGCGTTGACCCACGCGTCGCGCGATTCGCGGTAGACGAAGCCGAGGGCGTTCAGCGGCAGGCAGACCTGCAGCGCGTACGCATTGATCAGCACGAGGTCACCCACGCGCATGCGGCCGGCCAGCACGTCCTGCCCGGCCAGCAGCATGATGGCCGCCACGCCCAGCGCGATCACGCCGCTCTGCCCCACGTGCAACAGGAACAGCGCGTGCTGGTTCTTGATGCCCGCGTCCCGCCACCGGTCCATCGTGGCCGCGAACTTCGCCGCTTCGAGCCCCTCGTTCGTGAAGTATTTCACCGTGTCGTAGTTCAGCAGGCTGTCCGCCAGTTGGCCCTTCGCGCGCGAATCGAGCTTGTTCACGCGCCGCTGGTACATGACGCGCCGCGCCGTGAAGACGAGCGTGAATCCCGAGTACAGGAGGAAGGTCGCGACGATGATGCCGGCGTAGCCGGCCGGATAGCGGCGCAGCATGACGGCGAGCACGAGGCCGATCTCGACCAGCGTCGGCACGATCGTGAACAGCCCCACGCCCAGCAGGTAGGCGATGCCGCTGGTACCGCGGTCGATGTCGGGCAGCAGGCTGCCGACCTGGCGCCGGGCGTGGAAGCGGGGACCCAGCGCATGCAGGTGCGCGAACGTCTTGCCCGCGTAGGCCGAGACGGTGCTCAGCGTCACGCGCGCGAACAGCAGGTCGCGCCATTCGTTGAACAGCGTGCTCGCGAAACGCAGCAGCGCGTAGCCCACCAGCAGGTACCAGGGCAGCAGCGTCGGCAGCGTCCCCTGCGAAAACGCGTCGATGATCCGCTTGAGCAGCAGCGGCACGGCCACCGTCGCCACTTTCGCGGCCAGCAACAGGACGATGGACACCGACACGCGCCAGCGGTTCGCGCGCATGACGCCCCACAGCTCGGCCGTGAAGCGGCGGCGGGCGGCACGGTCGGCGGCGGCGGTGTCGGCGGTCATGCCGGGTTTGACCGTCCCGGCGCGGCAAGGCTCCCTTCCGGCGCCTGTGCTGGCTCAAGCATTCACGCCATCAGCGGGTACGCCGCGGCAGGTTTTCCAGGCGAAAGATGACGTCGACGGGTTGGCGCAGCTTCAGCGCCGGCACCGCCAGCAATTGCTCGCGGTCGACGTCCTGGGCGCGCGCCCGGTCCACGCCGCCGTCGCGCCGGAATTCGGCGCGCTCCAGGCCCATGGCCGCGCTGAGGTTCTTCAGCGCTTCCGGCGTCGCCCCCATCAGGCCGCCGACGCGCTTCCCGCCCGCGGCCGCCATCACGTCGGCCTGGCGGCGCGCATCCTGGATCGCCTGGGTCACGAGTTCGTCGTGGATGGTGTCCATGTCGGTGCGGTCGAAGGCGGACGCGAAGCCGTCGAGGTTGGCCTTGCCGAGCAGGCCGCCGGCCAGCGCGGCCCAGTTGGCGACGTTGCGCACGTTGATGTGCACGTCGCAGCGCAGCTCGTACACCGGCCCGCCGTTCGCGGCCCGCTCCTCCTTGCGGATGCCCTGGCGCACGTCGCGCACGACGACGTCGTCGGCGTCGATGCCCAGCTGCCGGCCCAGGTCGCGCACCTCGCCCACGCGCGCCTCGAGGACGGCGCGGGCCGCGGCCGGGTCGGCATCCGGCACGACGATCTCGAAATCGAGGCTGGCGAGGTCGGGCACGACGGCCTGGAACGAACTCCCCGTCACGTGCACGAACGGGTAGTCGGGGACGGACGACGCGCCGGCGCCGCCTGACGCCAGCAGGAGCACGAGGGTGGCGGTACGCAGACGGGTTTTCAGCATGGACACTCCCTTTTTATGTAGACAATGATGTCTATGTTATGTCCGGAAGTGTCGCCGACACAAGCCGCAGCACGCAAAATAAACTTGTAGACAACTCGATCTAGACGAGTTAGTCTAGATTTATCGACCACGTTCCGCGAGACCGCCATGGCCAAATCTCCCACCCTTCCCAAACCGACGCCCGCCGAACTCGACCTGTTGCAGGTACTGTGGCCGCTGGGCTCGGCCACGGCGCGCCGGGTCCACGAGGAAATCGTCAAGGAGCGCCCGGACGTGACGTATGCGACCGTGCTGCGCCTGATGCAGATCATGCACGGCAAAGGTTTGCTGATCCGCGACGAGAGCGAACGGTCTCACGTGTACGCACCGGCCCAGGCGCAGGAATCGCTGCAGACGAATCTGCTGAAGGACCTGATGCAGCGCGCCTTCGCCGGGTCGGCCAAGGCGCTCGTACTGGCCGCGCTCAAGAGCGGCATCTCGAAAAAGGAACGCGAGGAGATCGAACAACTGCTGAAAGATGGAGACGACCAATGAGCGCCGGGCTCGTCACCGGGCTGTTGTCGGCATTGCTGCCGACGAGTCCGCTTGCGCCGCTGCCCTCGCATCTGCCTGACGTCGCGACCAGGCTGCTGTCCGCGTTGTCGAACGCATTCGTGCCCAGCCTCGGATGGGCGTTGCTGCACTTCGTGTGGCAAGGGGCGCTGATCGGCTGTGCGACGGCCGTTCTGCTGGTGGCGCTGCGTAATGCCCGGCCGGAACGCCGCTATGCCGTGGCGTGCCTGGCCCTGCTGCTGTGCTTCATCTGGCCGGCCGTCAATTTGGTGAGCATGTTGCTGGATGACAGCGGCACAGCGGCTGCGCGTGCGTTGCCGCTGGCATCGGCACCGGCGGCCGTGTTGCGCGATGCCGTCGACGTGCTCGCCTGGCTGCAACAGCATCTCGACTGGATCGTCAGTGCGTGGGCGACCTGCGCGGCGGCGTTCGGGCTGCGCATGGCGCTGGGGTTGGTGTGGGTCGGACGGGCGTCGCATGTGCGGGCCGCGTCTGCGCAGAGCAATGAGGAGCGCGTCTGGCAAACGAAGCTTGCCCGGCTGGCCACCCGTTGCGGCATCGACCGCCAGGTGCGCCTGCGCATCGTCGACAGCCTGGCGAGCCCCGTCACGGCCGGCTGCTGGCGGCCCGTCGTGCTTGTGCCGGCTGCGCTCGTGACAGGCATGCCGCCGCAATTGCTGGAAGCGCTGCTGGCCCACGAGCTGGGCCATGTCCGGCGTCACGACTACCTCGTCAACCTCGTACAGAACGTGATCGAGGCCCTGCTGTTCTACCACCCGGCCGTATGGTGGATCTCGCGCCGCATCCGTCAGGAACGCGAGCAGATCGCCGACGATTTCGCCGCGCGCCGGCTGGGCGAGCCGCGCCGCCTCGCACAGGCGCTGTCGGAGCTCGAGCGCCTGCAATTCTCCGGTCACCACCTGGCCCAGGCCGCGGCCGGCGGCGACCTGACGGCGCGCATCCGGCGCCTCGTCCGCCCGGATCCGCAGGCGCTGGACTGGCGCGCCGCGGTCCCCGTGCTAGGCCTCGTCCTGGCGTGCGCGGCGAGTGCCCATGCGCTGGCGACCCGGCACGTCCCGGCGCTCGCCCCGACGGCCGGCATCACGCGGCCCGCGATTGCGGATTTTTCGAGCTGCACGAAACCGCAATACCCTCAGGCCGACATTGCGGCCGGCCACGAGGGCACGGTCACGGTGAACTTCCGCGTGGACGTCTCCGGTGTCGTCACTGAATCGACCATCCTGCGGTCCAGCGGCTACGCGAGCATGGACGAGGCGGCCCGCGGCGCCCTGCATCGCTGCCGGTTTGTGCCGGCAATGCGCGATGGCAAGCCTGTTTCGAGCTGGCAACCGGTCCAATATATCTGGACCCTCGCGTGACGTAACCCCGCTACGCTGAGCGGCCGGGCGGTCGCGCGCCCATCATCAACGAAGCACTCGCGCAAGACGGCGCGCGGTGCCGTCACGCCCTTAAGAACTGAAGGTCATCAGTTCCCACCACAAGGAGACCACCATGTCCCGCATCATCCGCACGACCCTGCAATGCCTGTCCCTCGCCTTCGCCTGCGCGGCGTCCGCCCATGCGGCACCGCAAGGCACCAGCACCGCGAAGCTCGACTTCGACAGCTGCGAAAAGCCGCAGTACCCGCACGCGGACGTGCAGGCCGCCCATGAGGGCACGGTGACGCTGCACTTTCTCGTCGATGGGACCGGCCGTGTGAAGGATTCGAAAGTGTTGAAGTCGAGCGGCTTCGCGACCCTGGACGAAGCCGCGCGCGCGGCGCTGGCGCAGTGCAGCTTCCAGCCCGCGCTGAAGAACGGCAAAGCCGTGCAGCAATGGACCAAGGTCCAGTACGTGTGGTCGCTGAACTAAACGGAAGGAATGACGGGCGGCACCGTGGCGCCGCCCGGAAGAACATCAAACGGCGGAAACGTCCAGTTCCGCCGACGTGGCGGCCACGACTTCGTCCTTGGTGACGCCGGGCGCCAGCTCGACGAGCTTCAGGCCCGTGTCCGTGACGTCGATGACGCCCAGGTCGGTGATGATGCGGTCGACGACGCCGACGCCCGTCAGCGGCAGGTCGCATTTTTTCAGGATCTTGTGGCTCGTCGAGCCATCCTTGGCCGTCGCCACGTGTTCCATCACGACGACGACGCGCTTGACGCCGGCCACGAGGTCCATCGCGCCGCCCATGCCCTTGACCATCTTGCCCGGGATCATCCAGTTCGCCAGGTCGCCCTTTTCCGACACCTGCATCGCGCCGAGGATCGCCAGGTTGATCTTGCCTCCGCGGATCATGCCGAACGAATCGGCCGAGCTGAAGTAGGCGGCGCCCGGCAGCGCGGTGACCGTCTGCTTGCCGGCGTTGATCAGGTCGGCGTCGACCTCGTCTTCGGTCGGGAACGGCCCGATGCCCAGCAAGCCGTTTTCCGACTGCAGGAAGACTTCGATATCGTTCGGGACGTAGTTGGCCACCAGCGTGGGCAGGCCGATGCCCAGGTTCACGTAGAAACCGTCCTGCAGTTCCTTGGCCGCGCGCGCGGCCATTTCATCACGAGTCCATGCCATGTCTGTCTCCCCTGGTCTTATGCTTGACGCACGGTGCGCTGTTCGATGCGCTTTTCCGGCGTCGGGTTGTGAACGATGCGGTGCACGAAGATGCTCGGGGTATGCACCTGGTCCGGGTCGATCTCGCCGACCTCGACCAGCTGCTCGACTTCCACGATGCAGACCTTGCCTGCGGTGGCCACGTTCGGGTTGAAGTTGCGTGCCGTCTTGCGGAACACGAGGTTGCCGGCGCGGTCGGCCTTCCAGGCCTTGACGAGCGAGACGTCCGGGACGAGCGAGCGTTCCATCACATACATTTCGCCATCGAATTCGCGGGTCTCCTTGCCTTCCGCGACGATCGTGCCGTAGCCGGTCTTCGTGAAGAAGGCGGGGATGCCGGCGCCGCCGGCGCGCAGCTTCTCGGCCAGCGTGCCTTGCGGCGTGAATTCCAGTTCCAGTTCGCCGGCCAGGTACTGGCGCGCGAATTCCTTGTTCTCGCCCACGTAGGAGGCGATCATCTTCCTGATCTGGCGCGTGGTGAGCAGCTGGCCCAGGCCGAAGTCGTCGACGCCGGCGTTGTTCGAGATGGCCGTCAGATTCTTGACGCCGGAATCGCGCAGCGCCAGGATCAGCGCCTCGGGAATACCGCACAGGCCGAAACCGCCCACGGCGATCGTCTGGCCGTCCGCAACGACCCCTTCGAGCGCGGAGCGCGCATCAGGATACACTTTGTTCATACCCGTCCCTTTAATAATGAGGTTCTATACAGCAGAGTAGAATTGCAGAATAAAATAGCGCCCTCCGAAGCACAATACCGTAGAAATACCGGCAAGGGCCTCCTGCGGGGACAGTCGACTACCATCAAATGAACGCATCATACGCCATCGATTACGAGATGATTTTCCAGCACGCGCCCGTCGGGATGTGCATTTCGGTGAACCGCGTGATCCAGTCGTGCAACCACGCCCTGGCCGCGATGTTCGGCTACCAGCGGGCGCAGCTGGACGGCCAGTCGTTCTCGGTACTCTACCCCAGCATCGACGAGTTCCTGCGCACGGGCGACCGCATCATTCCGATCATGAACGCGAAGGGCCGCTACTCGGACGAGCGCATTATGCGCAGGGGAAATGGGGAATTGTTCTGGTGCCACGTGACGGGCCGCGCGCTCGACCCGGCCGAGCCGCTGGGCGCCGGCGTGTGGACGTTCGAGGACGTCAGCGAGAAGCGCCCCGTGACGGCCGAGCTGACGCCGCGCGAACGCGAGATCGCGGCGCTGCTCGTCGAGGGCAAGACGAGCAAGGTGATCGCGCGCGAGACGGACTTGTCGCCGCGCACGGTGGAGATGCACCGCGCCAAGCTCATGCGCAAGTTCTCGGCGTCCACGTCGTCGGAACTCGTGCACAAGCTGGTCGGCATGTCGCGCTGAAATTCCGCATCGGGCGATGCGGAAACCGGCTCAGTTTGCGGTACGGTAAGGGCCGTTAGGAATGGCAGTCGGCTCGCCTGCCAGCACCTGAACGTTGGCCATTTGTGCGAGCGGCAGGTAATTGGGCTTGGCGCGCTCGAGGGCTGCGGTAACGGCTGCCGCGATCAGGTTCGCCAACGGGTTGCCGGTATTCTGCTGTTGCGGCGAATACTGCATCTTTTTGTTCGCCTTCCAGATTTCCGTGCCGTCCTTGTACACCAGTCGATAATCGAAATCGACCGTCACCATCGTCGAAAGCACCGCATACTGGGCGTCCCAGCGATTGATCGTGACGAACAAAACGGCATCTGCGCCGAACAGCTGGGCCAGCATTTCCGGCGGCTGCTTCTGCACCTGATCGCCGTCGAAAAAGCCCTCTTGCTCGAGCACCGTTTTCGCCGTGTGCACCGGGAAGACGTAATATCCTTTTTCCGCGAGCGGCACGGTAAGCGTCGTCAACAAATAATTCGGCGCATCGACGTCCAGCGATTTATTTGCTGCCGGCACCACGAGAATCGAACGCGGCTTGGCGGCATTGAATGCGCTCAAATCCGGTTTTACGTGCTGCGTTGCGCACCCGGTCAGCAACACGGCCATTGCGAAGATGAGGGCCTTCATGACTTGGCCTCCTTTGCTTTCGGCATGACGCCATTATTGATCAACGCGTCCATCAAACCCGCGCTTTCCGGCCACGCACTGCGTTCCTTCATGAAATTCGCTTTTGCCTTTTCCTTATCGCCCGCCTGCAGGTACAGCGTGCCCAGGTCCGCATACAGTCCAGGCGGCACTTTTTGCTTGCCTTGTTCGAGCTTCTGGATATGCAGCTCCAGCTTGTGCATGTTGTCGACGACGGTCGTCGGATCCTTGTACGAGTTGTACAGGACGGCATCGTATCCGCCCCATTCGTACATGTTTTTGTTGGTGGCGCAGCCGCTCAGCAGCACGGCGCACAATGCCGCATAAAAAAGTCGCATGACCGGTCCTAGTTGATGTTAAAGGGGCGCATTACGCCGTCGCCGAGATATGCCTGTTCGAGCAACAGCACGGAATCGCCGGACAGGACCTTGACCACGTGGGTGCCCGGCAGTACGCGCAGGCTCGCTTGTCCGTCCAGGAAGTCCTGGACCCTGCCCATGTCGAGTTCGTCAACGAGGACGCGCGCGCCGGCGACACGTTGCACATCGCCGCTCACGCGGAACGTAATTTGGGGCCGCTGATCGACGACGGATTGTTTTTCGGTCGGCATCTGCACACAACCCGACGCTGCGACCGCACACGCTGCCGCAAGGACCAATGTCTGAATATTCGGGAATTTCACATCGCCTCCTTTTCGCGGACGGTCAACTGGTCAATCTTCAATCCCTGCAAGGATCCGCTGATGACGCTCGTCGCAGCCCCTTCGCTCATTTCGGTATCGCCGAATAGCGCATCGACACGGATTTGCGCCACTTCCTTACCAGGCAACGTAATTTCAAAACCGGTCTGCGGAGACTTGATTTTTTCCCCGAGCGTCTGGACCGAGAACACCATGCCGGGCTTCAAACCCTGCGATTTTCCGCCCGAAATGTAGTAACGGCCATTGTCGGCACCGATGATCGACGTCTGCCACGGGCGGCGGCTGAATTCCACGCTCAGGCGGTTGACGACTTCCGAAATTGCCTGACGAATCGAAGAATCGTTCAGGGTGCTGTCATAGCCTGCCTGCGAGCCGAAACCGAACGTGGATGCTGTCTGGGTCGACGATTCACCGGCACCGGAAGCCGCGAACAGACTTTGTCCCGTGACGACGTCAACCACACGTACGTCGATTTTGGCGAACGCGACCTGCTTCTTGCTGGCGGAAACGAAGCCGGTTTCGCCGACAGTCTTGCGTCCGAATTCAGTCAGCGAACCCATGAGAAGAGCATCGACCCCCACCAGATTCTGCTTCGTGCCAGTGAGTTTGCTCTCGTCCTGCAGTTTGGAGAGATCGGTGCGTTCGAGCACGATGTAGGCACCAGATTCGGTCAGCGCCTTGCTCAGCATATCGGCGATCTGCTTGCCGACTGGGTCGCCGGCACTGTCGCGCAATAACGATTTCCCGTAGCTGGTTTCGTTTGAAACTCGTCCCAGCGCAATCTTGCGCTTCAAGGTCGGCTTCGCAATAGCGGCCCGAGCCATATCCTTTTGCATCTGCTTTTGTACCTCTGCAGATTGCGGAGCATCTTTCACGACCATCGGTGGCGACTGCGTTGCACATCCAGACAGCAGCCCGACTGAAATCGCCGTCGTCAACGCCAGCGTCGAACGCTTCATTGATCCCATAGTTTTTCCTCTTATTGCCCTATTTAAAATAGATATTCTTTTTCTCAACAATATGTCGAGCAGGCAAGACTGTATATGAGTTGCAGAGGACAAAACTATTCAATTATCACTGTTGCAATTTTACTGCGCCAGTTTGACAATTTTATAAATACGTGATTTTGTAGAGTGATAGGAGAACCGCTTGAGGAGCGCGGCGTCATTTGAGGCCGCGCAAAGTATGGGTTTCACCCAGCTGGTAGCAGCTCCCGCACGCGCGCCGGCAACGGCACCGACTTCTCGGCCGCGAAATCGATCCACACGACCTTGCCGCCGCCCTCCGCGGCCACGACGTCCGCATTGCCGTGCTCGTCGACCATGCGGATTTCGTGCGTGACCTCGAAGCTGGAACGGCCCGCCGGACCCGCGAAGGTGCGGATCTCGATCTCGCCCGGATACTTCAGCTGCCTGATGAAACTGCAGTACGCCGTGACGATCACGGGGCCTTCGCCCTGGATGTCGAGGTCGCCCGCCGCCTGTTCGAGGAAGGCGATGCGCCCGCTCTCCATATACCGGAAATACACCGTGTTGTTCACGTGGCCGAATGCATCCATGTCGCCCCAGCGGATGGCCTGGCGCATGGTGTGGACCTGTTTCTTGTCGCTCATCGTTGCTCTACGTCGTTGCCAAAAGCCGGCATGATACGGCTTCAGGTGCCGGAACGGCAGTTCTCTTCGTAGAGGATGGACTCCACGATCCGGCAAAAATTCCCCGGATCTTCCAGCATCATCATATGCCCAGTCTTCGGTTGCACGCGCACGCGGCGTGCCTGCGACAGCACCCAGTCGGGCACGTCCCACCCGGCGCTGGACTGTTCGCCACCGACCAGGTACAGGGGCGTCGCGCGCGCCAGCACGCGGCCCACGCAGCCCAGGTAGTCGGGGTCGCCGGTCGTGTCGAGCACGGATTGCGCCATCGTTTGCACCGTCGTGTACGGCTGATGCGCGAGGATCTCGCGCGCCCATATGATGCGCTCGTCGCTCGCTTCGATGCCGCTGCGTTCCAGCCACGCGGCCGGGTTGGCTTCCATCGCGCCGTATTCCGCGGCCCACTCCGCCTCGGGCAAGGCGGCGATGCGCCCCGTCCAGAACGCGTCCTTCAACGTGAAGTTGCCCTCGACATTGATGACGCCGCGCACGAGGTCCGGCACGAGGTCCGCCAGCAGCATCGCGACGATGCCGCCCACGCTGTGGCCCAGCACCCACGTGGGGCTGCCGATCTCGTCGTGCAGGCAGTGGGCGAGCATCGCGGCCTGGTCGTGCAGGGTGATGTGGGTGTCTTCGCCGCGGCGCTGGCCGTAGCCGATAAGGTCGGGCGCGACGAGGTCGACGCCGGGCAGGTAGCGCTGGGGCTCGAAATACGTCAACGAGCCCAGCAGGCCGTGGACCAGAAGCAGCCGCGGCCGGGACTCTTTCATTGCGCCGTCATGCCGTCGTCGGCCGTGATGATGGCGCCGTTGATGAAATGGGCTTCCTCGGCCGCGAGCAGCAGCAACAGGCCGTCGAGGTCTTCCGGCTTGCCCGTGCGGCGGCGCGGCAGCATCTCGATCAGTTTTTTGCCCTGCTCCGTGTCGAAATAATCCTCGTTCATCTCGGTGGCGATATAACCCGGGCAGATGGCGTTCACGTTGATGCCGTAGCGGCCCCATTCGACGGCCATCGCCTTCGTCATCTGCACGACGCCGGCCTTGCTCATGCAGTACACGCCGATCTGCGGCAGCACGCGCAGGCCCGCGACGGACGCGATGTTGACGATGCGGTGCTGCTTCTTCGGGTCGCCCTTGGCGCGCTGGATCATCCGCTTCGCCGTCTGCTGGGCCATGAAGAAGGCGCCGCGCAGGTTCGTGTCCATCACGTAGCCGTAGTCTTCCTCGCTGACGTCGAGCAGGCGCTGCGTCGTCGAGACGCCGGAGTTGTTGACGAGGATGTCGATCGGCCCCGCTTCCGTCTCGGCGTGGGCGATCGCGGCCTTGATGCTGGCCAGGTCCGTCACGTCCAGCGCCACGACGTGGGCCGCGCCGCCGTCCGCCTCGATCTCGGCGCGCAATTCCTTCAGGCGCTCGATGCGGCGCGATGCGAGTACGACCTGGGCCCCGGCACCGGCCAGCGCCTTGGCGAACCGCGCACCCAACCCGCTGGATGCGCCCGTGACCATCGCGATCTTTCCTTCGAAATTGACTTCAATCCCCACGTTACGCCCCCTATCCCCGAACGAAATTCTGTTGCGAAGTCATAATGATTACACACTTCACCTATTTCACACCGATTAGATTGCCGCGTCTAATAGTTGCCCTACAATGGCGCTCGGCGTTGCCAACGAGCGCAAAAAAGTGCACACTCGTGCTTAAATTTTTATAACTCCCATAAGACATGACTCAGACCAACTCCCTCCTCGAAGAATACGGCCCCCGCGAAGCAATGGAATACGACGTTGTCATCGTCGGTGGCGGTCCCGCCGGCCTGTCGGCCGCGATCCGCCTGAAGCAACTGGCGGCCGAAAAGGGCCAGGACGTGTCGGTCTGCGTGCTGGAAAAAGGCGGCGAGCTGGGCGCGCACATCCTGTCGGGCGCCGTGATGGACCCGCGCGCGCTGAACGAGCTGTTCCCGAACTGGAAGGAACTGGGCGCGCCGCTGAACACGCCCGTGACGGAAGACCGCATGCTGTTCCTCAGCGAGACGAAGGCTTACCAGACGCCGTCGTTCATGATGCCGAAGATGCTGACCAACCACGGCAACTACGTGATCTCGCTGGCGAACGTCGTGCGCTGGCTGGGCCAGCAGGCGGAAGCGCTCGGTGTCGAGATCTTCCCGGGCTTCCCGGCCGCCGAAATCCTGTACAACGACGACGGCTCGGTGAAGGGCGTCGCGACGGGCAACATGGGCGTCAACCGCCACGGCCAGCCTACGGACGCGTTCCAGTTGGGGATGGAACTGCACGCGAAATACACGCTGTTCGCGGAAGGCTCGCGCGGCCACCTCGGCAAGCAGCTGATGGCGAAGTACGACCTGAACAAGGGCAAGGATCCGCAGACGTACGGCATCGGCATCAAGGAACTGTGGGAAATCGATCCGGCCAAGCACCAGCCGGGCCTCGTGATCCACACGGCCGGCTGGCCGCTGGACAACGACACCTACGGCGGTTCGTTCCTGTACCACCTGGAAAACAACCAGGTCGCCGTCGGCTTCATCGTCGGCCTGTCGTACCAGAACCCGTATCTGTCGCCGTACGAGGAATTCCAGCGTTATAAAACGCACCCGGCCATCCGCCACTTCTTCGAAGGCGGCAAGCGCATCTCGTACGGTGCGCGCGCGATCACGGCGGGCGGCCTGCAATCGCTGCCGAAGACCGTGTTCCCGGGCGGCGCGCTGATCGGCTGCGACGCGGGCTTCCTCAACACGAGCCGTATCAAGGGCAGCCACGCCGCCATCAAGACGGGCATGCTCGCGGCCGACGCCGCCTACGCCGCACTGGGCGCGGGCCGCCAGCACGACGAGCTGCTGAGCTATCCGGTCGCGTTCGAACAATCGTGGCTGCACGAGGAACTGCACGTCGCGCGCAATTTCAAACCGTGGATGAGCAAGGGCCTCGTCGTCGGCACGATCATGACCGGCATCGACCAGATCCTGTTCAAGGGCAAGGCCCCGTGGACCCTGCACCACAACCACGCGGACCACGAATGCCTGCGCCCGGCGTCCGACTTCAAGCCCATCGTCTATCCGAAGCCGGACGGCAAGCTGACGTTCGACCGCCTGTCGTCCGTATTTATCTCGAACACGAACCATGCGGAAGACCAGCCCGTGCACCTCACGCTGAAGAACCCGAACGTGCCGGTCGAGATCAACCTGGCCAAGTTCGCGGGTCCGGAACAGCGCTACTGCCCGGCCGGCGTGTACGAATTCGTGAAGACGGACGAAGGCAAGGATCGCCTGCAGATCAACGCGCAGAACTGCGTGCACTGCAAGACCTGCGACATCAAGGACCCGACGCAGAACATCGTGTGGGTCACGCCGGAAGGCGGCGGCGGGCCGAACTACCCGAACATGTAAGATCCGAACGGCGCTGCGGCGCCGTTTTTCATTTGTGGGCGCGGTTGAAATGCCGCTCCGCGCGGCGCTGCACGGCTTCGAAGAACAGGCTCAGCAGCCAATACACGACGGCCGCCGTCACGTACAGCGGCAACGGCCGGAACGTGACGGAGATCAATTCCTTCGTCACGAGCATCAGCTCCGTCACGGTGATGACGGAGACGAGGGCCGTGTCCTTGATCAGGCTGATCAACGTATTGCTCATCGCGGGCACGGCCGTGCGCAGCGCCTGCGGCAGGATCACGAGGCCCAGCGTCTGCGGATACGTGAGGCCGAGGCTGAAGCCCGCGTTCCACTGCCCCTTGCCGATGCCGAGGATGGCCCCGCGCAGGCTCTCGGACAGGTAGGCGCCCGCGTTCAGCGACAGCGCGAGGATGCCCGCCGTGACAGGTGTGAATTCGATGCCGATGCCGGGCAAGCCGTAATAGATGACGAACAATTGCACGAGCAGCGGGGTGCCCCGAAACACGCTCACATACAGCGCGGCCGGCCAGCGCAGCGGCGCCCATCGCGCCAGGCGGAGTATTGCGGTGGGAAAGCCGAGCACGAGCCCGCCGACCATCGCCGCCACCGCGAACGCGAGCGTGTAACCTGCCCCTTTCGCCATCACGGGCGCGGCTTCGCGCAGCAGGTCGAAGAGTTCGGTCAGTGCGGTCACGGCGCCCGCGTCGCGTCGACGCCGAACCACTTGATCGATACCTGCTTCAGGCTGCCATTGGCACGCACGTCATCGAGGGCCTTATCGACGGCCGCATGGAATTTCGGATTGCCCTTGCGGAAGGCAACGCCCATGCGCTCGACGTCGCCCACGCGCGCGCCGGCGCGGATGGGCAATTGCGAATTCTTGAGGAGATAGGCCACCATCAGGCTGTCGTTGAGGGCGGCGTCGATGCGGCCGAACGCGAGGTCCTGCAGGTTTTCCGGCGCCGCCGGGTAGCTCTTGACTTCGATGCCGGGCACGGCGCGCACCTGCTGCTCGAACACGCTGCCCTGCCCCACGCCGACCGTGCGACCCTTGAGGTCGGCGAGACTCTTGTAGGCGGCAGTCTCGTTGCGGCGCACGATCAGTTGCGGCGCCGAATACGTGTAGGGCTGGGAAAAATCGAACGCCTGCTGGCGCCGCGGCGTGATGCCGACCTGGCTGACGATGACGTCGTACTTGCCCGCCCCCAGGCCGGCGAGGATCGCGGACCATTCCGTCGTCACGAATTCCGGTGTCACGCCGAGCTTCGCGCAGACGAGTTTCGCGACGTCGACGTCGTACCCGGCCAGCTGCCCCGTCTTCGCGTCCTTGAAATTGAATGGAGGATAGGTGCCTTCCAGCGCGATGCGCAAGGTGCCGCGCGTCCTGACCGTGTCGAGCAGGTCGGCCGCGCGGGCCGGCAGCGCGGCGGCAGCGAGAACCAGGGACAACAACAGTGCACGCCGCGTGGCGGTCGGGAATCGTGTAGGCATCGGCTCAGCTCATCGTACGAGACAGAGCTGATTTAACACCGAATCCTGACTATGCGCAAAGGAAATATTGTCGTAAATATATGCTAAAACTGTCGCCGGCCGTGCTTGCCGAAGTTGTGGCCCGTGACGATCAGCGAACTCTCCACCAGCGTCGACAGCCCCAGCAGCAACTGCACCAGTTTGTCGTCCGGTAGAACCCAGATCGACCCGGCCGGCTGCTCGGCCCCCGTCGCAGCCATGATGAGGGGTGCGACCCAGCTGGCGTCCGGCTCGACGTCGAGGATGACGGCATCCGCCGCCGTTTGCATGTAGACGTCCCCGCCGGCCGCGAGGCGGAAGCGCACGCCGACGCCCGTCTCCTGCGGCTTGACGAGCTCCTGCATCGTGCGGTTGTGCTCCTCGATCCACAGTTCGACGTCCTGCGGGGTTTCCAGCGCGGTCCACGGGACGGGGCGGAAACGGGGACGTTCGGTGGCGTTATTCTGGTTGGCGTCAGGCGTCATGTTGATGATCGTTCAGGCTGGAGGACGGCGCGTATGCTACGGCATTTCGCGCAGCGTCACCAGCTTTACCGCGACGGCATCGCCATCGATGATCAGCTCGGCCGCCGCGATCGGCAGGCTGAACCGCCGCCGGCCGGCGCTGCCCGGGTTCACGTACAGCACGCCATCGCGCTCGCTGCACGCGGGCTTGTGCGAGTGGCCCGACACGACGACCCGGATGCCGGCCGCGCGCGGGTCGATGTCGAGCCGCTTCAGGTCGTGGATCGCGTACAGGGCCACCTGCCCGACGTCGACGCGGGCCGTTTCCGGAATCGCGCGCGCCCACGGCGCCGTGTCGTTGTTCCCGCGGACGACCGTGAGCGGGGCAATGGCCGCGAGGCGCTCGAGGATCTCCGGGCCGCCGATATCGCCGCCGTGGACGATGTGGTCGGACCCGGCGAGGAAATCGAGCGCCTCGGGCCGGAGCAGGCCGTGCGTGTCGGAAATCAGGCCGACCCGCATTCGCTCAGTGAGGATGGTGGCGGCTCATCTTGATCGCCGTATAGATCGAGTACAGGGCCGCGAGGCCGACGACGACATACACGACGCGGCTGGCCGGGCTGCCCGGACCGAACAGCGTGGCGACGACGTCGACGTCGAACAGGCCCACCATCGCCCAGTTCAGGCCGCCGATGATCAGCAGGGCCATCGCGGCGTAGTCGATTCCGGACATCGCGGTCGTCCCTTCGCGCACGGAAGCGCGTCGTTCGGGCAGATGCCGGCGTTCCATCGTAGGTGCGTTCATGGTTGCCATCATGTCCTCCTTTGCAAAGGTTGGTAGGATCAAGATAGCAAAAAAACCGCGAATGCGCGCCGCATGTCCGCGCGGGAATCCGGCCTGCTCAGCCCTTCCAGGTACGGTTGAGGCCCGTGTCGGTGTGGATCCAGCCGCCTTTCGGGCCGGAACGGTAGTAGAAGCCGACGCCACCCTTGCGGAAGCTCTTCACGAGCCCGCCCAGCACTTCCTCGGTCAGGCCCGCAATGCGGACGTCCGCCGCCTTGCCCGACATGTGCAGCGACTGGCGCGCGGCCGGCACGCCCTGCTCGATCAGGCGGTTGTTGGAGGCGGGGGTGCGGTAGCCGGACAGGATCTCCAGCGGACGGTCGAGGCCGTAGCGCGCGACGAACGCCTGCGACGCCCACAGCGTTTCGATCAGCTTCGGGTCGATGGCGATCGACGCCTTGCCGTTCACGTCGCGCAGCAGATGGCACAGTTCCTGGTAGGCGGAGTCGATCACTTCGCCGTCCTTCCAGTACAGGACATTGGCGCGCTCGCCGCTTTGCGGACGGATCACGGACAACGTGCGCGGCTTGACCCAGAAGTCGATGTCGACGACCTGGGCATCGAACAGATCGGGAGGCGGTTCCAGTTCCGTGCTGGGTGCATCGGTCTGGGAGCGGGCTGCCTGCGCATCGACCAGCGGGACGGCGACGAGTCCCAACGCGGTCAGGCGCAAGCCGTGGTGAAGAAAATCTCTACGGGAAGCCATAACGAACTCATCATTGAAACCCGACTACTATAGCGCAAGCGCCAGCAGGAAAAAAGATGAGTTCACGTTGCGTAATGTTACACAACGTTCAAAGCTTGTCGCAGCTCATTGGCTGCAATTGCAAAATCGCTTGCGTGCCGGCACCGTTTCGGCGTCCAGCTGCTTCCACAGGAAGTCGCATTCGAGGCCGAAACAGGCCTTGTCCTTGCCCGCGTTGACATAGCCCTGGCGCTCGAAAAAGCCGCTGGCGGACTCCGGGCTCTGCATGTGCACCTTGCTGATGTTCCACGCGCGCGCCTGGGTTTCCAGTGCCCGCAGCAGCGCACGTCCGACGCCCTGGCGCAACAGGTCCGGCCGAACATAGCACAGTGGCACCTTGCCCGCCTGGTTCAGCAACGCGAAGCCGACGACTTCCCGGGTGCCGTTCTCGTCGCGCTCCGCCACGACAGCGTAGTTGCTGGGCGACGACAGCCAGCCCAGCACGTTCTGGGTCGTCTTGTTGCCGAGCCAGGCCTGCAGGATGTCGGGACGGCCGCCATGGTCGGGCACGCAGCCCTCTTCGATCGAACGGCGCAGCAGCCGGCATGCGCCCGGCGCGTCATTCGGTGTTGCCTGGCGAATTTCGATACCCATTGTTTTCAGCATCAACCTGGAAAAAACGATGTTTCAGCGAAGGCCGGACTATACCCCAAACGGGACTTGCCTGCTTTGTGGCGGGCCGAAGCGTATGCATGCCACATATGGTGGCTAAGCATATGACAAAAATGTACTTTTGTTTTGCTATTTTTTAACGGATCATCAATGATCCCTAGAGAGTCTTTACAAGGAAAAAACAATATGGCGATCCCATCCGTTTCCTCGCTGCGTCGCGCGCTGCTCGCGCTGACGCTCGGCAGTGCCGTCATCCCCTTTGCCGCACAGGCCGCCGACGTGGAACTGTTGAACGTGTCCTACGACGTGGCACGCGAGCTGTACAAGGACATCAACCCGGCCTTCGTCGCCGAATGGAAAAAATCGACGGGAGAAACCGTCACGATCAAGCAGTCGCACGGCGGCTCCAGCAAACAGGCCCGCGCCGTCGCGGACGGCCTCGAAGCGTCCGTCGTCACGATGAACCAGGCCAACGACATCGACATGCTGGCCGACCGCGGCCTCGTCGCGAAGGACTGGGCCAAGAAATTCCCGGACAATGCGGCGCCCTACTACTCGACCATGGTGTTCCTGGTCCGTAAAGGCAACCCGAAAGGCATCAAGGACTGGGCCGACCTGGCCAAGCCCGGCGTGAAAGTCGTCATCCCGAATCCCAAGACCGCCGGCAACGGCCGCTATACGTACCTGGCGGCCTGGGGCTCTGTGATCAAGAAAGGCGGCAACGAAGCGCAGGCGCGCGACCTCGTCGGCAAGATCTTCAAGAACGTGCCCGTGCTGGACGCCGGCGGCCGCGCCGCCACCACCACGTTCACGCAGCGCCAGATCGGCGACGCCCTCGTCACGTTCGAGAACGAAGTGAACCTCGTGCGCGCCGAGTTCGGCAACGACTTCGAAGTCGTGTACCCGTCCATCTCCGTGCTGGCCGAATCGCCCGTGGCCGTCGTGGACAAGGTCGTCGACCGCAAGGGCATCCGCAAGCAGGCAACGGCCTATCTCAACTTCCTGTATTCGGAAACGGGTCAGACGATCGGCGCCAAGCACTATATGCGCGTGCGCAACGAGAAAGTCATGAAACAATTTGCCGCCAATTACAAGCCGATCCAGCTGTTCACGGTGGATGACGTATTCGGCGGATGGCGTGCCGCGCAGAAACGTCACTTCGATGACGGTGGGGAATTCGATAAGATTTACACGTCTAAATAAGACACATCAAAACATTCTGTTCAAAAAGAAGGCCCTGCGGCAACGCGGGGCTTTTTTTTCTTGTAGAATCTTGCCGTTAGACTCGATATTTCATAGGGGGACATAGACATATGTCAATCTTTGATGCTATCGTTCAACCTTTAATGTTGCTGTATAGCATGCCGCTATCTGCCAACCCGACGTTTTGATGCTCCGCCGCCGTCCGGCGCCCGACCATTAACCGTACCCAGACAACCATCCATGATCAAAAAATTCCTCGCTGCCGTAGTGATGACGATCTCCAGCGCAGCGGCCTTCGCCGTGCCGTTCGGATCGCAATCGGTGCTGGTGGTCGAAGACGACACCGGCAAGGTGCTGTTCGAAAAGAACGCCAGCACCGTCGCGCCGATCGCTTCGCTGACCAAGCTCATGACCGCCATGGTCGTGCTCGATGCCCACCAGGACATGAACGAGCCGATCGAGATCGAGAAGCAGGACGTCGACATGCTCAAGCACAGCACGTCGCGCGTGCCCGTCGGCGCCACCATTCCGCGCCGTGACGTGCTGCAGCTGGCGCTGATGTCGTCGGACAACCGCGCCGCCGCCGCGCTGGCCCGCACTTATCCGGGCGGCATCGACGCCTTCCGCGCCGCCGTCAAGCGCAAGATCGCCGCGCTGGGCATGACGCAAACCGTCATCGAGGAACCGACGGGTCTCTCCCCGAACAACCGCTCGACCGCTGCCGACCTCGTCAAGATGGCGACCGCCGCGTCGAACTATGCGGAAATCACCCGCATCACGACGTCGTCGAAGGACCTGATCAACATCAAGGGCCGCGAAGTCGAATACCACAATACGAACCGCCTCGTCGGTGCCAAGGGCTGGGACATCGGCCTGTCGAAGACGGGCTACACGCAGGAAGCGGGCCGCTGCCTGATCATGCGCGTGAAGGCGGCCGGCAAGAACGCGACGATGGTGCTGCTGAACGCGGGCGCTTCGTCGGTCCGCATCCTGGACGCGCTGAACATCCGCCGCCACGTGCTGGGCGACGCCGGCCCCGTGGCGACGCGCAGCGAGTCCCCGCGCATGCGCGCCTCCGCCGGTGGCCCGCGCATCCGTGCCACGGCGGGCGGCCCGCGCATCCGCGCCACCGCCGGCGGGACCACGCGCCGCAGCCACAAGCACGTGACGGTCACGCGTCACCGCCGCCATCGCTGAGCCGGCGACCATTGAACACCGCAGGCCGGGACGGGCGACCGTTCCGGCCTCGTCGTTTCCACTGCTTATGAACCGTATCCGCATCCTCACCGCCGGCGCCGCCGGCGCCCTCCTCGTCGTTGCCGCCACCAGCTTCGCCAGCCCGTGGTGGACGCTGCACAGCCTGCGTTCGGCAGCGGAGCGCCACGATGCCGAGGGCGTCTCCGCGCTGGTCGACTTCCCTGCCCTGCGCGACAGCGTGAAAAGCCAGCTGCTCGGGTCGATCACCCGGGATGCGGGCGACGAGGGCCGCAATCCGTTCGCCGCGATCGGCAAGGCATTCGCGCGGGTGGTCGCGGATCCGCTCGTGGACGCGATCGTGTCGCCGGCCGGGGTCGCGGCGATGGTCGAGCACGGCAAGGTATCGATCGGCAAGCCCACCCGGGAAGCGCAAACGTCCGATGCGGAGCCGCCACGGGACAAGCCGCACTATGCGCTGCACTACCGCGGCTGGAGTCACTTCGCCGTCACGGCGAAGGATGGCGGCAGCTTCGTGTTCCGCCGCGACGGCCTGTGGAGCTGGAAGCTGGCCGGTATCGAACTGCCGCGCAACTGAGTTAGTCAGCGCGATTTCAACTGGCGGACGTGACCTTCCAGCTCGGCGAAGGTCGGGCGCTCCGTGGCCGAGATGACCTTGCGGCCGAACTCCACGGCGATCGTCGGCGCGTAGCCGTTCATCGACGCCAGCAGCGTCACCTTCACGCATTGCAGCGCCTTCACGACTTCCTGGTGGCGCCGGTGCAGCAGGCTCGCCAGCGGCGCGACGAGGCCGTACGACAACAGGATGCCGAGGAACGTCCCCACGAGCGCGGCCGCAATCAGGCCGCCCAGTTCCGCCGGCGGACGGCCGATGGACCCCATCGTGTGCACGACACCCATCACGGCCGCGACGATGCCGAACGCGGGCATGCCGTCGGCGAGCTTGTGGATCGCCTGCACGGGGATGTCGGCATCTTCCTGGTACGTGGCGATCTCGTTGTCCATCAGGTTTTCCAGCTGGTAGCTGTTCATCGTGCCGGACACCATCAGGCGCAGGTAGTCCGTGATGAAATCCATCAGGTGATCGTCGAGCAGGATGATGCGGTACTTCGTGAAGATGGCGCTTTCATACGGCGCGTCGATCTCGTTCTCGAGCGCCATCAGCCCTTCCCTGCGCACCTTCGTCAACAGGTCGAACATGAGCGCCATCAACGCCATGTACAGTTCGCGGGTATAGCGCGAGCCGTGGAACAGCATCGGCAGGCTGTGCCACGTGAGACCGATCGCCTTGCGGTCGTTGGCGATGACGAAGGCGCCCAGCGCGCCACCGAAGATCATCATGAGTTCGTAGGGCTGGAACAGCGCGGCCAGGTGCCCGTCCTGCAGCACGAAGCCGCCGAATACCGCCACCAGCACGATGATGAAACCCACGACGATCAACATGATACCGCTCCGATAACAATTCCCAGACCGCAACTTTAACATTGTTGCCACTAGGAAAGCAAAGGTTGGCGTTTGACCGTCAATAATGTTGACTCAGTCAGCAATCTCTCGCAAAATTGATCCGGGATAATTGCTGGAGTGTCCATGACGACTTCTGTGTACGACGAGCGGATCGCGGCCGTCCGCGGGTTCAACCGGTTTTTCACGCGCCACATCGGCGTATTGCGGGAAGGATTGCTGCAAAGCGAATTCACGCTGACGGAATTGCGGATCCTGTACGAACTGGCGCACCACGGCGACCAGCAGCCGGCCGCCCTGTGCCGGGAACTCGGCCTGGACCGGGGCTACCTGAGCCGCATCGTCGGCAAATTCGAGGCGGCGGGCCTGGTCAGCAAAGTCGATTCCGCGACGGACGGCCGGGCCAAGCTGCTCCGCCTGACGGCGCATGGGCGCGCCGTCTACGAACCGCTGGACCGCCGCTCGCGCGAAGAGGTGGGCGACATGCTGTCGCGCTTCGACGAAACGGACCAGCTGCGCCTGCTGGAAGCGATGAACACGATCCGGGATCTGCTCGACAGGCAGGGCAGCATGAAATTCGCGCAACCGTTCGTCGTGCGATCCCACCGGCCCGGCGACATGGCATGGATCACCCGCCGCCACGGCGAGCTTTATGCAAATCAGCAGGGCTGGGACAGCAGCTTCGAAACGCTGGTCGGCCAGATTTGCGAGGACTTCGAGCGCAACTTCGACCCGGCAAGGGAGCACTGCTGGATCGCGGAGCGGGCCGGCGAGCGCGTCGGCTCGATCGCGCTCGCACGCGGCGACGAGGAAGGCGTCGCGAAACTGCGCCTCCTCCTCGTCGAAGAACAGGCGCGGGGGTTTGGGCTGGGATCGCACCTAGTCGACGTCTGCCACCAGTTCGCCCGCGCCGCCGGCTACCGGAAGATGCGTCTCTGGACGACGGACCAGCAGAAAGAAGCGCGCGGCATCTACCAGCGCAAGGGTTACCGGCTGGTCGCCGAGGAACCCGTGCATGCGTTTGGCCAGGACATGATCAATGAGACATGGGAGCTGGACCTGTGAAATTCGCGGCGTTCTTTCGCAACCTCAACCTGGGCCGCCCGCCCGCGCCGACGCGTACCGTGCTCGAAGCGGCCTTTACGGAAGCGGGTGCCATCGACGCGAGTTCATTCCTGACGAACGGTACGGTGGTGTTCGAAGCGGCTACGCCGGCAAAGGCCGCGCGCATCCTGAAAGCCGCCCAGGCCAGACTGCGGCGCGACGGCTTCGACGAACCGGCTGCCCTGCGCGACGTCGACGGACTGGCCGCGCTGGTCGCCAGCGATCCGTTGGCCGGGGTGGCGATGGACGATGTCTACGCACCGTGCGCCACATTCCTGATCGGGACGCCGGCGGACGGCGTGTCCCTGCCTTCGACGAACCCGAAGGGCGACGTGCGCGTGGTGAGCTGGCACGACGGGATGCTGCTGTCGCTGACCTACAAGCTCGGGACCAGTCCGGGCAGTCCGAACGCGTTCGTGGAACGGGTGCTGGACGTACCGGCGACGACCCGCGTGTGGAACACGGTCCTCAGGCTCGTCCGCAAGCATGCCGCTACATCGGCTTCCTGATCCTCTGCCGGCAATATTTCTTGCGAGAAAGTTTCTTTTGTGTGAGTATGTACGCCCGATCCCTTTGAAACTTTCGCGCATCGATGTCCACCGATACCTTGGCTTTCAAACGCGGCATGAACGTTTACGCGATCACGGCGGTTTGCGTGCTGGCGGGACTCATGCAACTTGCCAGCGGCCTCATGATCTTCAACACGCCATTCAACGAGCCGCCGCCGTTGCCTGGACAGCAGTTCATGACCAGCTACGTCATCTTCACGTGGGGCGTCGGCACAGTCGTGCTGTTCGCTACGGGCGCTGCCGTGTACCTGATGCGTACCGCGGCAATCGTATTCATGGGATATCTGCTGGCGCACAGCCTGGCGGCGCTGGTTGGCCGGCCCCTCCTGCTCGTCAACGTCCTGAACGTGCCGTTCTATCCCGTCCTTGCGTATTTCACGCTACAGATGTTCGAGCAATCGCCGGCGGTCCGCTCGCGCCCGCTCCATCTCCACCGATTGTTGCTGCTCGGCTTGGCCGCGGGCCACGTTACCGTCCTGCTCCGCTATTCGTACGCGTATCCGTCGTTGACCGCGTCGGGTGTGTTCTCCCCGGTTCTCATCGTGGCGGCGCTGGTCGGTTGCGCGGCGTTTTATACGGCCGTTCTGACGATCGGTCCGCGGCCGGAGCGCGCCAAAAAGCTTTTCCTGTTCGCAGCGGTATTCACCGCATTGCAATTGCGCTGGTGGAGCTACCGGTGGTCCCTCTCGGCGCCATTCTGGCTGGAAGTCCCGGCCGCCTTGTACGGCTTCTGGCTGGCCCGTCGCTGGAGCCTGCAACAACGAGCGCCGGCGCCTACACCGGATCCTTGACGACCCGGTCGACGTAGCACCAGCCCCACGTCTCGCCCGGTTCCTTCGAGCGGATCACCGGATGGCCCGTCGCATGAAAATGCTTCGTGGCGTGCCTGTTCTTCGACTGGTCGCAGCAGCCGACGTGGCCGCACGTGAGGCACACGCGCAGGTGCACCCACGTGTCGCCCGTTTTGAGACACTCCTCGCAACCGTCCGTATTGCCCTCGCGGGTCAAGATGTGGTGAAAGTGCGTGCAGTCGTTGCTCATACCACCTCCTTATTGTTCGATCATCCCCCGCAACCCGCTGGCGCGGTGCGTGCGCCGCAGGATGGCTTCGCCCAGCACGGCCGGCGCCGGCGTCGTCAACGTGAACTGGCGGCTCGCACGCGTGATCCCCGTATAGACTAGCTCGCGCGCCAGCACGGCGCCCCCCTCTTTCGGCAGGGCCAGCACCGTGTGCGCGAATTCCGAGCCCTGCGATTTGTGGACCGTCATCGCATACGCCGTCTCCACGTGGCGCAGGCGCGTGGCCAGCACGCTGCGCACGTTGTCGCCCTCGAGGAACCACACGCGCAGCGAACCGGGACGGGCCGGATCCGGCAGCGCGAGGCCGATGTCGCCGTTGAACGTGCCCGTCGGGTAGTCGTTGCGGGTGACCATGACGGGCCGGCCCACGTACCAGTCGCCCCGCGCGATCAGGCCCGCGTGCGCGAGGCGCTGTTCGATGGCGTCGTTCAAGCCTTCGACGCCCCACTCCCCTTCGCGCACGGCGCACAGCACGCGGAACGCTTCAAAGCGCTGCAGCACGGCGCGCACCCAGTCCTCATGGCTGCCATAGCCGGCACTGCCCGCGCGCAGCAGTTCGAGATACGGCCGATAACCCTCGTTGGCCAGCTGGATCACGTGGTGCTGGTGCGCGTGGTCGATCCAGCGCAGCACGCCCGCCGCATCGGGCGCACGCAGCGCGGCGGCCGCGCCGTCCACGTCGCCCGCGTTCACGGCCAGCGCCAGCTTGCCGATCGGGCCGCCGAAGCGGCGGCTGTGGCGCAGCATCACGGTCTGCTGGGCGAGCGGGCCGCCACGACCTTCATACTCGGCGGGGATCGTCTCGCCGCTGGCGGCGCGCACGTACGCGAGCGTGTCCGCGTCGTAGCGGCCGGCCTGCGCGTCGTGGCACAGGTCGCCCAGCACGGCGCCCGCCTCCACGGACGCCAGCTGGTCCTTGTCGCCCAGCAGGATCAGGGTCGCGCCCGCGGGCAGCGCGTCCAGCAGCGACGCCATCATCTCCAGGTGCACCATGGACGCTTCGTCGACGATCAGCACGTCGACGTCGAGCGGATTGCCGCGGTGGTGCGCGAAGCTGCGCGTGTCCGGACGCGCGCCCAGCAGGCTGTGCAGGGTGCGCGCGGCGCCCATGCGCGTCGTCAGTTCGCGCAGCGGCAAGGCCCCGCCCACGCGGTCCGCGAGCTCGGTCAACGCCTTGTCGATCGACTGCTTCAGGCGCGCCGCCGCCTTGCCCGTCGGGGCGGCGAGCGCGATGCGCTGGCGCGCGGCGTCCGGGGCCGTCGCGAACAACAGCGCCAGCAGGCGCGCCACCGTGTACGTTTTACCGGTGCCCGGGCCGCCCGTGATGATGGCGAACGCACCGCGCAGCGCGACGGCGCAGGCGATGCGCTGCCAGTCCGGCGTCTCGCCCGCGCGCTGGGCGCCGAACAGGGCTTCCAGCCACGTGCGGGCCTGGTCGATGTCGACGTCGCGGCGTTCCTGCGCGCGCGTGCGCACGCACGTGGCGACCAGCGTCTCGTCGCGCCAGTAGCGGCGCAGGTACAGGCGCGTGTCGTCCAGCACGAGCGGCTGGTCGTAATCGAGATCGCCCACGCGCCACACCTGTTCGCAACCAGCCAGTTGCGACACCCACCCCTTCACGCCACGCGGCAGCGGCTTCGCGGCCTTCGCGAGCGCCTTCCAATCCTCGTCGGCCCAGCCGAGCAACGCGGCCGGATCGCCCACGAGGTCGTCCAGCAGCAGGCAGCTGTGCCCTCGCCCTTCCAGTTCGGACAGCACGAGGGACGCGAGCAGCAACGGCGTCGACTTCGCGCATGCGCCGTCTCCCAGCGTCGCGACGAAACGCGCGAACACGCCGGACAGGCGGCGCAGCTCGCCCGCCTCCGTCAGGCGTTCGACTTCGGCCCAGAAGGCCGTCGTATCCATGGGCGCCTCAGCCTTCATGCGTCTCCTTTCCCAGCAGGCGGTCCAGGCCGTCCAGCAGTTCCACGTCCGGCTCGATCAGGTAGCAGCCGTGGGTGGCCGGATTGCCGATCCCGCGCAGGAACAGGAACACGGCGCCGCCCAGGTGCTCCTGCGGCGAGTACGCGTCGCCCAGGCGCGCGCGCAGCAACCGGTGCACGGCCAGCATGTAGATGGCGCCCTGGATGTCGTAGCGGTGCTCGGCCATGCCGGCCGCCATCGCGGCCTGCGTGTACGCCGTGTCGCCCGGCCCGAGCGCATTCGACTTGTAGTCCAGCACCCAGTAGCGGCCATGGCATTCGAACACGAGGTCCGTAAATCCCTTCAGCATGCCGTGCAGCTGGCGCTCCGGCAGCATCGGGCGCGGGGTGTTCCCCAGCATGCGCTGGCGGCACAGGCGGTCGAGCGCAGCCACGTCCAGCTGGCGGCTGGGGAACCAGAACTCCATCTCGGCCAGCGGCGCATCGATGTCCGCCAGCGCGCAGCCGACGGGCGGCAGCGGCGTGACGGCAATCATGCGCAGCCAGGCCAGCGCATCGTCGAGGCGGTTGCCCCAGCCGGCGCGCTGGATGCGCTGCGCGAGGCGGACGCGGAACTCTTCATCGTCGACCTGGCCGAAGCCTTCCCTCGCCATCCATTCCAGCTGCTCGTGCAGGAAGTTGCCGGGACCGGCGCCGCGCGGGAAGCGGTGCCACGGCGCGTCCTCGCTGTGCGTAACTTGCACGACACCCGGGTCTTCCTCTTCCAGCAGGTTCTCTTCCTGCGGCCGCGTGGGCGGCGCGACGGCCACCGTATTTTTCGTCAGCGACGTGAAGGAGCCCACGGCCCAGTTGCGCTCGAAGCGGGCCTCGAAGCGGGGCGGCTCGACGAGCTCCGGCCGCACGTCCTCGCGCCGCAGCACCGTGCAACCGTCCGGGCTGGCCAGCGCATGCAGTTCGATGCCGTCCACGTCGCCGCGCAGGTGCTCCCAGCGCTCGCGCACGGCGTTTGCCGGCACGGGCGTGCCGCCCGTCAGCAGATAGCCCAGTGCCGATTCGTGCAGCTGGTTCTCGCCCTTCTTGCGCGCGGCCACGGCCGCGACGCCCAGCCACAGGAAGTGGCGCGCCCGCGTCAGCGCCACGTACAGCAGGCGCAGGTCTTCTTCCAGGCGCGCGCGGTCGACGGCTTCCATGGCGGCGTCGGACAGCGCGAGGTCGATGCGGCGCTCCCCATCCTCTTCCACGTATTCGAAGAACGCGCGGTTGCGGCGGTCCGTCTTGCGCGCGGTGACGGCGAACGGCAGGTACACGAGCGGATACTCCAGGCCTTTCGACTTGTGCACCGTGACGACTTTCACCAGTTCCGCATCCGATTCCAGCCGCAGCACGCGTTCATCGCCGCCTTCGCCCACGCCTTCGACCTGTTCCGCGAACCAGCGGATCAGCGCCTGTTCGCCATCCAGCTCGCGGCTCGCTTCCTGCAGCAGTTCCGCAAGGTGCAGCAGATTCGTCAGGCGCCGCTCGCCGCCCGGCGCCGCCAGCAGCTTCGCGGGCAGGCCCAGTTCGTGGATGAAGCGGCGCAGCATCGCCAGTACGCCCTGCCGCTGCCATGCCTGGTGCAGGGATTTCAGTTGCTCGACGCGGGCTTCCCACGCCAGTTCGTCGCTGGCCAGCTGCGCCAGTTCCGCCAGCGGCAGTGCGCACGTGGCGGTCGCGAACGCGGCGCGGGCCAGCGTGACGTCGAGCGGATTCGCCACGGCCTGCAGCCAGCGCAGCACGTCGCGCGCCTCGTCGCTCTCCACCACGGAATCCTGGTCGGACAGGTACACGCTCGCGACCTTGCGCTGCACGAGCGCGCGCCGCACGGCCGCCGCCTCGCGCCGGTCGCGCACGAGGATCGCGATATCGGCCGGCATCAGGCGTGTAAACCTGCCGGCATCGTCCGCGAAGCCGACGCGCGGATCGTTCAGCAGCCGGACGATATGCTCCGCGCAGTGCTGGGCGAAGAATTCGCGGTAGTCGTCCGCGCGCAGGTCTTCCACCTCCGCCATGCCGACGGCCAGCGCCTGGAACGGGCCGTCGACGCCGACCAGCTGCTGCTTGCGCCCCGCCGCGTCGACGGCGTCGAACGGCAGCGGATTCTCTTCGCCCTTGCGGAAGCGGAAGGCGCCCGCCGCATAATTCCCTTCGGCGTGGGCGAACAGCTGGTTCACGGCGGCGACGAGCTGGCGCGTGGAGCGATAGTTCGTCCCAAGCTGGTAGTGGCGGCCGTGCGTGGCCCGGCGCGCCGACAGATAGCTGTGGATGTCCGCGCCGCGGAAGCCGTAGATCGACTGCTTCGGGTCGCCGATGAGGAACAGGCCGCGCGCGGGGTCGTTGTCGGCCACGCGGTACAGCAGGTCGAAGATGCGGTACTGGTCGGGCGACGTGTCCTGGAATTCGTCGACCATCGCCACCGGATACTGGTCGAGGATGCGCCGGCGCAGCGCCTCGCCGTTCGGCCCCTCCAGCGCATCCTTCAGGCGCGCGAGCATGTCGGCGAAGCCGAACTGGCGGTTGCGGCGCTTCAGTTCCGCCATGCGGTGCGCGATGGCGCAGGCGGCGTGGCGCAGCAGCGCGTGCGATACCGGCGCAATCGCATCGAGCCCCTCTTTCAACGCTCTGGTGTGCTCGAAGCACTCGGGAATCGGCGCGGTGTAATCCTTGCTGAACGCATCGAGAATGCCGTCGGGTGTCAGACGGGCCCACAACGCGTCGGTTAGTTGCGGATAGTGGGCTTGCGGATCGTCGGCCCAATGGCGCAGCGCCTCGAAGGCCTTGGCCAGCGAATCCGGCCGCATCTTGTTGCCGTTGAACGCCTTCGGATTCACGCTCCGCTGCGCCGCGATCCACGCTTCCATCGCATCCGCGCGCGCATGCCAGCCGTCCTTCAGGCGCTTCAACGCATCGCGCTGCTCGCGTTCCGCGTCGGCGATGACGGCACCCAGCGGGCGCTCGCTTAGTTTGTCGATGCGGTCGTCGATGCGGCCGGCGCGCTGCACCAGCTCGCGCACGGACCGTTTCAGCGCTTCGACGTCGCTCCAGCAGGACAGGAGGCTCGTCAGCGCCGCGCCGGACAGCGGGTACACGTGCTGGCGCCAGTAATCGTGCGCCGCGTCCTCGAACAGCGCGCGCTCGTCGCTGACGAGTTCTTCGTCGAACAGGCTGCCGCTGTCGAACGCGTGCTCGCGCAGCATGCGCTGGCACCACGCGTCGATGGTGAAGATCGCCGCCTCGTCCATCGTCTCGGCCGCGAGCACGAGACGGTGCGCGGCCACGAGCCGGGACGCTTCGTCGCCGTACGCGTCGGCCAGCGCTTCCAGGTAGGGATCGTCGGCCTCCGCCTCGCCGCGGAAGCACGCGGCCGCCTGCACGAGGCGCTCGCGCACGCGGTTCGACAGCTCGCGCGTTGCGGCGCGCGTGAAGGTCATCACGAGGATCTCGGGCGGCATCAGCGGACGGGTAAATCCGGTGTCGCCGCCGTGGCCCAGCACGAGGCGCAGGTACAGCGCGGCGATCGTCCACGTTTTACCGGTGCCCGCGCTGGCCTCGATGAGGCGCGAGCCGTGCAGCGGGAAGCTCAGGGCGTCGAGCAGCTGGCTCATGGCTCGCCTCCCTCGAAGCGGGTCACCGTGACGCTGTCCTTCAGCCAGGCGACCAGCGGTCCGTACAACGCTTCCGCCACGAGCGGCCAGCCGCCGGCCGCGCGCAGCAGCGCGAATTCCGGCCACAGGCGTGCGAGGCACGGGTCCGTCACTTCGCCGTCGATCTCGAAGCCCCCGTCATACGTCTCGCGCGCGTCGCCGCCGGAGAAGTGGGCCAGCGCCGTCCTGCACGCGACGGGCAGCGGCCGGTCGAGATTCGAGCGCCACAGCGCGACGAGGGTCTCCAGCCGGGCGAGCGCTTCGCCCCGCTCCAGCGGCGCCATCGCGAGGCTCGCGTCGCGCGCGACGAGCACCCCGCCCACGCGCTCGCCCATCGCGGCGGCCGCCAGCTGGCGCAGCCACGGGCCGATCAGTTTGTCGCCGCGCGGCTCGCCCTTGCGGTCCAGCACCTTGGACGACATCTGCAGCAGCCACACGGTGTCCTCGTCGTTGCTGCGCAGGCGGTCGATCCAGTCCTCGATGCGCACGCCGCCCACCTCGGCGCTGACGACGAGTTTCGGCGCCTGCTTCGGATAGCGCGCGCCGGCCGCGAGCCAAGCGCGGCGCACGGGGACGAGGTCGTCGACGAGCTGCTGCTGCCACTGCCGGCCCACGAGGCCGATCGGCAGCACGCCTTCGCGCGCGAGCCGTGCCGCGCGCGTCTCCAGCACGTGGCGCACCTCGTGCGGGGCTTCCGGCGTGCCGCTGTCGTCCAGCAGCGTGTCTTCCAGGAAGTAGCGGTCGAGCGCATCGAGCGAGAACGGTTCCTCGTCCTCGCCGACGACTTCCAGGTCCGTGAACGTGACGCCGAGGCGGCGCCGGAAGAAGAAGCGCGCGGGCTGGCGCAGGAAGCTCGCAAGCTCGCCGAGCGTGAGCCGGTAGTCGGCATCCAGTTCGAACGGCGGCAGCGCGTCGTCGTCGCCGACGCCCGTGGCTTCGGCCCCGTGCGCTGCGTCGGCGCGGTGCGCCGACCGCCACTCGCCCGCATACGTGAGCAGGCCGCCCCGCTCGAAGTAGCGGCGCGAGAACGGCTGCAGCGCGTGCACCGTCGTGCGCTCGGCCAGGTCCAGGTCCCAGCCGGCGGCAAGATAATCGCGCAGCTGCGACACGAGCACGGACGCCGGCTGCTCCGTGTTGTCGCGCACGTTGCGGCCCACCCAGCTCACGTACAGCTTTTCGCGCGCGGCGAGGACCGCTTCCAGCATCAGGTAGCGGTCATCGTCGCGGCGCGAGCGGTCGCCGGGACGCGAGAGGCCCGGCAACGCGAGCAGGTCGAAGTCCGATTGATGGCCGCGGCGCGGGAAGTCGCCGTCGTTCATGCCGAGCAGGCACACGACGCGGAACGGCACGGCGCGCATCGGCATCAGGGTGCAGAACGTGACGCCGCCCGACACGAACTGGTGCGACAGCGCCGGCTGGTCCAGCTGGCCGAGCCACGCCTCGCGCATCACGGCGAGCGACACGGGTTCGTCGAACAACGCGTTCTCGCAGATCTCCAGCCAGCATTGCAGCGCTTCTTCCAGCTGGTGCAGCATCAGGCGGTCTTCCTCGTTCGTCGCGCGGAAGAAGCGGGCCAGCAGCGCGCGGGCGCAATCGCCCCAAGCCATCGGCGTCTGGACGCGGTCCAGGTCTTCGCGCCACGCGAGCAGCGCCTCGACGAGTTCCGCCAGCGAGCCCGCGAGAGCCGCATCGAGGCCGCCCACTTCCGGATACGGTTCGATGTCGCGGAAACTGGCGCCGTGGCCCGTCGCATAGCCGAGCAGCATGCGGCGCACGCCGAACAGCCAGGAATTCTGTTCGCCCGCGGAACCGAGCCCGAGGCCCGCGCGGTGGCGCTGGTCCAGGCCCCAGCGCACGCTGGCGCCCTCGATCCAGTGGCCGAGGATGGGCAGGTCCGCTTCTTCCAGCCCGAAGCGGGCGGCCAGCGCCGGCACGTCGAGCAGGTCGCGCACTTCGCTCTGGCGGCAGCGCTGCTGCGGCAGGCGCAGCAGCCATTCGAGTGCGACCAACAAAGGATTGACGCTGCGGTCCTTCACGTCGCCGATCTCGAACGGGATGTAGCGCGGGTCGCTGCGCTTGTGCTGGTCGAACACGGCGTGGACGGCCGCGGAGAAGGCCTCGATATCCGGCACCATCACGACCACGTCGCGGGGCCGCAAAGGGTCCTCTCGCTCTTCCGCGAACCACGACAGCAGCTGGTCGTGCAACACCTCCACTTCGCGCTGGGCGCTGTGGGCGATGTGGAATTCGATCGACCGGTCTTCAAGCGGCGGCGGCGTGTGCGGATGCTCGGACAGCGGCAGCAGGTCGCGCACGGCGGCCTGCACCTGGCCGAGGAGAGTCTCGGGCTCGTCGTCCGAGAACAGGTCGATGCGCAGGTTGCCGAATTGCGCGCCCTCGCCGTTGTCGAATTCGTCGAGCATGCGCACGAAGTCGCGCCCCTGCCGTCCCCAGCTCGCGAGCAGCGGGTGGCTGTGCGCGTGCAGCTGCTCGACGGGGATCTCGGACAAATCGCTGCCGTTGCGGTGCTGCTGGCGTTTATACGCGGCGCGCAGCAGCTCGCGGCCTTCGATGATGTCGCCCCAGTAGAACCGGCACGGGTTCGGCACGGCGATCAGCACCTGGGTGTGGCGCGACAGGCCCGCCATCGCCTGGATCGTCTGGTACGGCAACGTGGACATGCCGAACAGGATCACGCGGCGCGGCAGGCGCAGCACGGGTTCGCGGTCTTCCGTCACTGCCGCCATGAATTGCTGGTGGATCGTCGCGCGGCCGGACCAGCGGCGCTCCGGCGGCAGGCTCGCGTGGATCTCGCGCCAGAGCTGCGCCTGCCAGCACTGGTCCGGCGCCAGCGGGATCGGATCGCCTCCGGGGCGGCGCAACTGGTCGCGGTCTTCCGCCCAGTCCGTGAGCCAGTCGGCGCGGTAGACCTGGTACTGGTCGTACAGGTCCGCAAGGCGCTCGGCCAGCTGCAGGCGGCGCTCGGCGTCGCCGTCGTTCAGGAAGTGGCGCAACGGTTCGAATTTTTCCTTGTCCAGCACCTCGGGCAGCAGGCGCATCAGGCGCCACGTGAGCGCGTCCTTGTCGAACGGCGAACGGCGCGGCACCCGTTCCGGGCCCAGCATGCCGCGGTAGGCTTCCCACTGGAAGCGCGCCGGCAGCGCCACGCGCGTGGCCGCGCACACGCCCAGCTCCTCCGCCAGCGCGATCTTGAGCCACTCGGCGACGCCGTTGGACTGGACGAGCATGATCTCTTCTTCCAGCGGACCGAGCGGATTGTCGCGCAGCCAGTCGAAGACGGCGGCGCGCAACAGCTCCATCTGGTTGCCGTGCAGGATGAGGAGGCCGGGGCGGATCGGGGATGGCATGACGGGACGTGGCGAAGAGACTCGCGCAGCATACTACTTCCGGGCGGCCGGCGGTAGAGCTGGCGGGTATCAGACCTGATGATCCTGCTGGCGCGTCCCCAGTTCGGCGAGGATGTGGCGTTCCAGCCGCGGCAGCAGGCCCCGCAGCCGGGCCGCCAGCGTGCGGGCCTGGCCCAGCGATCCCGGCTCGACCTGGCGCTCCAGATCGGCGCACACGTCGCCGAAGCCCAGTGCGCCGACCGTGCGCGCCGCCGATTTCAGCCGGTGCGCCACACCCGCCGCCCGGACCGGTTCCTGCGCCACGAGGGCGCGGTCGATCTCGTGCATGCCGTCGCGGGCCGTGTCCAGGAACAGGAACGCGTATTTGCGCATGCGGTCGGGCTGGCCGGCGAACGCGTCGGAGAGCACGCCCAGGTCGAGCAAGGTGTCCGGCCCGGGCGCGGCCGGCGTGTCCGGCAGGCGCCGCAGTTGCGTGCCCGTGCGGCCGAGCGCCCGCGCGATCGTCGCGACCAGCGTCTCGGGCGCGGCCGGCTTCGTCAGGAATTCATCCATGCCGGCCGCCAGGCACCGGGCCTGGTCCTCGATCCCCGCGTTCGCCGTCATCGCGATCACTTTCAGCCCCGCCAGCCGCGCGTCCGCGCGGATGCGGCGCGTGGCCTCGTAGCCGTCCATCACGGGCATCTGCACGTCCATCAATACGCAGTCGATGCCGTGCTCTTCCAGCCGGTCCAGCGCCTGGGCGCCATCGTCCGCGACGACGACGCGCGCGCCGGCCTCCTCGAGCAGCTCGCGCGCCACCAGCTGGTTGAACGCGTTGTCCTCGACGAGCAGGATCGTCAGGCCCGCCAGCGCGCCCTCGCCCGCCGGGGCCGGCGTCGGCGCGGCGGGATGCGCGGCGGCCACCGGCTGCAGGCGCGCCGTGAACCAGAACGTGCTGCCCTGTCCCGGCGTGCTCGTCACGCCGACCGTCCCGCCCATCAGTTCCGCCAGTTGCTTGCTGATGACGAGGCCCAGGCCCGTGCCGCCGTGGAGGCGCGTCGTCGACGGGTCCGCCTGGTGGAACGGCGTGAACAGCTGCGCCAGGTCGTCCGCCGCGATGCCGATGCCGTGGTCCTCGACATCGAAGCGCACGAGCAGGTCGGCGCCCACCGTGCGCTCGACGCGGGCGCGCACGTGGATGGCACCCCGTTCGGAAAACTTGATCGCATTGCCGACGAAATTCAGCAGCACCTGTTCCAGCCGCAGCGGATCGCCGCGCAGGGGGCGCTGCAGCTCGGGCGCCACGTCGACGTCGAGCGCGAGACCGCGCGCGGCCGCCTGCACGCCGAGCTGGTTCGCGACGTTGCGCATCACGGCGTCGAGGGTGAAATCGAGCAGTTCGAGTTGCACCTTGCCCGCCTCGATCCTGGAAAAGTCGAGGATGTGGTTGATGATGCCCAGCAGGTGCTGGGCCGAGTGGTGGATCTTGTCCAGGTAGTCGCGCTGCCTGGGCGTCTCCGCGCGCTTCAGGGCCAGGTGCGCCATGCCGATGATGCTGTTCATCGGCGTGCGGATCTCGTGGCTCATGTTGGACAGGAAGTCGCTCTTGGCGCGGCTGGCCGCGTCGGCCCGCGCCTTCAGCGCGTGCAGTTCCGTCACGTCCGTCGACACGCACAACACCGCGTTCACGTCGCCCTCCCCATCGAAGGACATGGGCACCTTCACGCTCCACAACTCGCGCACGACGCCGTCGCTGCCGGCAAAGGCATTCTGCACGGCGCGCTTTTCGCCCAGCTCCAGCACGGGGCGGTCCAGCGCCCACAGCGCATCGGCCTGCCCCGGCGGCATCACGTCGCGGTCGCGCCGGCCCACGATGTCGCTGGCCGGAAGGCCGCAGGCGGCCGCCATCTTCGCGTTGACGTAGCGGTAGCGGCGGTCGCGGTCCTTCAGGTAGACGTAGGCGTCGACATTGTCCAGCACGAGGTCGAGCAGGCGGCGCTGGTCCACGGCCCTGCGGCGCGAGCGGGCCAGGTTGAGGATCAGTCCATACACGAGGAGTGTCGCGCCGAAGCCGCCCACACCGGCCAGCCATGGGAACACGCGGCCGAAGCCGCCGGCGAGATCGCCGCGGCGGGCGACGAAACGGGCCTTCCACAGGTTGTCGTCGAAGCGCACGGGCAGCACGGTTTCCAGCAAGTCGTCCGCGCGTGCCAGTACGGGGCCGGCGCCGTCGTACAGCAGGTTGTCCGCGTCGTTCACGTGCAACGGCCCGCTCGCCCGGCTGTCGGCCGCGGCATAGAGTTGCAGGGCGACGGGCGCAGCGCCGCCCGGCAGCGCCCCGCGCACGAGGGCCGGTACGGAAAAGCCGATGCCGACGGAGCCCGCATACGCGGCGCGACGGCCTTCGACGTCGGCCGGGACGGCGCCGTCCGTGCGGTAGACGGGCATGCGCAAGCCCAGGCCGAGATGGCGCACGGGGTACTCGACGACGACGGGCTTGCCGGACGCCGCCATGCGGCCGCTGTCGCGCGAGCGCGCGAGCGCCTGCGCGACCGCGGGCGCGCCACCCGTCAGGTCGGCGCCGGCCTTCTCCTGCAGCCACGGCTCCAGGTAAGTCAGCACCGTGTGGGACGGCCGCCGCACGCCGGGCCGGATCGCGAAATCGGGATAGCCGGCCGGATCGAGGCTGCGGTCCGCACGCACGCCGGCGACGAACACGTCGCGCGCGCCGGCCTCCACGTACGCCGCGTAATTGACCGATTCGAGCGCCGGATAGTGCTCGGCCACGCCCAGCGTCCGGACGTAGCGGTGGAATTCCAGCCGCGTGACGGTGCCGCCGTGCGCCTGGAACAGGCCGGCCAGGCCGCGCACGACGTCCGCATAGGAGTGCACGGCGCCGGCCAGTTGCTGGCGGCTCGTGCGCGCCAGGTGGTCGAAGCGGGCCTGCGCCTCGACGTCGACCGTGTGGGCGGTGCCCCAGTACAGCCCGGCGCCCGCGAGCAGGGCCAGTGCGACCCCGCCGGCCCACAGCGCGGCCGTCTTTCCCGTGTTGCGCGTCGTGATGTCAGCCATAAGGTGGGCGAACGCTAATTGCCGTGCGGAAATTTTTCGATGTTTGCTAGTATGTCCGAATCGGGCCGAAATGGCGAGCTTAACAATAAGGAATACATATGCGTGAAGCGGATAACGGGCAATTCGACCCCTGGTTGTGGCTGGAAGACGTCGATTCCGACCGTGCGCTCGGCTGGGTGGCCGACCGCAATGCGGAAACGGAACGCGAACTCACCGCCCTGCCGGGCTACGCGGCCCTGCGCACGCGGCTGAAGACGATCCTCGACTCGCGCGACCGCATCCCCTACGCCGGCCATCACGCCGGCCGGTTCTACAACTTCTGGCGCGACGCCGACCACGAACGGGGCATCTGGCGCCGCACCACGCTGGACGAATACCGCAAACCGGAACCCGCCTGGGAAACGGTGCTGGACCTGGACGCCCTCGCCCGCGTTGAAAACGAGAACTGGGTGTGGGCCGGCGTGACGTTCCTGGAACCCCACGGCACGCGCTGCCTCGTCTCCCTGTCGCGCGGCGGCGGGGATGCCCACGTCGTGCGCGAATTCGACGTGGCGACGCTCGCCTTCGTCGACGGCGGTTTTACGCTGCCGGAAGCGAAGACGAGCGCCGGCTGGATCGACGCGGACACGCTGTTCGTGGCAACGGACTTCGGCCCCGGGTCGATGACCGAGTCCGGCTACCCGCGCATCGTCAAGGCCTGGCGGCGCGGGACGCCGCTGGAAGACGCCACGCCCGTCTACGAGGCACGGGAAGACGATCTGTCCGTCTCCGCCTGGCAGGATCCGACGCCCGGCCACGAGCGCCAGTTCGTGCTGCGCCAGATCGATTTCTACAGCAGCGAGTTGTTCCTGCGCGATCCCGCGAGCGGGCAGCTGACGCCCATCGACAAGCCGCTGGATGCGAACGCGTTCGCGCTGCGCGACCAGTTCATCGTCGAGCTGCGCTCGGACTGGACGCCAGCGGACCGGACCTGGCCGCAAGGCGCCCTGCTCGCCATCGGCTTCGACCGCTTCCTGGCAGGCAGCCGCGAGTTCGACGTGCTGTTCGAACCCACGCCGACGACGTCGCTGGACGGCATCGCGGCCACGCGGGACGCCCTCTTCCTCACCATCCTCGACAACGTCAAGAACCGTATCGTCGAATGGCAGCGCGTGGACGGCCGCTGGCAGCGCCGCGACGTCGACGCGCCCGGCATGGGCGCGCTGCACGTGTCCGCCGTCGACGAGTACGAGTCGGACCAGGCTTTTCTCACCGTCACCGATTTCCTCACGCCGAGCAGCCTGTACCTGATGGAGGCCGGCCGCGACGGCCGCGAACTGTTGAAATCCATGCCGGCGTTCTTCGACGCGGCGCCGTATGCCGTCAGCCAGTTCACGGCGGAGTCGCCCGACGGCACGCAGGTCCCCTATTTCGTCGTGATGCGCAGGGACGCGCCGCTGGACGGCACGCATCCGACCCTGTTGTATAGCTACGGCGGCTTCGAAGTGTCGCTCACGCCGTTCTACAGCGGCACGACGGGCGAGGCGTGGCTCGCGCAGGGCGGTGTGTACGTCCTGGCGAACATCCGAGGCGGCGGCGAGTTCGGCCCACGCTGGCACCAGGCGGCGCTGAAGGAAAACCGGCAAAAGGCGTTCGACGATTTCCTCGCCGTCGCCGAGGACGTCATCCGCCGCGGTATCACGAGTCCGCCCCACCTGGGCATCATGGGCGGCAGCAATGGCGGCCTGCTCGTGGGCGCGGCATTGACGCAGCGTCCGGACCTGTTCGGCGCCGTCGCCTGCCAGGTGCCGCTGCTGGACATGCGCCGCTATCACGAGCTGCTGGCCGGCGCGTCGTGGATCGGCGAGTACGGCGATCCGGACGATCCCGACGAGTGGGACTATATCGCCCGCTATTCGCCTTACCAGAACGTGTCCCCCGACAAGCGCTATCCGCGCGTGCTGTTTACAACGTCGACCCGCGACGACCGCGTCCACCCGGGCCACGCGCGCAAGATGGCGGCGCGGATGCGCGAACAGGGGCACGACGTGCTGTACTGGGAAAACACGGAGGGCGGCCATGCCGGCGCGGCGAACAACGAGCAGACGGCGACCATGTGGGCGCTGACCTATGCATTCTTGTTGAGGCAACTCAGATAATTGCGCGTGGAAAACGTCTGGGATGACCCGTTTCTCCGGTAACCATCAGTTATCAAGCTAACGCAACTGGCACATTCGGTATGAAACTAGCAGGGTTGCTAGGACGCTAAATGAATGTTGCATGGAATACTTGTCTCTCACACATCTTTCCATGGAGGAGCGGCGATGGCTAATGATTTCGTTACCGAAGCAAGCCTGCGGGAACCGTCGGCAGGCACCCTGATGAAAACGCCCGCATCCCTGGCGCCCTCCATCAGCGATCTGAAGAAGTACCGGATCAGCAAACGGGAGAGCCAGGAAAAATTCTGGGGTCGTTTTGGCGTTACGCAATCCAGCGGCAGCCGCTTCGAAACGGGTCTGGCCATTCCGGCCCCGGTCGCCCTGCTGTTGAAGCTCTATGTCAACGGCAAGCTCAACGATGGTGATCTTCTGGGGTAATCAACCCCAGCGAGATTGCTCTCACGACCGCCTGTTGCCGGGTGTTGACGTTGAACTTCTGGCGAATATTGCCCATATGGAAGTTCACCGTCGCCTCGGAACAGCCGGTGATTTTTGAAATTTCCCACGACGATTTGCCCACCATGACCCAGTTGAGCACTTCCAGCTCGCGCGGGGTCAGGCGCGGCGCCGCTTCCTGCGCCGGCGGCGGGCAGAACCGCACACCGGACGCATACGCATAATCCCGCACCAGCGCCAGATCGGGCAGCATGCTCGACACATCGCGCAGGAACGCGCCATCCGCCGGCGTATCGACGGCAAAACTCAGCAGGCCAAACTCCCCGTTCGGACCATGGATCGGAAACGTCACGCCGGCGCGGATGCCGTACGTGCACGCTTCTTCGTACAGGGCGCGCTGGGCCGGGCTGCGGAAGATGTCCGGCTGCCAGATCAGCGGCAACGTGGTGGCCAGGCAATGGCTGACGACGGGATCCACATAGGCGAACCGCTCGGCGTCATAGCGCTCGCGCCACTTCGTCGGGTAATTACTCTGTATGAACGCGTTTTCGAGCCGCGCATGGCGCGAGCCGGACATACCGAACAACACCTTCTCGAAACCATAGTGGCGGCCGAGGGCGAACAGCGCTTCGCCCCAACTGGACGCGGTGTCGGTATGTAACAACTCGTCCAAATCGACGGTTTTCATGGATGCCTCGCGCTGTTGTATGGGGTGTAATGACACCCCGCTATGCTAGTTGAGTTGTAACCAAAAAGCACGAAAAATTGGTGTTTTATTCATTATGGCAGAGCTGTAACTCCGGATCAGTTGTCGTTCCGATACATCTTGAACAGACCCTGCCATTGAATCGTGCGCCAGTCTTTACGATTTTCGATTATCCTCGCGCGAATTGTCCATTTAAAATTTCAAAAATGCAAGTTTATGTAGTAGCCGTAACAATCTTGTCCTGCAACATATATGTATGCTTGACTTGACCGGACACAGGTGTATCGTTGCGTTTTCTTGGCATTTAACAATGCGCGTTGTCTAAAACCCATGCGCGCCAGCCCTTCCGCTTTTCTCACTCGAGGATCTCTAGTCAATGAATAACATGACCGACATGGCTGAACAGCTTGATGTCAAGCTGTTGCTGTCCACGCTGATGGCGCTGAAAAAAGGCGACTTCTCGGTACGCATGCCGTCCGACTGGACCGGCGTGTCCGGCAAGATCGCCGATACCCTGAACGACATCATCGAGACCAAGGAAAAGATGGTCGAGGCGGTCACCGAGGTGTCGCGTGTCGTCGGCCGCGAAGGCCACCTGACACAGCGCGCCTCCGTGCCCGGCGTCGTGGGCGGCTGGTCCACCATCATCAGCTCGGTCAACACGCTGATCGACGACCTCGTGCGCCCGACGACGGAAATGGCGCGCGTCATCGGCGCCGTCGCGAAGGGCGATCTGTCGCAGACGATGGCGCTGGAAGTGGACGGCCACCCGCTGAAGGGCCAGTACCTGCGCGCGGCGACCACGGCGAACACGATGGTGGAACAGCTGTCGTCGTTCTCGTCCGAGGTGACGCGTGTGGCAAGGGAAGTCGGTACGGAAGGTAAGCTGGGCGGCCAGGCATACGTCCCCGGCGTCGCGGGCACGTGGAAGGACTTGACGGACTCCGTGAACTCAATGGCGGGTAACCTCACGTCGCAGGTGCGTAACATCGCGGAGGTGACCACCGCCGTGGCGAACGGCGACCTCTCCAAAAAGATCACGGTGGACGTGCGCGGCGAGATCCTGCAGCTGAAGGACACCATCAACGTGATGGTGGACCAGTTGCGCTCCTTCGCGTCCGAGGTGACCCGAGTCGCAAGGGAGGTCGGTACGGAAGGCAAGCTGGGCGGCCAGGCGTACGTGCCGGGCGTCGCGGGCACGTGGAAGGACTTGACCGACAACGTGAACTTCATGGCGTCCAACCTCACGGGCCAGGTGCGTAACATCGCGGCGGTGACGACCGCGGTGGCGAACGGCGACCTGTCGAAAAAGATCACGGTGGACGTGAAAGGCGAGATTCTCGAACTGAAGAACACCATCAACGTGATGGTGGACCAGCTGTCCTCGTTCGCATCGGAGGTGACCCGCGTCGCGAGGGAGGTCGGTACGGAAGGTAAACTGGGCGGCCAGGCCGTCGTGAAAGGCGTCGCCGGCACGTGGAAGGACTTGACCGACTCCGTGAACTCGATGGCGGGTAACCTCACGGGCCAGGTGCGTAACATCGCGGACGTGACGACCGCCGTGGCGAACGGCGACCTCTCCAAGAAGATCACGGTGGACGTGAAGGGCGAGATTCTCGAGCTGAAGAACACCATCAACGTGATGGTGGACCAGCTGAACTCCTTCGCATCCGAGGTGACCCGCGTGGCCCGAGAAGTGGGTACCGAGGGCAAGCTGGGCGGCCAGGCAAACGTGCCGGGTGTCGCGGGTACGTGGAAAGACCTGACGGACGGCGTGAACTCGATGGCGGGCAACCTGACGGCACAGGTGCGTAACATCGCGGAGGTGACCACCGCCGTGGCGAACGGCGACCTCTCCAAGAAGATCACGGTGGACGTGAAGGGCGAGATTCTCGAACTGAAGAACACCATCAACGTGATGGTGGACCAGCTGTCCTCGTTCGCATCCGAGGTGACCCGCGTGGCGCGCGAGGTGGGTACCGAGGGCAAGCTGGGCGGCCAGGCGTACGTGCCGGGCGTCGGCGGTACCTGGAAAGACCTGACCGACAACGTGAACTTCATGGCGTCGAACCTGACGGGCCAGGTGCGTAACATCGCGGCGGTGACCACCGCCGTCGCGCGCGGCGACCTGTCGAAGAAGATCACGGTGGACGTGAAGGGCGAGATCCTCGAACTGAAGGACACCATCAACGTGATGGTGGACCAGCTGTCCTCGTTCGCATCGGAGGTGACCCGCGTGGCGCGCGAGGTGGGTACCGAGGGCAAGCTGGGTGGCCAGGCAAACGTGTCCGGTGTCGCGGGTACGTGGAAGGACTTGACGGAGAACGTCAACCAGCTGGCGGCAAACCTGACGAACCAGATGCGCGCGATCGGCGAGGTGGCAACCGCCGTGACGCGCGGCGACCTGTCGCGTTCGATCCAGGTGGAAGCGCGCGGCGAGGTGTCGTACCTGAAGGACAACATCAACGAGATGATCCGCAACCTGAAGGAGACGACGCAGAAGAACGCCCAGCAGGACTGGCTGAAGACCAACCTGGCGCGCTTCACGCGACTGCTGCAGGGCCAGCGCGACCTGCAGGCCGTGACGAAGCTGATCCTGTCGGAACTGGCACCGCTCGTCTCCGCGCACCACGGCGTGTTCTACATGATGGATTCGCAGGAAGCCGATGCGCGCCTGCGCATGATCGCGTCGTACGGCTACCGTTCGAGCAGAAAACTGCCGACGTCGTTCCTGCCGGGCGAAGGCCTCGTCGGCCAGTGCGCACTGGAGAAGACCCGCATCTGGCTGACGGACGTCCCGCGCGACTACATCGTCGTGTCGTCCGGTCTCGGTTCCGCGCCGCCGACCAACATCGTCGTGCTGCCGATCCTGTTCGAACAGCAGGTCAAGGCCGTCATCGAGATCGCGTCGCTGGACCGCTTCACGGAAACCCACCTGTCCTTCCTCGACCAGCTGATGGAATCGATCGGCGTCGTGCTGAACACGATCGAGGCGAACAGCCGTACCGAATCGCTGCTGACCCAGTCGCAGTCGCTGGCGCAGGAACTGCAGCAGACCAACCAGGAGCTGGCGGAAAAGGCGCGCCTGCTGTCCGAGCAGAACATCGAGGTGGAACGCAAGAACCGCGAGGTGGAACAGGCCAAGCTGGCGCTGGAAGAAAAGGCGACCCAGCTGGCGCTGTCCTCCAAGTACAAGTCCGAGTTCCTGGCCAACATGTCGCACGAACTGCGTACGCCGTTGAACTCCCTGCTGATCCTCGCGCAGCAGCTGTCCGACAACCCGGAAGGCAACCTGACGCCGAAGCAGGTGGAATTCGCGAAGACGATCCACGGCTCCGGTTCCGACCTGCTGACGCTCATTAACGACATTCTCGACCTGTCGAAGATCGAGTCCGGTACCGTGACGCTGGACGTGTCGGAATACCGCTTCTCGAACCTGCGCAACTACGTGGACCGCACGTTCCGCCACATGGCCGAGGCGAAGCACCTGGGCTTCACGGTGGAGCTGGCGGACAACCTGCCGACCGCCGTCATGACCGACACGACGCGCCTGCAGCAGGTCCTGAAAAACCTGTTGTCGAACGCGTTCAAGTTCACCAGCCACGGCAACGTGTCGCTGACGATCAGCCTCGTGACGAGCGGCTGGACGGCCGACCACCCGCACCTGCTGCACGCGGATGCCGTGCTGGCGTTCTCCGTGCGCGACACGGGCGTCGGCATCCCGGCCGACAAGCTGCAGCTGATCTTCGAAGCGTTCCAGCAGGCCGACGGCTCCACCGCCCGCAAATACGGCGGCACGGGCCTGGGCCTGTCGATCTCGCGCGAACTGGCACGCCTGCTGGGCGGCGAAATCCGCGTGGAATCGACCGTCAACGTCGGCTCCACGTTCACGCTGTACCTGCCGTACAACCGCGCGGGCTTCATCAACTACGAACAGACGCGCCAGCCGCAACCGGCACGCCTGGCCCCGCCGCAGCCGCAGACGTCGTCGGCCGCGCCGGCACCCGCGATGCTGATGGAGGCGGAGCCCTTGGCCGACGACGGCCACGCCGTCACCAGCGTCACCCTGCCCGACCCGTCCGGCAGCCTCGTCGAATACGCGGCCATGATGGACGACCGCGGCCTGATCGTGCCGGGCGACCCGTCCGTGCTGATCGTCGAGGATGACGAGCGCTTCGCCAAGACCCTGCTCGAGTTTGCCCGCGAAAAGAACTTCAAGGGCATCGTCACGCACCGCGGCGATTCCGCGCTGTCGCTCGCGCGCGACTACCTGCCGTCCGCGATCCTGCTCGACATCGACCTGCCGGACATCGACGGCTTCACGGTGCTCGACCGCCTCAAGCGCGACCCGAGCACGCGCCACATCCCGGTGCACGTGATGTCGTCGCTGCGCGAGCGCGAGCGCGCGCTGCGCCAGGGCGCGATCTCGTACATCAACAAGCCCGTGAGCCGCGAGATGCTGCAAGAGGAATTCAAGCGCATCCAGAAATTCCTGATGGGCGGCAAACGCAGCCTGCTCGTCGTGGAAGACGACATGGCCCAGCGCGAATCGATCGTGGGCCTGATCGGCGATTCCGACGTGCGCATCGTGACGGCCGAAGACGGCAAGGCGGCGCTGGAGGCGCTGGCGCAGCAGCACTTCGACTGCATGGTGCTGGACCTGACCTTGCCCGACATCTCCGGCTTCGACCTGCTCGACCAGATCGGCAAGCTGCCGCAGCTGCGCGACCTGCCGATCGTGATCTACACGGCGCAGGAATTGTCGCGCAAGGAGGTCACGAAGCTGAAGCGCTACGCCAAGACCATCGTCGTCAAGGATGCGCGCTCGCCGGAACGCCTGCTCGACGAGACGGCGCTGTTCCTGCACCGCTCGCAGGCCAGCCTGCCGGAGACGCAGCGCCGCATGCTGGAAGAGATCCACGCGGCGGACGGCGGCCTCGCCGGCCGCAAGGTGCTGATCGTCGACGACGACTTGCGCAACATCTTCGCCCTGTCCTCGCTGCTGGAGCGCCAGCAGATGCAGGTGCTGTTCGCCGAGAACGGCCGCGACGGCATCGAGGTGCTGGAAAAGGATCCGACCATCGAGATCGTCCTCATGGACATCATGATGCCGGAGATGGACGGCTACGACACGATGCGCGCCATCCGCCGCATCCCGAAATTCAAGTCGCTGCCGATCATCACGCTGACCGCGAAGGCGATGAAGGGTGACCGCGACAAGTGCATCGCCGCGGGCGCCTCGGACTACATCACCAAGCCGGTCGACGTGGCCCAGCTGCTGTCGATGATGCGGGTCTGGCTGCACTGATGGCGCCAGTATCGAGTCCCTGGACCGGCCTCGCGGCCGGGCTCGCGGTCGAGGAGCTGGAGACGGAGCTGTTGCTGGAGGCGCTGTTCCAGCGCTTCGGCCACGAGTTCCGTGGCTACGACCGGGCCTACCTGCGCCGCCGGCTGGCCGACGCCATGCGCGCGCACGGCGCGACCACGCTGTCCGGGCTGCAGGAAAAAGTCTTGCACGCGCCGGGCGCGGCTTCCGCGCTGCTGCGCACGCTCGCGCCGCAGCCCGTCGACCTGTTCGAGAACACGGGCCACACGCAGCGCCTGCGGACCGTCCTCGCGCCGGCGCTGCGGGCGTGGCCCGTGCCGCGCGTGTGGCTGGCGGAATGCGCGGGCGTCGGCGAAGCGTGGGGCCTCGCCATCGTGCTGGCGGAAGAAGGCGTGCTGGGCAAGCTGGACATCCACGCGACGCTCGCCAACGAGGAACTGGTGGCCGAGATGCAGGACGCCTGGCTGCCCGTGGCCGAGCTGGACGCGGCGCAGACCCGTTACGCGGCCAGCGGCGGCCATGCCGCGCTGTCGACGTACTTCGAAGTGCACGACGGCCAGGCGCGCCTGCAGCCGCAGCTGCGCCGGCGCATCACGTGGTCGCAGTACAGCCTCGTGACGGACGCGTCGTTCAACGAATTCCAGGCGATCCTGTGCTGCGGCGCGCTGTCCGACTTCGGCCCCGTGCTGCGCCAGCGCGTGCTGCGGCTGTTCCACGACAGCCTCGCGCGCTTCGGCGTGCTGTGCCTGGACCGGCCGCTGGCCGTGTCCGACGCATATGCGGGCACGTACCAGGCGATCGAGGGCGATCGCCCCTGGTACAAGCGCGTGGGGTGATCAGACTACCTGCGCGCTCGGGCGCCGCGCGATCCGGTCGCGCCACGCCTGCAGATTCGTCAGGCCCTCGTCCGCGGGCCTGAACTTCATCAACCCGCGCGCAAACTCCAGCGCGCAGAACGCCGTGATGTCGGCGATCGTGAAGCGCTCGCCCGCCACGTAGTCGCGGTCCGCCAGCACGCCGTCGAGCCAGCGCGCCGTCTCGCGCACCTTCGCGCCCTGCGCCGCGCCGAAGTCGGGGAACTGCGGCTGCTCCAGGGGCGCGAGGCCAGGATGCGTGTGGCGCACGCAGTTGGCGATGCGCAGGAACAGCTGCAGTTCGCAGCGGCGGTCCATCATCTCGATGAACGCCCGCTCTTCGAAATCCTCGCCCATCAGGTTCGGGTTCGGATACTTCCCCTCCAGGTAAGTACAGATGGCGCGCGTCTCGGCCAGGGTGCGGCCGTCGGGCAGTTCCAGCACCGGCACCTGGGCCATCGGATTCAGCGCCGCGAACGCCTCGCTGCGGTGCTCGGCCTTGCCCAGGTCGATCTGCACGGTCGCGATGTTCGCGATGCCCTTCTCGGCCATGAACATCAGCACGCGGCGCGGGTTCGGGGCGCGGCTGCTCGTGTACAGTTTCATTGCTCGTCTCCTCCGTCGGTGTCGCCGCGATCATAGCCCATCCCGCGCATTTCCTCTCCACTTGCTCATTTGACAGTGCGCGCCGTTGACCGTAGATTCCGGGATTGGCCGCGCGCGCCCAACCAGCGAACACGCGCGGATCCGACATACATACACGATAGGATTTCCATGCACCGCAAGCTGCTTTCCGCGGCCGTCGCCCTTACCCTTGCGACGGCGCCCGCCTTTCACGCCAGCGCCGCGCCCACCCGCGCCGCCGGCGCGACGGCGACTGCCGACACCACCACGCAACTGCCGCGCGGCGTCGTCCCGACGCATTACCGGATCTCGCTGACGCCGGACGCGGCCAACGCCTCGTTCGGCGCCCGCGCCGTCGTCACGATCAACGTGACCAGGGCGACGAACACGATCACGCTGAACGCGGCCGACCTGAAGTTCTCGAAAGTGACCTTGGCCCCGGCCGCGGGCGGCGCGGAACGCGAAGGAACGGCCGCCGTCGACAACGACGCGCAAACCGCCACGTTCACGTTCGCCCAGCCGATCGCACCCGGCATGTACCACCTGGCGATGGAGTACACGGGCGTGATCGGCACGCAGGCCGTCGGGCTGTTCTCGCTGGACTATCCCGGCGCGGACGGCAAGCAGCAGCGTGCGCTGTACACGCAGTTCGAGAACTCGGACGCACGCCGCATGATTCCGTCCTGGGACGAGCCGGCCTATAAAGCGAGCTTTGCGCTGGACGTCGTCGTGCCGGCGGCCCAGATGGCCGTCAGTAACATGCCGGCGACGAAAACGGAGACCCTGCCGGACGGCCGCAAGCGCGTGAGCTTCGCGACCACGCCGAAGATGTCGACCTATCTGCTGTTCTTCGCGCTCGGCGACTTCGAACGGGCCGCCGCGAAGGTGGACGGCACGGAGATCGGCGTCGTCACCCGCCGCGGCGCACTGCCGCAGGCGAAGTTCGCGCTGGAGTCCTCGCAGGCGATCCTGCGCGAGTACAACGATTATTTCGGCGTGCGCTACCCGCTGCCGAAGCTGGACAACGTGGCCGGCGCGGGCCGCAGCCAGTTCTTCAGCGCGATGGAAAACTGGGGCGCGATCTTCACGTTCGAATACGCCCTGCTGCTCGACCCGGCGATCGCCACGCAGCACGACCGCGAAGAGATCTTCGCCACCGCCGCGCACGAGATGGCGCACCAGTGGTTCGGCGACCTCGTGACGATGCGCTGGTGGGACGACCTGTGGCTGAACGAAGGCTTCGCGTCGTGGATGGAGAGCCGCACGACGGCGCGCCTGCATCCGGAATGGAACACGCAGCTGGGCGCCGTCGGGGTGCGCGAGAGCGCGATGCGGCGCGATTCCGTCGCCGGCACGCACCCCGTCGTGCAGCACGTGGAGACGGTCGAACAGGCCAACCAGGCGTTCGACGAGATCACGTACTCGAAGGGCGAATCCGTCATCCGCATGCTGGAAGCCTATGTGGGCGAAAACGCCTGGCGCAATGGCGTGCGCGCGTACATGAAGGCCCATGCGTACGGCAACACGGTGTCGGACGACCTGTGGAAGCAGATCGAAAAGGCGGCCGGCAAGCCCGTCACCGCGATCGCCCACGATTTCACGCTGCAGCCGGGTGTCCCGCTCATCAAGGTGGGCGAGCCGGTGTGCCAGAACAATGCGACGACCGTGCCGCTGACGCAGGCCGAATTCACGCGCGACCGCGCGGACAAGGCGCCCCTCGCGTGGCGCGTGCCCGTCATCGCGCAGATCGCCGGCAGCAAGAAGCAGGCAAGCACGCTCGTCACCGGCGGCAAAGGCACGATCACGGTACCCGGCTGCGGCGCCGTCATCGTCAACGCGGGCCAGAGCGGCTATTACCGCACGCTGTACTCGTCGGCCGATTTCGCCCAGCTGGCCACGCGCTTCGCCAGCCTGGCCCCGATCGACCAGATCGGCCTGCTGGCCGACAGCAGCGCCCTCGGCCAGGCCGGCCTGCAGCCGGCGTCCGACGTGCTGGACCTCGTGAAGGCGACGCCGGCCGGTGCCGATCCGGCCGTGTGGACGCGCATCGCGGGCCTGCTGGACGGCATCCACAAGCGCTACCTGGAGCAGGCTGGAGGCGGCGACGCGACGCGCCAGAAGCGGTTCGACTCTTTCGCCATCGCGCGCCTGGCGCCGCTGATGGCGCAGGTCGGCTGGAACGCGCAACCGGGCGAGGCGTCGTCCGTCGCCAACCTGCGCGAACAATTGATTGTCGTGCTGAGCGACCTGGGTGACGCCACCGTCATCGCCGAGGCGCGCCGCCGCTACGCCGCGCTGGCGACGGACGCCAATGCCGTGCCGGGCCCGCTGCGCAAGACCGTGATGGGCGTCGTCGCCCAGCATGCGGACGCCGCCATGTGGGACCAGCTGCACCTGGCCGCCCGCAACGAGACGACGCCGCTCGTGCGCGACCAGCGCTACACGCTGCTGGCCGCGACGGAAGACCGCGCCCTCGCCATGCGCGCGCTGCAGCTGGCGCTGACGGACGAACCGGGCCTCACGATCAGCGCCGAGATGATTTCGGAAGTGGCCATGCGCTATCCGGACATGGCGTTCGACTTCGCCATCGCGAACCTCGCGAAGATCAACGAGCGCGTGGATGCAAGCTCGCGCAGCCGCTACCTGGCGCGCCTCGCGACGGGATCGTCGGATCCGGCGATGGTCGACAAGCTGGGCAGGTACGCGCAGGCGAACCTGGCGCCGGGCTCGCGCGGCGACGTCGAGGCAGCCATCGCGGCCATCAAGGACCGCATCCAGGTGAACACGGCGCGCCTGCCGGAGATCGACGCGTGGCTGGCGAAGAACGCGCAATAAGCTGACTTACTGCGCGGCGACCGTAGCGCGGCGCCGCGCGGTCAGCCACGCATCGAGGCGCTGGGCAGCCCCCGGCGCCACGTGCAGGCCCAGCTTCGTGCGGCGCCACAGGATGTCGTCGGCGCTGCACGCCCATTCCTGGCGCACGAGGTAGTCGGCCTCGACCTCGTACAGGCCCGGCACGATTTCCTCGCCCAGATCGGCGCGGGTGCGGCAGTGGGCCAGCAGCGCGGACAGCCGCGTGCCGTAGCTGCGGGCATAGCGCGTCAGCAAGCCTTCGGGCAGCCAGGCGAATTGCTGGCGGCGCGTGCGCACCCACGCCTCGTATTCCGGCACGGCGCGGGCGACGGGTTCCTTGCCGTACAAGTCGCCGCCCGGCAGGCAGGCGTGCGCCGTCCACGCCGGCACCTGGCGACCCAGCACGGGGCCCATCCAGTCGACGGCCTGTTCCGCGAGCTTGCGGAACGTCGTCACCTTGCCCCCGAACACGGACAGCAGCGGCGCACCGCCGGCCGTGTCGTGCTCGAAGCGGTAGTCGCGGCTGGCAGACGACGCGCTGCCGCCGCTCTCCGCGATCAACGGGCGCACGCCCGCATAACTCCACACCACGTCGTCCGGCATCACGCGGCGCTCGAAGCAGCGGTTCACGGCATCGCACAGATAGGCCGTTTCCGCAGGGCTGATGGCGACGCGGTCGACGTCCTGCCCGTCGTAGTCGACGTCCGTCGTGCCCACCAGCGTGAATGCGCCCTCGTACGGCAGCGCGAACACGATGCGGCCGTCCGGCTGTTGCAGCAGGAATGCCTGGTCGCCGTCGAACAGGCGCGGCACGACGATGTGACTGCCCTTCACGAGCCGCAGCGGACGCGCGGGCCCGGCTCCCGTCGCCTGCAGGAAGCTGCCCGCCCACGGCCCGGCCGCGTTCACGAGGCAGCGCGCATGCACGTGGACGGCGCCGTCCGGGCCCTCGAGGTCGGCCTCCCACCGCTTCGCATCGCGCCTTACCCGTGCGCAGCGCATGCGCGTGAGGACCGTCGCGCCCCGTTCGCGCGCATCGAGCGCCGCCAGCACGACGAGGCGCGCGTCGTCGACCCACGCATCGGAATACGCGAACGCCCGCGTGAAGCGGGGCTGCAGCGCGGGGCCCGCCGGCGTGTCCCGCAGCGACACCATGCCGGAAGCCGGCAGGAAGTCGCGCTTCGCCAGGTGGTCGTACAGGAACAGGCCGGCGCGGATCATCCAGGCCGGGCGCTGCCCCGGAGCATGCGGCATCAGGAAGCGCAGCGGGCGGATGATGTGCGGCGCACTCTTGAGCAGCACTTCGCGCTCCGCCAGTGCCTTGCGCACGAGCCCGAAATGGTATTGCTCCAGATAACGCAGGCCGCCATGGATCAGCTTGCTGGACGCGGACGACGTGTGCTGGGCGAGGTCGTCCTTTTCGCACAGCACGACGCGCAGGCCGCGCCCGGCCGCGTCGCGCGCGATGCCGGCGCCGTTGATACCGCCGCCCACGACGAGGACGTCGCACTCGATTCGTTTCCCGTGTTCACCCATGAAGCGCCACTCCGGATCGCCGGGCCCCCGCCCGGCCGCAGCCTACTCTACACCGCGAACGGGGCCCTGTGTTCGGCCACGTCAATCCGGCCGGGGTCGGCCGGCGCGGCCGTGTAGAATCGGGGCCATGTCCACCGTTTCACGCCACCGCTGACATGGCGCCCGATATGCGCGCCTGGGTCCGCATGCCGTCCGGCAAGCGGCTCGACCTGTTGAATCCGACGCCGTTCGACTGGGACGACAGCGACCTCGCCCTCGGCCTCGCGCGCACCTACCGCTGGGGCGGACACTCCGCCTGGCCGTTGCCGCTGTCCGTGGCCCAGCATTCGATCGCCGTCATGCTGTTGCGGCGCCTGGCCTCGCCCACGCCGCTCGCCCCCGTCGTCGAGCTGCGCGAACTGTTGCACGACGCGGAGGAAGGCCTGCTCGGCTTCGACGCCGTCTCCCCGATCAAGCCGTTTCTCGGCGAAGGTTTCCGCGCCCTCACGCGGCGCCTGGAACAGGCCGTGTTCCTGCGCTATCGCCTGCCCGCGTGGACGCCCGCCGAGCACCAGCTCCACAAGCGCGCCGACCGCCTGGCCGCCGCCAGCGAAGCCGTGCACGTGGCGGGCTGGTCCGAGCAGGAAGTGCGCACGACCTTGAAGATCCGCTCCGCCGTGCTGGACGAGGATCCGCTCGTGGCCGTCTACGGCTGCGCGCCGTGGGAACCGTGGCCGCCGGGCCTCGCCGCCGAACGCTTCCTGGCCGCGCTGGAACACCTGCAACGTCGCATCGACGAGGGGGACGCCGCATGAGCAGCAGCGAGCTGGCCCGGGCCGCCGCGCTGCTGCGCGCCGCGGACGGTCTCCTGATCGGCGCCGGCGCCGGCATCGGCGTCGATTCCGGCCTGCCCGACTTCCGCGGCGACCATGGCTTTTGGCGCGCCTATCCGCCGCTAGCCGCGTTGGGCATCCGTTTCGTCGAGATCGCGAATCCGCGCAACTTCGACAGCCATCCGGAACTGGCCTGGGGCTTCTACGGCCACCGCCTTGCACTGTACCGCGCCACGGTCCCGCACGCGGGCTTCGCGATCCTGCGCAACATCGGAGAACGCCTGAAGCACGGCGCCTTCGTCTTCACGAGCAACGTGGACGGGCAGTTCCAGCGCGCCGGCTTCGGCGACGACCGTCTCGTCGAATGCCACGGCTCCATCCATCACCTGCAATGCACGCGCCCGTGCAGCGACGCCATCTGGCCGGCCGATGCCGTCGCGCCCCTCGTTGATCCCTGTATCGATCCGGCCACCTGCCTGATGACGCCGCCGCTGCCCCGCTGCCCGCACTGCGGCGCGCTGGCGCGGCCGAACATCCTGATGTTCGGCGACAGCCGCTGGCTGGACGCGCGCACGGAAGCGCAGTACGCCCGCCTGGAGCACTGGCGCGCGCAGGTCGGCAACCTCGTCGTCATCGAACTGGGCGCGGGCACGGACGTGCCTTCCGTGCGACACATGTGCGAAGCACAGGGCGTGCCGCTCGTGCGCATCAACCCGCGCGAGCCCGCTGTCCGTCCCGGCCGGGGTGTCGGGGTGGCGATGGGCGCGCTGGAGGCGCTGGTTACCCTCCGTGCATTGCTGGATTGATACGGCCTCAGCGGGACATAAATCTCGATGCAGCATCAAGTCCCCACCCTAAGGCATTGATTCGACGGGATTAATTTTAATATCCACAAGAAATGTGGATAACTGTGTGGACAAGCGCCTCTTGACAAGCCGGAAGCCCAGTATTGATGCGGGTTTCAACAAACTGCCCATTGAACGGGCAAAATCGAAACCCAATAAAATCAAAGACTTATCAGTGCCCGTGTTTTAAGCAGGCACTGGGAATTAGGCAAATTCCTACAAAATCGACCCAACGGGGATAACTTTGTCACGCTGTTCCGATTCTGCCCACTTTTGCCGTCATCTTGCCGTTATTTTCACTTCCAGGCGTTGCGCGCCCGTTCGCGCACCATCATCCGGACGCTGTCCGGCATCGGCTTGCGTACCTGCAACGTCTCCGCGTTCGTCCACACGCATTCCTCGAAATGCTTGAGCATCACGGGCGTGACGAAGCGCGTGCGCTGCGCATAGACGTGGCGGTCGCCCATCTGCGCCTGCTGCTTGATGAAGAAACGGTTCGGGACGATGAGGTGCAGGTGCTCCTTGGCGCGCGTCATCGCCACGTACAGCAGCCGGCGCTCCTCCTCGATGTCCTCGGCGCTGCCCGTCGCCATGTCGGACGGGATGCACCCGTCGACCACGTTCAGCACGTGCACGGCTTTCCACTCCTGGCCCTTGGCCGAGTGGATCGTCGACAGGATCAGGTAATCCTCGTCCAGCAGCGGCGGGCCGGCGCGGTCGCTCGTCGCTTCCGGCGGGTCGAGCGTCAGTTCGGTCAGGAAGTTCTCGCGCGAACCATAGCCCCCGGCCAGCGCCACCAGCTGGTCGAGGTCGGCGGCGCGTACGGGCGCGTCGTCGTGCAGGCGTTCGAGATGCGGCAGATACCAGTCCCGGACGAGTTCGATCTCCAGCGGCCAGCGCAGGCCCGTCGTGCGCAAGGTGCGGAACAGCGCAGTGAACTGCTCCCACTCCCCTTGCGCGCGCGGCGGGGCGGGAAACGCGTCGATGGCCGCGACGGGATCCGCCGCTTCCGCCACCGCATCGAGCAGCCGGGCGGCCGTCGCGGGGCCTATGCCCGGAATCAGTTGCACGACACGGAAGCCGGCCACGCGGCCCGCGGGATTCTGGGCGAAGCGCAGCATGGCGAGCACGTCCTTGATGTGCGCCGCTTCCAGGAACTTGAGGCCGCCGAATTTGACGAACGGGATATTCCGCCGCACGAGTTCCAGCTCCAGCGCCGCGCTGTGGCTGGCGGCGCGGAACAGCACGGCCTGCTGTGTCAGCTTGATGCCCGCCTCGCGCTGTTCCAGCACGCGGTTGCACACCCAGCGGGCCTGCTCGGCCTCGTCCGGGATCAGCACGAGCTGCGGCTTGCCCGTTGCGACCTTATCGGTCCACAAGGTCTTCGCATGGCGCTCCAGCGCCGCGGCGATGACGGCGTTTGACGCGTCGAGGATCGGCTGCGTCGAGCGGTAATTGCGGTCCAGCGTGATCATGCGCGTGTGCTCGCCGAACTGCTTCGGAAAGTCGAGGATGTTGCGCACCGTCGCGCCGCGGAACGAATAGATCGACTGCGCATCGTCGCCGACGACCATCACGCCCTGCCCGTCCGGCTTCATGCCTTGCAGGATCGCGGCCTGCAGGCGGTTCGTGTCCTGGTATTCGTCGACGAGCACGTGGTCGAACAGGGCGCCCAGCTCCGGCCCGAGTTCCGGATCGGACGCCATCTCGGCCCAGAACAGCAGCAGGTCGTCGTAGTCGAGGACGTTCTGTTCCTGCTTGGCGTCCACGTAGGCGCCGAACAGGCGCTTGAGCTGTTCTTCCCACTCGCTGCACCACGGGAAGGTCGACTGCAGCACGTCGGCCAGCGGCTCGCGGCTGTTGACGACCCGCGAATAGATCGCGAGACACGTGCCCTTCAGCGGGAAGCGTTTCTGGCCCGTCGACGCGCCCAGGCCGACGTCCTGGCGCACGAGACCCATCAGGTCTTCGGAATCGGCACGGTCGTGGATGGTGAACGATGCTTCCAGGCCGATCCGGCCCGCGTATTCGCGCAGCAGGCGCGCCCCGATGCTGTGGAACGTGCCGGCCCACGGCAGGCTGCCCACGGCCGTCGACGTGCCCAGCACGCGCTGCAGCACGCCGGCGGCACGCTGGCCCATCTCGTTGGCCGCGCGGCGCGAAAACGTCAGCAGCAGGATGCGCTGCGGATCGCTCCCGGCCAGGATCAGCTTCGCCACCCGGTGCGCGAGCGTATTCGTCTTGCCCGAGCCGGCGCCCGCGACCACCAGCAGCGGCCGGACCATCCCCGCGCCCACGTCGTGCTCGACGGCGGCGCGCTGCTCGGGATTCAGGCCGGCGAACGGATCGGCGGGCGCGGCGGCATTGGAAACGGGCGTGGCGGTGGCGGCGGACATGGCGGTTGAGGATAGATGCTCAACTGTACATTTGTCCAGTATCTTTATGCAAGCGCGGATATCAATGTGGCAAAACGGCGTCAGCGGGCGGAACCATTCGTGGCCCCCGTCCGCTCCGCTTGCCTCTTCAACAAGGCTTGCTCAGATATCCACAAAAACTGTGTATAAGGTTGTGGAAAAACACCCTCTTGACATGCCAAAACCAAGCAGGAATGCGGGTTTCAACAATTTGCCCGTTGCGTGGGCAAAACTCAACCTTCACAAAATCAATGAGTTACCAAGTCAAGTGACGCACGAATCGAGAAAATATGCAAGATGCAATCGAGCAAGATTGTGCACAAAGTCGAGCTGGCCTTACCTGCACCATGAACGCCGACGGCCCGGTTCCGTCAGCACACGTTGGATGACGTCGTTGCCGACATTCTGGGAACGCAGGTATTCCACGGCCGACATCGTATTGCTGCGCTGCTGGAGCGCAATACCCAGGTCGACGATATCCTTCTGGTGCGTATCGCGTCGCTGATAGGGAACGGTCACCTGACCGTCTTCGAGCTCGAGGGTGTCTTGGTTCATCGCAGTTCCTGACTTTGATGGATTGAAGGGATTGCTGCTTAACGAGTATTTCCCACCTTTGGCTAAAGTCAAGATTAATTTTCATTTAATGTGGCACGCGTTTGTGAATTCTCCATGACAAACCCGTACGGCATGCGCGCGCCGCGCCCTTTTCGCTACGCCTAGAATGGATTCGTCATTCCACCATCACGAGGACTCCATGAGCGCAATGCCCGATCCCGACCTGAAACCCGGCGACGAAGCCGAACCCGGCACGCCAGGCGCCGGTGAAGACCTGTGCGAAACCTGCGGCGGCAGCGGCAAGCTGGCCGACGGCAAAATCTGTCCCGAATGCGAAGGCACGGGACGTGTGATGCGGGGCATCGGCGGCGGCTGACCGCCGGAGCGCCGGACCGCGGACTGCCGCATGGACAGGATGCCGGGCGGGGCGCCATAATCGGAGGATGAATGCCCCGCCCAGCTCCCCGCAGTCCGAGACGCCCGCCACCGCCAACCGTCCCCGCTCCCTCGCCGACCTGTTCGTGTCCTTCACCCTGCTGGCCCTGCAGGGTTTCGGCGGTGTGCTGGCCATCGTCCAGCGCGAAATCGTCGACCGCAAGCGCTGGCTCACCCAGGAAGAATTCATCGAAGACTGGGCCGTCGCCCAGATCATGCCCGGACCGAACGTCGTCAACCTGTCGTTGATGATCGGCGGCCGCCATTTCGGCATCGCGGGTGCCCTCGCCGCGCTCGCCGGCTTGCTGACCGTGCCCCTGATCCTCGTCATCGGGCTGGCCGTGCTGCACGACCGCTTCGCCGACAGCCCCGTCGTGGCCGGTGCGCTGCACGGCATGGCCGCCGTCTGCGCGGGCCTGATCGGTGCAGCGGGCCTGCGCCTGGCAAGCGCGCTGAAGAAAAACCCGATGCCGCTGCCCTGGTGCCTGGCCATCAGCGCGGCCGGCTTCATCCTCGTCGCGTTCCTGAAGTGTCCGCTCCCCTGGGTGCTGTTCGGTCTCGGCGGCCTGAGCTGCGTCCTCACCTGGCGCAGGCTCGCATCATGACCGCGCCCCTGCACCTCGTGCTGGACTGGTCCGACTGGCTCAGCCTGTTCGGCCATTTCCTCCTGATGTCGCTGATGTCCGTCGGCGGGGCCATCTCGACGTCATCCGAGATGCACCGCTTCCTCGTCGAGCAGCACCACTGGCTGACCCAGGAACAGTTCAACCAGTCCATCGCGCTGGCCCAGGCCGCACCGGGCCCGAACGTCCTGTTCGTCGCCCTGATGGGGTGGCACGTCGGCATGAACGCCGGCAGCACGGCGGCCGCGCTGTCCGGCGTGCTCGTCACGATGGTCGGCATCATGACGCCCTCCACCATCATCACGTACACGGCGGCCCGCTGGGGCCACCGCAACCGCGACCTGCGGACCGTCCGGGCCTTCAAGCAGGGCATGGCGCCCATCGTGATCGCGCTGCTGCTGTCCACGGCCTGGATCATGGCCAGTTCCGCCGGCGCCCATGCCGCAGCCGGTACCGGCGCCGATGCCCCGATCACGTCCGCCGTCCTGGCGAACTGGCCCCTGTGGCTCACGGCGGTCGTCAGCGGCCTGGTCATCTGGCGCACGCGCCTCCATCTGCTGTGGCTGCTCGCGGCCGGCGCCGTGCTGGGGGCGCTCGGCCTGATCTGAAGCGGAGTAGCGGCCTGCCACGGGACCGGGCATACTTGCGCTTTCGATCAGCCAACCATACCGATGGACCGAGCCATGCCCGAACTCCTCAGCGAACACGTTTGTTTCGACGGCGTCCAGCGCTTCTACAAATACGACTCCGCGGCCATCGGCCTGCCGATGCGTTTTTCCGTGTACCTCCCTCCCGGCGCGCAAGGCAAGCGCCTGCCCGTCCTGTTCTACCTCGCCGGCCTGACCTGCACCGAAGAGACCTTCATGATCAAGGCCGGCGCCCAGCGCGTGGCGGCACAGGAAGGCCTGATCCTCGTCGCCCCCGACACGAGCCCGCGCGGCGCCGGCGTGCCCGGCGAGACGGACAACTGGGACTTCGGCGCCGGCGCCGGTTTCTACGTGGACGCCACGCGCGAACCGTGGTCGACCCACTACCGCATGTACAGCCACATCCTCGAACTGCGCGAGCTCGTGCTGGCCACGCTGCCGGCCGACCCGGCCCGCGTGGGCATCTTCGGCCACTCGATGGGCGGCCACGGCGCGCTGATGCTGGCGCTGCGCAACCCCCACCTGTTCCGCTCCGTGTCGGCCTTCGCCCCCATCGCCGCGCCGTCGCGCTGCCCGTGGGGCGAGAAGGCGTTCGGGGGCTACCTCGGCCCGGACCGCGACGCGTGGCGCGTCTACGATGCGACCGAACTGATGGCGTGTGCCGACGCCCCGCCCTTCCCGAAAGGCATCCTGATCGACCAGGGCCTCGCCGACAAGTTCCTGGCCGAACAACTGTACCCGGACGCGTTCGAGGACGCGTGCCGCGCCGTGGGCCAGCCGCTCGAACTGCGCCGCCATCCTGGCTACGACCACGGCTATTACTTCATCTCGACCTTCGTCGAAGACCACCTGCGCTTCCACCGGCGCAACCTCGGCTGAGGCCTGCTTCCGCCCCGGCCCGCACACTGTCATGGACCGGGGCGATCCGTAAAAATTCCCCGCTTTCGTTCGCCTGCTGTCCTGCCTCAAGGTTCCGCCCGGGGCCTTCGCGCACGAATTGGAACGCCCTTGCAAACCGATTTCGACCGCCCTATAAATGGGATTGGCGGGGCCTCGCGCGCCGCCGACATCATTCTTAAAAGGGAGGTCTATCATGAACCTGATCAGAAGAGGCACGACGCCGCTGTCGACATTCCGTCCCGGCGTCATGGAAGACCAGTTCGGCCGCATGGTCGAAAACATGTTCCAGGACTTCTTCGCCCCGCTCGCCCAGGGCCGCTGGGCCGGCGAGGACGTCGGCATGCCGCGCCTGGACGTCAGCGAGACGGAAAAAACCTTCGAGGTGAAGGCCGAGCTGCCGGGTGTCAAGAAGGAGGACGTGCACGTATCGATCGACGGCCAGCGCGTCACCATCGAGGGCGAGTGTCAGCAGGCAAACGAACAGCGCCAGGGCGAACAGGTGGTGTATTCTGAGCGCTCGACGCGCAAGTACCAGCGCAGCTTCACGCTGCCCTCCGAGGTCGACGATGCCAGCGCGCAGGCGCGGCTCGAGGACGGCGTCCTGATGCTCTCGCTGCCCAAGAAAGCGGGCGGCACCGCGCGCCAGCTGACGATCCAGTAAGGATCCGATAGCGCATGGCGTGGCACGCGAGCGGACGGCCTGCGGGCCGCCCGCGTCCGCGCTTATGCTGCGCCCATGGCGCGACCACGGAGATTCTGAAGAATTGTGCGCATCATGGCCGACATCCGTCATTTCAAGAATCGCACCGAAGCGGGCCGGCTGCTGGCGCAGCGGCTCGCGGCCTATGCCCGGCACCCGGACGCCATCGTGCTGGCACTCCCGCGCGGCGGCGTACCGGTCGGGTTCGCCGTCGCGCAGCGGCTCGGCATCGCCCTCGACGTCCTCCTCGTGCGCAAGCTCGGCATGCCGCGCCACGAGGAATTCGCGATGGGCGCCGTGGGCAGCGGGGGCGTGCGCGTGCTGCAGCCCGGCGTGCCCGGCCTGATGGGCGTCACCGCCCAGGACGTGGAAGCGGTGACGGCACGCGAGCTGGCCGAACTGCAGCGGCGCGAGCGCGCCTACCGCGGGGGCCGGCCGCCGCTCGACCTCGCGGGACGCAGCGCGATCCTCGTCGACGACGGCGTCGCCACGGGGTCCACGATGCTGGCTGCGATCGAAGTGGCACGCCGGCTGGGTCCCCGCGAGCTGGTGCTGGCGATCCCCGTCGCACCACCCGACACGGCGGCCGCGCTCGCGCCCCGCGTCGACGAACTCGTGTGCCTGTCGACCCCGCTCCACTTCCGCGCGGTCGGGCAGTGGTACGACGCGTTCGAACAGACCAGCGACGAGGAAGTGCAGGATTTGCTGGCTACCGCCTGGCATGACGAGGCGGCGGCCGGGTCCAGACCAACCGGAGGAGCCAATCATGAAAAACACGACGGACACAGGCTATGAAATCGCGAAGTGGATCGGCGGCGCCGCCGCAGGCGCCCTGCTGATGTACATGCTCGACCCGGACCGCGGCGGCGCGCGGCGCGCGCAATCGGCCGCGGCCGTGCGCAACGCGGGTGCGCGCACGTCCAGCGCACTGGGGAACGTGTGGCGCGGCGCGGGCGCGCGCATCGGCTCCGTCGGCGACGAGTTGCGCGACCGGACGGCCGAGGTGGCGGGTGACATGGCAGACAAGGTGCGGCCGGACGGTGCGGCCCGCTCGGGCTCGGCGCTGGAGCGCATGGGCCATGCCGCCAGCGAGGCACTCGACGCCGGCCTCGACAAGGCGAAGGACACGCTGGCGAAAGCGGGCGACGCCGTCGGCAGCGGCATGGACAAGGCGCGGCAGGCGCTGGGCAGCGCGGCCGATGAAGGCGGCGGCCGCATCGGCAACGGCATGGACAAGGGGCGCGCGCTGGCACACGACGTGGGTTCACGCATGCGCGGCGCCCTGCAGGCGGGCCCGGGTGGCGAATGGACGCCGTCCGCGCGCAATTCGGCGCTGGCCGGGGGCGGCCTGCTGGCCCTGTATGCCCTGAGCCGGCGCTCGCCGCTGGCATGGATGCTGGGCCTGGCCGGGGCCGCCTTGCTGGCCCGCAGCGCCACCAACCAGCCGCTGCTGGGCATGCTGCGCGGCCGCGGCATCGGCATGGACCAGACCATCGACTTCAGCAAGTCGATCCACATCGACGCCGCGCCGGACGACGTGTACGACGTGTGGACCCATTACGAAAACTTCCCGCACTTCATGTCCCACGTCGTCGAGGTGCGCGACCTGGGCCGCGGCCGCTCGCACTGGGTCGTGCGCGGCCCGGGCGGCAGCGAGTTCGAATGGAATGCCGTGCTCACCGAGCAAACCCGGCCGCACCGCCTGGCATGGCGCAGCGAGGCGGGCGCCGAAATCCCGCAAAGCGGCTCGATCCAGTTCGAACCGCATCGCGGCGGCACGCGCGTTACCGTGCGCATGTCCTATACCCCGCCGGCAGGCGCCGTCGGCCACGGTCTCGCCACGCTGCTCGGCTCCGATCCGAAGTCGCAGATGGACGACGACCTGGCGCGCATGAAGGCGTTCATCGAACGGGGCGCCGTGCCGCGCGACGCCGCGCGCCCGCGCACCAGCAGCCGCTGGCTGCACTGAGGTGGTCATGGCGACGCCGCAGACCCTCTCCGCACTCCGCAACGCCGCGCGTCCTTTGACGGGCGGCGAACGCGACTACGACGCCCTGCTCGACCTCGTGGGCGATGCCCGCTTCGTCCTGCTGGGCGAAGCGACGCACGGGACCCACGAGTTCTACGAGGAACGCGCGCGCATCACCCAGCGCCTGATCGAGGACAAGGGATTCCACGCCGTGGCCGTCGAGGCCGACTGGCCGGACGCCTACCGCGTCAACCGCTACGTCCGCGGCCGCGGCGACGACCGCAATGCCGACGAGGCCTTGTCCGGCTTCCAGCGCTTTCCGAACTGGATGTGGCGGAACACGGACGTCGCCGCGTTCGTCCAGTGGCTGCGGCACCACAACGAAAAGACGTCCGGACCGCAGGTCGGCTTCTACGGCCTCGACCTGTACAGCATGTTCACGTCGATCGAGGAAGTACTGCGCTATCTCGACCAGGTCGACCCCAACGCGGCGCGCCAGGCGCGCGAGCGCTACGCCTGCTTCGACCATTACCACGAGGACAGCCAACACTACGGCTACACGGCGAGCCTCGACCTGTCCGCATCGTGCGAACAAGGTGTTCTCGAACAATTGCGCCAGCTACAGCAGCGGGCCAGCGACTACATGCACCGCGACGGCGACGAGGAAGCGTTTTTCTATGCCCAGCAGAATGCCCGGCTCGTCAAGAATGCGGAGGAATACTACCGGACGATGTTCCGGGGCCGGGTGTCGTCGTGGAACCTGCGCGACAGCCATATGGCGGAGACGCTGGACGCACTCGCCCGCCACCTGTCGAGGGATGGGGAGCCGGCCAAAATCGTCGTCTGGGAACACAACTCCCACATCGGCGACGCCCGCGCGACGGAAATGGGAGAAATGGGCGAGTGGAACGTCGGCGAACTGGCGCGCAAGGAATACGATGGGCAGACCCGGCTGATCGGGTTTTCCACGTACGACGGCTTCGTCACGGCCGCGTCGGAATGGGATGCGCCGGCCGAGCACAAGCGTGTCCGGCCGGGCATGCCGGGCAGCTACGAGGAATTGCTGCACGAAACGGGCATCCCCCGCTTCCTGCTACCTTTGCGGGACGGGGTCGACGAGAGCGTGCGCGCCACGATGGAGGAGCGGCGGCTGGAACGGGCCATCGGCGTCATCTACCTGCCCCGCACGGAGCGCCACAGCCATTATTTTGCCGCCCGCATGGCGCGTCAGTTCGACGCCGTGATCCACATCGACCACACGACGGCCGTGCAGCCGCTCGACCCGGGCGGCGGCTGGCACGCGGAGGAACCGCCCGAAACTTATCCCACTGGTATCTGACGATTGTGTCCGAAAAATGGGGATCTGTGAAAGTTGGTGAGATTACAACGCAATACACACTTGTAAAATGAACAAAGGTCTTAGGCACGCTCCGCGTGCCTTCCTTCTCATTGTTCACTTACAAGGGTCATGAAGCCAATCCGGATCTCCATTATTGCCGCCCTGCTCGCGGCCGCCACGCCCCTGCACGCCCAGGACACCAGCTCCAAAGTCGAGCGTTGCGACCGCCCGCTCGGCACCATCGCCGTCACGGAAGCCCAGAGCGACAGTGCGCATGCGCTGCAGAGCTACGGGCTCGGGTCGCCGGTGGCGCTGCTGCGCATCATGATCCAGCAATCGAACTGCTTCCAGGTCGTGGAACGGGGCGCGGCGATGGCCAACCTGCAGCAGGAACGTGCGCTGGCCGCGAATGGCGAGATGCTGGGCGGCAGCAACGTCGGCAAGGGCCAGCTGCAGGCGGCCGACTTCGTGATGACGCCGAACGTGCAGTTTGCCGCCGCCAACACGGGCGGCATCGGCGGCGCGATCTCGGACTACGGCGGACGCCTGCTGGGCGGCCTGGGCCGGATCGCGGGCGGCATCGCGGGCAACCTCAAGTTCAAGGAAGCGCAGACGAGCCTGCTGATCGCGGACGTCCGGTCCGGCATCCAGGTGGCGGCGGAAGAAGGCGTCGCGACGAAGACCGACTTCGGCATTTCCGGCTGGAGCTGGGGCGGCGGCGACTATTCGCGCCTGGGCGGCTACACGAATACGCCGGAAGGCAAGATGGTCGCGGCCAGCCTGCTCGACAACTACAACCGTATCGTGGCGCGGATCCGCAACGAGCCGAGCCTCGTGCGCACCAGCAGCGCGGCCAGCAAGGTCAACGCCCAGGCGTCCACCCGCGAGGGCGTGCCCGTGACGGCCGGCGCCAGCGTGTATGCGCGCCTGGCGACCGTCAAGGTGTACACGGAACCGCGCTCGAGCAGCAAGGTCATGGGGACGCTGAAGCGGTCGGAAGAAGCGATCGCCACCGGCGAAGAGCGGGATGGCTTCGTCAAGATCGACGGCGAGAACGTCTCCGGCGGCTGGGTGCAGCGCACCTTGGTGGCCACGCAGCCCGCCCCGCAATAACTACTTCACAGGCTCGCCGGCCGCCTCCTCCGCCGTGCGCACCACGCAGCGGTTGCGGCCGCCGTGCTTGGCCGCGTACAGCGCCGTGTCGGCCCAGCCCAGCACCTGGTCCTGCGTGGGCAGCGGGCCGTCCGCGCCGTGGACGAGCGCGATGCCCACGCTGGCCGTGACGTCCAGCGGGCCGGCCCCCGTCGCGAACGGCTTGCGGATGGCGTCCACGATCTTGGCGCCGATCCGCTCCGCCTCGTCGACGCCCTTGACGTCTTCCAGCAGGACGACGAATTCGTCGCCCGCCAGCCTGGCCGGCGTGTCCGTGACACGCACGCAGCCGGCCAGGCGCTGGGCGAATTCCTTCAACACCTCGTCGCCGACCCCGTGGCCCCACGTGTCGTTGATGGACTTGAAGTGGTCGATGTCCAGGTAGGCGAGGCCCATCACCTGGCGCTGGCGGCGCACGCGTTCCAGCGCCTGGCCCAGCAGCTCGCCGAACAGGCGGCGGTTGGCGATGCCGGTCAGGCTGTCGAAGCGGGCCATCTGCACGAGCCGGCTTTCCGCTTCCTTCACCCGCGTCATGTCGTGCGCGAGCGCATACACGCCCGCGACGGCGACGCTCACCCTGCCCTGCGCCTGCACGTCCGGGACGAACGTCCATTCGAGGATGCGGTGCCGCCCCAGCGCCTGCAGCGGCATCTCGAACGTGGCGCCGACGCCTTCGAACGCCTGCTTCAGGCGCGGCCGGGCCGCGTCGTAGGCGGGCTTGCCCAGCACGTCCTGCAAGTGCATGCCGGGCAGGCGGACCGGGTCCAGGCCCAGCCACGCCTGGAAGGTCGCGTTGCCGAAGCCCATGCGGTGGTTGCGGTCGATGTAGCAGATCAGCACCGGCAGGTTGTCCGCGATCAGGCGCAGGCGCTGCTCGCTGGCCGCCTGCGCCAGTTCCGCTTCCTTGCGCTCGCTGATGTCCATCGCCATCACGAAGAACCCGACGACCTTGCCGTCCGCATCGATGTCGGGAATCGTGTCGATCATCTGGTGGCGTTTGGCGTCGTCGCTGCGCACGTCTTCCACGTGGCCACGCTCGCCGTGCAGCGCGGCGCGGATCAGCGGTTCCAGGCGGCTGTAGCCGGCTTCTCCCAGCGCTTCGCGCACGGTGCGCCCGATGAACGCGTCCGGCTCGGATCCGATCATGCGGTCGAAGCCGGCATTGGTGAATTCGAAGCGTTCGTTGCGGTCGACATAGGCGATCACGGCGGGGACGTTGTCCGCGATCGCGCGCATGCGGGCGGCCGCGCGCCCGCGCGCCTGCACGAGATCGTGGAAGGCGCGGCCCAGTTCGCCGATCTCGTCGTTGCGGGCGAGCGCCAGCACCTCGCTGCCCGCGCCTTCGTGGCGCACGGCGGCCACGTTGCGGCGCAGCGTGTCCAGAGGACTCAGGCCGCGGCGCACGAGCCACCACGCGAACGTGCCCGCGACCAGCGCGAGGATGGCCGCGACGACCAGCACCGTGCGCCGCACCCGCGCGAGCGGCGCGAACGCTTCCGCCTCGGGATAGCGCGCGCCGAGGATCCAGCCGGTCGTCGCGAGGCGCTTGTAGGTGACGATGGCGCCCCCCGCGCGGTCGCCGCCGATCAGCCAGCCCTCGAAACCGTGCAGGGCGCGCGCGAGGCCGGGCTGGTCGGCGTGCGGGGGCGCCTGGCGTTCCTTCGCGGGGGCATCGATCAGCGTGCCGTCCGCCGACATCAGGAACAGATAGCCGGTGCTGCCCGGCCGCAGGGCGTCGACCTGGCGGAGGAAGCGCGCATGCTGCAGATCGATGCGGCCCGTCAGCACGTAGACGATCTCGCCGTGGTCGTCGAACACGGGCGCCGTCACCAGCACCATGTTCGCGCCGGACAGGCGGCTCTGCAGGGGGTCGGACACGATGCCGCGGCCCCGCAGCAGGGTTTCTTCGAAGTACGGGCGGCCCGTGGCCGTCAGCGGCTGGGCGGCCGGCAGGGAAGCACCCGACGCCACCAGTTCGCCATTGCGGGCAAACGCGGCAATGTTCAGGAAGTCGTCGCCCACGTCGGCCGTGCGGCTCGCGAGCCAGGCCTGCAGGCGCCGCGGGTCCTGGCGGGCGTCGGGCGGCATGGCCGCGGCCAGCGCGGCCATCTGGCGCAGGCGCGCTTCCAGCAGATCGTCGAGGAAGGCGGCGGCGCCGGACAGCGTGGCATACTGCTGCGCGCCCAGCACGGCGCGCAGGTCGTGCTCGGCCACGTCCACGGCCAGCGGGCCGGCCAGCATCGTGGCGCCCAGCACGAGCACGCCGACGGCCCCCGCCAGGCGGCTGCGCAGGTTGGTCGGAAAAGTGATCGGTCGTCGCATGTGGGTCGGGCTTGCGATGCTGCGCATCGGGCCGCTCCAGTATGTCATACCCCCCGGGTTTCTACTATTGCCACGTAAAAGATCAAATCCCTTGGTCTTGACGGGGCAGTTTGGTTTAGCATTGCACAGTTCCGATCTGGCAATCCCAACCCATCCCACGAGGACATGAGTAAATACACACTGAACGTCAACGGCAAGGCCCAGGCCGTCGACGTCGAAGCGGATACCCCGCTGCTGTGGGCGCTGCGCGATACCCTTGGCCTCGTCGGCACAAAATATGGCTGCGGCATCGGTGCCTGCGGCGCCTGCACCGTCCATGTGGACGGGCAGCCGGCCCGCGCCTGTCAGTTGCCGGTGAGCAGCATCGGCAAGCGCCGCATCACGACGATCGAAGGCCTCGATGCGCGCGCCATGCATCCGCTGCAGCAGGCCTGGACCGAGCTCGACGTGCCGCAGTGCGGCTATTGCCAGGCCGGCCAGATCATGTCGGCATGCGCGCTGCTCAAGCAGCATCCGAAGCCGACCGACGCCCAGATCGACGAGGCGATGGCCGGCAACTTGTGCCGCTGCGCGACCTATGTCCGCATCCGCGCCGGCATCCACCGTGCGGCGGACATCGCATCGGCCGGAAAGGACAAGGCATGAGCCCCGTCTCCTCCTCGCGCCGCCGCTTCCTCGGCCAGTCGGCCGCCGCCGTTGCTGGTACTGCCCTGCTACTGGGCGTGCAGGCGAACGGCGCCATCGCCGCACTGGCCGACAACGGTGCGGCGGAACCCGCGGCGGGAGCGCCCGCCGCCGGCGACTTCGTCCCGAACGCGTTCATCCGCATCGGCACGGACGGCCGCGTGACGCTCGTGTCCAAGCAGCCGGAAATCGGCCAGGGCATCAAGACGTCGCTGCCGATGGTGCTGGCCGAAGAACTCGAGGTCGACTGGAAAACGGTCCGTGTCGTGCAGGGCGACCTGAACCCGATCTACGGTTCGCAGGGTGCCGGCGGATCGACGTCGACGCCGACCAACTACGACAACTTCCACCGCCTCGGCGCCACCGCGCGCACGATGCTCGTGCGGGCCGCCGCGCAGACGTGGAACGTGCCCGCGGCGGAATGCCGTGCCGTGGACGGCGCCGTCGTGCACGGCGCGAGCGGCCGCAAGCTGGGCTACGGCGCGCTCGTGCGCACGGCGTCCGCGCTGCCCGTGCCGGATGCGAAAGAAGTCCAGCTGAAGGATCCGGCCACGTACCGCCTGCTCGGCACGCGCGTGGGCGGCGTGGACAATGCACTCGTCGTCAGCGGCCAGCCGCTGTTCGGCATCGACACGCGCCTGCCGGGCATGCTGTACGCGACATACGTGAAATGTCCGGTACTGGGCGGCCGCCCCGTCGAGGCGAACCTGGACGCCATCAAGCGCATGCCGGGCGTGAAGGCCGCGTTCCTCGTGGAAGGGACGGAAAACCTGAACGGCCTGCGGCCCGGCGTCGCGATCGTCGCCGACTCGACGTGGAACGCGTTCCGCGCCCGCAAGAACCTGAAAGTGACGTGGGACGAAGGCGAAGGGGCGCGCCACAGCTGGTCGGGCTTCCTCGCCGCCGCCCAGGCCGCGAGCGGCCAGCCCGGTGCCGCCGTCATGCGCAAGGATGGCGACGTGGATGCGGCCCTCGCCGGCGCCGCGCGCACGGTCGAGGCGAACTACGTCTACCCGTTCATCTCGCACGCGAGCATGGAACCGCAGAACTGCACGGCGTGGTTCAAGCCGGCCGACGGCTCCCTCGAACTGTGGGCGCCGACGCAGAATCCGGGCGCGGGCCAGGCCCTCGTTTCCACGACCTTCAACATCCCGAAAGATAAGATCACCCTGCACATCACGCGCAGCGGCGGCGGCTTCGGGCGCCGGCTGTCGTCCGACTTCATCGTCGAGGCGGCCGCGATCGCGCAAAAAGTGAAAGCGCCCGTCAAGCTGACGTGGATGCGCGAGGACGACCTGCAGCACGACCATTTCCGCGCCGGCGGCTTCCACTTCCTGCGCGGCGGCGTGGACGAACAAGGCAGGGTCGTCGCCTGGCACGACCACTTCGTCACGTTCGCCAACCGCGTCGAAAAGAAGGAAAGCGACGGCGGCACCGCCAGCGTGCTGCAGCCGGGCAGCGGCGGCAACCTGTCGGGCGACGAATTCCCCGGCCGCTGGGTCGCCAACTGCCTGATCGAACAGACGCCGCTCGAATGCCGCATCCCGATGGGTCCGTGGCGCGCGCCGGGCAGCAACGTGTTCGCGTGGGTGTTCCACAGCTTCATCGACGAACTGGCCCATGCGGCCGGGCGCGATCCGGTCGCGTTCCGCCTCGACCTCCTCGGCGACAAGGACCTCGTGGCCGGCACGGGCGAGCGCGGCGTGCCGTACAACGTGGGCCGCATGCGCAACGTGCTGAAAGCGGTCGCGGAAAAATCCGGCTGGGGCCAGCGCAAGTTCGCGCGCGGCCAGGGCGCCGGCGTCGCGTTCCACTTCAGCCACCGCGGCTACGTGGCGGAAGTGGCGGAGGTAACGGTGTCGAAGGAAGGCCACTTGCGCGTGGACCGCGTCGTCGTCGTCGCGGACATCGGCGCGCAGATCGTGAACCTGTCCGGCGCGGAGAACCAGGTGCAGGGCTCCGTCATCGACGGCCTGTCCACGCTGATGTATCCGACGCTCGACATCGACAAGGGCCGCATCGTGCAGAGCAACTTCCACGACTACGCGCTGCTGCGCATGCCGGACACGCCGACAAAGATCGAGACGCACTTCCTCAAGACGGACTACCCCGTCACGGGCCTGGGCGAACCCGTGTTCCCGCCGCTGGCGCCGGCCGTCTGCAACGCGATCTTCGCCGCCACCGGCAAGCGGGTGCGCGAGCTGCCGCTGTCCAGGGCGGACCTGTCCTGGAGCTGAGCGCGTGATGGCGGAAAACGTGGCCGACCTGCTGGGCCAGGCCGTCCGCCTGCACCAGCAGGGCCGGCTCGAGCAGGCGCAGGCCCTGTACGGGCGCGTGCTGGACCTCGACCCGCGCCAGTTCGACGCGCTGCACCTGCTGGGCGTCATCGAGCGCCAGCGCGGCGCGGCTGCCCGCGCGGTCGAACTGATTGAACAGGCGCTGCGCATCGACCCGCAGCAGGCGCGCGCCCATTGCAACCTGGGCGCCGCGCTGCAGGACCTGGGCCGCGCCGATGACGCGCTGGCCAGCTACGAAACGGCGCTGCGCCTCGATCCGGCGTATGCGCTCGCGTGGGACAACCGCGGCAACACGCTGCGCCGGCTCGGCCGCCTGGCGGAAGCGCTGGACAGCTACGAACGCGCCCTCGGCATCAACCCGGCACTGGCCGACGCGTGGTGCCACCGCGCCATCGCGCTGCACGACCTGGGCCGCCACGCGGATGCCGTCGCCAGCGCCGAACAAGCCCTCGCCGCACGGCCCGCGTATGCCGACGCTTTCGTCGCGCTGGGCCACGCGCTGCAGGCACTGGACCATCACGCGGACAGCGTCGACGCGTACGACCGCGCGCTCGCGCTGGCCCCGAAGGCCGACACGTGGTGCGCGCGCGGCACGGCACTGAAGAAATCGGGCGACCTCGCCGGTGCCCTGCACAGCTACGACAAGGCGCTGGCCCTGCGCCCCGACTACGCGCTGGCCGAGCACTATCGCGCCAACACGCTGCGCGCACTGGGGCAGCGCGACGCGGCGGTGGCGTCGTACCGCCGCGCGCTCGACCTGGGCGCGGATGCGGACGACATCCGTTTCGCACTGGCAGCGCTGGGCGAGGCAGAGCAGCCGGCGGCGGCGCCGGCGGACTACGTGAAACACCTGTTCGACCAGTACGCGGGCCGTTTCGACCGCCACCTCGTCGACGTCCTCGGCTACCGCACGCCGGCGCTGCTGGACGCCCTGCTCCGCCCGCACCTCGCCGCGCTGCCGGTGGACGCCGCGCTGGACCTCGGCTGCGGCACGGGACTGTGCGCCCCGTTCCTGCGGTCGCTCGCGCGGCACGTGACGGGCGTCGACCTGTCGCAGAAGATGCTGGACAAGGCGGCGGAACTGGACCTGTACGACGACCTGGCCTGTGCCGACATCGTCGACTGGCTGGCGGAACGTTCCGCGTCGTGCGACCTCGCCGTCGCGGCCGACGTCCTCGTGTACATCGGCGACCTTGCTCCCCTGTTCGCGCGGGTGCGGGGCGCGCTGCGCATGGGCGGGCTGTTCGCGTTGTCGTGCGAAGCGCTGGACGACGGACGTGCGTACGCCATCCTGCCGTCGAACCGGTTCGCCCATGCGCTCGACTACGTCACGCGGACCGCGCAGGCGGCCGGGTTCGACGTCGTCGCCACGGAACGCGCCGTGCTGCGCCGGGACCACGGCCGCGACGTGGCCGGGCACCTGGTGCTGGTGCGCGCGGCGTAGATCACGCGGCCGGCAGGCGCGCGCAGATCAGGCAACCACCCGCGTCGACATCGCGGATGGCGATGTCGCCGCCGTGACCATCGACGACCGCGCGCGCGATCGCAAGGCCCAGTCCACTGCCCTGCTGGACCTGGTCCGGCGCGCGGAAGAAGCGTTCGAACACGCGCTCGCGCAGCGCTTCCGGCACACCCGGGCCGCTGTCGCTCACGCACAGCTGCACCATGCCGTCCGCGCGCGCCAGGGTCACGCTTACCGTGCCGCCCGGCGGGCTGTATTTGATGGCATTGTCGATGACGTTATCGACCAGCGACACGAGCGCGCCCTCCTGTGCCCGCACGATCAAGCCTTCTTCGGCCTCCAGCGCGAGCTCCACGCCGCGCCCGTCGGCCAGGCGCGCCAGCGCGGCCAGCCGGTCCTGCACGAGGGCGTCCAGCGCGAGCGGTCGCGCGGCCTCGGCGCCGGCCGCGTCGCTGCGCATCAGCAGCAGCAACTGGCCGACCAGCCGGGTCGCGCGCTCGGACGCGCGCACGATCCCCGCCAGCAGTTCGGCCTGCGCGGGCGCCACGGCCTGCCGCTGCAGCGCTTCCACGTTCACGCGCATGGCCGCCAGCGGCGTGCGCAGCTCGTGCGCCGCGTCCGCGATGAAGCGGCGTTCGCGCAACGCGCTTTCTTCGACGCGGCGCAGCAAGGCGTTCACGCTGTCGATCACGAGCATGGCTTCGCGGTGCGGCAGCGGCGCGATCGGACTCAGGTCGTGCGGACCGCGCGCCGCGATATCGCCGGCCGCGCGGCGCCACGGCCGCAGCGCGAGACGGATCGACAGCCAGGCCGGCAGCACGAGGAACGGCAGGCTGACGAGCAGGGGCAGCACGTAATAGCCGCGCCCAGTCAGCGACAGGAACAGATCGGCGTCGTTCCCCAGTTTCATGCGCGTGATCTCGATGCCGGCCGCGCGGTCGCGCATCGTGCGCACGGCCCATTTGTTGCCGGCGGCCGTACGGTATTCGACGGCGCCATCACGCACGCCGGTCACGTCCGACGGCGCGCCCGGCGTCGCGTAGACGATCCGTCCATGCACGCGCACGACGGTCAGCATGCCGAGCCCCGGCGGACCGTCCTTGCCGCCGGTCTGGCGCATCGCGCGGTCGGCCAGGACGAGCGCCTGGTGCCGGCGCTCGGGCTGGCCGTCGAGCGCCGCGGTCACGTACAGCAGCACGTCGTAGAGCTGGTCAGTGCGCAGCTCGCCCTCGTCGCGGGCTTCTTCGTGCACGAGGAAGGCGAGCGCCAGGCTCCACACCACCGCCAGCAGCGCCATCTGCGCGACCAGCAGGCGCCGCGTCAGCGAAGGCGTCTTGATCCACCGCCACACGCGCGTCATGCCTGGTCGATCACGTAGCCGACGCCACGCACCGTGCGGATGACGCCTTCGCCCACCTTGCGGCGCAGGTTCGCCATATGCACGTCGAGCGCGTTGCTGGCGTTCGCCTGCGAGCGCGGCAGGGCCGCGTCCTCGAGCGCGCGGCGCGTGACGACCTTCGGCGAGCGCATCATCAGCACTTTTAAAAGCTGGAATTCGCTGGCGGTCACTTCCAGCGGCTGCCCGTGCAGGCTGGCCCGGTGGCCCGCCGCGTCCAGCGCCAGGCCGCGCAATGCCAGCGTGCCGCCGTCGAATCCGTAACTGCGCCGCGCCAGCGCGCGCACGCGCGACAGCAGTTCGGCCAGCGCGAACGGCTTGACGAGGTAATCGTCCGCACCCGAGTCCAGGCCGAGCAGCCGGTCTTCGAGCGCGTCGCGCGCGGTCAGGATCAGCACGGGCAACGCGCGGCGGTCGCGCCGCAGCCGCTGCACGAGCTGCAGGCCGTCGCCGTCCGGCAGGCCGAGATCGAGCAGCACCAGGTCGTGCATCGCCTGGTCGAGCTGGCGCTGGGCGTCCTGCAGGCGGCGCACCCAGGTGACATCGAGGCCGCTGTCCAGTAGCGCGATGCGGATGCCGTTGCCGAGATCGAGGTCGTCTTCAATGAGCAGAATGTCCATGGACCGTATTAGACCATCGCTCGATGAAGAATGGATGAAGAGACAACGTCTTCATCGTTTCTTCATCTTTTCCTAAGGTGCCGCTCAGGGATTCATCCCGATAATTGCGGCCGACCGATCGCCACTGGGAGCGATCGCCATTGAAAGGAATACGATGAAAAGAACGCTCTGGTTGTCCACCCTGCTGGCCGCCGCCGCCGCCCATGCGCAGGACAGCACCTTCACCGTCGGCGCCGGCATCGCCGCCGGCACGCGCTACTCCGGCTCCGACGAGCACCTCGTGGCACCCGTCGTCGTCGTCGACTACCAGGCCGCCAACGGCTTCTATGCCAGCACGCTACGCGGCATCGGCTTCGCCGCCGGCAGCGAGCAGCTGAGCGCCAGCATCGGTCTCGGGTACCGCGGCGAACGGCGCGAGAACGACACCAACGGCTTCGTCGGCCGCACCGGCAGCAAGGCGCTCAAGGGCATGGGCGACGTCAAGGGCAGCGCCACCCTCAACGTCGGTGCGGAGGCGCAGTTGACGGACGTGTTCGGCGTCGGCGCGCATGCCGAGATTCCGATCTCGCGCCGCGAAAACGGCAAGCAGTTCGCGCTGGGTCTCAACGCGAAACTGCTGGACAGCCAGGCCGACAAGGTGACCGCCGGCGTCGCGCTGCAGTTCGGCGAAGCGAAGTACATGCAGACGTATTACGGCGTCGACGCGCGCCAGGCTGCGCGCTCCGGCTACCGCGTCTTCAAGCCGGAGGGCGGCCTGTACGGAACGGATGTCAGCATCAGCTGGGAACATCGCATCGACGCACACTGGGCGGTGACGTCGATGCTGGGCGCGCAGCGGCTCACCGGCGATGCGGCGAAAAGCCCGCTCGTGCGCCGCAAGACGACGCCGACGGCCGCCGTGTACGCCGCTTACCAGTTCTGAATCACGCCGGCGTCTGCGCGGTGACGTCCTGCGACGCACCGATCATGGTGGCGGCATTCCCGTGTTCGTCGAGCGAGACCTCACCCTCTTCGCGGATGTGGCGGCGGCTCCCGTCCGGCAGCACGATGTCGTACTCCACGCGGTACGGTTGCCCCTCGACGATCGCCGCGTGGATGGCCGCCTGCACGCGCGGGCGGTCTTCCTCGACGATGGAGGCGAGGAAGCGCTCCATCGTCACCTTGAACGCCTGCGGCGCCCAGCCGAAGATGCGGTAGGCCTCGTCCGTCCACGTGCAGTCGTCCGTCTGGATGTTCCAGTACCATGCGCCCAGGTGGGCGATTTCCTGCGCCTTGGCCAGCAGCGCTTCGTTCTGGCGCAGCGCGGCCTCGGCGCGGCGGCGTTCCGTGATGTCCAGGCTCACGCCGATCATCTTGACGGGACGCTGGTCGAAGTCTCGCACCAGCGTCGCGCGCGACGACACCCAGCGCGTCGTCTCGCCGTCCACGACGCGGAATTCCCACTCGTGCATCTCGTTCGCGTCCAGCGTGCGGCGCAGCACGTCGCGCAGGCGCGCCACGTCGGCCGGGTGCACGCAGGCCCAGAAGTCGTCCATCGAGCGGATATGGCGACCGAACAGCGATGTGTCGTTGGACGAATACTGCAGATGGTCCGTCATCACGTTCCACTCCCACGTCACCACGCCGGACACTTCCTGCGCCAGCTTCATGCGCGCCTCGCTCTCCATGATCTCGGCCAGGTGCTTTTTTCGCAGCTCGCGGATGTGCGGGTCGGCAGCCGTCGACGCCTCCAGTTCCGCGATCGCCTGCTCGCCGTAGCGCAGCCATAGCCAGTTCACGCCGAGGAAGCGCGCAAGTTCCAGCAGGCGCGGATACTCGATCTCGCCGCCGCGCGTCCATTTGTGCACGGCCGACGGCGACACTCCCAGCGCCTCCGCCACCTGCTTGAGCATGATCTTCTTCTCTTCCAGCACGCCTTTCAGGCGCGCGCCGAACGTCTCTTCCATGTTCCGATTAACCATTGGTGAATTTTGTACCGCAGAGGATACACCATTTCGACACGCTTGACGCCGTGTGAAGAAGGGGCATACACTCGACTCAAATAAACGTGAGTAAATTAATCAACCAACAGTGAATTACGCTCAGGAGGAGACAACCATGGACCAGCAGACCTTCGCCCCGACCTGCCCGCTGCCGGGCGAACTGGGCTACACCCTGCCCGCGCACTACTACACGTCGCCGGACATCTTCGAACAGGAAAAGCGCACGATCTTCGCCCGCAACTGGATCTGCGTGATGCACCGCAGCCAGGTGGCGGAGAACAACCAGTACGCGACGGCCAGCGTCGCGGGCGAGAACGTGTTCGTCGTGCGCGGCCGCGACGGCGTGCTGCGCGGCTTCTACAACGTGTGCCCGCACCGCGCCCACGAACTGTTCGCGGAAGGTGCCGGCAAGGCGAAGAACGTCATCACGTGCCCGTACCACGCCTGGGCGTTCGGCCTGGACGGCAAACTGATCCACGTGCGCAACGGCGAGAACGTGCCGGGCTTCTGCAAGGACAACGCGGGCCTCACGCCCGTGCGCGTGGAAGAATTCTGTGGCCTCATCTTCGTCAACCTCGACATGAACGCGACCCCGCTCGCGGAGCTGGCGCCGGGCCTGAATGCGGACATCCGCGCCCGCTGCCCCGACGTGGACAAGCTCGTGCCGGCCGTGCGCCTGTCGTACACGATGAAGGCGAACTGGAAGGTCGTCGTCGACAACTACCTGGAATGCCTGCACTGCCAGACGGCGCATCCGGCCCTCGTCGATTCCATCAACATGGAGACGTACCGCCACGTCGTGCACGGCATCTACACGAGCCAGGTGGGCCAGACCCGTTCCGGCAGCGAAGCCTTCACGTACGACGGCGACGCCCCGAACACGGATTTCGCCGCCTACTGGCTGTGGCCGAACGTCACGCTGAACGTGCTGCCGGGCGACGGCAACTATGGCGTGTTCTACATGTTCCCGGTCGATGCCGACACGACGATCCAGCACTTCGAGTTCTACTTCCGCGACGCGACGCCGACGGAGGAACAGCAGCAGCTGATCGACTACTACAAGAACGTGCTCAAGCCGGAAGATCTGTCCATCGTCGAATCCGTGCAGCGCGGCCTGAAGTCGCGCGGCTACCGCAACGGCCAGGGTCCGCTGCTCGTCAGCGACGACAAGACCTCCGCCATCGGCGAGCACGGCGTACAACACTTCCAGCAAATGGTGCTGGACGCCCTGGCCGCATGAGCCACAATCGATACTAAGGAACACAGCATGATCAAGACCCAGCTTTACATCGACGGCCAGTGGCAGTCCCCCATCGAGACCGCCACCCGCGACATCGTCAACCCGGCCGACGAAGCCGTCATCGCACAGGCGGCCGAAGGCACCCGCGCGGACGCCCGCCGCGCCATCGCCGCCGCCCGCGCCGCGTTCGACGGCCCGTGGCGCCAGACGACGATCCGCGAGCGCGCGAAGATCCTGAACAGGATCGCCGACCTCGTGGACCGCGACGCGGCCGAACTGGCGCGCCTGGAATCCCTGAATACCGGCAAGACGATCACGGAAAGCCGCACGGACATGGGCGACATCGCCGCCACGTTCCGTTACTTCGCGGGCCTCGTGGCGTCCGAATCGGGCGCCGTCAACGAAGCGCCGCACCACGTCATCAGCCGCACGCTGCGCGAACCCGTGGGCGTGTGCGGCCTGATCACGCCGTGGAACTACCCGCTGCTGCAGGCCGCGTGGAAGATCGCACCGGCGCTCGGCGCGGGCAACACGGTGATCGTCAAGCCGAGCAACCTGACGCCGCTGACCACGTGGCATTTCACCCGCCTGATCGAGGAACTGGACCTGCCGCCCGGCGTGTTCAACCTCGTCACGGGCGGCGCGGAAGTGGGCGCGGAGCTGGCGGAGAGCCGCGACGTCGACCTCGTGTCGTTCACGGGCGGCGCCATCGCCGGCGAAAGCATCATGAAAGCGGCAACGGGTAACTTCAAGCGCATCGGCCTGGAACTGGGCGGCAAGAATCCGAACATCGTGTTCGCCGACGCCGACCTCGATGCCGCCGTCGACTATGCGCTGAACGCCGCCTTCTTCCACGCGGGCCAGGTGTGCTCGGCCGGCTCGCGCCTGATGGTCGAGTCGAGCATCTACGACGACTTCGTGGCACGCCTCGCCGCGCGCCTGCCCCGCATCGTGATCGGCAACGGGTTTCACGCGGAGACGCAGATGGGCCCCGTGCAGTCGGCGCAGCAGCACGAGAAGATTCTCGGCATGGTGCAGGCGGGGATCGCGGAAGGCGCCCGCCTCGTCCACGGCGGCAAGCGTCCGGCCGGCGACGTGTATGCGCGCGGCTTCTGGCTGGAGCCCACGCTGCTCGCGGACGTGCGCGCCGACATGCGCATCGCGAAGGAAGAGATTTTCGGCCCGGTGATCACGGCCGAGCGCTTCGATTCGGAAGAACAGGCGCTGCGCGCCGCGAACGACACGCCGTACGGCCTGGCCGCCGCCGTGTGGACGCGCGACCTGGACAAGGCGAACCGCATGTCGCGCGCGCTGCGCTTCGGGACCGTGTGGGTCAACGACTACCATCCGTACTTCCCGGAAGCGCCGTGGGGCGGCTACAAGGCGAGCGGCATCGGACGCGAGCTGGCGCGCGTGGGCCTGGACGAATACACGGAACTCAAGCACAGCTACATCAACCTCGCACCGAAGGCGATGGGCTGGTTCGGCGCATAAGACGCACAACGGAGGAGACAATGGACGCAATCCAGGAATACGACTACATCATCGTAGGCGCCGGTTCGGCCGGCTGCGTGCTGGCGTCGCGGCTCACGGAGGATGCGGACGTCACGGTGCTGCTGCTGGAAGCGGGCGGCCCGGACTGGCGCTTCGACTGGCGCACGCAGATGCCGGCCGCGCTGGCGTATCCGCTGCAGGGCACGACCTACAACTGGGCGTACGTGACGGAACCGGAACCGCACATGAACGGCCGCCGCATGACGCAGGGCCGCGGCAAGGGCCTCGGCGGCTCGTCGCTGATCAACGGCATGTGCTACATCCGCGGCAATGCGATGGACTACGACGGCTGGGCCCAGCAAAAATCGCTGGACAACTGGAGCTATGCCGACTGCCTGCCGTACTTCCGCAAGGCGGAGACGTACGACAAGGGCGCCAACGATTACCACGGCGGTGACGGTCCGCTGCACGTGACGACGCCCACCGCCGACTGCAACCCGCTGTTCAAGGCCTTCATCCGCGCAGGCGAACAGGCCGGCTATGCGGCCACGGACGACCTGAACGGCTACCGCCAGGAAGGCTTCGGCCCGATGGACCGCACGACGACGGCGGACGGCCGCCGCTGCAGCACCTCCCTCGCCTACCTGGACACGGCGCGTCAACGGTCCAACCTGACGGTGCACACGCGGGCCCTCGCCGACCGCATCGTCTTCGAGCGCCAGCGCGCCGTCGGCGTCGCCTACCTTCAGGGCGATTCACCGCGCCAGGCCCGCGCGCGGCGCGAAGTCATCGTCAGCAATGGCGCCATCGCGTCGCCGCAACTGCTGCTGCGCTCCGGCGTCGGCAACGCGGACGAGTTGCGCGCGATGGGCATCGCGCCCGTGCTGCACCTGCCCGGCGTGGGCGAGAATCTGCAGGACCACCTCGAGATGTACCTGCAATACGAATGCAAGCAGCCCGTGTCGCTTTACCCGGCGCTGAAATGGTGGAACAAGCCCGCGATCGGCATCGAGTGGTATTTGCGCGGCACGGGCATCGCGGCGTCGAACCATTTCGAGGCCGGTGGCTTCATCCGCAGCAGCGACGAATTCGCGTGGCCCAACCTGCAATACCACTTCATCCCGCTGGCGATGAACTACGACGGCAGCAATCCCGTCGAGATGCACGGTTTTCAATGCCACGTCGGCTCGATGCGCTCCCCGAGCACGGGCTACGTGAAACTGGCGAGCCGCGACCCGCGCGTGAAACCGCGCATCCTGTTCAACTACATGGCGCACGACGTCGACTGGCGCGAGTTCCGCGCGGGCGTGCGCCTGACGCGCGAGATCATCGGCCAGCAGGCGATGGACGAATTCCGCGGCCGCGAGATCAAGCCGGGCATGATGGTGCAGTCGGATGCCGAGATCGACGCCTTCGTGCGCGACCATGCGGAAACGGCGCTGCACCCGTCCTGCACGTGCAAGATGGGAGACGTCTCCGACCCGATGGCCGTCGTCGACGGCGAAGGCCGCGTGCACGGTGCGCAGGGCCTGCGCGTGGTGGACGCGTCGATCATGCCGAAGATCGTCACGGGCAACCTGAATGCGCCGACGATCATGCTGGCCGAGAAGCTGGCCGACGTGATCCGCGGCCGCACGCCGCTGCAGCGGTCCACGGCCCCCTATTACAAGGCGCCGGTGGCGCGCGGCGACAACGCCACCGCACGCGCACTGCACGCCGTGCCGGCCTGACGGGGAGACGACCATGCACCGCATCCGTTTCCTCTTCCCGGCCCTGCTGCTCGCAGCCGGCGGCGCGCAGGCGCAAACCACCGACGCCCCCGCGTTCACGGCCAACGTGGCACTGACGTCGCAATACGTGTCGCGCGGGTTCCGCCAGACGTGGGGCCAGCCCGCGATCCAGGGCGGCGTCGACTGGACGCACCCGAGCGGCTGGTCGGCCGGCACGTGGATGTCGTCCGTCAGCGACAAGTTCATCGAGGGCGGCACCGTCGAGTGGGACTTGTACGGCGGGTACGCGAACGCCATCGGCGACGTCAGCTACGGCGCCCAGGTCTATTACTACCGCTATCCCGGCGCGAAGCTGCAGGCCACGCAGACGAACTACGACTACGGCGAGATCGTGGCGTCGCTCGGCTACAAGTGGCTCAGCGCGAAGTACTGGCTGACCTATACGCCGGACTACTTCGGCTACAACAGCAGCTCGCTCGGCATCGGCTCCGACCTGCACAGCCGCGGCTCCGGCTACCTGGACCTGAACGGCACGTTCGACCTCGGCCACGACACGTCGCTGCTGGTGCACTACGGCCAGGAACGCGTGCGCAACTTTGCCGCGTACAGCTTCCGCGACGCCCGCATCGCGTTGTCGAAGTCGTTCGCGGGCGGCTGGACGCTCACGGGGGCGTGCACGCGCGGCTGGGGCCGGACCGACGTCTACGACCGCTACACGACCGGCGCCCTCGATTCGGGCGGCAGGCCGGCCATCTCCAACCCGCTGCGTCCCACGTTCCTGGCTTCGCTTGCCAGGACCTTCTGACGCGGCACACGTATCGAACCAAACCGTTTACACACAAAGTATATGACTTCCCTGAGCCTTACCGACGCCACCGGACTCGTTGGCGTTGCCGCCTACGTCGCCGCCCACTTCGCCGTGCAGTTGCTGCACGCTTCGCCCACCGGCCGGCTGGCCGTCGCCCTGAACGTGCTGGGGCCGGCCTGCATCCTCGTGTCGCTGTACGGCGCGTTCAACCTCGCGTCGTTCCTCACGCAGGTGTTCTGGCTGGTGCTGACGGTGGCAGGCTGGTGGCGCCGGCGCGCGGGCAAGGTGGTGACGCTGGAAGGCAGGGTCGCGCTGCAGAACGAGTGAAGCGCGCCCCCAGGAGGAGACACCCGCCACGAGCGGGCCATGACAGACCGTGAACGGCAGACTGCGAAGCAGCACCTTCAGACAAAACGGCATCATACAAGGAGACAAACGTGCAAACACCTAACGACGGCCTGGCCGCGGGCATCCTCGCCCCGGTCCACGACAGACAGGAACAACACGAACTGAAACGCACCCTGACCTGGAAGGACGCCTTCTGGGTCACGAGCGGCGTGCCCGCGGGCGTGCTGTTCACCATCGGCGGCGTCTCGTCCACGATCGGCACGCCGGCGTGGATCATCTGGATCGCCGCGATCCTCATCGGCTTCATCCAGAGCTTCGTGTACGCGGAGATCTCGACCCTGTACCCGAACAAGTCCGGCGGCGCGTCCGTGTACGGCGCGCTGGGGTGGGTCCGCTACAGCAAGATGGTGGCGCCCGTCTCCGTGTGGTGCAACTGGCTCGCGTGGTCGCCGATGCTGGCGATGGGCACGAGCCTCGCCGCCGGCTACATGCTCTCCAGCCTGTTCCCGGCCGACTCCATCATCAACACGTGGCACTGGACCTTGCTCGACCTGGGCTTCGTCGGCAAGAGCCTGACGCTGCGCGTGAATTCGACGTTCATCCTCGCCACCGCATTCCTGCTCATCACGTTCAAGCTGCAGCACAGCGGCGCGAGCGCCGCGGCCACGACGCAGCGCATCCTCGGCATCGCGTCCCTGACGCCGCTCGTCGTCATCGCCCTCGTCCCGCTGATCACGGGCGACATGCCGTCCACGAACTTCCTGCCGCTGCTGCCGCTGACGCACGACGCCTCGGGCGCCGCGGTACTGGGCGGCTGGAACGCGGCCGGCATCTCGACCGCGATGGGCGCGATGTTCCTCGCCTGCTGGTCCACGTTCGGCTTCGAGACGGCCGTGTGCTACACCCGCGAATTCAAGGATCCGCAGAAGGACGTGTTCAAGGCGATCTTCTGGTCCGGCGTGCTGTGCCTGTTCATGTTCATCGCCGTGCCGATCGCGTTCCAGGGTTCGCTGGGTCTCGCGGGCATGCTCAAGCCGGACATCATCGACGGCTCCGGCGTGGGCGCCGCGATGGCGCACTTCGTCGGCGGCGGCAAGCTGATGTTCAACGTCGTCGTCGTGATGCTCGTGCTGGCAATCCTGCTGATCGTGATGACGTCGATGATGGGCTCGTCGCGCACCCTGTACCAGGCGTCCGTCGACGGCTGGCTGCCCCGCTACCTGTCGCACGTGAACGAGCACGGCGCCCCGACCCGCGCCATGTGGACGGACCTGGGCTTCAACCTGATCCTGCTGCTGATGTCGGACTACATGGCGATCCTGTCCGTGTCGAACGTGTGCTACATGATCTTCGTGTTCCTGAACCTGCAGTCCGGCTGGATCCACCGCCTGGACCGCGCCGACTGGCCCCGTGCCTACAAGTGCAAGAACTGGCTGCTGGGCCTCGGCGCGCTGTGCGGCTACGTGGACCTCGTGTTCGTCGGCGCCGGCGCGAACTTCCAGGGCGAACACACGCTGCGCAACGGCCTGCTCACCGCGTTGCTGATCGTGCCCGTGTTCGTGTACCGCCACTACATCCAGGACAAGGGGCGCTTCCCCGCGTCGATGGCGCGCGACATGGCGCTGCCCCATGCCCGTGCCGGCGTGCTGCCGTACGTGGCGCTGGCCGCCGCCGTCCTCGTCGTGTGGCTGTCCGCCCGCCTCACCGTGATCACCTGACAGGAGACCAACATGAACGACACGCTACGCGTGCGCGTCAGCCGCATCGAGCGGCTGGCCGACGGCATCAAGCGCTTCACCCTGCGCCGCAGCGACGGCCTGGACCTGCCTCCGTTCGACAGCGGCAGCCACGTCGTCGTGCACATGGACGGTGGCCGCATCCGCAACGCCTATTCGCTCACGAGCGACATCCGCAACCTGAGCGAATACCAGATCTGCGTGCGCAAGGAAGAGGCGTCGCGCGGCGGCTCGCGCTTCATGCACGAGGACGTGCGCGAAGACGACGAGCTGCACATCGGCCCACCCGCCAACCTGTTCGGGCTGCATCCGGGCGAGGGAAAACACGTGCTGGTCGCGGGCGGCATCGGCATCACGCCGTTCCTTACGCACATCCAGGCCCTCGCGCGGCGCGGCGCGGCGTTCGAGCTGCACTACTGCTTCCGCAACCGGGCCGGCGCGGCCGCGCTGGACGTGCTCCCGGGGCTGCTCGGCTCCGATCGTCTGCGTTTATACGAAAGCGACGCGGGCACGCTGCTGGACGTGGCCGCGCTCGTGGCCAGCCAGCCGGCGGACGCGCACATCTACGTGTGCGGTCCGCAGCCGCTGAACGACGCCGTCGTGGCGGCGGCGCGGGCGGCCGGCTGGGACGCGGGCCGCATCCACTTCGAGCAGTTCCGCAACGACGTGGATGCGACCGGCGGCGCGTTCGACGTCACGCTGAAGAAAAGCGGCAGGACGCTGCACGTGGGGCCCGACGACACGCTGCTGCGCGTGATCGAGAAGGCGGGTATCAAGGTCGACTGCATGTGCCGCGAAGGAATCTGCGGGTCGTGCGAGACCGTGATCCTGGATGGCCAGGCCGATCATCGGGACAGCTACCTGTCCGATGACGAGAAGGCGGCGCAGAAGACGATGATGTTGTGCGTGTCGAGGTGTAAAGGTCCGCATCTCGTGTTGGACCTGTAATGATCGCGACATATCAGATGGCACGTAGCACCGCGTGGACGGCAAAGCCGTCCACCCTACGCCACCGATAACGCCACCATCCCGAACTCTCCCAGCCGCACCGGCACGGCCCCGCGCGCAACCATGCGGTCGAGCGCGCGGCGGCCGTCGCCCGGATTCACGTCGACGGCGCGCATCGCTTCCGGCACGATCAGGGTCGTGAAACCTTCTTCCAGCGCATCCGTGACGGTGTTCAGCACGCAGTAATCGGTGGCGATGCCCACCACCGTCACGCGCTCTACGCCCCGTGCCCGCAGCTGCGCCGCGAGGTCCGTGCCGCCGAACGCGGAATAGGCGTCCACCTGCGCCGTGTCGGCCTTCGAGATGACGACGGCATCGTCCGGCAGCGCCAGGTCTGCCGAAAACTCTGCGCCCGGCGTGCCGGCCACGCAGTGCGGCGGCCACGGTCCGCCCTGGGCCGCGAACGAGCAGTGGTCCTGCGGGTGCCAGTCGCGCGACGCGAAGATGGGCAGGCCCTGCGCCTGGTACAGCTCGATCAGGTGGTTGATGGGCGCGACCACTTCATGGCCGCCCGCCACCCCGAGCGCCCCGCCGGGCAGGAAATCGACCTGCATGTCGATGATCAAGAGGGCATCAAGCTTGTCGAGGTGGATCGCACTCATATCGTTCTCCTGGAAGCGGTCGCGGACCGCGATGCCCTATTGTCGCGCAAACTCAATGGCGCGTCTCACGGGCGGCAATGGCGGCGGCGTGGGCCGGATCCGGATCGTGTCCGCCGTGCCGGTCGAGGATCGCGGCGGCCCGCTCGGCCAGTGCGGCGTCGGCCGCGTTCACCGTGACCTGGCAGTCGCGCACGTCGTCCTGCGCCACCGGCGCGTACGTGTGCGAGTATGCCGTCTTGCCCGTCACCGCGGGCGAGTCGCCGACAGTGAAATTGCCCTGCACGGGGCCGGTCTCGTCGATGCGGACGTCGATCGCGACGTCGTCGGCCGCAATGCCCGCGGCCAGCAGTTCCGCCCTTGCCTGTTCGGCGGCCGTCACGTGCTTGAAGGTGCGTACGATGGGTTGCTGCATGGTGTCCTCCCGCATGGTTCACTTGCAACCACCGTACCAGAATCCCGCGCCGCGCGGCGCCCGCCCCTCGCCGCAATTCCTGCAGGCTATTTTCCACCCGTGCGTCATCGTTCTCCCGATTTAGTACAATCAGGCAACACCCAGCCGTTGCACCGTGCGTTATAACTTTTCAATAACACTAGCCCAAGAGAACAATAAAATGAAAATTTCTGCCCGGATTGCTTCTTCCCGCCCCCTCGCCACCACCGCCATGCATGGACGCGTGGAAACGCTGCGCAGCGAAGGCGAGTCCGTCATCGATTTCTCGATCGCCATCTCGCACTTCCCCGCGCCGCGGCCCGTGCTGGACGCGGTGGCGGCGGCCATCGAGCGCGAGCGCATCATGCCGTACACGAGCGTGGTCGGCGCGCTGGACGTGCGGACGCGGCTGGCGGCCAAGCTCAAGAAGGAAAACGGCATCGACGCGAGCACCGACGAGATCATCGTCACCAACGGCGCCAAGCAGGGCCTGTACGAAGCGCTGTATGCCCTGACCGACCCGTACGACACCGTCCTGATCTTCAAGCCGCACTGGCCGGCCTATGTTGCTACGTCACAACTCCTCGGGCTGCGGCCCATCCTGGTCGATCTTCCTGAGGAAATCACGCCGGAACTGTTGGATGGCCTCGGCAAACCGGACATCGTCATCATCAATAACCCGCACAATCCCACCGGCAAGGTGTACACTCGCCGGGAACTGGAACACCTTCGTGCATGGGTGGAGCGCATCGGGGCCCGGGTGATCGTCGACGAAAGCTACGAACACCTGATTTTCGATGGCGGACACACCAGCCTGGCGGCCTTGTGCGACTGGCGGAACATCGGCGTGGTGACGCTGTTTTCGGCCTCGCAAAGCTATGCCATGATGGGCTGGCGGGTCGGTTTCGCGCTGGCGCCCGCCGAAGTGGTCAACGCGATGCAGACGCTGCAAGGCCCCATCACGGCAGCCGCGCCGCATTTGTCGCAGGTGGCCGCCGATGTCGCTTTCGCGACCGGTGCGCCGCGCGCGATGATGGCGGACTACCGTGACCGGCGCGACCTGGCGGTGCGGCTGTTTGCCGAGGTCCCCTGGATCGTCATGCACGCGCCGGCCTCCGGTCCGTACCTGTGGGGAGACGTGCGCAGCCTGACGCTGGACACGGTCGGCTTTGCCGAAGCGCTGCTCGAGGAAAAACGGGTGGCCGTCATGCCGGGCGAGGCGCTGGGCGTGCCCGGCTATATCCGACTCGGGTATATTTCGGACGACGTGGCGACCTTGCGCGAAGGCATCCGCAGGATCATCGAATTTGGTAATGCGTTTGCTGCCCACAAGGCGGCAGATAGAAAATAGACAAATGACATCTGGCTTGAGCCGCTTCCGGCTGAACAGCCTGCGCAGCCGGCTCATGTTGCTGGTTGCGCTGGCGATCACGCCATTGGCGGTGATGACGATCCTGTCCGGGATCCGCGAACGCGAACATGCCATCAAGGCATCGGAAGAAAACCTGCGCCGCCTGACGGGCATGGCGGCCGCCAACGAAGCCCAGTCGATCGAGGGTGCGCGCCAGATCCTCGTCGACCTGGCCAGCGTTCCGGACCTGATGGGCGACACGGCGAAATGCACGTCGCTGCTGTCCGACGTCCTCGACCGCAACGAGGGTTTCGTCAATTTCGGCCTCATCCAGCTCAACGGCGACGTCACCTGCAGCGCCGTGCCCCTGCTCCACCCCGTCAACCTGGGCGACCGCAGCCATTTCCGCCGCGCCATCTCGGAACGCCGGTTCATTGCCGGCGACTACGTGTTCGGCCGCGTCATCAAGAAGCACACGATCAACCTCACCTACCCCGTCATCGACCGCAGCGGGAAAGTCCTGGCCGTCGTGTTCGCGGCGATGGACCTGGAGGGGCTCGACACCTTCATCAACGACATCAACCTGCCGCCCGGCTCCGTGCTGGCGACGGCCGATGCGCGCGGCACCATCATCTCGCGCCGCCCGGATCCGGAACGCTTCTTCGGCACCAGGCTGTCGCCGGCGATGCAGGAAGCGATGGCCACGGCCGGCCAGCGCGCCGTCACGGTGCGCGGCGAGGACGGCATCGAGCGCCTGCACACGTTCGCGCGCGTGGGCGCCCCCGCGCTGACCGACTACACGGTCACGATCGGCATCCCCACCGAGACGATCCTGTCGGCCGCGCGCCACGACCAGATGATGTCCCTGCTGGGCCTCGCCGCGACGACGCTGCTGGCCATGCTGGCCGCGTGGCTCGTGGGCGACGTCCTGATCGTCCAGCGCGTGCGCAAGCTGATGGGCACGGCCGAGCGCATCGCCGCCGGCGACCTGGAAGCGCGCTCCGGCATCGCCTACGGCCACGAGGAAATCGGCAACCTGGCGCAGGCCCTGGACCGCATGGCGGCCGCGCTGCAAAAGAAAGAGACGGCGCGCTCACTGGCCGAACGCGAACTGCGCGCCGCCGACCAGCGCAAGGACGAGTTCCTCGCGATGCTCGCGCACGAGCTGCGCAACCCGCTGGCGCCGATCAGCACGGGCGCCCACCTGCTCAAGCTGTTGCACTCCGATAACGCCCAGATCACCCAGACCTGTTCCATCATCGTGCGCCAGGTCGACCACATGACGAGCCTCGTCGACGACCTGCTCGACGTGTCGCGCGTGACGCGCGGCCTCGTGTCGCTGGCGACGCAGGTGCTGGACTTCAAGCGGGTCGTCGACGACGCGGCCGAGCAGATCCGCCCGCTGATCGCGGCGCGGCGCCACCGCGTCGTGATCGAGCTGCCGCCCGCGCCGGCCTACGTCAAGGGCGACCACAAGCGGCTCGTGCAGGTGTGCGCGAACCTGCTCAACAACGCGACCAAGTACACGCCGGAAGGCGGCACCATCCACCTGCGCGTGGACGCGGACGGCAACGACTACGTGCTGACGGTGGCCGACGACGGCATCGGCATGGAACCCGCCCTCGTCGAGCGCGTGTTCGACCTGTTCACCCAGGCCGAGCGCACGCCGGACCGCTCGCAGGGCGGCCTCGGTCTCGGCCTGGCGCTCGTGAAGAGCCTCGTCGAGCTGCACGGCGGCGAAGTGAAGGCGTACAGCCCCGGCCTGGGCAAGGGCTCGACGTTCACGGTGCGCCTGCCGCGCTACACGCAGGACGTCGTGCTGGCACCGGCGCCCGTCGTCGGCGACGACGACCGCGACGGCGGCGTGCCGCTACGCATCCTGCTCGTGGACGACAACGTCGATGCCGTGCACACGCTGCAGCTGTTCCTGCGCTCCGGCGGGCACCGCGTGGAAGTCGCCTATTCCGCCACGGACGCGCTGGAACTGGCGAAATCCTTCGTGCCGGAAGTCTGCCTGCTCGACATCGGCCTGCCCGACTTCGACGGCAACGAGCTGGCGCGGCGCCTGCGCCTGCTGCCGCAGGCGGCCGGCGCCACGCTGATCGCGATGACGGGATACGGCCGCCAGCAGGACCGCGACGCGTCGATGGCGGCCGGATTCGACCACTACCTCGTCAAGCCGGTGAACACGACGCAGCTGGCGGATATCCTCGCCGCCGCGGCGGAAGCCAACATCCGGCGCTAAGCGTCATTTCGCGTGCCGCGCCAGCCAGGCGCGCTGCACGTCCCCAATCCGGTCCGCCTCCGCGCGCGTGCCCTTCTCGACGCCGTCGACGACGGGATCCCTGAATGCCACGGCGGACAGGCGCGTCCACTGCGCCGGGTCCGCGCCGTCCAGCACCGCGAGTGCCACCTTGTTGAACTGGTCCGCGCGCTCGCGCATCTCGCGCGCGCCGAACGCGCTGGTCGCCAGGCGCGGCGAACCGATGTAGCCCTGCCAGCCGGGCGCGCGGGCGATGCGGGCCGCGTCCGCCGGCGCGTCCGCCGTGTTGGGCGACGCCGTCGCATACGCGGGCGACACGAGGTCGGGACGCAGGAACAGGATGCGGCTCGTCTCCGACATCCCCGCATGCACCTCGAATTGCCCCTCCTCCTTCACGACGGCCGCAGCGCGCCCTTTCGCCGATCCGGTGTCGCCCAGCAGCAGGCCTGGGAGGTTCAGCATCGTGCCGTGGTACGTGTCATGGAAGTAGTCGCCGGCCTGGTCCACCATCAGGTTGTGCAGCGGGGAGCCGTGGTTGTGCATGACGAAGATCCAGCGGAAGCCCTGCTCGCCCAGCGCGCTCGCGAGATCCATGAAGACGGCCCGCTCCGTCTCCGGCCGCACCGTGTACGAGCCGGGGAACACGTGGCGGCCCCCGAATACGTTGAAGCCGGACGCGCCGAGGGGAATCGTCGGGAACAGCAGCACCTTCCAGCCGGGCCGCGCGACGATCGCCTCGGCCAGCGCCTGCGTCCACCATTCGTTCATCAGGGTGTCCGTGCCCGTCGGCAGCAGCGGGCCGTGCTCCTCCAGGATGCCGCCCGTCAGGATCACGGCCGTGTGCGCGCGGTCCAACGCGCCGATCTGCCCCGCGTTCATCTCGGCCACGCGGTAGACCTGCGCCGCGCAGGTGGTCGACAAGGCGGCCAGTCCGATGGCCAGCAAGGTGCGCAAGTTGCGTGTCATGGCGTCTCCCGGGTCGTCGTCAATACAGGCAAGCATACCTCAGCCGCGGGCCGTTGCGGCTGTCATCGCGGGGCAATATTCGGCGGCTATTCTCGGCGCATCCGTTTTAACAAGAGGACAACATGGATCGTCGTGGTTTTCTGAAGCGTACCGCCTATTTCACCGTCGTCGCGGCCGGCACGGGCCTGGCGCTGGCCGCCTGCGGCGGTTCGGACCGTTCGCCGCCGGGCCGCTACACGTTCCCGCTCGGCGTCGCGAGCGGCGACCCGCGGGAAGCGAGCGCCGTGTTCTGGACGCGCTGCGTGCCGGCGGCGGGCAGCGGCGACGTCGACGTGCGGCTGGACGTGGCCAGCGACAGCGCGTTCGCGAACCTCGTCGCGGTCGTGCAACTGGGCGCGACGGCGGCGTACGACTTCACGGTGCGCGCGAAAGTGACGAACCTGGTTCCCGGCACACGCTACTGGTACCGCTTCGTCGCCGGCGCCGACGTCAGCGCCACCGGCCAGGCGAAGACCGCGCCCGCCGCGGCCAGCACGCCGGCGCAACTGCGCTTCGCATGGATGACGTGCCAGGACTGGAGCATCAACCACTGGGCCGCGATGGAACTGATGGCGCAGGAAGACCTCGACTTCATCGTGCACCTCGGCGACTACATCTACGAGACCGTCGGCGCCGCGTTCCAGGCCGGGGCCGCCGAACCGGCGCACGGCAGGATCACCCTGCCGAACGGCACGGCCCAGGGCACGGCCGTCTACGCGACGACGCTCGACGACTACCGCACGCTGTATCGCACCTACCGCAGCGACCCGCGCCTCCAGGCACTGCATGCGAAATGCCCGATGATCGTGATCTGGGACGACCACGAATTCTCGGACGACTGCTGGCAGGACCACCAGACCTACACGAACGCCAACCTGCAGCAGACGCCGCGCCGCCGCGCCGCCAGCCAGGCCTGGGCGGAATACATGCCGGTCGACTGGGGCGACGTGTCGTTCGACCTGCAAAAACAGACCTACGACAACATCCGCATCTACCGCGACTTCCGCTTCGGCACGCTGCTGCACCTCGTGATGACGGACGAGCGCCTGTACCGCGACGACCACGTCGTCAGCGAAGCCGCGTACGCGAAGATGATCGGCCACGACCCGGAGAACGGCAACGATTCCGTCGGCGCCCGCTACTTCGTTCCGCAGCCGCTGCTGCAGCAGTTCGAGCAGGCCGACACCGCCGCGCTGGGCCGCGTGCCCGGCATCCTCGGCACCACTCAGACGCAATGGTGGAAAGACACGATGAAGGGCTCGACGGCGACCTGGAAGGTGTGGGGCAACGAAGTCACGCTGAACCGTATGTGGATCGACCTGCGCGCGCAGGCACCGGCGCCGTACAACCAGCTGTACGTCGTCAACGCGGACGGGTGGGACGGCTACCCGGCGTACCGCGCGGAACTGATGGGTTACCTGGGCGCGCAAGGCGTGAAGAACGTCGTCGCGATCACGGGCGACCTGCACGCATTCCAGTGCGGCGTCATCTACGACAATGCCGACCCGGCCACTGGCAAGCCGGTCGCCGTGGACTTCGTCGGCGCGGGCATCAGCAGCTCGTCGTTCTACAAATACCTGAGCGCCGGTGCCGGCGGCAGCCCGCTCGCGCCGCTCGTGGCGACGCCGGCCACGTTCGACGGCGTCATGCGCGCCAACAACCCCGCGTTCGCGTATGCCGACCACGACGCGCAGGGGTATTCGGTGGCCACCGTGACGGCGGGCAGCTTCACCGTCGTCTTCAACAAGGTCAAGCCGCTGAATACGGACGGGACGAAGCCGGCGGCGCCGCTGGCGAAGAAGACCCGCATCACCCTGGCGGCCGGGTCGACGACGCCGGTCGTGGCCGACAACGTGTAAGGCACCCGCGCACCCGGACTCCGCTCATCGGCACCATCCCTTATCATCGATCCTGAACAAGGAGATGAGAATGGAGACGGTCGAAGTCATCCTGGCGATGCTGGTCGCCGTGATCGCCAGTGGCTACGTGGCGCGGGTACTGCCCGTCGCCCTGCCCCTGCCGCTGATCCAGATCGCGGCGGGCGCCGTCATCTCGGGCGTCTTCCGCCATGGCATCGCGCTGGACCCGGACATCTTCTTCCTGCTGTTCCTGCCGCCGCTGCTGTTCGTGGACGGCTGGCGCATCCCCAAGATCGGCCTGTTCCGCGACAAGGCGACGATCCTGGAGCTCGCGCTGGGCCTCGTCCTGTTCACCGTCGTCGGTGCCGGGTATCTGCTGCACTGGATGATCCCGGCGATGCCGCTGGCGGTCGCCTTCGCGCTGGCCGCGATCGTGGCGCCTACGGATCCGGTCGCCGTGTCGTCGATCACCGCGCGCGTGCCGATGCCGCCGCGCCTCATGCACATCGTCGAGGGCGAGAGCCTGCTCAACGATGCGAGCGGCCTCGTGTGCTTCCGCTTTGCCGTCGCCGCCGCCGTGACGGGGCATTTCTCGCTGGCGCAGGCGAGCCTGACCTTCCTGTGGGTCGCGCTGGCGGGCATCGCGGCCGGCATCGGCATCACGTTCGCCATTACACGCGCGCACGGCATCCTGCAGCGCCGCTTCGGCGAAGAGGACGGCGTCTCCGTGCTGATCAACCTCCTGACGCCGTTCGGCGCCTACCTCGTGGCCGAGCGCCTGGACGCGTCGGGCATCCTGGCGGCCGTGGCGGCCGGCATCACGATGAGCTACCTGGAATTGTCGGGTGCCGCGACGCCGGGCACGCGCATCCGCCGCAACGTCATCTGGGACGCGCTGCAATTCACGTTGAACGGCACCATGTTCGTGCTGCTGGGCGAGCAGCTGCCGGACATCGTCCGCGGCGCACTGCACCCCGACGGCGGCGCCCCGTTCGACCTGGGGTGGCTCGCCAGCCGCGCCCTCGCGTTCAGCCTGGGACTCGTACTGCTGCGCTTCGTGTGGGTGTGGATCTCGCTGCAGCTGACGCTCCTGAACCGCCGGCGCCTGGGGCGCCAGGTCTTCAAGCCGAAGCTGCGCGTGATGCTGGCCACGTCGGTGGCAGGCGTGCGCGGGGCATTGACGATGGCCGGCGTGATGACCCTGCCCCTCGCGCTGCCGAGCGGCGAGCCGTTCCCCGCGCGCCACCTGGCGATCTTCCTCGCCAGCAGCGTGATCGTCGTGTCGCTGCTGCTGGCCAGCGCCGCATTGCCCGCCCTGCTGCGGGGCCTGGAAATGCCGGCCGAGCCTGAGGCGAAGTGCAACGAGGACGAGGCGCGCCACGCGGCGACGCTGGCCGCCATCGCCGCGCTGGAGCGGGCGCAGAAGGTGGATGGCAAGGATGGCGAGGATGGCGACCCGGCGTTGCGCGACAAGGCCGTCGCCCATGTGCTGCGGTTGTACCGGCACCGCCTGAACGCGACCGACGCGGCGGGCGGGAACGGCGACGCGCAATCGCTCAAGCACACGGAACGCCGCTACCGGCTGCTCGCGCTGAACGCCGAGCGCGACACGGTGCTGCGCCTCGCGCGCCGCATGGACATCTCGGACGAGACGGCGCGCAGGCTGCTGCGCCAGATCGACCTGCTCGAGGCCCGTTATCAGCAGGATTAGGCAGGCTGCGGCCGCGTGCCCGGTGCGAGCCTGAACGTGAGGGCTTCCAGCAAGGGTTTGCGCTGGGTGTTGTGGAAGGCCGCGATGCGCCAGCGGCCGTCGGCCTCGCGCACCATCGTGTACGTCTGGACCTTCGTGAGGTCCGCGGGCGGGCTACGCTTGAACGTGTCGCCGCGCCCCGTCACGATGGCCGTGTCGGTCCCGAACAGGCGGATGTCGTCGATCTCGCTCGCCAGCCGCGTGCCCTTGAGCGGCTTGTCGAACAGCGCGCGGTGGCTGTCGACGATGGCGCGGCGGCCCCGGTAGCACGTGCCCATGAACGTGGTGTACGTCGCGTTGTCGGTGAACTGCGCGCCGTAGGCCTCGGCGTCGTGACGCCCCCAGGCGTCGACGAGCGAGGCGATGACTGCGTGGATGTCGGCGCCGTGGTCCGCCATGCGTTTCCTCCCGTGCATTCCTGGAAATGCCGGGCATCATACCATCGCGGCGGACGCCGGTCAGCGGCTCAGCGGCCGTCCGTTCCGCCCGTACCCGAACTGCCCGTGGTGGAGCCGCTGGTGGATCCGCTCGACGATGAGCCGGCCCGGTCGCGCGCCGTCGGCGTGTTGTAGGCGCCGATGCCCGTCGCGTTGCCGGTACCGCCCGTGCCCGAGCCGTTGTCGCCGGCCGTGCTGTCCATGCCGCTGGCCGTCGAGCCCGCGGACGAGCTGCCGCTCATGCTGCCGCCGGTCGAGCTGCATGCCGCCAGGCCGATGGCCATCAGGCCGCCGATCAATACGCTTTGATAAGGTTTCATGATCCCTCCCGTGATGGTGTAAGGACCGATGATGGGTCCGCCCGCAGGCGTCCGATATAGGATGCACACGCCGCGCCGTGTAGGACGCGGCGCACGATCAGCGGTCGCCGAGGCTGCTGCGCAGCCAGTCGCGGCCCCGTTCGTCCAGCGCTCGCGCGATGACGTCGGGCGGCAGGCTGTACACGGTGCCCCATGTCGCGCGGCCGTCCGGCGCATTGGACGGGAAGCTCGTCGTCTCGATGGGCCAGTGGTACTTGCGCTTGAGCGCGCGGACGATGGCGGCCAGGGTCACGCGGCCGCGCAGCGGTTCGGCGCCCGCCTGGTCGGCATCGGACAGCAGGACGGCGAGGACCATGCCGCGCGCGGTGCGCGGGCCGGGGAAGATGGGAGATTTGCCGGGCATGACCGTATTGTAACGGGCCTTGCACTACGTTAGTTCGCGAACGGTGCGCCATCGGGGCCGGCGTAGACTGGCTGCAGCCTACCTGCGACCGACGAGTTCCCGATGAAGAGCGAAGACCACGCCTTGCACGACCCGGTGCCGAATACCGATCCGCCCGCCGCCGCCAGGGCCGCGGGCCTGCGCTACGTCCACGACGACCGCCCGGGCATCCGCCGCGAGCCGGCCGGCGACGGTTTTCGCTACGTCGACGCGAAAGGCGAACCGGTCGAGGACGAAGCCACCCTCAAGCGCATCAAGTCGCTGGCGATCCCGCCCGCGTGGACGGACGTCTGGATCTGCCCGCAGGCCAACGGCCACCTGCAGGCGACTGGCCGCGACGCGCGCGGGCGCAAGCAGTACCGCTACCACCCGAAATGGCGCGAGGTGCGGGACGAAGTCAAGTACGAACGCATGATCAAGTTCGGCAAGGCGCTGCCGCAGATCCGCAAGGAAGTCGACCGCGCCCTGTCCCTCCCCGGCCTGCCGCGCGAAAAAGTCCTCGCGACGATCGTCTACCTGCTGGAAGCGACGATGATGCGCATCGGTAACGACGAATACGCCCGCGAGAACAAGTCGTACGGCCTGACGACCCTGAGAAACCGCCACGTGAAGATCGACGGCAGCGAAGTCGAGTTCCGCTTCCGCGGCAAGAGCGGCGTGTACCACGACGTCAAGGTGCACGACCGGCGGCTCGCCCGCATCATCCAGCGCACGCGCGACCTGCCCGGCCAGGACCTGTTCCAGTACCTCGACGAGAACGGCGAAACGCACACGGTGGGCTCCAGCGACGTGAACGACTACCTGCGCACGATCACGGGCGAGGATTACACGGCGAAGGATTTCCGCACGTGGTCGGGGACCGTGCTTGCCGCGATGGCGCTGCAGGAATTCGAGGCCGTCGATTCCGACGCGCAGGCGAAGAAGAACGTCGTGCGCGCCATCGAATCCGTCGCGGAACGGCTGGGCAACACGCCGTCCGTGTGCCGCAAGTGCTATGTGCACCCGGCCGTGCTGGACGCCTACCTCGACGGCACGATGCTGGAAGGCCTGCGTGCCCGCGCCGAGGAAAGCCTCGTCGAAGACCTGAAGGATTTGCAGCCGGAGGAAGCGGCCGTGCTCGCGATGCTGGAACGCCGGCTTGCGCAGGAAACGGCCGACAGCGACCTGGCCGTGAAGCGGCGCGCCGCCTGAATTCATCCAACGAAAGGACACCCATGAGCAGCATCGAACTCGTCGCGGACTTCGGCCACCAGGTGACGGGCGTCACCGTCGCCGAGGACGGCCGCATCTTCGTCAACTTCCCCCGCTGGACCGAGGACACCGAGGTGTCCGTCGCCGAATTGAAGGATGGCGAGGTGCGGCCGTATCCGGACGAGGCATGGAACGGCTGGCGCAACGCGAAGAAGGACGAGGTGACGCCGCACGACCACTGGGTGTGCGTGCAGAGCGTCGTCGCCGACGGGCGCGGCAGCCTGTGGGTGCTGGACCCGGCCGCGCCCGCGCAGGCGCACCTCGTGTCGGGCGGCGCGAAGCTCGTGCGCATCGACCTCGCCACCGACAAGGTGGTGCAGGCCATCGCCTTCGACGAGGACGCCGCGCCGCAGGGCTCCTACCTCAACGACGTGCGCTTCTCGGAGGACGGCAAGTTCGCTTACATCACGGATTCCGGCGTGCAGGGCGCGCTGCTCGTCGTCGACATCGCATCCGGCAGGACGGCGCGCGTGCTGGACGGCCACCCGTCCACGCAGATGAAGAAGGGCCTGAACGTCACGGCGGACGGCCAGGTGCTGCGCCGCCCGGACGGCCGCGGCGTGGAATTCTCGGCCGACGGCATCGAGCTGTCCGGCGACGGCAAGTACCTGTACTGGCAGGCGATCAAGGGCGACGAGTTGTACCGCATCCCCACGGGCGCCCTTACGGGCCCCGGCTTCCAGGGTCAGGATATCGGCGAACAGGTCGAACCGTACGGGACGAACGGCGTCAACGACGGCCTGCTGATCGCGCGCGGCACGGACCTCATGTACCTGACGTCCGTGCAGGACGATGCGATCAAGGTGCGCGACCTGTCGCAAGGCCCGTCCGCACCGGCGCGCATCGTCGTGCAGGACGCGCGGCTGCGCTGGCCGGATACGTTCAGCCAGGGGCCGGACGGGACGATCTACGTGACCACGTCGCACATCCAGGACTCGGCGTTCTTCAAGCCGGATGCGCCGCCCGCGTTGCCGACGCAGTTGTGGAAGGTCGTGCTCTAACCGGCCAGTCCGAACGCCCCCGGCCGCAGCCACCCGCGCACGATCCGGAACCGCCACGTGCGCTCCACGGGCGGCGTGCGCTCCGGCTCGGCCGCGTTCCAGTCCACGTCCACGACGCCCTGCAGCTGCAGCACGTCGCCCGTCGCGAAGTCGGCCACGACGATCGCGGCGCGCGGCTCAACCAGGAAATTCCCGAGCGTGTTGAAGTAGCGGTTGCCCGCGTAATCCGGCACGACCAGCACGTCCCCGTCCAGCCGCGCGAAGCCGGCCGGGCCGCCCCGGTGCGAGATGTCCATGCCCGCGGCGCCGTCCTGCGCGTCCGCGCCGCTGGCGCTGGCCACGAACAGCGTGGGCGTCTCCGCCAGCATCGTCCGCGCCCGCGCCGGCAGGTCGGCATCGAACGCCGTCGCCGGTCCCGGCGTGCGTCCGACCAGCTGCAGCGCACGCACGTGGATGTAGCGCGGGCAGTTGCCGAACGATTGCGCGACGTCGACCGCGAACCCCGTGTCGCCGAGTGCCGACACGACACCGTTCAGCCGGTTGCGCCGGCGCGTGGAGAGGTCGATGCCGAGCATGCCGACCCGTGCACCGGCCGCGAGATGCCTCCGCACGGGATCGTCGGGCGCCGGCAGCGCCGCGACGTCGAGCCGCGCCGGATCGGGCGAGCTGACGAAGCCCGGCGGGCCCTGCACGAGCGTCGCCAGCGGCCAGCCGTCTTCGTCCGCGACGGCCAGGGCGACGAACGGCAGCCGCGGGAAGAACGTGCGGTGCTGGTCCGGCATCCGGTTGCGGATCGGCGCGCTGAACGGGTCGACGCCGGCCAGCGCCTGCGCAATCAACTCGCCCTTGTGGAACGGCATCGGAATGCGGTCGTCATCCATGATCGCTTCCCTACTCCGCCGTCATCGGCACGAAGCCCGGCAGCGCCTGCACGCGGGCGATCCAGGCGCGCACCTGCGGATACGGGTCGAGCGCGATGCCGCCTTCCGGCGCGTGCGCGATATAGCTGTAGCACGCAATGTCCGCGATGGTCGGCGCGGCGCCCACGAGCCAGTCGCGCGCGGCCAGCTCGCCCTCCATCAGCCCCAGCACGCGGGCGGCCAGCGCCTGCGACAGTGAGGCCGGCACGCCCGTGTCGTAGAAGCGGGCCGAGACGCGCGCGGCGGCCGGGCCGTACATGATCTCGCCCGACGCCTGCGACAGCCAGCGCTGCACGCGGGCCGCGCCGACGGGGTCGTCCGGCAGCCAGCCGCTGCCCGGCGCATAGCGTTTGGCGAGGTAGACGAGGATCGCGGTGCTGTCGGCCAGCACCACGTCGCCGTCCTGCAGCACGGGGATCTGGCCCAGGGGATTCAGCGCGCGGAACGCGGCCGAGTTGCGCACGTCGGCCGGGCAGTCGGCGAATTCGTAGGTCAGGTCGAGCAGGTGCAGGAACAGCCGGGCGCGGTGCGTGTGACCGGACAGGGGGATGCCGTGGAGGATGCGGGTCATGATCGTCTCTCTTTCGTTGTTGTCGGTCCCTGCATCGTAGTACCGGATCATTCACACCGGAATCCGGCATAATGGCAATTCAGCATTCCGATTTTTGCAATAATCATGGACCGACTCGACGAGCTGCACGTGTTCATCGCCATCCTCGACGTGGGCAGCATGGCGTCCGCCGCGCGCAAGCTGGGCCGCTCGCCGGCGGCCGTCACACGGATCCTCGGGCAACTGGAGACGCGTGCCGGCGCGCGCCTGTTCGAACGGAGCACGCGCCGCCTCACGCCGACGGAAGCGGGCCTGCGCCTGGCCGAGCAGGCGCGCCGGCTGCTGGCCGATTACGACGCCGCCCTGCAGCCGCCGGGCGCCGGCACGCCGCGCGGCCTGCTGCGGCTGACGGCGCCGACCGTGTTCGGCCGCCGCCACGTGGCGCCCGTCGTCACGCGCTTCCTCGCGCTGCACCCGGACATCCAGGTCGACCTGACCTTGTCCGACCGCAACGTCGACCTGATCGAGGAAGGCATCGACGCGGCCCTGCGCATCGGGGCGGTGGCCAACCTGACCCTCGTCGCGCGCCGGCTGGGCGAGGTGCGCCGGGTCACGGTCGCGAGCCCCGCCTATCTCGACCGGCGCGGCACGCCGCACGTCCCGGCCGACCTCGCGGGCCACGAACTGATCATGTCGACGTCCGTGCGCACGATGGCCGAATGGCGCTTCCGCGCGGAGGGCCGCGAGCATGTGGTGCGCTACAGCCCACGCCTGCGCATGAACGACGTGGAAGCCGTGCTGGCGGCCGCGCGCGACGGCTTCGGCATCGCGCGGGCGCTGTCGTACCAGGTCGAGCCGGACCTGCGGGCCGGCGTGCTGCGCCGCCTGCTCGCGGACTACGAACCGGAGCCGGCGCCCGTGCACCTCGTCATGCCCAGCAGCCGGCACATGGCGCCGCGGCTGCGCGCGTTCGTCGACTTCGCGGTGGAGGAATTCGCGGCGCTGGACGTGATCCGCTGACGCGGCCGTGAATGCACGCAGCGCAGGTCGGATATGCCATCATTACGCCTTTCCTGACCCGACCGAATCATGCTTTCTTCGCCGCCCCCTCGAACGCCCCCGGCCGACTGCGATGCCGACACTTACATCCGTTTCAGGGAGTTGTTCGAACAGTGCCCCGTCAGCATCCAGATACTGGGCCCCGATGGTCGTACGCTGAGGGTCAACAAGGCATGGGAAGACCTGTGGCACATCCGTGAGGGCACCCCGCTCATGGACTTCGTCATGAGCGCGGAGTACAACGTCCTGCGGGATCCACAGCTCATCGAGTCGGGCATCGCCCCCTTGCTGGAGCGTGCGTGCCGGGGCGAATCGGTGCGGCTTCCCGTCATCCGCTACGACGTCGCGGCACTGCGCGGATCGGGGCCCGTCCGGTGGGTTGCGGCACGGGCGCACCCGCTCAAGGACAATGCCAGCAACATCGTCGAAGTGATGCTCATGCACGAAGACGTCACCGAGAAAGTGGAAGCCGAAAACGCGTTGCGCATCCGCGAAGAACGGTTTCGATCCCTCGTGCTGGCGACATCGCAGATCGTGTGGAGCAATACGCCTGACGGCCGGGTCGACGAAGACTCGCCCACCTGGCGCGCGTTCACCGGACAGACCTATGAGGAATGGCGCGATTTCGGCTGGCTGGATGCCGTGCATCCGGACGATCGCGCAGGCACCAGGGCGGCGTGGCTCGCCTGCGTGGCGACGAAAACCGTGTTCGAGGCACGTTATCGCCTGCGCCGTTCCGACGGCGACTATCGCTGGACGGAGGTGCGGGGCGTACCGATCCTCGACGCGGAGGGGGCCATTCGCGAATGGATCGGCACCAATACCGATGTCCACGAAATCGTCCTGGCCGAAGCGGAGCTGGCGCAGCGCCTGGAACGCGAAAAGCGCAACGCCGCCTTGCTGGCCAAGGTCGCGCAGGCCGCGCGCAAGTTGCAGACGGTTCTCTGGAGTGGAGACATTGCGGAAGTGCTCGTCAACGAAGTGCGCGACATTCTCCAGGCCCATCGAGCGGTGGTATCGCTGTCGGACAGGCATGCGGAGGTGTGCCGGACGGACCAGGCGATACGGGACCGGTTGGCGGTGCCCCTGATCGACCGGACGGGCAGGCACATCGGGCTGATCGAGGTGTTCGACAAGATGGACGGCGAATTTTCGGACGAGGACGAGGCGATCCTCGTGCAGCTGGCGTCGATCGCGGCGAACGGATTTGAAAACGCGCGCCTGTACGAGTCCCTGAAGGAACAGGACCGGCGCAAGGACGAGTTCCTGGCGATGCTCGCCCACGAGCTGCGTAATCCGCTGGCGCCGATCGCGGCGGCGGCGGAGGTGCTCAAGCTCGGCACTGCCAGTGCCGACAGGATCCGGCAGTCCAGCAGCGTGATCGGCCGCCAGGTGCGGCACCTGAAATCGCTGATCGACGACCTGCTCGACGTGTCGAGGGTGACACGTGGCCTGATCCAGCTCGACCTGGCACTGCTCGACCCGATGGCCCTCGTCGCCAGCGCGGTAGAGCAATCCCAGCCGCTGATCGCCGCACGTGCCCACGTCCTTGCCGTCGAAGGCGATGCGGGCGGTGCGCAGATCCGGGGCGACGCCAACCGGCTGGTCCAGGTGCTCGTCAACCTGCTGAACAATGCCGCCAAATACACGCCCGATGGCGGACGGATCGTATTGTCGGTGTCCCGCGATGTCGACAGTGTCGTCATCAGCGTGCGCGACAACGGGACCGGCATCGAGGCCGGCATGCTCCCGCACGTATTCGATTTGTTCACGCAAGCGAAACGAACGCCCGACCGGGCCCAGGGTGGGCTGGGCATCGGACTGGCGCTCGTGAAGACCATCATTTCGTTACACGATGGCCACGTCTCCGCGCACAGCGACGGCCTGGGTGCGGGCAGCGTGTTTACGATCTCGCTGAAAGCCGCCGGGCAAACGTAAGACCCGTCAGAACATCAGCCGCCCTTCGATCGAATCGTCGAGCGTCTTGCCGACGAGTGCCCCCACCGCGACCTTGGCGCCCGCGACGAGGTTGCCGTGCTTGTTGTCCCAGTAGTAGCCCGATTGCGGCGTGAACTTGATGACGCTGATGCGCGGGTCGACCTCGCCTTCCGTGAACCAGGTCTTCAGCATCGGGTTCCACAGGTCGTGGATGCGCGCACGGTCTTCCAGGATCTCGGCGCGGCCTTCCAGTTCCAGGAAGCCCGCGTGCGCGTCGCGCTGGAAGTACAGCTTGACGGCCGGGTTGGCCGCGAGTTCGTGGTTCTTGTGGCTGTCGTTGGCGCTCAGGAACCACAGGTTGCCGGCGTCGTCCGCCTTGCGCACGCTCATCGGACGCACGCCGTTCGTCGATCCCGTGCTGCCTGCCGTGCAGAAGAAGCAGGTGTCCGCGTCGTGCGTCATGTCCTTCACGCGCTTGATCGCTTCGATGCCGCTCAGGTCGCGGCGGTTCGATTCGGGCTGGTTGCGGTTGATCGAGTCCATGGTCGTCTCCTCGGCCGGGATGGCCGCTGCAGTCGCCGATGTTCGGGCCTGCGCCTGCCCCCGTCTGTGCGCGGCCGCACAACGGCTATACTGGACGGCTCGACATCGACAGGGGATGCGCATGACGCAGAAGATCATCGGTATGCTGGGCGGGATGAGCTGGAAAAGCTCGGCCGAATACTATCGCCTCATCAACGAGGGCGTGCGCGACCGTCTCGGCGGGCTGCACTCCGCGCGCTGCCTCATGTGGTCGTTCGACTTCGACGACGTCGCCGTCCTGCAGCGCGAAGACCGTTGGGACGAGGCGGCGGACCTGATGGTCGAGGCGGCACGGCGGCTCGAACGGGGCGGCGCCGACTTCCTCGTCATCTGCACGAACACGATGCACAAGGCGGCGCCCCGGATCGAGGCCGCCGTGGACCTGCCCCTGCTCCATATCGCCGATCCGACGGCCGAGCGCATCAAGGCCGCGGGATTCAGGCGCATCGGCCTGCTGGGCACCGCCTTCACGATGGAACAGGATTTCTATAAAGGCCGGCTCGTCGACCGGCACGGCCTGGACGTGCTCGTGCCCGATGCGGACGACCGCGCCACGGTCCACCGCATCATCTACGAGGAACTCGTGCAGGGGCAGATCGAAGCGGTATCGCGCGAGGCGTACCGCGGCGTAATCGCGCGCCTCGTCGCCGCCGGTGCCGAGGCGATCATCCTCGGCTGCACGGAGATCATGCTGCTCGTCGGCCCCGAGGACAGCCCCGTGCCGTTGTACGACACGACGGGGCTGCACGCGGCGGCGACCGTCGAGCTGGCGCTGGGGTAACTGCTACCCGGCCGGCGCGATGTTGTGGTTGAAGCGGAACAGGTTGTCCGGATCGTAGCGCCGCTTCACCTGCACGAGACGGTCCCAGTTCGTGCCGTACGCCTCGTGGATGCGCGCGCCCTCGTCCTGCGTGAGGAAGTTGATGTAGACGCTGCCCGCCGCGTACGGCGCCACGGCCGCGAAGAATTCGCGCGCCCAGGCCACGCAGCGGCTGTCGTCAGCGGCGTCGAGCCAGCGCCCGTGCACGTTCATCGCGTACATCACGTTGCGGTGCGGGTATGCCGTGGCGTCCACGGCCGGCTCGTTCGCGCGGCCGCCGATGAGGCCGAGGAAGATCTCGCATTGCGGCGTCGGCACGGCGGCGGCATAGCGCAGAACGAGGTCGACCGCGTCGTCGGACAGGGTCGTGAAGTTATGCGACTTCCAGTAATTGCGCGCACCCGGCGCCAATAGCGGGTCGAACGTCTTCTGCCACGCCGCGTAAGGCACGGCGCCCACGTGCTCGCCCAATACGTCGCCGAACGAGCGCACGGGTGCCAGCACGGGCTCCGCTTCCTCCGGCGGACGGGTCGAGAACACGGCCAGCGCGACGATGTCCTGGCCATGCACGGCCTGCGGCAGGAACGGCAGCGGCGGCGCCTTGCGTAGCACGGCCCAGATCGAGACGTCGTTCGGCAGCGTTTCCACATAGTCGCGGTAGCGGCGCAGCACGTCCTGTCCCTGCGCGGCCGAAAACACGACCAGGCCGGCCGTCACGCGCGGCCCCACGGCATGCAGCGCGAACTCGAAGCGCGTGACGACGCCGAAGTTGCCGCCGCCGCCCCGGATCGCCCAGAACAGGTCCGGTTCCTGGCGCGGCCCGATGTGGCGCCGGCGCGCGTCCGCCGTGACGATCTCGGCCCCCACGAGGCTGTCCACCGTCAGTCCCAGCATGCGCGACAGCCAGCCGAAGCCGCCGCCCAGGGTCAGGCCCGCGGCGCCCGTCGTGGAATTGATGCCGAGGGGGACGGCAAGGCCGCAGGCCTGCGTCTCGTGGTCGACGTCGGCCAGCAGCGCGCCGCCGTCGACGTACGCGAGGCAGGCGTCCGGATCGACGTGGACGCTGCGCATGCCCGACAGGTCGATCACGAGACCGTCGTCGCAGATGGCGTTGCCTGCGATGTTGTGGCCGCCGCCGCGCACGGCCAGCGGCAGGCCGTGGTCGCGCGCGAACGCGACGGCCGTGCACACGTCGGCCGTGCCGGCGCAGCGCACGATCAGTGCCGGGCGGCGGTCGATCATCGCGTTCCAGATCTGCCGCGCGCCATCGTAGTCCGGGTCGCCCGGTTGCAGCAGCGGCCCTCTCAGTGCGGCCCGCAGGCCCTCGACTGTTTCCTCTTTCAACGCAGTCATGATGTCGCCTCCGCAGTTGCCGTCCTTGCAGCATAGGCGACCGTCCGGAGGTTGCAAGCGGGCCCGACTTTCGTCCTGGTCGTTTTGTACTGGATTCGTCACGCATAAACAGGAGGTTTGCCTAGCGATTCCGTGACACTCGACTGATGTCTGCATCTTTCCGGGCCGATAGACTTTTCTCCAAGCATTGACACTGAACAAACAAACAGCTGATCTGAGTCAAGCAGGGAGTAAGAAAATGAACACGGAGCTCGACGCCTTTTTTGCACTCGCCACCATGCTCGTCACGGACCCGCGCACCGTCGTGCTGTTCGCCCTGCTCGTGGCCGCCGCGGTCGCCGACGTGCGGCACGAGCGGATCCCGAACCGGCTGACGCTGGGCGGCCTCGCGTTCGGCCTCGCCTACAGCACCGTCGAGCCGTTCTGGGGCGGACATGGCTTCCTGTGGTCGCTGGCCGGCGCCGGCGTCGGCTTCGCCGTCCTGTTCCCGCTGTGGCTGCTGCGCCTGACGGGCGCCGGCGACGTCAAGCTGATGGCGATGGCCGGTTCGCTGCTGGGCCTGCACGCGATCCCGCTGGCACTGCTCGGCGCGTTCACCGCCGGCGGCGTGTGCGCGATCCTCTACGCCCTCCGCCACGGCAACCTGCGCCTCATGCTGGGCAACGTCATGCGGATCCTGCACCTGGGCGGCATCGCAGTCACGGCCGGCCTGCCCGTCCGCATCGCGACGACGGGCCCGGACTCCGTCGGCAGGCTGCCGTACGCCGTCCCCATCGCGCTGGGCACCATCACGACGACGGTCGCCGCGCACTTCGGTTTCCTCTGACACGACTCCGGTGACATCATGAAAAACGTCAAGGCATTCGCCCTGCTGCTGGTTGCGGCCGTCCTCGGCCTGGTGGCCGCCCTCTACGCCCACAACTGGGTCGACCAGCACAACAAGGTCGCGGCCAACAAGGTGGTCGTCGCCACCGTCGACATCCCGGCCGGCAGCCGGCTCGAACCGGAAATGCTGACGACGATCGACTGGCCCGCCACCGCGCTGCCGACCGGTGCGATCACCGATCCCGCCGCGCTGAAGGCCCGCGTCGTCAAGCAGGACGTGGTGCGCGGCGAAGCCATCATCGACGGCAAGCTGGCCCCGGTCGGCACGATGGGCGGCCTGTCCGCCGTCATCGCCGAGGGCAAGCGGGCGATGACGGTGCGCGTCAACGACGTCGTCGGCGTGGCCGGCTTCGCCCTTCCCGGGAACTACGTCGACATCCTCGTCCATGCCCAGCGCGACGAAGGCAAGGGCGAGACGAAACCGATCAGCAAGACCGTGCTGGAGCACGTGCTGGTGCTGGCCGTGGCGCAGGAAGCGAACCGCGACGACACCAAGCCGAAGGTCGTCAACGCCGTCACGCTCGAGCTGTCGCTGGCGGACTCGGAAAAGCTCGACCTGGCCCGCAGCATCGGCACCCTGTCGCTCGCCCTGCGCAACCAGTCGGACGAAGCGACCGTCAGCACCGCCGGCATCACGCGCACCGAACTGCTGGGCGAGCCGAAAGTCTTCAAAACCGCGGCGCCCGTCCGCGTGACGCCGCCCCGGCCACGCCACGCCGCGCCGCGCCACTGCGTCGAAGTCATCGAGATGCCGGATGGTTCGACCAGGCAGAGCTGCTTCAACTAGCACCCACGCCAACCGGACAGGAGTCTATCGTGCGCCATACCGTCCTCACCACCCTCGCCGCCGCCGCGCTGTGCTGCGCCAACGCCGCCGCAGCGACTTCGGCCGCGACCGCCCGCCGCGACGCCACCGCGCTGCGCCAGTGCACCGCCACGCAGGTCGAGCGGCCGTCGTATGTCACGCTCGGCAAGTCGACCGTCGTGATGCTGCCCTATGCCGTCATCCGCATGGCCGTCGGCGGCGCCCAGCCCGGCCAGCGTGCCGCCGTGGCGCAGCCGGCCCCGGCGCCGGTCCTGCCGGGCATGCAGCAAGCCGCACTGCCCGCCGCGGCGCCGGAGCAGGATGGCGTGTCGGAAGTGCGTATTACGCTGCTGGCCCCCACGGAACTGTTCGTCCTCGGCCGCAAGACGGGCGCGATGAACGTGATCCTGCAGGATGCCGAGGGCCGCTGCCACCTGAAGGACATCGTCGTGACGGTCGATCCGGAAGCGCTGCAGTCGCTGCTGGCCGACCTGGTGCCGGACGAACGCGGCATCCGCGTCAAGGCCGCCGAAAACAGCCTCGTGCTGACGGGCGAAGTCAGCGACGCCACGGTCCTCGACCAGGTGCTGTCCCTGGCCGCGTCCTACGGCGACGGCAAGAAGGTCGTGAACCTGCTGCACGTCGCGGGTGCCCAGCAGGTCATGCTCGAGGTGAAGATCGCGGAAGTGAGCAAGACGCTGCTCGACAGGCTGGGTTCCAGCGTCGGCCTCGCCCGCAGCCGCAACGGCGGCACGGACACGTTCTCGCTGCTGTCGAACTTTCTCAGCGAAGGCGGCGGCTTCGCCCAGGCGATGCGTCTCGGCCGCACGACGCTGCAGATCGACGGCCAGAAAGACGACGGCCTCGTGCGCGTGCTCGCGGAACCGAACATCATGGCCGTCAGCGGCCAGCAGGCCAGTTTCCTGTCGGGCGGCAAGATCTTCATCCCCGTCGCGCGCGACCCGGGCGTGGGCGGCTTCACCACGATCACGCTGGAAGAAAAGGAATTCGGCATCGGCATCAAGTTCACGCCGACGGTGCTGGGCGGCGCGCGCGTCAACCTCAAGATGGTGTCCGAGGTGTCCGACCTGTCGCAGACCGGCAACCCGTTCGCGACGATCAACGGCGTCACGTCCGTGCTGCCCTCGTTCACGGTGCGGCGCGCCGACACGACCGTGCAGCTGAACGACGGCCAGAGCTTCGTGATCGCGGGTCTCATCAAGAACAACATGACGGAAACGGTCAAGCGCTTTCCCGGCCTGGGCGAGATCCCCGTGCTCGGCGCGCTGTTCCGCAGCAGCGAATTCCAGAAGGACCAGACGGAGCTGATGTTCGTCGTCACGCCCCGACTCGTCAAGCCCCTGGCCGCCGCGCCGCGCCTGCCCACCGACAACCACGTGCCGCCGGCACGGACCGACGTGTACGTCAACGGCGGCCTCGAAAGGAGCGACAAATGAAAACCCTCACCGTGTGCGCGCTGGCGCTGCTGGCCGCCGGTTGCGCGGAGACCCCCACCCCGCACTACGACCTGCAGCTGGGTGCCGCCGTGCGCGAGGCCAGGCTGGCGATGACGATCGATCCCGCCGCGGGCAGCCGCCCGGACGAGGTCAAGGGCATCGACGGCCGCGCGGCGAAGGAAGCGGTCAAGCGTTACCACGATTCGTTCAAGGAACCGCCGCCCGTCGTGAACGTGATCAACATCGGCGGCGCGATCGGCGGAGGCAACGGCGGCTCCGGCGGCCGTTGAGCAGCAGAGGCGGGACCGGTCCATGACCCGGTCCGACAGTTCCACTAACCATTAGCTTGAAAGGACTCCGGAAACATGGACATCGTCAAGACCATGACGGCCCTGGCCGTCGGCTTCGCACGCGAAGACGCGGGTTCGCAGGTCGTCGAATACGGACTCGTCATCGCCCTGGTGTCGATCGCGCTGGCGCTCGGCCTCGCCAGGATCGCGGGCACCGATCCGTTCTCGGCACTGGTGACGCGGATCGCCACCTGCCTGGGCGGTACGGGCACCTGCACGTAGGAATGCGGAGCGACGTCGGCTCCGATATGAAGTAGCAGCAGAAGCAGCACAGGTCCGACACCGGTCGGCCCCTGATTTTCCACTCATCAGTCATTGAAAGGACTTCGACATGGACATCCTGAACAACATGAAAACCCTGGCCGCCGACTTTGCACGCGAGGACGAAGGATCGCAAGTCGTCGAATACGGACTCATCATCGCCCTCGTGTCGATCGCGCTGGCCCTCGGCCTCGCCAAGATCGCCGGCGCCTCCCCGTTCTCGGCACTGGCGACGCGGATCGCCACCTGCCTGGGCGGCACCGGTACCTGCACCTGAACCGGGCCGCCGCGGGCGGCTCCGCGGTCCGGAGCCGCCCGCGGCATCGCTTGTCACGAGCACGAAAGGACGATCATGCGGTTCCAGGTCAAACCAAGGCGACACGAAGCGGGCGCGGTCATCGTCACCGTCACGCTCCTGCTGTTCCTGCTGCTCGGCTTCATGGGACTGGCGCTCGATCTCGGACATCTCTTCATCCTCCGGACGGAACTGCAAACGTCGATGGACGCGTGCGCCCTCGCCGCCGCGCAGGAACTGAACGGCCAGCCCGACGCGCTGGCACGGGCCGTCAATGCCGGCATCGCGGCCGGCAACGCGAACCGGGTCGACCTGCAGTCCGCCACGTGGAGCGGGAAGGGTCAGCTCATCGCCACCGACATCACGTTCCGCGACCAGAACCACAACGTGGGCGCCACCAGTGCGACGGCGCGCTACGTGCGCTGCAACCACGTTCAGCACGACACGACGACGAACCTCGTCCACATGGCCGGCCTGCTGGTCGGCTCCCAGGCATTCGCCGCGAAGATGGACGTCGCCGCCTTGGCGGAAGCGACGACCACGCCGGCACAGTCGGCATGCCCCATGCCCCTCGCGCTGAAACCGAAGGCGGGCGGCAACAAGCCGAACTATGGATTCGTCAAAGGCGAATGGGTCACGCTGTTGAGCAAGTCCACCGCCTCGCCCGGGCAGATCGGCTGGGCGAACCTGGACGGCAGCAACAGCGCGTCGGAAACGGAAGCCGAACTGAAAGGTTTTTGCGGCACCAGGGTGGGCAGCAAACTGGGCACCCCTGGCGTACAGGGCACGATCGCCGATACGTGGAATGCGCGCTTCGGCATCTACAAGAACAACAGCGGCCCCGCCGTCGCGAGCCCCGATTTCACCGGCTTCGTGTACACCAAAGCCGGCACCTGGCCGGCCGGGAGCAATGCCTACGACGATTTCGTCGGCAAGCGCCAGTCGTTCAGCAACTGCGCCGCATCCGTCAGTGCCTGTGAAACCTCGACGGGCCTGAAACTCAACCAGTTCACGACTGTGGCCACGGGCGGCGCGAATGGCGACCTCAAGAAATACGGCACCAACCGGCGGCTCGTCGCGGTGCCGGTCGTCGACGGCGGCTACAACGTGATCGACTTCGCCTGCATGCTCCTGCTGCAGCCGATTCCGTCGCCGTTCGACGACGTGCAGCTGGAATTCCTGGGTAATGCGGCGGATGCGTCCAGCCCCTGCACGGCCAACGGTCTCCCGGGCGGTCTCGCGGGGCCGCTCGTTCCCGTCCTCGTCCGTTAAGGAGGTCGCCATGAAGAACCAGAAAGGCATTGCGCTCGTCGAGTTTGCCCTGATCCTGCCGATGCTGGTCATGCTGCTGTTCCTGACGACGGAACTGGGCCGCGCCTACTACCAGTACGACACGATCACGAAAGCCGTCCGGCAGGCGGCGCGCTACCTGTCGGTGCGCGCCCAGGGCTCGGGCATCGCGGGCGCCAGGAACATCATCGTCTACGGCAACCCCGACGGCACGGGGGCGCCGCTGATCCCCGGGCTGACCCTGTCCAACGTGCCCGACCCCGTCTGGAGCACGACCGGCAGCTACCCGGTCATGAACACCGTCACCGTCCGCGTCACCGGATTCACGTTCGTGCCGCTCGCCGGCAACGTGTTCGGCACGCGTCTCGACAACATCGCCTTCGGCACGATCCAGGCCACGATGCGGAGTCCGTCATGAATACCAGACAAAGGGGCTCGACCAGCGTCGAATTCGCCCTCGTGCTCCTCCTGCTCCTCGGCTTCCTGCTGGGCATGCTCGACTTCGCGCGCCTGCTCTACACGTGGAACGCCGCCAACGAAACGGCCCGGGCCGGCGCACGGTACGCCGTCGTGTGCGCGGATCCGGCCAACAAGGCACGGATCCTCGCGACGATGCAGGGACTGATGCCGCAGATTTCGGACATCGACGTCGTCTGGCGGCCGGCGAACTGCGATGCAACCAACTGCGAATCGGTGACCGTCTCGATCACGGGCCTGCAATTCCGCTGGATCGCGCCCATTCCGAGCCTGCTGGCCAAGCCGCTGGTCATGCTTCCCGGTTTCTCGACCTACCTCCCGCGCGAGATGATGACCTACAACCCCCTGATCTGCTAGCCCATCGAGAGGACACCATGAAAATCGTAATCGTTTCCGAGGACAAGGCCTTCCTCAAGCTGGCGGCCTCGATCCTGGCCGTGACGGGCCACGACATCATGAGCACGGCCGGCAACGCGGCCGAGCTGCGCACGCTCGCCAAGGCGCTGGCGCCGGACGTGCTGCTGCTGGACGGCCGCGACGAAAAGACGCTCGACTTCGCCCAGATCGAGCGCACGACCCTGCAATGTCCCGGCGTGGCCGTGCTGCTGCTGTCCACCGCGCGCGCGCCCGGCTTCCTGATCGACGCCATGCGCGCCGGCGTGCGCGAGGTGCTGCCGTCCGTCCATCCCAGCGAGCTGCTGGCCGCCGTCGAACGCGCGGCCACGAAGCTGTCGGCCGTGCGCACGGCCAGCCACGGCAAGATCCACGCCTTCATCGGCACGAGCGGCGGCAGCGGCACGACGTTCCTCGCCACGAACTTCGGCTACCAGCTGGCGCAGGCGCACAAGGTGCTGCTGATCGACCTGAACCTGCAGTTCGGCGACGCGCTCGGCTTCCTGCAGGATGCCCGCGCGGCGAGCACGATCACCGACCTCACGCGCGACATCAAGCGCCTCGATCCTCCCCTGCTCCAGGCCACCACCATCAAGGTCACGCCCACGTACAGCATCCTCGCGGCGCCGGAAGAACCTGGCCAGGCCGGGGACATCCGCCCGGAGCACATCGACGCCATCCTCAAGCTGGCCGTCACCCAGTACGACTTCGTGCTGCTCGACCTGCCGCGCGTGGTGGACGCCATGCTGATGACGGCGCTGGACCAGGCCGCGACGATCTTCCTCGTGCTGCAGGCGAGCGTGCCGCACCTGCGCAATGCCGACCGGCTGCTGTCGGTGTTCCGCTCGCTCGACTACCCGAAGGAAAAGATCGAGCTGCTGCTGAACCGCTACGACAAGCACGACGACATCACGCTCGACAAAATCCGCCGCACGCTGGGCGGGCACGAGATCCACATGATCGCGAATGGCTGGCGCCAGGTGAGCACGGCCATCAACCACGGCGTGCCGCTCGTGCAGGTGGAGCGCAAGCACGGCGTGATCCGGGGCCTGTCGGAACTGGGCGACTCGATGGCGCCGGCCGCGGGCGCGCCCGCCGGCGTGTTCGACCGCCTGTTCCGCCGCGCCTGAACCGCCAACGGAGGCTGCCATGTCCCTGCGCGAACGACTCAGCGCACCCGCCGCCGCGGATGCCGGCAAGACCGGCGCCCAGCAGGCGATCCTGCGCGACGCCTACAAGCAACTGAAGGAGCGGATGCACCTGAAGGTGCTCGACCGGTTCGACCTCACGATGCTGGAAACCCTGCCGGCCGACCGGCTGCGCCAGGAAATCGCCACCGCGATCGACGGCATGCTGCTGGACGAGGACACGCCCGTCAGCGGCCTCGAACGGCGCATGCTCGTGCGCGACATCCAGCACGAGATGCTGGGCTTCGGCCCGCTGGAGCTGCTGATGGCCGATCCGGCCGTCTCCGACATCCTCGTCAACGCGTGGAACAAGGTCTACGTCGAGCGGCACGGCAGGCTCGAACTGTCCGAGGTCACGTTCACGGATGACCGCCACCTGATGCGCATCATCGACAAGATCGTGTCGCTCGTCGGCCGCCGCATCGACGAATCGAGCCCGATGGTCGACGCGCGCCTGCCCGACGGCTCGCGCGTGAACGCGGTGATTCCGCCCGTCGCGCTCGACGGTCCGATGATGTCGATCCGCCGTTTCGCGCACATTCCACTGAAGATGCGGAACCTGGTGGACGAGATGCGCAGCCTGACGCCGGACATGGCCGACATGCTCGAGGGCCTGAGCCGCGCGAAGGTCAACATGATGATTTCGGGCGGCACGGGCGCCGGCAAGACGACGTTGCTGAACATCCTGTCCGGCTACATCCCCGAGGCCGAGCGGCTGGTGACGATCGAGGACGCGGCCGAGCTGCAGCTGCAGCAGCCGCACGTCGTGCGACTGGAAACGCGGCCGCCGAACATCGAGGGCAAGGGCGAGGTCACGGCGCGCGCCCTCGTCAAGAACGCGCTGCGGATGCGCCCGGACCGCATCATCATCGGCGAGGTGCGCGGCGCGGAAGCCGTGGACATGCTGCAGGCGATGAATACGGGCCACGAAGGTTCGCTGACGACGATCCACGCGAACACGCCGCGCGACGCGCTGTCGCGGCTGGAGAACATGATCGGCATGGCCAACCTGAACCTGCCGCACAAGGCGGCGCGCCAGCAGATCGCGTCGGCCATCACGGTCGTCATCCAGGCGCTGCGCCTGACGGACGGCCGGCGCAAGATCACGAGCATCCAGGAGATCACGGGCATGGAAGGCGACGTGATCACGATGCAGGAGATCTTCGCCTACCGCCAGACCGGCGTGGACGGCGAGGGCCGCATCGTCGGCTATTTCCAGGCGACGGGCGTGCGGCCCCGCTTCGCGGAGCGGTTGCGCGCGTTCGGCATCCACCTGCCCGACCACATGTTCGATCCATCCCGCCGCCTTGCCTGAGGAGAGCGCCATGTCACAGAACCCGTCCGGCCATGCCATCTTCGTGGTCCTGCTGCTGGTGTTCGTATCCATCTTCCTGCTCATCGAGGGCGCATGGCTGCTGTACCGCGCGCGCCGCGGCCCGGAGGCCATGCGGCTGCAGCGGCGCCTCGACCGGCTCGCGCACACGGCCGCCGGCCCGGACCGCCGCTCGTTGCTGAAACCGGGCAGGCTGTCCGAGCTGTCGTTCGTGGCCCGTATCCTGAGCGGCATCGTCGTGACGTCGACCTTGCACAACCTGCTCGGCCAGGCGGGCCTGCACTGGACCGTCGCGCGCCTGCTGCTCCTCAGCGCCGCGGCCGGCGCCGCCGGGCTGGCGCTGGGCCTGCTGGGCGCGCAGCCGCCGTACGTCTGCCTCGTCCTCGCGGGCATGCCGGCCGCCCTGCCCTGGGGCTACGTGGCGACCCTGCGCCGGCGCCGCCTGCGCCGGCTCGCGCTGCAGTTGCCGGAAGCGCTCGACCTCATCGCGCGCGCCGTGCGCGCCGGCCACTCGCTGCCGCTGGGCATCCAGATGCTGGCGGAGGAAATGCAGCAGCCGATCGCCGCCGAATTCCGCCTCGTGCACGAACAGGTCAGCTTCGGCGTGTCGCTGCAGCAGGCACTGGCGGGCCTGTGCGAGCGCGTGCCGCTGACGGATTACCGGTATTTCGCGGTGGCCGTCCTGATCCAGCGGCAGTCGGGCGGCAACCTGGCCGAAGTGCTCGGCAACCTGAGCAAGCTCATTCGCGAACGCCTGAAACTGCTCGCCCGCATCCGCGTCCTGTCGGCGGAAGGCCGCATGTCGGCCTGGACGCTGGCCCTGCTGCCCTTCCTGCTGGGCGCCCTGCTCAACTGGGTCAATCCCGACTTCATGCGGCCGCTGTGGCTCGACCCCATCGGCGTCGGCATCCTGCGTGCCCTGCTGTGCATGATGTTGCTCGGCATCGTCGTCCTGAGCCGCATCACCCGTATCCGCGTCTGAAGGAGAGCGCCATGTTACTGCCCATCGTCGTGTTCCTCGCCGTCAGCTTCGGCTGTGTCGGCCTGTACCTGTGGCTCGTCCCCGACCGTACCGAGCGGCGCCTGCATGCGCTGGCACCCGCCGGCGCCGCCTTGCCGGCCTGGCGCGAGCGGGTCGCCGATGCCGTGACGCCGTTCGCGAAGTTGTCGACGCCGTCCGGCGACTGGGCGACGTCGCCGCTCCGCATCAAGTTCATGCATGCCGGAATCCGCCATCCGAAGGCACCGCACGTGTTCTTCGGCCTGAAGACGCTGCTGCCGGCGCTGGCCGGCGTGCCCGCGTACCTGGCCTTGCGCATGTCGCACGAGGCGACGGGCATGACCCTGCTGCTGTGGGTCGTCGCCGCGGCAACGGCCGGCTGCTACCTGCCGAACATCGCGCTGGCGCTGGCAGCGCGTGCGCGCAAGCGCGACATCTTCGAGGGCTTCCCCGACGCCGCCGACCTGCTGCTCGTGTGCGTCGAGGCGGGACTGGGCATGGATACGGCGCTGACGCGCGTGGCCGAGGAAATGCAGGCGCGGAGCCCGGCCCTGGCCGAGGAGCTCCAGCTGGCGAACCTCGAGATGCGCGCCGGCGGCACGCGCGAGACGTCGCTGCGCAACCTGGCGCTGCGCACGGGTGTCGAGGAATTGACGTCGTTCGCGACGATGCTGACCCAGGCCGACCGGTTCGGCGTCAGCATCGGCGATTCGCTGCGGGTATTTTCCGACGATTTGCGCCACAAGCGCCAGACCCGCGCCGAAGAAAAGGCCGCGAAAATCCCGACCAAGATACTATTCCCCCTGGTCCTGTTCATTTTCCCGTCGATTATCATGGTCGTGCTCGGGCCGGCCATCATCCAGATTATCCGGACAATCGGTCCGCTGCTCCTCCATTAATCGGGAAAAAAGCGCTTCAGGCCATTTCGGCGGCATTTGTTACCAAATGGCTTTGCGCGTACACATATAAATCGAGCCGATTACTCACACCGAGTTTCTGGTAAATCGACGATAAGTGATTCCGCAACGTGGATTCGGAAATGAACAGGATCTTGGCCAGGTCCCGATTCGTCCGCACCTTGTTCGCGACCACGGTCTGCAGGACGCGCCGCTCGCGCGGCGTCAGCGCATCGAGGCCGTCATGGTGCGGATGCGGCCGCGCCGCTTCGCCGCCGCGCAAGGCGTTGAGCGCGAGGCAGGTTGCTTCGCGCCCGAACCACAGCTCGCCCTGGTGCGTCTTCTCGATCGCCTTGACGATTTCGTCGGCGCTGGAGCGGCGGCTCAGGAGGCCGTGCGCGCCGCAGCGCAAGGTCGACGCCAGCGTGTCCGTCCCCACCTCTTCCGCGAACAGCAGCGTGTGGCGGCCGCATGTCAGCGCCTCGGGCAGCTCGCCCTGGCCGGCGGTGACCGCGAGCTCGTACTTCATCAGCACGAGGTCGGGCGCCGCAACGGGCAACTGGAACAACGCATCGGCTTGCGTGCCGGCGACGCCCACCACCTCCATGTACGGTCGATGGCTATTGATCAACTTGGTCAATGCCCACAGAATCAACTGGTGGGTTTCCACGACCATGACGCGAATTGGCGTCTCCGATATCGACAGTCGTTGCGGCGTCATATTTCATTCCTGAAATATATATAAACCCCGGCACCCCGAAAAGAGTACCGCCGCTCTTGTTTAAATGGCAGCCGCGCATTCCGCAGGTCATTTATTGATGAGCTCTGTAAATATAATATCGCCAGTTTTCGCGATTCGGGCATCTCTGCGGGCCCTCAAGTGAAATATTTTGTGAGAATCTACGGTTGTTGCGGCTTCCAGACATTTAGTTTTCCACAAATCGTTAATTGCCGACCCATCCAATTTCACGAACGCCCGCGCAAATTTCCGCCGCGTCGGTTTGGACTTATAATCGGCCTTTTATCGAATCCGGATTTCCATGCGCGCCCACCGCGGCCCCTCGCTGTCCCTGCGCCACCTCCTCATCGCACTGACGGCAATCGGCCTGTTGCCGCTGGCCGCGCTGGGCGCCTGGAGCGTGCACCTCGCCGCCGAATACCACCAGAGCGAACAGGAACGGGCACTGCTGGACCTGGCGCGCGCCCTGTCGAGCGCCGTCGACGCGGAACTGGACGGCACCGTCGCCGCCCTCGCGAGCATCGCGCGCACGCCCGCGCTCGTCGACGGCAACGTCCGCGCGTTCTACCCCATCGCACGCGACCAGGCCAGGGCGCAGCCGGAATGGCTGGGCGTGATCCTGGCGGATGGCGACGGCAACATGGTCTTCCGCACGACGGCCCCGTTCGACGCGCCGCCGCAACCCGTCGCCGATCCATCCAGCCTGCACATGGCGTTGCTGCTGCGCCGTCCCGTCATCGGCCACGTTGCACGCGGCAAGGGCGGGCGCGCAGCGGTCCCCGTGCGCCTTCCCGTCACCGACGCCGCCGGCCATCCGTATGTGCTGACGGCCGTGATCCGGCCCGACCGCATCGTGCGCACGATCGCGCGCCAGCAGGTGCCGGCCGGCTCCGTGATCACCGTGCTGGACGGCGACGGCGCGATTGTCGCCCGCTCCAGCGGACAGGCCGAGCAGGTCGGCAAGCCGCCCAGCCCGAGCCTGGCGCGGCTGATCCGGCTGAATGGCCCGGAAGGCGCCGGGCCCACGGTCACGCTCGAAGGCGGCAACGTCGTGACGGCTTATACGCGACTGTCGCGCTACGGCTGGACGGTCGCCGTCGGCGCGCCGCCCGCGGGCTGGGCCGGCGGACCGGGCTTCCTGTGGTACGGGGCCGGCATCGTGCTGTCGCTCGCACTCAGCATCGGTCTCGCGTCGCTGCTGGCGCAGCGCATCGTGCGCCGCATCGCGACGCTTGTGACGGGCGCCGCGGCCCTCGGCGCCGGCGCCGAGCTGGTCGTGCCCTCGTCGCGCATCCGCGAGATCGACGCGATGGGCGCGGCGCTGCGGGCCGCGGGCGCACGCCGGGCCGCGCACGAGCGCGACCGCGAGGAGGCGCTGGAACAGGCACGCCAGGCCGGGCGCGCGAAGGACGAATTCCTTGCCGTGCTGGGCCACGAACTGCGCAACCCGCTCGCGCCCATCGCCGGCGCGCTCGACCTGATGGATTTGCGCGGCGACGAAGGCTCGCGGCGCGAACGCGGCATCATGCGGCGCCAGGTCGCGCACCTGAAGCATCTCGTCGACGACCTGCTCGACGTGTCGCGCATCGCATCCGGCAAGCTGCGCATCGAGGTGGCGCCCGTGGACCTGGCGGCCGTCGCACGCCACGCCGTCGCCGCCCGGCCCGGCCAGCCGATCCGCCTGCAGGCGCCCGACGCGCTGTGGGTCGCCGGCGACGAACACCGCCTCACGCAGGTGCTGGACAACCTGTTGTCGAATGCGGCCCGCTTCGGCAGCACGGACACGCACGTCGTCCTCGAACGCGTGGGCGACGAAGCCCACCTCGTCGTCGCCGACAATGGCGTCGGCATGGAAGCGGACCTCGCACAGCGCGTGTTCGAACCGTTCTACCAGGCGCCCCAACCGCTCGTGCGCCACAGCGGCCTGGGACTCGGCCTCGCCATCGTGCACCGCATCGTCGAGCTGCACGGCGGCCGCGTGCGCGCGTACAGCGACGGTCCGGGCCTGGGCAGCCGCTTCGAGATCGTGCTGCCGCTCGGCGCGCCCCCATCCGATGCCGCGCCCGCCGCCGTCCAGGCGGACAGCCGACCGCTGCGCGTCCTCGTCGTGGACGACAACGAGGATGCCGCCACATTGACCGCCGCGATCCTGCGCCAGCTGGGCCACGACGTGCGGACGGCGCATACGGCGGCCGCGGCGCTGGCCGTGCAGGCGGCGTGGCCGCCGGACGCCGCGATCCTGGACATCGGCCTGCCCGACATGGACGGCTACGCCCTCGCCGCCGCCATGCGCCGCGCGGCCGTGAAACCGCTGCGGCTGACGGCCCTCACCGGCTACGGCCGGCAGGCCGGCATGGCCGCGCACACGCCGCCCGATGCGGCCGCGTTCGACCTGCACCTGACCAAGCCGGCCAGCGTGGACGACCTGCGGCGGGCGCTCGGCGCCCAGGACGCGGACACATCGGCGGACCAGTCGCCGGCCTGAACGGGTGCCGCCGGCCCCGTGTTGCGCGCCGCGGGTATCCGGTCGCGGTATGTCGGTTAGTTGCAAATTATCTGAAGAGCAAACGCCGCGGATGGCGGCGTCGCAGCGGTCAGATGTGCTGGTCGAACACCTGGCGCAGATAGGCGATGAAGGTCTCGTCCGTGCTGAAGCCCTTGCCGGGACTGTCGGACAGCTTGGCGACGGGTTGCCCGTTGCAGCGCGTGAGCTTCATGACGATGTTCAGCGGCTCGTACTGCGTGTCGTTGGTGAGCTTGGTGCCGATGCCGAAGCCCGTCATCACGCGGTCGGCGAAGTGGCGGTAGAGACTCAACGCCTTGGGCACCGTGAGCGCATCCGAGAACACGAGGCGCTTCGTGCGCGCGTCGATGCGCAGCCTGGCGTAGTGCGCGATGGCCTTCTCGCCCCACTCCACCGGGTCGCCGGAATCGTGGCGCAGGCCGTCGAACAGCTTGGCGAAATACAGGTCGAAGTCGCGCAGGAACGCGTCCATGCCGACGACGTCCGTCAGCGCCGTGCCCAGGTCGCCGCGGTATTCCTGCACCCAGTCCTCCAGCGCCTTCTTCTGGAAATCGCGCAGGCGCACGTCGAACGACTGGAATGCCTGCATGTACTCGTGCGCCATCGTGCCGATCGGGACGAGGTTGAATTTCTTCGCCAGGTAGACGTTCGACGTGCCCTTGAAGAACTGCGGCAATTCGCGCGCGAGAGTCGCGACGACTTCCTCGTGCCAGTCGCCCGAGAAGCGGCGGCGCACGCCGAAATCGAAGAACTCGAACGGGTTCGCCTTCTTCGGTTCCTGGTCGAAGGCGCGGAACTCGGCGATCTTCTGCGCCAGCCGCTTGCGCGCCTCCTCGATGGCGGCCTGCTGGTCGAAGCGGCGGAAATACAGTTCGTTGACGATGTACAGCACGAAGATCTCGAACCCCATCACGTGCACGATGGGACCGCAGGCGCGGATGCGCAGGTGCGGCCCGTCCGTTTCCACGTGGATGAATTTGCGCTGGAAACGGAACAGCGTGAGGAAGTCGGCGAAGTCGCTCTTGATGAAGCGCAGGGCCCGCATGTAACTGACCTCGTCCTCCGTGAACATCAGCGTGCACAGATGGTCCAACTCGCGTTCGACTTCCTCTTTCAACTCCGCCAGTGGATAAGCGGGCGTGTTGCGGCACTTGAACTCGTATTCGCCGATGGCGTTCGGGTGCATGTGCAGCAGGGCCTGCCACATGGTGAATTTGTAGAGATCGGTTTCGAGCAGGCTGCGGACGACGGGTTTCATGGGCAGTGGGTCATTCCTGTTGTTGTGGTGTCGGTGCTGTCGGTGGTGCGCTCGGTTGCTGGATGCTTCAGGTCGAGGCGCCGGCAGACTTCGGCGTCGGCTTCTTGCGCGTCCGCTTCTTGGGCGCCAGCATCGTGCCCGTGCACGCGGGCGTGCCGCAGCGGCAGGCGAACAAACGCTTCAGCGCGGGCGTGTGGCGCTCGTCGTAGATCAGCGCGTAGTTGTAGTTGAGTTCCTCGCCCGCGTCGATGTCGCGCAGCGCGTGGATGTACACGCGGCCGTCCTCTTCGTAGGCTTCGCAATTGGGTTCGCACGCGTGGTTGATCCAGCGGGCGTCGTTGCCGCGCCGGCCGCCGTCGATCACGTTGCCGTCGGCGAGGCTGAAGTAGAACGTGTGATTGACCGGGCCGCCCCGCTCGGCGGCACGCCGCGTCGCTTCATCCCACGTGATGCGTTCGCCGCGGTATTCGATGATGCGCTCGCCCGCCGGGATGGCGCGCAGCGCGAACACGCCGTTGCCGTGCACGGGGGATTTCCTGACTTCGTACACGGCGGCCTTCTGCTGCCTGGCCGGCTTCGCCGTTTTGCCGGACGGCGTGCCGGCGTGCGCGCCCCTGCTTGCGGCGTGCTTCGATGTGGACGGACTGACGGAGGGGTTCATGGGTAGGCGTTCGGTTGGATGGACACGATCTATTATTGATCGGATCGCGGCAATCCTGCCGCACGCCTTTATCTTACCGCGTCGGCTGCTCAGCCGCCGGTTCGAGTTGAGTCCCCCGGACTCAACTCGTCTTCTCTGAATTCGGCGATCGCACGATCCCCCGCCGCCTCCGCCTTGCGCAACTCGACGCGGCGGATCTTGCCGGATATCGTCTTCGGCAATTCCGTGAACGCGATGCGGCGGATGCGCTGGTACGGCGCCAGCCGGTCGCGCGCGAAGGCGAAGATGGCGGCGGCCAGTTCCCGCGTCGGCTCCACGCCCGGGCGCAGCGCGATGAAGGCCTTCGGCACCGCGAGGCGCACCGGATCCGGGCTCGGGACGATGGCCGCTTCCAGCACGTCCGGATGCTCGATCAATACACTCTCCAGTTCGAACGGGCTGATGCGGTAGTCGGACGACTTGAACACGTCGTCGTTGCGGCCCACGTAGAAGTAATAGCCGTCCTCGTCCACGCGCGCCGTGTCGCCCGTATGATAGTGGCCGCCGCGCATCACGTCCGCCGTCTTCGCCTCGTCGTTCTCGTAGCACAGCATCAGGCCCAGCGGGGCCGGATCGAGGCGCAGCGAGATCTCGCCCTCCTGCGCCGGCTGGTCGTCGATGTCGAGCAGCGCGACGCGGTAGCCCGGCAGCGGCCGGCCCATCGATCCCGGCTTGACGGGCTGGCCCGGCGGATTGCCGATCTGGCAGGTCGTCTCGGACTGGCCGAAACCGTCGCGGATGCGGATGCCCCACGCGCGCTCGACCTGCTCGATGACTTCCGGATTCAGCGGCTCGCCCGCGCCGACCAGTTCGCGCAGCGGCGGCTGCCATTGCGCGAGGTCTTCCTTGATCATCATGCGCCACACGGTCGGCGGCGCGCACAGCGACGTCACGCCGCAGCGCACGATCGTGTCGAGGCAGGCGCGCGCGGAAAAGCGTTCGTAGTTGTAGACGAACACGGTGGCGCCCGCGTTCCACGGCGCGAAGAAGCAGCTCCACGCGTGCTTGGCCCAGCCGGGCGAGCTGATGTTCCAGTGGACGTCGCCCGGCCGCAGCCCGATCCAGTACATCGTCGACAAATGCCCCACCGGATAGCTCTGGTGGCTGTGCAGCACGAGCTTCGGCTTCGCCGTCGTGCCGGACGTAAAGTACAGCAGCAGCGGGTCTGTCGCACGCGTGACGCCGTCCGGCACGAAGTCCGTCGCGGCCGTCGCGCTGTCCGCATAATCGCGCCATCCAGCGACGCCGCCGCCCACCGCGATGCGCGTGAAGTCGCCGCCGAGGTCCGCGAACTTGTGCGTCTCGGACGCCTGCGCGATCACGTGGCGCACCCGGCCCCGCTCCAGGCGGTCCTGGAGGTCGTTGCTGGACACGAGCATGGTCGTCGGCACGAGCACGGCGCCCAGCTTGATCCCGGCCAGCATGATCTCCCACAGCTCCACGCGGTTCGGCAGCATGAGGAGCACGCGGTCGCCGCGCCGCACGCCGCAAGCGCGCAGCCAGTTCGCGACCTGGGCGGAACGGGCCGCCATGTCGGCGAAACTGATCTTGCGCTCGCTGCCGTCTTCTTCCACGACCCACAGCGCGGGCGTCGTGTTGTGCCTGGCCTGCGTGTCGAAATAGTCGAGTGCCCAGTTGAATTCGTCCAGCTCGGGCGGTTGATAGTCGCGGTAGGCGGTCGCGTAGTCGGTGCGATGCCGTTGCAGGAAGTCGCGCGCGCGGATGAAGCGCTCGTACGGGGATGCCATCGTTCGTCTCCTTGGTTATGCGACGCGGGCGCCTCGTGAGCGCCCGTGCCGGTGTCGTGATGCGGCTCGCGACCATTCTGCCACGAGCGCCAGGGAAACGGATGACGCGCCGCTAGCGCCGGCGCAGCTCCTGCGCCTGGTGGATGGTCTGCTCGTCGGTGGGCGTCATCATGTCGATCACGCGGCAGTCGCCGCACATGCGCATGCGGTCCAGGTGCCCCGCGAACGCAGGGTGACCGGCGAGGCGCGCCAGCATGCTCTCGACCATGCGCAGCGTCCCGAACGGCTTGTTGCAGCGGATGCAGTGGAACGGCTGCGTCTCGTTCAGCACGACCGGTTGCTTGCGCGTGTCGCGGAACGACAGCCGCGGCACCAGCCGGATCGCGTCTTCCGGACACGTATCGGCACACAGCCCGCACTGCACGCAATTCTTTTCGATGAAGCGCAGCTGCGGCGCGTTCTGCCCATCCTGCAGCGCGGACGCCGGACACGCCCCCACGCACGCCATGCACAGGCTGCACTTGCCCGCGTCGACGGCGAGCGTGCCGAACGGACTGCCGGACGGCAGCGCGATCTCCTCGACCTGCTGCGGCGCCTCGCGCAGCAGGTGTTCGAGCGCGTAGTCGAGCGTATTGCGCTTGTCGGCCGCCACGTTGAAGCCGGCCCGCCGCGCCGGCACATCGCCGCGCGGCGCGTGCTGCAGGGCCCGCGCCAGCTCGTCCGGTCCCGTCACGCGCAGCAGCTGCACGTGCTGCCCCGCGTAGCCGAGGCCCGTCATGACGGTCTGCGCGATCGTCATCTGCTCGTCCAGCGCGGCCGCGTATTGCGGTGCCTCGGCATCCGTCATCAGCACGGTGATGCCGGCCGCGCCCCAGGCCAGCGCCGCGAGCCAGATGTCGATGCCGGTCGACGCCGTGTGGTGCACGCCCAGCGGCAGCACGCGTCCGGGAACGTCGACCGCCTCCAGCAGCGCCGCCCCTTCCAGGCCATGCACGAGCAGCACCGGCTCGCGTCCGCCCGCCTGCGCATAGGCGTTCAACGCGGCCTTGATGCGCATGCCCGTGTGCGCCGCGCTGGGATAGACATAGCCCAGCGCGCCCGTCGGGCAGACGGTCGTGCACGCGCCGCATCCCGCGCACAGGTAGGGGTTCACGGCGACCAGGTCGCCGGCCGACGCAATGGCGCCCGCGGAGCAGATCTCGACGCACGCATTGCAGCCGCTCCTGCGGTTGCGGCCGTGCGCGCACAGGAGTTCCTTGTACGCGAAGTACTTCGGCTTCTCGAATTCGCCGACCATCTCCACGAGTTCGTCGACCGCGGCCTGGCGCGCGGCGGGATCCATCCCCGGCGCGTAATAGCCGTGCGGGCGCTGGTGCGTGGCGATCTGCGGTGCCGCGCCCAGGTCGAGCACGAGGTCGAAGCGCGCATGCTCAGGCGCCGCGCCGGGGGACTGCCACGTCGCGTCGAACGCGCCGAGCCAGCCCGTGACGACGAGCGCCCGCGCGGCAAACACGGGGAACAGGCGCAGCGCCTTGTCGGCGCCGTCGTCGTCCAGCAGCAGCACGGTGACGGGCAGCGCGGCGGCCAGGCGCTCGGCCCACGGCAGCGCGTCGGCGCGGGTGCCGATGACGAGCGTGTGGCCGGCGGATTTGTACCCGACCGTATCCAGCGGGTCCGGCGCGGGAATCTCGGCCAGCGCGGCCAGCGCGGCGCGGCGGGCGGCGCGGTCGCGGTCGTCCTGGGCGGGGTCGAGGGGGATGCCCTGCCCTTCGATCAAACGAATATTCATGCTGTCTCGATTTCAGGTGGTTTTATCGGTATCTTCGGGTACATCTTCTTCGGCCGGCGGCTCGTCGAGCGTCTCGACTGCCCGCCGCAGCGCGTTCTTCGCATGTTCCAGCGACGCGAGCATCGCCTCGGACACGGGACTCGGCTTCGTGTAGTCGTCGATGTACACGTCGAGCCCGTCCATCGCATTGAAATGCGGATCGGCGAACAGTTTTTTCAGCGCCGTGCGGCGTACGGCCGCATCGACGCCGCGTGCGACGAACGCGGAAAAATCGGAGTCGCTGGTCAGCCGGGCGACGTCGTCCATCGTCGGCAGCGGCACGGGCACTGGCTCGGCCACCGGCGTCGCTTCGGCAGGCAGCGGCGGCGGGACGACAGGCGCAACGGGTTCCGCCAGCGGCTCGATCCCCGATCGCGCTTCCGTCTTGCGGCGCGCCCAGCGGCGCAGGAAGCCTTCGTCCGTCATCCGTGCTGGCGCCCGCGGCGCGGCTTCGGCTGGTAGTGCTCGCGCAGATAGCCCGCGAGCCACGCATAGATCTCGGCCGGCATCGTCACGCCGTCCGCGTTCTCGCCGGAATCGAACATGCGCGTGCCTTCGACATAGCTGACCGACGCACGCACGGGCATCGCGCGGCCGTTCTCCATCCGCCACAGCACGAAGACCTTCGATTCGGGCGCCACGCAGTTCTCGTAATAGCCTTCGTTCTCGTCCGGGTAGAGCTCCAGTTCGAGGCCCGAGACGAGGTAGTAGTCGCGCTCCGGCGTCTGGCTCAACACCTGCAGCGGCGGCAGGTCGCCGCGGTCGGGCACGACGCCGACGGCTTCCCAGGCCTCGTCGGCCCAGCGGTGCCGGAGGGTGCGCCGTTGCATCAGCACGGCGATCGGCATGGATCCCATCTTCATTTGTTGTCCACCTTCGGCGTGCCTTTCTGCACGGTCGGCGGCGTGCCCGCCGGTACGGCCTTCGTGGGGCCGGCCTTCACGTCCGTGCTGGGCGGCGCCGTGCCATGTTTTTCGCTCCTGATGGGCGCGGCGGCGCCGGCCTGCGTCAGCTTGCCCTCCGGCTGTCCGGCCGGCGCGGGGACCTGCGCCGGTCCCCCGATGGCTGCGGGCGCGGCCGCCGCGATCGCGACGGGCGCATGCGTCTTCCAGCCCTGCGCGGCCGCGCGGCTGCGCCAGCGGGCCGAGATGGCATCCATCGATGCCGCGAGCGACGCCTTGTCCCTGGCCGCCTGCGCATCCGCGGCCGCCTTCTTCGCGGCGGCGGCTTCCTGCTGGGCGGGTGTCGGCGGCGGCAGCGCGGCGTGGGCAGCCGCAGTTGCGAGCAGCAATGCCAGCGCCGCGATCCTGTGCATGTGGTTCATCATGATCCCCTCATCGTCCCGGCGCGGCCGAATGGCTCGGGTCGCGGTTCACGGCGCCCGGCTGCGGCCCGGCCTCCGCCGGGGTCGGCGCGGCCGGCTTGCCGTGGTCCCCAGGCTGGGTCTGGGTGGTACCCTGCGTGGCGGCGCCGCTGGGTGGCGTTGCGCCCTGGCTGGGGCCCTGGCCCGTCTCGCGCACGGTGCCGCCCGTCTCGGCGCCGGCCGTGTTGCCGCCGCTGCCGCCCGCGATGCCGGGCGTGCCGCCCGCGTAGCCGCCATTCGTCTTCGGGCCCGCGTGCGCGGCCATGACCTGGCCGCTCGTGCCGCCGTCGGCCGTCACCATGCCGGGGAATTTCGTCTTGCGCTGGGCATTGTCGCCATGCTGCTTGCAGCCCACGGCCGCCAGCACCACCAGCACCGCAATGACCTTCATCGTCGTTTTCATCGACCGCTCCTCAATGCGCGGGCCGCGGCGGCGGGCTGCCGGCCGGCGGCCGCTGGTCCGGCGGCACGCGGTCGTCGAACGTGCCCGGTGCCACGCCCGCCTTCACTTCGTCGTACCACACGGCGTGGTGCGCCTTGGCCCACGATTCGTCCACGGTCCCGTGGCGCATCGCTTCGTACGCGCCCGGCGTGCCCCACGTGCCGATGTAGATGTGGCCCATCGCGGCCACGATGTAGAACGTGGCGCCCGCGATGTGCAGGTAGTTCGCGACCTGCATGACGTAGCGCGTCTGGCCGAACGTGACGAAGTCCAGGATCAGGCCGCTGATCGACATCACGAGGCCCAGCAGGGTGACGCCGAACCAGAACCACGACTTCTCGCCGGCGTTGAAGAAGCCCGCCGGCACGTGTTTGTGCGAGACGAGGCCGCCGCCCTGCCTGATCCACTGCCAGTCGATGCGGCGGAAAAAATTCCGGCGCAGGAAGGTGAAGAACATCAGCACGGAGCACACGATGAACAGCGGGCCCACGAAGTTGTGCAGGTACTTGAAGATGTAGGCCAGTCCCGCGAACACGTCGTGGCCGACGAGCGGGATCAGGAGCTTCTTGCCGAACATGATGACGAGGCCCGTGACGGCGAGGATGATGAAGCTGATCGCCGTCGCCCAGTGCACGCCGCGCTCCCAGTCCGTGAACCGGCGGATGCGCCGGCCCGTGTCGGGTTCTTCCACGCGGGCGGGACCGATGGCGCGGTAGAAGAAAAAGATCGCGACGAGCGCGACGACGAGGATGGCTCCCATCGCCGTCGCGATCGGCCCGTTGCGCCATACCCTCCACTGGTTGCCGCCCCGCTGCACGATGACAGTGCCCTCCGTGCTGCCGTACTGGCCCAGGTAGTGGCGGTCGATGTGCACGCGGCCGGACGACTTCGAACCCAGTCCCGGCTCGGGCGAGCGCGAATCCTTTTCGGCCTGCAGGATGGTCTGTTCCTCGGCATACGCGGGCTCCGCGCGGTTGTTGGGAACGCCGGCATGTGCGATCCCGGCCAGCCACAGTGACAGACAGATAGACAAAAGCGACGACAGGAACGATCGAAGAGTGAATGACATGGTCGGCTCCTGTTACGGGTTGGCCCGGTTGTATTCGTTCTGGTTCATGTTGCGGTTGTTGATCGTGCCCCACCACGACAGCTTGTCGTTGTGGAAGTGGCGGAAGAACGGCCGGTCGTCCTTCTTCCCGGCGTACATGCCGTGCACCCAGTTCGGATGCTGGTCGACTTCGAGACAGCCCGCGAGCAGCGTCAAAGGCAGGCAGAGGATGAGGATGCGTTTCATGTCGGCAGCCTCCCCTCGTCGTTCTGGGAATCCTTGAGGTTCTGGTTCTCGCGCGGGCCTTCGCCCTTCGCCTTGATGTCGCCGCCCCGTTTCGGCTTGCCGTAGGCGATCTTCCAGCCCCACAGTTCCGGACCGTAGCCGCGCGTCTCCACGCGCTGGCGGTAGATGTCGGCGATGACGGTCGCGTCGCCGCCGATCAGCGCCTTCGTACCGCACATCTCCGCGCACGCGGGCAGCTTGCCCTCGGCGATGCGGTTGCGGCCGTACTTCTTGAACTCCGCCTCGGACGTGTCGGGCTCCGGACCGCCGGAGCAGAACGTGCACTTGTCCATCTTGCCGCGGTGGTTAAAGAGGCCCGAGGCCGGGAACTGCGGCGCGCCGAACGGGCACGCGTAATAACAGTAGCCGCAGCCGATGCACTGGTCCTTGTCGTGCAAGACGATGCCGTCTTCCGTGTGGTAGATGCAGTTGACGGGGCAGACGGCCAGGCAGGGCGCGTCGCTGCAATGCATGCATGCGACGGAGATCGAGCGCTCGCCCGGCACGCCGTCGTTGATGGTGACGACGCGGCGGCGGTTCACGCCCCACGGGGTCTCGTTTTCGTTCTTGCAGGCGGTCACGCAGCCGTTGCAGTCGATGCAGCGTTCCGTGTCGCATATGAATTTCATCCGGGCCATCTCGTTCTCCTCACGTCACGCGCGCACGAGGCGGCACAGCGACACTTTCGTTTCCTGCATCATCGTCACGGCGTCGTACCCGTACGTCCACCCGGTGTTCACGGCCTCGCCGCGCACGGCGGGCGCGCCGCCTTCCGGATAGTGTTTTTCCAGGTCCTCGCCCATCCACCAGCCGCCGAAGTGGAACGGCATCCACACGAGGCCCACGGGCACGCGCGGCGTCACCATCGCCATCAGCTTCAGGCGCGCGCCGGTCGGCGTCTCGACCCACATGAATTCGCCCAGCTTCACGCCGATCTGCGCCGCGTCTTCCGGATTCACTTCGCAGAACATGTTCTGCTGCAGTTCCGCCAGCCACGGGTTCGACCGCGTCTCCTCCCCGCCGCCCTCGTACTCGACGAGGCGGCCCGACGTCATGATCAGCGGATACTCCTTCGAGAAGTCGACTTCCTGCACCGACTTGTACAGGGTCGGCAGGCGCCAGAACGCGGCCTTGTCGTCGTAGGTCGGGTATTTGGCAACCAGGTCGCGCCGCGGCGTCGCGAGCGGTTCGCGGTGCGTCGGCACGGGGTCCGGGAAGTTCCACACGTTGCAGCGGGCCCGCGCATTGCCGTACGGCGCGCAGCCGTGGGCGATGGCGACGCGGATGATCCCGCCCGACAGGTCCGTCTTCCAGTTCTTGCCTTCGGCCTGCACCTGCTCTTCCGGCGTCAGCTCGGCCCACCAGCCCAGCTTTTTCAGGAACACGTGGTCGAATTCCGGATAGCCCGTGTCGATCTCGCTGTCCTTCGTGAACGAGCCGTCCGCCGCCAGCAGGGGCTCGCCGTTGTGCTCCACGCCCCAGTTGGCGCGGAACGGCAGGCCGCCCTCGGCCACGCTCTTGTGCAGGTCGTACAGGATCGGCGTGCCCGGGTGCTTCATCTCGGGCGTGCCCCAGCACGGCCACGGCAGGCCGTAGTAATCGCCCTTGCACGGACCGCTCTCCGCGCGCATCGTCGTCGGATTGAAGTCGCGCTTGTGCTCCATGTGCAGCTTCAGGCGCTCGGGCGAGCAGCCCGTGTAGCCGATGGTCCAGCAGGAGCGGTTGATCTCGCGGAGGATGTCCTCGATGACAGGCTCGTTGTTGACGACCTTGATGTTCTTGACGAGCTGCTCGCCGAAGCCGAGCTTCTTCGCGAACAGGTACATGATCTCGTGGTCGGTCTTGCACTCGAACAGCGGCTGGATCACGCGCTCGCGCCATTGAATGGATCGGTTGGACGCCGTCACGGAGCCCTGCGTCTCGAACTGCGACGCGGCCGGCAACAGGTAGACGCCGTCCGTGCGACCGTGCATCGCCGCCGTCATGCTGGGATACGGATCGATGACGACCATGAAGTCCAGCTTCTGCATCGCCGCCTTCATGTCCGGCAGGCGCGTCTGGCTGTTCGGCGCGTGGCCCCAGTAGAACACGGCGCGCAGGTTGGTGGGCTGGTCGACGTACTGGTTATCCTCGAGCACGGCATCGAACCAGCGCGACACCGTGATGCCCGGCTTTTCCATCAGCTCCTTCGAGCCGAAGCGCGACTTGATCCAGTCGTAATCGACGCCCCACACGGTGGCGAAGTGCTTCCATGCGCCTTCCGCGATGCCGTAGTAGCCGGGCAGCGAATCGCCGTTCGGGCCCACGTCCGTCGCGCCCTGCACGTTGTCGTGGCCGCGGTAGATGTTGGCGCCGCCGCCCTGCACGCCGATATTCCCCAGCGCGAGCTGCAGGATCGACAGCGCGCGCACGTTCGCCGTGCCCACGTGGTGCTGCGTGATGCCCATGCACCAGACGACGGACGACGGCCGGTTCGTCGCCAGCATCTCGGCCGCCATGCGCACGGACGCCTCCGGCACGCCCGTCACGTCGCTGACCTTGTCGGGTGTCCACTTCGCCACTTCCTTGCGCACGTCGTCCATGCCGTACGTGCGCGCGGCGATGAAGTCCTTGTCTTCCCAGCCGTTATTGAAGATGTGCCACAGCATGCCCCACACGAACGCGATGTCCGTGCCGGGACGGATGCGCACGTAATGGTGGGCGAAGCGCGCCGTGCGGGTGAAGCGCGGGTCGACGACGATCATCTTCGCGCCCAGCTCCTTCGCGTGCAGGAAGTGGAGCATCGAGATCGGGTGCGCCTCGGCCGGGTTCGAGCCGATGAACAGCACGGCCTTGCTGTAGTGGAGGTCGTTGAACGAGTTCGTCATCGCGCCATACCCGTAGGTCTGGGCGACGCCGGCCACCGTCGTCGAGTGGCAGATGCGGGCCTGGTGGTCGCAGTTATTGGAACCCCACATCGACACCCATTTGCGCAGCAGGTAAGACTGCTCGTTGTTGTGCTTCGAGCTGCCGATGACCATCAGCGCGTCCGGCCCGGACTGTTCGCGCAGCTTCAGGAGCCTGTCGCCGATCTCGTTGATGGCCTGGTCCCACGAGATGCGCTCGTACTTGCCGTTCACGAGCTTCATCGGATAGCGCAGGCGGTGCTCGCCGAAGCCGTGCTCGCGCACCGAGGCGCCCTTCGCGCAGTGCGCGCCCATGTTGATGGGAGAATCGAACGCCGCTTCCTGGCGGATCCACACGCCATTGCTGACGACGGCCTCCACGGAGCAGCCCACCGAACAGTGGCTGCACACGGTGTGCTTGACCTCCGTGTTCGGCTTCGCCGGCACGGGGTCCGCCGCCGTCGCGGGCTGGATCACGTTCAGCGGCAGATGGCGCGCGAGGGCGCCGGCGCCGGCCGTCACGCCCGCACCGACGAGGAAGCGGCGGCGTTTCAGTCCGCTGTCGCGTGATGTCTTCACCAGGGTCATGGCGGTGGTCTCCTTTACCAGTAAGCCGCGGTGCGGTAGTAGCGCCGGATGTGTTCCGTCTCGTGATAGCCCTTTGCCTGCTGCGGTTCGGCCGGAGCGGCCTCGGGCTGCGCTTCCGGCGCACGCGCACGCGCGGCCGCGGCGACGGTGAGAAGCCCCAGCGGCGCGGCCTTCAGCAGGCTGCGGCGGGCGGGATCGGGTTGCTTGTCTTTGTCCATGGTGATCCTCATGCGGCAATCGGGTCGGTCGCATCCAGCACGGCGAACGCCTGCGCTTCGATCGACAGGAAGGCGTCCACGACACCCGCCACGACCCGGTAGAAATTCGCGTCCGGGCTGTTCGCGATATCGGCCAGGCAGGCCGCGTACCAGGGCCGGATGTGCGCTTCGAAGAAGGCCTTCTGCACGGCGAGGCCGCGTGGCGCCATGCCGGGTCCGCCCTGGATCAATACGCGCATCGTTTCGCACAGCGCGCCCAGGTGGTCTTCGAACTCGCCCACGCCCGGCGCGCGCGCGAGGCGCAGGCGCGCGAGGTCGTGGCGCAGGTCGGCCAGCGGCGCGTCGTTCAGGTGGCCCGTGACGTAGAACGAGCCATACGGATTGAGCGGCGGCGTGCCGGTGCTGATGAACATGGCCGCGAATTCGTCGGCCGCGGCGGACGCATCGACGACGGTGGCGGCCTGGGTCAGTTTCAGCCAGGCGTCCTCGAGGGCGAATTCGCCGGCGGCGGCGATCGGTTCCGCGGCGGCCAGTGCGGCGAGCAGCGCATCGTCGGGCGGGGCCAGCAGCAGGCGTGCGAACAGCGCGTAGAAATCGGCCCGGGCCTGGTCTTCGTCGGCCAGCGGCGGGGCGACGGCATGCTCGACGCCGTCATGCAAAATGGGTGAAGCGGAACGCTGTTCGACCGACATGGTTCTCCCGTTAGCAAATATTCATGGGAAGTGTAGTCCCTGACAATTCGAAGGCGCGCACGCTTGACGTGGACGCGACATTTCGTCGGCAAGGACGCCAACGGCGGGACAATTTCCCTACTTGCTGTAGGGGTTCTCGTCTATAATCGGACCATCACCCGAAGGTCCCTGCCATGATTGCCGCTGATACCCTACCTGCAACGCCCGTCAACGTTAACTCACTTAAGATCAGTTGCTCGGCCTGCAGCATGCACCAGTTGTGCCTGCCGATGGGGCTGGAGGATGCGGACATCGAGCGCCTGGACCAGATCATCGGCAAGCGCCGCCGCCTCGAGCGCGACGAGCCCCTGTACAAGATGGGCGAGCCGTTCCGCAACCTGTACGCCGTGCGCTTCGGCCACTTCAAGACGTACCAGATCAACGCGGCCGGCGAAGCGCAGATCACGGGCTTCCAGATGGCCGGCGAGCTGCTCGGCATGGACGCCATCAGCGCCGACCGCCACCATTGCGACGCCGTCGCGCTGGAAGACAGCGAAGTGTGCGAGATCCCGTTCGCGCACCTGCAGGACCTGTTCGGCCAGGTGCCGGCGCTGCTGCGCCACTTCCACCGCATCATGAGCCAGGAAATCACGCGCGAGCAGAACGTCATGCTCCTGCTGGGGAACATGCGCGCGGAGCAGCGCTTCGCCGTCTTCCTCGTCAACCTGTCCGCCCGCTACGCGGCGCGCGGCTATTCGTCCACGCGCTTCCAGCTGCGCATGTCGCGCGAAGACATCGGCAACTACCTGGGCCTGACCATCGAGAGCATCAGCCGCCTGCTGTCCCGCTTCAAGAAACTGGGCCTCGTGCAGGTCGACAAGCGCGAGGTCGTGCTGCTCGAACCGGCGCGGCTGAAGGCGATGGCGGCCGGGACGGAGCAGTGCAGTCCGATGGCCTGACCTTTCGGTAGTTCACGGTCTCCCGGTCCGCATCGACAATGCGGCCAAAGGAGATCCCCGATGCTTATCAAGTACTTCCCCGCTGCCCTGTTGCTGGCCGCGGGCACCATCCACGCGCAGGACGGCGCCGTGCAGATCTACGGCCGCCTCAACGTCGCCCTCGAACACGCGGAATCGTCGTCCGGTCCCGGCCTCACGCGCCTCGTGAACAACCGCTCCGTGCTGGGCTTTCGCGGCGGCGAAGACCTGGGCGGCGGCCTGAAAGCCATCTTCCAGATCGAAGGCACGCTGTCGCCCGACACGGGCGCCGGCGCCCTCGCCGCGCGCGACACCCGCGTGGGGCTCGCCGGCACCTGGGGCACGCTGTTCGCGGGCCACTGGACCACGGCCTACAACAGCGCCACGTCCGGCCTCGATCCGTTCTATCCCACGACGGCCGGCTACATGAGCATCATGGGCAATGGGTCCTCCGCCGACGCGGACAACGTCAGCGACAGGTCGTCGTTCGACCGGCGCCAGTCGAACTCGATTCACTACTGGAGCCCGTCCTGGCGCGGCCTGTCGCTGCGGATCACGCATGGCCTGAACGAGGAAAAGCCGGCCAGCGGCGCGAAGCCGTCGCTGACGTCCGCCGCCGCGCTGTACGAACGGGGCCCGTGGTATGCCGTGCTGGCCGGCGAGCGCCACCACGACTACCAGGGCCCGGGACTGGACGACACGGGCGCGAAGGCCGCCCTCGCCTACCAGTTCGCGCAGACGCGCATTGCCGTCGTCGCCGAACGGTTGAAATACGGGACGGGCGCCGGCGAGCTGGCGCGCAATGCCGTGTACCTGTCCCTGTCGCACCAGATGGGACCGCACGGCATCCGCGTCGGCGTCGCGCGCGTGGGCGACGCGCACGGGCCGGCCGGCACGCGCATCGGCTTCGTGGCGGCCGGCGCGCACACGGGCGCCACGCACGCGACGCTCGGCTACGACTACACGCTCAGCAAGCGCAGCAGCCTGTACGCGTACACGACGCGCCTCGACAACCGCGCGAACGGCGTCTACGACTTCGCGATCAACGGTGCAGGCGCCACGCCGGGCGCGACGCTGAAGGCGTACGTGCTCGGCATGCGCCACAACTTCTGATTACACGTAGCGTTCCAGCGTGATGACGCGGGGATCCGCGTACACGGCCTTGATGCGCGCATCGTCGTTGGCCGCCGTGATGTCGACCCAGGACATGAAGAACGACCACGGCGCGCCGCCTTCGAGGCTGCTGTCGATGTCCGGCATCGGGCCGTTCTCGGTCATGGCGATGAGCTTCGTGCCGTTGCTGAGCGCATAGGCCTTGTCGAACTCCGCCTTGTTGTTGATGTAGACGAAGTTGCCGGGATAGGAATCGATGCCGACGATGTCGACCTTGTCGTTCCCGGGATACCACGCGGCGTCGTCGCCGCACCAGCACCACAGCAGGTTGTGCAGGCCGTGGTAATTCATGAGGCGGTCGTACATCATGCCCCACAACTGCTTGTACACCGTGCTGCCTTTCGCGCTCCACCAGAACCACGTGCCGCCCGCTTCGTGCAACGGCCGCCAGATGATGGGGACGCCGGCATCGCGCAGCTTCGCGAGCTGCACGGCGATCGCGTCGATGTCGCGCAGTGTGTCGGTGTACTCCTGCGTCCCCTTCCTCACGGCCCGGGACGCGTCGAACGTCGTGAACTCCGTGTAGAACGTGTTCGTCCCGACGGTGCCGCCCGACGGCGAATGCCAGTGCCACTGGTAGGCGATGATCGGCTTGTCGGCATGATCCCGGCGCCACGCGATCGAGTTGGCGATCGACGGGTCGGCCGCATCGGGGCCGAACGTGAAATAGCCCGGCTGGCCCGTGCCGGGGTTGATGGCATTGCTGTCCCACAGCCAGGAATACATGGGGCTGTAGTGCTGCATGTCGAAGCCCCGCAGCAAAGGGTAATTGCCGGTCAGGTTTTTCACGTAATCGAAGTGATCCTGGTCGGTCTGGCCCGAGATGACGAACTTGCCGAACTTCGCCAGCAGCCAGCTGTACAACGCCCTGGCGGCGGGTGTCGCGGCCGGGTCGACAGGGTCGGCATTGATCGTGAAGCGCCGCACGACGCAACTCGGGGTCGCGCCCGCCTGACCACAGGAATCGATCGTCACGGTCGCGGGTTTCGGCGCCGCCTGCCGGGACGACGCGGCGGCGACGGCCTCGCTGCCGGCGCGGTCGGTGGTGCCTCCGCAAGCGCCCAGCAACGTCGTGGCGGCCGCGGCGCCGGCGCCCTTGAACAACAGGCTGCGGCGGGTCAAAGAAATTTTTGTATCGTTAGACATATTGTCTCCTCCATCAATGGGTTTGCGTTAATCTCACGATGCATTTCGCATCCAAAAATTAACGGAATCGATTATTCCACCCGCCGATTCGCCCCCACCGGGCGCCTCTTCCCCGCCTCGCTGTTTAGTGAAGTTTCCCGCAACAGCGCCGACTCCACCACGAGACATCCACTCTGTTTAGCGAAACAGGGCTAAACAAACCGTATTTCGCGGTTCGTTCCTCGCGCCGGCAAACCCCCGCGGCAATAATTCGTATATCCGGCGTTAATAAATATGCTTTTGCAAGATGTTTTTTTATTAGCGCCGGATGTACGCATTGCACAAGGTAATCGCCGCACTCGACGGCTGGACAACCAGAAGGGGACACATGAAACGCACCAACAAGACTGCCATCGCACTCGCCGTCGCTCACCTGGCGTGGGGAACGGCGCACGCGCAAACGGAGACGGAAGCCAAGGCCGTCGTCGTCGTGACCGGCCAGCGCGCCGCACTGGCCTCGGCGCAAAAACTCAAGCAGGATGCCGACGAGATCGTCGACTCGGTCGTCGCGGACGACATCGGCAAGCTGCCGGACCGTTCCGTCACCGAGGTCCTCCAGCGCGTCGTCGGCATCAGCATCAACCGCCAGGCGGGCGACAACGAACGCTTCTCGGTCGAGGGCGCCGGCGTCAACATCCGCGGCCTGAACTACGTCCGTTCGGAACTGAATGGACGCGAGGCCTTCGCCTCGAACGGCGGACGCTCGATCAGCTGGGGCGACATCCCGCCCGAACTGATGGCCGGCGTCGACGTCTACAAGAACCCGTCGGCGGAGCAGACCGAAGGCGGCATTTCGGGTCTCGTCAACCTGCGCACGGCGCTGCCGTTCGATTTCAAGGGCCAGCGCGGCGCGCTGTCCGTCGAGGCGACCCACTCCACGCTCCGGAAGGGCCGGCCCGATCCTTCCGTGTCGGGCCTCTACTCGAACCGCTGGAAAACCGGCTTCGGCGAATTCGGCGCCCTCATCGACATCGCGACGTCCGACAGCTCCACGCAGACAGATACGTTCCAGTTCGAGCCTTTCTTCCCGCGCACCGACATCGAACCGGGCCGCACGGTGTGGATTCCGAAAGGCGCGCAATGGCGCAACTACCAGTACGACCGCAAGCGCCAGGGTGCCTACGGCGCCCTGCAGTGGAAGCGCGACAACCTCCAGAGCCACCTGACCTATTTCCAGTCGCGCTACAAGGACAGCGCGAACGAGCAGTCGATCTTCTCGTCGGCCAGCCCCTACGACCTGAAGGTCAGCCCCGATACCACGTATGACGCGAAGGGCGCGTTCGTCACGGGCACCATCAGCGACACGAAGAACGGCGGCATCCCGTTCAGCAATGCGGGCGGCTTCAACAAGGGCGATTCGAAGACCACCGACGTGTCCTGGAACGTGCAGTGGCGGGTCGCCGACAACTGGACGCTCACGAGCGACCTGCAGCACGTGCGCTCCACGGGCAGCCACTTCACGTCGGCGGTCGGCCTGGGCATGCTGATGCCGAACGAGAGCCTCGACCTGCGCGGCAGCCTGCCGAAGATTAACTTTACCGACGCCCAGCGCGCCTTCCTGGCCGATCCCGCGAATTACTACTGGGAGTCGACCATGGAACACCTCGACAAGACCGAGGGCACCATGAAGGCCTGGAAAGGCGATGCGCGCTATGCGTTCGACCACCCGGTCCTGCGCGACGTGCGCTTCGGCGTGCGCCTGACGGACCGCGAAGCGCGCACGGTCAATTCCGATCCCAGCTGGAACTGGGCCGGCGTGACGCCGCCGTGGCTGCTGGGCTGGGACATTCCGAAACTGGCCTACCTGAACGACCCGCGCTTCAACGCGCCGCACGTGACGCAACAGTTCAACAACTTCTTCGGCGGCGACGTCAGCGTCCCCGCGGTCGTGTTCCCCGCGCCGAGCGTGGCCAGCGGCTATCCGGCTTCGTACCAGACGCTGCACGACTACCACGACGCGATCCTGTGTCCGGAGCGGATCGCGGCCAATGGCGGCGACGGCGGCAACCCGTGCCAGATCTGGAAAGCGGCCAAGTTCGGCGGCGACAACCCGGCCGGCACCAACGACCAGAAAGAGAAGACCCGGGCGCTCTACGCGCAGTTGCGCTTCGGCTTCGACGACCTGAAATACCCGATCGACGGCAACGTCGGCCTGCGCTACGTGCAGACCCGCTCGCACTCGACCGGCTACATGTCGTACACGCCGGGCGCGCCGTTCGGGGCGGGCACGGCCACCGGCATCCCCGTTCCCTACATCCCCGCTTACCTGAACCGGAGCGATGTCGAGAACAAGTACAACAACTTCCTGCCGACCGTGAACCTGCGCCTGAAGGCCAGCGACACGCTGCAGTTCCGCCTCGCCTACGGCAAGTCGATGTCGCGTCCGGACTTCTCGCAACTGCAGGCCTACACGACGCTGTCGCAGGAAATCGTGTCGTCCGTGAACGAGGAGACCAAGGTCGTGAACGTGACGGCCGTGAACCGGACCGGCAACGCGCAGGGCAACCCGGCGCTGCGCCCCATCACGTCGAACCAGCTCGACCTGACGGCGGAATGGTACTTTGCCAAATCCGGATCGCTGACGCTGGCGCTGTTCGACAAGCACCTCAAGGACGTGATCATCAACCAGACGACGTCGGTGGGCCTCAAGGATATCAACGGGAACACGCAGCAGTTCCTCGTGACGTCGCCCGTCAACGGCGCGAAAGGCATCGCCCGCGGCGGCGAGATCGCGTACCAGCAGTATTTCGACAACGTGCCGGACTGGCTGCGCGGCATCGGCGTGTCGGCGAACTACACCTATGTCCACAGCAAGCGCAGCCTGTACAACCCGGTCTTCAGCGAGTACTGCTCGGGTGGTCAGGGCGCCGCGAACATCAACCTGAACCTGAACGGTTGCGACACGGACGGACGTGCCTTCGGCAACCTGCCGCTGACCCAGCTGTCGCGCAACGCCTACAACCTGGCGATCCTGTACGACCAGGGCCCGTGGTCGGCGCGCCTCGCGTACAACTGGCGCTCGCGCTACCTGCTCAGCACGAACACGAACGGGACGCAGGGCAGCAACGGCACGGACACGAATCCCGCCAGCCCGACCTTCGGCCAGCACAACGTGGCCTGGGGCCTGCCGCTGTGGGCGGACGCGTACGGCCAGCTGGACGGCGGCGTGTCGTACAAGTTCAGCGAGAACCTGAAATTCGACTTCCAGGCGCAGAACCTGACGGACGCCCGCTACAGCCAGACCATGCACCAGGGTATCGGCGACAAGGTGCGCGCCGTCTTCGTCTCCGGGCCGCGCTACAGCCTGCGCGTGGGCTACACGTTCTGATCTCCTGATCTCCTTGTCCGGGCAACCGGGCTTTTCGGCCGCGCCTCCCCGGCGCGTGCCTTTTTTCTTCGGAATCATCATCCTATGTTGAAAGCATTTTTCACCGTCCTGCTGCTCGGCGGCGCCGTCTCGCACCAGGCGTACGCGCAGGGCGTGACGGTCCCGGTGGCGCCCGGCACCCCCGGCAAGTTCACCGAACTGGGACAACGCCCGCAGATGGGCTGGAACACCTGGAACACGTTCGCCTGCAACATCAACGAAAAACTCATCAAGGAAGCGGCCGATGCGATGGTCGCCAGCGGCATGCGCGATGCCGGGTATGTGTACCTGAACATCGACGACTGCTGGCAGGGCGAGCGCGATGCGCAGGGCTTCATCCATGCCGACCCGCAGCGCTTCCCGTCCGGGATCAAGGCGCTGGCGGACTACGTCCACGGCAAAGGGCTCAAGCTGGGCATCTATTCGGACGTGGGCGACAAGACCTGCGGCGGGCACGCGGGCAGCCGCGGACACGAGTACCAGGACGCGCTGACGTATGCCGCCTGGGGCATCGATTACCTGAAGTACGACTGGTGCAATACGGAGGGCCTGAGCGCCAAGGGCGGCTACACGACGATGCGCGACGCGCTGCGCGCGGCCGGGCGCCCCATCCTGTTCTCGATCTGCGAATGGGGCGACAACAAGCCGTGGGAATGGGCCGGCGACGTGGGCCATTCGTGGCGCACGACGGGCGACATCTATCCGTGCTGGGACTGCGAATTCAACCACGGCGACTGGTCGTCGTTCGGCGTGCTGCCCATCCTCGACAAGCAGAACGGCCTGCGCAAGTATTCGGGGCCGGGACGCTGGAACGACATGGACATGCTGGAAGTCGGCAAGGGCATGACCGAGGACGAGGACAAGGCCCACTTCTCGATCTGGGCCATGATGAATTCGCCGCTCATTGCGGGGAACGACATCCGTTCGATGTCGGCCGCCACGCGCGCGATCCTGACCAACCGTGCCGTCATCGCCGTGAACCAGGATGAACGGGGCATCCAGGCCTGGCGTTTCATGAACGACGGCCAGCTCGAGATGTATGCGAAACCGCTGGCGCACGGCGAATGGGCGCTCATGTTCCTCAACCGCGCCGATCACGCGCGGCGCTACCGCTTCGACTGGAACAGCCATGGGATTTCCGACCGGGTCAGCAACAACAGCGTCGACTTCGGACAAAAGCGTCACCGGTTCACCGACCTGTGGACGGGCGCGACGGGCGACACCGGCAAGCCGCTGGCGCTGACGGTGCCCGCCCATGGCGTCGTGATGCTGCGTCTCTCGCCCGACTGACGGCGTGGATACCCGGCCCGCCTTGTGATAAGGTTGGGCGCATGACTGTTTCGCATGTATTGACCGCCCTGGCGGCAAGCCTGGCGCTGTGCGCGTCGACGACGGCGCGGGCGGGCGAGCTGGAGGTTTTCCATTACTGGGACCTCGCCGGCGACGCCAGGGCCATCGCCTTCCTGAAAAAGACGCTCACGCAGGAAGGCGACACCTGGCGCGATTTCGCGGTCGCCGGCGGCGGCAACGGCATGGCGCTGGCGCTGCTGAAATCCAGGGTCGCGGCCGGCAACCCGCCGACCGCGGCGCAAATGAAGGCGCCCGCCATCGCCCCGTGGGCGCAGGCCGGACAACTGGCCAACCTCGACGACATCGCGCGGGCCGGGCAATGGGACAAGGTCCTTCCCGAGGCGATCAGCGCGCGCATGAAGTACAACGGGCACTACGTCGCCGTGCCCGTGGACCTCCACCGCAACAACTGGCTATGGATTAACTCGCGCGTCCTGAAAGCGTCGCATGCGAAGGCGCCCGCGACGTGGGACGAGTTTTTCCAGGCCGCCGAAGCGATGAAGCGCGCGGGCTTCGTCGCGGTGGCCCATGGCGAGCAGCCGTGGGAAGACCTGCGGCTGTTCGAAAACGTCGTCATCGGCCTGGGCGGCGCGGACTTTTACCGGAAAACGCTCGTGCAGCTGGACCCCGCCGCACTGTCCAGCGCCGCGATGGAGCGCGCGCTGGCGACCTTCCGGCGGATCAAATCCTATACGGGCCGCTCGACCTATCAAAACGACTGGATCCAGGCGTCGGCCATGCTCACCAGCGGCAAGGCCGGCATGCAATTCATGGGCGACTGGAACAAGCCGGTGCTGATGGAAGCCCGGAAGACGTCGGACTTCGAATTCGAATGCCTGCCCGTGCCCGGCGCCACCGACGCATTCGTGTTCGACGTCGATTCGTTCGTCATGTTCAAGGTGCAGGGCGCCGCCAAGCTGGGCGCGCAGCGGCACCTCGCCGCCGCGCTCATGCGCCCGGACATCCAGGAACGGTTCAATCTCTACAAGGGCGCGCTGCCCGTCCGGTCCGACGTCGATCTCGGCCGGTTCGACCGCTGCGCGACGTCGTCCAGGGCGGCGTTCCAGCAGGCGGCGCGGAGCGGCGTCCTCGTCCCGAGCATCAACATGTCGCAGCCGCCGCCCGTGGAAGACGCCATGCGGGCCATCATCAGCGATTTCTGGCGCGACGACCGCGTGACGCCGGCCACCACGATCGCCCGCCTGAAATCGCTGGCGGCAAGCCGCTGATCACGCGGCCTGCTTCTGCGCCGCGATCCAGCGCTCGACGACTTCGCCCAGCACGTCCAGCGGCACGGAGCCGTTGCGCAGCACGACGTCGTGGAACGCGGGCAGCGAGAACTTCGAGCCAAGTGACTTCTGCGCGTGCTCGCGCAGGTCGATGATGCGCAGCATGCCGATCATGTACGCGCACGCCTGGCCCGGCCACGCGACGTAGCGCTCCACTTCCTGCGCGCCGATGCCGTAGGCGATGCCCTGCTCGCGCGTCCAGCCCTTCGTGTGCAGGCCCGTGTCGACGACGAGCCGGCGCGCGCGGAACAGTTCCGAGCCGAGGGCGCCCAGCAGGCCCGGGACGTCGCCCTCGTACCAGCCCTGCTCCACGGCGAGCCGCTCCGCGTACAGCGCCCAGCCTTCGCTGTGCGCGCTGCCGCCGCCGAAGATGCGCTGGGCGCGGAACTTCGGCAGGTCCGTTCTCTCCTGCTGGATCGCGAGCTGGAAGTGGTGGCCCGGCACGGCCTCGTGGTACGACAGGCTGCGCATGCGGATCACGTCGAACGTGGGACCGCGCATCGGCACCCAGAAGATGCCGGGACGGCTGCCGTCCGGCGCCGGCAGGGAATAGTGCGCGGCGGCCGACGGCTCCGTCAGCGGCGGCTCGCGGCGCACGTCGACCGGCGCGCGCGGCTTTAGGTTGAACAGGGCGTCGCTGCGCTTCAATGCGTCCTGCACGATGCCGGCATAGCGCTGCAGCAGTTCCGGGCGGGGATCACCCTCCGTTTTGGGCTGGAAGGTCGCATCCAGCTGCTTCATGCGCTCCTCGATGCCGCCTTCCGCGTAGCCGAGGGCGCGCAGGTGCCTGTCCATCTCGGCCTCGATGCGCGCCACTTCGCGCAGGCCGATCGCGTGGATCTCTTCCGCGGTCAGGTTCGTGCTCGTGTAGGTCTTCAGCGCCTGCTGGTAGGCGGCCGCGCCGTTCGGCAGGCGCGAGATGCCGGCCGTGTCGTTCGTCTTCGGATGAAGCTCCGCCATGTAGGCCTGCACGCGCCGGTACGCGGGCAGGATCTTCGCGTCGACGATGCGGGTGGCGTCGGCGATGGCCTTGGCGCGCGCGTCCGGCGCCAGGTCCGCGAGCTTTTCCGTGCGCTGGGCGAACGTCGTCACGAGGACGTTCTGGTCGGCCGCCGGCTTCAGGAACAGGTCGACCTGGTACTGCGCGCGCTCGAGGATGAAACGCGGCGGGATGAGGCCGCGGGCCGTGGCGGCGCGGGCGCGCGCGAGGGCTTCGTCCATGCGCGCCGCCACCTGGTCGAGGCGCGCGAGATAGCTCGCCACGTCGGCCGCGCGGCGCAGCGGATGTGTCGTCGTCATGAAGTTGACGAGGCCCACCTGCGTGCCGCCGAACTGGTTGAAGACGAACTGGTAATCCTCGTACGGCTCGCTGGCGACCGTGTTCGCCAGGCTCCAGCGCATCACGGACGCGGACGTGCGCTGCTCTTCGCTCAGCGGTCCGGCCAGGAACTTGTCGAGCCGCGCGACGCCGGCCTTCGCCAGCGCGATCATCTTCTTGCGGTGCGCCGGCGTCAATGGCGTGAGCTGGCGGTCCAGCGCGTCCTGCTCGGCGCCGCTGAAATACTGCGTCGACGTGGCCAGCTGCGGGTTGGCGCGGACCCAGTCGGCGGCGAAACGGTCGGACCAGGTGTCGAACGCGGCGTTGGGTTTGACGGCCTGCGTCGCCTGTGTGGCCGCCGTCGCGGGTGGCGTGGCGGTCGTAAGGACGAGGGGAACGAACAGCGTGGCGATGGCGGCGGCCGTGCGGGCGCGCGCGTAAAGACGGGGTTGTGGCATCTCTCTCTTCCAGTGGTAGTGGGTTCTTGTTCCCGCCGGATAGGCTGGGCGACAACGAATCTACCATGGATGAGTAAGAAAACGTTACTCGGCATCCGCCACGATTTCCAGCGTACGTACACCATCCCACCCCCTGGCCAGCCGCCAGTCGCGCAACGCCCCTTCCACGACCACCTGCCAGTGCGTCCGCTCCAGGTCCGGCAGCGCCACGCTGAACGATCCGTCCGGCGCAGGCTTCACGAACAGCCGCAGGTCGCGCTGCGGCAGGGTCGGATGCGCGAGGTAGATGGTGAACGGCGCCGCCTGTCCCGCAAGGCGCCCGGCGAGGGTGCCCGCGCGCGGATCGTACTCCGCCCGCAGCGACAGGCCCAGCTTTGTCGCCGCGCGGTCGCGGCGCAGGTCCTGGTTGATGGCCTTGCCCTGCTTGTAGTAATCGTCGACGACGAGGGCGTCCGGGTGGCCCGCAGCGAGCCACGCCACGTAGCCGCCGCCGACCAGCACGGTCGCGGGACCGAGCATCAGCAGCCACGGCCAGCGGTGGACGTACCAGGGAGAGGATGAAGTCGCGTGCATGTCGTTTTCCTTATCAGATCAGCGGGGCACGATGAAGACGGCCTTTTCGGTCACGCGCAATGCGGGGTCGTCCTGCGCCGTCACGGTGAACGTGAGCGCGTTCGATCCCGTGCGTGCGGCGCCATGATCGATGCGCACGCGCACGGGCACGGCGCGGGCGGAGGCGCCGTCCAGTTCGACGAGGTCTTCGTCCGCGATGGCCACCGACGGGATGCCGGAGACGCCGATATGGAACAGGTGCGGCCGCTCGCCCGTATTCATCAGCTGCAGGCGGTACACGTTCTCGATCCTGCCGTCCTCCACTTCGCGGCCCATCGAGCCGCGGTCGCGGATCACGTCCAGCTTGAGCGGCGTGCGGCATAGCAGCGCGGTGCTCATGCCGGCCGCCATCAGGACGAACACGAGACCGTAGCCGATCGCGCGCGGGCGCAGCAGGCGGGCACGGATCTGCTTCGTATTCCAGCGGCCGGCCAGGGCGTTTTCCGTCGAATAGCGGATCAGGCCGCGCGGCTTGCCGACCTTGTCCATCACGCCCATGCAGGCGTCGACGCAGGCGGCGCAGCCGATGCATTCGTATTGCAGGCCGTTGCGGATGTCGATGCCGGTCGGGCAGACCTGCACGCACAGCGAGCAGTCGATGCAGTCGCCTTTGGTGCCGCTGCGCGCGGCGCCGCGCGGTTCGCCGCGCGCGACGTCGTAGCTGACGATCAGCGTGTCGCGGTCGAACATCGCGCTCTGGAAGCGGGCGTACGGGCACATGTACTTGCACACCTGCTCGCGCATCCAGCCCGCGTTGCCGTACGTGGCAAAGCCATAGAACAGGATCCAGAACGCTTCCCACGGACCGAGGCCCAGGTGCGCGACGGCGGCGCCGAGCGCACGGATCGGCGTGAAATAGCCGACGAAAGTAAAACCCGTCCACAGCGCGACCGTGCCCCAGGCCAGGTGCTTGGCGCCCCGCTTGCCCAGCTTTTCGAACGTCCACGGCTGGCGGTCGAGGCGGATCCGCGCGCTGCGGTCGCCTTCGATGCGGCGCTCGATCCACAGGAAGATCTCCGTGTAGACCGTCTGCGGGCAGGCATAGCCGCACCACACGCGCCCCGCCACGGCGGTGACGAGGAACAGGCCGTAGGCGCAGATGATCAGCAGGCCCGCGAGATAGATGAAATCCTGCGGCCACAGCACGAGGCCGAACAGGTGGAATTTGCGGGCCCCGAGGTCGAACAGCACGGCCTGGCGGCCATGCATGGACAGCCACGGCAGGCCGTAGAACAGCGCCTGCGTGAGCCACACGCAAGCCCAGCGCAAGGTGGCGAACGGACCTTTTACCTCGCGCGGGTGGATGTCCTCGCGCCTGGCGTACATCTTGACGACCGCCTCCCTGGGCATGGGCGCGTTCATTTCGCCGCTACCTCATGTTGCGAACCCGGCGTGTTGGACAGCGACCAGACGTAGGCGGCCAGCACGTGCGCCTTGCCTTCGCCGAGGAATTCGCCCCACGCGGGCATCGTGTTGTTGCGGCCCTTGCGGATCGTCTCCATGATCGTCTCCGGGCTGCCGCCGTACAGCCACACTTTATCGGTCAGGTTCGGCGCGCCCAGCATCGGATTACCGTGCGCGTCGGGGCCGTGGCAGGCGGCACAGGCGGCGAACTTCGGCTTGCCGAAGGCGACCTTGATCGGGTCGGCCGGCGCGCCGGACAGGCTCATCACATAGTGCGCGACGTTCTCCACGTCCTTGTCGGAACCGAGCGCGGCGCCCATCGGCGGCATCTGGCCGTTGCGGCCCTTCATGATCGTTTCCTTGATCACGGACGGGTCGCCGCCGTACAGCCAGTCGTTGTCCGTCAGGTTCGGATAGCCCTTGTTGCCGCGGGCATCCGAGCCATGGCACTGCGCGCAGTACGTGAGGAACAGGCGCTCGCCGATGGCGTGGGCCTGCGGATCGGCCGCGACGTCCTTGAGGTCGCTCTTGAGGTATTGCGCGAACAGCGGGCCGTAGTCGGCATCGGCCTTCGCCAGTTCCCGCTGGTACGCGCCGGCCGATTGCCAGCCCAGGCGGCCGGCGTAGCTGCCGAGGCCCGGATACAGCACGAGGTAACCGATGGCGAACAGGATCGTCAGGTAGAACATGAACATCCACCAGCGCGGCATCGGCGTGTTCAGTTCCGTCAGGTCCTCGTCCCACACGTGGCCCGTCGTCTTTTCGGGCTGGCCCTTGTCGTCGAGGCGCACCTTGTAGCGCGACTGCGACCACAGCAAAATCGCGCAGCCCGCGATGCCCAGCAACGTGATCAGGACGATGTACCAGTTCCAGAAACCGCTCGTGAAGTCAGACATAGTCGTCCTCCACCTCGTCGTCGAACGGGATGGCGGCCGTCGCGGCGAAGTCCCGTTCCTTGCGCAGCAGGAAGGCCCAGGCGAGGATGCCCAGGAACGTGGCAAAACTCACGACCGTCATCACGCGGCTCGCGTCGTCGAATACATGTTGGATGGCCATCTCAATTCCTCGATTTGATTTGCGTGCCGAGACCCTGCAGGTAGGCGACCAGCGCGTCCTGCTCCGTCTTGTCCGCCAGCTGGGCCGGCGCGTCCTTGATGTCCTGCTCCGTGTACGGGACGTTCAGGCGCTGCATGGCGCGCATCTTCGGCACGATGGATTGCGGGTCCAGCTTCGCCGTGGCCAGCCACGGATAGCCGGGCATGTTCGATTCCGGCACGACGTCGCGCGGGTTGTCGAGGTGGGTGCGGTGCCACTCGTCCGAGTAGCGGCCGCCCACGCGCGCGAGGTCCGGGCCGGTGCGCTTGGAACCCCACTGGAACGGGTGGTCGTAGACGAATTCGCCCGCGACCGAGTAATGGCCGTAGCGCTCCGTCTCGGCGCGGAACGGGCGGATCATCTGCGAGTGGCAGTTGTAGCAGCCTTCGCGGATGTAGACATCGCGGCCCGCGAGGCGCAGCGGCGAGTACGGCTTGAGGCCGGCGACGGGTTCGGTGGTCGAATGCTGGAAGAACAGCGGGACGATCTCGACGAGGCCGCCGAACGAGATCACGACCAGCACGAGGCCGATCAGCAGCCAGGGGTTCTTCTCGATCCACTCATGGGTGAATTTCATGTTTGCTCCTATCGATTCGTCTCAAGCGTGTTCCGGGACCGCATGCGGCTTCTTGTGGGCTGGCGGCAGCGCGGGGATGCGCGCATCCGCCGACTTCGTGCCGCGCATCGTCAGCCACGTGTTGTAGGCCATCAGGCACATGCCGGTCAGGTACATCAGGCCGCCGCCGAAGCGGATCACGTAGTACGGGTACGTCGCCTTGACGCCTTCGACGAAGGTGTAGGTGAGCGTGCCGTCCGGGTTCACGGCGCGCCACATCAGGCCCTGCATCACGCCGGCGATCCACATCGCGGCGATGTACAGCACGATGCCGATGGTGCCGAGCCAGAAGTGCGCCTCGACGAGGGCCATGCTGGCCATCTGCTTCTTGCCGGCGAGGCGCGGGATCAGGTAGTACAGGGATCCCATCGTGATGAAGCCGACCCAGCCCAGCGCACCGCCGTGCACGTGGGCGATGCCCCAGTCCGTGTAGTGCGACAGCGAGTTGATGGTTTTAATGGACATCATCGGCCCCTCGAACGTGGCCATGCCGTAGAACGACAGCGACACGATCATGAATTTCAGCAGCGGGTCCGAGCGCAGCTTGTGCCACGCGCCGGACAGGGTCATGATCCCGTTGATCATGCCGCCCCACGACGGCGCCAGCAGGATCAGCGAGAACACCATGCCGATCGACTGCGTCCAGTCCGGGAGCGCCGTGTAGTGCAGGTGGTGCGGACCGGCCCACATGTAGGTGAAGATCAGGGCCCAGAAATGCACGATCGACAGGCGGTACGAGTACACGGGACGCTCGGCCTGCTTCGGGATGAAGTAGTACACCATGCCCAGGTAGCCCGCCGTGAGGATGAAGCCGACGGCGTTGTGGCCGTACCACCACTGGATCATCGCGTCCTGCACGCCGGCGTACATCGAGTACGACTTGAACAGGGTGACGGGCATCGACATGCCGTTGACGATGTGGAGGATGGCCACGGCGAGGATGTAGCCGCCGAAGAACCAGTTGGCGACATAGATGTGCTGCACGCGGCGCTTGACGATGGTGCCGAAGAAGACGATGGCGTACGCGACCCACACGATGGCGATGAGGATGGCGATCGGCCATTCCAGCTCGGCGTATTCCTTGCCGCGCGTGAAGCCCAGCGGCAAGGTGATCGCGGCCGACACGAGGACGGCCTGCCAGCCCCAGAACGTGAACGCGGCCAGCCGGTCGGAGAACAGCCGCACCTGGCACGTGCGCTGCACGACGTAGTAGGACGTGGCGAACAGGCCGCAGATGCCGAAGGCGAAGATCACCGCGTTCGTGTGCAGCGGCCGCAGGCGGCCGTACGTGAGCCACGGGATATCGAAGTTCAATGCCGGCCAGGCGAGCTGCGCGGCAATCCACACGCCCGCGAGCATGCCGATCACGCCCCACGCCACGGTGGCGATGGCAAACTGGCGCACGATCTTGTAGTTATAGTTTAGACTGCTGTCCAAGGTGCACTCCCTGAAGAATAAGAAAGACGACACCGTCAGGGTAGGTTTCCTGGGGGTTCGAAATCCTTGATGTGAATCAAAAAGTCCGGATTGGGTCAAAGGAAGGCGCTAGCCTCTCCCTCGATGTTGCTGAAAGCAGACTGGCGTTACGAAAGGACGATATGAGGTGCGTCAAACATGACGCTCGATGGTCCCGCCACACTGACCGCAGGATTTGACAACGAAGAGGACGACGACCATGCCGCCAATTTCACCTGAACTACACAAGGAACTCGACCAGCGCCTGCGTAAAGCCCGCGAGGACGCGCTGGCCACCGTGCGCAGCCGCACGGATGGCGATACGGACGACCGCCCGGCGATCTCGCCGAACGCCCACATGGGCCAGAACGACGACGCGCCGGCCGGCGAGATGCTCAGCCATAACGAGGAACACCTGGCCGAGCACGAAGCGAACCTACTGCACGAGATCGACGCCGCGATCGGCCGCCTGGAATCGGGCGCGATCGGCATCTGCGAATCGTGCGGACGCGACATTCCGGAAGCCCGGCTGCTCGCGACGCCGACGGTGCGCACGTGTATCGCATGCCAGGAGCGGATCGAGAAGGAACAGCGGACGGGCCGCGGCCCGACCATGTGATCAATCGTCGTCGCCGAGGATGCGGAGCGCGGGCCCTTCGAGATCGTCGAACTGCCCGCTGTCCGCCGCGCCGAAGAAGATCCACACCGCGAACGCGACGAGCATCACGCTGAGCGGCACCAGCAGGTACAAGGCTTCCATTCACTCCCTCCTCAGGCGCGCGGCGTTGAGCACCACGAGCGCCGAACTCGCGGCCATCCCTACGCCCGACAGCCACGGATTCAACAGGCCGCTCGCGGCCGCCGGAATCGCGGCCACGTTGTACAGCATGGCCCAGCCCAGGTTCTGGCGGATCACGCGCAGGGTGGCGGCCGCCGTGTCCAGGGCAGCTGCCAGCGGGCGCAGGCCTTCGCCCAGCAGCACGCAGTCCGCATGCAGTTGCGCCAGTTGCGCGCCCTGCCCCATCGCGAAGCTCACGTCCGCGCCGGACAGCACGGCCGCGTCGTTGATGCCGTCGCCGACCATCGCCACGACGGCGCCTTCGCGCTGCAGGCCGCGCACGACGTTCAGTTTATCTGCGGGCAGCTGGTGCCCCAGCGCGTGCGCGATGCCGAGCTGCATGGCGACGTCCTGCGCGGCCTCGTCGTCGTCGCCGGACAGCAGCACGATCGTCTTGCCCGCCGCGCGAAGACTCTCCACGACGTCGCGCGCTTCGGGCCGCACGTCGTCGACGAGGTCGAAGCGCGCCATCCAGCCGGACGTCGTGCCGAGCCACACGGCCGTATGGCCACTGAGCTGAGCGCCCTTTTGCCCGCCCGGGGCCTCGCCGCACGCGATGCCGGCCACGAACGTGGCGTTGCCAAGACGGTAACGGCGGCCGCCGATCTCGCCCTCGACACCTTGTCCCACGACCTGGTTCACCATGCCTGCGACGAGCGCCGCCGGCCCGGCCGCGTCGCGGATCGCCTGCGCCAGCGGGTGCGCGCTGCCCGCCTCCAGCGCAGCGGCCAGCTGCAGGGCCATGCGCCGGCTCGCGCCGCCGAACGTCACCGTCTGGCGCAGCACGGGATGACCGTACGTCAGCGTGCCCGTCTTGTCGAAGACGACGTGCGTCGCGCGGCCCAGCGTCTCCAGCACGTGCGGCCTGACGGCGAGCGCGCCTTTGCGCAGCAGGCGGTCGGTGGCGGCGGCCAGCGCCGTCGGCGTCGCCAGCGACAGCGCGCACGGGCACGACACGACGAGCACCGCGATCGCCGCCGGCCAGGCGCGCGCCGGATCGACGAGATACCAGCCCGCGCACACGGCGACCGTCAGCACCAGCAGCGCGACGACGAACCACGCGCCCACGCGGTCGGCCCACAGCGCCAGCGCGGGCTTGTCCTGGCCCGCGCGCTCGACGAGGCGCACGAGCAGCGCGAGCGTACTGTCGCGTGCACTGCTCGTCACGCGCACGACGATCGCCTGCGCGACGTTGACGGCGCCGCCGGGCAGTTGCGCGCCCGGCCCCAGCGCGCGTGTGCGGCTTTCGCCCGTCAGCAGCGCGAGATCGACTTCCGTGTCGCCTTCGACGATGACGCCGTCGGCCGGCACGGCCTGGCCGGGCGCCACGAGCACGACGTCGCCCGGCACGAGCGCCCCGGCGGCGACGGTCTCCGTCGCGCGCGACCCCGTAAAGTCGATGTAGCGCTGCGCCGTCGCGGGCGCCGCGCGCTGCAGACCCTCCAGTGCACGCGCGGCGCGCCGGCGCGCGTCCAGCTCCAGGTAGCGGCTGCCCAGCAGCAGGAACACGAACATCGTGATCGAATCGAAGTACACGTCACCATGGCCCCGCACGACCGCCACGACGCTGGCGCCGGACGCGGCGAGGATGCCCAGCGCCACCGGCACGTCCATGCCGGCCACACCGCGGCGCAGGTCCAGCCACGCGCCGCGCAGGAACGGCCACGACGAGTACGCGACGGCCGGCACGGTCAGCAGCAGCGCGGCCCAGTGCATCAGGGCGCGCATGTCGGCATCCATCGTGCCGTCCGTGGCGAGGTACACGGGCACCGCATACATCATCACCTGCATCATCGCCAGGCCCGCGACGAACAGGCGGCGGAACAGCGTCCTGCGCTCCCGTTCGAGGTGCGCCGCCTGGCGCTGCGCGTCCAGCGGATACGCGGTGTAACTGATCGCGCGCAGCGCGGCGAGGATGTCGCTGGCCCGGCACACGGCCGGGTCCCAGCGCACGCGCAGGCGCTCCGTCGCGACGTTCAGCAGCGCGTCCGTTACGCCGGGCAGCGCATTCACCCGGCGTTCGATCAGCCACACGCACGCGGCGCAGCGGATGCCCTCGATGGTGAAGACGACATCGCCGGCGTCGGGCGCGTCGTCGTACGCGCGCAGCGTGGCCCGGTCGGCGTCGTCCTCGATGCGCGCGGCGAATTCGGTGCGGTTGCCGTAATAATCGGCGAGACCGGCGTCGGCGATGGCCTGCGCGGCCGCGGCACAACCGGGGCAGCACATCGTGCGGCTTGCGCCGTCGACGACGGCCGACCACGGACTCGCGGCCGGAGCCGGCTGGCCGCAGTGCCAGCACGCGGCGGCGTCGAGGACGGCCGCGTTCATGCCGCGGCTCCCGGCGCGACGCAGATCTCCTGCACCCAGCCATGCGGCAGGCCGCCCGCGGCGCGCGCGAGCCCGAGCAGGCCGAAGCCCAGCACGAGGACGCCGCACGCGAGCCGCACGCGCGGGCTCGCGAGCCGGCCGCGCAGGCGCGTGCCCAGCAGGCCCAGGCCCAGCAGCATCGGCAGCGTGCCGAGGCCGAACGCCAGCATCACGAACGCCCCGCGAAAGGCGGAGCCGCTCAGCATCGCGGTGACGAGGACGCTGTAGACCATCCCGCACGGCAGCCAGCCCCACAGGCCGCCCGCGACGAACATGCGCGCGGGCCGGTCCAGCGGGCCGACTTTCTTCAGCAGCGGCTGCACGCCGCGCCACACGACGCGGCCGCCCTGCTCCAGGCGCGCCAGGCCGCGCCACGCATCCATCAGGTACAGGCCCAGCGCCGCCACCATCAGGTTCGCGAGCCAGTACGCGCCCGTCTGCAGCGCGGGCAGTCGGGCCAGTGCCTGCGCGCCCTGCGCGAAGCCACCGGCCAGCGCACCGGCGACCATGTAGCTGCCGATGCGCCCGGCGTTGTAGGCAACGACGTTCAGCACCGGCGCCCGCCTAGCGACGGCGCGCACGGGCACGACCCGTCCGACGGCAGGCGCCACCGACAGCGCGCCCACGATCCCGCCGCACATGCCGGCGCAGTGGACGCTGCCCAGCAGGCCGACGACAAACACGGGAACGAGTGCGACGTCCATGGGGTCACACCGTCCTCGAATGCGTGGCCGCACCGCGCGCGGCCAGGTAGCGGTCGAACACCATGCACACGTTGCGGATCAGGAGGCGGCCCTTCAGCGTGACGCTGATCCAGCCCGGCGCGAGTTCGACGAGACCGTCGCGTTCCAGCTCCGCCAGCTGCGCCATCTCGCGGGCGAAATAGGCGGAGAACGCGATGGGGAACGCGAGTTCGATGGCGGCGATGGACAGCTCGAACTGGCACATCAGCTTCTGGATCACGCTGCGGCGCAGCGCATCGTCCATCGACAGCCGCGCGCCGCGCGCCACCGGCAGCTCGTTGCGGTCGAGCGCGTCGTAATAGGCATCCAGCGTCTTGACGTTCTGGCTGTACGTGGCGCCGACCGCGCCGATGGCCGATACGCCGCACGCGACGAGGTCCGTGTCGGCATGCGTCGAATAGCCCTGGAAGTTGCGGTGCAGACGGCCCTGCTGCTGCGCGATGGCGAGGTCGTCGTCCGGCCGCGCGAAATGGTCCATGCCGATGTAGACATAGCCCGCGGCCGTCAGGCGCTCGATGCACAGCTGGAGCATGCGCAGCTTCGTCTCGCTGTCGGGCATGTCCGCGTCGACGATGCGACGCTGCGGCTTGAACAGATGCGGCAGGTGCGCGTAGTGGTACACGGCGATGCGGTCCGGCGCCGCGGCGATCACCTTGTCGAGCGTCGCACGCATCGTGTCCGGCGTCTGCTTCGGCAGGCCGTAGATCAGGTCGATGCTGACGGAGCGGAAATCCGCGTCGCGCGCGGCCGCGATGATGGCGCGCGTCTCCGCCTCGGACTGGATACGGTTGACGGCGCGCTGCACGTCCGGATCGAAATCCTGCACGCCCAGGCTGATGCGGTTGAAACCCTGGCGGCGCAGGCCGTGCACACGCTGCGCCGATACCGTGCGCGGGTCGATCTCGATGGCATACTCGCCGACGGCATCCGGCGCGAAGCGGAAGCAACGGCGCAGGTGCGCCATCAGGTCGTCCATCTGCGCGTCGGACAGGTAAGTGGGCGTGCCGCCGCCGAAGTGCAGCTGCTCGACGTCGTTCATGCCGGCGAACAGGCGGCCCTGCATCTCGACTTCGCGTTTCAGGTAGCCGAGGTAGGTCGCCGCTTTGTCCCGGTTCTTCGTGACGATCTTGTTGCAGGCGCAGTAGTAGCAGACGGTGTCGCAGAACGGAATGTGCAGGTACAGCGACAGCGGCTTGCCGCCGCCGCGCGTGCGCAGGTCGGCCACGGCGTGCAGGAAATCGCGGTAGCCGAACGAATCCGTGAAGCGGTCCGCCGTCGGGTACGACGTGTAGCGGGGGCCGTTGCGGCTCAGGCGGGCGATCAGGTCCGCGTCGAACTCGACGGCGGGCTGGAATGCGGGAACTACGTCGAACATCTGGAAAACTCCTGGGCCTGCGGCGTGAACATACCGGATGAGTCTATTGAGGGGGATCCGCAAAATCCTTGACCTGCATCAAAAATCGCCGAAGCCAGTGTGCTACTTGCGTCCGAGTTTAAAAACCGACAACACTTGGCCCAGATGCCCCACCTGCTCCGCCACGCTGGCGGACGCCGCAGCCGATTCCTCGACGAGGCCCGCGTTCTCGCGCGTGATGCCGTCGAGTTCCGCCATCGCCGCATTCACTTCCGCGATGCCCGCATTCTGCGCGCGCGACGCCAACGTGATGTCGCCCATGATCGCGGCTGCGTCCTGCACCGCACCCACGACCTGGCGCATCGTCTGGCCGGCCGCGTCGACGAGTTCGTTGCCCTGCCCGACCTTGTGCACGGAATCCTCGATCAGCGCCTTGATTTCCTTCGCCGCGCCCGCCGAGCGCTGGGCGAGACTCCGGACCTCGCCGGCCACGACGGCGAAGCCGCGGCCCTGTTCGCCCGCCCGCGCCGCTTCCACCGCGGCGTTCAGCGCGAGGATGTTCGTCTGGAACGCGATGCCGTCGATCAGGCCGATGATGTCCACGATGCGCGCGGCCGACCCGCTGATCTGGCCCATCGTCGTACCGACTTCCAGCACGGCCGCGCCGCCCCGTCCCGCCACCCGCGACGCCTCGCCCACGAGGCCGTCGGCGCGCTCGGCGCTGTCCGTGTTCTGGCCCGCCTTCGCGGCGATGTGCGCGAGGCTCGCGGCCGTCTGCTCCAGGCTGGCGGCCTGCGCTTCCGTGCGGCGTGCGAGGTCGTGGTTGCCCGTCGCGATGTCGCGCGTGGCCGCGTGGATCGCCCCCACGCTCGTGCGCACGTCGCCCACGATCGCGGTCAGGTTGATGTTCAGCTGGCGCAGCGCGAGCAGCAGCCGGCCCATCTCGTCGTCGCGTCCCCGCGCGGGCGGGCGCGACAGGTCGCCGCCGGCCAGTGCGTAGACACCCTCCAGCGCCTGCCGCATGGGCCTGACGATGGAGCGGTGCAGCTCGGCCCAGGCCAGCAGGGTCAGCGCCGCGCCGGCCAGTGCCACCAGGCGCCAGCCCCAGGCCTCGGTGACGGCGGCCAGCGCCAGCATCAGCAGTGCCTGCGCGCTCATCATGACGCCGAGGCGCCGGCCCAGCGGCAACGTGCGCAAGTCCAGCAGGCGCGCCCACCATGCCGTGCGGACGACGGCGCCGCGGCGGATCGCGAGTCCGTTCGCCCGGCCATCGCGCAGGCGCTTGTAGACGGCTTCGGCCCGTTCGACCTGGTCGCGCGCGGGCCGGGTGCGCACGGACATGTAGCCGACCGTCGTCCCCTCTTCCTTGATGGGCACGACGTTCGCCACGACCCAGTAGAAATCGCCGTTTTTCCGACGATTTTTCACGAGTCCTGTCCACGGTTCGCCCGCCTGCAGCGTTTGCCACAGGTCGGCGAACGCGGCCGGCGGCATGTCCGGGTGGCGGACGATGTTGTGGGCCTTGCCGATCAGCTCCTCTTCGGTAAAACCGCTGACTTCGATGAAGGTGGGATTGACGTAGGTGATGCGGCCTTTCGTGTCCGTCTTCGAAACGATGGACTGGCCGTCCTGTAATGGGTATTCGATGCCCGTGACGGGCAGGTTGGTACGCAAGCGAGACTCCTGGCTTTGATGAGGAAATGTTGTTTTTGGGAAATTTTATGAAATCTGGGCCAGCCAAATCCTTGATCCACATCAAAAATGGCCAAATGACGGGCGGCCGGGACCGTAAAGAAACACTCGCGCCGCCCGACCGTTAAAATGGAGTACCCTGCGCGGATGTGGCTGCCAGGTTTGCGTTTTTTGTCTTGATGATTTTCAACACCAACCCCAAATGTAGCCGTAGATGAACGATATCTCTCCTCTGACACGGCATCCGGATGTCCTCTACGGCCCGCACCAGCCCGAGCTGTTGCGCGACGAAATCCTGGCCGACCTGCTCGAAGCGAGCGCGGCCCGCGCACCGGACCAGCTCGCCCTCATCGCCGGCGACCGCCGCCTGACCTATCGCGAACTCGACGCCCTCGCCAGCCTGGCCGCGTCGCGCCTGATCGAGGCGGGCATCCGGCCCGGCCACATCGTCGGCCTGTGGATGCCGCGCGGGATCGACCTGCTCGTCATGCAGGCCGCCATCGCCAAGGCCGGCGCCGCCTGGCTGCCGGTCGACGAAGACACCCCCGTCGAACGCCTGCTCGTGTGCATGGAAGACGCCGGGTCCCCTGCTCTCGTGAGCAGCGAGCGCATGCGCGACCGCCTGGGCGCGGTGACGCAACCGGTCCACACGGCCGAGACGCTGCTGGCGCCGGCACCCGACGGCTACGAACTGCGCCGCCGCGGCAAGGTCGACGGTGACGCCCCCGCCTACGTCATCTACACGTCCGGCTCGACGGGCAAGCCGAAAGGCATCCTCATCAACCAGCGCAGCATCTGCCATTTCCTGCGCAGCGAGAACGAAGTGCTGGGCGTGAAGGCGACGGACCGCGTCTACCAGGGCTTTTCGGTCGCCTTCGACATGTCGTTTGAGGAAATCTGGATTTCCTACCTCGTCGGCGCCACCCTGTGGATCGGTCCGAAGGAGACGGCCGGCGACCCGGAAGCGCTGCCCCGGCTGCTTTCCGAGAATGGCGTCACCGTGCTGCACGCCGTGCCGACGCTGCTCGCGCTGTTCGCGGACGACGTGACTAGCCTGCGCATCATCAACCTGGGCGGAGAAATGTGTCCGGAGACGGTGGTCGAGCGCTTTTCGAAGCCGGGCCGCCAGATGTTCAACACGTACGGCCCCACGGAAGCGACCGTGTCGGCGAGCCTCGCGCGCCTCGAACCGGGCCGGTTGATCACGATCGGCACCCCGCTGCCGAACTACGGCTTGCTCGTCATTTCGACCGAGACGGACAAAGGCTTGCAACTGCTGCCGCGCGGCGACACGGGCGAGCTGTGCATCATCGGCCCGGGCCTGTCGGACGGCTATCTCGGCCGTCCCGACCTGACGGCCGAGAAATTCCTGCCGAACCCGTGGAGCTCCGGTGCGGACGATTCGCGCCTGTACCGCACGGGCGACCTCGCGCGCATCGAGCCCGACGGCCAGGTCGTGTGCCTGGGCCGCACGGACGACCAGGTCAAGATCCGCGGTTTTCGCGTGGAACTGGGCGAGATCGAAGCCCAGCTCGCGCAGCAGGACGGCGTCGGCACGACGGCCGTGCTGCTCCGCAAGGACGACGGCATCGACCGCCTCGTCGCCTACCTCGTGCCGGCCGCCGGCGCGACGCCGGAACAACTGGCACCGGCCACCTTGCGCCGCGCGTTGTCGGAGAAACTGCCGCCGTACATGGTGCCCAGCCGTTTCGAACAATTGTCCGTGATGCCGCGCCTGACGTCCGGCAAGATCGACAGGAAAGCACTCAAAGCAATGGCGCTGTCGGCCCCGCTGCCCAGCGACCCGGCGGAATCGGACGTGCCCGAGACACCGGGCGAAGAAGCGCTGTTCTCTGCCCTGGAAAAACTGTTCCCGGGCCAGCCGATCCGGCGCGAGCTGGATTTCTTCAGCGACCTCGGCGGCCACTCGTTCTTCGCCGCCCGCCTCGCCACTGCCCTGCGCGCCGACCCGCGCTTTGCCCACGTCACGGTGCGCGACATTTATTCGCACCGGCAGATCGGTGCCATCGCGTCCAGCCTGGACCAGGCCGCCGGCACGGCCGCCGTCGAGCCCGACTGGACGCCGCCGTCCGGGACGCGCCGCTGGGTATGCGGCGTGGCCCAGCTGGCGACGGTCCCCGTGCTGATCACGCTGCGCATGGCCCAGTGGCTGGCGCCGTTCTTCACGTACCACTTCTTCACGGGCGATCCCGGCGACTCTGTGCCGCGCGCGATCGCCGCGTCCATCGGCGTGTTCCTGCTCGCGACACTCCTCGAGTTCGTGTTCGCCATCGGCGGCAAGTGGCTCGTCGCGGGCCGCCTGCAGCCAGGCGTGTATCCGCTGTGGGGCGCGACCTATTTCCGCTGGTGGCTCGCAGACCGCCTCGTCGAGGCCGCCCCGACGTATCTGCTGGCCGGCTCGTCGCTGTATGGCTGGTATCTGCGCCTGCTGGGGGCGAAGATCGGACACGACGTCGTGATCGGTTCGCTGACGATCCGTGCGCCGGACCTGCTCGACATCGGCGACAACGTCAGCATCGGCAATGCCGTCAACTTCGAAAATGCGCGCGTGGAACGGGGCCGTCTGATCCTGGGCCGCATCGCGCTGGACGACGATGCGTGCGTATCGTCGTACGCGATCCTGGAAGGCAATACGAAGGTCGGCCGGCGCGGCCACCTGGAAGGCCAGTCGGCGCTGCAGGATGGCGCGTCCGTGCCTGACGGCCGCGTCTGGTGCGGCTCCCCCGCGCGCGACGCCGGCGCATTCGACCCGTCGACCCTGCCGCCGCGCCCGCGCGTCAGCCGCGCCCGTCTCGCCGGCGAAGGCCTGTTCTTCGTGTTCGGCATGCTGCTCGTCGCCACGCTGTTCTTCATGCCCGTCTTCCCCAGCTTCGTGCTGATCGACTGGTTCGACGAACGGGGCACGCTGCCGATCCTCGCGCAGAACTCGATCCAGGGCCAGCTGCTGCGCTACTTCGTGCTGGCGCTGCCCGCATCCGCCGTGCTGATCGCGCTGACGATGCTCGTGTCGGCCGCCATCCGCTGGGGCTTCCTGCCCCGCATGATGCCGGGCCGCTCGGCCGTGCACAGCAACGCTTACTGCAAGAAATGGCTCGTGAGCCATATCCAGGAATCGAGCCTGAACGTCCTGCACGGCATCTACGCGACCGTGTTCGCGCCGTTCTGGTACCGCCTGCTGGGCGCGAAAGTCGGTCGCGACGCGGAGATCTCGACGGCGCTGGGCGTCGTGCCCGACATGCTGACCCTGGGCGACGAGACCTTCATCGCCGACGCCGTCATGCTGGGCGACGAGCAGATCGACGGTGGCTGGATGACGATGGAAGCGACGGTCGTGTCGAACCGCAGCTTCGTCGGCAACGGCAGCTACATCCCGGACGGCACGGTGCTGCCGGAAGGCGTCCTCGTGGGCGTGCACACGCACGCACCGGCGAACGAGCGCATGACGGGCGGCGACACGTGGCTGGGCTCGCCGCCGATCCACCTGCCCGCGCGCGAACAAGTCAGCGGCTATCCGGAACACCTGACCTACCGCCCTTCGCCGGCGCGCCGCCTGGGCCGCGCGCTCGTGGAAGCCTTCCGCATCGTCGCGCCGCACGCGGTCGTCATCGCCGTCGGCTACACGGTCGTCCTGGACCTGATGCCCATCGCCGGCGCCGGCCGCTGGGGCGAAGTGATCTGGGACCTGGCCCTCATCAGCCTCGCCTACGGCATCGGCAACTACCTGTTCGTGCTCGCCTTCAAATGGCTGCTGCTGGGCCGCTACAAGAAGCGGGCGGAACCGATGTGGACGCCGTTCGTCTGGCTGTCCGAAGGCGTCACGAACATGTACGAAGGCATCGCCGTCCCCAACTTCATGCGCTACCTGCGCGGCACGCCGTGGCTGCCGCTCGCGTTCAGCCTGCTCGGCTGCCGCATCGGCCGCGGCGTCTACATGGACACGACGGACATCACGGAATTCGACTGCGTGACGATCGGCGACCACAGCGAACTGAATGCGCTGTCCTGCCCGCAGACCCACCTGTTCGAAGACCGCGTGATGAAGATCGATCATGTCGACATCGGCAGCAAGGTCTACATGGGCCCGCGGAGCGCCGTGCTGTACAGCGCGAAGGTCGGAGACAATGCCCGCATCGGCCCGCTGACGCTCGTCATGAAGGGCGAGCACATCCCGGCCGCGACTGCCTGGAACGGGTTGCCGGCCGCGCCGCAGCGGGCCTGATGGACGCGTTGACCGTGCGCTGGTGGGCGGGTGGCGGGTTTGCGGATGCGCCTGCATCCGGTCCTTTACACATCGTCGGCGTACGCGGCCAGCCCGACCGCGCGACGGCGCGGCGCACGATCCGCCTGGCATTGCTCGCCGCGCTGGCCGAGGCGAGCGGGCTGCCTGCATCGGCTATCCAGTTGTGCGGCGCACCGGGCGAGGCGCCGTATGCCCTCCTCGGCGGCCGGCGCCTGGCGCTGTCGATCAGCCATGACGGCGACCTGTCCGTGGCAGCGATGCGCATGGACGGCGGCGCCGTCGGCATCGACGTCATGCAAGTCACCGACGTCCCGGACTGGCAAGCGGTCGCCCGCGACTATCTCGGCCCCGCCTGTGCGACCGCACTGGACGGCATGCCCGCGTTCGCGCGCGCGTGGAGCGAGCGCGAAGCGCGGCTCAAGTGCCGTGGGATGGCACTGAACGAATGGCGCGCCGAGGATGAACCATTCGTGTCGGCGTGCTCTTGCCTGCCATTCGTGCTGCCGGACGGTTACGTCGGTAGCGTCGCGGTCCTACCGGACGCTTAGTGACTTGACGACAAGTAGGGTGTAGTCGATGATTGCCGGGCATCACGGCATGGCGCCGCAACGATCGACCCTGGAGACGACACAATGAAACGATTCATCCTCGCCGCCGGCCTGCTGGCGAGCAGCCTGGCCGGCCTCGCGCAGGCGGCCGACAAGACGGACGACGCCCTGCTCCGCTCGGCCATCGCGGGCACCCACCGGAGCAGCGCCAATGTGGCGCGCGACCGCTGGCGCCATCCTTATGAAACCCTGACGTTCTTCGGCATCAAGCCGAACATGACCGTGGTCGAGCTGACGCCGGGCGGCGGCTGGTACACGGAGATCCTGGCGCCCTACCTGCGCGACAACGGCAAACTGATCGCCGCGGGCGCGGCCTTCGACCCGGCCAAGCGCTCCACCGTGGCCTTCAGGCAGAAGCTGGACGCCAACCCGGCGGTCTTCGGCAAGGTCGTGCAGGGCGTGTTCGAGCCGCCATCGACCTACAACTTCGCGGCCCCCGGCAGCGTCGACATGGTGGTCACCTTCCGTAACCTGCATAACTGGATCGAGCAAGGCGGCGACGAAGAGCTCAAGGGCGTGTTCAAGGCCATCTACACGAGCCTGAAGCCAGGCGGCGTGCTGGGCATCGAAGAACATCGCCTGCCGGAAGCGATGCCGCAGGATGCGAAGGCCTCGAGCGGCTATGTGCACGAGTCTTATGTGATCAGGATGGCGGAAAGCGCCGGCTTCAGGCTGGCCGCGAAATCCGACATCAATGCGAACCCGAACGACAAGGCCGACCACAAGGGCGGCGTGTGGGCCCTGCCGCCGACCCTGACCAACGGCGACCGGGACCGCGACACATACCGGGCGATCGGCGAGAGCGACCGCATGACGCTCAAGTTCGTGAAGCCGTGAATACGGCCGGTGCCCGCTGCGCCGGGCGTGGACGCCTTGCCGGTCAGCCGATCGTCTTGCGCATCAGCGTCAGCGGCACCGCGACCTGCCCGCCCCCGAGCGACAGGCTCAGGTCGTGCACGGGCACGAAGCCGTGCGCCCTGTACAGCGGCACGCCGGGCATGGTTGCCGTCAGTTCGAGCGACGTAAAGCCTGCCGCCAGTGCATGCTCGGTACAGTGCCGCATGAGCAGCGAGCCAAGCCCCCGGCGTTCCATGCCGGGATCGACGAAGAAGGCGCGGATCTTCGCCGCTTCGGTGGCGGGGTCGAGCAGGCGGTCCGGTGCGGCCTTGTGCTTGTCGCCGCCGTAGGGCGTCGAGCGCTTGCTCCAGCCACCGCAAGCGACGATGCGCGCGTCGTCTTCGACGGCGAAATAGGTACCGTCGCGAATGAGTTGGGTGTCGACGCCGAACACCTCGCGCGTGACCGCGTGTGCCTGTTCCGGCGTGTAGAAGCCGGCTGACAGTCCGATGCCGGACCGTTCGATCAGCTTTTGCAGGACGGGGATGTCGGCCAGCGTAGCGGCGCGTATGTTGAAAGACGTTCGCATCGGGGCATTCTACAGGTATTTACCGGGTCATTTTGCGGCAAGATGCCCGACTGAGGGCCCCGGCAGGTTTTCCCAAGTGCATGTATACTTGCGGCATTCGCGCATCGTCGATTGCCTGATTTTTCCAATGAAGTTACGCCAACTTACCGTTTTCCTCGGTGGATACCTGGCGACAGTCGTTGTCCTCGCCCGCCTGTACAATGGTTTTGCCGGGATTGCCTCGGCCACCCAGATCGCCATCTGCCTCGCCATCGCCCTGCTGGTCGGCTTCGCGGCCGGTACGTCGGAGACGGCCGCACGGCATGGTGCGACGTTCGTGCTCTCCTCGTTCTGCGGCGCGCTCACGATCCTGCTGTCGTTCTACGCCCGCACGCCTGACCTCGCCCTGGTCGCCCTGCCTTATGTCTTCTTCTGGACGAACGCCACCTGGCTGGGGCAACAGGCGGCCCGGATCTGCCGTAGCGCCTTGAACGCACCGTCGGCACAGTAAGCCGAGTCGAATCCTGCTGACGGTTTGGGTAAGATTGCAACATGGATAATCTCACCCACTCCGTCGTCGGCCTCGGCATCGGCGCACTGATCGACCGCAGCATGCCGCCCGAGGCGGGCCCCGACGCCCAGCGCGTACGCACGCGCATGCTCCTCACTCTCGGCTGCCTCGCCAGCAATTTCCCCGACCTGGACCTCGTGCTCACGAAGCTGCTCGAGGCGCCGCTCGGCTATCTGTTGCACCACCGGGGCCATACGCACACGTTGCTGGCCGCGCTCGGCGAGGTCGCGCTGCTGCTGGGGCTCGTGTGGCTGCTGTGGCCGGCAGCGCGTGGGCTGCTGCGCGCCAGCTCGCGTGCCCGGACCGCGGCACTGCTGACGGCGTGCGTGGGCATGGTGCTGCACATCTCCATGGACGGCCTCAACGTCTACGGCGTGCATCCGTTCTGGCCGTTCGATGCGCGCTGGTATTACGGTGACCTCATCTTCATCGTCGAACCCGTCTTCTGGATCGCGTTCGGGATTCCGCTCGCCCTCATGGTGCAGGGTCCGGTGCGGCGCGGCTTGCTGCTGGCCCTGCTGGTGGGCGTGCCCGTCGCCGTCACGTTCGCCGGTTTCCTGCAATGGGGGTCCCTGGTGGGCCTCATGGTCCTGGCCGGCGTCCTGGCGTGGATCGCGCGGTGGCGGACGCGGCGGGCACGTGGAGACCGGGGCCGCACCGCCCTGGCCGCCGGGCTGGCCGCATCCGTCGCGTTCGTTGCGCTGCAGGCAGCAGCCATGCATGCGGCCCGCGACACGGTCGCGACCGCCGTCGCCCGCCTCGATCCGGGCGAGCAACTGATCGATACCGCCCTGTCCGCCTATCCCGCCAATCCGCTGTGCTGGTCGTTCGTGACGGTCGCCACGGATGCCGGGAACGGCAGCTACCACCTGCGCCGCGGCCAGCTGAGCGTCGCACCGGGCATCACGCCGGTCGCGTCCTGCCCCGCCGGGATCGCGGGCCGCGCCGCCGGCGACGACGCGCAACTGGCCTGGCAAGGCGACGCGCGCGACAGCCTCGCGCGCCTGCACGACCTGCAGCAGCACAATTGCCACTTCAACGCGTGGATGCGGTTCGCCCGCGCGCCGGCCGTCGATGGCACGACGGCCACGGATGCACGCTGGAGCCCGCTGGGCAGCGCCAATTTCTCGACGATCGACTATGCCGACCACGCGGCGGCGCCCTGTCCGCAGCCTGTGCCGGGCTGGGGCTATCCGCGCGCGGACCTGCTGCGGCAGCATTGAGCACCGCGGCGCACAAGCCTGTGCCATAACGCGACACATCGCACGCCCGGGCGGCCGCCAGCCCATGGCCCGGATATTGCTGAAGGATCAACCACTGTCCTCAACCAGGGAGATCCAATGCGCATATTACTGATCTGGGCCTTGTCGTGTGCCGCCCTTCACGTCCCGGCGGCACATGCCCAGCCGGCCGGCAATCGCGATGCCGAAAGCGAACTGAGCTATCGGTCCTACGTGACCAGCACCAAGCGCATCAAATGCCTGTACGGCTATGCGGCGAACAAGACCGGCGACCACGCCGCCGCGATCCAGATATTCGAAGACTGCATCCGGCGCTGGAACGACGTGTTCTCGATGATCGGCCTCGCGCAGATGTACGAAACCGGGATCGGCATCCGGGAGGACGCCGCGCAATCGACGGCCCTGATGCGCCGGGCGGCCCAGTTGGACGACGGCTCGAGCTATCCGAGCCTCGCCCGCTATCACTACGGCGTTGCCCTGGCCGAGGGATACGGCGTCCAGAAGAATATCGCCGAAGCGCGGACATGGCTCCGCAAGGCGGCCGAAGAAGGCGTGAACGAAGCGGCCGATTATCTGGGTCACCTGGATCCTGCATCGCCATGAGCGCCGCCTAACCTGCCACCCGCGGCCCGCTACCCGCATGGGCGATGACTTGCCGGAAGAACGCCACGAGCGCCGGCACGTGCGTGTCGAAGCAGAACTGTTCGCGCTGCGCCCACATGCTTGCGCGCAGTGCCTGCATGCGGGGCCGGTCGCGCAGCTGCACCGCCAGGTCGTCGATGTCGTCATAGAACACGCCGACGCCGAGCCGCCGCGCCAGCGCTTGCGCCGCAACGACGGCATCGCCGTTCTCGCGCTGGATCAGCGGCAGGCCGGCCGCCGCCAGGGTGGTGATGCGGGCCGGCAGGTTCAGGTCGTCCCAGTCGGCGCGGCGCAGGTCGCCGCCGTTGCGGCTCGCGAAGCAGTGCAGCCAGCCCGCGTCGTAGCGCGAGAATTCCTCGACCCAGCGGTCCTGCGCCACGTTGCCGTGCAGGTGCAGGTGCCGCGGCGCCAGCGCCTGCGTCGTCGCGATCCATTCGCGCCACTGGCCGTGCGTGAAGTCGCCGTAGAAGTGCAGGTGGATGCCGGCCGCGGCCAGCGCCGCCACCGTCGGCGGATGCAGCCCGATCGGGCGGCCCGGCACGACGGTGTGCACCTCGCCGGCGGCGGCCGACAGCGGCGCCGCCACGGGGCCGTCGAACCAGTCGCGTTTGGGCAGGTCGCCGTCGAGCACGTGGCACGGGCGCGTGCGCGCCAGGCCGGGCGCAGCCAGCTCGAACCAGTCGCGCGCCTCGGGACTGCTGAAGATGCGCCCATCCGCCATGCGGTACAGGTCGAGCAGTTGCGGCCACGTGCCCTGTTCCAGGCAGATGAACGGCCCTTCCTTGAAATGCCAGACGAACGGGATGCCCGCGCTTGCCAGCAGGACATCGTGGCAGAACGGCACGGCCTGCCAGTTCAGCTGCGCATAGATCACGTCGGGGTGCAGCAGCCGCAGCGCCGCGCGCCAGTCGTCGCGGGGCAGCTCCCCGACGTGGCCGAACGGCAGCGGGCCCACCGTGTTGAACCAGTACGGCGTGTCCGTCCACAGGCCGTACAGGGTATGCCCCTGCTCTTCCAGCGCCAGCACCCGTTCCGCGTTGTAGGCCAGTTCGCCCACGAGCAGGATCGTGAGGCCGTCCGCCGCGCGCGGCGTGGGCGGACGTTCGCGCAGGCGGCGGTACAGCGCGACCTCGTCGATCGGGTTGCCGCTGCGCGTGTGGAAGCGCAGCGGCGCGGCCACGCGATAGTGCCGGCGGAACGGGTTGATGCCGCCCGCCGGTTCGCGCATCAGCTTGTGGCGCTGGCGCGGATGGTCGACCCATTCGCAGGACACGACACCCGTCCCGACACTGGCGCCCAGCGCCTGCAGGCGCGACCAGTACAGGCGGTCGAGGTCGTCGGACTCGAGCGCCGCGCGCTCGGTCCAGCGCAGGCTGGTCCGCCGATGCATCGCCTGGACGAGCTGCAGGCCCTCGCCGGGGACGGGTCCTTCCGCCTCGCGGTTGTAGTGCCAGCGCACGCCGGACACCGCCACCACGGCCGCCGGCGCCGCCTCGAGCGCCGCCGCCAGCGTCTCCAGGTGATGCGGATAGAACACGTCGTCGGCCGGCAGGTAGGCGACGAGCGGCGCCGCCGTCGCGTCCAGCGCCACGTTCAGCGCACGTCCCAGCCCCTCGTTCGCGGCCAGCGCGAGGTAGCGGATGCGCGCATCTTCCAGGAACGGGGCGACGACGGCCGCCGTGGCGTCGCGCGAACCGTCGTCCACCACGACCGCCTCCCACTCGTCCAGCGTCTGGGCCTGCAGGCTTGCGAGCGCGCGGGCGATGAAGTGCGCCTGTTCGAAGGTCGGCACCAGCACGCTCACGCGGGGTTGGGAAGATGTCGTCGTCATGCAGGCAGCATACGGAGGCGCGGTCGCGCGCGTTTGCGGCAGGTCAGTCGTGCGCAGGTGGGCGGCACTGCGCGTCCCGACTTTGCAACGTTGTCGGGAAGACCACGCCACAAGCCGCCGAAACGGCGCGATGTGAACCGGATTGCATCACTTTGTGGTAACTGGACACTATTTCCCGTTCGCACTACCTGATAGACTCCTCCGTTTCACCCGCCTGCAATAAACTCTCACGAAAATCACGCAGGCACGTGACGCCAGTGCGACAGACACGGCGCACCAAGCAACGACCATAAAAAAACTGGGGTAGTTCATGAAGAATCAGCAGGGTCGGTCGACCCGTAACCTGCTCGCCATGTCGATCGCGACGATCGCATGGGGCACGGCATGCGCGCAGGTGGAGACACAGGCCGATGGCATTCAGGAAGTGATCGTCACGGCGCAGCGCACGGCGGCGCCGGAATCGAAGACGCCGGTGGCGATGAGCGTGCTCACGGCGCGCCAGCTCGACGCCATCGGCGCCGACACGCCGGGCGCCCTCGCCGCGCGCCTGCCGAATACATACCTGGAAAATTCGTACGACGGCCTGCGCATCACTATCCGCGGCGTCTCCAATGCGGATGTCACGGAAAAGGGCGACCCGTCGGCCGCCTTCATGGTCGACGGCGTCTATGTCGCGCGGCCGCAGAGCCAGAACACGGCGCTGTACGACGTCGAGCGCGTCGAAGTGCTGCGCGGGCCGCAAGGCACGCTGTATGGCCGCAACACGACGGCCGGCGTCGTCAACGTGATCACGAAGGCGCCCGTCAACCGCTTCGAGGGCGACGTCAACGCGGCCTTCGGCAACCACGGCGAGCGCAAGGTCGGCGCCATGGTCAACGTGCCCGTGAACGACGTGCTGGCGCTGCGCGCCGCCGCGACCTGGAATGAGCACGATCCTTACCTGAAGAACGGCACGGCCACGCCGCGCAGCCTGGGCCTGGACCGCGACGACCGCGCCGCGCGCCTGTCCGCGCAACTGAAGCTCGGCCCCAGCGCGACGCTGCTGGTGCGCTACGAGGCGAGCCGCGACGACAGCAACAATGACAGCGCCGTGCCCGACTCGAATTTTTATAACGGCATCGCGACCGGCCAGCCGGTGTGGAACGGCGATTCGACCGGCCGCCAGCTGACCTACCGCTTCAACCCGCCCAACACGCGCTTCGAACAGGGCTATTCGCACAAGAAGACGTCCAGCCTGACGGCGGACCTGAGCTGGAACCTGGGCCCCGCGACCCTGTCGTGGCTGGGCGCGCACCGCAACTTCGACCACGACTACCTGTACAACTTCTATTACCGCGTCGCGCCCACGATCGCGCTGGGCGTGCGCCAGCCGTTCACCGGCACGTACAGCCAGGATTCGCACGAACTGCGCCTCGCGACGAACGGCGCGGGCCCCGTGAGCGCCCAGGGCGGCGTGTACTGGTTCCGCGAACGGGCGCGCGACACCTATTGGTTCCGCGACCTGCAGGCCGTCGGCCTCCCGCCCTACTACGTGTTCGGCAACGATCCGGTCGAATCGCGCAGCAAGGCCGTGTTCGGGCAGGCGACGGTCCGCCTCGCGGACGGCCTGCGCGCGACGGCCGGCGCCCGCTACACGGAAGACGACAAGTCGCGCGTCGGCTATATCGGCTACCAGCGCACGGCAGCGTTCAACGCGGCCACCGACCTGCGCGAACTGAACGCCGGCAGCATCTCCACCGACAAGACCACGTGGCGCCTGGGCCTCGACTACGACCTGGCCCCGGCCACCCTCGTCTACGGCTCGATCGCGACCGGCTACAAGGCCGGCGGCTTCAACGACGGCTGCGCGGCGGGCGATTCGCGCAACGGCGTCGGCTGCCCCGCCGCCACCGCGCTGCCGGTCGCCAGCCTCACCTATCGTCCGGAGACCGTGCGCGCCTACGAGGCGGGCGTCAAGACCCGCTTCCTGGACGGCCGCGCGAGCCTGAACGTGGCCGTGTTCCACTACGACTATCGCGACCTGCAGCTGTCCAACGAAGTCGTGATCAACGGCCGGCCGCGCTATGAGACGACGAACGCGGGCGCGGCGTCGATCCGCGGCCTGGAAGCGGATGGCCAGGTGCTCGCGACGAGCGCCGACCGCTTCACGTACGCCCTCACCCTGCTCGACGCGCACTATTCGAACTACATGCCGGACGGCGTGCATTCCTGGGCCGGGGTCAAGCTGGACCGCACGCCGGCGCGAACCCTGTCGCTCGGCTGGGAACACCGCATGCATCTCGGCGGCGGCGTGCTGACGGCCGGCGCGGGCACCCGCGCGAGCGCCGGCTACCTGCTGGGCGTGCCGCAGGCGGGCCTGAAGTACCGCGTCCCCGGCCACACGGAATCCGACCTGCGTCTCGGCTGGGAACCGGATGGCGCGCCGTGGAGCGTGCTCGCGCGCGTGCGCAACGTCGAGGACAAGGTGCGCCCGATGACGATCAGTTCGTCGGGCCTCGCCGTGCCGACCGAGCCGCGCACGGCCGACGTCCGCTTCGACTACCGCTTCTGATTTCGTGCGCGGCTGCCGTCCTCCGGCGGCCGCTTTTCACTGTTACGTCGTGCCCTGGAGCCTGATATGACCCCGTTGTTGCGCCGTCGTCTGCCCGTCCTCGCCGCCACCCTGCTGGCGGTTTTCCTGCTCGTTCTCGCCAAACGCATCGGCGGCGACACCACCGCCGCCCTCGTCGCCAGCTCGCTGCTGATGTTCGGCTGTTGCTGGGCCAGCGCCGCCCACCTGCTCGGCGGCGCCGCCGCGCTGCGCCTCGTCGCGATCGCCACGAGCTTCGGCTGGCTGGCGGAGCAGCTCGGGTCGTCGTACGGCTGGTTCTTCGGCAGCTACACGTACACGCCCGTGCTCGGACCTGCCCTGGGCGACGTGCCCGTCGTGATCCCGCTGATGTGGTTCGCGCTGACGTACATCGGCTACGTGATCGCCAACCTGATCGTGTGGCAGGATCCCGTCGACCGGCCCGCGTCGCTAGGCCATGACGCGCTCATGGCGCTGCTGGGCGCGATGGTCGTCACGTGCTACGACCTCGGTGTCGATCCGTACATGGTCTACGTGCTGAAGGCCTGGATCATGACGGACAAGGACGGCTGGTGGTTCGGCGAAACGGTGCAGGGCTTCGCCGGCTGGATGACGGTGTCGTTCGCGATCCTGTTCGCGTTCCGCCGCCTCGCACGCGTGCGCACGACGCGCGAAGACGCGGGCACCGTGCTGCCCACGATGCGCCACGTGTTCGTGCCGCTGGGCGTCTACGCCGGCCTGATGGTGTTCCAGGTGCTGCTCGGCTACCCCGTCGAAGCGCGCACGATCGCGCTGTTCGCGATGGGCTTCCCGCTGCTCGCCGCCACCATCGGCCTGCTGCGCTGGCAAGGCATCCTGGCCCGTCCGGTCAGCGGCGCAGACACGCCGGCCGCCGTGCCGGCCGACGCGCTGAAGGAGGCCGCATGAGACGCGACGCCCTCGAACCCGGCCTGGCCGACAATCCGGCGCTGCGGGCCGACCCGCTGGCCGACGCCACCATCGCGCGCATCCTCGGTCCCGGCCGGCCCGGCGGCCCGGACATGGCGACGATCGGCCTGCTGAACAGGGAGATCGCGCGCTGGCAGTTGAACGGTGACCTGGATGGGTGGCGCGCCAGCCCCGGCCTGCCGCCCGACATGGCCGCCGCGCTCGAAGAGTACGTCGACAAGGCGCGCGTGCTGCCCGACTGGGCGGACGCGGCGAAAATCGCGCGCGCGGAAGTCCTGTTCATGGAGATGAGCATGGCGTCGTGCACGCTGCTGTTCTGCGCGAGCCTGCCGCAGTGCTACATCATGCCGGACCTCGCGGCCGTGCTGCACGCGGCCGGCGAACTCGAACAGCACACGGACTACCGCGTGCGCGCCACCGCCGCCATGATCTTCCCCGTCATGATGCACGGCGGCCTGACGCTGCCTTCCGGCGGTGGCGTCGCGCAGGCCATCAAGGTGCGCCTGATCCACGCGATGATCCGCCACCTCGTGCTGCGCGGCGACGTGGCCGAAGCCCTCGTCGCGCCGCGCCGCCTCAAGCGCCTGCTGGCGCAAGGTAAAACGATGCCGCAGGTGCTGTACGCGCACGGCTGGGACATCGACCGCCTCGGCCTGCCCTGCAACCAGGAAGAACTGGGCTACACGCTGCTGACGTTTAATTATGTGTTCCTGCAGGGCCTGCGCCGCCTGGGCCTCGGCCTGGACGAGCGCGACGAGCAGGCCTACATGCACGCGTGGAACGTGCTCGGTTACGTGCTCGGCATCGAACGGGAGATGATGACGGACACGATGGCGGACGCGGCGCGCATGTTCACGGCAATCCAGGCGCAGGCGCGCTGCCAGCAGCGCAAGGACGACCCGCGCCCGGCGCTGGCCGGCGCGCTGATGGCGAACCTCCAGCGCTACCTCCCGCTGCGCATCCTGAAGCCGTTCCCGGTGCTCCTCACGCGCCACCTGATCGGCAAGGAGTCGTCGCGCGACCTGGGCCTCGACAAGCGCGTGTCGCTGCTGTCGCGCGGCCTGTTCGTGCTGGTGTTCGGCTTCATCCGCGGCGTCGACGCGATCGCGCGCCTCGTGTTCCCCGGCTTCTCGATCTCGCGCCTCGTCACGCGCATCCTCGGCTACAACCTCACGGTCAAGCTGCTGATGGACGAGACCCGCCCGTTGAAACTGCCGGACACGCTGCTCGGCGAAGTCGGCGACGCCGTCCACAGCTGGCACAATGACGACAAGGCGCCGCGCTGGGTCAATGCCCTCGAGCGCCGTCTCACCGGGCGTACCGCGCCCGCCGCCCAACAAGGATGACCATGTCCGTATTCCGCTTCTTCGCGCCGCTGTTGTTGCTGTTCCTGATGAACGTGGTCCATGCCGCGCCGGCGCCGCTCGTGCTGGACGACGCCGTGCCCCGCGTGGAAGCGTGGCCCGCCGTCACGCTGGTGCGCGACCCCGACGGCCGGATGGACGTCGCCGACCTCGTGGCCGCACCCGGGCGCTTCGCCGGGCCGCAATCCGCCTACGCCACGCTGGGCATGGAAAAGGCCGTCGTCTGGGTGCGCGTGCCCGTGCAGACGGCATCCGGCACGGACGGCGCGTGGGCGCTCAAGATCGACTTCGGGCTCCTGAACCGCGTCGACATGTATCTCGTGCGCGGCGGCCGCATCGAGCGCCATGCGCAGGCCGGATCGGAACGCACCGGCGAGCGTCCGTCGATCTTCCGCGGCGGCCCCGTGCCGGCCTTCCTGCTGCACATGGAACCAGGCCAGCGCTACGACGTGCTGCTGCGCGTGGAGACGAACGGTCCGAAGATCCTGCCGATCAGCTTCGCCAAGCCGGGTGTGTTCTACGAAGAGGCGCTGCGCGACCGCCTCGTGCAGGGCATCCTCACGGGCCTGTTCCTGTGCCTGCTGCTGTACAGCGTCGCGCAATGGATCAACCTGCGCGAAAGCCTGTTCGGCAAGTACTCGCTGCTGATCGGCGGCCTGGCCATGTACAACATCGCGTGGTGGGGCCTCGGCGCCGAATACCTGTGGGGCGCCAGCACGTGGGCCACCGAGAACGCCACCGGCATCATCTCCCTGATGACGTCGTGCGGCGCCTACCTGTTCGTCGGGTCCGCGCTGACCCGCCCGGGCGTCGACCGCATCTTCCCGCGCCTGATGCAGACGGGCGCCGTGCTGTGCGTGATCGCCGCCATCGCGTTCGGCGTCGGCCTGATCGAGGACGAAGCGCTCGTGGCGGTCGTCGGCTCGCTGGGCATCATGCCGATGCTGCTGGGCCTTCCCGGCGCGTTCAACCGCGCACGCCGGGGCGACACGGTCGGCATCTACTTCCTCGTCGGCTGGGCCGCGAGCTTCCTGAGCTCCGTCGTGCAGGCGCAGGTGATCAAGGGCGGCATGGACGCCACCTACTGGACGCTGAATTCCACGCAGTTCGGCGGCACGTTCGACATGCTCGTGTTCATGCGCATCCTGGGCCTGCGCACCAAGAGCATCCAGGACGCGATGGTCCGCGCCGAGGCGGCGACCCGCATGAAATCGGAATTCCTGGCCAACATGAGCCACGAGATCCGCACGCCGATGAACGCGATCATCGGCATGAGCCGCCTCGCGCTGATGGCCGATCCGAATCCGAAGCAGCGCAACTACCTCGGCAAGATCCTCGGCGCGGGCGAGCACCTGCTGGGCATCATCAACGACATCCTCGACTTTTCCAAGATCGAGGCCGGCCGCATGACGCTCGACCGCGTGCCGTTCGACCTCGACGACATGCTCGAGCACCTGGCCAGCATCGCCGCCATCAAGACGGACGCGCGCCGCGTGGAACTCGTGTTCTGCGTGCCGCGCGGCGTGCCGGGCCGCCTCGTGGGCGATCCGCTGCGCCTGGGCCAGGTCCTGATCAACCTGACCAACAACGCCGTCAAGTTCACCGAGGACGGCGAGATCGTCGTCGCCGTCGACGTCGTGGAACGCGAGGCGGACCGCGTGGTGCTGCGCTTCTCCGTCAGCGACACGGGCATCGGCATGGACGCCGACCAGCTCGCGCGCCTGTTCCAGTCGTTCACCCAGGCCGACAACTCCATCACCCGCAAGTACGGCGGCACGGGCCTGGGCCTGTCGATCTCGAAGCAGCTCGTCGAACTGATGGGCGGCACGATCGCCGTCACGAGCACGCCGGGCGTCGGCAGCCGCTTCACCTTCACGGTCCCGCTGGGGATCGCCGACGCCGATGCCGCCACCGCGCCGGCGGGCGCGGAACTGCAGCGCATGCGCGTGATGGTCGTCGACGACAGCGCGGGCGCGCGCGACGCGCTCGTCGAGATGCTGGACGGCTTCGGCATCCACGCCGACGCCGTCGCATCGGGCGAGGAATCGCTGGCGCGGCTGGCGCAGGCCGTGCAGGACGGCACGCCGTACCAGGTCGTGCTGATGGATTACATGATGCCGGGCTGGGATGGCGTCGAGACGATCCGCCGCATCCGCGCCGATGCGCGCTTCGCGGCGCCGCCCGCGATCCTGATGGTCAGCGCCTGCACGCGCGAAGGCGTGCTGCAGCAGGAAGGCGACCTGCCGCTGTCCGGCTTCCTCACCAAGCCGGTCGGACCCGCACTCCTTTACGACAGCCTGCTGCAGGTGCTGCGTCCCGACCTGGCCGCGCCGGCGCACAAGACGCCCGCGCCCGTCGACCAGCGCCCGGACTCCGACCGCCTGGCCGGCGCGCGCATCCTGCTCGTCGACGACAATGCCAACAACCGCGAGGTGGCGCTCGACTTCCTCGCCGTGGCGCGCATGCAGGTCGACGTCGCCACCGGCGGCCAGGAGGCCGTGCGCATGGCGCAGACGGGGGACTACGACCTCGTGCTGATGGACATCCAGATGCACGAGATGGACGGCTACACGGCCACCCGCGCGATCCGCGCCCTGCCCGGCTGCGCCGACCTGCCCGTCGTCGCGATGACGGCGCATGCGATGGCTGGCGACCGCGAAAAGAGCCTGGCCGCCGGCATGAACGACCACGTCGTCAAGCCGATCGACCCGGACCTGCTGCTGCGCACGCTCGTCAAGTGGATAGCGCCGGGCCGCCTGGAAGGACGTACGGCACCGCTGGCCCCGGCGCCCGCGCCTGTCCCCGTCTCCGCGCCCGCGACGACGGCGCTGCCGCTCGTGCGCGGCATCGACTGGAACCGCGCGCTGGCCAACGCCGGCGGCCAGCAGCAGCGCCTGCGCCGCCGCATCGCCAGCTTCCTGCAGGAGTACCTGCAGGCGCCGCAGGCGATGCGCGACGCGCTGGCGCACGGCGACTACGCGCCGCTGCAATCCCTGTCGCACAACCTGAAATCGGGCGCGGCCTACATCGGCGCCATGCCGCTGGCCACGCTCGCGGGCAACCTGGAGCAGGAATTGCGCGCCGGCCGCGCCGACCGGATTCCGGTGCTGGCGCCGGACCTGATCGTGGCGCTGGACAGCGTGCTGTCCGGCCTCGCCCGCATCGACGCCGTCCAGGCGCCGGCCGTCAGCGGCCTGGATGCGGGCGCCCTGCTGGCGCGCCTGCGCGGCTTCCTGGAAACGGACGACGCGCGCGCCGAGGACGCGCTGGCCGAGGTGCAGGCCGCGCTGACCGACCCGCGCCATGCGCAAGCGCTGGCGTCCATCCGCGCCGCCGTCGACGAAATCGAGTACGAACGCGCGCTGGTCCATCTCGACGGGCTGGAACAAGCCATCGACAGCCGCACGGAGACCGCATCGTGAACGTGGAACCGCAAAAAGTCCTGATCGCCGACGACGACGTGATCAACCGCCAGGTGCTGGCCGAACTGCTCAAGCCGGAATACACGGTGCTGCTGGCGAAGAACGGCGAACAGGCGCTGGAACGGGCCACCCGCCACGCGCCGGACCTGATCCTGCTAGACGTGATGATGCCGGACCTGGACGGCTACGAGGTGCTGCGCCGCCTGCGCGCCGATCCGCAGACGGAGCAGATCGCCGTGATCTTCATCTCCGGCCTGGACCGCCCGGAAGACGAGGCGAACGGCCTCAAGATGGGCGCCGCCGACTACATCGCCAAGCCGTTCAACGCCACCGTCGTGATGGCGCGCGTGGCGCTGCACCTGCAGCTCGTGCGCCAGCGCCGCATGCTGGAGCGCCTCGCGCACGTGGACGGCCTGACGGAACTGGCGAACCGGCGTCGCTTCGACGAACTGTACGCGCAGGAATGGCAGCGCGCCCAGCGCAACGGCTGGCCGCTGTCGCTGGCCCTGCTCGACATCGACGCGTTCAAGCAGTACAACGACTACTACGGCCACCCGGCCGGCGACCGCGCCCTGCGCGCCGTCGCGCGCACGGCGGCGACGGGCCTGCGCCGCCCGGCCGACATGGCGGCGCGCTACGGCGGCGAGGAACTGGTGCTGCTGCTGCCGGACACGGACATCGTCCAGGCGCGCCACGTGGTGGACGAGATCTGCGCGGCCATCACCGCCCTGGCGATACCGCACGCGGCGTCGCAGGTGGCGCCGGTGCTCACGGTCAGCGTGGGCGGCGCGACGCTCGGCGGCCATGGACCGGAGAGCGCGGCCGAATTGTTCGAGGCGGCGGACGAACACCTGTACCGCGCCAAGCAGGAGGGACGAAACCGGGTCGTGTGGCGCACCCCGGTCGAAAGCTGATCAGCGACGGCGGGACTCCAGCGTCGACACCACCAGCAGCCCGCCCACGATGCACACGTGCTCCATGAACGGAATCAGTTCCGCATGGCGCGCCGCGCCGGTCGCGTGCCAGAAGCCGTGATACAGCACGGTCGCCAACGCCGTGAACGCGGCCAGCGCCCAGCACGCGGGTTTCAACAACCGTCCCGCGACGATCGCGGCGCCGCCGGCCACCTGCAGCAGGATGGTCAGCGCCAGCATGAGCGTCGGTGCCGGCAGCCCGCCCGCCACCACTTCCTGCAGCGCGCCCTGCCAGCCCTGCACCTTGTCGATGCCGGCCCACAGGAACAGCACGCCGACGAGCACGCGGCCGGCCGTGCGCACCGTGCGGTCGAAGCCGTCCGCGGGGACGGCAGGCCCGGCGGCGCGGGCGTTGGCGAGGTCGAGGTCGGGTGTGGTCATGATGACTCCTTGATGGTGGAAACGGATCGCCCGAATCTACACCCTCCCCCGCAAATGCGGCTCCGTCTTTGGATGGATGCGCTGCTGCCCGGTTGCAATACCGTGGCACACCTGTCAATATACGGCGACCAGCATACCACCGGAGAAACCCATGGCGGCTGACGTCATCGTGCAAGCCATCGCCGAAATCGTGCTCAATGCCCCGCTGCGCCAGAAGACCCTGCGCCGCCTGCGCTGGGTCGTTCTGCTGTTCATCCTGGGCCTCGTCGTCGCGCTCACGGTCACGCGCTGACCGGCGCGTCGGCGAAGACTTTGTTGACGATCATCCAGCGCCCCTGCCGGCGCACGAACGACAGGTAGTTCACGTAGTTGAACCCGAGCGCCGGCACGTGCACGCGGGCAACCGCGATGTCGTGCGTGACGTCGATCGCCAGCGCCTTCATCCGGTACGGCTCGCCCAGCGCGGCGGGCGACGCCCGCGCCGCCACGCCGTCCAGGTAGTCGTCCAGCCGCTTGTGGTACGACTCGCCGCCCCGCTCCGCGAATAGCGCGGCGTCCGGGTGGAACACGGTGCGCAGCAATGCCGCGTCCCCCGTGTACAGGCCCTTGAAGTAGTCGCCGAGGACCGCGGCGATGGCGCGCTGGTCGTCCATGGCATCAGGACTTGCGCCTGGCCGCTTCGCGCTGGCGGCGCTGCGTCACGACTTCGCCGCCGTGGCCCCAGTTATCGGTGTTCACTTCGTCGATGACGACGAACGTCGCTTCCGGGTCCTTGTGGAGCACGTTCACCACCAGGTCGGTCGCGCCCGCAATCAGGGCTTCCTTCTGCTGCTTCGTGACGCCTTCGTCGGTCACCTGGATGAGGATGTAGGGCATGGTGGCCTCCTTACCACGTGCCGGCGGAGGCGCCGCCGTCCACGCTCAGCACGACGCCGCTCGTGAAGCGCGCGCCCGTCAGGTACAGCACCGCGTCGACGACGTCGTCCGTCGTGCCCGTCGTGCCGCTCGGCGCCAGCGTGTTGTAGAAGGCGCGCACATTTTCGTAATCCCCATGCAGCGGGGTTTCGATGATGCCTGGCGCCACGGCCGACACTTTCACGCCGTGCGGGGCCAGCTCGATCGCCAGCGCGCGCGTCGCGCTGTTCAGGCCCCCCTTCACGAGCACGGGCAGCACGGCCGGAACCTTCGCGGTCGGCTGCACCGCGATGCTGGCCGTGATGTTCACGATGTGGCCGCTGCCGTTGGCGGCCATGTGCTCGGCGGCCCGTTGCGAGGGGTAGAAGAAGCCTTTCAGGTTCGTGTCGACGAGGCGGTCGACTTCGTCCGGCGTGTAGGTATGGAACGGTTTCGCCGTGAAGATGCCGGCATTGTTGATCAGGATGTCGACCTTGCCGAAGCGCGCGATCGCCGTGTCGAACAGGGCCTGCGCCGTGGCCGGGTCGGCGATGTCGCCGGCGACGCCGATGAAGTTCGCCGGGTTGCCCAGTTCCGCCGCGGCGGCATCCAGGCGGGCCGCGCCGCGCGCGTTGCCGACGACGTTGTCGCCGCGCTCGATGTAGGCGCGGGCCAGTGCGAGGCCGATGCCGCTGGAGGCGCCGGTGATGATGACGGTACGTGCTGCGTTCATGCTGTTCTCCTTGTGGTCTGCACGGCGCGGATGCGCCGTCCGTGGAGACAACTATAGAAACGACCCGACCTCCGAAAAAGATGGGTTACAGCAAGACAATCCTTACATCATGTAATGAATCGCGGCGACGCGCGCAAATGCTCGACGAGGAAATCGACGAAGGCGCGCACCCGCGCCGCCACGTGCCGGTTGTGCGGGTAGATCAGGCAGAACGGCCGTGACCGCCCGCCGTACGCGGGCAGCAGTTCGACGAGGCGGCCCGCGGCGAGATCGGCTTCGACGATGAAGCGGTAGGTCTGGAAGACGCCGCCGCCCGCGCGCGCCAGCGTGACGGCGCCCAGGATGTCCTCGGCGCAGCCGTACAGGCCGTGCGTCGGGAGTTCGATGTCCTCGCCGTCCACGCGGAACAGCCACGGGATGTTGCGGCCCGTGCTGGGCAGCGCGAACTGGATGCAGTTGTGAGCGAGCAGCGCGTCGGGCGTCTTTGGCGTGCCCGCGCGCTTCAGGTAATCCGGTGACGCGACGACCACCAGTTCGGCATCTTCCAGCGGCCGCGAGATCATCGTCGAATCGGCCGGCGCCCGGCCGCGGATCGCGAGATCGAAACCTTCGTCGCCGAAGTCGACGTTGCGATTACTGAGGTGGAAATCGACCTTCACGTCCGGATAGCGGCGCGTGAATTCGGGCAGGATCGGCAGCACGCGGTAATGGCCGTACGGCGTGGGCATGCTGATGCGCAGCAGACCGGACGGCGCGCTCTGGCGACCCGTGACGGCGCGCTCGGCCTCGACGAGCTGGGCCAGCGCCTGGCGGCACTGGTCGAAGTACTCGCGCCCCGCCTCCGTCAGGTGCAGCGCGCGCGTCGTGCGCACGAACAGGCGCACGCCGAGGCGCGCTTCCAGCCGCGACACGGCCCGGCTGACGGCGGCGGGCGTGACGGCGGCCGCCGTCGCCGCCGCGGTGAAGCTGCCCAGCTCCGCGGCGGAACAAAAGAGCTCGATGCTGCCGAGCAGGACGTCGTCGAACTGGCGGCTCATGCCGCCGCCTTGCGCTTGCGGAAGCTGGCCACCTTGTGGCGGTTGCCGCACAGGCCCATGCTGCACCAGCGCCGCTGGTGCGACTTCGATTTGTCGAGGAACCACAGCGTGCATTCCGGATTCTCGCAGCGCTTCACCAGGTCCTGCTTCTCCTCCGCCAGCAGGTGCGCGGCCGCCTCGACGACGGGCGCCAGTAGCGCGTCGGTCGCGGCGCCTTCGTAGGCATTCACCAGGCGCAGCGCGCCGTCTTCCGCGTGCATGACGACGAGCCGGCGCGGCGCCCGTGCCAGCAGCGCGTTCAGCGCGGCCACGTCGACGGGTGCGCCATCCTTGCGCGCCGCGACGAGTCCGCGCAGCTGTTCCCGCAATGCGCGCGCCGCGTCCAGCAGGCCGGCAGGCGCGCGCGCGGGCAGGCTGTCCGCCCCGTCGGCCACCGTGCGCAGCCAGGCCAGCACGTCGCCGTCGCTCGTCCAACGCTCGACCTTCGCGCCGTCCACCGTCATCACGGTATTCAGCAAATCCAGGGCCGGATGGTCGCCATGGAGTTCCGATGCGCTCATTGTAACCTCCAAAAATAGTCTTGACAGGTTACATGAAAGGTGTAATCTACCCATCACGTAACCGTTAAAACGATTTTATCAGGTTTCATTCACGACCAAGGAGAACCACCATGCGCACTTCCTTCCGTACCGTCACGGCCGACGGCGTCGACGTGTTCTACCGCGAGGCCGGCCCGCAGGACGCCCCCGTCATGCTGCTCGTGCACGGTTTCCCGTCGTCCTCGCACATGTTCCGCGACCTGATCCCGCTGTTGGCCGACAAATACCGCGTGATCGCGCCGGACCTGCCGGGCTTCGGCTTCACGGTCGTGCCGGCTGCGCGCGAGTACGTCTACACGTTCGACAACCTGGCGTCCACGCTGGAAGCCTTCGTCGACGTCCTCGGCCTCGAACAATATGCGCTGTACGTGTTCGACTACGGCGCGCCGACGGGCCTGCGCCTCGCGGCGAAACACCCGGAACGCGTGACGGCGCTCGTGTCGCAGAACGGCAATGCCTACCTGGAGGGGCTGGGCGACGCGTGGGCACCGATCCGGCAGGCGTGGGCCGACCCGAGCCCGGCCAACCGCGCCGCGCTGGGTGCCATCCTGGACTTCGAAGGGACGAAATGGCAGTACGTGCACGGCGTGCCCGACCCGTCGCGCGTGGCGCCGGAGGCGTACCACCTCGACGCCGCGCTGCTGCAACGGCCCGGCAACCGGGAGATCCAGATCGACCTGTTCGTCGACTACGCGCACAACCTGGAAAAATACCCGCTGTTCCAGCAGTTCTTCCGCGATACGCACGTGCCGACGCTCGCGATCTGGGGCAGGCACGATCCGTTCTTCATCCCGCTGGGCGCCGAGGCCTACCGCCGCGACAATCCGAACGCGACGGTCCGTTTCCTCGACACGGGCCACTTCGCGCTCGAGACCCACGTGGACGAGATCGCGGCGGAGATCCGCGCGCTGCTGGCGCGGGCGGTCGGATAACGCGGCTTACGGCGCCGGCACGCCCTGCTGCTTCGGCGTGTACGGCGCGTACAGGAACGAACCGGGCCACTGCGGCGTCGGCACGTTGTAGCGCGGCGCCGCGCTCGTGTAGTTGGCGCCGTCGCGCCAGTCGCCGGTGCCCGTGTACTGCGCCACCTGCGGGTACGGGTACACGGGGCGCGATGCCGTCTGCGTGCCCGCGCTGTCCGTTTTATAGGTCATGACGGCAGCCGGCGCCGTGCCCTGCTCCACCCACCCGGTCACCTGGGACACGAGGTCGATGTCGGCCATGCCTTCGCCACCGCCGCAGTGGCCGACGCCGGGCACGAGGTACAGCCGGGCGAACGTGTCGACGGTCGACTGTCCCATCTGGTTCTGCAGCGCCTCGTAATAGGCGATCGTGTAGCGCGGCGAGATGTGCTGGTCGGCCCAGCCATGCCACAGGATCAGCTTCCCGCCGGCCTGCCGGAACGCGGACAGGTCCGGATTGGTCGCATCGTACAGCGGGTGGTTCGCGGCCAGATACGTGTTGTAGAAGCTGCTGTCGGTGTAGCCGAACGTGTCGATGGTGGGCATCGTCGGACTGCCCGAAAAGATCAGGTTGTAGGCGCCCGTCACGATGTTGTAGCTGAAGACGCCCGACTTGACGGCGACGGGCGCGGCGGCCGAGCCGGACGTCGGCACTTCCACGCCGACCCAGTTGCCTTCGGAGCCGAACAGCGGGCGGCCGATCTGCATGCGGGCATTCGTGGCGGCATCCACGGGGCCGCCGTAGATCCTGCCGGCGGCGCTCACCTCGAGCGCCGTCAGGCAGCCGCTCGTGTCCGTGGCGTTCGCCGGGCACGCGATCGACGCGGGATCGAAGTTGCAGGCGCGCGGATCGGTGATCAGGCCGTCGGGCGTGTCGGCGCACGCGGCCAGCACGGCCTTGTGCAGCAGCGCGACCTTGTCCGGATACAGGATCGAGTTGCCACTGCTGTCGCCCGTGGTGCTGTTGGCGACGACGCTCCAGCCGTGGAACACGGAATTCTGCACCTGGAAGTGGGCGGCGGGTGCGCCCGCGATGATGCCGTTGTAATCGTTCGGATAGCGCTGCGCGGCCATCAGCGCTTCGCGGCCGCCGTCCGAGCAGCCGATGAAGTAGTTGTACTTCGGGTCCTGGCCGTAATAGGCCTTGATCAGCTTCTTCGCCGCGAGCGTCGTGATGTGCTGGCCGCGGTACGCGAAGTCGGCCTGCTTCTGCGGGTCCGTCGTCCAGGACGGATCGTTGCCCTGGTGGCCCATGTCGGTGGCGGCCGTCACGAAGCCGCCTTCCTGCACGAGCGGGCACTTGTAGCTGAAGCTGACGCCGGACAGCTTCGTCGGGTCGGCGAGGTTGCCGCACAGGCCGCCGCAGCCCAGTGCCGCGAAACGCTGCGTCCACGTGCTGACGGGCAGCGCCACCTCGAACGTATTGGCGGGCGCCAGCGTGCCCTTCACGGCGCACAGGCTGACGGTGTTGCCGTTGACGGTGGTCGTCGTGACGGTCGCCGATGCGATCGTGCTGCCGGCGCCGCCGATGTCCGTCAGGTCGACGGCGGCCAGTTGCGCGCAGTCGACGACCGGTTTCACAATACCGGGCCCGGCGGTCACGGGCGTCGTGATGGTCGTGTTGTCCGTGCTGCCGCTGCCATTGCCGCCGCCGCTGCAGGCCGCGAGTGCGAGCAGCGCGACGCAGGCCGCGGCCCATGCCGGCACCCGGCGGATCGATCCTCGTGTTCTCATTACGTCTCCATGGTGTTGTTGGGGGTCCCAGTATCCCCAGCCGTCCATGGACGGGGGTTGCATTCTTTCCCGCCGACGTTTCAATCTGCTTATCGAACGAGGCGCCTTTTATCCGCTGCCGGATGTACAATGGGCCATCGAACTACGTTGCATGGCAGCGCAATGGCTCACGAGAATTTCTTGAAATGCCGACAGGCCCACGCCCCCGTCCGCGCGACGGCGGCCTGCCTGCGCCTGCCCGACTACGCCTTGCCGCGCGCACTCGCCCGGCTTCATTAAGCTCGGCGGCGGCACAGCCGTTGGCCGGGCTCCACACGACATCCCCATCCGCCCGCGTGTATCGGGCGGCCATGACCCATTCCTGTCCAGGACATAAAGAGACTACGATGAAAATGACTCGACCCTCGCTGTTCCGCCGCCCGCCCAGCATCCGGGCACTCAACGACCTGATCGCGCACCGCAAGCGCCTGCGCCAGCGCATCGGCCTCGCCCTCGCCGTCTGCCTGCCGCTCGGCTGGCTGCTGCTCCACTTCGAGTGACGGAGGTGCCGCCATGCTCCCCGTCATCACCATTTCGACGGTCGACCTCGACCGCATCGACCTGCTGCTGGACCGCCTGCCCTCCGCCCAGGCGGCGGCGCGCGACGCCCTGGCGGACGAACTCGCACGGGCCGACGTCGTCGCACCGTGGGACATGCCGCCCCGCGTCGTGACGATGCGTTCCACCGTCCGCTTCCGCCTGGACGGCAAGGAAAGCGAGTGGTGCAAGACACTCGTCTATCCGAAGGAGGCGGGCCAGGGCGACGACACGGTGTCGGTGCTGTCGCCCGTCGGCAGTGCCTTGCTGGGCCTGTCCGAGGGCGACCGCATCGAGTGGACCCATCCGGACGGCAGGACGCTCGGCGTGGAAGTCGTCGAAGTGATCTACCAGCCCGAGCGGGCCGGCCACTATCACCTCTGAACGACGCGTTCACTCACCCAGCTGGAACGTGCAGCTCGCGAAGAATTCGTAGCGGTCCGGGCAGATGTGGAACGTGGAATGGTCGCAGCAGTCCCCGTTCGGGAACGCGGACGTGCGCGTCATCACGAGCAGTGGGCTGCCCGTCTTCACCTTGAGGGTGCGGGCAACGTCGGCGGCGGCCGCTTCGGCACGGATCGCGATGTCCGCGTGGGCGACACCCTTGCCGTTGATGGCGCCCAGCAGCGCGTAATTCGGCTGGCCCGCGACGACGTCCCGGTCCAGCGTTTCGATCGCGCGCGGCAGGTAGCTGGCGCCCAGCGCGATCGGCTTGCCGTCGACGAGGTGCAGGCGGCGCAGCAGCACGCAGGCGCCGTCCCTGTCGACGAAGCGGTCGCGCAGGTGCTCCGGCACCGCCGCCCGTTCGAGCGACAGCAGGCGCATCTCCGGCGTCAGGCCTTGCAGCACGAGCGAATCGTGGAAGCTGCGCAGCGCATCCAGGCCGTGGCGCACGCGCTTGCCCGCGACGTACGTGCCTTTCCCCTGCTTGCGCTCCACCGTCCCTTCTTCTTCCAGCCGGTCCAGCGCCTGGCGCACGGTGATCCGGCTCACGCCGAAGCGCTCGCACAACTGCGCCTCCGACGGCAGCTTGCCGGCCGCGCCATAGGCGCCGTTCATGGCTTCCTCGCGCAGCCGCGTGGCGATCTGCTCGTATAGCGAGGTGATGTTTTTTCGGTCGAGTGCGTTAGCTAGCATGGGCGCCATTATTCCCGAAACGTCGTCCGGCCGTGACTGGAAAACCGGATATGAATATACGGAATCGTTCGTTTTCGTCACTTATCTTAATACGTATTATGACAAGCATGTCGAACACACGATCCGGCGCGGCCGGTTTCCGACCATGGACCAGAGCAACAAGGGCCGCCTGGCGGTCGAACGCATCGGCTTCAGCTACCCCGGCGGCGAGGCTGTCTTCCGGGACTTTTCCTTCCACGCCGAGCCCGGAGAATTCGTCGCGCTGCTCGGCCCGTCCGGCTGCGGCAAGTCCACGCTGCTGAACCTGCTCGCGGGCTTTCACGCCCCCACGCACGGCACGGTCCGTCTCGACGGCGCGCCCGTCACGCCCGAGATGCCGCAACTGGGTTATGTCTTCCAGTCGCCGCACCTGTTTCCCTGGCTGACCGCGCTCGAGAACGTGCGCTTCGGCCTGCGCATGGCGAACCATGCGGGCATCGACGCGCAACGGGCGCGGGCGCAACGCTACCTGGACCTCGTCGGCATGGGCGCCGCGGGCGGCAAGCTGCCGCACGAGCTGTCCGGCGGCATGCAGCAGCGCGTGGCGATCGCCCGCGCGCTGGCGATGGAACCGGGCCTGCTGTTGATGGACGAGCCGTTTTCCGCGCTCGACGCCATCACGCGCGCCGGCCTGAACGACGAGCTGCTGCGCATCTGGTCCGCGTCCGGCCAGACCATCGTCTTCATCACCCACGACATCGACGAAGCCGTGTTCCTCGCCGACCGCGTGATCGTGCTGGGCACGGCCCCGCGCGGCATCCAGGCCGAGCTGAAGATCGACCTGCCGCGTCCCCGCACCTTCCACGCCGCGCGCAAGCTGCCCCGCTTCGGCGAGTACGCCGCCGCGCTGATGGACCACGTGGCCGGTGCGATGGAAGCGGCATGACACTTTTTACTCTCTCCCGAAAGCACCGCATGAGACCCGCTCCGTTCTCTTCCCTGCTGCGCCTTGCCGTCGCGGCCACCGTCTTCGTCCTGCAGGCCGCCCACGCGGACACGCCGACCCTGCGCATCGGCTGGGTCTACGCGATGGCCAACGCGCCCGCGCTGATCGCCGATAAAAAGGGCTACTTTGCCGAGGAAGGGCTTAAGGTCGAACTCAAGCAGTTCGGCGACGGCCCGGTCGTGCAGCAGGCGCTGTCCGCCGGCGAGCTGGACATGGCCTACATCGGCGCGCCGCCCGTGTTCCAGTGGTATGCGCGCGGGCTGCAAAGCCGCATCCTCGCGAAGGTGAACTATGGCCAGGCGGCGCTCGTCGCCGGCGCGGCGGGTCCCGTGCGGACGCTGGCCGACCTGCGCGGCAAGAAGGTGGCCGGCGTGGCGCGCGGCAGCGGCATGGACGTGCTGCTGCGCGGCGCCGTCCTGCGCGACCTGGCCCGCCTCGATGGAGACCGCGACGTGCAGGTCGTGAACATGCCGGTCGGGAACATGAATGCGGCGCTCGAACGCAACGTCGTCGACGCCGCGTTCAGCTGGGAACCGTTCGTGTCGGAAGCCGTGCTGCGCGGCAGTGGCCGGCTCGTACTGGACGTGAACCAGAAATTCCAGCGCTATCCGTGGTACGTGCTGATGGCCGTGCCGCGCACGCTGGCCGGGCGGCCGGACGACGTCGTCAAGGTGCTGCGCGCGCACCGCAAGGCGATCCGCTTCCTCAACGAGCACCCGGACGAAGCGGATCGCATCATCGCCGACGCCTTCGCCATCGCACCGATCAAAACGGCGGACGGCAGGGCCATCGAACCCGCGGCCGTCGTGCGCGAAGCCCGCAAGCGCCTCGGCTGGTCCGACCGGCTCGAACCGACCGACCTGCAATTCATCCAGCGCCTGATGAACGATTCCCAGGCCCTCGGCTATCTCGGCCGGCCGTTGAAGGCGAGCGAGGTCGTGGACCTGTCGTGGCAACAGCGGGCGACGCAGGGCCAGCGATGACGGCCCGGGCTTTCACTCCGAACTGGGGCTGGGCCGCGCTGCCCGCCCTGTTCCTCGCGTGGAGTGCCGTCTCGAGCCGCTTCCCCGCGTACATCCTGCCGCCGCCGTGGGACGTCGCCGTCGAAGGCTGGCAATGGCTCGCGAGCGGCAGGTTGTGGCAGCACCTGGGCGCCAGCCTGTTCGAGGAACTGCTCGGCTTCGGCGCGGCCGTCCTCGTTGCCGCGGTGCTCGGCGTCGCGGGCGGCCTGTCCTCCGGCTTTCGCGCGTTCGCGACGCCGCTGAACAACCTGTTCATGGCGATCCCGCCCGTCGCGTGGGCGCCGCTGACGATGATCGTGTTCGGCCTCGGCTACCCGGCCATCGTCGCCGTGATCTTCATCGCGGCCGTGTTCCCGATGGCGCTGACCCTGCAGGCCGGCGTGCAGGGCATCCGCCAGGGCGAAGTGCGCGCCGCGCGCATCCTCGGCGCCACGCGGCTGCAGCTGCTCGCCCACGTCTACCTGCCCGCGTCGCTGCCGGCGCTGACGACGGCGCTGCGCGTGGGCTTCAGCCAGGCCTGGCGCGCGCTCGTGGCGGCCGAGATGATCGGCGCGTCGCGCGGCATCGGCTGGATGGTGTCGACGGGCGGCCAGACCGGCAACAGCAGCCAGGTCCTGTTCGGCATCGCCCTCATCGGGGCGTTCGCCTGGCTGGCCGAGCACCTCGTGTTCCGCCGTCTCGAAAACCATTACCGCGCCTGGCGCCAGGCGTAATTCAACTGAAAGCGACCATGACTTCCATCTCCGAACGCTACGCCGCCCTGCGCGAACGCCTGGGTCCCCACCACGCGCCGGAAGGCCTGTACGAACAAAACAAGGCGCTCCCGTTCGCGGGCCGCGTCACCTGCAACGTCGACCGGCTCGAGACCGGCAGCTGGGGCGAGATCGTCCTCGACTACGAGGTCGGCGCGGCGGGCCTCGCGGACGGCGGCTGGTTCAAGGCCACCTTCAAGTTCTATTCGGACTGGGCGCTGTTCCAGACGAGCGACCCCACGGCCGCCAACTACATCTCCGCGGAGTACCACGCCGGCCCGCTCGTGCCGGGCCAGAGTCCCGCCACCGTGCAATCGCTCGCCGTGCGCTTCGACCAGAAGGGCCACGAGCGCCCATTCCAGAAGGCGATCATCGTCGACGTCGTGGACGGCTACCTGAACGCGGGCGACCACATCGTCATCCGCATCGGCGACCGCCGCGGCGGCGGTCCGGGCACGCGCGTGCAGACCTTCGTCGAAGACCGCTTCCGCTTCCGTTGCTACGTCGACCCGCTGGGCACGTCTCGCTTCATCGCCGTTCCCGGCGACATCGAGATCGACATGGCGGCCGGCGCCCCCGCGCGCCTGCTCGTGGCCGGCCCCCGCTTCGCCCGCCCCGGCACGCCGCTGCCGCTGCGCGTGACGGTGCAGGACCGCTGGGGCAACGTGTGCCAGGACAGGCCGGGCGAGATCCTGCTGACCGCATATCAGGGTGCCGCCGTCGCTTACGAACGCCGCCATCCGCTGCCCGCGACGGGCTGGGCGACGATCGGCATCGACGACCTGCCCTCTGGCACTGGCGACCTGCGGATCGTCGCCACCTTGACCGGCGTGCGCGACGTTGCGCCGGCCACCGCGTACGTGAGCATCGCGCCGCACTATCCGGCGCCGCGCTCGTTCTACGCGGACCTGCACGTGCATGCGAGCGACACGGTCGGCACCAACAGCCCCGCCTACAACGCGGCGTACGCGCGCGACATCGGCGGCATCGACGTCCTCGGCTACACGGCCAACGACTTCCAGGTCACGGACGCCAACTGGAAGATCGGCGTGGACACCGTCGAAGAATTCAACGAGCCGGGGCGGTTCGTCTGCTACCCCGTGCAGGAATGGTGCGGCAGTTCAACCGCGGGCGGCGACCACAACGTCGTCTTCCTCGGCGACGAGGCGCCCGGCTTCCCGTACAACCGGCGCGGCGAACACAATCGTACCTTCGTGTGGAACGAGGATATGAAGGGCAATGCGGTCGAACTGGGCCGGTGGCCCGTGGAAGAACTGTGGGGCGCCTACGTCGACGAAGCAGAGGACCACCTGGTCATGCCGCACGTGGGCGGACGCCGCTACATCCCGGACTGGCACCACCCGGAACTCGAACGCCTCGTCGAGATCGCATCCAGCTGGGGCCATTTCGGCTGGCTATACCAGGACGTTATCGCGCGCGGCTACCGGATCGGCGTGGCGGCCAGCGGCGACGAGCACCGCGGCCGGCCGGGCGGCGGGCCGCCGGGCACGCAGGTGTTCGGGGTCCACGGCGGCCTGACGGGCGTGATCGCGGACAGCCTCGACCGCCGCACGATCGGCCGCGCCCTGCGCGCGCGCCACACCTGGGCCACGACAGGCGAACACACGGCGCTGCTCGTGCGCTGCGGCGACCATGTCCAGGGCGACGCATTCGCGCACCGCGGCCCGGCGACCATCGACTATGAACTGCTGGGCGACGCGGGCTGGGAAGAAATCGCCGCGTACGACCACACGGGCCTGATCTGGAAGCGCAACCTGCACGAGGAACTGGGGTACTCGGACCGGCTGATCCGGCTGCGCTGGGGCGGCGCGCGCGTGCCGGACCGCTACCGCTGGGCCTCGTGGCGCGGCCGCATCACCATCCTGAACGGCACGATCAACCGCTTTTCGTCGCACGGCTTCGAGCACGCGGAGGAAGTGAGCTGGCGCGACGGCCCGACCGGCATCGGCTTTCGCAGCGATACCTACGGGGACGCGGACAGCGTCGAGATCGACGTCAGCAACCTGCGCCATTGCACGATCCGCGTGGAGGGCACCATCGACAGTTATGTGAAAGTGGGCGACCCGCTCAAGCGTAATCCGTTCGTCCACGCGCCGGACTTCAGCTGGACCGTCAGCGGCGCGCAACTGCTGGACGAAGGCGGCTTGCGCCTGGAACTGGGCGGCACGGAACTGTTCCTCGCGCTCGAACGGCTGACGGAGCGGCCGTTGCCCGTCGCGCTGGCCGGCAGCCTGGAGGTGGATGCGGTTAACGCGCCGTTCGGCCACCGGCCCGTCTACCTGCACGGCCGCCAGCGCAACGACAGCAAGGTGTGGTCGTCCGCCATGTTCATCGACTTTGGAGAAGGCAGCGCGTGAAACCCACCAGTCATGCGCTGCACGGATGACTGTCATCATGAAACGTCATTGGACGATTCTTGTGCGATGCAGCATCATGCTTCCTGTCTCCTCTATCTTCCTCCAAGAAAATAGATTCAAGCCCGCCAAACAGCGGGCTTTTTTTTTGCCCCTGCAATTTCTGACCCGGTTTCCCTCATTTTTCACTCGGCTGAATACCGTTCCACGATGTGGAATTTCTGCCTTTCATGAAGTGGCATGAATATTCCATTTCGCAAAACTATTTGCCGCATTGCGGAATGCTTGAGATAACTCATTGAATTCAATGAAGTAATTTTAGTTTTATGTCTTATATAAGACAGAAGATTCAGGCACCTGGATCTCGTATGATGAACCCATGCGCTTCACCACTTTCGATTCACTTTTCATGGAGTTCGACATGTCCGAGTACCAAAACGATATCCAGGCCATCGCCACCCTCAAGCAGCGCTACGGCAGCGGCTGGGACGCCATCAATCCCGAATCCGCGGCCCGCATGCGTGCGCAGAACCGCTTCAAGACCGGCCTCGACATCGCCCGCTACACGGCCGCGATCATGCGCCGCGACATGGCGAACTATGATGCCGATCCGTCCAAGTACACCCAGTCGCTGGGCTGCTGGCACGGCTTCATCGGCCAGCAGAAGCTGATCTCGATCAAGAAGCATTTCAACAGCACGGAGCGCCGCTACCTGTACCTGTCCGGCTGGATGATCGCCGCCCTGCGCTCGGAGTTCGGCCCGCTGCCGGACCAGTCGATGCACGAAAAGACGGCCGTCCCCGCCCTGATCAAGGAGCTGTACACGTTCCTGCGCCAGGCCGACGCCCGTGAACTGGGCGGCCTGTTCCGCCAGCTGGACGCCGCCGAAGGCGCCGCCAAGGCCGCGATCCAGGACAAGATCGACAACTTCGTCACACACGTCGTGCCCATCATCGCCGACATCGACGCCGGCTTCGGCAACGCGGAAGCGACGTACCTGCTGGCCAAGCAGATGATCGAAGCGGGTGCCTGCTGCATCCAGCTGGAAAACCAGGTGTCGGACGAAAAGCAGTGCGGCCACCAGGACGGCAAGGTCACCGTGCCGCACGAGGACTTCCTCGCGAAGATCCGCGCCGTGCGCTACGCTTTCCTCGAGCTGGGCGTGGACGACGGCGTCATCGTCGCCCGTACCGACTCGCTGGGCGCCGGCCTGACCAAGCAGATCGCCGTCACCCGCGAACCGGGCGACCTGGGCGACCAGTACAACAGCTTCCTCGACGCGGAAGAAATCGCGCCGGCCGAACTGAAGAACGGCGACGTCGTGATCCAGCGTAACGGCAAGCTGCTGCGTCCGAAGCGCCTGCCGAGCAACCTGTTCCAGTTCCGCGAAGGCACGGGCGAAGCACGCTGCGTCCTCGACTGCATCACGTCGCTGCAGAACGGCGCCGACCTGCTGTGGATCGAGACCGAGAAACCGCACATCGGCCAGATCGGCGGCATGGTCCGCGAAATCCGCAAGGTCATCCCGAACGCGAAGCTCGTGTACAACAACAGCCCGTCGTTCAACTGGACGCTGAACTTCCGCCAGCAGGTGTACGACGGCATGAAGGACCGCGGCGAAGACGTGTCGGCCTACGACCGCGCGCACCTGATGAGCGCCGAGTACGACGACTCGATCCTGGCAAAGGTCGCCGACGAGCGCATCCGCACGTTCCAGGCCGACGCGGCACGCGAAGCGGGCATCTTCCACCACCTGATCACGCTGCCGACCTACCACACGGCCGCCCTGTCGACGGACAACCTGGCCAAGGACTACTTCGGCAGCCAGGGCATGCTGGGCTACGTGGCCGGGGTGCAGCGCAAGGAAATCCGCCAGGGCATCGCCTGCGTCAAGCACCAGAACATGTCGGGTTCGGACATCGGCGACGACCACAAGGAATACTTCAGCGGCGAAGCGGCGCTGAAGGCCGGCGGCAAGCACAACACGATGAACCAGTTCTGATTCCGGTTCAAGCCGACGCCAGCCCGGGCGGTGCCGCAAGGCCCGCCCGGGCTTTTTTCGTTCGCGCCTAGCGCCGCAGCTCCGACATGATCTTCTCGGCGAGGAAGTCGCACGGCGGCCGCTTCGACTTGGTGCTGCGCGCGAGGATCACTTCGAGCGGGTCGATCTCCGGCAGGCCCTGCGCCTGGCCGAGCAGGCTCAGATGCGCGGGCACGGCGCAGCGCGCGAGCGGTGCCACGGCGAGGCCCGCCTCCACCATGCTGAGCAGGCCCATCAGGCTGGGGCTCTCGTACGACGTCCGGTAGGGAATCTTCGCCTTTTCCAGGCTGCGGATCGCGTTCTCGCGGGCCACGCTGCCGGGCAAGAACACGGCGATGGGCAGCGGCCGCTCGCGCCACAGGTCGCGGGCGCTGGGCGTCGCCGCCCACACCATCGGCTCGAACCGGACGAACTCGCCGGACAGGCCTTTTACGCGCGTCGCGCACACGAGATCCACGGAACCATCCTTGACCATCGGCGCCAGCGCCACGCTGGGCAGGCCCACGACCTGGATCTGCACCTTCGGATACGTGGCCGAAAACTTCTTCAGGATGGGCGGGAACAGCGACGACGCGTAATCGTCCGGCACGCCGATGACGACGCGACCCGTGATGTCCGGCCGCACGACCGCGGCCCACGCCTCGTCGCGCAGCGCCAGCATGCGCCGGGCGTAGGTCAGCAGGACTTCGCCGTCCTGCGTCGGCGTGACGCTGCGGGGCCCGCGCACGAACAGGGGCTTGCCGAGCGCGCCTTCCAGCGTCTTGATCTGCATGCTCACGGCCGACTGCGAGCGGTGCACGACTTCCGCCGCGCGGCTGATGTTGCCGGTATCCGCCACGGCCACGATCATGGCCAGGACGTCGAGGTCGAGTGACTTCATAGGTATCAGAAAATCTGATCGATAGATTCAGTATTATGCGATTTTCTTGGGACTTCGTGTGCGGCATAGTAGCGCAAAAGGAGTCAACGATGAACGCACGCACCGACCAGCACGCCCTGTCCGTACCCGAGATCTATTTCGCCACCCTGCCGTCCGGCGTGCGCATGCCGTACGTGATGCGCGGCGACGGCGCACCGGTGCTGTTCGTTCACGGCTCGCTGTGCGACTACCGCTACTGGAACGGCCAGGTGGCCGTTCTTTCGAAGCGCTTCCGGTGCGTCTCCGTCAGTCTCAGCCATTACTGGCCCGCCGACGACCTCGCGCTGCAGGGCGCGTTCAACTGGTGGACGCACGTCGCGGAACTCGCCGAATTCATCACCGCCATGGACCTCGGCCCGGTACACCTGGTCGGCCACTCGCGCGGCGGCTGCGTCGCCTTCCACCTGGCGCGCGACTATCCGCACCTCGTGCAATCGCTGACCCTGGCCGATCCCGGCGGCCCACTGCACGCCGACGCGTCGCTGCCGCCCGCGACGGAAGCCCTGCGCGCAAGGGCAGCCCGGCTGATCGAGGACGGCGACGTCGACGCGGGCCTGGAACTGTTCGTCGACTCCGTCAGCCTGCCGGGCATCTGGCGCAAGAGCCCCGCGGCGTTCCGCACGATGGCGATCGACAACGCGGCCACCCTGCCGATGCAGTTCCGCGATCCGCTGCCCGCTTATACCCGCGCCGCGGCGCAGGCCATCGCCTGCCCGACGCTGCTGATCGCGGGCGAACGGAGCCCGCGCATGTATCGCGACAACGTGGCCCAGCTGGCAGAGTGGATCGCCGGCGCCCAGGTTCGCACCGTGGCCGGCGCATCGCATGGGATGAACGTGACGCATGCGGCGGAATTCAACCGGTTGCTGGAAGCGTTCGTCGGCATCTGAACCGGTGCGTGCCCGCACGGTCGAACGACTGCACCCCGGCCATCCCGGCCGCGCGGTGCGTCTTCGAAAGGATCTGCGATGTACAAGACCATCGTCGTTCACGTCGACGGCAGTCCGCAGCAGGACAGCCGCATGGCCGCCGCCGCCCGCCTCGCCCGCGAGCACGGCGCGCACCTGGTGGGCAGCGCGGCGACGGGCATCTCGTGGACGGACTACCTGATACTCACGGGATCCATGGCCGCGCCGGTCCCGCCGGCGGACTTCGACGGCCTGCGCGAGACGGCGGCCCTGCACCTGCGCGGGTTCACGGACCACGCCGCCAGGCTCGGCATCGCCTCGGTGGAAACCCGCGTCGTCGAGGACACGGCCGACGGCGCGCTGCTGCTGCAGGCGCGCTATGCCGACCTCGTCGTGCTCAGCCGCGACGTCGATCCCGATCCGGGCATACCGCCCCGCGCGCGCAGGCTGCCGGAACACGTGGCGCTGCGCGGCGTACGGCCGGTGCTCGTCGTCCCGCCTGGTTATGCGGACGAACCCATCGCTTCGACGGTCGTGGCCGGCTGGGACGGCAGCACGCAGGCGTTGCGCGCCCTCGCCGCCGCCCTGCCGCTGCTGGCGCGCGCGGACGGCGTGCGGCTCGTCCTCGTCAATCCGGACCAGCTGTCCGACGCGCACGGCGAGCAGCCGGGCGCCGACATGGCCCTGTATCTGGCCCGCCATGGCGTGAAGGTGGACGTCGTGCTCGAGCGCACGCATGCGACGGCCGGCGCCGCCCTGATGGCGCTCGCGCACAGCGCGGGTGCCGGGCTGATCGTCGCAGGCGCGTACGGCCACAGCCGCTACCGCGAATGGGTGCTGGGCGGCGTGACGCGCGAGTTGCTCGAGCGTACGCCCGTACCGCTGCTGCTGGCGCATTAACGCGATCCGGTCGACATCGGCAAATAGGAGTTGCAAAAAAGAGGCCGAGTCATCAAGCTATCATGTTCCAGATCCAGAATAGCCAAGATGACAACGAAGAACATCGTCGAATGCACTTGTCCAGGGTGCGGCCAGACACGCCAGGGCGCCTGCCCGAACTGCACGACCACCGACCGGCGGGCGCCGCGCGGCGCCGGACAGCGGACCGATCTGGTCACCGCCCTGCTGGTCGACGCCGTGATCAGCGCGAGCGCCGCCGAAGGCACGGCGTATGCGGCGCGGACTCTGTGCGAGAACGGCGTGCCGTTCGACGTGGCGCTGCGCGTCCTGACGCGGCCGTGGCAGCGGCGCTACCATCCTGTCTCGCAGATGTACACGCAGCCGGCGAACGTGCCGGCTGCGGCCGCCAAGGCCGTCTACCCGCATTGACGGCCTGCATTCTTTTCGCAATCCGACATGCACGAGTTTTACAACCGCACACTGATCGTTTTCTTGTGCATGGTGGCCGCAAGCGCCATCCTGGTTTTTTTCTCCATCGATCGGAGCCATGTATCGACACCCCTGCAGGACTCGGACGGCCGCGATATCTCCTGGTATATCCGGCCCGATACCGATACAGGGGAAAACGGCAAATCCGTCCTCGAGATTCGCGAAACGAGACCGGCGCTGCGCTATACATTCACGGTATCTCCCCTTGCGCATCACCCGCACGCCGCGGTCGATATGATGTTCGACGATGGCCATGGCAAACAGGTATGGCACGACCTGACGAAATATGCGACGACATCGTTCATCGTGAAATGCGTGCCGGCCAATACCCTGACGTTGACGATTCCGACATTCGATCCAACGATTTCCCGGCGCGACGACATGCTGAGTTATCGCATCATGTCGGCATTTTTCAAATGCAATGAAAAGCCCTCCCGGGTCGTCATCGACCTGACGCGCATGGAAACGCAGCAATGGTGGTTCGACATGTTTAAAATGGATTTGTCGAGCCACCATTACCGGCTCGACCAGGTGCCCAAATTCGCATTCGGCAGCACCGCCCAAAGTCCGATGAACACGCATTCCGAAGTCGACATTCGCGAACTCCAGTGGAATGGCCGCGATTACCGTTATCCGATCGGTGCCGCCCTTGTGCTGGCCGTCGGCTGGGCCGTATTCGGAATATGGTTTTTTCGCGCCCATACCCGCGCCCTCGTGGCCGATCTCAATTCACGGATGCACAGGGATTTACCGCTGATCGCTTATCAGCAATTATCGATGGAACCGCACCGCGACAAGGAAAAGGCGGCCATCCTGCGGTATATGGCGATGCATTATACGAATCCGGACATCGACGTCGAAACGGTGGCCAGGGAAGTCGGCGTTACCCGCGGAAAGATCAACGACGTCCTGAAGAACGAATTCGGCTTCACGTTCAGCGGTTATCTGAACAAGCTCCGGCTGACCGAGGCGGCACGACTGCTGTCCGAAAAGGATGCGGCCACCGTGGCGGAGATCGCCTATTCGGTCGGATACAGCAACGTTTCGTATTTCAACAAGCTGTTCAAGGAGGAGTACGGCTCCACGCCGAAGGCGTTCCGCGTCGTGGCGCGCGTAGCGGACTAACACTTTTGACGGAAAACCTTCAACTTTCGCCGTTGTTGAAGGTTTTCCCGAGACGGCGTTAATGTCCGCCTCGCGGCCGACCTAGCATGTTGCCCGAGACAAATCGCCACGACGGCCCGCGGCGATACGACAACCACGGTCAGGCACATGACATCCAGATCCATCGCAACGGCGCTGTTCTGCGCACTTTCCTTTTTCACGCTCCACAGTCAGGCACAGCAACGCCATATCGACGTCGACGTCAACCGGGTGCAAGGCCCGCTGAATAAAACGTTCAACATGACCGTCGGCGCAGGGCGCGCCAATGAAGGCCTGCGTGCCGACTGGCAGCAACAATTGGCCGAAATCAAACGCGACGCCGGCTTTCGGTACATCCGCATGCACGGCCTGCTCAGCGACGACATGGGCGTCTATCGCGTCGATGCGCAGGGCAACGAACTCTATAATTTTCAATACATCGATGCGCTGTACGATTACCTGCTGGGTATCGGCATCAAGCCGTTCGTCGAATTGGGATTCATGCCGGCCGCAATGGCCAGCGGCGAAAAAACGATTTTCTGGTGGCGTGGCAACGTAACGCCGCCGCGCAGCTATGAAAAGTGGGGAAAACTCGTCAAAGCCCTGACCGACCACTGGACCGAACGTTACGGTGCCGATGAAGTCTCGACCTGGTATTTCGAAGTCTGGAACGAGCCGAATCTCGACGGATTCTGGGCCGGCACGCAGCAGGACTATTTCAGGCTGTATACCGCGGCGGCGCAGGCCATCAAGAGCGTGAATCCGAAATATAAAGTCGGCGGACCGGCAACGGCGGGGGCCGCCTGGATTCCGGAAATGATCGATTACTGCCACCGGAACAACGTGCCGCTCGATTTCGTCAGCACCCATGCGTATGGCGTCAGCCAGGGTTATCTGGACGAATATGGCAGCACCGGCACCGTACTCAGCCAGGACAATGGCGCGATCAGCAACGACGTCGAAAAGAACAGAAAGGAAATCGCGGCTTCGGCGATGCCGAATCTGGAATTGCATTACACGGAATGGAGTTCGTCCTATACCCCGGCCGATCCGACCCACGACAGTTATCACCAGGCCGCCTATATTCTTCAGAAACTGAAGCAGGTCGGCAATACGGCACAATCGATGTCGTATTGGGTATTCACCGACATTTTCGAAGAGCCGGGTCCGCGTTTCGAAGCCTTCCATGGCGGGTTCGGGCTGATGAATACGCAGGGCATCAAGAAACCGGCGTACTTCGCCTATCAATTCCTCAACCGCCTCGCGCCGGATGAACTGAAGAATACGGACCAGCAATCCATCGCGGCAACGGACGGCAAGGGGAATGTCCAGGTGCTGCTGTGGGATTACACGTACACGCTGCCGCCGAAGACGAACAACCAGCAATACTTCATCCGCGACCTGCCCGCAAAGAGCAAGGGCCAGGTCGACGTCGACCTGAAGGGCCTCCGGCCGGGCAGCTATACCCTCGCCACGTCGCAGGTCGGCTACCGGCAGAACGACGCGTTCACGGCGTATGTCGGCATGGGGTCGCCCAGGCAGCTCACGATCCGCCAGGTCAGGGACCTGAAGGCGGCTGCCGCCGGCAAGCCCTCGCAGCAAAAACAGGTGCGTGTCGGCGCGGATGGCCGGCTGCACGTGTCGCTGCCGCTGCGCGACAACGACGTCTACCTGCTCGAACTGAACCGCAACCGCTGACCAACGACCACCGTATCACACGACGACCGCAAGACCATGACTTCCTCATCACGCCGTAACGCATTCAAATTGCTGGCGGCCGGCGCCGCCGGCCTGCCGTTCGCCGCACATACCGCTGCCGCCGCGCCGAAAACCGCGTGCACGCCGTCGCCCGCCCCGCGCTGGGGCCGCGGCATCGAAGGCCAGCGCAAGGCCGACCGCGGCGACGGCACGTACGTCAACCCGATCATCGCGGGCGACCACCCGGACCCGACCATCCTCAAGGACGGCAAGGACTATTACATGACCTTCTCGTCCTTCTTCTCGTACCCGGGCATCGTGATCTGGCATTCGACGGATCTCGTGAACTGGGCGCCCGTCGGCCCCGCGCTGAAAAAACCGCTGGGTACAATCTGGGCGCTCGACCTGTGCAAGCACAACGGCCGTTACTTCATCTACATCCCGGCCGCGCCGGACGGCAAGCCCTGGTCGATCTACGCGATCTGGGCCGACCGCATCGAGGGGCCGTGGAGCGATCCGGTCGACCTCAAGATCGAAGGCTGCATCGATCCCGGCCACATCGTGGGCGAGGACGGCAAGCGCTATTTGTTCGTCAACGGCATCCGCCGCATCCGCCTGACGGACGACGGCCTCGCGACCGACGGCACCGTCGAACAGGCATACCAGCCGTGGCACTATCCGGAATACTGGATCACCGAAAACTTCGCGCCGGAAGGCCCGAAGCTGCTGCGCCACGGCGAGTACTTCTACCTGATCACGGCGGTGGGCGGCACGGCCGGACCGGTGACGGGGCATATGGTCATCGCGGCCCGCTCGAAGTCCATCCACGGCCCGTGGGAACACTGCCCACACAATCCGCTCGTGCGCACGACCGGCGTGGCGGAACCGTGGTGGTCGCGCGGCCACGCGTCGCTCGTGGAAGGACCGGCCGGCGACTGGTGGATGGTCTACCACGGCTATGAAAACGGCTACCGCACGCTGGGCCGCCAGACGCTGCTGGAGCCGATGGAATGGACGGCCGACGGCTGGTTCCGGGCGAAAGGCGGCGATTTGTCGACGCCCTTGCCGAAGCCGCGCGGCGGCAAGACGGGGCCGAACGGCTTTGCCCTGTCCGACGATTTCACCAAGGACCGCTTCGGCGTGCAATGGTCGTTCCACGACCCCGCGCCGGACGAGATGACGCGCGTGCGCTTCGCGAACGGCGGCCTGGAAATCCGGGGCAAAGGCGCGACGCCGGCCGACAGCACGCCGCTCACCTGCGGCGTCGGCGACCGGTCGTACGAAGCCGAGATCACGCTCGATCTCGTCGGCCCGGCCGAAGGCGGCCTGCTCCTGTACTACAACCCGAAGGCGTTCGTCGGCGTGGGTTTTACGCCGGACACCGTCAAGACGTACCAGTACGCCGAGGAGCACCCGTGGGCGCGGCGTCCGCAAACCGTCTCCAGCGTGCGCGTGCGCCTGACCAACGACGCGAACGTCGTGACCTTCCATTACTCGTTCGACGGCGGCAAGACGTGGATCCTGCACGGCACGCGCATGGAAGTGTCGGGGATCCACCACAACGTGTTCGGCGGCTTCCTGAGCCTGAAAGTGGGCGTGTACGCGGCGGGCAAGGGGACCGTGCGCCTGCGCGATTTCCGTTACCGTGCATTGACCGCTCAACCGTGAGGCAAGGGTGAAACGTACAGCTGCCGGACGCCCTGCCCGGCCAACCATGAACGATGTCGCGGCGCTCGCGGGCGTGTCGCCGATCACGGTCTCGCGCGTCATGAACGGCAATGGCCGCGTCGACGCTCGTACCCGGTCGAGGGTCGATGACGCCATGGCGTCGTTGCGCTACGCGCCCAACCACGAAGCGCGCAAGCTGGCGGGCCGCAAGGCGATCCGTATCGGCTTCCTCTACGGCAGCCGCTTCGCCGGCGACCTGGGCCAGTTCCTGATCGGGCTGTCGAACCAGGCCGGCGTGGAAAGCGCGCAGGTGCTGGTGGAACGGTGCGAGTCCGCCGCCGAGGAAGCCACGCGACTCGCTTCCCTGATCGCTTCCGGCGTGGACGGCATCATCCTGACGCCGCTGGCGGACACGGGACACGCGCTCGCCGTCGTGGCCGCGGCCGATATCCCGGCCGTCGCGGTCGGTTGCGGTCCGTCCGACCGGCGCGTCGGCACGGTCGGCATCGACGACGACCGGGCCGCGTACCAGATGACGCGTCACCTGCTGTCCCTCGGCCACCGGCGCATCGGTGTCATCGCGGGTTCGCCTGACGACGTCACGGTCGCCCGGCGGCTGGCCGGCCACCGGTTCGCGATGGACGGACTGGGCGTCGCCCCCGACGACGCCCTGCTGGTGGCCGGAAACACTTCCTATCGCTGCGGCCTGGATGCGGCAGGCCGTCTGCTGGGCCTGGCCAACCCGCCGACGGCGATCTTCGCAACCGACGACGACCTGGCGGCGGCGGCCGTCGCGGCGGCGCAGCGTCAGGGGCTCGATGTGCCGGGCGACCTCACCGTCACGGGTTTCGGCGACGGCATGCTCGCCACGACGCTCTGGCCCGCACTGACGACGATACGCCAGCCCAGCGCAGAAATGGCGCGTACCGCTGTCCGTTCGCTGGTACGCAACGTGTACAGGATGCATCGGGGCGTGGAGCGCGCTCCCGAACACGTGCGCATCGAGTTCGAACTGGTGCGTCGTCAATCCGATGCCGCGCCCCGTGTACGCCCGCAGCAATCATAGGAGATGGTGGTTGACGCCATCTTCCAGGTAGAGAGAATTTGTGAGGCGAGGACGTGAGTCGAACACGTCTGTACGGCTTTGCAAGCCGTCGCATAACCGCTTTGCTACCTCGCCGAAACCCATGATAGATGGGTATCCTTGACGGGTATCTGTGCCATATCAAGCAAATGCACCACCGCGGTGCGGCACTTACCTGCCGGATTCCGGTCAAACGTGCTTCCAGCCCTGCTTCGGAGGCATCATGAACGTCCTTTCCGACATCCCGCCGAGTGAACAGCGGCGCGAGGCCAGCACTTGGCAGGGCGGCGCGCGGCCGCGCTATCCCGAGGCCAGCGTCGAACATGCGCACGTCGACCTCGCGCTGAACGCCGCGCTCGGGCGCCTGACGGGCTACGTGTCGCCGGGCGCGCTGGCCGGCGCATGGCACGACTGGGCCACCCACCTGCTGCTTTCGCCCGCCAAGCAGATGGAGCTGGGCGTGCAGGCCGTCAGCAACCTGCAGCGCTGGCTGCAGTACAGCGCCAGCGCCATGTTCGGCACGCCGGCCGAGCCCGTGCAGCCGCTGGCCCAGGACAAGCGCTTCAACGATCCGCTGTGGCACACGTGGCCGTGGAACCAGCTGAGCCAGGGCTTCCTGCTCACGCAGCAATGGTGGCACCGGGCCACGACCGACGTGCGGGGCGTGTCGTCGCACCATGGCGACGTGGTCACCTTCGTCGCGCGCCAGCTGCTCGACGGTGTCGCGCCGTCGAACTTCATCGCCACCAATCCGGTCGCGCAACAGGTCACGCTCGCCAGCGGTGGACAGAATCTCGTGCACGGCATGGTGCGCGCCGGCACGGACCTGCGCCGCGCGCTGGCCGGCACGTCCGCGCCCGTCAGCTTCCGGCCCGGGCGCGACGTCGCGATCACACCCGGCAAGGTCGTCATGGAAAACCACCTCGTCGAGCTGCTGCGCTACGATCCCGTCACGCCGCAGGTGCACGCCGTGCCGCTGCTGATCGTACCGGCGTGGATCATGAAGTACTACATCCTCGACCTCTCCCCGCACAACTCGCTCGTGCGCTACCTCGTCGAGCACGGCCACACCGTGTACATGATCTCGTGGAAGAATCCGCAGGCCGACGACCGCGACCTGTCGCTGGACGATTACCGCCGCCACGGCATCATGGAGTCGCTGGACATGGTCGTGCGCGAGACGGGCGCCCCGCAGGTGAACGCCTGCGGCTATTGCCTGGGCGGCACCCTGCTGGCGATCGCCGCGGCGGCAATGGCGCGCGACGGCGACGAGCGCCTGGCCAGCATGACCCTGCTGGCGGCGCAGGTCGACTTCACGGAGCCGGGCGAGCTGTCGCTGTTCATCGACGAAAGCCAGGTCAGTTTCCTGGAAGCCGTGATGTGGCAGCAGGGCTATCTGGACACGCGCCAGATGGCAGGCGCCTTCCAGCTGCTGCGTTCGAACGACCTGATCTGGTCGCGCCGCCTGCGCCACTACCTGCTCGACATCCCCGACAAGGACAACGACCTCGCCTCGTGGAACGCGGACGCGACGCGCATGCCCTGCCGCATGCATTCGCAATACCTGCGCAACCTGTTCCTGCAGAACAGCCTCGCCAGCTCGCGCTACCTCGTGAACGGGCGGCCCGTGGCGCTGACGGACATCCACATACCCATTCTCGCGGTCGGCACGATGACGGACCACGTGGCGCCATGGCGCTCCGTCTATAAAATCATTCCGCTCAGCGATACGTCGGTAACGTTCCTGCTGACGTCGGGCGGCCACAACGCGGGCGTCGTGTCGCCGCCGGGCACACCGAACCGCAGCTACCAGATGAGTACGCACGAGCACGACGCACCGTACATCGATCCCGACAGTTGGCAGGCGGAGACGCGCGTGCGGGAAGGAAGTTGGTGGCCGGCATGGGAGCATTGGCTGACCCGGCTGGCCGGTCCGTGGGTGGCGCCTCCTCCGCAAGGCCGCAGTGTGCGCGATGCGCCCGGCCTCTACGTGCTGCAGCCATAAACCTTCAACCCGGCAGCACGATGCCCGCCGTGCCCGGACAGACGGGTCGCGCGAATTCGCGCGAGACGTCGATGCAGCCGCCGTCGGCATACACGCCGCGCGTGTCACGCAGGCGCGACATGCGCGCGAACACGGCCGCCAGCGCGGCCGGGTTGGCCGCCGTTTCCGCCACGCGCGCGGCGACGATCGCCTCGTTCATCCGCAAGTCGCCGGCCGTGTCGACGTACGTGCCGTGGCGCCAGTGGTAGATTTCCAGACATTTGGCGGCGAGGCTGTAAGGGCGGTCGCGCTGCCAGAAATTGCTGAACAAGCCGTTGCCGAGATAGATCACCCACGAGCCTTCGTAACCCGACGCGTCCGACGACCAGGCATCCGGATTGCGGAACCACACGCGATCGCCCGGCACGTACCAGCGCGGGGGCAGCGGCGCGTCGAACGAACCGTATTCGACGAGGAAAACGTCGTGGAAGGCGCCCGACTGGATCGCGGACGTCTCCCACTGCCGCTGCAAGGCGGCTAGCAGCGGCGGGTTCCGTCGTTCCAGTTCGCGCGCGATCCCGAGCAGCATCACGTATTCCGTCGCGCGGTAGCAGGAAAACGCGTACATGCGCCCGTCGCCCGCATCGGGCTGGGTCGCGAGTGTGAGGGCTTCGATCAGCGGCTGTCCGGGCAGGACCGTAAAGCCGCGGTCTTCGTCGTACGTCCAGTGGCTGGCCGGGCGGTCCGCTTCGGCCGTGCCGAACGCGAGCTGGGTGGCACGCGCGGCCACGACGATGTTGCGCCGGATCGCCACCGCCGCGAGGAATTCGGCGGCGCTCGCAAAGCGGAGCTGGCGCGGCGCGGCCAGCAGCGCGAGCACGATCTCCCGTTCGAGGTGGACGATGTTCGCGCCGGTGTCGAGGCCGAGATCGCGGCACAGGTTCAGCGTGTCGCCCTCGTCCACGAGCGCATGCGCGGCCTCGGCCGACAGTGCGAAGCCACGGCCGGGGGTACAGGGTGCGAGATACGGCCGCAGGCCGAGCTCGTCGAGCTTGTCGAGGACCTGGCGGTGCTGGGCGGGATCGTCCGGGAGGATGTCCAGGCCGCCGGGCTGCAGGGAGCCGAGTTCCTGTGCGGCGAGTTCCTGCGGGGTAAGCTCCTGGTATGCGGCGAGTTTCACGGGGCGACAGCCTAAAAAAGGGACGACGGACAGGGCAAGAAATGCTTCCGAATTGCAATGAAAACGGTACGCCGCGAACCTGAAGCGAACATTAAGAACCGGCTCGTCGAACATTACAAATTGGAAAGGCTGCCATGTCTCGCCTGGCCGGCTTCAGGCTTGACGTGCCTCAAATGCGTTGAAGGCCGCCAGGACCGCGCGATCGGTATCCCGGTGCAACAGGCCACGCGCCTGCCCAGGCGTCACGAGGTGGACGGCCTGCGATTCCCACCCCATGTGCGCGGGATGGCCGCCGATCCGGCGTGCGATGTAAAAGCGGGTAAAGGTCTGCGTACGTGGGAAATCGCCCAGCCAGGCCACCGGCTCCACGAGGAGCCCGGATTCCTCCCAGACCTCGCGGATGGCGGTCGCCTGCAGTGGCAGGCCCGGTTCCACGCGCCCTTTCGGAAACGTCACCGCATAGCCGCCGAAGCCGTTCGACGGTGCCACGAGCCAGATGCGGCCGTCGGCCTCGCGCACGACGGCACCGGCCGCCGCCTGCTTGCCTGGCGGCAGGACGAACGGCGGCTCGGCGATCGCGGCGGCTCGGCGGCATTCGGCCTCGACGAGGTCGCGCGTACACGGGACGAGCGCCACGCCATCGAGCATGCCGGCGCACTCGCTGCCCGGCACGAACGTCACCGCGGCCTGCGGGTCGGCCAGCGCGTGGAGGTTCGCTGCGCACGACGGCGCATGCAGGCGCACCTTGCGGCCGTGTTCGTCCGGTTGCGGGTGCCAGGTCCAGGGTTCGCTCATGCCGGCGACTATACCAGCGCCGCGTAAACATGGTGCCCATCATCCAATCGTACGGCAGCCTCAGCCGCAATTTGTGAGAATATCGGCCGAAGCGACACGTTGATCAGACGCAAGGTCGCTCGCGATTCGTATTGACACAGCGAGGAATGCATGCAACGTACCCCATCGCTCCGCGACGGAGCCGGCACGTGAACACACGGGATGAAAGCGTGCTGCACGAAGGCACGCGGGCACCCGCAGAAGTACCGAAAGCCTGCGCCACCGAATTCGACAGCATCGCCCTGGTGCTGCAAGGCGGCGGCGCGCTCGGAGCGTACCAGGCGGGCGTGTACGAAAAACTGCTGGAAGCGGGCGTCGAGCCCACGTGGGTGTCCGGCATTTCGATCGGCGCCATCAACAGCGCGATCATCGCCGGCAATCCGCGCGAACGGCGGGTCGAGCGCCTGCGCGAATTCTGGGAACTGGTCAGCATGGCCAGCGACGGCATCGTCGGCGACCAGTGGACCGGCGTGCCGCTCGTCGACACGCTGCACGCATGGGTCAACCAGATCGCGGCCGGAAGAGTCCTCGTGCAGGGCGTGCCCGGCTTCTTCGAGCCCCGCGTGCCGCCGCCGTACCTGGCGTGGCCCGGCGCCGGCGCGACGAGTTTCTACGACACGGCGCCGCTGCGCGCCACGCTGGAGCGCCTCGTCGACTTCGACCGCATCAACGCGCGCGAGATGCGGCTGTCCATCGGCGCCGTCAACGTCAGGACCGGCAACTTCGCCTACTTCGACAATGCAAAAGACCGCATCGGACCGGAGCACGTGATGGCCAGCGGGGCGCTGCCGCCCGGCTTCGATGCGGTGGAGATCGACGGCGAGCGTTACTGGGACGGCGGCATGGTGTCGAACACCCCGCTCGACTGGGTGCTGTCCGCGCGCTCGCGCCTGCACACGCTCGTGTTCCAGGTCGACTTGTGGAGCGCGCGCGGCGAGGTGCCGCGTGACCTCGCCGCCGTCGCGACACGCATGAAGGAAATCCAGTACTCGAGCCGCACGCGCACCGCCACCGACGCGTTCCGCCGCACGGAAAAGCTGCGCACGGCCTTCAACGAACTGCTGGCCATGATGCCGCCGGAACTGGCCGCGACGCCGCAGGCACAGATGCTGGCGGAAGCGTCCGATCCCGCGCTGTACAACATCGTCGAACTGGTCTACCGGTCGCCGACCTACGAAGGCCAGTACAAGGATTTCGAATTCTCGCGGCGCACGATGAAGGAACACTGGCAGGCCGGCCATGCGGACGCGACGAAGACGCTCGCCCATGAAGAGATCTTCAGGCTGCCGCGCTTCGAATGCAACCCGGCCACCTACGATTTCCTGACGCCGCCCGCCCACCCGCTTCCCCTCCCCACCTCCGCAGAAAAGGAACCGACATGAACATGCAGGACAAAGTCGCCGTCGTCACGGGCGCCGCCAGCGGCATCGGCAAAGAGATCGCGAAGACGTACTTCGACCATGGCGCCAAGGTCGCCATCGCGGACCTCAACCTCGACGCCGCACAGGCCGTCGCGCGCGAATTCGATCCGTCCGGCGAACGGGCGCTGGCCGTCGCGATGGACGTGACGAACGAGGAACAGGTCGATGCGGGCATCGCGCAAGTCGCCGACAAGTTCGGCGGCATCGACGTGCTCGTGTCGAACGCGGGCATCCAGATCGTCGCGCCCGTCGACGAATTCAAGTTCTCCGACTGGAAGAAGATGCTCGCGATCCACCTGGACGGCGCCTTCCTCACGACGCGCGCGTGCCTGAAGCGGATGTATGCGCAGGGCCGCGGCGGCACCGTGATCTACATGGGCTCCGTGCACTCGAAAGAAGCATCCGTGCTGAAGGCGCCGTACGTCGCCGCCAAGCACGGCCTCGTCGGCCTGGCCAAGGTCGTCGCGAAGGAAGGCGCGAAGCACGGCGTGCGCGCCAACGTGATCTGCCCGGGCTTCGTGCGCACGCCGCTCGTCGACAAGCAGATCCCGGAACAGGCGAAGGAACTGGGAATCAGCGAGGACGACGTCGTGAAAAAAGTAATGCTGAAGGAGACGGTCGACGGCGAATTCACCACCGTGGAAGACGTCGCGCACACGGCGCTGTTCCTCGCCACCTTCCCGTCGAATGCGCTGACGGGTCAGTCCATCGTCGTCAGCCACGGCTGGTTCATGCAGTGATTCAGCGCGGCCCGCGCGGTCCCTCCGGCGGGCGGTAGTTCACGTCCTGCACCTGCAGACGGCCCAGTGCCGCCGGCATCCGCGCCTCGAACCCGGCAAAATCCTTCAGCGCCTTGGGCGTCCACAGGCCTTCGGCCAGCGCCACGAGGCGCGGCCAGGCCATGTACTCGACGTCGCGCGGCGTGGCCATGTATTCCGTCCACAACTGCGCCTGGCTGCCCAGCACGTGACGCGTCTGGGACGCCGGCAGCGCCGCCGGCAGCGGGTCGTACGCGTACACGCGCGCGAGCGTCGTCACGTCGCGCACGCCCATCGGCTCGCCCTTCGGGTCGGCTTGCCAGAAGTCGAAATAGGTTTCGCGCTCCGGCGTCATGACGACGTCGTGTCCGGCGCCGGCAGCCTTGATGCCGCCCGTCTCGCCGCGCCAGCTCATCACGGCGGCGCCCGGCGCGAGGCCGCCTTCCAGGATCTCGTCCCAGCCGATCAGGCGCCTGCCGTGCCGCGTCAGGTACGCATCCATGCGGCCGATGAACCAGCTTTGCAGGCCGTGCAGCGCCGGGTGTTCGGCCGGCTTGCCCTGAGCGTCGCGATAATTCTGCACGTCCGCCAGCGTAGCGGTCTGCGGCACGAGACCCAGCTGCTTCATGCGCGCCAGCGCGGCGGGCGACTGCGCCCATTCCGTCTTCGGACATTCGTCGCCGCCCACGTGCACGTACTGGCCCGGGAACAGATCCATCACCTCGTCCAGCACGTTCTGCAGGAAGGTAATGGTGCCATCCTCCACGTTGAACACATGCGGGATCACGCCCCAGTCGGTGCCCACCTGGAGTGTCCGGTCGGGCCGGTTGCCCAGTTCGGGATACGCGGCGACGGCAGCCTGCGCATGGCCCGGCATCTCGATCTCCGGCACGATCGTCACGTGGCGCGCGGCCGCGTAGGCGACGACTTCGCGGATGTCGTCCTGCGTATAAAAGCCGCCGTGCGGCTTGCCGTCGTAGCGCGGCGGAGAATACGCGAGCATGGTGTCGCGGCGCCACGCGCCCACCTGCGTCAGGCGCGGATAGCGCTTGATCTCGATGCGCCAGCCCTGGTCGTCCGTCAGGTGCCAGTGGAAGACGTTCATCTTGTGCTGGGCCAGCAGCTCGATGTGCTTCAGCACGAATTCCTTCGGCATGAAGTGGCGCGCGACGTCCAGGTGGCTGCCGCGCCAGGAGAAACGGGGCGCGTCCTCGATGGCCACGGCCGGCAGCGTCCACGTGCGCGCCACCTTCGCCTGGCGATGGATGTCGGCCGGGAGCATCTGGCGCAGGGTCTGGATGCCGTAGAACAGGCCCGCGGGCTGCGCCGCCGAGATGGTCACGCCGCGCGCGTCGCTCACGAGGCGGTAGCCTTCCTTGCCCAGGTCCGCCTTCGGGTCGAGACGCAGGCGGATCGCGTTCGTACCATCCTGCGCGCTCACCGGCAGGTCGAAGCCGGTGGCCGGGCGCAGGTAGTCGCGCAGCGTGGACGCCTCGGCCAGCGCAGCGCCGCTGGCCACGATGCGGGTTGCCGCCGTCAGCGCGTACTCGCCGGTCCCGCGCTGCATCTGGGCGGGACGGGGCACGATGTCCTGTGCCTGGACGGCGCCGACCAGGCAGCTGAAGGACAGGACGGCGAACATGCGCATGCTTGCACCTCGAAATGTAAGGAGTGGATTCACAGCCGCGCCCACCCGCCCTTGTACAGCACGGGTCCCGTCGGACCGTTCGGATCGGGCGAGCCGCCCTTCGGCTCCAGGCTGATCGCGAGCAGCGCGACGTCCGGCGCGGTTGCACGCGCGTCGAGCGCCAGGTCCGTGCTGCGGTTGTCGGGCAGGATGCCGAGCGAGCGGGGTTTGCCGGCCCGCGTGATGGCCCACAATTGCAGCGTGCGGTCGGCGGGCACGTGCACGTCTTCCGCCACGCGCACCCGCAGGCGGCCATGGCGCGTGTCGGCCGTGACGACCATGACGGTCTGCGACTGGGCGTCGGACAAGGCCGCGATCTGCTGCGGCCGCGGTGCGGCCACGGGCGGCCCCGCCAGCCGCACGGCCAGCACGAGCGCGCCCGCGCCCGCGGCCAGCGCCAGCACGCCCCACGGCCGCGCGGCGGACGAGCGCCAGAATTGCCACCACGGCGCCACCACGGCGGGCGCCAGGCGGCGTTCGATGGCGTCCCACACGCGCGTCGGCGGCGTCACCTGCGGCTGCAGTTCGGCCAGCGCCGCGAGACGGCCCTGCCAATCGGCGACGGCGGCGCGCAATTGACGGTCGTCGCGCAGCCACGTTTCGAAGCGGCGGCGCGCGCCGCCGCGCAGCGTGCCCAGCGCGTATTCGGCCGCGAGCCGGTCGCGCAGCGGCGCATTGTCGCGGATGTTCATGCGGCCTCCCGTCTGGACAGGCAATCGCGCAACCGGTCGAGGCCGCGCCGGATCCACGTCTTGACCGTGCCGATCGGCAGTTCGAGGCGCGCCGCCACGTCCGAGTGCGACAGGTCGTGCAGGTATGCCATGCCGATCGCCTGGCGCTGGCGGCTCGCGAGCGTGTCCATGCAGCGGGCCAGCGCCCGCGCGTCGCGCGAGAGCTGCGCCTGGTCGTGCGGGCCCGCCGTCATGTCCGCGAGGCCGTCGGCGTCCTCGAGTTCGACCCGGACGTCGCCGCCGTCGGCCAGCGCGCGGCGGCGGATGTCCAGCGCCTTGTTGCGCACGATCGTCACCATCCACGTGAGCGGCGACGCCAGGTGCATCTGGTAGCCGGCCGCCGCGTGCCAGATCGCGACGAACGCGTCCTGCACGGCTTCCTCCGCCAGTTCTTCCTTGTGCAGCACGCGCAGCGCGAAGCCGAACAGCTTCGCCGACGTGGCGTCGTACAGCCTGCGGAACGCGGCCCGGTCCTGCAGCGCCACGGCGGCGAGCAGCCGGTACAACTGGTCGTCCTGGTCGGTCCCCTCGCTCACGGTGCCCCTGTCATTGATTTAATGAAAACATTGTAACCGTACAATGACAGGACTGGAAACGATTACAATCGTGCGGACAGGTATTGCTCGCGTACCGACAACCCGGTCTGCGGCAGGTGCGCGGCCGTCACCGTGGCAACGTAGTCCGCGTAGCGGTATTGCACGCGGGCGGTCTGGATCGGGCTTGCCGCCAGCACGTCCGGCGCCGGGTCGCCGATCGCGAGACCGGGTGCGCCCAATGCCGCGCGCAGGCGGCCGGCCGCGTCCGACCACACCGTGCGCACGTCGTCCGGACGCATGCCGCGCCGGTAGACGTCCACGCCGACGAGACGCCCCTCCGGTCCGAAGCTGAGCCACAGTTCGCTGACGGGCGGCCCGGCCAGGCCGAGGGCGGGTGCGTCCACGCCGCGGCAGCGCAGGTGGCGGTAGCCACGCGCCTGCACGTCGCACGCCGCATGCGCGCGCACGAGCAGCGCGCGCGCTTCGGTCTCCGTCGTCGCGTCGAGACGCAAGCCCGCGATGGCCGGACGGGCGGGCGCGGGCGCGTCACCACGCAGCCCGGCCAGGCCGGCCCGGCGCACGTGGTCGACCTGCGTGGCCGACACCCCGTCCACGGGACACGGCACGCCCAGCGCCGCCAATGCACGAAAACCGGCACGCGTGTGCATCGCGCCGCCGATCCCCAGCACGAGCAGCGCGGCCACCGCGCCTGCCGTCACCCACGCACGGGCGCTCATGACTGGCAGTTGGCCGCGGTGTTCGGGCCAAGATAGACGGGCGTCTTCGACACGATGTCGCCCTTCAGGCCCACGAGCGTGGGCGCCACGCGGTTGATGGTGGCGTCGGGCACGCCGTCCTGCTTCATGACGGCCGCCAGGTCGACCATGAACTGGTCGAACACGCAGCCGGGAATGCCGAGGTCCTTGTGCGCCGCGACCATGTCTTCGCACTGGACCGTCGTGTTGTCGGCCGTGACCGGGCCCGGATACGTGTACGGCCCGCCCAGCACGGCGTTGAACTGCAGGCGCAGGCAGGCTTTCAGGCGGTCGACGGAATCGTGGCCCGGCTTGCCTACCACGGCGAAATATGGCGCTTCCTTCGGATCGGCCAGCAGGCCCGCGGCCGCGTCGTCGACGACTTTCGCCACCGCCGCGGGGGCTTTCGCGTCGCCGCCGAGGGCCATCCAGATGTCCTGGTTCTGCGCGAACTGCGCCTTGGGCATGTCGTCGCCGCCGCCGCATGCGGACAGAAAGGCACACAGGGATGCTGCGGAAAAGATGAGAGCAGGCTTCATGTCGATCTCCAGGTTGAGGGTTGTGCCGGGGGAAACGCCCCCCGTTCCCTCTTGTACGCAGCGACCTGGCGATCGGATTCAAAAAAATTACGTCGCCGCTTTCAGCGACTTCACCAGTTTCACCCGCTTGATCTCGCCCACGATGAACACGTAGCTGAAGACAGTGACGGCCGCGTTGGCACCCACGTACACGAGGGCGCCCGCGAACGACCCGGTGCCCTGCAGGATGTAGCCGATGACGATCGGCGTCGTGATGCCCGCGATGTTGCCGAACGTGTTGAACAGTGCGCCGGACAGGCCGCCCGCTTCCTTCGGCGACGTGTCGGCCACGACGGCCCAGCCCAGCGCGCCGACGCCCTTGCCGAAGAACGCGAGCGCCATCACGGCGACGACGACGGCGTCCGTGTCGATGTAGTTACAGGCGATCATGCTCATCGACAGCAGCATGCCGCACACGATCGGCACCTTGCGCGACATCGACAGCGAGAAGCCGGCCTTCGCGAGGCGGTCCGAGATCGCGCCGCCCACGACGCCGCCGAGGAAGCCGGCGATGGCGGGCAGCGACGCGACGAAGCCTGCCTTCAGGATCGTCATGTGGCGCTCCTGCACGAGGTACACGGGGAACCACGTGAGGAAGAAGTACGTCAGCGTATTGATGCAGTACTGGCCGATGTACACGCCCAGCAGCATGCGGTTGCCCAGCAATTCCTTGACGCAGGCGAGCGTGTCGACGGCCGGCGCCTGCGACGCGCGTCTGGCGCCGTCCAGGTCGACGAGCGCCCCGCCCTCCTCGATGTATTTCAGTTCGCTGGCGCTGACGGACGGGTGGTCCTTCGGTCCGTGGATGACCTTCAGCCACACGAAGGCCAGCGCGATCCCGAGGCCGCCCATCACGATGAACACGCTCTCCCAGCCGAAGGCGTGCACGAGCCAGCCCATGAGCGGCGCGAACAGCACGGTCGCGAAATACTGGGCGGAGTTGAACAGCGCGGACGCGAGGCCCCGTTCGTGCGTGGGGAACCAGGCCGACGTGATGCGGCTGTTGCCCGGGAACGAAGGCGCTTCCGCCGCGCCCACGAGGAAGCGCAGCACGAACAGCGTGCCCACGGCGGCCGCGCCGGTGAGGAAGCCCGCGGCGCCCGTCAGCATCGTGAACAGCGACCACAGGAAGATGCTGAAGAAATAGGTGATCTTCGAACCGAAGCGGTCGAGCAGCCAGCCGCCGGGCAGCTGGGCCGCCACGTACGACCACGCGAACGCGGAAAAGACAAAGCCCATCTCGACGGGCGACAGGCCCAGGGCCTTGCGGATTTCCGGACCGGCGATCGAGATCGAGGCCCGGTCCGCGTAGTTGACCGTCGTGACGATGAACAGGATGGCGAGTATGCCCCAGCGCGTGCGCGACGCGAGCTTCGTTGCGGTGGCCGGCATGGCGGCCGTCGTGGTGTGCTCCATGGTCCCTCCAAAGATAGGTGTGGCCGCCGGACTCAGAAGGTCTGGCGGATGCCCAGGTTGTAGCCGGTGTTGCCCGTCCCCGGCTCCGTGTTGTTGGCGACCGTGTAGCCGGCGCCGTTCTTGTTATGGATATGTGCGTACGCCGCGTACAGGCCCGTGCGCTTCGACAGCGCGTACAGGTAACCGATGCCCCACTCGCGGGCGTCCTGGTCGAAGTGCGTGCGGTCGTCCTTGTGCTGCGTGGAGAACATCAGCGTGCCCGGCCCGACGGGCGCGGAAAAGCCCAGCAGGATCTCGCGGCCATCCGTCGACGGCGTCGGTTTCGCGCCGCCGTACGGGTTGTTGGCATTGCCCAGCGTGGCGCTGTTGTAGCCCTTGTCCACTTCGAACGCACCGTACAGCTTGATCCATTTGAGGTCATAGTTCGCGCCGAGGAGCACGTTGCGGCCCAGGTCGTGGTTCACGCCCGTCGCAGCCACGTCCGTGTTCTTGCTGTTGTAGGCAAGGCGCACGCGCAGGTTGCCACGGGCGAGGTCGAGGGCGCCGCCGAACTGGCGTCCCGCCGACAATGCCGCCTGTTCGCCGGCGCTGTACGCGAGTTCGGCATGCACGCCGTTCACCGTCGGCGACGTGTACGTGATCGTGTTGCTGGTGCGGACGTTGGTGCCGTTGTCCGGGAAGAGATTCTTCGCCGTGCCCGCATAGCCCGTGCCGAACGGGTCGGCGACGGACGTCAGCGTGAGGTGGTAAGGCGTGTACTGGCGGCCGAAGGCGACGGCGCCGGCCTTCGTCCTGATCCCCACGAACGCCTGGCGGTTGAAGATCGTGTTCGCGGCATCGAGTTCGCCCGTGTCGATCTTCGCGCCCGTTTCCAGCGTGAAGAACGCGGACATGCCGTTGCCCAGGTCCTCCGTGCCGCGGAAGCCGATGCGCGAGGCCGACGCGGCGCCGCTCGTGATCTTCGACTGGTGACCGGCAGTGCCGCCGCTCTCTACCACGAACGCCGCGTCCGCGATCCCGTAGATCGTCACATTCGTCTGGGCGTGCGCGCCCGCGCCCGCGGCCAGGCCGAGGGCGATGCATACTGCTTTCTTCAAGATGTCTCCTTGCTGTTTTCTGTCTTGTGCGGTCGCGCGTGCGGTCAGGTCACGGGCGCCGGATTGAAGAGCGTGAGCGCGTTGTGGAGCTTCCAGTGCTCGGCCCACGTCTTCTTGCGGCCGCTCGCCACGTCGAGCAGGAAGTGGAACAGCTCCCAGCCCACGTCCGCGATGGTCGCGTCTCCGGTCGCGATGCGCCCGGCGTTGATGTCCATGAGGTCGTGCCAGCGGCGGGCGAGATCGTCGCGCGTGGCCACCTTCACGACCGGCACCGCGGCCAGGCCGTACGGCGTGCCGCGGCCCGTCGTGAACACGTGCATGTTCATGCCGGCGGCCAGCTGCAGGGTGCCGCAGATGAAATCGCTGGCCGGCGTGGCGGCGTAGATGAGGCCTTTCTGCTGCAGCTTGTCGCCGGGGGACAGCACGCCCGCGATCGGCGCGGTGCCGGACTTGATGATGGAACCCATCGCCTTTTCGGTGATGTTGGCAAGGCCGCCCTTCTTGTTGCCCGGCGTCGTGTTCGCGCTGCGGTCCACGCCGCCCCGCTTCAGGTACTCGTCGTACCACGCCATTTCGCGGATCATCGCCTGCGCGACGTCGTCGTTCGCGGCGCGGGACGTCAGCTGGTCGATGCCGTCGCGGACTTCCGTCGTTTCGGAAAACATGACGGCGGCACCGGCCCGCACGAGCAGGTCGCTGGCAAAGCCGACGGCAGGGTTGGCGGTCACGCCCGAAAACGCGTCGCTGCCGCCGCACTGCACGCCGACGACCAGTTCCGATGCCGGCACCGTCTCGCGCCGGCGCTCGTTCAGTGCCGTCAGATGCTGCTCCGCCGTGCGCATGATGGAGTCGATCATGTCGCCGAAGCCCACGTGCGCCGCGTCCTGCAAACAAACAGTGTCGGGAGTCTGGATCGGGATGGAGCCGGCCGGGAACATGCGCGCCGGCTGCAGCTTTTCGCAGCCCAGGCTCACGAGCATGACGCGGCCGCCGAAGTTCGGATTCTTCGCGATGTTGCGCAGCGTCCGGATCGGGATCTCGGCGCCGGGCGCGTCGATGGCAACGCCGCAGCCGTACGTGTGTTCGATGGCGACGACGTCGTCCACGTGCGGGTACTTCGGCAGCAGCTCCTTCCTGATGCGGTCGACGGCGAACGCGACGACACCCGACACGCACTGCACCGTCTCGCTGATGGCGAGGATGTTGCGCGTGCCGACCGAGCCGTTCGGATTGCGGAAACCTTCGAACGTATAACCTTCCAGCGGCGCCAGGGGTGCGCGGTCGCGGACGGGCTTCGGCAGGTCGTCCAGCCCGCGCGCGGCCGGCATGCCGACGAGCGATTCCTCGATCCACGTGCCGCGGGCGATGGGTTGCAGCGCGTAGCCGATCGTCACGTCGTAGCGCACGATGGGTGCGCCCTGGGCGATGTCGACGAGCGCCACCTTGTGCCCTTCCGGCACGCGGGTTCTCAGGGTCAGGCCGTCCGGGAAGACCGTGCCTTCCGGCAGGCCGCCGGCGTTGACGACGATGGCGACGTTGTCGTTCTCGTGCATGCGGATGGTGCGGGGGATAGTCATCAGCGTCTCCATGATTGCGCAATCATTTCATGACAAAGCACAAAACACACATGCCTTGCGCAAAAATGACACCGCAATCATTCTTGTCTTAAAAATATGGCCGGTGCTACGGCCAAGGTGTTTGGTATGATACCGCAATCATCTTCGAACGCAAGCGTTTTGTGATCGGATGTCGTACAAGTGATGAAGAACACAACAATATGATGGACCCCGCAGACGACACGCTCCCCACGACGGCAGACCGGCCGAAAAGCATCACGCTGAAGGACGTCGCGCGGCTCGCGGGCCTCTCCCCGATCACGGTTTCGCGCGCCCTGCACAATCCCAAGCTCGTCAAGCCGGACACGATCGCGCGCGTCAAAGAAGCGGCGGCCGCGATGGGCTATATCCCGAACATGCTGGCCGGCAGCCTGACGACAAAGCGCAGCCAGCTCATCGCCGCCATCGTCCCGCAGCTGTCGAACTCGATGTTCGCGGAGACCGTGCAGGGCCTGAACGACGAACTGTCGGCGCACGGCTACCAGTTGCTGCTGTCGGTGTCGAACTATTCGCACCAGAAGGAAGAGGACCTGCTGACGGCGATCCTGTCGCGCCAGCCGGACGGCATCGTCCTCACGGGCATCCAGCACCATCCGAACGTGCGCAAGAAGCTGCTCGCGACCGGCGTGCCCGTCGTGGAAGCGTGGGACTTGACGCCCTCCCCCATCGACATCGCCATCGGCTTTTCGCAGGAACGGGTGGGCGAAAAGGTCGCGCAATACCTCTTAAATAAAGGCTACAGGAAGTTCGCATCGATCTGCGCCCGCGACGAGCGCGCGAACCGGCGCCGCCTCGCGCTGGAGGCGGAACTGCGGCAGCACGGCGTGGTGCCCGTCGCCACGCACATGGCGACGCCGCCCACCGTGCTGAGTCTCGGCCGCGAAGGCCTGCGTGCGATCCTGGCGGAAGGCCACGCGCCCGACGTCGTCGTGTGCAGTTCGGACGTACTGGCCCAGGGCGCCCTCATCGAGGCGCAGGCGCAAGGCATCGCCGTGCCGGAGTCGCTCGGCATCATGGGCTTCGGCGACTTCGACTTCGCCGCCTACACGCATCCGCCCATCTCGTCCGTCCACGTGGACAAGCGCGCCATCGGTGTGCAGGCAGCCCGGGCCCTGATCGCGAAGATCGAGGGACGGCCGCTGGCGGGCAATGTCGTCGACGTGGGATTCCAGCTCGTCGAGCGGGCGACGACGCGCACGGTCGGCTGATCCTTTCACACGACATCGCGGCAAATTGTTCTTGCGATGCCGCGATCTTAGTTGTACGATGTCTGACAACGTAGTCGAACTCAGCTTAACCCACCGCCCTGGAGCGCAAATGAATCCGCAAGAACTCAAGCAAGTGATGTCGTCCGGCCTGCTGTCCTTCCCGATCACCGACTTCGATGCCGAAGGCAATTTCCGTAAGAGCACCTACATCGAGCGCCTGGAATGGCTCGCCCCGTACGGCGCCACCGCCCTGTTCGCGGCCGGCGGCACGGGCGAGTTCTTCTCGCTCACGCATGACGAGTACTCGCAGGTGATCAAGACCGCGGTCGACACGTGCGCGGGCAAGGTGCCGATCCTCGCCGGCGCCGGCGGCCCGACCCGCGCCGCGATCGCCTTCGCGCAGGAAGCCGAGCGCCTCGGCGCGAAAGGCGTGCTGCTGCTGCCGCACTACCTGACGGAAGCGAGCCAGGACGGTCTCGTCGCGCACGTGGAAGAAGTCTGCAAATCCGTGAACATCGGCGTCGTGGTGTACAACCGCGCGCAATGCCGCCTGACTGCGGAGTCGCTGGAAAAGCTGGCCGACCGCTGCCCCAACCTGATCGGCTTCAAGGACGGCATCGGCGACATCGAACTGATGGTGTCGATCTGGCGCCGCCTGGGCGACCGTTTCAGCTACCTGGGCGGCCTGCCGACCGCGGAAGTCTATGCGGCGGCCTATAAAGCGCTGGGCGTGCCCGTGTACTCGTCGGCCGTCTTCAACTTCATGCCGCAACTGGCGATGGATTTCTATCATGCGATCGCCAGGGACGACCACGCGACGACGAACCGCCTGCTGGACGAATTCTTCCTGCCCTACCTGGCGATCCGCAACCGCAAGGCCGGCTACGCCGTGTCGATCGTGAAGGCGGGTGCCCGCCTCGTCGGCCACGACGGCGGTCCGGTGCGCGCCCCGCTGACCGACCTGACGGAAGAAGAACACGCCATGCTGGACAAGCTGATCAAGGCACAGAACGTACGCTGATCACCAGAAGGTCGCCGGCGTCCCCATGATGACGACGTCGGCGATGCGGCAAGTCCCACCAGCCAGCCGTAACCGGAGGCGTCGTCCCGTGACGGCACGTACCGGCACCTCGAGCGTGTCCGCCGTCGCGGGCGCTTCCGCCAGCGTCTGCCACACGCCGCCCGCGTCCTGCGCTTCCGCCGTCACGCCGCAGCGTCCGCCCGGCGCGAATGTCACGGCCAGCCTGCGGTAATTCACGATGCGCTCCGGGTCGATGACGATCCACGGCGCCGCGTCGTCCGCGGCCGGCGCCCACCACGTGGCAGCGTCGCCGTCGTTCGCCAGCGACGGCGCATGGCCGGCCGCGCTCGAACTGGCCTGCGTCGGATTCTTCAGGCCGAACGCCTGTTCCGCCCCCACTTCCATCTTGCGCGTCACGTACGGCCGGTCGGCCGCCAGCGGCGTGCGGCCTGCCACGAAACGCGGACCGTCCGCCGTCTTCACCGTCAGCACGCCGTCGGCAAGGCCGGGCGACGTCGCGCGGATCCGCGTCGTGCCGCGCTGCCAGCTGCGCATGGCGATGGCCGCCTGGCCGTCGCGGATCGGGATGTCGCCGTCGGGCGTGAACGAGATCGTGCGTCCTGTCGGCAGTTCGCCCGGTCCCGCTTCCAGCGCCAGGCGCACGGGCGGGCTGTCGGACAGCGGGTTGCCGGCCGCGTCGACGACGGTCACGACCAGTTGCACGTCGTCCGTGCCGTCCGCGTGGAGGATCACGGGACGGCTGGCCGTCACGCGCAGCGCGGCCGGCTTGCCCGGCTTCGGCCAGGCGGGCGGCGCGATGCCGCGGTAGGCATTGCGATACCAGTACCAGCTGCGCTTCGGCAGCCGCGCATAATCGACGAGGCCCATCGAGCCGAACTTGCCCGCGATCGAGCCGTGGTCGAAACCGGCCCACACGGCCTCCCCTGCCCGCCACGGGAAGCGCCACGTGGCCGGTTCGCCCGCCTTCTCACCCGGCGTGCGTTCGATGTCGCCCCACCCCGGATCGTATTCGCCCGGCCGGTCCGAGATGGTCGAGCCGTATTCCGCGACGAAGTTGGGGATGCCGGGATTCGGGAACAGCACGGCGCCGTCGCCGTTGTAGCCGGCGATGTCACCGATGCGGTCGATGTCGCCCCGCTGCGCGCCATCCACGGCCGCGGGCCGGGTCGGATCGAGCTGGTGCGACAGCGCCACCTCGTCCGCCAGCAGCTTGCGCACGGCCGGCAGCGTCTCCTTGTCCGTGAAGAAGACCTCGTTGTCCATGCCCCATGCGACGACCGACGGGTGGTTGCGGTTGATGCGGATGAGTTCCGCCAGCTGCTGCTTCACGCTCTCCTCGAACGCGGCCTGGTGTTCCGGCTCGGGCGGATAGGCGGACCGGCTCCACGGGCTCTTCATGCCGGCCGTGCCCCAGAACGGCGCCTCCGGCAGGAACAGCATGCCGATGCGGTCCGTCGCCTCGGCGAAATGCGGATCGTGCGGGTAGTGCGAACCGCGGATGAAGTCGAAGCCGGCGTCCTTCATCAGCTGCACGTCGCGTTCGATGGCGGCATTCGTCACGGCGTCGCCCCATCCGGCCTGGTCCTGGTGCACGTTCGCGCCGCGGAAGTAACGGTGTTCGCCGTTGAGAAAAAAGCCCCGGTCGGCCGTCCACTCGATCGTGCGGAAGCCGAACGGCGTCTCGAAGCGGTCGCGCTGCCGCCCCGCCACGTCGAGGGTCGTGACGGCCCGGTACAGGGTCGGCGACTCGGGGCTCCACAGCTTGAGGCCCGACAGGCGCCGGGATTGCTGGGCGACGTCCAGCGTGCGGCCCGGCGGCACCTGGACGGCCGCATCGGGCAGCACGGCGACGGTGGCGCCGCGGGCATCGGCGATGCGCGTGCGCACCCTGACCTTGACCGGTTTGCGGCCGTCGTTGCGCACTTCCGTCGCCACGCGCACGGCGCCGCTGCGGCCCGACAGGCCGGGCGTCGTGACGGCCGTGCCGGTCCAGGGGACGTGCACGTCGTCCGTCGTCACGAGCCAGACGTCGCGGTAGATGCCGCCGCTGAAGATATGTTCGCCGGCGCGCGGGGCGAGCGTCGGGTCCCAGATGTTGTCGACGCGGACGGCGATCACGTTGCGTCCGGCGTGCAAGGCACTGGTCAGGTCGACGGGAAAGCCCGTATAGCCGCCGCGGTGGCGCGCCACCTTGCGGCCGTTGACGTACACCTCGGCCGTCTGGAACGCCGCTTCGAATTCCAGCGTCCAGCGGCGCCCGGCGGGAACGGCCGGCAGCACGAGGTCCTTGCGGTACCAGCCGTAGCCGACGTACACCTCGGGCGCCTGGAAGTAAGGCGTGCTGAAGCTGTGGGGCAGGCCCACGGCCTGCCAGTCGGCGTCGTCGAAATCGACCTTCTCGGCGCCGCCGATGTCGCCCAGGTGGAAGCGCCAGCCGGCGTTGAAATTCTGCCGCTGGCGCGCGGCCGGTTGCTCGGTGGCGGCCACGGGATGGGTGGTGCCGGTCAACATGGCAAGCGCCACGGCGGCGCGTGCGGCCAGGCGGATCAGGGCCGCCCGGGTAAGGGTCGCAGCTTGCGAACGCATCGTTGCTCCAGGTAGGGTGTCATCATCGTGCACGGAGGCGTCATTGTGACGACGTCCGGCCCGCGCGGGCAATGATGAAATCCACCGGAGCGGCAAACAATTTTTCAGCGCACGGGCGTGAGCGCGGCGGCCGGCGAATCCAGTTGCAGCGCCACCACGGTGTCCATGTCGTTGCGCGCCGCGGCCGGAACGGCGATCTCGATGCCGCGCGCGGATTGCTCGACCTTGGCCGCGCCGCCGCCCAGCACGGACGCACGCACGACGCGCGCGGGAATCGCGGGCAGCACGAGCTTGTCGCCCGGCCAGTTCAGCACGTGGACATAGATCGTGTTGCCGCGGTGCGTGGACGCGCCCCAGCTCCCCGGCAGGAACGGCCCGCCGCGCGTGTCGTAGATGCTGTCGCCATGCTTGCCCAGCCACGCGCCGATCTCGCGCAGGCGCTGCGCCTGCGCCGGATCGATGCGGCCGTCGGGATCAGGACCCACGTTGAGCAGGAAGTTGCCGTCGCGGCCGGCCACGTTCGCCAGCAGCTGGATGTAGTGCTTCAGGGGCTTCGGCTGCATGTTCGGCTGGTAGCCCCAGGCACCCGCGATGGTCGTGCACAGTTCCCATGGATGCTGGTTGTCGAAGTCGCCCAGCGCGCCGTCGCCTTCGCGCGAGTGGAAGTCTTCCGGCATATCGGCGCGGCCGTTGATGACGACATTCGGCTGCAGCTTGCGCAGCATCGCATGCACCTTGTCGTGCTGCCAGTCGAAGCCGCCCGCGTAATGCTTGCCGGGCGCGCGCTTCGTCCACTGCGCGGCGGTCCAGTCCCCGCCGAAGCTCAGCCAGTCGGTCTCGCCGCCGTCGAACCACAGCACGTCGATCTTGCCGTAGTTGGACAGCAGCTTTTCCATCTGGCGGTGGTACTGGGCGCGCATCGCTTCGGCGCTGTCCCGGTACAGGTCGGGGAAGAAGTAGCCCGGATAGCGCCAGTCCAGCGGCGAGTAATACAGCCCCACACCCATGCCGGCCTTGCGCGCGGCCTTCACGTAGTCCGCGACGAAATCGTGCCGCGCGGCCGTCCGCGTGCTCGAGAACGGATTGTCGCCGTCGTCGAACATGGCAAAGCCGTCGTGGTGGCGCGACGTGAACACCATGTATTTCATGCCTGCGGACTTCGCCAGCTGTGCCCACGCGTCCGCGTCGAACTGGCGGGGCTTGAACTGGTCGGCCAGTTTCGCGTATTCCTTCACCGGCGTCTGTTCGACGAATTGCCCCCATTCTCCGCGGCCGGGGATGGCGTACAGCCCCCAGTGGATGAACATGCCGAAGCGGGCCTGGCGCCACCAGGCGATGCGAGCGGCGGCGTCGCCGTCGGTGGCCGGGGTCTGCGCGGACGCCGCGCCCGGCAGCGCGCATGCGGCGGCGGCCAGCAACAGGCTGGCCAGGACGCGGCGGCGTCCGTTGTGGGAAAAGCTCGTGCTCACAGTGTCTCCGTAGGATGTTTTTTTGAATTGTCCGAATTGCGTCCCGTCCCCGCAATTACAAAATATGCCAGCGGCGCAATAAAAAGTGTGCAAACCGCACGCGGCCGAATGGTATCGTTAACAAATTAATTTCTGCAATACAATCTCGCGAATTCCGTTAAATGTGTCCTGCCATGATGCCCAGTTCCACATTGTTCCCCGCCATGGCCGCCCTCCTCGCCGCACAGGCCGCCGCGGCCGCCGTCCCCGCGCCGAACGACGACATCGCGGAACTGAGCCTGGAGGAACTGGCCAACATCCAGGTCACGTCCGTGTCGAAACGGTCGGAATCGCTGTCCGACGCGGCCGCCTCCATCTTCGTCATCACGGGCAACGACATCCGCCGCGCGGGCGCCGGCTCGCTGCCGGAAGCGCTGCGGCTGGCGCCCAACCTGCAGGTGGCGCGCGTGGATGCCCGCAACTACGCCGTCACGGCGCGGGGGTTTTCCAGCCCGTTCGAAAACAAGCTGCTCGTGCTGATCGACGGCCGCACCGTGTATTCGCCCCTGTTCTCCGGCGTGTTCTGGGACGTGCAGGACGTGGTGCTGGACGACGTCGAACGCATCGAAGTGATCAGCGGTCCCGGCGCGACCTTGTGGGGCGCCAATGCCGTCAACGGCGTCATCAACATCATCACGAAATCGTCCGCCGCCACCCAGGGCGCGCTGCTGGCGGCGACCGTCGGCAAGGACGCGCGCGACGGCGCCGTGCGCTACGGCGGCCGGCTGGGTGCCGAAGGCCGCTACCGGGCCTATGCGAAACATGCGGAGAACGACGACACCCACACGGCGGCGGGCGCCACGTCGCAAACGGGCTGGCACCGCGACCAGGCCGGATTCCGCACCGACTGGGGCGACAACGCGCAGGGACTCACGGTCCAGGGCGACGTCTACGATGCCCGTCTGCGCCAGGCCGGCACGCCGGACATCAAGGTGGCCGGCGCCAACCTGCTGGGACGCATGGCACGCACGTTCGCGGACGGCTCGTCGGCCACCGTGCAGCTGTACTGGGACCACACGAAGCGCGACCAGCCGAACGCCTTCCACGAACGCCTCGACACGTTCGACCTGCAGGCGCAGCACGCCGTACGCGTGGGGGACAGCCACCACGTTGTCTGGGGCGGCGGTTACCGCCTGGGCCGCGACCGCGTCGGGAACGGCCCCGCGTTCGGCTTCCTGCCGGGCACGCTGAACCTGCACTGGGCGAACCTGTTCGCGCAGGACGAGATCGCGCTGAAGGGCGACCTGCGCCTGACGGCCGGCCTGAAACTCGAGGACAACAATTACACGGGCGTCGAAGTGCTGCCCACGTTGCGCCTCGCGTGGGCCCCGCGCCCGGCAAGCCTCGTGTGGACGTCGCTGTCGCGCGCCGTGCGGGCCCCGTCGCGCATCGACCGCGATTTCTACAGCCCGATCGCGCCGCGCGTCGTGAACGGCGTGCCGCAGTATGCGGTGGCCGGCGGCTCCGGGTTCGAATCGGAGACGGCGAAGGTGTTCGAACTGGGCCACCGCGCCCAGCCCACGGCCACGCTGTCGTATTCGACGACCCTGTTCTTCAGCCGCTACGACCGGCTGCGCACGCTGGAGCCGAATCCGTCCGGGCCGGGATCCGTGTTCGAGAACCGGGCCGACGGCCTCACGCGCGGCATCGAGGCGTGGGCCACGTGGCAGGCGGCGGACGCGTGGCGCCTGTCCGCCGGCGGCGTCGTGCAACGTGTCGGCACCACCCTGCAGCCGGGCAGCCACGACCAGACGGGGACGACGGGCCTGTTCACGAGCGACCCGACGCATTACTGGCAGGTGCGTTCGTCGTACGACATCGGCGCCGGCCAGGAATTCGACGTCACGGTGCGCCACGTGGGCGCCCTGCCCCGGCCGGCCGTGCCCGCGTACACGGCCGTCGACGCGCGCTGGGGCTGGCGCATCCGGCCCGGCGTCGAACTGTCCATCGTCGGGCAGAACCTGTTCGACCCGCGCCACGCGGAATTCGGCGCCCCGGCCACGCGCAGCGAGTACGAGCGGGCGCTCGCCGTGCGGGTCGTGTGGACGCGCTGACGCCAGTCGGCGTCAGGCGGGAAAGCGCAGCCTGAACACGGTGCGTTCGCCCGGCACGCTGTCCACCTCCGCCGTGCCGCCGTGCAGGCGCATGATGGCGCGCACGATCGACAGGCCGAGACCCACCGAACTGCCGGCGCCGCGTGCCGCGTCGGCCCGGTAATAGCGTTCAAACACGCGCCCGAGATGTTCCGGCGCGATGCCGTCGCCGCTGTTGTGCACCGACAGCGTGACCCACTCGCCGTCGCCGTGCGCCGCCAGGCCGACGACGCCGCCCGGCGGCGTGTGCGCGATCGCGTTCGACACGAGGTTGTTGACGGCGCGCCGCAGCAGCACGGGGTCCGCGCGCACCTGCAGGTCGCCGACGTCGTCGAGGCCGAAGCGGATGCCCTTGTCCTCGGCCACCATCTCGAAGTATTCGCGGATGTGCTCCAGCTCCGCGCGCACGTCGAGCGGGTTGCTCGCCAGCGCCAGCTGGGCGTTGTCGGCGCGCGCCAGGAACAGTGTGTTTTCGATCATGCGCGCCAGCCGCTCGTATTCCTCCAGGTTCGACGCCAGCAAGGTCTGGTACTCGTCCGCCGTGCGCTCGCGCGCGAGCGCGACCTGCGTCTGCATCATCAGGGCGTTGACGGGCGTGCGCAGGTCGTGCGCGAGGTCGGCGGCAAAGCCCGACAGGCGCTGCACGCCCTCCTCCAGCCGGTCGAGCATCGCGTTGAACGCGACGGCCAGCGCGCGCAGTTCGGCCGGCAGTTCGGCGGCGGGCATGCGCACCGCGAGACGCTGGGCGTGGATCGCGTCGGCGCGGGCGATCACCCCGTACAGCGGCCGCAAGCCCCGCTTCACGGCCACGAAGCCGAGGCCCGCCGCGACGAGCGTGCCCGCCACGAGGGCGCCCAGCAGGTCGAGCGCGTAGCGGCGCAGGATCGCGAGCCGGTCCGAGCGCGTGCGCACGAGCGTCACGCGCAGCGGGGCCGCGTGGTCGCCAGCCAGCACGGCGACGACGCGCTTCGAGCCCTGCGCGTCGTCGCGCGCGGCGATGTCGGCCGGGTTGGGATCGCGCCCCAGCGGCACGGCCGGCACGTGGCCGTCGTGCGCCGCCACCTGCAAGGTCACGCCGTCCTGGCCAATGGCGCGCGCCAGGACGGTGGGGTCGTGCCCCGGCAACGCACCCAGCAACTGGCGCGCCAGCTGGGCCTTGTTCAGCAGGTCCGCATCGTCGCGCCGGCCCATCTGGTGCGCCAGCGTCTGGTACAGGTAGGCGCCCACCGCCACGAACACGGCGGCGGCGATGGCGGCGAACAGCAGGCCGAGGCGCAGAGCGATCGACATCGGACGCGCAGTCACTCGCGCTCTTCCATCAGGTAGCCCATGCCGCGCACCGTGTGGATCAGCTTCACGGGATAGGGATCGTCCACCTTCGTGCGCAAGCGCCGGATGGCGACGTCGACGACGTTCGTATCCGAATCGAAGTTCATGTCCCACACCTGCGACGAGATCAGCGACCGCGACAGCACCTCGCCCTGGCGCCGCGCCAGCAGCACGAGCAGCGCGTATTCCTTCGGCGTGAGGTCGATGCGCCTGCCGGCGCGCGTGACGCGGTGGCGGCGCAGGTCGATCTCGAGATCCGCGATGGCGAGGATCTCGGGCTCGCGCGTGGGCACGCGCCGCAGCAGGGTGCGCACCCGGGCGAGCAGTTCGGCGAACGCGAACGGTTTTACCAGGTAGTCGTCCGCGCCGAGCTCCAGGCCGCGCACGCGGTCCGCGACGTCGTCGCGCGCCGTCAGGTACAGCACGGGCGTCTCCTTCTGCTCGCGCAGCCTGGACAGCACCGTCCAGCCGTCCATCGCCGGCAGCATGACGTCGAGCACGACCAGGTCGTAGTCGTGCTCCAGCGCCAGGTGCAGCCCGTCCGGCCCGGTGCGCGCGAGGTCGGCATTGAAGCCGGACTCACGCAAGCCCTTGTGCAGGTAGTCGCCCGTCTTGGGCTCGTCTTCGACGATCAGAATGCGCATGGTTCCTCCTGCGGACATTGTGCCGCAATTCACGGCCCTGCTGGATGACAGGTGCGCCATCGGACTGTCATCGAATTGTCATGTTCGGGTCACCCTCGCGTCAGCGGCACGTTTGCAGAATGCGTCCATCCCAACCACGAAGGAGAATCGCATGACCCCGCTGACCCGCACCCTCGCCCTGTCCATCCTCGCCCTCGCCGCTTTTGCCACCGGCACGGCCGGCGCCACGCCGCGCCCGAGCATGCCGATGGACTTCGGCCGCGTCGTCATGAGCGACGTGGCCGACCGCGATGTCACCGTCGACGCCTCGACCCGCTGGGTCAACGTCACCAACGGCCAGACCGTGCGTTTCACGGTGGGCGGCCAGCGCTTCACCTTTGTCTTCGACGCCTGGCCCACCACGGATTCCATCCCGCTGTCGGCCATCGCACCGAAGGGCGTGACCGTGCCGGACGTGCGGGTCTATATCGCCCCCAATCCGCTGTACCAGGACTGATGCCATGAAAACCCTCGTCGCCAGGCTGGCACTGTGCGCCGCCACCGCCGCCAGCGCCCAGCACATGCACGGGACGCCCGCCCCCGCCACGTTCGTGGCCAGCAGCGACAAACCGTTTGCCGCGCTGATGAACGATGCGATGGCGATCATGGACCGCGACATGGCCGCCGCGCCCATGAACGGCGAGCCGGGCCACGACTTCGTCACGATGATGATGCCGCACCACCAGGGCGCCATCGACATGGCGAAGGCCGTGCTGCTGCACACGCAGGACCCGGAATTGCGCAACCTGGCGCTCGGCATCATCGCCGAGCAGCAGAACGAAATCAACGTGATGCGGGCGTGGCTCGAGCGTCATCCCGCTGCGAAAAGGAGTCAGCATGAACACCATTAACCGGCTGGCGGCAACGGCTGCCGCCCTCACCGTCGCGCAGGCGGCGTTTGCCCTGCCCGCGGCCACCGACCGCGTGTACACGGCCGACCAGAACACGAATACGGTCTCCGTGTTCGACCCGTCCAGCAACCGCCTGCTGGGCCAGATCGTGCTGGGCAACCAGCGCCCCGACGTGCTGTCGCCGCTGTACCGCGGCGAGATCAACGTGCACGGCCTCGGCTTCTCGCCGGACCACAAGACCCTGGTCGCCATCTCGAACGGGTCCAATTCCGTGACGTTCATCGACACCGCGACGAACAAGGTCAAGGGCAAGACGTACGTGGGACGCTCGCCCCACGAAGGCTTCTTCACGGCCGACGGCAAGGAAGTGTGGGTCGTCGTGCGCGGCGAGGACTACATTTCCGTCATCGATCCGCACACGTACAAGGAAACGCGCCGCATCCCGACGGCCGTGGGGCCTGGCATGGTCCAGTTCCTGCCGGACGGGAAGCTGGCGTTCGCCGTGTCCAGCTTCACGCCCGAGGTCGACGTCATCGACGTGAAAACGCACAAGGTGATCAAGCGGATCCCCGTCGTCAGCCCGTTCTCGCCGTTCCTGCAGTTCACGCCGGACTACCGCGAGATGTGGATGACGCACAAGGACGTCGGCAAGGTCACGCGCATCGACACGCGCACGTTCCAGGTGACGGGCGTGATCGACACCGGCTTCATCACGAACCACCTCGCGTTCGCCCACATCGGCGGCAAGACGCTTGCGTACGTGACGGTCGGCGGCGAGAACGTCGTGAAAGTCTACACGACGGACAAGGACGCCCAGCTCGTCGCCACGATCCCGACGGGCGCGCTGCCGCACGGGATCTGGACGGCGGACGACAGCAGCCGCGTCTACGTGGGCCTGGAAAACGGCGACGGCGTCGACGTGATCGACCCGGCCGTCAACAAGGTCGTCGCACACATGCCCGGCGGGCAGGCGCCGCAGGCCCTCGTCTACCTGTCGCACGTGGCGGCGCCGGGCAGCGCGGACAACCTGAGCCCGCGGATCAACCAGGATGCCGTGAACATCCCGCTGGCCGCGCGCGACGGCGCCGTGGCGCGCGGCTTCGTCGTCGCGCGCCAGCTGGGCGTCGTGGATGCGCTCGAGGTCAACGTGTTCAAGCTCAAGCCCGCGACGCAGTATGGCGTGTATCTCGGCGGCCAGGCGGTCGGCACCCTGCGCACAGATGCGAAGGGCAATGCGAACGGCACGATGATCGGACCGGTGCGGTCCTTCACGCGGCCGGACGCGAGACCGGGCAACAGCGCGCCGGACCAGGCCGGCGGCAAGATCCTGATCATGGAGGGCGATGCTGCGCCCTCCCCGGCCGCCGCCGTGCTGGCGGGCTGACGCCGTCAGAACTTGTAGCGGGCCCCCAGCATGTAGCGCGGCCCGCCCGTCGTGACGGACAGGACCTGCATGTCGGTGCGGCCGTGCTGGCGCTGGTGCGCGTCGGTCAGGTTGATCGCCTCGAGCGACAGGCTCAGGTTCTCGTTGACGTTGTACCCGATCGACAGGTCGACCTGCCCGTACGGTTCGACATAGCCCGGATTGGCGCGGTTGTTCTCGGCCACGGTCGACAGGAACTGCCCGCGCCAGTTGTACGCGAGGCGGACGGACAGGTTCTTGTCTTCGTAGATACCGACCACGTTGGCCGAGTTCGACAAACCGATCAGCGCGAACTGCGGCCCCACGCCCGCGTTGTTGTACGTGAGGTCGGATTTCACGTACGTGTAGTTCGCCTGGAAGCCGAAGCCGTTGTCGAACATGTGCTGCCAGTTGACCTCCGCGCCCTTCAGCGACGACTTGTTCTGGTTGACGATCGTCGACACGTTGTACGGCAGGCCCGGGTCGCCGGGGATGCCGCTGATGACGCCCGTCAGGTTGCCCGAACCCGTCACGCCCGTGCGCGTGACTCCCGGCTGGCCGTCGAAGTTGGCGAGGATGTAGTTGCGCAGGCAGTCCGTGTCCGTCTTCGCGCAGCCCGCGGCGACGGCGGCGTTGTAGTACTTGCCGCCGAGCGGCGTGGTGGCCGTCGTCGACGCCTCGGTCAAGGTCACCTGGCCGGCATACCCCTTCAGGTCCTTGTGGTACAGGCCCAGCGACACCATGCTCTGCTTCGTGTAGTACCACTCGGCCGACAGGTCCAGGTTCTTCGACTTCACCGGCGTCAGGCCCGGATTGCCGCGGGTGACGTTGGTGCCGGTCGAATACGCGACCGTGCCGTACGAGGCGCCGCCCTGGATCTGGTCCCAGCGCGGCCGGCCGATCGTCACGCCGTAGCTCGCCCGCACCTTCAGGTTCGAACGCAGGTCGATGTCCCAGTCGAACGTCGGCAGCCAGTTGTGGTATTCGCCGCGCTGCGTCTCCTTCGCGCCCGGCGCGAACACGATCGGCAACTCGTTCTGCGCCACCCAGTTGACCTTGACCGGCACGCTGACGACGGCGTCCGATTCGACCGTCGTCTTTTCATAGCGCAGGCCGATCCCCGTGTGCATCGGCAGCGCCGTGTCCCATTCGGTGTTGAACTGGCCGTACAGCGCATTCGACTTCTCGCGCAGGGTGCGCACTTCGGACGGATTGGACAGGCTCGGCGTGAACAGGGCCGGGTTGCCCACGACCTTGATGGCGTTCTCGCGCACCTTGGGGAAGTCGATCACCATCAGCGTGTTGTACAGGCGCGGGTCGTCCGAGCCACCCAGCTTGCTGAAGTACTGGCGCAGGTCGGTCGGCTGCCACAGCGACTGGTCGTAGACCTTGGCCGCGTTGGCATGGCCGCCCGGCGCCGTGCCCTGCCACGCATCCTGCTGCACATGCTGGAACGCGGAATTGAACCGCGCCCGCGTCGAGCCCACGCCGAAGTTCAGGTTCGACGACGAGCCGATATTCAGCTTGCCGCCCGCCTGGACCTGGTCGATCGTCTGCTTCACGGCCGCGTCCTGGAACCACGAACCCGCGACCTCGTAGCCCATCGGCGTGACGTCCGTGTACATCACCGGCATCTCGTGCGTGAAATCGACGCCGGTCGTGTTGCGGCCGAAGCTGGCCGTGGCGAGGTCGTTGTTGACGCCGAACGGGCTGTCGGAGCCGGACTGCGCGACGGAGTGGTGCGCGTCGAGCGACAGGCGCAGGCCGGAATTCACGCGGTACTGGGTGTTGAAGCCGGTCGACTTCAAGGTGGAGACGGTGGCGTAGTCGTGGCCGTTCATCGCCAGGTCCTGCAGCTTGACCTGTTCCTCGTACACCGTCGGCGAGGCGACGGGACCCGTCACCCACGTGCTGGTCTGCTGGGGCGGATGGTTGAACCAGGCCGCCAGCTCGGCGCCCAGGGTCTGCACCTTGTTGCGGGCATACGTGTAGTCCAGCGTGCTGTTCCAGTCGCGGGTCGGGCGGAACTGCAGGGTCAGCTGGCCGTTGGTGCGCTGGCGCTGCGAGCCGGTCACGAAATACGAGATGTTCTGCGGCACCTGGTAGAGCTGGCCCGGCTGCGGCGGATTGGTGACGCCTTTGCCGTCGACAGGAATCGTCCCGGTGGCGCCCGACGCGTCGCCCGCGAGGAACGGACCGTTCCAGCCGCCCGCGATGGCGGCCTGGTTGAAGCCGGAATTGCGCGACTGGTAGCTGGCGCTCAGCGATACGCCGAAGATGTCCCCTGCGCCGAACTTGCGGCTGAAGAGGCCGGACACCTCGGGCGTCACCTTGCGGCCCGCCAGCTGGTCGGGCAGGTTGTCGTTCGAGCGGTCGTACACCGTCTTGATGCCGATGCTGTTCAGGTTGCCGAGGTCCAGCGGCTTGCCCGTCATGATGTTCACCGTCGCGCCGATGCCACCCGGCGGCGTGTCCGCGCGCGCGCTCTTGTACACCTGGATCTGCGACACGGCTTCCGACGCCAGGTTCGAGAAGTCGAACGAGCGGCTGCCGCGGTCGCCCAGGTTCGCGGTCGGCATCTGGCGGCCGTTCAGCAGGACCAGGTTCAGGTCCGGCCCCACGCCGCGCACGGTCACCTGGGCGCCCTCGCCGCGGTTGCGGTCGATCGATACGCCCGAGATGCGCTGCAGCGCTTCCGCCAGGTTCGTATCCGGGAACTTGCCGATGTCGTCGGCGACGATGCCGTCGACGATGCCGTCGGAATTGCGCTTCAGGTTCAGGGTCGATTGCATCGACGCGCGCACGCCGGTGACGACGACCGTGGGTGCGGCGTCGGTCGGTGTGGCGGCGCCCTGCGCCTCCTGCCCGTGCGCCGGCAGGACCAGCGCCGCACAGGCGCCCGCGACGGCGAGTGCGATCGCCCGGCGGCGGGTTTGGGGAAAAGCACTTCTACGCTTGGCATTGTTCATCTCGTCTCCTTGTTGTTGTGGAAAAGAACACCGCGCCCGGCAATGCGGTGCGGGGGTACTGCGGCTGCAAAAGGGCGTGCAAGGCCATCCGGGGATCCGTGGCGGATCCCGGTCGACAGGGCTTGCTGGGAGTCAGGTCGTGCGCGTCAGGTCGCGCGGGTGCGGTGCTGGATCGTCATGTCATCCTCTCGTTTTTCTGTTTTCTAGATGGTAGAACGCTCGCCAAATGATTGCGTTAACAAACAGGAAGTGCTTCTTGGCTAAAGCACTTTTTGTTAAAAAAATGTTTATTAAATATAAAATGCTAATGTAAATATCAAACAAGCCAGTGACCAATCACTTTTTTCGCACGACCGATACCGTAAAATGTATCGTTATCCCGAGCGCATGATGTACGCTACCAATGTTTGCTAACATTCGTGTTATGCGCAAACAGTCACACCGGTTTCACACGGTGTTAAGCAAACAATCCGCAGCGGTGCGATCATTGCGTTCTACGTATCCGATAACCCATAGAGGACCGACGCACCCATGACCACCTCCAGCTATCCCGACACCCGCCTCCTGATCGCCAACGAATGGGTCGAGGCCACCGGCAGCAAGACGATTCCCGTCGTGAACCCGGCCACGGGCCAGACGATCGGCACCGTCGCGCACGCGGCCATCGCCGACCTGGACCGCGCCCTCGCCGCCGCCCAGCAGGGCTTCGAAAAATGGCGCTTCGTGCCGGCCGCCGAGCGCGCCGCGACGATGCGCCGTGCCGCCAGCCTGCTGCGCGAGCGCGCCGACAGCATCGCCCGCCTGCTGACCCAGGAACAGGGCAAGCCGCTGGCCGAGGCTAAGATGGAAGCCATGGCCGGCGCCGAGATCATCGACTGGTTCGCGGCCGAGGGCATGCGCGTGTACGGCCGCATCGTGCCGGCCCGTAACCCGCAGGCGCAGCAACTCGTGCTGAAGGAACCGGTCGGCCCCGTCGCCGCCTTCACGCCGTGGAACTTCCCGATCAACCAGGTCGTCCGCAAGCTGGCCGCCGCGCTGGCCACCGGCTGCTCGTTCCTGTGCAAGGCACCGGAAGAGACCCCCGCCTCCCCCGCCGCGCTGTTCCAGTGCTTCGTCGACGCGGGCGTGCCGGCCGGCGTCGTGGGCCTCGTGTTCGGCGATCCGGCCGAGATCTCGGGCTACCTGATCCCGCACCCGGTCATCCGCAAGGTCACGTTCACGGGTTCCACGCCGGTCGGCAAGCAGCTCGCCGCGCTGGCCGGCGCGCACATGAAGCGCGTGACGATGGAACTGGGCGGCCATGCGCCGGTGATCGTCGCCGAGGACGCGGACGTCGCGCTGGCCGTGAAGGCCGCCGGCGCCGCCAAGTTCCGCAACGCGGGCCAGGTGTGCATCTCGCCGACCCGCTTCCTCGTGCACAACGCGATCAAGGACGAGTTTACGCGCGCGTTCGTCGCACATGCGGAAGGCCTGAAACTGGGCGACGGCCTGGCCGAGGGCACCACGCTCGGCCCCCTCGCCAACGCGCGCCGCGTGGCGGCGATGACGAAGGTCGTCGAGGATGCGCAGGCCAAGGGCGCGATCGTCGCGACGGGCGGCAAGCGCGTGGGCGACGCCGGCAACTTCTTCGCGCCGACCATCCTCGCGGACGTGCCGCTGGAAGCGTCGATCTTCAACGACGAGCCGTTCGGTCCCGTCGCCGGCATCCGCGGCTTCGACAGCCTGGAAGACGCCATCGCGGAAGCGAACCGCCTGCCGTACGGCCTGGCCGGCTATGCGTTCACGCGCTCCATCAAGAACGCACACCTGCTGATGAACCGCGTGGAAGTGGGCATGTTGTGGATTAACCAGCCGGCCACGCCGAGCGCCGAGCTGCCGTTCGGCGGCGTCAAGGATTCCGGCTACGGTTCCGAAGGCGGTCCGGAAGCACTGGAAGCCTACCTCAACACAAAGGCCATCTCGATGGTGGGCATCTAAGCGGCGACGCGGTTGCGGCCGGCGTGCTTGGCGTCGTACAGCGCCGCGTCGGCCCGCGACAGCAACGTGCCGATGGGCGTGTCCGGCGCTTCCCGGCAGCCCAGGCCGATGCTGACGGTGGCGTGCAGGCGCACGCCGCCTTCCAGCACCGTCGGCTGCGCCGCAAAGGCGTCGCAGATGCGCTGCGCGATGGCGCGCGCATCGTCCGGCGTGCAGTCGGGCAGCAGCACGGCGAATTCCTCGCCGCCCAGGCGTCCCAGCACGTCGCCGGCGCGCAAACACCCCGCCGCCACGCGCGCGAAATGCGTCAGCACCTGGTCACCGGCCGCGTGGCCGTGGGTGTCGTTGACCTTCTTGAAAAAATCGATATCCATCATCAGTACAGCCTGCGCCTGCACGTCGTCCGCGCGCGCCATGAAGCCGCCGCGGTTGAGCACCTGCGTGAGCGGATCGTGCGACGCCGCGTGCCGCAGCCGCGCCAGCAGCTCGTTGCGCGCCACCATCACGCTCGCGACGGCCAGCGGGGCCAGCGCCGTCAGGGTCACGCCAACGCGCAGCGACATCACGGCGTGCGGGGTATCCACGGCGGCGCCGATCGCGAGCGTGCCGCTGGCGATGGCGAGCAGGGTCCACATCGAGAACAGCAAGGTGATGCCGGCCGTGGCGAACAGGCTGTACGTCAAGGCGCACCACAGCATCGCGGGCACCGGAAACGAGATCACGCCCGGCCCGCCCAGCTGCGTTTCCAGCCACAGGCTGCCCGCGAACGCGGCCAGCGGCGCGAGATGGTCGATCCGCCAGCCGGACATGTCCCCACGGCGCCTGGGGCCCGCGAGCCGGCGCGCCAGGTCCGGCATCGTCAGCAGCACAGGCAGGATCGCGATGTAGTTCACGAGTTCCGTCGAAAACCAGAACAGGAAGCCGTACGCCGGCGAGCCGCCGAACAGCGCGGGATGGATGACGATCCCGCCCACCCCGGCCGCGGCCGCGCCGCACAGCGCCACCAGCACGAAGCGCAGCATCGAGCGCGGATGGCGCAGGCCGCGCATGTCGTCGCTCATCCGCTTCAGCAAGCCATAACAGACCGACACGCCCATCAGGTTCGTCGTCGTAAGCATGAGGGTCTTGGGCCAGCCGTGCCGCATGACCAGGTCGGCAACGATATAGCCGGCGATGGCGGCCAGCCAGTGCGCGGCCTTCGGCGGATGGGCACGCCGCAACAGCAGCCCGACGAGCACGGCATTCGTGGGCCAGAATGCGGCCAGCACGCCCGGGGGCGCCGTGTAGATGCCGAAGATGGAACAGATGAAGACGAGCGCGCCGACGAGCAGCGCGTCTTTCAGGTCGAGGCCGGCAACCGGTCGATGGGGGTCATGGGAGGGTTGCACGGCTCGAAGGAATCGTTGGGAACACGCTTCCGGCCAGATTAGCACAGTTCCTTACGGAAACAATCTAGTCTGACAAGACGCGTGTTCACAACGCAACGGCTTACCGCTTACGGTTTGCCGACGACGATACCCCGTCCCGCCGTGCTCATGTAGACCACGCCGAACGTGTTCATGTCGCCGACGACGAAATGGCCATTGCCCGGCCCGCCGTACTGGTGCGCGTTGTCGTTGATGCGCGTCCAGCTCTGCCCCGCGTCGGTGGACCGGTACACGCCGGTCACGCCGCCGATGGTGCCCCAGATGAACACGGTCGGATACGACGCGCCCGCCGCGGCCTTGCCGAAGCCGACGGCGCCGCAATACGTGACGTTCGCGATATTGCTGAACTGCCAGCCCGAGCTCGTGGTCCGCGCCAGGCCGCCGCCGTACAGCGGCACCCAGATATCGCCTTCACGACCCGGTGCGGCACGGATCGCGTCGCTGCCGCCGGCAGCCAGTGTGGAAAACTTCCAGAACGAGACGCCGGCGTCCGTGCTGATCATGAAGCTGCCGTCGGCCGGGTTGTACACGTAGAACTTGCTGGCATTGGCCGGATCCGCGACGGGGCGCGCATTGTTGACGCTGATGCCGCCCACCGTCAACCAGCTCGCGCCCATGTTGGTGGAACGATACATGGTCGACGAATTGGACGGGTTGTGCAGCAGGACCGTGCCGCTGGCCGACAGCGCCACCTGGCCGTACGTGCCGTTCATGTTGGTCTGGTTCCAGTTCACGCCGCCATTGGCCGACGTGTACATCTTGTTCCCGACCCGCACCGCGAGGCTCGTGTTGGCGTCGGCGACCGCGAGGCCCGTGGTCGTGCCCATCGTCGGCGTGAACTGCGGATTCGTGTACGCGTCGACGTTGTAGTGCAGGAAGCCGTCATAGTCGCCGATGGCCGACAGCACGGGGCCGCCCGGGATGCTGTAGATGTTCAGCGGCACCGTTTCTTCCAGACCCTTGACGGTGAACGTCCACGTGGTCGGCACGGCGTCGATATTCGCCGTCTTGAAAATGCCGTTGCCCGAGGTCAGCCACACGGCCTTGTTATTGAACGGATCGAACACGGCCACGCCGGCCCAGTGCATCGCCTTGCCGTTAATCCAGGGCACGCCGCCATTGTCGCGGACGAAGCCACGGTTGATCACGTCGGTCCAGCTGGCGCCGCCGTTGGTCGAGATGTAGACGTGGTCGCCCCAGCTGTCGCCCTGCTGCATGTACTGGTTGATGGTCGATGCGACGAGGCGCTGCGGATTGACCGGGTCCACGCTGATGCCGCTGAACGCGGCGTTGACGCCGGACGGCGTCACGTTGGTCCACGCGCCGTTCGCGATCGTATAGCGCCAGATCTGGCCGCTGGTCATGGGTTCCGAGCCCGAGCTGTTGCCGTGCGGGCCGGCGCCATTGGCATACGTGATGTACACGTTGCCGGCGCCGTCGAACGCGGCGCGCTGCGGCATCAGGCCGGACGGGCTGCCGGCAATGGCGGAAAACGACGCCCCGCCGTTGTCGCTGCGGTACAGGTTCGCGCCCGCCGAGCCGTAGCGCGAGACGCCGACAAGCAGCCGCTGCGCCACGCCGCCCGACACGCTGGACGGATCGGCCAGGACGAGGCTGATGCCGTTGCCGTTGGGCGTCGTCGTCACGTTCAGCGCCGTTACCCTGGACCAGCTCGCACCGTAGTTCGTGCTCTTGAACAGCCCGCTCTGGCGCGTGCCGACGTACAGCACGTTGCTGGAGCCCGGATCGACGACGAGCCGCTCGCCGTTCTGGCGGCCCATGCCGTTACCGTCCGCCTTGAACTGGCTCGTCACGTCGGCGACGGCAAACGTCCGGCCGTAATCGGACGAGCGCAGGATGGCGGTCTTGCCGCCGTTGAAATAACTGATCCCCACGGACATGTAGACATTGGCCGCGTTCTTCGGATCGACCGCGAGCGATTCGACGCCCAGGTAGCCGACCTGGTCTTCCGCCACCCAGTCCAGCAGCGGGACCCAGCGGCCGCTGGCATTGTCCCACCGGTACGCGCCGCCGACGTCCGTGCGCGCGTACACGACATTCGCTTCCGTCTTGCTGGGGATGACGGCCGACACGAACCCGCCGCCGCCGATCCCCACGTTCCCCCAACTGTACGCCGCGGCCGGCTGCTGGACGGCCAGCGCCGCCAGCGCGAGCAACGTCGCTCTCTGCAGCAATCCATCGATCAACTTCATGTTATTGCCTCCAAGGTTGTTATACGTCTGAAGTAGGCAGCGCCCGTTCTGCGCGGGCGCCGATTCCCGTGCCGGCCTGTCTCCTTCAGGCCGGACAATGAGAATCTCCGAAACATAGCTGACGGGATTGCGCGCACACAGGGGTGTCACGACGGCTGGGAAAAATTGTTCAGCCGTCTGGAGGATTTCATAATGCGCGGAACGGATGCGCGGGCCTGCCGGTGGCGGCAGGCCCGGAGATCATGGAGCGGAAGCCGGCTTGACGGAAACCGCGTTGTGAACGAGGGGAGCCACGCGCAGCGAGCGGACGATGGCCGGCGTCAGGGCGCCGGCCTCTTGCCGGTTCCCAGCCCTCACCATGCCGACGCGGCGCGCCGCCAGCGTGTCCGGCGCCTTGTCCGCCTGACTGTGCGCGATGAGCCATTCACGCAGGTTCGCCGCCTGGTCGGCGCTCCGCAGCAGCACCGTATTCACGACGGCGCCGGTGTCGGGATTGTCGACGGCCAGTTGCAGGCAATCCTTCTCGCCCTGTCCCTTCTCGCAACTCACGAGGCCGAAGTACTCGACCCGCAGGTCCTTCTCGTCCGCGATGGCGACGGTCGACGTGGCGAACTCCTGGCGCTCGAACCTGACGGTGTCGTCGCCTTCGCTGATCGTATCGTGATGGTTCGCCACGTGGCGCGTCACCGCCGTGCCGCCGACCTCGATCACCAGCGGATCGCGGCTGTACGGATACTTCGCCTGGCACAGCTTCAGCGAGACGTCGTCCGGGGCCGTCTTGCGCCCGTCCTTCAAACCGAGAACGTACACGGGCACGGGATACGACTGCGGCTTCAGCTTCAGCGTGAACACGGCGGACGAGCTGCCCAGCAGATTGATGTACGGTCCGCCTTCCTGCACCAGCCTCGCCCGGTCCGGCGTGAGCGCGCCGCCCACGTTCAGGCGGCGGATCACGTAGTTCATGTTCTCTTCCAGCGTATTCGTCGCGTCGTAACCGGCGGAAGGCTTCCAGCCGAGGCTGTGCGTGCCGCCGGCCCAGTTTTTCATGCTTTCGCCGGCCAGGTCCAGCTTGACTTCGCGGGCTTGCGTGTACTTGGCGGATCCCAGGTCATACGAACCGTACACGGAATCGAACTTGTCCCAGGACGCGAACTCGTAGCGGTCGCCCCCGATCCGCGTGAAACGGAATTCCAGACTGTCGATCCGGTCGGCGGGACGCCCGAAGCGGCCGAGGACCGTCAAGGTAACCCGCTTCTTCAGCAACGTCCTGTCGGCCCAGGCGCAATCTTCCGGCGGCGGCGCGACGGCCGTGCCGAGCGCATTCAGCAGCGCCGTCGCGTCGCTGCCCGCCGGCAGCTTGGCGGCGACCTCCTTGATCAGTTCGGCCTGCCCCCGCTCCGCCAGTTTCGTGACCAGCGGCGGATCCTCGTCCACCTTCGGATTGGCGGGGAACACGGACAGCTCGAGCTTGTCGTCGCTGACGCTCGTCTCGTCCACGCTGTCGTAATGACGCGTCAGCTGGGGCGATACGCACCCCGCCAGCGCGACGGCCACCGCCGTCATGGCGCATGCCCGTTTCATGCATTCCTCCGCAATACGAACACAGCCATCCACGCCATGGTGCCATTTGCCAAAAATACCCTCCACTCTTCCTTCGGCGCCACGCGCCGGGCGCTGTACTGGCTTTTCGGCACACGCGCCGGCTGCGTCGAAAAGTAATTGTCGGCATCCGTAATGTCGTCCGGATTGTCGCTGTCCTTGTAAACGTAGTAATACGATCGATCCTGGTCATCGATCGGGCATAAAACATATCTACCATCCCAGTTCATTTGCACCCCTTATTCTTGGTGGATGTGGAAAAACAACTGCCAGTCCACCTCTGCAATAAGCGCGCCAGGAAGTAAATATTGTTCTAAATCAAACTGTTGTCATTTAGGCTAACGCAGGACTGTCAAGACAGCCGACACATGCGCCTCAAGCGGCGCTGCGCGCGTCCAGCACTCGGTCGATGAGGCCGTACTCGACGCCCTCGGCGGCGGACATATAGCGGTCGCGGTCCGTGTCCTTCTCGATCCGCGCCAGGGTCTGCCCCGTGCGTTCCGCGAGGATCGTGTTGAGGCGGTGGCGCTGGTACAGCATCTCGCGCGCCTGGATGTCGATGTCGGCCGCGACGCCCTGCGAGCCGCCGTGCGGCTGGTGGATCATGATGCGGGCATTGGGCAGCGCATACCGCTTGCCGGGCGCGCCCGCCGCCAGCAGGAACGAGCCCATGCTGGCGGCGAAGCCCGTGCACAGGGTCGACACGTCGGGCCGGATGAACTGCATCGTGTCGTACACGGCCATGCCCGCGTACACGGATCCGCCGGGCGAGTTGATGTACAGTGAGATGTCCTTGTCCGGATTGTCCGATTCGAGGAACAGCAGTTGCGCGACGATCAGGTTGGCCGACTGCTCCGTCACCTCGCCGACGAGGAAGATCACTCTTTCCTTCAGCAGGCAGGAATAGATGTCGAAGGCGCGTTCGCCGCGGCCGGTCTGTTCGATGACGGTGGGGACGAAATTCATGGTGGTTCCTTTCGATGGTGGAAGTGCCCCATGACGCTTGCGGCCGGGCGCGGTGTGACGGCCCGAAAAATATTTCACCGGCGTGTCACATCCAGGCCGCGCCAGGCGTCAAGCGGTACCCCAACAACCCACCCGAGGAGATGCACGATGCCATGCACCGCTACTGACATGTTCGAGCAATTGCGCCCGCGCCTCGTCGCGCTCAGCCTGCGCATCGTCGGCAGCGCGGCCGACGCCGAGGACGTCGTGCAGGACTGTTTCCTGAAATGGCAGGCCGCGGACCGGGCCGCGCTGGCCACGCCCGCGGCCTGGCTGACGACCGTCGTGCAGCACCAGTCGATCGACCGCCTGCGCCGGCGCGCCCGCGAGACGCACGCCGCGCACGCCGCCATGGAACTCGTGCCCGCCGCGCCGCCCACCCCGCCGGACGAGGCGCTGCTGCGGCGCGCGGACGTGGGCGACGCGCTGGCCCGGCTGTTCGCACGGTTGTCGCCGTCCGAGCGGCTGGCGCTGGTCCTGTTCGACGTGTTCGAATGCGGCCACGCCGACATCGCGGCCGCGCTCGGCACGACGCCGGCGAACGCCCGCCAGTACCTGTCGCGCGCGCGCCGTCGCCTGCGTGCGTCCGATGGCGACATGCCGCCGGACGAAAAACTGTGCCGCGAGCTCATCCGCCGTTTCCATGCGGCGCTCGACGGTCTCGACGTGCCCGCCATGATCACCCTGCTCGCCGAGACGCAGCCGATGGCCGTGCGCGCCAGCATGCCGGCTCAATTCCGCGCGCAGGCATGCGCCAACGATGGCACCTACGGACTTTTCCTCGCGGCATAGAAAAAACGGCAGCGCTATAATGGGCTCGTCCATTGCTGCCGCGTCCCCCCATGCATTACGCCCTCGCGCCGCGCACGCTCTTCTTCAGTCACTACTTTTATACCGGCCTGCGCATCGCCACGGGCGTCGTCGGCCTGACGTTCCTGACGTATGCCGTCGCCGACCTGCCGACCGCGATGGCCGTGGCGATGGGTGCGCTGTGCACGAGCCTGATGGACCTGCCCAGCCCGCTACGCCACAAGTTCAACGAAATGCTGGCCGGCGTGCTGACGTGCTCGCTGGTGGCGTTGCTGGTCAGCCTGTGTTCGCCCGTGCAATGGCTGCTGCGGACCGTCATCGTGCTCGTGTCCTTCCTCGCCAGCATGATGACGGTGTACGGCCGCAAGGCGATGCCGCTGCAGTTCGTCGCGCTGTTCGTGATGATGCTGTCGAGCGACGCCGCCGCCACGCCGCTGCAGGCGCTGCGCCACGGCGCCCTGTTCTTCGCGGGCGGCGCCGGCTACATGACGTATGCGATGATCGTCGTCTGGCGGCTGCGGCGGCGCCTCAAGCAACAGGTGCTGGCCGAAGCGCTGTACGAACTGGCGGCCTATACGGGCATCAAGGCGGGCTGCTACGACCTCGCCAATCCGCTGCCCGCGCAGATGGAAAAACTCGTGCGCCAGCAAAGCGTGCTGGCCGAGCGGCAGCAGGCGTCGCGCGACCTGGTCCTGCGCGGCAAGCCCAGGGAGGACGAGGCCGTGCTCGTGCGGGTGCACTACGCCATGTTCGACCTGTACGAACTGGTGCTGTCCACGCACACCGACTACGCCCTGCTGCGCCAGCATTTCGCGGGCGGCCCCGTGCTGCCGCTGCTGGGCGACCTGATCGGCAAGGCGGCGCGCGACATCGAGTCGGCGGCCTATGCCATGACGCGCAACCGGCCCTCGCACGCCGTCATCGATTACCGCGACGAGCTGGCCGCGCTGGATGCGGCACTGCGCGCCCTGCCGCCGGCCGACAGCGACGAAGTCAACGCGCAGGCCGTGCTGCGCGCCACGTCCAACAAGATCCGCGACATGATCGCGATGATCGCGCGCCTGCACACCGCCAGCGCGACGACCGGCGGCACCCTGCCGATGGCGCCGGGCAGCGACCTGACGCCCTTCCTCACGCAGCAGCGCTACAACCTGGGCACGCTCGTGGCCAACCTGCGCTGGACGTCGCCGACGTTCCGGTTTTCGCTGCGTGTGGCGATGGCGATCTCGGTGGGCCTGCTGTCGTCCGAATGGCTGCCCTGGTCGTCGCACGGCTACTGGACGGCGCTGACGATCGCCGTGATCCTCAAGCCGACCTTCAGCATGACGCGCCAGCGCCGCGCCGACCGCCTCGTCGGCACGCTGATCGGGTGCGTGCTCACGGCCGTGATCCTCCGCTTCGTCCATTCGCCGGCCGTACTGATCGGCTTCCTGTTCGTCGCGACCGCCGCCGGGCCGACCTTCCTGTCCATCAAATACCGCTACACGGCGATCGCAGCCAGCGTGCAGGCCCTGCTGCTGATCGGCCTCACGGTGCCGCACTTCGCCGGCGCCATCGAGGAACGCCTGTTCGACACGCTGCTCGGCACGCTGATCGCGTCGTTCTTCAGCTACGTGCTGCCGAGCTGGGAACACCAGAACCTGCCGGAACTGGTGGACGCCGTGGCCGACGCGGAGCGCGGCTACATCGACGCGGCCGCCGACCTGCTGCTGGGCCGCGCGGCCGACGATGCCCGCTACCGGATCCAGCGCAAGCGCTTCATGGACGCCCTCGCGAACCTCAGCGCGGCGCTGGGCCGCATGCTCGACGAACCGGCGTCCCAGCAGCGCGCGCCCGCCGAGCTGAACCGCTTCACGGTGCAGAACTACCTGCTGATGGCGCACATGGCCGCGCTGCGCCTGCTGCTGCAGCGCTACGCGGACAACCTGCCGCGTGCCGAGGTCGAGGCGACGCTGGAGCACGCGTTCGCCCGGCTGCGCGCCACGCTCGGCACAGCCGCGCAGCCACGACCGGCGCCGCACGACAGCACGGTGTGGATCGCGGCCTGGCCCGGCTGGGCGCCGCTGCAGCGCCGCTTGCGGCTGCTGCAACAGGATGCGGAGCAGGTGGCGGTGTGCCATGGCGCGATCGATGGCGCGCTGGGACGGGATCGCGGCAACCTGGTCGTCGCGCGCCGCGGCAACTCATGACGACAGATCGACTTCCCACGTCCCGGGGTCTGCACGACGGTAACCCAGGCTGCCGAACAGGCGCTGCGCACGCTGGTTCTCCACATCCACATCTGCTCGCAGTCGCCGTAGCCGCAGCACGTCCGCGGCATAAGCCATCAAGAGCCTGACGGCCTCGCTCATGTAATGTTTGCCCCACTCGGAACGCATCAGTAGACAACCGACCTCTGCGGTAGCGGTCGCCCAGTCGAAGGAATGCAACCCGCAGGTACCGATCAGGAGATCGTTTTCCTTCAAAGTGATCGCCCACTCCAGCGACTCGCCGCTCGCCAGCAGGGACCGTACGCTCTCCAGCATGAGCGCGACGGTAGCGAGGTCCGGAAACGGGTCTTCATCCGTATAGCGCATGACGACAGGGTCGCCGTAGAGATCGAGCAGGCGTGCCGCATCGTCGTCACGCAAGGCACGCAGGCAAATCCGTCTGCCGGGAATGTCAGGGAGTACGTCAGGAATGAAACGCGGATCCGTTGCTGTCATCACGTCGATAGTTCCAGGGTCGATCATGACCAAGTCTACGTTTTCGTTGCGTTCTGGACAAGCGCAAGACGTCGCGTCGCTTCCAACGCAAGGGAACTAACGGACCGCCCGCGAACTCTGTCGTTCATGGTCACCGAGCGGACACGCAATCATGAACATATCCAAGCGACTGGCCGGAAAACGCATCGCGACACTGGCCGCCGACGGCTTCGAACAGGCGGAATTCAAGACACCGGTGGCGGCCCTTGCTGACGCCGGCGCCGTGGTGGAGGTGGTCTCGCTGCGGCGCGGGCGCATCCGCGGCATGCACATGCACCAGCCCGGCGATCTGGTGCGTGTCGACAAAGCCATCGACGAAGCGCGGGCCGAAGACTACGACGGCCTCCTGGTCCCCGGCGGCTACATCAGTCCCGACAGCCTGCGCCAGTCGGCCCAGGTGCGCGCCTTCGTCCGCCAGTTCGACACGGTCGGCAAGCCCATCGCCCTGTTGTCGCAGGCGCCGCTGATCCTCGTGTCGGCCGGACTCGCGCCGCGCCGGATCCTCACGTCGTGGCCCGGCATCCGCGACGACGTCGTCAACGCGGGCGCGACGTGGCTGAACCAGGACGTCGTGCGCGACGCGCACGTGCTGTCGTGCCGGGGCGCGCAGGACCTGACCGCGTTCGTGCAGGCCCTCGTGCCGTTCTTCGCGGGCGAGCCCGCAAGCAATGTCAACGCGGCGGAGGCACAGTCGGACCCGGCCCAGGACAAGCCACTGGAGCAGCCGAACCAGTCCTTGCGCTGGCTCGCGGCCCCGTCGTTCGGGACGATGCTCAGCCTGGCACTGCTGGGGGTGGGTGTCGTGGCCGCGCAACGCGTCCGCAACAAGCAGGCGGTCGCGGATGCGCCCGCCGACGACGCTAGCGCTCGCGCACGAGATTGAACTGCCGCGCCTGGCGCTTGTAGTCCGCGACGGCCTGGCGGATGTAGCCGGTCAGCGCGTCGCCCGTCAGCGCGAACGGATACAGGCCGATCTGCGCGCGCATCTGCGCGAATTCCGGCGCCGACTCGATGCGGTCGAAGGCCTGCACCCAGCGGCGGTAGTCCGCGTCGGACACGTCCGGCCCCATCCAGATGCCGCGGATCAGCGGCCACACGAGATCGAAGCCCTGCTCGCGCGCGGTGGGCACGCCGGCCATCGCGCCCGGCAGGCGTTTATCGGACAGCACGGCCAGCACGCGCACCTTGCCCGACGCCGTGTACAGCGCGGTCTCGGAAACGTCGCTCGACACGACCTGCACATAGCCGGCCTGCATCGCGACGAATTCCTCGCCGCCCCCTTCCAGCGCGACGAAGCGCAGCTGGCGCGGGTCGAGGCCGGCCTGGCGGGCGAGCAGCGCCATCTTCATCCAGTCCTGGCTGCCGATCGTGCCGGACATGCCGATCACGATTTTTTCCGGGTCGCGCCGCAGCGCGGCCATCAGGTCGCGCAGCGAACGGTACGGGGAATCGGCCGGCACGGCGATGACGCCGTAGTCGACGCCCAATCCGGCAACCCAGCGCACGTCGTCCGGACTCGCCTTGCCGAACTTGCCCTCGGCGAGGTTCAGCAGCGAACCGCCGGAAAACGCGACGAGCGTGTCCGGCTCGGCGCGGCGCTGCGACACGATCGTGTGCCACGCCACGGCGCCGATGCCACCCGGCAGGTAGCTCAGCTTCAGCCGCGGCGCGCCGGGCTTGGCCTGCAGCGCCTTCTGGGCCAGCTTGCAGGTCAGGTCCATCGCCCCGCCCGGCTTGGACGGGACGACGCATTCCGCGGCCGCGGGTTGACCGACAGCGGGGAGCGCGGCCAGCAGCGGCAGGGACAACAGGAGCGTGCGCAGGAACGTCATGGCGCTCATGATACTCGCGTTCGCGTGCGCCTCAGTGCAGTTGCGACATTGCCAACAAGGTCAGCGTGACCGTGATCGCGCCGCCGATGCGGGTGGCGATCTGGGCGAACGGCATCAGCTGCATGCGCTCGGCCGCCGTCAGGATTGCGACGTCGCCCGTGCCGCCCTGACCGCTGTGGCAGGCGTTGATGATGGCGGTCTCGATCGGGTACATGTTCATGCGGCGGCCGACGAAGAAGCCGGTGGCGATCAGGCTGGCGACGGTCGAGACGATGACGGCCAGGTTCACCACGTTGAAGGCGGAGACGAGCTTGTCCCACGGCGTCATCGACGCGCCGATCGCGAACAGCAGCGGGTACGTGACCGCGGTCGAAAAGAATTTGTAGACGACGTACGCGCTTTGCTGCAGCTGCGGCGACACGAGGCGCGACAGCTTGAACATCACGGCCACGAACAGCATGGCGACCGGTGCCGGGAAATCGAACAGGCGGAAGCACATCATGCCGACCATGTACAGCGAGATCGAGGTGATGCCCGCGGCGGCGATGTTGGCGATGTCGAACTGGCCCGGCAGGCTCTCGGTCTGCGGCGCGATGGCTTCCTCGCCCGGCTGCAGGCGCCCCTGGCCGGACAGGTGCGGACGTTTCTTGCCCAGCGAATTCAGCATGCCGGACAGCAGGATCGCCGTCAGGCTGCCCAGCATCACGGGCGGCAGGACTTCGGCGAAGATATGGCCCTGCTCCTGGCCGAGGATGCCCGCGTAGCCGATCGACAGCGGGATCGCGCCTTCGCCCACGCCGCCCGCCATGATTGGCGCGACGAGGTAGAAGAACGTGTGGTACGGACCCAGGCCAAGCAGGGTGCCGACCGCGGTGCCGACGGCGCCCGCCACGACGGACCCGATGGCCAGCGGCACGAAGATCTTCAGGAAGCCCTTGATCAGGACGCTGCGGTCCATGCTCAGGATGCTGCCGACGATGATCGACGAGATGAACAGGTACAGGAAGTTGGTGGACTTGGTGAAGTCGACGACGTTCTTCAGCACGGGCGCGGGCAGCAGCTTGCTGAAGGCGAGGTACGACGGGATGAACGTCGCGAAGATAGCGGCTGCGCCGATGTTGCGGAAATACGGCAGGCGCTTGCCCAGCTCGGCGCAGGAAAAGCCGCCGACGGTGAGAATGGCGATCGACACGCAGATGTCGTTCGGCACCTTGCCGGTGGCGACGAAGCCGCCGATCAGCGCCAGCAGCAGGACGTAGACCGGCAGCGGCACGATGCCGATGCGGGCGCGCGCGATATTGCGGCAGAGCTGCGGGAAGGATGTGCCGGCCTGCTTTTCTGCACTTGCCGGCGTGTAAGTTGTCGTGTTCATGTGTGCTCCTCTTTCTTGTCCGGGCCAGATATCGGCACCGTTAATACGGCCGATCAGCCTGGTGAATGGAGCCCACTATAGCGACGCAACCCTTCAATTACCTTTCAGCGGGCAGGCGCGGCATAATGGCGGGTTTTCGCCGTCCTTGACGAGGTTCTCGTGTTTCCTCCCGTATCGCTCGACGTCAGCGCCGCCATCAAGACCCTCGTGCTGACGCTCGACCTGCTGGGCACGTTCGTGTTCGCCCTGAGCGGCGCCGTGGCCGGCGTGCGCCGCCGGCTCGACCTGTTCGGCGTGCTGGTGCTGTCGTTCGTCGCCGCCAACTCGGGCGGCATCGTGCGCGACGTCCTGATCGGCGCGACGCCGCCGGCCGCGATCCGCGACTGGCGCTACCTGGCCGCGTCCCTGCTGGCCGGCGTGCTGATCTTCTTCTGGTATCCGCGCATCAAGCGCCTGCAAAGCCCCGTGCTGATCTTCGACGCGGCCGGCCTCGCCCTGTTCTGCGTGGCGGGCGCCCAGAAAGCCCTCGTGTTCGGGCTGGACCCCGTGATGGCCGCCCTGCTCGGCATGCTGACGGGCGTCGGCGGCGGCGTCGCGCGCGACGTGCTGCTGTCCGAGATTCCCGCCGTGCTGCGCTCGGACATCTACGCGGTCGCCGCACTGGCGGGCGCGGCCGTGATGGTGACGGGCGACGCGCTGGGCGTGCCCGGCACCGTGAGCGCCTGCGCCGGTGCCGCGCTGTGTTTCGGCCTGCGCCTGGCGGCCATCAAGCTGGACTGGCATTTGCCTGTCGCGCAGGCGTCGGTGCAGGCGGCGCAAGATGCGGCGAAGGCGGAGCGGAGGAACGAGCGCTAGCGCCAGCACGTCGTTCCTGCGCCGACTAGCGTGCCGGCCCGTCGCAGGGCAGCTTGTCCAGGTCCGCCAGCGTCCACCGGTCGCGCCAGCGCACGACCGGCTTGTCCCCTTCCCACTCGACGGGCAGCCACAC
>NZ_FMZS01000005.1 GCF_900101265.1 Massilia sp. PDC64
TTGATGACGCGGACCGGACCGGCGCCGATCTTCTGGCCGATCGCGCGGCCCGACGTCAGCACGGTGCCCGTGCCCTTCAGCTTGAAGCGCTGCTGGGAATCGATCGCCTTCTGCTGCGACTTCACGGTTTCCGGACGCGCCTGCAGGATGTACAGCTTGCCGTCGCGGCCATCCTTGCCCCACTCGATGTCCATCGGGCGCTGATAGTGCTTCTCGATGATGACGGCATATTTCGCCAGCTCGACGACTTCCTCGTCCGTCAGCGAATAACGGTTACGCTGCTCGATGGGCACGTCGACGGTCTGCACGGAGCGGCCGGCCTTGGCTTCTTTCGTGAATTCCATCTTGATCAGCTTCGAGCCGATGTTCTTGCGGATGACGGGCTTCTTGCCCTGTTCCAGCATCGGCTTGTGCACGTAGAACTCGTCCGGGTTGACGGCGCCCTGCACGACGGTCTCGCCCAGGCCGTAGCTCGACGTGACGAACACGACGTCCTTGAAGCCCGATTCCGTGTCGATCGTGAACATGACGCCGGCGGCGCCCGTGTCGGAACGGACCATGCGCTGCACGCCGGCCGACAGCGCGACTTCGGCGTGGGTGAAGCCCTTATGCACGCGGTAGGAAATGGCGCGGTCGTTGTACAGCGACGCGAACACGTGCTTCATCGCTTCCAGCACGTTGTCGATGCCGACCACGTTCAGGAACGTCTCCTGCTGGCCCGCGAACGACGCGTCCGGCAGGTCTTCCGCCGTGGCGGACGAACGGACGGCGAACGACACTTCCGTGTCCGAATCGGCCACGAGGCGGTCGTAGAAGGCTTCGATTTCCGCCTGCAGGCGCGGCTGGAACGGCGTGTCGATGATCCACTGACGGATCTCGGCGCCGCTGGCGGCCAGGGTGCGGACGTCGTCCACGTCCAGGCCTTCCAGGCGCTTGGCGATGCGCTCGCCGAGGGAGGCGCCGCCGTCGATGGCATGGTTCAGGAAGTCGCGGAAGGCTTGCGCCGTAGTGGCGAAGCCGCCCGGCACGCGCACGCCGGCCTCGGCCAGCTGGCTGATCATCTCGCCGAGCGACGCGTTCTTGCCGCCAACCGACTCGACGTCGGTCATGCGCAGGGTTTCGAACGAGGCAACATACACGCTCTCGCCGGCCGCCACGGGATCGGGCGCCTTCAGTACTGCATTCGACAGGTAAGTCACGATACAACCCCTTCACATGTTGGGATAATTCGGCCCGCCGCCGCCTTCCGGCGTCGTCCACACGATGTTCTGCAGGGGATCCTTGATGTCGCAGGTCTTGCAGTGCAGGCAGTTCTGGGCATTGATCTGGAGCCGCGGCGCGTCAGCGTCCGATCGCACGAACTCGTAGACGCCCGCCGGGCAGTAACGCTGTTCCGGGCCATCGTATTTGGCGAGATTCACCTGGATGGGCAGGGTGTCCGAGCGCAGCTTCAGGTGGACAGGCTGGTCTTCGCCATGGTTGGTATTCGAGATGAACACCGAGGACAGGCGATCGAAGCTGAGCTTATTGTCCGGCTTGGGATAGGCGATGGGCGCGAAATCGGACGCGGGGCGCAGCCGTTCGTGATCCGCATGCCGGTGGCGCAGCGTCCAGGGCGCCTTGCCGCGGAAGACGATCTGGTCGATGGCTACCATCAGCGTACCCGTACGTAAGCCCAACGCCATGCTGGGCTTGAAGTTCCGCCCCTTGTGCAGCTCTTCGTACAGCCACGAATGGCGGAATGCGTGGGGCAGGGCGGCCAGCTCGTCGCCGGCCCTGCCGCCGGCGAGTGCGTCGAATGCCGCCTCGGCCGCCAGCATGCCCGTCTTCATGGCGGCGTGGCTGCCCTTGATGCGCGCGGCATTCAGGAAGCCGGCGTCGCAGCCGATCAGCGCGCCGCCCGGGAAGACGAATTTCGGCAGCGACTGCAACCCGCCGGCCGCAAGCGCCCGCGCGCCATAGGAGATACGCCTGCCGCCCTCGAAGAATTTGCGGATCTCCGGATGGGTCTTGTACCGCTGGAATTCCTCGTACGGCGACAGATGGGGGTTCTCGTAACCCAGGCCGATCACGTACCCGACTGCGACCTGGTTGTGCTCCAGATGGTAGAGGAACGAGCCGCCATAGGTATCCGCATCCAGCGGCCAGCCCGCGCTGTGAATGACGAGGCCGGGCTGGTGCTTGGCCGGATCGATCTCCCACAATTCCTTGATGCCCAGCGCGTAGGTTTGCGGGTCCCGGCCCTTGTCCAGTTCGAACCTGGCGATCAACTGCTTGCCGAGGTGGCCGCGGGCGCCTTCCGCAAAAAACGTGTATTTGGCGTGCAGTTCGATGCCGGGCTGGAACGCATCGGTCGGATTGCCGTGGCGGTCGACACCCATGTTTGCCGTGGCCACGCCACGCACCGACCCGTCGTCGTGATACAGGACTTCGGCGGCTGGAAAGCCGGGAAAGATTTCCACACCGAGCGCTTCGGCTTGTTGTCCCAGCCAGCGGACCACATTGCCGAGCGAGATGACATAGTTACCGTGGTTCTGGAAGCAGCCGGGCAAGGCCCAGGCGGGCGTCCGGTAGGCGTTTCGTTCGGTGAGGAACAGGAACCGGTCTTCGGTCACCGGGGTGTTCAGCGGCGCACCCAGCTCCTTCCAGTTCGGAAACAGTTCGTTCATCGCGATCGGGTCCATAACCGCGCCCGACAGGATGTGCGCGCCGATTTCGGATCCCTTTTCCAGCACGCAGACCGAGACATCGGTTCCCTTGCCGGCGGCGAGCTGCTTGAGCCGGATCGCGGCGGACAACCCGGCAGGGCCGCCGCCGACGATGACCACATCGTATTCCATCGTCTCGCGCTGCCCGTACTGTTCGGGGGAATTGCTTGTGTCTACCATGATGATCTATACGTGTTGATTCGATGAATGGCGTTTCGCCGCGATCGCATTGCCGGCCCGGCTCGACCCCGTGCGCCCCAGCTGCCTGGAGATGAACTGTCCCGCCTCGACCACCTTCTCGAGGTCCACCCCGGTGTGGATGCCAAGTCCGTCGAGCATGTACAGGACGTCCTCGGTCGCCACATTCCCGGTCGCTCCTTTCGCATAGGGGCAACCGCCCAGGCCCGCGACGGAGGAATGGAAGATCGACACGCCGAGCTGCAGGGCGGCGTAGATGTTGACCAGCGCCTGGCCGTAGGTATCGTGAAAATGGCCGGACAGCCGGGCGAGCGGAAAGTCTTTCGCGACCGTCTCGTACACGGCATCGACCTGCGCGGGCGTACCGGTGCCGATCGTGTCCGCGATATCGATCTCGTCGCAGCCGAGGTCGCGCAGCCTGCGGACGACGTCGGCGACATCCTCCGGCGCCACATTGCCCTGGTAGGGACAGCCGAACGAGCAGCTGATGCTGCCGCGCAGCCGGATCGAGTGCGCCTGCGCGGCCCGGGCGACCTCGCGGAACCGCTCGATGGACGCGGCGATCGAACAATTGATATTGCGTTCAGAGAAAGCTTCGGACGCGGAACCGAAGATCACGACCTCGTCCGCCCGGGCGGCCAGTGCCGCCTCGAAGCCTTTCATGTTCGGTGTGAGCGCCGAGTAGACGACCCCGGGACGGCGCGGGATCTTGTCCATGACCTCGCCCGACGTCGCCATCTGGGGCACCCATTTGGGCGAGACGAACGAGGCGGCTTCGACGTGGGCCAGGCCGGCGTCGACGAGGCGCTCGACCAGTTCGATCTTGGCCTCGGCCGGGACCGTTTCCTTTTCGTTCTGCAGTCCATCGCGCGGGCCCACTTCGACCAGTTTCACATGCGTTGGGAGACCCATCATGGTTCCTTCCCGGGTCTGAAAGTCAGCAGCTGCACGCCGTCGGACACCTGGTCGCCCACGGCGTACAGGAGTTCCTCGACGATGCCGTCGGCGGGCGAGGTGATCGTGTGTTCCATCTTCATGGCTTCCATGATCAGCAGCGGCGTGCCTTTCTCGACCACGGCACCCGGTTCCGTCAACAGCGCCACGATCTTGCCGGGCATGGGGGCGGTCAGGCGGCCGCCTTCGGTTTCGGCATCGCCGGCATGGGCCAGCGGATCGCTGTACTGCAGCGTCGTATGTTCGCCGCGATAAAAAACGTGGACGTGCTGGCTGTCGCGCACGACATGCCCCCGTACGACCGCGCCGTCGAGCTTGACCGTGAACAGCGTGTCCTCGCATCCGGCCAGGGACACCGACGCCACCTGTCCGCCCACCCGTACCTGCCAACCCTTGCGCTGGTAGGCGATCTCCATCACCTGCGTACCGGCATCGTCACACAACTCGAGCCGGCGCGTCAGCGTGCCGTTCATGCGCCATCCGTTCGCGCCGGTCCACGGGTCCGCGGCGCCCGCTCGCCGTCCATCGTCGAGCAGCGCCGCCGCTGCCAGTGCCAGCACGGCCAGCGGCGCGGGACGGGCCGGCGGGAACAGGCTGTCGCGATGGCGTTCGATCAGGCCGGTGTCCAGGTCGGCCTGGGAAAACGGCGCGCTCGTCACCAGCCGCTGGAGGAAGCCGACGTTGGTCGCGAGCCCGACCACCTGGTACTCGCCCAGTGCCTGCGCCATGCGCGCCAGCGCCTCGTTGCGGTCCCGGCCCCACACGATCAGCTTGGCGATCATCGGGTCGTAGAACGGCGAGATGGCGTCGCCCGCGCGCACGCCCGAATCGATGCGGACCGCGGCGGGGTCAGCCGCGCTCGCGCCCTGACCGAGCTCGAAGTGCACCGCGGCCGGCGTGCGCAGGTGGCGCAGAGTCCCGATCGACGGCAGGAATCCCTTTTCCGGATTTTCCGCGTAGACGCGGGCCTCGATGGCATGGCCATGGATCTGCAGTTCATCCTGGCGCTGCGGCAGCGGCTCGCCGGCGGCGACCCGCAGCTGCCATTCCACCAGGTCGGTACAGGTGATCATTTCCGTGACCGGATGCTCCACCTGCAGGCGCGTGTTCATCTCCATGAAGTAGAAGCTGCCGTCCTGGTTGGCGATGAATTCGACGGTGCCCGCACCGACGTAGCCGACCGCCTTCGCCGCTGCGACCGCGGCGTGTCCCATCGCGCGCCGCCGCTGTTCGGACATGCCGGGCGCCGGCGCTTCCTCCAGCACCTTCTGGTGCCGGCGCTGCACGGAGCAGTCGCGCTCGAACAGGTAAACGCAGTCGCCGTGCGAGTCGGCGAACACCTGGATCTCGATGTGGCGCGGCTGGATCAGGTATTTTTCCACCAGCACGCGGTCGTCGCCGAAGCTGCTGATAGCCTCGCGCTTGCAGGACTTGAGCGCGGCTTCGAAATCCTCGCCGCGTTCGACGATGCGCATGCCCTTGCCGCCGCCGCCGGCGCTGGCCTTGAGAAGCACGGGGTAGCCGATCCGGTCGGCCTGGCCGCGCAGGAAGCCGGCATCCTGGTTCTCGCCGTGGTAGCCGGGCACCAGGGGGACGTCGGCCGATTCCATCAAGGCCTTGGCCGCGGACTTGGATCCCATCGCGCGGATGGCCGAGGCGGGCGGTCCGATGAAGACGAGGCCGGCGCGGGCGCAGCTGTCGGCGAACGCTTCGTTTTCCGACAGGAAGCCGTAGCCGGGGTGGATCGCCTGGGCGCCGGTCGCGAGCGCCGCCTCGACGATTTTCTCGGCGCGCAAATAGCTTTCGTTGGAGGGCGCGGGGCCGAGCAGGACCGCTTCGTCGCATGCCGCGACGTGCTTCGCATCCGCATCGGCTTCGGAATACACGGCGACCGTCTTGATGCCGAGGCGGCGCGCGGTCGCGGCAACCCGGCATGCGATCTCGCCCCGGTTGGCGATCAGAATTTTGTCGAACAAGTCGTTCTCCTTGGATTTAAGGCAGCCAGGCCGGCTTGCGTTTGTCGAGGAAGGCGGTCACGCCGTCGCGGCCTTCGCCGGAGGCGCGGATCAGTGCGATGCGGTCCGCGGTGTCTTCCAGCAGTGCTTCCGTGACGGGTTCCCCCGCGATCTCGCGCACGAGCCGTTTCGCTTCGCGCACCGCGTTCGGGCTGTTGTTGGCCAGCGCCTGCGCGATGCCCGCGACGGTTGTGTCGAGGTCCGCGGCCGCCACGATCTCGTGCACGAAGCCGATGCGGTGGGCTTCCTTCGCATCGAAGCGTTCGGCGGTGAGGAAGTACCGGCGCGCGGCTTGTTCTCCCATCGCCTTGATCACGTACGGCGAGATCGTCGCCGGGATCAGCCCGAGCTTGACTTCGGACAGGCAGAAGTTCGCCGTATCGACGGTCACGACGACATCGCACGCGGCCACGAGGCCCATGCCGCCGGCGTAGCAGTCGCCCTGCACCTTCGCCACGATGGGCTTCGGGCAAACATAAATCGTGCGCAGCATGTCGGCGAGGCGCATGGCGTCGGCGCGGTTTTCGCTGTCCGAATAACCGGCCATCTTCTTCATCCAGTTCAGGTCCGCGCCGGCGCAGAACGCGGGGCCGTTCGCGGCGAGCACGATGGCGCGCACGAGTTCATTGCGTCCCAGTTCGTCGAAGGCGAGGGCCAGCTCCGCGATGCTTTGTTCGTTGAACGCGTTGCGCAGGTCGGGGCGGTTCAGCGCGACGTGGCCGATGCGGTCGGTAATGGTGACGGTGAGGGTCTGGTAGTCCATGTCTCGTCTCCTCACATGCGGAACACGCCGAACTTCGTGTCCTCGATCGGCGCGTTCAGCGCCGCCGAGAGGGCCAGGCCCAGCACCATGCGCGTGTCGGCCGGATCGATCACGCCATCGTCCCACAGGCGCGCGGTGGCGTAATACGGGTGGCCCTGGTGTTCGTACTGTTCCTTGATCGGCTGCTTGAACGCGGATTCCTCGTCCGCACTCCACTGGCCGCTGCGCGACTCGATGCCGTCGCGCTTGACGGTCGCCAACACCGACGCCGCCTGGTCGCCGCCCATCACGGAGATGCGCGCATTGGGCCACATCCACAGGAAGCGCGGCGAGAACGCGCGGCCGCACATGCCGTAGTTGCCGGCGCCGAACGAGCCGCCGATGATCACGGTGAACTTGGGGACCGATGCCGTCGCGACCGCGGTGACCATCTTCGCGCCGTTGCGGGCGATGCCTTCGTTCTCGTACTTGCGGCCGACCATGAAGCCGGTGATGTTCTGCAGGAAGACCAGCGGGATCTTGCGCTGGCAGCACAGCTCGATGAAGTGCGTGCCCTTCAGCGCGGATTCCGAGAACAGGATGCCGTTGTTGGCGATGATCCCGACCTTCATGCCGAAGATGTGGGCGAAGCCGCAGACGAGCGTCGTGCCGTATCTCGCCTTGAATTCGTCGAATTCGCTGCCGTCGACGATGCGTGCGATGACTTCGCGGACGTCGAACGGTTTGCGGGTGTCGACGGGGATGATCCCGTACAGTTCTTCCGGGGCGTACTTCGGTTCCGCGGCTTCGCGCAACGCGCCCTGTTGGGGCTTGGTGCGGTTCAGGTTCGAGACGATGGTTCGCGCGAGCGCCAGCGCGTGCGTGTCGTTCTGCGCCAGGTGGTCGGCGACGCCGGACAAGCGCGTGTGGACATCGCCGCCGCCCAGGTCCTCGGCCGTGACGACTTCGCCCGTCGCCGCTTTGACCAACGGCGGGCCGCCCAGGAAGATCGTGCCCTGTTCCTTGACGATGATGGATTCGTCGCTCATCGCCGGCACGTACGCGCCGCCCGCCGTGCAGGAGCCCATCACGACGGCGATCTGCGGGATGCCTTTTGACGACAGGGTCGCCTGGTTATAGAAGATACGGCCGAAGTGGTCGCGGTCGGGGAACACGTCGTCCTGGTTCGGCAGGTTGGCGCCGCCCGAGTCGACGAGGTAGATGCAGGGCAGGTTGTTCTGCTCGGCGATCTCCTGCGCGCGCAGGTGTTTTTTCACCGTCATCGGGTAATACGTGCCGCCCTTGACGGTGGCGTCGTTACAGACGATCACGCATTCCTGGCCCGCGACGCGGCCGATGCCCGTGATGATGCCGGCGGCGGGCGCCGCGTCGTCGTACATGGCGTAGGCGGCCATCTGGGAGAATTCGAGGAATGGCGTGCCCGGATCGAGGAGCATCTGCACGCGCTCGCGCGGCAACAGCTTGCCGCGTGCGACGTGCTTGGCACACGCGGCTTGGCCGCCCCCCTTGGCGATCTGCGCCACCTTGGCGCGCAAGTCGTCGACGAGGGTTTGCATGGCGGCGGCATTGGCTTTGAACTCGTCGCTGCGCGGGTTGAGTTTGGAGTTGAGTTGGGTCATGGCGGGGCCTCGTCAAGCGGTCTCGCCGAACAGCTCGCGCCCGATCAGCATGCGGCGGATTTCGCTCGTACCGGCGCCGATCTCGTACAGCTTGGCGTCGCGCCACAGACGGCCCACCGGATATTCGTTGATGTAGCCATTGCCGCCCAGCGTCTGGATCGCCTCGCCAGCCATCCACGTCGCCTTTTCCGCGCTGTACAGGATGGCGCCGGCCGCATCCTTGCGCAGGGCACGGACCTGTTCCGGGTTCGAGGCGCGGTCGCAAGCCTGGCCGACCGCGTACACATAAGCGCGGCATGCCATCATCGTCGAATACATATCCGCGATCTTGCCCTGCATCAGTTGGAACTCACCAATTGCCTGACCAAACTGCTTGCGCTCATGAATATACGGCACGACGACGTCCATGCAGGCCGACATGATGCCCAGCGGGCCGCCGGAGAGCACGGTGCGCTCGAAATCCAGGCCCGACATCAGCACGTTCACGCCCTTGCCCACGCCGCCCAGCACGTTTTCCACCGGAACTTCGCAATCCTGAAACACCAGCTCGCCCGTGTGCGAACCGCGCATGCCCAGCTTGTCCAGCTTCTGTGCAATGGAGAAACCCTTGAAACCCTTCTCGATGAGGAAGGCGGTCATGCCGCGCGGGCCGGCCTCGATGTCGGTCTTGGCGTAGACGACGAGCGTGTCGGCGTCCGGACCGTTCGTGATCCACATCTTGGTACCGTTCAGCACGTAGCGGTCGCCCTTCAGGTCGGCGCGCAGCTTCATGCTGACGACGTCGGAGCCGGCGTTCGGTTCGGACATGGCCAGTGCGCCGACGTGCTCGCCCGAGATCAGTTTCGGCAGGTATTTGCGCTTCTGCTCTTCGTTGCCGTTGCGCTTGATCTGGTTGACGCACAGGTTCGAGTGGGCGCCGTACGACAGGCCGACGGAGGCCGAGGCGCGCGAAATTTCTTCCATGGCGACGATGTGGGCCAGGTACCCCATGTTGGCACCGCCGTATTCCTCGCCGACGGTGATGCCGAGCAGGCCCAGTTCGCCCATCTTTTTCCACAGGTCCATCGGGAACTGGTCGGTGCGGTCGATGTCAAACGCGCGGGGGGCGATTTCGCTCGCGGCGAACTGTTGTACGGCTTCGCGCAGGGCGGCGATGTCTTCGCCATGGTCGAAGGTCAGGCCCGGCAGGGCGATCAGGTTGTTCACGATGTGGTCTCCATATTGGTAGGCATGTCAATTCAGTGGTCGAGGCATCTTTCCGCGGCCCGGTCACGCAGCGTTTCGAAGAGGCTGGTCACCCGTTCGACCAGCACCTGATCGACGTCCGCCAGCACGTGCGCGTGAAATGCGCGGGCTTCCGCTTGCACTTTCCCATACCGTTCGCGGCCGGCATCGGTGAGGCGCACATGCTTGATGCGACGGTCGCCCGGGCACGCCGTGCGTGTCACCAGGCCGGCTTCCGCCAGGCGGTCGATCATCACGCCCATCGACGGCGCTTCGATGCCGAGGCGGTCCGCCAGCGCGCGCTGCGACAGGACCGTGTCCGAACGGGCCAGGACCGCAATGGCCATCCAGGCCCCCGAACCCACGGCCAGGTCTTTCAGACGGTCGTCGAGCGCAACGCGCCAGGCGCGTGCGGTGGCATGCAGGGCGATGGCGAATCGCTCCGCCAGCAGGGGATCCGGCGCTGCGTCGTCGCCAGGCGTTTGTGGTGCGCGCTTACGCATCGCCGCGGACCCGTTCGCGCGTCGCTTCGAACGGACGCAGGCCGGTTGCGCACAGCCAGAGCGCGACGAGCGCCGTGGGCAGGACCGTGGCGCTGATTGCCCAGTGCAGCATCGCATCGTCGTGGAAGATCCGGTCCGATACCAGCGCGACCAGCGTCGGGCCCAGTCCGATGCCGAGCAGGCCCGCGATCAACAGGTAGACCGAGATCGCCTGTCCGCGCAGATTGTTCGGGCAGACTTCCTGGATGCAGGCCGGCGCCGCCGACTGTGCGATGCTCAGGCCCAGCACCGAGCCGCCGAGCAGCACGAAGGCGGTCATGGCTTCGTTCGCCAGCGGCCACAGTGCGGCCAGCGGGGCACACACGAGCGTGCCGACCAGCGCGACCTTGAAGCGCGCGGCGGGCACCCGCCTGCGCAGCCAGCGGTCGCTGAGGTAGCCGCCGAGCAGGGTGCCGCCCAGGCCCGCCGCGGCGATGATGGCGCCGAGCACGATGCCGGCACGGCTGGCGGGCATGTGGAAGCGCCGGTCGAACAGCGCGGGGGCCCATGACAGCATGCCGTAGCCGATCATCGCGAGCAGCGCGGGATACGTCAGCAGGCGCGCGAACGTGGCGCGGTGCTGCTTCAGGAAGGCGATGAATTCGCTGACCGTGCTTTGCCGTGCGTCCGTGGCCTGTTCGCGGCGCAGCGGTTCGCGCACGGTCAGCAGGAGCAGGCCGAGCACGATGCCCGGCGCGGCCGCGGCCAGGAAACAGATGCGCCAGGCGGGCAGCGTGCCCAGCAGAGGCAGCGCCATGCCTGCCTTGGGAATCGCGCCCAGCAGCCAGCCGCCCAGCAGCATCGACGCGCCCGACCCGACGGCCAGCGACGTGTAGTAAAAGGCCAGCGCGCGTCCGCGCCGCTCGGGGGCAACGTAGTCGGCGATGATCGAGTACGCGGCGGGCGCGAGGACGGCCTCGCCGACGCCCACGCCCATGCGCGCGACGAACAGGACCGCGTACGAGCCGGCGAGCCCGGACACCGCGGTCATCACGGTCCAGAACAGCAGGCCCCAGACGATCAGGTTGCGCCGCACCGCGCGATCGACCAGCCGCCCGAGCGGCAGGCCCATCAGGGTGTAGCAGATCGAGAACGCATACCCCTGCAGGAGGCTGAACGCCGTGTCCGAGATCTGGAACTCGGCCCGGATCGGCCGCACCAGCAGGGCCGGCAGCTGGCGGTCGAGCTGGGAAAACAGGGTGACCAGGAACAGCACGCCGATCACCCAGGCGGCGTAGCCCAGGCTGGGGTAAGGGGCGGCCAGCCGTTGGCGCGGAAGGATTTGCATGGTGGTGTCCCGGATGGCGCTAGAAGCGGAGTTCGAGGTTGACGCCGAAGGTGCGCGGATCGCCCGGTGTCTGGTTGTTGTAGCCCTGGATGTAGAAGGAGTTCGAGCGCGCCCAGTAGTATTTGCCGGCCAGGTTCTTGCCCCACAGGCTGAGTCGCGTGCGGTCGCCGCGCAGGTTGAGCGTGGCCATGGCGTTCAGCAGGCCGAAGGCCGGTTGGGTGTTCGAGGCGATCTGCCCGGCCGTCAGGGGCTGGAAGGGCAGGGCGTTGGTGTTCACCGGCTGGAAGTAGGCGACCTTCGAGCGCCAGTCGTAGTCGAGATGCAGGTCGAGCGGGCCGAGCGGCGTGGCGAGCGGATAATCCGCGCCCAGCGCGACGGTGGTCTTCGCGGTCGTGACGAAGGTCAGGCCCTTGAATGGACCATTGTCGAACCCGGGATCCGTCAGGCCGATGCCGGCGCTCAGGGTCAGGTCCGCCAGGCGCAGCAGCGCGTCCGCTTCCAGCCCCTTGATGGTGGCGTCGCCCGCGTTCACGACCGAGCTGATGGTGGTCGTACTGCCGGGCGGGAACTGCGGCGCGATCTGCTGGATATCCTTGTACCTGGTCAGGTACGTCGCCAGGTTCAGGCGCAGCCTGCGTCCCAGCAGTTCCATCTTCGCACCCGCCTCGTACGACAGCGCCTGTTCCTTGTCGAACGGCGCGTAGCCGAAGGCGCTGGTGGCGCCGGCGGGCTGGAAGCCGCCCGAGCGGAAGCCGCGCGATACCTTGCCGTACACCAGCGTGCCGTCTTCCAGCTTGTAGTCCAGGCCCAGCGTCCACGGCACGTACCGGGCGCGCAGCGACGGGGGCACGTAATGGCAGCCGCCCTGGTCGAGCCCGGCCGCGGCCAGGGCGCAGCCGGCGCTGCCGGCCAGCATGGCCCCGGTCTGCACCAGGTAGCGCGGCGCATTGTAGTCGACGTCGCGTTCGTCGCGCACCAGGCGCGCGCCGGCGGTGGCGCGCAGCCGCGGCAGCACGGTATAGGTCAGCTGCCCGAACACGCTCACCGAAGTCTGGCGCGAATCGAATGCGTTCAGGCGGCCCAGGGTGTTGGTGCCCGAGGGCGTCGTCACCAGGCTGCTGTCGCGCAGCGCCTCGCCGAGGTAGTAGGCGCCGGCGATCCAGTCGAGGCGGTCGTCCAGCGCGTTGCCGTACATCTGCAGCTCCTGCGTGAACTGGTGGCCGTCGACGGCGTAGCGCTGCAGCTGGTTGACGAACACCGGGGTCGCGTCGAGGTCGTAGCCGCTGACGGTGGCGAGATGGCGGTAGGCGCTGATCGACTTGAGCGTGGCCGGTCCCGCGTTCCAGCGCAGCGTGACGGTCGAGTCATTGACGTCGGTCGTATTGCGCGGATTGAAACCGGCTTGGCTGGTGTAGCCGCCGTCCTGGACATACCGGCCGATCGGCGCCAGCGCCCGCGAAGCGATGGCGGGATCGAAGTAGTTGACGATCCAGACCTGGGACGCGGCGTCGCTGCTGAACTTGTCGTAGGTGAAGTCGACCAGCAGGTCGCGCGACGGCCGGGTGCGCAGCGAGGCGCGCACATAGCGGCGGTCCTCGTCGCCCAGCGGCTCGCCGAGCGGCGCGCTGCGCCCGTAGCCGTCGTGCCTGAGTCCGTCGACCACGAGGCGCAGCGCCGTGGTGGCGCCCAGCGGCAGGTTGAGGATGCCGGTCAGCGCGCGCTGGTCGTAATTGCCTACGCCCGCGACCACGCTGCCCTCGAACACCTGTTTCGGCGCCTTGGTGGTCATGTTCAGCGCCCCGCCGATGGTATTGCGGCCGAACAGCGTGCCCTGCGGTCCGCGGATGACCTCGACCGCGTCCATGTCGACCAGGGCCGCGTTGGCGCCGGCGGTCCGCGCGTAGTACACGCCGTTGACGTAGATGCCGACGGTCGGATCGTTGTTCGACGAGATCGAGGTGGGCACGATGCCGCGCATGCCGATGATCATGTTGTTCTTGCCGACCGGGGTATCGCTGATGAGCAGCGATGGCGCGTTGGCGCTGAGCGCCTTGATGTCGCCGATCTGGCGCCGGGCCAGCTCCTGGGCGTCGATGGCGGTGACGGCCGCCGGCACGTCCTGCAGCGCCTGTTCGCGCCGCTGCGACGTGACGACGACCCGGGGTACCGACGGCGCCCCGTCGGCTTCTGCTTGCGGGGCGGCCGGGGGCGCGTCGGGCGGCGCGGCGAGTGCGGCGCCGGCGAGGATGGGCATGGCGCAGCTGCCCGCCAGCACGCGCAGTGAGGCGAATGGGGTCATGCGTGTCTCCGTGATCGTTGTTATCGGTTCCGGCCGGATCGGGTGGCCGGGCCGCGGCATTGTTGGCCATGCCTGTGCGGCGGATCGCCCGCGCGCGGCGGGCGAGCGGGGGAGTTAGCCGGGCTTGCGGCACGACGCCGCGATCTTGTGCCCGTCCGGATCGCGGATATAGGCCGCGTACGCGTCCGGCGCGAACGGGCGCGGGCCCGGTGCGCCTTCGTCGGTGGCCCCGAGTTCGAGTGCGCGGCGATGGAATTCGTCGATCGCCGCCCGCGTCGGCGCCGCCAGGCCGATGGTCAGGCCGTTGCTGGCCGTGGCCGGCTCGCCGTTGCGGGGATAGCCGACCATGAACTGGGCGGCCTCGATGCCCCAGCCGCAGATGCGGCCTTCGACATCCAGCAGGCGCCGGAAGCCGAGGGGCGCCAGCACGTGGTCGTAGAACGCGCTGGCGCGCGCCAGGTCGTGCGTGCCGAGGGTCGTGTGGGTGAGAATGGTCATGTCTTTGTCTCCTGTTCTGGTGTGCCGAATCGTCGCGCGCGGGTCAGCGTTTGCTGACCTTGATGTCCGTGAGTTCCAGGTCCCACGTGGCGGGCGTGCAGCCTTCCTCGCGCAACTGGTACTTCAGCACCCGTCCTTGCGGATTTTTCGGCATCGACGTGCGGAACTCGATGTAGCGGGGCAGGGCGTAATAGGGCACGGCATCGACCGCCCAGTGGAACAGGGCTTCCGGCGTCAGCGCGCAGCCGGGCTTCAGGATCGCGGTGACCTTGACGTCGTCCTCGCCCTTGTCGGACGGCACCGCATGGACCGCGACCTCCTCGAGGTCGGGGTGCGCGGAGAATGCCGCTTCCATCTCGAAGCTGGAGATGTTCTCGCCGCGCCGGCGCAGGTAATCCTTCTTGCGGTCGACGAAATAGAAGAAGCCGTCCTCGTCGAACTTGCCGATGTCGCCGCTGTGGAACCACATGTTGCGCATGACCTTCATGGTATCGGCCGGCCGGCCCCAGTAGCCCATGAACATGATGTCGGGGCGCAGCGGCCGCACCACGATCTCGCCCGGCGTATTGGCCGGGAGTTCGCGATCGAGGTCGTCGACGATGCGCACGTCGAAGTCCGGGATGCGCTTGCCGGAGGAACCGGGCGCCGCGTATTCCCCGCCGGGCAGCGAGGTGATGACGCTGGCCTCGGTCAGGCCGTAGCCGTTGCCGCCGACCTGCCGGGCGCCGAAGCGCTCGCGCCAGATCTTCTTCGTCTCTTCGGTGAACGGGTTGCCGCGCACGGTATGGATCCGGCCGAAGCAGCGCCGCGCCGCCTCGCTGTCCGGCGCCTGGGCGAGCAGGCCGCCCATGCCGCCGAGGATCGACGCGATGGTGGCGCCGCTGCGCTCGACTTCGGGCCAGAAATTCGATACCGAGAAGCGCGGCACGATCGCGACACGCGCACCCACCAGGATGTTCGACAGCACGCCGACGCACATGGCGTTCATGTGGAACAGCGGCAGCGGGGTGATCGTGACGTCGTCGGCCGTCGCCGGGCCCGCGCGCAACTGCAGGCGCGCCAGGTTGCACATATAGTTATAGCTCAGCATGCAGCCCTTCGACGGGCCGGTGGTGCCGGAGGTATACACGATGCAGGCCAGGTCGGACGGTGCCGGCTTCGCCGCGATCGGCTCGTCGTCGTGGCCGCGGTGCTCGTCGAGCGCGGCGATCCGGAACGGGCAGGGCGGCAGCTTGTCCAGCGTGCCGCGATAGAGCAGCAGGGCGGCGTCCGGCAGGCCCTCGGCCACCTGGGTGATGCGCTCGACGTAGTCCGCTTCGCAGATCAGGATGCGCGCCTTCGAGTCGGCGATCTGGTGGCGCAGGAATTCGCCGCGCAGGGCCGTGTTCACGGGCACGCTGACCGCGCACAGCTTGTTCGCCGCGATCCAGCCCGCCACCGCGTCGAGATTATTGTCCAGCATCGTGAGGAGGGTATCGCCCGCGCGCACGCCCAGTCCGGCGAGCGAATGCGCCAGGCGCGTCGTCAATTGGTCGAATTCGCCATAAGTGGTCAGTTTGCCGCCAAAGTCGAACAGTACGCGGTCGGGGTGCGCCGTCACTGCCCTGTCCAGCGCGGCGATGACCGTGTCCTGTTGACCCACCGACCACGTATCGGGATTGCCCATGCCTGCCATGTCGTCTCCTGTTTTGCGATTATTTATGTTCGGAATATAAACAGAAATGCGAAAAGTGTCAAAGAAAATGGTTTCGATCTGTCGCCTGTGCGCTTTTCGCACCGGTGGCCTTGCGCTACAATCGCGATTCGAAAAACGTTTGCGAAGAAATCGATGACCGCTCCAGCCAAAGCAGCGAAACAGACGGCGGCGCCCAAGCCGAAAGCGGCCGCCAAGACCGTGACCAGCGCCAGGGCGGTAGCCAGGCGCGCCGCGCCCGCGGCCGATCCGGCGTCCGACAAGCCGGTCAAGCGGGTAGCCAGGCCGGCAGCCAAGAGCAGCGCCAGGCCTCCGGCCGCGCAGGCCGATGCGCCGGCAGCGAGGCCGTCCGCCAGGCCCGCTGCCAAGACGGCCGCCAAGGTGGGGGCGAAAGCCGCGCCGAAGGTCAAGCTGAACAAGCGTTCGAGCGAGACCATCGCCAAGATCCTGGCGGTCACCGAGGAGATCATCCTGCGCTCGGGGGCGGAGCGCATTTCTATCCTCGACGTGTGCGACGAAGTCGGTATTTCGCGCGGCACCTTCTATCGCTATTTCTCGTCGCAGGACGACTTGCTGGACGCCTTTTCGCGCCACAAGCGCGACCAGTTCCATACCACCCTGCAGAAAACTGCGGCTTCGACCGACCCGGACGAGCGCTTCCAGGCGCTGATCGAATTCATCGACGACTATCTCGAGAACAGCCGCGCGCGGCGTCTGCTGCTGGTGGCGCCGGACTATGCGACGCGCTGGCTGCAGCGTATCTTCGCCGACTCGGTGCACCGCTTCCAGGACATCCTGGGAATCGTGTTCGACGCGTGGGAAGAGCGGCACGGCATCGTGATCGACCGGGAGCTCGTGTGCGAGCTGATGGTGCGCTACATCATGAGCGACGTGCTGGTGCCGGCCGGCCCTGACCGGCGCAACCTGATGCGCCGCATCGAGCGCTTCGTCCTCATGCTGCTCTCGGGACGGGTGGCGCGCCGCTAGCCATGCTTTGACCCGCAGTCAAACCGTTGCGCTGTCGCACGGCGGCGCCGCCGTGTTCCAATCGCCCCGGACGGGCATGTCCCGGACGGGATACCGATAACGACACGATCCGCGCGAGCGGGAGGAGACAGCATGACGGGAACGAAGCAGTACGACGCGGCGATCGTCGGGGGCGGGCACAACGGCCTGGCGGCCGCCTGCTACCTGGCGCAAGCCGGCAGGAAGGTGGTGGTCATCGAGGCGCGCGACAAGGTCGGCGGCATGGCCTCCAGCGGCTACCTGATCCCGGAGGCCCCGCGCCACCTGGTCCATCCGTGCGCGCTCGACCTGATGTCGCTGCGCGTGCATCCCATGATGCCGCGCGAGCTGCAGCTCGAGCGCCACGGGTTTCGCCAGGTCGACATGGACCCCGGCTACGTTTACCTCCACCCCGACGGCAGTTCGCTGGTGTTCGGCCGCAGCGCCGCGCAGACGGCGGCCGAGATCCGGCGTTTCTCGGCACGCGACGCCGACCAGTTCCTGGTGCTGATGAAGCTCGTCGATGCGTTCATCGACATCGCGATCCCGATGATGCGCGTCGATCCGGCGCGGCGCAACCTCGGCGCCAAGTGGCAGTCGCTGCGCTCCCTGCTGAAGCACCGCAAGCTGAAACCCGAACTGATGGCGCTGATCGGCAGCCCGGCCTACACGTCGATCGTGGAACGCTTCGAACACCCGGTGACGCAGTCGGCCCTGTGCTGCCTGTTGGGCGCGGCCGGTCCGATCGCCGCCGAGACGACCGGCATCTACTTTGCGCTGCTGGGTTTCATCCACCGCTTCGGCCTGGGCCGTCCGGTCGGCGGCATGCAGACGTTGTCGGATGCGCTCGCAGCACGGCTGCGCGAGCTGGGCGGCGACATCCTGCTGTCGGCGCCGGCCGCCGAGATCGTCGCGCGCGGCGGCCGGGCCGGCGGCGTGCGCCTGGCGGACGGCAGGCTGGTGCAGGCGAGCGCGGTGGTCGCGTCGATCCATCCGAAAATGGCGCTCGAGATGGTCACGCCCGGCGCGCTCGACCGCCGTACGCTGACCCGGGTCGCGCTGGCGCCCGCCAATGCCCATGGCGCGTCGCCGCTGAAGGTGGACGTCGCCTTGTCGCGCCAGGTCGCCTATGCGCGCCACGAGGCGCTGCGTCCCGACGGCCTCAGCCTGCGCAAGAGCGTGCTGCTGATCGGTACCGCCGAGGCGGTGCTGGACAACTTCCGCTGCGCCGCGCGCGGCGAGGTGTCCGCGCTGCCCTACCTGTGGATCACCGCGCCGTCCGCCGTCGATCCCGGCCAGGCGCCACCCGGCCAGGACGTCGTCTACCTGTACCCGGTGGCGATGCCGGTCGAGCCGCGCGAGGGCTGGGATGCGATCCGCGACCGGGTCGGGCAGCAGGCGATCGACCACGCGGCCGCCTACATGGACGGATTGAAGGAGGGCGAGATCGGCCGCCGCATCGAGGCCGCCCCCGACCTCGCGGCGCGGCTGAACGTGCATCGCGGCTGCGTGGTGCACATCGATACGAATCCGGCGCGCAGCGCGCTGATGCGCCCGGCGGCGGGACTCGGGGGCGATACGCTGCCGGTCGCCGGCCTGTTCCTCGGCGGCGCGGGCGTGCACCCGGGCGGCGGCATCAACGGCCTGCCGGGGCGGATCGCGGCGCGCCGCGTCGAGCGCTTCCTGGGCCGGCGCTAGCGCCCGGCGCGCGTCAGCGGATCGAGCGTACCGCGCTCGCGCTCGACCGCCGCCAGCACGAAGGCGACCGCGAAACGGCGCCAGGTCTCGGCATCCGCCCGGTCGGCCACGTCGAGCGCGGCCAGCGTCGCCACCGTGTAGCGGTTGACATAGGCGCTGGTCGTCGCCAGCGCCGCCATCGCCAGCAGCAGGTCGGCGTCGACGTCGGAGCGGAAATCACCGCTCGCCACCCCGCGCGCCAGCGTCGCGCGCATCTTCTCGTTCAATTGCGGCGCCATGCCCGTGAAGCTGTTGCGCGGCGTGGTATGGCTCTCGTGGTAGCGGATGCCTTCCTGCGCCAGCGCGCGCAATTCGCCGTCGTGGTAAGGCCGCAGCATGTTGTCGAGCAGGGCGCGCAGAGCGTCGCGCGGGGGCAGGTGGTCCAGGTCCTGTTCCAGCAGCGTGGCCATGGCCTGCGCCGACGACTCGTCCAGCACGCAGCCGAACAGCTCTTCCTTGCTGCGGAAATAGTGGTACACCAGCTGCTTGGTCACGCCCGCGGCCTGGGCGATGTCGTCCACGCGCGCATCCGCCAGCCCGCGCGCGGCGAACTCGCGGCGCGCGGCGCCGGTGATGCGCCGGAGCGTGTCGCGCTTGTTGGGCGGCGCCTTCGCCGCCGCGCTGCCGGCGGCGCAGGCGGGGAGGTCGTTGCGGGTGTCCGGCAGGTCGGCCATGGTCGCGGAATCGGTGGAAACAGCCCATGTTATCGCATGCCGCTTGACTCGGCGTCAAATAAAGTCGATGGCGACGGCCGCCGCGGCCCTCTAAGATGTGCACACCATTCGATAACATGTTCATATCCGCCGGGCGCGGCCATGGACGCGAGGAGACATCATGAGTACCGACACCATCGACCTGGAGAGCGCCTATTCGGCGGTATCCGACACCTACAAGGGCACAGGCGACATCCACGCAGCCTGCCGCGCGGCGCGGGCGCGCTCGCCGATCTTTGTCGGCGACTTCATCCGCCAGTTCGGCGTGCCGACCAATGCGGGCATGCAGCAGGGCACGCGCCCGACCTTCGCGCTGTTCCGCCACCAGGACGTGATGGCGGTGCTGCGCGACGCCTCGGCGTATACCAGCGGCTTCATCGCCGAGGGACTGGGCGCGTTCTTCGACGGCCTGATCATCCTGGCCATGGACGGCGACCAGCACCGCGACGTGCGCGCGCTGCTGCAGCCCGCATTCATGCCCGAGACGGTGAACAAATGGCGCGACCAGATCGACGCCGTCATCCGCAAGGATTTCCTCGAACCGATGGCCGCGCGCGGAAAGGCCGACCTGATGGAATTCGGCCTCGAGTTCCCGATCCGCGAGATGTATGCGCTGATGGGCTTCCCGACCGATAACCCGGACGCCTATCGACGCTACGCCGGCTGGGCGCTGGCGATGGTCGGCGGTAACCAGATCGATCCCGCCAAGGCCGGCGAGGCGCGCCGCAACGCCGGGATCGCGGTCAAGCTGCTGTACGACGCGATCCTCGAGGTGGTGGTGCGGCGGCGCGCGGACGGCAGCCGGGGCGACGACCTGATCGGCCGCCTGCTGCGCGCCGAACACCAGGGGCGCAGGCTGGACGACCACGAGGTCACCACGTTCGTGCGTTCCCTGCTGCCGGCGGCCGGCGAGACCACGACCCGCACGTTCAGCTCCGTGATGACCCTGCTGCTGACCACACCGGGCCTGCAGGCGCGGGTGCGCGCCGACCGCAGCCTGGTGCCGAAGCTGATCGACGAGGCGGTGCGCTTCGAGCCGGTCGCCACGTTCAAGGTGCGCGAGACCGCGCGGGACGTCGAATTCCACGGCGTGACGATTCCCAAGGGGTCGTTCATCCAGTGCATGGTCGCCTCGGCCAACCGCGACGAGGCCGTGTTCGAGCGGCCCGACGAATTCGACATCGACCGCAAGGTCAAGCCCTCGTTCGGCTTCGGCTTCGGACCGCACATGTGCATCGGCCAGTTCGTCGCGAAGCTGGAACTGGCCTGCGCCGTCAACGCCATCCTCGACCTGCTGCCCGGCCTGCGCCTCGATCCGGACATGCCGGCGCCCGTCATCGAAGGCGCCCAGCTGCGCGGCGCCGCCCACATCCACGTACTCTGGGACTGAACGCCATGCAGACATACAAGACCGTGCCCGAACGCGCCGACTTCGATTACCAATGCCTGGTGGGGCCGCAGAAGGTGACGGGCGCCGGCCTGGCCGACCTGCGCGACCACTTCGGCCTGAAGCTGACCAAGCATATGCCCTTCGGCTGCGTGCGCGACGGCGAGGGCGCCATTTACGCGATGGTGCGCGCGCTCAACGCGCCGGGCAGCAGCCCGAATCCGACCAAGTTCATCTACCAGTCGACGCGCAGCGGCGACGGCATGCACGTGCGCATCGACCAGGCGCGCAGCGCCGCGCAGGCGCCGACCATGTTCCCGCGGCGCTGGCTGGACGGCGACACCGCCGGCTGGTCCAGCCATGCGGACGAGGCGGGCAATCCGTGGCGGATCACGGCGTCCGGCACGCACTTCAGCTGGCGCGAAGAAGGGCTGTTCGCACTGGAAGGGCGCCTGCTCGGCCAAGGCATGCAGTGGTATCTGCCGGGACGCGACTGGGGCACGTTCTACGTCTCGCAGCTGTACGACGTCGCCGGCATGTGCGAAGGCCGGGCCGTGAAAGGCTTCATCACGCTGGACCAGGCCTGGATGGCGGAGGGCGGCGCCATCCATTTCAAGAAGGACCTGGTGGTCAACCACGGCATGCACGTGATCTGGTGGACCTTCGCCACGGTCTATACGGACGGCAGCTGGGACCTCGGCTCCTTCATGGTCGGCCATGGCAGGCTCGGTTACGCCATCTTCCAGAACGAGAAAGGCGAGATCCGCTGCACCACGGACGTCGAGGGCGAGGTCGTGCACAAGCCGGGCAGCTATTTCGTCGAGCGCGCGCACATCGTCGTCGGCGGCGTCGAAACGTGGGAATTCGTGCCCGATCCCAAGGGCGAAATGATCGATTTCGTCGGCGGCTTCCCGATCACGGCCCAGCAGGAAGGCCGCTGGCGGCGCCGCGGCGATACGCGCACGCCGGACCGCTCGCTCGGCTGGGGCGAGACGGACCGGCGCAACGGCAGCGCGCGCGACGTGCGCCCGGCCGGCGCGGGAGAACCGGCATGAGCATGAACACCGACGCCATCCGCCACTTCCTGCACACTCAGGTCGCCTGCTGGAATGCCGGCGACCGGGACGGCTTCCTCGCCGCGTACCGCGCGGCCGCGGCCGGCGGCCTGGCCATCGAGTACGTCGGCCGCCCGGCCACGGACGGCTGGCCGGTGCTGGATGCGATGTGGGAACGGCAGAACGCCGCCATCGAGATCGAGGAGGTGACGCTCATCGTCAACGGCGCCGAGGCGGCCTGCCACAACCGCAACAGGTCGCGACGCGACGGCACGGTTATCGACACCATCGAGCTGTATCGCTTCGAGCCGGACGGCAGGCTGCTGGTGCGCTACTTCATCCGGCACGGGTGAATGCACAAGAACGTCGACAATTTCCGGAAACGCGTTTATATTGAACACAAATAAAAAATTTGTTCAATAAATCCGGGAGGGAGACAAGCATGGCCGGACTTCCGTACGACGTGGCAGGGGCGGCGCCATGAGCCGCGTGCCGCCGGTGCCGCTGGACGCATTGCCGCCGGACCTGGGCGCGGCGGTCGCGCGCGGGCGCGCCAGCCGCATGCTCAGCACCACGCTGCCGGTCCAGGTCTGGGCGCACCGGCCGGAAGCGGCGGCGTCCTGGCTCGCCACCCTGGAAGCCATGCACCTGCGCGGCGTGCTGCCCGGCCGCCTGAAGGAGCTGGTGCGGCTGCGGATCGCGGCGATCACGAACTGCAAGGCCTGCCAGCTCGCGCGCAAGGATGACAGCGTCGATGCGGACGACCTGGCCTGCCTGGCCGCGGACTCGGACCGCTTCGCACCGGCCGAGCAGGCCGCGCTGCGCTACGCCGAGCTGTTCGCGGGCGACTACACGGCCATCGACGACGCGCTGTTCGCGTCGCTCGAGTGCCATTTCACCATTCCCGAAATTGTCGAGCTGAACATGTTCTGCGCGCTGATGCTGGCCGGCGGGCGCATGACGTATGTGCAGCAGGCCTACGAGGACGCGCCGTGACCGGCCGGCCGATCCTGCACGGCATCCGCGTGATCGAGCTGGCCTGCGACGAGCCGGCCGGGACGATCGCCGGCCCGGCGGCCGGCCTGCAACTGTCCGAAGCCGGCGCCGAGGTGATCCGGATCGAGCCGCCGGGCGGCGCGCCCGCCGCCGGCTCGGTGCTGTTCTCGGTGCTCAACCGCGGCAAGCGGCGCATGGCGCTCGATCTCGACGGCGCGGCCGGGCGCGCGACGCTCGCGCAACTGCTGGACGGCGCCGACGTGCTGCTGCACGGCCTCGCCCCCGCGCGGGCGCAGGAGCTCGGCCTGGACGATGCGGCGCTCGCCCGGACCTACCCGGGCCTGGTCGTTTCCGCCATCGGCGGCTGGCCGCGCCGCCACCCGCTGGCGGCGTCTCCTGCGCGCGAGACCCTGGTGCTGGCGCGCCTCGGCCTGCTCGACGAGCAGCCGGGCCACCGCGCCGGCCCGGTCTTCGTGCGCATGCCGTTCGCCGGCTGGCTGGCCGCGTGGTTCTGCGCCATCGGGGTGATGGCGCGCCTGATCGCGCGGCGCCGCGACGGCCGCGGCGGTGCCGCCCATACGAGCCTGGCCCAGGCGGCGCTGGCGCCGATGGGCATGCACTGGGCGCGCGCGCAACGGCCGACGCCGGCGTTCGCGCGGGGACTGTCGAAGAGCACGCCGATCCCGCTGCATCGCTGCCTGGACGGCAATTGGGTTCACGTCCATTATTCGCCCGACGCGGCGCCCTGGATGGCGGAGGCGCTGGCGGCCATGGGGCCGGCGGCGGTGGCGGCCGAGAACGCAAAATACCCGCCGAGCCACGTGGCGCCCAATTTCGGCGCCAACAAGGCGATCATGGCGACCCGTCCCGCGCAGGCGTGGGTCGAGCACTTCTGGGCGCACGACGTCGCCGCCCAGGTCGCGGCGCCGTTCGGCGCCATCTATGCCAGCGAACAGGCGCGGGTGAACGGCTATGCCGTCGCTCTCGACGACCCGCGGCGCGGCACGGTGTGGCAGCCGGGGCCGGCCTACTTGAGCGCGCCGCCGCCGCGGGTGCGCGGGCCGCTCCGGGAACTCGAGCCGGCGCCGGCGCCGACGGATTTACCCGGACGCGAACCAGCAGCGCCCGCGTCGGCCGCCGCCTCGCCGCCGCTGGCCGGCATCAAGGTCCTCGACCTGGGCGCCTACCTCGCCGGTCCCTTCGCCACCATGCTGCTGGCGGACCTCGGCGCCGACGTGATCAAGGTCGAGCCGCCGACGGGCGACGCGATGCGGCGCCTGGAACGCGTCTTCGCCGGCACGCAGCGCGGCAAGCTGGGCGTCACGCTCAAGCTCGGCGCGCCCGACGCGGCGCCCGCGCTGGCCGCCCTCGTGCGCTGGGCCGACGTAGTGCACCACAATATCCGCATGCCGGCCGCGCGCAAGCTCGGCGTGGATGACGCGGCCCTCAGGCACATCAATCCGTCGCTGGTGTTCTGCCATATCAGTTCGTACGGCCCGGCGGGTGAACGGAAGGACTGGCCGGGCTTCGACCAGCTGATGCAGGCGGCGTGCGGCTGGGAGACGGCATGCGGCGGCGCCGGCAATCCGCCGATGTGGCTGCGCTTCGGGGTCGGCGACTATCTTGCCGCCCTGTCCTCGGTGTTCGCCGTGCTGCTGGCGTTGTACCGGCGCGACGACGGCGGGGAAGGGCAGTCGGTCGCGGCGTCGCTGCTCGGCGCCACCCTGCCGACCGTCGCGGAGGCCGTGATGCTGGCCGACGGCACGGTCACGCCGGTCGCCCCCCTGGACGCGGCGCAGACCGGCGTCTCGCCCGATCACCGCCTGTACCGCTGCCGGGATGGCTGGCTTGCGCTGGCGGCGCTGGACGAGGGCGAAGCACGGGCCCTGGCCGGCCTGGCCGGGGCGCCCGCGCAACGCGAGGCCTGGTTCGCCGCGCTGCCGCGCGCGGACGCGCTGGCGCGGCTGCGCGCCGCCGGCGTGCCGGCCGAGCCGGCACTGGAACAGCAGGGCGACACCTTCTACGACGATCCCGGCCATGCTGCCGCCGGCCTGCATGCGCGCTATCGCCATGCCGTGTACGGGGAGCTCGAGCAGGTCGGCGCATTCTGGGATTTCGGCGACCTGCCGCTGGCGCTGGACCGCGCGCCGCCGGCGCTCGGTGAACACAGCCGGCAAGTCTGGGACCTGCTCGGCCTCGACGCGGCCCAGGTCGCGGCGCTCGAACGACAGGGCCTGAGCAGCAGCCCGAACCCATCGATTGGATAACCCATGAACGAACTCGATTTTTCAGGCAAGACCGTGCTGGTCGTCGGCGGTTCCAGCGGCATCGGCAACGGCATCGCCCAGGCGTTCCGCGCGCGCGGCGCCGAGGTGCACGTGTGGGGCACCCGTCCCCGCGCCGCCGACTACGACGCGGCGGAGGGTTCCGACCTGGCCGGCCTGCACTACGCCCGGGTCGACGTCGGCAACGCCGCCGAGGTGGCGGCGGCGACGCCGGCCTTCGACCGGCTCGACGTCCTGGTGTGCGCCCAGGGCACCGTGCGCTACCGGCGCGAGGAATTCAAGGTCGAGGCGTTCCGCGAGGTCGTCAACGTCAATCTGGTGAGCCTGATGGCCTGCGGCGACCGTTTCCACGGCATGCTGGCGCGGGCCGGGGGCACGATGATCATCGTCAGCTCGGCCGCCGCCTTCCACTCGACCGTCGGCACGCCGGCTTACAACGCGTCCAAGACCGGCGCCTTCGGCCTCACGCGCACCTTGGGCGAAGCCTGGGCGCGCGACGGCATCCGGGTCAACGGCATCGCACCGGGCCTGGTCGCCACCAAGCTCACGCGCGTGACGACCGACCACCCGGACCGGCTCGAGTCGGCGCTGCGCAAGATCCCGCTGGGCCGGCTCGGCACGCCGGCCGACATGGCCGGGGCCGCGCTGTTCCTCGCGTCGCCGCTGGCGGCCTACATGCTGGGCCAGACGCTGCTGGTCGACGGCGGCCTGCTGCTGGCCTGAGCCGCGCGAACGAACTTATCACATCGGGAGACAACGACATGGCATGGGATTTCGAGACCGATCCGGCCTTCCAGGCGGAGCTGGACTGGATGGCGCAGTTCGTGCGCGACGAGGTGGAACCGCTCGAACATGTACTGGGCAGCCCGTGGAACATCCACGACCCGCGTTTCGCGCAGCTGGTGCGCCCGCTGCAGCGCCAGGTGAAGGAGCGCAGGCTGTGGGCCTGCCACCTCGGTCCCGAACTGGGTGGCGCCGGCTACGGCCAGGTCAAGCTGGGCCTGATGAACGAGATCCTCGGACGCGCGCTGTTCGCGCCGATCGTGTTCGGCGCCCACGCGCCGGATTCCGGCAATTGCGAGATCCTCGCCGCCTACGGCACGCCGGAACAGAAGCGGCGCTTCCTCGAACCGCTGCTGGCCAACGAGGTCGTCTCCTGTTTCGCCATGACCGAGCCGCAGGGCGGCGCCGACCCGAAGGTGTTCACTTCGCGCGCCGTGCGCGACGGCGACGGCTGGATGATCGATGGCCAGAAGTGGTTCGCGTCTAACGCGCGCTACGCCGCGTTCTACATCGTGATGGCGGTGACCGATCCGGCGGTCTCGCCCTACCGCGGCATGAGCATGTTCGTGGTGCCGGCCGATACGCCGGGCATCGAGATCATCCGCAACGTCGGCGTCGCCGACGACCCCGAGGCGACCCACGCCTACCTGGACTTCCGCCGGGTCCGCGTCGGCGCCGACTGCATGCTGGGCGCGCCCGGGGAAGCTTTCGCGATCGCCCAGGTGCGCCTGGGCGGCGGGCGCGTGCACCACGCGATGCGGGTCGTCGGCCAGGCGCAGAAGGCGCTCGATGCGCTGTGTGAGCGGGCGCTGTCGCGCAGCACCCAGGGCTCGCTGCTGGCGGACAAGCAGATGGTGCAGGAAAAGATCGCCGACGCCTGGATCCAGCTCGAGCAGTTCCGCCTGCTCGTGATGCGCACGGCGTGGCGCATCGACAAGTACCACGATTACCAGAAGGTCCGCAAGGATATCGCGGCGGTCAAGGCGAGCATGCCGAAGGTCCTGCACGACATCGCCTCCAGCGCCCTGCAGGTGCACGGGTCGATCGGCGTCTCGAACGAGATGCCGTTCGTCGGCATGATCGTGCGCGCCTACCAGATGGGACTGGCCGACGGGCCGACCGAGGTGCACAAGGTGACGCTCGCGCGGCAGCTGCTGCGCGACTACGCGCCGAGCGACGCGCTGTTCCCGGCCTATCACCGCCCGACCGCGGCCGCGGCGGCGGCGGTCAGATTCGGCACGGAGCCATCGTGAGTGCCGCCGCATCCCACGCGGCGTGGGGCGCCGCGCTCGACCTGCACGCGCTCGCGCGCTGGATGGACGTGCTCGGCCTCGGCGAAGGGCCGGTTGGCAGCGCCACCCCGCTGACCGGCGGCACCCAGAACATCCTGCTGCGCTTCCGGCGGGCCGTCGGCGCCGAGTACGTGCTGCGTTGCCCGAGGCCGGAGGCCGGCCCGGACGTCCGGCGCGGCTTCCTGCGCGAAGCGCGGGTGCTGCGGGCGCTGGCGTGCAGCGCGGTGCCGCACGCCGCGTTGATCGCCAGTTGCGACGACGACGCGGTGCTGGGCGTGCCGTTCTACCTGATGATGCCGGTGGACGGCTTCACCGCCACGCCGCACCCGCTGCCGCCGCCGTACGCCGGCGACGCGGCGTGGCGCCGGCAGATGGGACTGGCGATGGTCGACGGCCTGCTGCGCCTCGGCGAGATCGACCCGCGCGAGGCCGGCCTGGCCGATTTCGGCAAGCCCGACGGCTTCCTCGAGCGCCAGGTGCCGCGCTGGCTGCGCCATCTCGACGACTGCCGCCACTATGCCGGCTGGCCGGGGCCGCACGCGCTGCCCGGGCTGGACGACGTGGCGCAGTGGCTGCGCGAACGCGTGCCGGCCCGGTTCACGCCGGGCATCCTGCACGGCGACTACCACCTCGGGAACGTCATGTTCCGGCGCGACAGTCCGCGCCTGGCCGCCATCATCGACTGGGAGCTGGCCACCGTCGGCGATCCGCTGCTGGACCTGGGCTGGCTGGTCGCCACCTGGCCGGACGCGCAGGGCCGCGGCGCGGGCACGATCCGCATCGCCCCCGCGGCCGGGCTGGCGGCGCCGGCCAAACTGGTCGAGCGCTACGGCGCCGGCAGCCGGCGCGACCTGGGGGCCATCGACTGGTACGTCGCGCTGGCGCGCTTCAAGCTCGCCATCATGCTCGAGGCGAGCCACGCCCGCGCGTGCGCCGGCCAGGCCGCGCGCGCCACCGGCGATGCGCACCATGCCTCCGCGGTGCGGCTGCTGGAACAGGCGCGGGAAGCCATCGAGGCCGGCCATGCATAGTCCCGCGGCGGACACCCACGACACAGCGGCGGCGCGCGGCATGCGTCCGGCGCTGGCCGCCATGGTCGCCTGCCAGGTCGGCCTGCATGCGTGCGTGCAGGGCGTGCGCCTGGCTGCGCCGCTGAACGTGCTGCGGCTTGGGCATTCCGCCTGGTCGGTAGGCCTGGTGATGACGATGTTCGCGCTGTTTCCGGCGCTGCTGGCGCTGCCGGCCGGGCGCCTGGCGGACCGGCGCGGCTATCACCTGCCGGTGCGCCTCGCCGCCCTGTGTTCGCTGGGCGGCACATTGCTGGCGGCCGCGCTGCAGAACCGCTTCACGCTGTGCGCCGCAGCCGCCCTGTGCGGGGCCGGGGCGGGCTTCGGCATGATCGCGATCCAGCGCAGCGCCAGCCGGCTCGCCCGCAGCGACGGCGAGCGCCTGCGCGTGTTCAGCTGGATCGCGCTCGCGCCGGCGCTGGCCGGCCTGTTCGGGCCGATGCTGGCGGGCTTCCTGATCGACCGCGCCGGATTTTCCGCCGCCTTCCTCGCGCTGGCGCTGCTGCCCGTCGCCACCCTGCTGGCGGCGCAGGCGGTGCCGCGCGAGGCGCCGCGGCCGGCGCCCGCGCCCGGTGCGCGCAAGACCTCGGCGTGGCACCTGCTGCGGCTGGCGTCCGTGCGCCGGCTCGTCTTCATCAGCTGGGTGGTGTCGGTCAGCTGGGACGTGCACGGTTTCGCCTTGCCCCTGCTGGGCGTCGAGCGCGGCCTGAACGCGTCCGCGCTGGCGCTCGTGCTCGCGGCCTACGCCGTGGCGTCGATGATGGTGCGCCTGCTGATGCCGCTGGTCGCGGCGCGCCTGTCGCGCCACGCGCTGCTGTGCGGCGCGCTGCTGCTCACCTGCGCCGTGTTCGCGGCCTATCCGTTGTTCCACAGTGCCTGGGCCATGGCGGCCTGCGCGGCCATCCTGGGCATCGGGCTGGGCCTGGTGCAGCCGGCCATCCTGGCCAGCCTGCACGACGCGACGCCGCCCGAACGCCAGGGCGAGGCCCTGGCGCTGCGCTCGATGACCTTGCACGCGTCGATGGCCGTGATGCCGCTGGTGTTCGGCGCGATCGGCACCGGCGCCGGCGCGGCGGTTCTGTTCTGGTTGATGGCGGGCGCCCTCGGGCTGGGCAGCCTGCAGGCGCGCGCCATCCGTTTCCATCGCGAGGTTTGACAGGGGAGAGAGCATGACACTCGAAGGCAAGCGCCTGATCGTCACCGGCACCGCCGGCGGCATCGGCGCCAGCGTATTGCGCGGCCTGGTCGCGGCCGGGGCGAGGGTCGCCGCCATGGACGTGAACGACGCCGCGGGACGGGAGCAGGCGGCACGTGCCGACGCGGCCGGGCCGGGGGCGGCCAGCTACTTCCACTGCGACGTGCGGTTGCGCGGCGAGGTGGAGGGCGCGTTCCGGGAGGCCATGGCGTGGCTGGGCGGTCTCGACGGCCTGGTCAACATCGCCGGCATCGAGCGCGCGGCGCCCGCGGAATCGATCGCCGACGCCGACTGGGACCTGATGTTCGACGTGAACGCGCGCGGCACCCTGAACACCAACCAGGCCGCCTTCCCGTACCTGCGCGAGCGCGGCGGGCGCATCCTGAACTTCGGTTCGGCCGCAGGCGTCATGGGACTGCCCGGCTGCGCCCATTACTCGGCGGCGAAGGCGGCGGTGCTGGGCTGGACCCGGACCGTGGCCAAGGAATGGGGGCGCCACGGCATCAGCGTCAACGCCGCCGCGCCGGGCATGTGGACGCCGATGTACGAGGCGCACCGCGCGCGCATGGACGCCGCCGCGCTGGCCGACCACGACCGCATGATGGCCGGCCTGATTCCGCTCGGCGGCAGGCTGGGCGATCCCGACCGCGACATGACGCCCTTCGTCGTGTTCATGATGGGCGAGGGCGCGCGCTTCATCACCGGCCAGACGCTGGCGGTGGACGGCGGGCTGATGATCCCCTGAAATCGGCGCCGGCCGGCGCATATTGCTTGGCAATTCTCCATAAATAGAGCACTATCTCGAAAAGTGTTCAAATTAGACCCGGGCGATGTCCGGGCCAGACCAATGGAGGATGACAATGAGCAGTGCAAGCAAAGTGAGCCTGGAGAGCGCCTATTCGGGCGTGGCCGACAACTACCGCGGCGAGGACGTCGACCTGCACGCGATCTACCGCGACATGCGCAGGAACTCGCCGATCATCGCCGAGAATTTCATGGGCAAGCTCGGGGTGCCGAACATCGCCGGGCTGGATCCGAACCGCCCGACCTTCACGGTGTTCAAGTACAAGGAGGTGATGGCGGTGCTGCGCGACGCCGCCAACTACACCAGCGGCTTCATCGCCGAGGGCCTTGGCTCCTTCTTCGACGGCCTGATCCTCACCGGCATGGACGGCGAGGCCCACAAGAAGGCGCGCGCGCTGCTGCAGCCGATCTTCATGCCCGAGGTCGTGAACAGCTGGCGCGACACCAAGATGGACCCGATCGTGCGCACGGAATTCCTGCAGCCGCTGGCGGCGGCCAAAAAGGCCGACCTGATGGAGTTCGGCCTGCTGTTCCCGATCCGCCTGATCTATGCGCTGATCGGCTTCCCCGGCAACGACCCCGAGAAGATCAAGCAATATGCGGCATGGGCGCTGGCGATCCTGGCCGGTCCCCAGGTCGATGCCGAGAAGGCCGCGCAAGCGCGCAAGGCCGCCATGGAGGCAGCCAAGGCGCTGTACGACGCCACGCTCGAGGCGGTGGTGGAAGTGCGCCGCAACGGTGCCCGGAGCGACGACCTCATCAGCCGCCTGATCCGCGCCGAAAGCGATGGCCGCCGCTTCGACGACCATGAAGTCACGACGTTCGTGCGCTCGCTGCTGCCGGCCGCCGCGGAGACGACCACGCGCACCTTCGGCACCCTGATGACCTTGCTGCTGGAGCGCCCCGAACTGCTGGCCCGCGTACGGGCCGACCGCAGCCTGGTGCCGAAAGCCATCGACGAGGCGATCCGCTTCGAGCCGGTGGCCACGTTCAAGGTGCGCCAGGCGGCGCAGGACCTGGAACTGGCCGGCATGGCGATCCCGAAAGGCGCCATGGTCCAGTGCATCGTCACGTCCGCCAACCGCGACGAGGAGGCTTTCGAGCGCAGCGAGGAATTCGATATCGACCGCAAACCCAAGCCGTCGTTCGGCTTCGGCTTCGGCCCGCACATGTGCATCGGCCAGTTCATCGCCAAGACCGAACTGCAGGTCGCGGTCAACGCCGTGCTCGACCTGATGCCCAACCTGCGGCTGGATCCGGACCAGCCGCCGCCCCGTATCACGGGCGCCCAGCTGCGCGGGCCGAAGCACGTCCACGTGGTCTGGGATTGAACGCTTCGAAATTTTTTATGAACAGAATCTAAAAAAGTGTTTAAAAAAATCCGGATTCTGTTCTAGAATTGACGGCAGAAGAAAGCCGTTCCGCATTGGAGCGTATTCCATTCCTTGGAGACAAACATGAAATTTGAAGACCTGATCCTCGTCAGCGTGGACGACCACGCGATCGAACCGCGCGGCGCTTTCGACCGCCACATGCCCGCCAAATTCAAGGGCCGCCAGCCGCGTGTCGAGAACGTCAAGGGCCGCGACGTCTGGGTGTTCGAAGACCGCGCGACCGGCTACATGGGCCTGAACTCGGTGGTCGGCCGCCCGAAGGAGGAGTACGGCATGGAGCCGCTCTCCTACGAGCAGATGCGCCGCGGTACGTGGGACATCAAGGCGCGCGTCGACGACATGAACGCCAACGGCGTGCTCGGTTCGCTGTGCTTCCCGACTTTCCCGGGCTTCGCCGGCCAGCGCTTCCAGATGATGAACGACAAGGAAGTCAGCCTCGCCGCGATCCAGGCCTACAACGACTGGCACCTGCACGACTGGTGCAACGCCGCGCCGGGCCGCTTCATCCCGCTGATGATGGTGCCCTGGTGGGACATGCAGGCCGCCGCGGCCGAAGTCAAGCGCCTCGCGGCCCAGGGCGTGCACGCGCTGACGCTGTCCGACAACCCGACCGTGCACGGCTACCCGTCGATCCACAACGACCACTGGGACCCGCTGTGGAAGGCGTGCGCCGACAACGACGTCGTCATCTGCTGCCACATCGGCACCGGCGTTAAGGCCGCCCACGCGTCGGACGAATCGCCGATCGACGCCTGGATCACCTCGATGCCGATCTCGATCTCGAATTCGGCCGCGGACTGGATCTGGGCGCCGATGTGGAAGAAGTATCCGAAGCTACGCATGGCGCTGTCGGAAGGCGGCATCGGCTGGATTCCGTACCTGCTCGAGCGCGCGGATTTCACCCACAGCCATCACCACGAGTGGACCAATTCCAACTTCGGTGGCAAGAAGCCGAGCGAGATCTTCAACGAACACTTCATCACCTGCTTCATCGAGGATGCGTTCGGCCTGAAGAACCTGGATTCGATCAACGTCGACAAGGTCACGTGGGAATGCGACTACCCGCACTCCGACTGCACCTGGCCGCACTCGGCCGACGTGTTCTGGAAGCAGGCGCAGCACCTGTCGGACGAGGTGATCAACAAGATCACCCACCTGAACGCGATGCGCGAGTTCTCGTACGACCCGTTCGCCATCCTGGGCCGGGAAAACTGCACGGTCGGCGCCCTCAAGGCCCAGGCCACGCACGTCAGCACCGAACCGGCCCTGGGCCTGGGTGGCGCGGCGCCGGAACGCGACCCGAACCGTCCGGTGACGTCGGGCGACATCAACAAGATGTTCGCCGCCGCCGACGCGCAGACCGCGCTCTGACACCTCACCGCCGCGATCGTTCCGCGCCGGCGCGCGCGGAGCGATCGCTCCAATGCCCATTCGAAGCATGAGCGACCATGTCCATTGACCAGTTCACCTACAGCCCCATCCCGCCCGAGGCCAAGGCGATCCGCGCCGAGGTGCGCGGCTTCCTCGCCGACGCGCTGGCGGACGTCCCGCCGGTGCGGCGCGCCGAGTCCTGGATGGGATTCGATGCCCGCTTCAGCCGCCGCCTCGGCGAGCGCGGCTGGATCGGCATGGCCTTGCCGAAACGCTATGGCGGCGCCGAGGCCAGCCCGTTCGCCCGCTACGTTGTGATCGAGGAACTGCTGGCCGCCGGCGCGCCCGTGTCGGCGCACTGGTTCGCCGACCGCCAGAGCGGCCCGCAGATCCTGCACTACGGCACCGAGGCGCAGAAGGTTGTCCACCTGCCCGCGATCTGCCGCGGCGAGCAGTTCTTTTGCATCGGCATGAGCGAGCCGAATTCCGGTTCCGACCTGGCCTCGATCAAGAGCAGCGCGCGGCGCGCCGGCGACAAGTGGATCGTCAACGGCCAGAAAGTCTGGACGACCAACGCCCACCGCTCGCACTACATGATCGCGCTGCTGCGCACCGATCCGGACAGCCGGCGCAACGAGGGCCTGTCGCAGTTCATCATCGACCTGTCGCTGCCGGGCATAACGATCCGCCCGATCAAGGACCTGACCGGCGCCAGCCATTTCAACGAGGTGTTCTTCGACGACGTCGCGCTCGGCGCCGGCGCCCTGATCGGCACCGAGGGTCAGGGCTGGGCCCAGGTCACGGCCGAACTGGCCTTCGAGCGCAGCGGACCGGAACGCTTCCTGAGCTCCATCACGCTGCTGCAGTCGCTGGTCGGGGCGGTCGGCGCCGACCCGGACGCGCTGCAGGCCAGGGACATCGGCCGCCTGACCGCGCGCCTGATCACCTTGCGCCAGATGTCGCTGGCGGTCACCGCCCAGCTGGCGGCCGGCCGCAACCCGGCCTGGGAAGCGTCGGTCGTCAAGGAACTGGGGACGACCTTCGAGCAGGATATCCCGGAGCTCGCCGAGGCGCTGCTGGACGTCGCTCCCGCCACGCGCGGCGGCGCCGAACATGCCCGCGTGCTTGCCTACCTGATGCAGGAGGCGCCTTCATTTTCACTGCGCGGCGGTACGCGCGAAATACTCCGCGGGATCATCGCGCGCGGATTGGGAATGCGTTAATCATGAGACAAATGTTCGATTCAACGGTCGAGCGCCTGTTCGCCGACCTGGCCAGCCCCGCTGCGGTGCTGGCGTGCGAGGATGGCCACTGGCCGCAAGCGATGTGGACGGCTGTCGAGGAGTCCGGTTTCCCGGTGGCGCTGGCGCCCGAGGCGCTGGGCGGGGCGGGCGCCAGCTGGACCGACGTGTGCGGCGTGATCCGCCTGGCCGGCCGCTTCAACCTGCCGCTGCCGCTGCCGGAAGCGCTGCTGGCCAACTGGCTGCTGGGCGCGGCGGGGTTGGCGCCGGCAGACGGCGCGGTCACCGTCGCCGGTGCCGGCTCGCTGCGGCTGCGGGACGGCGTGGTGAGCGGCGAAGCGCTCGACGTGCCCTGGGGCGACGCCGTGCCTTTGGTGGTGGCGGTGACCGGCGGCGCCGAGCCGGCCGTCGTGCTGCTGCCGACCGGCGCGGCCAGCCGCCGCGATGGCGCCAACGTCGCCGCCGAGTCGCGTACGGCGCTGCTGTTCGAGGGCGCCGTGCCGGTCGCGCAGGCGCCCCTGCCGCCGGGCTGGCCGGCGGACGTGCTGCTGCTGGGCGGCGCCATGGTGCGCGCGGCCCAGATCGCCGGTGCGCTGGAAGGCGTGCTGGCACTGGCCACCGCCTATGCCGGCGAACGGGTCCAGTTCGGCAAGCCGATCGGCAGCTTCCAGGCGATCCAGCACCAGGTGGCGGTGCTGGCCGAGCACGCGGCCGCGGCGGTGATGGCGGCCGAGGCGGCGTTCGCGGCGGCGGACACGCGCATCGTGCGGCTGCAGGCGATCGCCGCCAAGATCTGCGCGTCCGAGGCGGCCGGCATCGGCGCGAGCGTGGCCCACGCCGTGCACGGCGCGATCGGCTTCACGCACGAGCACTCGCTGCACCTGAGCACGCGCCGGCTGTGGTCCTGGCGCAGCGAGTTCGGGTCGGCCAGCGCCTGGTCGCAGCGGCTCGGACGGGCGGTCTGCGCCGCCGGCCCGGAAGGCTTCTGGCCCGGCGTCACCGACGGCCGTTTCGACACCTTGCAGGAGCAGCGCGCATGACCCCCTTCCTGGAAATCGAGCGCGAGGACGCGATCCTGACGGTGCGCATGAACAGCCCCGAGACGCGCAACGCCCTGAGCACGCCGGCGCAGATGCAGGAATTCGTCGACCTGTGCGCGGCGGTACGGCTGGACCGGAGCGTCAAGGTGGTGATCCTGACCGGGAACGGCCCCGCCTTCTGCGCGGGCGGCAACGTCAAGGACATGGCCGAGCGCGGCGGCATCTTCGCCGGCTCGCCGTACGAGGTCAGCGAGAGCTACCGCAACGGCATCCAGCGCATCCCGACCTGCCTGTACAACCTGGACGTCCCGGTGATCGCGGCGCTGAACGGGCCGGCGATCGGCGCGGGCCTCGATCTCGCCTGCATGTGCGACGTGCGGATCGCGGCCGACGGCGCCAAGTTCGCCGAGAGCTTCGTCAAGCTGGGCATCGTGCCGGGCGACGGCGGTGCCTGGCTGCTGCCGCGCATCGTCGGCATGCCGAAGGCGAGCCTGATGGCGCTGACCGGCGACGCGATCGACGCCGCCACCGCCCTGGCGTGGGGCCTGGTGACCGAGGTCGTGCCGGCGGCGCAGCTGCAGGACGCGGCGCTGGCGCTCGCGCGCCGCATGGCGGCCAATCCGTCGCACGGGCTGCGCCTGACCAAGCGCCTGCTGCGCGAGGGCCAGCACATGCGGCTCGACTCGCTGCTCGAGATGTCGGCCGCCTACCAGGCGCTGGCCCATCACACCGAGGACCATGCGGAGGCGGTGTCCGCCTTCCTCGCCAGGCGCGAACCGCAATACCAGGGCCGCTAGGCCCGCATCATCATCAGGAGAAGCAGCATGCGCAGTGTGTTCCGTGAAGACCACGAGATGTTCCGCGAAATGGCCCGGCGGTTCATCGAGAACGAGATCGTGCCCCACTTGCCGGAGTGGGAGCACGCGGGGATCGTCCCGAAGTCGGTGTGGCGCAAGGCCGGCGAGGTCGGCCTGCTGTGCTCCACCGTGCCCGAGGAGTATGGCGGCGCCGGCGGGGACTTCGGCCACTCGGCCGTGATGATCGAGGAACTGGCGCGCGTCAACGCCACCGCGATCGGCTTCACGACCCATTCCGAGATCGTGGCGCCCTATATCGTCGCGTACGGCAGCGAGGAACAGAAGCGGCGCTGGCTGCCCCGGATGGTCAGCGGCGAAATGATCGGCGTGATCGCGATGAGCGAACCGGGCATCGGTTCCGACCTGCGCTCGATGCGCACCAGCGCGCGGCGCGACGGCGACGATTACGTGGTGAACGGCCAGAAGACCTTCATTACGAACGGCGGCAACGCCGACCTGATGGTCACCGCGACCAAGCTGGATCCCGGTGCCAAGGAACTGACCCTGATCTGCGTCGAGGCCGACCGGCCCGGCTTCTCGAAGGGCAAGCTGCTGGAAAAGATCGGCCTGAAGGGGCAGGATACGTCCGAGCTGTTCTTCGACGACGTGCGGGTTCCCGTATCCAACCGCCTGGGCGAGGAAAACAAGGGTTTTTCGTACCTGACGCACCAGCTGGCGTGGGAGCGCACGATCATCGGTTTGCGGGCCGCCGCGAGCATCGAAGCGCTGCTCGAGGACACACTGGAATACGTCCGCGAGCGCAAGGTGTTCGGCAAGTCGGTGTTCGATTTCCAGAACACGAAATTCAAGCTGGCCGAGTGCAAGGCCCAGGCCACGATGCTGCGGGTGTTCGTCGACGACTGCCTGGGCAAGGCGATGCGCGGCGAGTTGTCCGCCGAGGTCGGCGCGATGTGCAAGCTGATGGGATCGGAAATGCAGGGCAGGGTGCTCGACGAGTTGCTGCAGCTGCATGGCGGCTACGGCTTCATGAGCGAGTACAAGATCAGCCGCGCCTGGGTCGACGCCCGCGTCGCGCGCATCTACGGCGGCACGTCCGAGATCATGAAGGAAATCATCGCCCGCTCGCTGTAGTCCCTCACCCTCCGCTGGTCCTGATCAGGAACTGGCGGAACGCCTCGCCCGGCTGCTCCAGCGGCCGGTCGGGGTGCCAGATCAGTCCCACCTCCATGTCCGGCACGACGTCCAGGATCGGCCGCGTCTCGATCTTCTTGCCCTCGAGCGACCAGTGGCGGTACACCATGTCCGACAGGATGCTCACGCCGAAGCCGTGGGCGATCAGGCCGCGCAGCGCTTCCATCGAACTGGTGCGGAAGGCGATGTGCGGCTGCACGCCGCGCGCGGCCCAGTAGCGCCGGGTCGACGCCTCGCTCTCGTCCACCGTCACCTGGATGTACGGATAGGCGGCGATGTCGGACAGCGCGGCATTGTCCCTGCCGAGCAGCGGATGGTCGGCGGCCATCCACAACTGGCGCCGCGAACGCACCAGCACGTGGTGGCCGAACCGTTCCCGTTCCGGCATGTTCGACAGGATCACCACGCCGACGTCCAGCCGTCCCGCCGCGACCTCCTCCTCGATGGCCTCGCGGTGCATGTCCGCCAGGTCGATCTCGACATCGGGGTACTGGGCGCGGAAGCGCGCCAGCAGCGGCGGCAGGAAATAGCCGAGCAGCGTGTACGAGGCCCCGACCCGCAGCGTGCCGGCCAGCTGCAGCGCCGGCAGGTGCTGCTCGCGCAGGCAGTCGGCCAGCGAGTCGAGGATGCCGCGCGTGCGGTGATAGAAGCGCTGGCCGTCGGCCGTGAGGGCGACTCCGTGCGGCCTGCGCTCGAACAGGCGCACGCCCAGCTCCTGCTCCAGCATCAGCACGGCGTTGGTGATCGCCGACTGCGACACGTGGGCGCGCGTGGCGGCCATCGAGAAGCGGCCGGTCTCGGCGGCGGCGACGAAGTAGCGCAGCTGGCGCAACGTGACGTTATCGGTGGTGGACATGCGTTTTTCTGATACCTGGGCTCATGATTCTTGATTTTACGATAGTTGAACATTTTTGTAGACTCTGTTCATAAAAACTTTTGACGGAGACCCATCGATGAATTCGCCGCTAACGCCTGCCGCCGGGGCAGCGCTGCGCGCTGTCGCGCTCGACGACAAATACACGGTCGACACGGGACGCATCTATCTCAGCGGCGTGCAGATGCTGGCGCGCCTGCCGATGCTGCAGAAGGAGCGCGACCGCGACGCGGGCCTGAACACCGGCGGCTACGTGTCCGGCTACCGCGGCTCGCCGCTGGGGGGACTGGACCTCGCGCTGTGGAAAGCGAAAAAACACCTCGACAGCCACGACGTCGTGTTCCAGCCCGGCCTGAACGAGGACCTGGCCGCCACCGCGGTGTGGGGCACGCAGCAGGTCAACCTGTACGACACTGCCACCCGCGACGGTGTCTTCGGCATGTGGTATGGCAAGGGACCCGGCGTGGACCGCTCCGCCGACGTGCTCAAGCACGCGAACGCCGCCGGGACGTCGGCCAAGGGCGGCGTGCTGATGCTGGTGGGCGACGACCATGCGGCGAAGTCGTCCACCGTGGCGCACCAGTCGGAGCACCTGCTGGTCGCATGCGGGATTCCCGTCCTGTATCCGTCCACCGTGCAGGAATTCCACGACTACGGCCTGCACGGCTGGGCGATGAGCCGCCATGCTGGGCTGTGGGTGGCGATGAAGTGCGTGACCGACGTGGTGGAGTCGTCGGCATCGGTGGAAATGGACCCGGAGCGCCTGCGCATCGTGGTGCCGGACACGCCGACGCCGGCGGGCGGGCTGGGCATCCGCTGGCCCGACGGCCCCCTGGAGCAGGAAGCGCGCCTGGTCGAGCACAAATGGTATGCCGCCCTCGACTATGTCCGCGCCAACAAGCTGAACCAGGTGGTGCTCGATGCGCCGCAGGCGCGCTTCGGCATCGTCGCGGCCGGCAAGGCGTATCTCGATCTGCGCCAGGCGCTGGTCGACCTGGGGCTGGACGAGGCGGCCTGCCGCGCCATCGGCATCCGCATCCTGAAGGTCGGCTGCGTCTGGCCGCTGCACGCGGACGACGTGCGCGAATTCGCCGCCGGCCTGGACGAGATCCTCGTGGTCGAGGAAAAGCGCCAGGTGCTCGAGTATGCGATCAAGGAGCAGTTGTACAACTGGCCCAGCGACCGGCGCCCGCGCGTGTACGGCAAGTTCGACGAGCGCGGCATGGAAGGCGGGGAGTGGGCATCGCCGCGCGGACAGTGGCTGCTGCCGGCGCGTTACGAACTGTCGCCCGCGCTGATCGCCAAGGCGGTCGCGCGCCGCCTCGGCGAAGCCGGCCTGCCGCCGCAGGTGCGCGCGGCGATCGACGAGCGCCTCGCCGTGATCGCGGCCAAGGAGCGCGAGGCCGCCCGGCCGCGCGTCACGGCAGAGCGCAAGCCCTGGTTCTGCTCGGGCTGTCCGCACAATACCTCGACGAGGGTGCCGGCGGGGTCGCGCGCGCTGGCCGGCATCGGTTGCCACTACATGGCGTTGTGGATGGACCGTAACACCGAGACCGTGGCCCAGATGGGCGGCGAGGGCGTGAGCTGGCTCGGCCAGATGCATTTCACACGCGACAAGCACGTGTTCGTGAACCTCGGCGACGGGACCTATTTCCATTCCGGCCTGCTGGCGATCCGCGCCGCGATCGCGGCGAAGGCCACGCTGACCTACAAGATCCTCTACAACGACGCGGTCGCGATGACCGGCGGCCAGCCGGTGGACGGGACGCTGACCGTGCCGCAGATCGCCCAGCAGGTGGTCAGCGAAGGCGCGGTGCGGGTCGTCGTGGTGAGCGACGAGCCGGAAAAATACGCGCAGCGCGCCGGCCTGCCGGACGCCGTCACCGTGCACCACCGCGACCAGTTCGACGCCCTGCAGCTCGAGTTGCGCGAGCTGGCCGGCGTATCGGTCATCATCTACGACCAGACCTGCGCCACCGAGAAGCGGCGCCGGCGCAAGCGCGGCGAGTTTCCCGACCCGGCACGGCGCGCCTTCATCAATCCGGCGGTCTGCGAAGGCTGCGGCGATTGCTCCGTCGCCTCGAACTGCCTGTCGGTCGAGCCGCTCGAGACCCCGCTCGGGACCAAGCGCAGGATCAACCAGAGTTCCTGCAACAAGGATTTCTCGTGCGTGAACGGATTCTGTCCGAGCTTCGTCACCGCCGAGGGAGCCCAGCTGCGCCGTCCCGGGTCCGGCGTGCCGCCCGCCGTCCAGGCGCCGCCGGTGCCGGAGCCGGTGCAGGCACCGCTCGACGGCGTCTGCGGCATCGTCGTGCCCGGCGTTGGCGGGACGGGCGTCGTGACGATCGGAGCGCTGCTCGGGATGGCGGCGCACCTGGAGAACAAGGGCGTCAAGGTGCTCGACATCACCGGCCTCGCGCAAAAGGGCGGCGCGGTGCTCAGCCACGTGCAGATCGCGGCCCATCCGGACAGCATCCACGCGACGCGCGTGCCGACGGGCGAGGCGGATGTGCTGATCGGCTGCGACGCGATGGTGGCCGCATCCGGCGACGCGTTGTCGCGCGTGCGGCGCGGCCGCACCCGCGCCATCGTCAACAGCGCCTCGGTGCCGGCCGCCGCCTTCCTGTCGAATCCGGACTGGAAATTCCCCGGCGCCGACACGGAAGCCGACCTGCGTGCCAGCATCGGCGACGCGTGCGAGTTCGTCGATGCGAACGCGCTGGCGCTGCGCCTGTTCGGCGACACGATCTACGCCAACCCGCTGCTGCTCGGCTATGCATGGCAGAAGGGCTGGGTGCCACTGGGACGCGCGGCGCTGCTGCGGGCAATCGAGTTGAACGGCGTGTCGGTCGAGAAGAACCAGCAGGCCTTCGAGGCCGGCCGGCACGCGGCGCACGACCCGGCCGCGCTGCCGTCGTCTGTCGCCGCGCCGCGCGCCACGCCGGTACAGATGCCCGTCACGCTCGACCGCCTGATCGACCAGCGTGTCGCGCTGCTGACGGCTTACCAGAATCCGGCGTACGCGGCGCGCTACCGGTCCGCGGTCGAGAAGCTGCGCGCCGTGGAGTCGAAAGTCGATCCCGGCGGCAGGCTGGCGCTGACGGAGGCGGTGGCGCGCAACCTGGCCAAGCTGATGGCGTACAAGGACGAGTACGAAGTCGCGCGTCTGCACACCGCCCCCGAGTTCCTGGCCGAGTTGCGCAACCAGTTCGAGGGCGAGCCCGGCAAGGATTACCAGGTGTATTTCCACCTGGCGCCGCCGCTTACCGCCGCGCGCGACGCCGCCGGCCGGCTGGTCAAGCGCCGCTACGGTCCCTGGATGATGCGGGCGTTTTCCGTGCTGGCCCGGTTCAAGGGGTTGCGGGGCACCTTGCTCGATCCCTTCGGCAAGACCGCCGAACGGCGCCGCGAGCGCCGGCTGGTCGAGAATTACTTTAACCTCGTGCAGCTGTTCTGCGAAACCCTGACCCCGGAACGCCTCGGCGCCGCCCTGGAGCTGGCGCGGGTGCCCGAAACGATACGCGGCTATGGCCACGTGAAGGAAAAGAACATGGACGCGGCTTCCGAACGGCGCGTCCAGCTGATGGCGCTCTACCGCGCCATCACTCACCATAACAAGACCTGAAGGAGATAGCATGAAGATACTGGTACCCGTCAAACGCGTGGTCGACTACAACGTCAAGGTCCGCGTCAAGTCCGACGGCAGCGGCGTCGATATCGCCAACGTCAAGATGTCGATGAACCCGTTCGACGAGATCGCGGTGGAAGAAGCCACGCGCCTGAAGGAAGCCGGCAAGGTCACCGAGATCGTGGCCGTGACCTGCGGCGTGGCCCAGGCCCAGGAAACCCTGCGTACCGCGATGGCGATCGGCGCCGACCGCGGCGTGCTGGTCGAGACCGGTGCCGAGATCGAGCCGCTGGGCGTGGCCAAGGTGCTGAAGGCGCTGGCCGTCGAAGAGCAGCCGCAACTGATCATCCTGGGCAAGCAGGCGATCGACGACGATTCGAACCAGACCGGCCAGATGCTGGCTGCGCTGCTGGGCTGGCCGCAAGCGACGTTCGCGTCGAAGGTCGTGCTGGAAGACGGCAAGGTCACCGTGACCCGCGAAGTGGACGGCGGCCTGGAAACCGTGGCCTTGACCCTGCCGGCCATCGTCACCACCGACCTGCGCCTGAACGAGCCGCGCTACGTCACGCTGCCGAACATCATGAAGGCCAAGAAAAAGCCGCTGACGACCGTCAAGCCGGAAGATCTGGGCGTCGACGTCACGCCGCGCCTGAAGACCGTCAAGGTCGCCGAGCCGGCCAAGCGTTCCGCCGGCGTCAAAGTGCCCGACGTGGCGACCCTGGTGGCGAAGCTGCGCACCGAAGCCAAAGTCATCTAATCAAGGTTAAGGAATACATCCATGGTCGCACTCGTCATTGCTGAACACGACAACGCCTCGCTGAAGGCCGTCACCCTGAACACCGTCACCGCGGCCGCGCAATGCGGCGGCGATGTCCACATCCTCGTCGCCGGCAGCAACTGCGGCGCCGTCGCCGAAGCTGCCGCCAAGGTCGCGGGCGTCACGAAAGTGCTGGTCGCCGACGCGCCGCAATTCGCCGACGGCCTCGCCGAGAACGTCGCCGAGCAGGTGCTGGCCGTTGCCGGTAACTACTCGCACATCCTGGCTCCGGCCAGCGCCCACGGCAAGAACGTGCTGCCGCGCGTCGCCGCCAAGCTGGACGTCGCCCAGATCTCGGAAATCACCAAGGTCGATGCGCCCGACACGTTCGAACGTCCGATCTACGCCGGCAACGCCATCGCCACCGTCCAGTCGACGGACAGCGTGAAAGTCATCACCGTGCGCGGCACCGGCTTCGATGCCGCAGCAAGCGAAGGTGGCTCGGCCGCCGTCGAAACCGTCGCCGCCGTGGCGGACTCGGGCAAGTCGAGCTTCGTGGGCCGCGAAGTGGCCAAGTCGGACCGTCCGGAACTGACCGGCGCCAAGGTCGTCGTGTCCGGCGGCCGCGGCATGGGCTCGGGCGACAACTTCAAGATCCTGGAACCGCTGGCCGACAAGCTGGGCGCCGCCATGGGCGCATCGCGCGCCGCCGTCGATGCGGGCTACGTGCCGAACGACTGGCAGGTGGGCCAGACCGGCAAGATCGTCGCGCCGCAGCTGTACATCGCCGTCGGTATCTCGGGCGCGATCCAGCACCTGGCCGGCATGAAGGATTCGAAGACCATCGTCGCCATCAACAAGGATCCGGAAGCGCCGATCTTCTCGGTGGCCGACTACGCGCTGGTGGGGGATTTGTTCGAGGTGGTGCCGCAACTGGTCGAGGCACTGGGCTGAACGGCGCGCGTTTTCGCGCGTCCGAATGAAAACAGGGGCCGCTGGCCCCTGTCGACGTCAGTAGCGGCTCGCCACCACTTCCGGATCGAACACCTCCTGCGGCGTGCGCACGCTCGGTCCGAGGATCGGCCCCACGACCTCGTGGCCCCAGGTCGACAGCTTCTCCGGGTTGAGTTCGAAACCGTCGTCGTGCCACGGTTCGAGCTCGGCGATGCACTCGATGGCGAAGCCCGACGGCGTGAAGTGATAGAAGGACATGTGCGGATCCTGGGTATGCTGGCCGAGGGTCATCATCATCTGCAAGCCCTTCTTGCGCACCAGGTCATAGGTCTCGCCGACGTCGCGCACCGAGTTGACGGTGATGCCCACGTGCTGCACGCCGGCCTTGCCGGGGCCGAAGCCGTAGGCGATATCGTGGCTGGTATGGGTATTGAGCTTGGCGCCGAAGAAGCCTGTCTTGCCCTTGCCGGCGCCGGCGCCGTAGTAGCGCATGCCCATGACGACGGTCAGGAAGTGTTCGAGCTCGGGTCCGAATTCCGGCGTGATGACGACCACATGGCCGACGCCGCGTTCGCCGCAGGTGAAGCCGCCGTGCGGGCGGCCCGGCTGGAACGAGCGGGGCATCCATTTCTGCGCGTAGAACAGCTCGTGCTGGTAGCCGACCGGATCGCGGAAACGGATGAGTTCCTTGACGCCGCGCCGTTCGCGCAAGGCGTCGTCGGCGAAGGTGACTTCGACGCCGTGCTCGCGGAAGCGCTCCACCGCGGCATGGAACTCGAGTTTGCCCTTCGCCTCCCAGCCGATGTAGGCCAGCCGGTCGATCTTGCCGGGGTGGAAGGCGATCCGGTGGCGCCGGTCGTCCATTTTGAAGTACAGCGATTCCTGGTCGTCCTCCGGCGCACTGCCGGTCTGGAAGCCCATCACCTGGGGGCCGTATTCGCGCCAGGCGTCCAGGTTGGCGGTCTCGAAGCCGAGATAGCCGATGCCGATGATGTCCATTGTCTCCTCCTTTCGTTTTTTGATGGGTACGCGCCGCTAGACGGCCAGCAGGCCGCCGTCGACCACGAGGTCCGAGCCGGTCATGAAGCGCGCCTCGTCGGACGCGACGTAAAGCGCGAGCGAGACGACTTCCTCGGGCTCGCCGGGCCGGTCTTGCAGCACGCCGTCGAGGATGATGCGGCGCGTCGCCGGATTCTCGACGAAGGCGGCGGTACCAGGCGTGCGCACGAAGCCGGGGCTGATGCTGACCGCGCGGATGCCCAGCGGCGCGCCTTCCACCGCCAGCTGGCGCGTGAAGGATACGACCGCGCCCTTGGCGGCGCTGTGCGCGCTGAGCCCGGCCGCGCGGGAACCGCCCCAGGCCGCGGTCGAGGCGATATTGATCACCACGCCGCCTTGCGCCGCCAGGTGCTTCCATGCCACGCGGGTCGTGAAGAAGATGAGGTCGAGTTCGTTGCGGATGGTGTAGTGCCAGTCTTCGACCGACATCTCGCCGACCGGCGCGAATTTCGCCGCCGACGCATTGTTGTACAGGATGTCGATACGGCCGCATTCCTCGGCGGCGGCCTCGACCCAGCGCTGCGCCTGTTCGGGGTCGCCGAGGTCGACCGGCGCGCTGCCGTGCAAGGTAAAGCCTTCGGCCGCCATCAGGCGCGCGGTTTCCTCGTGTCCGGCGCGGTCGACGTCGCAGCCGACCACGGTGGCGCCTTCACGCGCGAAATACAGGGCCGCGACGCGGCCTTGGCCGCCGCCCGTGCCCGTGATCAGCGCGACCTTTCCAGCTAACCGGTTCATGCGGGGGCCTGGACGGCGATGGCTTCGGCCGGGCAGGCGGCGGCGCCCTCGCGCGCGCTCTCCAGCAGCTCGTCGGGGACGACGTCGCTGTCGACGTAGACGATGCCGCCGGCATCGAGTTTGTAGATTTCCGGGCAGATGGCGGCGCACAGGCCGTAACCGCAGCAGCGGCTGCGTTCGATGACTACGCGGTGAAGCAGTTGATCGCTCATGATTCGTCTCTTTGGTAATTATCCGGCCGCGGCGGCCGTGAGACGATTATGCACACAAATCGAAAAACTGTCACGTTTTGTGCGAGGCTAGAACAGGATGTTGCCGACCTTCGTCGCGGCTTTGCGCAACGCCTGGCCGAGTTTCTCGGTCTCGGCCTCCGTATGCTGGCCGCGGAAGGTCACCGCGGACATCGCATACGCCGTCGTACCAGCACGATCGTTGACGGGCGCCGCGATCGCGAGGATGCCCGCGGAGAAATAGCCGTCATCGACCGCCCAGCCCTTGGCGCTCGCGTCCGCGACCTGGCGGCGGTAATCGTCGAAGCCGAGCGGACGTGCCCAGCGCACCTTGTCGAACGCGGCGCGCAGGCGCTCCTCGTCCAGGCCGAGCTTGCCTGCGAACAGGCGCCCGCTGGCACCCATCAGCACCGGCAGGCGCTGGCCGATCGCCATGTCGATGCGCAGGTCGCCGGGGCTCGTTTCCGAACTGACCAGCACGATGCGGTCGTTGCCCATGCGGCGCCACAGGGTGACGGTGACGTGGTGCGCCGCCGCGAATTCCTGCATCAGCGGACGCACGACGTCGAGGCGCTGGCCCTGCGTGACCAGGTGCTCGACGAGCTTCGCCAGCCCCAGTCCGGTCGTATAGGTTTTCGACAGCGGGTCGAAGTCGAGCATCTCCTCGGCGACCAGGGTGCGCAGCGTGTTGAAGCAGGTGCTCGGATTGATCGCCAGCTCGCGTGCGATATCGGCCGCCCGCTCGGGCGAACCGGACGCCGTCAGGAAGCGCAGGATGCGGATCGCGTTGACGACCGGCTTGACGGTAACGCCGGTCGAGGAATCGGACTGGTCGTCGCTGGTGGTGGTGCCTGCCATGGTGTGCTCCGGACAGGATGCCGCGGGGCTCCGCGGGCAAATCCATGTCTAAAATTTAATTCTAAGGTTAGAATCGTCGCGGAGCAAGACCGGGGCGCGGAACGCACTATCCCTGGTCGCGAACCAGCAGCAGGCTGCCGGCCAGCGGGCCGCCACCCGAGGCCACCACCGACACCTGGTGCGGCGCCACCTGGCGCGCGCCGCCGCGCCGCCACAACTGGGTGCACGCTTCGTGCACATACCCGAGGCCATGGGTGCGGCCGCCCGACAACTGGCCGCCGTTCGTGTTTAATGGAAGAGTGCCGTCGAGGGCGATGCGGCGCCCACCTTCGACGAAGCGGCCGCTCTCGCCGCGCGGACACAGGCGCAGCGACTCCATCCACATCATCGTCAGGATCGAAAAGCCGTCGTACAGCTGGGCGGTCCCGACCTCGGACGGTTTGACGTCGGTGCGCGACCACATCATGTCGGCGGCATCGCGCGTGGCCATCGCCGTGAGGTCGATCTGGTCCCACGACCAGGGCTGGTGCAGGGCCGCGCCGATCGCCTCGATCCGCACCGGCGGGTTGGGCAGGTCGCGGGCGGCGTCGGCCCGCGACAGGATGATCGCGGTCGAGGCGTCGCAGTGGACGTCGCAGTCGAGCATGCGCAGCGGAGTCGAGATCATGCGCGAGGCCATGTAGTCGTCCATGGTCAGCGGCGCGCGGTAGATCGCCTTGGGATTGAGCGCCGCGTTGGCGCGGCAGGTGAGGGCGATCTGCGCCAGCTGCTCGGGCGTGGTGCCGTAGTCGTGGAAATGGCGCTGCGCGTACATCGCCATCAGGTTGACCCCGGATAGCACGTTGAAGGGCGTGTACCACTGCCAGGAAGCGCTGCTGTCGCGTCCGACCGTCTTGTTGGTCAGCGCGCTGGCGCCCTTGTCCGTCTGGCGCCGGGTCGCTTCGGTGATGGTGCGGAACACCAGCACGTGGCGGCACAACCCGGCCGCGATCGCCATCGCGCCGTTGATGACGCCGGCCAGCGGCCCCGGTCCTTCGTAGCCGCCGCCGTACCAGTTGACCTTCAGCCCGAGCGTGCCGATCAGCGCGTTCGGCCCGACCGGGGAAAACGCGTCGCCATTGTTGTTGTCCCCAGGCCAGCAGGAAACGCCGTCGATGTCGTCGCGGGTCAGGCCGGCGTCGGCGATCGCTTCCAGGCAGGCATCGAGCGTGAGCCGCATCGCCGACTTGTCCGACGGCCGCCGCACTTCCGACTGGCCGATGCCGGTGATCGCCACGTTTTTCTCATAGATTCGGTCGCTCATCATGCCGCCCTTTCAAACAGGGGGATCCAGACGTCCTCGACCTGCTCGAAGCGGACGCGCACCGGCATGTCGATGGCCACCTCGTCGGGATCGATCCCGACGATATTGGTCACGAACTGCAATCCCTCCTGTTCGGCCAGCTCGACGATGGCGACGACATAGGGTTCCTTGAGGTCGGGGCGCCACGCCTGGTGGTTGACCGTATAGGTGACGACTTTGCCGCGCCCGGAGACCGGCCGCGGCCCGACGTCCAAACCGAGGCAGCGCGGGCAGATAGGCGCCGGCGGCTGGAAAAAGCGTGCGCATGCGGCGCAGTGGTGCATCTGCAGCCTGCCGCTGGCGCCGCCCTGCCAGAACGCCCGGTTGTCGGCGGTAAGTGCCGGAAGTTTTCTTGTCATGTCGAGGCCCTTGGCTAGCGTTAGCGGATTATTCCCGGGAAGATTCTACAACTTTGTAGACATAAATTGAAAATATGTTTAAAGTTTTCGCGAAAGCGCTACTTTTAACCAGAAACACAAAGAAAGGTCACACGATGTCCCCTCGACTCGATTCCCGCGTCATCGTCATTACCGGCGGCTTCGGCGCGCTGGGCCGCGCCGTCGCCACACGGCTCGTCGCCGCAGGGGCGCGCGTCGCGCTGCTCGACCGGGCCCCGGTGGCGCAGGCCGGCTTACCGGATGTCGCGCTGGCGCTCGGCGGCGTCGAGCTGGGCGAGGAAGCCGGTTGCCAGGCGGCGTACGCCCAGGTCGTCGGCGCCCTCGGCGCGGTGCACGGCGTCGTCAACGTGGCCGGCGGGTTCACCTGGGAGACGGTCGAGGGCGGCACGCTGGCCTCGTGGGACCGGATGTACGAGACCAATGTGCGCACGGCGGTCGTCAGCTGCCGCGCCGCATTGCCCTACCTGCTCGCGAACGGCGGGAGCATCGTCAACGTCGGCGCCGCCGCGGCGCAGAAGGCCGGCACGGGCATGGGCGCGTATGCCGCGTCCAAGGCCGGCGTGGCGCGCCTGACCGAAGCGCTGGCGGAAGAACTGAAGGACCGCGGCGTCACGGTCAACGCGGTCCTGCCGAGCATCATCGACACGCCGGCCAACCGCGCCGACATGCCAGGTTCCGACTTCACCCGCTGGGTCGCGCCCGACAAGCTTGCGGCGGTCATCGCCTTCCTGCTCTCGGAAGAGGCGTCGGCGCTGACCGGCGCGTGCATCCCGGTCAACGGCCGCGTCTAGCATCCCGCGCCGTCGGCGCGCGGGCAACCATAACAAGAACGGGAGACACAACATGAGACTGGTTACTTACCGCGATGCGTCCGGCGCCATGCGTCCGGGGGCATTAATCGAATCCGACACAGCGATCGTCGACCTGAGCCGGGCCGCCAGTGCGACCGGCCTGGGCGGCTGGCCCGCGTTCGGCAGCATCCTGGCGCTGGTCGAGGCGGGCGACGAGGCCATGGCCGAGGCACGGCGCCTCGTCGCCCGCGCTCCGGCGGACGCGGTCGTCGAGCGCGCCGCGGTGAAACTGTGCGCGCCGATCCAGCCGCCGCCGCAGATGCGCGACTGTTCCTGCTTCGAGCTGCACCTGAAACAAAGCTTCGCGGCGGCGCGGCGCGCGCGCGTGGCCCACCTGCCGAATCCGGAAGAAGCGCTGGCGCAGATGAACACGCGCGCCGACGAGCGGGTCATCGCCACGTTCAACCGCCAGCCGATCTACTACAAGTGCAACCGCTTCGCCGTGGTCGGGCCGGACGACGACGTGATCTGGCCCGCGTACAGCAAGGCGATGGACTTCGAACTCGAATTCGCCTGCTATATCGGCCGCAAGGGCAAGGACATCCCGCGCGAGAAGGCGCGCGGGCACATCGTCGGCTACACGATCTTCAACGACATGAGCGCGCGCGACATGCAGGCGGTGGAGATGGGCGGCATGCTGGGCCCCGCCAAGAGCAAGGACTTCGACACCGGCAACGTGATGGGGCCGTGCCTGGTCACCGCCGACGAGCTGCCCGACCCCTACGACCTCACGATGGTCGCGCGGGTCAACGGCGAGGAGTGGGGCAGGGGCAGCACGCGCGACATGCGCTGGCGCTTCGAGGACGTGATCGAGCACATCTCGCGCTCCGAGACCTTGTATCCGGGCGAGGTGCTGGGCTCGGGCACGGTCGGCAACGGCTGCGGGCTCGAGCAGTTGCGCTACCTGAAGCCGGGCGACGTGATCGAGCTCGAGGTCGAGGGCATCGGCATCCTGCGCAGCCGCATCGTGCGGCCCTGAGCCGCGCCACGCAACGCTTTCCGGCGCCACCGGCCGCAGAGTCCGGGACGCCGCTTCCACGACCTTACAGGAGACAACCATGGTCGGAACCAAGAACGGCGCGGCGATCGACTTCGCCGAATTCAGGCAGGGCTGGCGAGTCCTGCTGCTGGCGATCGCCGGCGTCATGATCAGCATTAACGCCACCCTGTTGTACGGCTTCGGCGTGCTGGTGATTCCCCTGCAGCAGCAGTTCGGCTGGCCGCGCCCGGCGCTGCAGGCCGCGATCAGCTTCCTGTTCGGCGGCGCCGTGATCGGGTTGCAGCTGGTCGGCTGGCTCAACCTGCGCTTCGGCATCAAGCGCGTCACGCTGGTGTCGCTGTTCACGATGGCGCTGGGCTACCTCGCCACCACGCAGATCCGGGGTTCGGTCTGGTCGCTGTACGCCGCCTTCTTCCTGCTGCCCATCGTCGGGATGGGCGCGCTGGCCGTCACCTGGACGCAATTGCTGAACCTGTGGTACGTGCGCAACCGCGGCCTGGCGTTGGCGCTGGGCCTGTCGGGCACCGGGATCACGGCCGCGGTCACGCCGCCATTGTTCGCCTGGGGCGTGGCCCACTGGGGCTGGCAGGCGCCGTTCGTGATCCTGGCGCTGGTCAACGTGTGCGTCGGGATGCCGCTGACGCTGGCCTGGTTCCGCCTGCCGCAAGTGCGCGCGGCGGGGGAAGTCGCCGCGCCGGCGCCGGTGCTGGCCGGCATGACCTTCCGCGCCAGCCTGGCGTCGCCCAAGTACTGGATCTGCAACGTCGCGTTGTGCCTGGTGGTGTCGGCGGTCATGGGCATGGTCACGAGTACCGTGCCGATGCTGCGCGACCGCGGCCTGGTGCTGGCCAGCGCCACCCAGGTGTTCGCCTGGTTCGGCGTCGCGCTGATCGGCGGGCGCCTCGTGGTCGGCTACCTGCTCGACAGGTTGTGGCCGCCCGCCGTCGCCGCCGTCAGCCTGGCGTTGCCGGCCGCCGGCGCGGCGATCTTCCTGTCGGGCAGCACCGACCTGGCCCTGCTCAGCCTCGCGGCCGCGCTGGCGGGCCTGGGCGCCGGTGCCGAGTTCGACATCGCCGCGTTCCTGATGGCGCGCTATTTCGGCCTGAAAGATTACGGCCGCATCTTCGGACTGCACCAGGGCCTGATCACGGTGGCGTCGGCCGGTGCGCCCCTGATGTTCGCGGCCATGTTCAGCGCGACCGGCGGCTACACGACGATGCTGGTGTATTGCGCGGCCAGCACGCTGGCGGGTTCCCTGCTGCTGCTGACGCTGGGGCGCGTTCCCCAGGCGGCCGTGCAGGCCCGCGCCGCGGCCTGAGATTTTTTATTTATCGAGGAACCGAAACATGTCGCTCAATTCCGTAGTGATCGCCGGCGCCGGGCATGCCGGCGTGCAGGTGGCGTTGTCCCTGCGCCAGGAAGGCTTTGCCGGCCGCATTTCCCTGGTCAACGACGAACCCTGGCTGCCGTACCAGCGCCCGCCGTTGTCGAAGGCCTACCTGCTGGGCAAGATCGACGCCATGGCCATGCAATTCCGCCCGGCGGCGTTCTATGCCGAGCAGCGCATCGACCTCGTGGCGGACCGCGGCGCGGCGATCGACCGCCAGAACCGCAGGCTGCTGCTGGCCTCCGGCGCGGCGCTCGACTATGACCACCTGGTGCTGGCCACCGGCGCCCATAACCGGCCCCTGAACGTGCCCGGCGCCGCGCTGGCGGGCGTGTACGGCGTCAAGACCCGTGCCGATGCCGAGGCGCTGGCGCCGCTGCTCGCCACCGCCCGGCGCGTGGTCGTCATCGGTGCCGGTTTCATCGGCCTGGAATTCGCGGCGGTCGCGGCGGCGGCCGGCGCCGCGGTCGAGGTGCTGGAGCTGGGCGAGCGTCCGATGGCGCGCGCGGTGTCGCCGCAGATGTCCGGGCTGTTCCGCGCGGCGCACGCGTCGTGGGGCGTGAATTTCCGCTTCCGCACCGCGGTGTCGGAAATCGAAGGCGACAACGGCAAGGCCGTGGCGGTGCGGGCGGCGGACGGCGAGAGGCTCCCGGCCGACCTGGTCGTGTACGGGATCGGCGTCATCCCCAACGTCGCGCTTGCGCTCGAGGCGGGCCTGTCGATCGACAACGGCATCCGCGTGGACGCCAACCTGCTGACGTCCGACCCGCACATTTCCGCGCTGGGCGACGTGGCCTCGTTCCCCTGCCTGCAGAACGGCGAACGGCTGACGCGCCTGGAATCGGTGCAGAACGCCGTCGACCAGGGCCGGCTGATTGCCGCGCGCCTGACCGGCAAGCCGGCGCCGTACACGGCGCTACCGTGGTTCTGGACCGACCAGGGCAACCTCAAGCTGCAGATCGCGGGACTGTCGACCGGCGCCGACAACCACGTCGTGCTGGGCGACCCGGCGACGCAGCAGGTGTCGGTGCTGTGCTTCCGCGGCGAACAGCTGCTGGCGGTGGAGTCGTGCGGACGGGTCGGCGACCACATGGCGGCGCGCAAGATCCTTGCCCGTCCGCCGGCGCTGACGCCGGCGGTGGCGGCGGCGCCCGGCTTCGATCTCAAGGCGTGGGAAGCGGCGAATCGCTGAAGTCGCGCAGCCAGGCCTGGTCGTCCAGGCACAGTGCCTCCGGGCGCGCGCTGAAGTCCCAGGTCGAGCCGACGATCCGGATCGCCTGCGGCGCGCGCGCGGGCTGCTGGGCGTAGCAGCGACCGGTAAGGTGGGCGTGCGGCTCCCGGTCGATGTCCTTCAGGCGGCCCAGCGAGATCAGGGCGCAGCGGCGCAGCACGAGGGCCGCTTCCGCTTCCTCGGCCGGCAAGGTGCCCAGCGCCCAGCGCGCCATCCCCTTGCGCATGTCGACGCCGGCATACGGCGCCGGGCCCACGATTGTACTGCCGTCGACCTCCCACTCGAGGAGCAGCGCGCCGTCGCGCCACAGGCGGGCATGCGAGCGGCCGTCGACGTGGCGCGGCACCTCGATGTCGTAGCGCCGGTAGCGGTCGCCGCGCGCGGCGAGGGCGATCGCCAGTCCGGCGAGGTCGAACATGTGGGTGCACTGCTGGGTCGCATCGGTGTACAGCGTGACCGAATTGGCAATGCTGTCCAGGCGCATCCCGGCCAGGCGGTTCAGCTCGGGCGCCGCGCCCGGGCAGGCGCTGAACGGGTGGCGCGGCGTTTCCCCGCGCACCGCGGCCACGACGCCGCCCCGATGCTCGAGCGCGACGCGGAAATGATGAAAGTCGTCCTCGAGCACGGCGCGCACCTGTCCACCCTGGCCGTCCTGTTGCCCGGCCAGCTCGATGCGTCTGCGAAAGCGTTGCATGGAGTATTTCCTGGTATGAGTTGTTGGAGTGAATGTGTACAATAACAGAAAATCTGTTTAAAAGTGAGGAGGGTGACATGGATCTTCTGAAGGACAAGGTGGCGCTCGTGACCGGCGCCGGCGGCGGCATCGGCCGTGGCGTGGCGCGCCGTTTCGCGCGCGAGGGCGCCGCGGTGGTGATCGCGGAGATCGACCGCGCGAGCGGCGCCCAGGTGGCGCGCGAGGTCGAGGAACTCGGCGGCAGGGCGCTGTTCGTGCATACCGATGTCCTGCAGAAAGCGTCGGTGGAGGCGGCGGTGGCGGCGGCGGTCGAGCGGTTCGGCGGGCTCGACATCCTCGTGAACAACGCGTTCGTGCCGACGCCGAACGTCTTGTTGGAGGACAAGACCGACGAGATGCTGGAACAGACGCTGACGTCGACCGTGAAGGCCTGCTGGTGGGCGATGCGCGCCGCGCTGCCGCACATGCGCGCCCGGGGCGGCGGCAAGGTCGTGAATTTCTATTCGATCGACGTCGACATCGGCGCCTGGCTGCATGCCGACTACAACACCGCCAAGGCCGGCATTATCGGCCTGACGCGCAGCGCGGCGGCCGAGTGGGGCCGCTTCAACATCACCGTGAACGCGATCGCGCCGACGGCGATGGGCGCCACGTTCCACAAGCTGGCCGCCGAGAACCCCGGATTCGCGGAGCGTTCGGCCGCCATGCGCCCGCTGGGGCGCTGCGGCGACCCCGAGGACGACATCGGCCCGGTGGCAGTGTTCCTGGCGAGCGACATGTCGCGCTACGTCACCGGCGAATCCTTCCACGTGGACGGCGGACTGCACCTGCCCGGCTACAACTCGCGGCCGGCCCACGTGCCGGTCCGGGAATACTGATCGATCTTTTTTTGACTGGACGCCGCAACGATGTACACCCCACCCGCCGCAAGGGCCGAGCAACCCGCGACCGACAAGCGCAACCGGCGCGCCGAGGCGACCATCGAGGCCATCCTCGCGGCAACCGAGGCGATCGTCCTGCGCGAAGGGTCGGACCGCATTTCCGTCCTCGACGTGTGCGCGCTCGCGCAGGTGTCGCGCGGCACGTTCTACCGTTATTTCTCGTCGCAGGACGAGCTGCTGGACGCGTTCGCGCGCCATAAGCGGTCGTCGTTCCAGAAGGCCATGGCGGACGCGGTGGGGCCGCACGTGGATCCCGACGCGCGCTTCCATGCGCTGGTGCGCTACCTGGACAACTACGCGGCGCACGGCCAGGCCCGCCTGCTGCTGCGCGCCGCGCCGGAATACACGCTGCGCCTGTTCGGGCGCCTGTTCCACGAATCGCTGGTGCGCATCGAGGAACTGATGCGCGTCGTGTTCGATTCCTGGGACCGGCGCCTGGGCATCCGGACCGACCGCGAACTGATCTGCGAGCTCCTGATCCGCTGCGTGCTGAGCGAACTCGTGGTGCCGAACAGGCAGCCGGAAGACGGCATCCGCCGCATCGTCGCGTTCCTGTATTCGCTCGTCGAATGCGAGGCGCGCGCAACGCTGGAAAAATAAAACTAAACACATTTGCCATTTCTGTCTATTTTTGGCATGATGGGTCCTGATGCAAAGCACCGACCGAGTGCAGCCTGATGGAGACAACGTAGCGCTTGCGGGCGGGCCCTGCTACGGCCCTGTTGCGGCCGCGCTGTGTCCGGACGATTGCACCCGTGGTCGGAAAATCAATCGCCACAGGGAGACACCACATGCTCATCGACCTTCACGCCCACGCCCCGCATCCGGGTTACTACAACCAGCACCCGCACTGGGGTCCCTTCTTCGAACAACGTCCGGACGGCGACATCAAGCTGCGCGTCGGCCACTGGATCCTGTCGCTCGGTTCGCCGGAACGCCGCGCGGCCCTGCAGAAGGCGCGGGCCGAGGGCAAGACGCTCGACATCAACCAGTACCTGGACCGCTGGGCCGACCCGAAGACGCGCCTGGCCGGCATGGACGCGGCGGGACAGAGCGCCCAGGTCGTGTCGGTGCCGTCGCATTGCTACATGTACTGGGCCGAACCGGAGTTCGGCGTGCCGTTCGCCCGCAAGGTCAACGACGTGCTGGCCGAGTACTGCTCGGCCGCGCCGAACCGCCTGATGGCATGGGCCCACGCGCCGCTGAACGTGCCGGTCGAGGCAGCCAAGGAAATCCGTCGCGCCTGCACCACGCTGGGCGCCAAGGGCCTCGTGGCGGGCGGCGCCAACTTCGGCGGCCTGGAATTCGATTCGCCCGAGATGGACCCGGTGTGGGAAGCGCTGTGCGACCTCGACCTGCCGATGTTCGTGCACGGCTATAACCAGTCGGTGACGTGGGGCGAGAACGCCAACAGCGACAACTACGAGACCACCGCCATCGTCGGCATGAACTACGACGAGACGAAGTGTTTCTGGAACATGATCAACGGCGGCGTGTTCGACCGCTTCCCGAACCTGAAGGTCTACATCACCCACGGCGGCGGCTTCGTGCCCTATCAGCTGGGCCGCCTGGCGCAGACCAATCCGAACCTGGACGTGGCGCACAACAAGAAGCCCGTGCTCGAGTACCTGAAGAACTTCTATTTCGACGTCGAGCTGCACGAACTGCCGATGCGCCAGGCGATGATCGAGGTCATCGGCGCCGACCGCGTGCTGTACGGCTCGAACTTCGGCGGCAGCGACGCCGTCCGCCACGACCTCACCGACGGGCTGCGCCTGTCCGACGAGGACCTGCAGAAGATCCGCTGGAAGAACGCCTGCGACCTGCTGCACATCGATCCGTCCACGCTCGTCGAGGTGGCCAAGCCGGCGGCGCAGGCGGCATGAAGATCGCCCGCTGTACCGATGGCGGTGCGCCGTTCTGGGCCCTGGTGGACGCCGCCGCGCAGACCTTGCGTCCGCTCGCCGGCGCGTTCGCCGACTGGGCGCCCGCACTGACCCGCGCGATCGCCGCCGGCCGTGCGGACGAGGGCAGGGAAGCCTTGCCCGTGTTCGGACCGGCCCTGGCGCTGGCGGACGTCCGCCTGCTGCCCCCGGTCGAGCCGGTCAACCGCGTGGTCGTGGCCGGCGCCAACTATGCCAAGCACCTCGCCGCCGACTTCGGATTGAGCTCGCCGCAGCAGCCGATCGCCTTCCTGAAGGCGTACGGCGCGCTGATCGGGGCCAGCGACCCGATCCGCTATCCGCCGCTGACCAGCGAACTGGACCACGAGGTCGAACTGGTGGTGGTGGTCGGCGACACGCCGGTCGATCCCGCGCAGCCGCTCGCCAGCGTGCTTGGCTACACGGTCGGCAACGACGTGTCGGCGCGCGACCTGCAGCGCAGCGGCCCGGCCGGCATCGGCATGGACCTGTTCGCGGCCAAGAGCCAGGACCGCACGACCGGTGTCGGCCCCTGGATCGTGACGCGCGACGAGTTCCCGGCCGGCAGCCCGCGCCTCGGCTTGACATTAAAGGTCAACGGGCAGGTGCGGCAGGACAGCAATACCGGCGAGATGACGTGGGATGTCGGGCAGTTGCTGAACTTCGTCGAGGCGCGTTCCAGCTTTGCGCCGGGCGACATCATGTTCACCGGCTCGCCCGCGGGCGTCGGCCAGGGAACGGGCCTGTTCCTGCAGCCTGGGGATGTGGTCGAAGCGAGCGTCGAGGGTATCGGCGCCATCAGGAATATCGTCGGGCCCCGGCCCGGCGCATGAGGAGACAGGAATAATGATCGACAAGAACGAGATCGTCGTCGTGGTCGGCGCCGGATTGATGGGCACCGGCATCGCGCACGCATTCGCCAGCAGCGGCTTCGTGACGCGGCTGGTCGACAGCAATGGCCAGGCCCTCGACAAGGCGGTGCAGAACATCCACGCCATCGTCGACGCCGGCGTCAAGCTCGGCAAGCTGGCGCCGGAAGCGGCGGCCGCCGCCAAGGAACGCCTGAGCGTGCACACCGGCCTGGCCACCGGCGCCGCCGGCGCCGGCCTGCTGGTCGAGACGGTGTCCGAGAATCTGGCGGTGAAGAAGGCCGTCCTCGCCGAGGCCGTGCCGCTGTTGGCCGAGGGGGCGCTCGTGGCGACCAACACGTCGGCGCTGTCGGTGACCGAGATCGCCACCGCGGTGCCGCAGCCGGAACGCGTGATCGGCATGCACTTCTTTAACCCGGTGCACAAGATGAAGCTGGTGGAGCTGGTGCTCGGCATCGCCACCGACGCCGCCACCGTCGCGCGCAGCCGCGCCTGGTGCGACGCGATCGGCAAGACGTCGATCCTGGTCAACGAGTCGCCGGGCCTGACCACCAGCCGCATGTCGGCCATGCTCGGCAACGAGGCGATGTGGATGCTGCAGGAGGGCACCGCCAGCGCCGAGGATATCGACACCGCGCTGCGCATGGGCTTCAACCACCCGATGGGGCCGCTGGAACTGGGCGACCTGACGGGCTGGGACACGCGCCTGTCGGTGCTGCGCTACCTGCATGCGACGCTGGGCGAGAAGTTCCGTCCGTGCCCGCTGATCATCAAGATGGTCGCGGCCGGCCGCCACGGGCGCAAGACCGGCCACGGCGTATACCGCTACGACGAGGCCGGGCAGCGCGTGCCGGGTTCGGGCCTGAAGGCGAGCGCGCTATGAAGGACGTCTACATCGTCGAGGCGGTGCGCACGCCGGTCGGCAAGTACAAGGGCAGCCTGGCCGGCGTGCGCGCCGACCATCTTGCGGCGCACCTGCTGAACGTCCTCATGGACCGCGCCGGGATCGACGCCGGTGCCGTCGACGACGTCATCTTCGGCTGCGTGACCCAGGTCGGTGAACAGTCGGCCAACATCGCGCGCACGGCGCTGCTCGGCGCCGGCTGGCCGGACGCCATTCCCGGCCTCACGATCGACCGCAAGTGCGGCTCCGGCGAGGTCGCCGTGCACCTCGCGGCCGGCCTGATCGCCGCCGGTTCCGCCCGGGTGGTCGTGGCGGGCGGCGCGGAGAACATGAGCCGCGTGCGCATGGGCGGCAACCGCGAGATCTACGGCGAGGCCTTCGGCTGGATGGCGGCCGACCGCTACGAGCTGACCAGCCAGGGCGAGGCCGCGGAACGCATCGCCGACAAGTGGAACCTGAGCCGCGCCGAGCTGGACGCCTACGCCGTCGAAAGCCACCGGCGCGCCGCCGCCGCCGCGCAGGCCGGGTATTTCGAACGCGAGATCGCCGCTGTGCCGGTGGCGGCGCTGAAGGAGCGCGACTGGGCCGAGCCCGCGCCGGACAGCCTCGATGCGGACGAGACCATCCGTCCCGGCACCAATGCCGACAAGCTGGCCACGCTGAAGTCGAGCTTCCGTCCCGACGGCAAGCTCAGTGCCGGTAATTCCTCCCAGATTTCGGACGGCGCCGCGGTGCTGCTCCTGATGTCGGGTGACGCGGTGGACCGCCTGGGCCTCAAGCCGCGCGCCCGCATCCGCGCGTTCACCACGGTCGGCGCCGACCCGACCCTGATGCTGACCGGGCCGGTGGCGGCGACGCGCAAGGTGCTGGACATGGCCGGGCTGGCGGCCGGCGACGTCGACCTGTTCGAGGTGAACGAGGCCTTCGCGCCGGTGCCGCTGATGTGGGCGCGCGAACTCGACGTGCCGCTCGAGCGGCTGAACGTCAACGGCGGTGCGATCGCACTGGGCCATCCGCTCGGCGCCAGCGGCGCCCGGATCATGACGTCGCTGCTGCATGAACTGGAACGGCGCAATGCGCGCTACGGCCTGCAGGCGATCTGCTGCGCCGGCGGCATGGGCACCGCGACCCTGATCGAGCGGATCTGAACCAACAACAGGAGACGGCAATGCATATCGACCTGAGCGGCAAGCGCGTGATCGTGACCGGTGCCTCGCGCGGCATCGGCCTGGCCATCGCGCGGGCCTTCGCGGCGGAGGGCGCCCGCGTCGCCATCTGCGCCCGCACGGCGGAGGCGGTGGAGGCGACGGGACGCGAACTGGCGGGACAGGCGCAGGCGGTGATCGCGCAAGCCGTGGACGTGACCGACAGCGCCGGCGTCAAGGCCTTCGTCGAGGAGGTCGCCGCGAGCTGGGGCGGCGTCGACGTCCTCGTCAACAATGCGGGCCAGGGCCGCGGCGGCAACCTCGACACCCTCACGCCCGAACAGATCCTCGAACACGCCAACATCCTGCAGATGGGGCATTTCCGCTTCGTGCAGGCGGTGGTGCCGCACATGCGCCGCCAGCGCTGGGGGCGCATCGTCGAGATCAACGCGCTGGCCGGCGCCATCCCGACGCCCGACGGCATCCCGTCGGTGATCAACCGCGCCGCCTGCCTGGCGTTGTCCAAGTCGCTCGGCATGTCGCTCGCGAGGGACAACATCCTCGTCAATTCGCTCAACATGGGGTGGATCGATACCGGCCAGTGGGACCGCCACTTCCGCGAAGTCGGCCCCGGCGTCAGCCGCGAGGAGTTCGACCGGATGGTACTGAAAGTCGTGCCGCTGGGACGCTTCGGCAAGCCGGAGGACGTGGCCGGCATGGCGCTGTTCCTGGCCAGCGACTACGCGGGTTTCATCAGCGCGGCATCGATCGACATCGCCGGCGGACTGCAGGGGCAGATCGCGTATTACCCGACGCTGAAGCGCGAATTCACCGACATGGTGCGCGAACGCAACGCCGGCGGCAGTGCCGCCTGAGGCTGCCGCATCGACTTCGTTATTCTAAATACAGAATACGAATCGAACAGTAGAATAACGCGAATAATCTTGCTACAATCAGGATGCGTCAAGAGTCTCGTTTCCGTTGGGCCGAAGACAGTCGAGCAGCACGGTTCATGGGAAGGACTGAGCAGTACTGAGCGATTTTTCAAAAATCAGCCATAACGATAACGACAGGAGACAGGCCCATGTACCAGGCAAGTGGTAATTCCATTCCCGCCAGCCACGCGCTGCGCTGCATCGCGGCGGCAGCCGTCCTCGTTTGCGCCGGCCACGCGCTGGCCGGCGAAATCGAGGTGAGCAATCCCGACGTCAAGATGCGTCTCGACGCGACGGTGCGCTACACCGGCGGCGTGCGCACCGAAAAGCCGGACACCCGGCTGCTGAACAACTACATCTACGACGAGGGCGATTCGAAGTTCGACCGCGGCGACATGGTCACCAACCGTGTCGACCTGCTGACCGAATTCGACGTCAGCTACAAGAACAAGATCGGCGCGCGGGTCTCGGGCGCGGCCTGGTACGACCAGGCCTACGACGATCACACGGTCAAGTCGCCGGCGGGTTTCGCCACCGCCTACCGCAACAACCGGTACAACAACGAAGTGGCGCGCTACGTGAACGGGCCGTCGGGCGAGATCCTCGACGCCTTCGTGTGGGCCAACGTCGACCTGGGCCAGGTGCCGCTCAACGTCAAGGTGGGCCGCCAGACCAACGTCTGGGGCGAGGGGCTGCTGCTCGGCGCCCACGCGATCTCGTACGGCCAGTCGCCGGTCGACGGCGTCAAGGCGGCGATCAATCCGGGCGTCGAGACCAAGGAAGTCTTCCTGCCGGTCGGGCAGGTCCATGCCAGCGCCCAGGTCACCGACAACCTGACCCTGGTCGGCCAGTATTACTACGAATGGAAGCCGACCCGCATCCCGCATGCAGGCACCTACCTGATGGGCGCGGACACGGCACCGTCGTCCGACTTCCTCGCGTTCCCGATCCCTGGTGTCGCGGCCCAGATCATCGAGGCGCGCAAGCCGGGCCAGCACGGGAACTGGGGCGTCGGCGCGCGCCTGAACGTCGAGGCGATCGAATCGACGTTCGGCGCCTACTACCGCCGCTTCGACGATTATTCGCCGGAACTCGGCGTCCAGCTGCTCGATTTCAAGGGGCCGCTGCCGACCCGCGCGCGGTTCCTGTACCCGCAGGACGTCGAGCAGATCAGCCTGAGCTTCGGGCGGGTGATCCATAGCGTCGCCGTCGGCGCCGAACTGTCGTACCGCAAGAACGGCGCGTTGAACACGCCGTCGTCCGTGGTCACCGACACGGGCGCGCGCGGCGACACGTGGCACGCTGTCCTGAACGGCATCTACATGCTGCCGGCGACGCCGGTCTGGCAGACCGGCACCCTGGTCGCCGAACTGGCGTACAACCGGCTCGACAAGGTCACCGCCAATCCGGCGCTGTACCGCTCGGTGGGTTCGGCGGCGTGCGTGGACTCGCGCACCGGCAAGGCCGGCTCGGGCACCAGGGACGACGGTTGCTCGACCAGGGATGCCTGGATCATGGCGCTGAAATTCTCGCCCCAGTACCTGAACGTGCTGCCGTCCTGGGACCTGACGATCCCGGTCAGCGTCACCTACGGCCTGTCGGGCAACGCGCCGACGGCCGGCGGCGGCACGCAGGGCGAAGTGCGCTGGTCCGTGGGCGCGACCATGACGTATGCTTCCAGGTACGAATTCGCACTCAGCTACGCCGACCGCAACCTGCCGGTCCGCGAACTGAACGGAAAAATCACCGGCGGCGCGGCACATAGCAATTCGTCGGTCGGGGTCATCGACCGCGGCTGGCTGTCATTCACCTTCAAGACGGCATTCTAAAGCGCCGCACACAGGAGACACATCATGATCAAGCATCGACTTGCACTGGCATTGCTGGCCGGCTTCGCCGGCATCGCCCAGGGCGCGGTAACGGCCGAGGAAGCCAAGCAACTGGGCAGCACGCTGACCCAGGTGGGCGCCGTCAAGGCCGCCAACAAGGAAGGCACGATCCCGGCCTACACCGGCGGCCTGACCAAGGCGCCGGCCGGGTTCAAGGCCGGCAGCGGGTTCTGGGCCGACCCCTTCAAGGACGAGGCGCCGAGCTTCCGCATCGACGCCAAGAACTGGCAGCAGTACGCGGACAAGCTGTCCGACGGGCAAAAAGAGTTGTTCAAGAAGAATCCGGGCTTCTACATGGATGTCTACCCGAGCCACCGTACCGCCGCGCAGCCGGAAGCGGTGCTTGCCAAGACCGTGCGCAATGCCACGAGCTGCAAGACCCTCAAGAACGGCCTGGCGGTCGAGCCGGAATGCCGCGGCGGCATCCCTTTCCCGATCGCCAAGACCGGCTACGAGATGATGTGGAACCACCAGCTGCGCTACAAGGCCGACACCACGACCAAGCAGTCGCGCTCGTGGGTCGTCGATTCCAGCGGCAAGGCCGTCATGACGGCGCAGCAGCAGACGTTCGAGGAAACGCCGTACTACCACGATGAACTCGACGGCCGCGACCCCGAGATGTACTGGCGCACCTACTCGGTCACCAGCGCGCCGATCCGCAAGGCGGGCGAAGTGACCGGCCTGATGGACTTCCTCGACCCGACCGAGAAGCCGCGCCGCGCCTGGAGCTATGCGCCGGGACAGCGCCGCATCAAGCTGGCGCCCGAATTCTCGTACGACACCCCGGTGGCGAGCATGGGCGGCGTGACCCTGTTCGACGAACTGTTCGTGTTCTCGGGACAGATGGACCGTTTCGACTTCAAGCTGGTGGGCAAGAAGGAAATGTACGTGCCCTACAACGAGTACAAGCTGTACTTCGGCTGCGGCGTCGAGGAGCAGTTCAAGGAGAAATACCCGAACCCGGCCTGCTGGCGCTGGGAACTGCATCGCATGTGGGTCGTCGAGGCGACGCTCAAGCCGGGCTTCCGCCACGTCTACGCGAAGCGTACCTACTACATCGACGAGGACACCTACGGCGCCATGCTGTACGACGCGTACGACCGCAGCGGCCAGCTGTACCGCTCGATCTTCAACTCGATGGTCCAGCTGTACGACGTCAACGCGCCGTACATGGTCAAGAACGTGGTCTTCGACTTCAACAAGGGCATGTACGCGCTCGTCAACGATGGCCTGGTCGGCGGCTACGGCGTGGTCACCAAGCCGCGTCCGAACCGCGAGTTGAACCCGGAATCCATCGTGGCCAAGGAAACTGCACGCTAATCCAGTTCCTTGCCGGACAGGACCCGTGCGGCCTGTCCGGCCCTGTGGCGGGCATTGCCGTGGAGCGGTGCCCGCGCGCACGGATTCGTGCATCGCGATGGAGTCAGTTGTGAACAATTTGAATACGCTTAATGCGCGACCCGGCCGCCTGGCCGGCGTCGCGCGACATATGGCGGCGGCGGTGCTCGCCGTCGCCACCCTTGCCGCGGCCGCGGCGGGTGGTCCGGATCCGATCGACACCGCGGCGGCCCAGTCGGCGGCGGCGCTCAAGCGACCGCTGTCCGGCATCGCCGCGCAAGGCAGTACCCTCGTCGCCGTCGGCGCGCACGGCACCATCCTGCTGTCGGAAGACGCCGGCGCGACCTGGAAGCAGGCCGCAGTCCCCGTGGCCGCCGACCTGACCACGGTACGCTTCACCGGACCGGGCGTCGCCTGGGCGCTCGGCCATGACGGCGTGGCGCTGCGCAGCGCCGACCGCGGCGCGACCTGGAGCAAGGTGCTCGACGGGCGCACCCTGCTGGCCCTCCTGAACAACCATTACCGCGGCCTGGCCGCGCGCGGCGACGCCGGTGCGGTGGCGGTGCTGGACGAAGTCAAGCGCGCCGCCGCGCAATCGGCCACGCCGGACGTACTGTCCTATCCTTTCCTGGACATCAGCATCGACGCGGGCGGCGAAGGCTTCCTGGCCGGCGCGTTCGGCCTGCTGCTGCATACGCGCGACGGCGGCAAGAGCTGGGAACCCTGGCTCGAACGCGCCGACAACGACCGCCGCATGCACCTGTATGCCCTCGAACGGGCGCCGGACGGCCTGTTCTACCTGGCGGGCGAGCAGGGCCTGCTGCGCCGCTACGACCGCGCGGCGGGCCGTTTCGCGAAGCTCGAGTCGCCTTATGCGGGCACGTTCTTCGGGCTGAAAGCCGGCGACGCGGGGCTGGCCGCCTTCGGCCTGCGCGGCAGCGCCTTCGTCAGCGCCGACGGCGGGACCAGCTGGAAGCAGGTCGCGCTCGGCACCGAGGCCACCGTGGTCGACGCCGTGGCCTGCGCGCCGGGCGAGATGGCGTTCGTCACGCAGGACGGGCGGGTCCTGCTCGGCCGCGGCGGCAAGGCGACCGACGCCGGCGCGGCGCGCGGCGGCGAGGTGGCCGGCGTGGCCCAGGCCGGGGCTGGCCTGCTGGTGCTGGCCGGCAGCGCCGGCACAAGACAGGTCCGCATCCACGGCTGCGGCACGGATAACGCAAGAATCGGGAAGAACTGACATGGCAGCGCACGGCAATCAACCCCGCATGCCCGTGGTACGGGACGTGCAAGACTTCGATCGCGCTTCGGGCAACCTGCTCGAACGCGTGATCTTCAACCACCGCCTGGTCGTGCTGCTCGCATGCCTGCTGGCCACGCTGTTCCTCGGCTATTCGGCGACCCGGATCAAGGTCAATGCCAACTTCGAGCGCATGATCCCGCTCGGCAGCCCGTATATCCAGAACTACCTCGCGAACAAGGATCAGCTGCCGGGCCTCGGCAACACGGTGCGGATCGTCGTCGAGAACAAGACCGGCGACATCTATGACCCGGCCTACCTCGACGTCATGCGCAAGGTGAACGACGACCTGTACATGATCGACGGCGTCGACCGCTCGTGGATGAAGTCGATCTGGATGCCGATCGTGCGCTGGCGCGAGGTGACCGAGGACGGCATCACGGGCGGCCCCGTGATGCCGCCCCAGTTCGACGGCAGCCCCGCCGAACTGGCCAGGCTGCGCGCCAACGTGGCCAAGGCCGGCATCGTCGGGCGCCTCGTCGCGCTCGACATGAAATCGAGCATGATCGTCGCGCCGCTGCTCGACCGCGACCCCAAGACCGGCGAGCCGCTCGACTACGGCGCGTTCTCGCGCAAGCTGGAAGACAAGATCCGCACCTACGAGAGCGCGAAGATCGGCATTCACATCGTCGGCTTCGCCAAGATCGTCGGCGACCTGATCGACGGCCTGAAGGCGGTGATGATGTTCTTCGCCGTCTCGGTGGCCGTCGCCACCGTGTTCGTCTACCTGTACACGCGCTGCGTGCGCAGCACCGTGCTGCTGGTGGCGGCCGCGGTGATCGGCGTCCTGTGGCTGCTCGGCCTGATGCAGCTGCTCGGCTACGAGCTCGACCCGTACTCGATCCTGGTCCCGTTCCTGATCTTCGCGATCGGCCTCTCGCATGGCGCCCAGAAAATGAACGGCATCATCCAGGACATCGGGCGCGGCACCCACAAGTACGTCGCCGCGCGCTACACGTTCCGCCGCCTGTTCGTGGCCGGCGTCACGGCGCTGCTGGCCAACATCGTCGGCTTCGCCGTGCTGATCATCATCGACATCCCGGTCATCCGCGACCTCGCGATCACCACCAGCATCGGCGTGTCGGTGCTGGTCTTCACGAAGCTGTTCCTGATCCCGGTGGCGCTGTCCTACATCGGCATCGGCAAGAAGGCGGCGCAGCGCGCGCTGGACGCCGACCGCGACATGGCCCAGGGCCAGTCGCTGCTGGGCCGCGTGTGGGGCCGCCTCGACGCGCTGACCGGGCGCCGCTGGGCGTTCGGCGTGAGCCTCCTCGCGCTGCTCGTCACCGTGGCGTCGGCGATCGTGATGCAGGGCCTGCGCATCGGCGACCTCGACGCCGGCGCGCCGGAACTGCGGCCCGACTCGCGCTACAACCGCGACAACGCCTACATCACGCGCAACTACGGCCTGTCGAGCGACCAGTTCGTGGTGATCATGAAGACCGCCGACGAGGGCTGCCGCCTGTATTCGGCGCTGACGAAGATGGACGGCCTGGCGCAGCTGCTGCGCGCGGACCCGGCGGTGCAGACCACCACGTCGCTGGCCGAGGCCGTGCGCTTCACCACCGCCGCGATGTCGGAAGGCAGCGCCAAGTGGATGACGATCAGCCGCAACCAGGCGATCACCGACGGCGCCATGACGGCGGCGGCGATCGCGACGCCCGACATCACCAACCAGAGCTGCTCGGTGTCGCCCCTCGTGGTCTACCTGCGCGACCACAAGGCGGACACCGTGGCGCGCATCCTCAAGACGTCGAGCCAGTACGCCCAGGCCAACAACACCCCGGCCGGCGCCAAGGAGCCCGTGACCTTCCTGCTGGCGGCGGGCAATGCCGGCATCGAGGCCGCCACCAACATCGAGGTCGGCAAGAGCATCGTCATGATGTACCTGGCCGTCTACGGCTCGACCGCCTTGCTGTGCCTGATCACGTTCCGCAGCGTGCGCGCCACCATCGTCGCGCTGATCCCGCTCGTGATCACGACCGTCCTGTGCAAGGCGCTGATGGTCTGGCTGGGCATCGGGCTGAAAGTGGCGACCCTGCCGGTGATCGCGGTCGGGGTGGGGGTCGGGGTCGACTACGCGCTGTACCTGCTGTCGGTGCAGCTGGCGTGCCAGCGGCGCGGCGACAGCCTGCGCGCGGCCTACCGCCGTTCGCTCGACTTCACCGGCAAGGTCGTGGCCCTGGTCGGCATGACGATGGCCGCCGGCGTCGTGACGTGGGCCTGGTCGCCGATCAAGTTTCAGGCCGACATGGGCATCCTGCTGACCTTCATGTTCCTGTGGAATATGCTCGGCGCGCTCGTGCTCACGCCGGCGCTGTCGTATTTCCTGCTCAATCCCCGCCGCGCACAGGACGATGCGTGCGTCAGCCCTACCTTGGAGAAAAACTATGTTTGACCTGCTGCTGTCAGCCGACATGATGCTGCCCGACCCGGACGGCATGACCGACCTGCTCGTGAGCAAGCTGGGGGTGCACAGCCACCCGAACTGGCGCCAGGCCTTCGACAACCATCCGTACATCGCGCATTTCCTGCGCGTGCACAAATCGCTGGCGGTGTCGCCGACGCGCCTGGAACCGCAGTGGCACCTGGACTACGACAATCCCGGCGATCCGATGTTCCACGAGTTCCTGGAGAGCCTGAAGGACTACCAGGGCCGCCACCGCCCGATGCTGACGCACTCGGTGGTGCTGGCGCTGCAGGGCCCGAAGTTCGACGTCTTCGTCGACAAGCTGATGCGCCGCGGTCTGGCCTTCCGCATGGCCCAGCGCACGCCCGAGATGCCGTTCGACCGCCTGTGGCTGGGCGCGACGCCGGAACGCCCGCGCTACACGCCCGCCGTCGACGGCGGCCTGTGCATCGAGGTGATGCCGACCGAGCCGCTGCAGATGCCGCCCGAAACCTTCGCCAGCCCGCCGGCCCAGCCGCGCGACCCCAAGCCGGGCGACATGGTGCGGATCAGCGCGCGCGCGTTCATCGTGCGCGATCTCGACCACACGCTGCGCTGCTGCTCGACGAACCTCGACTGGGAACCGCGCGGCGGCGTCGAACTGCTGGCCCGCGAAGGCCAGCGCCGCGCCGTGATGCCGTTCACGGTCGCCAACAGCGCCGCCCTGCACGTGATCCAGCCGACCGCCTGGAACACCCCGGCCGCGCACTACCTCAACAACTGGGGGCCGGGCCTGTACTACATCCGCATCGCCGTGCACGGCCTGGAAGCCAAGGCCGACGACCTGCGCGCGCGCGGCACGCGCTTCACCTGGGTCGAGGAATCGGAGTCCGCCGGCGGACGTCCGCTGATCCGGATCGAGCCGTCGGAACTGCGCGGCCAGGTCATCGAGTTCGAGGAAGCGTGACATGGACGACACCGAATCGAAGGGCAGCGACGTCGTGCGGGTGCGCGTCGTCAACGAGGCCGTGACCATCGAGCGCGAAGGCGGCCTCGGTTGGGTGGTGCTGACGCGCCCCGGCCAGATCAACGCCATCAACGACGACATCCGCAACGGCGTGCCGGAGGCGCTGCGCGAACTCGACGCCGACCCGGCGATCCGCGTGATCGCGATCCGAGGCGCGGGTCCGCGCGGGTTTTGCGCCGGCGCCGACATCAAGGAAAAGCGCGGTCCGGAAACCGCGATCGAGGTGCGCACGCGGATGCAGGGCGCACGGTGGATCGAAGCAATCGACGCCGTCCAGAAGCCGGTGATCGCCGCGGTGCACGGCTATTGCATGGGCGGCGGCCTGGAGCTGGCGCTGGCCTGCGACATCCGCTACGCGACGCCGGACGCCGTCTTCAGCCTGCCGGAGACGGCGCTTGGCCTGATTCCCGGCGGCGGCGGCACCCAGCGCCTGGCGCGCGTGGTGGGACCCGGCCGGGCGATGGACCTGCTGCTGACCGGCGAGCGCCTCGACGCGGCCGCGGCGAAGGACATCGGGCTGGTCACGCGCGTCGCGCGCGCGCCGGAGGCGCTGGTCGACGAGGTACGCGCGTTCGCCACGCGCATCGCGGCGCGCGCGCCGGCGGCCACGCTGCTGGTCAAGCGCGCGGCCCGCAGCGCCCTCGACCTGGAACTGAAGCAGGGGCTGGACCTGGAACTGGACCTGTTCGCCCTGCTCAAGCCGAGCGAAGACGCACGAGAAGCCGCGCTGGCCTTCAGCGAAAAGCGGCCGCCCAATTTCATCGGCCGCTGAGCGCGGCCCAACCTGACGGAGACCGGGTATGAACGAACAAGAACACAAAGGGAAGCTGGACGGACGGGTCGCGATCGTGACCGGCGCCGCCGGCGGCCTGGGCGCCGAGGCGGCGCGCGTGCTGGCCGCGCATGGCGCGCGGGTAACCATCGTCGACATCGACGGCGAGGGCGCGCGCAAGGTCGCGGCGGGCATCGAGGCGCAGGGCGGACAGGCGCTGGCGCTGCGATGCGATATTTCGAGCGAGGCCGAGGTGAGCGCGATGGTCGAGGCGGTGGTGGCGCGCTTCGGACGCGTCGACGTCCTGCACAACAACGCGGCCGTACTGAACGTGGAACAGCGCCGGCGCGACCGCGACGTCGTCAACATGGACGTCGACGCGTGGGATCGCGCCATGGCGGTCAACCTGCGCGGCGCCATGTTGTGCAGCAAATACGCGATCCGCGAGATGCTCAAGCATGGGCGCGGCTCGGTAATCTTCGTCACCTCCGGCCTGGGCGCCCAGGGCGACCTGTCGCTGACGGCCTACGCGGCGTCGAAGGCGGCGCTGGCGATGCTGGCGCGCTCGGTGGCGGCGCAGTACGGCAAGCAGGGCATCCGCTCGAACGCGCTGCAGATCGGGCTGGCCCCGGCCGAGAACGCGCACGAGAGCATGCCGGCGCCGCTGCTCGAGATCCTGCGCGAGAACCACCTGACGCCCGAACTGGGCACGCCGCGCCAGATCGCCGACGTCGTGGCGTTCCTGGCGTCCGACGAATCGGCCTTCGTCACGGGCACCACACTGGTGGCGGACGGCGGCTTCGGCAGCCATACGCCTTCGCTGGTGGCGATGAAGGCCTTGTTTGCGCAGACCGGCGCGAAGGGGATGTGATGAAAGCTGCCATCATTCATGAACGCGGCGCGGCGCCGGTCATCGCGGAGTTTCCGGAACCCGCGCCGCGCGACGGCGCGGTCCTGATCGACGTCGACACGGCCGGCCTGGGCGGCTGGGACGTGCTGGGCGCGTACCGCCTCGGCGTCCAATACCCGTGCGTGATCCGCGGCGAGGGCGTGGGCCGCGCGCCGGACGGGCGCCGGGTCTATTTCGGCGAGCGCTCCGTGCTGCCGTACGGCGCCTGGGCCGAGCGCACCCTGGTGCCGGTCGAGGAAGTCTGGGACGTGCCGGACGACGTCGACGACCGCACCGCGATCGCCATGGGTATCGCCGCCACCGGCGCCCTGGTGCCGCTGGAGCAGGCAAAGATCCAGCCGGGCGAGCAGGTGCTGGTGCTGGGCGCGACGGGCACGCTGGGCCAGATCGCGCTGCAACTGGCGCGTTACCTGGGCGCCGGGCGCGTGGTCGCCGCGGCCCGCTCCGCCGACGCGCTGGAGCGGCTGAAGGCGCGCGGCATCGCCGACGAGATCGTGGTGCTGGGCGGCGGCGACGATGCCGCGAAACTGCAGGCGGTCACGGAAGACGGCTTCGACGTCGTGCTCGACCTGGTCTGCGGCCAGCCGATGCTGGACGCCCTGAAGGCGACGCGCTGGGGCGCGCGCATCATGACCATCGGCACCGGGGCCGGGCGCAAGGTCAACCTCGACATCGCCGACCTGCTGTTCCGCACGCTGTCGTGCATCGGCACCGGCCAGCGGCCGCCGGCCGACCGCCGCGCGATCTGGGAGCGCCTGCTGCGCATCGCGCGCGAGCAGGACATCCGGATCGACTACAGCGATTTCGCGTTCGACGACGCCGGCGCGGCCTGGGCGGCGCAGGTGGCCGGACCGCACGCGAAGATCACCGCGCGCGTGCGCGGCTGACGCCCGGCGCGGAAAGGTAGACGAATGACATCAGGACAATGGTGGATCGTCGCGCTGTCGGAGCAGCTGGCGCCGGGCAAGACGCTGGCGGTGGTCTGCGACGGCGTGCAGGTGGCGCTGTTCCGCAGCGCCGGCGGCGAAGCGTTCGCGCTGGAAGACCGCTGCCCGCACCGGCGCGTGCTGCTGTCGCCCGGACAAGTTAAGCCGGGCGGCCTGCAATGCCCCTATCACGGCTGGACCTTCGACGGCGCGAGCGGGCATTGCACCGATATTCCGAACCTGCGGCGCGACGAGAAGATCCCGCCGGCGGCGGCCCGCGCCTATCCGGTCGCCGAATTGAATGGCTTCATCCACGTGCACAGCGGCACCGGCGACATGCCGGGCACGCTTCCCGGCGCGGCCTACCGGGCGGCGGGGCGCGAATTCACGGGGACCGCGGTGGGGGCGATCGCGTTCCCCGACTATCTGGACGTCATGCTCGACGGCCCGGAGTGCCTGATCGACTTTCCGGGCGTGACGATCACCGACTTCTTCATCGGCGATCCGCGCCGCGACGGCGGGCATCTCGTGCTCGACCGCGGCGCCGTGTGGAAGGGCAGGGGACCCGGTCCCGCTTTCGTGCGCGACCATCCGCTGCTGGTGCGCACCCGCGTGCCGCTGGCGGGCGGCGACATCGTGGTGGAATTGCTGGATGCGGCCGAGCAGCCGCTGGTGACGCTGCTGGTCGCCGCCACCGCCAACCGGCGCGGCACCACCAGCCTCGTATGGCGCGGCTTCACCCATGCGGGCGCGCATGCCGCGCCGCCGGGCTGGCACCTGCGCCGGCTGGCCGGGGCGGCGCCGTTCACGGTGCGGGCCGACATCGACGGACGCGCCATCGCGGCGCTCGAAGCGGCGCCGTCGCGCGAACGGCGGGATCAACTGGAGGATGCCGCATGAACATGGATGACAAGGCGGCGCGCTTCGCCGCGCCGGACGCGAAACGCGACTGGATACCCGGTAACATCGACCTGCGCGACACCTGGTTCCCGGTGGCGTACAGCGCCGACGTCGGCAACCGCCCGTTGCGCCGCATCGTGCATGCGCAGGACGTCTACCTGTGGCGCGAGCTGGGACGGGTGCGCGCGGCCGAGTTCCGGCCCGACCTGCTGGAGAGCCGGCGCGCCGGCGCGACCGCCTTCACCGGCGGTTCGTGCTACTACCGCGTCCATGAACGCTACGGCTACGTGTGGGTCTGGTACGGCAATCCCGACAACGCGCACGCGGACCTGATCCCTCTCATTCCGTTCCTGCCGGCGGACGGCGCGGGCATCCCGCGCTATACCCAGCGCTCGGTGCGGTTCGATGCCGCGTCGCCGCTGTCGGTCGAGAACCTGATCGACCTCACGCATGCCGATTTCCTGCATGCGAACACCATCGGCGACGGGCAATCGGAGCGCGACGTGGTCGAGTTCAGCTCGACGTCCGAGACGCTGACGCGGACGCGCATCGTCACCCGCAAGTCGGTGGCGCCGGTGATGCGCTGGATCGGCGGCGTGCGCGCGCAGTACCAGGACCTGCGCGCGGTGCTGCACGTCCACCTGCGCAACAACCTGTGCATTTCGTACCCCAGCTTCACGCCCGGCTACGCGATACCCAACGTGCAGCCGTTCGTGCCCGTCGGGAAGCACCGCTCGCGCGTCGACCAGACCAACTACACCGTGCACGCGCCGGCGCCGTTCCGCTGGCTGATGCCGCGCATCTCCTACGTCATCCAGCCGCAGGACAACTCGGTGCTGCGGCCGCAGAACGCGCGCTACTTCGATCCGGGCCAGCGGCGCGATCTCAGCTCGCGCTTCGACGCGCCGGGCAACCGTTACCGCGTGCTGATGACGCGCCTGGCCGAACGCCAGCGCGCCGGCGACTTCGGCTACGGCGCCGATGCCGATCCGGCGCAGGATATCTCCGCCATCCTCGGGATGCGGCCCTAGGTGCAGGCCGGCTCCGTCGTCCGGGCGTCCGGCCTGCCTGGCATCACCTTGATCCTGGCCGGGCTGGCGATGCTCGGCCCGTTCTCGATCAACGCCTACCTCCCGTCGTTCCCGGACATGGAACGGACGTTGCACACGGACCGGGTCGCGCTGCAGCAGACGATCTCGGTGTATTTCGCCGCGTTCGCGTTCATGTCGCTGTGGCATGGCGCGATTGCCGATGCCTGCGGGCGGCGCCGGGTTGTGCTGGCCGGACTGGCCACGTATGCGCTGGCCTCGCTGGGCTGCGCATGCGCCACGCGCGTCGGGCAGCTGCTGCCGTTGCGCGCGCTGCAGGGCTTCTCCGCCGGCGCCGGCATCGTGATCGGCCGCGCGGTGGTGCGCGACCTGCACGAGGGGCCGCTGGCGCGGCGCATGATGTCGCAGGTCGTCATGATGTACGGGCTGGCGCCGGCGGTCGCGCCGCTGGCCGGCGGGGCGCTCCAGCGGGCGTTCGGATGGCGCGCCGTGTTCCTGTTTCTGGCGCTGCTGGCGGCCGGCCTGTTCGCGGCGGTGGCGTTGCGCCTGCCGGAGACCCTGGCGCCGCAGGCGCGCCAGCCGTTCCGGCTCGCGCCGCTCGCGCGGGGCTACGCGCGCGTGCTGGGCAACCGCGCGTTCATGACCTGGGCGCTGTCCTACGCCGCGATGTTCGGCGCGTTCTTCATCTACGTGCTGTCGGCGCCCGTGTTCCTGATGCGGCACCTCGGCCTGGGCGAAGCGGACTTCCTGTGGCTGTTCGGACCGGCGACGGCGGGACTGGTCGCCGGCTCGGCGCTGGCCGGCAAGGCCGCCGCGCGCTGGCCGGTGCGGCTCACGCTGCAGGTCGGATTCGCGCTGATGGGCGCGGCGATCGCTTTCGACCTGGCCATCTGCCTGGCGGCCCCGGCGGGCGCCGGCTGGTACGTGCTGCACCTGTTCGTGTTCAATCTCGGCATGGCGCTGGCGATGCCGACCCTGACGATCCGGGGCCTCGACTGCGTCCCCGACCGGCGCGGCATGGGGTCGTCGGTGCAACTGTTCGTGCAGACCGGCTTCAATGCCCTGATCGCGGCCGTCCTCGCGCCCCTGCTGTGGGGATCGCTCATGTCGCTCGCGCTCGGCGCGGCCGCGCTGTTCCTGTGCGCCGGCGCCGGCGTGCTGCTGGTCGCGCGCTTACCGGCACATTCCTGAAAACAGACGGAGACAACACCATGAAACCGATAGACATGAAGACGACGGTGGCGGCCCCGGCGCGGGCACGGCGTGCCCTGGCCTCGATGACCCTGGCGGCAATGGCGCTCGCCGGCTGCGGCGGCGGCAGCGATCACGCGCCCATCTGCAGCGATGTCTCGCTCGCGGTGGATGCCGGCCATATCTACGGCCAATGGTGCCGCCCGGCGGATGGCCCTGCCGCGAAGGTGCTGCAGGTGCTCGTGCATGGCGCGACCTACTCGCACACCTACTGGAATTTTCCCGGGTTCGACGGCCGCTACTCGTACTCGAACTCAATGAACCGTGCGGGCTATGCCACCCTGGCCATCGACCAGCTCGGCGTCGGCAGGAGCACGCACCCGCCGAGCGATCAGGTGACTTATGCCACGGCCGCTAAGGCGGTGGCGCAAGTGGTGCGCGCCGTACGTGGCGGGGCGCTGGGCGACTCGTACGGCAAGATCGTCGTCGTCGGGCATTCCATCGGTTCGCTGGTGGTGCTCGGCAGCGTGGCGCAGTACGGCGGCGTCGATGGCATGCTGCTCTCCGGCTTCTCGCATTCCCTGGGCGGCGCGGGCTTCGGCAAGTTGACGGCCAGCGTGGTGCCGGCGCTGAACGACCCGATCACGAAGGCCAACATTCCCGCCGGCGACCTCGGGTATCTGAGCGTGCTCCAGGGCCGCGCGGTGTTCTATCAATCGGGTGATGCCGACCCGGCGTTGATTGCCGCTGACGAGGCCACGCACAGCGAGCTCTCGGGCTTCCTGAACGCCGCCGATTACCTTGCCGTCGATGCCGGCGGCATTCGCGTGCCGGTGCTGGTGGCCAACGGTGTGAATGACATCGCCTTCTGCAGCCAGGGCGGCGGTGGCTCCACCACCGACTGCAGCAGCGCCGCCACGTTCCGGGCCGCCGAGCTGCCGTTCTTCGCGGCTGCCACGCCGCTGGAGGCGTACGTGCTGCCCAATGCCGGCCACAACCTGAATCTGACGCTGCAAGCGCAGACCTGGTACGGCGCGGCACTGGGCTGGTTCCGGACGCACTTTCCCGTGAACTGACCGCCGCCGTCAAGACCGTAGCGCCTGTGCCAAATGAAAACCCGCCCGCGCCTGGCAAGGCGGGGGCGGGCGGCGGGCGTCCCGGTGCTTACAGGAAGATGCCGAGGTTAGGCGTACCCAGCACCGCCTGGTCGATGATGACTTCGCGCCGGGCCAGCTGGTAGCCCGATTCGGTTTTGCGGATCACGTCGTGACGCTCGCACGGGACCAGGTCGAACTTGTCGTGGTCGAAACGGTTCCGGGTCATCAGCAGGTAGCTGTGCACCTTGAATTCGTCTTCCTTGTCGGTCCGGTAGACGCGGATGTTCGAGACCAGGTGCTTGGTGCGCGACGGCGGATCCTCACCCCACGCGCTGCGCGTGTCCATGACGCGCATCACACGCAGCATGATCGAGCGGTAATCGTCGTACATGTGCTGGACGGTGCGCACCACCGACTTGTCCTGGTCGCGCGTGGCGCGGGTATGCCGCAACGGCACGGTGTATTCGATGTCCTTGGCGACCATCGCGATCCAGTCGCGCAGGCGCAACGTATCGAACAGTTCGGCTTCGTCGTACAAGAACTCGACCATGTCGTTGTACAGCGGGCTGCCGACCGGGACCCGGTTGGCGCGCAGCGACGGCGGCAGCGGCGTCGGCTCGAGCGGGTTCTTTTCCATGGGTGTCTCCTGGGGGTGTGGTTGGGGTACGGGTTGCGCGCTCATTTTTCGCTCGTCATCAGCTCGTGCCAGTACTTCCACCACGCCCACTGGGTGTCGTCCTTCGTGAAGCCGTCGCCGACGTGGCCCGGTCCCGGCCAGCCTTCCGGCGCGCCGTTCTCGAACAGGGCCTGGTACTTCATGGTGATGGTCTTGCTCATCGCGCCTTTCGCCACTTCGGTCTGGTGCGGCCAGGTGTCGGAGTCTTCCATCTCGACCATGCCGGAGGTGCCCAGCATCTGCACCGACTGGCGCAGCATGCGTGCCTTGAGTTCGGGCGGCGTGTCCTTCTCGGCGAAGATCCAGTTCATGAACTCGAGCTTGTCCGGACCTTTCGGGATGTAGGCGTGCAGGGCGCAGGCGCCGATGATCGTGCCGTCCGGCTGCGGCAGATAGATGAATTCGAACAGGCCGTTCGGGAAGAATCCGCCGACCTGGGGCGGACGCCAGGACATCAGCTTGAGCTGGCCGTCGTCGAAGCGTTCCAGTAGTTCCGGTACCATCGCGGGCGTGATGCCGGGCGGCGGCAGGACGGTCAGCTTCTCGGCCGGGGTCAGCTCGGCCGGATTCTTGCCGGTCAGGCGCACGATCTTGCGGTCGAGCTCGATGCAGCGCAGCGCATGGCCGTGGTCGGTCCAGACTTCGCTGCCGTACATTTCCGGCGACAAGTCGGCACCTTTGCCTTCCGCATCCGGCTTTTTCGCGTACGGACCGACTTCGCCCAGCCAGCGGTGCAGGGTCAGGGTATGGAATCCGTCCGCGGCGGACTGCTCGCAGGCGGTCTTCCAGTTCGCATTGATGCGGAAGCGCTGCGGCGGGCCGAGGACTTCGAGGCCGCCTTTCGTGCGCAGGAACAGGGTGTCGAAATAGTACTTGGCGTCGCCGAAGAATTCTTCCAGGCTGGGGCCGTCGATATTCCAGGTCGCGAAGATCAGGCCGCCATACAGCGCGACGCGCGCCTTCTTCAGGCCGAGCTGTTCCTTCGGCGTCATCTTCCCGTGCATGCACTCCTTCTCGATCGGGGCGCCGATGAAATCGCCGTTCGGCTTGAAGGCCCAGCCATGGTAGATGCACATGTGGACGTTCGTGTTGCCGGCGTCGTGCGTCTGCACCCGCATCGCGCGGTGCGGGCAGACGTTCAGCGAGACGTGGATCTCGTTGTCGCGGTCGCGCGCGACGATGACGGCGTCGGAACCCATGTCGCGCGTGACGAAGTCGCCCTTGTTCGGGATTTCGGTCTCGTGTCCCAGGAAGATCCAGGTCTTGGCGAAGATCCGCTCCATCTCGAGTTCATAAAGCTCGGGGTCGGACAGGGCGCGTACCTTGACTTCGCGTGTCTCGTGGTTGATCAGGTCCGAGATCGTGGTCCCGTCCCGCAGTGTCGTTTCGGCATGCTGGTGCATCGTTGTCTCCTTTGTTTTCCTGCTCTTCGAATTGTACACAAATAAGAATTTTGTTCAACAAACGATGGGTCCGCCGGCGAATATATTTTTTTGCCGTGGCCCGCAGGAATCAGTCCGCTTCGGCCGGCACCGCGCTGCCGCGCCGCAGTACCACCGGGATGCCCCCGGTGCGGCGCTTGGCCATCCACTGGCCGAGCGCCGCGTCCATGTAGTCGACATGCGCGGGGAACCAGCGCGCCAGCTCGCGCGCGAGGGCGCGGCAGGTGGCCGCATGGCCCCCGCCGGCGAGGAGGGCGCGCACCTCGTGCACCGAGGCCAGGACCGCGCCGTGTTCGTCGAGGTGGCATTGGGTCGCGGGGAAGTCGGTGGAGACCATCCATTCGCGCTCCTCGTCGAAATGGCGTTCGGCGTGGTCGGCGAATGCGTCGAGCCGCTTCGCCAGCTCGGCATCGGGCGCCGCCAGCAGGGCCGCGACCAGCTCGACGAATTCGCGGTGGGTAGCGTCCATCGGACCGTAGCCGAGGAGGAACTGGTCGGTCCAGGTGAAGTCTGGTTGGGGTGTCGCTGACATGGTGCCGGCTTTCGGTAAAGGCTGATCGGGAGATTTTGATTACACTTTCTAAAAAAGTGTCGAATAAATGTTAGCATGGGTCGCCCCGCAGGCGCTACCTGCCAATCAACCAAGGAGAAGCATCGATGCATGCCGAGATCGACACGATACCGTTCCGCCTGATGGACGGCACCCACGCGACCCTGTCCAGTTACCGCGGCAAGGTCGTGCTGCTGGTGAACGTGGCATCGCAGTGCGGACTGACGCCGCAATACGAAGGACTGCAGCGCCTGTTCGAGGACAAGCGCGAGGCCGGGCTGGTGGTGATCGGCTTCCCCGCCAACGATTTCGGCGCACAGGAGCCGGGCAGCAACGAGGAGATCTCGCAGTTCTGCAGCACCAGGTTTGGCGTCGCGTTTCCGCTGGCCGAGAAGATCTCGGTCAAGGGTCCGGCGCGCCATCCTTTGTACGCCGCACTGACCCGGGCGCAGCCTGCCGCCGTGGATCCGGCGCAGGGCGCCCTGCGGCAGAAACTGAGCGGCTACGGCTACGAGGCGGGCGACCCGTCGGACGTGTTGTGGAACTTCGAGAAGTTCCTGGTCGGCCGCGACGGTCGGGTCGTCGCCCGCTTCAATCCCGACGTCGCAGCCGACGATCCGCTGCTGCTGGATGCCATCGAGCGCGCGTTGCGCGGCTGAACCGGACCGGGACGACCGATGGACACGCGCACGCCAATCTCTTGCCCGGATGTCCGTGGCACGCCTTTCGACGACGCCTTCCTGCGCGATCCGTATCCCACCTATAAGGCGTGGCGCGACGCGGAACCGGTGTTGTGGCGGGACGAGGCGTTCCAGGGTGCATGGATACTGACGCGCCATGCCGATGTGGAGTTCGCGCTGCGCGACCCGCGCTTTTCCTCGCAGCGGACCGGCGGCTGGGTCAAGCGCATCGCCGGCGTCGACGCGCGGCCGCGCGGGTCCCGGGCACAGGCGGCGCTGGAGGATTTCCAGCGCGTGTTCGCGCGTGCGATGGTGTTCCTCGATGCGCCCGACCACCGGCGCGTGCGCAGGGCCATGGCGGCGGGCTTTCATCCGTCCATGGTGCGCGCGCTGAAGCCGCAGGTCGAGCTCCTCGCGCACGAGCTGCTCGATCCGCTGGACGCGCGGGCGGGCTTCGATTTCATCCAGGCGGTCGCCCGTCCGCTGCCCTCGCGCGTGATCGGACTGGTCCTCGGCATCGACCGGCGGGACGAGGACGAGTTCATTGCCTGGTCGGAGGCGCTCGCGACCTTCATCGGCGCCCTGCAGCCGTCGCTGGCGCAGCTTGGCGCCGCCCGGCACGCCCTGCTGCAGATGGTGCGCTACTTCGACGCCCTGGTGCCGTTGCGGCGCCGTGCGCCAGGTACGGATCTCGTCAGCAGGCTGGTGCAGGCCGAAGACGCGGGGGAGCTGCGCGCCGACGGCGAGCTGGCGGCGCAATGCGCGATGCTCCTGTTTGCCGGCCATGAAACCACCCGCAACCTGCTCGGCAATGGACTCCATACCCTGTTGTCGCATCCGCCGCAGTGGGACCGGCTATGCCGCGAGCCGGCATCGATGCCGGCCGCGTTACGCGAAGTGCTCCGCTACGACAGTCCGGTGCAGTACACGGGCCGCCGGGTCGCCAGCCAGCTGACCTTGCATGGGCACACGCTGCGCCGCGGCGACCTCGTGCTGGCGATGATCGGCGCCGCCAACCGGGATCCTCTCCGCTTTGCCGACCCGGATACCTTCGACATCGACCGGCGCGAGGGTAGTCACCTGTCCTTCGGGAGCGGGCCGCACGTGTGCATCGGCGCCGGGCTCGCGCTGCTGGAAGCCGAGGTCACGCTGCGCGAGGTCATGCGGCGCTGGCCGGCGCTCCGGTTGGCGGATGCGTCGCCGCACTGGAACGGCAACGCGGGACTGCGCGGGCTGGCGCGCATGACGGTGCGCAGCGAAGCCTGAGTCCCTCCTGGCGTGCGTGTGGTCAAATTGCACAAAAATTGAATTTGTGTAAAGAAAACGATGTATATACGCAACCAACGTGTGATTCTTATAGGAAATCAAACAAGAAAATCCTAGAATTTCTAGAGGGTTTCCAAAGCGAAACTTATTTGTCTTAACTCTAGAGGTCATATGAAGGCTATCGTTCTTACTTTGCTCACCTTGCCGCTGGCTGTCTCGACCGCCTATGCGCAGGACACTTCCCCGGTCCGCATTACCGGATTCGGCACCGGCGCTCTTACCTGGACCGATACCGACGGTGCGGAATATTCCCGTCCGAACCAGGCCAGCGGCGCCAAAAAGAATCCCGTGACGGGCGTCGATTCGAACCTGGGGCTGCAGGCCGACTATGCCGTCAACAGCTGGCTGTCGGTGACTGCCCAGGGGCTTGTGCGCAAGGACGCGGAGGACGACTTCGGTGCCGAACTGGCATGGGCATTCGCCAAGGCCAAATTGTCGGACGACGTCGGCGTACGGGTCGGGCGTTTGGGCGTGCCGGTCTTCATGATCTCGGACTACCGCAACGTCGGCTACGCCAACACGTTCCTGCGTGCGCCGGAAGAACTGTATTCGCAAGTCCCCTACAAGAACATCGATGGCGCCGACATCACGTGGCAGCACAGCTACGGCGACACGACGTACACGGCCCAGTTCGCCTACGGCCGGTCCAAAGCCGACCTCTCCGGCGGCCTCACGATCGATTCGCGCAGGGTAGGGGCCCTGAACCTGGTCGCCGAGCACGGCCCGCTCACGCTGCGCCTCGGCCGCGCGCAAGCTCACCGGACGACGGTCTACGATGCGCCGACGCACACGAGCCGTCCGAGCGCTGGGCATGGAACGTTCACCTCGGCCGGCGCAGGCCTGGACTGGAACAACATCGTCGTGCAGTCCGAATATGCCAAGCGCAAGACCGGCGGCGTGGCACCCTCCAAGGCGTGGTACGTGATGGGCGGTTACCGCTTCGGCAAAGTCCTGCCTTACTTTACGCATTCCGAGCTGAGGAGCGAGGGCGCCGTGGCCAATATCGCGGCGCTTCCCACGGCCGTGGCTGCACGTCTCAGCCAGATCGACAACGCGACGGGCGCGGGCGAACAAACCACCGACTCGGTCGGCGTGCGCTGGGACTTCTACCGCTCGCTGGCACTGAAGGTCCAGGTCGACCGCGTGCGCCCCAACGGGATCGGCCTGTTGCTGAACCCGCAGACGGGCTTCCACGGCCCGGTCACCGTCGGCGCCGTCGCCCTCGATTTCGTATTTTAAGGAAGCCGTGATGAAACAACTGATCAAGATTTGGCTCGGTACCGCCGCGCTTGCCCTGGCCCTGCCGGCCATGGCCGAGGTCGTGGTGGTGGTGAACCCGAAAGCTGCGGCATCCTCGATGACGAAGGATGAGGTCGCGCAATTTTTCCTCGGCAAATCCAGCGCCCTGAGCCCGGTCGACCAGCCGGAAAGCGCGCCGATCCGCGCCGAGTTTTATAAAAAGGTGACTGACAAGGAAGCATCCCAGGTCAAGGCCTTATGGTCCAAGCTGGTGTTCACCGGCAAGGCCACGATGCCCAAGGAAGCCGCCGACAGCGCCGCCGTGAAGAAGATCGTGGCGAGCGATCCGAAGGCCATCGGCTACATCGACAAGAGCGCGGTCGACGCGTCGGTCAAGGTGATCTACACCGCACAATAAGCGTGACGACCGCCCGGTCCACCGGGCGGCGAACATGCATTTCAGGAGACGGCAGCATGAGCATCAAGCGCAAGATCTGGGCACTCCCGGTCATCTCGACCATCATCTTCGGCCTCGGCGTGGCGGTGTCCGCCAGCATCGCGAGCGGCGCCCTGGACTCGATCCACACGACCGAGACCATCGACTATCCGGCCCTGGGCACGGCGAAGGCGTTGACGGCGGACCTGCAGGGCATCACCGACGGCTTGCGCGATGCCGTCTCCGAAGGCGACAAGGCCCGCGTCGCCCAGATCGGCGACCAGGCCGAGAAGGTCCGCGCCAAGCTGGCCGACGTGAAGAAAATCCCGGGCATGGATGCCACCGGCAAGCGCCTCGCGAAGGAATTCGAGGATTACTATGCGCCGGCCCTCTCGGCCGCCAGGATCATGCTCGAACTCGAGCAGGGCGATCCGCAGGCCACCGTGCAACGCATGCAGGGCGCGCTGACGGTGCTCAATGCCGACGTCGCCAAGCTCAACGAGCAGGCACAACAGAATTTCAAGGACGGCATCGCGCGCAGCAGCTCGAGCGTGCGCCACGTACTGTCCGTCACCATCATCACGGCATTGATCGTCATCGCCACGCTGATCGGGGTGTCGTGGTTCGTCATCCGCACCATCTGGCAACAGCTGGGCGGCGAACCGGAATACGCACGCGAGATCACGCGGCTTGTTGCCGCCGGCGACCTGTCGATGGACATCCGCCTCGAGAAGGGCGACGACCACAGCCTGCTGGCCGCGCTGCAGGAAATGCGCACGCGCCTGGCGACGATGGTGTCCGGCATCAAGACGTCGGCCGAGACCATCGCCACGGCCAGCGCCGAAATCGCCAGCGGCAACGCCGACCTGGCCAGCCGCACGGAATCGCAGGCTGGACGCCTCGAGAACACGGCGCGCGCGATGGAATCGCTGACGGACACCGTGCGTGCCAACGCCGCCAATGCCAGCCAGGCCAACCAGCTGGTGGTGTCCGCGACGGGCATCGCCACCCGTGGTGGCGAGGTTGTGGGCAACGTCGTCGCCACCATGGGCGCGATCAACACGTCCGCCAGGAAGATCGTCGACATCATCACCGTGATCGATGGCATCGCCTTCCAGACGAATATCCTGGCATTGAACGCGGCGGTGGAAGCGGCCCGCGCGGGCGAGCAGGGGCGCGGCTTTGCCGTCGTCGCGGGCGAAGTGCGTACGCTGGCCCAGCGCAGTGCCGCGGCCGCCAAGGAAATCAAGGAACTCATCGGCGATTCCGTCGCCAAGGTCAACGCCGGCACCGCGCTCGTCGATGAAGCGGGAACGACGATGGAACAGATCGTCGCCTCGGTGCGCAAGGTGCACGACATCATGGCCGAGATCAGTGTTGCGGGACAGTGCCAGGCCGACGGGATCGAACAGATCGGCCGCGCGATCGACGACATGGACCAGATGACGCAACAGAACTCGGCACTGGTCGAGGAAGCGTCGGCGGCCGCGGAATCGCTGACCGAGCAGACTGGCCAGCTGTCGATGGCGCTGGCGCAGTTCAAGCTCGACCATGCAATGCCCTGTCCCAAGCGCCACCATCCCGAGCGTATGGCGGTCGCATTCGATAAAGTCGCGGGCAATATTGCATAACAAATAATTGGTTGGTGTGTATAACGTTGCCTGTAGCCTACAAAAATTGCTTTAAAGATCGTACATCCCGCATCCCGACTCTATAATCGGCCCACGATTGTTTCAGTACAGCAGCCGGCTGGTACGAGGGAATGTGGAAATGGAACTTGGACTGTTTGCCCGATCGCGGCGCGCGCTGGCGCGGTGGCTGTGGCCCGGCGTGGCCGGCGATACGGGCGCGCCGGAAGTGAGCGTGCGCGATGCCGGTTTGCTGGCGATCACCGACAACTTGCCGGCGCTGATCTGCCAGTTCGATCCGCACGGTAACGTCCTGTTCGCCAATGCCGCAATGCGAGCGCGCTTCATTCTCAGCTACGAGGAGTTGCTGGGGCGTCACATATCGACAGGCCTGTCAGCAAAGACATATGGAGCGCTGAAAACGCATTTCGACCAGGCGCTGACGGGAGAAGGCTTCACGTTCGAATTCGCGATCGCGGTCGATGGTATCCAGCGCTACTATGCCTGCAATTTCGTGCCTGAAATCGACCCGCAGGGCAAGCTGCTCAGCGTATTCTCGATATGGCAGGATGTGACCGAACGCAGGGCAATCGAGCTGCGCCACGCCGCCGGCGAACAACGCCTGCGCGTGATCACCGATAACCTGCCGGTCCTGATCGCCTACGTGGACCGCGAACTGCATTTCGAGTTCTGCAATGCGACGTTTACCGAATGGACCGGGATGCGCCCGGATGATCTGGTCGGACGCAGCCTGATGGATGTGATCGACGTCGCCGACCCCAGCCGCGCCGAGGTCGTGAAGCCGTTCCTGGCGCGTGCGCTGGCCGGCGAACGGGTCGAGTTCGAACTGCAACCGACGCCCGGCCGGAACGATCGCTGGCTGCAACTGAATTTCATCCCCGAGACCGACTCGGTGGGCCTGGTCGCCGGTCTCTACCTTCTCAGCACCGATGTGACCCATCTGAAGCAGGCGCAGCAGAAGCTCGCCAACATGGCGCGCTTCGACGCGCTTACCGGCCTTCCGAACCGTCTCCATCTCAACGAAAAACTGGAAGAGGCTGTACGACGCAGCGGCCGCAACGGCCGTCCGATGGGCGTCGCGTTCCTGGACATCGATTATTTCAAGCAGATCAACGATACCCTCGGCCACGCGGTGGGGGACCAGGTGCTGCGAGAATTCAGCCAGCGCCTGCTGGGCTGCGTGCGTCAGACCGATGTCGTCGCCCGGCTCGGCGGCGATGAGTTCCTGATCGTGCTGGAAGACGTCAGCGACAGCGCCATGCTCGGCATCGTGGGTGCGAAGATCGTCGAAACGATGAAGCCGCCGTTCATGCTGTCCACCGGCGCGCTGCGGGTCAGTTCAAGCATCGGGTTGGCGTTCGCCGCCGCCGCCCGGATCGTGCCGGCCGATCTGCTCGAGTGTGCCGACATGGCGCTCTACCAGGCCAAGCGGGACGGGCGCGCGACCTACCGGCTGAAACACTATGACGGCACAGCCCCGTCCAAGGAAGACGGTCACATTCCGGCGTGAATCCCTGTATGTTTCATTCCGTTGTTTCATGTTACGCAAGTGTCGCACGTTGCAAGTCTAGTTTCAGAATATGAAACGAAAAACGTTTCATTTGACACCGCCGGAGCAGCGCTCATGGCCGGCCAGCGTCGCTAAGCTACTGAAGTATAGGGAATAATCAGTCGAATATTGAACCTTGGCACGGCGTTTGCAGTTGAGCATGTAACTCAACTTTGAAACCGTGCGAAAGGTAAGCAATGTTCCAATATTCCGCAGGCGCCGCGTTCCGGCAGGCCGTTCAGGAAGAACATCCGTTACAGGTCATCGGCGCCATCAACGCCAACCACGCGCTGCTGGCCAAGCGGGCCGGCTACCGCGCCATCTACCTGTCCGGCGGCGGTGTCGCGGCCGGGTCGCTGGGCCTGCCGGACCTCGGCATCTCCGGTCTCGAAGACGTGCTGATCGACGTGCGCCGCATCACCGACGTGTGCGACCTGCCGCTGCTCGTCGACATCGACACCGGTTTCGGTTCGTCGGCGTTCAACGTCGCGCGCTCCGTCCGGTCGCTGATCAAGGCCGGCGCGGGTGCCTGCCACATCGAGGACCAGGTCGGCGCCAAGCGCTGCGGCCACCGTCCGGGCAAGGAGATCGTCAGCCAGGGCGAGATGGTCGACCGCGTGAAGGCGGCCGTCGACGCGCGCACGGACGACAACTTCGTCATCATGGCGCGCACGGACGCGCTGGCGGTCGAGGGCCTCGACAAAGCCGTCGAGCGCGCGGTCGCGTGCGTGGAGGCGGGCGCCGACATGATCTTCCCGGAAGCCATCACGAGCCTGGACATGTACGCGCAATTCAAGAAAGCGGTGCAGGTGCCGATCCTCGCGAACATCACGGAATTCGGTTCGACGCCGCTGTTCACCGTGGACGAACTGCGCGGCGCCGACGTCGACATCGTGCTGTACCCGCTTTCGGCATTCCGCGCGATGAACAAAGCGGCGGAAAACGTCTACGAGGCGATCCGCCGCGACGGGACGCAGAAGAACGTCGTCGACACGATGCAGACCCGCGCCGAACTGTACGAGCGCATCGATTACCACAGCTACGAACAGAAGCTCGACGCGCTGTTCGCCCAGAATAAAGCTAAATAACAGGAGACCCAAATGACCGACGTGAAGACCGACACCCCAACGTTCAAGCCCAAAAAATCCGTCGCCCTGTCCGGCGTCGCCGCCGGCAATACCGCGCTGTGTTCCGTGGGCCGCTCCGGCAACGACCTGCACTACCGCGGCTACGACATCCTGGACGTCGCCGGCAACAGCGAGTTCGAGGAAATCGCCTACCTGCTCGTGCACGGCAAGCTGCCGAACGAGGCCGAACTGCGCGGCTACAAGGCCAAGCTGAAATCGCTGCGCGGCCTGCCGCATGCCGTCAAGGCCGCGCTGGAAGCGCTGCCGGCCGGTGCGCATCCGATGGACGTCATGCGCACGGGCGTGTCGGTGCTGGGCTGCGTGCTGCCGGAAAAGGAGGACCACAACATCGCCGGCGCGCGCGACATCGCGGACCGCCTGATGGCGTCGTTCGGTTCGATCCTGCTGTACTGGTACCACTACAGCCATAACGGCAAGCGCATCGACGTGGAGACCGACGACGATTCGATCGGCGGCCACTTCCTGCACCTGCTGCACGGCACGAAGCCGTCGAAGGAATGGGTGAAAGCGATGCACACCTCGCTGATCCTGTACGCGGAACACGAGTTCAACGCGTCGACGTTCACGGGCCGCGTCATCGCCGGCACGGGTTCCGACATCTATTCCGCGATCACGGGCGCGATCGGCGCGCTGCGCGGTCCGAAGCACGGCGGCGCCAACGAAGTGGCGCTCGACATCCAGCAGCGCTACGAGAACGCGGACGAGGCGGAAGCGGACATCCGCAACCGCGTGGCGAACAAGGAAGTCGTCATCGGCTTCGGCCACCCGGTCTACACGATTTCGGATCCGCGTAACGTGGTGATCAAGGAAGTGGCGCGTTCCTTGTCCGACAAGGCAGGCACGACCAAGATGTTCGACATCGCCGAGCGGCTGGAATCCGTGATGTGGGAAGTGAAGAAGATGTTCCCGAACCTCGACTGGTTCTCGGCCGTCTCGTATCACATGATGGGCGTGCCGACGGCGATGTTCACGCCGCTGTTCGTCATTTCGCGCACGTCGGGCTGGTCCGCGCACATCATCGAGCAGCGCATCGACAACAAGATCATCCGCCCGAGCGCGAACTACGTCGGCCCCGAAGATTTGAAGTTCGTGCCACTGGCCGAGCGCAAGTAAGGTCCACATGAACAGCCAATATCGCAAACCCCTGCACGGCACCAATCTCCATTACTTCGACGCGAAAGCCGCCCTCGAGGAGATCCAGCCCGGCGCCTGGGACACCCTGCCGTACACCTCGCGCGTGCTGGCCGAAAACCTCGTGCGCCGCTGCGAACCGGTGGCGCTCGTGCCGTCGCTGAAGCAGCTCATCGAACGCAAGCGCGACCTCGATTTTCCGTGGTTCCCCGCGCGCGTCGTGTGCCACGACATCCTCGGCCAGACGGCCCTCGTCGACCTGGCCGGCCTGCGCGACGCCATCGCGCAGGAGGGTGGCAATCCCGCGCTCGTCAATCCGGTCGTGCCGACCCAGCTCGTCGTCGACCACTCGCTGGCGGTGGAGTGTGGCGGCTTCGATCCGGACGCGTTCGCGAAAAACCGCGCCATCGAGGACCGCCGCAACGAAGACCGCTTCGACTTCATCGAATGGACCCGCAAGGCGTTCGAGAACGTCGACGTGATCCCGCCGGGGAACGGCATCCTCCACCAGATCAACCTGGAGCGCATGAGCCCCGTCGTGCAGGTGAAGGATGGCGTGGCGTTCCCCGACACGCTCGTCGGCACCGATTCGCACACGCCGATGGTCGATGCGCTGGGCGTCATCGCGATCGGCGTCGGCGGCCTGGAAGCGGAGAGCGTCATGCTGGGCCGCGCGTCGTACATGCGTTTGCCGGACATCGTCGGCGTCGAGCTGACGGGCAAGCCGGGCCCCGGCATCACGGCGACCGACATCGTGCTGGCGCTGACGGAATTCCTGCGCAAGTCGAAAGTGGTGTCCGCCTACCTCGAATTCCACGGGGAAGGCGCCGCGAACCTGACGCTGGGCGACCGCGCGACGATCTCCAACATGGCCCCGGAATACGGTGCCACGGCCGCGATGTTCGCCATCGACGAGCAGACGATCAAATACCTCAAGTTGACGGGCCGCGACGACGAGCTCGTGAAACTCGTCGAGCTGTATGCGAAGGAAACGGGTCTGTGGGCCGACACGCTCAAGAACGCGGAATACGAGCGCGTGCTGCGTTTCGATTTGTCGACCGTCGTGCGCAACATCGCCGGCCCGTCGAACCCGCACAAGCGTGTGGCGACGAGCGAACTGGCCCAGCACGGCATCACGGGCATCGTCGAGAACGAGCCGGGCAAGATGCCGGACGGCGCTGTCATCATCGCCGCCATTACGAGCTGCACGAACACGAACAATCCGCGCAACATGGTGGCCGCGGGTCTCCTCGCGCGCAACGCGAACGCGCGCGGACTCGCGCGCAAGCCGTGGGTGAAGTCGTCGCTGGCGCCGGGCTCCAAGGCCGTGCCGCTGTACCTGGAAGAGGCGGGCCTGTTGCCGGAGCTGGAGCAGCTGGGCTTCGGCATCGTCGCCTTCGCGTGCACGACCTGCAACGGCATGTCGGGCGCGCTGGACCCGGCGATCCAGCAGGAGATCGTCGGGCGCGACCTGTACGCGACCGCCGTCCTGTCGGGCAACCGCAACTTCGACGGCCGCATCCATCCGTATGCGAAGCAGGCCTTCCTCGCGTCGCCGGCGCTCGTCGTCGCGTATGCCATCGCGGGCACGATCCGCTTCGACATCGAGAAGGACGTGCTGGGCCTCGATGCCGCCGGCAATCCGGTGCGCCTGGCGGACATCTGGCCGAGCGATGCGGAGATCGACGCCGTCGTCGAGCGGGCCGTGAAGCCGCAGCAGTTCCGCAAGGTCTACGACATCATGTTCGCGCGCCGCGAAGCCACCGAAGACAAGGTCGCGCCGCTGTACGACTGGCGCCCGACGAGCACCTACATCCGCCGCCCGCCGTACTGGGAAGGCGCGCTCGCGGGCGAACGCACGTTGACAGGCATGCGCCCGCTGGCGGTCCTGGGCGACAACATCACGACGGACCACCTGTCGCCGTCGAACGCGATCATGCTGGACAGCGCGGCGGGCGAATACCTCGCGAAGATGGGCCTGCCGGAAGAGGATTTCAACTCGTACGCGACGCACCGCGGCGACCACCTGACGGCGCAGCGCGCCACGTTCGCGAACCCGACGCTGAAAAACGAGATGGTGCGCAACGCCGACGGCAGCGTGCGTGCCGGCTCGCTCGCCCGTATCGAGCCGGAAGGCACCGTGACCCGGATGTGGGAAGCGATCGAGACGTACATGGAGCGCAAGAAGCCGCTGATCGTGATCGCCGGTGCCGATTACGGCCAGGGCTCGTCGCGCGACTGGGCGGCGAAAGGCGTGCGGCTGGCGGGCGTGGAAGCCATCGTGGCCGAAGGCTTCGAGCGCATCCACCGCACGAACCTCGTCGGCATGGGCGTGCTGCCGCTGGAATTCCAGCCGGGGACCACGCGCCTCACCCTGGGCATCGACGGCATGGAGACGTTCGACGTCGTCGGTGAGCGCACGCCGCGTGCGACCTTGACGCTCGTGATTCATCGCCGCAGCGGCGAGCCTGTCGAGGTGCCGGTGATCTGCCGTCTCGACACGGCCGAGGAAGTGTCGATCTACGAGGCGGGCGGTGTGCTGCAGCGATTCGCGCAGGACTTCCTCGCGTCTTCCAAAGTCGCTGCTTGAACATACGATTAACGTAGGGTGGGCTCTCCGAGCCCACGCGAACGCCGGCGTCATGCAAACGTCCGCGTGGGCACAGGGTGCCCACCCTACGCACAAGGAACTCCGATTCATGACTCACATACCTCAAATCAAAATCCCCGCCGTCTACATGCGCGGCGGGACCAGCAAGGGCGTGTTTTTCCGCCTACAAGACCTGCCGGAAGCCGCGCGGGTCCCCGGCGCAGCGCGCGACAGCTTCCTGTTGCGCGTAATCGGCACCAATGAGCCCTACGCCACGTCCGGCATCAGCAACATCGTCATCGTGTCGAGAAGCGCACGTCCTTGTCACGATGTCGACTGCCTGTTCGGCGAGGTCGACGTCGGCAAGTCCTTCGTCGACTGGAATGGCGAGTGCGGCAGCCTGTCGGCTGCGGTCGGCGCTTTCGCCATCGGCAGCGGCATCGTTCATCGGGAGCGTCTTCCTCGAAGCGGCATCGTGGACGTGCGCATCTGGCAGGCCAACATCGGCAAGACGATCATTGTTCGCGTCCCTGTCGTGCACGGGCAGCCCCAGGAGACGGACGACTTCGAGCTGGAATTCATCGACCCGGTCTTAGCAGCCAAAGAGAGCGGCAGTGCCATGTTCCCGACCGGGAAGCTGGTCGACGAACTGCACGTCCCCGGCATCGGCACGTTGCCCGCAACCCTCATCAACGCTGGCGTTCCGACGATCTTCGTCAATGCGTCCGCCATTCGCTACACGGCCACCGACTTCCAGGAGGGCATCAACGACGACCCGAAAGCGCTGGCGATGTTCGAAGCGATCCGTGCCCACGGTGCCGTGCGCATGGGCCTGATCGGGCAGGTGGAAGAGGCGGCACGAAGCAGGCACGTTCCAAAGCTCGCCTTCGTGGCACCACCCGCCAATTACGTGTCCACAAGCGGCCAGCGGATTGCAGCAGGGGATATCGATCTGGTGGCGCGCGTACTCTCGATGGGCAAATTGCATGACGCCATGGTGGATACCGTAGCGGTGGCAATCGGCGCCGCCGCCGCCATTCACGGCACCGTGGTCAGCCAGGCTGCGGCTGGCGATGAACGCGAGGTGCGAATCGGTCATCCATCCGGCACGTTACGCGTGGGCGGCGACGTGCGCCATATAGAGGGAGAATGGATCGTGATCAAAACCGTGATGCGCCAAAGTGCGCGTGTGCTGATGGAAGGCCACGTTGGCGTACTGGATGAAACGGTTTGAATCGATCCAGTGATTTTCCGCGAAGCCCTATGCGTTGCGGTCGATTCTGGGGCGTGTAGCATGGGCAAAGCGGGCAGGACGCCACTGTGCCGGGTAGATGAACGCGACGATGCCTTGCTCGACGTGGCCAAATTCCTATTTCTCGATCGGGGATACGCCCAAGTCAGTATCGAGTCGATAGCGCGTGCCGCGGGCGTGGCCACACGGACGATTTATACGCAATTCGGTGGTAAGCAGGGCGTGCTGTGCAAGATCATCGATCGTGAGCTCGAGCGCGACATCGCCTGTTCGGTCGAACTACGTGACAGGCACCAAGGCGTCGACATCACCTTGAGCACGATTGCTCTCAACCTGCTTCGCCAAACGCTTTCACCAGTGGCGCGACGGTTGTACGCCGACGCCATGGCCGCGCGTGACGTCGCTCTCGCGGAGAAAATCGATCCTGTTCGGTGCGGACCGTGGCGGCGGCACCTGGAGCAATACTTTGCCACGTCCGTATGGTCGGAGCGGTTGTGCCTTGCATGCGGGCCGGATGTGATGTCGGACATGTTTTTGGGATGTGTCATGGGAGCTCAGTCGAGGGCTCCCGAGTCGGGCTCGCTTTCCGTGTTTGACGAGGCAACATTGAAGGCAATGGCGGACGGCGTAACGCTGAGGTTTCTGACTTCGCTTGCCTCTCTGTGAGCCGCCTCGGCTCTTGTGGAGGCTGGGTTGTTTGAGTCTGGCCAGCAAAAGATCGTTCGCAATACCATGAACGTAGGGCTCAACGGTAAGGATTGCGGTCGCGAAAGGGTAGAATTGAGGTAATACCCATTGTTGCCGGGTCAAGAATCGATGGCCTCGGCATGGTATCGTGAATGGTACTGGGCCAGGAGTGCCATTAAAATACTAAGAAATTCATAGGCTTATCTCAGCCATTGATCATCGAGTGGGAGTGAGTTTCCCAAGGGAAACTTAATTTCGCAGTCTATAAAAGCCCGCCTCATCTGAACTGAACCCCAAAAGTTGGACACCAACTTTTGGGGTTTTTCATGACCAAGTAGACCGAGCAGTTCAAGCTCGAAGTTGTCCGAGATTATTTGGCCGAAGGGTTCGATGGCTTAAGGACTGTAGCGCAGCGCTATGGAATACCGAGCCACTTCACGGTAAGGAAGTGGGTGCAGCCAGCGTCCGGCGCGCCGGGTCCGGCCGTCCTCGACGTCGGCGCGCAGGCGTTTCGACCAGGGAGGCGCCGCGATCGGGGCCGCCGACCATGTTGAAGTCGCCGCCGAGCGGCGCCACGGCGGTCGGATCGTCGCCGCGCACAGGCGCGCTGTTGTCCACCTTGACCAGCAAGACGTTGCCGGGGACGAGCTTGTCGGTGACGTCGAAACGAAATGCCGTGAACGCACCGTGATGGCGGCCGAGGTGCTGTCCGCTCAGCCAGACGTCAGCGACGATGCTGGCACCGTCCCTGCAAGTGCATGCGACGATCGACATCCGCGTCACATTCGACCCGGCGCGCGAGACGCGCTGCATGAAGATGATGGTGTCCGACTACGCGACCGAGGTGTTCCTGAGCCAGGTCGTGGCGCGCGTGCTGCGCGACGCGCCCGACGTCACCCTGGAACTGGTGCTGCTGGCGGACGACGCGGCGGAAAAGCTGCGCCGGGGCGAGAACGACTTCCTCATCATCCCGCGCAAGTTCCTCGATCCCGAACATTCGCAGCGCACGCTGTTCGAAGACCATTACTGCGCCGTGATCTGGGAGGGCAACACGAATGTCGCCGACGTCCTCGACGCGGCCACGTACGAGCGGCTGTCGCATATCGCGCCGATGCTGGGCCGTCCGCGCTCGCCGACGATGGAGGAATTGCTGCTGCAGGCGCAGGGCGTCAAGCGCCGCATCCGCGTGATCACCAGCGATTTCTACAGCATGGCGACGGCGCTCGTCGGCACGAATCTCGTCGCGACGATGCACACGCGCCTCGCGCTCGCGTGCGCGCCGGCTACCGATCCGCGTGCTGCCGCTGCCGTACGACCTGCCGCCGCTGGCGGAATGCCTGCAATGGCACCGGTTCCAGGAAAACGACCCATGCCACATCTGGCTGCGCGGGGTGATGCTGGAGATCGCGCGCGGCCTGCCGACCAACGCGGAGCTGCCGATGGCGCCGTTCAGCTTCAATGCCATCGGGACGGCGCGCTTGGTGACATGATCGTCCGCATTCCCTCGATCGTCGAAAAGTAGCACAGGTTCGCCGGCCACGAAGCGACAAAAGTCCTGACGAATCTCCATTTTGTCCAAAGAAAACCGCTCGGGCATTCCCTATGATGGTTCCCCGCCGAAACAAATTGTTCACATTTCGAAGACTGCGAACGATTCCGTCCGGCGCTACACAAGCGTTATTCCGAGCGCATTACCATTGGGGAGAACCATCATGCAAGCAATTACGTTTTCCAGGAATCGCCTGATTTCCATTGCGGTATTTGCCGGCGCCGCGGCCGCCGCGACGGAAGCACATGCAGTCAACGGCACGCTGCTGCTCAATCGTCTCGCTCCCGTCAGTTCCGAGTTGTACGTCTCGAATGCGGATGGCTCCGGCGAGCACAAGCTGATCGCGACGGCAGGTTATGACTACCACGCATCGTTCTCGAAAGACGGACAATGGATCGTGTTCACGTCCGAACGAGATGGCCTGGGCCAGGCAAATATTTTCCGCGTCAAAGCGGACGGCACGGGCCTGCAACGGCTGACCGACCACATTGCAGTCGACGACGCGGCCGTGTTTTCACCGACCGATCCCAATACCATCGCCTTTGTCTCGACGCGCAACGGGGCCGGCTACGGCACGGCGAATATCTGGACGCTGAACATCGCGACCGGTGCCCTGAAAAACGTCACCGGCGCGCTGCCTTACGATGCCACTAAGCCGCATGGCTATTTCCGTCCGTCCTGGTCGCCGGACGGGAAACTCATCGCGTTTTCATCCGACGTCGGCACGGCGTGGCGCGGCCACAATCTTCCGGTCGGCTGGGAACGTACTCATGAAACCAGTATCTACGTCATCAAGCCGGACGGCACAGGGTACAAGCAGATCGCATCGAATCCTGGTTACGCCGAAGGCTCGCCTTCGTGGTCGCCGGACGGCACCAGGGTCGTGTTCTATGAAACGCCGGTCGAGTCGACTTGGGGCGCCCATCGCCCCGAACTGATCAATTCAGTCAACTCGCAGCTGGTGTCCGTGAATGTGAGCACGCTGGCGCGGACCAACGTGACTTCCTCTTCCGGTTTCAAGGTCTTCCCGCAATACCTGGATAACGCCACAATTGCTTATCACGTGAAGGGCGGCTCGGGCGAGGGTATCTACACGACGTCCGGGGTAGCACGCCCGACCGGCAATAGTGGACTGCGTTCGCCGTATTACTCGGCCGACGGCAGCAAGATCGTGTACGAAAAGGTCACGTTCAATCCGGCCCGCGCGAACGGTACGCCGCTGTTCAGCTTCGACCAGAACTGGACTTACAAGTACATGGACGTGTTCCCGCAACTGTCGAAGGACCGGCAAAAACTGGCGTACACGGAAAAGGCCGTGAATTCGTCGATCGCTATCGCCAATCCGGATTTCACGGGTTATCAACGCATCTACGACCCGGCGACGAGCGGCATGGATTCGTCCGCAATCGCACAAGGCCTTGCCGGCGCCTTCCAGCCGACCTGGTCCCCGGACCGCCAATGGGTGGCCTTCGGTGTCGGTAACTGGTTTTTCACCCGCGCCACCGGAACGGGCCGCATCATGCGCATCAAGGCAGACGGCAGCATGAATGGCGTGGCGGAGGCGTTGACGGACGGTTCGATCAATTCCGGCTTCCCCAGCTATTCGCCGGACGGTGCGAAGCTCGTCTATCGTGTGTGGAGCCCGACGGTGCAGGGTTTGCGCATCCTCGACTTGAATACCCGTGCCACGACGGTCCTGACCACGGAGCCGGACAATACGCCGGGCTGGTCCCCGGACGGCAGCAAAATCGTCTTCACCCGCAAGCTGGTCGATGCGAATGATCCGAATAAATTCAACTTCGACGTCTTCACCATCTACCCGGACGGCACGCACCTGAAACGCCTGACGACAGGTGGATCGAACGACGCGCACGCGGTCTGGACCTGGGATAACCGGATCCTTTACAGCACGGGGCAGAACGGCTTCCGGACCGAGTTGTCGCTGTATGACTTTGCCTTCCAGCCCGACGGCCAGAACTGGGTGATGAATGGGGATGGCAGCAATCCTCAGCCCATCACGGATACGATGTGGGAGGACGGCATGCCCTTATACGTGCCGAAATAGATCTCTTTACTGCCGGCGTAGCCGCGGCGCCGTGCACCCGGACGGCGCTTTTTTAATCAGCCTGCAGAAACGACGTCGCGATGGAAGGCGACCAGCGCATCGCGCAGCTTGTCCGGCGCCTCGAGCGGAATCATGTGGCCGCTGCCGGTGATGATCTCGAGCTTCGCGCCCGCAATCCGCTCCGCCATCGCGCGCAGGTCGGCCGCACGCACCATCGCATCGTCTTCCGCACCGACGATCAGCACCGGGCAGCTCAGTTCGTCCAGGCGCTCCATCAGGTCGGGCCGTTCCATCGATGCGGCAAACTGGGCCAGCATCGTTTCCTTGCCGAGGTCCAGCGACATCTGCCGGATCACGCCGGCGATCGACGGATCGTCCAGGTGCGCAGGCAGCACGAAGCTGCGCAGCTGGTTCGTGCTCGTGCCGGCAAACGCGTGCTGTTCCAGCACGGCCATCGAGCGCTGGCGGCGCTCCTTTTCTTCCGCACGCAATCCCCGCGCGGAACTGGAGATCAATACCAGCGACGCGACGCGGTCCGGGTGGGCAAGTGCATGTTCCAGCGCCAGATATGCGCCCATCGAGAACGCGACGATATGGGAGGCGGGCGCGGTACGGGCCGATATCAGGGACCGCATCTGCGCGCGTGTGCGCGCCTTGAACAGCGGCACGTGGCTGGCCACGAAGTCCGCCGGTAGCAGCGGTATGAACTTGCTCCACAGACGCTGGTCGCAGAGCGTACCGGGGATCAGGTCGAGGCGGATCGGGGAAGAAGAATTCATGGCTTGTCGATGGAAGTGACGTGGTCGGCTTCGCTGGCATGGTGGGGAAATCGGTCCATGCGCGACAGCACGGGAAAGAGGCGTATCCACGCAGCGGTCACGCACAGCGTGGCGACGCCACCGATGACGATCGCGCGGACCAGGCCGAGCCAGCTCGCCGTCAGGCCTGATTCGAACTCGCCGAGTTCATTGGACGCCCCGATGAATACGGCGTTGACGGCGCTGACGCGGCCACGGATCGCGTCCGGCGTTTCATACTGCACCAGCAAATGGCGGATGTAGACGCTGACGCTGTCGCCGAGACCGAGGAGGAACAGGGCGGCCAGCGCAACCATGAAGCTTGCGGTGAGTCCCATCACGATCGTCGCCAGGCCGAACACGGCCACGCCGCCGAACATCCAGGCGCCCACGCGTCGCTGGACGGGCCAGATGGCGAGCGCGATCGAACCGAGCGCGGCGCCGGCGCCCGGCGCGGTACGCAGGAGGCCAAGGCTTGACGGACCGGCGTGCAGGACGTCGTGCGCGTAGGCTGGCAGCAGCGCGGTGGCACCGCCGAACAGGACGGCGAACAGGTCGAGCGAGATCGCGCCCAGCACGACCGGCCGCGAGCGTACGAAATGCAAGCCCTCGAGCAGCGTGTGCCAGCTCATGGGGCCCTTCACGGACGCGCGTCCGGCGCTGCATGTTCCGGCCATCAGCAGGACCGACACTGCCAGCATCACGCTCGACAACAAATAGACGACGTTCGCGCCGAAGCCGTACAGCAGCCCGCCCAGTACCGGGCCGAGGATGCGCGCCACCGTCATGGTCGACGAATTCAGGGCGACGGCGCGCGCGAAGACCTGGTCCGGCACGAGGTTACGCAGTACGGCCTGCTGGGCAGGCATCATGAACGCCCGTGCGCTGCCGTACAGGACGAGCACAGCGAACACCGGCCAGACGGCTCCCGTATCGGACCAGGTCAGGGCCATCAGTCCGAGGTTGCACAGCAGCTGGACCGCCATGCACAGCATGACGATCACGCGCCGGTCGTGGCTGTCGGCCACGTGGCCCGCCCACAGGATCAAGACGAGGAAAGGCGCGAATTGTGCGAGGCCGATCAGGCCGAGGTCGAACAGGCTGTGGGTGAGTGCATAGATTTGCCAGCCGACGGCCACGCTCATCATTTGAACGGCAATGGTCCCCAGAAAGCGTGCAACGAGGTAGAAAGAAACGTTACGGTTGCGCAGGACAGCGAAGCCGTCCGCGGGAGAAATCGGATCAAGACGCATGCCGTAAACGGTATCCGAGGCCATTGCGCAGGTCCTTGCACAAATCCGACATTCGCTGGCATTTTTAAAAAGTGCCAGCGAATCGACGCTGCATGCAAGGACGTGCCGTTCCCGCTCTCCTATTCTTAGCGAATTTCGAGGAGACGATGAGTGAGGAATCAGTCGATGAAAGCATGGATCGCTGTTTCGGCCTGGGCCTGCGGTACAGCATGGGCCCAGGTTTCGGTGACACCGTATGGCGTCGTCGACACGGCCATGGAATACCAGAACGGCGGTGCCGGCTCGCAGGTGCGGCAAGTCTCCAGTGGCCTGTACGCAACCGTGTACGGATTCAAGGGCGGGGAGAACCTGGGCAACGGGCTGCGTGTCAATATCCAGCTCGAGCAAGGTTTCGATAATACGACCGGTCAGACCTCGGCCGCCGGGACGGCGTTTAATCGACTTGCCTGGGTCGGCCTGTCCGGTGCGTTCGGCGAAGTTCGCATTGGCCGCCAGAAGAAGCCCGAATACCTGTTGCTGAACAACGAATCCGATCCGAGCGGCGTGAAAAGCATCGCATCGCCGCTCAACAATTTCGGTGACAACGCCGTCCGCTCCAGCAATGCGCTCGCCTATTTCACCCCCACGGTCTTCGGCCTGACCGAGCAGTTCATGGTCGCGCTGCGCGAGGAACCGGACAAGTCCACGCTGTTGTCCTATAACGCGGTCGTGCGCTATGTGAATGGACCGCTGCACGTGCTCGCAGGATATGAAAAGACCGGCACCGCCGGCGCGGATTCGTTCCAGAAGGTGCTGAGGGAAGTCGTCTCCTACGGTATTCGAAACGCGCGCCTTTATCTGGCCTATCAAAAGGAAAGCCGGAGCGACGGCAGCGAAAATCTGCAGATTTTTGAAGCGTCGGGATCATACCGCTTCAACCCTGCGAACCAACTGTCCGTCATGGTCGGCTATGCGCGTGATCGCACCGGGCTCGGCAACAGCGGCCGGCAATTGGGCCTGCTGTACGAATATCATCTGTCGAGGCGAACGGAGCTGTATAGTGCCGCAGGCATCCTGCAGAACCGCAACCAGGCGCAATTCACACTAGACGGTACGCAGTATGCCGGTATTCCCGGTGCACCGGGCGCATACGTGCGTGGGATGAACCTCGGGATTGCACACCACTTCTGAGACCGGATGCCGCATTCCATTGGATGCGGCGCCCGGTCCCCGGCCGGATTACTGCGGGGCGCGCAGCTGGCCGTCGACCATGCGGACCAGTCCGAGCGGATTGTCGTCGCGCAGCGCGTCGGGCAGCAGATCGGCCGGCACGTCCTGGTAGCACACCGGGCGCAGGAAGCGTTCGATCGCGCTGGCGCCGACGCTGGTGGTGCGTGGATCGGATGTGGCCGGGAACGGACCGCCGTGGACCATCGCATGGCACACCTCGACGCCGGTCGGGTAGCCATTGAACAGCACGCGGCCCGCCTTGCGTTCGAGGACAGGCAGCAGCGTGGCGGCCAGTTCGCGGTCGTCGCCGGCGGCATGCACGGTCGCGGTCAACTGGCCTTCAATGTGGCGCGTCACGTCCAGCAGTTCGGCTTCATCGCGGCAGGCGACAAGGAGCGAAGCGGGGCCGAAGATCTCTTCCTCCAGGTCCGGGCTGTCCAGGAAGGTGGCGGCATCGGTCTCATAGAGCGCAGCCCGGGCGGCACAGCCCTGGCCCGTTTCGCTACCCTGTGCGACCAGGCGCACGCCATCGATGCCGTTCCGCTTGTCGACCGCCCCGGCATAGGCTTTGTGGATGCCTGCAGTCAGCATGGTGCCCGCGCCCTTCGTCCGCAACGCTTCACCGGCCGCGGCACGAAAGGCGTCGAGACCGCCGCCCGCCAGGCCGATCACCAGGCCGGGGTTGGTGCAGAACTGGCCGACGCCCATGGTCAGCGAGTCGACGAAGCCCCGGCCGATGCCTGCGGCGTCGCGGGCGAGGGCGCCCGGCAGCACGTAGAACGGGTTGATCGAGCTCATCTCGGCATATACCGGAATCGGTTCATTGCGCGCGTTCGCGGTCTGCACGAGCGCCATGCCGCCCTGGCGCGACCCGGTGAAACCGACTGCCTTGATGGCCGGGTGGGCGACCAGCGCCTGGCCGACCTGCCGACCCTCTCCGATCAGCATCGAGAACACGCCTTCGGGCATGTCGCATGCGACCGCCGCCTCCAGGACGGTCTTTCCGACCAGCTCCGCGGTGCCGGGATGGGCACCGTGGGCCTTGACCACCACCGGGCAGCCGGCGGCCAGCGCCGAGGCCGTGTCGCCACCGGCGACCGAGAAGGCCAGCGGGAAGTTCGACGCACCGAACACGGCGACCGGGCCGAGCGGGATGCGGCGCATGCGCAGGTCCGGTCGCGGCGGAATGCGCTGCGGCAGTGCCGGGTCCAGCGTCGCCGCCATGAAGTGACCCGCACGGACCACACCGGCGAACAGGCGCAGCTGGTTGCAGGTACGGGCGCGTTCCCCTTCGAGGCGCGCGACCGGCAAACCCGACTCTGCGTGGGCGCGCTCGATGAGCACGGGGCCGGTCTCCATGATGCGCTCGGCGATGGCTTCCAGGAATCGTGCGCGGCGCTCGAGCGGCAGGTTTCGGTAGGTGTCGAAGGCCTGCTCGGCCAGCGCGCACGCCGCGTCCACGTCGGCCGCCGTCGCCAGGCCGAAGTCCGGCTCCATGGCGGCGCACGTCGCCGGGTTGAAGGCACGCACGGTACCGGCGCTGCCCCGCACGGCGCGGCGGCCGATGATCATCTCGCCTTTGACAGGCATATTGGACTCCTTGAGTGATGAAAATTTGTGTTCAGGCCAGGGCGCGCCGGCGGTTTTGCGGTCCTGGCATGGACGGTGCCGTCGTGACCGCGGGCGGGGCCAGCGTGAATGCCGCGACGGCCTGTGCCAGCCTGTCGGCCTGCTGCTGCATGGCCTTCGACGCGGCAGCCGCCTGCTCGACGAGGGCGGCATTCTGCTGGGTGAGGTCGTCCATGCCGACGATTGTCACGTTGACTTGCTCGATGCCCGCGCTCTGTTCCGCGCTCGCGGCCGAGATCTCGGCCATCATGCCGGTCACGCGGCGCACAGTCTGCACCATGTCGGCTATCGTTGTCCCGGCCTGTCGCACCAGCTCGCGGCCCTCGACCACGGCATCGCCCGACGCCGCGACAAGCGCCTTGATCTCACCGGCGGCCGTGGCCGAACGTTGCGCCAGCTTGCGCACTTCCTCGGCCACCACCGCGAATCCGCGGCCATGTTCGCCCGCGCGCGCCGCCTCGACGGCGGCATTCAATGCCAGGATGTTGGTCTGGAAGCTGATGCCGTCGATGACGCTAGTGATGTCGGCGATTCGCGCCGCCGTGCCGTCGATCCGTCCCATCGTCCGGATCACGTGCGACATCGTTGCGCTGCCCTTTGTCGCGACTTCCGAGGCCGCCTCGGCCAGCACGCGCGCGTCGTGGGCATAGTCGGCGTTCCGGCGCACGGTACGGGTCAGTTCCTCCATCGTCGATGCGGTTTCCTCGAGCGAGGCTGCCTGGCGCTCGGTGCGCGCCGACAGGTCCTGGTTACCGGCGGCGACCTCGGTGGCGATCGCGGCGATCGTGTCGGTGCCCGTACGGACCGCGCCTACCGTGTGCCCGAGGTTGTCGTTCATGGCTTTCAGCGCGGCCAGCAACTGGCCCAGCTCGTCGCGGCCAGCGACGTCGATCCGGCTGCTCAGGTCTCCCGCCGCGACGGTGCGCGCGACCGCCAGCGCCGTGGCCAGCGGGCCCGTGATCGAGCGCGTGATGCGGTACGCCAGCAGGGCGCTCAGCGCAAGAACCGTCACGGCAAGGATGATCATCGACCTGCGGGTCTCGGTATAGGTCGCTTCGGCCTGCGCGCCCGCGCGGCGCGCGAGTTCGTTCTGGGTGTCGATCTGCTCGGCGACCAGCGCCTTGAAGTTCCTGAGCACGGGGCGGAACCGGTTGACCATGTAGGCCTGCGCATCCGCCGTCGGACCGTCGGCGATCAGCTTGAACAGGTCGTCCTGGCCGCGGACGTACGCGGCATTCGCGGCAAGGGCTTTGACCAGCCATGCGCGCTCGCCGGCGTCGACCATGGTCCGCTCGAACGTGCCGAGGATACGGGTCGCTTCCCTGCGCCGCGCGAGGATGTTGTCGACCTGGCGCTTCCGGTCGGCCGGGTTATCGTTCAACATCATGTTGCGCAGCGCGATGTCGGTGTCGGTGATCGTGTTGCGCAGGTTGTTCGCAGCCTCGATGCGTGGCATGCAGCCGCCCACGATCGCGCGCGTGCTCGTATCCAGTCGCGCCAGCATGACGATACCCAGCCCGGCGACGATGATGACCGTGACACAAATGACGCCAAACGCGGCGCCGAGCCGACTGCCGATCCTGAAATCCGTCAGCTTCATGCGCCTGCCTTCTGTTCCCGAGCGTGTCCGTCCTGTGTTTCGCCAGGGAGCCCGTCGTTCACGCGTGGCGCCCATTCGCGCCGCAGCAGGACGAGCGCCGCCGTCGCGCCCAGCACGAGAAAGCCAAAGATGGCCATCATGGGCAGCTCGTAGCTGCCGCCCACGTGGAGGAGCCAACCCGACAGGCTGGCCGAGATGCCACCCGCGAGGCTTGTAGCGACCTGCTGCAGGCCGGTGTTCAGGCCCACTGCCTGGCGCGGGATCAGCGTCAGCTTGCAGAGGGCGAGGATGTTCGCCGTGACGAGGCCGAGCAGTGACAGCGACAGCACGTTCCAGAACAGCGCCATGCCCAGTGAGGGCGCATGCGCGCCGAGCAGCACCGTGGTCGCGCCGGCATACCCAGCGACGATGAAGGATTTGCGGACCCGCACGGCGTCGCGTCCGCGCGCGATCAGCCGGTCCGCCATCCAGCCCGCCCATGCGGCGACGAGCGCGATGCCGGCGAAGCTGAAGAAGGTGTACAGTCCCGACTTTTCCAGGGACAGGCCGCGCTGCTCGACGAGGTAGGCGGGCATCCAGGTCATGCAATAGAAATTGAAGTAAGCGTAGCAAAAATTGCAGACCAGGCCGCCCCAGACGACGGGGCTGCGCAGGAGGTTGCGCAGCGGGACGGACGCGGCGCGCCGCCGCGCCGCCAGCAACTCCGTCCGCGACGGGTAATCGTTGCGCACGAGGCGCAGCCACGGTACGAGCCAGAGTAGTCCGGCCAGGCCGGTCGCGACGAACATCCAGCGCGACGACCAGTGGACGATCATCCAGGCCGCGACGGGCGCGCCGAGCGCGGGTCCCATCTTGCCGCCAATTGAGAAAATGCCGAGCGCGGTGCCCTTTTCGGATTCTTCGAAATGGTTGGCAAGGTAGCGGTAGGTCGCAGGCACTGCCACCGACTCGGCCACGCCGATCAGGAGACGCATCAGGATCAGCGCGTGGAGCGTGGTCGCCAGGCCCGTGGCGGCGGCGGCAAGGCACCACAGCGCGAAGCAGACGGCATACGGCCACTTCACGCCGTAACGGTCGACCAGCCAGCCCATGGGCATCTGCAAGAGGCCATACGACCAGAAGAACGCCGCATTGAGCCAGCCGCGCTGCACGTTCGTCAATCCGAGTGCGCCCGTAAAACCCTTGTCGGCCAGCGCGGACGAGAGGCTCGTGCGGTCGACGAAGGAAATCATCAGGCCCAGCGCGAGCAGGACGACGATGGCCCAGCGGGGTTCGGGCCTGGATCGGCGGACGTGCATGGAGCGGTTCAGCCCAGGCTGGCCGTGAGATCGTCGTACAGCTCTTCGTACGACAGCCGGCGCGGGATGATCTTCTGGTCGAGCGCCCAGTCGATTGCCAGCTCGATGCCTTTGCGGTTCGCTTCGTAGCCGATCGACGGGAAGATCTTGGGCACGCCACCCTCGGTCAGACCGCGGCTCTCGACGACCATGCGGTACAGCTCGCGCACGATGTCCGGGCGCTGCTTCGACAGGTCCTGGTGCACGACGAACATGTGGTTGATCGGGACGACGCCTTCGCGCGCGAACCAGTCCTTCGCCGCTTCCTGCGCGTTCGGCACCAGGGTGCGCACGCGCGGGTCCTTCGGCATGTCCTCGCCCAGCAGGGCCGCCGCCAGCTCGCCGTCCAGCATCATCTGCGGAATCGACGATCCCTTGGGTAGGCGCTCGCAGTTCGGCGGGTCGGTGAACTCGGCCAGGTGGCCGTCGCCCAGGGTCATCCAGGTCACCTTGTCGAGGTCCACGCCGTATTCGTGGCGCAGGATGCCGCGGATCCACAGAGCCGTCGTTTGCGTATAGGTGCGCACGCCGACGCGCTTGCCCTCGATGTCCTTCGGATCCAGGTGGCCGAAATCACTGTTGAAACCCGCGCAGTGGTGCTGGAAGCGGCCCGAGATGGGTGTCGGCAGCAGCACATATGGCTTGCCGTAGGCTTTCGCCTGCAGGAACGTGACGATCGCCAGTTCGCCGGCATCGAACGCGTTTTCCCGCACCATCGCTTTAAAACCGTTGTGCGCCGGTGTGGGCCCGCAGAAATCGAGGTTGACGATATCGGACTTCACGCGCCCGTCGCGCAGCGCCTTCGTGACCGCGTATTCGGCGAGGTTCACCTTCAGCGTCGGTACGCCGGTGTAGTCGGTTCCAGTTCCGTTGGTAGTCATGCTGTATCTCCTGTAACTTGATGAATCAGAGCCGTACTTCGATCAGCGCAGGGCCCTGCGCGCGCGCCGAGTCGACCATCGCCTTGTGGAAGGCATCGGCGCTGTCGACGGACACCGCAGGCACGCCCATGCTTTTCGCCATTGCCAACCAGTCGATACGCGGCCGGTCGATGTCGATCATGGCCAGCGCCTGCGGGCCGGGCGCACCGGCGCCCATGTTCGCGTATTCGGCCTTGAGGATGGCGTAGCTGTTGTTGGCGAAGATAATCGTCGTGACGTTCAGGCCCTCGCGCGCCTGGGTCCACAGCGACTGGATCGTGTACATCGCGCTGCCGTCGCCGACCATGCAGAACACGCGCCGGTCCGGACAGGCGAGGGCGGCGCCGGTGGCGACCGGGGTGCCGTAGCCGATCGAGCCTCCCATGTTGTTGATGAGGTCATGCGGCGCGGCGCCGACTGTCAGGCCCATCGTTTCGCGGCCCGTCGTCAGCGATTCGTCGACGAGGATGCAGTGTTCCGGCAGCGCGGCGGCCAGCGCGGCGGCGATGCTGGCCGGGTTCAGCGCGCCGGTCGGGACGATCGCCTCGGCCCGCGCCTGCAGGACCGGGGTCGCATCGGCGGCGCCCAATGCGTCGAGCAGCATCTCGAAGGCGGCCGTGCTGTCTTCGTCCTGCTCGGCCAGCGTGTGCACGCTCGTCCCCTCGGCTTTCAGAAGGCTCGGCTTGTCCGGGTAGCTGAAGAACGTGACCGGCTCGGTCGTCTCGACCGTGACGATGTGCTTGAAACCCTTCAGGAACTCGAGCGCCTGCGGTACGGCGTACGGGATCCGCTCCAGCGTGACGCGGCCGGCGCCGCGCTCGATGCGCGACGTGAAGAATTGCGTGGCGAGGCGGCAGCCCGTCGCGGCCTTGATTCTGCCTGCCAGCGTGAGCGCACGGCCGCGGGTCGCGTGGCCGGCCAGGATGACGAGCGTAGGCTCGCCCGAGCGCAGCACCCGCGCGATGTGCTCGACGCGCTTGAAGTCCGGGGCTTTCGGCTGCGGGGCCGCGTGCGGCGCAGCCAGGACGGGTTCCCCGGCTTCCTGCCATGACGCGTCACCGGGCAGGATCAGCGTCGCAATCTTGCCGGGCTTTTCGCTGGCCGTGGCGATGGCGGCCGACACGTCCCAGCCGACCGTGCGCGCCGAGTCGACCGTGCGCACCCAGTGGGACAGCGGCCGCGCCAGGCCCTCGATGTCCGATGTCAGCGGCGGATCGTATTTCAGGTGGGCGCGCGAATGTTCGCCCACGATGTTGACCATGCCGGAGGACGCCCGCTTGGCGTTGTGGATGTTGGCCAGCCCGTTCGCGAGACCCGGCCCCAGGTGCAGCAGGGTGGAGGCGGGGGTGCCCTTCATGCGGTAGTACCCGTCGGCGGCGCCCGTGCAGACGCCTTCGAACAGGCACAGCACGCTGCGCATCCGGGGGTTCTCCAGCGCCTTCAGGAAATGCATCTCGGACGTACCGGGATTGGCGAAGCAGATGTCGACGCCCTGGCCGACAAGGGTCGAGACGAGGGTTTCCGCGCCGTTCATCTCAATACCCTGCCAGTTCGCGTGCCTGGCCGACCACGCCGTAGCTGCGCGACGGTGCCGACATCAGGAAGCGGTAGCCTTCCTGCAGCAGGCGTTCGTAGTTCTTGGCCGTCACGTGCGGATTGCCGACGATGACGTTGTGCTTGTGGCAGGTGTCGACGATCTGCTTCATCGCCGCCAGCACTTCCGGGTGCTCGTACTGGCGCGCCAGGCCGAGTTCCTGCGACAGGTCGCCTTCGCCGATCAGGCAGAAACCGATGCCCGGCACGTTCTTGAGCATGTCGTCCAGGTTCTCGATCGCCTGGGTGCTCTCGATCATCAGCCCGACCAGCAGTTCGCCGTGCGGCGCCAGCGGCCAGACGTCGGCCTTCGCATAGTATTCCTGCTGGGAGAGGCCCCAGTAGCGAGCCGCCGTCGCGGGACCGTCGCCGCGCACGCCTTTCGGTTCATACAGCGGCGCGTTCTTCGGGCGGGCGTAGCGGCAGGACGCGACGGCGTTCCAGGCCTGTTCGACGGTGGCGACGTGCGGCGTGATCACGCCATACACGCCGCGGTCCAGCACCTGCTTGGCAAACGACTGGTTCATCTCGACGCCGTTGGCCGGGATGCGCGCCAGCGGCGTCACCGCCGGCGCGACGGAGCCGGAGCCCGCGATCTGCCTGCGGTTCAACAGGTATTGCAGGGAGTCGCCCAGCGCGGTCACGTCGTATGGATTGTGCTCCATCTCGTACACGATGCCGTCATAGGGGGCGTCGCTCATCTCGATCGCCGTCTGCTTGTCCAGCTTGGCGAAGGCGGTGAAGGCGGGCTTGCCCTGTTCCCAGGCGCGGATGATGCCGTTCAGTCGGGTGTTGCTCATCATATTCCTCGTGTTTGATGTGTTATTCGTTCGCGTTCCAGTACATGAAGCCCATGCCCTCGCCGGTGCCGGCGGCGGTGCGGTAGCAGGGCACGTAGTCGACGAGCGTCATCTGCGCGCCGGTATCCTGCAGGGCCATCATCACGGAGACGTACAGCTTGATTTCCGACGTGCCGGACTGGTACGAGCGCTCGTCCACGTTGGCCAGGCCTTCGTAGTCGTAGTTGCGCAGCATGCCCATGATCCGCTGGTCGAATTCGGTGTCGCAGACGAAGTGCGACAGGCCGCCGGACGCGATGATCGCCACGCGTGCATCGCTCTTCCACGCCTTGATCGCATCGCGCAGGGTGCGGCCGAACTCGATGCAGCGGCTCATCGGCGGTTGGGTCGGCGGATAGAAGCAGTTCATCAGGATCGGCACGTGCGGCGGCGGGTTGTCGCCCATGATCTGGCGGTACACGAAGCTGAACGCGTGCGGCGCGATCGGCGCGGCGGGCTTCATCCACACGTTGTCCGGCCAGGACATCAGGTCCGTGAGGTCGAAGTTCTCGCGCTCGAACGTCTCGAGCAGGTAGGTCGCCAGTTCCGGATACGCCTTGTGCGTCACCGCGTGGTCCGGCGCGTAGACCAAACGCTGCGGGGGACCGTTGAAGACTTCCGCGCCGCTGTAGATCGCGATCGACGGCGACATGTGGGTGAAGATCTCCTTCTGGTCCTTGCCGAGGATGATCGCGACGTCGGGTGCGGCGCGTTCGTATGCGGCGCGCATCTCGTCGAGCGCGGCGCGGCAGCGCGCGGCGCGGGCGGTACGTTCCTCGATCGTCAGGAGGGCTTCGAAGCCCTCGTGGCGGCGTTCGGCCTCCAGCTCGGGGTAGGTCCAGGTGCGGTTGCGATACCACAGCTCGGGATTGTTGCGGTCGCGCTCACCGTTCTTGAGCCAGTCTTCCGGCGGCTGGCCCAGCATGCCGCTGTGCGGCACGGCCATGCCGAACACGATTTCTGCCATGTTTGTTACTCCTTCAGTGTTTCGTTGTTATGTGCGGGGCAGCGGATGGATATCCGCCTGCGGCTGGTCGAGCGGCGTGTCGTTCACCTTCGGCGCCCACTTGCGTTGCAGCAGGACGAGCGAGTTCACGGCACCGAGCACGAGGAAGCCGAAGATCGCCAGCATCGGCAACTCGTAGCTGCCGCCGACGTGCAGCAACCATCCGGACAGGCTGGCCGAGACGCCGCCGGCGAGGCTCGTCGCCACCTGCTGCAGGCCCGTGTTCAGGCCGATGGCCGGCTTAGGGATCAGCGTGAGCTTGCACAGCGTCGTGTTGTTGGCGGTGACGAAACCGAGCAGCGACAGCGACAGGACGTTCCAGAACAGCGCCATCTGCAGCGACTCGGCATAGGCGCCCAGCAGGACGGTCGTGCCACCGATGAAGCCGGCGATCACGAACCCCTTGCGCACCTTCACCGCATCGCCCCCGCGGGCGATCATCCGGTCCGCCACCCAGCCCGCGATCGTCGCCACGATGGCGATGCCGGCGAAGCTGAAGAACGTGTAGAGGCCGGAGTTCTCGAGCGACAGGCCGCGCTGCTCGACCAGGTAGGCCGGCATCCACGTCATGCAGTAGAACGTGAAGTAGCCGTAGCAAAAATTGTTGATCATGCCGCCCCACACGACCGGGCTGGCGAGCAGGCCGCCGAGCGTCACGGACGATGCGCGCTTCTTCGCCGCCGCCATCTGGGCGCGCGAGGGCAGGTCGCTCTTGAGCATCAGCAGCCACGGCGCGAGCCACAGCAGGCCCACCACGCCGGTCAGGATGAACATCGCCTGCCACGAGTGGTTCACGATCATCCACGCCGCCACCGGCGCGCCGATCGCGGGACCGAACTTGCCGCCCATCGTGAACAGGCCGACGGCGAGACCTTTCTGGCTTTCCTGGAAGTTGTCGCCCATCCAGCGGTAGCTGGCCGGGATCACGATCGCTTCCGCCGCGCCGATCACGAGCCGCATGGCGATCAATGCGCCCAGGGTCGTCACCACCCCGGTGAGGGCCGTCGCGATGCACCACAGGGTGAAGCAGACGGCGTAGGGCCATTTGACGCCGTAGCGGTCGACGATCCAGCCCATCACGAGCTGGAACAGGCCGTACGTCCAGAAGAAGGCCGAGTTGAGCCAGCCCCGTTCCACACTCGTGAGGCCGAATTCGCGCAGGAAGTTCTTGTCTGCCAGCGCGGACGACAGGCTCGTCCGGTCTATGAATGAAATCAGCAGGGCGATCGCCAGGAGCAGCAGGATGCTCCAGGGATTCGCGGCCGCCGGCCGTTTATCGTTTGTCTCCATCGCGTTCTCTCTTGTCGTGCTGCGCCGGCCGAGGCCGGCGCGCCGTCATGCCAGGGTCGGGTACAGCGTCAGTGCCGTGCGGCCGAAGATCCAGGCGCGGTCTTCTTCGTCCAGGCAGGCCAGGCCGGCCTGGGCGGTTGCCAGCAGTTCGGACAGCGTACCGGGCGACGTCGGGAAATTCGAGCCCCACACGATGCGCTTGGCGCCGAATGCCTCGACAACGCGCGGGAAGAAGGTCTCGGCGCTGGCATTGCCCTTTTTTACGTCGCCGAAGATGCGCGGCGCCAGCTTCAGGTAGACGTTCTCGAACTGTGCCATGTCGAACAGGCTTTGCGCGTTGGCGTACGGCGGCCCGTCGAGGACGTCGGGACGGCCCAGGTGGTCGAGGATGATGTTCACGCTGGGGAAGCGCCGGGCCAGTTCGGACACCTGGCGCAGGCCGGCCGGACCGGTCTGGATGCACATCGGCAGGCCGAGCTCCGTGCACAGGTCCCAGGCCGGGAACGAGCGCGGATCATCCAGTTCGCTGGGGTCGAACTCCTTGGTGCTGCCCCCGGTGAACAGGCGCAGTCCGGCCAGGCCGCGTGCCTTCCATTCGCGGATGCGCTGGGGCGCGTCCGGCTGCAGCACGTCCACCGAGCCGACCGCCACGAGTCGGTCCGGATACTTCGCGCAGCCGTCCACGACGTAGCTGTTGTCGAAGCCATAGGTGGTCGAGGAGTGCACGACGGCGGCCTTGGCGACGCCGGCATCGTCCATCGCAGCGATTAGCGCCTCGACGGTGGACGGCCGCTCCTGCGACCAGTCCGAGCGCTTGCCGAACAGCGGTGCCGGCGGATAGCGTGTCTCGTCGTCCGAAATGATGTGCGGATGGGTGTCGATGATTTGATAGGTCATGGTACGGATCCTTTATTTGCCCTGTGACTTCAGGCGCGCGTCCAGGCGCGGATACACGCGGCGGGCATTGCCTTCGTAGATCTTGTAGCGGTCTTCGGCGGTCAGCGCGGCGATGGCGTCGACGTAGCGCTTCGTGTCGTCGAAATACTGGCCCGTGGCCGGGTCCTTGCCGCGCACGGCGCCGATCATTTCGGAGCCGAACAGCACGTTGTCGGCCGGGATGACCTTGGTGAGCAGTTCCACGCCGGGCTGGTGGTACACGCAGGTGTCGAAGAACACGTTGTCCAGCAGGCCTTCGAGCGGACGCTCCATCATCTCCAGCGACATGCCGCGGTAACGGCCCCAGTGGTACGGCACCGCGCCGCCGCCGTGCGGGATCACGAAGCGCAGGTTCGGGAAGTCCTTGAACAGGTCGGACTGCAGCACCTGCATGAAGACGGAGGTGTCGGCGTTCAGGTAGTGCGCGCCGGTGCCGTGGAAGCACGGGTTGCACGATGCCGCCACGTGGATCATCGCCGGGACGTCCAGTTCGGACAGGACTTCGTACAGCGGATACCACGAGCGGTCGGTCACCGGGGTGCCGGTCCAGTAGCCACCGGTCGGATCCGGGTTCAGGTTGACGCCGACGAAGCCCAGTTCTTCGACGATGCGGCGCAGCTCGGGGATGCTGTTCTTGGGCGGCGCGTACGGCGACTGCGGCAGCATGCCGACGGGCGCGAAGTTATCGGGGTACATCTCGGTGACGCGGTACACGAGATCGTTCGAGATCTCGGCCCATTCGAGGCTCGTGCGCTCGTTGCCCAGGTGGTGGCTCATCAGGCCGGCGATCGGTGAGAACAACGTGAGGTCGCTGCCGCGCTCCCGCTGCAGTTTCAACTGGCCGTTCTCGATGGCGTCGCGGATCTGGTCGTCCGAGACGTGGGCGCCGGCGAGCAGCGGCGCCTTCGACGGGTCCTTGACGGCATCGGTCTGCTGCGCGCGCCAGTCGCGCAGGGATTTCGGGATCGTGGTGAAATGGCCGTGGCAATCGATGATCATTATGGTTCCTTTCAACGAGCCTGCGGATCGACGAACAGTTCGCCCATCGACATGCGGCGCGGCGTCAGGCCCTGCTTGAATGCGGTCTGTTCCAGCGCTTCGATGGTCTTGCGGTTTTCCTCGATGCCGTAGGGGAGCGGGTCATACCCGACGATCTCGCGCAGCCTGAGGTATTTCTTGTCGCCGGCGGTGATGGCTTCGCCTGCGTCCAGGCGCGCCAGCCATTCCTTCTTGGCGCGGTCGAATGCGGTGTACAGCGATTGCGCGATCCACGGATGCTCGGCCAGCACGGCATCCTTGATGACGATGGTCCCATGCATCGGGTAGATGCCGGTGCGGGCATACGAATCGGCTTCCAGGGCGGCCGCGTTCGGGAGGAGGTCGGGATAGTCGGCTTCGACTTCCTGCCAGCCTCCGGTCGGGGCGCCGGTACGGCCGATGCCCGCCGCGCCTTCGACGCCGGCCACGAGTTCACCCCTGGCCATCATGTCCGCCAGCGAGGTGCCTTCAGGTGCGTGGATGACGTTCGGCGGCAGCTGCAGCTGGGTGACGTGTTCCTCGTCGTCGACGACCCAGGTCACCTTCGACGTATCCAGGCCGAAGTCGTCGATCAGCGCCTGGCGCAGCCACACGCCCGTCGTGACGGAATATGCACGCACGCCGACCTTCTTTCCCTCCAGGTCCTTCGGCGTCCTGATGCCGGCATCAGGACGCACCAGCATGCCGCCGTGGTGGAAGCGGCGCACGACGAAGATCGGCAGGGCGACGAACGGGGCGCCGTAGGCGCGGGCGATGATGTACGTGGTGGGCGCCAGTTCGCAGACGTCGAATTCGACGTCGCGCACCATGCGGCGGAACGCGCCGATCTGCGGCTTGACGGTCACGAATTCGGCATCCACGCCTTCGATGGGAATGGTGCCGTTGCGGATGGCGGCGGTATGTGGGTGCTCGGCGATTGCGATCTTGAGCGGGACTTTGCTGGCCAATTGGTTCTCCATTGGGGTTGTGTCTATGGATGTAAGAATAGGGGCCGGCCACTGCGCCGTCCCTACACAAAAACGCGATTCGCTGGCACTTTTCGCCGCACACGGAAACGACTTGCTGTTTTTTGGCAAGAGGGATAAGGTGATGATCTGATCGGCGCAAGACCGAGCACATGGCAGACTTTTGCCGAGGAGACGCGCGCAATGAAGCACAGTTTCGTCACGAAACCCATCCCGTATACAAATCACAACACCGCGCTGACGCCGGTGCCTAAAGTCCGTCTGTACGTCGAGCGACCGGGACGCAAGGAAAACTGGTTCGTCAATGTCGGCCACGTTACCGACCGTGGCCGCTGGCGTACGGAACCCCATGCGCACCCGGGCTATGGCCAGGTCATCTTCGTCCGCAACGGGCGCGGCGTAATGAACCTGGAGGGCAGCAGCGTGCCGTTCGAAGCGCCGTGCGCGCTGCTGCTGCCGACCGAGTGCGTGCATGGTCTCGATTACGAGGTCGACGTCGACCGCTGGGTCGTCACCATCGAGGTGTCGTATCTCAAGCAGGTCAACACCAAACTGCGCGAATTCATCCAGCTGTGGAACGCGCCGCGCATCATTCCGTTCGGCGCCGCGCCGGAAATGGCCCTGGAGTTCCACCGGCTGATCCAGGCGCTGCGCGAGGAAGTGGAAGCGAAGACGGTGGGCCATGTCGTCGCCACCGAGGCGCTCCTGACGTCACTGCTCCTGATGCTCGTGCGCGCCGTGGACCTGGACGATGCCGCCAACGAACGCGCGATCGACGCGACCAGCCAGGAAATCCGCCTCACCGAGCGTTTCCGCGACCTGATCGACCGCCACTACCGCGACAACCTGCAACTGCAGGATTACGCGTCGAAGATGGGGGTGTCGCTCGTGCAGCTGCGTGCCGCCTGCGCCGCGGCCACGGGCCAGAGCCCGGCGAAGCTGATCCACGCGCGTATCCTGACGGAGGCCAAGCGCAACCTGATCTTCGGCGACATGACGATGGAGCAGATCGCCTATTCGCTCGGGTTTTCCGACGCGGCGTATTTCACGCGCTTCTTCCGCAAGGAGATCGGGCAGACACCGAGCCAGTTCCGGCTTGCCGCGCGGGAGCGGCCGTAGGCATCAAAAAGGGCAGCCACGCGGCTGCCCTTTTGGTTAGAATATCGACCGGATGCCGACCGTCAAATAGCGTCCACGCGGATCGTCACCCAGCGCAAAGCCATCCCTCAGCCCCGCCCGGGTGCCGTTGCCCGAAAACGCCCCGATCGGCGGCACCTTGTTGAACACGTTGTCGACGTTGACATACAGCTGCGCGTCGCCATCTCCCCATCCCAGCTTGTACGCAAGGTTGATGCCTGCCGTGCCGAACGACGCGATGTGGTTGTCCAGCCAGACCTCGGTCGGATCGCCGCTCAGCTTCATCGCATTGCGCCAGCGTCCCGTGATGTCCACGGTCAGGTCGTCCATTGGCCGGAAGCGCAGGTAGGCCGACAAGCGCACGGACGGCGTCGCCGCCATGCCGCCCGCGCCGAACGCGGCGCCGCCCTGGTCGATCGTCGCGAGCCCAGGCTGGCGATAGATCACGTGCGGCTGCCACGCGGTCAGGAAGCGCAGCGATGCCGGACGGTCGAACAGGCGCGTCGACCAGTTCGTCTCGAAGTCCAGGCCATACGTCTCGATGTTCGAGATGTTCACGCTCCGGTTGATCCACGTGGTGACGGCGTTTGCCGTCGAGGTGTCCGTGTACCCGTTCGGCCGTACCTGCAGCGCGCAATAGGGCGACGTGCCGCCGCTCTGGTAGCACGCGGTCTGGAACGCCGTCGTCGAGCCGGACACCGTGGTGATCGCGTCCGAGATCTTGATGCGATAGGCGTCGACCGCGAAGCTCAGCTTCGCTGCGGGCTTCCACACGACACCGAGCGTCGTCGTGTTGCCGATTTCCGCGGTCAGGTCGGGGTTCGATTCGTCGATCTGCGGCACGGCCGGGCTGGCTCCCGTCAGCAGGTCGGTCGGGCGCACGATCACCTGCGAGCGCGGCGCGTACAGGTCGTACAAGGTGGGAGCGCGGATGTCGCGCGAACGTGCGCCGCGCACGCGCAGCTGGTCCGTGATGCTCCACTCGATGCCCGCCTTCCACGTCCAGTAATTGCCGCTGCGGTCGTACTTCGTATAGCGCGCGGCCGTGTTCAGGTCGAGCTTCTTTGCGAACGGCAGGTCGCGCAGCAAGGGTACGTCCAGTTCGCCCGCCACCTCCATGACGCGCTGGCCGACACCCTGCGGACTCTCGCCGAACACGTATTCAGTCAAGGCGCTGCCGTTGGCGCAGTTCAGGCCCAGGCCCGTGCAGTTGACGAGGTCCGTCGGCCGCGCGCTGCTGTGCGACGAGAACGTCAGGTCGCGCCACTCGGCCGACAGCGCACCGTTCACGGGGCCGGCCCAGCCGTCGAACGGACTGCCCGTGATGGCCGCGGTCACGTCGTGCATCACGGTCGTGGAATTGAAGCGGGCGGTGTCCGTGACGTAGTCGATGGCCTGCTGCGATGCCGCCGTCGGGCCGAAGGGGTTGAACGGGACGCAGTTGTCCGCAAGGCCCGGATTCGTCACGGTGATGTTGCAGACGGTCTGGCCGCCGCTCGTCACCGCGTCCAGCGCCGCCGACAGGTTCTGGCGGTTGATGACGTTGGCAAGCGACGTGTCGAGGCGCGACCGGCCGTAGGTGTAGTCGACGTTCCACCTGGCGCCGCCCAGCTTGCCGTCCAGGCCCGTCACGAACACCCATTGCTTCGTGTCCGAATCCGCCTGCAGGCGCGGGATCTCGCTCAGGAACTGGCTGTACGTGAAGGTCGGCTGCGTCGTCGGGATCAGCGCCTGGTATTGCGCGGGCAGGAAGGCGTTCGTGCGGCGCAGGGTCACGTTGTTCAGCTGGTCCGTCTCCGCGAAGCTGGTGTTAGTCTTGAGGTTGCCCGACACCTGCGCATAGGCATGCGTGCCGGCGGCGACGTCGTAGTCGACGCGGCCGAACAGCTGCGTGCCTTTCAGCCGCGCGAGCAGGCCGGAATCCCACCAGCCGCCGTCGCCGCCCTGCTGGATCGCCGCCGTGCCGGTCGCGGTACCGGCCACGAACGGGCTCAATACGCCGTTCTGCTTGAACGTCTGGCCGTTCAATGCGCCACTCGTGATCAGGCCGCCGAACGGGAAGGACTTCTGGTGCAGGTTCGTCTGCAGCACGTAAGGATTGGCGGCCGTGCCGGCACCCGTCACGCCCACGAGGTTCAGCCAGTCGCGGTCGGAACGGTGGTCGATGCCGTCGTCCTTGCGCGCTTCGATGCCCGCCTCCACGTGCAGCCCTTTGCCGAGCTTCGCGCCCCAGGCAAGGCTGAGGTCGCGCTTGCCGGCGTCGCCGTAGGTCGACCGGCCATAGCTCGCGTCGGCCTTGAAGCCGTTGAACTTGCGGTCGATGATGTAGTTGACGACACCGGACATCGCGTCCGAGCCGTACACGGCCGACACGCCGCCTGTGACGATGTCCACGCGCTCGACGAACGCCTGCGGGATCAGGTCCACGTCGACGGCGCTGTTGTACAGGGTGGGCGGCACGCGCTTGCCGTCCATGAGGACCAGGGTGCGCGTGGCGCCGATGTTGCGCAGGTTGAGCTGGTTGGCCGAACCGCTGCCGCCGGCCGCGCTACCGGCCGTCGTCGGGTTGCTGGATGCACCGCGCGAGCCGGCGAACACGGGCAGCGTGTTCAGCGCTTCGGCCAGTGTGGCGCCGGGCTTCGCCGTCAGCAGGTCGTCCGTGCTCACGACCGTGACGGGCGACGGGCTGCTGTCGCCGTTGCGGATCACGCGCGAACCCGTGACGACGATCGACGTGATCGGTGCCGCGGGTGCCGCTGTATTGGTGGATGGTGCGGGCGCCGCGTTGTCGCTCTGCGCCGATGCTGGTGCGGCGATCGCGAATACGCCCGCGCCGCAGACCAGCAGGTCTTGTAGTCTACTCACATTGTCTCCTTGATTGTTGTGCTGTCTGCCCCTGCGCTGCGGCCTGGCTGGTACGGGATCTGGAATGCAATGCGTGTTACGGACCGGGCGAGGGGTGTTGCCTGTGTCGCGGATGTGCTGTGCTGCCTCCATCAGGTTTTACGATGTGGGCAAGCGTAAAGAATCGGGCGGCGCATGGCTCTGCACAAAACGCACATTCGCTTGCACTTTGTGCACCAGCCCCGGAAACGAAAACGCCCGCTGGGCGCGGGCGTCGTTCGCGATGCAGGTGTCGTCAGAAGTGGACTTCGCCGACGAGCGTGAAGGCCGAGCGCCGCGTGCCGGGGGCTTCGGTCGGCGGCGTGCCGAACATGTTGCGCCAGTATTCGTAGCCCGGTCCGAAGTAGAACGTGCGCGGGTGGCCGGCGAGGGCGCCCACGTCAACGAGAAGCGACATGCGCGTGAGGGTTTCCGTCTTCGTCTCGGTATGGAAGCCGTCCTTGCCCTTCGGCCCCGTCAGCGACAGGAAGCCCTTGAACACGACGGGCGCGGGGCCCAGGCCGAACGGAATCATCCAGGCCGTCTCCGCGTGCGCGGCCGTGTCGTATTTGACGTCCTTGTGGACGATGCCGTTGTAGTTGTCCTCGGTGCGCCAGCCGATCATCGCGTTCCAGTAGCCGCGCGGGACGGCGAACTGCACGCTCGGTCCCAGCACGAGCATGCGCGCGCGGTTGGCGAAGGCATCGTCCTTGGCGCTGAATTCGTAGCCGCTGGTGAGGCCGACGTCGCGGACGATGCCGCCGCCGACCGGCCGGCCGAACACGCGCGACGCGCTGAAGTCGACGCGGCCGACGCTGTAGACTTCCTGCGCGCCGCGGGTGCCGCCCGCTTCGGGGTTGTTCTTGTCCGAGACGAGGAAGTCCGCGTTGAACACGTAGGTGCCGTACTTGAAGCCGCCGGCCGTGGTGAGGAAGCCGATCTTCTGCGTGACCTTCGCGGCGTTGCCGGGAAAGTGGAAGTTGTCGGAGTAGCGGGCGCCGATATACGTGTCGTTCCAGTTGCCCGGTGGGCCGTGCGGCTCCACCGTTTCCTGGGCCTGGGCACAGGCGCCGACGTAGAAGGCGAGGGAAAGGCCGAGAGCGGCCTTGCGCGAATTGATCGTCATGTCTCCATCCGGTTTCGATTTGTTGTCATGGGGCTCATCGTCGGAATATCCCGCGATGGCCAATGCATGCTATGCGATACGTTTTGTCTTGCCTTTGGACGGAAAGGAGATTCGCTGGCACTTTTTTCGTGCTGTCGCCGTGCGCAAAAAATGCCAGCGAACGTGAGATTCGTGCAGGGACGGACGCGCGGATAATCCCTAGAATGGCGCACATGACACCGAATCTTCGCCGCCGTTCATTCATGCGCGGCGCTGGCGCCCTGGTCGCCTGCGCCGCAGTTCCCGTCCGCGCGCACGCCGCCCCTGCGGAGCTGGTCTACGTGGGTACGCAGGGCCGTGAGGTGTACGCGCTGCGCTTCGATCCGGGCAGCGGCGCGCTGGCGGCGATCGGTCCGGTCGCGCAAGGCGCACGCAGCACGTGGACCGTCGCGCATCCGCATCTCCCGGTCCTGTATGCCGTCGACGACGACAACGCGCGTCCCGGCAGGGTCATCGCCTACGCGATCGACCGCGCGACGGGCGCGCTGGCGATGGCGGGCGCGGTTTCCGCCGGCGGCAACGGCACGACGTTTCTAGCGTTGGATGCAACCGCGCGCACGCTGCTTGCGGCGAATTTCGCCAGCGGGTCCGTGTCCAGCATCGCGCTCGATCCGGACGGCCGCCTCGGCGCGCTTGTCTCCACGCGGGTGGAGACGGGTTCGGGGCCGCACCGACGCCAGGCCGGCGCGCATGCGCACAGTGCGCTCGCCGATCCGTCCGGCCGTTTCGTGCTCGTGCCCGACCTCGGCGCCGATCGGGTCTTCGTGTATGCGTTCGACAGGATCACGCGTGTGCTCGCCCCGCGTGGCGACTTCGCCGTCGCGCCGGGCAGCGGCCCGCGGCACCTCGCGTTCGGTGCGGATGGGCGCTTTGCCTACCTGGTCAACGAGTTGACGGCGCAGCTGATGGTATTGCGCTGGCATGCGGACGATGGGCGGCTCGCGTTCGTGCAGAGCGTCGCGATGGACGATGCGGCGTTCGCGGGACAGCCCAGCGGCGCCGAGGTCGCGGCAAGTGCGGACGGCCGGTTCGTCTATGCCGCCAACCGCGGCGACAACGCGCTGCTCGTGTACCGCGTGGATGCGGCGACAGGCATGCTGGCTCCGGTCCAGCGGGTGCCGTCCGGCGGACAGGCGCCGTGGAGTTTCACGCTGCACGCGTCGGGACGCTGGCTGCTAGTCGCGCACCAGAAAAGCGGCACGGTGAATGTGTTCGGCATCGATCCCGCGTCCGGCCTGCTCGCGGACAGCGGACGTTCCGCGGCCGTGCCGGCGGCGGTGAGCGTGACCGTCGTGCGGTAGGCGCTGTCCGAAAGTGCAGGTGAATATGAGTTTTGTGCAGTGACTTCGACGGCGCGCGCCGGTATCGTGAATCCTGAAGTACTCAAAACTATTATCAGGAGCACACGTAATGGATCGCAGAAGGGCTTTACGACTGATCGGCGCAGCCGCCATGGCAACGCAACTGCCGGCGTTCGCCGCCACGGCGACAAAGAAAGGGGTGATGCTGATGAACCGCATCGCGCCATCGGTCTCGGAACTGTACATCGCCAACCTGGACGGCTCTAACGAGCGCAAGCTGCTGGCCGACAGCGTGTACGAGTACAACGGTAGCGTGTCCGCGAACGGCGAGTGGCTGGTGTTCACGTCCGAACGGCGCGCCGACGGCCAATCCGACATCTACCGCGCCCGTGCCGATGGCACCGGCATCGAAGCCCTGGTCGACAGCGACGCGATGGATGATGCCGCGGCATTGTCTCCGGACGGCGCCAAGCTCGCCTTCGTCTCCACGCGCAACGGTTACCGCGCCAACATCTGGGTGAAGGACGTCACGACCGGCAGTCTCAAACAGTTGACGGGCGTGGGTGCCGTGCGCGGCAAGGAAGGCATGCCGGACTGTTATTTCCGCCCGTCGTGGTCGCCGGACGGCCAGTGGATCGCCTTCTCGAGCGACCGCAATACCACGTGGACGGGACACGATCAGGGACATGGCTGGGAGCACACGCAGGAGTGCAGCATCTACATCATCCGTCCCGACGGCACGGGCTTTCGCAAGGTCTCGTCGCGGCCGGGCTATTGCCAGGGGTCGCCGAAGTGGTCCCCGGACGGCAAGCGCATCGTGTTCTACGAAATGCTCGTCGAGGCGACGTGGGGCGCGCGGCGTCCCAATTACTATGGCAAGGCGGTCTCGCAGATCGTGTCGGTCGACGTCGAGAGCGGAGAGCGGATCGAGCACACCTCAGGCAACGAACTACGCCTGTCGCCGCAATACATCAACGACACGGAAATCGGCTACCTGATCAAGTACGGTCCGAACGAAGGCCTGGCCTACACGTCGGACCGGCCGCCGGTCAAGATGGCGTTCCTGCGCTCGCCCAGCTGGACAGGGGACGGCAAATCGGTCATCTACGAAAAGGTGTCGTTCAAGCCGGTGCGGTCCATGTTCAAGCCGCTGTTCAGCTGGGATCCGCAGTGGGAGTACCGCTTTACCGACGTGTACCCGCAAATGTCGCACGACGGCTGGATCGTCTACACGGACAAGCAGACGGGCAACAGCTCCATCGAGATCATGCGGCCGGACGGATCGGACAGGCGCAAGGTCTTCGAATCGTCCGGTCGTGGGCTCGAGGAAGCGAAAGTGCGCATGGGCCTGGCCGGCGCGTTCCAGCCCGCCTGGTCGCCGGACGGCCAATGGATCGCTTTCGGCCTCGGCTACTGGTTCGCCGAGCGCCAGACGATGACGGCGGCCATCTGGCGCGTGCGCCGCGACGGCAGCGGCGCCGAGCAGCTGACGGACGGCAGCATCCACTCGGGCTTCCCGAGCTATTCGAAAGATGGCAAGGAGATCGTGTTCCGCGTCTGGAGCGAGAAGGAGAAGGGGCTGCGCATCCTGAACCTGGAAACGAAGAAGATCCGCGTGCTGACCCAAAGCTTCGACAACCTGCCGGGCTGGTCGCCGGACGGCAAGCGCATCGTGTTTACGCGCCGGCGCGAAGACAACAACTACGACGTCTACACGATCCGGCCGGACGGCACGGGGCTGTTCCGCTGCACGGATCACCCGTCCAGCGACGGTCATGCCGTGTGGTCGGCGGACGGACGCATCATGTGGAGCGGTTCGCAGCACGGCTTCCGCGACGAGGCGGCGCTGTACGACCAGACCTTCCAGCAGTACGGCCAGATCTACATCATGAACGCCGACGGTACCGGCAAGCGGATGCTCACCGACAGCAAGTGGGAGGATTCGATGCCGTTGTACGTACCGGGCGGCATTTGAACCGGAAGACCGTCCGGGGTTCAGTTCAGCACTGAGAGCTGTCACCCCCGTACATCCGGCACCGCTCGCGCAACTGGCTAAATTTCCATTTCATGACGGGGCGGGGGCAGTGACCACGTGCATGCAAGATGAACTGGGCCGCCTTCGCCTTTTATGGTGAGCGAACTCATGCGGTGCTAAGTGCGGTGCTTAGATAACTCTTTGAGTTGTAAGGGCCGAAACGGCCTGCAAAGCCGTCTACACTCCTGACGCGTTCCCATGGTATCGCTCATGGTATGGACGAAAGATGGCTTATTAATTCCTCTAACATTCAACAGCTTAGCTCAGCCATTGATGATCGAGTGCGAGCGAGTTCCTCGTACACCCCGCTCTCGCGGTTTGAACAGGCTCGCTTCGGCGAGCTTTTTTTTTGCGCACGCAACTGATCCGGCCGATATTGGCCGATCGCTATCTCTGCCCGCGTCGTACGCCACCTTCGATACACCTCTCTGGTATCGGGTTTTCCGGTGCGAAGAATCGGTAGAAACGTTTTTATGCGTTTCTCTTTCGCCGATATCATGTTTTCCAGCCAGCACTCGCCGGCGCCAATAACACCCGTTCGACAGTCCTTCCGGCAGTGCGCCCCGCATCGCTGGCGGCCGCGCCACGCCCGTCGCGGCGACAACCGGCTGTGCACGGATAACAGATGGAGACACGATGGATCACCAACGATACGGCCACGGCCGCATGACCCTGGCGGCTGCGCTCGCGGCGCTGTTCGCGACACATGGCGCCGCCGCCGCCGAAATCGACACCGGCAACCCGGAACTGAAGCTGCGCTGGGATAACACGCTCAAGTACAGCACCGCGTTTCGCCTGAAAGCGCGCAGCGCCGAATTGATCGCCACGCCCGACGCCCCCAATTTCGACGACGGCGACCGCAACTTCGGCAAGGGGCTGATCTCGAACCGCGTCGACGTGCTGTCCGAGATGGACCTGACCTACAAGAACGTCGGCGCGCGCGTGAGCGGCGCCGCCTGGTACGACTCGGTCTATAACCGCAAGACGGACAACGACTCCCCGTTCACCTATAACGCGCTGTCGGTGCCGGCGAGCGAGTTCACGGAGGCGACGCGCACGCTGCATGGACGTAAGGCCGAGCTGCTGGAAGCCTTCGTGTTCGCCAATGGCGACGTGGCCGGAAAACCGGTCACGGTGCGTCTCGGCCGCCATGCCCTGGTGTATGGCGAAACGCTGTTCTACGGCGCCAACGGCATTGCCGCCGCGCAGCAGCCGATCGACGTCGTCAAGGCGCAATCGGTGCCGAACACGCAGTTCAAGGAATTGATCCGCCCCGTCGGTCAGGTGTCTGGCCAGGTGCAGCTCGCATCGAACCTGACGGTCGGCGGCTATTACCAGTACCGGTGGGAAGCGAATCGCCTGCCCGGCATCGGCAGCTATTTCAACTTCGTCGACAACGTCGGCACGGGCGTCGAAAGCCTGATCCTCGGCGCGCCGCCGACGCCGCGCAGCATCTACATGGGTGTCGTCAACGCGAAGAACTCCGGCCAGGGCGGCCTGCAGGTGAAATGGACACCGGAAGGCAGCGACATCGACCTCGGATTCTACGCCGCGCGCTACCACGACAAATCGCCGCAGGTCGTGCTGAGCCTCGTGCCGACGCCCGCCGGCGCGTTCCCGGCCACGTTCCGTCACTTCTACCACGAGGGGACCCTCACGTACGGCGTCAGCGCCAGCAAGACGTTCGGCGAATTCAACGTGTCGGCCGAAGCGTCCGTGCGCCGTAACGCGGCGCTCAGCAACGCCGGCTCGCCGGACCTGTACGGCGTCGTGCCGGCCGCGTTCGGCGGTCCGGCGGCCCCGTCCGACAACAGCGGCAACCCGGTGTATCCGGTCGGCCGGACGGCGCACCTGAACGTGTCGACGCTCGCCACGCTCACGCCCAACTTCATCGCCGCCGAATCGTCGCTGGCGGGCGAAGTCGCCTGGAACCGCGTCACCAGCGTCACGAAGAACGCCGATCACCTCGATCCGAACGCCGCACGCGACGCCTGGGGCCTGCGCGCCGTGTACACGCCGACCTACCGCCAGGTCCGGCCGGGCCTGGACATCGACGTACCGGTCGGCGTCGGCTACACGCCCAAGGGCCGCTCCGGGGCACTCGGCCCGTCGTTCGGCGCGGACAAGGGCGGCGACGTCAGCATCGGCGTGAATGGACGCTACGAGGACGTCTGGTTCCTCAGCCTGAACGTCACCCATTACTACGGCGCCGCGGCGACCATCGCGACGAACGGCGCCGCCGGCACCGCCTACACGTACAAGCAGGCCTTGAAGGACCGCGATTTCGCGTCGTTCTCGGTGCGCCGCACCTTCTAATTCCACAATAGTCAGGAGACGACAATGAACTTCAAGCGAGCAATCGTGACCGCCGCGGTGGCAGCAACCATGGCCGGTACCGCCGGCGCGGCCACCACCGAGGAAGCGGCGCAACTGGGCAAGACGCTGACGCCGCTCGGCGCCGAAAAAGCCGGCAGTAAGGACGGAAGCATCCCGGCATGGGATGGCGGCCTGACCAGGCCGGCGGCAGGCTACAAGGCCGGCGGACGCCGCGACCAGGATCCGTACGCGAGCGAAAAGCCGCTGTATTCGATCACGGCGAAGAACATGGACCAATACGCCGACAAGCTGACCGATGGCACCAAGGCCATGTTGAAGAAGTACGCCAGCTACCGTATCGACGTGTACCCGACGCACCGCACGGCCGCGGCGCCCCAGTGGGTGTACGAGAACACGGCGAAGAATGCGACGGCGGCGAAGCTGAACGACAAGCAGTTCCCCGTGGGCGCATTCGGCGGCATCCCGTTCCCCATCCCGAAGAACGGCGCCGAGGCGATGTGGAACCATCTGCTGAACTGGCGCGGCGAGAGCATCGATTTCGTGGATCGCGCCTACCTGATCACGTCCGAGGGCAAGCCGGTCATGACGGTCGACGCAGCCGCGGCGCAGAGCATGCCGTACTACTACAAGGACAGCTCGCCTGATGCGACCGGCGGCAACTACTGGAGCATCCGTCTCGTGAACGCCGGGCCGCCGATCCGCGCCGGCGAGGCGATCCTGGGCCGCCTGAACCTCGACGCGGAGCGCGATTCGAGCTATGTCTACCTGGCCGGCCAGCGCCGCACCCGCAAGCTGCCGAACGCCTGTTGCGATACGCCGACGCCCGCCACGGCCGGCGTGATGAGCTTCGACGAGCTGAACGTGTTCAGCGGGCGGCTCGACCGCTTCGACTGGAAGCTGCTCGGCAAGAAGGACATCCTCATCCCCTACAACAGCAACCGTTCGCTGGCGGGCAAGGACCTGGACCTGGTCGGTCCGCACCACCTGAATCCCGACATGGTGCGCTGGGAACTGCACCGCGTGTGGGTCGTGGAAGCCAACCTGAAGCCAGGCATGCGCCACGTCGCGCCGAAGGGCCGCTACTACCTCGACGAGGACACCTGGACGGCCGTGCTGGGCGACCGCTGGGACGCCAAGGGGCAGTTGTGGAAGACGATGTGGCAGCTGCCGGTCACGATGCCGGACCTGCCCGCCACGACGCCGATCACGTTCGGGTTCTACGACCTGTTGTCGAATACGTGGTTCGCCAATCTCGTCATGAACGAAAAGCCCTACCAGTACAAGGCGGTGCCGCGGTATCCGGAAGCGACGTTCTCGCAGGACTCGCTGAACAGCGGCGTGCGCTGAGATCGTGGAGCGTTTCATGGTCCTGAACAGATTCACACTCGCCCTGGCCGCGGCCTGTATCGGCGCCGCGGCCATGCCGGCCACGGCGGCCCCCGTCGCTGACCCGATGGCGCGACCGGCGCTCATGGTGGCGCAGCCCGCGCGCGCCTACCTGACGGGCATCGCCCGCGCCGGCAAGCGTCTCGTGGCCGTGGGCGAACGCGGCATCGTCGTACTGTCCGACGACGACGGCGCGACCTGGCGCCAGGCCAGCGTGCCCGTCAGTGTGACCTTGGCCGCAGTCCAGTTCCCCACGCCGACGCAGGGCTGGGCCGTGGGCCACTACGGCGTTGTGCTGCACAGCGCCGACGGCGGCGCGACGTGGACGCGCCAGCTCGACGGCGTCCAGGCCGCGCAACTGGTCCTGCGCGATGCGCAGTCGGGGCAGGGCGGCGACATGTATCTCGCCGAGGCGCAGCGGCTCGTCGCCGACGGGCCGGACAAGCCCTTCCTCGGCGTGCATTTCAGCGACGCGTACAACGGCTTCATCGTCGGTGCCTACAACCTGGCCTTCCGCACCCGCGACGGCGGCAAGACCTGGGTACCGTTCGGCCACCGCCTGGACAATCCCAGGGCCAGCCACCTGTACGCCGTGGAATCCTCCGGCAGCAATGTGCTGATCGCGGGCGAGCAGGGCATTCTGCTGCGCTCCACCGACGATGGCACGACCTTCACGCGCGTCGCGCTGCCGTACCGGGGCAGCTTCTTTGCGCTGACCCTCGACGGTGAAAACGCCGTCGCCGCCGGCCTGGGCGGCAACGCGTTCGTCTCGCACGACCGCGGCGCGACGTGGGCGGCGCTGACGCTGCCGGCGCCCGTCTCCGTCACCGCCGCGCACCTGGAGGGCGGCCGTCTCCTGATGGCGAACCAGGCCGGCATGCTGCTGGCCGGCCCCGCCGGCGGCGCCACCATCGCGGCGCTGAACACGCCGGCGCTGCCCCAGCCCAACGACCTCACCGCGCTGCCCGGCGGCGCCATCCTGACGGTCGGCGTGGCGGGCGCCATCCGCCTGCCCGCGCCGGCGACCACTCCCACCTCCATGGCCGTACGATGAACCCGTCCCACGCTCCCCAACAGGCTGCCGCCGACCTGGCGCAGTTCGATTCCCGCTCGGGCTCCTTGCTGGAACGCCTGCTGTTCAACCACCGCATGGTCGTGGTGGTGGTATGCGCCGTCGTCACCGTGCTGCTTGGCTGGCAGGCCGGCAAGCTGCGCCTGAACGCCAGCTTCGAGAAGGCGATCCCCGCCGGCCATCCGTACATCGCCAACTACCTGACGTACCAGAAGGAGTTGAGCGGGCTGGGCAACGCCGTGCGCATCGCCGTCGAGAACCCGGAAGGCACGATCTACGACCGGCGCTACCTGGACCTGCTCGCGAAGATCAGCGACGAGGTCTTCCTGCTCCCGGGCGTCGACCGCCCGTTCATGAAATCGCTGTGGACACCGAATACCCGCTGGGTCGGCGTCACCGAAGAAGGCATGGACGGCGGCCCCGTGGTCCCCGACGGCTACGACGGATCGGCGGACAGCCTGCGCAGGATGGCGGCGAACGTCGCACGCTCCGGAGAGGTCGGCCAGATCGTCGCGCGCGACGCCCGCTCCAGTGTCATCTACGTGCCGCTGCTGGCCGTCGACGCGCAGGGCAAGCCGCTCGACTACCAGGCACTGTCCGGCGCGCTCGACACCATCCGGCAGAAATATGAAGCGCAGGGCGTGCGCATTCACATCACCGGATTTGCCAAGATTGCGGGCGACCTGATCGACGGCCTGCGCCAGGTGCTGCTGTTCTTCGGCGTGGCCATCGCCATCGCCGCCGCGATGGTGTTCTGGTACACCCGCTGCGTGCGCTCGACCCTGCTCGTCTTCGCGAGCTCGCTCGTCGCCGTCGTGTGGCAGCTCGGCCTGCTGCCCACGCTGGGCTATGCGCTCGACCCGTATTCCATGCTGGTGCCGTTCCTGATCTTCGCGATCGGCATGAGCCACGGCGCGCAGAAGATGAACGGCATCATGCAGGACATCGGGCGCGGCGCACACAAGCTCGTCGCGGCACGCTTCACGTTCCGCCGCCTGTTCCTGGCCGGGCTCACGGCATTGCTGGCGGACGCCGTCGGCTTCGCCGTGCTGCTCGTGATCGACATCCAGGCGATCCGCGAACTGGCCATCGCGGCCAGCATCGGCGTCGCGGCGCTGATCTTCACGAACCTGATCCTGCTGCCGATCCTGCTGTCCTACACGGGCGTGAGCGCGCAAGCCGCACAGCGCAGCCTGCGCGCGGAAGAGACGGAACGGACGGGCGGCGGCAAGGAAGGCCTGTGGCGCTTCCTCGACCTGTTCACCCGCAGGCCGTGGGCGGGCATTGCCATCGCCGCCGCCTGCGTGCTGGCCATCGGTGCGGGCGTGACCAGCCACCACCTCAAGATCGGCGACCTGGATCCGGGCGCGCCGGAACTGCGCCCGGACTCGCGCTACAACCGCGACGTGGCTTACATCAGCGCGCACTACGGTGCCAGCAGCGACGTGTACGCGGTGCTCGTGAAGACGTCGGACGGCGGCTGCGCCAGCTACGACGTCCTCAAGCGCGTCGATGCGCTCGATTGGGAACTGCGCCAGGTCGAGGGCGTGGAATCGGTGAATACGCTGGCGCTGCTGAACCGCCGCATGCTCAGCGGCCTGAACGAAGCCAACCCGAAGTGGTATGAGCTGGCGAAGAACCAGGAGATGCTGAATTCGATCACCGCGGGCGCGCCGCGCGGCCTGTACAACGACGCCTGCAACCTGCTGACGGTCTACGTCTACCTCAAGGACCACCGCGCCGACACGCTGTCCCGCGTCGTCGCGCACGTCGATGCGTTCGCCGCCACCAACGACACCGCCGACGTCAGGTTCCTGCAGGCCGCGGGCGGCGCCGGCATCGAGGCCGCGACCAACATCGTCGTCAAGCGCTCGTGGTACGAGATGCTGTTCCTCGTGTACGGCGCCGTGATCGTGCTGTGCTTTATCACGTTCCGCTCGTGGCGCGCCGTCGTCGTGGCCGTGCTGCCGCTGATGCTGACGTCCGTGCTGGCGGAAGCGCTGATGGTGGTCCTGGGCATCGGCGTGAAGGTCGCCACGCTGCCCGTGATCGCGCTGGGCGTGGGCATCGGCATCGACTACGCGCTGTACATCCTCAGCGTCACGCAGGCGCGCATGAAGGAGGGCATGAGCCTGTCCGAAGCGTATTACCGCGCGCTGCTCTTCACGGGCAAGGTCGTGATGCTGACGGGCGTGACCCTGGCCGTCGGCGTGGCCACGTGGGCCTTCTCGCCCATCAAGTTCCAGGCCGATATGGGGATTCTCCTCGCCTTCATGTTCTTGCTGAACATGCTCGGCGCCCTCGTGCTGCTACCGGCGCTGGGCCATTTCCTCCTGCGTCCGGCGCCGGTGTCCCGCGTAGCGGCGAACGTTCCCAACACGATGTCAACCACCCAACAACGATAGAAAGCGAACCATGTTCAAGTATTTCCCCACCAACTATGTCTGGAACCTCTCGGTCGACCTGGCGATCGAGATGGGCGCGAAGATCGGCGAGATCGAGGAGATGTGCGCACCGCTGCAGGACGCGGCGAAGCAGCCCGACGCCGCCGGCACGCAGGCGTTCCGCGAGACCTGGTCGAAAATGGCCGACATGCTGTGTGGCCTGGCCGAGGAAGACGAGGCGCGCGGCCGCCTGATTTCGGCCGGCGACAAGTACAACCGCGCCGCGACCTATTACCTGACGGCCGAACGCCTGCAGGCGCACGGCGCCCCTGGGCGCGTGGAACTGTATAAACGGTTTCTCGACGTGTTCGCGCGCGGCTTGAAGCTCAGCGGCGAGAATTGCGTCCGTGTCGAGATCCCGTACGGCGACGCCCATATCGCCGGCCTGTACGTGCGTGCCGAGGGCGTGGACGGTCCCGCGCCCATCCTCGTGCAGGTTAACGGCCTCGATTCCACGAAGGAGATGAAATACCGCGTCGGCCTGCCGCAGTGGCTCGCCAGGCGCGGCGTGTCGTCGCTCGTGATCGACCAACCGGGCACCGGCGAAGCGCTGCGCCTGCACGGCATGCATGCCGTCTACGACAGCGAACGCTGGGCCAGCAAGGTCGTCGACTGGCTCGAAACCCGCGCCGACGTCGACCCGAAGCGCATCGGCCTGGAAGGCGTGTCGCTGGGCGGCTACTACTGCCCGCGCGCCGTCGCGTTCGAGCCCCGCTTCGCTTGTGGAGCGGTGTGGGGCGCGAACCACGACTGGCGCGACGTGCAGAAGAAGCGCCTCGCGAAGGAGGGCAGCTTCCCGGTGCCGCACTACTGGGCGCACGTGCAATGGGTGTGGGGCGCGAAGGACATGGACGACTTCATGCGCATCGCCGAGAACGTCCACCTGGACGGCATCCTCGACCGCATCAAGGTGCCGTTCCTCGTCACCCACGGCGAAAAGGATTCGCAGATCCCGCTGCACTGGGCCGTCCGCACGTACGACCAGCTCGTGAACAGCCCCAAGCGCGAGCTGAAGGTGTTCACCGAGCGCGAAGGCGGCGTGCAGCATTCCAGCTTCGACAACTCGGCCAATGCCGGCGCGTACATCGCCGACTGGGTCGCCGAAACCCTGGGCGGCCGCACCGCCGTCTGAATTACGAACGATAGAGAGAACCCCATGAATATCATCGGACCCGACGCACTGGTCTTCGGCGTCGACGACGTCGCCGCCTGCGCGCAATACCTGACCGACTACGGCCTCACCCACGTCGGCGATGGCCGCTTCGAAGCGCTGGACGGCACCGCCATTGTCCTGGCCCACAAGGACGCCCCCGGACTGCCCGCGCCCCTCGGCACGGCGACCATGCTGCGCAAGACGATCTACGGCGTGGCGGACGAGCAGACGCTGGGCGCCATCGCCGAGGAACTCGGCCGCGACCGCGAGGTGAAGCGCCTGCCCGACGGCAGCATCGAAGCCGTCGACGACATGGGCTTCGTGCTGGGCTTCCAGGTGACGGTGCGCCGCCCCCTCGACCTGCCGGCCGAGGCGGTGAACGCGCCCGGCGCGCACAACCGCCCGGTCAACCACGTTGCCGTGGACGAAGCTGCGCCCGCGTTGCCGCGCACGCTGTCGCACGTCGTGTATTTCGTCCCCGACGCGGTGAAGGCCGAGGCGTTCTACGTGCATCGCCTGGGTTTCCGCTGCACCGACCGCCTGCTGGGCGCCGGCCCGTTCCTGCAGCCCGCCGGGACCATCGACCATCACACGCTGTTCCTGATCCAGACCCCGCCGTTCATGCAGGGCTGCGAGCACTTCACGTTCCACATGGGCGGCCCGACGGAACTCATGCAGGCCGGCACGCGCTTCGTCAACAAGGGCTACCAGTCGTTCTGGGGGCCGGGCCGCCACAAGATGGGCTCGAACTGGTTCTGGTACTTCAACAGCCCGCTCGGCTGCCACGTCGAGTACGACGCAGACATGGACCTGCACGACGACACGTGGACGGCGCGCGCCGTGCCGATGAGCGCCGATGCCTCGCAGTTGTTCCTGTTCCAGCAGCGCGACAAATGGGCTCCGGGTGGACCACCACCCGGAGCGGGCGGACCGCCGCCGGGCGCGGCAGGCGCGGGCGAGCGCCACTGAAATGGCGCAGCACTACCTGTGCAAGGGCAGCGAGCTGGCCGAGGGATGCGCGCGCGGCTTCGATCCGCGCGGTGACGGCGCCGACACGATCTTCGTCGTGCGCAAGGACGGCCGCCTGCACGCGTACCGCGACGCCTGCCCGCACTACGGCGATACGCCGCTGGCCTGGCGCAAGGATGCCTATCTCGACGCGGCCGCCACGCGCATCGTATGCAGCGCCCACGGCGCGCAGTTCGCGATCGACACCGGCATCTGCACCTTAGGCCCGTGCCTGGGTCAGGGCCTGACGCTGGTGCCGCTCGCGCTCACCGCACCGGACGATATCTACGCAGTACTGGAAGAGACACAAGAGGGGACATCATGACGGCAGTAAACAAGGTACTCATCATCGGCGGCGGGTTTTCCGGCATGTCCGCCGCCATCGAACTGCGCAAGCGCGGCGTGGAGGTCGACCTCGTCGAGATCGATCCGGGCTGGCGCTCCTACGGCGCCGGCATCAGCCTCGGCGGCGCCACGCTGCGCGCGTTCCGCACGCTCGGCATCCTGGACGAATTCCTGCGCCGCGGCGCCGCGTTCGACGGCGTCGAGATCGGACGGCAGGACGGCGTGCACGTGGCCACGCTCCCCACACCGCGCGTCGCCGGCGCCGACGTGCCGGGCGGCGGCTCGATCATGCGGCCGGTACTCGCCGCGATCCTGGCCGAGGCCACGCGGGCGTCGGGCGCCAACGTGCGCCTGGGCTGCTCGTTTACCACGATCGGGCAGGACGACACCGGCGTCGACGTCGGCTTCACGGACGGCTCCACCGGACGCTACGACCTCGTGATCGGTGCCGACGGCCTGTATTCGAAAACGCGCGCGGCGCTGTTCCCGGATGCGCCGAAGCCGCGCTACAGCGGCCAGGGCGTGTGGCGCGCCGTGCTGCCGCGCGCGCCGGAAGTCAACCGCGCGGCCATGTGGCTGGGACCGAAGATCAAGGCGGGCGTGAGTCCCGTGTCCGACACCGAGATCTACCTGTACGTCACCGAGGACCGGGTCGAGAACGTCCACATCGATCCGGCGCGTTTCGTGCCGTTGCTCAGGGACCTGCTGGCCCCGTTCGACGTGCCCGTGCTGCAGGACGTGCGCGACCGGCTGGATGCGACGTCGCAGATCATCTACCGGCCGCTCGAAGGCTTGCTGCTGCCGCGCCCGTGGAACAAGGGCCGCGTCGTGCTGATCGGCGACACCGTCCATGCGACCACGCCGCACCTGGCGTCCGGTGCCTGCATCGGCATCGAGGATGCGCTGGTGCTCGCCGACGAACTGGAGAAAACGACGGACGTGGCGCAAGCCTTGCACGCGTTCCAGGCGCGGCGCTGGGAGCGCTGCCGCATGGTGGTCGAGAACTCGGGACGCCTCGGCGACATCGAGATCACGGGCGGCGACAAGGAAGAGCATGGCCGCATCATGCGCGAGTCGCTGATGGCGCTCGCGCAACCCATCTGAGGCCGCGATGTCAAGCGTAACGGATCCCGCAAAGGGTTTGTTCGACCTGGACGGGCAGGTCGCCCTCGTCACCGGCGCCGCGCAGGGGCTGGGCCGCGCCATCGCCGCAGCGCTGGGGGCGCACGGCGCGGCCGTCGTGCTGGCCGACCGCGACGCCGCCGGCTGCGCGGCGGCCGCCGAGGCGCTGCGTGCGGATGGCGTCGACGCACTGGCCATTGCCTGCGACGTCGGCGATCCCGCGGCGCTCGTGCACCTGGCGGAGTCCGCGACCGGCTGGCGCGGGCATATCGACACGCTGGTCTGCAACGCCGGCGTGCAAGGCCCGGCCGGGCCGCTGGCCGACGCGACCGACGCCGACTGGGACCATGTATTCGGCGTCAACCTGCGTGGCGCGGCCCGGCTCGCGAACCTCGTCGTGCCGTCGATGGCGGATCGCGGTGGGGGCAGCGTCGTGCTCATGGCCAGCATCGCCGCGCTGCGCGGCAACCGCGCCATCGGCCTGTACGGCATGAGCAAGGCGGCACTGGCGCAACTGGCGCGTAACCTCGCCGTCGAGTGGGGACCGCATGGCGTGAGGATCAACGCCATCGCGCCGGGCCTGATCCGCACGCCGCTGGCAAGCGCGCTGCTCGCGTCCGACGCGTTCATGGAACGGCGTCTGGCGCTGACGCCGCTGCGGCGCGTGGGCGAGCCGCACGAAGTCGCGGGCGTCGCAGTCCTGCTCGCGGGCCGTGCCGGCGCATTCATCACGGGGCAGACGCTCGTCGTCGACGGCGGCACGCTCATCACCGACTGATATCCACCAGGAGACACCATGACCCGTCGTTTCATCGACCTGTCGATCTATCTCGAGAACGAAGTCCTCTCCGATCCGCCGCCGCTGGCGCCGAAGATCACGTACCAGAAGCACCAGGACACCTTGCACGAATTCATGGCCATGATCCCCGGCACGACGCCGGCGGACTACCCGGACGGCGAAGCGGCCGCCGCGGAGTGGGTGACGATGACCACCCACAGCGGCACGCACCTGGACGCCCCTTACCATTTTCACTCGACGATGGATGCGAAGACGGGCGAGAAGAAGGCGTCGATCACGATCGACGAGGTGCCGCTGGCATGGTGCTTCCAGCCCGGCGTGAAGCTGGATTTCCGCCACTTCCCGGACGGGTACGTCGCCACCGCGGCGGACGTGGAAGCGGAACTGAAGCGCATCGGCCACGACCTGCAGCCGCTGGACATCGTCATGGTCAACACGCGCGCCGGCAGCCGCTACGGCCACAACGACTACGTGTCCGCCGGCTGCGGCATGGGCTACGAGGCGACGATGTACCTGCTGGAACGGGGCGTGCGCCTGACCGGGACGGATGCGTGGAGCTGGGACGCGCCGTTCTCGTACACGGCGAAGAAGATCGCCGAGACGGGCGACGTGTCGCTGATCTGGGAAGGCCACAAGGCCGGCCGCGACATCGGCTACTGCCACCTGGAGAAGCTGCACAACCTGGAAGCGCTGCCGGCCCACGGCTTCTACGTCAGCTGCTTCCCGCACAAGGTCCGGCGCGGTTCGGCCGGCTGGACGCGGGCCGTCGCCATCGTCGACGACGGCCTGCTGGCGTTGCCCCGTTCCTAGGCCCGCGGCACCGGCTTGGCGTGGATGGCGGCGCTGTGCTCGGCGAGCACCTGTCGCATCCAGGCCATGCCCGGGTCGCTGTCGGCGAACCGGTTCCACTGCATCGCTTCGGACACGGTCGGCAGCTCGAATGAGGGCTCGATCACCTTGATGGGCAGCAGGCCGGCATAGTAATCGGCCAGCGTACGCTGGATCGTCGCAATGCGTTTGGTGCCGATCACGGCCTGGGGCAACCCGTAGAAACCCGTCGTGATCATCTCGATGCGGCGCATCTCGCCGAAGCGCCGCAGGAACCATTCGTCGATCGCCGGGGTGCGGTTGTGGCCGAAGCGCGTCACGACGTGCCCCAGCTCCATGAAGCGGTCGAGCGTGATCGCATCGTCCACGAGATCGTTGTCGCGCCAGGCGATGCAGCAGAAACCGTCCTCGAACAGCAGGGAGCTCGGGTGGCCGGTGGTCATGTAGTTCTGCGGCATGATCAGGAAGTCCGCCTCGCCGCGGTCGAGCGACTCCCACGGCACCGTCGAGTGAGGAATGACCTCGAGCGTCACGCTGGGCGCGATCCGGCTCAGTTCCGCCGCCACCCTGGCGACCAGCACCGTGTAGACGTAGTCGCTCACCATCAGCGTGAACGTACGCACGGCCGCCGCGGGATCGAAGCTCGGCTTAGTGTTGACCATCGCTTCCGCCTGGAGCAGCAAGGTGCGCGCCGGACCGATGAGGCTTTCGCCCAGCGGCGTGGGCACCATCTTGCGGCCGACCTGGGTCAGGAGGTCGTCGTTGAAGTACTGGCGCAGCCGGCCCAGCGCGTCGCTGATCGTGGTCTGGCTCGCGTTCAAGCGCACGCCGGCCCGGGTGACGCTGCGCTCGTCCAGCAGCGCATCGAGCACGACGACGAGGTTGAGGTCGAGTTTCTTGAATCGCATGTCTCCTGGGCCTTCTATCGTTTTTTCCGTTAGTTTAAATCGATATAAACGGTTATTCATAGGCTTTTTTGGTCCCTAAGATGACCGTACCCGCAACATCATTCAGAAAGACAACACAAGCATGAGCATGAATCCTCTCAAGGGCTGGCAGGTCGACCGCAGCCGGATCCGCACCATCGGCACCGACCTGCAGCGCCCCGAATGCATCCTGGCGCAACGCGATGGCAGCCTGCTGGCGGCCGACGCCCGGGGCGGCGTGATGCGCATCGAACCGGACGGCAGCCAGCGCCTGATCGTGCCCGTTCGGGCGGAGGGCGCCGCCGCGCAGGACAGCTTCGCGGACCGCTACGTGATGGCCAAGGGCTCGCTGCCGAACGGCCTCGCGCTGATGGAAAACGGCGACATCCTGATCGCCAACTGGGGCACCGACAGCGTCGAGCTGCTGACTGCGGAGGGCACCCTGCGCACGCTGTACACGGAAATCGACGGCCGTCCGATCGGCAAGGCCAATTTCGTCATGCGCGATTCGAAAGGCCGCACCTGGCTAACCGTCACCACGCGCACGGTGCCGTGGACCGATTCGATCAATTCGGGCGTCCTCGACGGCTATATCGCGTTGATGGACGAGAAGGGCATCCGCATCGTGGCCGACGGCTTCGGTGGCACCAACGAGATCCGCTTCGACGCCGCCGAGGAGTGGCTGTACGTCGTGGAGAGCAACGCGCGCCGCATCTCGCGCCTGCGCGTGGCCGACGACGGCTCGCTGTACGGGCGCGAAGTCTATGGCCCGGCGGCGCTGGAGGGCTTCCCGGACGGCTTCGCGTTCGACGCTTACGGCAACCTGTGGATCACCCTGATCATGAGCGACAAGCTGATCGCGCTGACGCCCGAGGGCGAGGTCCTGACCCTGCTCGACGACGGCAATCCGGAAGCGACGGCCCGCCTGAACCGCCACTTCGCCGACAAGACGCTGACGCCCGAGATCATGCAGGCGGCGCGGGGACCGCTCGCCCCCTGGATGGCGAGCCTGACGTTCGGCGGCCCTGACCTGCGCACGGTCTACCTGGGCAGCCTGATGGGCACGACGATCCCGTATTTCCGGGCGCCGGTGGCGGGTCTGCCGCTGATCCACTGGTAACCCGAACGACAATAACGAAGGAGACACATGAAACTCGCAACCCTCAAGAACGGCTCGCGCGACGGCCGGCTCGTCGTCGTCTCGCGCGACCTGACCCGCGCCGTGGACGCGGCACCCGTCTCCGCGACGATGCAGGACGCGATCGAGCGCTGGAGCACCGTCGAACCGCTGCTGCGCGCCCGCTACGATGCCCTCAACGCGGGCACGCCGGGCGACGCCTTCGCATTCGACCCGGCCCAGGCCGCGGCGCCGCTTCCACGCGCCTACCAGTTCGTCGACGGTTCGGCATTCTCGAACCACGGCGACATCATGGAGCGGGCCTACAACCTGTCCGTCAAGAAGACGCCCGGCGTGCCGATCCTGATCCAGCGCCAGGGCGACGACTTCCGCGGCCCGCGCGACGACTACGCCTTCCCGTCGGAAGACGACAACGGCGATTTCGAGGGCGAATTCGCCGTCATCGTCGACGACGTCCGCATGGGCGTCGCTGCCGCGGACGCGCTGGAGCATGTAAAACTGATCACGATCTTCAACGACGTCAGCATGCGCGCCCACCTGTTCCGCGAACTGTCGATGGGCTTCGGCTTCATCCAGGCCAAGCCCGCCACCGCGTTCGCACCGGTCGCCGTGACGCCGGACGAACTGGGCGATGCATGGCGCGACGGCCGCGTGCACCTGGACATGCAGGTCGAGCGCAACGGCGCGTGGTTCGGCCACCCGAACGGCGGAGAAATGGATGTCGGCTTCGGCGAACTGATTCGCCACCTCGCCTACAACCGGAACCTGGGCGCCGGCACGATCGTCGGTTCCGGCACGGTGTCGAACAAGAATTACCGCGAGGTCGGCTCCGCCTGCCTCGCCGAGCGGCGCGCGATCGAGACCATCGAGCACGGCGAGCCGCGCACGGCCTTCCTGCGCTATGGCGACTGTCTTCGTTTCGAGGTGAAGGGCCCCGACGGCCAGTCGGTGTTCGGCGCGATCGAGCACCGCTTCGTGGCGCCACGCCAGGGAGGTGCGGCATGAACATCCTGATCACGGGCGCGAACGGCTTCGTTGGCCGCCACCTGGTGCGGCGCCTGCTGCGCACGGGGCGCATCGGCGGGGACCAGGCGCCGTTCTCCAGACTGACGCTCGTCGACCTCGGCGCGGACGACAACATCGACGACGCGCGCGTACGGATAGTCAACGGCAGCATCGCCGACGACGCGGTACTGCGCGCAGCGTTTTCCGAGCGCGTGGACCACGTGTTCCACCTCGCGAGCGTCCCGGGCGGCGCGGCCGAGAAAAGCTTTGCGCTGGGCCTGGACGTGAACCTGCGCGCGACATTGGCGATGCTGGAACTGCTGCGCGATCAGCCGGCGCCGCCGGCGCGCTTCACGTTCGCCAGCACGATCGCCGTGTACGGTTCGCCCATGCCCGCCGTGGTCGACGACGACACGCCGATGCGCCCGGGCCTGAGCTATGGCGCGCACAAGCTGGTCGACGAAATCCTGATCAAGGACTACAGCCGGCGCGGCTGGATCGACGGCCGCATCGTGCGCCTGCCCGGCATTGTCGCCCGGCCGCCCGAGCCTTCCGGCCTGCTGTCCGCATTCATGAGCGACATCTTCTGGAAGCTGCGCGCCGGCACGCCGTTCACCTGTCCCGTGTCGGCCGACGCAACGGCGTGGTGGATGTCGGTGGGATGCTGCGTCGACAACCTGCTGCATGCGGCAGGCCTGGACGCGCGGGCGGTCGAAGCGCGGCGCGACTGGACGCTGCCCGTGCTGCGGCTGCGCATCGCCGAGCTGGTCGAGGCGCTGGCGCGGCGCTACGGCGACGACCGCCGCGGGCTGGTCTCGTACGCGCCCAACGATACCCTCGAGCAGGCGTTCGGTCGCTATCCACCGCTCGACGCGGCGGCCGCCGAAGCGATCGGATTCCGCCACGACGGCGACGCGGACCGGCTGGTGGTCAATGCCTGCGCTATCGATACGGACTGAATCATGATGCGCAATCTGTCGATCAGGGCGCGGCTGCTGTGCGGCCTCGCCATCCTTTCCATCCTGTCGTCGGTGTCGAGCGTGGGCGCCATCGTCAGTTTCAACGACTCGAAGTCGTCGCTGGAGACCTTGTACGAGCAGCGCCTGATGGCGATGGCGTTGCTCGACCGCGTGAAGGTCGACCTGTTCTCGATGCAGGGCGCGATCCTGAACGCCGGCGGGACGGCACCGGCCGAAGCCAGTGTCCTCGATGGCCTGGCGGCCGACCTCGCGCGCAACTGGGCGGACTACCGCCGCAAGCCGCAAGCGGCGGACACGCGCAAGCTGGCGGACGCGTTCGACCGTACCTGGGGCGCACTGGCCGACGAACTGCGCGCGCTGTCGAAGCCGGATGCCGCCGTGTCCGTGCCGGCGCTGCAGCAGGACATGGCAAACGCCATCGCGCACGCGCAGCGCATCAGCATGGCGCAGGAGCGCGACGGCGGCCATGCCTACCGTAAGGCACTCGACGACCTGGCATTCTCGATGCGCTGCGCGCTGGCCGTCCTGGCGCTCAGCCTGGTGACGGCGGTCGCCGTCGCGGTGTCGCTGCTCCGCTCCATCTCGGGACCGCTCAAGTACGTGATCGAGCTCACGCAGGCCATCGCCGCGGGCGATCTGACGCGCCGCATCGAGCCGGCGTCCGGCGACGAGATCGGCCAGATCACGGCGGCGCTCGCGCGCATGCAGGACGGTATCCGCGCCATGGTGGCCGACCTGCGCGACACCACGGGCATGTTGCTGCCGATGGCGGAGGACCTGGCGAACGGCAGCCGCGAGCTGGCCGTCCGCAACGACGCGCAGGTGTCGGCCTTGTCCACGACCGCGGTATCCATGGAGGAGCTGACGACGACGGTCCAGCAGAACGCGGAGAGCGCACGGCAGGTCGATGCCCTCGTCAAGGGTGCGGCCGAGGTGGCGGCACGGGGCGGCGCGGTGGTCGGGGACGTGGTCGCCACGATGGCGTCGATCGGTGCGGCGTCGGCCAGGATCGTCGACATCATCGGCGTGATCGACGGCATCGCTTTCCAGACCAATCTGCTGGCGCTGAACGCCGCCGTGGAAGCGGCCAGGGCGGGGGAACAGGGCCGCGGGTTCGCCGTCGTCGCCAGCGAGGTGCGCAACCTTGCGCACCGGTCCGCGTCGGCCGCGAAGGAAATCGAGGCGCTGATCGGCGCTTCGGCGGCGCAGGTGCGGGACGGGAACAGGCTGGCCGGCGAGGCCGGTGCGACGATCGACGACGTCGTCGCGAGCGTGCGCCGCGCGACGGCCATGGTCGGCGACATCGCGCGGGCGAGCGTGGAACAGTCCAGCGGGATCGACCAGGTCGGCCGGGCCATCGTCGGCATGGACGGGGTGACGCAGCAGAATGCGGCACTCGTGCAGCAGGGCGCGGTGTCGGCCGCCGCCATGCGCGAACAGGCGCAGCGGCTGGCGGCGGTCGTGGCCAGGTTCAGGCTGGATTCCGAGGTTCGCCCGGTCGAACCCATGCCGGACCGTCCGGGTGACGGTGCGCTCATCACCTGCGGAACCTGAGACGCTGTCGGGCGCACCGGCCGTCAGGACGTCGAGGTGGTCGACACGGCCGGCGAGGCCTCGGGTGCGCCTGACGGACGTGCCGCACGCCCGGCCCGGACAAAACATGCAATGCCCACGACTGCCACGCACACGGCGCTTACGCCAAGTCCACCGAACCCCAGCCGCTGGGAGACGGTGCCGGCGAGGGCCGGACCGAGCGCGGAACCGATCATGAGCACGGCCGGCATCGACGCGGTGGCGCGGCCGGTCGGGTCCAGTCGTGCAATCAGGCCGAACAGGAACGTGTGCGCAAAGATCATGACGAAGGCGAACACGCTGGCTGCGGCGGCAAACGGCGGAAAGACCGTGGACGACGTGATGGCAAGCGCCAGCGCACTTTGCACGACGGGCGCCGCGATGGCCACGGCCAGCGGCGACAGGCGTCGCTGGAGCAGTCCGGCCAGTGCTGCGGGAAAGAGGTTGACGATACCCACGATGGCAAGGACAAGGTTCACACGGTCCTGGCCGAAGCCGCGGGCCACACCGATCCGCTCCATGAAGCTGAAGATCGTGGCCTGGTTCAAGGTAAGACAGACGAGGCCCGCGAGCGCATACCAGGTGGCAGGCGTGATCGGGACCGGCTGTGCGGCTGCGGGCACCGGGCCTGCATCGTCAAGCGTCTGCGGGAACATCACGGATGCGAGCGCCGCGATCGACATCAGCGTGCCGATGACCGTGAACAGGACCGGGCCGCCGCGTGCGGCGATCAGCGCCGGAACGGCCCCATAGAATGCGACCGCGAACAATCCGAGTGCCGAACCGGCGACCGCAAACAGTCGATGCGGGTTGCTGCTGCGGCCGATCGCGCCATGGGTCATCGACAGGCCGCATCCGACACCGGCGCCGGCGACGACGTGCAAGCCGATCAGGTTGGCCGATCCTGTGCCGTGCGCCGCCGCGAAGAATGCGGCCGCCGCGGTGCCGTAGCCGCCGATGGCGATCAGGCGCCGCGGCAAGCGGTTGAACAGCGGCGCAAGCAGCAGGCTGGCGGCCACGACGCCGAGCAGGAAGGATGTCACGGTCAGCCCGGCCTGTTCGAAGTCCAGTGCGTAATGCTGTACCAGTGTGCCGACCCAGACGGGGAGGGCGACCAGGTCGATCATGCCTGCCACGTGGGTGATGAGCAGCGTCGCTGCCTGGTAAGACTTCATGGGTGTCGACATCTGGGGTGCTCCAGTCCGGAAAATGCAGGTCAATGAGACGGTGCAAAGGAGCATGCGGTCAGGCCAGATGCCAGCGTGGGGGCCGCGTGCGTGCCGGCAGGGCCAGACACCCGCCATGTCTCCTTTGTGATGGCTCGACGATAGCAGCCGGGTGTCGATATGTAAAAACGGTATTTCGGATGGCAACTACCGTTTTTTCCAATGGTTCAGGGGTTTTTTCTTTGCTGGCGCACCAGCTGGACATCGCCCCAGGTCGCCACGACGGGCGGCGTGGTGTCCGACGCCGCGCCGCGCACCACCAGTTCGATGACGTCATGGCCGCGGATGTCCGCCTGCAATCGAAACGGCTTGCCGCCGAACGCGACCGGTGGACTTGCCGCCAGCAGTGCGCCGTCCCCGTAGACGTAAAAGCGTACGGGCTGCCTGGTATTCACGGTCGAGTCGTCGACGCCGACCGACGCGGTCAACCGTGCGTAGCCGGCACTGTTCCGCACCTGGAGCCGAGAGTTGGCCAGGATGCCGATGCCCGAATCGAACGCCTGTCCCGCGATCTGCAGGGTCTGGCCGAAGGGCGTCGTGTCCGCCTGCGCGCCGCCCCAGCCCGCGTACTGGGGACGCGCACTGCCGGAGCGGGTGTTCGACCACGGGTCGATCATGCGGTGGATGCCGGGGTCGAGCAGTGCTTGCCGGGTGCCGTCGACGGCGACGTGGATCGCACCGGGAATCTCCGACAGGTAGACGCCGTCTTCCAGCTGCCGCCTGCCGCTTGCCGCGAACAGGCGCGTTTCGTGCGGTGCCAGCGTGAATGCCTGCTCGCCCGTGAACGTGACGGTCGTTTTCGACCACAGGTCGCGCAACGTGACCGGCGCACTGTCGGACATCTTGAGGTGCCGGGCGAGCAGGGTCACGGCGACCGGCGCCGCGCCGCGATTGAACAGCGCCACGGCCTTGCGCTGCCCGTCGCCCAGCGTCTTGACCATGATTTGCGCGTCGTCGGAATCGTAGGCGACGACGCCCTGATGTCCCGCCTTGTCCTGGTTCAGGGCGACGACGTCGGCGTTGCCCAGCACGGCGAGCAGCGCCGCCGGGCCGTTGCGCAAGTCGTAGCTGACCAGCAGCGGGGCGTTGATCATCGCCCACAGCGAAAAGTGCGACCGCACTTCGACCGGGTGGGCGGCGTCGAATTCCTCGTGGCCGATGTGCAGGATGTCGGGATCGTTCCAATGACCCGGGCCGGCATACAGCGGGCGTTTCGCGGCGCTGTCGAAGTTGTGCAGCATGCTGGTCCAGTTGGGTGTGATGTCGCTGCTCGTGCGCCACAGGTTGCCGACTTCCTTGCCCCAGGTGCGCACGTTCGCCATGCCCCAGGCGCAGATCGACAGCACATAGTCGTTGGCCGGCCTGGCGGCCCGCAGCGCGGCGGCGACGGCTTCGTAGCGGCCGCGCACGGCGGCGATGTCGGTGCGGTTGATGGAGCCGCGTTCGATCAGCGGCGCGAGCCCGCGGTAGTGCTGGCGTTGGACGAGGTCGGAACCGGGCGCGAAATCGGCCAATCCGCAGGCGTCGACCTTGATGTAGTCGAAGCCCCAGTCCTTGAAGTACAGGCTGATGTCTTGCGCGACGTGGCCGTCGAGTCCGACCTCGCGCTCGGCGGTCGTGCCCTGCGGCAGGTTGGGCGAGTGCAGGTCGTAGGCCTGCGAACAGGCGTTGCGGCCGATGTCCGTGTAGATGCCGGCTTTCAGCCCCATGGCGTGCAGCTTGTCCGTGAAGGGCCGGAAGCTCGTGCCGTCCGGCCCGCCCGTGGCCGCCGAGGGAAAGATGCCGGTGCGGACCTGCAGGCGGCTGTCGCCGGCGCGGCGCTTGAGCCACCAGCCGTCGTCCAGGTTGACGTAGACGTAGCCGAGCCCGGCCAGGCCGCTGTCCACCAGCACGCGCGCGGCGCCGAGGACCTTGTCTTCGTCGACGTCGGTGCGGAATGCGTTCCAGCTGTTCCAGCCCATCGGCGGCGTGGCGGCACTGCCGCCCGTATTGCCCTGCCAACGGCCGGCCGGCGCCAGCGGATCGGCCGGGGCGCCGGCGCCGGCGTGCGCGGCGATTGACGTGAGCGCGGCGGCGGCGATGCCGCGCCGGAGAATCGATTGCATGCGTGCGTTCATTGCGGACCCGCGGAATGGAGTAAAAAAAATCCGCCCCGGCAGGCAGGGCGGCAAGGGAGAACGACAGGGGCGGCGGCGCCGCCCCGGCACGCGTCAGAACTTCAGGCTGGCGCCGATGGTGACGGAGCGGCCGTAGCGGTAATAGCCGTTGGGCAGGCTGATCTTGCCGTTGCCCAGCTTCGGTTCCTGCACCGCGTCCGTCAGGTTGTTGCCTTCGATGGTGATGCGCAGCGACTTGGTTACCTCGTACGCCATCTGGGCCGTCAGCCACGTCACGGCGTTGGTCGTCTCGTTGAAGCCCGCGCCGATCACGTTGGTCGCGGTGACGAAGGCGTCGGTGTGGTCGGCCGTGGCGCTCATGCTCCACGGGCCGCGCTCGTACAGCACGCCCAGCGACGCGGTCGCCGGCGCGATGCCTTCGAGCGGGCGTTCCTCGCCGGCCACCCAGCTGTGCGACACGTTGCGCGTGTACTGCGCGCGCACGCCGAAGCCGTTCTGGAACAGGTGCTGGAAGCCGACCTCGAAGCCGCGCGCCTTCGCCCGGTCGCCGTTGACGGGGCGCTGCACGTTGAACAGCCGGCCGCCGGGCGCGCCGATGTCCTGGCCGGTCAGGTAGATGGTCGTGATCTGGTTCTTGATGTTCTTCTGGTAGACGGCGAACGTCAGCGCGGAGTCCTTCGCGTAATACCATTCCAGCGACGCGTCGCCCTGGACCGCCGTGTATGGCTTGAGGTCGGCGTTGCCGCCGTAGATCTGCGTGAAGTCGCCCCACGAGATGCTCGCGGTGGTGCTGGTCGGGGCGAGCTTGTCCACCGACGGGCGCGCCATCGTCTTGGCGGCGCCGAGGCGCAGCTGCAGCTTGTCGGTGAACTGGTACGTGAAGTTGGCCGACGGCAGCGGGTAGGTGTAGGTGGCGTCCTGTTGCACGACGGACGGCGCGGCGTACACGGTCGTGAAGTTGAACGCGCCGTTCTGCTGGATGTCCTCGATCTTCGCGTCCCAGGCCTGCGCGCTGGTCTTGGTGCGCACGACGCGCACGCCCACGTCCGCGTTCCAGTTGTCGCCGGACAGGTCGGCCTGCACGAAGGCGGCCGTGGTCTTTTCGCTCACGCGGTAGCTTTCCAGTGGGTTCCACGCAGGTGCCGACAGGGCCGAGTTATAGACGCCGCCGCTGGGTCGCGGCTTGCCGTCGTATGCCTGCAATGCCTGCGCGTAGTTGTTGACGTCGAAGCCCAGGAAGCTGCGCGGGAAGTTGCCGCTCACGCCCGACAGGAAGCCTTTCGGGGTGTAGATCTGGTTGATGACGTTGCCGCCCAGGGCCCCCAGGTTGATCGCGTTTTCGCCGGAATAGTAATCCTGCCCGCTGTTGAAGGCGTTGTTGATCATGTCGCGCGACTTCTTGCGGTTGGTCTGGCTCAGGCCGAACAGCAGGCGGTCGACGTGGCCGCGGTCCACCTTCCATTCGGCGTTCACCTTCGCGCCCTCGATGCGGTCGTCGATGTTGTCGCCCGAGCGGCCGTAGAAGTGGGTGTTGAAGTCGCCGGGCTTGAACAGGCCCTGGGCCAGGCCGCTCTGCAGGTCGCGGCCGTCGGCGAACGTCGTCGTCACGTCCGGCACGGCGGCGCCGGTCAGCCGGATGCGCGTCACGTTGGGCTGGTTCATGCGCAGCACGACGTAGGTGTCCTTGCCGCCGGAGTCGCGCTTGGACGTGGACTGGTACACGTCGCCGATCACTTTCAACGTCGGCGAGTATTTCCATTCCGCCCGCGTGCCGACCATCGCGGTGTCGACCACGCGGTACTCGGTCTGGTTGAGGATCTCGGGATTGAGCCGCAGGTCCGGGTCGGGATTGGCCAGGGTCAGGTCGGTCACGAGGCCGTTGGCGACCGTGAGGTTCGACCAGCGGCCCGGCGCGTGCTGCGGATAGAACGACAGCTGGTAGCCGACCTGCGGCGAGTCCAGCCGGGTCTTGAAGCCGTCGACGACGACTCTCAGGTCGTTGTTGGGCCGCCATTCCACCTTGCCCGACAGCGCCAGGCGCTTTTTCTTCTCCATGATGGAGCCGAAACGGAACTGCCCGGGACCGATCAGGCCTTCCTCGTTGGGGTCGAGCACGCCGTTGTTGTTGGGATCGATGGCGCCGCCCCAGGTATTCCCATATTGCCAGAACTGGCCCGGGTCGCTGATCGCATTGCGCGACCAGCCGCCGTCATTCCCTGCCTCGTCGGTGCGCACGTCGCGCTTCGCGTAGACGATGCCGAGCAACACGCCGAACTGGTCGCTGAAGGTATTGCTGTACGTCCCCGACACCTTCTTGCCGTTCAGGCTGCTCATCTGGTTGCGGTCGCCCTCCACGCGCAGCAGGCCGTGCTGGCCCTTCTGCTCGAACGGGCTGGCGGAACGCAGGTTGACGAGGCCGCCGATGGCGCCTTCCATCAACTGCGCCTGGGTCGACTTGATGACGTCCGCGCCGCTGATCACGTCGGCCGGCAGCACGTCGTAGGCGAAGTCGCGGCCGGCGCCGTCCGTGCCCAGCAAGCGGTCGTTGAACGTGGTGATCGTGTATTCCGGGCCGAGGCCGCGGATGCTGACCTTCTGGCCCTCGCCGCCGGCCGTGCGGCTGATGGAGACGCCCGTGATGTGGCTCAGGGAGTCGGCCACGTTGTTGTCGGGGAAGCGGCCGAGCTCGGTCGCGCTGATGCTGTCCTGCACGAGGTCTGAGTTGCGCTTGAGCGCCAGGGACTTCTGCAGGCTGGCGCGGGCACCCGTCACTTCGACGCGCGCCACCGGTTGCGCGTCCGACGTCGCGGCGTCGTCCTGGGCGCGTGCCGGCGCCGCGAAGGCGGCCAGCGCAAGCAGGCAGGCGGACGTCAATGGATGCAGCGCGAAGCGGGCATGGCGGTCGGTGTGCGGGCGGCGTTGCAGGTGAGGTCTCATTCTGTGTGTCCTTTTATCGTTTGTTGGCGCACTGGCGCATGCCCGGCTGCTGTGGCCTGCCCGCGTGGCGCTTTCGTTTTATTTCGTACGACATCTGTTCGGCAGCGGCGGCCTGTCTTTTCCTGGCTTGAAAGGCATTTGCTCACGCGTTGCCCTGCACTGCATGGATCAGCTTATAGCGAAATTCTGCGAAAGACAACATTTCTTGTTTTAGATTTCTTTTTTACTGTTGTAGATTTGCGATCTCTGTCGTTTTCTTTCGTTTTGGTGCATGACGTCGCCCCACGGCGGGGCGAGGCATCGTGCGATGCCCAAAGGAGGGAGGCAGGGAGTGCGGCGGCCGGCGCGTGCCGGCCGCCGCGAGGCAGGCATGTGTCGGGGTCAGGCGACGGGCGTCGCGACCACCAGCAGGGAGCGCTCGAACCGCGCGGCGAGCCGGGCGCGGTCGCCGTCGACTTCGCCCAGGTCGCGCCCGTTCACGTAGTCATGCAGGCGCCAGCGGCCGGGGCCGAGCCCGCGCAATTCCACCGGGCCGTTCCAGCTGGGCGCATAGAAGGCGAAATACATGCTGCCGTCCTTCTCGATCGCATGCGCCTCCGGCTTGTCGAAGCCGATGTCGTACAGTTCGCCGCGATAGATCCCGCGGGGCAGCATGCGGTCGCGGTAGATGCCGATCCAGTGGCGCCAGACGCGCTCGCGCTCCGGCGTCAGCAGGTAGCTGTTCTTCGGTTTCGGGTCCTCGGGCCACGTGAACTTGGTGGAGACGACGGCGCCGATGCCGACCGTGGACGCGAAGTCGTCGCCGCCGTCGCTCAGTTCGACGTGGTCGCCGGCATACGCGGCCGACGGGCCCATCAGCGCCTTCAGCGTCTTGCCCTTGTGGCGCACCTGCCACGACGACAGCGGATCGGACGCGGGCGCCTGGTTCATGTAGGGGAAGTTGTGGAAGGCATAGGCCGTGCCGCACGGGCACAGTTCGACGACGGCGTCCGGGTTCACCTCGCGGGCCGTGTCGTACACCATCTTCCAGAAGTCCTGCAGGCGCTCGAACGATTCTTCCGGGCGCGCGTGCTTGTGCGCCGGGTTGTGGCAGGGCGCGACGCCGTTCAGGTGCTGGCCGTCGATCTTGATGCCCTGGTAGCCCCATTCGCCGAAGATCTTCCTGATCCAGGCGCGCGTCATGGCGCGCGTGGGTTCGTACGCCGGGCACAAATAAAAGCTGTTCCACCAGCTGATCAGCTGCGGCGCGCCGTCCTTGTCGAGCAGCAGCATGTCGGTGTGATCGTGCAGCAGGTCCGAGCCGGGATCGACGGCGAGCGGCGTGATCCAGAGCCGGGCCTTCATGCCGGCCTGGCGGATGCTGTGCACGAGCCCCGTCATGTCGGCGTCGCCGTGCGGGAAGGTTTTCGGATCGAGCTTCCAGTCGCCCTCGTTGTTCTGCCAGCCGTCGTCCAGCACGGCCCACTCCAGCCCCAGCTCCTTCGCCTTGGCCAGCGTGCCGACCATCCGCGGGATGGTGATGTCGTGCTCGTAGCCCCAGGCGCACCAGATCGGTTCGTAGCTGTCGGCCGGGGCGTCCGGCGCGCGCAGGCCGCGCTCCGCCATGACGAGCCGGTAGCGGTCCAGCGCCGCGAAGTAGTCGCCGCGGTGCAGGGCCAGGAATGTGTCCAGCGTCTCCAGCGTGTCGCCCGGCTGCAGCGTGGCCGCCTGTTCGAATTCGATCGCCAGCGCGGCGCCGCCCGGGACGGCTTCCACGGGCAGGGCGACGAGGCGCGGCACCGTGTCGAGGTGGCCGACGGCCAGCCCGCAGTCGCGCCGCCAGACGTCGGCCGCCGGCGTGCCGCCGCCGTAGTCGCTGCCGTTCATTCCCATGAAATTGCGCTGCTTGAAGCCGGGCTTCAGGGGCTGGACCCAGTCGCGCCGGTCCGGATGCGTGGCGCCGGAAAACGTCCAGAATCCGGGTGTGCCGTGGCCGGCCGGGCGCAGCACGTGGGCGCTGTTGGCCCACGCGGCCACGGTCACCGGCTTGCTGCCCGCGTTCCGGTAACGGGTCCGGATCACGGCGAAGCCGGGATGGCGTTCGTAGAACGTCACGTTGACGGTCTTTTCGATGCCGTCGCGGGACATGCCCGTGAAGCGGTGGCACGCGCCGCGGCCGTGGCTGCCGTCAACCTGGTCGAGCGCTTGCGCGGTCAGGAGGAAATCGTCGATCCAGCGGCCGTCGGCGAGGCGCAGCCTTTCGCTGGCGTCGAAGCCGGTCACGGGCGTCGTGCCGGCACCGAGCCTGGACACGACCCGGCTGCGCAGCCGGCCGTCGAATTCCAGCGCCAGCGCGGTGTCGCCGACGCGGGCGACGGCGCCGGCGCTCCCATCCCGGCGCGCCGCGCCGCGGGCCGTTCCTACCGCCGGCGCCAGGGCGGCGCCGGCCAGCCATTGCAGCAGGCTGCGACGGCGTTCATCATGCGAATCCTTCATGCTTGTCCTCGTGCAGTACGTTACTGATAGGCCGGCGCGGGGCCGGCTCTCAGCCGCCCTACACCAGCTCGACTTGCGCGCCGCGCGAGCGCAGCGCTTCGACGTTCTCGGCCGTGATGCCGCTGTCGGTGATCACACGGTCGATCTGTTCGATCCTGGCGATGACGGACAGGCCGCGCCGCCCGATCTTGGACGAGTCGCCCACCGCCACGACGGTGCGCGAGATGTCCAGCATGCCCTGGTTCAGGCGTGCCTCCAGCAGGCGGGTCGTCATCACGCCGATCTCCGGGTCCAGGGCGTCGAAGCCCAGGAACAGCAGGTCGGCATGCAGGCCCTGCAGCGCCGCCTCCGCCTGCGGGCCACCCAGCGAATACGAACTCGGGCGCAGCACGCCGCCGAGCATGATCAGGGTCACGTGCGGCGCATTCGCCAGCAGCACGGCGATGTTCAGCGCGTTCGTGATCACGTTCACCGACTGCACCTTGAGGCCGCGGATCTGCTTGGCGATTTCCGCCGTCGTCGTGCCGGAATCGAGCACGATGGTCTGTCCGTCGCTGATCAGCTTCACGGCCGCTTCGGCGATGCGCATCTTTTCGGCGCGGTGCAGCGACTGCTTGACGCCGATCGGCAGGTCTTCGTCGTCGCGCTGGGCCAGCGCGCCGCCGCGCGTGCGGACCACGGCGCCGATGTCGGCCAGCGCCTTCAGGTCGTTGCGCGCCGTGACCTGCGAGATGTCGAACATGGCCGCGAGCTCGACCACCGTCACCCGCCCGCGCTCGTCGACGAGTTCGCGGATGCGGCGGCGCCGCTCTTCGATCAGCAAGTCCGGATCGCCCGCTGCCGCCACGTTCGACGCCGGTGCAATTTTCTCTTTTTTGACATTCGCTTTTTTCATTTTCGATCTTTGCCTTTTTCTTCGCCTTCCCGACAATACGGGATCATACAGGACGGCGATCCCGAATTGGGGCGAAAGATCGTCCGTCCGTCACGTCCCCGTCTTGTGCCATGCGTGCGGATACTGTCTTTCCGCATTCAGGCGGTACAGCTTGTCCACGACCGCGCGCGGGAGGGCCAGGCCGCGTACCGGCTGGTCCAGTTCCGGCACCCGGATGCTGTCGGTCGTGTTGAAGTAGCGCCAGTCGCGGCGCCACACGGTATCGAGATCCCTGGCGAAATCGGCGTCGGCCTGCCCGTCCGACTGGGCCAGGTCGGAGCCGTACATCAGGCGGTCCTGGTATTTGATGAAGAAGTCGCGGACGCGCTGCGGGTCGCGCTGGGACTGGTACTGGATCTGCCCGATGCGCGCCGCGACGTCGACGTTCGCGTCCGGATGGCTGTCGAGCCAGCGGCCGAGGCGGTCCACGTCCCATTCCAGCGACGCCATGTGCACGCCGACGAAATGCAGCCGGGGGTGTTGCGCCAGCAGGTCGTCGCGCGCGGCCATCTGCTGCTCGTAGCTCGGCATTTCCGGGTGCTTGAACATGTGGTACGCCGGGTGGTGGGCGAAGTATTCGCGGTCGTTATTCACCGTCATCTGGTCGAGCGGCAGCCAGCAGTTGTGCGGCTCGCCCTGGTGGCCGAGCACGATCGCCCCGCGCCGCTCCAGGCCGTCGAACAGCGGCTTGAAGCGCGGGTCATTCAGCATCACGAGACGTCCTTTGCCGTCGCGCAGCGACATGCCGATGTTCTTCCACACCTTCACGCCGACCGCGCCGGCCGCGAAGTCCGCGTCCAGGTCCTTCAGCGTGGCCTGGGTCCAGCCGGGCTGCTCGAAGCCGCCGGTGCCGAAGGTGGCGACCCACGCGATCTGTTCCGGGTAGGCCCGTGCCGCCGCCCGGGCGACCTTGCGCTGCACGTCCAGCGGGGGAAAGTCCGGGTAATCGACGTTGATCGTCAAGCCGCGGAAATTATCCTTGCGGGCCACATCGACGAACGCGGCCTGGCTGGCGCCGTGCAGGTGCAGGTGCGCGTCGATCTTCGGCACCTTGTCGAAATCGGCCATCGTGTACGGGGTGGGTGCCGCCGCCGCCGGCAGTGCCGCGCCGGCCACCGCCAGGATCATGCCACTCAGGATGCCTCGCATTTCCATCTCCTTTTGTTATATCGTCGATCGTGAATGTCAGGCCGCGTCCGCCAGGCGCTGCAGGGGCAGGGCGGGCAGGGGCTTGCCTGCGGCGCGCGCTGCGTACAGAGCGGCGCCGAGCACGGGCGCCAGCAGCGGCGCCTGCAGCCGGTACGGGAAGCGGCCGGACGCCAGCGCCCGCGCGAACGGTGCGCGCAGGGGGCCGCCCTCATCCATCAGGCCGCCCGTGTAGGACACGGCCAGCGGGGTCGTAGGCGCTACGGCCAGCGCCGTACGGACGGCGTCGACCATCTCGACGAGCTCGGCGGCCGCCCAGCGCCGCCGCTTCCGTCACGAGGCGGGCGAGGCCGGCGACGCGGCTGCGTTCCGCGTTCAGTTCGCCGTACACGATGCCGCACAGGTCGAGATCGGTTTCCAGCCGCAGGCGCTCGCGCAGCAGGTCGTACAGCGGGCCGCGCGCAGTCCGCCCGTCGCTCATGCGCGAGAACAGGGCCAGGCCGGCGCGAGCGATCCAGTGGGCGGAGCCTTCGTCGCTGAACAGCTCGCCCCAGCGGCCGGCCCGCGCGCGCCGGCCGTCCGCCTCGCCATAGGCCATCGACCCCGTGCCGGCGATCACGCTGATGCCGTCCGCGCAGGCGAGCGACCCCGACCAGCTGCACACCATGTCGTTGCCGCACAGGTAGCGGTCATGGCCGAGGATCCGGCGCGGCAGTTCGTCCAGCGCCGCCTGGGCCGTGCGGTCTTCGCCGTAGGCGGGCAGGCCGAAGAAGGCGAAGTCGAGCTGGTCCGGGTTGACGCCCGCGCCGGCGAAGACGGCCCGGCATCCCTGCGCCAGCACGGTGGCCGTCCCCTCCATCCCGATCTCGACGTGGTAAGCGCCGCGTTCCTGGTGGCGGGCCAGGACGTTGCCGCTGCCGTCGATCAGCGCGAACGCCGTCTTGGTGCCGCCGCCGTCAATTCCGAGGAACATCAGGTTTTCTCCGTGAAGGGATGGATCGTCACACCGCGCACGACGCGGTTCACGGTGCCGGACACGCTCGGCGTGTCCGGCCGCAGGCCCAGGGCCAGCGATTGCAGCAGCGCGAAACACTGGCAGAACACGATGTAGGGCAGCGCCAGTTCCAGGTCGCCGGCACTGTCCACGCCGCCGATCTCGACGCAGTCGGCGCCCAGTTCGCGCTCCGGCCGGCCGCTCAGGGCCAGCACGCGGCCGGCGTGGCCGTCGCGGCGCAGTTCGCGCAGCAGGTCGAGGTCGTAGCGCCGCGCATGCGGGTCGTTCGACAGCATGACCACGACCAGCGTCTCGCTGTCCACGATGGTCTTGGGACCGTGGCGGAAGCCGAGCGGCGAATCGAACAGCGCGACGACCTGGCCGTCGGTGAGTTCGAGCAGTTTCAGCGCCGCTTCGCGCGCCAGGCCGCGCAGCGCGTTGCTGCCCAGGTAGACGACGCGGCGGAACTGTCCGGCCACGAGTGCCTGCATGGTCGGCAATGCCTGTTCGGGCAGCGCCAGCGCGGCGCGCGCCAGGCGTTCCACGGCGACCGCTGGGAACAGGTCGAACGCGAGCGCGGCCGTCAGCAGCATCGACGTGAAGCTCGTCGTCATCGCGAAGCCGCGGTCGTGGGTGGCGTCGGGCAGCAGGATGGCATACGCGCTGCGGCACGTCTGCGCGGCGCGATACAGCGCGCCTTCCGCATTGCAGGTGATGATCAGGTGGTGCACCTCGGGCAGCAGCTGGTCCGCCAGCGCGACCGCCGCCAGGCTTTCCGGGCTGCTGCCGGAGCGCGCGAACGACACCAGCAGCGTCGGCACCTGCGGCTGGAAGAACAGCCCCGGGCCGGAGACGAGGTCGGTGGTGGCGATCGCTTCGGCCCGGCGTCCCTGCGCCAGCATCGCGGGCACGAGGCATTCGCCGATGAAGGCCGACGTGCCGGCGCCCGTCAGCACGATGCGCAGGTCGTCCCGGGCGAGCAAAGGCTCGAGGAAGGCCGCGACGGCCGCGCGCCGGTTGCCGCTCACGTCCGCCCGCAGCCAGACGCTGCCCTGCTGGGCGATTTCGCGTGCCGTCAGTCCGGCGCCGAGGGCGTCCAGATGGTCCTCGGTGAACCCGAGGATGGTCTTGTCTTGTACCTGCAACATGTCGATTCCTTTCACGCGGCGCCCATGGCGCACGCGTCTGCATAATGGCGCAGCACCCGGGCCACGCCTTCTTTTAATAATTCTCGCGGCACGTTCGCCAGGCGTCCTTCGCGCACCGCGTCGTACTGGGCGGGTAGATACTGGCTCAGCAGGGTGAGCGACGGCGCCGTGCGCTCCAGGTTCGCCAGCAGGCGCGCCTGCGCAGCCTGGATCGCCGGGTGCGGCCAGTAGTAGCGGATCCGGTCGCTCAGGCTGTACTGCTGGTCGAACCGTTCGCGCCCCTTGTCGTGGTAATACTTGCGCCAGTAGTCGGGCTCGGCGCGCATGGTGTCCAGCACGACGTCCTTGAAGTTCGAGCGCTGTTCCACGTCCGGCATCGCCTGTTCGATGTCCGCCAGCGCCCACAAGGTCTCGCGCAGCGCGAACGTGAGGCCGGGACCGACCTTCAGGATGGCGAAGTGGTCGCGCACGAGGGCGGCGAGGTTCGCGGCGGTCTGGTAGTCGGTCGAATGCGCTTCGTACACGAGGCCGGGTTGTCCTTCGATGAAGCGGCTCAGCGCGACGGCCTGGTCGGGCCGGTAATCGATGACTTTGTGATGGTCGAACTCCACGCCGGGCTGCACGACGAGGCCGACGACGCGCTCCCACGCCGACTCCAGCCTGGCCGCCGCGAATGCGTGCCGGTGCGCGGCGACGGTGGCCGCGGCCGCGTCGGGCGTGGTCGGGTGCAGTTCAGCCAGGTCTTCATGGGCACCGCCGGGCACGGGGACCTCGGTGCCGACGATGTACACCGGCGCTTCCCCGCCGGCCGCCTGCCAGGCGCGCTCGGCGACGGCGCACAGGCGCGCCGCGCGGCGCGCCACGACCGCATCCGGCAGCGGCACCGGATCGTCCCGGCACGACATCGAGCAGTCGAGGTGGATCTTGCGAAAGCCCGCGCCGACGTATTGTTCGATCAGCACCTCGGCCTTGGCCATCGCTTCCTCCGCCGGCTGGTCCTGCCACGCGTTCGGCCCCAGGTGGTCGCCGCCGAGCAGGACGCGCCCTCGCGCCAGGCCGACCTGGTCGGCGATGCCGGCCACGAAGTCGCGGAACGCGGCCGGCGTCATGCCCGTGTAGCCACCGAATTGGTTGACCTGGTTCGACGTCGCCTCCACCAGCACGGGCGTGCCGCGCTCCAGCGCAAGCTGCATCGCCGCCTCGATGACGAGGGGGTGGGCCGAACACACCGAAAAGATGCCGACCGGCCGGCCACGCTTGTGGTCCCGTACGAGATCCAACAGATATTTCATGTACATTCCTTTCGGGTTCAGCCGGCGGCGCCGTCGTCCGGCTGCAGGGCCAGCAGCAGCGACGCCAGCAGAGACAGGACGATGCCGGCCAGTTTGTAGACGCCCGGTAGCGCGCCGGCCACCATCATGGCGATCACGGTGGTCAGCAGGGGCGCCCCGGCGTTGACGAGCGGCGACACGACCAGCGCCTTGCCGTGCCGGAAAGCGTGGACGAGGGTCAGCGCGCCCAGCGCGTTCAGCGCCTGGGTGACGGCCGCCATGCCCGGCCCCCACGGACCGTAGTTGATCGGCTTGCCGAAGTCGGTCATCGCCAGCGCGAGGGGAACGACCAGCAGGGCGCTGACGGTCATGTAGAAAAAGATGCTTTCCGCGTCCATGCTGGCGTTGGCCAGCTTGATGAAATACCCCTGCAGCCCCCAGGCGACGAGGACGACGATGGCCAGCACGAACCACAGTCCGTAGGCGCTGGCGGCCTGGCCGGGGGCGTAATCGAACAGCGGCAGGGCGCACACCGCGAGCACGATGCCCGCCGCGCCCAGCAGGCCCGTGCGTTCGCGCAGGAACACGAGGGACAGGACGATCGTGATCACCGGCGACAAGGCAATCAGCGGAAAGATCAGGTAGGTCGGCCCCGCGCTGACCGCATAGAACAGGACCATCTGGCCGCCCGCGCCCAGAAGGCCGATCGTGAGGCCGTAGCCGATTGCGCGCCGGTCGCGGCGCACGCGCCAGCCTTTGCGGGCGACGACGGCCAGCGCCGGCGGCACCATCGTCAACGCCCACACGACATAGATCAGGGTTTCGGGAAACCCGTGTTGGCTGGGCAGGCCCGCGAACGCGCCCCACACGCCCCAGAGGAGCATCGTCGCCAGCGCATAGCCCAGCCAGCCGGGCTTGCCGGCAGCGGCCTGCGTGGCGTCGTATTTCAGTGTCGTCATGTCTCTCCCGAACAGTTTGCTTTTCATGGCTTGGACACACGGACGCGGTCGACGCGGCGGGACTCCAGGTCCCGCCAGCGACCGGCCTGGGGCCTGTGCTGTTCCTGAATGGTAATGAAATGAGAAGAATAGAGCAAGAAACTTTCGAAATCTTTCGAAAATTTGTTTTGGTGTTGTTTTTGGTGGGGGAATGAATGCTGTCGGACGGCGGGTCCAAGGCTGGCAGGTGATCCGGCCAGGGTTGGCCGGCCGCTATCGCAGCTCGCGTGGTATGTTCGACGACGCCCGCGCCGTGCCGTATATCGTGAGCACGACGGACCTCACCGCGACCATGCGGGACGGCGAGCACCGTCGGGAATGTATGCCTGACCCTGTTCGCGCACGCTCAATGTCGCGGCGACCGGTCATGAACGTAGCGAATCAGGTGTGAAGCAACCCGAGCAGGGTCTTGATCCGATATGGCTTCGATGTGTAGAGAAACGGCTTTTCCCGCTTGGCGAGCAGGCCTGGCAGGGCGTATCCCGAGACCAGGACGATCTTGACGGCAGGGTAGAGTGCCTGGACCTGTTCGGCCAGCTCCACACCGTTCATGGCAGGCATGACGACATCGGACACCATGGCGTCGATTTCGGGGTCCTGGCGAAGCCGTTCCAGGGCTTCGGTCGCGGAATACGCCACCATCGCCGTCAGCCCATGCAGGCCCAACAGCGTCGCCGTCATGTCCGCAAGGTCCCTGTCGTCGTCGACGACCAGCACCTTGCGCAGCATCGCGGCGGACTTGCTCATCGAGGCATGGTCGCGGTCAAAGGTCGACGCCATGGCTGCGCGCCGTGGGCCAGGTTGGATCAGATCAAGCTGCATGCCGAGAATTGCGGCGGCGTTGACGTCACTGAGATTCAAGGGAGCCGCCACGATCTGAGCGTCGACAGCACCGTCAGCAGTTCGGCGGGTTCCACGGGTTTGGCGACGTGCATCTGGAAGCCGCTCGTGAGGGCGCGCATGCGGTCCTGGACGCGGGCGTAGGCGGTCAATGCCACTGCAGGTACGCCCCGCAGGTTATTGAGTTTTTCGCGCTGGCGCACTTCCGCGATGAAGGCATAGCCATCCATGCCGGGCATGCCGATGTCGCTCACGATCAGGTCCGGTTGCATGCCTTCCCATATGAGCAAGGCCTCTTCGGCGCTGGCGGCGGTTTCCACGACGGCGTGCGCGCTCGCCAATACGGAAGCAAGCATGTTGCGGGCATCGTCGTCGTCCTCGACCAGCAGGATGACGACGCCCGCCAATCCGAACTCTTCCGTATTCAACGGGATGCGATAGGACTGCGGCGTCGGCTCCTGCTGCGGTGCCGCCGGACGTGTCGCCAGCGGGGCGAGGGGCAGGCTGACGGTGAACGACGCGCCTTTTCCCAGTCCATCGCTGTTGGCGCTGACCGCGCCGCCGTGCAACTCGACGAGTTTCTTGACGATGGCAAGTCCAAGGCCGAGTCCACCGTGCTTGCGGCTCGCGGATGCGTCGACCTGGGTGAAGCTGTCGAAGATGCGCGGCAGGTATTCGGGGGGAATCCCGGCACCGTTATCCGTGACGACGATGTGGACATTGGAGTGATGCCGTTGCACGGCAAGATGCACGCGGCCGCCCTTCGGCGTGAACTTGATCGCATTCGAAACCAGGTTCCACACGATCTGCTGCAGGCGCTCCGGATCGCCTGAAATCGGCCCGGCTTGCGGGTCGATGACCAGCTGGAAGGCAATGGATTTCGCCATCGCGGCCGGTCGAAGCGCTTCCACGGCCGCTTCGACGGACGTATGCGGCGAGAACAGCTGGACGTTCAGGCGCAACTTGCCGCTGACGATTCTCGATATGTCGAGCAGATCCTCCACGATCTGGGCTTGTGCCCGCGCATTCCGTTCGATGGTCTCGATCGCGCGTTGCGTCATCGTGGCGTCCAGCCGGCCCGACGTCAGCATTTGCGACCAGCCGAGAATCGACGTCAACGGGGTCCGTAACTCGTGCGAGACCGTGGCGAGGAACTGGTCCTTGGCTTCGTTGGCGCGCGCCGCTTCTTCGTACAGGCGTTGCTTCTCGGCCGCCTCCTGTTCCGCGCGACGCTTGGCGAACACGGCATCCTGGTACAGCGAGGCCTTGTTCAGGCCAATGGCAGCCTGCGCGGCGAGCGTTTCCACCAGCCGCTCGTGCTCCTCCCTGAACACCCCTGTGCTGGCATGTCCGAAGAAGAGCCCGCCGATCACTTCGCCGTTCCCGAGCGTGACCGGCACGGCCAGGTAAGAGCGTACGGGAAGATGTCCCGGTGGCATGCCGTGGTGGGGCGGCATCTTGCCATAGCGCGGGTCGAGCAGGACATCGTCGCTGCGAATCGCGCCTTCGCCGCGAAAGGTCGGTCCGAACAGGTGGGTATTGCGGGGCAGGGGAAACCTGGAGAAATGCTCCTTGGGCACGCCCGAGATCGTGTACAGCGTGTACGACTCGCCCGCCTCGTTGCGGACGTTGTAGAAGAATGCGCCGAACTGCGCGTTGGTCAACCGTGTCGCCGTATCCGTCACTGCCTGGACGATTTTCTCGTGGTCGAGCTCCTGCAGGATGAGCAGGCCGATCTGGTACAGGGCCTCGCGCTCCTGGGCCTGTTTTTGCTGCGACGTCGCATCCTGGACTTCGATCACGGTGCCGACGACGACGCCGTTGCGGCGGATCGGGCTGGCGGTGAACGTGACCGGGTACAGGCTGCCATCCTTGTGGACGAAGACTTCCTCGCCCTGTTCCTGCATGTTCGCGGGAGCGGCACGGTCGATCGGGCACTCTTCGAGCGGATAAGGGCGGCCATCCGGACGGCGGTTGTGGATGTAATCGTGCAGCGGCCCGCCTTGCACTTCCGCGAGCGTGAAGCCGGTCAACTGTTCCGCTGCCGGGTTCATGTACACGCAGTGTTGCCGGTCGTCCATTACAAACAGCGCTACCGTGGCATTGTTACAAAGATCTTCAAGGTCGATGAGGCGCTGGCTTTCCACGGCAGACTTTATGTAACGACGAAATTGCCGAGATTTTATATTGGCGAGCGATGCGCACGATTCATCTGCTGCGAAATATTATCCGGCGCCGCGTCATGCGGTACGTCGCGCGTGGATGGTCTCTTCAGTACAGTCGTGAGCAGGCGCACCAACGCTTCGACATCGACCGGCTTGGTGAGATGGTGGTCGAAACCTGCTGCGATCGAACGTTCGCGGTCCGAGTCCTGGCCATAGCCGGTCAACGCGATCAGTGTCGCATCCGCCGTTTGCGGCAGCGCGCGAAGCCGTTGCGCCAACTGGTAACCGTCGATATCGGGCAACCCGATATCGAGGAGGAGCACGTCCGGCGCGGCTTCCTCCGCCAGCGCCAGTCCCCGCTGTCCTTCGTAAGCGACATGCAACCGATGTCCCACAGAATCGAGGTACATCGACAGCGTGTCGGCAGCGTCGACGTTATCGTCGACAATCAGGATGTCGAGTGCCCGGCTGTCCGTTGGATCGCCGTGCCGGGACATGTCCGGGGCAACTGCGGCTTCCCGCGCCCGCGGCAGCCGAACGGTAAATTCGCTGCCGGCGCCTTGCCCTCCGCTTGCCGCACTGATGTGTCCCCCATGTTTCTCGACGAGGCTTTTGACGAGCGCGAGACCGATCCCCAGTCCGCCCTGGGCCCGATCGAATGAACGTTCGCCCTGCACGAAAAGATCGAAGATATGCGGCAGCAGCGCAGCGTCGATACCGATGCCGTTATCGCGCACGACGATGTGCACCGCGCCGGCATCCAGGCTGAGTTCAAGCTCGATGACACCGCCTTCCGGCGTGTACTTGGCCGCATTGTTGAGCAAGTTCGTGACGATCTGTACCAGCCGGGTGCCGTCACCGCGCACGTGCGCGCCTTCCGTCGGCAGCGTTAGCGATAGCTGATGACGTCGCGCGTCGATCAGGGGCCTTGCCTGTTCGACCGCGTCGCGCACGACGGCCACGACGTCGTGTAACCCATGCGCCAGCACCACAAGGCCGCGCGTGACACGCGAGACGTCGAGCAGGTCGTCGAGCAGTTTGGTCATGTGACGAATCTGGCGGTCGATGATCTCGCAGGTTTGTTTCAACCGATGAGGCGTGACGTGCCCGGTCCTGAGGACCTTCGCCGCCATGCCGATCGGCGCAAGCGGATTACGTAGCTCATGCGCCAGCATCGCCAGGAACTCGTCCTTGCGCCGGCCGGCGTCGCGCAGCTTCGCTTCCGCTTCGCGGCGGAACACGAGTTCGTCCTCGACGCGCTTGTAGGCCGATTGCAGTTCGCGCCGGCTGACGTCGAGGGCGGTATTGAGTTCGTTGGCACGGCGGTGGCTTTCGCGTGCGGCAGCGGCGAGCCCCACCGCGGCAATTTCCGCACGTTCGCCAGTCAGCTTGGCACCCAACAGAGGCAACAAGGCGGCGATGGCGGCACGGGTCGGCGCAGCCGGTTCCGCACCAAGGAACGCGACGATGACGTTACCGGCCGAATCGCACTGTCCCCATACGGGCAGGTCCGCATCGGATTGCGCCGCGGGCAGGGACGCTTCCGCGCTGCCTTCGTCCGCACACCGGCGCAGGAAATCCTGCCACCGTCGACCCGCACGCAACGTCTGGGGCAACCCGGGAGCAGGCAGGAACATCCCGATCTCCGCGTCCCGGCCGAATATCAGAACCTGTGCGACGCCGGCGTAACGCGCAAGGTTGGCCGTCGCGACATGGCGGGTATCGGCGTTCTGCAGATCGACGAAGATGGAGACAAGCTCGAGCGGGATCATCGCATGCTTAACGCGGGATCGCACATACGACGGCAGTACAGTTATGGAATCCGCTAAATTGCCCGGTGCTCCTTGCTATCTGGCCATACGTATTACAGCCGGCGAAGTTTTCCGAACCGAGCGCCTCGCCGACGGCTTTCAGTTCGTCGTCGAACTCGCGGCCGAGGCGCAGTCGGGTGGCGGCGCAGTCGAACAGCAGCGAGCCGGCGTGTTCGCCTCCTTCCAGTCCTGCGAGCGCCGCCCGGGCCGCTTCGCGCGCCGCCTCGCAGGCGGACGCCGTGTCCGAGACCATGATGTGCACGGTGGCGCCGACCGGCACCTCGGCGGCACAGGAAATCGAGCCGTCGTCGTTGAGGGTGAGGGGGACGCGCAGCTTGTAGCCGTCGCCCGTTTCGATGCCGATCACGTTATGCAGGAAAAACGGGAGCGCATCGGCACGGTTGAACGTCTGGCCAGTGGCGTGGGCATGCTCTTCAAACGCTTCGACGGCAGACGTGGCATTCAGGCTGATCAGGCGGGTGCCTTGTGCTTCGGTGACACGCAGCGGGGGACTGGCCGGTCGCCAACCATGGCGAACGCCGAGACCGACGGGCTTCTTCGACAGCATCTCGAGTACCACGATCGCATCGGTATGGGCTTCCGTCCCGATGAAAACATGCGTCTGGTTGAACTTGGCATCGTCGGCTGCCCCGCCGCCAAACAGCTGGTAGGTGCCGCCGGTACGCAGCATCATTTCATGGATGATGTCGTCGACATAACCTGCCAGCGCATCCGTCAACACCAGCGCGCTGCGATAGGGGAAGTCGGGGTGATCGCTGCCGGTAAACACGGGCATGACCTGTTCAAGGGCACCGCTGAAATCCTGACGGAGGCCTCGCCCCAGTCCGGCCCGGAACAGGATGTCGTCCGTGCGAATTGCCATCACGGACACGGACGAATTTCCTGTGGCGCAACCGGAAAACTCGCCCGCGGACGAGCAGCCGACAAGCACACGCGGCTGGCAAGCGGCCTCGAGTGCAGCGAGCAGCGGCTGGTAATCGGTTTCGGGAGACGCGAAAACGATCAGCACGTCAGGACGGGCGTTGTTCAGTTGCTGGGATATCGATTCGGCGAGTGTGCGACTTGCTGCTTCCGGCGCGCATAGAAGCGTATGGCTGACTGCCACGATCGTGTTTGCCATGGGTGATCTATGTAGTGGATAAACGCTGGGGGATGAAGGGAAGCCACGGACCAGCGAAACAATGTTGGCTGATTTCACACAATAATTCAGTTTGGCAAAACGTGCAAAAATGTTCCGTGCGGCAACATTGGTGCCCTGTCGGCCTCTGGAGCGGCTGCGCCAGTTCTTCCTACAAGGTGGCAGCCATGTCCTTCCACGCCAAGACGACAGCACGGTGCCTTATCCGGCGGGGATGGAGGAGCGCGATGTTTTCCTTAAGCGCAATAGCTGTGGTGCCACCACGGTGCTCGCGGGCAGTAACGGCTGTGTCGAGTACCAGGGCTGCGACGGCGGCAAGCCCGTGCTGTGGTGCGGTACCGAGACTGGCGGCCACTGGTATCCGAACTTTTCGGCGCAGGAGTCCAAGACCTTCTTCGATCGGTTCAAGTAGTCCCGGAAAGAACAAAGGCCGTTGATGATGCGGATTCGATCATCAACGGCCTTTCTGTTGGCGGCTATCGCGCGCTCTTAGCCTTCCATCTGCTCCAGTTCCTTGCCGCGCGTCTCATGCACATAGCGCAGCACGAAGTAGACCGAGATCACGGCGGCGATGGTGTACAGGCCGTAAGCGCCCGCCAAGCCGATGCTGGCAAGCAGCATCGGGAAGGTCACCGTGATCAGGAAGTTGGACGTCCATTGGGCCGCGCCGGCGACCGCCAGTCCCGAACCGCGGATCTGGTTGGGGAACATCTCGCCGAGCATGACCCACATCACCGGGCCCCAGGAGATGTTGAAGAAGATGACGTAGATATTCGCCGCGGCCAGGGCCAGCACGCCCATCGAGCCGGACAGGGCCAGCTTGCCGTTGGCGTCGAGCGAGGCGCTGGCGAAGGCGAACGTCACCAGGCCGAGCGTCACCGCCATGCCGGCCGAGCCGATCCACAGCAGGGGCTTGCGGCCGATGCGGTCGATCAGGAACACCGTCACGATGCAGGCGCCGATGCTCAGGCCGCCCGACAGGACGTTGATCAGCAAGGCGTCGTTCTCGGAAAAGCCCACGGCCTGCCACAGCACGGCACCGTAGTAGAACACCACGTTGATGCCGACCAGTTGCTGGAACGTCGCCAGGCCGATGCCGACCCACACGATGGGGCGCAGCTTGCCGGTCGCCTTGTTGACCAGGTCCGACAGGCGCGGACGGTGGTGGTCTTCCGCCAGCGACACGTCGATCGCATTGAATTTCGCGCGGGCCGAGGCCGCGCCGTACAGGCGTTCCAGCACGGCCAGCGCCTCGTCCTTGCGCTTCTTGGCGACGAGGAAGCGCGGGCTTTCCGGGATCGTCAGCAGCAGCAGCAGGAACAGGACGGAGGGAATCGCCATCATCCAGAACATCCAGCGCCATGCCTCTTGTCCCAGCCACAGCACGCCGGTCGACGCGCCGGCCGCATGCGCCAGCACATAGTTGCTCAGGAAGGCGCAGAACAGGCCGCTGATGATGGCGATCTGCTGGACCGTCGCCAGCCGGCCCCGGTAGCGGGCCGAGGCCACCTCGGCGATGTAGGCCGGCGACATCACGCTGGCCGCGCCGACCGCAAAGCCGCCCAGCACGCGGGCGGCGACGAACAAGGCCGAGGTCGTCGCAAAGCCCGCGCCCAGCGCCGACGTCAGGAACAGCACGGCCGAGATGAGCAGCACGGTACGGCGGCCCCAGAGGTCGCCCAGCCGGCCGGCGGTGAATGCGCCCAGCGCGCAGCCCAGCAGCATCGAAGCGACTTCGAAACCGAGTTCGGCGTCGGTCGAATGGAAGGCCTGCTTCAGGCCGTCGACGGTGCCGTTGATGACGCCGCTGTCAAAACCGAACAGGAAGCCGCCGATGGTGGCGACGCAGCTGATCAGGATGATGAGGCGGGTGTTTTCCGCCTCGTGGATGGTACTCGTGCTCTCGACGGCACTGGTGTTCATACGAGTCTCCTTGGTTTGTCTTGGTGTGTTATCGCCGTCGGTGCAGGTCTATAACATCTCGTACCATAAAACCAATAGCGCTAACATCTTGTCGAGTCTGTACGATTTCCGTCCTCGTGTCAATGCATTGCAAGAGACTGCATTCGCCCGCAGGCAAGGGATCGAGTAAGATGCTTGCCTTACCCTGTAAAGCCCTGTCTGTACAGGGCTTTGTGTTTTGAAATACTAGGAATCCCCGATGGAAATCAAGGTCAACTTTCTCGACAAGCTGCGTCTGGAAGCCAAGTTCGACGACTTCACCGTAATCGCCGATCAGCCGATCCGCTACAAGGGCGACGGCTCGGCGCCGGGCCCGTTCGATTATTTTCTGGCCTCGTCGGCCTTGTGCGCGGCATACTTCGTGAAGTTGTACTGCAACACCCGCGATATCCCTACCGAAAATATCCGCCTGTCGCAGAATAATATCGTCGACCCGGAAAACCGTTACCGGCAGATCTTCAAGATCCAGGTCGAGCTGCCGCCGGACATTTCGGAGAAGGACCGCCAGGGGATCCTGCGTTCGATCGACCGCTGTACCGTGAAAAAAGTGGTGCAGACCGGGCCCGAGTTCGTGATCGAAGAGGTGGAAAACCTGGATGCGGACGCGCAGGCATTGCTGACGTTGCAGCCCGCCGCCGACGCCGCCACCTATATTCCCGGCAAGGACCTGCCGCTGGAACAAACCGTCGCCAACATGTCGGGGCTGCTGGCGAACCTCGGCATCAAGATCGAAATCGCTTCATGGCGCAACATCGTGCCGAACGTGTGGTCGCTGCATATCCGCGATGCGCACTCGCCGATGTGCTTCACCAACGGCAAGGGCGCGACGAAGGAAAGCGCGCTGGCGTCTGCACTCGGCGAGTACATCGAACGCATCAGCAACAACCATTTCTATGCCGGCAGCTACTGGGGCGAGGAGATCGCCAACGCGGCCTTCGTGCATTATCCGGACGAGCGCTGGTTCCAGCCCGGTCCCGACGATGCGCTGCCGGACGGGATCCTCGATGCGTACTGCCGCGCCATCTACGACCCGGAAGGGGAGTTGCGCGGCTCGCACCTGTACGACACCAACTCCGGCAACGTGGCGCGCGGTATCGTGTCGCTGCCCTACGTGCGGCAATCCGACGGCGAGACAGTCTATTTCCCGTCCAACCTGATCGAGAACCTCTACGCCAGCAATGGCATGAGCGCCGGTAACACGCTGGCGGAAGCGCAGGTGCAGTGCCTGTCCGAGATCTTCGAACGCGCCGTCAAACGCGAGATCCTGGAAGGCGAGATCGCGCTGCCTGACGTGCCGCAGGACGTGCTGGCGAAATACCCGGGCATCGTGGCGGGCATCCAGGAACTGGAAGCGCAGGGCTTTCCCGTGCTGGTCAAGGATGCGTCGCTGGGCGGCGTCTATCCCGTCATGTGCGTGACCCTGATGAACCCGCGGACGGGCGGCGTCTTCGCCTCGTTCGGCGCGCATCCGAGTTTCGAGGTGGCGCTGGAACGCAGTCTGACGGAACTGCTGCAGGGCCGCAGTTTCGAAGGCCTGAACGATCTGCCGCAGCCGACCTTCGCCAGCGAAGCCGTGACCGAGCCGTACAATTTTGTCGAGCACTTCATCGATTCCAGCGGCGTGGTGTCGTGGCGCTTTTTCAGCGCCAGGGCGGACCACGATTTCGTCGAGTGGGATTTCACGTCGCAGGGCGAGAACGCCAATGCGGAGGAAGCGGCGACGTTGCTCGGCATTCTGGCGGACATGGGCAAGGAAGTGTACATGGCCGTGTACGACGAACTGGGCGCCACGGCGTGCCGGATCCTGGTGCCCGGCTATTCGGAAGTCTATCCGGTCGAGGATCTCGTGTGGGACAACACCAACAAGGCGCTGCTGTTCCGCGAAGACATCCTGAACCTGCACCGCCTGGACGACGACGCCCTGGCCGCGCTGCTGGATCGCCTGGAGAACAATGAGCTGGACGAGTATTCCGACATCGCGACGCTGATCGGCATCGAGTTCGACGAGAACACGGAGTGGGGCCAGTTGACGGTCCTCGAATTGAAATTGCTGATCCATCTCGCCCTGCAGCAGTTCGAGGAAGCGCATGAACTGGTCGGCGCGTTCCTGCAATACAACGACAATACCGTCGAGCGACGCCTGTTCTACCAGGCCATGAATGTGGTGCTGGAAGTGGTGCTGGACGACGAGCTGGAACTGGACGACTACGTGACCAATTTCCGCCGCATGTACGGCAATCCGCGCATGGACGCGGTGCTGGGGTCGGTCGACGGCAGCGTGCGTTTCCACGGCCTGACGCCGACGAGCATGAAGCTGGAAGGGCTCGACAGGCATCATCGACTGATGAACAGCTACAGGAAGCTGCATGCGGCGCGGGCCAAATCGAGGCAAGTGCGATAAAGCGGGCCCCTGATTTCAGGGGCCTTTCCATGGCCGCTGTTGTTATCCGATCACACACAGGTATTGACATTCGATTCAGCCTCAGCGGACAATGGCCGTGAATTTGGCAACGTTTCCAAATTTTTTTTCAACGGAATTTGGCAACGTTTCCAATCCAAGCGACGCACGCGTACGCATCAAGCATTTCGAGGAGACGAAAGAGGAAAACGCGCGCGCTGTCCGCCACAACTGGCAACGTTTCCATTCGCTCCGCGGATGGGTACGCGTCCAGCTCACATTAGTTCAAACAACGAGGAGACACCATGCACCAACCCGGCAAAGTCCGCCCCCAGCAACGCATCCTGTCCATCACCCCCATCGCGGCCGCCTGTGCCGCCCTGTTGTGGGGCGGCGCCGCCGGCGCGCAGGACACCGGCGATGCCACCGCAAGCACGGTGATCGTCACCGGCATCCGCGGCAGCATCGAGAGCTCGATGGCCATCAAGCGCGATTCCGATTCCATCGTCGAGGCGGTGACGGCCGAGGACATCGGCAAGCTGCCGGATGTGTCGATCGCGGAGTCGATCGCGCGCCTGCCGGGCCTGACGGCGCAGCGCGTCGCCGGCCGCGCGCAGGTGATCTCGCTGCGCGGCCTGTCGCCCGATTTCGCGGGCACGCTGATGAATGGGCGCGAACTGGTCAGCACGAGCAACAACCGCGGCGCCGAATACGACCAGTATCCGTCCGAGCTGATCAACGGCGTCACCGTGTACAAGACGCCGGACGCCTCGCTCGTGGGACAGGGCCTGTCCGGCACGGTCGATCTGCAGACCGTGCGTCCGCTCGACCGCCGCGAACGCGCGATCGCGTTCAACGTGCGTGGCGAACGCAACGGCAACGGCAAGCTGAACGACGAATCGTCGGCCTGGGGCCAGCGAGTCAGCGCGGCCTACATCGACCAGTTCATGAACAACACGGTGGGCGTGGCCATCGGCTTCGCGCACCTGAACTCGCCCGGCCAGCAGAAGGAATACAAGGCCTGGTGGTGGGGCGACCAGAACAACCTGCCGCCGGGGAATGCCGACGTCGTGGCCCTGAAGGGCGCGGAAGTCACGGCGACGTCGCGCAAGCAGGTGCGCGATGGCCTGATGGCCGTGCTGGACTACAAGCCGTCGCGCGAGTTCCGCAGCACGGTCGACCTGTACTACTCGCAGTTCGACCAGACGGAAATCATGCGCGGCATGATGTGGAACTCGCACCAGTGGAGTGCCGTGACGTACCGGGATCCGCAGATCGAGACGATCGGCAACGTCAAATTGCTGACGGGCGGCACGCTCGTGAACCTGGAACCGATCGCCCGCAACGATTACAACACGCGCAAGGATACGCTGGGCGCGCTCGGCTGGAACAACAAGTACCGCACGGGCGAATGGGAATTCATCGGCGACCTGTCGTACTCGCAGGCCAGGCGCCACGAGCAGGTGCTGGAAACGTATGCTGGGCTGGGCCCGGCCGGTTCGGGCATCACCGACAACAACTTCCAGTTCAGGATCCCGGTCGAAGACGGCATCCCCAAATTCACGCCGAGCGTGGACTTCACGAATCCGGCCATCATCAAGCTCACCGACGTCGGCGGCTGGGGCAAGGATGCGGACATGCACCGCCCGAAGGTCGACGACACGCTGGGCTCCCTCAAAGTGTCGGCGAAGCGCAGCCTGACCGCCATGTTCAGCTATGTCGAGGGCGGCCTGAATTACTCCAAGCGCGACAAGAAGCACTCGGACATCAACAATTACTACTTCCTCAAGAACAATCACGCGCCCGTGTCGGTGTCGCCGGACCTGGTCAAGCCGTCCACGTCGCTGTCGTTCGCCGGCATCCCGGCCGTGCTCACGTACGACACGCTGGGCGTGCTGGCCAAGTACTACGACCAGCAGCCGGCCCGCAGCGCCGACCTGGCGATCCAGAACTGGAGCGTGGAAGAGAAGGTCACCACCGGTTACGCCAAGCTGGGCATCGACACCGACCTGGGCCCCGTCCCCGTGCGCGGCAACCTGGGCGTGCAGGTGATCGGCGTGAAGCAGGGCTCGGACGGCCTGGCGGTGGCCGGCGACAAGATCACGCCGCTGCACGGCGGCAGCGACTACACGGACGTGCTGCCCAGCCTGAACCTGAACTTCGACCTGGGCCACTTCGTCGACCGCACCGCGCTGCGCTTCGGGGCCGCGAAGACCGTGGCGCGGCCGCAGATGCAGGACATGCGCGCCGGCGCGTCGGGCGGCATCAGCGACACGACGCGCGAATGGAGCGGCAGCGGCGGCAATCCGACGCTCGAACCGTGGCGTGCCCGCGCGTTCGACCTGTCGCTCGAGAACTACTTCGCCAAGAGCAGCTATGTCGCCGTCGCCGCGTTCTATAAAAACCTGACCAACTACATCTACAACCAGCAGACCGCGTACGACTTCACGGGCTTCCCCACGCAGTCGAAGACGGTCCCGATCAGTAACATCGGCACGATGAACCGTCCGGCCAACGGCCAGGGCGGCATGGTCAAGGGCCTCGAGCTGTCGGGCTCCCTCGAAGGCGGACTGCTGTGGCGTGCGCTGGACGGCTTCGGCATCGTCGGCAGCTATTCGCTCACGGCGTCGTCGATCCATCCGAACGGTCCGGGGACGAGCGAAAAGCTGCCGGGCCTGTCGGGCAGCGTGTCGAACGTGACGCTGTTCTACGAAAAGAACGGGTTCTCGGCGCGCGTCAGCCAGCGCTACCGCTCGGCCTTCCGCGGCGAAGTCACGGGCCTGTTCGCGCTGCGCTCGTTCAGCGAGATCCTGGCCGAGAAGCAGATCGACTTCCAGACCGGCTACGCGTTCGAGCAGGGCAGCCTGAAGGGCCTGTCGATCCTGCTGCAGGTGAATAACCTGAACAACTCGCCGTACCAGACGAAGCAGGGCAGCCCGTTCGCGAGCGGCGCCTATGCGCCCGAGCGCTACACGACCTATGGCCGCCAGGTGCTGCTGGGCCTGAACTACCGACTGTAAGGAGAGGACGATGCGAATCACGACGGCCGCACTGGCCACAGCATTGGCCGCACTTGCCCTGGTCTCCGGGTGCGGCGGTACCGGCGGCGGCATGTCGGCCCCGCCGGCCGCGGCCCCGGTCCCTGTCACCGGCACGGCCCCGCCGCCGACCGCGCACCCGGTCGAGCCGGGCCCCGCGGTGCCGATCACGCAGGCGGCGCAGATGATCCGCGCGCAGGGCGCGAAGTGGGTGACGGCGGACGGTGCCGAGATCCACCTGAAGGGCGCGAATATCGGCAACTGGCTCATCAACGAATTCTGGATGATGGGGCAGGGTTCGAACGGGATCGACACCCAGTGCAGGCTGGAGGCGGTCCTCGACAAGCGCTTCGGCTACGCGGAGCGCGACCGCCTGTTCAAGCTGTTCCGCGACAACTGGATGCAGCCGGCGGACTGGGACCAGCTCGCGCGCTTCGGCGTGAACGTCGTGCGTCTGCCGTTCATCCACACGCTGGTGGAAGACGAGCAGCATCCGGGGAGTCTCCGCGCCGACGCCTGGCACTACCTGGACGACGCGATCGCCCAGGCGGAGCGGCGCGGTATCTACGTGATCCTCGACCTGCACGGCGCCGCCGGGGGCCAGGCCGGGGAGAAGGAGCAGCACGACGGCTGCATCGGCCCGGCGGCGCTGTGGACCACGCCGGCCTACCAGGACCGCACCGTGTGGCTGTGGCAGCAGGTGGCGGCGCGCTACAGGGACCGTCCGGCGGTGGCGGGTTACAGCCTGCTGAACGAACCGTGGGGCACGGATCCGGCCACGCTGGCCGCCTTCATCGGGAAGTTGTACGCGGCGGTGCGCGCCGTGGACCCGAACCACGTCGCCATCCTGCCGGGCCACAGCAGCGGCATCGCCGCGTACGGCGACCCGGCCGCGAAAGGCATGACGAACGTGGCGTTCGAAATGCATTTCTATCCGGGCCTGTTCGGCTGGGGATCGATCGGTCCGGCCGTGCACCGCGACTGGCTGCTCTGCAACGCCGCGAAGACGACGGGCGTGTGCGAATGGGACAAGCGCATCCAGGGCCTGAAAACGCCGTTCCTCGTCGGCGAGACGCAGCCGTGGGCGAGCATGGGCCTGGAAACGGGCGCCCAGGTGACGCGCGCCACCTTCGACACGTACGCGAAGCTCGGCTGGGCCACGACCGTCTGGGCCTACAAATACGTCAGCAACGCGGGCGGCCACGGCACCGGCACGTGGGGCATGGTCACCAACGCGGCAGGCGCCACGATCCCCGCGCTGGATTTCAATACGGCCTCGCTGGCCGAGATCGAGAACCTGTTCAAGCTGTACGGCACCGTGCGCTATGAACCGCACCAGCCGCTGCGCGACTGGACGACCAGTTCCACTGCGCCCGATCCGTTCGCGGGCCTGTAACGACAATGAGGAGACCATCGTGACCACGAAACGAACCATGATCCGGCTGGCGTGCGTTGCCGCTCTGTTGCCAGGCATCGCATTGGCCAACGCGGCCGACCAGCCCTGGCAGGTGTACACGACCGCGCAGGGCGGCCAGCCGTTCGCGGCCGCCCGGCTCGACGCGCCGCGCGCGGCCGGCCAGCCGCTGGAGACGGAGACGGCCGTCTTCGTCGATACGACGCGGCGCTACCAGGAGGTGTTCGGCTTCGGCGGCGCCATCACGGACGCCACCGCCGAGACGTACGCGAAGCTCAGGCCGGACGCGCAGCAGGCCTTCCTGAAAGCCTACCTCGACCCGCGCGAGGGTCTCGGCTACACGATCCTGCGCACGACGATCCACAGCTCGGATTTTTCCAGCGGCAGCTACACGTACGTGAAGGACGGCGACCGTTCGCTGGCGTCGTTCGACATCGGCCACGACCGCCGCTACCGCCTGCCGCTGCTGCGCCAGGCACTGGACGCGGGCAAGGCCCATGGCGCGCGGATGCGCGTGTTCGCGAGCCCGTGGAGCGCGCCGGCGTGGATGAAGTCGAACGGATCCATGCTGGGCGGCGGCAGCCTGCTGCCCGAGTACGCCGATACCTGGGCGCAGTACATCGTGAGGTTCGTGCAGGCCTATGAGAAGGAGGGGATTCCCGTGTGGGGCCTGTCGGTGCAGAACGAGCCGATGGCCAAGCAGACCTGGGAATCGATGATCTTCTCGGCCGAGGACGAGACGCGCTTCCTCGCCGACCACCTGGGTCCCGCACTGCGGGCGGCGGGCCTGGGCGACAGGAAGATCGTCGTCTGGGACCACAACCGCGACCTGCTGCCGCAGCGCGCCGCCCACATCCTGAACGATCCGAAGGCCCGCCCGTACGTGTGGGGTGTCGGCTACCACTGGTACGAGACGTGGGCCAAGGGCGAGCCGATGCACCGCAACCTCGCCGCCGTCCACGAAGCCTGGCCCGACGTGCCGTTCCTGCTGACCGAGTCCTCGATCGAGAAGTTCGACCCGGCGCAGATGCAGAGCTGGGCGAACGGCGAGCGCTATGGCAGCGAAATCATCGCCGACCTGGCCGCCGGCTCGAGCGGATGGATCGACTGGAACATGCTGCTCGACAGCCGCGGCGGTCCGAACCACGTCGGCAACTACTGCTTCGCGCTGCTGCACGCCAGCGACGACGGCCGGCTCGTGTTCACGCCGGGGTATGCCTACATGGGCCACTTCTCGCGCTGGATCCGCCCGGGCGCGCGCCGCGTCGGCGCGGCCGCGAGCCGCAGCACCTTGCAGACGGTCGCCTTCCGCAACGGCGACGGCCGGCTCGCCGTCGTCGTCATGAACAAGACCGACCAGCCGCAGCGCTACCGCCTCGTCGTCGACCGCATGGAAACGGCGGTCGACATTCCCGCGCACGCGATCCAGACGGTCGTGCGCTGAACGTTCGCATCGAAAGAAAGGAGGCGTACCGGACCTGCCCGCAGTGCATCACCCGACCACTACAACAAGGAGACCCAATTGAATCGCAACCTCGTTCCAATAACGCGCCGGACGGCGGCCCTGCTGGCGCTCGCCGGCTGCCTCTGCGCCGGCCCCGCGTACGCGCAGACGGCCTTGCCCGGCACCGTGCAGGCGGAATCGTATGCCAGCATGTCGGGCGTCGTCATCGAGCCGACGACGGACACCGGCGGCGGCAGCGATGTCGGCTACATCGACGCCGGCGACTGGATGGCCTATTCCGTCAATCCCTCGTCGTCAGGCTGGTACACGGTGTCGTACCGCATCGCCACGACTGGCACGACGGGCCAGGTCGTGCTGAGCCAGAACGGCCAGGACATGGGGCCGACGATCGCACTGCCGAACACGGGCGGCTGGCAGAACTGGCAGACCGTCACCACGCGCGTGTTCCTGTCGGCCGGGCCGCAGTCGATCGCCGTGTACGCGAAGGGCGGCGGCTTCAACCTGAACTGGATCGGCTTCGCGAAGGAGGCGACGGGGTCCCTGCCCATGGTGCACCAGAGCGGCAAGTACTGGGTCGATGCGAACGGCAAGCGCCTGAACCTGCGCGGCACGAACCTGGGCAACTGGCTGGCGATGGAATTCTGGATGCTGGGCTCCTCGATCAGCACGTCGAACGGCGCCGTGCCGGACCAGTGCACGCTGGAGAACACGCTGACCTCGCGCTTCGGCGCGACGGAAAAGGAACGCCTGATGGGCGTGTGGCGCGACAACTGGATCACGACGCGCGACTTCGACCAGATGGCGGCGATGGGCATGAACGTGGTGCGCGTGCCGTTCCTGTACAACGTCGTCGAGAACGAGGCCGTGCCGTACTCGCTGCGGGCCGATGCCTGGAAATACCTGGACTTCGCCATCGACGAGGCGGAAAAGCGCGGCATGTACGTGATCCTCGACCTGCACGGCGCCGTCGGCGGCCAGGCGGCGTCCAGCGAGCAGCACGACGGCTGCGTGGGGCCGGCCGCGATGTGGAGCAATCCCACCTACCAGGACCGCACCAAGTGGCTGTGGGACATGATCGCCTCGCGCTACAGGGACCGCGGCGCCGTGCTCGCGTACGACCTGCTGAACGAACCGTGGGGCACCGACGCGACGACGCTCGCGAACTTCGCGTACCAGCTGGCCGCCGTCGTGCGCAACAAGGATCCGAACCACGTGATCCTGCTGCCGGGCCATAACACGGGCATCGACGCGTACGGCAACCCGGCGTCGCACGGCCTGTCCAACGCGGCGTTCTGGATGCATTTCTATCCGGGCCTGTGGGGCTGGAACGAGGTCTCGGGCGCCACGGCGCAGGCGAACATGTACGAGAACTGGCTGCACTGCGCGACGGGCGACTCGCGCGAAGTCTGCCCGTGGGACGCGAAGCTGACGGCGCTGAACACGCCGTTCCTCGTCGGCGAGTTCCAGCCGTGGACGCTGCTGGGCAGCTACGGCGGGCAGAACACGAGAAAGGCCTTCGACGTGTTCAATTCGCTGGGCTGGGCCGGCACCAGCTGGGCGTACAAGACCACGTCGCCCGGCGGCTCGAACGACGCCACGTCGGGCTGGGGCTGGGGGCTCGTCACCAACAGCGCGAGCGGCGGCACCTACGGCGGCCTGAACGTCAGCACGGCCAGCAATAGCCAGGTCGAAGCGTACTTCAGGGCCTTCGGCACGCAGCCGCTCGTGCGCAATGCCGACATCGCGTACTGGATGAACTGGCAGCCGGTCGTCGGCCAGCGCATCGAGGCCGAGATGTTCCAGTACCACGCGGGCATGCAGGTCGAGACGACGACGGACACGGGCGGCGGCTTCAACGTCGGCCACACGGACAATAACGACTGGATGAGCTATCCGGTCAACGTCCCGACGTCGGGTGCCTACACGGTGCAGTTCCGCGTCGCGTCCGCCAACACGGGAGGCCAGTTCGCATTCAAGAAGGACGCGACGGAACTGGCCGTCGTCACGGTGCCCAACACAGGCGGCTGGCAGAACTGGACGACGGTCAGCGCAACCGTGAACCTGACGGCCGGCCAGCAGAACCTGACGATCTTCTCGAAGGTCGGCGGGTGGAACATGAACTGGTGGCAGCTCACCAAGCAGTAATGCCGATGTTGTTTGCGTGTAACAAAAGGTAGTGCCAACGGGAAATAATGCATGACGCGTTGTAAGATGGGTGCCTGCACACTCGCGCGACCATGCAAATCTTTAACTTCCTCCTGTTGACCGGTGCCGTGGCGGCGCTGTTCCTGGCATCCGTTGCCTGGACGCGCCGCCACGCCCCCGGTGCGCCGGCGTTGATGGCGATGCAGCTCAGCGCCGCCTGGTGGCTGGCCTGCTACGCGTTGCCGTTCGCGCGCCTGTGGCCGGACGAAGGCCTGTTCCTGCGGACGCGCGTCATCTTCCCTGCCGTCGTCACCATCGCGCCGCTAGCACTGATCTTCGTGCTGAGCTACACCCGCGGCACGAACACATGGCGCCCGTCGCGGCTCCTGGCGCTGGCGATCCTGCCTGCTTTCGTCCTCGCGGTCGCGTTGTCGCCGCTGCACGACCTGTGCTTCGGCACCTGGCGCGGCGTAGCGACGGACACCATTTTCCAGATGGGCCCCCTGTTCTGGATCCATTCGCTGTACAGCTACGTGCTTGTCGGCCACGCGGTGCTCGCGCTGCTGGCCGCGTATCAACAGGGATCGACGCACGTGCGGCGGCAAACGCGCATCCTGCTGGGCGCACTCATCATTCCGGCCGTCTGCAACGTGATGTTTATCGCCGGCGTGTCGCCGCCGGACCTGGATCCCACCCCGATCGGCCTGGTCGCGAGCGGCATCCTCGTCTCGCTGGCGATCTTCCGCCGCGGCCTGTTCGATCTCGTCGCCGTGGCGCACAAGAAAATCGGGTCGGCGATCACCGACGGCTTCATCGTGATCGATGCGCAGCGGCGCATTGTCGAAAGCAATGCCGCGATCCGGAGAATGTTCGACATCGGCCAGCCGCTCAAGCCGGGCCGTCTGCTCGGCGAACAACTCGCGGCGCTGGATGCACACGTGAGCCTTGTCGGCACGACGCCGACGACGACCGAATTCGTGCATGGCAGTACGCGGCATCTCGAACTGCGTACGTTCGCGCTCTGCGATGACGACGGCAACATGACCGGCGCCGCCCTGATCGTACGCGACGTCACGGAAGCCAGGACGACGTCGCTCGCCCTCGAGCAGGCCAACGCGCAGCTCAAGGCGCAACTGGACACGATCCAGTCCATGCAGGCGCAGCTGCAGGAGCAGGTCATCCGCGATCCCTTGACGGGGCTGTACAACCGCCTGTACCTGGCCGACGCGCTGGCCCGCGAACTGACGTGCAGCGCCAGGACCCAGGGCACGTTCGCGGTCGTGATGATCGACGTCGATCATTTCAAGTCGGTCAACGACGTCTACGGCCATGCGCTGGGCGACGCGATCCTGCGGGCGCTCGGCGGACTGCTCCGCCAACAGGTCCGGCCGACGGACTCTCCGTGCCGGTATGGCGGCGAAGAGTTCGTCGTCATCATGCGCGACGTGACGCTCGAGCTGGCCATCGAACGGATCAATGAATTGCGGGTCGCGTTCTCGGCGCTGCGGTTCGCGTCCAACCGTCTCGACGTCAGCAGGACCTTTTCGGCGGGCGTCGCGCTGTTTCCCCAGCATGGCCGCGACGAAGCGACGCTCCTTGCAGCGGCCGATGCGGCGCTGTACGCCGCGAAGGCCGCCGGCCGGAACCAGGTGTGCCAGGCGACCGCGCACGTCGAGTCGTGATGCGGCGCTTCACGCCCTGGCGAGGAAACTCGCGAGCGTATCGAGCAGCTTCATCCCATCCGTCCCATCCGGATCGGCTTCGTCCACGGTAGCCGGAATCACATCCGGGTTATATCCCTCCCACAGCGGCTTGATCAGGCCCGCCCCGCCTTCGCCCAGCAGATTGCGCACGACACCGAACGCGGTGCGCGGCAGCGCCAGCGCCGCCCATTCCGCCGTCGCGTTGGCGGGCCCCGTCCCGATCGGCACGCCCAGCCGGGTGGCCATCAGCGCGCGCCGGAACTGGCGCAGCTTCTTCGAATAGCCGTCCTCGATCGCGCGGTCGAACGACACCAGGTCGGCGGCGCCGTCGAACGTCATGCCGCGCCGCCGGAAGTGGCTCGTGCCGACCAGCGAATACACGTCGTCGACGATTACCACCGAACTGCGGATCGCGGTCGCGCGGCCCGGGAAGCCGAGCGGATGGAACACGGCCAGCCGGTCGCTGACGATCCCCGGGAATTTCGATACGAGCGCCTTGCGTGCCCCGATCGCCTGCTGCACGAAGGTCTCGAAGTTCATCGGCGGGCCGCTGTGCGCGAAATCCGTGTCCCACGGCAGGGCCACCACGACGCGCAGGTCGCGGTGCGCCGTCATGCGGTCGATGATCACCTGGGCCAGGTCGAGCATGTGGGCGGGCAGGCCGCCGTTGTTGGCGGCCGTCGGCGCGAACTGTGCGCTTTCGATGTAGATGAGTTCCCGCGCTTCGCCCAGCGCGCGCCGCAGCGACCACAAGGCGTCGCGCCGCCCGTGCTTCGCCACCCAGTACTCGCGCCGGACTTCCCGCAGCAGCCGGTCGCCGTTGGGCGAGTTCACGGTCGGCGGCGTGCCGCCCGGATTGATCGCGTTCGAGACCGCATTGACGATGTCCTGCACCGTCGTCGGGTTCTCGAAGGCCGACTCGGGCGCCAGCGACAGCTCGGGCGTATCGCACACTGCAGCAATGGTCTGCAGTGCCGCGCCCATGCACGTGCCGGCGTTGGGGGAGGCATCGTTCGGCGGCGTGGCCGGTTCGTTCATGTTGTCGCCGGCACCGTACAGGATCCAGCCGTCCAGCAGCACGGGGGCGCCGGGGAAGGGCAGCGGCGGCTTGGCGCGGCGCAGGGCGTGCCAGGCGAAGTCGTAGGCCAGCGCCCCCGTCACGCGCGCGCCCGCCGCATGGATGTCCGGGCCGGCCGGATTGCCGGGATTGCCCTGCGTGTGCTGGGCGGAACGCGATTCCGGCATCCAGCGCGCGCCCGTCACGACGGCCTGCCACGACAGCGCGCCGTTGCCGGCGCCGGGATCCGGCACGCCGGCCGCGACGATCGTCTCGAAGCGCGCCATCAGGGGCAGGCGCGGGCCGACGCGCGGCACGCTCTCGGACGCCAGGCTGCGCGACAGCGCGGCCAGCGTCCCGCCGCTGGCGGCCGGCGTCGCGCGGGGGAGTCCGAACAGGGGGACCGGGCACCAGCCCTGCATCGCGGGCGGGACCATCGGCAACCGGTCGGTGCCGCCGAACGTGTTCGTCGGCGGCGCGACGGGTGCGCCGACGGGCACGCGGATCCCGCTCCACAGCTTGCGCTGGCCGCCGCGCACGGTCACGACGATGTCCACGTCGATCTGGATGCCGGGCGTGTGCGGGTCGCCCGGCCCCAGGCCGAACGGGTTGGCCAACAGGATCGCGACGTCGTTGATGCCGTCCGCCAGCGCCGCGCCGCCGTCGCCGCGCACGAACGACGGCTGCTTGCCGATGCTGGGAATCTCGGCGAAGCGCCGCGCGTACACGCGGATATGCGCATCCTTCGGCGCGGCCGCGGCCTTCACGGTGAAGACGACGTCGGGCGACGTCGGCCCGCCCCACGCGGCGCTCGCGCCCTGGCCCGGCGAGACGTTCGTGGGCCCGCCCGGCGCGCCCGGCGTCGGCGGCGGGAACGCGGGCCATGCGACGGTGGCGCCGGGCCCCGGTGCGGGCGGCAGGCCGAACGCGGCGAAGGCCGGCGAGCAGGCGTAGACGAGGCCCGTGCCCGCCACCTGCAGCCGCGCCAGCACGCCGTCGGCCAGCGCCCACGTGTTGACGCCGTCGACCGCGTAATCGATGGCGACGCGGTCGCGCACTTTCGGGACCAGGTCGGCCGGCGTCGTGCCGTCGTCGCCGGGGATGCCGTTGCGCGGCGCGGCGTCGCGGTTGCCCAGCAAATGCCATCCGGGATCGACCACGACCACGCGCAGGAACTGGCGCGCGAGTGTGGGTCCCGTCGTGGCGGGGAACGGCGGCGCGGGCAATGTGGCGGGCAGCGCCGGCATGGACAGCGGCGTGCGGTCCAGCGTGCCGCGCGTGGCGAAGCCGAAGCGCAGCTGGCCGTTGTCGCCGCTGCCGGCCGCGATGGTCTGGTTGGCCGCGAGCGTCGCGTAGCCGGTCGTGTGGTCGACCGGCGTGGTCGACGGGCCGGGCGAGACGACGTTCATCACGTTGCCGGGCCGCGTGGGTCGGTACAGGTTGCCGTGCAGGTCGGCGAACTGCACGAGGATCGCGCCGCTCGTGGGCAGCGCGGCGATGGCGGTCAGCCCGCCGGCGTCGCCGACCGTGCCGGGCGCCTTCGGATAGCGCAGTCCCGGCAGACCCTGGATCAGGTCCGCGAACATGGCCGCCACGGCCACCGGGCAGATGACCAGGCCGCGCGCGTCGTGGAACGACACCACGAGCGGCGCCGGCAGGGTGCCGCCGCCCTGTGGCGGGGGAACGGGATCGCCGGCTTCGATGCGGCGCGGCGTCTCGTCCGGCGGGCTCGCGAGGCGGAACAGCATGGCGACCGGCAGCGGATGCACGAGGGTGCCGCCGTTGGCGTAGCGGGCGGCGGCGACCCGGAACAGGCGCTGCTGCGCATGCGGATGCAGCCGGATCACGCCGCAGGGTCCCGCGACCGGCTGGCCCTGCGCGTCGGTGAACTCGTTCCCGTGCGTGTGCCACGTGAGCATGCCGCCGAACGGACACTCCGCGTTCGTCAGCGCCAGCGTCAGCGCGACGGGATCGAACGTGGGCGCCGACGTCGTGGACCAGCGCGGCGCCAGCAGCGGGCCGGTCAGGCCGAGCGTTTCGAGGCCGTCGGCCTGCAGGCGGTTCTGCGCCTGCGCAGTGGTGAACTGGGTGATGTTCATGGTAGCCCGTCCTCTGTATTTCGCGACAATTTATTTCGCGACCTGTTCGGCAAAGCGGCCGTCCGGCGCCGTGATGCGCACCGTGACGCTCGCCACCGCGCCGTTGAACGTGAGGCCGTAGCTGGTCACGCCGTGCGCACTGTTCAGGCGGACCAGTTGCCACGGCTGGCCCGGCAGCGGCGGCTTGCCCGCCACCGGCACGTCCGCCAGCGCCATCTCGATCACGGTGGCCTGGCCGGGCAGCTTGATGATGGGCCCGCGCACCACGTCGAGCGTCTCCAGTGCCACGTCCTTCTTCGCGAGGATGGCCGCCACGCCGTGCGGCTGCACGACGGGATGCGGCACCGGCGTGAGGACCGGTTTCTTCGGCGCGGCGACGGTGACCTTGATCGTGTACTTGCCGCCGGCACGCGGCGGGATCGGTGCACTGGAGCGCCACGTGGCGTTGACGACGTTCGGCTTCACGACGTGCATTTCCAGGTCCAGCACGTCCGGCGCCGGATCGATGGGGCCGGACGCCACCGTGAGCACGCGTTCCGTGCTGCGCCCGAGCGGATCCGTCAGGCGCACCACGACGGCCACGCGGTCGTCGACGGAGGCGCGCCTGAGCCGCAGTGCATACTGCGTGGCGCTCGTGCGCCAGGTGCCGCTCGCCGGCGGCGCGGGCGGCGCGGCCGGAACGGCCTGCAGTTCGAACGCTTCCAGCAGCAGCGGGTCCCCGGCGGACTTCGACGGGCCGCTCAGCACCTGCGCATCGACCGCCAGCCTGTGCGGCCCCAGCGCCGTCTTCGCGACGGGCGCGGTGCTCGTGAAATGCACGAGCACGTCCTGCAGCGGTCCTCCGGGCCACTCGGCCGTGAGCGGCGACAGGTTCGGCGGCCCGTCCGGCGGGATCACCACCGACATCGCGTTCGATGCGGGCGAGCGCCCCGGCAGCAGCGCGCGGTCCGGGTCCGGATGCGCCCACGCGACGGCGCGGTACCACACTTTTTTCCAGGAGCCGTCCGGCGTATCGGTGCCGGTGGCGTCGGCCAGCGCGGCTGCGTCACCGTCGAGGCCGTGCACGGTCCAGCCGCCGCCGCCCGCTTCGATGGTGGCGACGGGCGGGCCCATCGTGTCCAGCTCCATGGCGGCGGCCTCCACCCGCGTGCGGAACAGCTGGTAGCGCGCGACGCGGGCCCCGGGCTGGCTCGCGAGGTCGACGCGCACCGCGAACTTCGGCGTCGCCGCCGGCTGGTCGATGCGGCGGATCTCCAGTCGCGGCGGGGCCGGCGTCGCGATGTCGGCCGCCGCGATGGCGACGACGCGCTGCTCGTTATCTTCCGGCGCCGGCCAGTTGGATTCGACGTTGCCCGCGTTGACCGCGACCATCGTGAACAGATGGATTTCCTTCGTCCCGCGCGGCAGCACGAGGTCGGCCGACGTCTGCGGCTGCGCCTTCGTGTTCACCCGGGTGAACAGGGCGCGGAAGTTGTCCGTGGACGCGGCGAGGCAGCTGCGCAAAAAGGCCAGTCGCTCCGTGTACGTCAGGGTCGGATCGGGCGCCGGGTGGTCCGGGTCGCCCACCTTGGCCAGGATCGCGCTCTCGGTTGCCGTGTAGATGAAGTAGCCCGTCGCGCCGGCGACAGCCGCCCACGACACGCGCGCGTGGTGTTCGCCCCGCGCGTCCGCGAGGCTGGCGCGCTTGACGATTTCCGGAGGCTCGGGCGCGGGCGGGATCGGGTCGGACGCGTAGGCGATGTTCGGTCCGGGTTCGGTGGCGGAGCCGGACACCAGCGGCGCCAGCCAGGCACTGTCGCGCAGGGGCTGCGCGCGTTCGCGCACGCGCGTCCATACGGCCACGCCGATGTGGCCGACGGCGTTGTAGTCGAGCTGGAGGCCGGAGATGGCGATGCGGTAGCGGCGCACGTCGTCCGCCCCGACGGGGCCAGGCGCGACGAGATTGCCGTCGATGTCGTAGTAGTCCACGGTGACGTTGGACGGCAGGGGAGCGAGCTGGTCGCCGCTGAACGGCAGCACGAGCGGGGCGCCGGGTGCCGCGGCGAGCGACGTCTGCAGCCCGGCCGGCAGGGTCGTGTCGGGCGGCGGCGTGTGCGAGCGCTGGGGCGCCGCGAACAGGCGGCTGCGCAGCTCGATCTGCAGTGGCCGCCGGACCTCCCAATCCCAGGCCAGTTCCACGGTCAGCGTGCCGGCGCACACGCGGCCCGACGCGGGGACGGTCGCGTCCAGCGCGCAGCGCAGCACGCGCGGGCGGTCGAGTGCCGGCTGCTGGTCGGCATGGTCGACCGTGCCCCACACGGACCACTGGCCCCAGATGTCCTGCAGCGCCACGCCGTAGCGCAGGGCGAGGCCGGCCGCCGTCAGCGGCAGCGCGAGCGAGGAATCCACGGCCGAGTGGCGCGTCGTCTCCTTGTCCTTCGCGCTGTTGGCGAGCGTGATGGGCGCGAGGCCGCCGCTGGGGCGCGGGCGCATGATGGCGTCGGCCGCGACGGCGGGCGTGACCGGGTTGGCGCGCGCGAATGCGAAGCTGGACGTCGTCAGCAGCTTGAAGCGGGGCAGGCGGTCCCACGACACGCGCGCGGCCGCCGTCCACGGCTGGTCGGCCGCGTGCGGGCGGCTGTGCGACTGCGGCTCGGCCTGCAGGGCGTTCGGCGCGGGAGGGCGCACGGGAGGCGGTGCGCCGATCGCCAGCGCAGCCAGTTCCAGCGGTCCGGACGTGCCGTCCATGCCCTTGTCCCACGTGGCGGTCACCATGAAGTCCATCAGGCGGCTGGGAATGGCGACGGCGCCCGGCGTCACCGAGCCGCCGGACGTGACCTGGGCGGCAGGGTACGCGGTGCCGAAGCCCAGCGCCAGCGCGAGCAGCGGATCGCTGCCGGCGGCGACGAACGTCAGGCCCAGCGGCGGCAGACTCGCCGTGGACGGATCGCCCAAGGTGCCGCCCCCGCCGCTCGGCCCGGGGATGTTCACGAGGTCGCGCTGGCGGGCCTGCAGCACGGGCGGCATCTTGAGCACCGGGTGCAGGCGCGGCAGCAGGTCCTGCCGCACTTCCGTGACCAGGCCGTCGAAGTCGGGCAGGGCCCATGCGGGCGCCGGGTTCGGCCCGAGCGTGCCGGGCCAGCCGAACGGCGCGGCGCCGCGGCGCAGGCGGTCGCGCGCGGCGTCGCCCGGCGTCGTCAGCGCGCTGACCATGCCCTGTTTGCTGGCGTGCCGTCCCACGTCCGACCACGCGGACTGCTCGACCGGCAGCCCGACGATCTCCAGCGGCCGCCACGCGTCCGAGTTGGCATAGTCGTTTGCCGTGATGCCGCGCACCTTGAGCATGCCGACGGGGCCGGGCGACGCGATCGCCACCGCGACGATGGACGTGCCCCACAACAGGACCTGGCGCTGGCCGGTGCCCACGGTCTCGATGATTTCCAGCGCATCGATCGCCACCGGACCGTTCAATGCGGCCAGGCTGGCATTGGCGGCGGTGACGTCGATGCCGAGCGTGACGTACACGAGCGGGTCGCCCATCCACCACACGATGGTGGCGCCGTCCTGGTTCTGGTAAGTGTGGAACGGGATGTCGCGCATCTCCTTTTCGGACGGCAGCCGGCCCCACACCGTGAACGGCCCGCCCGGCATGCCGTAGTCCTGGTCCGGCAGGTCCGGGTCGAGTTGCGGGTTGATCGACCAGCGCAGCTGGGCCACCGCATTGCCCTCGATGCCGCGCCGGCGCCACTCCTCGGCCCAGCGCTGGTCGAGCGGGTCGCGGGCCCGGTTGATGTGTGCCCAGTTCGTCAGCGCGGCGCGGGCGTAGAAGCGATAGGGGTCGACGACGCGGCTCATGCTTGTTCCTCCCAGGGTGCGCCCAGCAGCGGGACATAGGTGATCTTGACCGGATCGGCCGGCCACGTGGCATCGAACAGGTAAGGCTTGTCGGCGAAGCGTTCGCGCTTCAGGCCCAGCGCCAGGCCGTTCGTCCCGCGGCTGCCCGCCTTGAGGACGACGATGACGCGCTGGCCGCCCGGCGCCGGGATCACGTGCTCGACGAGGTCCGGCGCGCCCGGCATCTGGGCCAGTTCCAGCCAGGTCTCGGGCAGCATCTCGTAGCGTTCGGGCGCGCTGGGCACCGGATCGGTCACCTTCGTCGGCACGAGGCGCGTGCGGTGCAGCGGCTCGGGCGAGTCGACGATCACCGCCACCGGCTGCGGCGCCACGTCGGGGTCGGGCTGTTCCCACAGCGCGACGACGCGCGGCGCGGTCGGCGTGCCCATCGGTCCGAGGCCGGCCGTGATCATCGCTTCATCGAGTTCGCTGCCCTGCGGGGCGTGGCTGGCGAACGTGGACGACAACGTCGCGATACGGCCCGGCTCCACGTAGCGGTGTTCCGGACGCGTGCCGAGGAAGGTGTTGGCGAATTCGCCCAGCGTGCCGTAGGCCGACGTCGAGAACGAGCGGCGCAGCACCCGGTCGCCGACCGTGTTCTCGGGCGCGTCTTCGTCGACCGCTTCGATGTCGACCACGTAGTCCGTGTACGGATCGAGCGGGATCGGCACCGTGACCTTGCTGTGGCGGACCACCTCGGCTTCGAAGTCCACGCATGGCTTGCCGCCATCTTCCTGCAGAACCGCGCGCACGCTTTCTTCCCACGGCGACAGCAGGCCGCCCTTCACGTCGTCCAGCGTGTCCGCGTCGATCGGGAACGGATGCGGCACGGACGGCGTGGAGACCGGCCGGCGGAACGAGGCCGCCTTGATCCGCACCTGCAGCTTCTTGCCGTAGGCCGCGTACAGCTGGCTCACGTCATTGGTCGCGAACACGAACGACAGGGGCTCGTGCCCGAACACGTGGCTCTCGCCTTCCTCCGGCAACGTCGTCAGCACCCACGGATCGAGTTTCGCCGGCGCCGCGCCGTCCGTGCGGAAGTGGTACGCGCGCGTTTCCGTCGTCGCGTCGATGGCGGCTGTTTCCGCCGCCGTCGGACGCGTGTCCTGGTCGGTGGTCTGCACCTTCCATTCGACGTTGACCTGGTAGGACGTATCGGGCGCGAGCAGCGCGTGGCCGCAGGCGTCGTCCGACAGCGCGGCCTCCACGGCGCCGTGATTGCGCGTGGTCGTCGTCTCATCCCAGTCGTGGCGCGCGATTTCCTCCGCATGCATGAATTCGGCCACCGCGAGGTAATACGGACGCATCAGCAGGCGCTGTTCTTCAGGGCGGATAGGATCGCGCGGGCTCTGGCCGATCTCGATCGTGTGGACCTTGTCCGCGCCCTTGATCTCGACGATGACCGGCAGATAGGCCTTGTTGCCCTGCGTGGACGTGGTGCCGCCCAGCGCGGCCAGGTAGCCGGCCGCCAGCTGCACGTCGTCGCGCCACGGACCGGCGGCGCTCATCCACTCGGCCGGCACGGGCCGGGTCGGCACCACGTCGGCCAAGGTCACGGCCTGCTCGGCGAGCAGCGTGCCGTCCTTGGCGCGCTGGCGCACGAGTATGTTCTCCTTGCGCACGAGGGTGGACAGCACGAACAGCAGCAGCCGTCCGGCCGCGATTTCTCCGCTGTGCAGGACGATGCCGTTGAAGAGTTCGGGCGGCTCGAAGCCGAGCGCGTGCCACGCCTGTTTCACGGCCTTTTCGTCGGCAGGATTGCCCAGCGCGATCACGCGGCCGTCGTCGTTCAGCGGGCTGGCCAGCACCTTGGCTTCGCAGCGCTGCGGCTCCGTCGGCGACGTGGCGGCGGTCGCCAGGTGCACGGCGGACGTGGCCAGTTCGGCGCGCGACAGGGGCTGGCCGGCCTGCAGGCGCGCGGCCGTGGCGGCCCACGTGAGGCGCGTGGCGGGCAGTGCATCGATGCGCTTGAAGCCGGCGACCCGCGCGACCTGGGCGCGCACGGCGTCACGCTGGCGGACGGCCGGGCGGGGCGCTCCCGTGGTCGGATCGACCGTGCCGGGCACCGGTCGCGGCGTCGGCTTCGGCTCGCGCGGGCAGGGCGCGGGCGTACCGGTCACGAAGGCGGGATCGATGCCGCGCTTGCGGTCGACGAGGTCGATGCCGCAGCGCCAGGACTCCGTCACTTCGAGCGTCGTGACGGGCGGGCGCGAACGCACGGTGTCGGGCGGATCGGGCCACGCTTCGCCGTCGACGATCCAGCCGTCTTTCGAAGGCCCCAGCTGTTCGTAGCGGAAGGTCCACAGCACCGAGGTCGCGGGCGCGGCCTTGTGGCACACGGTGCCCCAGCGCTCGCGGATCGTCTCTTCCTGGTACTCGCTGCGCGTGTAGGCTTTTGGCGTCGCGTTTGGCGTCCAGGCCAGCAGCGCGAGCTGCACTTCCAGCTGGGCGCTGGCCGGATCCACCGGATTCTTGAGCGTCCACCATACGGAGGGCTTGTCGCCGTCGCCGACCGGGCCCGCGAGTTCGACCTTCGTGATCTCGTAGCGCACCCAGTTCTTGCCCTGCTGCTGCCAGCCGTTTTCCGCCGCGCCGGGATGGTTCAGCGGCGCGCTGCCGAACACCTTCAGGTTGTCGTCGACGGGCGGCACCGACAGCATCAGCACGGGGATCGCGTCGATCGGCACGACCGGGGTCTTGTCGGTGACGCCGCCTTCGGTCGCGGTGCCGATGGCGCCGTCGACGGGGCGGTCGGTGCCGGTGCCCAGCACCAGCGCAGGCGAGCGCGAGACGAGTTTGAGGTCGCGCACGAGCGGCGGCGCGGGCAGCTTGGGCACGTTCGTCGCGCCCAGGTGGAAGTCCACGCAGCCCTTGATCGTGAAGAAGAACAGGTCGACTTCGCCGCAGATCTCGCCGTCGATCTTCGAGATGCGCTCGCGCCGGCCGTCCGGCAGCACGTTCTCGCCGACGTCCACGTCCAGCTCCGCGTAGGCGCTGATGCTGAGGATGAACAGCACCAGTTCGCCGCGCACGTACAGCCGGCCCGCGAGGCGGAACGGGTCGAAGCCGAGCACCGCGTCGAAGCCGGCGCCGATGCGCAGGTACAGGCGCGCCGGCACGCTGCCCCACGTGAAGGCCGCGCGCAGGCCGGTGCCGATGGCGAAGCCGTAGACCTGCGGCAGGCCGGCGTCCGGGTAGGCGGGCAGGCCGTTCCCGGACAACATCAGGTAGCCGGAAGCGTCGATCACGGACAGGATCGTGCACTGCACCGGATCGCTGCGCTGGCCCAGGTACAAATGCCAGTCCTCGCCTTTCTTGAGGTTGAAGAAGGCTTCGATCGGCACGCGGATCTTGATGAGCGGGTCGATCGTGTAGTCGGCCACGATGCCGATCGTGAGCGTGCCGCGGCCGGCGTCCAGGTCGATCACGGCCAGCAGGTTGCCTTCCGCGTTCTTGTCCTTCAGGGCGGGCATCGGCTGCAGCAGGCGCGCCTTCATCATCAGCAGGATGCGCGGGCCGGGCAGCTCGAGCATGAACACGCCCTTCAGGTTGAACACGACGCTGCTGCCCATGGTGCCGATCGTCGCGCCCACGCCGAACGCCCAGTGGTCCGGATTGCCCTTCCACGCATCGGGGTTGGTCGGATCGCCGTCCGCCTTGTTCTTCAGCCAGTCGAGCGCGATGGTGGGGCCCGTCAGGCCATCCTCGTCGCGTGCGTAATGCATCGCGAACATGCCGAGGAAGCCGTAGATGCCGAGGCCCGAGCCACCCAGCGGGATCGCGACCGGCAGCTCCAGCTCCAGGGCGACGAACACGCCCGTGCGGCCGGCCACGTGCGTCACCTTGAGCACCGCGCGCACGCGGGTATCGATCGGCACCAGTTGCAGGTCGATGGCGCCGCCCACTTCCTCGCCCAGTTCGAAGCTGCCCTTGCCGACCAAAACGCCGGGGATGTTCACGCCCGCGCCGAACGCGGTCAGCTCCACGCCCGCGACGCCGCCTTCCTCGGCGAATTTCAGGCGCACGCGTGCCCGGTCGAACGTGACGACGCCCAGGTCCGCGTTCAGGCCCAGGTCGAACTCGAACGACAGCGGATTCGTGCGGGCCACGCGCGCGCCGAGGATCTTGATGAACTGGCCGAGCGGATCGGGCACCGTGATGCCGCCGCCGCTGGTGAGATCGATCGAATAGCCGCGCGACGAATCGAACACGGGGCGGAACTGGAAGTCGCGCTCGCCCGGCGTGTTCCCGAAGCGCATGCCGATCGCCTTGTAGCGCACGGACAGCGGCGACTTGCGCGGAATGGTCAGCAGCGTGATGCCGCCGATTTCCACGTTCGCCGACACGGCCGTCTCGATGTCGCCCAGGATCGCCACCTCGGTGCCGTTGGCGCGCTTGCGCACGGCGATCTCGCCGCCCCACAGCACGACGCGCTCGACGTTGAAATAGCCGGCCTGCGCGAGCCCCGTCGCCAGCGCCACGCCGCCGATGGCGAGCACCGCCGGCACCATGTCGCCGGAGGCCGGGTTGGCCGGCGCGGCGGCATCGAGCAGGGGCGCGAACAGGGCCGTCATGCCGAGCAGGTTGCGGCCGAAATTCCCTTCCGCGAGCAGCGGCTGGCCGGGCAGCTGGCCCGTCATCACGAGGCCGTCCTTGTCGGCCGGGTCCGCGCCCAGGTAGGCGAGGGCGCTCCAGTCGCCCGTCGCGTTATCGATCTGGAACACGATGCGGGCCTTGATCACGCCATCCATCGGATTGCTGCCCATGCCGCGCAGTACGGGCTCCATGCCCGGATCGCCGCCGTTCTGCTGGATGAACTGTTCCGACGGCGTGTTGATGTCGAACTCGCCGTAGACCTCGACCGCCACGAATTCGTCGCGCACGATGCGCACCTTGGCGCCCAGCGCGCGGAACCAGCTGGGCGGCGTGGGCTGCGTCGGCGCCGGGTCGGGCGTGATCACGGGGATCTGCGGGACGTCGCTCGGCCCGCGCGACACCGTGCCGCGCGTGACGGTGCCGCGCAGCGGGGCGGCCGGCAGCTTGGCGTCGGCGCGCCAGTTGGTGCGGCGCGTGTCCAGGTCGGAACTGCCCACCGGACCGCGGCCGAGCAGGGTGAAGTGAAAATTCTTGCCTGGCGCCGCGGCGCGGATGATGTGCGCGAACGCCTCCGCGCGCCGGCGCGACAGCAGGAAATTGTAGTCGACGTCGTTCGGATCGTCCTCGTTGCTCGCCCAGCCCGTGATCTCGATGGTGGACCCGGCCGGAATGCGGTCCAGGCGCGCGGCATAGCTGCTGCCCACCGGGCTGCCGGTGAACGCACTTGCCGGCGCGTCGGTCGCGGCCGGACCCGTGCTGGAATTGGCCGGGTTGGTCACGTCGGCGGTGGGTGTCGGGCCCACGGTGCCGGGCAGGCCCGCCACGTAATCGATGCCGGTGGTCGGATCGTGCTCGGGCAGCTGGATGTTCGTCGGGCGGTCGAAGCGGAAATAGGCGCTCACCGTCTCGGGCCCCGCGCCCACGTCCGGCGTCGTCGCCTCGACTTCGGCCGATTCGTTGGGCCCCAGTTCGATGGTGCACGCTTCGCCGGCCGGTTTGTCCACGGCCGGGGAAGCGGGCGGCTTGCGGACCTTCCACGTGGTGGCGGGGTTCGGCGGATCGAGCGTGATCGTGATGCTGGAATTGTTGCGCGCCAGGAGACGGAACGGGGGCGCACCGACCGGCGTGCCGTCGCGCGTGATGCTGTCGGTGTTGAACCGGGCCTCCGCGACGACCGGCGTGCCCGGCACCGTGCTGCCCGTGCGCGGACCGGCCGCGATGGTCAGCTGGGCCGGCGTGCCGCCTCCGCTGGCTGCGCCCACGACGATGCTGCCGGTGCCGTCGCTGCCCAGGTCGACGTCGAACACGTTCGGCATCGATGGCGCGACCGGCGCCAGCGGGCTGCCGTCCAGGGTGGCGGTGAACGTGTAGGGTGGACGCTGGCCGGACGCGTCGACCACCATGCGCGTCCGCTGCGGCAGCATCGCGGTGGCCGTGTCGCCCGTGCGCGTGATGCCGATCGGCTGGTTGCCGGGACCGTAGAAGCGCGCCGAGACGCCGATCGGCGCGCCCTGGTTGATGACGGAGACGTCGAAGTCGCCCGTGATGCCGGGCGTGTTCCCGAGGCCGATCAGCAGGTTGCTGGCGCCGGCCGACACGGCGACGTCGTTCATCCCGTGCGGCGCCACGAACAGGCGCACGACGGGGAGGTACAGGCCGGTCCAGTTCTCGTCGTAGCCGAACTGCGCCAGCACCTCCGGCGGCGTATAGCCGTTCGACAGGTCCAGCACGGCACTGCGGAAGCCGAAGCCCACCACGTTCGAATCGCCGATGAACGCGTAGGGCGGCGTCATCGTGATCAGTTCGGCCGTACCGAGGTCGCTGCCGTCGTCCAGGCTGGACGCGCCCAGGCTCAGGAGGTTGAAGGCGAGGACCCCGGCCGCGTCCTGCGACAGCTGCATGCGCAGCTTGGGCAGGGTGAACGACACGACCGTGTTGGCCGCATCGCGCTCCAGCAGGCCGTCCGACTCGCGCAGCTTCGCGCCCTTCAGCATGGGCGGGCGCAGCACGACCGTCGTGAGCAGCATGTCGAGCGTGAACTGGGCGCCGGGGTAATCCGACACGGGCATGTCGATCGGCAGCGTGTCGATCACGTTGAAGACGTCGGTCGCAGGGGCCGGCACGCCCGTCGCGGCCGCGATGATGGGCGAGCCCACGCGTGGCGCGAACAGTTCGAAGGCGATCTGCGTGTCCTGGATGTCGATCCACGGATCGCGCCGCGTGGGATCGTCCTGCGGATGCAGTCCGCCGGCGGTGGCGGTGACGGTCAGGCGCGCATTCGGCAGGTCGAGCACGGGACGCGCGGACGCGGCGAACTTCGCCACGCCGCGGATCGTCGTGCCTTCGGCCGCGCCGGCCGCCTCGTAGTGGTCGACATAGATGGCGCCCAGCGCCGCCTGCCAGTCGCCCAGCGTCGTGCCGAGCAGTTGATAGGGCGAGACCAGGTCGAGCAGCGAAAGAGGGAAAGCAGGCATTGCGGTCTCCTTCAGGCGTCGAGGACCCGTACGGGCGGCACGAGGCCTCTCGCACGATGAGATTCAGAAACGGCGACGGTTGTTCTGGAAGTGCGGCGTACTGGCCCCGGCCGCGCGAAAGTGGGCCGGGAAGGGAATGGTTTCTTATTGTTGTAGCGGAGTCGACCGGGAATAATTTAACTTCAATTTTGTTAAATCACAAGCGGTCGGTTGCAAAATTTTCGTAAATATGTTTGTTGCTTATCCAGGGTGGATAAGCAGGCGCTCCTGAAGGGAAATTGTAAAAAAAGCCCGGAAGCCGACACCGGCTCCCGGGCTCATTTCAGGCCTTCGGCACTGCTCAGTATCTGCACGCTTCCCGTCCACGCCACGCCAGCATCGCGAGCACGGCCACCAGCATCAGCGCCGCCGTCGACGGTTCCGGAATCTTCGTCACGCTACTCACCCGTGTCGAAGGCGCCGCCACGAGGACTTGCTGGCCGACGGGGGCAAACGGTTGCAGGAACAGGTTGCCCAGGTCGCCGTCGGCGCCCAGGTAGTGCGTCGCATCGGACAGGGCCCAGCCGAACGTCGTGCCGATGTCGCCCGGCGCCATCGCGAAGCTGACGTCGAAGCCGAACTTGCCGCCGAGCTGGATGGCCTGGACGAGGTCGCCGCCGCCGGCGGCATTCCCGAACACGAAGGGACCGGGCGCGGTGCCCGCGACCGTGCCCGTCAGGCTTGCGGCGCCGTCGAGCGCGCCCGTCAGGTTGCTGACGATCGCGGTTGCGGCCGGGGCGCCGTCCAGTCCCAGGAAATACAGGTCCAGGAAGGCGGGCCCCGAACCGAGCGACGCCGTGTCGATGTCGACGTGGTAGAGCGGGGTGGCGGCCGCCTGGCCGCAGGTGCCGGTCAGCGCGGCCGCGAGTGCCAGCCACGAAAGGAAGTGCTTGAAGCGAAACATGGTCAGGTCCTTTACTTGATGCTGAAGAGGGCCGGCGTGTACGCGATGCCGACCTTGTTCGGGTTGGAGAAGGTGGTCGTCAGCGTGACGCTCTGGCCCGGGGCCAGGCTCGCGTCCGGCAGCGCGATGTACGGTACGCCGTCCTTCACGCCGGTCTGGTTGTCCAGCGTGACGCCGGCGCTCAAGGCCTGCAGGCGGAAATGCAGTGGACCCGCCAGCGCCTGGCCGCCGGTATTCGTGATCGTCACCGACCCCGTGTACTTGTTGGTGAAGCGGTTCACCGTGAGGCCCGATCGGGCGATCGACACGTACGGCGTCACGTCCACCGATTTGTCGATCGATACCGTCACCGTGTGCGCCTGTTCGGTGTTACCCGCCCAGTCCGTGCTCCAGTAGCTCACCGTGTGCGTGCCGCTCGTGTTCAAGGTGACGGTATCGCCCTTCTGCTGGGCCCCGCCGTCCACCGTGTAGTACGTCGCTGCGACACCCGAGCCACCCTGGTTGTCGGTGGCCGCGAAGGTGATCGTCGCATCCGTCGTCACCGTGCCCTGCGGCGCGGTGGCCGTGGTGACCGGTGCCGTCACGTCCGCGCCGTGCACGGAACCGTGCAGGCGCACCTCGTTCATGTTGCCGAACCAGGCGTTCGGGTTGTAGACGCGGATGTAGCGGTAAGGCACCAGGCCGGTGACCGGCAGCGCCTGCCAATCCGCCGTCGACTTCGCCGCCGGGGTCAGTGTCGTCCAGGTGGTGTTGTCGTTCGAGCCCTGGAACACGGCGCCGTTGATGCGCGTGAAGTACTGGTCTTGCCGGGCGAGGATTTCGGTGCCGGTCAGGGTGACCTGGTTGCCGTCCTTGAAGTCGAAGACGACCCACGAACCCGTGCCCGAACCGGCGGAGCCGTTACGGAAATCCGAACCGGTGGCCACGTTCGCGTCGAACAGGGCGTTCACGTTCGACAGCGTCGTCGCCGCGTTGCGGTTCGTCGTCGAGTCGATCAGGGTCGCGATGGTCGGGACGTTGCGGATCACGTCGCTCTCGTCGACGAGATTCAGCGCGGAGCTGTCCGTCGTCTCCGTGACCTGGTAGCCCGGCTTGCCGTCCTGCGTGACGTAGTTGATGGCGAACTTCACGGGACCCGGCTGCGTGCCCTGGGGCAGGGTGGCGGTGGCGGTATAGGTGATGTTGTCTGTCGTGGTGAGCGCGGCGGGCAGGCCATCGATCGTGACCGACACGTTACTGATCGCTTCCTTGGCCGTGAAGCTCAGTTTCACGGTATTGCCGGGCACGATCCGGTTGCGCAGCGCTTGTGCCGAGCTGATCGACGCCGTGGCGATGCGGTTGGTCGACGCAGCCACGCCGTACAGCCGCAGTTCCGTCATGTTGCCGAACCAGGCGTTGGCATTGGTCATGCGGACGTAACGGTACGGCGTCTTGTCGGTGATCGTCAGGGTCTGCCACTCCGGCGTATTCCCGGCGAAGGTCGAGATGTTGGTCCACGTCGCATTGTCATTCGAACCCTGGACGACGGTCCCGTTGATACGGCCCGAGTACTGGTTCTGGGGTCCGATGACTTCGACCCTGGACAGCGCCACGGTGCCGCCGGGCCGGAAGTCGAACTTGATCCAGCCGTTGTTGCCGCTGCCGTTGAGGCGCAGGTCGGTGTTCGTCGCCAGGTTGCTGTCGAACAGCCAGTTGGCATTCGTGATCGCATCGGTCGCGTTGCGGCCGTTGGAATCGGTCACGGTCGCGATGTCGAGCAGGTTGCCGATGTAATCCTTCTGGTCCGCGATGAACAGGGACGTGGAATCCGTCGGGAACAGGACGGGCTCGGCGACCGTGCCGTCAGCGGTCTTGTAGTTGAGCAGGAGCTTGACGTTGCCCGGTGCCGTGGTGGCCTTGACGACTGCCGTCGCCGTCCAGTTCAGGCTGTCCGTGGTGGCGATCGTCGCGGGCTCGCCCTGGATCGTGGCGGTCACGTTGTTGATCGGCTCGGACGACTTGAACGACAGCTTGATCGTATTGCCGGGCACGATACGGTTCTTCAGCGCCTGGTCGGAACCCAGCGAGACACTGGTCAGCTTGTTCACCGTTTCATAGCGGGTGCCGAAGATGCGGAATTCGCCGAGCTCGAGGATGTTGTACGACCACAGCAGATCGATCATGGAGATCTTGAAGAAGCGATAGCGCTGGGTGCGGAACTCGTCCGCCACGTTCAGCGTCTGCAACTGCTCGATCCCGCGGGTCTCGTCCGGCGTGATGCGCGTCCAGTTCTCGTTGTCGTTGGAACCGAAGATGGTCACGCCGCCGACACGCTCCGGGAAGCTGGTACGCGGCAGGATCTGGAACGCGGTCGCCGCGACCTTGAAGCCGGGACCGAAGTCCAGCGTCATCGTGCGGTTGCTGTCCCTCGCGATCGTGAACGCGATGAAGGTGTCGGTATTGTTATCGACGCCGTTCGCGGCCCAGTCGCCGAAGTTCGTCACCAGGTTCGACTTGAAGAACAGGTTCGTGTAGTTCATGCTGCCGTCCGGCAGCAGCGGGGTCAGTTCCTGCAGTCCGGCGATCGCCGTCTGCAACGTCGCCAGCTTCTGGAAGTAGGTGGTGTCGGTAGCGGAGCCGATCGTGGCCTGCAGGTCGGCATAGGCGCTGTCGTAGACCGCCTTCGTCGACGTGACGTACAGCGTGTCCGGCTTGACGGGCGCCGTCACGGCCGTCACCACCGACTGCCGGTCCGCACCCACGACGACCGTGACCCGCCTGGTCGTCACCGTGGTGCCGTCCGAAGCTTCGGCGATGAGCGTGTACGTGCCGGCCTGCGTCGGCGTCCACGAGAATGCGCCCGTGCTCGTATTGAACGAGGCACCCTGCGGCAGGTTGTCCATGTTGTAGGTCACGACGTCGCCCGCGGCCGGATCCGTGGCGGACAGGTCGATCGTCACCGGGACGGTGGTGCCGGCATACGTGTACACGGTCGTGTCGCCGTTGCCGGACTTGAAGACAGGCGGGCTCAGCGCGGTGCTGGACGCGACGTTGATGTGGTCGATGTCGACCGTGGTACCGTTGCCGGTGATGGTGACAGGCAGGAAGTCGGGGATGTTGATCGGCACCACCACGTAGCGCCACTGGCCCCGCGTGTTCGGCAGCGCGAGCAGATTGCCGCTCACGTCCATCAGCGCCTGGCCGTTGGTGCGGATGCGGAAGCCGATGCTCGTCACGGCGGCGCCGTTGTAGCTGTACACGGCGATGCGCGTGCCTGCCGGCGTGGCCGTGGTGCGCACGAAGCCGGTCGAGCCTTCGGTCTGCGCAACCGCATTGCTGTCGTATGCCGTGAACCGGTCTTCCACTTCACGATACGGATCGACGATCGGGATGCCCAGGTATTTGCTGCCCTCGGCTTCGGCTTCCTTGGGAATCGCCATCCAGAAGTCGCCGCCGCCATCTGCGCCATCCCAGTTGTAGGCCTTGCGCTTGGCGTAGATCGTCGTGTAGTTCGGGGCGACGTGTTCCATGTCGATACCGCGCACATATTTGTAGTAATAGAAGGCTTCCCAGGTATTCTGGGTCAGCCGGCCGCGATACGACCACGACACGTTCGTGTACATCGCGCGGATGCTGCCGTCCGGATTGACGCTCATGGCGACGGGCACCCACGGGATGTCGTAGCCGACCATCCATTTGCCGAACAGCTCGTGGACGGCCAGGACCCGGTCATCCAGGAACTCGTAGGGGCCGACGGCGTTCGCCTCGGTCGACGGCGTACCCGTCACCGGATCGACCTTCGTGCCCTGCGCCATCATCAGGCGGGCCAGGATCTCCGTATTGGTCAGGTCGCCGGCGCCATGCGCCTGGTCGCGGCCCATTTCGACGTGCTGGATCTGCGGAGGGATGTCTTCGCCGGTGGCGTCGTTCTTCGTCACGAGACGGAACAGCTGCCTGATCGAGCCGGTCCATGCCGGGTCGGGCGCATCCTTGTTGACGGTGAACCACTCGACGGCCGTGTTATAGCCGTCCCGGTCGCCCATGAAGATCGAACCCGACATCTTGGCGATGGTCGTGTACAGATGCTGGTTCATGAAGCGGCAGTTGCAGTTGTCGAAGGTCTGGATCACGGGTGTGACCAGGTTGGCGGAGAACAATCGCGTATCGTCATCGGTCCACGCGAGCGCCGGCGTCTGCGTGCTCGTGTAACGCAGGATTTCCGCCGCGGTCGTCATCCGCTGAAGCGGGATGCCGGTGTGGATGTGCGAGTCGGTGAAGTACACGTATTTGCTCGGGTCCATCTTCTCGTACAGGCGGATGATCCGCATCGCGTTGCCGCGATAGACGTCGTCGCCGGTGACGTAGTACAGGATCGCCTGCGTGTAGGCGGTCAGGGCGTCCGAGATGAACAGGCCGTTGGCGCCCTGGGAATCGAGTCCGAGGACACGCGGCTGCGTCGGATCCGCGCCGTTGACGTTCGAGATGCCCGGCGTACGGGACGCCTTGCCCGACTTGAGCATCATGTTGAAATGCGTATACCAGGGCTCTTTCTTCGCCAGGACCTGGGCTCGCATGGTCTCCAGCTGTGCCTTCGTGAAGCCGACCCCGGGATGCTTGAACCCGTTCGCATCGACCGATTCGCTGATGACCGGCTGGTAGCTGGTCACCATCGTATCGATCGGGTCGGCCAGGGCGACCTGGCCCGGATAAGGCACCAGCGTCGCGGCGATACCGATCGAGACCGCCATGCAGGCGATGCGCCTGAACGCGTGGTCCAGTTTTATGGATCTCATGTTTGTCCCCCCATTTTTCTACCTCTTCGTGTTTAGGTTACCGATAACATCTTTTGCCGGAGTCGGAGCCTGGACAATGTCCCGAAATCCGCCCCCAGAGGTTTTCAAGGTGTGAATGCGTCCGAGTCCGGACGATATCGACAACGCCGCCGCATGGAGCGACTCCGTCGGCTGGACAGGAAAGCACGTTATCGATACCATGTAATTGTAGACCTAATCCCAGCCGCCGCACACACATTTTTAACAAGCCAACTTATCCGCAACAGGCCATGTCGACCTTCCACGAACGAATCCTTTCCCGCTGGTGCGCCGCGGCGCTGTCCGGCTTGCTGGCCGCCGCTGTCGTGACGAATCCCTGCCGGGCCGGGGAGGGCGTGACGTGGGGCGACTGGAAACAGTGGGGCGACCTCGGCAACGGCCGCTATCGCAATCCCGTCCTGCCGGCCGATTACAGCGACCTGGATGCGATCCGCGTCGGCGACGACTACTACGCAATCACATCGACGTTCCAGTTTTCGCCCGGGATGGCGGTGCTGCATTCGCGCGACCTGGTCAACTGGCGCACCGTGGGCCACGCGGTGCCCGACCTGAGGCAGATTTCGCCGGAACTGGACTGGAAGCGGATGAACCGCTACGGCCGGGGCATCTGGGCCGGCACGATCCGCCACCATGCGGGCCGGTTCTGGATTTATTTCGGCACGCCGGACGAAGGCTATTTCGTGACCAGTGCGGCGCGGCCGGAAGGGCCGTGGACATCGCTGCATCCGCTGCTGCGGTCCGCGGGCTGGGACGACTGCGCGCCGTTCTGGGATGACGACGGCAAGGGCTATTTCATCGGCACGCACTTCAGCGACGGGTACAAGATCCACCTGTGGGAAATGACGCCGGACGGCCTCGGCCTCGTACCGGGGACGGACACCGTCATTTACCAGTCGAAGGGCAGCGAAGCCAACAAGCTGTACAAGTTCAACGGCACCTATTACCACTTCTTCAGCGAAGTGCAGGGCGATGTGCGCGTGATGATGATGCGGCGGGCGCCGTCGATCCGCGGCCCGTGGTCGGAGAAGCGCCAGCTGATGCAGGGGGATCGCGTTGCCATGGAGCCGAACCAGGGTGGCATCGTCCAGGGCCCGGACGGCAACTGGTATTTCTTCACGCATCACGGCAGCGGCGATTGGGCGGGACGGGCCGCGAGCCTGGTGCCGGTCCACTGGATCGACGGCTGGCCGGTGATCGGGCAGCCCGACCGGACTGGCGTCGGCACCATGGTGTGGGAAGGGAAGATGCCCGCTTCGACGTCCCCCCGCCTGTTCCCGCAAGGCGGCGACGATTTCGCTGCCGCGACGCTCGCACCCGTCTGGGAGTGGAATTACCAGCCGCGCATGGACAAGTGGTCGCTGTCGGCCCGTCCCGGCCATCTGCGCCTGCATGCGTTCCCCGGTCTCGACGGCGGCAACCTGCTCAAGGTGGGCAACGTGCTCTCGCAGCGGGTCGTCCGCACGGCCCGGCCATCGTTCGCCGCGCGGCTGGAACTGGGCGGGATGGCCGACGGGCAGCACGCCGGCCTCGTCCACTTCACGGCACAGCCCCGTGCCGCCAATCCTGCCGAATCCACGGCGTCGGTGGGCATCGTGATGGTGGCGGGCAAGCGCTACCTGGAAATGTCGCGGGACGGCACTTACACCCGCCTGCAGACCTGGCCGCACGATGCGATCTGGCTGCGGTCGACGTGGGGACTGGACGGCAACAGTACCCTGGCCGTCAGCGCCGACGGGGTGCGCTACCAGACCGTCGTACCCGACTTTCCGTTGACCTGGGGCGCGTATCGCGGCAGCCGTGTCGGCGTGTTCACGTTCAATCCAGTGGGCGAGCAGGGATATGTGGACGTGGACAAGGTGGTGTATGCCATGGACAAGCATCAGTATTAACTTGTCAATTAGGCACAAATGGTCCACACTGGTTGTGTGATTATTTGTGATATTTCCTGTTGAGATCGACATGAGTACCGCGACCCTGGACGCGGCCGTACTACTGGACATCATCAGCATCCAGACCGAGATCGCCTGCCAGGGCCTGGACCTGGGCGGCGTCATGCAACTGGTCAGCCAGCGCGCCGCGACGCTGTGCCGGTCTGAGGGTGCCGTGGTGGAATTGGCCGAGGGCAACGAGATGGTGTACCGCGCGGCGGCCGGTCTCGCCAGGGCGCAGTTGGGCCTGCGCCTGCAGCGCGAAGGCAGCTTGTCCGGCCTGTGCGTGGACAGCAACGAAATCCTGCGCTGCGACGATGCCGAGCACGACCCGCGCGTGGACCGCGTCGCGTGCCGCAAGGTCGGCCTGCGCTCGATGCTCGTCGTGCCGTTACGGCATGAAAACCAGTCGGTAGGCGTGCTGAAGATCGTGTCGTCGTCGGTGAACGCCTTCGGCGCGTGGCATGCCGAGGTACTCGGGCTGCTGTCGACGCTCGTCGGCGCGGCGGTCTACCACGCCGTCCAGAACGCGTCGAACGACTTGTATTACCGCGCGACGCACGATGCGCTGACGGGCCTCGCCAACCGGGCCCTGTTCTACGACAGCCTGCGCCAGCACCTGGCGCGGGCGGCGCGTTGTCACGGGCGTATCGCAGTCGTGAACATCGACATGGACGGGCTGAAAGCGATCAACGACACGTTCGGCCACCGTGCCGGCGACGCGGCCCTGTGCGAAGTGGGCAGCCGCGTCGACCACGAGCTGCGCGCGGAAGACCTCGCCGCGCGCGTGGGGGGCGACGAGTTCGGCGTGATCCTCGTCGGGGTGCGCGATCGATGCGGCGTCGCGAACAAATGCCAGGCACTGACGACGGCGATCGGCGCACCGTTCCAGTTCGAAGGGCGTGCGCTACCGCTGCGGGCGAGCGTCGGGTTCGCGCTGTGGCCGGACGATGGCGAGGATATGGAGCAGTTGATAGAGCTGGCTGATCAGGCCATGTATCGGGTCAAGCATGGGCGGCGGTGAGGGCGCGCGGGCAGGCTTCTGAAGAAGGGGCGAGGGTACATCGTGTTATTTGTTGTCGAGATCGACTTTGTCGCGCCCGCGAATCCTTAACGTTGTGCTGACGATCTGACGCAAGGGAGCTTCCGTCTGATCGAATTTGACGGGCATGATAATGACGAATTTGGCAGTCAGGTCAATCATGCGCTCCCTGAATGCGATGATTGCGCTCCTTGATACCAGGTGTTCGATTGTGATGCTGTCCCCGGGAGCTACCTCTGTAAACTTATTTTTTAGCGAAAGATCCGGCGGTGGCGGCGGACTCACCTGAAGTTCCTCTTTCGTTTCGGTGTCGATCAGAACGCAGTGCGGACCTTTTTGATTAAGAAATTCGACGGGTACACCAATCGGTCGGGTCGAGATATTTTTTATCGTCAACTTAACGGGCATTGATTGGTTCTCGAAAATGCATTGCGTATTGTCTTTGCATTCGGCGTGTACCGACAGAGCCGAAATTTCCATTGCTGCCTCCGAGCTTGCAGAAAACGATAATAATGTCGCCACGACGAATTTCAGATGATTTTGCATGTTATCGGGCGCCCAATCTTCTCGGTCAGTAAATCTCTTGCCTCGATGGCGATATTCCACGCGTGACGCGGATACATTTTCGTGTAATTTCTCGTGGACATCACCGATGCGTCAGGTTCACTGTTGCTTTTCCCGTCGTACGGGCCATCAATGACTGCATCGAGGGTGCCATCCGGTTTGACGTATTGTATCTTGGTATCAGTCCCATCTAATTGTGTGGAATATTCGTCCGGCAGGCCGATGCAATGTCCAAATTCGTGGGCAAAGACAAACTCGTCCGATCCATTCCATACTTCGATGTCGCCTTGACTCACACCTTCCCGTATCTCTGCAGCACTGACCGTCATCTTGAAATGCTCATTGGACTCCGTCCAGACGATCTTATAAACGATGGGCAGTATGCGCTTACCACACTGCGGATCGCGGATTTCGAGTCGAAATTTTCCATTCCATTGTGCATATATGCCGCGTTCCGCGCGGTTTTGTAACGAAGCGATTGTTTCGAGCCAAGCTCGTCTTTTCGCCTGTTTTGCATCCTCGGACAATCGTTCTTCCGCGAACATTTCGGAAAGACTCAGCAGCGGCACGGGTTTGATCCGCAGTTCGACGATGACGGGTGTTCCCGATTTTGCTGGAACGTGGATTTTGTAGCGAATGCGCGTTTTGGGCCGGAACTGGCCTCCGTCCTGTTTCCTAGTCGTCATATAGTAACGACTGGAATCGGCAATAATTTCCTTCTCATGATCTTCGACCCAGCAATTGGGAAGATCGACAAGCACCTCTGTTCTTTTTTTAACGTCTACAGGACTTGTCGTCGTATTGGCCGCAGCCTTGAATCTGGGTTCGCCTCTCGTGGGAGCATTCTGTCTTGCCTCTGGCGCCGATTCCGGTCGATCCAAAAGCTCAATAGCCAATGGCTCAGCGCTGAACGAGCTGACCAGATGGGTGTGACCGCTTTCGTCGGTGAGTCCTTCCTCATAACTGCCGTCGGCCCGTTTCAGGCGGTATGGTTGCCTCGGCACTGGCGCGCCGGTGAATTTATCCCGAAGAACAAACGCTTCATCGTAGAGGTGCAGGCGGGTATCTGGTAGCGCTGATATGTTGGCAGGCTTGTCCTGCCCGGTATCCAACACATGCTGCCCGCCCTTGACGGAAAACGTCCCCGGACAAGCAAACGTTATATCCCGCCCCTCCAACGTGATGGACGCCTGCCCGGCCTGCAGCACGATCTTCTTGCTCGCCTTGACCTCGATCCCGTCATTGACCGAGATAACGGTGACTTCCTTGTCTGCCAGGATCTCGAGCTGGTCCGTATGTGCCTGCACCGACACCGGCCCGTTCCCGGCTATCGCCTGGATGCCACCTTCGTGCGCATACAGGGACGTCGCCTCCGCCGATACGGACGACGATGTGTACGCGGCCGTCATGTGCATGTCCGACTGCGTCGTCCAGTGCAGATGCTGGCCCGCGAACAGCACGGTCGACGCGGGCGTCGCCCAATTGATGCCGGCGGCGGAATCCATCAGCACGACGGGCGCGCCGAACTTCTCGACGGGTGACGATGCGTCGAGGTCGCGCGACCCCGCTGTCGGCTTGGCGGCGTCCTGGCCGTTGACCGGGCCGCCGAACTTGCCCTTGTCGGCGGGATCGATCTGCGCGAGGAAGTCCTTGTGCGCCTGGACGGCAGCCTTGCTGGTCAGCGCATGCTGCCCCTCGGCTGCATCCAGCAGCGTGGTGCCGAGCGACTGCGCCGCCTTCAGGCTGGCCACCGCCTCGGCCGCGTCCATCTGCGTGGACGTGACGCCCGCACCCTGGGCGGAGCGTGCGCGCGTCGTCAGCAGCACGCCTTCCGCGCCGCGTACGACGGCCCAGGCATCCGTGCGCAGTTCGAAACCGCTGCCGCGATAGTTGCCGCGCTGCGCGCTGCCCGGGACTTGGCGGACCAGGTGCCCGAGGTTCAGCTGCGTGGCCGCCGTGCTCGTGGCCAGGCGCATGCGCAGCTGGCCCTGCGTGTCGTCCAGCTGCCACTGGTTCCAGCCGGCGCCGTCGAACGTCTGCGTGTGGATGCCGGAGATCGTGCCCGCGTGGTCGACGCCGGAATCGACGCCCGCCGCGAACGGCGGCGCATCCGCGCCCGTGTACAGCTGCGCGACCACGAGGGGGCGGTCGATGTCGTTGTCGATGAAGTCGACCAGCACTTCGGTGCCGATGCGCGGCGTGAATTGCGAGCCCCAGTTCGGACCCGCCAGTGCTTCGGCGACGCGTACCCACGTCCCCGAGCGGTCATTGCCAGGGGCACAGCCCGTGTCGTCCATGTCGTGATCGAGGCCGCCGCGGTTCGCCGCGACGCCGCGCTGCCAGGCGAATTGCACCCGCACCTGGTGATCGCGCGTCGTGGTGGCGACGCTGTCCGGCAGGCCGACGACCAAGGCCGTCTGCGGACCGAGCGCCGTGTGCGGCTGGGGCAGGGCGGTCGCGCGCGGCACGATGGCCACGGCGTCGCGCACGCAGCCGAAGCGGTTGCGGTAGGTGCCGGGTTCGACGCCGCCGCGATCCACGGCCGCGATCTGCGCGCCGATGTTGTTGCGTGCTTCGTGCTCGACCCACAGCACCTTGAACTCGTTGTCGCCGTCGGGGTAGCGGTCGTGCTGCGTCAGCATGAACGCATGGCCCGCGGCAAGGCGGCGCGCGGCGCCTTCGCCTTCGAACAGCTTGTTGTCCAGTTCGAGCGCCTGCAGCATCAGGCGGCTGAGCAGGTCGGCCGCGCCGGCGTCGGTGGCGATGCGTTCGCCCGCGCCGTCGTACACCGGAAGCAGCGGCAGCTCGCCGGCGTCCAGGATCGACTGCTGTTCGGCGGCGGGGGCGCGGACCTGGGCGGGATCCCAGCTGCTGATCGAGACCGCGTTCGCCTGGACGCGCCGGCGCGCGCGGAAGCCGTCGATGGCGTCGTCGGTATCGGTCGCGCGCACGCCGTGGAAGCGGATGGCGGCGTTACCCGGCGTCGCGGGGAACGCGGCCGCGCTGTCGAAGATGACGACGCGGTGGCGCGCCTGGCCATCGTCGGCCGTGAGGTCCTGGTCGTGTTCGAAGCGCCAGGACAGGCCTTCCGACGCCAGCAGGCGCGCGAAGAAATCGTAATCGCTTTCGCGGTACTGCGTGCAGATGGGCCGCGGCTGCAGGTCCTGCGTGATGTCGAAATCGAAGCGCAGCTGCGGGTAGTCCGCAAACAGTTCGGTGACGATGTCGCGGACGGTCTTGTCCTGGAAGATGTAGCTGTCACGGCGCAGGCGGAGAAGGGCCAGCGCCGGTTCGAGCCGCAAGCGGTAGCGTGCGACGCCGCCGTCCGCGCCCAGCCATTCGGCCGCGGTGCAGATGCCGTGCCACGCGCGGCGCGACCCGTCGGGCTGCAGCAGACCGAGGGTCAGCTCTTCGCCGATGAAGCCCTCGAGATCGAGATCCGTCGACGTGCTCAGTGCGTCGACGTCGAAACGGTATAAATCATTGACGGCTTCCCGGCCGCGCACCCGTTCCGCAAGCGGGGCCTGGGGCAGCGCGATGTCGTGCGCGCTGGCCAGCGTGATCAGGCGGGCGTGCTGTGAAAGCCCGGTGCCGAAGCGGCGGAGTGCGTCGCTTAAGGTTGCGAGATCCATGTCAGAACGGTGTCATTGTCGGGTTGGTGGATTGCGGAGGGCGCCCAGGCGTTGCGACAGCGCCATCCTTGCCGTCTTGATGTCGCGGGTCGCGCCCGTGCCGTTGATGTTCGCAGACAGGTCCTGTTCGACCTTGATCGTGCCGTCGCTCGCGAGGGACGCGACCGCGACCAATTGCTTGCCGCCGTTCGATTTGAACATGGCGATGTAGTACGTCGCGCGGGGCGTGACCAGTCGGGTGGCCGCCAGGACGCCGGCACACCCGGTCGCGGATGCCACGTCCGCCAGGTTTGCCGATAGCGGTCGGGCGCCGGCTTCCGCCGCGAAATGGCAGGCGTGGGCATTGCGGTCCTCGAAGGTGGCAAAGGACGACGTATCGTCCGCGATGAAGTCCCGTTCCAGGAAGCGCCATTGCGGGAATGTCTTTCGCATCATCGCCGCGCGCGCGAGCTTGACGCCGTCGGCCTCTCTTTTGACGTCCGAGGACGGGACCTCGTCGTTGAGGTTCTTGTCCTCGACAAATCCTAGGACAGGGTCGTCGTACACGTAATGGAAATAGCGATAAGTATCGTCGCGCGTGTCCTGGTCCAGATATTCGATGGCCAGGTAATGCCTGCCCTGCAGGTGGAACGACCTGATCGACGGGATCGCGACGCATGCCGGAAACGTGCTGCCGCCATCCGCACTCAATATGTCGATGTAACGTGGCTTCGCAGCGCGCGGGGCGGCGACGAGCAGTCCGCAGCTCGGCACGACGCTGTCCTTTTCATAAAACCCGACGGGTACCACCGCCGGACTGGGCGAGCGCGCCAGTTGACGAAGCTCAGCCTTCTCCGCGCCGCGCTCCCGGAGGAATTCGGCGACGTCGATCTGCCGGGCGGACGCCCAATGACCCATCGTGGCAATGGCCAGGACAACGATACGCGTGATGATCTTCATGGTGGCTGGCAGGTGTCAGTCCGCAAAGGTATCTTCCGAGATCTCGACCTTGATGCCGCCCCGCGTGAACGTATGGATGATGCGGCCGGATTTCGTATCGGAGCGCGTTTGCACCGTCATCGGTACGCCGTTTGCCGTAGATGAGGCGAGGATCGTGGGCTTGTCGAATAGCGCTCCGATGACCGCCGCGGAGAATGGCGAGCCGTCTTCGGGGTTGGCCGCGATGTGCGCGAGTGTCGTTATCATGGGGCGTCCAGAGTGTCTGGTCCGGTCTCGGATTGCTCAGCGGCAATCGGGCTTCGTATCGTACCCAAGCGCAAAGTAATACGTCACGAAAGGCTTTTTCTCGGCCAGGTCATGATAAAGCCGGAAATTGACGCCTTCCGCGCCCAGGCACTTCCGCACGAATAGCGGCTTGGCGCCGCCCGCCAATGCGACTTCATAGGTGTTTTTTCCCTTCGCGCTCACGCCCGTCATGCCGACGACGCCAAAAGCCAGCGTATCGCTCGCAGCGCGCTTGCCGGCACCGGGCTGCGCCGTCAGATAGCCAGGGAACTGATACGTTTCTTCGCCAATCGACGAGGTCAGTGGCGGGGCATCTTCATCGATCTTGATCGAAGGCTTGCGCATGCCGGGCTTCGTGCCGAAACGGAAACAGCAATTGACCGCACCGGTGTCCGCCAGTGCGTATTGCTGGTCCGCTTTCGGAATATGATCGGTGTTTGCGTGCAGCACGGCTTCGCCGGTGTGGCGCACGTCAAGCACATAAAATTCCGGCGTGTCGGTGGCATGCGCGAGGCTGCAGCACAGGGACAACAACAAAATATAAATCGACTTCATGGTTCTCCAATAATCAATGTCCATCATCGGACCAGTGAGGCGGGTCCGTTTTCAATTTGACGACGCCGTACGTTGCCCCCAATGCGAACAGGTCGTTTTCGTCGGCTAGTTTGACGTCGTTGTCGTTCGCATCCTTGACCGTCTTGTTAGCGTAGCCGGTGATGGTCATGTCGATCGCCCTGCGCTGGGTATGCCGGCTCGTCAACGCGGCGGGATAGCGGATGACGTAGGCCTCCTTCATTGCACGGGCGGCCGCCCGGGAAGCCCGCACATCGAGCTTGCCCGATGAATCCTTGTGCGCCCACTCGATGTTCACGCCGTCCATGGGAGGGACCTTGTCCGGTGATATGGTGCCATCGGCGATCTTGCATGAGTAATGCATCAGGTAGGCACGCTCCTTCGGTCGATATGTCGCCGAAATGCGCACACGTACACCTGCTGCCTTCAGCGCGTCGATGAACTTGCTGACCTTTTTCTCGAAAGCGGGCGTCAGATCATTTAGACTTTTGCTTGTCGGGAATTGGGCTTCCCATGCCGCGCCACTGAGGACCTTGTTGCCCGGCGGGGGCGGATGTGCAACCGCGACCGGGTTGCCTCTGGCGCCACGCTGCGCCGAGGTTTTTGCCTTGCCGCCTTTTGCCGGAGAAGCCGGTGCCTTTGCCTTTCCCGCGCGATAGGGGCCGGCATCGCCGCGGTGTTGTTCCAGGGCGGTCGCGACCTTGATTTTTGGACTGATCAGGGTGACGATGGCCGAGGCCATGGGCGCACCAAATCTCGCCACCATCTTCATGCCGCCTTCAAGCTTGGCAACAAAAACCTCGTACGCCGTGTGCTCCGGAAGTAGGGGAACTTTCGGTGCCGAGCCGCGACTGTCGGTCGGCCCTTTCTTGATGACCTTGTTCCCTACACGGATTTCACACATGAGGCCCGCAATCGGGTTCTTTTCGCGATCGCACAAGTTAACGACGAGATGGTCGCAGCAGCCGAGGTCGTAATCCGCAAACTTGCGCATGTAATCGGATACCTTAGTGCCGAACGCATCGCTGCCGTCGGTGGCGCCGTTCGAGCGGAGGAACTGGATGACGCCAGGATGCTTCGCGCTGCCGAACCCCTTGAGGTGGGCGGCCGCAATGATGCCGGATTCCGTAATCTCGACGCCCCCGATGGTGCTGCCGATATACTTCGCCAGGTCGTAACGCTTCATACGCTTGCAGAGGAGATTGACCCAGTCGCGCGCGGCGGCATCCTGGATCGCCTCGTTTTTCAGGAACACGTCCTTGCTCGTTGCCCCGTTTTTCCCCGTCCAGTCTCCAGTCCAGTCGTACTTGAATTTGCCGAGCGCGGTCCGGTTCTTCGATTTGTCGCCCTTGTAATAGCCGAGATCGAGCAGGGCATCTTCGCCGAACTGATACTTGCCGATGTAGCCGAATTTATTCTCGACGTCGAGCGTGCCGCCGCCTTCGCTCGCGAAAAGCGCAGTCAGGAATTCCGGCATGCCTCCTTTGCTCATTTCGCACCCGCGCACGCATCAATCGTCGCCGGGTGGTTGGCCCGTTGACGCTGGTCGAGCAGCTGCATCTCATTCTGGTCGGGTTGACCCAACCATTGCGGGGTGCAATGATCCAGCAGCTTTGCGATCATCCGTTGGCGGGCGGGATCGAACAGGATGTCCAGCGTCGTTGTGTCGCACTGGTGCGCCTGGCAGATGGAGTAATGAACGTAGCCGGTCCCGCCGCCGGCCAGATAGGTGCCGGTTCCAGTCGGACCGCTCGTCACCCGCGCCAGAATCTTGCGATCCTTGGTCACCAGCGGCGCGAACAGTTTGCGCAATTCTCCCGAAAACCTGGCGTCGTAATGTTTTTCTCCGGGCTCGGTCAACTCGAACAGCCGGGCTTCGTACCGTGCGGCGCTGGCCGGGAAGGGCTGCGGCGAAAAGCCGCTCGATTCTGCACAGGCGGTCTGCGCGAACAGAACGATCAGCGCGAAAGCGCCTGCGCTTCTGCGGCTGGTGGATTTATTCATCATTGTCGTGCTCATGATCGTGTTCATGTGAATTGCAATCGCATCGTGGACCGGGACCGTTCGCGGCGATGTCGATCGTCCACTCGCCGTCTCCGACCAGTACGTCGACCTCTTCCGCATCCTTGCCGAAGATTCGTTGTGTTCTTCCATGGCGGTCGAGGGTGCCTTCGTAGATCCGGCCATTGCCACGGGTGAGCTTGTAGGCGACGCCTGCAGCGATTTCGTCCGGGTTGAACAAATTCGATACGTCGATACGATTGCTGAATTCCTCCTGGACGACGAGATTGCCCGATTGTGGGAACACCGGCAATACGGGCGGCTGGCCGGCGGGACCCGCGAATTCCTTCATGCTTGCCTTGAATTCGATCTTCCCCGGCCCATGCACTTCGATATTCCCGTCGGCCAGCCGGAGATAGGCGCCCTGTGCGGTCATCAGGACGTGGTCCCGCGCCGCGACTTGAACCGATTGCGTGATGCTTGCCACCGTCACGGCCTTGTCCGCGGTCAGTCGCGTTGCGCCGGCCTGGCTCTGGGTACTGAGTTTGCCGCTCGCGGCGTGCAGCCGGATGCCCGTTTCCTGGTTGGGTTTGGTCGTGCTGCCGGCTTTCCCGTACGTGAACAGGCTGATGCCGGATTTCGCGCTGTGGTACGTACCGCCTTGCGCCGCGAAATTCAGGTCCTGGCCCGCCGTCATCGCACTCGTGCTGCCGGCATGAACGACGGCCGCGGCCGGCGTCAGCGCTGCAATGCCGGCCGGCGCCGAGAGCTGCAGGTGCGCGTCCGCATACGCTGCCGCGCCCCTGTCGTCGTCGCGTGCGCGGAGGACGTCACCGATGCGTCCGAGTCCCAGGACGGCCGGCAGCTTGTCCGCGTTCGCCTGCTGTGCGACCCGGGCGTTGTGTTTCTCCGCCGTGGACGCCAGCGTCTTCTGGAGTTCGTTCGCCTGGTCGATCTGGCTGATTGCCTGCGTCGAGTCGAGGACGTCGCCGCCGTCGCCGTTCCTGTCGGCGCTGATCAGCATGCCCGCGCCGGCCCGGACCGCTGCGCCGTGTTCGGTTTTGAGCTCTGCGCCCGAACCGGTCGCCCCCAGCCGCTGGTTATCCGTCTGATGCACGAGATGCCCGAGATTCAGCTCCGCCGTCCCCCGATGCGCTTTCGCATGCCGCTGCAGCGCCACGCGCGCCTGGCCCGGCGTGTCGTCGAACACGAGCTGGCTGTACGCGCCCGCGCCGCTGCCGCTGGCCTGCATCGCCTGGCTCTTGAGACCGGACAGCACGGCCGCGTGGGCGTGAGCGCCCGCCGCGCCGGGGAACCACGCGCCCGCGTTGCCGGTGGCCGCGCCCGGGCCGCCCACGACCGTGTTGTGCTGCGCGTCGTCCGCACCCGCACCGTTGTAGACGGCGCCGATGACCACCGGCCGGTCGATGTTCCCGTCCAGGAAGTCGACCAGCACTTCCTGGCCGACGCGGGGCAGGGCGTGGCTGCCCCAGTTGGCGCCTGCGACCGGCGCGAGCGGCGTCGCCACGCGTACCCAGGTGCCGGCGCGGTCGTCGGCCGGCGCACCCGTGTGGCCGTGCGGCTCGGGATGATCGAGGCGGCTGTGGCTCGCCTCGCCGCGCTGCCAGTGGAATTGCACCTTGATGCGGTGGTCGCGGTCCGTGTGGATCGCGGTGCCCGGCGGGCCGACGACGATGGCCGTCTGCTGGCCCTGCACGGTCGGGCGCGGATGCAGCAGCCGGCCGTGGCCATCCACCTGGCTGTCGCGGTACGGCGTCGCGGCGGGAATCGCCTCGAAGCTGTTGCGGTACACGGGCCGTTCCGCGATGCGCTTGCCGCGCGCGTGCAGGCTGGCCGACAGGATCTCGTCGTTGAGCGCCGCGACCGGATCGTGGCCCAGGTGGCGGACGAGCGTCGATGCGGTATCGGCATCCAGGTTGTTGTGTGCGAGGTGCCGCACGCGCACGAGCAGGAACGGATCCGCCGTGCTGTCCCATGCGCCATGGTCCGCCAGCGTGAACGTCGTCCCCGGCTTGAAGGTGCGCACGGTGCCGGCGCCTACGTGGACGACCTTGCCGGCTTCCAGCGCCTGCAACTGGCGCTCGGCGATGCGTGCGCCGTGTTCGCGGCTCGTGTAGGCGTACACGCCGGGAATGTCGCGGCTGGTCAGTTCGACCGGATCCTGTCCGGCCGCGCCGACGTCCCGCACCTGGCGCGCGCGGTAGTCCCAGCTGCGCAGTTCGATGGCGTTCGTGGCGAGGCGCGTCTCGGTGCGCCAGCGGTCGATGTTGTCCTCGCGCATCACGGCGCCGGACTGGGTAAAGCGCACCAGCGCCTGCGGGTTCGGCTTGAACGCGTCGTTGCTGTCGGCGATGACGAGCGTGTGCGTGCCCAGCGTCGCGCCGTCCGGATCGCCCACGTGCTCGTAGAACGCGAACAGGCCTTCCTCGCTCATCAGGCGCCGCACGAACGCGAGGTCGCTTTCCTGGTATTGCGTCGTCAGGCTCCGCTGCGGATAGAGCGACCGGTCGACCTGGAAGCGCCACGCCGGCGCCAGCCTGCCCTTGCCGTCGTACGCGGCAAACACGGTGTCGATGATGTCGACGACCGACTTGTCCTGGAACACGCGGCTGTCGCGGCCCAGCGCGAGGAAGGCGGTCCAGGGTTCGATCGTCAGCGTGTAGCGGGCCAGGCCGCCGTTCGCGCCCGCCATCTCGGCCGCCGTCACGTGGCCGTGGAACGGACGCACGCCCTGGAACGGCCCGGCCAGCAGTTCGAGCAGCACGGGCTGGCCCAGCAGCGACTTGAGCGGCAGGCCCGCATCCGTCGACAGGGCCGAGACGCGCAGCCGGTAGCCCGTGTCGATCGCTTCCTCGCCGTGCAGCGATTCGGCCAGCAGCACGTCGTCACCCAGCGGCGTATGCAGGCGCAGCACGCGACTCGACTGGGTAAAGCGCGCCACGAGCGCCTGGATCGCCTGGGCTGTCAGTGGAAGAGAGGGTGTCAGCATACGCGGGGTTCTCGTTGTCGCATGGTTCAGGTGCCGATGAATGCCGCGCACAGCGCATCCAGCGCGGACTTGAGCGAGACGTCCGACCGCTTCAGGTGCCTGGACACCTTGTCGACGGCATAGTCGGTGTCCATCTGGTCTTCGACCCAGTCCAGGTCATCGAACGCGATATGGCGTTCGCCGGCCGCCCGCGGATCCATGATCGCCTGCAGCGTGTGCGCCGACGCGCCGCCGAAACCTAGGACGAGGCGCGGCCGCGTGCCGAGGCGCGTGACGAACAGCGCGAGCTCGATATCGGCGCGCGCGAGGAACGGCGCGATCGCGTGCATCCAGTAGGCGCCGACCAGGCCGCGGTACAGCGGATCGGCCGGCAGCGGCAGCACCAGGCTTTTCTCCAGCCGGCTCGTGCTGCTGGCCAGCACAGGCTGCAGCAGCAGGCCGAGCGCCAGCAGTACCTGGCGCACCGAGCCCGCGTAGCCGGCCTGCGTCAGCAGTGCCTGCAACGTGTCGACCGACTGCAGTTCGATGAAGTCGGCGAACGCCGCCTCATGCCCATCCGTGCGCAGGTCGAGCTCCACGACCTGGCCGGCCGCCGCGCGCAGCGGCCCGTCCGCGTCGACCGCCGTCGTCATCCCGTGGCTCAGCGTTTCGAGGCGGCTCCACAGGCGGCCCAGCAGCAACGGCGCCGACGGGACGAACGCGCCCGGTTCGGCCACGTCGAGCATGCCCATCATGAGGAACGGGAAGCGGCGTCCCGACGCATCGCTGCTCGCCACGATGTGGCCGGCGATCGCATGCCGGCGGCGCGGTCCGGCGATGACGAAGTGCAGCGGCGCGACCGCGTCGTAGTGCGTCTTCCACTGCGCGTCGGCCATCATGAGGTCCATGGCGCGCGCGAGCCAGTCGTCCAGCAATTTCACGAGCGCCGGGTTGTCGGAACCCTTGACGAAATCGCCGCGGCTCGGAATCTTGCCGAAGTAGCCGACCGACACGTGGGTGGACGCGAGACTCATCACGCGGTGGCGGAGACGGTGGCGGAGACGGTGGCAGCGGCTGGGCGGACCACGGCGACGCTACGATGGACAGGATCCGCATTCCCCACGCACAGGACGGCGCCGGTGCCGTCCAGCGCGTGGCGGCGGGCCAGCGCCAGCGCGGCCAGGAACGGTACGGCACCGGACTGGCCGCACGCCGGACCGGTGGTGCTGACGTCGATGCCGGCGTCGAGGTGCGGCAGGTCGTCGTGCGCCAGCGCCATCGCTTCGAGAACGCGGCTGCTGCGGTGGTCGGCATCCGCGATGAGTGCGGAGACGGTGAAGGTGTCGACAGCCGTTTCGGCCAGCACCCGTTGCGCGAGCCGGCGCAGGTCGGCGGCGTCGACGCGCGGCGCCGCGTCGGCCGATGCGGCGCGCGTGGTGCTGGCCGCCTGCAGGGTCGGCGCCGCGTCGGCGGTCGCGGCGAGCAGCAGGCCGGCGGCGCCTTCGCCCGGCACGAGGCCCTGCGGATGGGCAGCGATGAACAGGGTTCCTTCCGCGGACATCCGGTCGACGACCGCCTGGTCGATGCGCGAATCGAAGGCGAGCAGGATGGTCAGCGCCGCGTCATCGTCGGTCTGGCCTGCCAGCACCGACAGCAGGGCGCTGGCGGCAGCCGCGGGCTCGCCCGGCGGGGCGGGGCTCACCGCCACTTTGTCGGCGGCCCAGCCGGCCCGTGTGGCGACGTGCGCGAGCCACGCGCCGGCCGCCGTGCGCTGGACGGCGGTCCAGTCGGCAGGCGCCAGCGGGACGATGCGCAGCAGCGGATCGTCGACGGCGGCGAGCGCCGCGGCGTCGGCCAGTTCGCTCGCGATGGCGCTGGCCAGTTCGAGGGCGCGCCAGTGGGCATCGCCGAAACCGACGTCGGCATGGCCCTGCGCGACGAGCCACGGTTCGGCCTCGGCGCGCCATGCGGCGTCGCCGGCGGACGGCACCCGCACGGTCATGACGGGATAGCCGGCGTCGTCGACGAGTTCCGGGTCCAGGTCGGGGCGCGCGCGGTGCGCAGTGAGGGCTGCGGCGAGGTCGTCGACCGAGTCGCCGTGACGGGTGCGCACGGCCGCATCGACCAGCGCCAGTGCGGGCAGGCGCGCCACCGCGGCGGGGACTGCGACGGCCGGCGCGGCAGCGGCAGCGGGCACGGATGCCGGTTGTGCGCGCGCGACCCGCCGGACCAGCAGCACGCCGGCCAGTACGACGAGCGGCAGCGCGACCAGGTACGTGACCAGGTCGGATGTGGAAGGCGCCCGCCCGGTGCTGCGCCAGGTCCAGATGGCGCCACCCCAGAAGGCACCGAACGTCAGCATCGTCAGGACGCTGCCGCGGATCCAGGCGCCCATCAGGCACGTCTCCGCACGCGGCTGCGGCGGCGCCGATCAAACATGATCGACCGTCGCCTGCTGGCCCGCGACCAGCGCGGCGCCGCAACCCGCCTTGTCGCCATGGCGGGCGGCGGCCTTGCCGTCGACAATGAAGGTGTCGTCGCCGCTGACGATGGGGGAGCGGCCATGGCGCGGACACACCGTCATGTCGCCCACGCGCGCGATGCCCTTGCCGTCGCAATCGCTCAGCGTCGACGCTTCGACGACGGTGCCGCCGTGCGATGTCCTGTCACCCAACACAATCAATGGTCCTGCCATGCTTTCATCCATCCGTTACAAATCTTCAGCATGTAATGTTACATGCAGACAATATTTTTCCCGCATTATAGCTGGGCAAAACCATGTTCTTATTCACGGTTTGTAACAGTGATGCAGTTTCTTTAAGACTATGGCGTGGAGCGTTCGATTAGCGTAAAGTTAAGTTTGTTAAGTATGGATGAGTTGGAGAATGTGTCTTGCAGCAGCAATCGATGACCCATGCGCTGGCAGCCCTGGCTGCCCTTGCCGGATTCGACAGCGTTACACGCTTGTACGCGTTGCGGATCGGCGACGGCGATTCCGATCTGCCGGGTGGTGAACTGCTGGTCGAGGCGTTCGTCGCCGACGACGCAGTGCAGGGGCTCGGCGTACGCGACGTGATCGCGCTGTCGACCAGCGCCGCGATCGACCCGACGTCGCTGCTGGGCCGGCCGGCCGCCCTCGAGGTCACCCTGGCGGACGGCACGCGCGCGGACTTCGCGGGCGAGATCTGCGCGGCGGCGCAACTGGGCAGCGACGGCGGCCTGGCGCGCTACCGCGTGCGCATCGCGCATTGGGTGTGGCGTCTGGCCCACGTGCGCAACAGCCGCGTATGGCAGGACAAGTCCGTCACCGACATCGTCGACGACGTCTTCTCGGCATACGCGCCCGCCACGCGCTGGCGCTGGAGCGACGACGTCGGTCCGTTCATGGACGGGGCCAACCCGCGCAGCTACTGCTGCCAGTACCGCGAATCGGACCTCGCGTTCGTCGAGCGCCTGCTCGCGGAGGAAGGCCTGGCCTGGCGCTTCGAACAGGCGGAGGATGGCCCGCGGATGGTGCTGTTCGCGGACAGCCGCGATGCATCCGCCGTGGCGGACGACCCGAGCATCGCCGCGGGCGGCGCGCGCTTCCACGGCGCGCATGCGCGCGAACAGAGCGACAGCGTGCAGGCGCTGGCGGCGCTGCGCAGCGTCGGCGCGTCCGCCGTCACGGTGCTCAGCTACGACTACAAGAGCAAGCAGGCGGTCGCGGCGAACTCGCCGTCGCGGCTGTCGAACGGCCGCCTGCCGTGGCTGGAATCGTTCGACACGCCGGGCCAGTACGAGTATGCCGACGGCGCCGATGCGCGTCGCTACGCCGACCTGCAGATGGAAGGGCGCGAGGCCCGCAGCCAGGTGTGGCGCGGCCGCTCGACGTTGCGCACGCTGCGCGCGGGCACGCGCCTGACGGTGGCCGGCGCACCGGTGAGCGCGCTCGGCGCGGCGGCGCCGTTCACGGTCCTGCGCGTGACGAGCGTCGGCGTGAACAACCTGCCGACGCGGGCGCAGGACGCGCTGGCCGAGTTGTTCGGCCCGATCCCGGAACTGCTGGAAGAAACCCTGCGCGACGACTTGCCGGACGACTTCGGCCTCGCGCTCGCGCAGGCGCGCACGAGCGGCTACGGGAACTGCTTCGAAGCCGTCGCCGCCGACGTGGTGTGGCGTCCGCAACTGGACGGGAGCGAAGGCCGCAGCCACCCGCGTCCGACGGCGGCCGGCGCCCAGAGCGCGATCGTCGTCGGCCCCGACGGCAGCGACATGCCGCGCGGCGCCGACGAACTGTATTGCGACCGCCTGGGCCGCGTGCGCATCCGTTTTCACTGGCAGGACAGCGGCGACGCCACGTGCTGGGTGCGCGTGGCGCAACGCCTGGCGGGCGGCGGCATCGGCAGCCAGTTCCTGCCGCGGATCGGTCAGGAGGTCCTCGTCCAGTTCATCGAGAACGACATCGACCGGCCGATCATCGTGGGCGCCCTGTACAACGGCCAGGGCGAAGGCGGCGTGACGCCGACACCGGGTGGCGAGCACCGCGACGCCGGCACCGATCCGTTCGACGCCGCGCACGACCACGCGACGTCCGGCCAGGGCAATCTAGCCGGCGGCAACAGCCCGGTATGGCACGGCGCGTCGGCCGCACTGGCCGGCCACCGCAACGCCGCGGCCCAGTGGGGCGTGCGCACCAAGGAATTCGGCGGCGCGGGCTACAACCAGCTCCTGTTCGACGACACCGACGCGCAAGGCCGCGTCCAGTTGCGCACGACGCACGCGGCGACGGAACTGAACCTGGGCCACCTGATCCACGGCGCCGACAATTACCGCGGCAGCCTGCGCGGCGAGGGCGCTGAACTGCGCACCGATGCCTACGGCGCGCTGCGCGCGGGCGCGGGCCTGCTCGTGTCGAGCTACCGCATCGACCATGACGCGTCGGCACGCGAGCCGGCGGGCGACAACGTGGCCGGCATCGCTTTGCTCAAGCAGGCCGTCAAATTGGGCGAGACGTTCAGCGACGCGGCCGTGACGCACAAGACCGTGGGCATGGCGGCGCACCTGGGCGCGACGAAGGCCAATGCCAGCGCGCTGGATGCGAAGGCGGCGCCGTTGCGGGCGATGCTGGATGCGGTCGCCGGCACGGTGGCGCTGGATGATGCTTCGAAACTCCCGCACCTCGGCGCGCCCGTGATCGCGGTGTCGGCCAAGGCGGGCCTCGGCGTGACGGCGGCGGACTCGGTGCAGCTGGCGAACGGCGAGACGGTTACGCTGATGAGTGGACAGGATGCGCAGTTCGTCACGGGCGGCGCCTGGCGTGCGCATACGGGCCAGGCGATCGGCGTTCTGGCCGGTGCCGTGAAGGCGGGCGAGGGCGGTGTCGGGCTGCAAATGATCGCGGCGCAGGATGCCGTCGACGTGCAGGCGCGGGCCGGAACGCTCGATGTGCAGGCGCGGGATGACGTGCATGTCGTTAGTGCGAATGCGCATGTGGATTGGGCGGCGGCGAAGCGGATCAGTTTGTCGACGGCGGATGGGGCGAATATCACCATCGAGGGTGGGAATATTACGGTGCAGTGTCCGGGGAAGATTGCGGTGCATGCGGGGAAGAAGAGTTTTAGCGGGCCCGACCGAAAAGATGTCGATCTGCCTTTGCTGCCGGCAGCACCGTATACGCCAAAACGCAGCTATCCGTTCTCTTTGTAGTCAATATGTTGATCAGTCCTCCTTTTCTGCCCGTGCGGCAGGCGAACCAGTCCGAAGACGGCTGGTTGGCCGCCGCGATGATCTGCGGCCAGCCGGGCGATGGCTCATTTCCCTTGAGTTTCCAGCTTGGTTGGCACGGCGGCGTGCACTTGACGGCGCCGGCGGGGCCGAGCGGCCCGGAGCGAGTGCGTGCCGTGGCAGACGGCACGATCGTGTACCTGCGCGCACCGACGGCCCGCGTCGACGATCCGCATCACCCGCAGAACTACCGCGGCTGGACAGACAACGGCTGCGTGCTGGTGCGCCACGAGTCGGCCATCGGCACGGGCGCGAACGCGGAGCAAGTCGTCTTCTTTTCGCTGTACATGCACCTCGCGCAGCTCAACCCGGCGCTGGCAGCCGGGCGTCGCATATTCCGCAAGGACGAGATCGGACAGGCCGGCCAGATCTACGGCAGCACGCAACGCAAGATTCACTTCGAGATCGTGTGCGACGACGTCAACCTGCGCAAGCTGACGGGCCGTACGGAGGGCGCCGTCGACCGGACGCGTGACGGCCGCACGGATGCCGTGTACGGCTCCCTGTACTTCGTGCTGCCCGCGGGCACACGGATCTTTGGATCGCAACCGGTGCCCCACCTCACGGCAGCGCATCACCAGCCGCCGAAGCCGAATGCTCGGGCTCCGCTTCCGCCGCTGGTTGCGCTACAGCCGGTGTACACTACCGACCGGCCATTGATCGTCGAGATGCGCTACGCGGGCGGTGCAGGTGCCCTGGCCGACCGGGGCGATCTCGTGGTCACGACATGCGAGGCCGATGGCCGCGAACTTGCGCCGTCGCTGCGCGAGGAAGATGGCGAATATCGCCTGTTCGATTCGGCGAAGGCGATCGCGAAAGCCTTCCCTGCCGCGTCGGCGCCTCCGCAGACGACGGTGTTTGAAATGCTGCGATTCGGCCGTCGCGTGAACACGGTGGACGAGGCGGCGATTCCCGTTACGCTGCCGCACTGGCGCCGTATCGCGTATCCGGACGGTGCAGGATGGGTGAACCTGAACGTGGAAGCGATCCGGAAGTTCAGCGACGCCGACCTGCCCGACTGGTGCGGTTGGACGCTCGTCGACGACGCGGCAGATGGCGACAGCCGGTGCGATTCCGCGACGGTGCGCGGGTGGCTTGACCGGGATGGCGACGGTGCCGTGACGCCGGAAGAGGCGCGTGCGGCCATGGGCGATGCGACCGTCGCCGCGCGCCTGGCTAAGGCAGTCTGCAAATTCCCGTCCGAATGGAACGCGGCGACAATCGATGCGCGGTGGGGCTGGCTGAAGACAGCGTCCCCGGAAAACCCAACCCCGCTCGAAGCGGCCGATTTCGAGGAACTGAAAGCGCACATCACGGCGCTATGCATCGACGCGGCGCCCCTGCATGCGGCCCAGTGGCACTGGCATCCGCTCGAATTCATGCGCCAGTTCCGGCGCTGCACGTGGCTCAGCGTGGACGAGCTGACGCAGTTGCTGCCGCGCCGTTCCGGTCCGAACGCTGCGCAGGCCGCGTCGATCCCGTGGGCCACGGCTCAGGGTCGCATGCAGCCGTATGCGACGCCGCTGAACAAGACGATGCGCAAATTCGGCATGGTGTCGCGCACGCGGCAGATCCATTTTCTGGCGCAGACGTATATCGAAACCGCGCTGTGGCGAACGATGGAAGAACTGGGCCGAGCACACCAGCAGCGCCGTCGCAACGGCACCATGTTCTGGCCCGCACCGGCCATGCAGTATTACCAGGCGTTTTACGGGCGCGGTGCGATGCAGCTCACCTGGGCAGGCAATTACGACAGCTACGGTGTCTATCGCGCTTTTGCCGACGTCGCCGCGACTCACCGCTATGCCGACGAGCGGATCACGCACACGTCCTTGCACTATTGGGCGGATCCTCGCGATCGCCATGGAAATGTGACTCAGGCGGCGCGGCAGTGGTTCCCGCGCTACGACCCGAACGACATCGCAACGTCTCCGTTTTATGCTTGCGATTCGGCCGGCTATTACTGGACGTCCAAGAACACAGGCGGCGGCCAGTTGAACATCAACCGTACGGCCGACCAGGGCGTGACGACAGACGCCGTCGGCCGTGCGTCTGTCCTCGTGAACGGCGGCGGATATGGTTTCGCCGAGCGGCAGTCATATGCCGTGTATGTGGAACGGTTTCTTGGCGATGCCGTGGGAACCGATGCGACCCGTACTTTTACAGTGACCTACCGAGAAAGAAATTACAATGTTTATGTCGACTTCACACCGCAGCGGCCACGTTAGCCGTACGCTCGTTCTCTGTGCCGCTTTGCTCGGTGCGTCCCACCTTTACGCGGCTGCAGACGACGGCATGCGCCGGGCCACTGCTGCGGAGGTCAACGACGTCAAGGTGCGCGCCGCGTCGGTCTTTAAGGATCGCGACGATTTTCCAGAGGAGCCGATTTCGTCGCTGAAACCGGAAAAGACGCTGTATTGGTCCGCGCCACAGGGCGGGCGCTTGCTGGTACCGGTAACTGTGCGGTTCAAAGGGATTTCTAACGCGTATTGCCGCCTCGTGACGGTGGAGAACACGGAGGCGGTTCCGGTTCTGGTCGACGTGCCCATGGACGTGAACGCCGACACGTGCCGAGGTTTTCATGACGTGCGCTATCTGGACATCAACGGCGATGGCAAGCTCGACATCGCTGCCAGCATGTCCGTCAAGGCAAATTCCTTCGAAGGCTATATCGATCAAATTGTCGTGTATTTATCCAATGGCGACAAACCAGGAGGCTATTGCTATTCGGCCACCGCCAGCAGGAACCTCGAACCCGCAGTGATGGGATCCACGGACAAAGTCAGGCAAGCGTTGGACCGCGAGCGCAAGCGTTTGGGTATCGCGCAGTTCGATTGCGCGCAGTGATGACGAGTGCACGCGAAAAGCCGTGGAGGTTGGAATGTACCGCATGATCTTGGCCGCGCTGACGTGCGGCTTAGGTGTCCTTAGGTGTCATCTGCTTTGTGCGCGACTGGCATGTTGGCCGTACAACGCATCAGACAAGCCGCAGTACGAAATGGGATCCGACACCGGCAACTGATTCGACGCGACAACTCGTTCGGACGAGCCGTGGGTTGTATGGATCTTGATTTCATCTAGCATCGCTACCGTACGATTTCACAGAGGACGAAACGATGGTACGAATGGATGAAACGCTGCTTGCATGGCTGGACGCGCACGCGGAGGAGCTCGACACGAACACGGCGGAGGCTGACGGGTTGCTGGCTCGCCTGGCGCAAGCCAACCTGTTCACGGTGGCCGTGCCGGAACGCGACGGCGGCGACGCTCGCGCCCCGAGTGCCGCCGTCGATGTCATCGCCGCCTTGGCCGAACATTCGCTCAGCGCCGCCTTCGTGTTCTGGGCGCAGCGCGCGTTCATGGCCTGCCTGCTGGCGAGTCCCAACCGCGATCTCGTGCAACGGCTCATGCCGGATCTGCTGCACGGGCGCCTTGCAGGCGCGCCCGGGCTGTCGAATGCGATGAAGTTCCTCGGTGGGCTGGACCGGTTGCGGATCGCCGGCGTGCCGACGCCGGACGGGGTACGGCTGAACGGCGCGGTGTCGTGGGCGACCAACCTGCGCCGACAGGGCTTTGTCGCTGCGATCGCCGTCGGAGACGAACATGGCGACAATCCATCCGTGTTCGCGCTCCCGCATGACGCGCCGGGCGTGGCGCGCGAACCCGACCTCGACCTGCTTGCCCTGCGCGGTACCAACACGGCTGCGCTCCGGTTGGACGATGTCGCGCTTGAGGCGTCCTGGCAGATCCATCCGCAGGCGCGGGTCTTTCTGCCCGGGATCCGTCCCACGTTCGTGGGGCTGCAATGCGGCCTCGGACTTGGGCTCGCGTGCGCATCGTTGCGGGCGGCGCGGGCGGCGCTCGACGGCAGGCCCTCGGTCTTGTCCGGCGAAGTCGACGCGCTCGATGCGGACATCGCCGCTTACCGGCGGACGCTGGCCTCGGGCCTCGACGACGGCAGCCTGCGCGAACGGCCACGCGACCTGCTGGCGCTGCGCCTGCGGATGGTGGCACTGGCGTCGGATGCCGTCGCGCTGGAACTGCAGGCCCTGGGTGGGCGTGCCTTGCTGCGCACCGACAACGGCGGTTACGCGCGCCGGGCGCGCGAAGCGGCGTTTCTCGCGGTCGTGACGCCGACGGTCGCGCAGCTCAAGGGCGATTTGCAGAGGTGTTGAGCCAACCTCGGCAAACATTCCATACATTCAGGCACAATCTCGCGCATGCAAACCGTACATGACGACGAGGCGCCGGACTGGCTGCCAAAGCTGAAGCCCCATGCCGGCCCCCGTTTCCTGCAGATCGCGGATGCGCTCCAGCAAGCGGTCGCGGATGGGCGGTTGAATCCGGGTGACCGACTGCCGCCGCAGCGCCGGCTCGCGGCGGCGCTCCACGTGGATCTCACCACGGTCACCCGTGCGTACGACGAAGCACGGCGCCGGCACCTGCTGGAGGGTAGGGGAGCGCGCGGCACGTACGTGGCGGCGCCGAAGGTCGAGTTGACGTCGGTGCTCGACCTGAGCATGAACATCCCGCCACCGCCGGGCGACGTCGATTTCGACGACCTGTTGAAGCAGGGCCTCGCGCAGGTGCTGATGCGGACGGACCCGGATCTGCTGATGACGTATCACCTGGGCGGCGGCAGCGGCGCCGACCGCAAGGCAGGCGCCCGCTGGATCGCACCGATGTTCGGCAGCGTGCCGCCGGAACACGTCGTCGTCTGCCCGGGCGCGCAGGCGGCGATCGCGGCGCTGATCCTCGCGCTGACGGCGCCTGGCGACGTGATCCTGGCGGAGCCGACCAGTTATCCGGGCCTGCGCGCCGCCGCCACCCAGTTCGGGCGCCGCATCGTGCCGGTCGCGACGGACCGGCACGGCATGTCGCCCGGAGCGCTGGAAGCGGCGTGCCGCCGGCATCGTGCCCGGCTCGTGTACCTGAACCCCACGTTGCAGAATCCGACGGCGGCCACCATGCCGTCACGGCGCCGCAAGGAGCTGGCGGCGGTGGCGCAGCGCTGCGACGTGCGCATCGTCGAGGACGATCCGTACTGGCTGCTCGCCGAGGCGCCACCGCCGCCCGTCGCTTCGTTTGCGCCCGACCGCGCGTTCTACATCTCGACCTTGTCCAAATGCCTCACGCCGGGCCTGCGCATCGCGTTCGTGCTCGTGCGCGACGCGGCCGAGCGTGAACGCTTCCTCGTCGCCCTGCGGTCGTTCGCCCTGATGGCGGCGCCGCTGACGGCGGCGCTGGCGACGCAATGGATCCTCGACGGTTCGGCCGACCGGTTGATGGAAGGCGTGCGCAACGAGGCGCGCCTGCGCCACCGCATGGCGCGCGACGTGCTCGCGGGGCGCTACAACGGCACCGGCGACGGGTTGCATGTATGGCTCGAACTGCCCGCCTACTGGCAGTCGTACCAGCTCGCGCGCGCGGCGGACAGGGAGGGGCTGGCCGTGACGCCGGCCGAGGTGTTCGCGACGGGCGCCGAGACAGTCAACGCGATCCGGATCTCGCTCGGCAGCGTCAAGGACCGGGCTCGCCTGCAGGCGGGCCTGCAGCGGCTGTCCGCTTTGCTGGCGCGGCGGCCCGAGTCGTTCGGCGACGGCGTCGTCTAGGGCAGGGCGTTTCACAAACTTCGCAAATGTTGTCTATACGAAATTATTTTCTTGCCAGAATGAATAAATACACGATAACATTTGCCTTAAGTCAACTGTAAGGAGCCGGCCGACGGCTTCCGCGTGGAGTGAAGATGCTGAGCCGCCTGCCCGTGCTGTGGAAAGTCCTGTTGGCCCCGGCCATCGCGATGTTGTGCATGGCGGCTTACCTGACTTTCACGGCCATCGTGTTCAAGCAGAACAACCTGCGCCTGGCAGACGTGCGTGACGTGCAGTACCCGGTGCTCGATGCGATGACGGAGAATACGGCCGCCCTGGACAAGATCATCGACGTGCTGAATTCGGCGGCCGCCGCGGGCGAGCCCGAGCAGATCGTCGCCGCGGACGCCCTCGCCGTGAAAGTGGCGGACAACTACCGCCGCCTGCGCGCGCTCGACACGGCGCATGCGGCCGAGCTGGGCCGGCTGGCGGCGGAATTCGATACCTACTACAAGACGGCCCGCGCGATTTCCGACGCCATGGCGAGCCACAGCGGCATGCCGGCCAAGGACAGGCTGCAGGCGATGGCCGCGGCGCTGGCAACCTACCGCAAGGATGTGGCGGACTTCCGTACGGCCGCGCGCGACCGCTTCACGGGGACCGTGGCCGCGGCGACCGACGCGTCGAACCGGGCCGTGCTCGGCGGCGCCGTCACCGGCGCGCTGGGCCTCGTCGTCACGCTCGCGTTCGCGCTGCTCGTGGCGCGCATGCTGGTGCGCCAGCTGAACGAGGCGGTGCGGGTCGCGGAAACCGTCGCCGCGGGCGACCTGACCAGCACGATCGCCGTCGATGCCCGCGACGAGACGGGCAAGCTGCTGCACGCGCTGCGGCACATGAACGGCAGCCTGGTACGGATCGTCAGCGAGGCCCGCGGCGCCACAGACAGGATCGCGGCCACCTCGGCCCACATCGCGCAGGGCAATGGCGACCTGGCCGAGCGTACGGAACACCAGGCACAGGCCCTCGTGCAGACGTCGTCGTCGGTGGGCGCGCTCACCGGCACCGCGAAGGAGAACGCGGCGAATGCCGCGCAGGCCAACGAACTGGCCGGCTTCGCCGCCAAAGTCGCCACGCAGGGCGGTGCGGTCGTCGGGCAGGTGATCGCCACGATGGAGGCGATCCATGCATCGTCACGCGAAATTGCGGACATCGTGGGCGTCATCGAAGGCATCGCATTCCAGACCAACCTGCTCGCGCTGAACGCGGCAGTCGAGGCGGCACGCGCCGGCGAACACGGGCGCGGCTTCGCCGTCGTGGCGAACGAAGTGCGCAGCCTGGCGCAGCGTTCGGCCGCCGCGGCCAGGGACATCACGGGCCTGATCGGGCGCTCAGTCACCCAGGTCGAACTGGGGACGACACTGGCCGACCAGACGGGCCGCACGATGGAAGAGATCGTGAACAGCGTGCGGCGCGTGACCGACATCATGGCCGCGATCGCCGAAGCGAGCAACGCGCAGACCGCCGGCATCGAGCGCATCAACGACGCGATCGCACAGATGGACGAGGACACCCAACGCAACGCCGGTCTCGTCGAAGAGACCGCGGACCTCGCGACCGCGCTGCGCGAGCAGGCTGCCAGCCTGGCCGCCGTCGTCAGCGTGTTCACGCTGGCGCGCCAGGATGGCTCGCCGCAGCCGGCCGTGCCCGACAGGCTCGCCCTGTCCGCATCGAACAGGCCCGTGGCGCTGCGCCGCGCCTGACCCGCATCCTTTTCAACACCACACCATCATCATGAAGAGAGTCCTTCCCGCCGCGGCATCCGCCGTGGCGCTCGCGGCCTTCGCCGTGGCGCCCGCGCATGCCGAGATCAGCATCATCGTGTCCGCCCACTCGTCGCTGGCGCCGCCCGTGACGCAGGTATGCCAGGCCTTCCTCGGCAAGATCAAGTCGCCGACGCCGATCAACCTCACGGAAAAGAACCCGTTGCGCGACGAGTTCTTCGCCAAGGCCTGCAAGAAGGACCCGGTCCAGGTCCAGGCCATCTGGGGCAAGTTGATCTTCACGGGCACGGGCACGCCGCCGGCCGAGGTGGACTCGGGCGCCGCCATGCGCAAGGCCGTCGCGGCCGACCCGAACGCCGTCGGGTACATCGACAGGAAGGACGTTGACGCCACCGTCAAGGTCATCGCCACCGCCAACTAACCACGCAAAAGAATGAAGAAACTGATGATCGCCGCGCTGTTGTCCAGCGTCGGCATGGCACATGCCAGCGACTTGAGCATTTCCGGTTTTGCCACCGTCACCGCGGGCAAGGCCTATGGCGAATCCGACGGGGAGTTCATGGGCCAGCCGTGCCCCTGCTTCATCGGCAATTACGAGCACGGGGCCGTCTACCACGGCAACGAATGGAGCCTCGCGCGCGAATCGCTCGTGGGCCTGCAGGCCAGCTACCGTTTTACGGACAAGCTGTCCGGCACCGTGCAGGCGGTGGCGCGCGCGTCGGAACACGGCAAGCCGGAAGTCGACTGGGCCTATCTCTCGTACGACGTGGCGCCCGACACGACGGTCCAGGTGGGCCGCCGGCGCCTGCCGATCTACGCGTATTCGGACAGCGTCTACATCGGCTACACGCTGCCGTGGGCGCGGGTGCCGCAGGATATCTACGGCTGGGAGGTCGGCGCGTACAACGGCGTGAATGTCCGGCATTCGCGCAGTTTCGGCGACTGGGCCGTCACCGCCAACGTGTTCGCGGGCCAGGAAACCTCGCACGACAACATCGAGCAGCGCAAGATCTACTACGGCTACCGCGTCGACGACGACTGGAAGCACATCCTGGGCGGCTACCTGGACGTATCCAACGAGGTGTTCGGCGCGCGCCTGATCTACATGCAGAACTCGATCGACCTGTCGATGTACCCGCCGGGCGAGGAGCCGACGTTCGCCCGTGGCACGCGCCAGCGCATCATCGGCCTGTCCGGCAGCATCGACTACGGCAACTGGATCGTGCGCGCGGAAGCCAACCGCTTCATGCGTCCCGCGCTGGATTACAAGTCGTCCAGCTGGACGGCGACCGTCGGTTACCGCATTGGCCAGTTCACGCCAATGGCCGGCTTTTCCTCGTACAAGGAAAAGCAGACCGCGTCCTATACGGCCACGCAGAACGACAACACGCGCTTCGCCGGCGTGCGCTGGGACTTCCGCAAGAACATGGACCTGAAGGTCCAGTGGGATTCCGTGAAGGATTCGAGCGCGTACGACTTCACCAAGAACGCGAAGATGGTCACCGTCACCTGGGACGTGCTGTTCTGACTCATCCGGTTCCGTGCGACATCGATCGTGAGCATTCGTTATATTTAAATTAACAATGCTCATTCGCTGTCGAGAGGAACATGGGAAAGACATTCACGCTGCGCCGTTGCGCCTGGGCGGTATTGCTGGTGCTGGCGGCGGGCGCCGTCCGGGCGGACGACGATCCGCTGCGGGAAACCGTACAAGCGGACGACGGCCGTCCCTACAAGAGCTACGGCGCCGCGGCGCTCGAAATCGCCACCTTCCAGTTGCTGCTGAACCGCGTCGACCACGCGTTCGTCCGGCCGGACGACTACGGGGTCAGCGTCGGCTCGATCCGCCGCAACCTGCACAGCAGCTGGGTGGTCGACCGCGATCCGTTCGAGATCAACCAGCTGGGCCATCCCTACCAGGGTTCCGTCTACTTCGGCCTCGCGCGCAGCAACGGCCTGTCGTTCTGGGAATCGCTGGGCTTCGCGTTCGCCGGCAGCGCCGTGTGGGAAATCGCGGGCGAGACGACGCCGCCGTCGCGCAACGACCAGATCACGACGAGCTTCGGCGGCAGCTTCCTGGGCGAATCCCTGTACCGCATGGCGAACCTCGTGCTGGAGCAGGGGTATGGCCTGTCGCCCGGATGGCGCGAAGCCGCCGCGGCCGCGGTGTCGCCGCCGCTCGGGTTCAACCGCTTCGTGCGTCCGGGGCGCGGGTCCGGGATCTGGCCCAGCAACAGCCCCGACGTCTATGCGCGGCTGCAGCTGGGCGCGGGTGGGGCCTCGCACAGGAACGTGGGGCCGTCGCAGGCGCCGCACCGCAACGAGGTCTCGGCCGACTTCGCGCTCGACTACGGGCTGCCCGGCAAACCCGGCTATACGTACTGCCGGCCGTTCGACTATTTCCTGTTCCGCCTGCGGCTGTCGAACATCCAAGGCATCGAGAGCCTCGCCTCGCGCGGCCTGCTGTGGGGTGCGCCCTACGCGGGCGGGCGCAACGTGCGCGGCATCGCGGGGCTGTACGGCAGCTACGATTACCTGGCGCCGCAACTGTTCCGTGTGGCGAGTACGGGCCTGTCGCTTGGCACCAACGCGCAGTGGTGGGTGGCCGACGGCCTCGCGCTGCAGGGCCATGCGTCGGCCGGCGTCGGCTATACGTCGACCGGGACCGTCCGCGCCAGCACGAGCGGCCAGTACAACTACGGCTTCGCGCCGCAGGCCATGCTGACGCTGCGCGTGATCGGCGGCGAGAAGGTCGCGCTCGACCTGACGGCACGCGAATTCTTCAACGGCAAACTGACCAGTCCCGAGACGGGCGGCACGGACCGCGTGTTCCGGGGCGACGCCACGCTGACCTACCGTTTGACGGGCCGCCATGCCGTCGCGCTCAAGTACATCACGTCGCGCCGCACGTTCGCGTTTGCCAACGTGCCGGAACGGCAGCAGCGGCGCGACACGGTCGGTCTCTACTACTCCTGGCAACCTTTCCGCGGCTTCGGCGCCGTCGAGTGGTAAGCCGTCCGCCAGCGTTGTAAAACGTTTTACTTGAGGTTATATTGCAGCGGATAACCTCGAGGGAGACCACATGGAGAAAAAACGTTTTGCGCGCACGGCCATCGCCTGTGCGTTGATGGCGCTCGCGGGCGCGGCACGGGCGGATGTGAGCGAGCGCGTGGAAGCGCTGCTGCGGCAAATGACGCTGGACGAGAAAGTGGGCCAGTTGAACCAGTTGTCGGGCAAGGATTTCAGCACGGGGCCGGGCACCGACAAGGTGCGCGACATCGAGCGCGATATCCGCGAAGGCAAGGTCGGCTCCATGTTGAACATCCGCGGCGCAGGCGAGACGCGCCGCGTGCAGGCACTGGCCATGCAGTCGCGCCTGCACATTCCGCTGCTGTTCGGGCTCGACGTCATCCACGGCTACCGCACTGTGTTCCCCGTGCCGCTGGGCGAAGCGGCGTCGTGGGACCTCGACGCCATCGAGGAATCGGCCCGCATCGCCGCGCGCGAGGCATCCGCCGCCGGCGTCCACTGGACGTTCGCGCCGATGGTCGACATCGGCCGCGATCCGCGCTGGGGCAGGGTGATGGAAGGCGCGGGCGAAGATACCTACCTCGGATCGCGCATCGCCGCGGCCCGCGTGCGCGGCTTCCAGGGCACGAAGCTGGGCGGACTCGAATCCGTGATGGCGACCGCGAAGCACTTCGCCGCCTATGGCGCCGCGACCGCCGGCCGCGATTACAACGCCGTCGACATGAGCGAGCACCTGCTGCACGAAACCTATCTGCCGCCGTTCAAGGCCGCGCTGGACGCGGGCGTGGCCACCTTCATGAACTCGTTCAACACGTTGAACGGCATCCCGGCCACCGGCAACGCCATGCTGCAGCGGGACATCCTCAAGGGCCGCTGGGGCTTCAAGGGCTTCGTCGTCAGCGACTGGGGCTCCGTGCGCGAAATGGTCGCCCACGGCTATGCGGACGACCTGCCGGATGCGGCCGCGAAGGCCATCACCGCCGGCAGCGACATGGACATGGAGAGCAGCGCGTACGCGTCGTCGCTGGCGAACCTCGTGCGCAGTGGGCGGGTGGACATGGCGCTCGTCGACGATGCCGTGCGGCGCGTGCTGACGAAGAAGTTCGAACTGGGCCTGTTCGACGATCCCTACCGCTTCTCCGATCCCGCGCGCGAGAAGGCGGCGCTGGCGGATCCCCGTCACCGCGCGGCGGCGCGCCGGATCGCGGCGGAATCGATGGTGCTGCTGAAGAACGAGGCCGGCACGCTGCCGCTGCGCAAAGGCACGCGCTCCATCGCCGTGATCGGACCGCTGGCCGATGCCCGGCGCGACCTCGAAGGCGGCTGGATCGTGGACTCCAATGCGGCCACGATGGCGAGCCTGGTCGACGCCGTGCGCACGCATGCGGGACCGGGCACGCGCGTCGCGTACGCCGCGGGCTGCGACGTCGCCTGCCGCGGCACGGAAGGTTTCGCGGCCGCGCTGGACCTCGCGCGCACGGCCGACGTCGTCGTGCTGGCCGTCGGCGAAAGCTGGGACATGTCGGGCGAGGCGAAATCGCGCGCCCATCTGGGACTGCCGGGCCGTCAGGCGGAACTCTTCGATGCGCTGAAGGCGATCGGCAAGACGCCCGTCGTCGTGATCATGGCCGGGCGGCCGCTGATCTTCGAAAACGTCGCGGAAGGCGCGAACGCCATCCTGTACGCGTGGCACCCGGGCAGCGAAGGCGGCAATGCGATCGCGGACGTGCTGTTCGGCGCCGTGAACCCGTCCGCGAAACTCCCGATGACCTTCCCGCGCAACATGGGGCAGATCCCGATCGGCTACCAGCAATACCGGACGGGCCGCCCCGTGCTGAACGACGGGAACACCGTCTACCGGTCCGCGTACATCGATTCGCCGAACACGCCGCGCTACGCGTTCGGCCATGGCCTGAGCTATACGACGTTCGCGTACGGCGACCTGCGCGTATCGAACACGCGGATGACGCCGGACGGGAAGATCACCCTCCAGTTCACGCTGACGAACAGCGGGCCCGTGGCGGGCGCCGAGGTCGTGCAGTTCTACCTGCGCGACCCCGTGGCCTCCGTCGTGCGGCCCGTGCAGGAACTAAAGGGTTTTCAACGGATTGTCCTGACACCGGGCGAGCGCCGGACGGTCAGCTTCACGGTCGATCGCGACACGCTGTCGTTCTTCGACCGCAAGCTGGCGTGGGGTGCGGAGCCCGGGACCTTCGAGCTGATGGTCGGCAGTGCATCGGACGACATCCGGCTGCGCCAGACCATCGAGCTGACGGGGCCTTGAGGGCGCCGGAGCGCCGTCAGAAGGCGGCGCTCAGTTTGACCTGGTAGGTGCGGCCGTCGACGTCCAGCCGGCGCGGTTTCAGGAGGCTGCTTTCGTACTCCTCGCGCACGGCATTCGTGAGATTGAACGCGTCGAACGAGAGCTTATAGCCGTCCATGAAACTGTAGCTGGCCGACAGGTCCAGCTGGCCGCGCGCCTTCACGGAGCGCGCGGCGCCGTTGAACGTGCCGCCCGCCGCGAGGTCGTAGTCGTCGCGGTAGTTGTACACGGTGCGCACGCCCCACGTCTTCGTCTCGTAATAGGCGATCAGGTTGTAGTTGTTGCGCGAGACGCCCGGCAGCGTCGCCGGTGAGCCGTCGTCGTTCTTCCCCTTGATCGTCGTGTACGCGTAATTGAAACCGCCGCCCAGGTTGTCGAACGGCGGCGGCAGGAAGTCGAGGTTCTGCTGCACGTTGAACTCGAGGCCGTGCACCTTGATGCCCTGCTGGTTCGTCTGGCCGTTGATGACGACGCGCGCCGGCACGTACGACGGCGTCGTCGCCGTGCCCACGTTGACCTGGATGTCGGACATGCAGTTGTTGCCCACGATGGACAAATGGCCCAGTCCCAGCGCGGTGGCGTCGGCGGGGCACAAACGGTTGATGTCGCGCACGGGGCCGACGAGGCCCTTCACGTCCTTCTCGAACACCGTCAGTGCCACGAGGCCGTTCGGGCGGTTGTACCATTCCAGCGCGAGGTCGAACGAATTCGCCTTGTACGGCTTGAGGTCCGCGCTGCCGAGGACCACGTTGTAGGTCGGCGTCGTGCTGTTTTGCGCCGGTTCCGTCACGACGGTGGCGGGCGTGATGTCGCGCGGCTGCGGGCGGACGAACGTCCGGTAGGCGGCGCCGCGCAGCGCGAGGTTGCGCGTGAGGTCGGCCTTGGCGATCAGGGACGGCAGGAAGTTGCGGTACGACTGCTCGAAGGTGCGCGGCGTGCGCGTCGTGACGACCTTCGTGCCGCCCGGGATCGCGACGGTGACGTTGCTCGTGTCGACCGAGTCCACCGTTTCGCGCGTCGTCTCGTAGCGCGCGCCCAGGTTGCCTTTCACGGGGATGCCGAAGACCGTCGTGCCCCAGATGCCGGCCAGGTAGGCGGAGCCGATGCGGTTCTTCACCGTGAAGTTGTACGACGCGAAGCCCGGGTCGGCATCGTTGTTCACGAGGCCGTACTGCGTCAGCGTCTGGCCCGGCAGCACCTTCACGGGCGTGACGGCGCGCAGCACGGCCGGGATGTCGACCGCGACCCAGTTCTTCGTATAGCCGGGGATGTAGCCGTCCGCGAACGTCGGCACGTACGGGTTGGCGATCGCGAGCGACGGCTGGATCGCCGCGAAGTTGATGCCCTGGGCCGTGTTGCGCGTGCCGGTGGACTTGAAGTCGTTGCGTTCGATGCGCAGGCCGCCCTTGACGGACTTGAAGAAGCCGTCCTCGAAGCTGCGCTCCAGAGAGGCCGACACGGCATCGACGGCCGTCAGCGCGCGGCCGTTCGTGCCCGTCACGCCGAAGCGGTCGTTGCCGTCGTTGCGGGCCTGCGTGACGGACGTGCCGGGCCGCTGGTCGTACGGGCCCGGGTTGATGTGGCCGACCGTGGGCGTGACGAGCGTGAGCACGGATTGCGCGAGGTCGGTGCCGCCGGAGTAGTAATGGCCCGACGTGCCGTTGTTGCCGGGCAGGGGACGGGCCGACTGCACGATGTCGATCTCCAGCTGGTCCGAGCGGTTTTCCGCGCGCGAGCTGTGCACGGCGCCGTTGAAATGCCAGTCGTCGTTTTCCCAGTCGACGTCCGCCGTCAGCCCGTGCGTGCGCTGGCGCTGCGGCGCGGAGCGCAGCGAATCCGTGATGCTCGCATTGGCGTAGTCGTACGAATTGATCATCGCCTGCTTCGTGACGACGCCTTGCGCGTTCCTCTGGTCGATGACGAAGATCGGGCCCAGGTTCGACAGCGGCGAGTTGACCGTCGGGTCGATGTAGTTCAGGTACTGGTTCGACGATCCCAGCTTGCGGTCGCTGACGAAGCCCGTCAGGTTCAAACGCGTCTCGCCGTTCACGCGCCAGCCGATGCCGGCCGCGCCGCTGTGCGTGGCGCCCGTGTTGGCGGTGACGGTCTGGCGGATCTGGCCCGGGAACAGGATGCCCGTCGGGTACTGCGACTTCGGAAACTTCGCATCGAACTGCGCCTGCGTCAGCCCCAGGTTGCCCGGCGCGAGCGTGTCGTAGTCCTGCACCTGCGTGGAGTCGCGCCGGAAGTTTTCCTTCTTGTACGCGTACACGCCGAAGACGGCGAGGTCCTTGCCGAAGTGCCTGTTCCAGGACGCGGACGCGTTCGGCGTGCTGAGGCGTCCCAGTTCGTCGTACTCGTCGCCGATCGTCACGCCGCCGCCGTCTTTTCTCTGCAGCGCGGGGAGGATGCGCAGGTCGATGTTGCCCGACAGGCCACCCGGCTGCTCGGCCGCGCTGGGGCTCTTGAGCACCGTCACGGCGCTGAAGATGTCCGAGTTGAACGCGCCTAGCGGCGTGGAGCCGTTCAGCACGGGCTGGGCGAACGACATGCCGTTGATCGTCGTGAGCGCGAATGTGCCGGGCAGGCCGCGCAGGTTGATCGTCGCGTTGCGCGAGCCGGCTTCGCGGTTGATCTGCACGCCGGGGATGCGCTGGATCGCCTCGCCCACGTTCAGGTCGGGGAAGCGCCCCAGGCCGTCGGACGAAATGCTGTCCGTGATTTCGAGCGTCTCGCGCTTCATGTTGACGGCGTCCGCGTACGATTTGCGGATGCCCGTCACCACGACGACGCCGCTGTTTGCCGCCTGCTCTTGCGCGGCGGCCGGCAGCGTCGTCATGCCCAGCAGGGCGGTGGCGACGGCCATTCTCGTTTTACTCATCTCGTCTCCTTGTTGTTGTTAGAACGTGAGGTCGGCACGCAGGCCGAAGTAGCGGTGCCAGTCGCGCGGCGGCAGCCATTCCGTGGTGTTCACGGCGCGCGGGGTGTTCGGCGCCTTCGGGCTCCATGTGCTGTTGGCGATACTGTTGTTCAGGCCCGCCGCGTACTGGCGGTCGAACAGGTTGTTGATGAACAGCGTGGCCTTCCAGCGGCCGCCCCGGTCCGCGGCGCCGAACGTGAGGTTCGTGATGCTGTACGCGCCCTGGATCGTGTTCGGATCCTGGTTCAGCGAGAACTGCGTGCGGCTCTGGTAGCGCGTGGTGGCGGCGATGAAGCCGTCGAACGGCAGCGCGGGCAGCGGCACGTCCAGCTGGCCGCCCAGGTTCAGCTTCACTTTCGGCGCGTTCGGCAGCGTCTTGCCGGCCAGGTCCTGCACGTTCGTGTTGTTGAATTCCGGGCTCTGGTAGCAGCCCGGTCCCGGCACGGCCGCCGTGCCGGCCGCGTTCAGCACGTTGTAGCAGGGGCCGTTGCGGAATTCGCGGATGGTCGCCTCGGTATAGGCAAGGCTGCCGTTCAGCTGCAGCAGGCGCGTGACGCGCGCGCTGCCTTCCAGTTCCAGGCCTTGCGTGCGCAGGCCGCCGATGCTGTTCAGCGCCGTGCGGAAGATGCCGTCGTAGTCGAAGAAGCCGGCCGACTGCTGGAAGTTGCGGAAATCGGTGCGGAAGGCGGCCAGCGAGAACATCGCGCGGTTGTCCCACAGGCTCTGCTTCCAGCCCACTTCATAACTCCGTGCCGTCTCCGGTGCCACCGGCGGACGCGCGGCCAGCACGGCCGTGAAGCTGGACGTGAGGTCGTACGCGATGCCCTTGTGGCCCGTCGAGATCGTGCCGTACACCATCGCATCCTTGTTCAGCCGGTGCTCGAGGCCCAGCTTCCACGTACGGCTCGTGTTGCTGTCCGAGCGCGTGTAGAACTCCGTCTGCGCGAACGCCTGCGGCGGCACCGTGTAGCGGCGGAAGCGGTAGCCGGTGTCCTCGTCGTTCAGGCGTGCGCCGACGATGACGCTCGTGTCGGGGCGGAAGTCCCAGCTGCCCTGGCCGTAGATCGCCTTGTTGACGTTCCACGCGTCGGCGCCGTAGTTCGTGCCGTAGTTCTGGATCAGCGGGACCTTGGCCAGTTCGCGATTCAGGTCGTTCTTGCCGTACCAGAGACCGGCCACGTAGCGGATCGGACCGCGGTCCGGCGACGTGAGGCGGAATTCCTGCGTCGTCGACTTCACGTTGAACTGGCCGTACTGGTACAGGCCACCGTGCATCTGCGTGGGCTGGCCGTTGGGCAGCAGGAGGAATTGCAGGATGTCGATGTCGGTGGCATCGTTGTCCTGGTAGTCGTCCATGTGGTATTTGCTGTAGGACGAGATGGAGCTGAGCGTGTGGCCGTTCGCGAGGCCGTAGTCGATCTTGAGGCCGGTGCCCCAGTCGTGGAACTTGCCGCCCGTCGGGTAATCGTTGCGCACGTCGCGGTTGGACGGGTTGATGGCGATCCCCGCAAGGACCACGGATTGCGGCAACTGCGGCGCATTGCGATACAGGCCGCCCGGCGTCATCGACGTGAACGCGGTCGTGCAACAGAATTTTTCCGTGCGGTTGTAGTGGGGCGTCAGCGTGAACGTCAGGTCGTCGATCGGGCGCCATTCGAACTTCGCATTCAGGTTGTCGCCCTTGCTGCCATTGAGCTTGCCGCCCGTCGTCAGGTTGTTCAGGGTGCCGTCGTAATTCGTCTTGCTGGCGGCGACGCGCATGCGGAACGTGTCGGACACGGCGCCCGACACGCTGACACCCGCGCGCCATTCGTCGTCGTTCGTCGCGAGGAAGGTCGCGGTGGTCCTGACCGGGCCGCCGATCGGCTTCGTCGTGATGTTCAGCGCACCCGCGATCGAGCTCTTGCCGAACAGGGTGCTTTGCGGTCCCTTGAGCACTTCGATGCGGTTGACGTCCGCGAGGTCCTTGAACGCGTTGGCCTGCATGCCGAGCGGAATGTCGTCGACGATGACGGCCACGTCGGCCTCGACGCCGATGCCCAGCGAGTACGTGCCGACGCCGCGCATGTTGATGCTGAAGTTGCCGGGCTGGGTGCCGTACGACAGGGTCAGCGCGGGGGACAGGGCGGGCAGGTCGTCCAGTTCGCGCACGTTCGAGCGCTGCAGCACGGCGTCGCCGAGGACCGTGATCGACGCGGGTACGTCCTGCAGGTTCTGGGCGCGCTTGTTCGCCGTGACGACGACGGTTTCCAGTTTCGGGGGCTCGGGCTGGCGCGCGTCCTGGGCATGGGCGTTCATGGCGAGCAGGGCGGTGGCGATGGCGGCTGCGGCGGGCCTGGGTGTGCCGGGGTAACGCATGTGGGTCTCCTTGTTATCGGTCTGGCCGGTGGCGCGGCGCGGTTGGCAACGTTTCCAATTCCGGCGAAATAAAAAGACGGTACGTTCGCTCTATCGCATGGAGAGAGGAAAACGATTGCGCAGACAATGTCCGCCAATCGCAGCCAGCTCAGAGCGCAATAGCAAGTTAAACGTTTTCCGTCATTTGCGAAAATATACCAAACATGCGATAAAGACAAGCAATATGGATGCGGCGCCGCGCCACGCCGCGACGGTGAGACGTCCATACAACACCGGCACGGTATAGTGCACGTTCCACGACTTCTCTCCGACCATGCACCTGATCGAAAAAAACGTCGTCATCGCCGCATCCCCGGCAGCCGTCTGGCAGGCGCTGACGGATCCCGCCGCCATGCGCGCGTGGATGGGCGAACCGGAAATGGCCATCGACGTCGCCACCGACTGGCGGCCCGGCTCGCCCATCGTCGTCAGCGGCGTGCACCACGGGCCGTTCCGCAACCAGGGCGTCGTGCTGGACGTGGTGCCGTGCGCGCTGCTCCGCTATACGCACCTGAGTTCCGTGTCGGGGCTGGCGGACGTACCGGAGCACTACAGCGTGATCGCATTCGTACTCGATCCGGTCGAGGGCGGGACGGCCGTGCGGCTGACCGTGGAGCGCTTCCCGACGGAGACGATCTACCGGCACCTGAACCTGTACTGGCGCGGCACCCTGGACGTGTTCAAGGCGTTCGTCGAGCGGCAGCCTATAATGCGTCCATGAATGAACCAATGAGCGACGATGTGTGGAACACGCTCGCGGCACGCCGGCACGTGGCCCTGCGCCGCCTGGAGGCGCCGGGTCCGGACGACGCCGCGCTGGCGCGGATGATGGAAGCGGCCGCGCAGGCGCCCGACCACGGCTGCCTGCTGCCTTGGCGCTTCGTGCTGGTCCCGTCCGCGCGGCGCGACGATCTCGGCGCCGTGTTCGAGGAAGCGCTCGTGACGCGCGATCCGACAGCCGACGATGAAGCGCGGGCGTCCGCGCGCGCGAAGGCCTTTCACGCACCGTGCCTGCTCGTGGCCATCCTCGTCGACGCACCGGGCACCGCCATTCCGGTCGAGGAAAAACTGGTCTCTCTGGGCTGCGCGTTGCAGAACGTGCTGCTCGCGGCGCAGGCGCTGGGTTTCGCCAGCGGCCTCGCGAGCGGCGGGGCGCTCGACACGCCCGCGATGCGCCGCCTGCTGGCCCTCGAGTCGCACGAGCGCGCCATGTGCTTCATCGGCATCGGCACGGGCGTACCCAAAAAAGCGCCCCGCGTGCGTCCGCAGCCAGGGACGTTTTTTTCGAGCTTGTAAAACCTGCCCCGCGCGCGGTTCACATAAAAGTTAATTTGTCATCAACATTTCATCGTTGACGCCTAAGCTGAAGATTCCCTCGACATCCATCAGGTGAATCGAATGCACAACGTTATTTCCGCGTACCCCCGCACGAAGGTGCGTGCATGAGCCGCCGCGACTTCCTCCGCACGCTGGCCCAGGCCGGCGGCGCCAGTGCCGTCCTCGCGTCGTTCCCGCCCGCCATCCAGCGGGCGCTGGCCCTGCCGGCCAACCAGCGCACCCGCAGCCTGCAGGACGTCGAGCACATCGTCGTACTGACCCAGGAGAACCGCAGCTTCGACCATTATTTCGGCACGCTGGAAGGGGTGCGGGGATTCGGCGATCCGTTCCCGATTCCCGTGATGGACCGCCAGAACCTCTTCAACCGCAAGACGGTGTTCGTGCAGCAGACGGTCGGCGGCGCGCCGGTGCCGGGCCGTCCGAACTGGCCGCAGAGCCGCGCCATCGCGCCGTTCCGGCTGAATACCGTGCAGGACTTCCCCGTCATGCGCGTGGCCGGCACGCCGCACGCGTGGCTGGATGCGCAACTGGCGTGGGATCACGGGCGCATGAACGACTGGTGCAACGTCAAGCAGAACCATTCGATGGGCTATTACGCGGAAGGCGACGTGCCGTTCCAGTTCGCGCTGGCCCGCGCGTTCACGATCTGCGACCACTACCACTGCGCGACGCAGACCGGCACCAACACCAACCGGCTGTTCCTGTTCACCGGCCATAACGATCCGCTGGGCGCCGCGGGCGGCCCGTCGACCGACAACAGCCACGACGACTTCAATCCGGACCCGGGCACGGACTACCGGTGGACGACGTATCCCGAGCGCCTGGAAGCGGCGGGGATCAGCTGGCAGGTCTACCAGAACATGGCGGACAACTTCACGGACAACTCGCTGGCCGGCTTCCGTTCGTTCCGCAACGCGTGGTACCAGCGCCCCGGTTATTCGCCGTCGCTGCGCAGCCGCGGCGTCAGCACGCGCGATCTCGACCTGCTGAAGGCGGACGTACTGGCCAACCGCCTGCCGCAGGTGAGCTGGGTCGTCGCCACCGCGGAAGGCTCGGAGCACCCGGGGCCGTCGAGCCCCGCGTCGGGCGCCGACTACATCGCGCGCGTCCTCGACGCCCTGACCGCGAATCCGGAAAGCTGGAGCAAGACGGTCTTCCTCGTCAACTTCGACGAGAACGACGGCTTCTTCGACCACATGCCGCCGCCGGCCGTGCCGTCGTACCTGACGTACAGCCCCGATCCGGCGCAGGCCCGGCTCGCGGGTGCGTCGACCGTCGACACGACGGGCGAGTACCACCACATCCTCAACGGCGCGGACCCGCGCACGCTGCACCGTCCCTATGGCCTCGGCCCGCGCGTGCCGCTGTACGTCATCTCGCCGTGGACGAAGGGCGGCTGGGTGAATTCGCAGGTCTTCGATCACTCGTCGATCGTGCGCTTCATCGAGGCGCGCTTCGGCGTGCGCGAGCCGCTCATCAGTGCGTGGCGGCGCGCGGTGAGCGGCAACCTGCTGTCCTGCTTCGACTTCGCGAACCCGAACGACAGCGCGGTCGCCTTGCCCGACACGGCCGCCCGGCGCGCGCTGGCGCTGAGCCTCGGCGGCACGAAAGTCCCGGCCACGCCGACGACCTTGTCCGCACCCGTGCAGGCCGCGGGCGTGCGTCCCGCGCGGGCGCTGCCGTACGAACTGCAGGTGCAGGCGCAGGTGTCCGCCACGGGCGGCCTCGTCGACCTCGTGTTCGAGAACGCGGGCGAGGCGGGGGCCGTGTTCCACGTGTACGACCGCCTCGCGCTGGACCAGGTCCCGCGCCGCTACACGGTCGAAGCGGGCAAGCAGCTGGCGGGACGGTGGACGACGGGCGCCGCCTACGACCTGTGGGTGCTGGGGCCGAACGGCTTCCACCGCCACGTGGCGGGCGACGTGCGCCGCGCCGTCGACGCCGCGTTGCCGGAGCTCGTCGTGCGCGCCGACCGCCGGGCCGGCGAACTCGTCGTCGACTTCGTGAACAACGGCGGCCAGCCGTGCAGCTTCCAGCTCGTCGCCAACAAGTACACGACGAACCGCATTCCCGACGTGCGCGTGCCCGCGCGATCGCGCAGCACCCTGCGCCTGTCGCTGGCGCAGACTGCGAACTGGTACGACTTCAGCGCGCGCGTGAACGGCATGCCCGGCTGGCTGCGGCGCTTCGCGGGCCACCTGGAAAACGGCCTGCCGTCGATCAGCGACCCGGCCATGCAGGGCGCGGCCCAACTCGACCAGTACCGTATCGCCTGACCAGGAGACTCCCATGCACATTCGATTCCTCATTGCGACCGCGCTGCTCGCGGCGGCATGCAGCAGCCAGGCCGCCGTCGTCTACGGCAGCAACCTCGTCGTCAACGGCGATGCCGAGGCCGGTACCGCCGGCTGGACCGGCTACGCGGGCTACAACCTGTTCCAGGCCGTGGACTACGGCAGCAACTGGGTGCTGCCCACGCAGCCGGGACCGGCAAATCGCGGCAACAGGATGTTCGCCGGCTTCGGCCAGTATGCCGTCGGCTACCAGACGCTGGACTTCGGCACGGCGACCACGCAAGACACGTCCTACGCGCTGACCGGCTGGCTGGGCGGCTGGCAGGACCAGGGCGACAACGCCTTGTTCTACGTGCAGTTCCTCGACGCGTACGACAACGAGATCGGCAGCTCGGTGCTGGGGCCGGTGACGCCGCAGGACCGCAACAACCAGACCGGCCTGATGTACCGCGAGACCGACGGCTTCGTACCGACGGGAACCCGCAAGCTGTCGTTCTGGTTGTCGATGGAGCGCCTCGTCTCGGGCGACAACGATGGCTATGCGGACAACCTGTCCTTCGTCCTGCAGGCGCCTCCGGCCAACGACGTGCCGGAGCCCGGCATGGCGGCGCTGTTCGCGCTGGGCCTCGGCATGCTGGGCTGGTCCCGGAAGCCGCGTCGATAAGCCTTGGCGGCGCCGCCTGCCGCCAGGGTGGCAAGCGCGCCGCCATACCGTTGTAAAAGTTGCAGCAGGCGCGCACCGTCCAGCGTTGCCAGAGCGTCCAGACTGTATTCAGAGCGACACAGTTTCCGCAAATATGTGAACATTCCGTACGGCAATGTTCTATATTCTCGACATACGGCTTGATCCCTCTCAAGCTCATCGAGTATTGCTTAACTGCCATGAATGCAGCCACCCAACATCTTGCCGCGCCCAATGCGGCGTCGACGGCGCCTTGCCCCGAGGGCTATGTCGCGCTCGAATGGCTCGAACATGCGCCCGGCTTCGTCGCCTTCCTCGTGGGTCCCGACCTCGTGTTCGCCCATGCGAACGACGCGTATAAACAGCTGGTGGGACGCGCCGACCTGCTCGGCCTGCCCATCGACGTCGCGGTGCCGGAAGTCGCGGAGCAGGGCGTCGTGGCGCTGTTGAAAGCGGCCCTCGCCACCGGCGAACCGCTCGTGCACCGCGCCTGGCCGGTGCGCCTGGCCGGTCCCGGCGGCGTGCCGCAACTGCGCTACGTGGACTTCGTTGCGCAACCCGTGCCGCACAGCGCGGCGCAGGGCGGTGCCGGCCTGCTGATCCTGGGCAGCGACGTGACGATGGAAACGGTGTCCCAGCGCGACCTGCAGTTCACCCTGACGCACGACGTGCTCACGGGCTTGCCGAACCACGCGCTGTTCCGCGACCGCCTCGAACACGCGCTGCGCCGCGCCGCGCGCGCCCAGCGTCCGGTGCAGGTGGCCGCGCTGCAGCTCGACCTGTTCAAGCGGGTCCACGCGCTGGTCGGCCACGAGGGCGGCGAGCGCATCCTGTGCGAGATCGCGCGGCGCATCGAGCGCGCCGCCGGGCCGGACGTGACGGTCGCGCGCGACGGCGGCGACAAATTCCTCCTGCTGCTGGAAGGGGCGGAGCAACCGCAGGTGGCGGCGCGCATCGGCGCGATCGTCGGCGCTGTGGCGGAACCGTTCGAACACGACGACCGCAGCGTGTACGTGACCTGCTGCGTGGGCGGCGCCACGTTCCCCCTGAGCGGGGGGACGGCGGAAGACCTGCTGCTGGCCGCCGACCGCGCCCTCGCGTGCGCGCAGGAAGCGGGTGCGGGCACGCAGCGCTGGGACGACACGCTCCCCGCGGACGGCGGCCTCGACCGGTTGCGGCTTGGCTTCGCGCTGCGCGAGGCGCTCGCGGGCGACGGCCTGTCCCTGCGCTACCGGCCCCGGGTCGACCTCGTCTCCGGCACGATCTGCGCCGTGGAAGCGTCGGTCTGCCTGGACCACGACGGTGCCGCCGTGCCGCAGGCCATGCTGCAGGGCGTGGCGGAAGAGTGCGGCCTGGGCGGCGCGCTGGCCGACTGGGTGCTGCGCCATGCCGCCGCACACGCGGCACAGTGGCGCGCGCAGGGGTTCACGGCGCTGCGCGTGGGCGTCAACCTGTCCGCGCGCCAGTTCTCGATGTGCGACCTGGAAGGTTCGATCCTGCCCGCGCTCGCGGAGGCGGGCGTGCCGCCGACCTGCCTGGACCTGGAACTGGCCGAGCACCTGCTGGCGGAAGACGCGGACAGGCTGGCCGAGTGCCTGCACGCATTGCGCGACAAGGGTATCCGGCTGTGCCTCGACGGCTTCGGGACCGGTTCGTCGAGCCTCGTCAACCTGCAGCGCCTGCCGATCGACGTACTCAAGATCGACGGGTCGTTCATCGCGCGCGTGCCCGATGCGGACGGCGCGGCGGCCGTCGTGGATGCGATCGTCACGATGGGCCACAGCCTGGGCATGCGCGTCGTCGCCGACGGCGTCGAGCGCGAAGGCCAGTGCGATTTCCTCGCGCGCCACATGTGCGACGCGGTGCAGGGCGACTTCGTGTCCGCGCCGGTGCCGTTCGACGCGATGACGGCGCTGCTGCAGACGGGCCCCGGCCTGGCGCCGCGCCTGCTGCGCTTCAACCGCACGCAGCCCACCTTGCTGCTCGTCGACGACGAGACGAGCATCGTGTCGTCGCTGCGGCGCCTGCTGCGCGGCGACGGCTACCGCATCCTGACCGCGAACAGCGGCAGGGAAGGCCTGAAGCTGCTGGAGGAACACACCGTCGACGTGATCGTGTCCGACCAGCGCATGCCCGAGATGACGGGGGTCGAATTCCTGCGCGAGGTGCGCCGGCTGTATCCGGACACGGTGCGCATCGTGCTGTCCGGGTACACCGAGCTGCAGACGGTGACGGATGCCGTGAACGGCGGCGCGATCTATAAATTCCTCACCAAGCCGTGGGACGACGAGCAGCTGCGCAGCCATATCCAGGAAGCGGTCGCGTACGGCGCGATGGCCAACGAGAACCGCCTGCTGACGCTGGAGGTGCGCACGGCGAACCAGAAGCTCGCGGCCGTGAACCGCCAGCTGGAATCCGTGCTGGCGCGCCAGCAGAGCGACATCGAACGGGGCGAGATCAGCCTCGACATCGTGCACGAGGCGCTCGACAACGTGCCCGTGCCGGTACTGGCGAGCGACGATACCGGCACCATCGTGCTGGCCAACCGCGCGGCGCACGTGTTGTTTGCGGCGCAAAGACAGATGCAAGGCGCAGTGCTGGGGTGCGAGCTGCGCCGGCTGTTCCCGGGCCTGCCGGAACCGCTGTCCGAAGGGACCACCTTCGCGTTCGAACACTGGCAGGGGACGCAGCGCCTCGCGTGCCGGGTGCAGCCGATGGGGAACGGCACCCAGTCGCGGGGATGGCTGATCGTCATCGAGCAGGACCGGACGGCGGCGCCGGCATGACGACGACCGCGGTGGAACTCACCCAGGTGGTCCAGCGCCTGCGCGACCTGCCGGCGCTGCCTTCCGTCGTGCTCGACCTGATCAGTTCGTTCGGGCGCGAGGACGTCGACGTGACGACACTGGCGGAAAAGATGTCGCGCGACCAGGCCCTGGCCGCGAAGATCCTGCGCCTGGCGAATTCGTCGTTCTACGGCCTGCCGGCCAAGGTCAAGACGGTCAAGCAGGCGATCGTCGTGCTCGGCTTCGACAGCGCGCGGGCGCTCGCCGTGGCCGGCATCGTCATCGACCGCTTCGGCGGCGCCGGCAAGCCCAAGGTCGACGTCGCGTATTTCTGGCGCCATTCGATCGCCACCGCGTTGTGCGCGAAGAGCCTCGCGCGCCACGCGGGGCTCGACCAGGACGCCGCCTTCATCGGCGGCCTGCTGCACGACATCGGCCGGCTCGTTCTCGCGATCAGCTTTCCCGAGCAGTATGCGCGGGTGATCGCGGAGTACGACGACGCGGGCCTCTCCGCGGTGGAACTGCGCGTGCTCGGCGTGGACCACGAGCGCGCCGGCCAGCTGCTGGCCGAGGCGTGGAAATTCCCGCCGCTGATCCAGCGCGCGATCGGCCGGCACCACGCACCGGCCCCGGCCGACCTGGCGGACATCCCCGGTATCGTGCACGTCGCGAACGGCCTGGTGCACGCGCTCGATCCGAACGGACGCATGGCCGGCGTGGCCGCGGCCAATCTCGGCCTGTTGCCGGAACAGGTGCAGGCCGTGTGCCGCGAGACGGAAGGGCAGTTCGAGGAAGCGTGCCGGCTTTTGATGCAAGATTAGCTATGAATGACATTATCGAGAGGGCTGGCGCCATGGAGGCACGGTCATGAACACGTTTACCGCCACCACGCGCACGGATGCGCCCGCGGCCACGATCCTGTGCGTCGACGACGAGCCGAACATCCTCGCCTCGCTGCGCCGCCTGTTCCGCCGCGAAAACTACAAGGTCCTCGTCGCAGGCAGTGCCACCGCCGGGTGGGCCGTGCTGGAAGAAGAGCACGTCGATATCGTGATCTCCGACATGCAGATGCCCGAGATCAACGGCACGGAATTCCTCGAGCGCGTGCGCCAGCGCTGGCCGGACACCCTGCGCCTGCTGCTGACGGGCCACGCCGACCACGAAGCGACTGTCGGCGCGATCAATCGCGGCGAAGTCTACCGCTACATCACGAAACCGTGGAACGAGGACGCGATCCTGCTTGTCGTGCGCGATGCGCTGGAACGCCAGGCGCTGCAGCGCGAAAAGCTTCGGCTGGAAGAACTGACGCGGCAGCAGAACGAGCAGCTGCGCGACCTGAACGCGACCCTGGAACAGCGTGTGCGCGACCGCACGGCGGAATTGTCCGCGGCCCAGAAGTCGCTGCAGGCATCGCATGAACGCCTCAAGAACAACTTCCTCACGCTCATCAAGGTGTTCTCGAGCATGGTCGAGACCCGGGCCGGCGCCGTGCCCGGCCACGGCCGCAAGGTGGCCGACCTGGCGCGCCGCATCGCCTTGCGCATGGGCCTGTCGGCACGCGAGGCGCAGGACATCTTCGTGGCGGGCCTGTTGCACGAAATCGGCAAAACCGGTTTTCCGGACGGCCTGATCGGCATTCCGGAGTCGGTGCTGAAAGGTGACAACCTCGGGCTTTACCGCACCTATCCCCACCTGGGCGAGCAGATCCTGATGCCGCTCGAGGAATTGCGCGAGGCGGCGCGCATCATCGGCGCCCACCGCGAGCGCTTCGACGGTGCCGGCTTCCCGGAAGGCACGGCCGGCTTCGACATCCCGCTCGGCGCGCGCATCCTCGCGGTGGCCCACGATTTCGAGGCGCTGCAGCGGGGCCTGCTGGCGCAGCGCCGCGCGGATGCGGCGCAGGCGACGGAACTCGTCGCGGAAAGCCGCGGCAAGCGCTACGACCCCGAGGTCGTCGAAGCGTTCTACGACATCCGCACCGGGCGCAGCGTGGCCGAGGTGATCGCGGAAGTCGCGATGGGCACGGCCCAGCTCAAGCCCGGCATGGTGCTCAGCCGCGACCTGCTGTCCCCGGAGGGCACGCTGCTGCTGTCGGCCGACCACGTCCTGTCCGACCGGATGCTGAAACAGCTCGCCGAATACGAGCGCCGCTCGTCGATCCAATTGCAACTCTACGTGAAGTCAGGGCCTCCCGATGCGCCGCATTCTCATTCTTGACGACGAACCGTCCGTGCTGAACGCCCTGCGGCGCACGTTGCGTGCGGCATTCCCGCCGGACGACGTCGTGATCGAAGCGTTCGACGAACCGGAGGCGGCCGTGCTCCGTGCCGGCGAACAGGACTTCGACATCGTCATCTCCGACTACCGAATGCCGGGCCTGAACGGCGCCGACGTGCTCCAGCTCATGAAGGGGCTGCAGCCGGAGGCGATCCGCATCGTCGTGTCCGCGACGACGGAAATCCTCGACGTCGCCGATGCCGTGAACCGCGCCGAAGTGTTCCGCTACCTGGCCAAGCCATGGCAGCAGGAGGAACTGGTCGCGACGGTGCGGGAAGGGTTCGCGCGCCGCGACCGGCTGGCGCCGCGGCGTCCCGCACCGGCGCCGGCGCACGGCCAGGACGACGTGCTGCGCCGCCTCGAGCAGGACGAGCCCGGCATCACCCGCGTCGACTGGGACGAGGACGGCAATATCCGCCTGTTCTGACGCCGGCAGCCTGTCCGGATCGGCGGGAAAACGCATCCCGCCGTCATGAAATCGATCCCGCTATGTGGATTGAATTGCCATGAGGCAATTTCTTTGACACAATCCAGCGCATAACAATATGTTGGCGCGGGGGCATGTCATGGGTTGGATTTCTCGATTGATGGGTGGTTCGGACGGCGGCGCCAGCCAGTCCGCGGCGGCGGCCAAGGCCGGCGAGCAGAAACTGGAGCAGGCGCGGCAGCTGGAACGCATCGGCCACGACATCGATGCGGCGTATTACCGCTGGCTGACGGGCTCGGCCCGCTTCGACGCGGCACCGGACGTGGAAAACCGGATCCTCGACGAGGTCCGTGCGCTCGTCGCCCGTCCTGTCGACGCGGCCGGGCTCGTGCCGCGCGTCCCCGAAGTGATTCCCCGGCTGCTCGACAGCCTGGGCGAGGAAGACGTGTCGACCACCGACCTGTCGCGCCTCGTCGTGCAGGACCCCGTGCTCGTTGCGGAAGTGATCCGCGAGGCGAACAGCGCGTTCTATCGCCCCATGACGAAGGTCGACACGGTCGAGGCGGCCATCAAGCTGCTTGGGCTGAACGGCTTGCGCATGGTGCTGGCGCGCGTCGCGTTCCGTCCCGTCATCAACATGGATTCGGACGGCTTCGCGCGCCGGGTCGGCGCGCACGTGTGGGACCAGTCCGAGCGGTGCGCCCTGGCCGCGAGCCTCATCGCGCCGGGGATCCCCGCCGGCTCGTTCGAAGCATACCTGGCCGGCCTGATGCAGAACGTGGGCCTGATCGTCGCGTTCCGCCTGTGCCCGGACCGTGCCGTCCCGGGTTCCACCGAATTCAGCAGCCAGTTGCTGGCCCTGGGGCGGCAGATGTCGGCCGGTATCGCGCACCACTGGGAATTTCCGGCGGAGGTCACGCAGGCCATCGAACAGGCGGGCGCGCCGGACGCGTCCAACCTCGCGCGGGCGCTCGCGCAGGGTGACCGCATCGCCAAGCTGCGCCTGCTGATCGACGCCGGCACCGTGCAGGACGACGACGCGCTCGTCACGGACGGCCTCGACAGCTTCCAGCGCCGTTGCCTGGGCAAGCTGGCCCATCTCGCGAGTTGACCGGCAGCGCGCGCCTGCACGGCGCGCGCTCTGTTCAATGTCAATTTCCTGCAACATTGTATCGATAACGCTTGTCGTTCAATTTACGACACAAATGCCGGATTTGCGGTATTTTAATGTGCACGTGGGCGATTTATTGCCAGAAATTTCATGAAATCGGTGCATCAGGCCATTCTGTGCGCATGAATGGCGTGTACATACGCCGGTCTGGCACGCGACGGTACTGAGACGGCCGGGCCAAGGTCCGCTACGATCAGGCTCATGTGACAGTGCCAGCGGTCGCCAGGCATCGCATCGACAGGAGGCCCCATGATTTCCTCCGCTTTTGCGCCCGAAGCGGTGTTGCCCTCGCGGCAACCGAAAGCAGTCCAGGCGGGGTTGCAGATCCTCGAGTTCGTTTGCCGGGGACAGCGCTTCGCCGTGCCGCTGGCGTCCGTCCGGCGGGCCGTGCTCAGCGCGCGGCCGGTGCCGTTGCCGGGCGCGTCCGACATCGTGCTCGGCGTCCTCGACGTGGGCGGCGAGACCGTCACCGTCCTCGATTTCGCCCTCCGCGCCACCGGCCGCCCGACGGTCATCACACCCGATCAGCAATTCCTCATCGTCGAGACGGACGGGCTGCCGTGCGCACTCGTGGTCGACGCCGTCAATGGCCCCGGCACGGCCGTCCCGGACACCGCCTGGCCGGATGCCGCGGGGGCTGCAGCCTGGGTCGACGGGCTGGTGCGCCTGCCGGACGGGCTGTGCCTCGTGGTCGACCCGGCCCGGTTCCTGTTCGCGCACGAACGGGCGCAGTTGACGCAGGCGCTGGGAGCGGCAGGTGAGCGCCATTGACGACACCTTGGTCGCCGACGTGTTCGACCTGGCGGCGCAGCGGGTCGAGGCCGCCACGGGCCTGACGTTCGCGGGACTGCGGCGGCGCCAGTTCGACGCCGCGCTCGAGCGCATGGCTGCCGCGCTGGGCCTGCCGGGGGCCGCAGCCTGCGCGTCGTGGCTGCTGGCGGGGCCGTGGGACGACGCCCGCAGCGACCTGTGCGCCCGCTTCCTCACCATCGGCGAGACGTATTTCCTGCGCGAGCCGCGCGCCCTCGACCTCGTGTGCAACCAGGCACGCGCACTGCTGGCGCGGCGCGCGGCGCGTCCCTTGCGCATCTGGAGCGCCGGCTGCTGCACGGGCGAGGAACCGTATTCGATCGCGCTGGCGCTGCGCCGCGACGTGCCCCAGCTGCCGCCAGGGCGGGTGGACATCCTCGCCACGGACCTGAACGACGCCTTCCTCGACGTCGCCCGCGCAGGCATCTACCGGCGCTGGTCGTTCCGCCGCACCGACCCGGCGGACCTGGCCCCGTTCGTCCGGCCGCTCGGCGACGGCCGCTACGAGATCGACGCGGCCTTGCGCGCCCAGGTCCGCTTCGCACGCCTGAACCTTGCCGACGCCGTGTATCCGTCGGCCGCCACGGGGACGCTGGCGCAGGACGTCATCTTCTGCCGCAACGTCCTCATGTACTTCGGACCGGCGCAGGCCGAACGCGTCGTCGCGCGGCTGCGCGACTGCCTCGTCGACGGCGGCTGGCTCGTCGTGAACGCGAGCGAGGCATCGACCCGGCTGTTCCGGGGTTTCACGCCCGTGTACCTCGAAGATGCCGTGTTCTTCCGCAAGGACGCGCTGCCGGCGCCTGAGCCTGCGCCGGTGCCGGTGCCGGTGCCAGTGGCGCCCGCCGTCGTGCCGCCCGTGCCGGCCCGCCGTTCCGAGCCGATGCCGGCCACGGCGCCGTCCGCGCCGGTGGCGGCGGACGACGCGGCCATGGCCCGCGTGCACGCGCTGGCGCAAACGGGCGGGCGCGAGGAGGCGCTGCAATGCCTGCGCCGCGCCGTCGAGGCTGCGGCCTTGTCGGCCCCGCTGCAGCAGCGCGCCGCGCTGTTCGCGCTGGAGCACGGCGACCGGGCCCTCGCGCGCCACTGCGTACGGCGCCTGCTGTACCTCGAACCGGACAGCGCGTTCGGCCACTACCTGTGGGCGCTGATCGAGGACGCCGCGGGCCGGCGCCCCCGCGCGCGCAGCCTGTTGCGCGACTGCCGCAGGCTGGCCGGCGCCGGCGCCGGCGCCGGCATCGACGCCGAACTGGACGGCGCAGCGGCGCAGTGGCTGGAGCGCCTGTCATGACGGCCGCCTTCGACTGGAAAGCCCTGTCGCGCCGGCTCGAAGCGGCGGCCGCAGGCCTGGCCGCGCTCGACCGTTTCGACCCCGGCGCCCAGGAGCGCCTGCTGGCCGACCGCGCCGCCGCGCTGGCCGCCGCGGGCGCCGCGCCCGTGCAGGCGCAGCCGGCCGGCATCGAGGTGCTGGCGTTCCGCTGCGGGGGCGAGCGCTATGCGTTCGACGCGGCCTGGGTCGCGCGCGTGCTGCCGGCGCTGCCGCTGACCGCCTTGCCCGGCGTGCCGGACGTCGTCGCCGGCATCACGATGTGGGAAGGCGAGGTGCTGGCCGTCGTCGACCTGCGCGTGCTGCTCGCGCTGCCGGTGACGGAACTGACCGACCCGGGCGCGTTGATCGTGCTGCGCGGCGAGGACAACCGCTTCGCCGTGCTGGCCGACGCGATCGACGGCACGCGCCGCTTTCCGCACGATTACCTGGGGCACGACGTGCCGCTGCTGGCCGACCCGGGCGCCAGCTGGCTGCTCGGCGTCGCCCCCGACCGCACGGCGCTGCTCGACGCGCGGCGCCTGCTTGCCGATTCCACGGCTATCGTGAATCCGGACTACCAATAACAACAGGAGATTTCCATGCGCGCCCTTGCCGACCTTTCCACCCGCGGAAAACTGATGCTCGGTTTCGGATTGATCGTCGTGGCGATGGCGCTGTCCGGCCTGTCGTCGTGGAACGGACTCGAACGCCAGCGGGCCTTGCAGCAGCGCCTGTTCAACGACGACCTGACCGTGACGCTGAAGGTGATGGAACTGCGCAGCGCCATCAACCGCGAACGCGTGGCGCTGCTGTCGTCGCTCGTCGCGGGCGGCACGACCCAGGCGGGCTTCGGCCGCCAGCTCGACACCGAGGAAGGCGCGATCCGGAGACTGCTCGGCGAGCTCGCCGCGCACAAGAACGCCGACGCCTCGTTCGCGGACGACTACGCGCGCCTTGTCGCCGCGTACCAGGACTACGGCGCGGTGCGCGACAACGAGGTGCTCCCCCAGGTGCGGGCCGGGCAGCGCGCGGCAGCCGGCGAAGCGGCGACCGGGCGCCTGCAGAACACGTTCGAGCGGCTCCGGACCGTGGCCGACGAGATCGGGGCGAAGCAGATGCAGGAAGCGCGGTCCCGGATGCGCGACGGCGAGGCGCTGGTGGAGACCGCCGGCGCGACGCTGGTGGTCCTGAACCTGGCGGTCGTCGCGCTGGCCTTCGCGAAGACGGTGTGGCTCAACCGCGCCATCGCGGTGCCGCTGCGCGACGCGACCTCCGTGGCCGAGCGGATCGCGACGGGCGACCTGCGTGCCGACGTCCCGGCCGGCACGAGCCGCGACGAGGTGGGGCAGTTGCTGCGCGCACTGGGCGACATGGTGCAGTCGTGGCGCACCCTCGCGGCCGAGACGACGCGCGGCGTGGCCACCATGACCGGGGCCGCGGGCGAGATCCTGTCCAGCACCGCGCAGGCGGCGGCCAGCACGGCCGAGACGGCGGCCGCCGTGAGCCAGACGACCGCCACCGTGGAAGAGGTCAAGCAGACGTCCCTGCTGGCGTCCGAGAAGTCGCGCGCGGTGTCGGACGCGGCGCAGCAGGCCGCCCGCACGGCGGCCGAGGGCAAGCGCGCGCTGGAAGAGAGCATGAAGGGGATGACGTCGATCCAGGAAAAGATGGAGGCCATCGCGACCACCGTCGTGCGCCTGTCCGAGCGCAGCCACGCGATCGGCGAGATCACGGCGACGGTCGCGGGCCTGGCCGAGCAGTCGAACCTGCTGGCCGTGAACGCGGCCATCGAGGCCGCCAAGGCCGGCGAGCATGGCCGCGGCTTCGCCGTGGTGGCGCAGGAAGTCAAGAGTCTCGCCGAGCAGTCGCGCCAGGCCACGCGCCAGGTGCGCGAAATCCTCGGCGAGATCCAGAAGAGCGTGGGCGCGGCCGTGATGATCACGGAGCAGGGCGCGAAGACGGTGGCGCAGGGCGTCGAGCAGACGACGCAGGCGGGCGAGGCGATCCGCGGGCTGGCGGACAACATGACGGAGGCGGCGCAGGCGGCGGTGCAGATCGCCGTGTCGAGCCAGCAGCAGCTGGCCGGCATGGACCAGGTGGTGCTGGCGATGGAGAACATCCAGCAGGCCAGCACGGAAAACGCGGCGGGCACGCGACAGGCGGAGGCGTCGGCGCGCAACCTGCATGCGCTGGGGCAGTCGCTGCGCCAGACCATCGCCCGCTTCCAGTTCTGATGCCGCGATGACCGACGAAGCCTTCCGGGAGCGGTTGCGCGCCATCTTCGGCGAAGAGGCGCGCGAGCACCTGGCCCAGATCGACGTGGGCCTGGTGGCGCTCGAACAGGCGGGCGCGGGGCAGCGCGACGCCTTGTTCGAGCGCCTGCTGAAGGTGCTGCACACCCTCAAGGGCGCCGCGCGCACCGTCGACGAGCTCGAACTGGAGCGCCTGTGCCACGCGCTGGAGAGCATGCTGGGCGCCGCACGGGCGACAGGTACCGGCGCGACGGCCGAACAGTTCGACCTGTTGCACCGGGCCGCGGCCGCCGCGCGCCAGGTCGTCGACACGCCCGGCCTGCGCAGCCGCAAGGTGGCGGGCATGCTGGCGGCGCAGGTCGATGCCGCCGCGGGCGAGATGCCGTCCCAGCCGGCGCCGCCGCCGGTGCCCGCAGCGCCGCCGGCACCCGAAGCACCGCCGGAGGTCGAGGTGCCGGCGGCCGGGGCGCCGCCGGACGACGCGGAGCAGAACCGCGCCGACGAGCGCATCCGCGTCGACGGCCGCTGCATCGATTCGATCCGCGCCCACGCGGAAGCCCTGCTGCCCGTCGAACTGAAGCTGCGCCACCACGTGGAAGAACTGCGTGCGCTCGCGGCCGGGATCGCGACGCGGCGGCGTGAAGGACCGGCCGCCTTCGACGACGAAGCCGTGCGCATCGAACTCGCGTGCACGCAACTGGCCACCGGCCTGGAAAACACGGGCAAGGAATTGCATGGCGTGCGCGCCCGCCTGTTCGAGGCCGTGCTGGAAACGGCGCTGGTGCCGGCCGCCGCCGCGTTCGGCGAACTGCCCGCGCTCGTGCGCAACCTCGCGCGGGGGCGCGGCAAGCAGGTGCGGCTGGAGACGCTGGGCGCCGACGTGGACCTCGACCGGCGCGTGCTGGGCGTCGTGCGCGAAGCGCTGATCCACCTCGTCACCAATGCCGTCGACCACGGCATCGAAACGCCCGACCAGCGCACGCGCGTGGGCAAGGATCCGGCCGGGCGCATCGAGATCGCGGTGACGCAGCGCGACGCGCGCATGGTGTGCGTCCACGTGCGCGACGACGGCACCGGCATCGACACGGACGCCGTCGCGCGCCGCGCCGGCGTGGACGGGGCGGAACTCGCGCAGATGAGCGAACAGCAGCGCCTGCAGCTCGCGTTGCGCGCCGGCGTGTCGACCCGCACCGAGGTCACGTCCGTGTCCGGGCGCGGGGTGGGCCTGGCCATCGTGGCGGACAAGGTGGCCGCCGCAGGCGGCCAGCTCGTCGTCGGCACGGTGCCCGGTGCCGGTGCGTCGTTCGAACTGCTGCTGCCGGTGGGCGTGGCGAGCCTGCGCGCGCTGGTCGTGGAAGTGGACGGCAGCCGCTACGCGCTGCCGCTGGCCGGCCTGGAAGCCGTGCGCAGCGCCGCGCAGGCGGACGTGCGCACCGTCGAGGGCCGCGAGACCGTGCTGGTGGGCGGCCGCGTGCTGCCCCTCGTGCGCCTCGGGGCGCTGTTCGGGACGGTGCGGCCCGGCGCCGGCGCCGCGGAGGGCGTCGTGATTGCCGCGCACGCGGGCGGTCACGCATTCGGCCTGCTGGTCGACGCCATCGTCGCCGAGCAGGACCTGCTGCCCAAGGCCCTGGGGCCGCTGCTGCGCCGGGTGCGCTGGTTCAGCGGGGCGGCGCAGCTGGGCGACGGCACCCTTGCGCCCGTGATCGCGCTCGACGATGTGGCAGGCCGCGGCCTGGCCGGGACGGCGGCCGTTGCCGTCGCGCCGGCGCCGGCGGCGGGGCCGCGCAAGGTGTTGGTCGTCGAGGATTCCGTCACGTCGCGCCTGCTGCTCAAGCACATCCTGGAAGGCGCGGGCTATGCCGTGGACACGGCTGTCGACGGCCTCGACGCGCAATCCCGGCTGCGCACGGGGCGCTACGACGTGGTCGTGAGCGACATCGAGATGCCGAACATGGACGGCCTGGCGCTCACCGCCAGCATCCGCGCGACGCCGGCCACCGCGGAGCTGCCCGTGATCCTCGTGACGTCGCTGCAGACGCCCGAGCAGCGCGAGGCCGGGCTGCGCGCCGGCGCGGACGCCTATTTCACCAAGGGCACATTCGACCAGGACCGCCTGCTGGCGACGGTGCGCCGCGTGGCGGGGATGGAGGCGACATGATCCGGGTACTGGTGGTCGACGATTCGAATTCCGTGCGGGCGCTGCTGATGCACATCCTCGGCACGGCCCCGGGCCTCGCCGTGGTCGGGTGCGCGGCGGACGGCGAGGAAGCCCTGAAGCTCGCGCGCGAGCTGCAGCCGGACGTGATCACGATGGACCTGCACATGCCGCGCATGGACGGCTTCGAAGCCATCCGCCGCATCATGCGCGAATGCCCCACGCGCATCGTCGTCGTCAGCGGCAGCGACGACCGGGCCGAGGTCGACGCCAGCTTCCGCGCGATCGAGGCGGGTGCGCTCGTGCTGGTGCGGCGTCCGCTCGGCATCGGTAACCCGGCGCACGCGGACAGCGCGCGCGAACTCGTGCGCACGGTGAAGGCGATGGCCGAGGTGCGCGTCGTGCGCCGCTGGAGCGATGCACGGCGCGCGGCGCGTCCGCTGCAGGGCGCGCCGCGGCGCCTCGTCGCCATCGGCGCGTCGACGGGCGGGCCCACCGTCCTGCGCGAGATCCTGGCGGAACTGCCGGGCGACTACCCGCTGCCGGTCGTGATCGTGCAGCATCTCGCGCCCGGCTTCATGGACGGCCTGGCGACGTGGCTGGGCGAGGCCAGCGGCTATCCGGTGGAGGTGCTGAAGGATGGCTCGCCGCTCGTGGGCGGGCGCGCCTGCCTCGTCCCGGAAGGCTGGCAGGCGGCGCTGGGCCCGGGGCTCGTCGGCCGGCTCGTGGCGGCGCCGCCGGAACACGGCATGTGCCCGTCCGTGTCGCACCTGTTCCGCGCCATCGATGCCGAATTGCGTCCCGCCACCGCGGCAGTCCTCCTGACCGGCATGGGCAAGGACGGCGCGGCGGAACTGAAACTGTTGCGCGAGCACGGCGCGCTGACGATCGCGCAGGACCGCGCGAGCGCCGTCGTGTACGGCATGCCCGGCGAGGCGTTGCGGCTGGACGCCGCGATGCTCGTGCTGGAGCCCGCGGAAATCGGCAAGGTGCTGGCACGATTGCCGGCCGAGCCGTTTCCGTCTTCCGTTTTCCCAACGAATGGAGACCTTCCATGAGCACGTCTCCCAATAACGTCGTCGACCGCGCGACCGAAGAAAAGAGCGAGAGCGCGAACGACATCGAGATCCTGGTGGTGGAGGACAGCGCCACGCAGGCCCGCCAGCTGGCGCAACTGCTCGAAACCGTGGGCTACCGGGTGCGCATCGCGTCCGACGGCCGCGCGGGCCTGGAGGCGGCCCGACAGCGACCGCCGACACTCATCGTCACCGACATCAACATGCCGCGCATGGACGGCTTCGAGATGTGCCAGGCGATCAAGCAGGACGCGCGCCTGCGCGACGTGCCGGTCATCCTGCTCACGTCCCTTTCCAGCCTGTACGACGTGATCAAGGGCCTGGACTGCGGCGCCGACAACTTCATCCGCAAGCCGTTCGAGGCGGACTACCTGCTGAGCCGCATCCGCTTCATCCTCGCCAACCGCGCGCTTCGTTCCAACGAGCGGGTGCAGCTGGGGATGAAGATCAACCTGGGCGGCCAGACCCATTTCATCACGGCGGAACGCCAGCAGATCTTCGACCTCCTCATCTCGACGTACGAGGAAGCGATCCACATGACGGAGCAGCTGCGCGCCCAGCAGGAGCGCATCGCCCATTCGTACCAGTCGCTGGAAGGACTGTACAGGGTCGCGGAGGCGATCAATCCCGTGCTGTCGGAGCAGGACGTGGCCGAGCGCGCGCTCGACCGCGTGCTCGACCTGCCGGGCGTGACGGGCGCCACGATCCGCCTGCACGACCACGACGGCCGGCCCACGTTCGCCATCGCGCGCGACGGCACGGGCGCGGCCATGGCGCCCTGCAACTGCGGCCTGCCCGCCGGGGCGCAGCCGGCGGCCGTGATGCGGTCCACGTGCCGCGGCTTTCCCAGCCTGCGCGTCCCGCTGTCCACCGGCACGCGCAGCCGCGGCATGATGTGCCTGACCGTCGGCGACGGCCCGCTGGCCGAGGACGACCGCCAGGTGCTGGAGACGGTGGGCAGCCAGATCGCCGTCGCCGTCGAGCGTGCGCACCTGTACGGCAACATGGAGCGCCTCGTGGACGAGCGCACGGCCGCGCTGGAATCGGAACGCGCGCTGCTGGCGGCCGTCGTGAACCTGTCCGGGGCGCTCGTGTGCGTGGTCGACGGCGACGGCAACATCCGGCTGTTCAACCCGGCCTGCGAGCAGACGTCGGGCTGGCGCGCGGACGAGGTGCTGGGGCGGCCGTTCCGCGACCTGTTCCGGCGCGCGGACAGCGAGCCCATCGAGTTCAATGCGTCGCCGGCCGGCGCCGCCCCCGTGCAGCAGAGCGGCGAATGGGTGGCGCGCGACGGGACCGTGCGCTCCGTGATCTGGTCGTCGACCATGCTGCGCCGTGCCGACGGCAGCGTGCAGTACGTCGTCACGGCGGGGATGGACGTGACGGAGCTGCGCCGCGCGGAAGAGAGCCTGCGCTATCTCTCCAACTTCGACCGCGAGACGGGACTGCCGAACGACGTGCTGCTGCGCGACCGCGTGCGCCAGATGCAGGCCCGCGTCATCGACGGCAAGCCGCTGCTGGGCTACATGCTGCTGCGTTTGACCCGCCTGCAGGTGATCCGGGCCAGCGTCGGCCTGGACGCGGAACAGGCGCTGCTGCGCCAGGCCGCCAGCCGCCTGGGCGAACTCCAGGACGCCGACCTCACCATCGCGCGCACGGGCGAGCGCACGTTCACGCTGGCCGCGCTGCGCGCGAACGAGGCGGAACTGGCCGCGCTGGCACGCCAGGTGCTGGAGCGCATGGACCAGGCGTTCGTGCACGAGGACGAGGAGGTGCACCTCGACCCGTGCATCGGCATCGCGCTGTTCCCGAACGACGCCGACGACTACGACGGGCTCACGCAGGACGCCGAGGCGGCGCTGCAGCGTGCCCTGGCCAGCAAGGACGAGCGCTACGCGTTCTATCGTCCGGAACTCAACGACGGCGTGTACGAGCGCTACCGCTTCGAGAATGCGCTGCGGCGCGCGCTCGAACGCGACGAGTTCATCGTGTACTACCAGCCGCAGGCGAGCCTCGCGACGGGGCAGCTCATCGGCTTCGAGGCGCTGCTGCGCTGGCAGCATCCGGAACTGGGCCTGATCCCGCCGGGCCGCTTCATCGGCCTGGCGGAGGAGACGGGGATGGTGCTGCCCATCGGCGAGCGGGTGCTGCGGCTGGCGTGCGAACAGAGCGTCGCGTGGCAGCGCGAGGGCCTGCGCGCCGTGCCGGTGTCGGTGAACCTGTCGGCACGCCAGTTCTCGGAACGGATCGTCGACACGGTCGCGAAGACCCTTGCCGAGACGGGGCTGGAACCGAAGCTGCTCGAACTGGAGCTGACGGAAAGCGCGTCGATGGAAGACCCGGAGAAGACCGTCGACATCCTGTGCAAGCTGAAGGAGATGGGCGTGCGCCTGGCCATCGACGATTTCGGCACGGGGTACTCGAACCTGAACTACCTGAAGCGCTTCCCCGTCGACCGGCTGAAGCTCGACCAGTCGTTCGTGCGCGACCTGACGTCCGACCCGGACGACCTCGCGATCTCGCGCGCCGTGATCGCGATGGGGCACGGCCTGCGGCTGGACGTGATCGCGGAGGGCGTCGAGACGGAAGGGCAGCTGGCGCTGCTGGCGCAGAACGGGTGCAACGACGTGCAGGGCTATCTGTTCGGCCGGCCCGCATCCGCCGCCGACAGCGCGCGCATGCTGCGCGAGGACAAGTCGCTGGCGCTGGACACGCTGCAGCCGCAGCCCTACCACCGCACCCTGCTGTACGTGGACGACGAAGTGAACCTGCTGGCCGCGATCCGGCGCGCCATGCGCCAGAGCGGCTACCGCGTGCTGGTGGCGAGCAATGCGCGCGAGGCGTTCGAGATCCTCGCGACCACCGAGGTCGGCGTGATCGTGTGCGACCAGCGCATGCGGGGGATGAGCGGGACCGAATTCCTCGAACGCGTGAAGCAGATGTATCCGCTCGCCGTGCGCATGGTGCTGTCGGGGTACACGGACCTCCAGTCCGTCACGGATGCCGTCAACCGGGGCGCGATCTTCAAGTTCCTGACGAAACCGTGGGTCGACTCGGAACTGGACGAGGCGGTGCGCGAGGCGTTCGCGGAGTTCGAGGCGAAACGGGGGCACGGCAGTCCGTGAGAGGTTCTGCTATCGCGCTTTTGGATACCGGCCCGGCCCATTTCATATAGCTGGGCGCGGGGAGGCTGGCTCATACTTCAGGTTTCCCTTCTCATAACGATAACCACGAGACCATGACGCTTCTTCCCCGTTCCCTCACCATCGTTGCCTTCGGCGTCGCCCTGCTGTGCGGCGCCGCCCATGCGGCCGACGTCCGCGAGCGCCTGTCGTTCGACGCCGGCTGGCGCTTCGCGAAGGGCGACCCGGCCGGCGCCGCCGCGCCCGACGCCACCGCCCAACCGGGCTTCGACGACGCCGCATGTCGCAAGCTCGACCTGCCGCACGACTGGGGCATCGAAGGTCCGTTCAAGCAGGAATACCCGGGCGAGACGGGCAAGCTGCCGTGGTGGGGCGTGGGCTGGTACCGCAAGCACTTCACCCTGCCGGCGGGCGACGCGGGCCGCCGGGTCTACCTCGACATCGACGGCGCCATGTCGCACGCGAAGGTCTGGATCAACGGTCAATACGTGGGCGGCTGGCCGTACGGCTATGCGTCGTGGCGCGTGGACCTGACGCCGTATGCGAAGCCGGGCAGCGACAACGTCGTGGCGATCCGGCTCGACAACCCGGAGAAGTCCTCGCGCTGGTATCCCGGCGGCGGCATCTACCGCCACGTGTGGCTGGTCAAGACGGCGCCCGTGCACGTGGCCCAGTACGGGACGTTCGTGACGACGCCGCAGGTGTCGAAGGCCTCCGCCACCGTCGCCGTGCAGACGACGGTGGAAAGCAACGGCCGCGCCGCGCAGGTGCAGGTGGCGACGGAGATCTACACGCTCGACGCGGCCGGCAAGCGCGGCGCGACGCCGGTCGCGCGCCAGGCCCCCACCAAGGTCACCAAGGTGGAGAGCGACCGCCAGGCCCAGCTCACGCAGACCCTGACGGTGGCGCAGCCGAAGCTGTGGAGCATCGCGAACCCGCAGCGCTACGTGGCCGTCACGACCGTCACGGAAAACGGCCAGGTGACGGACGTCGTCGAAACCCCGTTCGGCATCCGCACGGCCGTATTCGATGCGAAAAACGGCTTCCTGCTGAACGGCCAGCGCGTGCCGCTGAACGGCGTGTGCATGCACCACGACCTGGGCGCGCTGGGCAGTGCGATCAACGAGCGCGCGCTGGAACGCCAGCTGGAGCTGCTGCGCGAGATGGGCACGAATGCGATCCGCACGAGCCACAACCCGCCGGCGCCGGAGCTGCTGGACCTCGCGGACCGCATGGGTTTCGTCGTGCTGGACGAGGCGTTCGACATGTGGCACGAGAAGAAGACGCCGAACGACTACCACCGGGATTTCGACGAATGGCATGAAAAGGACCTGCGCGCGCAGATCCGGCGCGACCGCAACCATCCGAGCGTGATCGCCTGGAGCACCGGCAACGAGATCCCGGAACAGGGCAGGCCGGAAGGCTGGAAACTGGCCGCGCACCTGGCCGAGATCGCGCGCGGCGAAGACCGCACGCGCCCCGTCACGTCGGCATACAACCACACGGATTCCGGCTACAACGGCTTCCAGAACGTGGTCGACCTGTTCGGCTACAACTACAAGCCGGGCGAGTACGGCAAGATCCACGCGTCCGCGCCCTACCTGCCGATCTTCGGCAGCGAGACCGCGTCGACGATCAGCTCGCGCGGCGAATACTTCTTCCCCGTCAGCGACGACAAGGCCAAGGGCGCCTTCAACTTCCAGGTGAGCAGCTATGACCTGACGGCGCCGCCGTGGGCGACGTCGCCCGACGTCGAGTTCAAGGGGCAGGACGACAATCCGTTCGTCGCCGGCGAATTCGTGTGGACGGGCTTCGACTACCTGGGCGAGCCGACGCCGTACAACGACGACACGACGAACCTCCTGAACTTCACGGATCCCGCCCAGCAGGCCCGCGCCGCGCAGGAACTGGCGACCTTGAAGAAGATCGCGATGCCGTCGCGCAGCTCGTACTTCGGCATCATCGACCTGGCCGGCTTCAAGAAGGACCGCTTCTGGCTGTACCAGGCCCGCTGGCGCCCGGAACTGCCGATGGCGCACCTGCTGCCGCACTGGAACTGGCCGGAACGCGTGGGCCAGGTGACGCCGGTGCACCTGTACACGTCGGGCGACGAGGCGGAGCTGTTCCTGAACGGTAAGTCGCTGGGCCGGAAAAAGCGGGGCCCGCGCGACTACCGCCTGCGTTGGGACGACGTCGTGTACCAGCCCGGGACGCTGAAGGCCGTCGTCTACAAGAAGGGCAAGCGCTGGGCCGAGGACACCGTCGCGACGACGGGCCAGCCCGCGAAGCTGCTCGTCTCGGCCGACCGTGCCAGGCTGCGCGCGGACGGGAAGGACCTGTCGTTCGTCACGGTCACCATCGCGGACAAGGACGGCCGCCCCGTGCCGCGCACGCACGACCGCATCACGTTCAAGCTGTCCGGGCCGGGCGAGATCGTCGCGACGGACAATGGCGACGCGACCGACCTGGAATCGTTCCAGTCGCCCCAGCGCAAGGCCTTCAACGGCCTGGCCCTGGCCATCGTGAAGACGAAGGCGGGCGAAGCGGGCAAGCTGACCCTGACGGCCAGCGCCGACGGGCTCGAAGGGGCGCAGGTGACGCTGGACAGCCTGGCGCAGTAGGGCGGCACGCGCCCGTGGCAGGGCACGGGCGCGAAGTGTTGTAATCCGGCGATAGCGACCGAAACTCTTGCATGCAAGAGTTTCAAGAAAGCCCCCAAACTCGGCGTTTCCTCCGGATAATAGAATTTCCGAAGACCCGTCGAGCCATCGCCATGGAATTTGAAGTTTTTGAATCAGTCACGTCGAGCCCAGCGCCGGTCGAAGCCACGTCGCCGCTGGTCCGGCTGCAATACCTGATCGACAACACCCCGGCGATCATCTACGCCACCGTGCCCAGCGGCGACTTCAAGATGACGTTCGTGAGCAACAACGCTTACAACGTCCTCGGCTACCGGCCGGAAGAGATGCTGGCGGATCCGAACTTCTGGTTCGACCACATCCATCCGGAAGACGCCCCGAGCATCTTTTCCAGTCTGGCCCAGCTGTTCGTGGAAGGCGAGCGCACGTACGAATACCGGTTCCGCACGGCCAGCGGCGCGTTCGTGTGGATGCACGACCGCCTGCGCCTGATCCGCGACGAGCACGGCACGCCGCTGGAGGTCATCGGTTCGCTGACGGACATCACGGCGCGCAAGGGCATGGAGCAGAAGCAGCAGCAACTGATCGCCCGCCTGAGCGAGGCGCACGAACAGCTGCTGCAATCGGAAAAGATGGCGTCGATCGGCCAGCTGGCGGCCGGCGTCGCGCACGAGATCAACAACCCGATCGGCTTCGTCAATTCCAACATGGGCACGCTGCGCCACTACGTGGGCACCCTGCTGAACGTGGTGGACGCGTACGGCGAGGCGGTGCGCAAGGCGGCGCCCGGCTCGGCGCTGGAAGCACAGATCGACGCGATCAACCGCGAGGCGGACCTCGGCTACCTGAAGGACGACATCGCCGACCTCGTGAGCGAGTCGATGGATGGCCTGAAACGCGTGAAGGACATCGTCCAGGCACTGAAGGATTTTTCGCACGTCGGCCAGAGCGACTGGCAATATGCGGACGTGCACGCGGGCCTGGACACGACGCTCAACATCGTCGCCAACGAGATCAAGTACAAGGCGACGATCGAGAAGCACTACGGCAAGCTCCCGGAAATCAAGTGCCTGGCGTCGCAGCTGAACCAGGTCTTCATGAACCTGCTCGTCAACGCCGCCCAGGCCATCAAGAACAAGGGCGTGATCACGATCGCCACCGGGGCGAGCGACGGCTGGGTGTGGGTGAAGATCAGCGACAACGGCTGCGGCATCCCGCAGCAGAACCTGAAACGCATCTTCGAACCGTTCTTCACCACGAAGCCGGTCGGCAGCGGAACGGGCCTGGGCCTGTCCCTGTCGTACAGCATCGTCAACAAGCACGGTGGCCGCATCGACGTGGCGTCGAAGCCGGACGTCGGCACCGTCTTCACGATCAAGCTGCCGGTGGTGCCCCCGGCGTCGGCGCCGGAAGCCCCGAAGAGCTGACCCTCATTCCTCGTGCAGGCTGATCGCCTGCTTCTCCTTCTCCGGCTTGTCCAGCCAGCGCCGGTGCAGCGCCCGCTCGATGGGCTTGCCGCACACGAACAGGACGAACACGAGGGCGAGGGCGATCGCGGCGATCTGCCACGAGCCCATGCCGCACAGGATGCCGAGGATGGCCGTGATCCAGATCGACGCGGCCGTCGTCAGGCCCCGCACGCGGTCGCTGCCGTTGTCCCGGACGATCACGCCCGAGCCGAGGAAGCCGATGCCCGTCACCAATCCCTGGATCACGCGGCTGACGGCGGACGGGTCGGCCTGGCCGGCCCCGGTCAGGAAGTTGGCGCCGGCCAGGGTCAGCACGCAGGCGCCCAGGCAGACGAGGCCCAGCGTGCGGATGCCGGTGGGTTTGCCGTGCAGGTTGCGGTCCAGGCCGATCAGGCCGCCGACGAGGACCGAGACCGTCAGGCGCAGCAGGATGTCGAGGTAGTCCATGCGTCGGTTTGTTGTCGAGAGGACACTATTGTACCGGTGTCGGCGTGAATTCATGCTGCATCAAGTGTCGTGCCTATGCCACGGACTGACACATTCTGATAGAATTTCCACGTGGAAATATGTAATGTTGGCCCACGCGCCCGTGAAAGGGGACATTCAAGTTGAACGCACGCCCGGGCCAGGCGCGCCACGAGGTCCATCATGTCTTACCGAATTCCGCTCATTGCTCAGCGCCGCCCCCGCGGCTTCACCCTGATCGAACTCCTGATCGTGGTGGCCATCGTCGGCATCCTGGCGTCCATCGCGCTGCCGGCCTACGGCAAATATCTCGTGCGTGGCAACCGCGCGGCCGCGCAGGCCTATCTGCTCAACCTGGCGCAGGCCCAGGCGCAGTATTTCGCCGACGCCCACGCGTACGCGACCACGCCCACCGCACTCAACCTGCCCGTGCCGGCCGAGGTTGCGAGTTACTATTCGATCACCATCGATGCGTCGGACGGTCCGCCGCCTTCCTTCACGATCACGGCGACGCCCGTGATCGGGTCGCGCCAGGCCGGCGACGGCAACCTCACCATCGACAACAGCGGCGCCCGGACGCCGTCCAACCTATGGTAATGCGCGCGCGCGGCTTCACGCTGATCGAACTGATGACGGTCGTGGCCATCACCGCGATCCTGTCGGCCATGGCCGCGCCGTCGTTCAAGAGTCTCGTGGCCGGCCAGCGTGCGCGTACCGCCAGTACCGACCTGTACGCGGCCCTCGTGCTCGCGCGCAGCGAAGCGATCAAGCGCGATACCCAGGTGACGCTGGAGCCGGCGGCCGATACGTGGCAGGCCGGCTGGCGCATTCCGAATCCGACCGACACGGGCCACCCGGTCGCGAACCACGGTCCGGTGCCGGGGGCGACGATCACGGGCCCGACCGCCGTCGTGTACCTGCCGAACGGCCGCGTCGCGAGCGATACGCCGCCGTCGTTCGACATCGCCGTGGACGGCGCATCGACCCACCGCTGCGTGCAGGTGGACCTGAGCGGGCGTCCGCGCCTGCAGGCGTCGGGGTGCTGAATGCGGCGCGCACCGAGTCTCCACGCGAGCGCGGGCCTGAGCCTCGTCGAAGTGCTCGTGACCGTCGTCGTGCTCGCGTTCGGCCTGCTGGGCATCGCCGCGCTGCAGGCCAAGGTGCAGGTGGGATCGATCGAGGCTTACCAGCGTGCCCAGGCCGTCGTGCTGGTGGATGACATGCGCGCCCGCATCCTCGGCAACTCGGCCCATGCGGCCGATTACGTGACGGATGCGCCGCTCGGCAAGAACGACGACCAGCCGGCCGATTGCAGCACCGTGGCCCTGGGCAGCGCGCGCGACCAGTGCGAATGGAGCCAGGAACTGAAGGGCGCCGCCGAGCAGACGGGCGCCGGCACGGCGTCCGGCGCGATGATCGACGCGCGCGGCTGCGTCGAGCAACTGCAGGCGCCCGACCCGACGGCCGGCGTGTGCAAGCCCGGCATCTACCGCGTGAGCGTTGCGTGGCAGGGGCTGCATCCGACCAAGGCGTCCGGGCTCGCGTGCGGCGCCAACCAGTACGGCGCGGACGCCAACCGGCGCGCGATCGCCGTGCAGCTGGCGATCGGCCTGCCTTCGTGCAGTTAGGAGACGCGATGGTTGTCCTGTCCAGGCGCCGGTCCGCCGGCTTTTCCATACCCGAGCTGCTCGTCTCCGTGACGATGGGCCTGTTGATCGTCGTCGGCATGGTCACGCTGTTCTTCCACAACAGCCGCGCCCAGGCCGAGATCGAACGCGCCAACCGCCAGATCGAGAGTGGCCGCTATGCCGTCGACCTGCTGGCGAGCGATCTGCGCAACGCCGGCTTCTACGGCGAATTCGACCCGACGCTGCTGCCCGACCCGGCGGCCGTCCCCGACCCGTGCGCCGCCACGCTGGCCGCGCTGAAGGCCATGCTGCCGCTGCACGTGCAGGGGTTCAGCCCCGCCGACACGCTGCCGTCCTGCGTGTCCGACGTGCGCGCCGGCACCGCCCTCGTCGTCGTGCGCCATACGCGCGCCTGCGTCAACGGGGACCCGAACTGCAGCGCCAACGACCCCGCCGGGCCGCTGTTCCAGGCGTCGCTGTGCGGCGGGTCGGGCGAGCTGGGTTCGGCCGATCCGGCCAACTGGTATGCGCTGGACACCGATCCTACCCAGCTGCTGCGCACCCGGCGCGACTGCACGACGGCGGCCGTCGCGCGCCGCTACCAGACGCATATCTACTTCGTCGCCAACAACGACGTGCAGGGCGACGGCATCCCCACCTTGAAGCGCGCCGAACTGCGCTACGCCGACAACCAGCTGAAGTTCGTGACCGTGCCGCTGGTGGAGGGCGTGGAAAACCTGCAGGTCGAATACGGCATCGACACGAGCGGCAATGGGAGTGTCGGCGTCACGACGAGTTCGCCCGCCGGCGCCAACGGCTGCACCCAGCCGGCATGCGCCGTATCGAACTGGCGCAACGTCGTCGCCGTGCGCGTGCACGTGCTGGCGCGCAGCCCGAGCACGACACCAGGCTGGATCGACACGAAGACCTACAACCTCGGCACGGCCGCCGACGGCAGCGCCCGCACGGCCGGGCCGTTCCGCGACGGCTACAAGCGCCACGTGTTCCAGACGCTCGTGACCCTGGCCAATCCCGTGGGAAGGAAACAGCCATGAGGACGCCGCGCCGCGAGCAGGGCATCACGCTGGTGACCGCCCTGATCATGCTCCTGCTGCTCACGATGCTGGCGCTGGCCAGCGTCAACCTGGGCAACTCGAACCTGCAGGTGGTCGGCAACATGCAGCGCCGCGACCAGGCCCTGGCCGCGGCCCACGCCGTGCTGGAAGAGACGATCAGTTCGCCCACGTTCACCCAGACCCCGAACAGCGCGCTGTCGAATACGTGCGGCGCGCCGAACCAGCGCTGCGTCGATACCGACGGCGACGGCAAGACCGACATCAAGGTCACCCTGAACCCGCCGCCCAGCTGCGTGAAGGTCCAGCCGATCAAGAATTCCGACCTCAACCTGAACGACGACGAAGACATCGGCTGCGCCGTCGGCGCCTCCCAGATGCACGGCGTGGCCGGCGCCAACGACGGCAATTCCGACTGCGACAACAGCGTCTGGGACGTGAGCGCCGTCGCCACCGACGACGCGACGCAGGCGTCGGTGAAAGTCGTCCAGGGCGTCGGCGTGCGCATCTCGCGCGACGACGTCGCCACCAACTGTCCGCAACCGTGAGCAAGCCCATGATCCGACCCACTCTCGCGCTGGCGCTGTCGACGTGCCTTGCCGGCCTGCCCGTCGTCGCGGCCGCGGACGACATCGACATCTTCACCGGCGCGTCCGCCGGCAACAACATCAACCCGCGCATCCTGATCGTGCTCGACAACACGTCGAACTGGGCCCGCCAGAGCCAGCAATGGCCGGGCGGCCTGCAGCAGGGCCAGTCGGAAGCGCGCGCGATCAGCAACCTGCTGACGACGCTGGACAGTACCGTCAGCCTGGGCCTGATGGAGTTCGTCACGGGCGGCAACGCCAACGACGACGGCGGCTTCATCCGCTCCGCGATCCGGCCGCTCGACAACTCGGCCAAGACGAGTTTCACGAGCCAGCTCTCGACCATCTACAACAACATCAATTCGCCGAACGAGAAGCGCAACTCGCACACGCCGTACGGCGACCTGATGTACGACGTCTATAACTACTTCGCGGGCGCGGACGCGTATTCGCCGGGCGGCGTCATCGCGAGCGTCGCCGACGCGGCGGGCTACACGACACCGTATTCCACGTTCCGCTCGCCGCTGACGGCCGCGAACACGTGCGGCAAGAGTTTCGTGATCTTCATCGGCAACCCGAACGCGTCCGGTCCGGCCAGCGACTCGTCGGCGAACACGGCCCTGCTCAACCAGCTGAACGGCAGCACGGTGAGCCAGCTCGGCCTGCCGAACTTCACGACGCAGAACGCGACGACGACCACCAACGTGGGCGTCACGAACGCCTGCTACGCGAGCCCCGCAGCCGCCGCGGGCGAGGTGGACGCGTATGCGGCGCAGTGTTCGACCTTCACGGAAGGCTGCTCGATCGGCGCCGCGACGGCGAACGTGAACCCGATCGCCTGTCCGGCCGGCAGCCGGTCGTACACGGTGACGCAATCCGTCTACCACCCGGCCACGACGAGCCCGGGCCAGCCCGTGCAGGGCACCGTCACGACGTCGACCGGCACGACGACCGGTTACTACGCGACGGCGGCGGACGTCCCCACCAGCGACCACGGCAACCTGACGTGCCCGGCCACGCAGACGACCACGAACGGCAACAGTACGACGACGACCACCTACAGCTGCACGTACACGGTGGGCGCGGCCGTCGGCACCGCGACGACGGCGACGGCCACCGCCACCGCCACGCAGGACCCGGACGGGAAGGGTCCCGGCTGCTACACCGGCGTTGGCTCGGCCGCCGGCAACTGGAACCCGGCCACGACGACCGACTTCGGCGGCATGACCTGCCCGGCCAACAGCAGCTGCACGTATTCCGGCGACCTGTCCTCCAACGCGGGCGGCTGCAAGGGCAACGGCTACCGCCAGGTGACCGTCAAGCAGACCGCGACGAGCAAGCGCCAGTACACGGTCACGCAGACGGTGACCCCCACGTCGGTCAGCAACACGACGACGCCGGCCTACACGACGACCACGAACCTGGGCATGACGTCGCAGTGCTATGCGACGCCGCCCACGTCGACGTCGGACTATGCGGCGTCCTGCTCCGGCACCAACATCAGCTGCACGTACAACAACACGCCGACCAGCACCACGCTGGCCTCGTGCCCGGCCGGCACGAGCGCGTACAGGATCGTCGGCACGAACACCGTGCTGACCGACGTCCCGACGGGCACCACCACGACCGACACGGGCCCGCGCAACGCCGACGAATGGGCGCGCCTGCTGCACGACAAGGGCGTGCCCGTCACCGGGACGACCGTGCGCTCGCCCGTGACGACGTACACGATCGACGTGTACAACGCCCAGCCGAACGCCACCCACACGGCCCTCCTGATGAGCATGGCCAAGGCCGGCGGCGGCAAGTATTTCGCCGCAAAGAACGAGCAGGCGATCCTCGACGCCCTGCGCCAGATCATCATCGAGATCCAGGCCGTGAACACGACGTTCGCGTCGACCAGCCTCCCGGTCAACGCGACGAACCGCTCGCAGAACGAGAACCAGGTCTTCATCGGCATGTTCCGCCCCGACCCGGACGCGAAACCGCGCTGGTTCGGCAACCTCAAGCGCTACCAGCTGATCGCCAGCGGCGCCAACATCGAGCTGGGTGACGTCAACGGCAAGATCGCGGTCAACACGCTGACGGGCTTCGTCACGCCGTGCGCGGCCAGCTACTGGACGTCGGATTCGGGCACGTACTGGAGCGGCCTCGGGATAAATCCCGACCCGTCTGGCGCCTGCGCGCCGGACGGCGTGAGCCCGTATTCCGACCTGCCGGACGGCCCGCAGGTGGAGAAGGGCGGCGCGGCCGAGATCCTGAGGCAGGGTAACGCCGCCGGCGCGTGGAGCGGGAACCAGGCCGTCAACCGCAACATGCTGACCCTGTCCGGCACGACGCTGGCGACCTTCAACACGGCCAATACGGGCCTGTCCGCGAACCTCGTGAACTTCATCCAGGGTGCGGACGTCAACAACGAAAAAGGCACGGGCGCCACGACGACGACGCGGCCCTCGATCCACGGCGACGTGATCCACTCGCGCCCGCTGCCCGTGAACTACGGCGGCACGACGGGCGTGCGCGTGTTCTACGGCGCCAACGACGGCGCGCTGCACGCGGTGAGCGCGAATACCGGCGTCGAGACGTGGTCGTTCGTCGCCCCCGAGTTCTTCGGCCGCCTGCAGCGCCTGATGGACAATTCGCCGCTCGTCAGCTACCCGAACCTCTCCAGCGCGATCTCGCCCGCGCCGGCGCGCAAGGATTACTTCTTCGACGGCTCGATCGGCCTGTACCAGAACGCCGACAACTCGAAGGTCTGGATCTTCCCCGCGATGCGGCGCGGCGGGCGCATGCTGTACGGCCTGGACGTGACCCGTCCCGACCAGCCGGTGTACAAGTGGAAGGCCGGCTGCCCGAACCTGACCGACGACGTCGGCTGCACGGCCGGCATGTCCGGCGTGGGCCAGACGTGGTCGACGCCGAACGTCGCCTTCATCAAGGGGTATTCGACGACGACGCCCGTGCTGGTCGTGGGCGGCGGCTACGACGCCTGCGAGGACGCCGACACGGCATCGCCCTCGTGCGGCAGCGGCAAGGGCGGCTTCGTGTACGTGCTGGACGCGAACACGGGCGCGGTGATCCGGTCGTTCCCGACCGACCGCGGCGTCGCGGCCGACGTGGCCCTCGTGGACGTCGACAACGACGGCTATCCCGACTATGCCTATGCGGCCGACCTGGGCGGCGGCATCTACCGCGTCGACTTCGTGGGCAGCTACGCTGGCCGCACGCCGCTCGCGTCCGAGTCGTGGACCGCGCGCAAGGTCGCGTACACGACGGGTGCCGGCCGCAAGTTCCTGTTCGCGCCCGCGCTGCTGGCCAGCCAGGGCAAGGTCTACGTCGCGCTGGGCAGCGGCGACCGCGAACACCCGCTGCAGTCGCAATACCCGTACGCCAACGTGACGAACCGGTTCTACGTCTACCTGGACGACCTGACGGCGGCCGCCGGCACGCCCGCGACGAACATGGACGCCATGACCAACTACACGACGAACACGGATTGCGCCGCCGCGAAGGTGCTGCCGAATTCGGGGACGAAGGGCTGGTTCATGGACCTGAACCAGTACGGCCAGGGCGAGCAGGTGGTGACATCCGCGCTGATCGCGAGCGGCATGATCACGTTCAGCACCAACCGTCCCATCCCGCCCGACGCGGCGAGCTGCTCGACGTCGCTGGGCGAGGCGCGCGGCTATTGGGTCAACCTGCTGAACGGCTCCGGCGCCATCAACGTACCGGGCCTGTGCGGCGGCGCGCGCTCGTCGGTCTTCGTGGGCGGGGGCCTGCCGCCGTCGCCCGTGAAGGCCAGCAGCGTGCCGATCGGGGGCAAGGCGGTGTCCGTCGTGCTGGGTGCGGTGCAGAAGGGCGGCGCCGGGTCGGCGGGGGCCAGCGTGTCGATCTCGCCGCAGCGGATCCGGCCGGCGATCGCGTCCAAGCGCAAGCGGGTGTACACCTATACGGCCGGGGATTGACGGGCGGGCGGTCAGCCCGCCTTCTCGACGGCCTTGACCATGCACTTCGACAGCTTGTCGAAGTGCGCGAGGGCGGCCTGCGTGAGCGTGACCTGCTTGCGCCGCGTGTCCTCGGTATCGGTCAGCATGATCCAGCCCTTTTCGCGCATCGACGTCAGGCGGCTGTGGACGGTGGCGGGGGCGCCGAGTTCCTTCTTGGCCATCATGTCGCGCACGCACAGGCGCTCGCCCTCCTGCATGGCGCGCGCGACGGTGCCGAGGATGCGTTCTTCCAGCGGGTCGAGCGAGGGCAGGGACGGCAACCCGCGCAAGGCTTCCGCGAGTTGCAGAAAGCGCAGATAGATGTCGGCAGGACGGGTCGATTTGCTCATGCGCAGATTATAATGCGATAGCCACGCGAACTCCATCACCTACAACCCGTCATGCCATCCCCTTTAACTTCCGGTAACGACACTGGACCGGGCGTGTCCGAACGCGCCCGCGTCGCCTGCGCGAGCGTCGTCGGTTCCGTGGTGTTCTACCTCGTCCTCGCGCGGCTGCAGGACTGGGTGTTCCCCAACGTCGAGTTCATGCGCGGGGTGGGCTGGATCTACCTGCCGGCGGGCGCACGGTTGCTGTGTCCGCTGCTGCTGGGCCTGCCCGGCGCCGTCGGCGTCCTGCTGGGGTCGTGGTGCGAGTGCTTCTTCCACCTGTATCCGGACGACCCCGTGCGCTCCTTCGCCGGCGGCATCAGCTCGGCCCTCGCGCCTTACCTCGTGTATTTGTTCGCGCTGCGCGTGCTGGGCATGCAGGCGTCGCTGGCCAACCTGACGTCGCGCCGCCTGCTGCTGCTCGTGCCCCTGTTCGGCGTGGCCAGCCCGCTGATGCACCACCTGTGGTTCTGGATCCATGGCGACCAGGTCGACCTGGCGCAGGGCTTCGCCGTCATGGCGGCCGGCGACATGCTGGGCGCGCTCGTCGTCCTGTACGCGCTGAAAGGCATGCTGGGCGTGCTGCCCGCGCCGGCACCCCGCCGTTGACCATTTCATGACGCGGCGGGCATGATTCCGCCGCGGATTGATGAATCCCATTCATAAGGGCAAGCAATCCCGGCCGGTCCCGCACGGGAGGTTTGCCGTTAACATCGTCGGCCTGCGATGCAAACGACAACCTTACGAAAGGATCATCCATGACCGTCAAGGCCTATGGCGCCCATGCCGCCGACCGACCGCTCGAATCCCTGGACATCACCCGCCGCGCGCCGGGTCCGCACGACGTGCAGATCGAGATCGCCTACTGCGGCGTGTGCCACTCCGACCTGCACACCGTGAAGGCCGAGTGGGCGGGCACGCTGTTCCCGTGCGTGCCGGGCCACGAGATCGTCGGTCGAGTGTCTGCCGTCGGCGCCCACGTGAAGGGTTTCAGCGAAGGCGACCTGGTCGGCGTCGGGTGCATGGTCGACAGCTGCCGGCACTGCGCCGATTGCGAAGAGGGCCTCGAAAACTATTGCGACGGCATGGTCGGCACGTACAACGGCCCGACGGCCGACGCACCGGGCCACACGCTGGGCGGCTACTCCGAGCGTATCGTCGTGCACGAGCGCTACGTGCTGCGCGTGCGCCATCCGGAAGAGCAACTTGCGGCCGTCGCGCCCCTGCTGTGCGCCGGCATCACGACGTACTCGCCGCTGCGCCACTGGAACGCGGGTCCGGGCAAGACGGTGGGCATCGTCGGCATCGGTGGCCTGGGCCACATGGGCATCAAGCTGGCCCGCGCGCTGGGCGCACACGTCGTCGCCTTCACGACATCGGAATCGAAGCGCGCGGATGCCGAGGCGCTGGGCGCGCATGAGGTGGTCGTGTCGCGCGACGCGGACGCCATGGCCGCGCGTGCGAAGAGCCTGGACCTGATCGTCAACACGGTCGCCGCCCCGCACGACCTGGACGCGTACCTGAACCTCCTGAAGCGCGACGGCACGATGGTGCTGGTCGGCGCGCCCGCGACGCCGCACCCGTCGCCGCAGGTGTTCAACCTGATCACGAAGCGCCGCGCGCTGGCCGGCTCGATGATCGGCGGGATCCCGGAAACCCAGGAGATGCTGGACTTCTGCGCGCAGCACGGCATCGTCGCGGACATCGAGATGATCCGGGCCGACGAGATCAACGCCGCCTACGAGCGCATGCTCGAGGGCGACGTGAAGTACCGCTTCGTGATCGACAACGCGACGCTGGCCGGCTGATGCAGCCCATCTCATCGTCGACAGGCGGCGTCGCGCAGGAAGCGCGCGCCTCCTGGGGCGCCGTGTTCGCGCTGGCGCTCGCCGCGTTCGCATTGGTGGCGTCCGAGTTCATGCCCGTCAGCCTGCTGAGCCCCATCGCGTCCGACCTGCGCATCAGCGAAGGCCAGGCGGGGCAGGCCATCGGCGTGTCCGGCGCGTTCGCCCTCGTGACGAGCCTGGGCGTGGCGCGCCTGGCTGGACGGCTTGACCGCAAGATCCTGCTGCTCGGGCTGACGTTGACGATGATCGTGTCCGGCACGATCGCCGCGTTCGCGCCGAACCACGCCGTGTTCATGGCGGGCCGGGCGTGCATCGGCGTGGCGATCGGCGGGTTCTGGTCGATGTCGGCGGCGACCGCGATGCGGCTCGTGCCGGAGCACCTCGTGCCGCGTGCCCTGGCCATCGTCAACGGCGGGAATGCATTGGCGACCGTCGTCGCGGCGCCGGCCGGCAGCTTCCTCGGGGCGCTGGTGGGCTGGCGCGGCGCGTTCTTCGCCGTCGTGCCCGTCGCGGCGGTCGCCTTCGCGTGGAAGTTCGTCAGCTTGCCCAGGTTGCCCGCTGTATCCCGGGCCCGATCCGGCAGCGTGTTCGCACTGTTCAAACGCCCGGAAGTCGCCTATGGGATGGCGGGCGTGAGCCTGTTCTTCATGGGGCAGTTCGTATTGTTCACGTATCTGCGGCCGTTTCTCGAAACGGTGACGCACGTGAGCGTGACGACGCTGACCGGCATGCTGCTGGCGATCGGCATCGCGGGCTTCGCCGGCACGACCGCCATCGGCGCCTTCCTCGACAGCCACCTGTATCGTACGCTGGTCGCGATCCCGCTCGTGATGGCCGTGCTGGCCGGTGCGCTGGTGGCGTTCGGCGGCAGTGCGGGCATCGTCGCCGTGCTGCTCGCCGTGTGGGGCTTCGTCGCGACGGCGGCGCCGGTCGGCTGGTGGACGTGGCTCGCACGCACCCTGCCGGACGACGCGGAGGCGGGCGGTGGCCTGATCGTCGCGGTCGTACAGCTGGCCATCGGCCTCGGCGCCACGCTGGGCGGCGTGCTGTTCGACGCCTGGGGCCATCGCGCGACGTTCGGATCGAGTGCGCTGCTCCTCGTCGCGGCGAGCGCGCTGGCCGGGAAAGCCGCGCGCGCTTAAAATCGACGCATGGCACGCGATAACCTCAGCGACATCCTCGTCTTCCTCGCGGTCGCGCGCGAACGCAGTTTCACGCGCGCCGCCGTCAAGCTGGGCATGACGCAGTCCGCGCTGAGCCACACGATCCGCGCGCTGGAAGCGCGGCTGGGCGTGCGGCTGCTGACGCGCACGACGCGCAGCGTGTCGCCCACCGAGGCCGGCGAGCGCCTGCTGCAGAACGTGGCGCCGCGGCTGGAAGAAATCGACGCGGAGATCGCGGCCGTCAGCGAGCTCGGTGACCGGCCCGCGGGCACCGTCCGCATCACGGCCACGGACCACGTCATCGACAACGTGCTGTGGCCGCGCCTCGCCGCCGTGCTGCCGCGGTACCCGGACATCCACCTGGAGATCAGCGCGGAATACCGCATGGTGGACGTGGCGGCGGAACGGTACGACATCGGCGTGCGCTGGGGCGACCAGGTCGAGAAGGACATGATCGCCGTGCGCCTCACGCCCGACACGCGGACGATGATCGTCGGGACGCCGGACTATTTCGCGCACCGTCCCGTGCCCGCATCCATCGACGACCTCATGAAGCACGAGTGCATCCGCCTGCGCCTCGCGGGCGGCGGCGTGTACGCGTGGGAGCTGCGCGACGGCGGCGAGGACATCGACGTGCGCGTGCGCGGCCGCTACACCTTCAATGGCGTCTACCAGATACTGGGCGCGGCCCTGTCCGGCTGCGGCCTCGCGTTCCTGACCGAGGACCTCGCGGCACCGCATGTGCAGGCGGGCCGCCTCGTCAGCGTGATGGCGGACTTCTGTCCGAAGTTCCCCGGCCTGCACGCCTACTATCCGAGCCGGCGCCATGCGTCGCGCGCGCTGGCCGTCGTGCTCGATGCGATCCGCCACAAGGGTTGATTTCTTCGGGGATTTTGCGCGCATACCATATCTCCGCAGAGGCCGGCGCACGGTTGAAGCGAATACCTGAACGGATGGCCGGGATGTTCTAGAATGGGTCGCCTGCGGTGCCTGTCGCACGCCGCATGGAGGACCGCATGGACCTGCTCGAGGCAATCAACGACCCCGCCGCACTGCGTGCGCTGCCACGCGCGCGCCTGGAGATCCTGGCGCGCCAGCTGCGCCGCTTCCTGCTCGACACGGTGGCGCGCACGGGCGGCCATCTCGCGTCGAACCTGGGGACGGTCGAACTGACGATCGCGCTGCACTACGTGTTCGCCACGCCGCGCGACCGCATCGTGTGGGACGTCGGGCACCAGAGCTATGGCCACAAGGTGCTGACGGGCCGGCGCGCGCAGATGCACACGTTGCGCCAGGCGGGCGGGCTGTCCGGCTTTCCGCGCCGCTGCGAGAGCGTGCACGACTGCTTCGGCACGGCGCACTCGTCGACAGCCCTGTCCGCCGCGCTCGGCATGGCGCTGGCCGCGAAGCTGCAGGGCGACGACCGCCATGCCGTGGCCGTCTGCGGCGACGGCGCGCTGTCCGCCGGCATGGCGTTCGAGGCCCTGAACAACGCGGGCATCGACCCCTCGCTGCGCCTGCTCGTCGTTGTCAATCACAATGGCATGTCCATTTCTCCCGCCGTCGGCGCGCTGGACCGTCACCTGTCCGATCTCGCGTCCGGCCGCGTGCGCCCCGGCGCGTCGCTGTTCGAGGGATTCGGCTTCGCGTACGACGGTCCCGTGGACGGCCACGACCTCGACGCCCTGATACCCGCGCTGGAGGCCGCGCGGCGGCGCACGGGGCCGCAGGTGCTGCACGTCGTTACGCGCAAAGGCAAAGGCTATGCGCGCGCGGAGGCCGCGCCCACGCTGTACCACGGCACGGGCCGCTTCGATCCTGCGCAGGGCTTGCCGGAAGGTACCCGCGGCCGGCCCGCATACACGGACGTGTTCGGCGACTGGCTGTGCGACATGGCCGCGCACGACCCGCGCCTCGTCGGCATCACGCCCGCCATGCGCGAAGGCTCCGGCCTCGTGCGCTTCGCCCAGCGCTTCCCCGACCGCTACGTGGACGTCGGCATCGCGGAGCAGCACGCGCTGACGTTCGCGGGCGGCCTCGCCGTCGACGGCATGAAGCCCGTCGTCGCGATTTATTCCACGTTCCTGCAACGTGCCTACGACCAGTTGATCCACGACGTCGCCCTGCAAAACCTGGACGTGACGTTCGCGATCGACCGGGCCGGCGTCGTCGGTGCCGATGGCGCAACGCACGCGGGCAACTACGACATCCCGTATCTGCGCTGCGTGCCGAACATGGTCTTGATGGCCGCGTCCGACGAGGCCGAGTGCCGGCGCATGCTGACGACCGCCTACCGCCATCCCGGACCGGCGGCCGTGCGCTATCCGCGCGGGCCGGGCCCCGGGATGGTGCCGGCGGCCGAGCTGGACGCCATTCCGCTCGGCCGCGGCGAAGTGCGCCGGCGCGGGGCCGGCATCGCGATCCTCGCATTCGGGCCGATGCTGGCGCCGAGCCTCGAAGCGGGCGCGGAACTGGGGGCCACGGTCGCGAACATGCGGTTCGTCAAGCCGCTCGATGCCGACCTCGTCGCGGCGCTGGCGCGCGACCATGCGCAACTCGTGACGGTGGAGGAGGGCGCCGTCATGGGCGGTGCGGGCGCGGCCGTCGCAGAGGCGCTGGCCGCGGCCGGCATCCAGCGGCCCCTGTTGATGCTGGGCCTGCCGGACCTGTTCATCGAGCATGGTGACCCCGCCGCATTGCTGGGCGCCGCCGGCCTCGACGCGGCGGGCATCCTGGGCGCCATCCGCCAGCGTTATCGCGCGGATGCGCCGCTGCTCGTCGCCAACAGCAACTGAGCTCAACTATGAGAGGTGCCCCATGCTGTCCGAAACGGATGCCCTCGCCGTGCCGGTGCGAACGCCGGCCAGTTCGTTCGGTCTCGCCATGCGCATATTGCCGGCGCCGCGGCGCGCGGCGATGTTCGGTATCTACGCGTTCTGCCGCGCCGTCGACGACATCGCCGACGGCCCCGCGCCGCCCGCCGAGCGCCGGGCCGCGCTGGAACGGTGGCGGGCCGACGTCGACGCCGCCTGTGACGGGCGCTGGTGCCCGCGCCTGCGCGCGCTGGCGCCGCACATCGCCGCGTACGGTCTCGCGCGCGCCGACTTCCACGCCGTGATCGACGGCATGCTGATGGACGCGCAGGACCGCCCGATCTGTGCGCCGCCGGCCGCCACGCTCGACCTGTACTGCGACCGCGTGGCCGCCGCCGTGGGACGCCTGTCCGTGCGCGTGTTCGGCCTGCCGCACGACGACGGCATCCTGCTCGCCTACCACCTGGGCCGCGCGCTGCAACTGACGAACATCCTGCGCGACATCGACGAAGACGCCGCCATCGGCCGCGCCTACGTGCCGCGCGAACTGCTGCTCGCGGCCGGCGTCGAAGCCCGCGTGTGCGCCGCCGGCGCCGACGACATCGCCACGCATCCGGCGCTGCCCCGCGCGTGCGTCGACCTGGCCGCGCAGGCGCGCCGGCACTACGCGGCCGCCGACTTCGTGCTGCGCCGCCACCGGGGCGGCGCCGGGCGGGCGCCGCGCCTGATGGGGGCCGTCTATGCGGCGCTGCTCGCGCGGCTCGCGGCGCGCGGCTGGAGCTGTCCGCGCGCGCCGGTCCGGCTGGGGCGGCTGGCCAAGGCCGGCATCCTGCTGCGGCACGCGCTACGGTAGCTGCGGGGATGCCATGCGCTATTCAGCATTCCAGGCGGCGGCACAGGCCGGCGCCATCCAGGCCGAGCGGACACTGTCCAGGCGCGCCCGCCTGCAACCGGCCATCGACGCGGCGCTCGCGGCCGTGCTGGCCGACCAGCGCGACGACGGGCACTGGATCTACGAACTGGAAGCGGACGTCACCATCCCGGCCGAGTACGTGTTGCTGGTGCACTACCTGGGCGAGACGCCGGACGCGGGCCTCGAGCGCAAGATAGCGACGTACCTGCGCCGCCGCCAGGCCGGCCACGGCGGCTGGCCCCTGTTCCACGGCGGCGCCTTCGACCCGAGCGCCAGCGTCAAGGCGTATTTCGCGCTGAAGATGATCGGCGATCCGCCCGACGCACCCCACATGGTACGGGCGCGTGCGGCCATTCGGGACCACGGCGGCGCCGAGCGCAGCAATGTGTTCACGCGCATGTTGCTGGCGCTGTTCGGCGAGATGCCGTGGTCGGCCGTGCCCGTGATGCCGGTGGAGATCGCGCTGCTGCCGCGCTGGTCGCCGTTCCACCTGTCGAAGGTGTCGTACTGGACGCGCACCGTGCTGACGCCGCTGCTCGTGCTGGGCGCGCTGCGGCCGCGCGCACGCAATCCCCGTGCCGTGGGCGTCGCCGAACTGTTCCTCGCGCCGCCTGCAAGCCTCGGGCTGGCGCCGCGCGCACCGCACCAGGACCGCATGTGGTTCGCCTTGTTCCGCGCGCTGGAGTCGCAGATGCGCCTGCTGGCGCCGCGCCTGCCGGCGCGCCTGCGCCGGCGCGCGGTCGAGGAGGCGGCCGCGTTCGTGCGCGCGCGCCTGAACGGCGAGCACGGCCTGGGTGCCATCTTCCCCGCGATGGTCAACGCCGTGCAGATGCTGGACGTGCTGGGCCTGCCGCCGGACTCGGCCGAGGCCTCTGCCGCGCGCCGCGCCATCGACCGCCTGCTCGTCGACCACGGCGAGGAAGCGTATTGCCAGCCCTGCCTGTCGCCCGTGTGGGACACGGCGCTGATGTGCCACGCGCTGCTGGAAGCGGGCACGCCGCCCGCGCTGGACGCGGCGTGCCGGGGCCTCGACTGGCTGCTGCCGCTGCAAATCCTCGACCGGTCCGGCGACTGGGCCGCCCGCCGCCCGCATGTGCGCCCCGGCGGCTGGGCGTTCCAGTACGAGAACGCGTGCTATCCCGACGTCGACGACACGGCCGTCGTCGCGATGGCTATGCACCGGGCGGCACACCTCGAGCCTTGGCCCTTGCCGGACCGGTACGCGGACGCCGTCGACCGCGCCCGTGAATGGATCGTCGGCATGCAGAGCAAGGGCGGCGGCTGGGGCGCGTTCGAGGCCGACAACACGCACCACTACCTGAACCACATCCCGTTCGCCGACCATGGGGCGCTGCTCGATCCGCCGACGGCCGACGTGTCCGCGCGCTGCCTGTCGATGCTGGCCCAGCTGGAGCCGGGCGCCTGCGCGCAGCGTCGCTCGCCCGCCGCACGGGCGCTGGGCTGGCTGCTGCGCCGGCAGGAAAGGAACGGCAGCTGGTACGGACGGTGGGGCGTGAACTATGTCTACGGCACCTGGTGCGCGCTGTGCGCCCTGGCGGCCGCCGGCATGCCGCCCGATGCGCCGCCCGTCGTGCGGGGCGCCCGCTGGCTCGCGCACGTGCAGAATCCGGACGGCGGCTGGGGCGAGGGTGGCGACAGCTACCGGCTCGACTACGCCGGCCACGCGTGGGCGCCGTCGACGGCGTCGCAGACGGCGTGGGCGCTGCTGGGCCTGATGGCGGCGGGCGCCGTCGACACGCGGGCCGTCGCGCGCGGCATCGCCTGGCTCGTCGACCGGCAGCGCGCGGACGGCCTGTGGGAAGAACCACAGCATACGGCCACGGGTTTCCCCCGCGTCTTTTACCTGCGCTACCACGGCTACGCCCGCTATTTTCCGTTGTGGGCGCTGGCCCGCTACCGCAACCTGCGCGCGGGCGGCAGCGGCCGGGTCGCGTTCGGGATGTAGGCCGTGCCCGAGGCACCGCGCGTGCTCGCCGTCTGCGGCATGCCGTTCGAGGCGGCGATCGCGGACGGGCCTGGCGTCGTGGCCGTCTGCGGTCCCGGACCGTGGCGGGTGGCGCAGCGCCTGCATGGCATGCTGGACGGTGCCGGTCAGGCGCGACCCGGTCTTGCGCGACCCGCGTCCTGGGCCGGCATCATCAGCTTCGGCTGCGCGGGCGGCCTGGACCCGGCCCTCGCCAGCGGCGACTGCGTGGTGGCCACGAGCGTGCTGACGCCGGAAGGCATCATCGCAACGGACGCGGACTGGTCGCGCGCGATGCTGGACCGCCTGCCCGGTGCCCATCCGGCGTTGCTCGCGGGCGTCGATGCACCCCTCGCCACGCCCGCCGCCAAGGCCGCCCTGTGGCGTGACGCGGGCGCCGCCGCCGTCGACATGGAAACGCACGCCGCCGCGCTGGCTGCCCGGCGCCACGGTCTGCCGTTCGCGGCTTGCCGGGTCGTGCTCGATCCGGCCTGGCGCAGCGTGCCGGCGGCCGCGCTGGCCGGGCTGGACACGGGCGCCGTGTGGCCCGTCCTGCGCAGCCTGGCCGGTGCGCCGTGGCAGATCGCAGCCGTGTGCGCGCTGGCGCGCGACGCGTGGGTGGCGCGGCGAGCCCTGCTGCGGGCGCGGGCGCGGCTCGGCGTGGGGCTGGGACGCTATCTGGCGCCATCCTCCTTGCCGCCATCCTCCTTGCCGTAATCCGGCAGCGGCGCTTCCTTCCCCTCATTGAGCAGCGCGAGGCGGCGGCCCAGGTAGGCGTCGCGCACGAACAGGTAGCGGTCGAGCGCGGCCTGTTCCAGCAGGTTCGTCGCATTCAGGTAACGGGCCCGGGTGCTGACGAAGTCGACGCCCCACAACGTGTTGCGCAACGCCGGCTTTGCGTATGTGATGGGCGAACCATACTGGTCGACGCCGAACCCGGCCGCGTCGCGGAACGTGCTGGGGCCGAACAGGGGCAGCACGAGGTAGGGGCCGGAAGGCACCCCGTAGTGGCCCAGCGTGAGGCCGAAGTCCTGGTCGCGCTTGGCGATGCCGGCCGGCGTGGCGATGTCGAGCACGCCCAGCAGGCCGAAGGTGGAATTGACGGCCACGCGCATCAGGTCGTTCATGCCGTCCATCAGGCGCAGCTGGGCGAAATCGTTCAGCATCACGGTGACGTCGCCCAGGTTCGAAAAGAAATTGTCGACGCCGGTGCGGATGGGCCGCGGCACGGTGCGGTTGTACGTGCGCGCGACCGGTTGCGCGATGTGGCGGTCGAGCGTGTCGTTGAAGCGGAACGTGGCGCGGTTGAGCGGTTCCAGCGGATCGGCCTCGTCGCCCGGATTGCGCTCCGGGCCCGTGGCGCAGCCGACCAGGAGCAAGAGCAATGTGGCGGCAACGAGCCGGCGTTGCGGGTAGGTCATGGCGGTCCTCGTTCGGTAGGCGCCGGGGCGCGCGGTTGCCCCAGCAGGACGGGCTGGAAGAACACGGCGCCGATCAGGGTACAGACCAGCGCCAGCACCAGCAGCTTGCCCATACTGGCGGTGCCGGGGTGGTGCGACAGCCACAGGCTGCCGAACGCGGTGCCGGTGGTCGCCGCGCTGAGGACGATGGCTTGCGTGAGCGGATGCTCCAGCCTGGCCGGCTGCCCGGCGCGCCATGCCATGATGTAATAGATTTTGAAAGCGACGCCCACGCCCAGCAGCAGGGGCAGCGCGATGATGTTCGCGAAATTCAGGTGGATGCCCAGCAGCACGCAGGCTTCCAGGGTGACCAGGCTCGACACGAGCAGCGGTACCATCGTCAGCAGCACGTCGCCCACGCGCCGGAACGCGATCCACAACAGCAGGGCAATGGTGCCGACGGCCAGCAGTGCCGCCTGCACGAACGCGGCGATGATCAGGTCGGCTGCATGGCGTACGGAGATCGGGCCGCCGGCCGCATCCGGTGCGATGCGCAGGACGGCATCGGCGAAGCGGCCCAGCCGGCTGTCGTCGCCGGGATCCGTTCCCGCGGGCCCCGTGTGCCGCCTCGGGCTGACGTCGACGAGCGCGCGGCCGTCGTCGGCGATCCAGTTGCGGCGCATCGCGGCGGGCAGGGCCGCAAGCGTGACGGGTTCCGGCCGCAGGGCGACGCGCAGCCCGTCCAGCGCGAGCCGCAGCGTGCCCGCCAGCGCCTGGTCGGCGCGGTCGCGGTCGGCCGGTCCGGCGCGCGCCAGCACGGTCAGCGCCCGCGCGAGCCGGGACGCCTCGGCCGCACCGGGCCCGGGATGGTCGAGGGCCGCATTGTGCAGCGACTGCGCCGCCGTGCGCAGGGCTGCCGCGCGTTGCGCGTCCGACGCCGGCGCGATCGCGGGCCGTTCCAGCACGGGCAGCAGGCGGGCGGCCGCGGCCGCGATGGCGTCCAGTTTCTCCGGCTGACGGTCGGGGACGAGGCTGGCCGCCGTCAGTGCATGGGCCACGTCCGGCAGGCGTTCCAGGCGCGCCGCCAGGGCGGTGGCCTGGGCCAGCGACGGGGCGAGCACCTGCACGTTGTCGAGGCCGATGTCGGTGCCGCGCGCGAGCGAGGCGAGCGTGGCCATCGATTCGCTGCCGGGATTCTTGAGGTGCAGGGGATCGAAATCGAACTCGAGGCGCCACAGCAGGGGAATGCCGGCCGCGACGAGCGCCAGCGTCGCCGCGAGCACGGTCTTGCGGTGGGTCTGCAGCGCCTGGTCGATGCCCGCCAGCCACGGGTAGCCGGGCGCCAGCAGCCCCGCCGGCGGATCGGCGATACGGATCAGTGCGGGCAGCACCGTGAGACAGGCGGGCAGGGCGACGCACAGGATGCCGACGCCCGCGATCTGCCCCAGCTCGGCCACGCCGCGGTACGCGGTGGGCAGGAAGGCGAGGAAGCCGAACGCGGTGGCCGTCGCCGCGAGCGTGAGCGGCAGGGCGAGCGCGCGCGCCGTCGCCAGCAGCGCCGTGCCTGTGCCGGGGCGCACGCGCCGCAGTTCGCGGAAGCGCATGCCGAACTGGATGCCGAAATCGATGCCGAGTCCGACGAACAGGATCGCGAACGCGACGGAGATCAGGTTCAGCGCGCCCACCATCATCAGCCCCAGCGCGGCCGTGAGCGCGAGCCCGCCCAGCATCGTGATGCACAGCGCCAACACGAGCGGGATCGAACGCACCGCGCGCCACAGCAGCACGAGCACGATCGCGACGGGGATGCTGCCGACGAGCGGCGACCCCTCCTGCAGGGAAGCGAATTCGTCGTCCGACAGCGGCACCGGCCCCGTCAGGGTCACCTGCGCACCGTAGCGCTCGGCCAGGCGCAGGTCGGCGGCGGCGGCACGGATCGCGTCGCTGGACGCGGCGCCCGGCAGCAGGGCGGCGTAGTCGAGTACGGGCCGGACTTCCACGAGACCCGGTTCGGCCGCCGCGCCCGCGCCGGCGAGTTCCTGCCAGGACAGGGCGGCGGGGCGCCGGGCGAGCACGTGTTCGACCGTGGCGGCGCTGCGCGCCAGCAGCGGTGCCATCTGCGCGAGCGTGACCTGGCCCGTCAGCAGGGGCGTGCCCAGCGTGACCGCCAGCAGGTTCGCCACGCCGCGCAGCGACGGGTCGCGCGCGAGCGCGTCGAGCAGGGGCCGCGCATCGACGAGGCGTGCCGTGAGGTCGCGGACCTCGCGCACGTCGAGGTACAGCAAGCCGTTGCGGCGGAAGAAATCGGCACCGGCGCCGAGGTCCACCGCGCGGAACAGGGCCGGTTCGCGGCGCAGGCGGTCGGCCAGCTCGCGGGCCGCCTGGGCCGCGAACTCGGGCGCGGGCGCGCGGACGACGGCCAGGGTCGTGTCGCCCCGGCTCGGGAACGCGGCGGCGATGGCGGCATCGCGCCGGGCCCATGGGGCATCCGCGTCGATCAATTGCCCGACGTCCGTATTGATCGCAAAATGGCGCGCGACATAAAGCCCGGATGCAAGTACCAGTACAGCGAACGCCCCGAGCACCGCCCACGGGTGGCGGCACGACAGGTGGACGAGCCTGGCGATCTGGTGGGTGAGCATGGTGTCATCCGGGAGCAGCAGTCATTAGACCGGAGAAGGCCCGGGTGGCCGTATGATCTGGCGCAGCGGTGCGCGGGAACACGGACGGGCGATGGCGGTCATATGGATGTGCCGATCGAGGTGTCCATGAAACCGTCCCCATGTCTGTCCCCGTTCCTGCTTGCCGTGGTCTTTTCCGTGCCGCCGCCGGCCTGCGCCCAGCAGGTGGTCGCGGGTACGCCGGAGCAAATGTTGAAGAGCACGATCGACAAGGTCATGACCGCCATCCGCAGCGACCCCGGCGCGCGCGCAGGGGACCCGGAACGGACACTCGAGATCGTCCGCCGCGACTTCCTGCCGTCGACCGATTTCATGCTCACGACGCAGTACGCGGTGGGCGGTGCGTGGGCGCAGGCGACGCCGGCCCAGCGCGACGCGCTGTTCCGCGAATTCCAGACGCTGCTGGCGCGCACCTACGCGATCCAGCTGACACAGATCCAGCAGGAGAACACGCAGTTCCGCTACGCGCCCGGGGCCCGTCCCGCCGCGAACGCCACCGATGCCGTCGTGAAGACGACCGTGATCACGGGCGGCGAGACGATGCCGATCGACTACCGGATGCACAGGACACCTGCCGGCTGGAAGATCTACGACATCAACATGATGGGCGCGTGGATGATCCAGGTGTATCGCCAGCAGTTCGCGGCCCGGCTGGCGACCGAAGGTATCGATGGCCTCATCAAATACCTGGCGGCGCATAACAAGGTTCAATAAGCGGTGATCTAGAGGCCGTGCCGCAAGCGGCGCACTTCGAACCAATGCCACGAGAGGAGGGCCGGCACACCGGTCGCGACCTCGCGCATCCGCTTGACGAGCGCCAGCGACAGCGCCACATCCCCACCCACGCCGGCCAGCTGGCCGAACAGCAGCACGGCGGCTTCCTGCACGCCCAGGCCGGCGGGGACCATGAAGCCGGCGTGGCGCACGGCCTGTGTCAACGCCTCGATGGCGAACGCGGCCTGCACGCCGACGGGATGACCGAGCAGCTTCAACGCGTACCACGTCTCGAACGTGCCGAGCACGTAAGCCAGCAGCGACCATGTCCCCGCCCGTGCAAGGCGGCCCCGTTGCCGGAACAGGCGCACGATGGCCGCATCGATGGCGGCGCCGTCCAGGTGCAATGCCGTGACGTTTTGCGGCCCCAACAGGCGCAACATCCACCGTTCCAGCCGCGCGAACGGCGAGCCATGGCGGAGCAGCCACCAGCCGAGCACGGGCAGCGGCAACGACAGCAGGAGCGCGGCCGCGACGATCCCGACGAGTCCGGGCCCGGCCGCCAGCTTCAGCATCAGCAGGGCGCCGGCGCCGCAGAACAGGTAAAGCACGACGATCGTCAGCAACACTTCCACGACGACACTGGCCGCCACGCCCGCCGCGTCGGGTGCCCGCAGGCTCGCGAGCCGCACCCCGGCCACTTCGCCGCCGATGTTCGCGACCGGCAGCAACCGGTTGACGCCTTCGCGCACGAACGCGACCCACAACAGGAACAGCGGGCCGGCCGCGTGCCCCGGATCGAACGGCGCCAGCAGCACGCGCCACGCGCGGGTGTCGAACGCCTGCGTGACGACTCTTGCCGGCACGACGAGCAGCAGCGCCCAGCCGGCCCGCTCGAACGCAGCCACGATGCCGGACCAGCCCTCGGTGGCGACGAGCGCGGCCACGAGCGCGAGGCCGGCGATCGATGCCGCCCAGGCCAGCCGGCCCATCGTATGCGTACGGCTCATAGGCCGCCGCGGCGCTTGCCGGGACGATCGGCCGCGGCTACGGCCGCGTGCGCGCGCAGCTGGGGCGGCCAGACGGCCGGACGGGGACACGGCGGGGCGTCCCCATGGCCTGCCGACTCCGTTGCCGCGCCGCCCATGGTGGTACGGTCGAGCCGTGTGTCGCGGTGTTCGCCTGTCGCGGCGGCGAGGTCGGCCCGATCGCCGGGCCCGGGGCCAGCCGCGGCGACAAGGTTGGCAAATCCACCGAAGCGCCAGCCTTGTGCGCGCAGGGCGCCGCATACGGCACGCACACGCGGCGAGACGAGTGCCGCGAACTCGTCCGCGTGGCGATACCCGCGCATCGATGGCGAGATCGCCGCGCCGGAATCGAGCGCTGGATGCAGGTACAGCTCGCCGATGCCGGACGTCGGCAGGCTGCACAGTGCATCCAGCAGGGCCGTCTCGTCGAAGCGCCCGGACTGGCGGATGCCCACCACGTAGTCGTTGTGGCCGATGCCGGCCGCATCCAGCCTGGCTTCGAGCAGCGCCAGCCACGGCCGCAGCCAGCCCGGAGGCGACTGGCCCGGCGGTCCCGTCTCGCGCGGCAGCCTGATGGCGTGCAGTCCGAACTCGCGACCGATATGGAGGATGAGGGACAGGATCGTCGGGTGCAGGTGGAAATGCTTGTGCGCGTTGACGTGGTCGAGCGGCAAGCCAGTGGCGGCGAACGCTTCGAACTGGGCGCGAATCTCCAGCGCCAGCTGGCGGCGTACGCGCGGCAGACAGAAAAAGCGCGCCCCGTCGCGTGCCATGTCCGCGCCGAAGCGGCCATGCGCGTCGACAAGGTCGGGGATGACACGGGGCGGCAGCACGGACGGGCCATCCGCCAGGACGACGTGCAGGCCCACCCGCAATTCCGGCAACGCATGCGCACGGGCGATCGCATCCTGGACGGCCGGCGCGCCCACCATCAGGCTGGCCGCGGTCAGGATACCGTCCCGGTGTGCGCGCTCGACGGCTGCATTCACGCTCGGGTGCAGGCCAAAGTCGTCGGCGGTGACGATGAGGCCCCGTCCACGCCGCGCGCTCATGAATGGGAAGCGCCGTGGGCGCGCAGGAAGTGGAAGAACTCGACGCCTTCGCGCAGGCGGCGCCGGGTCATCTCCCAGCTGTGCAGCATCTCGCTGACGATTTCCCAGATCTTCGAAGGACGGAAATAGAAACTGCGGTAAAACTGCTCCACGCCGTGATAGATCTCGTCGCTTGACAGGTGCGGATAGCTGAGCGCGGCCAGTTGTACGCCGCTCCCGTCGACGAGCGGAATGGTCTTGTGGGACGGTATCCAGTCGTTTTGCAGCGCCTGTTCGTACAGCCGGGTGCCCGGGTAAGGCGCCGCCAGCGAGACCTGGATCGTGTGCGGGTTGATCTCCTTGGCGAATTCGATGGATTTCGCGATCGTCTCCCGTGTCTCTCCCGGCAAGCCGAGAATGAATGTCCCGTGCACGGTGATCCCGAGCGCGCGGCAGTCGGTGGCGAAACGCCGTGCGATGTCCGTCCGCAAGCCTTTTTTGATGTTCAGGAGGATCTGGTCGTCGCCCGACTCGTAGCCCACGAGCAGCAGCCGCAAGCCATTGTCCTTCATGACCTTGAGCGTCGAATAGGGCACGTTTGCCTTTGCATTGCACGACCACGTCACGCCCAGCTTGCCGAGCCCGCGCGCGATCTCCTCGGCACGGGGGCGGAAGTCGGTGAACGTGTCGTCGTCGAACATGATTTCCTTCACTTCCGGCATGTTCTCCTTGATCCAGCGGACCTCGGCGAGAACATTGTCCGCCGAGCGCGTGCGGTAGCGGTGGCCGCCGACGGTCTGCGGCCACAGGCAGAACGTACAGCGCGAGCGGCATCCGCGTCCCGTGTACAGCGACACGTACGGGTAGTTCAGGTAGCCGATGAAGTAGTTGCGGATGTTGAGGTCGCGCCGGTACACGGGCGCGACGAACGGCAGCGCATCCATGTCCTCGATGATCGCGCGCGGCGGATTGTGGTGGATGGCACCGTCGGCGTCGCGCCAGCTGACGCCGTCGACGGCCGCAAGCGGCTCGCCCGCCGCAATGTCGCGGCAGGTGTAGTCGAATTCTTCGCGGGCGACGAAGTCGACGGCATCGCCCGCCAGGAGCGAACCGCCGGGATCGACGGCGACCTTGGCGCCCACCATGCCGATGCGTACCGCAGGATGGGTTGCCTTGAGCATCCCCGCGAAGCGCACGTCGCCGGGAAACGATGGCGTGCTCGTGTGGATGATCACGAGGTCGTATTGGCGCGCGATGTCCAGTGTCTGCGCAACGGTGAGACCGTCCGCCGGGGCGTCGAGCAGCCGGCTGCCGGGCACGAGGGCGGCCGGCTGGGCCAGCCAGGTGGGATACCAGAACGAGCGGATTTCTCGCTTCGCCTGGTAGCGCGAGCCGGCGCCGCCATCGAAGCCGTCGAAGGAGGGTGCCTGGAGGAACAGGGTATTCAGCATCGAGGTATGCATCGCGGTCGTGTCCATGTTCGTTAGCGCCATGACGGCCGGTCGTGCGAAGGGGGCAGGCCGCAGGGCCGGTCCGGTGCCGCGCCCCGTCCCGTATCGATCGGCAGGCGGTGTTGCCGCCAGTGCGTCGTCGTACCCACGAAGGCGCTCGCCCACTCCAGCATCAGCAGGCAGTCGCGCAGCGGGGCATGCCACGCATGGCCGGGGGCGGGAACGTCCGGCGCCGGCCTGCGCCAGTGCAGGCCGAAGCGCGCCGCCGTGCCGCAGAGTGCCAGCGCGGCGTTCCACGCGGTCGGCGCCAGGCACACGCCGAGCGCCAGCATCGGCAGGGTGAAGGTGATGAAGGACAACGCGTAGCCGAGCGGATTGAGCGAGCGGATCGTCTGCATCCAGCGCCGCTCTCTCGACCATAGCGCCCGCAGGCTGTCTTCGGTCACGTCGGTGGCCACGTTGACGTCGGATAGCACCGTCTCCAGGCCCAGGCCGCGGACGAACTCGCCCAGCCGGTAATCGTCGGCCAGACGGTTCTTCAGCACTTCGACGCCGCCGATGGCCCTGAGCGTCGCAGCCCGCACGGTGATCGTCGCGCCGAAGGCAAAGGCGCTGCTGCCGCCGCTGCTCGCGACCCGCACGGACGGTGCGAACCACGTGTCGATGAAGAGCATACCGATCCGCGACCAGAACCCGCCCGTCGGCCGCCCGTGGTACAGGCACGTCACGATGCCGACCCGGGGCTCGGCGAGCGGCGCCGTCACGCGCACCAGGTAATCGGGTCCGACGGCGATGTCGCTGTCGGCCAGGACGAGCCAGGGATGGCGGGCCGCCTGCATCATGTTGATGAGGTTGCTCACCTTGAGGTTGCTGCCATGGACGTGCGGATCGACGACGAGCCGGATGTCGACGGCGGGGAAGCGCCGGGCCAGCCGTTCGACGACGGCGATGGCCGGGTCGGCGGGATCCCGGACCCCGAACACGAGCTGGTAATGCGGATGCGTCTGCGTGCACAGGCTCGCGAGATTCTCTTCCAGCCGGGGTTCGGCGCCGCACAGGGGCTTGAGCACGGTGACGGGCGTCCAGTTGGATCGCCTGTCCACGCGCGTCAGGCGTCCGCGACAGATCAGGGCCGCCAGTGCGTAGAGCGTGGCGAGTACCGTCAGCGTCGAGCCCGCCAGCGTGACGAAGGAGGACATCATCGCCTGCCTCCGTCCAGCCCGGCCTTGCGGCCCCGGATCTCGTCGAGACGGATGGCGACCTGCTGCGCATGCACGTGTTGCGCGGGCCGCTGTCCGCCCAGCGGAATGTCGGGTGCCATCGGGCCGTCGGTGGCGACGCCCCGCAGCGCGACGCGGGCGGCGGTGAGGGGACGGGCGAGCGTATCGCGCACGGCGCTCGCCTCGTAGCCGCTGTGCACCATGCAGTCCGCACATTTCTCGTAGCGGCCCGTGCCGTAGGCATCCCAGTCCGTCTCTTCCATCAGTTCCCGGAACGATGCGGCATAGCCTTCGCCGAGCAGGTAGCATGGGCGCTGCCAGCCGAACACGGTCCGCGTCGGATTGCCCCAGGGCGTGCAATGATAGGTCTGGTTCCCCGCGAGGAAGTCGAGGAACAGGCTGGACTGGCTGAACGCCCAGCGGCGCCCGCCTTCGCCGCGCGCGAGTATGTCCCGGAACAATTGCCTCGTCCGGTTGCGCGTGAGGAAATGCTCCTGTTCCGGGGCGCGTTCGTAGGCATAGCCGGGCGACACGGTGATGCCGTCGACCTCGATCTCCTTCAACATGTCGAAGAAGCCCGCCACGCGGTCCGGGCGGGCATCGTCGAACAGCGTGCAGTTGACGTTCACGTGGAACCCTGCCGCCTTGGCGCGCCGGATCGCGGCGACCGCGCGCCGGTACACGCCCGGGCGGCAGACCGAGCGGTCGTGCATGTCCTCGTCGCCGTCGAGGTGGACGGACCACGTGAAGAACGGGCTCGGGCGGTACTGGTCGAGCTGCCGTTCCAGCAGCAGCGCGTTCGTGCACAGGTAGACGAACTTGCGGCGTGCGACGATGCCGGCGACGATCGCGGGCATGTCCTTGTGCAGCAACGGCTCGCCGCCCGCGATCGAGACCACGGGTGCTCCGCATTCGTCTACGGCGCCCAGGCAGTCGTCGACCGACAAGCGCTGGTCGAGGATCTCGCCCGGATAATCGATCTTGCCGCAGCCCGCGCACGCCAGGTTGCAGCGGAACAGCGGCTCGAGCATCAGCGCGAGCGGATAGCGCCGCTGGCCCGTCAGGTGCTTGCGCAGCACGTAGGCGCCGACGAGGGCTTTTTGCAGGAGCGGGATGGCCATGCCGGGTCTCCGTAGTCACGGCGCGCGCGCGCCGGGCGTGGACGGACCCGCGTCGGGCGCTCCGTCAGCGAGCGCGCGCGGCAGCCGGAATTCGATGTGTTCCTCGATCCCGGCCATCGTCGACACGTCGACGGGACCGAGCGCCCGCAGGGCGGCGATCACGTGCTCGACCATGGCCTCGGGCGCGGATGCGCCTGCCGTGATCCCGACCACCCCTGCGCTGGCGACCCAGGCGGGGTCGAGCTCGCTGCCGTCGGCCAGCAGCCAGGTTGGGGTGCCGGTCTCCGCGCCGATCTCGCGCAGCCGGTTCGAGTTCGAACTGTTCGGGGCGCCGACGACGAGCAGCACGTCGACCTGGCGGCACAGGTCGCGCACGGCGCGCTGGCGGTTCTGCGTGGCATAACAGATGTCGCGCACGTCCGGCCCGACGATGTCCGTGAAGCGCCGCCGCAGGGCCGCGATGACGCCGCGCGTGTCGTCCACGCTGAGCGTCGTCTGCGTCACGTAGGCGACGGGCGTGTCGGGCGGCAGGTCGAGGGCCTCGGCCTCGCGCTCGTCGCGCACGAGCAGCACGCGGCCGTCGATCTGCCCCATCGTCCCCTCGACCTCCGGGTGGCCCGGATGGCCGATCAGGATCACCGTCCTGCCGCGGGCCGCGTACTGGCGTCCCTGGATATGGACCTTGGCGACCAGCGGGCAGGTCGCGTCCAGCACCCGCAGGGCGCGCGCGTCGGCATCGGCCTCGACCGTGCGCGCCACGCCGTGCGCACTGAAGATCGTCACCGCCGCCGGCGGCACTTCGTCCAGGTCTTCGACGAACACGGCGCCCTTGGCGCGCAGGCTGTCGACCACTGCCTTGTTGTGGACGATTTCGTGACGCACATACACAGGCGCGCCATGCCGTTCGAGCGCGCGCTCGACGATCTCGATGGCTCGGACGACGCCCGCGCAAAACCCGCGCGGCTGGGCAAGGATCACATGCATGACGGTTCTCTGCGGTGCTTTCCGTTCGGTGCAGATTGGAGTCCGCGGCCGCGCGCAAGTTCGCGCGCCGTGTTTGATCCAGATGCGTATGCACCTCGCATATCTCTTTAGAATGCGCTGCAGGTGGATGCCGGAAGGAGGCCATGGTGGCGGGGAGCGACCTCGTGCTGGTCACGGGGGCGGCCGGGTTCGTCGGTGCCGCCGTGGCGCGCGCGGCACTGGCAGAGGGGTATGCCGTCCGTGCCCTGGTGCGCGCGAGCAGCCCGCGCCGCAATCTGGCAGGTCTCGACGCCGAGGTGGTCGCAGGCGATTTGCGCGACGCGGCGGCGGTCGGGCGCGCGCTGACCCGCGTGCGGTTCCTGCTGCATGTCGCAGCGGATTACCGGTTGTGGGCGCCCGAGCCCGGCGAGATCATGCGCAACAACGTGGAAGGCACGGCGACCGTGATGCGGGCGGCGCTGGCGGCCGGGGTGGAGCGTGTGGTCGTCACCAGCAGCGTGGCGACGTTGCGGGTGAGTCCGTCGACCGTGGCGGCCACGGAAGACGAACCGCTGGCGGAACACGAGGCGATCGGCGTGTACAAGCGCAGCAAGGTGGCGGCCGAGCGCCTCGTCGAGCGCATGGTCGTGCAGGACGGTTTGCCGGCCGTGATCGTCAACCCGTCGACGCCGGTCGGCGCGCGCGATGTGCGACCGACGCCGACCGGGCGCATCATCGTCGAGGCGGCCTGCGGTCGGATGCCGGCGTTCGTCGAGACCGGTCTGAACGTCGTCGACGTCGAGGACGTGGCGCGAGGGCATGTGCTCGCCCTCACGCGTGGGCGCGTGGGCGAGCGCTACATCCTCGGCGGGCAGAACGTGATGCTGCGCGAGCTGTTGGGCGAGATCGCGCAACTCGTGGGGCGTTCGCCGCCGCGCGTGCGTCTGCCGGCCGCGCCACTGGTGCCGCTGGCGCACGCGGCCGAGGCGATCGCGCGCGTGCGCGGGCGCGAGCCGTTCCTGACCGTGGACGGTTTGAAGATGTCGCGCAACCGGATGTTTTTTTCGTCCGGGAAGGCGGAGCGGGAGCTTGGCTACCGGCCGGGGCCATACATTGCCGGCGTGCGGGCGGCGGTCGCGTGGTTTGCGCAGGAAGGCTATCTCGATTAGGTTATCTCGATGAGGGGCCCCGTCGTGTCAACGTCGCCGGCCGAACAGCCCGGCTACACGCAGTACGAGCCGGGCCAGTCCCGGCACCGTGCGGGGACGGAGCAGCCGTTCGTCGTACCCCGCAAAGCGTCGGTCGTTTTCGGCGAGACAGAGCGCGAGCAGGTCGCGGACATCGACGCCGTTGTCGGCGACCGATTGCGCACCGTGCAAGGTGAAATTATTGTCCTGGGGGCGGGCGCCGCCGTCCACGTCGATAGCGCGTGCGAGGCCGATCCGCTCCCATGCGAGGAATGCCCACACGGCGGCGACCTTCGCTTCGAAGCGCACGCGGCGCGGGAACGACAGGCGGGCCCGGTGCCAGGCCGCCCAGTTGGCGAACAGGAGGATGTGGCGGCACTCTTCCTGCATCACGGGCTCGAACGTGTCGACGAGCGCGGGCGGAAACAGGCCGGAACGCCGCGCCAGTTCGAACAGGCCGAACGCAAAAAAGCTGTCGATGCATTCGCTGTAGCCGGTGACGAGGTACGCCCACTCCGGGTCCCGGGATGGGTGGTGGACGGGCTCGGGCGCGAGGTCGATGCCGTACGCCGCGACCATGCGCGCGAGGACGTCCTTGTGGCGCTGCTCTTCCCACGCGTTCAGTGCGAGCGCGTCGCGCATGGCGGGGTCGTGCAGCGTGCCGGCATAGGCCGCCATGCGCAGGCGCGCCTTGCCTTCCGTCTGGACGGCAATATCCCAGATCGGCAGCGCGACGATGCGGTCGCGCACCGCCGGTTCCAGCCTGGGCCAGTCCAGCACGGCGGGGCGGTAGGGGTTGAAGGTGTCGCGGAACATGCGGCACGTGGCGTCGCCGTGGCGGTCCGAGCCGGGGACCAGTGGACCGGCTACCGGGTCGCGCCAGTGACGCATGCGTGCGTCGGCCGCGGCCAGTTGCGCGTCGTCGTGGCCGAGTGTGGGCTGGGGCTGCGGCGGCGGCCGGAACCCGGGCACCAGTTGGGCGACGTCGAAGGCATCCGTGGCATCAGCGTCCATGCGCATCCTTTCAAGACGCAACGCATCTGTATCTATCGACCTGTTTCCGCCGACGAGGTTCCCTCGGCCAGGCACACCAGCTTGATCTCCATCTGCAACGCCACGAGCAGCGTCGTCTGCACGAACCCGAGTTCGCCCCGGACGGGATGCCGGAACCGCCGCTCCCCGCCTTCCCGGTGCAGCACGTCCTGCTTGTCCCAGCATTGCGCGAACAGCGGGCTGTCCCGGCACAGCTGTTCGACCAGGGCCTGCATGTCCCCGTCCGCCGGCCGGCGGTGGAAGTCGGCCCGGAATTCCGCCGCCAGCCGCCGGGCCCGCGTGTCCCAGTCCACGATGAGGTCGCGTGCCGCGGGATGCAGGAAGACGTAGCGGAGCAGGTTGCGGTCGGGCGCGTCCCCGTCCAGCCAGCCGACGAACAGCGCGGCCGCGGCAGCGTTCCACGCGCGTGCGGTCCACGTGTGGTCGAGCAGGTAGGCCGGCGCGGACACCAGGCCCGGCAGCGCCAGCAGCGCCGGGGACAGGTCGTCGACATGGTCGGGCACGCCGCGCGGGTCTTTCTTGCCGGCGAGGTCGAACAGCGACGCCCGCTCGGCCGCGGACAGTTGCAGCGCCTCGGCCAGGCGCGACAGCGCGGCCGGCGACGGCTGCACGTCGCGGCCCTGTTCCAGCCACGTGATCCACGTGACGCCGAGGCCGGCCGCGTCGGCCAGTTCCTCGCGGCGCAGGCCCGGCGTGCGGCGGCGCGTGCCCGGCCTGGCGGGCGTCAGGCGCGCGCGGTGGGCGCGGATGAAGGCGCCGAGCATCTGGCGCTGGTGCGTGTCCGTCATGGTGCTCCTGATACTAGGATAAACAGGCTCCTTGTAACAGGAAAACGCCTCGTCGACAATGATTCCACGACATAACCCAGGAGCTAATATGCAAAACCACGACGCCACCGTCCTCGAACAATACGATTCCCGCGCCGAGGCCTATCTCGCCAGCGCCGTGCACGCGGCGGGCGCGGACCTGGAGCGGATGGCGGACCTGATCGGCCACCGCCCGGATGCCGTCGCGCTGGACATGGGCTGCGGCGGCGGCCACGTGGCCTTCCGCATGGCGGGCCAGGTCGGCAAGGTCGTCGCGTACGACCTGTCCGCCGCGATGCTGGACACGGTCGCCGCCGAAGCCCGCCGGCGGGGCCTGGACAACCTCGTCACGAAGCAGGGCGCGGCCGAGGCGCTGCCCTGTCCGGACGCGTCGTTCGACGTCGTCGCCACCCGCTACAGCGCGCATCACTGGGGTGCGCTCAGGGACGGGCTCAGGGACGGGCTCGCGCAGATGCGGCGCGTCGTCAAACCGGATGGCCTCGCGTTGTTCATGGACGTCGTCTCGCCCGGCGTGCCGTTGCTGGACACGTGGCTGCAGACGCTGGAGCTGTTGCGCGATCCGTCCCATGTGTGCAATGCGTCGGTGGAGGAGTGGAAGGCGACGCTGGCGGCCGTCGGCTTCGCGGTCGACGACGTGGTCACGTACAGGCTGCGCCTGGAATTCGCTTCGTGGATCGCCCGGATGCGCACGCCGGACGTCCACGTGGCCGCGATCCGGTCGCTGCACGCCCGCGCATCGAGCGAGGTGAAGGACTATTTCCAGATCGGGGACGACGGCAGCTTCACGGTGGACACGGCGCTGATCGTCGCCCGTCCGATCTAATCCCGCAGGCGGTCGACCCGCAGCCGCTGGCGGTCGTCGCTGAGGGCGCGCACGGCCAGCATTGCGGCGCCGACTGCTGCCAGGCCGCTCGCGCCGGCCAGCAGGAACATCAGCAGGATCTGGTATTTGACGGCCTCGATCGGGTCCATGCCGGCCAGCAGCTGGCCCGTCATGATGCCGGGCAGGGTGATGATGCCGGCGGCCGACATCTGGTTCGCGACGGGGATCATGCCGCGCCGCGTCGCGTTGCGCACGAGCGGGCCGATGGCTTCGCGGAACGGCGTGCCGAGGGCGATCCGGGCCTCGATGCGGGCACGCTCGCGCACGACGCCGTCGAGGATGCCGTCCAGCGCGAGGCTGGCGGCATTCAGCACGCTGCCGAGGACGATGCCCATCAGCGGGATCGCATAGCGCGGTTCGTACCACGGCGTCGGGCGCACGGCCGTCGTCAGCGCCAGCAGCACGGTCGCGACACCGGTGCAGGACACGACGGCGGCGCTGATCCGGTAATTCATGTGGCGCTTCAGGCGCTGCCGCGGCCGGGTCGCGACCTCGCGCGCGGCCGCGGCGATCATGAACAGGACGACGGCCAGTGTCGCCGCCGGGGAGCTCGTGGCGAACACGTGGCGCAGCACGAGGCCGACGATCGTCAGCTGTGCCACCATGCGCACGGCCGCGACGAGGATCTGGCGGTGCAGCCCGAGGCCAAGGGCGAGCGACAGCGCGGCGTCCAGTACGATCAGGATCGCGGCCGCGAGCAGGTCCCAGGTGCCCAGGTGGATCGCATTCATGCCGTGGCCAGCTTTCCCTGTTCGAGCCGGAAGACGCGCTGCGCGAGGCGGCGCGCCTGTTCGCCGGCGTGCGTGACGACCAGCACGGCCATGCCATCCGCCAGCTGCGCGCGCAGCAGCGCCTCCACGCGCGCGACGGCGGCCGGGTCGAGGGCGGCCGTCGGTTCGTCGAGCAGCAGCACGCGCGGACGCCGGGCCAGCGAGCGGACGAGGGCGAGGCGCTGGCGCTCGCCCGTCGACAGGCGCTCGATCTCCGTGTCCAGCAGGGCCGGGGACAGCCCGAGCGCGGCCAGCGTAGTGTCCACGAACGCCCGGTCGGCATCGGCGAAGTGCGCGCCGGCCGTCGCTTCCCACCACGCCGGTTCGGCCGCCTGGTAGACGACGGCGGCGCGCCAGTCGGGTGCGGACATCGACGACGCGGGTCTTCCGTCGAGCAGGGCGTCGCCGTCATGCGGGTCGAGGTCGGCCAGCATGCGCAGCAGGACGCTCTTGCCGGCACCGGACGGTCCCTGGATCGCGATGCATTCACCCGCGTGCACGTCGAACGTGAACGGTCCGCCGAACGGCGACCGCAGATCGCGTGCGGACAAGAGGGGCGTCGCGCTCAACCCAGCCATGCGCGCAGGACGTCCGCGCTCTGCGTCATCCCGGATTTCAGCCGGCGCTCCGCCTGGGCGGCGCATTGTTCGGGCGTGCCGGCGCCCTGGTCGGACGCCTTCATGGCGATGGCCCTGGCGGCGATGCCGAAGGCGAGGATCGCTTCGTCCCAGGCGAGGCCGGAGGCCAGTGCGTGTTCGACGACGTGCGCCGTCAGTGCCCCGAGCCGGTCGATCCGCGCGCGGTCCATGTTGTCCAGTTTTAGCATCGTTCGCTCTCCATGTCGACGGTTTGCCACCTTTGTAGCACGTCCGCGGCGGCGCCTCCGTGCGGTGGCGATCACGAACGGGCGGCGGCGCGGATCAGGTCGAAGGGAGAGATGTCGCGCACGGTCGAGCGCGAGTTCAGCAGGCTGCTGTCGAAGTGGCCGAAGCCGCCCGGTACGCCGGCGCGGTCAGGCCAGTGGCGCGGGGGCATGTCGTCGACGCCGGACTGCGCTTCCAGTTCCAGCTGCCTGACGCGGGCAGTCAGCGTGGCGACGGTGCTGCGCAGTTCCGCCAGTTCGCGGTCGCGCGCCTGGAGGGCCTGGTCGTGGGCGGCGCGCAGCATGCGCATGCGCTCGTCGAAGTCGGCGTGCAGCCGGTCGGCCAGTTCGTCGACGAGGGCATGCAGGGCGCGGCCCGTGTCCTCGCGGCGCATGCCCGGTTCCGCGTCCGTGCCGCCGTCTTCGGCGCGCAGCTCCTTGAGGTATTTGTGGATGGTCGACTTGGATCCGCTGTCACCCAGCGCGTGGCGTACCGCGTCGACGGAAGGGTGACGTCCCTCCGCCAGCAGCCGGTCGCGGGCTTCCCTGACCTGTGATTTCGTGAGTCCGCTGCGCGCCATGGGTGTCCACCTCGTCGAATCCGATCAGGAACTGGCCTGATTCACCAGTCCGCGGTGCTGCACGCGATTCAGCTTCGGATGCACGACCGGGACGGTCAGCATTGTACTGCCGACGGCCATCAAAAGGAGCGCCGTGAACGTCTCGCTCGTGATGACCTGCTTGTCGAGCAGGATGTTGGCGAAGATGATTTCGATGAGGCCCTTCGTCTGCAGCAGCCAGCCGATGATCGATGCCTCGCCGTCCTTCCACTTCAGGATCCTGCCGGCGACGTGGGCGCCCGCCAGCTTGCCCGCAACGGAGGCGAACAGCAGCAGGGCGGCGGCGAAGAACACGGCGTAGCCGCCCAGGTCCCATTTGGTGCGCAGGCCGGTGCTGAGGAAGAACACGGGCATCAGCGCGAGCAGCACGTTCTGGAAGAGGGTATCCAGGTGCTCCTGTTCGAACCACTCGGCATCCATCACGACGCCCGCCAGGAACGCGCCCACCATGAAGTGCAGGCCGGCCCAGTCGGCGCCGAATGCGCAGGCGATCAGCCAGATCAATGCCACGTACCACCGGTCGCTCCGGTCGAGACGCGTCATCAGGCGGCGGAATACGAACGTCAGCACCGCGAAGGCGGCGAGGAAGCCGAGCTGGCGGCCGATGCGTTCCCAATCCAGCAGGATCAGGGCGAGGACGCCCCAGATCGCGACGTCGTCCAGGCTGCCGTAGCGCAGGATGCGCTGGCCCATCGGCAGGCGCAGGATGTCGAGTTTCTGCATCAGGAGCACGAGGATCGGCAGCGCCGTCACGGCACAGGCCATGCCGGTGCCCAGCGTGAACTGCCACGGCGCTGCCTTTGCCCCCATCCAGCCCGGATAGGCCATCAGCAGCAGGGCGGCCGCGCAGCCGAACAGCAGCGGGGTACCCAGCGCGAGGCCGGCCGTCATCGCGCTCTCGCGGCGATAGGTCCACACCTTTTTCAGGTCGAGCTCCACGCCGGCCAGCATCACGAACAGCATCACGCCCCATTGCGCGATGCCGTTCAGCGTCTTCACGACGTCCGCGTTGAACACGAACCGGTGGTACTCCGGGAAGGCCGCGCCCAGCACGCCGGGGCCCAGCACCACGCCCATGATGATCTGGACGATGACGAGGGGCGCGAAGTAATCCGTGCGGAAGACGCGCCAGATGGCATACGGTACGACGAAGATGATCAGCATCGCCAGCAGGAAGATTTCCGTGGTGCTCATAAGTCTCCTTGTTGTATTACGTAATTATGTAATGGCATCGTAACGGGAAATTGAACAGATGAAAAGGATTTCATGCTGGGAGAAGTGATAGTCCTGTTCCTACACGCCAGCCTCGCAATGTCCGATTGGGCACGGTCGCTGCCGTACCCACATGCAGGAGATCACTCAGGAGGCTACGATGAACGACGACAAACGCAACCAATCAGGCCGCTATACGGATTTCCCGGCCGCGCCGCCGGAAAGCAATGTCAACCCACCGGGCCGGCCGCAGAGCAGTCACGGCAGCGCCACGGAACCGGTGCCCGGCGGAACGGGCAACGCCGCGCGGGCGGGCGACAGCATGCAATCGGGCGCAACGGACGATGCGGTCCAGACCCCGGACGATGCCGCGGCGACGGCGGACCGCGGGACGAGCCGCCGCGACGGCTGAGGCACATTGTGAGCAGGATCCAACTGTAATGGTCCGGTCATAAAAAATTCCCGATCCGCGTTCCGCCCCTTCGGCACGGATGCTCTACAATAGCCGTAAAGCATCAGGAACACGGATCACATGCTTCACCTGCACACATCGGTCGTCCGGCGCGCGCTGGCGATCGCGGGGCTGACCCAACTACTGGCCATGCCGCCGGCGGGGGCGGCCCCCGCATCCCCCGGCGTCTATCTCGAAGAGATGACGTCGCCCGAACTGCGCGACCGCATCGCGGCCGGCACCACGACGGCCCTCGTGCCCATCGGCGGCACCGAGCAGAGCGGTCCGCACATCGTCCTCGGCAAGCATAACGTCCGCGCCCGCGTGCTGGCGGGACGCATCGCCGCGCAGCTCGGCGATGCCGTCGTCGCGCCCGTCGTCGCCTACGTGCCGGAAGGGGCGATCGCGCCGCCGGCCGCGCACATGCGCTTCGCCGGCACGATCTCGATCCCGGACGCCGCGTTCGAAGCCCTGCTGGAGGCGACCGCGAAAAGCCTGTGCCAGCACGGCATCCGCGATGTATTCTTCCTGGGCGACCACGGCGGCTATCAAACCAATGAGGCAAAGGCCGCCGCGCGCGTCAATCGTTCCGGCAACTGCCGTGCCCATGCGCTGGGCGCCTATTACGACGCCGCCACGACCACGTTCGACGCCGACCTGAAACAGCGCGGTTTCAAGGACGCCGAGATCGGCACGCACGCGGGCCTCGCGGACACGGCGCTGTCGCTGGCCGTCGACCCGGCGCTCGTGCGTCCCGCGCAGATCGCGGCGGGCAGCCGCGGCGGTGTGCGCGCGGGCGTGCATGGCGATCCGGCCCGTGCCACGGCGGAGCTCGGTCGCATCGGCGTCGAACGCATCGTCGACGCGTCCGTGGCCGCGATCCGTGCCGCCCGCGAACCGATTCCGAATTCTTCCCATCGAAAGTAAAGAGCCATCGTGTCATCCAAAACCACCATCGGTGCCGTCCTGGCCCTGGCCGTCGTGGCCGGCGGCGTCGTCGCGTCGCGCTTCGTCGACGCGAACGCGCCCGCGTCCGCCCCCGCGCCGGCATCCGCATCCGCGCACGCGGCCGTCGTGTCCGTGCCCGGCATGCCGCGCGTCGTCGATCCGAACAATGTCTACAGCGAGATCACGCAGCTGAGCCCCGCCGTGAAAGGCGACCTGGAACGCGTGTACGTGCCGAACCTGCGTTCGAACGACGTCAGCGTGATCGATCCCGCGACGATGAAAGTCGTCGACCGCTTCAAGGTCGGCAAGAGCCCGCAGCACGTGATCCCGTCGTGGGACCTGCGCACCCTGTGGGTCGCGAACAATGCCGAGCGTACGGGCGACGGCAGCCTGACGCCGATCGATCCGCGCACGGGCAAGCCGGGCGCGAACGTCCCGGTCGACGACCCGTACAACATGTATTTCACGCCGGACGGCAAGTCGGCCATCGTCGTGGCGGAAGCGCGCCACCGCCTCGACTTCCGCGATCCGCACACGATGGCGATGCAGTACGCGATCGAGGTGCCGAAGTGCGGCGGCATCAACCATGCCGAGTTCTCGATCGACGGGCGCTATGCCCTGTTCACGTGCGAATTCGACGGCAGCCTCGCGAAGATCGACCTCGTGGAGCGCAAGGTGCTCGGCTACCTGAAACTGACGATGCCGTCCACGCGCTTCCGCGAAGGCGTCGACCCGACGGCGCCGGGCGCCAGCGAGATCTGCACGTCGAAGAAGGGCATGCCGCAGGACGTGCGCATCTCGCCCGACGGCAAGCGCTTCTACATTGCCGACATGGACGCGGACGGCGTGCACGTCGTCGACGGGGACAACCTGAAGCAGATCGGCTTCATCCCCGTCGGCCTCGGCACGCACGGCCTGTACCCGAGCCGCGACGGCAAATTCCTGTACATCGCGAGCCGCGGCACGCACCGTATCCACGGCAAGCCGAAGGGCAAGGGCAGCGTCGCCGTGCTGGACTTCGCCACCGGCAAGATCGTCGCGAACTGGCCGGTGCCGGGCGGCGGCAGCCCGGACATGGGCAACGTCAGCGCGGACGGCAAGTGGCTGTGGCTGTCGGGCCGCTTCGACGACGTCGTCTACCGCATCGACACGAAGACGGGCGACATGCAGAAGGTCAAGGTCGGCGGCGAACCGCACGGCCTGACCGTCTGGCCGCAGCCCGGCCGCTACTCGCTCGGCCACACGGGCAACCTGCGCTGATCAGGAGCGGTGGCGTTTGCGTGCCGCGATCGATAGAAATTTCCGGTACAAGCGTTCCGGCCTGGGCCGGACGTTTTAGTGCACATGGGCCGGCACGCGCTGCGGCCGTGTGCCCGGCGGCGGCGCCTGGCGTGTGGCGGCGGCCACTTCCGTGCCGGCATCCCAAGGCAGCGACAGCACGGCCTCCAGCGCATCGGCGACCTGGCGGCCCAGGCCCACGTCGCCCCGTTCGATCTGGGGCAGCGTGCGGTGCAGGGCGCACAGCAGCACGGCGTAGTCGGCCCGGCGCGGGTGCAGCGCGGCATCGCCGAGGCGTTCCAGCAACGCTTCCTCGCGGCGGAAATCGGCTTCGACGGCTGCCACGACGGCCGGGAAATCCTGGACGAAGACTTCGTCCGGCTGCGCCTGCAGGGCAGCGACGCGTGCGCACAGGCGGGCCCGGCTCGTACGCAGGGCTGCGCAGGCCGCGAGCGGGTCGGCGTCGGAATGATGGAAATGCATGATCTACCTCACTCTCGTCGATGATGACGAGCAGTGTCCGGGCGGCGCGCGATTTATTGTTTGATCTGCCTCAAAAGCTGGGGATTCCGGCTCCGGTAAATCCTCCCCGCACCGTCTCAGTGCGCGAGCAGTAGCGGCACGCGGGACCTTTCCAGCAGCTCGCGCGTGGCCCCGCCGACCATCCATTCGCGGTAACGGCTGTGGCCGTAGGCGCCCGTCACCATCAGGCTCGCGCCGCAGTCGCGCGCCAGGCCCAGCAATGCCGTGCCGACCGTGCTGCGCGTGCGTTCGATGACGACGTCCACCTGCACGCCATGGCGCGCCAGGTACAACGCCATGTCGGCGCCCGGCTGCTCGCCGTGCAGGTCGCGCAGCATGTCCGGGTTGACGAGGGCCAGCCGGACACTGTCCGCGCGGACCAGCAGCGGCAGCGCCGCGCCGATGGCGGCGATCGCCTGCATGCTGCCGTCCCACCCGACGACGGCCGTGCCGGGCAAGGCCAGGTCACCGCCGTCCGGCGGGACCACGAGCACGGGACGGGCGCCGTGCAGCGCCACGTACTCGGGCAGGCCGCGGGCGCGGGACGGGAGTGCGGGACCGGAGGGGGCATCGCGGCTCAGCACGACGAGGTCCGCATAACGCGACTGCAGCAGCAGGGCGTAGCGCGCCTCGTCCTCGATCATGCGCGTCTCGACGGACGCGACGCCCAGGCGGCGCGCGGCGGCGTCGAACGCGTCCAGCCTCGTACGGGCGGCGGCGCGCAGGTTCTGGAAGTCGATGCCCGCCGTGGCGGCGGCCACGGCACCCGCGATGAGGGCGTAGTCGGGCCAGCCGATGCCGGTGTCGGCACTGCCGACGAGGTGGGCGTCGAAGGTGGCGGCGAGCAGGGCGGCGGCATGGAGGCGGCTGTCCTGCGCCGGGCTGCCGTCCACGTGCATGAGGATGGTCTTGATCATGGCGTCGATTCCGGCATGCAGATAGGGCGACTGTATGCCGTGTCGACGCGCGCGTCAGGAATTCATTTGATTCGCATCAAACTCGATTTAATTAAAAAGCTGCTCATCTTTTTTTCGTATTGCCGGCCTGCTTATCGAAATTCGATAAGCAGCGAATATATTTGGCGAAATACTTTTGCATATACATAAATTCGTCTTTGCATCATCTTTACGTGCATTCAGCCCATCATATAAAACTTCCGGACTCGATAAGTAACCAGTTGAATCTATTGGAAAATTTATTCGATGTTGTACGCATCGTCGCGGAAATGTCAGTGCGATAAGTTTTTTCATTAATTCGTTGTCCGGGTGCGACTCTTTGCGAACAAATTATTGATTCTTCCGATTTCCCTGTAGGAATTAACCTACACTACGCGAATTCTCATCAGTCGCCCGGAATTCACGTGAACCGCATTTATCGCCTCGTCTGGAATGCATCGAAAAGCGTTTGGCAAGCCGTATCGGAACTCGGCTCCAAACGGACCAAATCGTCGACGGGGCGTGCGCGCCGGCGCCGGCAACTGGCGCTGATGGCGCTGGCCGCCTCAGCCGCTGCCGCCGATGCCGCCGATCCGTTGCCGACGGGCGGCCACGTCACGGCCGGGCAGGCCACGCTGAACTATGCGGGCAAGACGCTCACGGTCAACCAGGGCAGCAACAAGGCCGCCATCGACTGGACCGGGTTCTCGGTCGGACAGGGCCACACCGTCAACTTCGTCCAGCCGTCGAGCAGCGCCGTCGCGCTGAACCGCGTGCTGGGCACCGATGCATCGATGATCCAGGGCGCCCTGAACGCCAACGGCCACGTGTTCCTGCTGAACCCGAACGGCGTGCTGTTCAGCCCGACGGCCCAGGTCAACGTAGGGGGCCTGCTGGCGTCCACGCTGGCCATGAGCAACGATGACTTCCTGGCCGGGCGCTACCACCTGCAAGGGGCGAGCACGCAGGCCGTCGAAAACCGGGGGCAGCTGCGCGGCGGCGACGTCGCGCTCGTGGCGGCGCGCGTCGTCAACAACGGCGAAATCGCAGCCGACAAGGGCAATGCGCTGCTGGGCGCGGGCAGCGACGTCGTCGTCGACTTCGGCGGCCCCGTCAAGCTGCAGGTGCAAAAGGGCGCGCTGGACGCGCTCGTCGACAACGGCGGCGCGATCCGCGCGGACGGCGGCACGGTGCTGATGACGGCGAAGTCGGCCGGCGAACTGTCCGGCTCCGTCATCAACAATACCGGCATCGTGCAGGCGCGCACCCTCGCGACGGGCGCGCAGGGCCAGATCCTGCTGCTGGGCGACATGCAGACGGGCACCGCCAACGTCGGCGGCACCCTCGACGCGAGCGCGCCGGCGGGCGGCAACGGCGGCAACATCGAGACGTCGGCCGCGCACGTGACGACGGCCCCGGGCCTCGTCGTCAACGCGGGTGCGGCCGCCGGCAAGGGCGGCGAATGGCTCGTCGACCCGTACGACTACACGATCAACGCGGCCGGCGCCACGACGATCGCGAACGCGCTGAACCAGGGCACGAGCGTGACGGTGACGACGCAGTCGAGCGACACCGGCTTCGGCACGGTGGCCTCGGGCAGCGGCGACATCACCGTGGCCAGCCCGATCGCCAAGACGGGCGGCGCCGACGCGTCCCTCACGCTGCGCGCGGACCGCAACATCTTCGTCAACAGCGCCATCACGTCGACCGGCGGTAAGCTGAACCTGACCCTGTCGTCTGCGAACGCGGCGGGCGCGACGACGGGCGGCGTGAACGTGGGCGCGAACCTGCTGTCGAACGGCGGCACGATCCTGATCGGCGGCGCCAGCGGCAGCGCGTCCGGCGGCATCAACTTCGCGCGCAATGCCGACGCCAGCTCGGCCGCCGTCACGGTGGGCCAGGACGTCAGGATCCTGTCGACCGGTGGCAACATCACGATCAACGGCAAGACGAACCTCGGCTCGAACAGCGGCAGCGTGGATGCGACCAAGGCCGGCATCTATATCAAGAAGGGCGCGACGATCCTGGCCGGCAGCGGCAACCTGATGATGACCGGCCAGAGTGATGGCGGCGTCAAGGAGTTCGGCATCGGCTTCCAGGGCGGTTCGGGCACGCTGACGACCGTCGGCAGCGCGCCCGGCGCGGGCACGGTGCTGATCAACGCGGTCAATACGTCCACCGGCAACAACATCACGAACGACGACCGCGACGCGGGCGCGATCGGCATGGTCAACTACGGCAGCCGCGACCAGATCACGTTCCAGGGGCCGTCGGTCGCGGCCTGGCTCGTCTACATCAACGGCGCACCGAAGCCGTCCGCCTACACGCAGGCGCCGCAGCTGTCCGGCTGCCTGAATCCGTTTCCGAACTGCGGCTACCTCGTCGTCAGCGGCACGAACAACTCGTACCTGTACGCGTCCTACCAGGCCGTGGACATGTCGACCGATCCGATATACGTCCTCGGCGCCAGCGGCGGCACCAAGGTGTACGACGGCACCACGCTCGCGACGGGCATGACGTTCTCGTCGATCGGCGGCCCGGCCGGCTTCACGGCGGCCAGCCTGTCGCCCACGCCCGTGTTCAACACGAGCAGCAAGAACGTGGGCACGTACGGCACGCTGACGCCGGGCGCGACCAACCCGCGCAACGTCGCGTCGGGCGGCACCACGTACGCCGTCGGCTATTTCTACAACGGCGACTACACGATCACGCGGAAAGCGCTGACCCCGAGTGCCGCGGACAAGGTCTACGACGGCACGACGACGGCGGCCGTGGCGATGGCCGGCGCCGTCGCGGGCGACAACCTGACGGCCAGCGGCACTGGCAACTTCGCGTCGAAGAACGTGGGCACCTACTCGGTCAGCATCAGCAACATCGTGCTGGGCGGCGCGGACGCGGGGAATTACACGCTGTCCGGGAACTCGGCCAGCGCCACGGCCAGCATCACGCAACGCACGGTCACGCTCGATGCGACCAAGACGTATGACGGTTCCGCGAACTTCTCGACGGTCAGCCTCGGCAACCTCGTGGCGGGCGAAGACCTCGTCGCGTCCGGCATCGCGGCCAACAGCGCCGACGTCGCGGACGCGCGCTACGTCAGCGCCATCACGCTGGCGAACGGCGCCACGGGTCTCGCGAGCAACTACCGCCTGCCGGGCCTGACCGCGGCCGCTCCCGGCAACACGGCGACGATCACGCCGAAGGCGTTGACCCTCACGGGCCTTGCGGCTTCCGACAAGGTCTACGACGGCACGACGGCGGCCCAGCTGACGGGCGGCACGCTGTCCGGCCTCGTGGGCAGCGAATCCCTGACCGTGTCGAACGTGACCGGCGCGTTCGCGGACAAGAGCGTCGGCACCGGCAAGACCGTGACGCTGGCCGGCGGCACGCTCACGGACGGCACGGGCCGCGCATCGAACTACACGCTGGCGCAGCCGGCCGGCGTCACGGCGTCCATCACGCCGAAGGGCCTGACGGTATCGGGCATCACGGCGTCCGACAAGACGTACGACGGCACGACGGCAGCCGCCGTGTCCGCGGCCGGCGCGACCCTGCAGGGCCTTGTCGCCGGCGACACGGTCACGGTCGGCGCGACGGGCGCGTTCGCCGATGCGGATGCGGGCACGAACAAGACGGTCACGTTGACCAGCACGCACGGCGGCGCCGATGCGTCCAACTACACGTTCATGGACCAGGCAACGGCCACGGCCGCCATCACGCCGAAGGCCCTGACGCTCACGGGTTTGAGCGCATCCGACAAGGTCTACGACGGCACGACGGTTGCGACGCTGACGGGCGCCACGCTGTCCGGCCTCGTGGGCAGCGAGACGCTGAACCTGTCCGGTCTCGCCGGCGTGTTCGCGGACAAGAACGCGGGCACCGGCAAGACGGTGACGGTGTCGGGCGGCTCGCTTGCCGACGGTACGGGCCGCGCCGCCAACTACAGCCTCACCGTGCCGGCCAGTGTCACCGGCAAGATCACGCCGAAGGCTTTGAGCGCGTCCGGCATCACCGCATCCGCCAAGGTCTACGACGGCACGACGGCGGCGACGGTGTCGGTCAACGGGGCGACCCTGGGCGGTGCGATCAGCGGCGACGACGTGGCCCTGAGCGCGAGCGGCGCGTTCGCCGACAGGAATGCCGGTACCGGCAAGACGGTGGCGCTGACGACGGGTCTGTCCGGCCAGGATGCGGCCAACTACACGCTGGGCGGCCAGACGACGGCGACGGCCGCCATCACGCCGAAGGCGCTGACGGTGTCCGGCATCACGGCCTCCGACAAGGCCTACGACGGCACGACGGCCGCCACGGTATCGTCGACGAACGCGCAGCTGGCCGGCCTCGTGGGGGGCGACACGGTCACCGTGGGCGCGACCGGCACGTTCGCCGATGCGAACGCGGGCACGGGCAAGACCGTCACGCTGTCGAGCACGCACGGTGGCGCGGACGTGGGCAACTACGCGATCGCGGACCAGGCGTCTGCCACGGCCGCCATTACGCCGAAGGCGCTGACCCTCACGGGCCTGATCGCGTCCGACAAGGTCTACGACGGCACGACGGCGGCCCAGCTCACGGGCGGCACGCTGTCCGGCATGGTCGGTAACGAGACGCTGAACCTGGGCGGCCTGACGGGCGCGTTCGCGGACAAGAACGCCGGCACGAACAAGGCGGTGACGGTGTCCGGCACGATCGCGAACGGCACGGGTCTCGCATCCAACTATGCGATCGCTACGCCGGCGGGTCTGTCCGCCTCCATCACGCGGAAAGCACTGACCGCGTCCGGCATCACGGCATCCGACAAGGTCTACGACGGCACGACGGCGGCCACGGTGTCGGTCAACGCGGCGACGCTGGGCGGTGCGATCAACGGCGACGACGTGGCCCTGAGCGCGAGCGGTGTTTTCGCCGACAGGAATACCGGTACCGGCAAGGCGGTGGCGCTGACGACGGGCCTGTCCGGCCAGGATGCGGCCAATTACACGCTGGGCGGCCAGACGACGGCGACCGCCGCCATCACGCCGAAGGCATTGACAGTGTCCGGCATCACGGCCTCCGACAAGGCCTACGACGGCACGACGGCGGCCACGGTATCGACCGCGAACGCGCAGCTGGCCGGCCTCGTGGCGGGCGACTCGGTGACCGTGGGCGCGACCGGTACGTTCGCCGATTCGAACGCGGGCACGGGCAAGACCGTCACGCTGTCGAGCACCCACGGTGGCGCCGACGTGGGCAACTACGCGATCGCGGACCAGGCATCCACGACGGCCGCCATCACGCCGAAGGCGCTGACGCTCACGGGCCTGACCGCGTCCGACAAGGTCTACGACGGCACGACGGCGGCCCAGCTCACGGGCGGTACGCTGTCCGGCATGGTCGGTAACGAGACGCTGGACCTCGCCGGCCTGACGGGCGCGTTCGCGGACAAGAACGCCGGCACGAACAAGGCGGTGACGGTGTCCGGCACGATCACGAACGGCACGGGTCTCGCGTCCAACTATGCGATCGCCACGCCGGCAGGCCTGTCCGCGTCCATCACGCGGAAAGCACTGACCGCGTCCGGCATCACGGCATCCGACAAGGTCTACGACGGCACGACGGCGGCCGCGGTGTCGGTCAATGCGGCGACGCTGGGCGGTGCGATCAACGGCGACAACATCGGCCTGAGCGCGAGCGGTGTTTTCGCCGACAGGAATGCCGGTACCGGCAAGACCGTAGCGCTGACGACGGGCCTGTCCGGCCAGGATGCGGCCAACTACACGCTGGGCGGCCAGACGACGGCGACGGCCGCCATCACGCCGAAAGCGTTGACGGTGTCCGGCATCACGGCGTCCGACAAGGCCTACGACGGCACGACGGCGGCCACGGTATCGACGACGAACGCGCAGCTGGCCGGCCTCGTGGCGGGCGACACGGTGACCGTGGGCGCGACCGGCACGTTCGCCGATGCCAACGCGGGCACGGGCAAGACCGTCACGCTGTCGAGCACCCACGGTGGCGCGGACGTGGGCAACTACGCGATCGCGGACCAGGCATCCACGATGGCCGCCATCACGCCGAAGGCGCTGACGCTCACGGGCCTGATCGCGTCCGACAAGGTCTACGATGGCACGACGGCGGCCCGGCTCGTGGGCGGCACGCTGATCGGCATGGTCGGCAACGAGACGCTGAACCTGGGCGGCCTCACGGGCGCGTTCGCGGACAAGAACGCCGGCACGAACAAGGCCGTGACGGTGTCCGGCACGATCACGAACGGCACCGGTCTCGCATCCAACTATGCGATCGCCACGCCGGCGGGTTTGTCCGCCTCCATCACGCCGAAAGCGTTGACGGTGTCCGGCATCACGGCGGCCAGCAAGGTCTACGACGGCACGACGGCGGCCACGGTGTCGACAGCGCAGGCGCAGCTGGCGGGCCTCGTGGCGGGCGACACCGTCACGGTCGGCGCGACCGGCGCCTTCGTCGACGCCAACGCGGGCAGCGGCAAGACGGTGCTCCTCGCCGGTACGTATGGCGGCGCGGATGCGGGCAACTACGCGATCGCGGGTCAGACGGCAACGCAGGCGGCGATCACGCCGAAGGCGCTGACCGTGTCCGGCCTCGCCGCCGCGGACAAGACGTACGACGGCACGACCGCCGCCACGCTGACGGGCGGCACGCTCGTCGGCCTGGTGGGCAGCGAGACGCTCGTGCTGACGGGACTCACCGGCACGTTCGCGGACAAGAACGCGGGCATCGCCAAGACCGTCACGGTCGGCGGCGCGCTGGGCAACGGCACGGGTCGCGCGGCCAACTACAGCCTCGCGCTGCCGGGCGGCCTGACGGCGTCGATCGGCCGGAAGGCCGCCACCGTGGCGGGCATCACGGCGTCCGATAAAGTCTACGACGGCACGACGGCGGCGACGGTGTCGGCGGGCGGCGCCGCCGTCCAGGGCCTCGTCGCCGGCGACGACGTGCGCGTCGGGGCCACCGGCACGTTCGCGGACAAGAACGCGGGCAACGCCAGGACAGTGACGCTGGCGAACACGTTCGACGGCGCCGACGTCGACAACTATGCGATCACGGGCCAGTCCACGGCCGTCGCCGCCATCACGCCGAAGGCATTGACGGTGTCAGGCATCACGGCGGCCAGCAAGACGTACGACGGCACGACGGTAGCCACGGTCGACAGCGCCAACGCGACGCTGGCGGGCCTCGTGGCCGGCGATACGGTGACGGTCGCCGCGACCGGCGCGTTCGTGGACCGCAATGCGGGCACCGGCAAGACCGTCGACCTGGCCGGCGCCCTGGGCGGCGCGGACGCGGGCAACTACGCGGCCACGATCCAGCGCACGGCGACGGCCGACATCGCGCGCAAGGCACTCACCGTGACCGGCGCGGCCGTCGCCGGCAAGACGGCGGACGGCACGAAGACGGCGACCCTGACGGCACCCGGCACGCTCGTGGGCACCATCGCGGGCGACAACGTGGCCGTAAGCGGCAGCGCGGCGACCGCGCAGTTCGCGCAGGCCACGGCCGGCACGGGCATCGCGGTGGACGTGAACGGCCTCGTGCTGACCGGCACGGACGCGGGCAATTATGCGTTCGCAGGCACCACGGCGACGACGGGCACGATCACTGCAGCGGCGACGCCGGTGCCGGCCCCAATCCCGGTCCCGACGCCGACCCCAGCCCCGGTTCCCACCCCGACCCCGGTCCCGACGCCGGAGCCGACACCGGTCGTTGTGACGCCGACGCCTGCGCCGACGCCGGAGCCGACGCCGGTCGTGGTGACGCCGACGCCTGCGCCGACGCCAGAACCGACGCCGGTCGTGGTGGCACCGACGCCGGAACCGGCGCCCGTCGTCGTGACGCCGGCGCCCGTCCCGGCCCCGGCCCCGGCTCCCGTCCCCACGACCGCCTCGGTGGCGGCAGCCACGATCGCCCCGCAGTCCCTGGGCCTTGCGCCCGTGCTGCCGGCGCCGGCCGTCGGCGGTCTCGCTTACCTCGCCGTCCCGGAGACGGGCGCCACGAACGTCAGCAGCGGCGGCGGCGCCAGCGCCAGCGCCGGTGCGACACCGGCCGCGGACGGGCAGGGCGGCGGCGATTCGACCGTCAGCGCGACCAACCGCAAGCAGTCGTCAAGCCAGGCGCTCGCCGCCGGCCGCGACGTCAAATTCCTGAACGTGCTCGTCGTGTCCGGCGGCATCCGCATGCCGGCGGCCGGCAGCGACCAGGCGGGCGGCAAGGACGCCGCGAACCCGTAACCGAACAAACTGAACGCATGACCCATCACCTGAAACTCCTGCCGCTGGCCCTGCTGGTCGCGGCCTCCCTGCCGGCCCTGGCGCAACAGACGTCGCTGCAGGAAAATGCGCGGCAATTGCCGCAGCCCCGCACGGGCACGGCGCCCGCCGTGCAGCCGGCGCCCGCAGCCGCCCCCGTGCAGGCGGGCGGCCAGCAGGTGACCCTGCGCCGCGTCGTCATCACCGGCAACACGCGCATCGGTAGCGCCGCGCTGCTGGCGGCCATCGGTCCCGTGGAAGGCAAGTCGTTCGACTTCGCCAGCCTCGAGGCCCTCGCCGCGCGCGTCACCGCGCATTACCAGCAGGCGGGCTATCCGTTCGCGCGCGCCTACCTGCCGCAGCAGGACCTGTCCAGCGGCGAGCTGCGCGTGGACGTGCTGGAAGGCCGCTACGGCAAGGTTCTCGCCCATGGCGAGCCGGCGTTCGTCGGTGGCGCGCAGGGCTTCCTGTCCGCCCTGCCGCACGGCGACATCATCGAGAGCGCCCGCCTCGAACGCGTCACGCTGCTGCTGGACGACCAGCCGGGCGTGCGCACGGTGCCGCTCGTGCGGCCGGGGGAGGAGGTCGGCACCGGCGACCTGCTCGTCGAAGTGCAGCGCGACCACCGCTACAAGGGCGAGGCGGGCCTGGACAACTACGGCACCCGCGCGACCGGGCGCATGCGCGCCCACGCGAGCGTCGACGTGGACAGCCCATTCATGCTGGGCGACCAGATTGCCGCGCAGGCGCTGTACACGGAAGAGGGCATGTGGTTCGGTTCCGTGGCGTATTCCGCGCCGCTGGGCTACAGCGGCCTGCGCGGCCGCGCCAGCTTCACCCACTCGTACTACGACCTCGCGGGCAGCTTTGCCGCACTGGGCGCGCGCGGCACGGCGGACGTGGCGAGCGTGGGCCTGTCGTACCCGATCGTGCGTTCGCAGGTGCGCAACCTGATCCTGTCGGCCAGCGTCGACCACAAGCGCCTGCACGACCGCCAGGATGCGACGCAGACGGACACGCAGAAATCCAGCACCGTCGTCCCCGTCACGCTGTCGTTCGACGTGCGCGACCAGTTCATCCACGCGGGCATCACGTTCGGGGCGCTCAGCTGGACCCGCGGCAAGCTGGGCATGAACGGGGACACGCAGGCCATCGACGCGGCCAGCGCCCGTTCGGCGGGCAGCTTCAACCGGTTCAACCTGGACCTCGCGCGCATCCAGTCGCTCAACGACCGCCTGGACGTGTACGCCCGCGTGTCGGCGCAGTGGACGGGCCACAACCTCGATTCGTCGGAAAAGCTGGGCCTCGGCGGCGTGAACGGCGTGCGCGCGTATCCGAACGGCGAAGGCTATGGCGACATGGGCTGGGTGGCACAGACGGAAGTCCGCTACGCGGTGGGCGCCGTGGTGCCGTTCCTGTTCTACGACGCGGGCCGCGTCACCTTGAACAAGTCGCCGTGGACCACGCTGGACAATCACCGTTCCCTGGGCGGCGGCGGCATCGGCCTGCGTTATGCGCGCGATGCGTGGACGGCCGGCGTCACGGTGGCGTGGCGTGCGCACGGCGGGGCGTCGCAGACGGACGATTCCGCCCAATCGCCCACGGTGCTGGCGAACGTCGCGTACCGCTTTTAAGCTGAACCCTTAAGAATAGTTCAGGCCGGCGGAACGGCAAATTGATTCTGTCAATGCCGTACCGCCGCGCGATCTAAAAAATCATCGGCAGAGCGCGCCGCACAGGCATATGCTTGATTTGCATATACATATAGCGGAGACAACGATGAAATTCGGAATGCAACCCGGCCGCGTAAAAGCTCATCTGCACCTGTCGCACATCCACCGCCCGCATTTCCACATGCCGCACATGATGCACCGCGACTGGCATGCGTTCGAGCCCGTCCTGCGCGTCGCGCAGATCATCCTGCTGGTCGTGCTGGCCCTGCCGTTCGCGCAGTTCGTCGCGAAGACGATCGTGTGGGCGTTCAGGACACTGTTCGGCTGAGTCGGTCAGCGAATCGATCAGCGAATTGAGCCGCGCAAGCGGCGCGGCTGCTTTAGCATGAACCGGATCTGACCACGATCCGGACCACCATGCCATTGCCTTCTTCTGCCTCGCGCCGCCGTTTCGCTTTCTCGTTGTTGACCGTGCCGTTCTGGTGCCATGCCGCGCCAAGCGGTCGACGCGTCTCGATCCTCGATACCGGCGCCGTCGCCGACGGCGCCACGGTCAATACGCGCGCCATTCAGGCCGCCATCGACCGCCTGGCCGGGCAGGGCGGCGGCACCGTCGTCGTGCCCGCGGGAGTGTTCGTCAGCGGCGCGCTGTTCCTCAAGCCGCATGTCCACCTGCACCTCGACAAGGGCGCCGTGCTGCGCTGCTCGACGGACATGCGGCACTTCCCCGTCCAGCGTACGCGCATCGAGGGGCACTTCGAAGAACGCTTCAATCCGGGCCTGATCAACGCGGCGGGCTGTGACGGTTTGTCGATCACGGGCGAAGGCACGCTCGACGGGGCCGGCCGTCCGATCTGGGACCGGTTCTGGACGCTGCGCAACGCGGCGAAGGACAAGGGCAACTTCCGCAACCTGGACGTCCCGCGCGCACGACTGGCCGTCATCGAAGGGTGTCGCGGCGTGACGGTCGACGGCATCACCTTCAAGGATTCGCAGTTCTGGAACCTGCACCTGTACCGCTGCCGCGACGTGGTCGTCAGGAATGCCGCCTTCGAGGTACCGGACGACTACAAGCAGGCTCCCAGCACGGACGGCATCGACATCGACAGTTGCCAGGACGTCCTCGTCGACGGCTGCCGTTTCTCCGTGACGGACGACTGCATCGCCGCGAAGGGCACGAAGGGTCCGCATGCGCTCGAGGACAAGGACAGCCCGCCGACGGAACGGATCCGCGTGCGCAACTGCACCTTCCGGCGCGGCCATGCGCTGTTCACGTGCGGGAGCGAGGCGACCGTCGTGCGCGACGTCGTCGTCGAACATTGCCGCGTGCAGGACGTGGGCGCCATCGCGCACCTGAAGCTGCGGCCGGACACGCCGCAGCGCTACGAGGACATCGCGTTCCGCGACCTCGTGCTGGATTCCGGCAAGGGCGAGATCGTGGCGATCCGGCCGTGGAGCCAGTACTTCGACCTGAAGGGCGAGGCGCCGCCGCATTCGGTCGTGCGGGGCCTCGTGCTGGACGGCCTCCGCGGCCGGTTCGGCGCCTTCGGCATCGTCGCGCCGAATCCGGGCCAGACCGACATCGGCGGGATCGTGCTGCGGAATATGAATCTGCAACTAACCGACGAGCGGCTGCAGGTAAAAGACGCGGGCAAGCCGGTGGTGGAGAACGTCGTCGTCAACGGCAAGCCCTACGCCGCGTAGGGCTTGCGGGTTCCTCGATCAGCGCACCAGGCAGGGGCGCTTGTTGTCGAACTTCCAGCCGGGGATCAGGAACTGCATCGCGACGGCGTCGTCGCGCGCGCCCAGGCCCATGTTTTTATAGGCCTGGTGCGCTTTTTCCAGCTCCGCCTCGTCGAGCTCGATGCCGAGGCCCGGTTTGGCCGGGACGTGCACGAGGCCGCCCTCGATCTTCAGCGGTTCCTTCGTCAGGCGCTGGCCGTCCTGCCAGATCCAGTGGGTGTCGATCGCCGTGACCTTGCCTGGCGCCGCCGCGCCCACGTGCGTGAACATGGCGAGCGAGATGTCGAAGTGGTTGTTCGAGTGCGAGCCCCACGTCAGGCCGAACATCTGGCACAGCTGCGCCACGCGCACGGAGCCCTGCATCGTCCAGAAGTGCGGATCCGCGAGCGGGATGTCGACCGATTGCAGCTGGATCGAGTGGGCCATCTGGCGCCAGTCCGTCGCGATCATGTTGGTTGCCGTCGGCAGGCCCGTGGCGCGGCGGAACTCCGCCATCACTTCGCGGCCCGAGAAGCCGTTCTCCGCGCCGCACGGGTCTTCCGCGTACGCGAGGATGCCGTGCTTGTCGCGGCACACGCGGATCGCTTCCTGCAGCGACCAGGCGCCGTTCGGGTCGAGCGTGATGCGCGCGTCCGGGAAGCGTTCGTGCATCGCGATGACGGCGTCCATCTCTTCGTCGGCGGAAAAGACGCCGCCCTTCAGCTTGAAATCGTTGAAGCCGTAGCGCTCGCGCGCGGCCTCGCACAGGCGCAGGACGGCGTCAGGCGTCAGGGCTTCCTCGTTACGGAGGCGCAGCCAGTCGTCGCCGGCATCCGGCTCGCTGCGGTAGGCGAGGTCGGTTTTCCTGCGGTCGCCCACGTAGAACAGATAGCCCAGCATTTCGACGGCGTCGCGCTGCATGCCTTCGCCCAGCAGCGCGGCGACGGGCACACCCATGAACTGGCCCAGCAGGTCGAGCAGGGCGGATTCCACGGCCGTGACGGCGTGGATGGTCGTGCGCAGGTCGAACGTCTGCTGGCCACGGCCGCCCGCGTCGCGGTCGGCGAAGGCGGTGCGCATCGCGTTCAGGACGTTGTTGTACTCGCCCAGCGTCTTGCCGACGACGAGGGGGCGTGCGTCTTCGATGGTCTGGCGGATCTTCTCGCCGCCGGGCACCTCGCCGAGGCCCGTGTTGCCCGCGCTGTCCTTGAGGATGACGATGTTGCGGGTGAACCAGGGGCCGTGCGCGCCGGACAGGTTCAGCAGCATGCTGTCCTGGCCGGCGACGGGGACGACGCGCAGTTCGGTAATGATGGGGGCGTTGGTCACGGTGCTGTTCATGTTCGCTTCATGTTAAGAATCACTCGTGGATGATAGTCTCCCATCGATTCAGCATCAAACCAAATTAGGATGCGAAGGATTCAAGAATTGAATTCATGGCGTCCGAAAGCTCGGCAAAACCTCATCCAGGAACAGTTGCAGCACCGGGTTGTCATGATTGCGGCGGTAGGTGCACACGGTGTCGACGGGCTCGGTGGCGACCCGGCGCATGACGATGCCGTCGAATTTCAGCCGGGAGGCCCCTTCCGCGATGAGGGCGGCGCCGATCCCGGCGCGCACCAGCGCCAGCATCGTGTGCACCTGCCCGATGTGCTCGACGACGTCCGGCACGACGCCCTCCCGGGCGAAGCGTTCGCTCAGCATCTGGTAGAACGGCCGCGCCTCGTACGGCGAATACATGACGAACGGGCGGCCGTGCAGGTCGGCCAGCGTCGGTTCCAGGGGCCACCGGTCGGCCTCGCTCTCGTGGATGGCCAGCATCAGGGCTTCCGTCGCGATCAGCTGGCTGTCGAGGTCCCCGCTGACGGGGTGCGGGCGCATCAGGCCCAGGTCCAGTTCGCCCGCGTTCAGCGCTTCCACCTGCATCGTGCTGACGAGTTCCTTCAACGTCAGCGATACGCCCGGCGAGCGCTCGCGCAGGCGGCGCACGACTTCCGGCAGCAGGCTGTAGCCGGACGCCGACGTGAAGCCGATGGCGAGGCTGCCCTGTTCGCCCTTCGCGGCCCGGCGCGCGGCGAACATCGCTTCTTCCGCGATCCGGAGAATGCGCGCCGCTTCCGGAAAAAACGCCTTGCCGGCGGCCGTGAGCCTGACCGTGCGGCTGTTGCGCTCGAGGAGCAGGGCGCCGACATGGTGTTCCAGCAGGCGGATCTGGCGGCTCAGCGGGGGCTGCGTCATGTTCAGGCGTTCCGCCGCGCGGCTGAAATGCAATTCCTCGGCGACGGCGACGAAGCAGCGGAGCTGGCTGATCTCGAACATGGATATCCTGGGCGATGGTTGGCGACGATCGCGATTATGACCGATGCGCCGCCCATCCGGCCGCCCGTGGTATCGTCGTGCCGGATCGGGACAGGCACAGGAGGGAACCATGGCTTTCGACCAGCGCGTCGCCATCGTCACCGGCGCGTCCGGCGGCATCGGCCGGGCCACCGTGCGGCGCCTGCTGCAGGACGGCGCCCGCGTGATGCTCGCCGGCCTGCACCAGGACCGCCTCGATGCCACTCGCGCCGACCTGGGCGAGGAGTTCGATCCCGCGCGCATGGCCACCATCGCGTGCGACGTGTCGCGCGAAGACCAGGTGATCGCTGCCGTGGATGCGACGATCCGGCAGTTCGGCGGCTGGGACTATGTCGTCAACAACGCGGGCACGATGCTGTTCAAGAAGATCGAGGAACAGACGGAGCAGGACTGGCGCGGCATCCTCGACGTCGACCTGCTGGGCGCCTTCTTCTTCACCAAGCAGGCTTTCCTGCGCATGCGCCGGGGCGGGGCCATCGTCAACGTGTCCAGCGTGCACGCGGTCGAGACCGAGCCCCTCGTCGCGCCGTATGCGGCCGCGAAGGCGGCCTTGCTGTCCCTCACGCGTTCGGCCGCGCTGGAGGGCAAGGCCAAGGGCATCCGCGTGAACGCCGTGCTGCCCGGCGCCGTCGACACGCCCATGTTGTGGGACAACCCGAACGTGAAGGCGGGCGTTGAAGTGATCGACAAGGCCGACGTGGGCGCGCCCGAGGATCTTGCCGCCGCCATCGCATTCCTCCTCACGGACGAGGCTCGCTTCGTCGATGGCGCGTCGCTGCGGGTCGATGGCGCGCGGCTGGCGCGGCTCTAGGATCTACACGCCGTCGCTGTCCCCCGGGATCGTCTCGGGAAACCCGGAAATCGCCCGCGCGGCCTGCATGCCGCCCATGACGGCCGCCTCCACGCAGCCGCAGTCCATCCCCGTCTTCAGCCAGTCGCCGGCCAGGTACAGGTTCGCGATACCCGTACCGTCCGTGGCGAGGCGCCGCGCCGTGCTGCCCGGCACGGACAGGATGTAGCGTTCGGCGGGATCGACGTTCGCGCGCCAGTACTGCCGGTCGAAGCGCGCCGGCCCTTCGGCATCCTGCGGGTCGACGAGCCAGTGCCACGGAAAGCCGCCGACGGCCGCGGGCCACAGCGCCTGGATGCGGTCGCGCAGGAGCGCCACGCCGTCGTCGTGCGCGCGGGCGGCCGCGCGGGCGGGAAAGCCCGTGTCGGACCGGGACGGCAGCCCGGCCTGCGGCATCGGTCCGCAGAAATACTGCACGCTGGCGGGGGCGGCGTTCGGCGGCCATGCCTCGGTGGCCAGAACCTGGGTCATGCCGGCCCACGTGTCGTAAGGCTTCTCGAACGCCGTGAGAATCGGTTCCTGGCCGTTCGGCGCAACTGTCCAGCCGAGGGCGTGCGTGTCGTGGTCCAGCCAGACCTGGCAGGCCTGCGTCGCGATCGTGCGCAGCGTCGCGACCGTGGCGCGCAGCGGGACGCTCACGTCCAGCAGGGCGGGCGCGGCCAGCGCGAGCGCATCGACGGGCAGGCCCGAGATCACGTGGTCGAAGTCGCGGCCGCGTACCAGGGTCGTTTGCGGCAGGTCCTTGCCCGTCGCCTCGCGGAACAGCGCCGGCCAGTCGCTCCACCACGATTCCAGGTCGACGTCGTGCGCCCGCAGCAGCGCGGCCTGGTCCGGGTCGAGCTGGCCGTAGTCCGGCCGGTTCGGCCAGCACGGCAAGCCTTTCACGTCGACGAGCGGCCGGTAGCCGCCTCCCGGCACGGTGGCCTGCACCGACATGCGGATCGCGCCGACCGCACCGCCTTCGGGCACGATCTCCTCGACGCGATGGAAGAACGCGAAGCGCACGCCGCGCCGCGCCAGCAGTTCGTACATGGGCGCGAACACGGCGTCGCCCATCCCCGCCTGCATGCGGTACATGACGCTGCCGCGGTAGGCGAAGCCGAGGCGCAGCATGGCGCGCAGTGCCGTCCCCGCTTCCACGCTGGGTCGTGCCGGGTCGCCGTCCTCGAACGCGAACAGCAGCGAATACATGCCCAGGACGGGCGCCGCGTTCACGGACAATTCCTGGTCGCCGCCATGGCGCGCCAGCCACGCGCGGAAGTCCTCGCCGTTCACGGCGTCGAAGCCGCGCGTGAAGACGCGGTCGGCCAGCATGCCGCGCAGGACCGTCGTCGTGACGTTCAGCGCGATCAGCGCGCGCCGCGTCCCGTCGTCTTCGATGACGCGGGCGCCGGCGAGCGCGCACGGCTGCACGCGCTGTTCCACCCGCTCCAGCGCCTGGCGCAGGCGGCGCCGGTCGGTGTCGTCGTGCATGCGCGCGTCCGCGGGCAGCGCGCGCGCCTGCGCCACCAGGGCGTCGATCGATGCGTCGACGTCGGGCGCCATCTGTCCCGGCGCGGCGGCGCGCAGCTCGCTATGCCAGCGGGGCAGCCATTCGATGGCGGCCAGCGCCAGCTGCCACGGCGTGACGGGATCGAGCGCCGTGCCCGGTTCGCCGGGTCTGTGCGGAAGCACGAGGTGCCAGGGCCGCCAGTCGCCGTCGACGGCTTCGGCCAGCGCCACGTAGTCATGCGGCCGGAATGCCTGGTCCCAGCGGGCCAGCGGTGCATCGGCCGGGCGTTCCAGCTCGGCGTAGACGGCGCGGATCAGGGCGAACGCGTTCGCGTAACAGCCGAACCAGATGTGCAGGCCGTGTTCCTCGATGCGCTGGCCCAGCTGCGCATTGCGCCCGCTTGCGCCCTTGCCGCCGAGGCGCCAGCCCTGCTGGTAGACGGTGATCGCGTAGCGCTCGCGCCAGTCGGGCTTTGCGCTGAGGTAATAGGCGGCGGCCAGCGCGCCGGCGCCGCCGCCGAGGATGGCGATGTTCTGGGCCATGTGCTTCTCCGGTTGATGGGCAACCGGCCCAGTGTAGGGAGGGCGGACACGGTGCGTGTTCGCCCGGATCAATTTTCTAAATTGCTCCCCCGGACCAATTTAGTGCCAGCGCACCGGCATGAGCATCTTCGACCGGAACCAGCGCGCCAGCAAATTGCCGCACATCCGCACGAGGCCGAGGTGGCCCATCACGTGGCGCTGGTACGTGAGCCCGTACATCGCCAGCGCGAACGGTCCCTTGACGTGCAGGTGGCGGTTGCCGATCGCCCGGCGCAGGATGCCCACCGCGCCCGCCTGTCCCAGCGACACGAGCGTGCCGTAGTCGCGGTACTGGAAGCCCGGCAGCGTGTCCGGCGCCTTGTGCGTCAGCAGCGTCGCCAGGTAGATCGCCTGCTGGCGCGCGGCCTGGGCGCTGGGCGGGGCCATCGCCGTCTTGTCCGGATTGAGCAGGGTGCAGCAATCGCCCATCGCGTGGATCTCCGGATCCGTCACGCTGCGCAGGCGGGAATCCACCACGACCTGGTCGCTGCGGTTCAGCGCCACGTTCAGGCCCGTGCTGAAGCGCGGACCCTTCACGCCGGCCGCCCACACGGTGATCGCGGCGGGGAACACGCGGCCGTCCGTCGTGGTGACTTCGTCCTCGCGCACCTCGGCGATGGCGGTGTCGGTGCAGATCTCGATGCCCATCGCGCGCAGCTTGCGCACGGCCAGGTTCGACGCCTGCGCATCCAGCGACGGCAGCACCTGCGGGCCGCGCTCGACGATGCGGATGTGCACCTGGTGGGGCGATTCGAGTCCCGCCAGGCCGTAGTGGGCCAGCGTGTCGACCGTGTGGCGCAGGTCGGCGGCCAGTTCGATGCCGGTCGGGCCGGCGCCGACGATGACGATGTCCAGCAGGGGCGCGCCGGCGTCCGTGCGGGCATTGCGGCGCCGTCCCGCCTGGGCGCACAGGCCGAGGAAGCGCTGGCGGAAGGCTTCTGCACCTTTCACGCTGTCGAGGGCCAGGCAGTGTTCCTGCGCGCCGGGGATGCCGAAGAAGTTCGTGACGGAGCCATAGGCCAGCACGAGGCGCTCGTAGTCGATCGTCGTGTGCGCATCGGGCGCGTCGTCGAACCTGCTGCGCACGGTCAGCGTGCGGCGGGCGCGGTCGACGTCGACGACTTCGCCGCAGACGAACGTGAAGTGGTTGTCGATGGCCTGGCGCGCATAGTCGATCATGTGGTCGGCCGGGTCGATGGTGCCGGCGGCGACGGCGTGCAGCAGGGGTTTCCAGAAGTGGGTGGGTGCGCTGTCGATGAGGATCACGCGATCCCGGTGGCGCTCGCCGAGGCGGCGTCCCAGGCGGGTGGCGAGTTCGAGGCCGGCGACGCCGCCTCCGACGATGACGATGGACTGCATGGTGTGCTCCCTTCTTTTTCGAATCGATGGGACATCGGGGGCTCCCCGCGCCGCGCTGCATTCGCGCATCCGGCGGGAGCAGCGCCCCCCGGATGCCGGGAAGACTGCTTCAGTGGGTCGTGGTCTGCATCACTACCTTGCGCATGACGACCGCCTTGGGCGTGCGTACGCCGATGCGTGCGGTGCGGGCGGCGGCGATGGCGCGCGGCGACGTGGTCACGGCCAGCGCGGCGTCGGGCTGTACGCCCAGCTGGTCCAGCACGACGGAGTACGGGGCCTTGTGGCCGCGCGCTTCGAAATCGGCGCCCGTCAGCACGACGGAAAAGATGTGGTGCGCGGTGTCGCCGAAGCGGCGGCGCAGCTGTTCGCCCGCCTGCTGGTGCGGCAGTTCGGAGATCAGGGCGCACGGCAGGCCGTCTTCGATCGCCTGGTCCAGCAGGCGCTCGGCGTCGGCGGGGATGCCCGTCGCACGGAATGCGGATAAGTCGAAGATGAACGCTTGTGCCGTCATGATGATCTCCTTTTGCAGGTCGTTGTCGCTTGAATTGTTTTTACTATACGGCTGGGCGGGATAAAATAAAAATAAATCTTTTTTAAAATCCAATAAGGAATCACTTATGTATCCAGCCAGCTTCAAACAGCTGCAGGCGTTGATGCTCGTGGCGCGCCACCAGAGCGTGTCGCGCGCGGCGGAGGCGATGCACGTCACGCAGCCGGCCGTGTCGCTGCACCTGAAACAGCTGGAGGACGCGGCCGGCGTGCCGCTCACGCGCCGCCAGGGCCGCAACATCCAGATGACGGCGGCGGGCGAGCTGCTGGTGGGCTACGCGGAACGCATCCTGGGCCTGTGGGAAGAAGCGGGCGACGAGATCGCGGCGCTGAAGGGCGTCACGTCCGGTACCTTGCGCATCGGCGCCGTGATGACGGCGGAGCACCTGCTGCCGCCGATGCTCGTGCGCTTCACGACGGGCCGCCCGCACGTGCGTATCAAGCTGCAGGTGGGTTCGCGCCCGGAGGTGATCGGCATGCTGTCGCGCGACGAGATCGACCTCGCCATCATGGGCACGCCGCCGCGCGAATTCCCGACCAGCGCGAGCCGCTTTGCGCGCCACCCGATGGCGTTCTTCGTGGCGCCGGGCCATCCGCTGCTGGACAAGGAGAACGTGACCCTGGCCGACATCGCGGCCCACAACCTGCTCGTGCGCGAACGCGGCTCCGGCACGCGCGCGGCGATCGAGCGCCGCTACGAGGAAGAGGGCGTGGCGCTCGCGATCGGGTCCGAGTTGTCGAGCAACGAGGCGATCAAGCAGATGACGGCGGCGGGTCTCGGCGTCGCCTTCCTGTCCGTCCATGCGTGCACGCTGGAAGTGCGCAACCGCCTGCTGTCCGTCCTGCCGGTGCCCGGCGTCGTCGTGCAGGGCGAGTGGCACGTGATGCACAAGGCGGCGCGCGCGATTCCGACGGTGGCCGCGTCGTTCCATGAATTCATGGTGGAGCACGGCCAGCAGGTCATTTCGGACGAGCTGGAAAACCTGGCGTGGCCGCGCCGCGCCCCGGCCTGACGGACGTCATTTGAATGGAAACGGCTGCGGCGGCGCGAAGAACATCTTCCCGACCTTCTGCAGGCTGGCGTTCAGTTCGATCCTGTTGATGTCCGCCGTCGCATCGATGGTCCATTCGCGAAACGCCGGACCGGACCAGGGGAACGCGGCCAGGCCGTTGCGGATTGCCTCGGGGGACAGGCCGGCGTCGAGCCGACGCTGCCAGTCGGCGGCCCAGGCCGCGGTGTACGGGTCGCGCAGGTTGCTGGCCATCGAGCGCAGCAGGTTGGCGGCCCTGACGCGGTCGCCGCGCCAGGCGTAGACAAGGGCCGCAGTACGGCCGAGGCCGCCAACGTCGCGGCTGCCGCGCCAGGCCGTCAGGACGTCGTCGATGGCGTCCTGGCCGGGATCGCCACCGGCGACGATGTCGACGCACAGCTTGCCGATTGCGGCGCCCGGCAGGGTGGGGGAGAGTTCGACCGCGCGTGCGAAACGCCGGCGTGCCTCGGCCAGCCGCGTTGTCCGGTCGGCGCCGCCGCCTCCGGCCAGGTGCAGGTGGGCCAGGCCCGCCAGCAGATGCAGCTCCGCGTCGGCGTCGTCCTTGCGCAGCGCCGCGTCGAGGTAGGGCAGCGCGTCGGCGGGGCGGCCGGCGTAGATCAGCGCGCGGGCCACCGTGCGCTGCGCCAGCACGCTCACGGACGGACCCGGTGGCGGCGCGCCGTCGAGCACCCGTTCGATCGTCGCCTGCCGGGCCGCGTCGGACGGGCACGATTTCAGCGCGGCCTCGGCCAGCAGGTAGTCGGACGACGCTTCCGGCAGGACGTCGACGTTGACGACGGCGCGCGTCAGCCCGGGCCGATCGACGTGCAGCACCTGCAAGCCTTTCAGGCGGTAGCGCCACATCGCCGTCGACAGGTCGTCCACGCGGATGCCGAAGCTCCGCTCGAACGCCTGCACGGACGGCACGCCGTCATAGAATGCCTTCAGGTAGGCGCCCAGGCGGCGCCGGTTGTCTTCCGACGACAGGGCATAGTGGACGAGCAGCCAGGAGCGCGCCGCGTACTCGACCTGCTGGCGCAAGCGGCCGTCGCCGCCCACGCCGGCGTTCTCGTTCTGTTCCAGCACGTCGCGGTAGTACAGCGCGTAACCGCCCATTTCCCCGTCCAGCAGGCTGAAGTAACGGCCCAGGATGGTCGGCCAGCGGCCAACCGCCATCCGGGTGTCCGTGAAGCGCACGGTCGAAAAATAGTGCGCGAAACCGTCGATGAACCAGGTCGGGGCGCGCAGGTCGGTATGCCGGTACAGGAAATGCCGCGCATACGCCTCGACCAGGAAGGACAGGCTGACGTTCAGCGGATATCGGGCCAGCTTGTCGTTGTCGAGCGTGTCGATGCTCTCCAGCTGTGCACCGAATCCAGCCACGCCGTCGTTGCAGCTGCTGTAGACGCCGACGGTTTCCCGCGTCGGCGCACCAAGCCCGGCGCCCAGGCGGGCAAGGTCGTCGAAGCGCGCCGTGTAGTAGAGCGTGATCCTGCTTTCCGGCCCGCCGGTTCTCGTATAACCCTTCGTGTAGATGCGCAGCAGGTCGTCGAGCCGCTCCAGGTTGTCCAGCAGGCGCTGCGCTTCGTCCTGACTGGTATCGGAGTACAGGATCACGTGCTGGCTCTCCGCACGAAACCATTTCGACGGGTTCCGCTGGGACGTGACGGTGATGCTCTGGATCCCATCCGAAGGGGAGGCGGCGATCGACCCGGCCGGCTCGGCACGGGCATTCAGGGCAAAGAGGAGGCCGGCGGTCGCCAGCGCGATGGAGCGGATCGACATGACAGGCCCTTTCTCGCGTGAGCCATGCCGGTGCACGGCCGGCAACGATTGTGACACAGTTTATGTACTTTATGTCAACGGAAAGCTTGCCAGACAGGCCATGCCTGTATATACTCCGTATATGGATTGTATATGGAGTATATGATGGGTATCGTGAACATCGAGGAAGAACTGCACGACCAGATCCGCAAGGCGAGCACCGTGTCGTGCCGCTCGATCAATGCGCAGGCCGCGTTCTGGGTCCGCATCGGCATGCTGTGCGAACTGAATCCCACGCAGAGCTTCAACGAGATCATGGCGCGCGAGCTGCGCGCGGCGGGCGTCGTGCCGCAGGCGCTCAAGGTCGCGTCATGACCAAGCGGCCGGAGGAAATCGCGCTGATGGCGGCGGCCGGCAAGCTGCTGGCGGATGTGTTCGCGCAGCTGGACCAGCTGGATCTCGTCGGCATGTCGACGATGCAGGTGAACGACCTCGTCGACGACTTCATCGTGAACACGCTCGGTGCGCGCCCGGCCAGCAAGGGCCAGTACGGCTATGCGTTCGCGCTGAACGCGTCACGCAACGACGTCGTGTGCCACGGCGTGCCGTCGCCGGCGGAGATCCTGCAGAGCGGCGACATCGTCAACTTCGACATCACGCTGGAAAAGAACGGCTACATCGCCGACTCCAGCAAGACTTACCTCGTCGGCGACGTGGCGGCGCCGGCGCAGAAGCTCGTGCAGGTGACGTACGAAGCGATGTGGAAGGGCATCCGCGCCGTGCGCCCGGGCGCGCGGCTGGGCGACGTGGGGCATGCCATCGAACGGCATGCCCGCCGCCACGGCTATGCGGTCGTGCGCGAATACTGCGGGCACGGGATCGGGCGCGAGATGCACGAGCCGCCGCAGGTGCTGCACTGGGGCCGCCCGCGGACGGGCCTCGTGCTGCGCGAAGGGATGGTGTTCACGATCGAGCCGATGCTCAACGCGGGCCGCCACGCCGTGCGCACGGAGGACGACGGCTGGACCGTGCGTACGTGCGACGGCGCGCTGTCCGCGCAGTTCGAGCATACCGTGGCCGTGACGCGCAACGGCGTGCGCGTGCTGACCTTGCGGGCCGGGGAAAAGATGCCCGCCTGACGGGGCCCATGTTCACGCGGCCAGCCGGCGCTGGCGGTTCGGTGCGGCTTCCTCGATCTGGAAGATGTTCACGACCGCGGACAGTTCGACCGCCTGCATGCGCAGCGACTCCGCGGCCGCCGCCGCTTCCTCGACCAGCGACGCGTTCTGCATCGTCATCTCGTCCAGGTGCGAGATCGCGCTGTCCACGCGGCCGATGTCGGCCTGCTGCGACTTCGTCGCGCCGCTGATGCGGTCCATGATCTCGGTGACGCGCTGGACGCCGTCCACCACCTTGCGGATGGTCTCGCCCGCATGGCCCACGAGCGACGTGCCCGCGCCGACCTTCGCCACCGAATCCTCGATCAGCGCCTTGATCTCTTTTGCCGCCGCAGCCGAGCGGTGCGCGAGGTTGCGCACTTCGCCCGCGACGACGGCGAAGCCGCGTCCCTGTTCGCCGGCGCGCGCCGCTTCCACCGCCGCGTTCAGGGCCAGGATGTTCGTCTGGAAGGCGATGCCGTCGATGACGGAAATGATGTCGACGATCTTGCGCGACGATTCGTCGATCAGGTGCATCGTGGCGACGACCTGGTCGACCGCCGCGCCGCCTTCGACCGACACCGTCGATGCCGTGGTGGCCAGCGTGCTTGCCTGGCGCGCGTAGTCCGCGTTCTGGTGGACGGAGGCGACCAACTGCGCCATCGCGCCCGTGACCTGCTGGAGCGTCGCCGCCTGCGTCTCCGTGCGGCTGGACAGGTCGTTGTTCCCGCTCGCGATCTGGGACGAGGCCGACGCGATCGTCTCCGTGCCGGCCCTGACTTTCGCGACGATGTCCGACAGGCCGTGGCGCATCGCGTTCATCGCGTGGATCATGCTCGACGGCCCGGCGCGCGAGACGTCCACGTGGCACGTCAACTGGCCGTTCGCGATGGCTTGCGCCACCTCCGTGGCCTGCGCGGGCTCGCCGCCCAGCTGGCCGATCAGGCTGCGCACGATCACGACGCCGATGGCGGCGCACAGCACGGTCGCCACGATGCTGAGCGCGGTGATCCAGTAACGCGCGCCTTTCGCCTCGTCGCTCGCCGCGGCGCTCATGGCCATGTTGTCATGCTGGATGCGCTTGAGCAGCATGTCCATGTCCGCGACGATCTGGCGGCGCAGCGGGCTGCATTCCTGCACGAGAAACTGGCCGTAACCGTCCATGTTGCCGGCGGTGCGGTAGGCGCGCGGCCGTTCCAGTTCGGTCGCCATCTTCAGCATGCCCGCCTTGACCTTCGCATATTGTGGGTCGTTGCCCAGCACCCCATCCAGCTTGCCGAGCGCCGCCAGGTAGTCGGCCTTGAACGTGTCGACGAGGGCCAGTTCGCGCGCGGCCGCGGCATCGTCCTTGAACACGAAGGCATTGCGCGCTGCGATGCCGGTCTGGGCGAGTGCCTCGCGCGCCGCGTACAACGGTTCGAGTGCGCTGTTGCGCACGGCGTTCGCCTTTTGCAGCGCACCGTCGATGCTGTTGACCCGGGTGACGGAGAGAACGGACACGATCAGCGTGACCGACAGGATGAGGGCGAATGCGACGTACAACTGGGTTGCAATCCCGATGCGTTTGAGGAAATTCATGATGTCTCCAGGCGTGTGTCGTCGACGAGGTGCCGTGCCCTCAGTTTAATCACATTTACTGTCTAATATTTTCCCGATGGAACTAAAAATCACGAATTATCACTTTTTGTTGTATTGACGAAACTGGGGGGCGAGTGCGGATAAGATACGAGTCGAGTTGAATTGTGGAATTTGGTGTTTCTCGATGTTACTATTCGGGATTGATTCCTGGAGACAACATGTTTGCGCACCGGTTCCTGTTGGGCCTGCTGTTCCTGTGCCGGGCGGCCCTGGCCCATGCCGGCGATCCGCACGCCGACTTCGAGCGCGACCTTGCCGTCGTGCGCGAAGTGGCGTACGTCACGCCGAAGGCCGCGCTGCGCCGGCTGGACGAACTGAAAGCGGGCCGCGACGGGCGCGAACTGGGCGAGGTGCTCGTCGTCGCGAGTCGCGCGCACTGGTGGCTGCGCGACAAGGACCGGGCACTCGACACCGCGCTCCAGGCGGAACGGATCGGGCGCGAAACGCACGACGACGTGCTGCTGGCCAGGGCGATGCTGAGCCATGCGTATGCGCTCTCGAAATTCGTGCACGACCAGCAGGCGGCGCGCCGCCTCATCGACAGCGCCGCGCGGCTCGCGGACAGCACGCAGGACACCCATCTGCAGACCCAGGCCCTCGTCACGCGCGGCCTGCTGGCGGAGGAAGACGGCTACACCGCGGACAGCCTGGAATTCGTCACGCGCGCCGAGGCGGTAGCAAGGTCCGGCAACGACCCGGACGCGCTGGCGATGGCCCTGCGCGAGCGCGCGCGCCTGCTGGCCGGCGTCGGCAGCTACAAGGAAGCGCTGGCGCTCGCCGACGAGATGATCCGCCTGGCCCGCGCGCGCGGGATCCCGGCCCAGCTGGCGTACGCGCGGCTGGCCGAATACGCGACGGCCGCGCGGGCCGGCCAGCCCCGGCGCGCGGAGACCGCGCTGCAGACCGCGGTGGACCTGCTCGACAAACTCGACGCGAAGGAACGGCTCCCGGTGCCGCTCGCGCATCTCGCGGCGATGTACGTCCAGGCGCGCCGCTATGGCGAGGCCGAACGGGCCGCCCGCAAGGCGCTGCGCATCGCGCGCGAGGTCGGCGACGACGACGCGATCCGGCTCGCGTCCTTCCAGGTCGGGATCATCGACATCTGCTTCCGCAACATCGCTGCCGGCCGCGCCACGGTCGACAAGGCGCTCGCGGGCCTGGCGAGCGACGACCAGTACGTGCCCATGCTCCTGCAGTACGGTCACGCGCTGAACCAGGTGGGCGAGGGCGACGTCGCGATGACCGTGTACGAAAAGGCGGGCGCCGTGTCGCTGGCCGCGTGGCGCAAGGAAAAGCAGCTGGCCTACGAAACGTTGCAGCGCGCGGTCGCCGACCAGAAGAAGCAGAACGACCTGGCCGCGCTGCACCACGACAGCATCCTCAAGGCCGCGGAGCTGCAGAACGTGCGACGCCTGCGCAGCCTGTGGGCGCTGGTCGCCGCGATCACGCTCGCCGCCGTCGTCGTCATCGCGCTGCTGTACCGACGCGTCGCGAAGGCGAACAAATCGCTGCAGCAAAAGAACGAGCAGCTGTTCCTGCAAAGCACCCGCGATTCGCTGACGGGGCTCTTCAACCGGCATTATTTCTACGAACAGGTCGTGCCGCATCACCACCGCAAGGCGGGCCCCGCGTCCGAACGGCGCGCCGGCGCGGAAGGGCGCACGGGCGGCGTGTTCCTGCTGATGGACGTCGACCGCTTCAAGTCCATCAACGACACCCTGGGCCACGGCGCAGGGGACGTCGTGCTGAAGAACGTGGCCGCGCGCCTGGGCGCCACCTTGCGCGAACAGGATGTGCTGGTGCGCTGGGGCGGCGAGGAATTCCTCGCCTACCTGCCCGGCATCGGCACGGACGAAGCCCGCCAGGTGTGCGCGCGCGTGCTCGCGGCCGTGGGCGGCACGCCGATCGCACTCGACGACCGCGCGCTCACGGTCACCATCTCCATCGGTTTCTGCCCGAAGTCCCTGAAGCCGGGCGACGTCGATCCGGACTGGGAACAGCTGGTCCACCTCGCCGACCTGTGCCTGTACGCGGCCAAGACGGGCGGGCGTAACCAGGCGGTGGGCATTGCGGACGCGGGCGGCCTCACGCCGGGCACGATCGCCGCGGCGGACGCGGACCTGCACAATGCGGCGGCCGAGGGACGCCTCGCGCTGCTGAACGCACGGGGACCGGTCGCGCCGCCAGCCCGCGCGGCCGCCTGACGGCCCGCGTCAGGACTCCCAGTAACCGGGCGTGTTATAGACCGCCTTCAGGTGGTCGATGAAATGCCGGATCTTCGCCGGCAAATAGCGCTGCTGCGGGAACACGGCCTGGATCGGGTAGTTCCCGACCGCGTACTCGTCCAGCACCGTCACCAGTTCGCCCCGTTTCAGCTCGGCCTGGATCTCCCACGTGGAGCGCCAGCCGATCCCGAGTCCCTGTTTCACCCAGGCGAACAGCAGCTCGCCGTCGTTGCACGCGAGGTCGCCGTCCACGCGCACGGCGAACAGCTTGCCGTCGCGCTGGAACGTCCAGCCGCGCTGCTGGCCGCCCTGCAGGTTGAAGGCGAGGCAGTTGTGGCGCGCGAGGTCTTCCGGCGTGCGCGGCACGCCGTTGCGCTCGAAATAGTCGGGCGTGCCGCACACGACGCGCCGGTTCGGGAACAGCGGAATCGCCACGTAGTTCGGGTCCGTCACTTCGCCGATGCGGATCGACATGTCGTAGCCTTCGCGCACGAGGTCCACGACGCTGTCCGTGAAGTTGAACGACATCTTGAGTTCCGTGTGGATGGCGCGGAAGGCCGGCGCGTGCGGCGCCACGTGCTTGCGGCCGAACGCCGCCGGCGCCGACACCACCAGGTGGCCGCGCACCATGCTGCGGCCCGCGCTGATGCTGTTTTCCGTGATGTCGAAATCGCGCAGCAGCTGGCGGCACGGTTCGATGAACTGTTCGCCCAGCGCGGTGAGCGTCAGGCCACGTGTCGAGCGGTGCATCAGGCGCACGCCGAGGCGTTGTTCGAGGGCGTCCAGGCGCCGGCCCATGACGACGGGCGTCACGCCTTCCGCCAGCGCGGCGCCGGCGAAACTGCCTTTCTCGGTGATGAGTACGAAACTGCGTATTTCCGTGTAGCGGTCCATGCCTTTTTATCCATTCAATACTTAAAGTATCGACAGAGCCGATAATAGCAGCAATTCATCTTGCCGGGGGTTATGGCTATGCTGGGTCATCAGTCCAAGACTAACCATAGCAACGGAGGAGAACATGGCCCGAATGAGAGCAATCGACGCAGCGGCGGAAGTGCTGCGCAAGGAAGGTGTCAGCACGGTGTTCGGCGTGCCCGGCGCCGCAATCAACCCGTTTTACTCGGCGATGAAGAAGAACGGCGGCTTCGAGCACGTGCTCGCCCGCCACGTGGAAGGCGCCTCGCACATGGCCGAGGGCTATACCCGCGCCAAGGCCGGCAACATCGGCGTCTGCATCGGCACGTCCGGTCCGGCCGGCACCGACATGATCACGGGCCTGTACTCCGCCTGGGCCGATTCGATACCTATCCTATGCATCACGGGCCAGGCCCCGCGCGCCCGCCTGTACAAGGAAGACTTCCAGGCCGTGGATATCGAGTCGATCGCCAAGCCCGTCACCAAGTGGGCCGTCACCGTGCGCGAGCCGGACCTGCTGCCGCGCGTCGTCCAGCAGGCATTCCACCTGATGCGCTCCGGCCGTCCGGGCCCCGTGCTGATCGACCTGCCGTTCGACGTGCAGGTGGCCGAGATCGAATTCGACATCGACACCTACGAGCCGCTGCCCGTCTACAAACCCGCCGCGACCCGTGCCCAGGCCGAGAAGGCGCTGGCCATGCTGAACGCGGCCGAGCGTCCGCTGATCGTGTGCGGCGGCGGCGTGATCAATGCCGACGCGTCCGCCAAACTGCAGGAATTCGCCGAGATCGTGGGCGTGCCCGTGATCCCCACCTTGATGGGTTGGGGCGCGATCCCCGACGACCACCCGCTGATGGCGGGCATGGTCGGCCTGCAGACGTCGCACCGCTACGGCAACGCGACGATGCTGGAATCCGACTTCGTGATCGGCATCGGCAACCGCTGGGCCAACCGCCACACGGGTTCCGTCGAGGTCTACAAGAAGGGCCGCAAGTTCGTCCACATCGACATCGAGCCCACGCAGATCGGCCGCGTGTTCGGCCCTGACCTCGGCATCGTGTCCGACGCCGGCGCCGCGCTGGACCTGCTGATCGACGTGGCGCGCGGCATGGATTCCATCGGCGACCTGCCGGATCGCAGCGCCTGGGTGGCGCAGTGCCAGGAACGCAAGCGCACGATGCTGCGCAAGACGCACTTCGAGAACAACCCGATCAAGCCGCAGCGCGTGTACGAAGAGATGAACCGCGCGTTCGGCAAGGACACGACCTACGTCAGCACGATCGGCCTGTCGCAGATCGCCGCCGCGCAGTTCCTGCACGTGTACAAGGAGCGCAACTGGATCAACTGTGGCCAGGCGGGCCCGCTGGGCTGGACCGTGCCGGCCGCTCTCGGTGTCGTCGCTTCCGGCGCCAAGACGGACGTCGTCGCGATCTCGGGCGACTACGACTTCCAGTTCATGATCGAGGAACTCGCCGTTGGCGCGCAGTTCAAGCTGCCGTACCTGCACGTCGTCGTGAACAACGCGTACCTCGGCCTGATCCGCCAGGCGCAGCGCGGCTTCGACATGGATTACTGCGTCCAGCTGTCGTTCGAGAACATCAACGCGCCGGACCTGGGCGCCTACGGTGTCGACCACGTGGCCGTCGCCGAAGGCCTGGGCTGCAAGGCGATCCGTGTGCGCCACGTGGACGATATCCAGCCCGCGTTCGCCGAGGCGCGCAAGTTGATGGCCGAGCACCGCGTGCCCGTGATCGTCGAGATCATCCTAGAGCGCGTGACCAATATTTCGATGGGCACGGAGATCGACGCCATCAACGAATTCGAGCCGCTGGCCGACCATCCGGGCGATGCGCCGACGGCGATCCGTGCTTGAAAGGTAAGGAGAAAGACATGCCAAGATTTGCTGCCAACCTGACGATGCTGTTCAACGAACTGCCGTTCCTCGACCGCTTCGAAGCGGCCCGTGACGCGGGGTTCAAGGGCGTCGAATACCTGTTCCCGTACGGGTTCGAAAAGGAAGCGCTGGCGGAACGCCTGCAGGAATTCGGCCTCACGCAGGTCCTGCACAACCTGCCGGCCGGCGACTGGGAAAAAGGTGAACGCGGCATCGCCGTGCTGCCGGGCCGCGAGGCCGAGTTCCGCGAAGGCGTCGCCCGCGCCATCGACTATGCGAAAGCGCTGAACTGCCGCCAGCTGAACTGCCTCGTCGGCATCGCGCCGGCCGGCGTCGACGAAGGCACCGTGCGCCGTACCCTCGTGGAAAACCTGCGCTACGCGGCGACGCAGCTCAAGCAGGCCGGCATCCGCCTGCTGATCGAGCCGATCAACACGTACGACATCCCGGGCTTTTATCTCAACACGACGGCGCAGGCGCTGGACCTGATCGAGTCGGTGGGCGCGGACAACCTGTTCGTCCAGTACGACGTCTACCACGCCCAGCGCACGGAAGGCGAACTGGCGAAGACGGTCGAGAAGCACCTGGCCCGCATCGCGCACATCCAGGTCGCGGACAACCCGGGCCGCAACGAGCCGGGCACGGGCGAGATCAATTATCCGTTCCTGTTCAAACACCTCGACCGCATCGGCTACGACGGCTGGATCGGCTGCGAGTACAAGCCGGCCGCGGACACCCGCGCGGGCCTGGACTGGATCGCCAAACTGGCTGGTTAATCAATACACGCAAGGAGACACATCATGGCAAACATCGGATTCATCGGCCTGGGCATCATGGGTGCCCCGATGGCGGGACACCTCATCAACGACGGCCACACGCTGTTCACGAACACCGTCGGCCCGACCCCGTCGGCCCTCGTCGAAGCGGGCGCCCGCGTGTGCCTGAACGGCGCGGAAGTGGCGTCGCAGGCGGACATCATCTTCATCATGGTCCCGGACACCCCGCAGGTGGACGAGGTCCTGTTCGGCAAGGACGGCGTCGCCTCGGCTCTTTCCGCCGGCAAGATCGTCGTCGACATGAGCTCGATCTCCCCGGTCGCCACGAAGGATTTCGCCAAGCGGATCAATGCGCTGGGCTGCGAATACCTGGATGCGCCGGTGTCCGGCGGCGAAGTGGGCGCCAAGGCCGCGAGCCTGACCATCATGGTCGGCGGCAGCGAGGCGGCGTTCGCGAAGGTCAAGCCGCTGTTCGAAAAGATGGGCAAGAACATCACGCTCGTCGGCGGTAACGGCGACGGCCAGATCACCAAGGTCGCCAACCAGATCATCGTGGCGCTGACGATCGAAGCCGTGGGCGAAGCGCTGCTGCTGGCCGCCAAGGCCGGCGCGGACCCGGCCCGCGTCCGCGAGGCGCTGATGGGCGGCTTTGCCAACTCGCGCATCCTCGAAGTGCATGGCGAACGCATGGTCAAGCGCACGTTCGCGCCGGGCTTCCGCATCGACCTGCACCGCAAGGACCTGAACCTGGCGCTGACCACGGGCCGCCAGCTGGGCGTCGCCCTGCCGAACACCGCCACTGCGCAGGAACTGTTCAACACCTGTGCTGCGCACGAAGGCGGCAGCTGGGACCATTCCGCGATGGTGCGCGCGCTGGAGATCATGTCGAACTTCGAGATCGGCCAGAAGCAGCAGTAATGACGGTGACCGGACAGGAGACTTTGATGACCACGATGACCCCACGCGAACTGCTGGCCAGCATGTTCACCGCCGCCGTCGACGCGGCCCAGCCCGCGCTCTGCATTCCGCGCAACCTGCCGGCGCCGCCGAAAGGCCGCACGGTGGTGATCGGCGCCGGCAAGGCGTCCGCCGCGATGGCGCAGGCGCTGGAACGCAGCTGGCCAGGGCCGCTGTCGGGCCTCGTCGTCACGCGCTACGGTTATGCCGTGCCGTGCGAACGCATCGAGATCGTCGAAGCCGCCCATCCGGTCCCGGACGCCGCCGGCCGCGAAGCCGCCCAACGCATGCTGCGTACGGTACGCGGCCTGTCGGCGGACGACCTCGTGATCTGCCTGATCTCCGGCGGCGGCTCGGCGCTGCTGCCGCTGCCGGGCGAGGGCGTCACGCTGGAAGACAAGCAGGCGATCAACCGCGCGCTGCTCGCCTCCGGCGCCAGCATCACCGAAATGAACTGCGTGCGCCGCCACCTGTCCGCCATCAAGGGCGGCCGGCTGGCCGCGGCCTGCCACCCGGCGCGCGTCGTCAACCTCCTGATTTCCGACGTCCCGGGCGACAACCCGATGGACATCGCCTCCGGCCCGACCGTGGCCGACCCGACGACCTGCGCCGACGCGCTGGAAGTCGTGCGCCGCTACGGGATCGACCTGCCGGCAGGTGCACGCCGCCTGCTGGAATCCGGTGACGGCGAAACCGTCAAGCCCGGCAACCGGCGCCTCGAACACGTCGAAACGCATATCGTCGCGTCGCCGCAGATGGCGCTGGAGGCGGCAGCGGACGTCGCACGCAAGGCCGGCGTCACCCCGCTGATCCTCGGCGACAGCATCGAAGGCGAAGCGCGCGACGTGGCCAAGGTCATGGCCGGCATCGCCCTGCAGGCGCGCCGCCACGGCCAGCCGGTGGCGGGACCGTGCGTGCTGCTGTCCGGCGGCGAGACGACCGTCACCATCCGCGGCAACGGCCGCGGGGGCCGCAACGTCGAATTCCTGCTGGCGCTTGCCGTCGCGCTGGACGGCGCACCCGGCATCCACGCGCTGGCCGGGGACACGGACGGCGTCGACGGTGCCGAGGAAATCGCCGGCGCGTTCGTCACGCCGGACACGCTGGCCCGCGGCTGGGAGCGGGGCCTGCCGCCCCGCGCGAGCCTCGACAACAACGATGCGCACACGTTCTTCCGGACGCTGGGCGATTCCCTCATCACGGGTCCGACCTTGACCAACGTGAACGATTTCCGCGCGATTTTCGTGGCTTGAGACGACCCGTATAAAGACTTCCCTTTAGCGGGTGCGCCGCGGCGGCGGCGTACCCGCTTTTTTTATTCCCACAGTCAGTCGGGGTCAGAGCCCACCCGCGAGCATCGGGCTCTGACCCCGAAAATAAAGGATCCACCATGTTACGTCAACGCCGTGCCCGTATTCTCGCCACCCTCGGCCCCTCCAGTTCCACCCCCGACCAGATCTATGCGCTGGCACTGGCCGGCGCCGACGTCTTCCGTTTGAACTTCAGCCACGGCAGCCACGACGACCACGCCGCGCGCTACAACATCATCCGCAGCGTCGAGCGCGACATCGGCCGTCCCATCGGCGTGCTGATGGACTTGCAGGGACCGAAGCTGCGCGTGGGCCGCATGGCCGGCGGCAAGGCGATGCTGGAAACGGGCAGCCGCTTCCGCCTCGACCTCGATTCGACGGAAGGCGATGCCACGCGCGCCGGCATGCCGCATCCCGAGATCTTCGCGGCGCTGCGTCCAGGGACGGACCTGCTGCTGGACGACGGCAAGCTGCGCCTGCGCGTGGACGCGTGCGGGCCCGACTTCGCCGAGACGACCGTGATGGCGGGCGGTGCGCTGTCCGACCGCAAGGGCGTCAACGTGCCCGGCGTCGTGCTGCCGATCTCCCCGCTGACGACGAAGGACCGCGCCGACCTCGCGTTCGGCCTGGAACTGGGCGTGGACTGGGTCGCGCTGTCGTTCGTGCAGCGCCCCGAGGACATCGTCGAGGCGCGGAGCCTGATCGGCGACCGGGCGTGGATCATGGCCAAGCTGGAAAAGCCGGCCGCGATCGACGCGCTGGACGGCATCGTGGCGCTGGCGGACGGCATCATGGTCGCGCGCGGCGACCTCGGCGTGGAACTCCCGCCGCAACAGGTACCCGTGCTGCAGCGTCGCATCGTGCACGCGGCGCGCGCGGCCGGCCGCCCCGTCGTCGTCGCCACGCAGATGCTGGAATCGATGACGGCCGCGCCCGTGCCCACGCGTGCCGAAGTGTCGGACGTCGCCACCGCCATCTACGAAGGCGCGGACGCCGTCATGCTGTCGGCGGAATCGGCGTCCGGCCAGTACCCGGTGCAATCGGTGGCCGTGATGGACAACGTGATCCGCGAAGTGGAGCAGGACCCGCGCTGGCGCGAAGGCCTGGATGCGAGCCACAAGCCGGCCGACAAGACGACGGCGGACGCCATCTGCTGCGCGCTGCGCCGCGTGACGAACCTCCTCGCGCCCGCCGCCACCGTCACGTACACGGCGAGCGGCGCGACCTGTTTGCGCGCGAGCCGCGAGCGGCCCACGGCGCCCATCCTCGCGCTGACGCCGAAGACCGCCATCGCGCGCCGGCTGGCGCTCGTGTGGGGCGTCCACCCGGTGCCGTTCGAGGAAGCGGAAGGCTTCGACCGCATGGTGGCGGATGGCGTGGCGGCCGCGCGCTTCCACGGCCTGGCCGACGCAGGCGACGACGTCGTCGTGGTGGCGGGCTTCCCGTCCGGGCGTCCGGGCCGCACGAACCTGCTGCACGTCGTGCGCGTGGGCGAGGAGCCGGCCGTGTGATGATCTGGTAACGTAGCGTTTTGTCCACTCCTGGAGAAACGCATGAAGACCCAGCTCGAAAAAGCGCAGGCGTTCGCCGACCTGCACCGCCGCGGCAACTGCTTCGTCATCCCGAACCCGTGGGACGCGGGATCGGCGAAGCTGCTGCAGCATCTGGGCTACCAGGCGCTGGCGGGCACCAGCGCCGGCTTCGCGTTCTCGAAGGCGAAGACGGATCCGACGATCACCATCGCGGAAATGCTGCCGCACCTGGCCGAACTGGCCGCCGCGACGGACCTGCCGCTGTCCGCCGACCTGCAGTCCGGGTTCGGCGATTCGCCGGAAGACGCGGCCCGCACGATCGTCGAAGCGGCGGCGACGGGCATCGTGGGCGGTTCCATCGAGGACGCGACGGACGATCCGGCTGCGCCGCTGTACGACATCGGCCTCGCCACGGACCGCATCCGCGCGGCGGTGGAGGCGGCCCGCAGGCTCCCCTTCAAATTCATGCTGACGGCGCGCGCGGAAAACTTCCGTGTCGGCCGCCCGGACCTGGCCGACACGATCCGCCGCTTGCAGGCTTACCAGGAAGCGGGTGCCGACGTGCTGTTCGCGCCGGGCATCGCGAAGCAGGAAGACATCGCGGCCGTCGTGCGCGCCGTCGACCGGCCCGTGAACTTCATGGCGGGCGCGCCGGGCCTGGGGCTTTCCGTCGCGGACCTGGCGGCGCTGGGCGTCACGCGCGTGAGCCTGGGCGCATCGCTCGCGCGGTCCGCGTACGGCGCGCTCGTGCGCGATGCGCGCGAGGTGCTGGAGCAGGGCACCTTTACGTATGCGGACGAGGCGTTGCCGGCGGCGGAGCTGAACCGCGTCTTCACGGCGTAGCGGTATCAGGCCTGCATTGCGCCGAACTCCACGATCCCCAGCCGCGCCGCCAGGTGCATCAACCTGAAATCATTGTCCGCCCCCAGTTTCTGCCGCACGGATGTGAGGGTGTTCAGCACCGTCTTCGGGCTGACCGTGAGCTGGGCCGCGATGGCCGGCACGGATTCGCCGTGTACGAGCAGGCGCAGCATGTCGAACTCGCGCGGCGTCAGGCCGTCCAGTGGAGCCGGTGCTGCGGCCGCCGCCACGTCGGACGACAGCACGCGCGTGCCGCGCAGCACGGCGCGGATGCCGGCGATGAGTTCTTCCGGCTCGCTGCGCTTGGTGAGATAGCCGTGCGCGCCCGCCTTCAGCGCCTGGCCGACGTGGCCGGCGCTGTCGTGCATCGACAGCACGAGCACCCGTAACGGCGGCAGGCGGGCGCGCATGCCGGCGATGGCTTCCAGGCCGCTGCTGCCTTTCAGGCTCAGGTCGACGACGGCGACGTCCGGGCGGACCTGCTGGACGAGCGCATTGGCTTCCGGCGCGCCGGCCGCTTCGCCGACGACGTCGAAATCGGGTTCGGCGGACAGGAGCCGGCGGTAGCCGCTGCGCACGACGGCATGGTCGTCGACGAGGACGATGCGGATCATGCCGGCACCTCGGCGGCCTGCGCCGCCGGCAGCGGCAACGTGGCCAGCAGGCGCAGGCCGCCGGCCGGGCCGGCCACGAGCCGCAACTGGCCGCCCGCCATGGCGATGCGTTCCGTGATGCCGAGCAGGCCGCCGTTCCACGTCGCGCCTTCCTGGGGCAGGCCGCGGCCGTCGTCGCGGATCTCCAGCACGAGGCCGCCGGTGCGCACGGCCAGCCGCACGACGCACAGCGACGCGCCGCTATGGCGCACGACGTTCGTGACGGCTTCCTGCACGACGCGGTAGACCGTCAGCGACAGCAACTCGCCCACGTCCGGCAACTGCGTGGGCAGGTCGAGTTCGAAATCGATGTCCGTGTGGCGCGCGCGCCAGCCCAGCACGAGTTCGCGCAGGGTCTGTGCGAGGCCGGCCGCGTGCAGGCCGTGCGGCCGCAACGTCTTGAGCATCGCGCGCAACTGCTCACCGCACGTGCGGATCTCGCGCCGCAGGTCGGCCGCGCATTCGGCCACCGCGGCGCGCGTCAGCATGTTCGCATGGCGCGCGAGGTGCGTGGCGGTGACGTTCAGGGCCGTCAGCGTCTGGCCCATCTCGTCGTGCAGTTCGCGCGCCAGCACGCGCCGTTCGTCTTCCTGCACCGTGATCAGCTGGCGCGCCAGCGCGTGCTGCGCGCCGCGCGCTTCCGCCAGCGCGCGCGCGAGGTGGGCGATGGCTTCGGCCACGCGGCGGAATTCGCGCAGGGCGAACGCAGGCAGGGCGGGGTCGGGCTCGCCGCGCGCGAGGCGGTGCAGGCCCGCCTCGAGCGCGCGTACCGGCGACAGCGCCCGGTCGGCGCACCACCACGTCACGGCCAGGGTTGTACCGGAAAAGAACAACAGGGTGATCCAGATTTGCACAGTGTCGTGCAGGCGCTCGCCGATTTCGGATTCCGGATTCGGTGCGATGTAGAGCAGTTGCCCACCGATGCGGATCGCGCGCTCGCCGCGGTCGGGCGGGGCGAATCCCAGCCAGGCGGGCAGCGGGTGCGCGGCACGCCGGGGCGGCGGGTCGTCCGCCGTGCGGATGCTCAGGTGGCGCAGGCCGGCGCCCGCGAGCAGGGCGCGTACGGCGCCCGCATCGCCTGCGCCGGCGCTGCCCGCGGCCACGAGCACGTTCACGAGGCGCGTGGACGCGTCTACCTCGGCACGGATGTCGCTCCGCAGGGAATACAGTTGTATCAGCGTGGTCATGGCCAGCAGGCTGCCCAACAGCAGGCCGAGCGAGCCGATGAGACGGCGGCGCAGGTCCATGGTCTCCTCGTCGTGTGTGGTTTGCCGTGGTGTACGCAACTTCCATACCAGTCGGGATTTTTTCCCTGTCGCCGAGGCGGCGGCGCTGGAATAGTTCATGCAAAAGAGAACACGAGGAGACATCGACATGAACAAGACCGCACTCGCCGCTGCCGTCGCGGCACTCTTTCACGGCATCGCCGCCGCCGACCCGGCGCCCGCCGTCGTCGAAATCGTCGGCACGACCCCGCTGCAGGGCCTTGCCATCGCGCGCGAACGGATCGCGGCGAACGTGCAGGCCCTGGACGGCGACGACATGAACGATCCCGGCGCCGCCACGTTGCCGGACGCCCTGAAACGCCGCCTGGGCAGCGTGTTCGTCAACGAGATCCAGGGCAATCCGTTCCAGCCGGACGTCAGCTACCGCGGCTTCACGGCATCGCCGCTGCTCGGCACGCCGCAGGGATTGTCCGTCTACGTGGACGGCGTGCGCATGAATCAACCGTTCGGCGACGTCGTCAGCTGGGACCTGATCCCGCGCGCGGCCATCTCCACCCTGAGCCTGATGCCGGGCTCGAATCCGCTGTTCGGCCTGAACACGCTGGGTGGCGCGCTGGTCGTCCGCACGAGGGATGGCCTGCACGACCCGGGCAGCAGCGTGCAGGTGCAGGCGGGCAGCCACGGCCGCGGCGAAGCCGTGTTCGAGCACGGCGGCCACGACGATCGCGGCCTGCATTGGTATGTCACGGGTACGGCGTTCCGCGACGGCGGCTGGCGCGACGAATCGCCCACGCGCCTCGGCCAGCTGTTCGGCAAGGTCGGGTGGCACGACGGCGTCGCGGACGTCGCGGCGAGCATCGCACTGGCCGGGAGCCGCCTGGCCGGCAACGGACTTCAGGAGGCGCGGCTGCTCGACCGGGATTACGCAAGCGTCTACACGAAGCCCGACGTGACGCGCAACCGCGCCGCGCTGCTCAACGTGACGGGCAGCCGCAAGTTGGCGGACGACGTGCTGTTGTCCGGGAACGCCTACTACCGCCACATCCGCACGACCACGTTCAACGGCGACCTGAACGACGATGACGACGAGCCGTGGAATGGCCTCGTCAACCGCACCGCGAGCACCCAGACGAACCATGGGCTGGGTGGACAGGCGGAGTTCGGCGGCCGGCTGACGGTCGGCGCGGCGTACGACGCGAGCCGCGCGGACTTCCGCCAGAGCGCGTACGACGGCGTCGTCGCTCCGGACCGGAGCGTCACGCAAGTGGACGAGATCGACGACATGGCCGTCGACCTCGTCGGCCGCACGCGCACGTGGAGCATCTTCGCGACCGACACGATTCCGCTGCGCGACGACCTGCATGTGACCCTGTCCGGCCGCTACAACCGGACGTCGGTCCACAACCGCGACCGCGTCCATCCGGGCGGCGGCAGCGGCTCGCTCGACGGCGACCACCATTACGGCCGGTTCAATCCGGCACTGGGCATCACTTGGTCGCCGACGCGGGCATTCAATGCGTATGCCGGCTACGACGAAGGAAGCCGCACGCCGACCGCCGTGGAACTGGGCTGCGCCGATCCGGCGAATCCGTGCAAGCTGCCGAACGCGATGGCGGGCGATCCGCCTTTGAAGCAGGTCGTCACGCGCACGTGGGAGGCCGGTGCCAGGGGCAGGATCGGCAGGATGCACTGGAACGCCAGCGTGTTCCGCGCGACGAACGACGACGACATCCTGTTCGTGGCGGACGACGCGGCGGGCTTTGGCTACTTCCGCAACTTCGGCAGGACACGGCGCCAGGGCGTCGAGGCGGGCGTCGACGGCCGTGCCGGACCGGTGATCCTGTCGGCGCACTACACGTACCTGCACGCGACATTCGCGAGCGGCGAGACGGTGGGCGGCGCAGGCAACAGCAGCGCGGACGCGGACGGCAATATCGCGATCCGGCCCGGCGACCGCATTCCGCTCATTCCGCGCCACGTGTTCAAGGCGCGCGCCGAATGGCAAATCACGCCGGCGTGGTCGGCGGAAATGGGGGTGATGGCGGTGTCGGATGCGACGGCGCGCGGCAACGAGAACGGCCTGCACCGTCCGGACGGCGCGGATTACCTGGGCCGCGGCGCCACGCCGGGCCATGCCGTGTTCGACCTCGGCACGGCGTTCCAGGCGACGCCGCGCCTGCGCGTGTTCGCCCAGGTGGACAACCTGTTCGACCGCCGCTACGCGACGGCGTCGCAGCTCGGTACGACCGGGTTCGACGGGGAGGGCGCCTTCGTCGCGCATGATCGCGTCCACTCGACCTTCTACGCGCCGGGTGCGCCGCGTACCGTACGCGCGGGCGTGCGCTACACCTTTGACTGAGCGATCACACCCACAGCCGGTACATCCAGAACGATTCGTCCTCGGCGAAGCGGCGTGCGAATTCCGCCGGCGTGAAGCCCGTGATGCGGCGCACGGCGCGCGTCATGTGGGCCTGGTCGGCGAAGCCTTCGTCCAGCGCCATCGTGGCCCAGTCGAACGGCTGGCCGGCATCGTGGCGGTCGCGCGCCGCGAAGAACAGGCCTTCCGTGCGCACGATGGACTGCCATTCGCGCAGCGAGCGGCCGCTGAACGACTTGATGCGGCGCTCGACGTGGCGCGGGCTGTGCTCGCGCCGCCATTCGTGGGCCTGCCACGCGAGGCGCTCGACCCAGTTGCGGCCGAGCTGGCGCAGCGAGGGCTGGTCCGTGTCGCGGCCGCGCAGCGCCTGCCAGCGGCGTGCGAGATGGTGTTCGAACACGCCGACCATGTCCTCGTCGCGGCTGGCGAGCAACGCGTCCCACATGGGTGTCCATTCGGGGCCCATGACGTCGGCGGCGGGGACGAAGCGGTCCTGCACGCGCGCGAGGTCCAGGCCGAACAGCGCCTGCGCGGCATCTGCCTGGAACAGCGCCATGCAGCCGCAGCCCGTCGTCGGCGCCCATGATGTGGTGGGATGCGCCTGCGTGCCGGCGACGACGCACGCCGTGCCGAACGGACGCCACACGGCGGCGCCACCCTCCATCCGGACCTTGCCCGCGTCGATGTCGCGGTACCAGGACAGCGACACGAGCGGCGACGACGGGAAGTGCGACAGGCGCTGGGCGTCGGTCAGGGTCAGGTTGCGGACGTCGCGCCCGACGACGGCGACCAGTGCGCCCTGCAGCGACGCCGGCGGGAGGCGCAGCCAGTCGGTCGGTGGGCCGTCGGGCGCGGCGCGCGGCGCACGCGTCAGCGGATCGGGGCAGCGCGTCATACGCCCAGTGCCGACAGACCCGGCTCCTTGATGGCGGGCGCCGGCGGCGGACTCCCGAGCTGCGCGGCGGCCAGTGCGCCGAGCGTGGCGATGGCCCCTTCGACCCGGGCATCCCACCCATGGCCGAAGTTCAGGCGGATGCAGTTGCGGAACTCGCCGCGCGCGGAAAACATCGGGCCCGGCGCCACGCTGATGTTGCGGAGGCACGCATCCCGCTGCAGCGCCAGCGTGTCGACGCCGGCCGGGAACTCCACCCAGAGGAAGTAGCCGCCTTCCGGCCGGCTGGCCTTGGTGCCGGGCGGGAAATGGCGCTGCACGGCGCAGGACATCGCGGCCTGCTGCAGTGCCAGCGTGTGGCGCAGCTGGCGCAGGTGGCGGTCGTAGCCGCCGCGCGCGAGGTAGTCGGACAGTCCTTCCTGCACGGGCGCCGCGACGGCCAGCGTGCGCGTGAGCTTCAGGCGCGCCACCCGCTCGCGGAATCGTCCCGGCAGGGCCCAGCCCAGGCGGTAGCCGGGCGCGAGGCATTTCGAGAACGAAGAACAGTGCAGCACGAGCCCTTCCTGGTCGAAGGCCTTGGCCGGCAGCGGCCGGCGCGCGCCGAAATACAGTTCGCCGTACACGTCGTCCTCGATCAGCGGGATGCCCCGGGCGGCGAGCAGGTCGACGAGCGCGCGCTTGTTCTCGTCCGGCATCAGGCTGCCGAGCGGGTTCTGAAAATTCGTCATGATCCAGCAGGCGGCCGGCTTGTCGGCAGCGAGCGCCTGGGCGAGGCGGTCCAGGTCGAGGCCGCCGCGCGGGCAGGACGGCACCTCGATGGCGCGCAGTCCCAGGTTTTCCAGTGCCTGCAGGGCGCCGTAGAACGTGGGCGATTCGACGATCACGGCGTCGCCGGGCTGCGTCACCGCCTGCAGGCACAGGTTCAGCGCCTCCAGCGCGCCGTTCGTGATGACGACGTCGTCCGGCTGAACGAGCGCGCCGTCCGCCAGGTAGCGCGTCGCGATCTGGCGGCGCAGGGTGGCGCTGCCGGGCGTGATGTCGTCCACCGTCGACCACGGGTCCATGGTTTCCGCACCCCGCGCCAGCGAGCGGGCCAGGCGCGGCAGCGGATACAGCAGCGGGCTGGGAAAGGCCGAGGCCAGAGGCACGACGTCGCGCGACTTGACCGAGTCCAGGATCGAGAACACGAGATCGTTGATCCGCACGGGCAGCGACCCGGTGCTGCACTTGCTGTGGATGACCGGTTCGGGCGGCAGGCTCGCGTTCCCGGCCGTCACGTAATAGCCGGACCGCTCGCGCGCCCGGATCAGGCCCTGCGCCTCGAGCAGGTAATAGGCTTCGAACACGGTCGACACGGAGACGCCCCGGCTCGTACTGATCTGGCGCACCGACGGCAGGCGGTCGCCGACGTCCAGCATGCCGCTCCTGATCGACGTGGCGATCTCTTCCGCCAGGAGCTCGTAACGCTTCATTGGATCCCTTCAGTCTGCATCTGATATGGAAAAACTGATTGCAACTGAATCTGTTTTATGACGGCAAGGTGGCCAATAATCCTCACCATGGCCTTTTTCGATTCAGCTCAATGAACATACCATGTCGACATCATCCGTAGCAATTTTTTCAAGCTCAGGCATTCCCTCCGATGGGGCGGGACGGCTCGCCCGACTGGAAGACGAGCTCGCAATCGCCCGCGCGGCCCTCGACGGCAGTGCCGAAGGTGTGGTGGTCGTCGACACGAGGAACTGGCGGGTGCGCCAGATCAATGCGGCGGCACTCGTCATGCTCGAGCTGGACGGTGCCGCGCCGCCGGGCATCGGCTTCGACGCCATCTGCCGGCGCCTGCGCACGGAGGACGGCAGCACGCCGACGCCCGCCGCGCTGCTGCTGGCACCGCCCGAGGACGGCGCCTATCACTATGTACGCGGCGACGGCGTCAGCGTCCCGATCGGGCTGCGCGCCACCCGTGCGCGCGCCGCCGGGCGCGACCTGCTCGTCGTGGCGCTGCGCGACGCGAGCGCGCGGATGCGCACGGCCAGCGAGCTGGGTGCCGCCAGCACCCGCTGCGGCATCACGTTCAGCCAGGCGGCGATCGGCCTCGCGCACGTGACCCTGGATGGCCGCTGGAGCCGCGTGAACGCGCGGCTCGCGGCCATCGTGGGCTACACGGAAGACGAGCTGCTGGCAATGACGGTGCAGCAGACGACCCACCCGGACGACAGCGGCAACGATGCGGTCGCGTACCGGCGCCTGCTGGACGGCGAGATCCCCTACACGACGCGCGAGAAGCGCTACGTGAGGAAGGACGGGACGCCGGTCTGGGTCAGCGTCAACAGCTCGCTCGCGCGCGGCGCCGACGGCACGCCCCAGTATTTCATCGCGATGGTGGAAGACATCACGGAACGCAAGCGGTCGGAGCGCCGCATCCGCTACCTGGCCACGCATGACGCCATGACGGGCCTGCCCAACCGCGCCGGCCTGCAGCACCACCTGGATGGCGCTCTGCGCGCCGCGCGCACGAGCGGCCTGCGTGTCGGCGTCGCGTTCGTCGACATGGACAAGCTCAAACAGATCAACGATACGCAAGGCCACGAGGCGGGCGATCTGGCCATCGTCGAGCTGGCGCGCCAGCTCAGGCGCCAGGTGCGCGGTGAGGACATGGTCGCGCGCATCGGGGGCGACGAATTCGTGATCGTGCTGTCCGACGTCGCTACCCGCGCGGACGTCGCCGCCATCCTCGACCGCGTCGTCGGCGCGCCGGCCGCCGCCGCGTGCAGCATCGGCGTCAGCGTGTTCCCCGACGACGGCGACGACGCGCGCACCCTGATCCGCCACGCCGACTTGGCCATGTACCGCGCCAAGCAGGCCGGCGGCGCCGGCTACGCATTCTTTCACTCCACGGACATCCCATGACCCACGACTCCCTTGACGACATACTGTGCGGCGAACGGCTGACGGCCGTGTTCCAGCCGATCGCCGGCAGCCGCGACCTCGACATCGTCGGGTACGAAGGCCTGATCCGGGGCCCGGCCGGTTCGCCGCTGGAGACGCCGGCGGCGCTGTTCGCCGCCGCCCGCGCCGCCGGCCGCCAGGCCGAGCTGGAGCGGGCCTGCCTGCGCACCGTGTGGTCGCGCTTCGCCGCGCTGGCCTTGCCGGGCCGGCTGTTCGCGAACACCAGTGCGGCGACCCTGCTGGCGCCCCGCGCGCTCGCCGGCGAGCTGGCCGGACTCGGCATCGACGGCAGCCGGGTTGCCATCGAGCTCACCGAGGAACAGGCGGTGGGCGATCATGCCCGCCTGCGCCGGGTGGCGCGCCGGCTCGGCCGGCACGGTTTCACGTTCGCGATCGACGACCTGGGCGCCGGGTATGCTTCGCTGCGCCTGTGGCTCGAACTGCGGCCGGACTGGGTCAAGATCGACATGGTGTTCGTGCGCGGCATCGACCGCGATCCGGTGCGGCAGGCCTTCCTGGCCGCGATCCGCGACATCGCGCGTGCCTGCGGCACCCGGGTGATCGCGGAAGGCGTCGAGACAGAAGGGGAGCTGGCCGCCGTGCGCGCGCTCGGCATCGACCACGTGCAGGGCTATTACCTCGCGCGGCCGTCCGCCGTGCCGCCGCGCGTGCTGCGCGCTGCCGGCGAGGTCGAAAAGCGCGCCGCCTGATCGCTGGCAATCGCCTCCCACAGCGCCTGCGCCACGGGCCCGTGCGGCACGTCGGCGCGGCGCGCCGCCACGAGCGTCTCCACGCTGCCCGGCAGGTGCCGGCCCGCGATCGACACGAGCTTCCCGCTGCGCAGTTCCTTCTCCACGAGGAAGCGGGGCAGGTGGCCCCACGCGAGGCCGTGCAGGATCACGTCCTTCTTCGTGGCCTGGTCCGGCACCGTGCACTGGTGCGCGCCGGCGATCATGAAGTGATCCTTGCCCGGCCCGTGGCGCGCCGTGTCGCGGATGACGGCCTGCGTGCTGGCGCGCAGGTCGTCCGGCTTCACGCTCCTGCGGGTCGTGGCGAGGAAGCCGGGCGCCATCACGGGCACGAACGCCACCTTGCCCAGCACGATGGATTCGATGCGCGGATCGTGCGCGTCGACGCCGTGGACGATCAGGTCCGCCTCGCCGTCGAGCAGCCTTTCCACCGGACCGCCGACCGCTTCCAGCGCCAGGTGCAGGCGCGTGCCCGTATGACGGGCGAAGAAGCGGCTGAGCAGCGCGAGCATCGGGCCCGGCGGACAGAAGTCGCCCAGCACGATGCGCAGGTCGCTTTCCTGGCCCATCGCCAGCTGCGTGGCGTAGCGGCGCAGGCCCTGCATCTCGTGCAGGATCGCCTGCGCCCGGTGGTGGAAAGCGCGGCCCGCCGCGGTCGGGCGCACGCGGTAGCCCGTGCGGTCGAGCAGGTCGATGCCGAGCTGGCGCTCCAGTTTCGCCACCGCCGCGAACACGGCCGGGTGCGAGCGGTGTAGCGCCCGCGCGGCCGCTTCAAATCCGCCGTGCGTGACGACGGCGTCGAAGCTTTGCAACTCCTGCAGGGTGAAGTCGTGCATGTCGGCTCCGTCTACAAAGATTGACGGAATATTGTAATTTCATTTGACGGCGCACCGTCCTACGATGGCTCCATCGCAACGACATGGAGAACATCATGCTGCAATCCTTCATACTCGGCGACGGCACGCCGCTCGCGTATCGCCTCGATGGCGACGCCACGGCACCCGTGCTCGTCCTGTCCAACTCGATCGCGACGGACCACACGATGTGGGACGACAACGTGGCCGCCTTCGCCCGCCACTTCCGCGTGCTGCGCTACGACATGCGCGGCCACGGGGATTCCGGCGCGCCGGCCGGTGCATATTCCATCGACCGGCTCGGCCGCGACGTGCTGGAGCTGATGAACCACCTCGGGATCGAACGCGCGCACTTCCTCGGCCTGTCGCTGGGCGGCTTCGTCGGCCAGTGGCTGGGCGTGACCGCGCCGGAACGCATCGACCGGCTCGTCCTCAGCAATACGGCGCCGCACCTGGGGCCGGCCCGCTATTTCGACGCGCAGATCGCGGCCCTGCGCGAGCGCGCGCCGATGGACGCGGTGGCCGAGACCTTCCTCGGCAACTGGTTCCCGGCCGCGCTGCGGGAAGAGAACGGTCCCACGATGCGGCGCTTCCGCGCGATGATCCTGAGGACGTCGCCGCACGGCCTCGCGGGCGCGTTCGCCGCCGTGCGCGACGCCGACCTGCGCCGGCCCATCGCGCTGATCGACCGGCCCACGCTCGTCGTCGGCGGCGACCACGACACGGTCACCTTGCCGGAGCACAGCCGCCAGATCGCGGCCGCGGTGCCGGGTGCGCAGCTGGCGATGCTGCCGGCGGTGCACCTGCCGAACGTGGAGATGCCGCGCGCGTACGAAGAGACGGTGCTGCGCTTCCTGCGCGCCGAAAGGTAAGCGGCCCGGGACCCTCAGCGTGCGCCGGCCCGCGCGCGGTAATGATCCGCGAGCACGCCGAACGCTTCCTTGCGGACGCCTGTCTCGGACAACAGGCCCTTGCGGTTCCAGCCGTTCTGGAAGACCGGGTGTTCGCGCCGCGGCGACTGGAAGTCCTTCAGGACCCAGGGCGACATGCCGCGCAGCGTGGGCAGCTGCGCCGCCATCGCCAGCGTCTTGCGGTAGTACTCGGCCTGGTACTCTTCGCTGAACTTCCTGTGCGCGGGGTCGTGGTAGCCGGCCAGCGCATCGGCGCCGAATTCCGACAGGATCAGCGGACGATCCGCCGGCAGCGACCATTTCAGACGCGGCAGCGCATCCAGCGTGTCGTCGCCGTACCAGCCCGCATAGGTGTTGACGGCGAGGACGTCCAGCTTGTCCATCAGCGGGTCGTCGATGACGGTGACGTCCTCGTCCCCGATCTTGCGGCGCTTCACGAGCAGCGCCGCCGACACGAGGCGCGTCGGATCGAGCGCGCGCACGTTGTCGGCCATCGCGGCGTGGAAGCGTGTACGCGCCTCCGACACGGGCGTCTCGTTACCGACGCTCCACAGCACGACGGACGCGCGGTTGCGGTCGCGATAAATCGTCTCCGCCTGCATGGCGAGCGCCTTGCGCAGCACGGCGGGGTTGTCCCAATCGACGGTCCAGTAGACCGGGATCTCGCTCCAGACGAGCAGGCCGATCTCGTCGGCCAGGCGCAACGTCGTTTCCGAGTGCGGATAATGGGACAGCCGGACATAGTTGCCGTGCAGGCCGTGCTTGATCTCGTGCAGCAGCGCCCGTGCGTTCGGTTCCGTCATGTTGCGCGCGGGCCGGGCACCGAATTCCTCCTCGTGCATCGACACCCCGCGCAGAAAGACGGGCCTGCCGTTCAACAGGATCTGGTTGCCCTGTACGGCGATCGTGCGAAAGCCGATCCGGTCGCGCACCGCGTCGCCGGCGGCCGTAAAGCGCACGTCGTACAAGGTCGGGCTGTCCGGCGACCAGCGCGCGAGCGCCGGCGGGGCGGCGATGTCGAACACGGCGCGCCCGTGCGTGTCCGTGACGGCCGTGGCGCGCGCAATGGTGCCGATGGCGACGTCCACCGCCTGGCCGGCGGCCCGCGGTCCCTGGAGTTGGACCTCGCCCGTGATCCGGCCATTCGTGCCGAGGCCCAGCGTGGCGTCGTCGATGAACGTCGCGGGCGTATAGACCAGCCGCACGGGCCGGGTGATGCCGCCGTACAGGTCCCAGTCGGTGATGGCGGTCGGGATGGATTGCGCGTCGTGCGCGGAGTCGACGCCGACGGTCAGGCGGTTCTCGCCCCCGCGCAGTGCGTCGGTCACGTCGAGCACGAACGGCGTGAAGCCGCCTTCGTGGCGCCCGATCTCCTTGCCGTTGAGGTACACGTACGCACGATAGTTCACCGCTTCGAAGCGCAGGAAGGCGCGGCCGCTGCCCGGCGCGCGTGCCGTGAATTTGCGCTGGAACCAGATCAGCCCGTCGTAGTAGCGCAGTTCCGGCGTGGCGGCATTCCAGCCCCCCGGGATGGCCATCTGCGGCCCGCGGTCGAGGTCGAACTCGAAGAAGTCCGTACCGCCCCGCGCTTCGACCGCGGCCACGTCCAGGTCGCGGTAACGCTGCATGCGCGATTTGGCGACCCAGCCGTTGATGTCGGTGAGGCCCGTCTTGTACAGGTCTTTCGAATACGTCCACTGGCCGGACAGGTCCTGGCCGTCGCGGTACGGCGCACCGGTAAGCAGCACGGCCGGGCGCAACGGCGGGGACGCGGGGCCGGCCCCGGCCGCGCAGGCCAGCACCAGCAACAGGACGGAAATGAACAGCTTCATGGCGCGGCTCCGTCAGAACTCGTACTTGACGCGCACGCCGACATAGCGCTGCGAATTGCGCGGCAACAGCTGGGACAGGACGTGGCTGCCGCTGTAGAAGCTGTAGTTGTCGCCGATGAAGGTCGAATAGCTTTTGTCGAACAGGTTGTTCACGTACAGCGTGACTTTCAGGTTGTGCGACGCGTCGTCCAGCGCGATGCTGCCGTTGACGATGCCGTAGCCGCCCTGGACGGTCAGCGGATTGCTGGACAGGTCGAAACTCGTCGGGGACTGGTACTGGTAGTTCAGGTTGGCCGTGCCGCTGTAGCGATCGCCGGCGGGGAAGTAATAAGTCCCGCCCATGTTCAGCTTCACGCGCGGCGCGTTCGCCAGGCGCTTGCCCGCGAGGTCCTGCACCGTCGCGTTGCCCAGCGCGACGCAGCCCTGCGCGGCCGTCTGGCCCGGATAGCAGTTCGCGTTCGGGAAGCGGGTGATGGTGGCGTCGACCCAGGCCAGCGACCCTTCGAGCAGCAACGTGTTGACGGGTTTGCCCGTCACCTCCAGTTCCGCCCCGCGCGTACGCAGCGCGCCCACGTTGGTGACGACGTTGGTCGTCAGGTTGGTGCCGGGGTCCAGCCGGCGCGACTGCGCCTGGAAGTCCTTGTAATCCGTGTCGAACAGGGCGGCGTTTACCTGCAGGCGGTTCTGCAGGAAGCGGCTCTTCAGGCCCAGTTCCCATGCGCGCGACGTTTCCGGCGCGACGGGCTGGCGTGCCCGCGACGCGTCGAACCCCGTCGAGACGTCGTAGCCAGCACCCTTGTACCCCGTCGCGAAGGAGCCGTAGACCATCACGCCCCTGGACAGATCGTGCTGCAGGGCGATCTTGCCCGTCACTGCGTCGTCGCTGCTCGCGCCCGCCCAGGTGACCGGCGTCGTGGGCACGCGATTGGTGAAGCGCACGTCGATGCGCTCCCGGTTGAACCGCACGCCCGCGTTCACGCGTGTGGCCGGTGTGAAGCGGTATTCGGCCTGGCCGAATGCCGCGACGGCTTCGTTGCCCGTGCTCGCGTCCCAGTCGGCCACCGAATAGGCGGGGCCGCGGACGAAGGCGCGGTCGTTGTGCGTCTTCGCGTAGTACAGGCCACCCAGGTAGTTGAACACGCCTTCCCCGTTGGACGTCAGGCGCAGCTCCTGGGTGAACATGCGCGAGTGGTATGGGCCGCTCCCGGTGATCCCGCCGTGGCGCGCGCCCTTCGTGATCGCGCCCACCAGGTCGAGGTCGGTGAGGTCGTAGTCGCTCACCAGGTTGAATTTCCAGTCCTGGTACGTGCTGACGGACGTCAGCGTGTGCCGGTCCAGTTTCCAGTTCAGGGTGCCGCTCAGGCTCGCCGCCTCGTTGTGCGCGTAGCCGGGATCGTCCATGCGCACGTTACGGTTGTCCGGACCAGGCGTCACGCCCGCGAGGGCCGGCGCGATGGGCACGAGGTTCTGCTGCCTGGCGCCCGCGGGCACGGAGAGGAAGGTCGTGACCGGGCCTTCCGTGTGGCGCATGTTGTAGTCCGCGATGAGTTTTCCCTGCAGCGTTGCGGTCGGCTTGAAGTCGAGGCGCGCGCGCAGTCCCTTGCTGCGGTCGCCGTTCAGGTCTGCACCCGTCGTCAGGTTCCTGATCTCGCCGTCGCGCCGCCCCGCGTAGGCGTTCAGCCGGTATCCGGTCGTCCCCGTCAGCGGACCCGAGATCCCGGCCTCGACACGGCGCTCGTGGTCGCTCGTCACGCTGACCTGGCCATGGCCTTCGAGCTCCCGGGCCGATTCCTTGGTGACGATATTGATCACGCCCGCCGACGAGTTCTTGCCGAACAGCGTACCCTGCGGACCGCGCAAGACCTCGACGCGGGCGATGTCGCTCAGGTTGGAAAAGGCCTGCAGCTGCTGGATGACGGGCACGTCGTCCACGATGACGGATACGGCGGATTCAATGCCGATGCTGTAGGCGAACGTGCCGACGCCGCGCAGCGTGATGTTGCTGTTGTTCGGATTCTGGCTGATGGTCAGCGACGGGGCCACGCGGGTCAGGTCGCTGAAGTCGATGATCTGCTGGTTTTCGATGGCGCGCTCGTCGACCGTGCTCACGGCGACCGGCACGTCCTGCATGGACTGCGCACGCTTCTGGGCCGTGACGACGACGGTCTGCAATCCCTGTTCGGGACCGGCCGTGCCGTTCTGTGCCAGGACCGGCAGCGCGTGCGTGCCCAGTGCCGCGAGCGCGGCGGCGCGGGCGATGGCGGTCGTGACGGGGCGGCCGCTGGAAAAGGTGGAACTCATCTTGTCTCCTAGAATGGACCGACGCGACAGGTGGCGGCGGTTATGTATTGGCGCGCTAATATTTTAGTGTGCATGCGGCCGCGTTATGCCGTCTCAAACGATCAACTGCGCGATTAGTTGAGGCGGCGGAGCGCCGGGCCCGGCGCGCCAGGGAGGAGAGGTTACGCCACGTAGTCGGGGTATTTGTCGCGCAGGACGCGCAGCTCGGACAGGGTGCCCGACAGGTGCGCCCGCACCGCGGCATGCGCCGCGGCCTGGTCGCCGGCGCCGATCGCGCGGGCGATGGCGTCGTGTTCGGCGATGATCGACTGGGCCTTGTTGTTCAGCGGCAGATGGAGACGGCGCAGCCGATCCAGGTTGCCGCTCAGGTTGCGGATCACCGTCCACAGGTCGTCCATGTCGGCCGCGCCATACAGTTTCTTGTGGAAGTTCTGGTCCGCCGTCGTGAAGCTGTCGAGGTCGCGCGTCTTGAGGCCGAGGCGCTGCTGGGCGACGAGGGCCAGCAGCGATTTCTCGAGGTCCGGATCGGGCCGTTCCGCCAGCACGTGGACGATCTCCAGTTCGATCGCCAGGCGTGCGAAATGCGCCTGCCGCGCCGAGTCCAGGTCGACGCTGCGCACGCGGGTGAGATGCTGGGGAAAGACTTCGACGAGGCGCTCGTCGTCCAGGCGGGTGAGCGCGTCGCGAATCGGCGTCTGGGAAACGCCGAAGTAGCCGACCAGCTCGTTGCGCGGCAGGACCGTGCCTGGCTTCAGGGTCAGCGTCACGATCATCTCGCGCAGATGTTCGTAGACCTGGATGGTGGCGCTTCGAGATCGATCGAGCCTGAAACTGCCGGGCAGCTGTGAAAGATCCATGAATCGGGAAGAGGTGACAAACCCCGATCTTATCACGCCGCCGCGCGCATCAGGCCCGTGCGGCCTCCCCGCGTATCGCCGCCCACGCCGCGCGCGCCAGCAACACGTCCGACACCAGCGCCACGCCGAGTGCGCCCGCGCCAATCTCCATCAGCACCCGGTGGTCGCCCCCGGTCGCCGCGAACAGCCAGGAGTAGGCGTAGCCGGCGAGCGCCTGGAACAGGGCGAAGATCGTCGTCGCCCGGCTCCACGCGGCGCCCTGCGCGGGCACGTCCTGCGGCAAGGTGTGGCGGATGCGGCCGAGGGTCAGCGGGACGATGCCGGGCGGGTAGGTGCCGATGACGAACGTGGCCGCGAGCAGGCCGCCCAGGTCGTGCACGAGGACCAGCACGGCCGCGGCGACGATCTGCAGGACGAGTGCGATGCGCGTCGCGGTACCGATCCCGAACCGGTCGCCCAGCATGCCGTACAACATCGGCCCGGCCGTCGCGCCGATGCCGTAGACGACCCAGAACAGTGCCGCCGTGTGCGTGCCCATGTGCAGGCCGCGGGCCACGTAGTCGACGAGGAATACCATCATCGGCACGAGGCCGAGGGCCTTCAGCGCGTACTGCGCATAAATCAGCTTCAGCGCGAAACCGGCGTGCGCGGGCGCGCGGCCGCCGCCTGCCGCGGGCGTGGCGGCAGCGGCTTGCGGCCACCAGCGCCAGCTGGCGACGGTAAGCAGCAACGACAGTACGCCGAGCCCGACCCACGTGGCGGCGAGCCCCTCGTTCAGCAGCAGGGGCACGACCGTGCCCGAGGCCGCGATGCCAAGCCCGAGACCCAGGAAGATGGCGCCGCTGGCCACGCCGCGGCGTTCCGGCGGCACATGCGGCAGGATACTCAGCGCGGCCAGCACCATGATGATGCCGCCGGAGAGTCCCGACAGGAAGCGCCAGCCGAAGAACCAGGCGACGGACAGGGGCAGGGCGCACGCGAAGAACGCGAGCGAGGCGAGCGCCATCATCAGTTGCAGGGTGCGCCGGCTGCCCAGGCGCGCGGCGAGAGGCCGGCCCGCCAGCGCGCCGGCCAGGTAGCCGACCAGGTTGGCGGCGCCGAGGAATACGACGTCCTGCGCGGCGAACCAGTGCGCCTCGATCAGCGGCGGGATCAGGGGCGTGTAGGCGAAACGGGCGAGGCCGATGCCGACGAGGCTCGCGCACAGTCCGGCGAGGATGGCGCGCGTGGCGGCGGCGCGGTCGAGAGGGGTGTCCATGGTGGATCCTTGTTGTTGGCTCATGTTTGACAGGTTAGTCAAACTTGACAGGGCTGTCAAGGATGGCGATAATCCGGTCCATGGCAGGCACAAAACAATTCGATGAAGACGAGGTGCTCGACCGCGCGATGCTGCTGTTCTGGCGGCGCGGTTTCGGCGCCACGTCCATGCAGGACATCGCCCAGGCGACCGGTGTCCTGCGCGGTTCGCTGTACCACGCGTACGGCGACAAGCAGGCGTTGTTCCTGCGCGTGTTCGGGCGTTACCGGACATGGTTCCTCGCGAGCCTGCGCGCGGCGCTGGACGCGCCCACGGCCGAGGAAGCGCTGCGGCGCTACCTGCGCTTCGCGATCGAGACAATCACGGCGGTCGACGACGACGAGGTGACGCGCGGCTGCCTGACGACGAAGACGGCGACGGACGAGACGGCGATGGACGATGCGATCCGGGCCGCGTTGCGCGGCCTGCTGGACGACGTGCAGCAGGCTCTGACGGACCGCCTGGCGCAGCCCGACGCCGCGGGCCGGCTCGCGCTGCCGCCCGCCGCGGCCGCGCGCTTCATCACGACGACGACGCGCGGCATGGTCGTGCTGGAGCGCGTGTACCGCGACGTCGCGCAACTGGAAGCCGTCGCGGACGATCTGCTGCGGCTGATGTTCCCGCGCTAGTCAGCTGAGGTCGTGCAGGTCCTTGCCGAGGGCCGGCCCCAGCGTGAATTCGCTGAACGCCACTTCCAGCCCGGCGCGCTGCGGCGTGCAGCACATCGGTCCCACGAGATAGCGCGGCGCGGCCGGGAAGGGCGCCAGGCGCAGCATCGGCCACGTGACGCCATCGGCCGAGTATTGGACGCGGACGACGCCGGCGCCGACCGTCACGCGCAGCCAGAAACCGTCATCGAACGGCGGGGCCGGTGCGACGGCCCAGTCGGACACCCCGTTCGTCAGCACGGTGCTGAGCAGCGGCTGGCCGTCCGAGAACTCGACCCCCACCTTGATCCATTGCGTCTCGTCGATGCGGACCATGAGGCCCGCCTGGTCGTACAGCGCCGCGAATGCCGCGCGCACGCGTACCTGCGCCGTGAACCCGTCGGCGGCGGGCGCGCCGAAGAAGTGGCCGTTGTCGCGGATGAAGCCATAGCTCGTGATCCGCCAGAAATCCGTGTTCTCTCCCGTGACGACGGAGAGCGTGCCACCGTCGATGCGGTGCACGGGCGGTTCGTTGTGCCAGGCGCAGTGGGCAAAGGGTGTGGTATCCATGTCGTTATCCTTGGGTGGGTGGTCAGGCGTACGCGATCGGTGCCGGCACGCGCAGCGTCCACGTCGTGCCGTCGCCGGGCGCCGTCCGGACCGTCAGCGTCGCGCCCAGCGTACGGGCGCGCTCGCGCATCCCGGGGATGCCCCAGTGACCGGTACGGCCATGGTCGGCTTCGACGTCGTCCGGCAGGCCGACACCGTCGTCGGCGACCGTCACGACCAGGGCCGACGGGGCGTACTGCAGCGTGACGTCGACCTGGCGTGCCCGTGCGTGCCTGAACGCGTTCCATAACGCTTCGCGGCCGATGGCGAAGGCTTCGTCGGCCGCGGATTCGCACAGGCTGCGCGCCCGCCCGTCCTCGTCCAGGCGGAAGGCGATCCCGCCATCGCGCGCGAGCGGTTCGGCGAAACGGCGCAGCGCGCCGGCCAGGTCGGCATCGGGCACGGCGGTCGAACGCAGGCCGGCCACGCGGTCGCGGCCCTCGGCCACCACGCCGTTGGCACGTGCCAGGGCCGCTTCCAGCGGGGCGCGCGCCTCCGCCGTCAGGCGGCTGGCCGTGCTCCAGAACACCAGCATCAATCCCTGGATCGACTGCAGCAGCGTGTCGTGCAGTTCGCGCGCGATGCGTTCGCGTTCCGCGACCCGTTCGTTCATGCGGAGTGCCAGCCGGCGCGCGGTCCGGCGCATCCAGAACAGCTGCAGCCGCCACGCGACGCACACCGCCGCCACGACGCACAGGACGCGGAACCAGGTCATCTGCGTCAGGCGCGGCGCGATGTCGAACGCGAAGCTCGCGCCGGTTGTGTTCCACACGCCGTCGTCGTTCGACGCGAGCACCTGGAAGCGGTAGCGGCCCGGCCCGAGATTGGTGTAATGGGCGGAACGTTCGCCCCCTTCGCGCCAGTCGTGGTCGACGCCGTCGAGCCGGTAGCGAAAGGCCACGCGTCCGGGTTCGCGGTAGGTCAGCGCGCTGAATTCGATGTCCAGTGCCTCCGTCCCCGCGGGCAGGCGCATCCCGTCGCGCGCGTCGAATGCGGTCGTGCCGGACTTCAGGCCCGTGACGACGACGGGCGGCACCAGTGTATTGCGCGGCAGCGCGGCCGGGTCGAATCCGTAGACGCCGCCGACCGTCGTGAACCACAGCGTGCCGTCGTCGCTGCGCACGGCGGAAGGCACCGGGACGGGGGGCCCCGCGGTGCCGCGCAGGCCGTCGCGGTAATCGATCCGGCCGTAGCCGACCGGGTAGCCGGGTTCGCGCAGCGCCCGTTGCAGTTCCGCCGGGGCGATGCTGGAAATGCCGCCGGCGCCGTTGAGCCACAGCGTGCCGTCCCGCGCGAACACCATGCCCGTGATGCCCGTGAACGGTTCGCCGTTGCGCCCCGTGACGGGTGTGAAGCGCGTGCCGTCGAAGTGCGCGATGCCGTTTTCCCCGCCCACCCACGCGCCGTCGTCCGCGGGCAGGATCTGGATGACGGTACCGACGGCGAGACCGTCCGCGCGGCCGTAGTGCCTGACCTTGCCGCCCTCCAGGACGGCCAGGTCGTCGCCGACGGACCCGAACCACACGCGCCCGCGCCGGTCCGCGGCGACGGTCGCCGCCGCGTACGCCGCCAGTTCCGTGCTGCCGCCGCCGCCGACCAGCCGCCCGTCGCGCCAGGCGGCGACGCCGCGCCGTCCCAGCGCCAGCCAGAGCGTGCCGGCGCTGTCCTGCGCCATCGCGTAGAAGGTCGCCGGCCCCTCGATGCCCGGATGCAGGCGGCGCCAGCGCGACCCGTCCGCGGGCACCGACCACAGGCCGTTGAAGCCGCCCGCCCACACGTCGCCGGCGGGACCCCGGTGCAGCGCGGTGATCGTGTCGTTGATGCCGGTGCGCGCGGGACTGTTGTCGCGCGCGGCGCCGCCCGGGCCGGGCAGGAAGGCGCGGCCCGCCCACACGCCGGCACCCGCGCCGCCCGCGAGCGGCAGTGCATCCGACATGGCATCGCCGGACAGCGCCTCCGCCCGCACGCGCGGCGCGTGGAAACGGTCCAGGCCACTCTCGGTCCCGATCCAGACGTTCCGTTCGCGGTCTTCGAACACGGCTTGCACCTTGCGTCCGGACAGCCCGTGCTCGGCCCACATGCGGTGGATGCGCGCCGGGCCGCCCGCGCCGGTGCCGCGCAGGATGCCGGCGCCGTCCGCCACCCAGGCGTAGCCGTCGCGGTCGAACGCGTACAGCGTGGCGCCGCGCGGAAAATCCAGGGGCGCCGCGCGGCCGCGCGTCGGGCCGCGCAGCATGACCATGCGGGGGCGCGCTTCGTCCGTCGCCCAGATGCTGCCGTCCGGGTGGCGCACGAGCGGCAGGAAGGTCGACAGGGAAGCCCGGCGCTCGAACCGGGTGCCGCCCTTCGGCAGCGCGAAGACGCCGGCGGCGCCCGCGGCCCACAGCATGCCGTCGTCGTCGACCAGCATGGAAACGAACGCACTGTCGGGCACCCCGAGCGCCGGGTCGCAGGGCCGCCAGCGCCCGTCGGGGCCGAGGACGAGCAGGCCGCGGCCGGTGGCGAGCCACAGCCGGCCCGTGGCGTCGCGCGCGGCGGAGAAGACGGTGCCCGCCGGTCCGCCGTCCTTGCCGGGCGGGTAGTGGCGCATCCGGCCGTCCGCCATCAGGCTCACGCCGCCATACCTGTAGCCGACCCACATCACGCCGTCGGGCAGCACGCCGACGCCGGCCACGTTCGACGACAGCGGCGCCTGTGCACCCGCGGCGCGCAGGAAGTGCACGCCGTCGAACCGGTACAGGCCCGACGCGCTGCCGATCCAGATCCAGCCGTCGGGCGTCTGCGCGATGCCGCCGATGTTGGACGGCGCGCCTTCGCGGGCCGTCCAGCTGGCGTGCGGCAGCTCGATCACGGGCGCCTTGTCCAGCGGCGCCGCGCGGACGGTGAGGATGCAGGCAGCGGCGAGTGCCGCCGCCGGTCGAAGGATGAACGTCATTCCCGACAGTATAAAAGCTGTCACTTCGGAATGACAACTCGCCGTCGATGTCGTTTCCGTTCAATACCGCGCCGCGCACCCGTTCGAGAATGCCAGTCATGAAAACGACCACGCCCCCCACCTGCCCATTCCACGCCGGTGCCGCGAGCAGCGCGCCGGCCTCCCATCCACCCGGCACCTGGCCTCCGGGACCGCCATCCGGCCTGACGGGCTGGCGCTTCCTGCGTGCGATGTCGCGCGACCTGCTCGGCGCCTTGTCCGGCTGGCGCGACGCGTACGGCGGCATGGTGCACCTGCGGATCTGGCCCGAACACCAGATCGTCGTCACCGACCCCGAACGGGTGCGCGAACTGCTCGTCGAGCATCACGACGCGCTGGTGCGCTGGGAGCGCGCCGTCGAGGTGTTCGCGCAGGTGCATGGCCACAGCGCCCTCACGTCGGAGGGCGCCGCGTGGCGCACGAAGCGGCACGCGCTGCAGCCCGCGTTCACGCCGAAGGCCGTGCAGGCCTTCCTGCCCGCCATGGCCGCCGCCGCCGACGCGGCCTACGCCAGGTGGCCGCAGGCCGATGCCGCGTGGCCGATCGAGAGCGCGTTCACCTCGCTGGGCATGGACGTGATCATGCGCATGACGTTTTCCAGCGGGGCGACGGCCGACACGCGCGACGCCGAATGGGCCGTGCACCAGCTGAGCGTCGCGGGGGCTGCGGAGATGTACTGGCCCAGGAGCTGGCCCGACTGGATGCCATGGAAGGCGAAGAAACGCCGCGCGCTCGCGACGCTCGACCGGCTGATCGACGGCCACGTGCGGGCACGCATGGAGATGCCGCAGGCCGAATGGCCGCAGGACCTGCTGACGCGCCTGCTGGCGCTGCACGTCGCCGATCCCGCCACGTGGCCCCTGAAGGCGGTGCGCGACGAATGCATGTCGACGTTCCTCGCGGGCCACGAGACGACGGCCGCGACCCTGACGTGGTGGTCGTGGTGCATGGCATCGAATCCGTCCGCGCAGGCGGCCGCGCGCGCGGAGGTCGACGCCGTGCTGCAGGGGAGAAGCCCTGCGGCCGCCGACCTGCCCGCGCTGGACTACCTGGGCCGCACGTTGCAGGAGACCCTGCGCCTGTATCCCGCCGCGCCCGTGCTCATCACGCGCCGGGCGGTGCGGCCGATCACGCTGGGCGGCTGGCAGCTGCCCGCACGGACGATGTTCGGCATACCCGTGCACCTGATGCACCACGACGCGCGCTGGTTCCCGGAACCGGACGCGTTCCGCCCCGACCGGTTCGCGTCCGGCGCGCCGCCGATTCCGCGCGGCGCCTTCATGCCGTTCGGGACGGGGCCGCGCGTGTGCCTCGGCCAGCATCTCGCGCTGGCGGAAATGACCCTGCTGGCCGCGATGTTCCTGCAGCGATACAGGGTCGACGTGCCGGCCGGGATGGCGCCGCCGAAGCCGCTCTTCAACATCACGCTGAGGCCGGAAACGCCGCTGACGCTGCGGCTGACCGCGCGCCCCCGATGATCGCGCCGCGTCGCGTGCACCGGACCGCGGGCGCCGTGCTCGCGGTCTTCCTGGCACTGCACGTGGCCAATCACCTGGCGGCGCTGGCCGGCGTCGACGCGCACATCCGCTTCATGGACGCTGCGCGGCACGTGGTCCGGCAGCCCATCATGGAAGCGGTCCTGCTGCTGGGCGTCGTGCTGCAGGCGGCGAGCGGCCTGCGCATGCTGTGGGCGGGACGGCAGCGGCGGCGTGGCGCGCTCGCGTGGCTCCAGGCGGGATCGGGCGCGTACATCGCGCTGTTCCTCGCGATCCACGTGGTGGCCGTGCTGGCGGGACGGATGAGCGGGCTCGATACAAATTTCTATTTTGCGGCGGCCGGGCTGCACGTGTGGCCGTTCGTGCTGTTCTTCGTGCCTTATTATTTTCTCGCGGTGGCGGCGCTGTTCGTGCACGTCGGGTGTGCGCTGCGGCGGGGCGGCGCGGTCGTCGCGGCGTTTTCCGCGGTCGGGATCGTCGTTGCGGGGCTGATCGTGGCGACGCTGATGGGGATGGTGGTGCCCGTCGAGATACCGGCGCGTTATCTCGCGACGTTCGCGGGACCATGAAAAACGGGCGCCGGAGCGCCCGTCCGCCATGAAGGCTTGGAGGAAGTCTTAATCCAGCAGGTCGAACAGCGTGCGCGCAACGACCTTGGTCGCGCGGCGCAGGTCTTCCAGGTCGATGTGCTCGTCGGCGCGCTTGGCGTTGCTCTCGCCGACCGTGCGCGGGCCGCAGCCGTACAGCACAGCCGGGACGCCCGCTTCGCCGAACAGGCGCGCGTCCGTGTACAGCGGCGTGCCGGCCGCGCCGATCTCTTCGCCGAACAGGCTCGTCGCATGGCGCGACAGGGCATCGACCAGCGGACGGTTGCCGTCCAGCGGCTGCAGCGCATTCGCCAGCAGTATGCGCTTGATCTCGATGGTGATGCCCTGGCTGTCGGCGACGGCATCCTGGATCACCTTGCGGATGGTCGCTTCGACTTCCGCCGGATTCTCTTCCGGGATCATGCGGCGGTCGAGCTTCAGCACGACCTTGCCCGGCACGACGTTCGTGTTGGTGCCACCTTCGATCAGGCCCACGTTCAGGTACGGGTGGTTGATGCCCTTGACCTGGCTCTTCACCTTTTTGTATTGCGTGTTCTGGTCGTACAGTGCGACGAGGATGCGGGTCGCGGCCTGCAGCGCGTCGACGCCCGTTTCCGGCACCGCGGCATGGCCCATCTTGCCGTGGACCGTCACTTCCATCTGCAGGCAACCGTTGTGTGCGGTGACGACCTGGTAGCTGAAGCCCGCGGCGATCAGCAGGTCGGGCTTGACGAGGCCTTGCTGCAGCAGCCAGCCCGGACCCAGTTCGCCGCCGAATTCCTCGTCATAGGTGAAATACAGTTCGACGCCGCCTTTCAGCGGGGCGCCCAGCGCTTCCAGGGCGCGCGTCGCGAACGTAAAAGTGGCGAAATCGCATTTGCTGACGGCGGCGGCGCGGCCGAACAGCTGGCCGTCAACGACTTCGCCGCCGTACGGGTCGTGCGTCCAGCCTTCGCCCGGCGGCACCACGTCGCCGTGTGCATTCAGCGCGACGGTGCGACCCGGGCCGTACTTGCGGCGCACGATCAGGTTCGTGATCGTCTCCAGGCCGGCGGCCTTCACGCTCGGTGCGGGGACCGCGTGCTTCTCGGCCTCGAAGCCGAAGTCTTTCAGCAGGTCGGCCGTGCGCTCGGCGTGCGGCGCGTTGTTGCCCGGCGGAGTGTCCGTCGGCACGCGCACGAGCTCCTGCAGGAAGCGCACCTCCTCGTCGAAGTGGGCATCGATCCAGGCGTCGAGGGCCTCGTAGGGGGCGGCGGTTCTATTATCGGTCGTGGTCATGTCAGAATTCCGTGGCGAGTTGGTCGAGAAGGGTTTGGAAAGCCCGGACGCACAGTTCGGTGTCGTCGTTGGTGATGGATTCGAGCGGGTTGTGGCTGATGCCGGCGTTCAGTCCGCGCAGGAACAGCATGGCCTGCGGCAGGATGTCGTGGATCTTCATCGCGTCGTGGCCGGCGCCGCTGGGCATGCGGAAGACGGGCAGGCCCAGCGTCTCGACGGCGCGTTCCCAGCGCTGGCGCCATTCGGTGGCGCAGGGCGCGGCGGCGGCGCGCATCGTTTCCTCGATCGTGTACTGCAGGCCGCGGCGGGCGCAGATCGCGGCGAGTTCCGCCAGGATGTCGTTGGCGGCGGCATCGCGCACCTCGTTCGTCGTGGCGCGCACGTCCAGCGAGAACTTCGCGCGGCCCGGCACGACGTTGATCGAGCCGTTCGGCACTTCCAGCATGCCGACGGTGGCGACGAGGTCCGGCGCGGCGCCGCCGCGCTTCTCGGCGAACAGCACCAGCTCGGCGGCCGCAGCGGCCGCGTCGCGGCGCATCGTCATGGGCGTCGTGCCCGCATGGCTGGCGACGCCGACGATCTCGCCGACGAACCGCACGCTGCCGTTGATGGAGGTGACCACGCCCAGCGGCAGGTCGAGGTCGTTCAGCACGGGACCCTGCTCGATGTGCGTCTCGACGAAGCCGAGGTAGCGGGACGGGTCGCGCTTCAGCGCCGCGATGTCGTCCACGTTCAGGCCCGCATTGGCGATGGCCTCGCGCATCGTGATGCCGTCCGCATCCTTCTGGTCGAGCCACGCCGTGTCGAACCCGCCGCACAGGGCGCCCGAGCCGAGGAATACGGCTTTATAGCGCTGGCCTTCCTCTTCCGCGAAGCCGACGACTTCGATCCCGTAGGACAGGCGCTTGCCCTGGCGGTGCAGTTCGCGCACGCAGGCCATCGGCACGAGAATGCCCAGGCGGCCGTCGTACTTGCCGCCGTTGCGCACCGTGTCGTAGTGCGAACCGGTCAGCAGGCGCTTGGCAGAAGGATCGGCGCCGTGATAGATGCCGACCACGTTGCCGACGGCGTCGATGCTCACCTCGTCGAAGCCGCAGTCCGCGCGCATCCATGCGGCCAGCTGGGCGGCCGTCGCGCGGTGGGCGTCCGTCAGGTAGGTCACGCACAGCTCGCCGCGCTCGGCGTAACCGGGTTCGCTGTGGACGGCCAGCTGCTCGTGCCAGTCCCACACGAGATTGCCGAGCACGGGCTCCTGGCCGAACTTGTCGTCCAGTCGGATCTCGGCGATGCGGTGGATGTTGCGCAGCGCTTCCGCGAACTCGAAGTCCGGACCGTTGGCGAGACGCCGTGCGAACGTGGCGATGATCTCCGCCTTCTGCAGGCCCAGGCCGCGCGGGCCGCGCACGGCGAGGATGAACGGGAAGCCGAACTTCGCGTTGTAATCGGCGTTCAGCTTCTGGATGGTCGCGAATTCCTCCGGCGTGCAATTCGTCAGGCCGGCCTTGTTCTGCTCGTTCGTCGATTCCGCCGTCAGCGATTTCGCCACCATCGCCTTGCCCGCGAGTTCCGGGTGGGCGCGGATCAGGCCCAGTTGTTCTTCACGCGACGCTTCGCGCACGGCTTCCACGAGGCCGCGCTTCAGCTGCGCCAGCGTGGCGAACGGGCGCCTGGTCCAGGCGCGCGCCGCGATCCACGGCGAGTGTTCATAGACGCCGTCGAGCAGGGCAGTGAAGCCCGCCTCGTCGGCGGCGTTGAGTGTCTCCAGGGTTAACATTGTTTTACTCCCACGCGAATGCGGTGTCGGGGTTGTAGGGATGGACGCTCTTCCAGTGGCGCGCGATGTCGACGCGGCGCGCGACCCACACGCGGTCGTGCTGTTCGATGTAGTCCAGGAAGCGCTGCAGCGCGCGGAAGCGTCCCGGACGGCCCAGCAGGCGGCAGTGCATGCCGATGGACAGGATCGACGGGCGCTCGCCGCCTTCCTGGTAGTGCACGTCGAACGCGTCGCGCAGGTAGGACAGGAACGGGTCGCCGTGCGAAAAGCCCTGGGGCAGGGCGAAGCGCATGTCGTTCGCATCCAGGGTGTATGGCACGACCAGTTGCGGCGCCTGCGTACCGTCCGTCTTGCGCACCTTCAGCCAGAACGGCAGATCGTCGCCGTAATAGTCGCTGTCGTATTCGAAGCCGCCGTAGTCGGCGACGAGGCGGCGCGTGTTGGGGCTGTCGCGGCCCGTGTACCAGCCGAGGGCCCGTTCGCCCGTCAGGCGTTCGATGGCTTCCATGCCGCGTGCCATGTCCGCGCGTTCCGTCGCTTCGTCCACGTTCTGGTAGCTGATCCACCGGTAGCCGTGGCAGGCGATCTCGTGGCCCAGTTCCTTGAACGCGGCCGTCACGTCCGGGCTGCGCTCGAGGGCCATGCCGACGCCGAAGATCGTCAGCGGCAGGCCGCGCTTTTCGAATTCGCGCAGGATGCGCCAGACGCCCACGCGCGAACCGTATTCGTAGATGCTTTCCATCGACAGGTGGCGGGCGGGGAAGGACGCCGGGTTGAACATCTCGGACAGGAACTGCTCACTGCCGGCGTCGCCGTGCAGCACGCTGTTCTCGCCGCCTTCTTCGTAATTCAGGACGAACTGCACGGCGACGCGGGCGCGGCCCGGCCAGTCGGCGTACGGTTGCTCGCGGCCGTAGCCGGCGAGGTCACGTGGATAGTGCTGGGTCATGGTGGGTCTTTCTTCACGGGTGAAGGATGTCGGCCAGGTCCACGCGCTGCGGATCGAGGTGCAGGTTGTGCTGGACGTTGGCCAGGTGTTTCGAGACGAGGCGCACGGCCGCCTTGACGTCGCGCTTTTCGAACGCGTCGACGATGGCCACGTGCTCATCGAGAGATTCTTCCGCCGACTGCGACGACTGGCGCATCAGCGCGATCAGCGAGGAGCGCGTCAGGAGTTCGGACAGCATCTGCACGAGCACCTGGTTGCCGAGCATCTGCGCCAGCACGAGGTGGAAATCGCCCAGCAGGCGCGTGCGACCCGGCACTTCGGCGTTGTTGACGGCCGCGCGTTCCAGTTCCAGGTGTTCGCGCAGCTGTTTGATCTGGGCGTCCGTGATCGTGGCGCACAGCTGTTTCGTGACGGCCGTCTCAAGGATGGCGCGCACTTCGAACACGTCGTTCGCTTCCTCGGCCGTGGGCGTGGCGACGAACGCGCCGCGCGCCGGTTCCAGTACGACGAGGCGGTCGCGCGACAGCTGATTGAACGCCTGGCGCACGACGGTACGCGATACCTTGAAGATGTCGCCGATCTTCTGTTCGGACAGCTTCGTGCCCGGCATCAGGCGGCGCTCGGCGATCGCGGTGGTGATGGAATCCACGATGCGCTGCGTGGCGCTGCCGGACGGCGCGGTCGCGGGCGTATCATGGTCCGGCGTCAGGGGGACGATCTTCAGGGGTTGGCGGGCTCGGCTCATGGTCACGGAAAACAATAAGTGATTGACATCGTGTCTGAAGTGTATACACTTTTCGAAAAAAAGAAAACACAAAGTGTATGCAATTCGCAGTTTTCACATTTACTTCAATCAACAAGAAAGGAAAACAGATGGGACACCTCAGCACCCACGTGCTCGATACGATGAACGGCTGCCCGGCCGCCGGCATGCGCGTGACGCTCGAAGCGCTCGACCATGACGGCACCGCCCGCACGATCAAGACGCTCACCCTCAACAGCGACGGCCGCAACGACGGCGGTCCGCTGCTGAACGCGGAGACGATGGCGGTCGGCCGCTATCGCCTCACGTTTGCCGTAGCGGCGTACTTCCGCGAGAAGGGCGTGGACCTGCCCGAGCCGGCCTTCCTCGACGTCGTACCGCTGGAATTCGGCATCGCCGACGCAGCCGGCCACTACCACGTGCCGCTGCTCGTCAGCCCGTGGTCGTATTCCACGTATCGTGGCTCGTAAGCACGGAGCGTTGTTTTTCTCATAAAGTCATACCCTTTTTCAAAAAGATCGTATACAGTTGTTGTGTCGCCGCGGAGCACATCGGCACCCGGGCCCAGCCCGACGCCGGTGGTTGCGATGATTTGCCCCTCACAGAGCCCGCTGTGGTGATGGGACAGCCTGGTGCGTCGTCTGCGCCATGCTTCCTTTGTATTAGAGGCTCTCATGGAATCCTATTTGCTCGACTGGGTGAATTTGCTGTTGCGCTGGACCCACGTCATCACCGCGATCGCCTGGATCGGCGCATCGTTCTACTTCGTCTTCCTCGATAACTCCCTGACCAAGCCGACGGCGCCCGACCTCGTCGAAAAAGGCGTCGACGGCGAACTGTGGGCCGTGCACGGCGGTGGCTTCTACCATCCGCAGAAATACCTCGTCGCCCCGAAACAGATGCCCGAAGGCCTGCACTGGTTCTACTGGGAGAGTTACGCCACGTGGCTGTCCGGTTTCGGTCTCTTTACAGTGCTGTATCTGTTCAATGCCGGCACCTTCATGGTCGACAAGCAGGTGCACGACTGGTCGGCCGGTGCCGCCGTCGGTACCGCGCTGGGCTTCCTCGTCGCGTTCTGGCTCGTCTACGACACCATCTGCCGCACGTTCGGCCGCAAGAAGAACGGCGACGCCATCGTCGGCGCCATCATCTTCGCGTTCGTCGTGTTCGCATCCTGGCTCGCGTGCCAGCTGTACGCCGGCCGCGCCGCCTTCCTGCTGGTGGGCGCAATGCTCGCCACGTCGATGAGCGCCAACGTGTTCTTCTGGATCATCCCGGGCCAGCGCAAGGTCGTCGCACAGCTGAAGGCCGGCCAGCCGGTCGACCCGATCTACGGCTGGCGCGCCAAGCAGCGCAGCGTCCACAATACGTATTTCACGCTGCCGGTGCTGTTCGCGATGCTGTCCAACCACTACGGCTGGCTGTACTCGGGTGAGCACAACTGGGTCGTGCTGGTCCTCATGATGCTGACCGGCGCCCTGATCCGCCAGAGCTTCGTCGCCCGCCACAAGGCGCTGGTGCACGGCAAGCGCGTGCCGTGGGAATTCGCTGGCTTCGGCGTGGCCGCGATGCTGGGCCTCGTCGTCTACCTGACCCCGAAACCCGAGGCCGACCTGCCGGTCATCGCATCCGCCGCCCCTGTGAACAGCGCCGCGGCCGCCGGCGCCACCGCGCAGAACGTCAGCTTCGACCAGGTGAAAGGCGTCGTCGCCCAGCGTTGCGCGATGTGCCACTCGGCCGCCATGCCGAGCAAGGGCATCTCGTTCGATTCGCCCGACTCGATCAAGCGTCACGCCCAGCAGATGTACCAGCAGGCCGTCGTGACCAAGCAGATGCCCCTGAATAACGCCACCCAGATCACGCCCGATGAGCGCAATCTCATCAAGCGTTGGTACGAAGAGGGCGCCCCCATCAACTGACCCGTTGTACCCTGTCCGCCGGTCCGCATGAGGACCGCCGGACACGCTCGCGCGCCCGGCCCAGGCAGCCGGCACGTGGCGGGCGGCATGCTTCTTAGGTTTCGAACGCAGTCCAGCAGTCCAGCAGTTCCGCAGTTCATAAAAACATTCAGGAGACAAGCATGAACCAGCCGTCCCGCCACCCGGTGGACGAACGGTTGCCGCTCGCGCGCCTCGGTGCGCTCGGGTTGCAGCACGTCCTCGTCATGTACGCCGGCGCCATCGCCGTCCCCCTCATCGTGGGACGCGCACTGAAACTCCCGCCCGAACAGGTCAGCATGCTGATCTCGGCCGACCTGTTTTGCTGCGGTATCGTGACACTCATCCAATCCCTTGGCCTGACATCGTGGTTCGGCATCCGCCTGCCCGTGATGATGGGCGTGACCTTCGCGGCCGTCGGCCCGATGGTCGCCATCGCGAATGCGGTTCCCGGCGTCGACGGGGCCCGTGCGATCTTCGGTGCCGGCATCGGCGCCGGTGCCGTGGCGCTGCTGATCGCGCCCCTGATGAGCCGGTTGCTGCGGTTCTTCCCGCCCGTCGTCACGGGCACCATCATCCTGATCATCGGCGTGACGCTGATGCGCGTCGGCGTGGGCTGGGCGATGGGCGGCCCGGAAAACACGGCGCAGAGCGTCGACACGGTCAAGCTGGCCGCGATGGTCGACACGGCCCGCGCCAGTGCCGCGCAGGCGGCAGCCGCGCTGCCGCCCGGTGCCGAGGCTCCGGCGCTGAAGCTGGCCGGCCCCGTGCCGATGACGCCGAACCCCAACTACGGCGCGCTCGATCACCTGGGCATCGCGGCGTTCGTGCTGGCCGTCGTGCTGTGCCTCGTCCGGTTCTGCCGCGGCTTCCTGGCCAACATCTCCGTCCTGCTGGGCATCGTGGCCGGCTGCGTCGTCACGTTCGCGCTGGGCGAGATGAACTTCGACAAGGTGGGCAAGGCCGCGTGGTTCCAGCTCGTGACGCCGCTGGCGTTCGGTACGCCCACGTTCGACCTGGTCATGATCGTCACGTTCTCCGTCGTCATGATCGTGGTGATGATCGAGTCGGCCGGCATGTTCCTCGCGCTCTCCGAATTGACGGGCAAGGACGTGGACCGCAAACAGCTCGCCGCGGGCCTGCGCACGGACGGCCTGGGCACGCTGATCGGCGGCCTGCTGAACACCTTCCCGCACACGAGCTTCTCGCAGAATGTGGGCCTCGTCGCCGTCACGGGCGTGAAAAGCCGCTGGGTGTGCGTGGCGGGCGGCTGCATCATGATCGTGCTGGGCATGCTGCCGAAGATGGCGGCGCTCGTGGAAGCGATCCCGCAGTTCGTGCTGGGCGGCGCGGGTCTTGTCATGTTCGGTATGGTTGCCGCAGCAGGCATCCGCATCCTGACGCGCGTGGACTTCCGGAACAACCGCTACAACCTGTATATTGTCGCCCTGTCGATCGGCTTCGGCCTGATCCCGCTGGTGGCACCCCGCTGGGCCCAACAGATGGCCCACAGCCTGCATCCGTTGCTGGAGTCGGGCATCCTGCTGACCGCCGTCGCCGCGGTCGCACTGAACCTCTTCTTCAACGGTACCCGCGACATCCCTGCCGAGAATCATGGAGACGCGGGCGCCACCAACAACCACCCACCAATCGTCCAAGGGAGCAAAGCATGAAAAAAACCGTCCTGACCATGGCGCTGTGCGCGTGCGCGGCAACGTCCGTCCAGGCCGCGGAATGGAGCGACACGTCGATCGGCTACCGTACCGGCAGCCGTTTCCGCGAGCCGTTCAACGCCAACGAAATCCACAAGGACATCATCGACATCAACCACGTGAGCGGTTATGCCTACGGCACGAACTTCTTCAACCTGGACGTCCTGCTGTCGAACAAGACCGACCCGTCGGCGCCGGGCGCCAGCTCGGGCGCGCAGGAGTTCTACCTCGTGTACCGCAACACGATCTCGCTGGGCAAGGTGAGCGGCAAGGAATTCGCCTACGGTCCCGTGAGCGACGTGGGCCTGACGCTCGGCTTCGACGCCAACACGAAGGACGATGCCGGCTACAACTCGAAGAAGCGCATGCTCGTCGTCGGCCCGACGCTGGCCTTCAAGGTGCCCGGCCTGCTGAACGTGGGTATCTACGGCCTGTGGGAGAGCAACGCGCCGAACAACGAATTCACGCAGACGAGCGTCTCGCGCTACCGCTACGACACGCACCCGATGCTGGGCGCCGTGTGGGCGTTCCCGATCGGCGCCTCCGGCTGGTCGTGGGAAGGCTTCGCGAACTGGATCGCATCGAAGGGCAAGGACGAATTCGGCAACCAGACGGCGCCGGAAACGAACATCGACATGCAGCTGCTGTACGACCTGGGCCCGCTGCTGGGCGCCAAGCCGAAGACCTTCCGCGCCGGCGTCGCCTATCAATACTGGCACAACAAGTTCGGCAACGACAGCAAGCGCGTGCCGGGCGCCTCGGCCAGCACGCCGATGGTCAAGGCGGAGTACCACTTCTAAGGAAGACGGGACGGCACGGCGGTGCCGTCCGGTCGCTGCCACCGGCGCGCTTGCCTTCGGGCGGCGCGCCGTTTTTTATTCGAAGCTCCACACGTACTGCACGGGCGACCATTTTTCCGCGGGCACGCCCGCGGACGTGCCCGGAGTGAAGCGGTAGCGGGAGAGGGCGGCCAGCGCGGCCTGGTCCAGTGCCGGGTAGCCCGACGACGACCGGATCTCGGCCTTCCGGATGGCGCCGTCGACGCCGACCAGGAAGTTCAGCTTGACCGTTCCCGTGTGCTTCGCCCGCACCTCGTCCGATGGATAGGCCGGCCTGTCGCATGTCCTGAAATCGATCAGGGCGGGCCTGTTGGCCGGATCCGGCGACGCCACCCGCACCGTGCCGGTCTTCTGGCCGAGCCAGGACGCGAGGGTGTCCGCATCATCGACGCGCCCCATGGCAGCGACGAGCCTGCCCTGCGGGTCGAACAACGCCAGCGAGGGATAGGCATCGATACCGATCTGTTTTGCCAGCTGGTCCCCGCCCGTCGCGACGGGCCAGGCGAAGCGGTTCGTGTCCGCGAACGTCCTGGCGTCGGCATCGCTGTCGGCCGTTACCGCGAGCAGGTTGAGGTCCTTGCGGCGCTCGGCCAGGGCATTCAGCCGCGGGACGTCCGCCGCCGACGCCGCCGACGCGGCCGTATAGAAGTTGACGAGGGTGTAGCGGCCCTCGAGGGCCTTGTTGTCGACCGGCGTGCCATCCAGGCGCGTCAAACGGAACCGGGGCCACGCCTCGCCGATCTTGAGCCCGTTGAACGCATGATAATTCGCCGGACGCAAGCGCAAGGTCACATCCCGCGCGCGGTCGTCGCGCGCCCTGGTGACCAAAAATTGCCGGGACCGCGAGACCTGCGCCACGAACTCGGGCGCGCTCATCGGCTGGCCATGCTCGTCGACGTAGTTGATATTGTCCACGGGGCCGACGCCCTGGCGGGCAAGCGCGTCGGCCAGGGACGGCGGAACGGCCGCCGGCTGCGTCGCACAGCCGGCAAGGGCGGCAAATCCGAGAACGCCCAGGGACATCGTGAAGTTGGTTTTCATGATCACCGCGGAGTGTTGGCCAGCACCCAGTGTATTTGCAATATTGCCGAGATTGCAAGCAATTGTTGCGAACACAGGTGGACTTGGGTGTATCCTGTCGGCCCGCGCAGATGCGTGAACGGGAGGAGCACATCGATGGCGACATATGTATTGGTGCCCGGAGGCTGGCACGGAGGCTGGGCGTTCGACGCCGTCGCACGCCGCCTGGAGGACGCCGGGCACGAGGTTGTGGCCCTGACCCTGTCCGGCCTGGACGGCGGCCCGGCTGCGGGCGTGAACCTCGACCGCCATATCGCCGACGTCGTCGCCGCGATCGAAACGGCAACAGGGCCCGTCGTCCTCGCCGCGCACTCGTACGGCGGCATGGTCATCGCGGGCGCGGCGGATCGGGCGCCGTCGCGCGTCGCGGCGCTCGTGTTCGTGGACGCCTACGTGCCCGACGACGGCGATTCCGTGTGGTCGCTCACGATCCCGCGCTACCACGACTTCTTCATTGCCGGCGCCGCGGCCGACGGCCTGACTTGCGCGCCGCCGCCTCATCTCGATGCGCGCTGCCGGCCGCATCCCCTCGCGACGTTTGTCCAGGCGATCCGGCTGACGGGGGCATGGCGCCGGGTCGGCACGAAGATCCACGTCGCCGCGACCGGCTGGGAAGGCAACCCGTTCGTCGAGTTGAACGAACGCCTGCGTGCCGATCCCGCATGGCGCACCCACCACATCGACTGCGCACACGACGTGCCACGCCTGGCGCCCGCGGCGCTGGCCGACATTCTTCTCGACGCCGCGCCGTTACGCCAAGGAGACCACGATGCAGACACATGAGCATGACGTGATCATCGTGGGCGGTGGCCCCACGGGCCTGATGCTGGCCGCGGAACTGGCCCTCGCAGGCGTGGACGCGGTCGTCGTCGAGCGCAAGCCGACGCAGGCCCGCGTGGGCGACCGCGCGGGCGGCCTGCACGCGCGCACGCTCGAGATACTCGACCAGCGGGGCATTGTCGACCGGTTCCTCGCCGAAGGCAAGACGCACCCGCGGGTCAGTTTTCACGCCGCCCTCGACATCAGCGACTTCCCGACCCGGCACAACTACCTGCTCGCGCTGCCGCAGGAAAAGACGGAACGCCTGCTCGCGGCATGGGCGGACGAGTTGAATGTGCGGATTGTCCGCGACCGCGACGTGGACGGCATCGAATGCGACGCGGACGGCGTCGACGTCACGACGACGCAGGGTGCGCGCATGCGGGCGCGCTGGCTGGTCGGCTGCGACGGTGGCCGCAGCCGCATCCGCAAGCTGGCCGGCATCGGCTTTCCCGGCTGGGATGCGTCCACGAGCTGGATCATCGCCGAGGTCAGGATGACGGAGAAGCCGGTGCTCGGCTTCCACGAGGACGCGTCGGGCCGCCATGCGATGTCGATGCTCGAGGATGGCGTAACGGTCGGCGTCGTGCTGGCGGGACGCGACCCGCAGGCGGCCGGCGAGCCGTCGCTGGACGAAGTCGCCGCCGGCCTGAACGCCATCTACGGGACGGATTTCGGCGTCCACTCGCCCACGTGGCTGTCGCGCTTCAGCGATGCCGTGCGCCAGGCGGACCGCTACCGCAACGGCCGCATCCTGCTGGCCGGAGACGCCGCGCACATCCACCCGCCGCTGGGCGGGCAGGGCCTGAACCTCGGCGTGCAGGATGCCGTCAACCTCGGATGGAAGCTGGCGCAGGTCGTCAAAGGTGTTTCGCCGGACTCGCTGCTCGACACGTACCAGGCCGAGCGCCATCCCGCCGCCGCGCGCGTGCTGCGCAACACGATCGCGCAGGGCGTGCTGCGGCGACCGGACGACCGCACACCCGTGCTGGGCGAATTCGTCGCGGAGATGCTCGCGATGGACGAACCGCGCAAGCGCTTTGGCGCGATGATCGCCGGGCTGGACATCCGCTACGACCTCGGCGAGGGCCACCCGCTGCTCGGCCGGCGCATGCCCGACCTGGACATCGTGACGGCCGCCGGGCCGACGCGCGTCTACGCGCTGCTGCACGAGGCGCGACCCGTGTTGCTGAACTTCGCCGCGACCTATGCCGCCGACCGTGTGCAGCGGGTCGACGCGACGACGGACGGCGTCTGCGAACTGCCCGTCGTGGGCGCGGTGCCGCTGCCCGCCGCGGTCCTCGTGCGGCCGGACGGCCACGTGGCGTGGGCGGGCGACGGCGGCGCCGAGGGCCTGCGCGCCGCCGTCGCCGCGTGGTTCGGCGCCTGACCGGTGCAATGCGCGCCCCGCGTGGGGGCGGCCGCACCATGGCGGCGAGCGGCCTCGCCATAAATGGTGCGCCGCTGCACCAGCAGGCGGCGCCGGCACGATCGCGGTGCGCGGGCGCCGGTGAGAATCGCCCCGTTCCGATGCGGGCCCGCTTTTTGCATAACTCCCCGTGACGGCGCATGCGACGCCGGATCACCGATCAATCACGCCGCCTCACGGGCGGCCCCTAGGGAGTATTTTCATGGCGTACCTGGTGCCTTCTGAATTCGTGACCAAGATGGTCGACGCGGGCGAATCCAAGATCTACATGTCCACGCGCGATGCGCTGATCCGCGCCTACATGGCCGGTGCCATCCTCGCCCTGTCGGCGGTGTTCGCCGTCAGCTGCTCGGTGGCGACGGGCGTGCCGCTGATCGGCGCTCTGCTGTTCCCGGTCGGCTTCTGCATGCTGTACCTGCTCGGCTTCGACCTGCTGACCGGCGTGTTCGTCCTGACGCCGCTCGCACTCATCGACAAGCGGCCCGGCGTCACGCTGCCGCGCGTGATCAAGCACTGGGGCATCGTCTTCGCCGGTAACTTCCTCGGCGCGCTCACCGTGGCCTTCCTGATGTCGTATATCTTCACGTTCGGCTACCACACGGACGGCGGCGTGCTGGCCAAGACGATCGGTACGATCGGCGAGAAGCGCACGCTCGGCTACGCGGAATACGGCTTCGCCGGCATGGTGACCCTGTTCATCCGCGGCATGCTGTGCAACTGGATGGTGTCGACGGGCGTCGTCGGCGCCATGATCTCGACGACCGTCGGCGGCAAGGTCATCGCCATGTGGATGCCCGTGATGCTGTTCTTCGCGATGGCGTTCGAACACTCGGTGGTGAACATGTTCCTGTTCCCGTTCGGGATCCTGACGGGCGCGCACTTTACCTTCCTCGACTACCTGATCTGGAACGAGATCCCGACCGTGCTGGGCAACCTCGTCGGCGGCCTCGCGTTCACGGGCCTCACGCTGTACTCGACGCACGTGAAGACGGCGCCGAAGCGCTCGTTCAACTGATCCAGGCGACGCGGGCCAGCGGTACATGTCGCAACCATTGACGCTGTCCGTCGGCCAGCACACGGACCGGGGCCGCAAGGCCGTCAACCAGGACTGCCACGGCGTCGTGATCCCGCACGCGCCGCTCGCCTCGACGAAGGGCGCGGCGCTCGCGCTGGCCGACGGCATCAGCAGCAGCGCCGTCAGCCACGTCGCCAGCGCCACCGCCGTCGCGGCCTTCCTCGACGATTACTACGCCACGGCCGACGCGTGGTCGGTCAGGACGTCCGCCGAGCGCGTGCTCGCCGCCGTCAACGCCTGGCTGTACGCCCACACGCGGCAAGGCCAGGACCGCACCGACCAGGACTGCGGCCATGTCTGCACGTTCTCCGCGCTCGTCATCAAATCGAACACGGCTCATCTGTTCCACGTCGGCGACGCGCGCATCTACCGCGTCCACGCGGGCGGGCAGGGCGCCAGCCTGGAGCAGCTGACGACCGACCACCGCGTGTGGGTGTCGCCCGAGCGCAGCTACCTGAGCCGCGCGCTCGGTGTGCAGGACCGGGTCGAGATCGACTACCGCACCGTTGCGCTGGAGGCGGGCGACCTGTTCATGCTGGCGACGGACGGCGTGTACGAGCACGTGACGGGCGCCGACGTGCACGCCGCGCTGCAGGACGCGCCGGACCTCGATGCGGCCGCGCGCCGCCTCGTCGAGCGCGCGCTCGCCAACGGCAGCGCGGACAATCTCACCGTGCAGCTCGTGCGCATCGAATCGCTGCAGGCGCGCGAGGCGTCGGAACTGCTGCGCCAGATGGCGGACCTGCCGCTGCCGCCGCTGCTGGCCCCGCGCGCGGAGATCGACGGCTACCGCATCGTGCGCGAGGTGCACGGCAGCAGCCGCAGCCACGTCTACCTCGCCGAGGACCCGGACAGCGGCGCGCACGTCATCCTCAAGATGCCCTCCATCGACCTCGCCGGCGACCGCGCCTACATGGAGCGGTTCGTGATGGAAGAGTGGATCATGGGGCGCGTGCGCAGTCCCCATGTCGTCAAGCCCGCCGCGCCGGCGCGGCGCCGCAGCCATGTCTACGTGGCGGCCGAATACATCGAGGGCGTCACCCTGGCGCAGTGGCTGCGCAGCCAGCCGCGGCCCGGCCTGGACGCCGTGCGGCGCATCGTCGACCAGGTGGCGAAAGGCCTGCGCGCGTTCCACCGCCTCGAGATGCTGCACCAGGACGTGCGGCCGGAAAACGTCATGATCGACGCGGACGGCAACGCGCGCATCATCGACTTCGGGTCGGTCAGCGTGGCCGGCGTCGTCGAGATGGCGCACCATGACGCCGACTGGACCCTGCAGGGTGCCGCGCTGTACGCCGCGCCCGAGTACTTCCTCGGCGAGCGCGGGACCGTGCGCTCGGACGTGTTCGCGCTCGGCGTGCTCACGTATTTCATGCTGACGGGCGAACTGCCGTACGGCGTCGAGATTCCGCGCGCGAACGGACGCGCGGCGCAGCGCCGCCTCGTGTACACGTCCGCGCGCGAACACGATCCGTCGCTACCGGGCTGGGTGGACGCGGCGCTGCACAAGGCGCTGCAGATCGATCCGCGCCGGCGCTACGAGGACGTCGCGGAATTCGTGTATGACCTGCAGCATCCGAACAGCGCGTTTGCGAAACACGCGCACATGCCGCTGATCGAGCGGAGCCCGCTGCTGTTCTGGAAGGCGGTGTCGTTCGGGCTGGGGCTGGCGCTGGTGGCGGACCTGGCCTTGCGAACGTAACGCCTGCCCTCGCGGGCCTGCGTGAATCTTCTCCTGTTACTTGGGCGGCATGTGAAACACAGCCTGATCGATCGACTGGTCGGTGCGAATGTTCTTGCGTACTTCTTCGCTCCTGGTCCGATGCCTGACGATTTTTCGCAGCAGCAGGTCCGAGGCGCCGAACCACAACGTCACACGACCGCCCCCGGGATGAATGCCGGTGATGCGGCCGCAATAATCGCCATGGAATTCGCGCGACCGACGAAATCGCGGCCGGTTCAGCATTGACAGTGAAAACCCTCCAACGCATTCGAGCAAGAGGTTGCCGATGGTGTGGGCAGTGCCTTTGGAAATCCCGGTTGCTCCAGCGACGGCGAGGCCGAGGTTTTCTTCGATGTCGTTCCTTCTTACAGAGCCATCGTGTTCGACGCGAAAGTACGCTGTCGTTCCATCGCTACCAATGACTACCTTGGTGACCAGATGACGCAGTGGCGGATAGGGATGAGGTCTTGAGAACTGAAACCGAAAGAGACCTGGTCGCGAAAACTGCGTCTCGAACCAGCATTCATCGGGGCGAGTCGACCCTTCCCGGCGCACGTAGCCTTCGTCTGCATAACTGTCCAGCATACGGTAGCGGGCGGCGATTGCGGCAATGCACTCGCGAGCGTTGTTATACGTTGGCATGGAATGCGGGTGGGAAAGGTATGGTAAGCAGAGGCACTTCACGACCGCGCCATTGAAATCTCATTATTTAGTCGCAGCAGACGACTGCTTCTGGCCGATCTCAGCCGTTCAAGCCAGCATAGCAGGTTGCCGAGCTCGAAAAATCACGGACAGTCACGGCAGTCCGCTGCCGACCCATAGCGGAACTAGCCGTTTCCCAAAAGCGGCCGCTCAACACCTGAGTTAAGTCGTGCCGCGAAGCGGCGTTGGTATGAACGGACTTTTAGGCCCCTGCCGAGTCACCAGATCTCCACGGTAGCCGTAAAGTCGCCTGGGTCGTGTGCGCGTATGACTACGGAAGATGGGACGAAGCTGCGGCCTTTATACCGTGGCTCCGCGGCGTATTGCGTAATCTTTCCCTGTTGAGCGAGTGGCATAACAGTGCCGAGGTCGATCTTTTGCTTCTGCTCCGCTGCCCAAGCAGGCACGAACACAACATTCATTCCTTCTGCCGGACCGCCAAATTCTCCTGGCATAAGCAGCATAGGTACCAGTCGGCCATCTGCTGCAGCGGCCTGGACCTTTTCCCGCGAGTCCAATGCCGAAAAGTCCGGGCCGGCCTGCTTCTTCTTGAACCAACTGAGCATCAAAGTCTCCTATGGGATCTCACTGATATGAACAGCCAGTGTCCGGTATGCACCGAGCCTGTCCGCTATGGTTTTGTGAACGACTCCTTCTGCCCGGAATCGGGCGTTTGTCAAAGCTCAGTGTACGACTTTTGTTGCTATAAGGCAAATAAACGGTTTCGTCAGAGATACTCAATACCAGTTGAGTATTTCGACTCTGTTTTCTAATGCCGGCAATTTCTGACATGAATGATATGGCCGAGGACGCGGCCGCCGTGAGCTATGGCGTTACGGTCAATCGGCCGAACACTTCCGCGAACGCCCGTCCTGCGGCCTCCGCCCTCGGCGCCCCGACATCGAACGTGCATCCGCGTAGCGCCGGCGCCGCCGCAAGGCCGGCCTGCGCCAGCATGTGCTCCGCGCGCAGCGCGCCCAGCATCCCGTCCAGCATGACGTTCTGCATATCGAGTGCCGCATTGTCCGTGTGCCCGGCATCGAGCACGCTGGGTGCGAACGCCATCGACACGGCGCCGTAGCGGATCGCCTCGCGCATCGCCACGCGGCAGGCGCGCCGCAACATCTCGCCGTCCAGCTGCGCCGGATCGCCCATGCCGATCACCAGCACGGCGCGCGGCACCACGGCGGGCGGGGGCGATGTGATGAGCAGCGTCTCCAGCGGCTGCGCGCGGAATGCGCCGGCCGCGCGCAGGCGCGACAGGTGCCCGCCGAGCGCCTGGTCCAGGGCCAACAGGCCGCCGCTCATGCCGCCTTCCATTTCGTGCTCGAACATGCAGGCGACGCTGAAGTCGACGTCGGCGCGGGACGGGCCCCAGGCCACGACGTCGAAGACGACGCCGTCAAAGGTGCCGATGGGCAGGCGGAGGGGAGAGGTATCGCTCATGGTGGCGCAATGCTACTCCTGATCGCGCCGAGCCGCACCGGCCGAAGGTCAGGGCGGCGGACATATAATGTCGGACCCATCAGACCAGGAGACCCACCGCGTGAACGTCATCGAAAAAGCCAGCGCCTTCGTCGGCAAGACCTTCTCGTTGTGGGTCCTCCTGTTTGCCGCCCTCGGATTCTTCGCGCCGCAGGCGTTCGTCGGGTATAAAACGTGGATCGCGCCGCTGCTGGGCATCGTCATGTTCGGCATGGGGCTGACCCTGTCCACGGAAGACTTCCGCGACGTGTTCCGGCGGCCGAAGGACGTGGCCATCGGCGTGGTCGGGCATTACCTCATCATGCCGGGGATCGCGTACGTGCTCGCCATCGCGCTGCGCCTGCCGCCGGAGATCGCGGTCGGCGTGATCCTCGTCGGCTGCTGCCCCAGCGGCACCGCGTCCAACGTGATGACGTTCCTGTCGCGCGGCGACGTGGCGCTCGGCGTGTCGATTGGGGCAGTGTCCACGCTGATCGCGCCGTTCGCCACGCCGGCGCTCGTGTCGCTGCTGGCGGGCGCGTGGATGCACATTAATACGACGTCCCTGTTCATGGACATCGTGCAGGTCGTGATCCTGCCGATCGCGCTGGGCATCGTGGCGAAAACCCTGTTCCGGCGCCAGGCCGCGGCCAGCGTGAAGGCGCTGCCGCTCGTGTCCACCGTGGCCATCGTGCTGATCATCGCGATCATCGTCGCGCTGAACCAGTCGAAACTGCTGACGAACGGCCTGCTGATGTTCGCCGCGGTCATCCTGCACAACCTGCTGGGCTTCGCGCTCGGCTACCTGTTCGCGCGCGTGTTCGGCATGGACCTCGCCAAGCGCAAGGCCGTGATGTTCGAGACGGGGATGCAGAATTCTGGTCTCGGCGCCGCGCTGGCGGCCGCGCATTTCAGCCCGCTGGCGGCCGTGCCGAGCGCGTTGTTCAGCGTGTGGCACAACCTGTCCGGATCCGCGCTGGCAACGTGGTTTGCCCGCAAGGACGACAAGTAGAGCCAGGGCAAGCGTGCACGGCCGGGTCGCGACTCCAGGATATACTCGGCTCCGCCCGAGAATCGAAAGGAGAGCGGCGTGGCCAAGCGCCCCGGAATCTTTCCCACCTTTTTCCTGTCCGGTTTCGAATGCTCCACCTTCCTGTGGGGGAAGGAGCGCGTCCGCCGCAACCTGGTGGCGGAAACGGGACATGACCGCCATGCGGCCGAGGACTACGCGGGCCTGGCGCGCCTCGGCATCGCCGTCGCGCGCGAAGGCATTCCGTGGCCCCTGGTGGACAAGGGCGGCCGCTACGATTTTTCCGGCGTCGACCCGTACATCGCCGCGATGAACGCGGCCAAGGTCATCCCGATCTGGGACCTGTGCCACTACGGCTACCCGGACGATCTCGATCCGTTTTCCGATGCGTTCGTGGACCGGTTCGCCGCTTACTGCCGCGCGGCGGCCGAATACGTGGTGCCGAAGGTGCGCGGTCCGCACTTCTTCACGCCCATCAACGAGATCACCTTCTACTCGTTCTGCGGCGGCGAATGGGGCTGGGCGGCGCCGTACCGCTGCACGCGCGACGATCGGATGCGCCTGCGGCTGGCGCTGTGCCGCGCGGCGATCGCGGGCGTGAAGGCGATCCGGGAAGTCGACCCGGATGCGCGCATGGTGCATGTCGATCCTCTGGTGCGCGTCGTCGCGCCGCGCGACCGTCCCGACCAGGTCGAGGCCGCGCGCCGCGAAACCGAAGTCGACACCTTCCTCGCCTGGGACATCCTGTATGGCCGCGAGCATCCGGAATTCGGCGGCGCGCCCGAGGTGCTGGACATCGTGGGCGCGAATTCGTATTCGTTCGGGCAGATGGAATACCGCGAGCACGGTCCGCATGCGCCGCTCGCGCCCGGCGACGACCGTATCGCGCCGCTGTGCGACATGCTGGAGACGGTCTGGCAACGCTACCGGCGGCCGATGATCATCGGCGAGACGAGCGGCCTCGGTCACGGGCGCGCGAGCTGGCTGCACGACGTGATGTGCGAATCGCTGGCGGCCGTGCGGCGCGGCATGGACCTGCAGGGGATCTGCCTGTTCCCGGGTATCGACATGCCGGACTGGCATACCGGCGAGTGGGTGCACAACGGGATCCACGACCTGGTCGACAAGAACGGCGACCTGGAGCGGGTGCCCGACCAGGATTACATCGACGAGCTGCGGCGCTGGCAGAAGGAGTTGAACCGGGTCACCGCGCTGGACGAGGATCCGTTCAGCGACCCGGTGGAATTGCAGGACGTGATCGATGCGGCGCACCGGCTCGACATGAAACCCGACAAGAACTGGTGCTGAATACGCTTACTGCGATGCGAGGATCGCCTCGACCGCCGCGATCTCGTCCCCCGCCAGCGGCGCCATCTCCACGGCCCGCACGGCATCGATCACCTGCTGCGGCCTGCTCGCGCCGATCAGCACGGACGCGATGGCCGGCTGGCGCCGCACCCAGCCCAGCGCCAGCTGCGCGAGCGTGCGGCCGCCCGTCTGCGCGACCTCGTTCAGCGCCTCGATGATGCGCAGACGTTCCGGCGTGATGTGCTCCGGCTTGAGGAAGCCGACCTTGCCCGCCGCACGCGAATCGGCCGGCAGCGCGCCGCCCAGGTAGCGGTCCGTCAGCAGGCCCTGCGCCAACGGAGAGAAGGCGATGCCGCCGATGCCTTCCCGTTCCAGCACGGGGAACAGGTCCGTCTCGGCCTGGCGCACGAGCATGCTGTAGCGCATCTGGTGGATGACGAACGGCGTGCCCAGGCGGCGCAGCTCCGCGGCCGCGGCGGCCGTGCGTTCGCCGTTGTAGTTCGAGATGCCCGCGTACAGCGCGCGGCCGCTGCGCACGATGTCATCCAGCGCCGCCATCGTCTCTTCCAGCGGCGTGTCGGGATCCGGGCGGTGGTGATAAAAGATGTCGACGTAGTCCAGGCCCATGCGCTTGAGGCTCTGGTCCAGGCTCGCGACGAGGTATTTGCGGCTGCCCCAGTCGCCGTACGGCCCCGGCCACATCGTGTAGCCTGCCTTCGTGCACACGACGATCTCGTCGCGGTAGGGTTTCAGGTCGCGCGCGAGCAGGCGGCCGAAGTTTTCCTCGGCCGACCCCGGCGGCGGACCGTAGTTGTTGGCCAGGTCGTAGCACGTGATGCCATTGTCGAACGCCGTGCGCACAATGTCGCGCTGGCGGTCGAAATCGTCATTGCCGCCGAAGTTGTGCCACAACCCCAGCGACACGGCGGACAGCCGCAGGCCGCTGCGGCCGCAGTGCGGATAAGGCATCGAACCATAGCGTCCGGCCGCCGCCTCGTACATCATGGGTTGACCTTACCCGCGCCGGCCGCCGGCTTGCAGACGTAGATCGTGGCCGGCTTGCCGTCCGGCGAGCGGTATTCGCGCTCGACGGCGGCCCTTGCCGCATCGACCAGCGCATGCGGCACGACGGCCACCACGCAGCCGCCGAAGCCGCCGCCCGTCATGCGCACGCCGCCCTGCGTCCCGATCACGTTCTTGACGATGTCGACGAGGTTGTCGATGGCCGGCACGGTGATCTCGAAATCGTCGCGCATCGATGCGTGCGACGCGGCCATCAGTTCGCCCAGGCGTTCCAGGTCGCCGGATTCGAGCGCGGCGGCGGCGGCCAGCACGCGGTCGTCTTCCGTCACGACGTGGCGCGCACGGCGCAGCACGACCGGGTCCAGTTCGGCCGCACGGGCTTCCAGCGTGGCCAGGTCGAGGTCGCGCAGGGCCGGGATGCCGAAGTGGCGGGCGGCCGTCTCGCACTGTTCGCGGCGCACGTTGTACGCGCTGTCGACGAGGCCGCGCGTCACGTTCGAGTTGAAGATCATGATGGCGGCGTTGTCCGGCACCGGCACCGGCTTCACCTCCAGCGAGCGGCAGTCGATCATCAGCGCGTGGCCTTCGACGCCGCAGGCGGAGCTGATCTGGTCCATGTTGCCGCACTTGGTGCCGACGAAGTCGTTTTCCGACGCCTGCGCGATCAGCGCGATGTCGATCGGCGACAGCGTCTCGAAGCCGGGCAGGGTGGCGAACAGACGCCCCACGGCGACCGACAGCGATGCCGACGACGACAGGCCCGCACCCTGCGGCACGTCGCCCGCGATGGCCAGGTCCATGCCCTGCACGGGCAGGCCGCGCTTCACGAACTGCTCGACGACGCCGCGCACGTAGTTGGCCCACATCGGCTGGTCCACGCGGCCGATCGGCGCGTCGAGGTCGACTTCGTCGAGCGAGTCGCCGTAGTCGGCCGCCACGACGCGCACCTTGCGGTCGCTGCGCGGTTTCGCGGCGATGGCCGTGCGGTAGTCGATGGCGCAGGGGAGCACGAGGCCGTCGTTGTAATCGGTGTGCTCGCCGATCAGGTTGACGCGGCCCGGGGCCTGGACGAACAGCGTGGGGGTGGCACCGAACGCGGTTTCGAAGGCGGCGGCAGTGCGGGAGAGTCGGTTATCTTGCATGTCAGGTCGTTTGATTGGATTCGGTGTCGAGGTAGTGCACTTCGGATTGCGCGCGCAGGCGTTCGGCCGCCTGTTCCGGGGTCAGGTCGCGCTGGGCTTCGGCCAGCATCTCGAAGCCGACCATGAACTTGCGCACCGACGCGGAACGGAGCAGCGGCGGGTAGAAGTGGGCGTGCAGCTGCCAGCCTTCCGCTTCTTCGTCGGGAATGCCGTACGGCGCGCCGTGCCAGCCCATCGAGTACGGGAACGACGTCTGGAACAGGTTGTCGTAGCGGGTCGTCAGGCGCTTCAGCAGGACGGCCAGGTCGGCGCGCTGGGCCGGCTGCAGCTCTTCCAGGCGGCGCACGGCGAAGCGGGGCAGGACCAGCGTTTCGAACGGCCACGCGGCCCAGTACGGGACGATGGCGACCCAGTGCTCCGTCTGGACGACGACGCGTTCCTGGGCGGCGATTTCGCGCTCGGCCACGTCCAGCAGCAGGCGGCGGCCCTGTTCCGCGTGGTAGGCCTTCTGCTGGCGGTCTTCCGCGGCAGGCAGGTTCGGCACGTAGCTCGTGGCCCAGATCTGGCCGTGCGGGTGCGGGTTCGAGCAGCCCATCACGGCGCCCTTGTTCTCGAACACCTGGACCCAGCGGTATTTGGCACCCAGCTCGGCGGCCTGCGCGCACCACGTGTCGATGACGCCTTCGAGGGCCGGCAGCGACAGCTGCGGCAGCGATTTCGCGTGGTCCGGCGAGAAGCAGATCACCCGGCTCGTGCCGCGCGCGCTCATCGTCTGGAACAGCGGGTCGGCGCCCGGCGCGGCTTCCGGGGTGTCCGGCATCAGCGCGGCGAAGTCGTTCTCGAACACATAGGTGCCCGTGTAGTCGGGGTTCTTTTCGCCGTTGACGCGGGTATTGCCCGGGCACAGGTAGCAGGTCGGGTCGTGCGACGGCTTGGCCGAGCGGTCGACGGCTTCCTGCTGCCCCTGCCACGGCCGCTTGGCGCGGTGCGGCGACACGAGGACCCAGTCGCCCATGAGGGGGTTGTAACGGCGGTGCGGATGGTCGGATGGATTGAACATGGTCTTCTTCTGCGATTCGGATGGACGGAATGCCGCGGCCGGGCGGCGCGGCGCGCGTACCGGTGGAAGCAGAGCCTGGCGCCGGTGTCTGGGGCCATTCTACCGTCGGTCGCGCCGCGCACGACTGCACAGGCGTGCGGGCTTTTCCTGAGGCAAGAAGCTTAACGGTCTGACAGAAAACGAGTTATACCCAATGCAGGGGCAAATATCCTGTTTTTATATGGCAAAGGCTCAGCGCGGCCGTTGCAATCTAAGCAACAACCATGCGATGGCGCCCGTCACGAGGGCGGTAAAACCCAGCACGAGCCAGAAGCCGTGCGGATGCTGGGACAGCGGCACGCCGCCCACGTTCATGCCCAGCAGGCCCGCGATCAGGTTGATCGGCAGGGCCATCACGGTCACGATCGTCAGCAGGAACAGGCTGCGGTTGTTGTCCTCGTTGACCCGTGCCGCGATCTCTTCCTGCAGCAGCTTGATGCGTTCCTGCAGCGCGGCGAGGTCGGACAGCACGACCGTGAACTCTTCCGTCGACTGGCGCAGCTCCTGGCGGTCTTCCGGCGCCACCCAGGCCGGTGGACGCTGCAGCAGGCGGAAGAGGGCGGCCGGCTCCGGCGCCAGCAGCCGTTGCAGCCGGACGAGCACGCGCCGCAGCGCGCCCAGGTCTTCGCGCCGGCGCGTGAGGCGACCGGCCAGCAGCTGGTCCTCGGTGGCGTCGACCCGCGCCACGGCGTCGCGCACGATGTTGACCAGGACGTCCGCCTGGTCGCGCAGCAGGTGGACGAGCAGCTCGACGCTCGACCGCAGCGGCGCACCGTTCAGCACGTCTTGGCGCAGGCGCTCGATGGATTCCAGCGGCTTGCGCCGGGCGGTGATCACGCCGTGCGGCGTCACGTGGACCCACAGGGTGGAAATCTCGGCCGTGTCGACCGAAAAATTATGCAGGACGTCGTTGACGACGGCGATCAGGGCATCGTCCGCCATCTCGATGCGGGTGGAGCGCGAGCCCTGGTGCAGCGTCTCGTAGAATTCCTCCGGCAGGCCGGCGTGGGCGCGCAGCCAGCGCTCGCTGGCCGCGTTCGACAGGTTGAAGTGCAGCCAGACGAACTGCCCGGGCGCAGGGGCGCGCAACCAGGCTTCGGCGTGCCTGGCGTCGATGGATGTGGGCGGCGCGGCTTCCTGCAACAGGAAGCCCCAGACCAGTCCCGTCACGTCGGAGCCGTAGTTGAACGCCGGTGTCGCCATCATCCATCCCATGCAAGCCAGAGGTGACGGCATTGTAGAGCATGCGTATGACGTTATGCAGACAACGTGGTGTCGTACCGCTTTCCGCCAATGAGCACGTTCGCCAGCTTCAGCCCCCGCACGTTATACGTGTACCACGGCTGCGTCGCATTGACGGGCGTGCCGAAGTCGCAGTCCGTGATGGTCACGTCGCGCACGGGCAGTACGGCCGGCGCCGGCGGCGGGCCGTTGTAGTCGGACGCCACCGGCCCGAGGACGACGAACGCCTGGAAGCACGACGCGAGCGACCCGTCCTTCGTCTTCACGTTCCCCACCTTGACCTTCGAGATGTGCACGTTGCGCACCTCGGGCGGACGCACGCGCACATTGTCCGCGCGCGGCGTGTAGTCGCAGTCGAACGTGACGACGGCACCGGCGGCCGTGGCGACCGTCCTCGATGCGATCGGCGACCCGGGCAGCGACGCATAGAATGACGGCGACGTCTGCACGCCGTTCGGAATGCTCACGTTGCGGACATAAAAATTGCGCAGGAAGCCGCCGCGGTTCAGGTTCGTCTTCAGGCGGATCGCCGTGTTCAGCGGGTTCGTCGCCCAGTTCATGTTCTCGAACACGAGGTCCTGCGCGTACACGTTCTGGATGCCGCCCGCCATCTCGCTGCCCAGGGTGACGGCGCCGTGGCCGCTCTGCATCGTGCACTTCCGGATGACGATGTTCTGCGACGGGCCGTACTGCGTGTCGAGGTTCTTGCCGGCCTTGATGGCGATGCAGTCGTCGCCCGTGTTGAACTGGCAGCCTTCCACGAGCACCGTGTCGCACGCTTCCGGATCGAAGCCGTCGCTGTTGGGCCCCAGGCTGTTCGCATGCACGTTGCGGATCGTGAGGTTGCGGCACGCGACCGGATGATGCTGCCAGAACGGCGTATGAACGACCTGGTAGCCTTCCAGCAGCACGTTCGTGCACCCGATCAGCTGGATCATCGGCGGACGCAGGTAGTGGCCCAGGCCGAACACGCGCTTCTCCAGCGGCACGCCCGCTTCCGACAGCGCGGGCAGGTAGGCGTCGTCCGCGCGCCATTTGTCGCCTTCGCCCTGGATCAGCAGGCGCTTCGCTTCCGCCAGATTCGGCGCAACCTCGGCCAGCGACTTCGGATTCAGCTCGTTGACCTGGTTCTGCGCCAGCTTGCCGGGCACGTAGTTCGGTGATTTGTCCTGGGCGACGGAGTTGATGGTCGCGTTCTTGCCCTTCCATGTCCACCAGCAGTCGGCGCGGCCCGGGAACGGCACGCCGCCCTGGCCGTCGAGGATCGCGGTCCAGTCGTCGCCGGTGAGGGCGATGTTGTCCTGGTTGTGCGCATAAATCATCGACGAGAAGTTCAGGCAGTCGTTGCTCTGCCAGCGCGAGACGACCAGCTTGCCGTTCTGGCCGCAATCGACGTCGCCGTATTTCGCGTAATCGGCCGGATCGTTGCTGAAATAGACGTGGGCGCCGCTCGCGAGGTGCACGTTCACGTTCGACAGCAGCACGATCGGGCCGGCGCAATACCAGTCGCCTTTCGGGATCACGACGCGGCCGCCGCCCTCGGCGTGGCATTTTTCGATGGCCGCCCGGATCGCGGCGTAGCAGTCTTTCGCACCCGGCGCGGGCGTCGGCAGGTCCGCCTGGTCTTCGAACGACACCCACGCTTTCACGGGCACGAGCTTGCACGGCGCGGCGCCGAAGTCGGTGACCACGTAGTCCGCCTTGCGGAACTTGACGGGGTTGGCGAGGCGTTGCGCGATCTTGTCTGCTGCCTGCCACGGATCGGGAACGGCCGCCGCCAGCGCCCGTGCGGGGCCGGACAGCGCGAGGCCGGCGACCGTCGCGGTTTTCAGAAAGCCGCGGCGGGCGTCGAATGATTGCTTCATGGTATCTCCGTCACTCATTGGTGCTCATTTGTGTTGGCGTATTCGCCGAGGTAGATGTCGGCCGGGGCCGGGCGGGGACCGTCGCCCAGCGCGCCGGCCGGGTCGAACGGGGTGCCGGCCAGGTTGTTCCAGTAATCGTCGGAACTGAATTGCGCGGGACGGTGCGCCAGCGTGCCGTTGCGGTTCCATTCCGACCACGGCGTCGTCTTCTCGAAATACGGACCGATGCGCGAGCGCAGGATCACGGCCTTGCCGACCGTCTCCAGCGTGCGCTTGCGGATCGTGCCGTTGGGCGCCTTGTACACATCCACGTCGCCCAGCCGGCACGTATAGCCGTCGACGGGAATGAAGCCGTACGGCGTGCAGCGTTCGTTATGGAACCACTGGCGGGCGAAGTAAAACTGCGTGCGGGCCGCCCCCGGCGTGTCGCTCGTGAAGCGGCAGCCGTCGAACACGAAGCCATACTTTGCGCGGCGGTTCGTGTCCGGTGCCGCGACGTACGACGCCGAGCGGCCCCCGATGGCATGGATGTCGCAATCCTTGAACACGGCGATGGTGTCGCCGAAGATGAAGTCGACGTCGCCCTCGATGTGCGTATCGTGGAAAAAGCTGCGCACGGTCGCCGTACCGTCCTGCGAACTGAGGAACAGCGTGTCCTGCAGTCCGAGCAGGCGCACGCGCTCGAACTGCGCCTTGTCCGCGCCATCGACGCGCAGCGCGACGGCCTGATGGTGCACGCGACTGCCGCCCGTCGTGTCGGGGCAGTTGTCGCCGCTGCATTCCGGATGCGCCACCGACTTGTCCCGGTTGTACGCGTTCTCGATCGTCAGGTTGCGGGCCTGGAAACCGTCCGCGCGCACCCACACGGTGGCGGAACCCGTCGTCTGCAAGGCGGGTAACTCCTTCAGCGCGTCGTACATGGCGCGCGCGGCGGGCGCCGCGTGCTCGAACTCCGCGGCGTAGCGGTTGCGGTAGGCGGCGCCCGTCGTCGACGCGTCCAGCGCGGCGCGGATGCGCACGGCCTGTGGATCGGCACCGCCGCCATCCAGCGTGATCGGGGGCGCGCCCGGCGGCACGTAGACGAGTTCCTCGTACGTGCCCGGCGCGATGCGGATGACGATGCGGCGCGTGCCGCCAGTCGCCACGGCGCGGCTGACCGCGGCCTGCACGGTGGCGAAGCGGGTGTTCCCGTCGGCCGGCGTGCGCGCATCGACCGTGAAGTCGGCCTGCAGCGCGGCCTTGCCCACGAGCGGATCGGCCAGCGGATCCCAAGGCTCGATGCGTTCGTTGCCGACGGGGCCCACGTACTTGAGTACCTCGCGGTAGTCGTAGGCGCGGGCCTGCGCGGCCGTCAGCTGGGGGCGCGGATTGCGGTCGGCCTGCTCGGGAAACGACACGAAGCGTCCGGCGCAGTCGGGTGCCGCACCGAACGTACCCTGTACGCGCGCATGTTCCTGCCTGACGTCCGACCCGGGCGCGATGGCCACGTCCTGCAAGGCCAGCGCGAGCGGATGCGCGTCGTCGTAGCCCTGCAGCAGGATGCGTCCCGGTGTCGTGCTGCGCACCCGTTCCATGCGGATGCCCGCGTAGTCGGGGATGAGTGTCCCCGGCTGCGCGGGTTGTTCGTAATGCGTCGTGATCTCGATGGGCGAGCGGATGCCGCGCAGGCAGACGTCGCGGTAGACCACGCCGTCCACCCGGCCTCCGCGCATGTCGTTGCTCTTGATGCGCAGGCCCGATGTGGTCCCGTCCATCGTGAGATCCTCGACGAGCACGTTGCGTACGCCGCCATTCGTCTCGCTGCCGATCGACATGCCGTGGCCGCTGTAGAAGCGGTTGTGCAGGATCGAGACGTTCTCCGTCGGCCCGGCGCCGCCGGCCTTGATCGCGACGTTGTCGTCGCCCGTGCGGATGATGCTGTGCGCGATGGTGACGTTGCGCGACGAGATCGGGTCGATGCCGTCCGTGTTGCGGGCGTCGTGCGGCGTGTCGATGACGACGCCCCACGCGGTGAAGCCGTCCACGTCGTTCAGCGTGACGTGGAAGTTCGGGGAATTCTTCAGCGTGATGCGGTACAGCGTGACGTCGCGCGCCTTGTCGGCCTGGATCAGGCGCGGCACGTTCTGCCGGGTCTTCTCCTTTTGCGCGCGGCGGGCGATCTGCCACCATGTCTCGTCCTTGCCGGCGATGCGCTGTCCGCCTTGGCCGTCGATGGTGCCGCCGCCCATGACGCCGGCGCCGCGCACGCCGTCGAGCGCGATGAACGGCCGGCAGCCGCGGCCCGACGCATCGTTCGTGCCGCAGGTGCCGGCGCCCCGGTCGAACAGGCGCGGGTCCGTGCTCGCGTACAGTGTGGCGCCCTGGTCGACGAGCAGGGTCACGCCGTCGCGCAAGGCCAGCGGACCGGCCACGAAACTGCGCCTGTCGTTGCTGGCCGCGAGCACGACTGCATGGCCGGGCGCGCATTTGTCGATGGCGGCCTGGATCCGTGCGGCGTCGTCGCGGCCCGTGTTCGTGGTGTCGCCGATCAGGACCGCGCAGGCGGGCGGCATGACGGGTTCGCGCACGTTACGCGTGTCCTGCGCTTGCACCTGCGCGCCGGCGAGCGCGCAGGCGAGCAACGCCAGACGTCTCAAGGCTTGCCCCCGTCCTTGAAGTACGCGGCCGTCTCCGGCCGCGCCGCCACCAGCTCGCGCTCGACCATCCGTGCGAAGAATTCCGCCCCCTTTGTACCGAGATGCGTGCGGTCGAACGCCGTCTTCGCGGCGCCGGCCGGTTCCACCTTGTTCGGGTCCACAGGCAGGCCGTAGCCCGGCGGGCGGGGGACGACGGCCAGCGTATCCGCTTCATCCTGGCCCATGGCCTGGACGGCGGCCACGCTGTCCCTGTTCAGGTCCAGCAGCACGGCATGTTCCTGCGCGGCCGCGCGGCGGGTGGCCTCGGCCCACGGCGCGAGGTCGTTGGCCAGGTACGCGCCCTTGAACGTGCGCCGCGCGAGCGGGGTGACGAGCACGGGACGCCGCCCAGGTCCCGCGTCTCCTGCGCATAGCGCGCCATGTTGACGGGGAACTGGGTGACGAGGTCCGTCGAGCGGCCCGGCTTGCCCGGCTGGTCGTTGTGGCCGAACTGCACGAGCACGTACGTGGCCTTGAACGACGCGCCATCCTTCAGCATGCGCTGGACCTCGTCCCAGCGGCCCTCGGCGCGGAAGCTGCTCGTACTGCGGCCGCCCCGCGCGAGGTTGACGCAGGTGACGTCTGCCGTGAAGCGGGCGCAGAGGGCGTCGCCGTAGCCGCTCTTGCTCGCCATCGTCGAATCGCCGACGAGGATCACGCGGATCGGCGCCTCCGCGGCGCCGGCCTGGCCGGCGAGGACAAGCCCGGCCAGGACGAGAGATTGGAGCCGCATCGCGATCACTCGAAGTCGTAGCTGACGCGCAGGTTCCACGAGCGGCCGGTCGGATTCGCCACGCTGCTCAGGTAACCGCTGCTGTAGATCGTGTTGTTGGTGATCGGCGGCGCCTTGTCGAACAGGTTCGTGACGCCGGCCGTGATGCGCACCTGCTTCTGCACGCGGACCGAGGCGGTCAGGTTCCACGTCGAGAACGACGGGATGTCGCGGTAGTACTGCGACGTGACGGCCGTGTTGGCGTCGCGGTACTTGCTGTTGAAGTTGTTCGTCAGCTGGGCCGCGTAGTCGCCGCTCTGCCACGACAGGCGCAGGTTGTGCTTCCACTTGAACGTGATGATCGGGAAGCTGGACGTGGTGCCGTTGCTGGCCCAGCCGAACTGGCCGACGTTGGACATCCACGGACCGCCCGGCACCAGCTGGTTGTCGAAGCGGGTCAGGTAGGTGCCGTCGATGGCGGCGCCGAACGTACCGTAGCTGTTGCGCGCGATTTCCCAGTTGGCCGACACGTCGACGCCGCCGGCGATCTGGCCGCCCAGGTTCATCGTCGTGTTGTTGATGTAGGCGAGCGAGCCGTCGGCATTACGCACGAACAGGTTCTTGTAGTCGGCGTAGTTCGTGAAGTAGACGTTCTCCGGCAGGTTGGCCAGCATGTCCTTCATGTTGACCTGCCAGTAGTCGAACGATGCCGTGAAGTTGCGGGCCGGTTCGAACACGACGCCCAGCGTGCCGCCCTTCGAGCGTTCCGGCTGCAGCGTGTTGTTCGAGCCCGTCAGCTTGTTCAGCTTCGCGTTGCAGACGTCCGCCGCGTTGGCGCCGGGGACGGCCGTGCCGGTGCCGGGGATGGCCGGCGTCGGCCCCGGGCACAGGACCGGATCGTCCCAGCGGCCGGCCGTCGTCGTGTTGGCGACGGTCGTGCGGTAGCCGTAGCGGTCGAACAGGGTCGGCGCACGGAAGCCCGTGTTGGCGGAGCCGCGGAACATGACGGATTTCATCGGCTGCCAGCGGAAGCTGATCTTCGGCGTGACGGTCGAGCCGACGTCGCTGTACTTGTCGACGCGCACGGCCGCGTTCAGGTCCAGCGTCTTGGTGACGGGCGCGTCGATCTCGGTGTAGATGCCGGCCACGTTGCGCGCGCTTTCGCCGTGCGCGGGCACGCTCTTGGCGTACGTGATGTCGGCGGCCTGCGCCAGCTTCGTGTCTTCGTTCGTGTCGCGGTGCAGGTCGGCGCCCAGCGCGAACGCGAGGTCGCCGCCGGGCAGCGCCATCAGCGAGCGGCTGATCGTGCCGTCGAAGCCGTAGTAGGCGCTCTTCGAGCTGCGGTTCTGCATACCGTCGGCCGCGATCGATTCGAGGTAGTCGCGGCCGGCCTGGTCCTGCAGGCCGAACGGGTTCAGGATGCCGTTCGCCAGGCCGTCCAGCAGGCCCGGTCCCGAGAAGTAGCCGGATTTATAGTAGCCCTTGCGCAGCGACAGGCCGTAGCTCATGCCGGCCTTGTAGTCCCAGTTGCCCAGGTGGCCGTCGGCGGACAGCAGCAGGCGCTGGTTGATCTGGTTGTCGCGCGTGACGGCCGGACCGAAGTCGGCCACCGCCCACGAGACGGTCAGCGGCTGGTTCGTGATGCCGGCGACGGCGGGCACGCCGCCGCTCTTGCCCGGATACCACTTGCTGGTCGACGGCAGGATCGGGGTGCGCGAACCCACGGCCAGCGCCTGGGTCGGGTTCTTGTAGGCGAAGATGGATTCGTCGCCGCGCGTGTATTCCACGGTGACCGTGTTGTCGGCGTCGATCTTCTTCGTCGCCTTGGCATACATCGTCAGCTGCTTGTTCGGGTGCAGCGCGGTGCCATAGTAAGAATCGTTCAGGATGCAGGTGTTCTTCCCGCCCTGGACCGAATACGGATTCAGGCAGCCGCTCGCGTAGTACGGATTCGCCGCACTCTTGTTGGCGGAGCTCGTGAAGTTGGCTGGCGTGGCGTAGCCGCCGCTGCCGGTGGTCCGGGGCAGGCCGATGGCCGCCATCGCCGCGTCGTCCGGCACGAAGCCGGCGCGGTCGGACAGCGCCAGGCGGCTGCGCTGGTGGAAGTCGACGGTGCCGTAGACGTTCCAGCCGTCGCGTTCCAGGTTGCCCCGGCCGAACGTGGCCTGGATGCGCTGCTCGTCGCCGCCGCCGTGGCGCTGCGGCTGCACGAGCTGCACGGTGACATTGCCGCCATCGACTTCGCGCTTGGTGATGAAGTTGACGACGCCGCCGATGGCGTCCGAACCGTAGATCGACGACGCGCCGTCGCGCAGGATCTCGACGCGGGCCAGGGCGCTGATCGGGATCACGTCGAGGTTGGCGTAGCCGTCGGCGATGGCCTCGTTGGCGAGGCGGCGGCCGTTCAGCAGCACGAGGGTGCGGTTCACGCCCAGGCCGCGCAGGTTGATGTTGGTACCGGAGCCGGCATTCGACGGCTGCAGCGACGCCGACTGCGGCAGCGCCATCATCACGTCGGCCAGCGTGGTCATGCCCTGCTTGACCAGTTCATCGGCCTTGATGGTCGTGACGGGCAGGGCTTCCTCGGCGGCCAGGCGCTTGATGCTGGAGCCGGTGACTTCCACGCGCTGGATCGGCGCGTCGGCCTGCTGCGCCTGCGCCTGCTGGGCGAGGGAGAGGACCGCGAGCGCGATCGAGGACATGACGAAATGGCGGGGCGGGGTGCTGCGGGGGTATTTCATGAAGCTGTCTCCTGTTTTTATGTCGATGACGTGTCGGCGTCCGCGGGGGGAAGCGGCGCCGATGATTGCTTCTTACAAAACCAGCCTGGCGAGGTCGAACCCTTGTGCATGGGGCTCTGTGATGGAATCATTCTAGATTGGTCTGACCGCAATATCAATGTGGTCAGACCAGATTATGATGAGTATGTGCTGCAAAAGCAACACATATGATGACTGATCTCAGTTTGCGCCCGTCTTGAGGGCGATACGTACGGGGTGCGCGGCACGTTGCGCCTCCGCCGCCACGTACGCCTGCCACGCCGCTTTGGACGTGATGCGCCCGGCACGGTCCCACGCGGCGCCGACCCAGTAGCGCAGCGGCTTACCCGATTCCACGCGGGCCAGCACGAGGTCGTTGAGCGCATCTTCCGCGAAGCCGGTGGATGCGGGCAGCACGATGGCCGTGCCGAACGCGCCGTTCGACGCCTGCTCGACCCATTGCAGCAGCGCGTGGTTCGCGTCGTCCTTCACGAGCGCGATGCGCGGATCCTGCTTCTTGTCGGACGGCGTCTTGTTCAGGCCCACGGCCACTGTCAGCGCGGCCGGTCCGGCAAAGGTGAACGTGCTGTCGATCTGGTCCAGCTGGCGGCCCGCGTCGACGGTGAAGCGCTTGGTTTCCGTGACTTTCGTGCCGGCCGCGTCCCACGCGGCGTACGTCAGTTCGAACACGGCGCGGATCGGGCCATTGGCCAGCACCTTCCAGCCGGCCCAGTTGCTGCTCGTGTACAGCCGCCCGCCGTCCCACACGCCCGTACCGCCGGCCCCGCGCGAGCGGCCGACGTTGTACATGTCCATGCCTTCGCCCTCGTCCTTGTGGTAGTGGTCGTGGCCCTTGTTGTACCAGCGGTCGACGATCGGGTAGTCCACCCGCTTGAACCAGATATCGAGGCCGCTCGTCTCCAGCACTTCCTTGCCGCTGCCCGGCGGCGCGGGCGCGGCGAGGGCGGGGCCGTAGGTGCGGTGGCCGATCACGTCGTTCTCCCACGCGAAGTCGTCCAGGCGTTCCGGCACGTAGCGGGCGAACGCCTTCGGCGCGAACGGCGGCGTCAGCGCGTCGCTCTTCTCGACGACGAACGTCGCCGTCTTCTCGCCGGGCCTGAAGTCGTGCTGGAACAGCAGTTCACCGTAGGCGGCGCCGACGCCTTGCGGGTCCTTTGCCAGTGGCGCCACGTTCGTCACCTGGTAGGGCAGCACGCGGCCGGCCGCATCCTTCACGACGAGGTGCTGGATCAACGCGCCGGGCAGCGCGGCGTTCACGTCCCGCCAGGGGATGACGATCGTCTCGGACGGGCGGGCCGCATCGAGGTCGTGGGTCACGGTGACGGTAAGTCGGTCCGCTGCAACGGCGTGCGCGCACAGCACGAGGCCTGCGGCGCAAAACATCGTTTTCGCTTGCATGGTCGGGGCTTTCATCGTGGTGGTGTCAGGGATGTTCGCGGTAGCTGGTCTGTCCGCCGTCCTTCGGCACGTAGTGATACGTGCGGACGCGGAACTGGATGTCGACCGCCGGGTTGTTCAGCAGCCGGATCATCTCGGCGCCGGCCAGCAGCATCGGCCCGTAGCCGTGCATCGCCGTCGTGCTGGTGGGGCGGTTGTAGTAATAGACCTGGTCGCTCGCGAACGTCGTCTGCACGCACGTCCCTTCCACACGGCCCTGCGCGTCGATGCGCGTGGACAGCGCATTCCAGCCGGCCTGCGCGATCGAGCCGTACGTCGTCGGACTGATCCAGCCCTCGTTGACGGCGTGCGCCAGCACGTAGACGAACATGGCGCTGGCCGACGTCTCGAGGTAGGAATCGTCGCGGTCGACCATCTGATGCCACAGGCCCGCGCCGGACTGGCGCTCGGCGACGCCACGCAGCGTCTTCCTCAGCTGCGCCATGACTTTCGGATAGCCCGGGTGGTCCTTCGGCAGCACGTCCAGGACGTCGGACATCGCCAGCACGGCCCAGCCGTTCGCGCGCGCCCAGTAGAAGCGCGGGGCGTCAGGATTGTTGGCGTTCCAGCCGTGCGTGTACAGGTTCCGCTGCGGGTCGAACAGGTAGTCCGTCATCTGCAGGATGTTCTTGACGGCGTCGTCGAAGTAGGCACGGTCGCCGGTCATGCGGCCCAGTTCCGCCAGCGCGGGGATGCCCATGTACATGTCGTCGGCCCACAGCGACACGGCCTGCGGGCGCTGGCGCGCGAGGGTGCCGTCCGGGAGGCGGAACTGGCGCTTCGCCACCCAGTCGCCGCACACGCGGATCTGCGCGGACAGGTCGGGGCCGATCCCGGCCTGGCGCGCGCGCATCATCGCGGCGCACATCGAGCCCGCGTCGTCGAGCGCGCGCGGGTCGAGGAAGTGGGCGAAGCTGTTGGCGCGCTCCAGGTGGAAGCGCTGTTCCTGCGCGCGGAAGTAGGGGAGCCGGTCGGCGAAGAATTGCAGGTGGCGCTGCGTAAGCGCGGTATAGCTCTTGTCGCCCGTGGCGGCCGTGGCCTTCAGCAGGCCGGCGTGGACGACGCCCATCTCGTAGGCCTGCAGCCCGAAGTCGGCGTCGCCCGTTGCGACCACCGCGTCGGCGACCGGGGTGCGGAAATCCGTGACGGGCGCGCCGCTGCCCTTGTGGACGATGCGCGTGGGGGTCTGGCTGTCCACATAGCCGCGGATGCGCTGCAGCGCTGCCGCGATCTCGGCGACGACCGGCTTCTTGTACGGTACGGGATACGTGCCTTCGGCCGTGTCGTTGGGGTTCTTGTTGTCGGGGTTGCGATAAGGGCCCTCGGCGTGCGCAGGGGCGGCAAGGCACGCGAAAGCGGCCAGGATGGCGAGCAATCTGGTTGGCGGCACCGTGTAGTCTCCGGTCGTTTTTATATGATGGACGGCTGATTGAATGGCCTGTCCTTTATTTGGCCAGACCATTCTAGGTTGGTCTGGCCACTTTTGCAAGGTGGACTAGCCGGGATGTGTTTTTCGGTGGCATACTGGCTGTCCACGATGAAGCGGAGGCGGGGATGCGCGTTGCGATGTGTTGGATGGTGCTGCTGGCCGGATGCGCGGCGCCGGCGTTGAAAGCGCCCGCGCCGGAAAGCTACACGGCGGAGACGACGTACGCGAAGCTGGCGCCGGCCTATCCGTTCATCCGGATCGCGAGCCGCGCCGTGCCCCCGACCGTGCGGGCTGTTACCGACGTCACGTACGTGCGCCGGGCCGCACACGACCTGAAACTGGACCTGTACCTGCCGGCGGGAGACGCCGGGACGCCGCGCCCGGCGATCGTGTTCGTGCACGGCGGCGGCTGGCGCGCGGGCGTGCGCGCGAACTTCGCGCCGATGGCGATCCGCATGGCGGAACGGGGCTATGTCGCCGCGACGATCACCTATCGCCTGTCGCCGGAAGCGCCTTATCCGGCCGCCATCCACGACGCCAAGGCGGCCGTGCGCTGGGTGCGCGCGCATGCGGGCGAGTATGGCATCGACCCGGCCCGCATCGCCATCGGGGGCGGCTCGGCCGGCGGCCAGATCGCGGCGCTGACCGGGGTAACGAACGGAGACCCTCGCTTCGATCCGGACGGCGGTGCCGTGCCGAGCGACGTGCAGGCGATCGTGAACATCGACGGCCTGTCGGATTTCACGTCCGAGGAAGCACGCAAGTACGAGGACGACCCCGCGAAGCAGCCGTCATCCGCCGGCGCGTGGTTCGGCGGCCGCTATGCGGAGAAGACGGCGCTGTGGCGCGACGCCTCGCCGCTGGTCCACGTGAAGCCAACGACGCCGCCCATGCTGTTCATCGTCAGCGCGCAGCGGCGTTTCAGCCTGGGACGGGAACAGATGGTGGAAAAACTGCGGGGGTTGGGCGTGCCGAACCGGGTCGTGCCCGTGCCCGACACGCCCCACAGCTTTTGGCTGTTCGATCCGTGGCTGGCGCCGACGGTGGAGGCGACGGATGCGTTCCTGCGCGAGGTCATCCCGCCGCGAACGGGTTCTCCAGGCTCGCCGCCGGCTGCGTGAACCACTTCGGCCCGGTGGCCGTCATGTAGAAATGGTCTTCGAGGCGGACGCCGAATTCGCCCGGCACGCAGATCATCGGCTCGTTCGAGAAGCACATGCCCGGCTCCAGCACGCGGCGTTCGCCGCCGACGAGGTAGGGACCTTCGTGGATGTCCAGGCCGATGCCGTGGCCCGTGCGGTGCGGCAGGCCGGGGAGCTTGTAGCCGGGACCGAAGCCGTTCGCTTCCAGCGAGCGGCGCGCGGCCTTGTCCACCTCTTCGCACGGCACGCCGGGTTGTGCGGCGTCGAACGCGGCCTGCTGCGCCGCCTTTTCCGCATTCCACACGAAGCGCTGGCGCTCGGACGGTTCGCCGAACACGTACGTGCGCGTGATGTCGGAGATGTAGTTGTGGACCTTGCATCCCGTGTCGATCAGCACCGTGTCGCCGCGCTTGAGCGTCTGCACGTAGCTGACGCCGTGCGGGTATGCCGTCGCTTCGCCGAACAGCACGATGCAGAAGTACGAGCCGCTGGCACCCACCTTGCGGTGCGCGAGGTGGATGAATTCCTCGACCTCCTTCGTCGTGATGCCTTCGTGGAGGATCGAGGCCGCCGCCACGTGGACGGCCAGGGTCATGTCCATCGCGCGCTGGATCAGGGCGATCTCCGAGTCCGACTTGCGGCTGCGGCAGTGCGATGTCACCGGATGCGCGTTCTGCAAGGCGTAGCCGTCCGTCGCGGCGCGGATGGCGTCGAACAGGAACAGCGGCGTGCTGTCGTCGATGGCGAGCACGCTGCCCGGCGCGATGCCGCGCTGCTCCAGCACGGCGCGCAGCCGCACGGCCGGCGCCTCGTGCTCGTCCCACACGGCGATGTCCCCTTCGACGACCATGAAGTCGCGGATCGTGCTTTCCTCGAACGCGGGCGCGATGTACACCAGGTCGCCGTGCGCCGGCAGGATGGCGCCCACCATACGCTCGCTCGGATTCCACTTCGTGCCCGTGAAATAGGTCAGGTTGCTGCCGGCGTTGAGGTAGACGGCCGCGATGCCCTGCGCGGCCATGACCTCCTGGGCGCGTGCGATGCGCGCCCGGTGCTCGGCCGGTGCGATCGGCACGGCGCCCGCCGTCATGTCGGTCAATGCGTCGAGTGCCGCCTGTTTGTCGGTACCGCCAATGTTCATGCTTCTCCTTCGTTTGCAATGTCGGACAACGCCCGCGCGGTCGCGGGCATGAGGGGTGTCCGGGCATCCTCGTGGGACCACCCGAACAGGAAGGCGCACGCGGCGCCGCAGGTCTTGCCCTGGCAGGGGCCCATGCCGACGCGTGTCGCCAGTTTCGCTTCGCGCCAGTCGCGGTGCGGCAGCAGGCGGGCCCTGGTCACGTCCTCGCAGCGGCACACGATCGTCTCCGGCCCACACATCGCCCGCAGCGACGGGGCTGGCGCGAACGTGCGCGCCAGCAGTGCGGCGAACGCGTGCGATGCACGCCGCAGCGGCAGGTCGCGCCCGGACGGGGCGAGGCCCAGCGCATCGAGTGCCGCGATGCGGCCTTCGGCGACTGCCTTGTCGACGCCGCCGATGCCGGTGCATTCGCCGGCGGCCCAGATGTCCGCGCGGCTCGTCCGCTGCGCGTCGTCGACCCGGATCGCGCCGTCGACGACTTCGCATTGGAGTGCCCGCGCGAGGTCCGTGTTCGGGACCAGGCCGAAGCCCGCCGCGAGGAAGTCGCACGCATACCGGATGTCTTTGCCTCCGGCCCGGACGACGACGCCGCGCAGCACGTCGTCACCCTGCGCTTCGACGAGCTGCGCGCCCGTCACGTACGGGATGCCGCGCAGCTCGGCGAACAGCGACGCCGCCTGCAGGAACTTCTTTCCGTGCCGCGACAGCAGCCCGAAGCCGAACGCGGACAGGCGCGACCACGACTGGTGCTCGACGATGGCGGCCACCTGCGCACCCGCCCGCAGCGCCGTGGACGCCGTCGCGAGGAGCAGCGGGCCCGTGCCCGCGATCACGACGTGGCGTCCGCACACGGGCATGCCGCCCTTGATCAGCGCCTGCAGTCCGCCGGCGCCCGTGACGCCGGGCAGCGTCCAGCCGGGGAACGGCAGCGTCAATTCGCGGCTGCCAGCACAGAGCACGAGACGCTCGAACGGGACGGCAACGCCGCGTCCGCCCGTTTCCACGAGCAGCGTGCTCCCATCCACGCAGCCGATGACCTGGGCGTCCTGCATCACGGTGCAGCCGGGGTGGCCGCGCAGCGTATTCCACGCGTCCCGCGCGCGGGCGTCGGTCCAGCGCGCCGGTCCGCCGCGCCAGATCTGGCCGCCCGGGGCATGATTATCGTCGATCAGGCAGATTCTTGCGCCGGCATCGAGGGCCGTCCGCGCCGCGGACAACCCCGCCGGGCCGCTGCCGACGATGTGCAATACCTTGTTCACCAGTCGCCTCCTGTCTCGATGGCCATGCCGTCCGCGCAGATCGTCCGGCACGCCAGCTGGTTCATGGCACCGTCGACGGTGACCCGGCATTCCTGGCATTGGCCGATGCCGCAGAACGCGAACCGGCGCTGGCCCGTGACGGATCGGCGCGTGCACAGTGCATTAGCGGCGACGAGCGCCGCGACGACGGTGACGCCGCGAGGGACGGCGACCGCGACGCCGTCGACCAGCAGGCGGACCGGGGAATCATGCGGGGACATGGGCGAACCTCATGGGCGAATAGGGGGCGGGATCGATGGACGGCCGTCGGTCCAGCATCAGGTCGGCCAGCAGCTGCGCGGTGCCGAACGCCGTCGTCACGCCCAGGCCCTCGTGGCCGGCCGCGACCCATATCCTGGCGAGCGTCGGATGCTGACCGATGACGGGGCGCCCGTCGTACGTCGCGGGCCGCATGCCGGTCCAGCTGCGGATGATCTTCATGTCGGCCAGGCAGGGCAGCAGCGCGATGGCCGCGCGCAGCACCCGGGCGAGCACGCGCGGATCGACGTCCGCATGGGGGATCCCATCCTGGCGGCACGACCCGATCAGCCATTGGCCCGTGATGCGGGGCTGGACGTTCGCCGCGACGGCGAGGGCGTCGCTGCCGGCTTCCGTTTGTCCATATGCCATGCTGACCACCTGGTGCGACAGGCGGTTCGGGTAGCGGGCCGTGATGGCGAGGTGACCCTTGCGCGGGAAGACGGGAATGTCGGGCAGCAGCCGCGTCACGGCGGGACCCGCCGCGACGACGACGTCGCCGGCGTCGATGCGTTCCCCGGAGGCGAGCGTGATCGCGCCGTCGTCGACGCGGGCGACGGCCGTGCCGAACCGCGTCCGCCCGCCCAGCGCGACGAGCGTGCCGGCCAGGTCGCGCGCGACGGCGGGCGGATACACGACACCGTCGCGCGCCACGCGGACGGCGCCCGCGAGGCCGGCGCGCAGCGCGGGTTCCATGCGCGCGAGTTCGTCGCCGGAGACGCCGGCGGCATCCCACCCGCGCCGTGCCAGGCGTTCGGCACGGGCGCGCGCATGGGCCAGCTGCGCTTCGTCTTCCGCCACCCACAGCGTGCCGCAGCGGACGTGTTCCGCGATGTCCGCGCGGGTGGACAGGTAGTCGTCCCAGCGCGCCAGCGACAGCAGGCACAGGTCGAGTTCATCGTCCGTCTCGTCGAGGACGACGAGGTGGCCCATGCCGGCCGCCGTCACGCCGCCGCCGGGGGTATTCCTGTCGATGAGCAGCACGTCGCGCCCCAACGCCTGCAGCTCCGCCGCGCAGGCGGCGCCGACGATGCCGGCGCCAACGACGATCACGTCCGGCCGTTTCACGCCAGCGCGGGGAGGGTGGGGCGGTTGGCCATGGCGATGCGGACCGTGCGCTCCACCTGCGCGCGGCGCTCGCCGGCGAGCGGCAGGCGCGGTGCGCGCACGCGTTCGTTCGAGCCGATCGCGATCGCTTCCGCGAGCTTGATGTTCTGGACGAGGTAGGTCGAGACGTCCAGGTCCAGCAGGGGGCGGAACCAGCGGTAGATGCGCAGCGCCTCGTCGTAGCGCCTGGCCTGCACGAGGCGCCAGATCGCCACCGTTTCCTCCGGGAAGGCGAGGCCCACGCCGGCCACCCAGCCCTGGGCGCCCACCGTGAGGGCTTCGAACGCGAGGTTGTCGACGCCTGTCAGCAGGTCGAAGCGGTCGCCGAACCGGTTGATGATGTCCGTGCTGCGGCGGATGTCGTCCGACGATTCCTTGACGGCGACGAAGCGGGGATCGTCCGCCAGCTCTTCCATGATCCCGACCGTCACGTCCACGCGGTAGGCAAGGCGGTTCGAATAGATCATGATCGGCAGGTCGCCCGCCTGCGCGATGGCGCGCAGGGTCGCCACCGTCTCGCGCGGGTCCGTGTGGTAGATCGTGCTGGGGACGACCATCAGGCCGTCCGCGCCCGCTTTCGCCGCCTTCTGCGCCAGCGCGCAGGCATCCTTCGTGGCCGCTTCGGCGACGGTCAGCAGCGCGGGCTTGCTGCCGGCCGCTTCCTTGCAGAGCTTGAGGACCTGGATGCGCTCGTCGTGCGACAGCATCGGACCCTCGCCGAGCGAACCGCAGGCGATGAGGCCATCCACGCCGGCGTCCACCTGGATGCCGAAGCAGCGCAGCATTTCGTCATGGTCGAGCGAACCGTCCTCGTTGAACTTGGTCGTGACGGCGGGAAGAACACCTTTCCACATGGGTTTGTCTCCTTTCGAAAGCATCCATGCTAGGCCTGTTTGCGGGCGGGGTCTTGCGTGAAGGGCGCACCCGGGAGGCCGAAATCGGCACAATGTCCGACGGCCGTTTGCCATGCAAGGGCAACGCGCCTATAGTCACGTCCTGGAGGACACCATGATCGACGACACCACCATCCAGGCCATCGACACTATCGGCATGCAGGCCGTCGAAGCGATTTTCGACGCGCTCGGCGACGTCGCCTTCTTCGTCAAGGACCGCGAGGGGCGTTATCTCAGCATTAACGGCACGATGGTGCGCCGCTGCGGAGTTCGGCACAAGAAGGATGTGCTCGGCAAGACGGCGCTGGAACTGTTCCCGCGCGCGCTGGCCGAGACGTACCTGGCACAGGACCGGCAGGTCATCGCCAGCGGCACGGCGATCGACAAGCAGCTCGAACTGCACATCTATCCGGGCCGCAGCCGCGGGTGGTGCATCACGAAGAAGATCCCGCTGTTCGGCAAGGATGGCGAAGTCGTCGGCCTGATCGGCACGTCGCAGGACCTCGGCCTGCTCGACGACCTGCATCCGGCGTACCGGCAGATCGCCCGGATCGCGCAGCACATCAGCGACAACTATCAGGAAAACATCTCGCTGAAGGCGCTGGCGGAAGAGGCCGGACTGTCGCTGTCGCGGGTGGAGCGGCTGTTCCAGAAGGTGTTCCAGCACTCGCCCCGGCAGCTGCTCGTGCAGTGCCGGCTGACGGCCGCGCGCACCCTGATCGAACAGAATCCGGGCGCGAAGATCGCGGAGATCGCGTACGAATGCGGCTACACGGACCACAGCGCGTTCAGCCGCCAGTTCAAATCGTACGTGGGAATGAGCCCGAGCGCTTATGCGCTGCAGATAAAGATGACCTAGGTCGGAATGCCCCAGGCGAACGGATCGCCGTCGTCGAACAGCAGCGTGGACTCGGCGCTGACCCAGGCCCTGCCGCGGATCGTCGGCGCGACGGCGTCCCCGGCGCGGCGCCAGCTCCCTTCGAACACGCTGCCGATGATGCTCTCCTGGCGCCACACGGCGCCTTCCTCCAGCTTGCCGTCCGCCGCCAGGCAGGCCAGTTTCGCACTGGTTCCCGTGCCGCAGGGCGAGCGGTCGTAGGCCTTGCCGGGGCAAAGGACGAAGTTGCGGCTGTCCGCCGTGTCCGACGGGGCGAACAGTTCGACGTGGTCGATGGGCGCACCGCCGTCGCCTGTGATCCCTTGCGCCGCCAGCGCCGCCATGACGGCCTGCGCGAACGCCGTCAGCGCCGGGATGTTGGCGGGGACGACGTCGAACCCGTGACGCTCGACGAGGAAGAACCAGTTGCCGCCCCAGGCCACGTCGCCCCGCACGGTGCCGTAGCCGTCGACGTCGACCTGGACGTCCTTCCGTGCCCGGTACGACGGCACGTTCCCGATGCTGACGGAACCGTCCCCGTGCAGCTCGGCCGTCACGACGCCGACGGGCGTATCGATGCGGTGCGTTCCGGCCCCGATGCGCCCGAGGTGGGCCAGCGACACGACGAGGCCGATGGTACCGTGCCCGCACATGCTCAGGTAGCCGACGTTGTTGAAAAAGATGACGCCCGCCGCGCAGTCCGGCGCATGGGGCTCGCACAGCAACGCGCCCACGAGGACGTCCGAGCCGCGCGGTTCGCACACGGTGCCCGTGCGGATGTGGTCGTGTTCGTCGCGCATGCGCGCGAGCCGCTCGGACAGGGGGCCGTTGCCCAGGTCGGGGCCGCCGTCCACGATGAGCCGGGTGGGCTCGCCACCCGTGTGGGAATCGATGATCGAGATTGTCTTCATGTCTGCAAGGCTAAAACCGGCGCGCCGGCGCGTCTTGTTGTTTTTGCGCGTATTGATGAGGGAAAGCGGCATACATTCGGAACAAGGCCGGTGCATTGTGACAATTGGTGAGGATTCGCTGACTATTTCTCAATATCATCGATCGTTACCACGCAAATAGACGTGGAAAATCAATGTGTTACGGATAGATAACCAGGAAAGTCACAAATGCATCCGACCTCATCCGGCCCTGCCGCCAACCATGCCAACAACGCCGACAAACTGTTCCTTGCCGTTCTGTGGGCGCTCCTCGCCACGTCGCTGGCGCTGGGCGCCGTGTACGACACGCTGATGCTGGCGCTCGCGGCCGGCCTGCCGCTCGCGCTCGTGCCGACCGCGCTGATCGTGGCCGCCCCGGGCAGCCTCGCCGCGCGGCTGTCCGTGGCCGTCGCGCTGATGCTGTTCTGCGCGCTGAACATCCACCAGGCGCACGGCATGACGGAACTGCATTTCGGGATCTTCGTGCTGCTCGCCTTCCTCGTCTGCTATCAGGACTGGCGTGTCATCGTCGCGGCCGCCGCTACGGCCGCCGTCCACCACCTCACGTTCAACTACCTGCAGGCGTGGGGTTACCCGACGCTGTGTTTCACGCACCCGGGCATCGGCATCGTGCTGCTGCACGCCGTGTACGTCGTCGTCGAGGCGGCGGTGTTGTCCTACCTGGCCGTCCGCCTGCAGCGCGAGACGACGGCCGTCGCGGCGAGCGCCGGCACCCTGCGCGACACGTTGCGCGCGATGCGCAGCAGCGCGGACCAGGTGGCGCGCGACATGGACCTGATCACGCAGACGTCCGGCGCGGTGGCGGCGGGCAGCGCCGACCTGTCCGCGCGGGCCGCGGCGCAGGCCACGCGGCTGGAGCAGGCGGCCGTCGCGGTGGACCACCTGACGGCCACCGTCAAGCGCAACGTCGATCACGCGGCGCTGGCCGACGAGCTGGTCGCATCGGCGTCCGCGCTGGCCGTGAAGGGCGGCGACGTGGTCGCGGACGTCGTGCAGACGATGGAGTCGATCCGTTCCAGTTCGCGCGAAGTGCAGGACATCGTCAACGTCATCGACGGCATCGCCTTCCAGACGAACATCCTCGCGCTCAACGCGGCCGTCGAGGCGGCGCGCGCGGGCGAGCAGGGACGCGGCTTCGCCGTCGTGGCCGGCGAAGTGCGGAGTCTTGCCCAGCGCAGCGCGCAGGCGGCCAAGGAAGTGCGGCACCTGATCGGCGACTCCGTCGTGCGCGTGGAGGCGGGCGGCCGGCTGGTGGACGAAGCCGGACAGGCGATGCATCAGATCGTCGACTCCGTGCGGCGCGTGGCCGACATCATGACCGCGATCTCGGGCGCGAGCCAGGAACAGCGCGACGGCATCGAGCAGGTGCGCGATTCGATCCGCGAGATCGAGCAGACGACGCGGCAGACTGCCGAACTGGTCGAGCAGAGCGCGGATGCGGCCGGGACGATGTGCGCGCACGCGTCGTCGGTCGCGCAGGCAGTGGGCACGCTGCGGCGACCGGAACTCGCCGCGTAGTGGTAAAGCGCGCATTTTCGCGGCGCCCGCGCTGCTAGACTCGTCGGGTCAGCATACGAGGGGGCCGCGATGAGCGCATACCGAGCCAGCAACGTCGTGTCTTTGCACGGCGATCCGATCTATCACCACACGGAGAGCACGCCGTGGGCGCCGCCGCAGGGCGAGATCTGCCTGCAGCAGATTTCGGACCACATCGACCGGCACCTCGGGCCCGTCGATTGCGTGTTCCACGAACTGGTGTCCGACACAGTCCACATCGACGTGCACATCGTGAAGCCGACGGACGCGTACCCGTTCGTCCGGCTGGTCACGTCCGGCATGAGCGACCTGCCGATGGCGACGCCGCCGGACGCCGACGTCCCGCGCCATGCGGAGTTGATGATCACCCTGCCGCCGGACTGGAAGCTCGACAAGGAATCGTTCGAGGACGAGCGCTGGTACTGGCCCGTCCGGCTGATCAAGACGCTGGCGCGGCTGCCGCACAAGTACGACACGTGGCTGGGCTGGGGACATACGGTGCCGAACGGTGACCCGGCACAGCCGTATGCGGCGGACGTCCGGTTCGACGGCTGCATCCTGCTGCCGTCCATCAGCGTGCCGGACGAATTCCACCGGCTGCGCATCGACGCCGGCAAGGAAATCGCGTTCTTCGCGGTCGTGCCGCTCTACCCGGAGGAACTGGCCCTCAAATTACGCGCCGGGGCCGAGAAACTGCTGGAACGCTTCGACAGGAAGCGCATCGGCGACATGATCGATGCGCGCCGCCCGAACGCGGGCAAGAAGCTGTTCGGCTTCCTGTGATCAGGCGGTCCACCCGTCGGCGCCCGCCCTGACGACGAGCAGGCCGTCGCCCGGCCCGGGCAGCGCCGCGACCAACCGTCCCTGTTCGTCCCAGAACGCGCTGCGCCCGGCCGACGTCCAGCCGCCGGTCGGCCCGCCATGGTTCGCGAGCAGGACCGCCATGCCGTGGCGCTGCGCATGGCCTTGCAACAGCGCGCTGTCGGCCGGATAGCCGGATTCCCCGACCAGGGCGCTCGCCGCGTAGAGGCGCGCGCCCGCGGACGCGGCCGCGGCCGCGTGTGCGGGTTGGCCGAAATCCGCGCAGATCGCCAGCGCCAGCGGCATGCCGCCGGCGTCCAGCAGCGATCCGCCCGTGCCTGCGCTGAAATACCGTTCCTCGCCAGCGTGCAGGTGCTGCTTCGTCTGCACCGCCAGGCTGCCGTCCGGATGCAGGATGAACGCGGCGATGAACGCCTTGTCCGCCACGCTCGAGCGCAGCGGCAGGCCGACGATGGCCGTCATCCCCGTTTCGCGGGCCCGTGCGCGCAGGGGCGCGACACAGTCCGTGTCCGCGGCCTGCGCGAGGCCGGCCGCGAGGGTCGGCTCATAGCCCGTCAGCGACAGTTCCGGGAACACGAGGACGTCGACGCCTTGCCCGTGCGCGGCGTCCATGAAGTCCAGGTGCCGGCGCACGTTGGCGGCGATGGCGCCGGCAACGACGCTGCATTGCGCGGCGGCGAACACGGTGCCCGTCATGATTTACGCGGCCCCGGCGACGGCCGCAACGGCTTCGATCTCGATGAGCGCGGCCGGATCGTACAAGCCTTTCACTTCCACGACCGATTCGGCCGGGTAGGGCGCCGTGAAGTAGCGCCGGCGCAGTTCGACGAGTTCGTCCAGGTGGCGCATGTCGGTCAGGAAGATGGTGGTCTTGATGACGTGGGCGAGGCTGGAACCGCCCGCTTCGAGCGCGCGGCGCAGGTTCGCGAATGCCTGTTCGCTCTGGGCCTGGAAGCCGCCGGGGACGATGGCGCCGTCGGCACCGGCGCCGGCCTGGCCGGACATGAAGAGAAGGTTGCCGAACCGGATGCCCTGCGACAGCAGGAAGGGTTCGTAATGGTCCGGGTTCGTGATGACGCGTTCGCGCATGGTCTGGCTCCTGTTAAGTGGGTGACGCGCGCCCGCCGCATGCCCGGACGGCGGCGCGCACGAACCCGACGTGCCGTCCTGTCTTGTGTGTTCGTGTAGGATCGCAGGATGGGCGCGACGGGCGACCGGGATGGTAGCACCGCCGCCCGATGCGTGCAGGAGGCGACCGGATTTACGCGGGGCCGGACCGCGCGCGCTTCGCCAGTTCACGATCCAGCGCGTTCGCGAACCGCTGCCGGTCCGCCTGGCTGAACGCGGCGGGCCCGCCCGTGTCGACGCCGCTGCCGCGCAACTCGTCCATGAACGCGCGCATCGTGAGCTGCTGCGCGATGGTGTCCTTCGTGTACCACTCGCCGCGCGGGTTCAGGGGCATGCCGCCCTTGTCCAGCACGAGGGCGGCGAGGGGGATGTCGCCCGTCACGACGATGTCGCCGGGCTGCACGCGCGCGACGATTTCGGCATCGGCCGCGTCCGCGCCCGCGGGCACTTGCAGCGCCCGGATGAACCGCGAGCCGGGCACGCGGATCAACTGGTTGGCCACCAGCGTGACGTTGAGCTGCATGCGGTCGGCCACGCGGAACAGGATGTCCTTGATGACGGCCGGGCAGGCATCGGCGTCGACCCAGATGTCCATGATGCTGTCGAGGCTAGCCGCGCGAGAACGTGCGCGTCACGCGGTCCAGGTGCGCGCGCATCGCCTGGCGGGCGCCGGCCACGTCGTGCGACGCGATGGCGGCGAGGATGGCGCGGTGGTCGAGGAGGGTCAGCTGGCGCAGTTCCTCGGTCTGGAAGTGTTCCGTCAGCTTGTGCCACAGGCTGCCGCGCTGGGCCCACAGGTATTCGATCACGCCGACGAGGGCGCTGTTGCCGGCCGCGCGCGCGATCGCGAGGTGGAAGTTGCGGTCGGCCGATTCGTTCTCGCCCAGGTTGTCCTGGTTCTGTTCCATCTGTTCGACGGCGACGAGGATCGCGTCGACGGCTGCCGGGGTCGCGTTCTTCGCAGCCAGCGCCGCGACCTCGACCTCGATCATGCGGCGCGCGGCGAGCACTTCGAACGGACCGGGTCCGGCCGCCGGCCGCGCCGCCTTCGGCGCCGCCTGTTCGCTGACGTACACGCCCGAGCCGCCGCGCACTTCGACGACGCCGCCCAGTTCCAGCGCGATCAGCGCTTCGCGCAGCGACGTGCGCGAGACACCCAGCTTGGTGGCCAGGTCGCGCTCGGCGGGCAGGCGTTCGCCCGGCTTGATGTTCTCTTCCCGGATCAGCGCTTCGATCCGGCTCGACACCACGCGATACAGTCGCGGCTCGGTCGCAATCGCATCGGGAGGCGCGGGCATTTTTCTCATTGTGTCAGTCCAGGAAAAAGTGGAGGCGATTGCCAAGATCGCATCTTAGTTTGGTCGGGATAATGTTGCAAGTGGTCGGACCAAAGTGGTCATTTGGGCTGACTGCGTTGGCGGTTTCGACCTGTGCTGAACTTTATTCGGCCAAGGTTGGGGTCGACGCCGTTCCAGCGCTGTGCATACGCATGTACAATGAGAAATATTGCCGAGCCGATCACCGACCATGACCACCGCTTACCCGAGCCTGAGCCACGCCCAGCGCATTCCGCTGGCCGCCGAAATCCATTCGCGTCCCTTCCTCCGGCTGGAAGCGCCCGAAGCCATCACCCACCTCGCCGTATACCGCGCCAGCGAGTCCGGATCGCGCAGCGAGCACGGTCCGAACCAGCATGCGCTGCTGGCAGCGCTGTGCGGGCATTTCGGTGTCGCGGCGCCGAACGTGACGGCCAATCACTTCTATCACGACTTCGGCCGCTTCCGCCTCAAGTGGGAACGCCACACGGAGTTCGCCACGTACACGTTCACGGAAAAGATCGCCCCAGGGCTGCCGATCGCGGAGGCGTTCGCGCGCATGCCGCTTGCACACCTGCCGCAGTCGTGGATCCTGGGGCTGCACGGCCGCCTGATGTCGGCGTCGCACGTGCTGCTGGAGCGCGGCGCGGCCGACCCGGCCACCCTGCAGGACGGCTTCGCCAGCAACAACCTGGTGGGCTCGCGCGTGATGCAGGGCGGTGAAGTGTGGACGGATTTCGCGATCCAGTCCGACGGCTTTTCGCGCTTCGTGCTGCGCGACGTCGAGATGCGCGCGCAGCAGGCCGGCCGCCTCGCGCAGCGCGTGCTGGAGATCGACACTTACCGCATGATGGCGCTCCTGGGCCTGCCGGCCGCGCGCACGGTGTCCGCGGCCCTGGACGACATCGAAGCGGAGCTGGCGACCCTCGCCGAGCGCATGGTGTCCGGCGAGGCCGTCGCGGGCGACCAGGATCTGCTGGCACAGATCACGAAGCTCGCGGCGCGCCTGGAAAAGCTCTCGCTCGACAACGGCTACCGCTTTTCCGCATCGAAGGCCTATTACCGCCTCGTGAAGGCCCGGATCGAGGAATTGCGCGAAGCCCGCATCGAAGGCGTGCCGACCGTGGAGGAATTCATGGACCGCCGCCTCACGCCCGCGATGAACACGTGCGAGTCGACGGCCGCGCGCCAGGAAGCGCTGGCGCGCCGCATCGCCAACGTCAACGACCTGCTGCGCACGCGCGTTTCGATCGTCCAGGAAAACCAGAACCGGCAAATCCTGCAATCGATGGACCGCCGCGCGGCCCAGCAACTGCGGTTGCAGCAGGCCGTCGAGGGCTTGTCGGTGGCGGCCATCTCGTACTACGTCGTCGGCCTGCTCGGTTATGCGGGCAAGGGACTCAAGAGCCTCGGCGCGCCCGTCAATCCGGACATGCTCACGGGCGCGCTGGTACCCGTCGTGGCGGGCCTCGTGTGGCTCGGCCTGCGGCGCATGCACAAGCAGATGCACAAACGGTCGCACGGCTGACCATGCCGCTCGCTCCCGACCTGTCGATCGCGTTCGGCGCGCTGGCGCTGGCCGTACTGGGTTTGTGGATTCCGGCGCCGGCCGTGCGCGGCAACCGCGACTGGCTCTGGTGCGTCATGTTGCTGGTCGCCTGCGCGGCCGGCATGGCCGTCGGGGTGCTCGATGCGCGCGGCCTCGCTGCCACGTTCGTCTACCTCGCGCTGGCGTTCGGCGCACGCGCGAGTGGGCGGGCCCGGGTGCGCATCCCGCTGCTCGTGCTGACTGGCGCGGGCGCGTTGCTGCTGGCGCTGCACCGTCTGCCGGGTTTCCATAATCCGGTACTGCTCGACCATGTGCAGGTGTCGGCCGGCGCGCCGCCGTTCACGCTGTACGCGAACTTCGACAAGGCCATCGCCGGCATCGTGCTGATGGGCGTGTTCTGCGGGCCGATCCGCGCACGTGCCGACTGGTTGCCGATGCTGCGCCGCACGCTGCCTGTGCTGGCGGCGACGCTCGTAGTCGTCCTCGGCGCGGGCGTGCTGCTCGGCGTCGTGCGGCCCGACGTGAAATGGCTGCCGGCCACGCCCTGGTTCCTCGTGAACAACCTGTTGATCACGTGCGTGACGGAAGAGGCGTTCTTCCGCGGGTTCCTCCTCGCAGGACTGGCGCGCAGCATGGGCGGATGGCGTGCCGGCACGGCCGTCGCGGTGGTCGTGTCGACCGTGCTGTTCGGCCTCGCGCACGCGGCCGGGGGCCCGATGCTCGTGGTGTTCGCCACGCTGGCGGGGTTCGGCTATGCCGCCGCGTACCTGCGTTCCGGCCGCATCGAGGGCGCGATCCTCACGCACTTCGCGCTGAACGCCGTCCACTTCGTCGCGTTCACGTATCCGGCCCTCATGCGCTGAACCGGAATGCAACTTCTGTAACACGGTGTGACAGCGTACCGTGCGTGCGCTGCGGCGGGAATATGATCGGGCATCATCCTCACGTTGTATCGACGATCATGAGCGCATCGAACATCCTCCGCCCGGCCATCGCCCTCGGGCTGGCGCTGGCCGCGGCCACCGCCTCCGCGCAGATGCAGGACCCACCCGCGCGCGTGGGCCGCATCGCGTATCTTGCCGGCCCCGTCAGCTTTTCGCCGGCCGGCGCCAATGATTGGGCGCAAGCGCCGCTGAACCGGCCCCTCGTCGCGGGCGACCGCCTGTGGACGGACGCCGGCGGCCGGGACGAAGCCCAGTTCGGGTCAGCCATCGCGCGCATGGATGCGGGCACCCTGCTGACCGTGCTCGCGGCCGACGAACGCACCACGCAGCTGCAGGTGTCGCAGGGCCGCATCGACCTGCACGTGCGCCGTCTCGCGCCGGGCGAGACGGTCGAGGTGGACACGCCGAATCTCGCCTTCGTCGCGCGCCAGCCCGGCGACTATCGCCTCGCCGTCGCACCGGACGGCAGCACGACGGACGTCACGGTGCTGAACGGCGCCGGCGACGTGTACGGCGACGGCACGTCGCTGTCGCTCGCCCCGGGGCAGGGCTACCGCTTCGGCGGCCAGGACCTGAACAACTACGTGCTGCTCCCGCCCGCGCCGCCGGACGAATTCGACCGCTGGGCGCTGGCGCGCGACCAGCGCTACGAGCGCGCCATCGCGCGGCGCTACGTGCCGCAGGGCGTCGTCGGCGCGGAAGACCTCGACGATTACGGCAGCTGGCGCACGGTGCCCGAATACGGCACCGTGTGGGTGCCGGACCGTGCACCCCGCAACTGGGCACCGTATCACGCGGGCCACTGGGCCTGGATCGATCCGTGGGGCTGGACGTGGATCGACGACCAGCCTTACGGTTACGCCGTGTCGCATTACGGCCGCTGGGTGCGCACGCCGGACACGTGGGCGTGGGTGCCGGCGCCGCCGCGCGCGCAGCCCGTGTACGCCCCTGCGCTGGTGGCGTTCGTCGGGACCGTGCTGGCGTTCGGAGGCCGCTCCGATCCGGGCGTCGCCTGGTTCCCGCTGGCGCCGTACGAACCCTACCGGCCGCCGTACCACGCGAGCCCCACGTACATCACGAACGTCAACGTGACGAATACCGTGATCCGCCAGACGACCATCGTCAACAACATCACGAACATCACCTACCGGAACCGGACCGTGCCCGGCGCGGTCGTGGCGATGCCCGCGCAGCAGTTCGCCCAGGCCGCGCCGACGGCGCGCGCGGGCCTGTTGCTGCCGCCCGGCGTGGCGCGCGCGGCACCCGTGCTGGCGGCACCGCAGGCGCGGCCGCTGCCGCAAAGCCGGATCGGCACGCCGCCGGCCGGGCGGTTGCCGCCGGCGCCCGTGCTGCAGCGCGTCGCCGTCGCGCGGGCGTTGCCGGCGCATGCATTCGTGCGCGCACCCGGGCCGGCGGCAGTCCGTCCGGATGCGCGCATCGCCGTCCACGGACCGGTGCCGCTGCGCGTGCTGCGGCCGGCCATCGGCAAGCCGGTGACGCCGCAGCCGGGGCGCGGCCCCGTGCCGGGCGTCGCGGCGGACGGACGTCCGATCGCGCAGGCGGGGCGGCCGGGGATGATGCCTGGGCAGCCTGGTCAACCCGTCCACGGGGCGCCGCCGCCCGTCGGCCGCCAGCCGGTCGCGCTGGCGCCGGGCGTGCGCGGTGCGCAGAACGGTCCGGAGTTCGCCGCGCGCGGCGGCACCGGCGCCGGTGTGACCGCCGTGGAGGCGGGCCGTCCGCAGCCGGTGCACGGGCCGCGGGGCGCCGCACATGGCCTGCTCGCACAACCGTCCGCGCCCGGTGCGATGCCGCCGGGCGCGCACGGCCCGCAGAATGCCCCGCAGCTGGCCGCGCGTGGCGGCACGGGCGCCGGTGCGACCGCCGCGGAGGCGGGCCCTCCGCAGCCGGCGCACCCCGGCCGGCGCGGGCCGGCGGACCAGCCGCGCGCCGCACACGGGATGATGGCGCAACCGCGCGTCCCTGCGCCTGGACCGGCGCCGCATCCTGTGGTGCACGAGGCGCCGCGTCCGCAGCCGCTGGTTCACGCCGTGTCGCAGCCTGCACCGCGTCCGCACCCGCAGGTGCACGCTGTGGCGCAGGCCGCACCGCGTCCGCAGCCGCCGGCCCACGCCACGCAGCAGCCTGCACCGCGTCCGCAGCCGCCGGCCCACGTCGCGCCGCAGCCTGCGCCGCGTCCGCAGCCACAAGTTCACGCTGCGCCGCAGCCCGCACCGCGTCCGCAGCCGCCGGCCCATGTCGCGCCGCAGCCCGCACCGCGTCCACAGCCGCCTGCGCCGGCCCCGCATCCGCAACCGGCGCCGCATGCACCGGCGCAGCCGCAACCGCAACCGCATCCGGCGTCGGCCCACGGCGGCGACAAGGGCGCCGACCACGGGCACAAGAACGGCGAGAAGGGCGGCCACTGACCGCCGGCGGTGTAAGATGAGCCTCCCCGAGTTCATCTTCACGCCATGCCGACACCACGCCCAGCCATCGCCCTCGAACGTCAATACGGAGCGGCAGCATGATGCTGCTGCTCGTCTTCCTGGCCGGCCTGTGGGCCGGCGTGCAGAACGCGCTCGCGGGCGGCGGCTCGTTCGTCACCCTGCCTGCGCTGATCGTGTCCGGCATGTCGCCGCTGGCCGCCAACATCACCTCGACGGTCGCGCTGTTCCCCGCGCAGATCACGTCCGGGTTCGCCGGCCGCAAGCTGGTGAGCGGCGCGGGCGGCCTGCCGTTCTGGGCGCTGTTCGTATTGAGTATCGCCGGCGGCGCGGCGGGCGGGCTGCTGTTGCTGCACACTTCGCCCGCCGTGTTCGCGCGGCTCGTGCCGTGGCTCGTGCTGTTCGCGACGGCCGTGTTCACGTGGGGGAGCTTCTTCCGCAAGCCCGGCGCGGCGGGCGCCGTGCACCTGGGGCCCGTAGCGACGGCCGTGGCCCAGTTCCTGATCGCCGTCTACGGCGGCTATTTCGGCGGCGGCATCGGCATCCTGATGCTGGCCGCGTTGACGATGGCGGGCCTCGCCGCGCGCAATGCCGGCGCCACCAAGAACGTGCTCGCCGGCGTGATGAATGCGTCGGCCGTCGTCCTGTTCCTGACGTCGCCCGAGCTGCACTGGCTGCAGTGCGGCGTGCTGGCGACGGGCGCCATCATCGGCGGGCTGTTGGGTGCGTGGGCGTTGCACCGCGTGAACGAGAAGGCGCTGCGGGTCGCCATCGTCTGCATCGGCATCGCGCTCACCGTCGGGTTATTCCTGAAGCCCATCTGAAGCGCGCTGAAGCGCACTAGACATGCCCGCGGGCTTGGTCTACATTGGAATCATGCGGTATTGCCATGAATGATTCCGCCGGGAAGGCAGGTGCGCCATGCTGGATTTACTTTACGGCCTCGAACCGGATCTCGCGTTGCACGCGGTCGTGCTGGCGGGTGGCTGCGCGACGTTTTTCCTGATCCTGCTGTGGCGGCGCTGCCCCAGGTGCACGTGGCAGGAGTGGACCAGCGAGTTGTTGGGCCGCGACGACAAGGACGACGCGACCCAGGATTAAGTCCGGTCGCCGCGCGATCAGTCCGTGCCCTCCGCGTGGTAGCGGTCGGCCTGCACCTTCCCGTTCACGCCGTGCGTGCGCACGTCCGCCGTGATCGGCAGCATGCTCGCGCTCCAGCTCTCCCATTCTCCCTTCAGCTTCTCGAACACGTCCGGATGGCGCTGCGCCAGGTTGGCGCGTTCGCGCTGGTCATTCGCCACGTCGAACAGGAACTCGTTGCCGTTGATGCGCAGGTATTTCCAGTTGCCGGAGCGGACGGCCCGCTGGGCGTTCGCCTTGTAGCGCCAGAACAGCGTGCGCTCGCCGGGTGCGCGCTGGCCCGTCAGCACGGGCAGCAGGTTCTGGCCGTCGGGCGGGTAGGCCGGGTCGGGCGCGCCGCCGGCCGCAGCGACCAGGGTCGGCAGCCAGTCCATGCTGATCGCGACCTGGTCCGTGGTCCTGCCGGCGCCGAGGCGGCGGGGCCAGCGCACGATCGCGGGCACGCGGATGCCGCCTTCCAGCAGCTCCGTCTTCTGGCCGCTGAACGGCCACGTCTTCGAGAAGCGCTCGCCGCCGTTGTCGCTCGTGAAGATGACGATCGTGTCGTCGGCGAGGCCCTTGCGCTGCAGCGCGTCGAGCACGCGGCCGATGGCGGTGTCCAGGCCCGTCACCATCTTGCCGTACGTGGCCAGGTTGCCGCCGTCGTAATGGAAGATGTTGCCGATGTCGCGCGACACGGCTTCGTCGCCCGGACCTTCCCACGGCCAGTGCGGCGCCGTGAAGTGCAGCGACAGGAAGAACGGCTGTTTCCCGTCCTGCTGGCCGATGTATTCCGTGGCACGGTCCGCCAGCAGGTCGGTGTAGTAGCCGACCTTGTGCACGGGGACTTCGCCTTCGTACAGGTCTTCCGGCACCTCCGGGCCCACGCCCGGCTTGTGCGTGAAGTAGTCGATGGCGCCGCCGTAGTTGCCGAAGAAGACGTCGTAGCCGCTCTTGAGGGGACCGAACACGGGCAGGTAGCCCAGGTGCCACTTGCCGAACAGGGCGGTGCGGTAGCCCGCCTTCTTCAGCAGCGACGGCAGGGTCGGGTGCTGCGGCGGCAGGCCGATGGTCTTCGATGCCCCGGCGATCGGCTCTTCCAGCCCGCCGCGCAGGCGGTACTGGTAGCGGCCCGTGATCAGGCCGAAGCGCGTGGCCGAGCACACGGCGGAATTCGCATACGCCTGCGTGAAGCGCACGCCCTGCGCGGCGAGGCGGTCGAGGTTCGGCGTGGCGAAATCCGTGTTGCCGTAGACGCTCAGGTCGGCGTAGCCAAGGTCGTCCGCGAGGATGAAGACGATGTTCGGCTGCTGGTCCTTGCGGTCGGCCGCGAGCAGGGCCTGCGGAGCGAGGGCGAGGGCGGGCAGGCCCTTGATGACGGCGCGGCGTTTCTGGTCGGTTTTGCTCATGATGGTTCCTTGCTTAGAAATCGAGACGGGCGGTCGCGCCGATCGTGCGCGGCGTGCCGATGACGGCGTTGTACGAGCCGAACGTGCCGTTCCACATGCTCGTGTAGTACTGGCGGTCGAACAGGTTGCGGGCCCAGACCTGCACGTCCCACGCGTGCTCGCCGTTCGAGCGCACGCCGGCGGACAGGTTTGCGAGGCCGTACGCCGGGATGCGGGAGTATTTCGATGCGTCCAGCGTGCCGTACGTCGACGAGCGGTACGAGACGTTGCCGTTCACGTAGGCGCGCCACGTGTCGTCCAGCGGATGCTCCCAGCGGGCGCCGACGTTCGCCGTGCGGCGCGGCGCGTTGACGAGGGCGTCGCGGCCGGACAGGTCGCACGACACGGCATTCACTTCCGGCGGGCACGGCGCGTTCTTGTACGTCAGGTAGCGCGGGTCGTTGAAGGACACGTTGGCCTGGATGTGCAGCGTACGCACCGGAATCGCGAGGGCTTCCAGCTCGATGCCGCGCGTACGTACGTCGCCGGCGTTCGTCAGGTAGGACGTGCGCGTCGTCGGGTCGTAGGCATTGCTCTGGTAGCCGTGGACGACGGTCGCGAACAGGTTCGCGTTCAGCTGCAGGCGGCGGTTCAGCAAGGTGCTTTTCACGCCCAGTTCCGCCGCGTTGGCGCGCTCCGCGCCCACCAGCAGAGACGCCGCGCCGGCGGCGCCGGGCACCTGCAGGTTGATGCCGCCGGATTTCTCGCCGTGCGACAGGCTGGCGTACAGCAGGACGTCCTCCCAGGCCTTGTAGCCGGCGGACAGCAGCGCGCTGGGGCTGGACTGGTGCAGCGCGAGCGGGCCGGAATCGTAGGCGCCGTAGCGGGCGTTGCGCACGGTGAGGGCAGGGCCCGTGACGGCCGGGCCCACCGGCGCGTAACGGATCACGCGCACGCGCTTGTCCTCGTACGTGCCGCGCAGGCCGGCCGTCAGGTCCCAGCGGTCCGAAGCATGCCAGGTGGCCTGGCCGAACAGGGCGTAGCTGTTGACGCGCAGGGTGCCCGGCGAATTGCTCGTGACATCGTTCCACGCGCCGATCGGGTTGCCGTTGAAGCGGTCGGCGAGGGGGCCGTTGACGGTGAACGCGTTGTTCTCCAGCTCCTGGTAGTAATAGTAGGCGCCGGCCACCGTGTCGACCGCACCGGGGGCGCTGGCCCAGCGCAGCTCCTGCGTGAACTGGCGGTGCTTCGCGGACTGGCCCACGTTCAGGGTCACCGGCACGTCGAGGCCGTCGTCATTGTGCGGCACGAAGTTCCAGTAGCGCCACGCGCTGATGGACGTGACGCGGCTGGCGTTGGCGAGATTCCAGTTGGCTTCCGCCGACACGCCGCCCTGGTGCACGTTCACGTGCGAGCCGTTGTCGAGGTTCACGGCGCGGTCTTCCGGATTCGTCACCGGATGCCCGCCGACGAGTGCCGCCTGCGCCAGGTACTTGCCCGTCGCGCCCGCGTTATAGAAAATCAACGTGCCGTTGTTCGAGTCTTCCTCGTTGTAGTCGGCGATCACGCGCAGGCTGAAGTCCTTGTTCGGCTCATACAGGGCCTGGGCGCGCAGGCCCTGGCGCAGGCCGCCCTGCACGCGGCTGCCGTTGTAGCGGTTGCGGATATAGCCGTCGTCCTGCGTGCGGTACACGGACAGGCGCGCGGCCAGGTCGTCCGTCACGGGACGGTTCAGCACCAGCTTGCCCTGCACGTAGCCATAGCTGCCGGCCGAGATTTCCGCCTGCGATTCCGCCGTGTGCGTCGGTTTGCGCGACGAGATGTTGACGACGCCGGCGGTCGTGTTCTTGCCGAACAGCGTGCCCTGCGGACCGCGCAGCAGTTCCAGCTGTTCGATGTCGAGCGCGTCGAACGCGGCCATGCCGGGGCGGGCGAGGTAGACGTTGTCGAGGTACAGGCCCACGCTGCCTTCCAGGCCGTCGCTGGCCGGGTTGTTGCCGAGACCGCGCACGGCAAAACTCATCTGGCGGGCGTGGACGTAGTTGATCGTCGTGCTGGGCAGTAGCTGCTGCAGGTCCTGCGCGCGGTAGACGCGGTTCGCTTCCAGCTCGTCGCCGTTCAGCACCGTCATCGGCGTCGGCACGCTTTGCGAGCTTTCCACGCGACGGCGGGTGGACACGAGCACCGTCTGGATCGTCTCGGACAGCGGTTGCGTGGCGGCCGGATCGGGGCTGACATCGGCGGCAGCGATCAGCACGGGTGCAGTCGCGGCATTCGGACCGTTCTCCTGCGCCCACACGCATCCGGCGCACATCATCATGGCCGCCGCCGCGATGGTGGTGCGTGAAACGGCCGGCGCGCCGTGGCGCCTGGTCCCGAGTTGTGCTGCGGATGCGTAAAACACGAAGTTCTCCTTGAACGTTATAAAAATGAGGATGAGCGTTACCGCTGCGGCGCGCGGGTCACGCGCCGCAGGTCATACTGAAAAGGGTGGACAGGGATCAGCGCGTGCTGGCGACCGTGTCGAGCGGACGCTCGCTGCGCGGGGTATTGGCCGGGACCCAGTCGTACGGCACGGGCTGCGCGCGATAGACCCAGTTCGTGCGCACCGTGCGGCCGCTGCCGCCCACAAGCGAGTCGCCGTAGAACGGGCTGACGTATTCCCACACGATCTCGCCCTGCGGCGTGACCTGGAAGATCCGGCCGTTCATGCCTTCGTCGATGAGGGTGTTCCCGTTGGGCAGGCGGCGCGCGCTGCTGATGAAGGCGCTGTAGAAGCTCCATTGCGTCTGGCGCGAGTCCACGGCCGTGTATTCCCACACGATCTCTTTCTTCACCGGGTCGATCTCCAGCACGCGCGAGTGCGGGAAGATGCCGGGGCTGACGATCGGGTAGCCGGCCTCGCCCTGGTTGTCGAACACGATCAGGTTGCCGGCGCCGGGCAGGCCGGGCGCGATCAGGTGCGGGTCGTGCTGGCCGATCAGCTGGTCGACGGAGCGCGGCAGCTTGCCGCCCGCCGGCGCGAAATCGGGGCCGAGGCGCCACACGACCTTGCCCGTCTTCTTGTCGATGATGGCGACGATGTTCGCCTGGCGCGAACTGATGATCACGTTGTCCGGCGCGAAGCGCGCGTCGCCGCCGTCGAACCATTTGTTGGGGCCCAGCGCCCGGGCGCTGTTCGTGTGCAGGTAGTCGACGGCCTTGGCGCCTTCGCGCGGCGGGGCATTGCGCAACTGGTCCAGCGCGGCCTTCGAAAAGCCGAATTCCTCGAGGTGGTCGGACGCCGTCCAGCGCCACACGATCCTGCCTTGCGGGTCGACTTCGTACAGCACGTCGTCCAGCACCTGCGCCGCCTGGAAGCCTTTCACCTCATGCACGAGGTTCGCCAGCACGAGCGTGTTGCCGTTGGCGAGGCGTTCCCAGTCGTGGTGCTGCTTCGCGGCGCCGCCGGGTGCGGCGTTGGTGTTCGTGTCCGATCCGCCGTACGCGGTCTGCGCGGACGCGCCCCAGCGCCAGACGACCTTGCCGTCCCAATCCAGCTCGCCGATGGCGGTATTGCCGAGGCCATTGCCGGCCGTCTGCACGCCCGGCAGCTGCGCCAGTTGCAGCAGCACGCGGCCGCGCGCGCCGCCCACCTTGGCGGGGTCCACCAGCACGGGCGGGAAGCCTTCCTGCGCCCACTGGTGCACCTCGTTGCCGTTCATGTCGATCAGATGCGTCTTCTTGTCCTGGCCCGAGAACAGCACGTAGCCGTTCCACGCCTTTTGCGGTTCGTAGCGGGTGACGCCCGTCGGGAACACGCTGGGCGCGGCGAACGCGGCCGCCACCGGCAGCATGCACAGGGCCAGCAGGGCGGCCGTTTGCAGGCGGCGGGCCTGTTGCTGGCGTTGGAGGAGGCGGGCCTGGCGGCGCGTCGAGGTGGCGGTCATGGCGTCCCTTTCGTTATGGATGAGTCGGGGCATCTTACGAAGGGAAGGGCCGATGCAGAACGAATATGTTGACATATCCATATCCGGGCGGGGGTTCTAACGATATGCGGTTTTTGCAACACTCCGCTGCTGCGAAGCCAACAACTTGGTGAATAAAAGAGATTGACGGCCGAAATATCTGCAACTACCATAATCATAATTACGATTATGATTTATCCTCGACACCACCCAGAAGGGACTTGTATGCGCTTTTCCGTCTTCCTCAACGCCCGCACCATGACGCCGGACGCCGACCGCCAGCTGATCGTCGACCTGGAGCGGCACGCCCTGCTGGCGGGCGAGCTCGGCTTCAACGCCATCTTCCTGCCGGACCACCACTTCAACGGCTACATGCCGGTCGCCAGCGACAGCTACATGTTCGCGTCCTACCTCGCGGCCAAGCTGCCGGATATGCACTTCGGCTTCTCCGTCACGACCGTGCCGCTGCACCACCCGGTCCGCTTCGTCGAGCGCATCAACATCCTCGACCATCTCACGAAGGGCAAGCTGCTGGTGGGCGTGGGTTCCGGCACGACGCCGGAAGAGATGATTGGCTTTGGGGTGAACTACAAGGACGCCGGCCGCATCGCCGAGGAAAACCTCGCGGCCGCGGAAGCGCTGTGGAACAAGCGCGTGGAAGACGACGCGATCGAACTGGATGGCTTCCACAAGGGCCGCGTGCTGCAGCGCATCGCCCCGAGCCCGTACGGCCAGAAGCACGCGCGCCTGATGCCGGTGGCGATGAAGGATGCGAGCATCGCGCGCGCCGCGGTGAATGGCTGGCCCGCGTTCATTCCCGCGTTCACGCCGCCGCAGATCGGCGGCCTGGAACCGCTCACGCACGTGAAAAAATACTTCGGCAAATACCACGAGCAGCTGCTGGCGGCCGGCCATGACGAGAAGACGGTCGCCGACGCGCTGTCGTGGACGACGCACAGCTACCAGTGCGTCCACCTGGCCGAGACGGACGAGCAGGCGCACGAGGAAGTGATGGAGATCCTGACGTCGTACCAGGAAGCGATCGAGCGCGAAGCCGCGTTCAACGCGAAGGCCGAAGCCGACGAGGCGAACAGGAAGACCGACCGCACCGGCAGCGCGTTGACGGAAGAATGGATGGCCACGTGGTGCCTGTACGGCAGCCCGGCCACCGTCATCGACAAGCTGCGCGCGTACCAGCAGGTCGGCATCGGCAACATCCTGTGCGGCACCGTCACCGGTCCGCTGACGGAAAAGCGCCTGGCCTACGCGGACCAGACCCTGCGCCTGCTGGCCCAACACGTCATCCCGGCATTCCAATGAAAGATACGACCTTGACCATCGACGAGATGGCGCTGCTCACGGCGGGCGCGTCGATGTGGTCCACGGCGGCCATCCCGCACGCGGGCATCCCGTCGCTGGCGATGGCGGACGGCCCGATGGGCGTCGCCGGCCCGCGTGTGGACGAGCGCGACGTGTCGCTGCTGACGCCGGCCCCCGTCGCGCTGGGCGCCAGCTGGGACAGGGACCTCGTGCAGCGGGTGGGCCGCCTCGTCGGCGGCGAGGCGATCCGCCGCAACGTGGACCTGATGCTCGCGCCGAACCTGAACCTCGCCCGCAGCCCGCTGGCCGGGCGCGCGTTCGAATATTTTTCCGAAGACCCGCTGCTGTGCGGACGGCTCGGCGCCGCGTGGATCCAGGGCTGCCAGTCCGTCGGCACGGGCGCCGTGGCGAAACACCTCGTGTGCAACGACAGCGAGACGGCGCGCGATTCCATGAATGCCGTCGTCGACGAGCGCACCCTGCGCGAAGTCTACCTCGCGCCGTTCGAAATGGCGGCGCAAGCCGGCTGCGCGGGCATGCTCACCGCGTACAACAAGGTGAACGGCGCCTGGTGCGCGGAGGCCGGCAAGGTCGTGCGCGACGTCGCGAAGGGCGAGTGGAAGTTCGACGGCGTGTTCATGAGCGACTGGTTCGGCACGCATTCGACCGCGCCGTCGCTGAACGGTGGCCTCGACCTCGAGATGCCGGGGCCCGCGCGCTTCCTCGGTGCGAAGAGCGCGGGCGCGGTGGCGGAGGGGCAGGTCGCTGTCGAACGCCTGCGCGACGCGGCCGAACGCGTGGCACGCACGGCGCGCCGCTTCGGCAGGGGCAAGGGCACGCCGCTGCCGGCCGGGGACGCCGGCACGTTGCTGGTGGAGGCGGCCGCCGCCGGCTTCACGCTCGTAAAGAACGAGGATGCGATCCTGCCGCTGGACCCCGCGCGCTACCCACGCATCGCCGTGCTGGGCCCGAACGCGAGCGCGCCGTGCTTCCAGGGCGGCACGTTCGCCAAGATCGCCGTGCGGCCGGACGCGCTGCTGCCGCTGGACGCGCTCCGTGCCCGCTTCGGCGCCGCCATCGTTGCGTACGAACCCGGTGTCGACCCGCAGCCGAAGCTGCCGCGCATGCCCGCGCGCCCGATGCGCGACGTGGACGGCTGCACGCGCGGCATGACGCTCGACTACTTCGACAACCCCGACTGCGCGGGCAGCCCGCTGCTGAGCGAGACGCGCGACACGAACTCGCTGACGTGGTTCCACGGCGTGCACGCGGCCGGCGCGCTGCAGCAGGCCGCGGCCACGCGGGCGAGCGGCGTCGTGACGGCCACCGCCGACGGTCCGCACCGGTTCTACATCGGCGGCACGGGCGCGCTGCGCCTCGTCGTCGACGGCGTGGAGGTGTTCCGCCGCGACGAACAACTGGCGCCCGGCGACGTGATGGGTCGGCTGAAGAGCGGCGACGCGGACAGCGTCACGGTCGACTTGCGCGCCGGCCAGCCAGTCGATGTCGTCGCGGAGCTGCGCTACACGCCCGCACGCTGCCAGGGCCTGTGGTACGGCGTGCGCGGCCCGGACAGCAACGAGGCCATGCTGGCCCGCGCCGTCGACGCGGCGCGCGCGGCGGATGCCGTCGTGCTGGTCGTCGGCGAGACGTCGGACGCCAGCGTCGAGAGTAAGGACCGCGCCGACACCCGCCTGCCGGCCGAACAGGTCGACCTGATCGAGCGGGTGTGCGCGGCGAACCCGAACACCATCGTCGTCACGAACGTGGGACACGCGTTCGACACGTGCTGGGAAGCGCAGGCGAAGGCCGTGCTGCATTGCTGGTATCCGGGCGAGGAATTCGGCCGTGCATTGGCGCAAGTGCTGGCGGGCGACCGCGAGCCCGGCGGCCGCATGCCCGTGACCATCGCCCGCGACGACAGCGACTACCCGGCGCTGTCGCTGCAGCCGGATGCGAATGGCGACCTGCGCTACGACGAGGGCACGCGCGTCGGCTACCGCGGCCTGGCCGCGCGCGGCATCGCACCGCGCCAGGCGTTCGGCGCCGGCTTCGGCTACACGACGTTCGCATTGCACAACGCCGCGGCCGCAACGGACGGAGAAGATGGCTGGGTCGTGACGGTCGACGTGCGCAATACCGGCACCCGCGCCGGCGCCGAAGTCGTGCAGGTCTACCGCACCGTGCCCGAACTGACGCTCGTCGGCTTCGACAAGGTCCACGTCGAACCGGGCGACACCCGCACGGTGCGCATCCCCATCGACCGCCGCCGGCTGCAGACGTGGCAGGGCGGCTGGACCGACCTGCCGGGCCCCGTCGATCTGCTCGTCGGCCGTTCCAGCGCCGACCTGCCGTTCGCCGTACAAGTCAACACCGATTAAACAGGAGATCACCATGAATGCCATCGATACAAATTTCGCCGACCGTCCCTTCATCGTCGGCATCGGCGGCACGACCCGCCCCGGCTCCAGCACGGAGAGCGCGCTGCGCACGGCGCTGCAGTACGCGGAAGAACTGGGCGCGGAAACGCAGCTGTTCGGCGGCGAAGCCCTCAGCACGCTGGACGTGTTCTCGCCCGAAGTGCGCGAACGCAGCCCGGCGCAGCGCGCCATCGTCGACGCCGTGCGCCGCGCGGACGCCGTCATCTTCGCGTCGCCGGGCTACCACGGCGGTGTCTCCGGCCTCGTCAAGAACGCCATCGACCTGCTGGAAGACCTGCGCGCGGACGAGCGCGTGTACCTGGACGGCATGCCGGTCGGCTGCATCGTCACGGCGGCCGGCTGGCAGGGCTGCAACACGACCCTGGGCGCGATGCGCTCGATCGTGCACGCGCTGCGCGGCTGGCCCACGCCGCTGGGCGTGACGCTCAATACTGCCGGCGTCAAGCTGTTCGACGCGCAGGGCCAGTGCCTGGACGCGCAAGTGGCGGCCAGCCTGAAGCTGCTGGCGGAGCAGGTCGTCAACCCGGCTGGCGTGTTTGCACGAGGGAATAAAAAATCAGAATTATTATTATAAAACCTGTGCTATCCTGACCAAAAAGAACGACACACGCGGAGACAGAAGCATGAAGATCCATACGATAGGGACCGGGCCCGCGAGCCCGTCCCGCCGGGCGGCGCTGGGCGCGCTGCTGGCCGGCGTCGGCACGGCGGGCGCCTGGACCAGCGCCTCGGCCGCGGCGGCCCTGCAAGCCGCCGGCGCAGGCGCGGCACGGTCCACCGGTCTCACCAAACCTGAACTGAAGATCCTGACGGTGGCGGCCGACACCATCATCCCCGTCACCGACACGCCGGGCGCCGTCGCGGCGGGCGTACCGCACTTCATCGACGCGTTGGCGAAGCACTGGATGAACGCGGACGAGCTGGCGCAATTCCGCGCCGGTCTCGCGGACCTCGACAAGCGCGCGCAGCAGCGCTACCGGCACGGGTTCGCCGCTTGCTCGCCGGCGCAGGCCACTACGATCCTGCAAGACCTGCGCGCATCGAGCCCGTACGAAGGCCGCACGTTCGAACTGGCGGCCCGCATCGAAGATCCGAAGGCGCCGTTCTACCTGCGCCTGCGCGACCTCGTCGTCTACGGCTATTTCACGTCCGAGATCGGCAGCACGAAGGAGCTGCGCTACGTCGCGGTACCGGGGCGCTTCGACGGCGACGTCGACGTCAAGACGTGGCCGTACCAGAACGTCATCTGAATCGCGCGAAAGGACAACCATGAATCAAACGACCGAATTCGACGCGATCGTGATCGGCTCCGGCATCACCGGCGGCTGGGCCGCGAAGGAACTCACGGAGAAGGGCCTGAAGGTCCTGGTGCTGGAGCGGGGCAAGCCGCTCGAGCACCAGAAGGGCTATGTCAACGAATTCACGCCGCCGTGGCAGGCACCCGAGCGGGGCTTGCCGGACCGCGTGCTGGACGCGCGCGAATACGAAATCCAGAGCAAGATCGAGCGGGGCGCGTTCAGCTGGGCCAACCGCCAGTACTGGATCAACGACCGCCAGAACCCCTACGAACAGGTGAAACCGTTCCGCTGGCACCGCACCGACGTGCTGGGCGGCCGCTCGCTCACGTGGGGCCGCCAGTCGTACCGCTGGGGCTCGGACGACTTCCTGCAAAATAAACGCGACGGGCACGGCAACGACTGGCCGATCCGCTACGCCGACCTGGAACCGTGGTACACGCACGTGGAAAAATTCATCGGCGTGAGCGGTACGCCGGAAGGACTGGCGAACTTCCCCGACGGGCACTACCTGCCGCCGTTCGAGATGACGGCGCTGGAAAAACACCTCAAGCGCACTGTCGAGGCAAAGTGGCAGGACCGCCGTGTGACGATCGGCCGCGTGGCCAACCTGACGGAAGCGCTGGACGGCCGCGGCCCATGCCAGCGGCGCAACATCTGCAACCGCGGCTGCTCGTTCGGCGCGTATTTCAGCTCGCTGAGCTCCACGTTGCCGGCCGCGCAGAAGACGGGCCTCCTCACGATCCGCACGGACAGCGTCGTGGAAGCGATCGACGTCGACCCGCAGACGAAGAAGGCCACTGGCGTGCGCGTCATCGATGCGAAGTCGGGCGAGCGCCTGCGTTTCGGCGCGAAGGTGATCTTCCTGAACGCGTCGACGTACGGCACCCTGCAGATCCTGCTGCAGTCGAAGAGCGCGCTGCACCCGAACGGCATCGGCAACCACAGCGACGTGCTGGGGCGCTACCTCGTCGACCATGCGGGCGTGGGCGTGTTCGCGGAGATCCCCGGCTTCGAGGACCGCAACTACAGCGGCCGCCGTCCCACGGGCATCCTCGTGCCGCGCTTCCGCAACATCGGCGGCCAGGACGCGGACGCCGACTTCACGCGCGGCTACGGCTACCAGGGCGGTGCCATGCGCGACGACTGGACGAATACGGCCGCGCAGACGGACGGGTTCGGCGCCGAGACGAAGCACCAGATCGCGCGGCCCGGCAAGTGGATCGCGTTCCTCGGCGCGTTCTGCGAACAGCTGCCGCAGAAGGACAACCGCGTCACGCTGAACGAGAACAAGCGGGGCGGCTTCGGCCTGCCGCAACTGAGCTTCGACGTGGCGTACGGCGAGAACGAACGGCGCATGAAGCTCGACGCGGCCAAACAGGCGGAGCAGATGCTCGTCGCGGCCGGCGCGAAGCACGTCGTGACGATTCCCGTGCGGGCGATTCCCGGCGTCTCCATCCACGAGATGGGCGGCGCGCGCATGGGCCACGACCCGGCGGAATCCGTGCTGAACGCCCACAATCAGGTGCATGGCGTACCGAACCTGTTCGTCACGGACGGTGCCGCGATGGCATCGTCCGGCACGGTGAACCCGTCGCTGACGTACATGGCGCTGACGGCGCGCGCGGCCGACTACGCCGTCGCGCAGCTGAAGGCGGGCGCGCTGTGATTTCGGCTAGAATCCGCCTTTACCATCATTGATAACGACGACGACATCCATGGAGAGCGCAACCGCCCACGCCCGGGCGCCCAAGCAGGGCCGCAGCCGGCAATCGTTCGACCGCATCATCGAGGCGACCATCGACCTGCTGCGCGAACGGTCTTACGACCAGATCACGCTGGCCGAGATCTGCCAGCTGGCCGGCGTTTCCACTGGCGCGCTTTACGGCCGCGTGACCGGCAAGGACGAGCTGCTGCGCGCCGTGCAGGTGCGCTTCTTCGAGCGCCTGGACCAGGCGTTCACGGATGAAGCGCAACGCATTGCGGCGCAGGCGCACGGCCTTGCCCAGGTCGTGCCGGCCGTCGTGGCGAGCCTCGGCAACCTGCTGAAGGAAAACGCCAGCGTGCTGCGCTCGTTCATGCTGCGCGGCGCCGTCGACGAGGTCATCGGCGCGGCCGGCAAGAAATCCGCGTACGAGAACCACGCCAAGTTCAGCCGCCTCGTGGAAGCGTGTAGTGCCGAGATCCGGCATCCGAATCCGGCGCGCGCGATCGAGGCGAGCATGCTGCTGATCTATGCGACCCAGGCCCGCTTCCTCGGCCTGGACAGCTTCGGCGGCAAGGGAGAAGCGCGCGGCTGGGAGGAATTGCTGGAAGACCTGAGCGACATGATGCTCGCGTACCTGCTGTTCGTGCCGGAACGGTGAACGAAGGCGGCTTCTTGCCGCCATCTTTTTGAATTTTAATATAACCAGAATTACGATTATAAACATGACGACCAACAAACTCCGCTGGGCCTACATGGACCACTGGCGCATCGACACGCCGCAGGGCCAGCTGTCGCAATACACGTCCGTGCAGCGCTTCGACGATTTCCTGAAGCAGGTCGCGGCCCTCGGCTTTGAGGCCATCGAGACGTTCGACTTCCACCTCGGCCCGCTGCGCGAACTGTTCGGCAGCCTGGAAAACGCGCGCGCCTTCATGCAGTCGCGCGGCATCGACAGGGTCCTCAGCCTGTTTCACGCCGTCATGTACGACGAGCGCCAGAGCGCGCCGCACGTGCGCTCCACGCACGACCACATCGTCAACTACGCGGAATACATCATGCGGTCCAGCCAGGGCCTGGGCGTGGAAAACTTCATCGTGATGCCGGCGGGCCTGTACTACGACGTGGAGCCGGTCACGGACGACAAGATCCGCGCCTGCGCCGAGCTGTGGAACCGCGTGGGCGAGATGACGCAGAAGTATGGCGTCAAGACGTGCTGCCACCACGAGTTCTTTTGCGGGATCCGCACGGCGGAGCAGCTGCGCAAATTCTACGAGTGGACCGACCCGCGCTACGTGTTCTTCTACTGCGACACGGCGCAGCACGTGATCGCCGGCGTCGACCCGGTCGACCTGTATTTGAAACTGGCGGACCGCTGCGGCGGCTTCCACATGAAGGACACGTTGCACGTCGACCTGACGGGCGACTACCGCCGCAAGCCGGACGCCGAAGTGATGGCGCCGACGACGCCGCGCTGGTTCCACGAGATGGGCGTGCCGGGCGGCCTCGTCGACTTCCCCGCCATGATGGCCGCGATGAAGGACTGCGGCTACGAGGGCTGGGTCGGCGTCGAGCACGACAAGGCCGACGTCGGCGGCGGCAACTACCCGGAAAGCACCGCGTTGTCCGCCTGGTACATCCAGCACGTCCTGAAAAAAATCTACGCCTGAATCGAACGACCACCATGCATAAACAGATCAAATGGGGCTATGCCCTGAACCAGTGGAAGGCCGGCTTCACGAGCTTCGCGCGCCTGGAAGAAATCGAACGCGCCTTCAAGGTGACGGCCGCCTGCGGCTTCGACGCCGTGGAACTGAACGCGGGCAGCGGCCGCTGGGACCCGATCGGGCGCCCGGAGAACATCGCCATCAACTTCGGGTCCGCCGACCACTTCCGCCTGAAGCTGAAGGACTGGGGCATCCATCGCGTGGCCAGTACCTTCTTCGATCCGACCGTGATGAGTTTCGAGGAACTGCACTTCGGCTTGAATAGCACCCAGCCGGCCGACCACGCGCGCATCCTCGCGCAGGCCAAGATCCATGCCGAATTCCTGGCCGAGCTGAAAGGCGAGTTCCTCGTCGTGCGGCCGTTCCCGTCGTGGTGGAAGGAGGGCGGCCTCACGCCCGAACGGATCGCTGCGGCGGCCGATTGCTGGAACGCCGTCGGCGCGATGACGGCCGCGCTGGGCCTGAAGACCGTGCTGCACGTGGACGCGCTGTCCGCGCTGCGCACGGCCGAGGAACTGGAGCGGTTGCTGTCCCTGTGCGACGCGGACAACGTGGGCCTGTGCTTCGACACGGCCGAGCTGACGATTGCGGGCCACGACGTCGTCGCGCTGTACCGCCGCTTCCACGAACGCGTGTGGCACTTCCAGTTCAAGGACGCGCTGGCGACCGACACGCTGGACGAGTACAAGCTGCAGAACGCGGAGCGCGCGCTGATCGCGGCCGGCGGCGAGCGGGGCATCCAGCGCTGGTTCGGCGAGATGGGCACGGGCCTCGTCGACTTCCCGGCACTGCTGGCCGCCATGCGCGAGCTGGGCTACGCCGGCTGGATCATCGTCGAAAGCGACAAGGGGCCGGCGCCGATCGCGACCGGCATGATGCTCAACAGCTGGTACAGGCAGCACGTACTGGACCGCATCGCCGCCTGACACACGCGAAAGGATCGCCATGCATCCCACCTCCATGTCGACACCGGCAGTGACGCCGCTCGCCGCGACGCCACGCCGCCACGGCGGCCTCGCGCAGGGCATCGCGCTGATGGCCATCGTGAACATGCCGTCGCTGGCACTGTCCGCGCTCGTGCCCGGCCTGCCGCAGTTGTTCCAGCAGTTTTCGAACGTGCCGCATTTCCAGCTGCTCGTCCCGATGATCATCACGGTGCCGTCGCTGTGCGTGGCGCTGACGTCCGGCTTCACGGGCATGCTGGCGGACCGCTTCGGCCGCCGCAACCTGCTGCTCGCCGCGCTGTTCGCGTTCGCGCTGCTGGGCCTCGCGCCGCTGCTGTTCGACAGCCTGCTGCTGATCGTCGCCAGCCGCGTGATAGTGGGCGTGGCGGAAGCGGCGATCCTCACGGTGGGCAATGCGCTGATGGGCGACTACTTCGAAGGCGCGCAGCGCGAGAAGTGGCTCGGCTACCAGAACATGCTGTCGCCGCTGATCGGCTCGTCGATCATCCTGGCGGGCGGCCTGCTGGCGGGCGTGCACTGGCGCTATCCGTTCCTGCTGTACCTCATCGGCTTCGCCGTGTTCGCGCTCGCGTGGTTCGTCTGCTGGGAGCCGGAGCGCGACCGCAGCGCTGCCGGCACCGAGGCCGTGGCAGGCTTCCCGTGGCGTTCGACCCTGTTCGTGTGCGGCGTCACCGTGCTGTTCTCGATGGTGTTCTTCGTGCAGGCCGTGCAGCACGGGCGCATCTTCGGCGACATGGGCGTCGCGTCGCCGGAGCGCATCAGCGTGCTCGTGACCATCGCGAGCCTCGGCACGATCCTGGGCGGCTATGTGTTCAAGCGCCTCGGCGGCGTGTCCGTCACCTTGCGCCTGGCGACCAGCATGGCGCTGTACGGCACCTGCTACGTCGGCGTGGCGTGGGCGCCGAATGCCACCGTCGGCCTGCCGCTGGACGCGCTGGGCCAGGTGGGCGGTGGCCTGCTGCTGCCGGCGCTGATCGCGTGGGCGCTCACGCATTACTGTTTCGAACACCGCGGCCGCGGCATGGGCCTGTGGGGCGGCTCGTTCTTCCTCGGGCAGTTCCTCAGCGCGCCGCTGCTCACGCTGATCCAAAGCGCGGCCGGCACGTTCCTCGCCAGCGTCGCCGCCATCGGCATCGCCTGCCTGTGCGCGTCCGTCGCGCTGGCGGCCTACCATTTTACGAAAGATTGATATGACATTTGCAGCCTGTATCGAATGGATGTTCACGAAGGGGAACGACGACCTCGCGTCGCGCGTCCGCGCCGCCCACGCGGCCGGCGTGCCGGGCGTGGAGTTCCACCTGTGGCGCGAAAAGGACCTGGACGCGATCGAACGCGCATTGAATGACACCGGCGTGCGCCTCGTGAGCTTTTGCGTGGAACCTCGCTGCAGCCTCGTCGACCCGGCGGATCACGACAAGGTGCTCGCCGCCGTCGCCGATGCAATCCCCGTCGCGCAGCGTTTCAAGGATGCCGGCATGGTCGTGGCGTCCGGTTTCACGCGTCCCGGCGTGCCGGAGCAGGAACAGGTCGACGCCGCCGTGTCCGTGTTGCGCCGCGCGGCGCAGATGGCGCACGAAGCGGGCACCGTGCTGTGGCTGGAACCCGTCTACATGATCCTGAACGGCCAGCGCATGTTCGTTGACACGATCGGCCGCGGCCTGGACATCGTCGCGGCCGTGGACAGCCCGGGCCTGCGGCTGCTGGCGGACGTCTATCACTCGGCACAGACGAACGAGGACCTGGCCGGCGCCATCGGCGACCGCATGCGTTACGTCGGGCACGTGCAGGTGGCCGACACGCCGGGCCGCCACGAGCCGGGCACGGGCGCGATCGCGTGGCCGGCCGTGATGGACGTGCTGCGCGCCAAGGGCTACGACGGCCCCATCGGCCTGGAATACTTCCCCAGCGTGGACGATGCGGAATCGCTGGCCCTGACGCGCCGCGCGCTGGGCGTGGCGTAACGACGGCGGATGGTGCACGATGCGATTCAATAAACTGGACCTGAACCTGCTGGTCGTGCTGAACGCGCTCCTCACCGAGTGCAACATCAGCCGCGCGGCGGAAAAGATCTACCTGAGCCAGTCGGCGACGAGCAGCGCGCTCGCGCGCCTGCGCGACTACTTCAACGACGAGCTGCTCGTCAGCGCCGGCCGCCAGCTCGTGCTGACGCCGCGCGCGAAGGAACTGGTCGAGCCGGTGCGCGAAGTCCTCATGCGCATCGACAGCACCATCGCCACGCAGCCCCAGTTCGACCCGGCCACGGAGACGCGCACGTTCACGATCCTCGTGTCCGACTACACGATGGCCGTGCTCGTGCCGCCGCTGCTGGAAGCGCTGTACCGCCAGGCGCCGGGCGTGCGCGTGAGCCTGCGCCACCAGTACGACCGCCAGCCGGCCGACGTGCTTGAGCAGGGCGACGCCGACTTCCTCGTGATCCCGTCGCAATACCTCGCGAAGGAACATCCGTCCGCCGTGCTGTTCGAGGAAGACTACCTGTGCGTGACGTGGGAAGGCCACAGCCGCATCCAGGACAGGCTCACGTTCGACGACTACCTGTCGTGCGGCCACGTGATCCCGACGTTTTCCAGTCCCAATCCGCTGCCGACGCTGGACGGCTGGTTCATCGAGAGCTACGACGTCAAGCGCCGCGTGGAAGTCACGGCGCCGACGATGACGGGGTTGCCGTCGCTCGTCGTCGGCACTGACCGCATCGCCACCGTGCACCGCCGCATCGCGCTGCGCGCGCAGGAATCGCTGCCGATCAAGGTGTGGGAACCGCCGCCGCGCATCCCGCGCCTCGTGCAGTCGCTGCAATGGCACCGCCACCGCAACAACGACCCGGCCATCCGCTGGCTGCGCGACCTGTTCGTCGACGTCGCCCGCGGCGTCTAATCCTTTTCAGAGTCTCACCATGACCGAAGCCGTTTCCAGCGCGGAGGGCAGCGCGCACCATGCCGCCGCGTCCTATAGCCACCGCCGCCGCACCCTGGCGCTGATCGCCGTCGCCCTCGCGTTCGTGATCGACCTGCTCGACACGACCATCGTCAACGTCGCCGTCCCGTCCATCGGCGCGACCCTGCACGCGCCCAAGGCGGCGCTGGAGTGGATCGTCGCCGGCTATGCGACGGCGTTCGCGGTACTCCTCATCGTCGGCGGACGGCTCGGCGACAGCCACGGCTACCGCCGCATGTTCCTCACCGGGATCGCCGCGTTCACGACGACGTCCGTCGCGTGCGGCCTCGCGCCCGACACCCTGAGCCTGCAGGTCGCCCGACTGCTGCAGGGGGCCAGCGCGGCGCTGATGGTGCCGCAGGTGATGGCCCTCGTGCAGGTGATGTATCCGCCCGAGGAGCGCTACAAGGTCTATACCGTGTTCGGCTTCCTGGGCGGCTTCTCGGCCGCGCTGGGGCCCATCGTGGGCGGCCTGCTGATCGACGCGGACTGGCTGGGCCTCGGCTGGCGCCTCACGTTCCTCATCAACCTGCCGCTCGGCCTCGTCAGCCTCGTCGCCGGCGCGCTGTTGCTGCCGCCGGGCCGCGGCGTGCATCCAGTGGCCGTCGACCTGCGCGGGGCGTTGCTGTCCGTCGTCCTGCTGTTCGCCTTGCTGACGCCCCTGATCGAAGGCCCGTCGCGGGACTGGCCGCCGGCGCTCGTCCTGATGCTGCTGGCGGCCGTGCCGCTGGGCTGGATCACGTGGCGTCACCTGCTGCGCCGCCAGGCCCGCCACGGCGACGCGCTCGTCGACCCCGCGCTGTTCCGCCTGCGCAAAGTGAACCTCGGCCTGCTGTGCACGCTGTGCGTGAACCCGATCATGCCGGGCTATTTGCTCGTGATGACGTTCGCGCTGCAGACGGGCAGGGGGCTGACGGCCTCGCAGATGGCGTACGCCTGCGCGCCGATCGCGTTCGGCGCGATGACCGGCATCACCCTGCTGGGACCCCGGCTGAACCGGCGCATCGGCGTGCGCACCCTGCTGGCGGGGATAGCCGTGTTCTTCGCGAGCCTGGCCCTGTGCGCGTTCGCGTTGGACGGCGACCTGTCCTGGCCGCTGCTGCTGGCGGCGCAATACGGGATGGGCATCGGCCTGGGCCTGTGCGGGCCGCAGCTGTCGTTCGCCACGCTGCGCGACGTGCCCGTCGCGTCGGCCGGCGTGGCGGCAGGGCTGCTCACGACCGTGCAGCAGGTGGCGGCCGCGTTCGGCGTGGCGCTGGCGGGGCTCGTGTTCTTCCATGGTCTGGATACGGCGGCGGCAGGGGCTTACCAGCGCGCCTATCTGCACGTGCTGCCGTTGCTGCTCGGCCTGCTGCTCGCGGGCGCCGCGGGTGCGGTCCGGCTGGCGCGAAGTTGATGTAAATCAATATCGTGTTGCAACCACGCCCAGGGGACGTCTTTATGATGACCGCATACCCGCTGCCGAGCTCGCTTGAGACCGGCCGGCGGCAGGGTCGTCAATATGGAAAGGAACCATGGATACTGCACGCGATCGCAACACCCTCGGACTGGTCGAAGCCGAGGAACTCTGGAACATGACCACCGTGGACCGGGAGGGATACATCTGCCGGGGCTGCGCCCGCCAGGTCTTTCCCGCGTCCTACCTCAAGGACGTCAACAAGAAGCGTCCGTACTTCAAGCTGGGGCCGGGCGCGGTGCATCTCGACGGCTGCGACGTCGACGGCGCGGAACTCGTGCTCAAGCGGGCGCGCAAGGAGGCCGTCGGCAACCCGGACGAGGGCTATCCGCTGCCGTTCCCGAACCGCCTCGTGCTGGCCGACGAGCGCATCGTCGAGCCGCGCGACGACGAACCCGCAGGCATCGGCGGCCGGGCACGCACGCAGGGGCGGCGTGAAGGCGACGGCACGACGCCGCGCCGGCACCACGGGCACACGGTGACGACCATCCGCACCATTTGCCGGACATTCATGGACCTGCCCTACGACCGGCCGACCATGCCGCTGCACATACCCGGCGTGGAGGGGACCACGTATGCCAGGGTGTTCAGGTATGTGATCGGCAAGCCCCAGGCGCTGGGCGGCACCCGGCTGTTCTACGCGCCGATCCGCTGGAAGGCCGAGCCGGTCGTCACGGACGAGTATTGCCTGCTGACGTTGTACGCGGGGGAGTGGGACGAGGCGATCCGCGATTTTCCCGATCCGTACCGGGTGCGTGTCCATTGGGCGAACTGGAGCAAGTCGCGGCGCGACAGCTTGATCGAGGACTACGAGACGACCCGGCAGGAGGCCCGCGAACAGGCGCGCAAGGACAAGGCCATCAAGGGATGGCTGTTCTTCGTCGGCAGGCTGGAGGCCGCCAACCCCAATGTATTCGCCGTCGACAATCACAGGCTGATCTGCAGTCTCTCCGGCGCCATCGACTGGCCGAAGTAAGCGGCTCCCCGTGCGCAGGCGGCTATCCACCGGGTGGATAGCTGCTATCCAAACAATCGCCCGGCTCTCCGAATTTTTCGCTTGGGGAAATAGACAGAAGTCGATATCATAATTCTGGTTCTATTTCCTGCACAAGACAGGATGCGGTAACAATCCGCAGCCAACGACAAGGAGACACGCGATGCGCAACACCCTTAACCAACCACGCCAGGCCGACTGGCGCCAGGGCTGGATCCTCGTGATCTCCGGCTTCCTGCCCGTGATGGCGATCATCGCCCTCGCACCCACGCTTCCCACCCTGCTGGGCCACTTCCGCGACGTGCCGAACGCCGGGTTGATGGTCCCCTTGCTGATCACGGCGCCCAGCGCCTGCATCGCCCTGTTCGCTCCGGGCGCGGGCGCCATCGCCGACCGCTTCGGCCGCCGCAAACTGCTCCTGTGGTCGATGGCGTTCTACGGCGCCGGCGGCCTCGTGCCGTTCTTCATCGATAATTTCTGGGCCGTCGTCGCGGGCCGCTTCGTGATCGGCTTCGGCGAGGCGGGCGTGCTGACCGTCGTGAACACGCTGCTGGCCGATTACTTCGAAGAGAAGGCGCGCCACCGCTGGCTGATGATCCAGGGTGTCGTCGGCTCCGTGCTGGGCACCGTCACCATCGCCAGCTCCGGCTTCCTGGCCGCCCAGGGCTGGCAGTATCCGTTCCTCGTGTACGGCATCGCGATCCCGATCCTGCTCGCGAGCCTCGCCTTCCTGTTCGAGCCGGAACCGCGCCGCAAGCAGGCGCACGCCGCGCAGGCCGCGACGTCGCCGTTCCCGTACGCCGTCGCGCTGATGGTCTGCGGCGTCACCGTGCTGCTGTCGACGATCTACTACGTCCAGGTCATCAACTTCTCCGTGCTGCTGAAGGACCTGGGCGTGGCCGACCCGAAATCGATCGGCCTGTCGATGGCGCTGCCGAGCATCGGCGTGCCGCTGGGCGCGATCCTGTTCAAGATGACGACGCGCTTCGGCGCCGGCACCCAGATCTTCCTCGTGTTCCTCGGCTATGCGATCGGCCTCGCCGGCATCGGCCTCGCGCCGGACTACAAGGTGGCGCTGGCGTTCGCCTTCGTCCAGCAGCTGGCCAATGGCCTCATCGTGCCGGCGCTGATCGCCTGGGCGCAAAGCAAATTCTCGTTCGAGCACCGCGGCCGCGGCATGGGCTGGTGGGCGAGCTCGTTCTTCGTCGCGCAGTTCCTGTCGCCGGCCGTCGTCAACGTGATGCGCGCCGCCGTCGGTAACCTGCAGGGCGCCTTCCTGGCGTTCGGCCTGATCGCGGCAGCGTGCGCCGCCGGGGCCTGCCTCCTGCATTACCGTGCGGCCCGCGCCGCCCGCCCGCAACCGGGCATGTAAGCACCCATCCTTTTTACGCCAGCAACCGAGGACCCCATGACCACCCAGCATCGCATCAAGCGAGGCGTCTCGCTGTACAGCTACCAGTACGAGACCTTCCTGCGCACGATGACCCTCGACGACTGCATCGCCCACGCCGCCGGCCTCGGCGCGCGCGGCATCGAAGTCGTCAGCGAACAATCCTTCACCGGCTTCCCGAACGTCCCGCAAGAGCAGATCGACAACTGGTTCGCGTCGCTCGACCGCCACGGCGCGTACGCACAGTGCCACGACATGTTCGTGGACATCAAGCTGTACAAGGACCGCCGCCTGAACTTCGACGAGATGGTCGCGTCGCTGGAGCGCGACCTGCACTTCGCCAAGCGCATCGGTTGCCCGACCGTGCGCATCATCGTGAACACGCCACCGGAAGTCGTCGTCGCCTGCATCCCGCTGGCGGAAAAGCTCGACATCCGCATGGGCATCGAAGTCCACTCGCCGTTCCACTTCGACCATCCGTGGATCCTGCGCTACACGGAGATCACGCGCGCCACCGGTTCGAACCACGTCGGCTACGTGCCGGACATGGGCATGTACACGAAGAACTACCCGCCCGTCTTCCGCGACCGCTTCCTGCGCATGGGCGCGACGCCGAAGATTGTCGAATTCATCCTGCAGGCGCACGAGGCGCGCGTGCTGGCCGACTATGTGATCATGGACGTGCGCAAGATGGGCGGCAACCCCGTCGACCTGCAGATGGCCGAGACGATCCGTCACAACATCTGGAGCAACCCGCGCCGCATGCTCGAATTCATGCCGTGGATCTTCCACATCCACGCCAAGTTCTACGAGATCGACGAGACGGGCAAGGAACCCGCGATCCCGTACGAGGAAATCATCCCCGTGCTGATCGAGGGCGGCTACGACGGCCACCTGTCCAGCGAATACGAGGGCCAACGTCACATCGAGGACGCGTTCGAGGTGGATGGGCGCGAGCAGGTGCGCCGCCAGCAAGAGATGTTCAAGCGCCTGTTGGGCGAAACGGTTTAAGGAGCGCGGCATGTACGACAAACACATCATCTATCCCGATTCGCTGCGCAACGACGGCGACGGCTGGCGCGTGGGCGTGCGCCTCCCTTACTACCGCGGCCAGGTGCTGTCCGCCGTGGAAGACATCGCGCTGACCGTCGACGGCGAGAAGGTGCCGCGTGAGGACGTGCGCTTCACCGTGCGCGGCAAGACGTGGACCCTGGACGAGCTGGAGACGACGTACGACGAGCGCTGGGAATTCGGCGAAGTGGCGGAGGTCTCCGTGCCCGGAGGCAGCCTCGCGCCCGGCAAGCACACCGTCACGGCCGCCGTGCAGCTGCGCATCTCGTACCTGCCCTGGAGCCCGGTGACGTCCTGCACGACCGAGCTGGCTGTCGCATAAGGAGGCGCCATGGCCACGACGATCAAGGGACCCGCGATTTTCCTCGCGCAGTTCGCCGGCGACACGGCGCCGTTCGACGACTGGAAGGCGATCACGCGCTGGGCCGGCAGCCTCGGATACAAGGGCGTGCAGGTGCCGTCCAACGACCGCCGCCTGTTCGATTTGGCCCGCGCGGCCGAAAGTAAAACGTATTGCGACGAGATCGCCGGCATCGCGGCGGAAAGCGGTGTCGCGATCACGGAACTGAGCACCCATTTGCAGGGCCAGCTCGTCGCCGTGCACCCCGCGTACGACGAGGCGTTCGACGGCTTCGCGCCGCCTGAGCTGCGCGGCAACCCGTCCGCCCGCCAGCGCTGGGCCGTGGAGCAGATGCTGCTGGCGGCAAAGGCGTCCGCCAACCTGGGCCTGACGGCGTCGATCAGCTTTTCCGGCTCGCTCGCGTGGCCGTTCGTGTACCCGTGGCCGCAGCGTCCCGCGGGCCTGATCGAGACGGCGTTCGACGAACTGGCGCGCCGCTGGCGCCCGCTCCTCGACGCGTACGACGCCGCCGGCATCGACCTCGCGTTCGAACTGCATCCGGGCGAAGACCTGTTCGACGGCGCCACGTTCGAGATGCTGCTCGAACGCGTGGACCACCACCCGCGCCTGAGCATCGCCTATGACCCGTCGCACTTCCTGCTGCAGCAGCTGGATTACCTGGGCTTCATCGACCGCTACCACGACCGCATCAAGGTCGTGCACGTGAAGGACGCCGAGTTCCGTCCCGACGCGCGCCAGGGCGTGTATTCCGGCTACCAGTCGTGGGCCGACCGCGCGGGCCGTTTCCGGTCCCTCGGCGACGGCCAGGTCGATTTCAAGGCCATCTTCAGCAAGCTGGCGCAGTACGATTTCCCCGGCTGGGCCGTGCTGGAATGGGAATGCTGCCTGAAGCATCCGGAGCAGGGTGCCGAAGAGGGCGCACGCTTCATCCGCGACCACATCATCCGCGTCACCGACAAGGCGTTCGACGATTTCGCGGGCAGTGCCGGCGACCCCGAACGCAATGCGCGCCTGCTGGGCATCGCGGGAGGTGAGCAATGAACGACCGCATCCGCCTCGGCATGGTGGGCGGCGGCGAGGGCGCGTTCATCGGTGCGGTGCACCGTCACGCGGCCGCGCTCGACCATCGGTATGCGCTCGTCGCGGGCGCGTTCTCGTCGAATGCCGACACGTCGCAGCGCTCCGGCGCGGCCCTGGGCCTCGACCCGGACCGCGTCTATGCCGACTATGCGCAGATGGCACGGGCCGAAGCCGCCCGCGACGATGGCATCGAGGTCGTCAGCATCGTCACCCCGAACCACATGCACGCGCCCGTGGCGCGGGCGTTCCTGGAAGCGGGCATTCACGTCATCTGCGACAAGCCGGTGACCACGAACAGCGACGACGCCCGCGCGCTGCAGGTACTGGCGCGAGACAAAGGCCTGATTTTCGCCGTCACGCACAATTATTCCGCGTACCCGATGGTGCGCCAGGCCCGTGCGATGGTGCGCGAGGGCCTGCTGGGCGACATCCGTGTCGTACAGGTGGAGTACGCCCAGGACTGGCTCGCGGAACCGCTGGAGCAGACGGGCCAGAAACAGGCCGCGTGGCGCACGGATCCCGCGCGCGCGGGCGGCGGCGCCATCGGCGACATCGGCTCGCACGCGTGGCACCTGGCCGACACGATCGTCGGCCAGCCGGTGGAATCCCTGTGCGCGCAACTGAACACGTTCGTACCGGGCCGCGCGATCGACGACGACGTGCAGGTGCTGCTGCGCTATGCCGGCGGCGCGCGCGGCATGCTGTGGGCCAGCCAGGTCGCACCCGGCCACGCGAACGACCTGCGCATCCGCGTGTTCGGCAGCCGCGGCGGCATCGAATGGCGCCAGCAGCAGCCCAACGAGCTGCTGTACACGCCGCTGGGCGAGCCCACGCGCATCCTCGAACGGAACGGACCGGGCACGCATCCGGCCGCGCGCCGCATGGGCCGCGTGCCGGCCGGGCACACGGAAGGCTATATCGACGCGTTCGCGGCGCTGTACACGGAAGTCGCGCGGCATCTGCTGGCGCGCCGCGACGGATCGGATCCCGGCGAAGCGTGGTTCCCGACCATCGCCGACGGCCTGCGCGGCGTGCTGTTCATCGAAACGGTGCAGGCGTCGTCGTGCGAAGGCGGCGCCTGGGTGCCGTTGCAGGCGCACTGATATTCACGTTGTAAAGCGGATCCGACCGGGCATGCTCGATGCGCCCGGCGGTTTCGCTCGTCCCGACGGCGCGCGTCGCTTGCCGCGGCGTCGATGCGGCGAGGGGCAAATATCCACCGCATCGATAGCTCGAATCCAAATTATCGGATTGGGAAAACGGACCGAAACACATACCATTTTTCGCATGACATCAGCCCACGGCAGCCACCAGAACTGCCGGACCCATAGGAGACATACAAAATGAAGAGCCCCACGCTGTCCGTCCTCGCGCAATCCCTGTTCGCGGCAGGTTACCTGTCCGCCGCCGGCGCCGCCCTGGCGCAGACGGATGAAGTCAAAACGGATGCCGCGCCCGCAGTGAAGTCGAAAGGCATCACCGAAGTGATCATCACCGCCCAAAAGGTCGCGCAGCCGGCCAGCAAGACCCCGGTCGCGCTGTCCGTGATGTCCGGCGAAGACCTGAAGGACGCCGGCGTGACGGACGCCCGTTCGATGGCCGAGATGCTGCCGAACGTCGAGATCTCGAAGGAGAGCGGCATGCTGCAGGTGGCGATCCGCGGCGTGACGAGCCTGGACATGACGGAAAAGGGCGACCCGTCCGCCGCCTTCCACATCGACGGCGCTTACGTCCCGCGCTACGAGGCGCAGACGGCCGCGTTCTTCGACCTGGACCGCATCGAAGTGCTGCGCGGCCCGCAGGGCACGCTGTACGGCCGTAACGCGACGGCGGGCGCCATCAACCTGATCACCAACAAGCCATCGAACAAGCTGGAAGGCAGCGTGAGCGTCGACATCGGCAACTACAACACGCGCCGCCTCGACGGCATGATCAACGTGCCGATCAACGGCATGTGGGCCCTGCGCGCCGCCGTCGACCTGCAAAAGCACGACACCTTCCTGAACCCGGGCCCGAACAAGGTGCCGCTGGAGAGCCAGGACGACAAATCGGCCCGCGTTCACCTGCTCGGCAAGTTCAGCGCCGACACGAGCCTGCTGTTGACGGCGGAGTCGAGCAAGATCCAGGGCGGTCCGCCATCGCCGGTGCCGAACACGAACTTCTTCACGGGCACCATGGTCGAGAACCTGCCGTTCTCGCCGCCGGGCACCGGCAACAATATCCTGAATCCGGTCTACGTCGACCGCGGCTCGGACACGCAGCGCACGACGGCCGCGCTGTTCAAGCAGGATGCGAACGCCCACCGCGACAACCGCGCCGATTCCTTCCGCGGCGAATTCAAGACGCGCGTCGGCGCCGTCGACATGACGTACCAGCTGGCCAGCATGAACCTGTACCTGGACCAGGTGAACAACGGGATCTACTTCGGCTTCCCGTTCATCAACGCGCTGACGGGCAACAGCCATGCGATCTCGCACGAGCTGCGCTTCAATTCGACGGGCACGGGTCCGCTGCGCTGGGTCGCGGGCGTGTACTACTTCAACGAGACGATCGAGCGCGACTCGACCTACAACACGTACATCACGGCGCCGTTCGGCAGCTTCACCGTCACGCAGCCGTTCGACTCCGTCATCACGAACAAGTCCAACGCGGCGTTCGGCCAGCTGACGTACGACCTGCGTCCCGACACGCGCCTCACCCTGGGCCTGCGCGGCACCCGCGACCGCAAGACGGGCGACGATCCGCTGGGCGGCGCCGCCGCCGCGCCGGGCAGCACGCGCAGCGACCAGGCCTACACGGCGGACGTGCGCTTCCGGAACACGAGCTGGAAGATCGGCCTCGATCATGACCTGATGCGCAACGTGATGGTCTACGCGAACGTCTCGACGGGCTACAAGGCGGGTGGCTTCAACAGCGCCAAGGCCGCCGGTTCGTACAAGCCGGAGACGCTGCGTGCCTACGAGGCCGGCGTGAAGGGCCGCTTCCTCGAGAACACGCTGCAGCTGTCCGCCAACGTCTTCCACTACGACTACAAGGACCAGCAGCTGACGACGACGTCGTGCCGCACGAACGACCCGAGCACGTGCGACTCGTACACGGTGAACGCGGCCAACTCCAAGGTGGATGGCGTCGAACTGGAAGGCAAGGTGCGCGTCGGCGACGACGGCGAACTGCGTGGCTCGCTGTCGCTGACGGATGCGCAATTCAAGAGCTACAAGCCGTCCGCGAACGTCGACTACTCCGGCCAGCACCTCGACCGCGCACCGATCTCGACCGCCAACCTGGCGTACACGCACCACTTCGCGGTCGCCAACGGCGGCGACGTGGCGGCCACCATCGGCACGCACTTCATGGGCGCCTACCTGATCAGCGACCTCGCCGCGAACGTGCGCTACCGCCAGCCGGCCACGCACAAGTCGGATCTGTCGGTCGTCTGGACGGACGGCGGCGGCCACTGGACCGTGCAGGGCTACGTCCGCAACATCGAGGACACGATCAAGATCGAGAGCCGCGTGCCGGGTGGCTTCTTCGTCAGCGATCCGCGTACGTACGGCGTGCGTGTCGGCTACAACTTCTGAGTTCACGGGTATCGAGCATGTTCAAGTATTTCCCCACCAATTACGTCTGGAACCTCTCCGTCGATCTCGCGATCGAGATGGGGGCCCGGATCGGCGAGATCGAGGAAATGTGCGCGCCGCTGCAGGACGCGGCGAAGCAGCCCGACGCCGCCGGCACGAAGGCGTTCCGCGAGACGTGGTCGCGCATGGCCGACAGGCTGTGCGCCCTGGCCGAGGAAGACGAGGCGCGCGGCCGGCTGATCTCCGCCGGCGACAAGTACAACCGCGCCGCGATCTACCTGCTGACGGCGGAACGGCTGCAGGCGCACGGCGCGCCCGGGCGCGTCGAGCTGTACAAACGGTTCCTCGACGTGTTCGCCCGCGGCGTGAAGCTGTCGGGCGACAACTGCGAGCGCGTCGAGATCCCGTATGGCGATGCGCACATTTCCGGGCTGCTGGTACGGGCCGAGAACGTGGACGGCCCGGCGCCGCTCCTCGTCCAGGTCAACGGCCTCGATTCGACCAAGGAGATGAAATACCGCGTCGGCCTGCCGGCCTGGCTGGCGAAGCGGGGCGTGTCCTCGCTCGTCATCGACCAGCCGGGCACCGGCGAGGCGCTGCGCCTGCACGGCATGCATGCCGTCTACGACAGCGAGCGCTGGGCCGGGAAGGTCGTCGACTGGCTTGAGACGCGCGCCGACGTCGACCCGAAACGCATCGGGCTGGAAGGCGTGTCGCTGGGCGGCTACTACTGTCCGCGCGCCGTCGCGTTCGAACCGCGCTTCGCGTGCGGCGTCGTGTGGGGTGCGAACCACGACTGGCGCGACGTGCAGAAGAAGCGACTCGCGAAAGAGGGCAGCTTCCCCGTGCCGCACTACTGGGAACACGTGCGCTGGGTGTGGGGCGCGCGCGACATGGACGAGTTCATGCAGATCGCGGAACACGTCCACCTCGACGGCATCCTGGACCGCATCAAGGTGCCGTTCCTCGTCACGCATGGCCAGAAAGACTCGCAGATCCCGCTCCACTGGGCCGAGCGCACGTACGAGCAGCTCGTCAACAGCCCGAAACGCGAACTGAAGGTGTTCACGGAACGCGAAGGCGGCGTGCAGCACTCCAGCTTCGACAACTCGGCCAACGCCGGCGCGTACATCGCCGACTGGGTGGCCGAAACCCTGGGCGGCCGCACCGCCCTCTGAACCACGACACGACAGAGAGAATCACATGAACATCATCGGACCCGACGCGCTGGTCTTCGGCGTGGACGACGTCGCCGCGTGCGCGCAATACCTGACCGACTACGGCCTGGATCCCGTCGGCGAAGGACGCTTCGAGGCGCTGGACGGCACGGCCATCGTCGTGAAACACAAGACCGACGTGACGCTGCCCGCGGGCCTCGGCACCGCCAGCATGCTGCGCAAGACGGTCTACGGCGTCGCCGACGCGCAGGCGCTGGCCGCCATCGCGACCGAACTGCAACGCGACCGCGACGTGCGCACACTGCCCGACGGCAGCCTCGAGACAGTCGACGACATGGGCTTCGTGCTCGGCTTCCAGGTGACGGTGCGCCGTGCGCTGGACCTGCCGGCGGAGGCCGTCAACGCGCCGGGCGCGCCGAACCGTCCGGTCAACCACACGGCCGTCGACGAGAACGCGCCGGCAAAGCCGCGCACCTTGTCGCACGTCGTGTACTTCGTGCCCGACACGGCGAAGGCGGAAGCGTTCTACGTCGAGCGCCTCGGCTTCGCCTGCACCGACCGCCTGCTGGGCGCCGGACCGTTCCTCAAGCCCGCCGGCACGGATGACCATCACACGCTGTTCCTGATCCAGACGCCGCCGTTCATGAAGGGCTGCGAACATTTCACGTTCCACATGGGCGGCCCGACGGAAGTCCTGCAGGCAGGCACCCGCTTCGTGAACAAGGGTTACCAGTCGTTCTGGGGGCCGGGCCGTCACAAGATGGGCTCGAACTGGTTCTGGTACTTCAACAGCCCGCTCGGCTGCCACGTCGAGTACGACGCGGACATGGACCTGCACGACGACACGTGGACGGCACGCGCCATCCCGATGAGCGCCGACGCCTCGCAGCTGTTCCTGTTCCAGCAGCGCGACAAGTGGGCTCCCGGTGGTCCGCCGCCGGGTGCTGCCGGTGCGGGCGAGCGGCACTGACGTGTTCCTGTGCCGGCTCGACGACGTGCCGGACGGCGGATCGCGCGGCTTCGACCCGGCGCGCACGGGCCAGGACACGCTGTTCGTCGTGCGCCAGGGCGAGCGCGTGCACGGCTGGCACGACGCCTGCCCCCACCACGGCGGCACGCCGATGGCGTGGCGCAAGGACGAATACCTGAACGCCGCGCGCGACCGCATCGTGTGCGCGGCGCACGGCGCCCAGTTCGACATCGCGACGGGTATCTGCACGCTCGGACCGTGCCTGGGACAGCGCCTGCGGCCGGTCGACCTGGAGGTCCACGATAACGAGATATACCTGAGGGAGACATGACATGGCAGCGCCAGTCAACAAGGTTCTGATCATCGGCGGCGGCTTCTCCGGCATGGCCGCCGCCATCGAGCTGCGCAAGCGCGGCATCGCCGTCGACCTGGTCGAGATCGACCCCGGCTGGCGCTCGTACGGCGCCGGCATCAGCCTGGGCGGCGCGACGATGCGCGCGCTCGTGCAGCTGGGCGTCATCGACGCGTATCTGGCGGAGGGGGCGGCGTCGGACGGCGTTTCGATCCACCTCCCGACCGGCCAGAAGGTCGCCGAGCTCCCGACGCCGCGTCTCGCGGGCCCGGACGTCCCGGGCAACGGCGCGATCATGCGCCCGGCGCTGGCCCGCATCCTGGCCGATGCGACGCGCAGGTCCGGCACCAACGTGCGCCTCGGCTGCACGTTCGCGCGCATCGATCAGGACGCGGGCGGCGTCGACGTCACGTTCACGGACGCTACCTGCGGCCGCTACGACCTCGTGGTCGGCGCCGACGGCCTGTATTCGAAAGTGCGCGAGACCGTCTTCCCGGATGCGCCGACGCCGCGCTACTGCGGGCAGGGCGTGTGGCGCGCCGTGCTGCCGCGTCCCGCCGACATCGACGGCACGATGATGTGGCTGGGACCGAAGATCAAGCCGGGCCTGAATCCGGTCTCGAAGGACGAGATGTATTTGTTCGTGACGGAAGACCGGGCAACGAACGACCACATCGACCCCTCGGAATTCCTGCAGCGTGTGAAGGCGCTGCTGGCGCCGTTCCCCGACCCGCGACTGCAGCGCGTGCGCGAGGCGCTGAACGAGGACTCGCAAATCATCTACCGCCCGCTGGAAAGCCTGCTGATGCCGAGCCCCTGGTACAGGGGACGGGTCGTCCTCATCGGCGACACGGTGCACGCGACGACGCCGCACATGGCGTCCGGCGCCTGCATCGGCATCGAGGACGCGCTCGTGCTGGCCGACGAGCTGGCGAAAGCGGGCAGCATCGACCAGGCGCTGGACCGCTATCTGGCACGGCGCTGGGAGCGCTGCCGCATGGTCGTGCAGAACTCGGGTCGCCTGGGCGCGATCGAGATCGCCGGCGGCGACAAGGAAGAACATGCCCGCATCATGCGCGCGACGCTGGCCGCGCTCGCGGCACCCATTTGAGGAGACACCATGACCCGCCAATTCATCGACCTGTCGATCTACCTGGAAAACGAAGTCCTGTCCGATCCGCCGCCGCTGGCGCCGAAGATCACGTACCAGAAGCACCAGGACACCTTGCACGAATTCATGGCCATGATCCCCGGCACGACGCCGGCAGACTACCCGGACGGCGAAGCGGCCGCCGCGGAATGGGTGACGATGACGACGCACAGCGGCACGCACCTGGACGCGCCTTACCATTTTCACTCGACGATGGACGCGAAGACGGGCGAGAAGAAGAAGTCGATCACCATCGACGAGGTGCCGCTGGAATGGTGTTTCCAGCCCGGCGTCAAGCTGGATTTCCGCCACTTCCCGGACGGTTACGTCGCCACGGCGGCGGACGTGGAAGCGGAACTGAAGCGCATCGGCCACGACCTGCAGCCGCTGGACATCGTCATGGTCAACACGCGCGCCGGCAGCCGCTACGGCCACAACGACTACGTGTCGGCCGGCTGCGGCATGGGCTACGAGGCGACGATGTACCTGCTGGAGCGGGGCGTGCGCCTGACCGGGACGGATGCGTGGAGCTGGGACGCGCCGTTCTCGTACACGGCGAAGAAGATCGCCGAGACGGGCGACGTGTCGCTGATCTGGGAAGGCCACAAGGCCGGCCGCGACATCGGCTACTGCCACCTGGAGAAGCTGCACAACCTGGAAGCGCTGCCGGGCCACGGGTTCTACGTGTCCTGCTTCCCGCACAAGGTGCGCGCGGGATCGGCCGGCTGGACGCGGGCCGTCGCCATCGTCGACGACGCGCTGCTCGCGTTGCCGCGCAAGTGAGGAGGGCGCGATGAAGCTGGCAACTTATCGCGACGGCACGCCGGACGGCCGGCTGCTTGTCGTGTCGCGCGACCTCCGCCTGGCCGTCGAGGCGACCGCTATCGCGCGCAACCTGCTGGCGGCAATGGAACGCTGGGACGACGTCGCGCCGCGCCTGCAGGCCTTGTCCGAGGCCGTGAACGGCGGGCGCGAGGTCGGCGCATTTGCGTTCGAACCGGCGCGCTGCATGGCCCCGCTGCCGCGCACGTTCCAATGGTGCGACGCGTCCGCGTTCCTGAACCACGGCCGCCTGATGGAGCGGGCGTTCAACACGCCGCCGATCCCCGACTTCGAGACGGTGCCCGTCATGTACCAGGGCGCGTCCGACGATTTCCTCGGCCCGCACGACGACGTGCCGCTGCCGGAAGAGGGCCTGGGCATCGACTTCGAGGGCGAATTCGGCGTCGTCGTCGACAAGGTGCCGATGGGCGCCACGCCCGCGCAAGCACTGGCCGCGGTGCGGCTCGTCGTGCAGCTGAACGACTGGAGCCTGCGCGCGCTGGGGCCGCGCGAAATGAAAAGCGGATTCGGATTCCTGCAGGCGAAGCCGTCGACGAGCTTCGCGCCCGTGGCCGTCACGCCGGACGAGCTGGGGGATGCCTGGCGCGACGGTCGCGTGCACCTGGACTTGCAGGTCGAATGGAACGGACAGAAGTTCGGTCACCCGAACGGCCGCGAGATGAATTTCGGTTTCGGCGAACTGGTCGCGCATGCGGCGCGCACGCGCAGGCTCGGCGCGGGCACGATCGTCGGATCGGGCACCGTGTCGAATGCGGACCGCGCCGTGGGCTCGGCCTGCATCGCGGAGCGCCGCGTCATCGAGATCATCGACCATGGCGAACCGCGCACCGGCTTCATGCGCTTCGGCGACCGGGTGCGCATGTGCGCGCGCGGCGTGGAGGGGGAGGCGCCGTTCGGGATCATCGACCAGCGCGTCGTGCGCGCCTGAGCGTCACGGCCTAGACTGAACGGTCGTCCAGCACGTTTTCGGCGTCGGTCCGGAAGCGCGCGACGAAGGCCACCAGTTGCTTCGTATGGTAGCCCTGCGCCAGCGTGTCCAGGCGGTGCGCGAACGGCGCATATGCCGGATCGAGCCCCCGCAGATGGGCGGCCCGCTCGCGGATCTGGCGCATGTTGCCGATCTGCGCCAGCTGCCAGAGGGCCTCGATCTCGTCGGCCGGCGGGATGGCCATCGCGGCTTCCTCGCTGCCTTCCGGCGCCGTTTGTCCCGTGACCCACTGCAGCGCCAGCAGGTCGCCGATGGTGCGCAGCAGGAGATCGTGGTCGACCGGCTTGGCGAGGAAGGCGTTCGCGCCAGCGTCGCGGCTCTTGCGTTCGTCGTCGGCACTGGCGCTCGCGGTGACGGCAATGATCGGAATGTCGCCCCTGCCCGGCATGTGACGGATCTGCCGTGTCGTCTCGTTCCCATCCATCACCGGCATCATGACGTCCATCAGGATCAGGTCCGGCTTGAAACTGTCGAGCAGGACCAGGCATTCGAGTCCGTTCGAAGCGGCGGCGACGATGAAGCCGGTCTCCTGCAGCAGGTCCAGCATCACGGCGCGGTTCTGGGGGACGTCGTCGACGACCAGCAGGCGCTTGCGCTCGCCCTCGTAGCCCACCAGGGTGTCGTGCGCTGCCGCGGCGGACGGCGCGGCGGCGGCCACGGGCACGTCGATCTCGAACGAGAACGTGCTGCCCTTGCCGGGCGCGCTGACGACGTCGATATGGCCACCCATGAGGCGTACCAGTTGCTGGCTGATGGCCAGGCCCAGGCCCGTACCGCCCTCGCGCCGCTGCGCGGTCGCCACCTGCTCGAAGGGCTGGAAGATGCGCGCGAGCTGGTGGGCGCTCATGCCGATGCCGCTGTCGGCCACTTCGAAGCGCAGCCGCGCCATGTCCTGGGCGTCGCACGGGGCCGGCAGCACGCGCAGGGAAACCTTGCCGCTGTCCGTGAATTTCACCGCATTGCCCAGCAAATTGAGCAGCACCTGGCGCAGGCGCGTCTCGTCCACCGTCACCGCGGACGGCAGGCCAGGTGCGAGTTCGCAGCCGAACGCCAGGCCTTTTTCCTCCGCCTTCACCCGCATGATGTTTGCCAGGACTTGCACGAACGTGTCGAGATGGACGGCGGCCGGGTGCAGCACCATCTTGCCCGCTTCTACCCGTGCCAGGTCGAGGATGTCGTTGATGAGCGTGAGCAGGTGCTGGCCGCTCTCGTGGATGGTCGCGAGGCCCGCGGACTGCCGTTCGGTCAGGTCGTGGCAGTCGCGTCGCAGCAGTTGCGCATAACCGATGATGGCGTTGAGCGGCGTGCGCAGTTCGTGGCTCATCTGTGCGAGGAACTGGCTGCGCTGGCGCGCCAGTGCGACCGCTTCCGCCAGCGCCGCCTCGCGCGCCGCCGCCGCTTCCTTGCGTTCCCGGTCGATGGCGGCCAGCTGTTCCAGGCGCGTCTTGCTGGCTTGCAGCCCGGACCGGAAATGCAGCAAACCCAGCGACAGGCTCAGCATGCCGCAAGCTATCCACGCGGCCATCAGCCAGTTCAGCAGGGTCGTCCTCGATATCCATTTGCCGCGAAACTCGATCTTGCGCACTTCGACCGTGACGGTGTGTCCGGTGGCGCTGACGTCGTCCGCCTGCAGTTCCACGGCCGTGACGTGATCGACCCGGACATAGCTCTTGGACAGCGGGATCTGGCGCGCAAAGTGCCACCAGTCCGCGGTGCGCAAGGCATGCATCGGGATCGTGACGGCGGACCGGGGCGGAATATCGATCAGCACTTCGTTGAACCGCTGCGCATCCCACTGGCCCGGCGCGTAGAACTCCGGTTCGTAATTCAGCAGGTGGAGTTTGAGGACATGCCGGCCGTGGCCCGTGTAGCGCACGTCGAGCGTGACCGTGTCGTACCGGGACATGTCGATGCCCTTGACCGGGTCGCCCATCAGGAACTGGATGGCGCAATTCGGATACCTTGCGGCTGCCCCCATCCGGCAACGCAGGATGTAGGCATCCTGCGTGACGTTCAACGACGCGACCGAATTGCCCGGTGCTGGATTGCCGCGCGGCATAATGCGGTCGTCCGTCACGACGGCGGGATACGGATGCTGCCGGGAGATCTCGAGGGTGCGCGTCATGCCGTAGTGCTGCCAGGCGAGCAGGACCGGGGTCGCCAGCACCAGGAGGATGACCAGGAGGTAGCCGATCCTGGTCGAACGGGAGAGCCAATGCGTCATGTTCGTCTCGATTGGAATCCTCATGCCGGCGGGACCGCGTCCTTGGCCCGGAAGCGCGCGACGAAGGCAGCGAGCTGTTTCGAATGGTAGCCCTGTGCCAGCGTGTCCAGGCGGTGCGCGAAAGACGCATACGCCGAATCGAGGCCCCGCAGATGGGCGGCCCGCTCGCGGATCTGGCGCATGTTGCCGATCTGTGCCAGCTGCCAGAGTGCCTCGATCTCGTCGGCCGGTGGGATGGCCATCGCGGCTTCCTCGTTGACTTCCTGCGCCGTTTGTCCCGTGACCCACTGCAGCGCCAGCAGATCGCCGATGGTGCGCAACAGGAGCTCATGGTCGACCGGCTTGGCGAGGAAGGCGTTCGCGCCGGCGTCGCGGCTCTTGCGTTCGTCTTCGGCACTGGCACTCGCGGTCACGGCGACGATCGGGACGGCGCCCCAGCCCGGCATGTGACGTATCTGCCGTGTCGTCTCGTTCCCATCCATCACCGGCATCATGACGTCCATCAGGATCAGGTCCGGCTTGAAACTGTCGAGCAGGACCAGGCATTCGAGTCCGTTCGAAGCGGCGGCGACGATGAAGCCGGTCTCCTGCAGCAGGTCCAGCATCACGGCGCGGTTCTGGGGGACGTCGTCGACGACGAGCACGCGCTTGCGCTCGCCCTCGTAGCCCACCAGGGTGTCGTGCGCTACCGCGGCGGACGGCGCGGCGGCGGCCACGGGCATGTCGATCTCGAACGAGAACGTGCTGCCTTTGCCCGGTTCGCTGACGACGTCGATGTGGCCGCCCATGAGGCGTACCAGTTGCTGGCTGATGGCCAGGCCCAGGCCCGTGCCCCCCTCGCGCCGCTGCGCGGTCGCCACCTGCTCGAAGGGCTGGAAGATGCGCCCGAGCTGTTGGGTACTCATGCCGATGCCGCTGTCGGCCACTTCGAAGCGCAGCCGCGCCATGTCCGGCGCACCGGCGGCCGGGGCCGGCAGCACCCGCAGGGAGACCTTGCCGGTGTCCGTGAATTTGACGGCATTGCCCAGCAGGTTGAGCAAGACCTGGCGCAGGCGCGTCTCGTCGACCGTCACCGCGGACGGCAGGCCGGGCGCGAGTTCGCAGCCGAACGCCAGGCCTTTTTCCTCCGCCTTGACCCGCATGATGTCGGCCAGGACGCGCAGGAACGTGTCGAGATGAACGGCAGAGGGATGCAGCTCCATCCTGCCCGCTTCGACCCGTGCCAGGTCGAGGATGTCGTTGATCAGCGTGAGCAGGTGCTGGCCGCTCTCGTGGATCGTCGCCAGGCCGGCGGCCAGCCGTTCGGTCAGGTGCTCGCGGTCGCGTCCCAGCAGGTCGGCATAGCCGATGATGGCGTTGAGCGGGGTACGCAATTCGTGGCTCATCTGCGCGAGGAACTGGCTGCGCTGGCGTGCCAGCGCGACGGCCTCGGCCAGCGCCGTCTCGCGCGCCGCCTCGGCCTCCTTGCGTTCCCGGTCGACGGCGGCCAGCTGTTCCAGGCGTGTCCGGTTGGCTTGCAGGCCGGAGCGGAAGTGGAGCAGGCCCAGCGACAGGCCGATCACGCCGCACACGATCCACACGGACACCAGCCAACTCATCAGGGTCGTCCTCGATATCCATTTACCGCGAAACTCGATCTTGCGGAGCTCCACCGTGATGACCTGTCCCGTGTCCTTGTAATTGTCCGTCGCCAGTTCCACGGTGGTGACGTGATCGAGGCGGACATAGCTCTTGGACAGGGGGATCTGGCGCGAGAAATGCCACCAGTCGGCGGTGCGCACGGCACTCATCGGCGCCGTGAAGCGGGGCTGGTCGGGCACGTTGATGAGCAATTCGTTGAAACGCTGCGAATTCCAGTCCTCCAGCGTGGAGAACTCGGGCTCGAAATTCATCAGGTGGAGCTTGAGGACATGCCAGCCCCGGCCCGTGTAGCGCAGGTCGAACGAAATCGTGTCGTACCCGGACATGTCGATGCCCTTGACCGGGTCGCCCATCAGGAATTGCAGCTTGCAGTACGGGTAGGTTGCGGCTGCGCCCAGATAGCAGCGCATGATGAACGCATCCTTCGTCACGGTCAGTGACGCGACCGAATTGCCGTTCGAGTTGTTGCCCCGTGTGTTGTCGCGGTCGTCCGTCACCCTGGCGCCGTGCGGATACCGCGGGGAGATTTCGAGGGTGCGCGTCATCCCGTAGTGCTGCCACACCAGCAGGATGGCTGTCGCCATCACCAGGAGGATGACCAGGACGTATCCGATCCTGGTCGAACGGGAGAGCCACCGAGTCATGTTCGTACCGATCGGAAATCGGACGGGAATGACTCAGTATAAGCCTGCTTTATATTTTTGCAACATATTGAAGAGTACCGTCACCGGCGGGACTGGACTGTGTTCTGAGCGCAACGTTCTGTAAGCAATCCGCCAAGCTTTCAAAGTATCTGTAATGGAATGATAGTAGCTGACCGGTGCATCCGCGCAGAAGACCGACAGCGTCGGCGTGCGCTGGGATTCGTTCCGCTCGGCCGACATCAAGTTCCAGATCGACCGCGTCGATCCGGAAGGCCTCGGCCTGTTCATCCACCCGAGGCCCGGCTTCCGTGGCCCCGTCACCGTCGGCACGGTTGCCGTCGACTTCGTTTTCTGAGAGCCCATGATGAACAACGTGATCCGTTCCCTCGCCATTGCCGCCGCACTCGGCACCGCAGTGCCGGCGCTGGCCGAAGTCGTCGTCGTCGTGCATCCGTCCGCGCAGAGTTCTACAAGAAGGTCACCGACAAGGACATGTCGCAGGTGAAGGCGCTGTGGTCCAAGCTCGTCTTCACGGGCAAGGCGACGATGCCGAAGGAAGTGGGCAGCAGCGCCGACGTCAGGAAGGCGGTCGCGGCGAATCCGAAAGCCATCGGCTACATCGAGAAAAGCGCCGTCGACGCGACCGTGAAGGTCATCTACACGGCGCCATGATTTCTCACAGCGCTTCCACGAAAGCCGTGACGGCCGCGGCGAACGTGCCCGGCTGTTCGACGGCGCCCAAGTGCGACGCGTCGGCCAGGACCTGCAGCCGCGCGTCCGGGATGCCGTCCGCCAGCGTGCGCGCCATCTCGACGGGCGTGCCCTGGTCCAGCTCACCGGCCAGCACGAGCGTCGGCACGGCGATCTGCGCCAGGCGCGCCGTCGTGTACACGCCGCCCACGGCCGCGCAGCAGCCGACGTAGCCTTGCGCATCCGTCGTGACGAGGCGCTGCCGGAACCGGGCGACCGTGGCCGGATGCGCCGCACGAAACGCGTCGTGGAAGTAGCGGCCCATCACGGCGTCCGCGATCGCCTCGATGCCGTGTTCCCGTACCGTCGCGATGCGCTGTTGCCAGACGGCACGTGCCGCATCCGGATAGCCGGACGTCGTATGCGCCAGCACGAGCGCGCCGACGAGCGAGGGGTGGCGCAGCGCCAGTTCCTGGCCCACCATGCCGCCCATCGACAGGCCGATCCACACGACCGGACCCGTATCCAGTTCCCGCAGCAGGCGCGCGGCGTCGTCCGCCAGGTCGGCCATCGCATACGGACCGTCCGGCGCGTCCGAGCTGCCGTGGCCGCGGTGGTCGTAGGCGATCACGCGGCAGTCTTCGGCGAGCAGGTTGGCGAGGTGGTCCCACATCGTCAGGTCGCAGCCGAGCGCGTGGCTCAGCACGACCGTGTGACGGGGGCGCTTGCCGCTGCGCGGCTCGCGCACGCTGTAGTGCAGGGTGGGGCGGCTGGCCGTGCGGCCCGCGCGGCCCACGCCGGGATGCGTGCTGGCGAGCGGCGATGCCGGCTCCAGCGCGTACCCGATCTGCGGACCGACTTCACGCAGGATCGCCGCAGCATGTGCGAATGCCGTGTTCGCGGCGGGCACGCCCGCATAGATCGCGGACTGCATCAGCACTTCCTTCAATTCGTCCGGCGTGAGCCGGCTGTCGGCGTCGCCCAGCAGGGCGGCGCGCACGTGCAGCTCGTATTCCTCCCAGCGGCCGAGGGCGATGGTGATGGCGAGGACGATCGTGCGGCGCGTCTTGCGCGGCAGGCCCGGACGGTCCCAGATGTCGTGCCACGCGTAGCGCGTGATGAAGTTCTGGAAGTCGGCGGTGAAGGTGTTGGCGTTCGCGAGCGAACGCTCGACCCAGGCGTCGCCGAGGACGGCGCGGCGCTGGTCGAGGCCGCGAAGGAGGTCGTTGTCGAGAGGATCGAAGCTCATGTCAGGTCTCGTTGCAGTGCGGCCAGGCGTTCGCGGGCCAGGCGTCGGGCCGGTTCGGTGGCGGCCACGGGATCGAAGAGGGCGCCGAGCTGGTTCTTGTCCAGCGACGCGAGTGCCGGCTCGGCGGCGATGGCGTCGCGGGCCACGTCGCGCAGATGACGGCCTTGCGCGACCGCGGCCTGCGTCATCTTCTCGACGGCCGCGTGCGCGGCGGGGCGGCCCATCGCGCCGGCCAGCCAGATCGACAGCGCCTCCGCCGCGACGAGACCGTGCAAGGCGTCGATGTTGGCGCGCATGCGGGCCGTGTCCACCGTGAGGCCGGCGAAGGCGTCGTTCAACGCCCGCAGCGCGCCGTGGGCGGACAGGAACAGCGTGGGCCACTCGGCCAGCTCCGCCTGCCAGTTGCCGAGGCCGCGCTCGTGCTGCTGGCCCATCGCGGCAAGGAGCGTCGCCGCATGCTGCGGCGTGCGCGTGGCGGCGGCCAGCGCGATCATCGACGACACCGGGTTGCGCTTGTGCGGCATCGCCGACGAGCCGCCGCGGCCGCCGCCCGACGGCTCCGCCAGTTCGCCCACTTCGCCCTGCGCCATCAGCGCGAGGTCTGCCGCGATCTTGCCGAGGCTGCCAGTCAGCAGCGCGACGTCCAGGCCGAGCCGCACCCATTCGTCGCGCTGCGTGTGCCAGGTGGCGGCCGGCGCTGCGAGGCCCAGCGCCTGCGCGACGCGGTGCGCGACGGCGGGGCCCCGTTCCCCCATCACGGCCAGCGTACCGACGGCGCCGCCCAGTTGCAGTTGCAGGCCGGCGGCCGCCTCGCGCAGGCGCGCGCGGGCGCGCACGAGCGGCGCGAGCCAGCCGGCGACCTTGAAGCCGAAGCCCGTCACCTGGGCCGGCTGCAGCAGGGTGCGTGCCAGCACGGGCGTCGCGAGGTGCGCTTCGCCCAGCTTCAGCAGGTGCCCGCACAACGTGGTCAGGTCGTCGTCCAGCAGCCGCAGGGCGGTGCGCGTGACGAGCACCATCGCGCTGTCCTGCACGTCCTGGCTCGTGCTGCCCCAGTGGACGAGCGTGGCGGCCTCCTGGTCCGTCTCGGCCACGAGGCGCGTGAGTTCCTTCACGAGCGGCACGGCCAGCGTGCCGGAGCGGCGGCCCGCCGTGACGAGGGAAGGGATGTCGAAGCGGTCGGCCAGGCAGGCGGCCCCGATGGCCTGGGCGGCGGTGCGCGGCAGCAGGCCTTCCTCGGCCTGCGCGCGGGCCAGCGCCGCCTCGAAGTCGAGCATCGCCTGGACGAGCGCCGCGTCGTCGAACGCGGCGATCATGTCCGGGGTGCTCAACAGGGTGTCGAAGAGTGAAATCGCCAAGTGTGGTCCCGTGTCAGCGGTAATCGAAGAAGACGGTTTCTTTGTCGGTCTGCATCCAGATGTCCCAACGGTAGGTGCCGTCGCCGTCCTTGCGCGCGATGAGCGTATCGCGTCGTCCGGCCGGTACCTGCTTCAGGATAGCCGATTCCGCGAGCGTCGCATCGTCCTCGAGGAACACCGCGGTGAACTGGTGCTTCGTGAGCCCGCGCGCGAACACGGTCACGTAGGCGACGGGCTCGCCCGCGGGACGCGGCGGCACGGACAGCCGGAAACTGAATTCGCCCGCCTTGCCCGTCGGCGTGCGGCGGAAGCCCGGAATCTCCTGCGACGCTTCCACGCCCGCCGCTTCCGGCAGCCAGGCTTCGATCTGCGCGTCGTCGATCGGATTGCCGTCGCCGTCGTACAGCACGCCGTGGAGGACGATGGTCGGCGCGCTCGTCTCCAGGCGTCCGGCGGCGCAGAAGTCCACGGCCCATTGCCAGCCCTCGTGCGAGAACGGGCCGATGGTCTGCGAGGTCGTAATCTTGCTCATGTCCTGCTCCTTCAAAGGCCGAACGGCGTGGCACCGCGGCCGCGCAACACGATGTCGAATTCATAGCCCAGCATCTCGTCGCCCACCGTGTGGTCGAGCGAGAAGCGCGAGACCAGCCGTTGGCGCGCCGCCTCGTCCGGGATGCTGTTGAAGATCGGGTCGTACGGGAACAGCGGATCGTTCGGGAAGTACATCTGCGTGACGAGGCGCTGCGCGTACACGTTCCCGAACAGCGAGAAATGGATGTGCGCGGGGCGCCACGCCTTGTCGTGGTTCTTCCACGGGTACGGGCCCGGCTTGATGGAGACGAAGCGGTAGCGGCCGTCGTCGTCCGTCATCATCTTGCCGAAGCCGAAGAAGTTCGGGTCGAGCGGGGCGTCGTGGTTGTCGCGCTGGTGCCAGTAGCGGCCGGCGGAATTGGCCTGCCAGACCTCGATCAGCGAATTGCGCACCGGCTTGCCGTCCTCGTCGACCACACGGCCCGTCACGACGATCTTCTCGCCGAGTGGGGCGCCTTGGCCGCGCCGCGTCAGGTCCGTATCGTGCGGGAGCAGGATGCGCGGGGCCGGATCGATGTTGCGGCTGACCGGCACGGGCGCCTCGATGCGCAGCGCCGGCTGCAGCGGGCCGCGTTTCACGGTCGATTTATAGGCGGGGTAGATGAGCTCCGGCCACACGCCGGGTTGCACGTCGTCGAATATCACGTTGTCTCCTGATGTCGGAAGGTTGTGCGAGCAGGCCCATCGTAAAAAAAGGACCACGGCGCCACAAGACGGCCATGTCGGCCAACTTCCGCTATTCGCACGCTTTGTGCGATACTCGCACAAAACCGACAATTTCTGCAAAATGGACCAGGAACCGGCAAAACGCGACATGGTGGCGGGCCTCGACAAGGGCCTGCAAGTGATCGAGGCATTCGACCAGGAGCGCTCGCGCCTGACGATCGCGGAGGTGGCCGAACGCACGGGCCTCACGCGCGCGGCCGCGCGGCGCTATCTGCTGACGTTGACGGCGCTCGGCTACATGCGCCACGAGAACAAGCAGTTTTCGCTGACGCCCAAGATCCTCCGCCTTGGACAGTCGTACCTGCACTCGGCGCGGCTGCCGCGCATCGCGCAACCGCTGCTGTACCGGCTCGCGTACGCGCTGGGCGAGGCGGCGTCCGTCGGGGTGCTGGACCACGACGATCTCGTGTGCGTGGCGGCCGTCAGCGCGGGCCAGCTCATCTCCGCCACCTTACAGCCGGGCACGCGCGTGCCGGCGTACTGCACGGCGAACGGGCGCATGCTGCTCGCGAGCCTGCCGCCGGACGAGGTCGAGCGCTTCCTCGCGCGCGCCGCGCCGGAGCCCATCACGTCGCATACCATCGTCGACCGCGGGCGGCTCGGCGAGGAGATCGCGCGTGCCCGCGAGCGGGGCTATGCCGTCGTCGACCAGGAACTGGAGCTGGGCCTGCGCACGATCGCGGTACCCGTCAGGAACTTCCGCGGCGACGTCGTGGCGGCGATGAACATCAGCGTGCACGCGGGCCGCATGAGCGTCGGGCAGATGGTCGAGCGCTGCCTCCCGACGCTCATCAAATACCAGGTCGAGCTGAACGCGCTGCTCTAGCCGGCGCGCCGTTCGCGGTATTCCTTCGGCGTCACCCCGGCGTGCCGCTTGAATGCGCGGCTAAAGTAGGCGGGATCCTGGAAGCCCAGTTCGTACGCGATGCTGGCCACGCTCGACGGCGCGTAGGTCAGCTTGCGGCACGCTTCCAGCATCAGCCGGTCCTGCACGATGTCGAACGCGGACTTGCCCGCCATCTTGAGGCACAGGCGGTTCAGCCGTACGGGCGTCACGCGCAGCAGGTCGGCGTAGTGCGCGACCGGGGCGCCGTCCTTGTAATGCTGCTCGACGGCCGCGCGGAATGCGGCGAACAGGCGGAATTCGCCATGGCCGGACATGCTCGCGGCGCTCTGTTCCGCGTGCGTGCGGGCCAGCAGCAACAGGACGCTCCGGGCCAGCCATTCCAGCATCAGCGCATTGCCGTGCTGGGGCCACGCCGCTTCCTCGAGCATGTTGCGCAGCAGCGCCTCGATGCGCGCGCGCGGCTGGCGCGCCAGCGCGAGCGACAGGGGCTCCACGAACAGCGGCGCGAACAGCTCGCCGTGGTGGTCGGCGCCCGCGAACAACACGTTCTGGTCCACCGTCAGCACGTATCCCTGCGCCCCTTCCGCGAAGTCGAAGCCGTGCACGACGGACGGATGCACGGTGATGGCGACGGGTCCCTTGCGCTCCCACACGGCTTCCTCGATCGCGGCGCGCACGCTTCCCTTCAGTAGAAAAAGTACCTGGAACAGGCCCGGGTGCGTATGACGTTCGATGTGCCAGTCGTGCAGGCGGCTGCGCGTCTCGATCAGCTCGACGTGTACGGCTTCCGCCGGCGTCTGCTCGCCGTACAGGGCGAAGCGGGGGAAAGTATCCATGTCAAAAAAGTACAAGGAATCGATAACTTCATCCATTCTAAACGCGGCCGCGCGCCACTAGCATGGACGTCGACAAGAATTTTTTACAAGGAGACGAATATGCGCACCCAGGTCGCCATCATCGGCGCCGGCCCGGCCGGACTGTTGCTGTCCCATCTGCTGCACCTGCAGGGCATCGAATCGGTCGTGCTCGAAACCCGCACCCGCGACGAGATCGAATCGACGATCCGCGCCGGCGTGCTGGAGCAGGGCACGATGGATATCCTCAACGAGACGGGCGTCGGCGCCCGCATGCGCGCGGAGGGCGCGCTGCACCACGGCTTCGAGCTCGCGTTCGACGGCCGCCGCCACCGCATCGACCTCACGGAGCTGACGGGCAAGGCGATCACCGTCTACGCCCAGCACGAAGTGATCAAGGACCTCGTCGCGGCCCGCATGGAAGCCGGTGCACAGATGCTGTTCGGCGTGCGCGACGTGGCGCTGCACGGCGTCGACACGGACCGGCCGTACGTCACGTTCACGCGCGACGGCGACGCACAGCGCATCGACGCCGACTTCATCGCCGGCTGCGACGGCTTCCATGGCGTGACGCGCCCCTCGCTGCCGCAGCAGGGCCGCAACGATTACCAGCGCGTGTACCCGTTCGGCTGGTTCGGCATCCTCGTCGAGGCGCCGCCGTCCGCGCCGGAACTGATCTATGCGCGCCACGAGCGGGGCTTCGCCCTCGTCAGCACGCGCTCGCCGACCGTGCAGCGCATGTACTTCCAGTGCGACCCGAAGGACAGCGTCGACAACTGGTCGGACGACCGCATCTGGGCCGAATTGCATGCGCGGCTGGAAAACCGCGACGGCTGGAAGGTCACGGAAGGGAAGATCTTCCAGAAGAACATCGTCGCCATGCGCAGCTTCGTCTCCACGCCGATGCAGTCGGGCCGGCTGTTCCTCGCCGGCGACGCCGCCCATATCGTGCCGCCGACGGGCGCCAAGGGCATGAACCTCGCCGTGTCCGACGTGCGCCTGCTGGCGGCCGGCCTGGACGCTTTCTACCGCCGGGGCAGCACGGACCTGCTGGACCGCTACACGGACGACGCGCTGAAACGCATCTGGCGCGCCGAGTACTTCTCGTGGTGGATGACGAGCATGCTGCACACGTTCGCGGATGCGTCGCCGTTCCAGCGCGAGGTGCAGCGCGCGGAGCTCGAGAACGTCGTCAACTCGCGGGCGCTGTCGACGGCGCTGGCGGAGAACTACGTCGGCGCCTTCTGAGCGTTCTGCAGGACCGGCCGCGCGGTGGCATAATCGTCAGCCACCCCGTCACCCATCGAAAGGAAGCACATGGTCGTCGAAAGCGCGGAAATCCTGGTCAAGGCCGGCATGGAACAACAATTCGAAGCGGGCGTGCGCGCCGCCGCGCCGCTGTTCCGGCGGGCCCGCGGCTGTACCGGCATGCGGTTGCAGCGGGGCGTGGAGAATCCGCGCGCCTACCGCCTGCTCGTGGACTGGAACACGGTCGAGGACCACATGGTCCACTTCCGCGAGAGCGACGATTTCCAGGAATGGCGCCGCCTCGTGGGCCACTGCTTCGACGGCGCGCCCGTCGTCACGCACTTCGAAGCCGCCGTCGACGGCTTCTGACGCCCTTCAGGGCAGCAGCATCGCCAGTTCCTGCGCGCCCTGGCGCAGCACGGGCAGGAACTCTTCCACCATGCGCTCCGGCGTCACGCGCGCCGCGTGCGCACCCACGTTCAGCGCCGCCAGCACGCGGCCCGACGCACCGCGCACGGGCACGGCGATCGAGCGCAATCCCAGTTCCAGTTCCTCGTTGTTGACGGCATAGCCGTCGCGGCGCACCTGCGCGAGGATGTCGCGCAGCCTGGCCGGATCCGTCACCGTGCGCTCCGTCATGGGCGTCAGCGTCGTGCGGGCCAGATAGGCGTCCAGCTCGTCCTGCGGCAGGTGCGCGAGGAGTACCCGGCCCAGCGAGCTGCAATACGCGGGCAGGCGGCTGCCGGCGGCCAGCGACACGGACATCACGCGCGACGTCGCCGCGCGCGCCACGTACAACACCTGGTCTTCCTCCAGCACGGCGAGCGAGCTCGATTCGCCCAGCGCCTTGCTGACGCCGTTCAGGCACGGCTGCGCGGCGGCCGTCAGCGGTGTCGACGACAGGTACGAATACCCCAGGGTCAGCACCTTCGGCCTGAGGCTGAAATTGTTCAGCTCCGCGTCCACGTAGCCGAGCTGCCGCAGCGTGTGCAGGCAGCGGCGCACGGCCGCGCGCGGGATGCCCGTCTGCTGGCTGATCTGGGCGATGGTCTGCGGCTTGCGGGTGTCGGCGAACGCGCGCAGCACGGCGAGGCCGCGTGCGAGCGACGTCATGAAGTCGGGATCGGCGAGGGCGTCGATTTCTTCCGCGATCGTGCGCGGGGCGGCTGGGGTAGCGGGTGTGGAAGACATGCCGGAATTCTAATCGATGGGGAGGGGGCGGCAGGAAGCGCTTGACGCGCGGCGCGGCCGAGGCGTACACTTTTTGTGCGGTGAACGCGCATGTGTTCGATAATCGCACAAAATAACCAAGGTGACAACCATGATCGACAAAACCTGTGACTCGCTGGAGCAGGCCGTGGCCGACATCCACGACGGCGCCACCGTCATGATCGGCGGCTTCGGCAATGCCGGCATGCCGTCCGCCCTCATCGACGCGCTCATCGCGCACGGTGCGCGCGAGCTGACCATCGTGAACAACAATGCCGGCAACGGCGACACGGGCCTGGCCGCCCTCATCAAGGAAAAACGCGTACGCAAGATCGTGTGCTCGTTCCCGCGCCAGGCCGATTCCTGGCATTTCGATGCGCTGTACCGCGCCGGCGAGATCGAGCTGGAACTGACGCCGCAGGGCAACCTGGCGGAGCGCATCCGCGCGGCCGGCGCCGGCATCGGCGGCTTTTTCACGCCCACCGGCTACGGCACCCTGCTGGCCGAGGGCAAGGAGACGCGCGTCATCAATGGCAGGAATTATGTGTTCGAGACCCCGATCCACGCCGACTTCGCGCTGATCAAGGCGCTGCGCGGCGACCGCTGGGGCAATCTCGTGTACCGCAAGACCGCGCGCAACTTCGGTCCGATCATGGCCATGGCCGCGAAGACCACCATCGCGCAGGTTGCCGAGATCGTCCCGCTCGGCGAACTCGATCCGGAAGCGATCGTCACCCCCGGCATCTTCGTCCAGCGCGTCGTCAAGGAGGCAGCATGAGTACCCGATACACCCGCGACCAGATGGCGGCCCGCGTCGCGCAGGACATCCCGGAAGGCGCCTACGTCAACCTGGGCATCGGCCTGCCGACAAAGGTCGCGAACTACCTGCCGTCCGAGAAGGAAATCTTCCTGCACAGCGAGAACGGCCTGCTGGGCATGGGCCCCGCGCCCGCGCCCGGCGAGGAGGACGAAGACCTGATCAACGCCGGCAAGCAGCCGGTGACGCTGCTGACGGGCGGCGCCTATTTCCACCACGCGGACTCGTTCGCGATGATGCGCGGCGGCCACCTGGACATCTGCGTGCTGGGCGCGTTCCAGGTGTCGCACACGGGCGATCTCGCCAACTGGCACACGGGCGCCCCGGATGCGATTCCCGCCGTCGGCGGTGCGATGGACCTCGCCATCGGTGCCAAGCAGGTGTTCGTGATGATGGAACACCAGACCAAGACGGGCGAAAGCAAGATCGTCGAGCGCTGCACGTATCCGCTGACGGGCATCGGCTGCGTCAGCCGCATCTACACCGACCTGGCCGTGCTGGACGTCACGCCGCAAGGCTTGCGCGTGCGCGAGATGGCGCCGGGCCTCACCCTGGCCGACCTGCAGGCCGTCACCGCCGCGCCGCTGCTGGCACCCCTCGAATGAAAGGAGAATGACCATGACCGACGCATTCATCGTCGACGCCATCCGCACCCCCATCGGCCGCTACGGCGGCGCGCTGAAGGATGTGCGCGCGGACGACCTGGGCGCCATCCCCATCCGCGAACTCATGCGCCGCAATCCGGACGTCGACTGGTCCGCCATCGACGACGTGATCTACGGCTGCGCCAACCAGGCCGGCGAGGACAACCGCAACGTGGCGCGCATGGCCGCGCTGCTGGCGGGCCTGCCGCAGGAGGTGCCGGGATCCACCGTGAACCGCCTGTGCGGCTCGGGCCTGGACGCCGTCGGCAGCGCCGCGCGTGCCATCAAGAGCGGCGAGGCGCGCCTGATGATCGCGGGCGGCGTGGAGTCCATGACACGCGCGCCGTTCGTGATGGGCAAGGCGGACAGTGCCTTTTCGCGCAACGCGAACATCTACGACACGACGATCGGCTGGCGCTTCCCGAACCCGCTGATGCACAAGCTGTACGGCACGGATGCGATGCCGGAGACGGCCGAGAACGTGGCGGACGACTACAAGATCAGCCGTGCGGACCAAGACGCGTTCGCGCTCGCGAGCCAGGCGAAGGCGGCGCGCGCGCAGCAGGACGGCACGTTCGAGCAGGAGATCGTGCCCGTGCTGATTCCCCAGAAAAAAGGGGATCCCGTCCGCTTCGCGCAGGACGAGCATCCGCGCGCGACGAGCCTGGAAGCGCTGGCGAAGCTCAAGCCCGTCGTGCGGCCGGACGGCACGGTCACGGCCGGTAACGCATCGGGCGTGAACGACGGCGCGTGCGCGCTGCTGCTCGCGAACGCGGAGGCGGCGGCGCAGTACGGCTTGCGCCCGCGCGCCCGCATCGTCGGCATGGCGACGGCCGGCGTGGCGCCGCGCGTGATGGGCATCGGCCCCGCGCCCGCCGTGCAGAAGCTGCTGGCGCAGACGGGCATGACGCTGGACCAGTTCGACGTGATCGAATTGAACGAGGCATTCGCGTCGCAGGGCCTCGCCGTGCTGCGCCTGCTGGGCCTGCGCGACGACGACCCGCGCGTCAACCCGAACGGCGGCGCCATCGCGCTCGGCCACCCGCTCGGGATGAGCGGCGCGCGGCTCGTCACCGCGGCCACCTATCAGCTGGAGCGGACCGGCGGCCGGTTTGCCCTGTGCACGATGTGCATCGGCGTGGGGCAGGGGATCGCGCTCGCGATCGAGCGCGTTTGATATCAGTCGCGGAACAGCAGGGGCGCGAAGCGGGCCAGGTACGACCGCCAGTTGGCGTACGTGTGCCCGCCTTCCGTCTCCAGTTCCTGGTAGCGCATGCCGTGCGCGGCGAACATCTTCAGCATCGCCTTCGAATTGTCGCGGGCGATGTCGGTCTTGCCGTAGCCGACCCACATCAGGCGCTCCGTCTTCGCGGCGCGGTCCATGTCCTTGCCGTGCAGGCGCTCGACGTCCGGCCGGACCTCGGGGAACCACCCTGAACTGAAAATGCCCACCCACGGGAATTTGTCGACGTAGGCCAGCGCGATATTGCCGGTCTGGACGCCACCCATCGACAGGCCCGCGATCGCGCGGTCCTGCGCGCGCGGGGAAGCGGCGTAATGCGACTCCACGTACGGGATGATGGTCTCCATCAGGTCGCGGGTGAACGGGTCGTTGTGCGCGTCCGCGCTCATCGCCGTCATCGCGCCGGCGATGCTGCCGTCGGCCGATGGCACGTGCCCGGCCGGCATCACGACGATCATCGGCTTCGCCTTGCCGGCGGCGATCAGGTTGTCCAGGATGAAGCCGGCGCGCCCGACCGTGCTCCAGTTCTCGTCCGAGTCGCCGCCGCCGTGCAGCAGGTACAGCACGGGATACGGACCCTTGTCGGGCGCATACCCGGGCGGCGTGTACACGTGCATCCGGCGCGGCACGGTGAACACCGGGCTGCGGTAGTGGACGACCGCGACGGCGCCATGCGGCACCGGTTGCGCGTCCTCGACGGCGATGCCGGGCACGTGCAGCAGGCTTTGCACGCGCGTCTGGCTGCGCGTCGCCTCCGTGTTGCGCGGGTCGACGACGTCCACGCCGCCCACGCGGAACGTGTAGCGGTACGTGCCCGGCGCCACGCCCGGCACGGCCAGCGACCAGACGCCGTTCGCACTCTTCGCCAGCGGCAGCGCCTTGCCGTATTCGAGCATCTCGCCGGTCAGCTGCACGGCGTCGGCATCCGGCGCATACACGCTGAATACGACCCGGCCGTCCTCTACTCGTGGCGAGACGAGCGCGTCGTTCGGCGACGCCGCCTGCGCGCAGGTGGCGGCTAACAGGGCCGCGCCGACGAAGGTACGCATGGGTTGTCGAATCATATGGTCTCCGTTGTTGTCAGAAGTGCTTGTTGAGCGAGAGCGAGACGATGCGTCCCACCGGGTTGGTCAGGGTCGGGTCGAAACCGCCGCCGCCGTTGCTGCTCTGCGCGATGTTCACGAACGGCGGCCGGCGGTCGAACAGGTTGTTCACGTTCAGCGCCACGGTCGTGTCCTTCATGAAGCCCGCATCGAACTGGTAGGCGATCTGCGCGTCGATGGTGGTGTTGCTCGCCACCTCCTGCACGGGCGTCGCCAGGTTGTTGTCGTAGGCGTTCTGGTAATTCACGTAGACGTTGGCGTTCCATGCGTCCAGGTTCCAGGTCGACGACAAACGGGTCTTGAAGCGCAGGGGATTATAGATCCGGTTCAGCTGGTCGACGAGCGGCGCGCCCGACGTCACGGCCACCTGGTATGTCGTGAAATAGGTGCCGCTCACGCCGAAGCCGAAATCGCCCAGGTCCCCGGCCGGCACGCGCGTGCTGGCCGTGAAGTCGAAGCCCCGCGCGAGGGACTTGCCCAGGTTGTTGGCGCTGCCGTCGACGTACAGCGTCCAGTTCTCGGGCAGCACGCCGAAGGCCGGGTACTGCGCCTTCATCTGGGCCACCATGGCGGCGGACGGATTGCGTACGATGATGCCGGTGCCGGCGAACTGCGCTTCCCGGTTCAGCAGGGTCAGGTCGGACAGGTAGCTCGTCACCTGGTTCTCGTACTTGATGTCGAAGTACGTGAGCCCGAGCTTCGTGTTGCGGCCGAACGCCGGCTCCCAGTCGATGCCCAGCGACTTCGTGGTGGCCGTTTCCGGCTTCAGGTCCGGATTCGACGCGGACCGGGCGACGCCCACGCGCAGCGCGCCGCCGAGGGTGGGGTCGGAATAGTTTTGCACGAACAGCGCGCCGCGGCCATTGTTGACGGGGGTGTTCACCTCCGCCAGCAGGGGCGCGCGGAACGACGTGCCGTAGCTGCCGTGCACGACGACGCCCTTCACCGGCGCCCAGTTGAAGCCGACCTTGGGGTTGTTCGTGCTGCCGACGTCGCTGTAGCGGTCCGTTCGGCCGGCGATGTCCAGGTCGAGCCGGTAGATGCCGGGCATGGCGTTGGCCGCGCCGACCAGCGGCACCGCCAGCTCGGCGTACAGCGACTTGATGTTGCGTCCGAGGCCCATGCTGCTCGCGATGGGTGCATCGGTCGTGCCGAACGTCGAGCCGACGTCGGTGCGCAGGCGCTGGTATTCGAAGCCCGCCGCGGCACGCACGTTCCCGCCGGGGATGGCGAACAGGGGACCGTCGGCCTTGACCTGGGCATTCTGGAAGATCGTCTGGCCGGGGGCGATGAACAGGCCGTTCGCGATCTTCGCGAGGGTGGCCGGGTTGTTCGGGCCGCCGAACACGTTCAGCGCCGTCGCCGGATTCGTGTCCGCCAGCGCGGCCGCGACGGCGCCGCTGTTCAGGCCATGCACCGTCGCCGACTGGTCGTTGTTCTTGCCCCACGTGTAGAGCGCGCCTGCCTTCCAGCCTGCCGCGAGGGTCTTGTCGATGCCGATCGTGCCTTCGAACGAGCGCGAATAGCCGGTGGCCGTGTCCGGCGCCAGCTGTCCGGCGAAGGACAGCGCGACGTCTTCCGACGTGCCGGCCGGCGCGCCCGCGGGCCGGACGTAGAACGGGTTCGTGTTTGGGACGGTGACGGTCGACGACGGCGCGCCCGGCCGCATGCGGTACGTACGCCGGGTGGCGAAGCCGTCGGCGTATAGCGCGTAGCCGTTGCCGAGGTCCTGGTTGAACGTGAAGGTGGCGCTGTTGCGCTCCTGGCGCGGGAGGATGTCCGCGTATTGCAGGTTGTCGCACTTGTTGAGGGTGCCCGCCGCGAGGCTGCCCGCGTTCGCCTGTGTGACGCCGCCCGCGGGAATCGCGTACGTGGTGCCGCCGATGACGATGTTCCCCGGCGCGCATTGCGTGGAGCGGAAGTCGCCGCCGCCGCGGGCGCGCAGGTCGCCCCGGAAGAAGTCGCGGTCGCGCCCGTTCAGCGCCGTGTGGTACTCGTTCTGCACCGTGGCGACGACCTGGCCGCCGCGCCACCGGTGCCCCAGCAGGGCACCGACCTGGTGCTCGCTGTAGCCGTCCGCCGTGCCGTAGCGCACGAAGCCTTCCGCGCCTTCGACGTTGCGGCGCAGGATCAGGTTGACGACACCCGCCACGGCGTCCGAACCGTAGATCGCCGACGCGCCGTCCGCGACGATCTCGACGCGCTGCAGGGCCAGCAACGGGATGATCGACGGATCGATACCGGCACCCGTGGTCCCCTGCGGCACGACGCGGTGGCCGTTGACGAGCGACAGGGTCGCATACGGGCCGATGCCGCGCAGGTTGACCGACGACCCGTAGGTGATGTTGCCGGCGCCGCCCGCCTGGCCGCGCGACGATTCGGACACGCCCAGGTTGAACACCTGCGGCACTTCCTGCAGCAGGTTGGCGGTGCTCACGGCGCCGGAAGCCTCGATGTCGCCGCGCGTGAGCGACACGACCGTCGAGCCGACGGGGGCCACGCCGCGGATGCGGCTGCCCGTCACGACGACCTGCTCGGGTTGCTCGCCGTTGTCGGGTGCCGCCGGTGCCGTTTGTGCCTGCGCGCCGTCGCCCATGGCGGCGCAGGCGCAAAAGACGGCGAACGCGATGCCGGACCGGCGGGGAAAGGTGTGCGTGGATCTGATCGTGCGTACCGCGTTGGCCATCCTGTGTCTCCAATTCAGTTATGAAATATACTAATTTCATTCTATAACTAAAATTTGGAGATTGTAAAGTTGGTCACGGCGCGGCCCGCGGACGGACGCGTCGATGTTGGACGGCGCGGAAGCGCCGGTCCTTACGTGTCGTTTGACGCGGAGGGCAGTGCCAGCGGCGCGCGGCTTTGTTCGTTGTTGCCGTTGACGAGCTTGGCCAGCAGGTCCATGAACTGGTCCTGTTCGCGCGCGCTCAAAGGCGCCAGCAGCCGGTCGCGCAGGCGCTGTGCGCCCGGTTCCAGCGCCGCGAGCAGGCGCGTGCCCGCGGGCGTGATGGTGAGGGCGCGCTGGCGCCGGTTATGCGGAATCACCTTGCGTTCGAGGAGCCCCTTTTCCTCGAGCCGGGCGCAGACCGTGGCACCGGTCGACGTGTCGATGGCGGCGAGGCCCGCCAGCGACACCTGGTCGATGCCGGGATGTTCGGCCAGGCGGCTGAGGATCGCATACTGGACGGGCGTCAGTTCGCCGCCCATTTCGTCATGGAACAGGGACACGGAAATCTGCTGGGCCCGGCGCAGCAGATGGCCGGGGTGTTGGTACAGGTCGAGCAACGATCCGTGATCGTCGCGCACGCGTTTGCTTGGCATGTTGGGGGCTGCTTCTGGTGCGGCGCACCATCGAAATAATCCGGGACACCAGTTTACTTCGGCATCGATGCGGGCGATACTTTTTAAAACATTCAGTGCACTGAATATTAAACGGAGAGGAGACAAGATGTTCCCCAAGAATGCGTGGTACGTGGCCTGCACCCCCGATGAAATCGACGGCAAGCCCCTGGGCCGCCAGATCTGCGGCGAAAAGATCGTGTTTTACCGGGGCGAGGGCGGCAGGGTCGCCGCGGTCGAGGATTTTTGCCCGCACCGGGGCGCGCCGCTGTCGCTGGGCTTCCTGCGCGACGGTCACCTGGTGTGCGGCTACCACGGCCTGACGATGGGCTGCGACGGCAAGGCCGTGAGCATGCCGGGGCAGCGCGTGCGCGGCTTTCCCTGCATCCGCAGCTATGCCGTCGAGGAGCGCTACGGTTTCATCTGGGTCTGGCCCGGCGACAGGGCACTGGCCGACCCGGCCACGATCCACCATCTCGAGTGGGCGGACAATCCGGAATGGGCCTACGGCGGCGGGCTGTATCACATCCACTGCGATTACCGTCTCATGATCGACAACCTGATGGACCTGACGCACGAGACGTATGTGCACGCGTCCAGCATCGGCCAGAAGGAAATCGACGAGGCGCCCGTCACGACGAAGGTCGAGGGCGAGCAGGTGGTGACGAGCCGCTTCATGGAGAACATCATGCCGCCGCCGTTCTGGCAGGCCGCGCTGCGCGGCAACGGCCTCGCGGACGACGTCCCGGTCGACCGCTGGCAGATCTGCCGCTTCAATGCGCCCAGCCACGTGATGATCGAGGTGGGCGTCGCCCATGCGGGCAAGGGCGGCTACCATGCCGACCCGGCGCACAAGGCGTCGTCCATCGTCGTCGACTTCATCACGCCGGAAACGGAGACGTCGCACTGGTACTTCTGGGGCATGGCGCGCAACTTCAAACCGCAGGACGCGGCGCTCACCGAGACGATCCGCGCAGGGCAGGGCAAGATCTTCAGCGAGGACCGTGCCATGCTCGAGCTGCAGCAGCAGAATATCCTGCGCCATCCGGACCGCAAGCTCCTCATGCTCAACATCGACGCGGGCGGCGTGCAGTCGCGCCGCATCATCGACACGTGGCTCGCGCGCGAGCGCGGCGCGGAGGTGCAGGCATGAGCACCTTCGCCGTGCGCGTCGCGCGCAAGACCCGCGAAGCGGAATCCATCTGCAGCTACGAACTGGTGCCGGTCGACGGCGCCGCGCTGCCGCCGTTCGAAGCCGGCGCCCACGTCGACGTGCACCTGCCGAACGGCCACGTGCGCCAGTACTCGCTGTGCAACGCGCCTGGCGAGACGCACCGCTACCTCATCGCCGTGCTGCGCGACGCCGCCTCGCGCGGCGGCTCGCAGGCCATGCACGACGCCGTCGACGCGGGCACGATCCTGACGATCAGCGCGCCGAAGAACCATTTTCCCCTGGTCGCGGCACAGCGCACGCTGCTGCTGGCGGGCGGCATCGGCGTCACGCCGATGCTCGCGATGGCCGAAACGCTGGCGGGGCAGGGCGCGGCGTTCGAGATGCACTATTGTGCGCGCGCGCCGGAGCGTGCCGCCTTCACGGCGCGTATCGGGTCGTCTTCCTTCGCCGGACAGGTCCATCTGCACTACGACACCGGCGCCGCGGAGCAGCGGCTCGACCTCGCGGCGCTGCTGGCTGCGCCGGAAGCGGGCACGCATGTCTACGTGTGCGGACCGCAGGGCTTCATCGACCATGTGCTGGGCTGCGCGCGGGCGTCCGGCTGGCCCGCGGCACAGCTGCACGTCGAGTACTTCGGCGCGGCCGCGGTCGACACGGGCGGCGACCGGCCGTTCGACGTGCAGCTCGCGTCGAGCGGCCGGATCGTCACTATCCCGGCGGGCCGGACGGTGCTCATGGTGCTGGCCGAGGCGGGTGTGGACATCCCGTATTCATGCGAGGAGGGTGTGTGCGGCACGTGCCTGACGCGGGTGCTGTCCGGTGAACCGGACCACCGCGACCTGTACCTGACGGACGAGGAGCGGGCGGCCAACGACCAGTTCACGCCCTGCTGTTCGCGCGCGAGGACGCCGCTGCTGGTGCTGGACCTTTAGCGGCCACGGTGGCCACGGCGCTTCGTGCGATGCATTTTTACTTTATAATGATTTTCTTTTGCAACGTTCATGCCGATGGCCACTCGCCAAAACGCCAAACTCGTCACCGCCGTGCAGGAAGCCGCAGGGCAGCCGCTCGACCAGAGCCTTCTCCTGAGCCTGGTCGGCTATAACTGCCGCCGGGCCTATCTGACCATCGTTCCGCATTTCGAGGAACGGATGAAGAAGTTCAACCTGCGCGCCGTCGATTTCTCCGTCCTGAGCCTGCTCAACGCGAATCCGAACATCACCCAGAAGCGCCTGTCGAAGGCCGTGAACGTGTCGCCGCCCAACCTGGCGATCCTGCTGGACAAACTGGAAGAGCGGGGCCTGCTGGTCCGCCAGCGCAACCCGCTGGACAAGCGCTCGCAGACGCTGGTGCTGACGCCCGAAGGCACGCGGCTGTGTCAGAAGGCCGAGAAGACGGTGTCGGAACTGGAGCTGGAAGCGACCTCGATGCTGACGGACGCCGAGCGCGCCGAGCTGGTCAAGCTGCTGCAAAAGATCTTCCTGCACGACGAGGACGACGCGCAGGCCTGAGCCTGCGCGCTCCTTCGCTCAGCGCGCGTCCAGCGCCTCCGCGAGGCCACCCCACACGGGCATGAACAGGCCCGCATCCATCGTGCGCACGTCGCGCACGATCGGCGCAAAGCCCATGTGGGCCAGCACGTCCCGCTCCAGGTCGACGCCGGGCGCGATTTCCGTCAGTTCCAGCCCATCCGCCGTCAGGCGGAACACGGCCCGCTCCGTCACGAACAGCACGTCCTGGCCGCGCTGTGCGGCGTCATGCCCGTTGAACGTGATCTGCTCGACCTGTTCGATGAACTTGCGCGAACGGCCTTCCTGCACGATGCGCAGGCGGCCGTCCTCCACCGCCACGTCCAGCCCGCCCGCCGTGAACGTCCCGCAGAACACCAGCTTGCGCGTCGAGCGCGTGATGTTGATGAAGCCCCCGCAGCCCACCGGCCGGCCGTTGAACATGCTGACGTTGACATTGCCGTGCAGGTCGGTCTGGGCGAGGCCGAGGAAGCTCGCATCGAGCCCGCCGCCGTCGTAGAAATCGAACTGCGCGGACTGGTCGATGATCGACTCGGCATTGTAGGCGAGGGCGAAGTCGCCGCCCTGGGCGGGAATGCCGCCGTTGACGCCGCTCTCGATGCTGAGGGTGAGCAGGTCCGACACGCCTTCCTCCGCCGCGATGGACGGGATGCCGGCCGGGATGCCGATGCCGAGGTTCGTGATCGCGCCGGGCCTGAGTTCCAGCGCCGCCCGGCGTGCGATCACCTTGCGCTCGTCGAGCGGCATCGGCACGAGCGAGCGCACGGGAACGCGCACGTCGCCGCACAGCGCCGGATTGAACACGGTGCTGATCGACTGCATGTGTGATTCCGGCCTGGCGGTCACGACGTAGTCGATCAGGTAGCCCGGCACTTTCACCCGCTTCGGATGCAGGCTCCCTTCCTGCACCACCTGTTCCACCTGCGCGATCACGATGCCGCCGCACGCGCGCGCCGCCTGGGCGATCTGCAGCTGCTCCAGGTGCACGCCTTCCTTGTCCAGCGTGAGGTTGCCCTTTTCGTCCGCGACGGTGCCGCGGATGATCGCCACGTCGATCTTCGGACAGGGATAGTGCAGCCATTCCTCGCCGGCGAACTCCGTCAGGTGCACCAGGTCCTCGGCCGCGCTGGCATTCAGCTTGCCGCCCTGCTGGCGCGGATCGACGAAGGTGCCCAGTCCCACCTTGGTCAGCAGGCCCGGCGTGCGCGCCGCCATGTGCCGCGTCAGGTGCGACAGCGACCCCTGCGGGAAGTTATAGGCCTCGACTTCGTTCGCATAGATCATCCCCATCAATTCCTTGCCGGTCTGGCCGAAATGGCCCGCCACCGTGCGCCGGATCATGCCCTTGTGGGCGAAATGCACCATGCCGCCCGTACCGCCGTTGCCGATGGCGCCGCAGGCCCAGGTGGTCAGGCTGCGCGGATGGCCCTCGGCCAGGAAGCGCCGTTCGAGCGCGATCAGGACTTCTTCGGCCAGTCCCATCATGGCCAGGCCGCCCAGGAAGATGGTGGATTCGTCGCGGACCAGGGCGGCTGCGGCGTCGGCACTGATGACTTGCATGGCTGTCTCCATATAGAGTTTCGATGTAATGGTTATCGATCATAAACAATTTGCTTGCGGCCCGCAATAAAATCGTTATAGGATATAACCATTACGACTCAATAGATTTTTTTGGAAAGCCAGGACAATGAGCCAGAAACCGGATACCCCATTGCTAAGCATCGAAACGGTCGGCGCCGTGGCAAAGATCACGCTGTGCCGCTCGGCCAAGCGCAACGCACTCAGCGACGACCTGGTGCGCGAGCTGCGGCTGTGTTTCGAATCCCTCCCGGACACCGTCCGCGCCGCCGTGCTGCTGGGCGATGGCCCGGCGTTCTGCGCGGGGCTGGACCTGTCCGAAGTGCGCGAGAACAACACCACGCAGGCCGTTTTTCACTCCCGCATGTGGCATGCGGCGTTCGAGGCCATCGGCTTCGGCCGCGTGCCGGTCGTCGCGCTGCTGCACGGCGCCGTCGTGGGCGGCGGCCTGGAACTGGCCAGCGCCTGCCACGTGCGGGTGGCGGAAAGCTCGGCGTTCTATGCGCTGCCGGAAGGCTCGCGCGGGCTGTTCGTCGGCGGCGGCGGGTCGGTGCGCATCGCGCGCCTGATCGGCGTGGCGCGCATGACGGACATGATGCTCACGGGCCGCGTGCTGGACGCCGCCGAGGGCCACGCCGCCGGCATCAGCCATTACCTGGTGGAGCCGGGCGCGGGCCTGGACAAGGCGATGGCGCTGGCCGAAAAGATCGCCGGTAATTCGCCGATGACCAATTACGGCGTCATGCACGTGCTGCCGCGCATCGCCGACCAGTCGATCCAGGACGGCCTGATGACGGAAGCGCTGATGGCATCGGTCGCGGCCAGCGATCCGGAAACGCGCCAGCGCCTGGCCGCCTTCCTCGACGCCAAGACCAACAAGGTCCGCCAGGCCGGCTGATCCTACAAAACATCCACAAGGAGACATCATGGCGAACCAGGCTCGCTACCGCCCGGTGCATTTCGCCCGGGCCGCGGTGGAAGTGCGGGAAACGCCGGACGCGGTCTATGTCCGTGCGCGCGCGCCGCTGGAACAGTATGCGGCACGCACGACCGACCGTCTGCTGCACTGGGCGGACACGGCGCCCGACCGCAGCTACATGGCGCGCAGGGAGGACGGCGCCTGGCGCCACCTGAGCTACCGCGCCGCACGCGACAGCGCCCGCGCGCTCGGCGAAGCCCTGCTGCGGCGGGACCTGTCGGCCGAACGCCCGGTCCTGATCCTGTCCGGGAACGACCTGGAACACGCGCAGCTGGCGCTCGCCTGCCAGTACGCCGGCGTGCCGTATGCGCCCGTGTCGCCGGCCTATTCGCTGCAGTCGCAGGACTTCGGCAAGCTGCGCCACGTGGTCGAGCTGCTGCGTCCGGGGCTCGTCTTCGCATGCGACGGCGATGCTTATGCGGCGGCCATCCGGGCCGCCGTCCCGGCCGGGACCGAGCTGGTGCTCGTGAAGGGCGAGGTTCCCGGCCGCGCGGCGACGCCGTTCGCCGGCCTGCTCGCGACGCCACCCACCGCCGCGGTGGAAGCGGCACGCGCGGCGACGGGCCCCGACACCATCGTGAAATTCCTGTTCACGTCCGGCTCGACGCGGATGCCGAAGGCAGTGATCACGACGCAGCGCATGCTGTGCGCCAACCAGCAGATGCTGCTGCAGTGCTGGCCCTTCCTGGCCGAGGAACCGCCCGTGCTGCTCGACTGGCTGCCGTGGAACCACACGTTCGGCGGCAGCAAGGACGTCAACCTGATCCTGTTCAACGGCGGCACGCTGTACATCGACGACGGCAAGCCGACCCCGCAGCACATCGGCATCACGCTCGAGAACCTGCGCGACGTGGCGCCGACCATGTACTTCAACGTGCCCAAGGGCTGGGAAGAGGTCGCGCACGCGCTGGCCCGCGACCCGGACCTGCGCAAGCGCTTCTACAGCCGCCTCAAGCTGCAGTTCTATGCCGGCGCCGCGCTGTCGCAGCCGGTGTGGGACCAGCTGCACGCCAGTGCGGAGCAGGAATGCGGCGAACGGATCGTCATGACGACGGGTCTCGGCATGACCGAGACGGCGCCGTGCGCGATGTTCGTACTCGACAACGAGGCGCATGCCGGCGAACTGGGCACGCCATGTCCCGGCATGGAGGTCAAGCTCGTGCGCGAAGGGGACAAGCTGGAAGTGCGCTACCGCGGCCCGAACGTCACGCCCGGCTACTGGCGCGCGCCCGAGGAAACGGCGGCCACGTTCGACGAGGAAGGCTTCCTGCGCTCGGGCGATGCCGTCAAGTGGCGCGACCCGGGCCGGCCGGAACTGGGCCTGCTGTTCGACGGCCGCGAGGCCGAGGACTTCAAGCTGGCCACCGGCACCTGGGTCAGCGTGGGCCCGCTGCGCGAGCGCGCCATCCGCGCCGGCGCGCCGTATCTGCAGGACGCCGTCGTCACGGGCCACGACCGCAACGAGCTTGGTCTGATGATCATTCCGCGCCTGCCGCTGTGCCGCGAACTGGCGGGCCTGCCGGAATCCGCACCCGTGGCGGACGTGCTGGCCGCGCCGCCCGTGCGGGCCTTCTTCCGCCGCCTGGTGCAGACGCTGCATGACGGCGGCAGCGGCAGCGCCACGCGCGTGAAGCGGGCCTGCCTGCTGCACGACGTACCGAACATCGACCGCGGCGAGATCACGGACAAGGGATCGATCAACCAGCGGGCGATGCTGACCCACCGCGCCGCGCTGGTCGCGGCCCTGTACGACGGCACCGCGCCATCCTTCATCCAACCCAACGATAGCGGGACTTCGACATGAGCCTTTACTCCACCTACGACGACATCTGGATCCTCGACGGCGTGCGCACGCCTTTCGTGGACTATTGCACCGGCTTTTCGGCCGTTTCGCCGACCGATCTCGGCATCAAGGTGGCGCGCGCCGTGCTGGAACGCGCCAACGTGGACCCGGCTCAGGTCGGGTCTGTCCTGTCCGGGAACATGGCGCCCGGCGACTGCTTCCAGTACATGATCGCGCGCCACATCGGCCTGTACGCCGGCGTGCCGCAGCAGGTCACGGCGCTCAACGTGCAGCGCATCTGCGGCACCGGTTTCGAGCTGTTCCGCCAGGCGGCCGACCAGATCAAGCTGGGTTACACCGACACGGCACTGGTGGTCGGCACGGAAAACATGACGCGCAACCCGATCGCGGCCTTCGGCCACCGCACCGGCTTCAAGCTCGGCGCGCCCGTCGAGTTCCAGGATTACATGTGGGAGGCGCTGATCGACCCGGCACCGGGCATCACGATGCCGCAGACGGCGGAGAACCTCGCCGTGCGCTACGACGTGAAGCGCGAGGAGGTGGATGCTTACGCCTCGCGCAGCTTCGCGCGCGCCGTCGACGCCCAGGCGCGCGGCTTTCACGCCGGCGAGATCGTCCCCGTCGTGAACGAGACGTTCGAGCTGGACGGCTATGCCCGGCGTACGATCCGCCTGACCGGCAAGCAGAAGGAACTGACGATCGACACGCACGTCCGGCCATCGCCCGTCGAGGTGCTGGCCGGCCTGCGCCCGCTCTACCCGGGCGGCGTGCAGACGGCGGGCAACAGCTCGGCCCTTGTCGACGGCGCCGGTGCCGCCATCGTTGCCGGTGGCGACGTCATGCGCGGTCGCAGCCGTCCCCCGCTGGCGCGTCTGCTGGCCTGCGCCGTGGCCGGCGTGCCGCCCGAGATCATGGGTATCGGCCCCGCACCGGCGATCCGCCTGCTGCTCGAGCGCAGCGGCCTGCAACTGGATCAGGTCGGGCTGTTCGAGATCAACGAGGCGCAGGGCGCGCAGGTGCTCGCGGTCGCGCGCGAGCTGGGTCTCGACGAGGAGCGCCTGAACGTGAACGGCGGCGCGATCGCGCTGGGCCACCCGCTCGCCGCCACCGGCATGCGCCTGACCATCACGCTCGCGCGTGCCCTGCGCGAGACGGGCCGCCGCTACGGCGTGGCGTCGGCCTGCATCGGCGGCGGCCAGGGTATCGCGCTGCTGCTCGAGAACCCGGATTCGGACAACTGAAGGAGAGACTATGCAACTGGCAGGACAGGCCGCCCTCGTGACGGGCGGCGCATCGGGCCTCGGCGCCCAGACCGTGCGCGAACTGGCGGCGCAGGGCGCGAAGGTGGCGATCCTCGACGTCAACGTGGAAGCCGCGCAGGCGTTGGCGCAGGAGGTCGGCGGACTCGCGCTGCACTGCGACATCTGCGACAGCGCCAGCGTGGAAGCGGCGCTGCGTGCGGCGGCGGAGGCGCACGGCAGCGCGCGCGTCCTCGTGAACTGCGCGGGCATCGGCGGCGCGCGGCGCCTCGTCGGGCGCGACGGGAGCCCGATGCCGCTGGAGGATTTCAGCCGCATCGTCAACGTCAACCTGATTGGCACGTTCAACGTCGTGCGCCTGGCCGCGGCCGCAATGGTCGCCGCCGAGCCGCTGGAAGACGGCGAGCGCGGCGTCATCATCATGACCTCGTCGGTGGCCGCGTACGACGGCCAGGTCGGCCAGGAAGCCTACGCAGCCTCGAAGGGCGGCCTGACGTCGCTGACCCTGCCGCTGGCGCGCGATCTGGCGCAGTTCGGGGTGCGCGTGGTGACCATCGCCCCGGGGCTGTTCCTCACGCCGCTGCTGTACAAGCTGCCGGAAGAGGTGCAGCAATCGCTGGCGGCGTCGATTCCGTTCCCCAAGCGGCTGGGCAAGGCGGACGAATATGCGCGCCTCGCCGCCCACGTCGTCACCAACCTGTCGCTCAACGGCGAGGTGATCCGCCTCGACGGGGCGCTGCGTCTGCCGCCACGCTGAGCGCCGCCCGGCGAAAGCACTCGATCAGGTGCTCGACCGGGGCCGACAGCACCCGGTCGGCGCGCCGCACGATCACCAGTTCGCGCGCGAGAGGCATGCGGGCCGGCAGCGCCGCGAGGCCCGCCTGCAGGGCTTCTTCCCGGTGCAGCCGGGGCACCAGCGTCACGCCGAGGCCCGCGCCCACGAGGGCCAGCGCCGTGCGGATCTGTTCCACCACGAAGCGCGGGCGCAAGGTCACGCCGGCCTGCAGGGCCGCGTGTTCCACGTCCCGCTGCAGCCGGCCGGTGCCGCCCAGGATCAGCGGCACGTCCGCGAGGTCTCCCCAGCCGACCGACTTGCGCGCCGCGAGCGCGCTGTCGGGCCGGCACACCACCACGAAGGGATCGTGCAGCAGCGATTCCGTCACCAGCTCATTCGGCTCCGTGGGCCGCGCGGCCACGCCGAAATCCACCACCCGATCCTGCACCCATGCCGCCGCCTTGGCGCTGGGGATGTCGTGCAGGCTGACCTGGAAATCCGGATAGTCGCGGTAGAACAGCGTGAGCGCCTGCGCCGCCAGGCCGGATGCTACCGACGGCACGACCGCCAGCGACGTGCTGCCCCGGTGCGTATCGGCGGCATCGGCGATGCCGCGCATCGCATGCTCGAAATTGCGCACGAGGTCTTCCGCCACCACGGCCAGGCGTTCGCCCTGGACGGTCAGGCGCAGCGTGCGGCTGCTGCGGTCGAACAGGGACAGGCCCAGTTGCTGTTCGATCTTCGCCACGGTCGCGGACAACGACGGCTGCGAGATCCCCAGCCGCCTGGCGGCCGCCGAAAAGCTGGCGCAGCGGCTCGCCATCGCGAACACCTCCAGCTGGCGGATGGTCAGGTTGGTGCTGTTACCGGTTTCCGCTTTACTATCGATCATATTTATGAATAAATGGGATGAATAAACGGTACATAGGGTACACCTTGCAGCTCAAGGATGGAACCCGGAAAAACCTGCTTGCCTTTCCGGCACAATGCTTATAAAGTATAAGCATTAAAACTCAAAAGCAGTAGGAGACAGCAATGCCATGTAAAGGCACGACCAGGCGCCGCGCGCTGCAGGGGATGTTCTGCGCACTGCTACTGACAGCGGGGACGGCCGGCGCCACCGGGTTCGGCGCGCCGCTTCCGCCCGCCGTCAACGAGATCGAGCGCAGCGCCTTCTACATCCCGATGTCGGACGGCACCCGTCTTGCCGCCGACGTGTACCGGCCGAAGGCACCGGGGCGCTATCCGGTGATCCTGCATGCCAGCGCCGCACGCAGCCGCCCGTCCGACACGGACGACCGCTCCGGTGCGGGCGGGTTTTCCACGCAGATGATCAACCTGGCCCGCTACGGGTACGTGTTCGTCGTGGTCGAGCGCCGCGGCCTCGGCGCGTCGTTCGGCACGCGGCGCGGCTACCATGACCGCACCGAGGCGCGCGACGCGTACGACCTGGCCGCCTGGGCGGCCGGCCAGCCCTGGTCGCAGGGCACGGTGGGCGTGTTCGGCTGCTCCAACACGGGCGACGCGGCGATGCACTTCCTGACGACGAAGACCCACCCGGCGCTGAAGGCCGTGTTCGCGGGCTGCTTCAACTGGGATAAATACAGCGGCGGACGGCGCGGCGGCGTGCTCGCCAACTGGGGCACGGGTCCGCAGTCCAGCGTGGAGCAGGACCTGCGCACCGCGATTCCGGTCGACGGCGACGCGTCGCGCACGGTGCTGCGGCAGGCGGTCCAGGAACACGCGCGCAACACGCCCCTGCTGGACCTGTGGTCGGGCATGCCGAACCGCGACGACGTCTCGCCGCTGACGGGCACGCCGTTCTGGGAAGAGGGCAGCATCGCGACGTACGGCGACGCCGTGCGCAAGTCCGGCGTGCCCGTCTACATCCAGGGCGGCTGGCAGGACGACTTCCGCGCCCAGGCCTTCATCACGCTGGCCAACCTCACGCAGCCGACGAAACTCATCGTCGGCGACTGGGGCCATTGCTATAGCAAGGACTTTTCGATGGCGGCCGAGGCGCTGCGCTGGTTCGATCACTGGCTCAAGGGCGCCGACAACGGCATCATGCAGGAACCGCGCATCCACTACGAGACCGTGAACGCGGGGTGGCGCACGGCCGACGCCTGGCCGGTGGCGGCCAGCCATCCCGTCAAGGCCTTCCTCGGCGCGGGCAGCCTGGCGATGCGCGAACCCGAACCGGGCAAGGCGTCGTTCAAGGTCGACTACCAGCCCGTGTGCGCACGCGGCACCGGCCTCGGTCCCACGTGCCCGCAGGACGACAAGGGCCTGACCTTCACCAGCGCGCCGCTGGCGGCCGACATGGAGCTGACGGGCCACCCGGTGGCCGACCTGTGGCTGTCCGCGAGCGTGGAGGACGGTCCCGTGTTCGCCTACCTGGAGGACATCGCACCGGACGGCGCCATCGCCATGGTCAGCGAAGGCCGGCTGCAGGCGCGCCACCGCAAGCTGGCGTCGGCGCCGTTCGCGCTGCCGGGCATCCCCTGGCACAGCTTTGACAAGGCCGACGTGGAGAATCTCGTACCGGGGCAGGCGGCGCGCTTCGTGTTCGACCTGCTGCCCGTATCCTGGGTGTTCAGGGCCGGGCACCGCTACCGGCTCACCATCACGGGCGCCGACCCGCGCGAAAAGCTGCGCAAGACGTATACGCCGGCGCCCACGTGGACCGTGTGGTTCGACCGCGCGCATCCGTCGCACCTGGTGCTGCCGCTGGTGGGGGCATCCATATGAGCGCGTTGACCTTGCTGATGGTGGGCGACCTGGTGCTGGACGAACCCGATCCGGACCGCTTCTTCGACGCCACGCGCGACGTCCTGCGCGGCGCCGACCTCGTCGTCGGTCATGTGGAGACGCCGTACACACTGCGCGGCCGCGAGCAATCCGGCGACGTACCGGCGGAGGCGGCCGACCCCGCCAAGCTCGCGAGCCTCGCGCGGGCCGGCTTTCATGCCGCCAGCCTGGCCGGCAACCACGTGTACGACCAGGGCGAGGAGGGGGTGGCGGATACCATCGCCGGCCTGTACGCGCAGGGCATCGCGCCGTTCGGGGCCGGTGTGGACCTCGCGGGCGCGCGCCTGCCCGCCATCCTCGAACGGGGCGGCCTGCGTGTCGGCTTCCTGGCCTATAACTGTGTGGGACCGCGCCTGTCCTGGGCTGGACCGGACAAGGGCGGCTGCGCCTACGTCCAGGTGATCTCGCACTACGAACCGGAAGGCGCCAACCCGGGCGGTCCGCCGCAGGCGTTCACGTTCCCGGTCCCCGCGACGCTCGATGCGATGCAGGCCGACATCGTGGCGTTGCGCCGGCGGGCCGACATCGTCGTGGTGTCGCTGCACAAGGGCCTCGTGCACACGCCGGCGCAGCTGGCGATGTACGAACGCCCGGTGGCGCGCGCCGCGATCGAGGCCGGCGCCGACATCGTGGTCGGCCATCACCCCCACATCGCGCGCGGCATCGAGTTTTATAAGGGCAAGCCGATTTTCCACGGCCTGGGCAACTTCGTCACCGTGACGCGCGCGCTGAACGTGGAGGGCAACGACCATCCGACGCGCCTCGCGTGGGCCGAGCGGCGCCGCAAGCTGTTCGGCTTCGTGCCCGATCCGGGCATGCCGTGCTATCCGTTCCATCCGGAGTCGCGCAACACCATGATCGCGGATTGCCGCATCGGGCCGGACGGCCGGGTGAGCGCGGGCTTCCGCCCGTGCTGGATCGGCGACGATGGCGCGCCCCGCGTGCTCGGCAACGACGCGCAGGGGCAGGCGGTGGCCGGCTACCTGGCCGACATCGGCCGCGCGGCCGGCATGGACACGGTGTTCCGCTGGGAGGGCGAGCGCGTCGTCGTCGCCCCGGGCGGCAAGGATCCGATGGGAGGAACGGTATGAGCGCGCTCGCCATCCTGCAGGACGCATGCGACCACCCGTTCACCGCGGCCCGTGCGGCGAAGGGGCAGGGGAGGCGCGTCGTCGCCTGGCTCGGCACCTCGGTGCCCGTGGAACTGATCCGCGCGGGCGGCGCGTTCGCGTTCCAGCTGGCCGGCGATCCCTCGCTGCCCACGCCGTTGGCCGACCTGTACCTGGACGACGAATACGACGGCGAGATCCGCACGCTGTTCGACCTGGTCGGCGGCGGCGGCTGCAACGTGGCCGACCTGATCGTGATCCCGCGCGCGTCGAACGGCCTGCTGTACCTGTATTACAGCCTGCTCGAACTGCGCCGCCTGGAGCCGCAGCGGCGCTTTCCCGAGCTGCTGCTGTACGACGTGCTGAACACGCCGAACTGGGCAACGGCGCGCTACGTGCTGGACCGCACCCGCGCGCTGCATGCGCGGCTGGGCGGTTCGTTCGACGACGTGCGCGCCGCGATCGCCCTCGGCAACGAACAGCGCCGCGCGCTGCACGCGCTGAACGCGCGCCGGCGTAGCGGCCAGCTGCTCGGCAGCACGTGGTGGACGGCGCTGCGGGCGTCGCGCGTGATGGAACCGCCGGCCTGGCTGGAGGCGGTGCGGGCGCTCGGCGATGAAACCGCCCCGGTGCGGCGCCTCCTGCTGAAGGGCTACGGCCAGGACACGCCGGCCCTGTATGCGCTGGCGGAGTCGCTCGGCGCGAACATCGTGGCCGACGACCACCTGGGCGGCGAACGCACCGTCCAATGGCGCGTCGACGAGACGGCGGAACCGCTCGCCGCGCTGGCCGCGCATTATCAGACGCGCGTGCCCACCATCCGGTCGTATCCCCAGGCGGCGGAGGATGCCGCGTGGCTGGCGCTGCTGGACGAGAGCGGGGCGCAGGGCGTGCTGTTCTACCACGAGGAATTCGACGACACCTTCGGCTGGGATTTGCCGGCGCAGGTCGATCGCCTTGCCGCGCTGGGTGTGCCGCATGCGCTGCTGGCGCGCCAGTCCTACCATGCGCCGGAGCGGGACGCGCAGCGCGCCGTCCTCGCCGGCCTGATCGAAAGCATATCCACATGAGCCGACCCGTCCCCACCCGCCTCGCGTCCACGCTGGCGGCCAACGCCCACCAGAAGGAAGAATTCCAGGCCTTCCGCCGCCGCGTGCTCGAAGACGGCGAACCGTACGTCATCTCCGACGCCGTGGCGCCGGCCGAGATCCTGCATGCGATGGACATCCACGTGACGCCGGTCGTCTGGTACTCGGCCATCATCGCCGCCAAGCAGCTGTCGCCGTATTACTTCGAGCAGATGGACGCGCGCGGCTTCCACGACCGCCTGCCGCGCTACACGAGCCTGCCGCTGATGAGCACTCTCGACGGCGACCCGCAGCGGGCGCCGTACGGCGGTCTGCCGAAGCCGATGATGATTCTCTCGCGCTTTCGCGACGACTACGGCCAGCGCGTCAGCGAACTGTGGTCGCGCGCCTATGGCGGCGTGCCCGTGTTCGGGCTGGACGCCAGTTCCAGCACGGTACTGGGCGCGCGCTGGTGGGAGCGCGGGCTGCGCGACTGGGAAAGCCTGTACGAGCCGCATCGCCTGGATTTCCAGGTCGAGCAGCTGGAAGGCCTGATCCGCACGGCCGAGACGCTGTCCGGCCGCAGCTTCGCCCCGGTCGAGTTCATGCGCCAGATGCACCGTATTAACGAGGCCGGCGAGATCGTGGCCGACATCCGCGACATGCTGGCCCGGGCGCGTCCGCTGCCGGTGCCGCTGACGGAGCAGCTGGCCAACGTGATGGCGCCGACGTGGGACCGGGGCAGTGCATGGTCCGTCGCGCACCTGAAGGCGTTCCGCGAAGAGTTGCGTACCCTGATCGCGCAAGGCGCCGCCGCCTGCCCGGACGAGCGCCTGCGCCTGCTGTGGGTCGGCAACGGCCTGTGGTTCAACACGGGTTTCTACCGCGCCTTCGAGGAAAAGTACGGCGCCGTGTTCGTGTGGACCATGTACTCGAACTTCCTGTCGGACGGCTACCGCCGCTACTTCCGCGACGACCCCGCGCACGCGCTGCGCGCGCTGGCCTCGCGCCACATCAGCATGAACGAGCAGCTGCACGTGCCGCCGTGGATGGGGGACTGGATCGTCGAACAGGCCCGCGCCTACGGGGCGGACGGCGCCGTGATGCTGGTGCCGAAGCACGACCGCATGGGCTCCTTCGGCTCGCGCCTGACGAAAGTCGCGCTGGAACGGGCCGGCATCCCGGTGGTGGAGCTGCACGCCAACATGGTCGACGCCCGCCTGTGGGGCGACGCGGCCATGCGTAAAAGGGTAGAGGATTTCATAGAACAGCGCCTGTTGCGCGGTTCGACAACAACGGAGACAGCATGAGCGAAGACACGACGCTCCCCCGCCCGCTCGAGGGCATCACGATCCTGGATCTCACGACCGCGCTGGCGGGGCCGTACGCGACCCTGATCCTGGCCGGCCTCGGGGCCCGCGTGATCAAGGTGGAGAACCCGCGCAACCCGGATTCGGCGCGCACCAACTCGCCGTATCTCGGCCGCGAGGGCCTGAAAGTCACGCGCGAGCACGACGACGATTTGTCGCTGGCGATGCTCGAGCGCGGCCGCAACAAGGAAGCGGTCACCCTGAACATGAAGCACCCCGAGGGCCGCGCACTGTTCTTCGACCTCGTGAAGCAGGCCGACGCGGTGGTCGAGAACTACAGCGCCGGCGTGGCCGATCGTCTCGGGATCGGCTATACGGCATGCGCCGAAGTCAATCCGCGCATCGTGTTCACGTCGATCAGCGGCTTCGGCGCGAACGTGCAGCCGCGCCAGAACAAGGCGATGGACAACATCGTGCAGGCGATGAGCGGCATGATGCTCGCGTCGGGGAATCCGGGCGATCCGCCGGTCCGCACGGGCATCCCGTTCGGCGACCTGTCCGCACCGCTGTTCGCGGCGATCGGCACCTTGGCCGCGCTGATGCAGGCGCGCGCCACGGGCCGCGGCCAGCACGTGGACGTCTCGCTGCTGGGCGCCCTGTCGGCGCTCGTGGCCGCGGAGCCGTTCGAGATCATGGCCAAGCTCGGGCACCCGACCCGCGCGGGCAATTTCATGGCCCGCCTTGCACCGTTCGGCGTGTTTCCCACGTCCGACGGCTATATCGCGATCTGCGCGCCGAAGGACGATTTCGTCTCGGGCCTGTTCCGCGCCATGGACCGGCCCGACCTGCTGCAGGACCCGCGCTTCGCCACCCGCGACGCGCGCGTGCGCAACCACGTCGAGCTGCACGACATGGTCAGTGCCTTCACCCGCACGATGACGACCCACGAGGCGGCCGAGCGCCTGACCGACTTCGACGTGCCGAACGGCCCCGTGCGCGAGCCGGCCGAGGCCTTGCGTGACCCGACGCTGCTGGCGCGCGGCGAAACCACGAAGCTGCTGCATCCGGCCTACGGCGCGGTGGAGGATATCGTCGTCGGCGGCCTGCCGATCCGCATGTCGGGCGCGTTCACGGGCTTCGACAAGCCGGCCGTCACGCTCGGCGCCAGCAACGACGACGTGTACGGGCGGATGCTGGGCCTGGACGCGGAACGCATCGCGGCCCTCGCGCGCGACGGCGTGATCTGATACAGAAAACGGAGGAGACACAACATGATGGCCGACGATACCGTACCCAAGCTCGCACCCCAGAAGCGCTGGGTCGTGTTCTACCTTGCCGTCGTCTTCGCGATGATGACGATGCAGATGTCCAGCCTGGGCTTCGCGCCCCTGCTGCCCGCGATCCAGAAGGATTTCGCGATGAGTTTCAGCCAGGTCGGCACCTTCACCGGCGTGTACGGCCTGGTGGCGCTGGTGGTCAGCATCCCGGCCGGCATGCTGGCCAAGCACTACGGCGAAAAGCGCGTGATGTGCGCGGGTCTCGCCATCCTCGCGCTGGGTCTGCTGGGCCTGTCGCTGGCCGAGAACTTCGGCGAGGCGATCACGGCGCGCGCCGTGTGGATCTTCGGCTACCGCCTCGCGTTCGTGTGCGTGATGACGGCCATCGCCCTGACCGCGCCCGCGCACCTGAAGGGCAGGGCGATGGGTGTGCTGGGCGCGATGTCCTCGCTCGCGACCGTGCTGGGCGCCCCGTTCTGCGCGGAGATCGCCGTGAGCCTCGGCTGGCGTCACGCGATCATGGCCTTCGGCGGCATGGCGCTGCTGGGCCTCCTCGTGTTCGCGGGGTTCTATCGCCAGCGTCCCGAGGTCGTGCAGGCCGGGCGCGCCGTCCAGGGCGACCGTCCGGGCGCATTCTCCGCCTTCCGCATCCCGATCGTCTGGACGATTCCCCTGCTCGGGCTGTCGAACATGGGCGGGTTCGCCGCCACGTTCTTCCTGCCGGCGGCGCTGAAGGCGCAGTTCGGGATGGATGCGGCCGGCGCGGCCCAGGTGATCAGCATCGCCTACATCTGCGCGATCGTCGTGAACCCGCTGTGCGGCTGGCTGGCCGACCGTCTCAACCGGTGGCTCGTCCTGGCCGGCATGATGGCGTTGAGCATTCCGGCGTCGCTGGCGATGATGTCGGATAACCTGCTGGTGTTCGAAATCGCTGCGGCGACCCTGATCGCCTGCGGCCTGGCCACGACCAACCAGCTGTATCCGACGGTGGCGGAGCTGATGCGGGGCCGCGACGTCGGGCCGCTGATGGGCATCACTGCCCTCGGCGGCGGCATCTTCGGCTACCTCGGGCCCCAGGCGCTGGGCTGGCTGCGCGACTGGTCGGACGGCTTCACCGCCGGATGGTGGACCCTGGCCGGCGTCGCCGCCTTCTCCACGTGCCTGATGCTGTTCCTGAAAAACTACGCGGACCGCAACAATGCCCGACTGGCGGCGCACGCGGCGAGGGAGGTGACCGTATGAAGCGCGCTGTTCTCGCAACCTGCGTGGCGCTGGCCTGCGCCGCCCACGCGGCGACGCCGCACACGAGCACGGAGGGCAAGCTGAAGGACGGCACGCCCTACCGCATCGACATGCCGCAGCACTGGAACGGCGCCGTGTTGATCGGCCTCGATTACGCGAGCCGCCCGCCGGGGCCGGACGCGGACGCACTGCTGGCCGAAGGTTATGCGCTGGCCGGCACCACGCGCCAGATCAGTGGCTGGGCGATCCACCGTGCCGCCGCGAACGCGGTCGAGACGCTCGACCTCGTCGAGGCCAAGTACGGCAAGGCGGCGCTGCCGATCGAGTTCGGCCAGTCGCAGGGCGGTCATACGGCTGCCGTTTCCGTGCAGGCGTATCCGCAGCGCTGGCGCGGCGCGCTCGTGCAGTGCGGCGGCCTGTCCGGCGCGATCGGCCAGTGGCAGGGCAAGCTGGATGGGCTGTTCGTCGCCAAGGCTTTGCTGGCGCCCGGCTCCAGCCTGCCGGTGACGGGCATCCCGGACGACTGGCAGACGACCGCGCTGCCGGCATGGACCGCGATGCTCGAGGAAGCCGAGAAGACACCGGCCGGCCGGGCGCGCATCGCGCTGGCGGCACGGGTCGCCCAGCTGCCCGAATGGTCGATTCCTGCGCATGCGGAGCCGGCGCCGGACGATCCCCAGGCGCGCGCCCGGGGCCTCGCGGACAGCCTCGTGCGCGGTCTCGTACGCCAGGCGCTGAGCAGCCGCAACCAGATCGAGAAGCTCGCCGGCGGGAACATCAGCGCCAACGCGGGCGTCGATTACGGCGCGCTGCTGGCCGCGGTGGATAGAGATGGTCTCGTGCGCGGGCTGTACCGCGACGCCGGCCTGTCGCTGGACGCCGACCTGGCCACGCTCGCGAAGACGCCGCGCCTGACGGCCGATCCGAAGGCGCTCGCCTATTTCGCGACCGGGACGTTCGATGGCGACATCAACATGCCCGTGCTGACCATGACGGGCATCGGCGACGCGATCTCGCCGACGGCGGCGCAGCAGGATTACCAGGACGCCGTCGACAAGGCGGGGAAGGGCGAGCTGCTGCGCCAGACGTACACGCACAGCGCGGGCCATTGCGGGTTCACGCCGGCGGAGACGGTGGCCGGCGTGCACGCGCTCGTCACGCGCATCAAGAGCGGGCGCTGGCCGGATACGTCGGCGGCGGGCATGACGACGCTGGCCCGCGCGACGGGTCTCGGCGAGGCGCGCTTCATCCCGTACACGCCGCCGCCTTTCCTGCGCCCCTACACGGCCTGCACGCTGCAGGCCACCCTCAAGTCCGCCGGCCTGCAGCCGTTCGCGCTGCCGGGCCAGACCCTGCCGCATTGCGTCGCGCCCTGAGCGCTTCGTCCCCGATGGCGCCGTCGGCATCGCGCTGACGGCGCTTCATGCCTCATTCCCGCCGCCTTCTCCGGCGGCGATCTTGCGTCCATCCCCGCTATCCCGCTGCGCAGAAATTTCGCATGCCGATGTTTACTTTCTCGATAAAATGGTTTTAAGATATAACGAATATAGAACATAACTAAACGGAGACTCCATGTACCCATCCCGCAAGACCCATCAGTTCCGTATGACCGCCGTCGCGTTCGCGACCTTCTGTGTGGCCGCGGGCATCGCACCCGCTGCGTTCGCTCAAGAGACGCCGGCCGCCGCCGCACCGGAAAAAGTGCAGCAGATCGTCGTCACGGGCACCAGCATCCGCGGCGTCGGCGCCGTCGGCTCGCCGTCGCTGTCGATGAACCGCGAAGCCATTTCCGCCAGCGGCGCCAAGGACAGCAGCGAGATCGCGCGCCTGCTGCCCCAGGTGATCAACCTCGGCGCGGACGAAAGCCGCCTGGGCGGCGCCCAGGACGCGGCGGCCAACACGACGCGCACGTCCGGCATCAACCTGCGCGGCATCGGCAACGAAGCGACCCTGCTGCTCGTGAACGGGCGCCGCGTGGCGTCGAGCGGCGTGATCAAGTCGCTGGCGGACCCGAACCAGATCCCGGCGGCCGCGATCCAGCGCATGGAAGTGGTGCTGGACGGCGCGTCGGCGATCTATGGTTCGGACGCGGTGGCCGGCGTCGTGAACATCATCACGCGCAGCAACGTGGACGCGATCGAGACGATGCTGCGCTACGGCCACGCGGACGGCATGAACCAGAAGATCTTCAGCCAGACGCTGGGCAAGACGTGGGATGCCGGCAGCGTGTTCGTCGCCTACGAGCACAACGACCGCAGCAGCCTGGCCGCGAATGCGCGGCCGTTCTTTTCGAACGACCTGCGTCCCTACGGCGGCACCGACCAGCGCTCCACCCAGGCCATGCCCGGCAACGTGCTGATCGGCCGGAACATCTATGCGATCCCGGCCGGCCAGAACGGCACCGGCCTGACGCCGTCCCAGCTGGTCGCCGGCAGCGGCAACCGCTACGATGCCGGCACGGTGGGCGAGTTCCTGCCGAGCCAGAAGCGCGACACGCTGTATGCCAATGCCTATCACAAGGTGAACGACCGCCTGGAAGTGTTCTACGAGGGCCTGTACTCGCAGCGCGATTACCGCCAGCGTACGGCCCCGCTGGGCGCCAACCTGAACGTGCCGGCCACGAGCCCGTACTACGTCCGCCCGGCCGGCGCCCCGGCCGGGACGAGCGAAACGGTGGCCTACCGCTTCCTGTTCGACGACCAGGACCTCACTATCGGCGGGCGCGAGAACAACAGCCAGAACGCGATCGGCCTGACCTACGATTTCGACAACGGCTGGGAGATCAACAGTTCTTACTCGTATGGGAAGAACGACGCGTGGGTGCACCGCAATGGCCTGATCAACACGGGCAACGTGGGCCGCGCCATCGCCGCCGGCACCATCAATCCGTTCAGCGCCCAAGCCGGCGCCAACCCGGGCTTCGCCGACTTTGCCGCCCACCGGGACCAGACGGCGACCAACAAGGACAGCACGCTGATGTTCAAGGTCGACGGACCGATCGCACGCCTGGCCGCCGGCAATGCCCGCATCGCGGTCGGTAGCGAGCTGCGCCACGTCAGTTTCGACCAGGGCCTGTGGCAGAACGTGACGACGCCGACGACGACGGCGCGCCACTCGGAACTCCAGAACAGCCGCAGCGTGAAGTCGCTGTATTCCGAGCTGTACGTGCCGCTGGTCGGCGGCCCTACCGCCAGGCCGTGGGTGAAGCGGCTCGAACTGTCGGTGGCCGGCCGCTACGAGCGCTATTCCGATTTCGGCAGCACCACCAATCCGAAGGTCGGCCTGACGTGGGCGGTGAACGACAAGGTCAGCTTCAATACGACCTACGGCACGTCGTTCCGGGCGCCGTCGCTCGTCGACAATCTCGGTTCCTATACGAACCTGTCGCTGACCAACATCTTCGTGCAGGACATCAGCGATCCGACCGCGCCGGGCGGCGTGCGCCACGGTATCTACGTCAACGGCGGCAATCCGGACCTGAAGCCCGAGAAGGCGCGCACGTGGTCGTTCGGCGCCGACATCAAGCCGGTGCGGGGCATGACGATCTCGGCCAGCTACTACAAGATCGACTACACGGACCGCATCGACACGATCCAGGCCAACAGCGCGCTGGCCAACGAGGCGCTGTATGCGAACTACATCATCCGCAATCCGTCCGCGGCCCTGGTCAATTCGTACTTCGCCAGCCCGAACCTGCAAAGCCCGCCGGAAAACCCGGCCAACATCGGCGTCATCATTGACGGCCGGCGCAGCAACCTCGGCTCGCTCAGGCAGCACGGCATCGACCTCGACAGCCGCTACGTGATGAAGACCGGTTCGGGCGATTGGATGGTCGGCCTGAACGTCGCCAAGATCCTGAAGCTGGAGCGCTCCAGCGCGCCGGGCCTGCCATTCACGGACGTGCTGGACACCTTCGGCAATCCGGTCAGCCTGCGCATGCGGGCGTCGGCGGGCTGGAAACTCGGGGCCGTGTCGGCGAACATGTTCGCCAACTACATCGGCAGCTACACCAACACGGCCATCGTGCCGAACACGGAGGTGCCGAGCATGACCACGTTCGACGCCACGCTGACGTATGCCGTCGACAAGGGCGTGGGCTACGGCTTCGGCGGCACCGTGCTGGCGTTGAGCGCACAGAACCTGTTCGACCGCGCGCCGCCGGTGGTCCTGAACGGTACCAGCTCCTGGGATTCCCAGAACGCGTCGGCGATCGGACGCTTCGTGTCGTTCTCGCTGACCAAGAGCTGGTGACGGGGCTTACGCGGCGGGCGCGTCCTTCCCGTCCAGCCAGTCGAAGACCTGGGGCCAGAGGCGCGCATGCGCGCTGCGCCCCACCAGTACGCCCACGTGCTGCAGGTTGACGCCCACGTCGCCCTCGTAGTGCAGCAGCTTCTTGCGCGGGCTGGCTGTCGCCTCGTGGAACGGGACCAGCGCATCCGGCGGAATCAGCTTGCTGCGCGGGTCGACGACGGACAGCAGGGGGGACTTGAGGTCGCGCGGGCCGATCGTGCGGTTGCCCATGGCGAGCTTGCCCTGCATGAAGGCGTCGTGCCGGTACAGCGATTCCACGATTTCCGTGAACAGCCGGCCGGGCAGCGGGAATTCGTCGTGCGTCCACCGTTCCATGCGCATGTGCGTGACGAGGGCTTGCGGATCCGTCATCGACAGCATGCGGTCCGTCCAGCGCTCCCACTGGAAGGCCTGCGGCTCGGCCATTGCGCTCATCATGTTGAGGAAGACGCCCGGCACCTGGCGGAACGTGTCCGCGATGGGGCGCGCGTGCGGCGTCGCGTCGATCAGGCGCGCGAAGCAGCTCGATGCCGGCGTGAAGTGCAGCGGTGATTCCAGCAGGATCGTGGCGCGCACGGCGTCCGGATGGAGGCAGCTATGGATGGCGGCCAGGATGCCGCCCAGCGAATGGCCGGCGACGACGACCTGGTCCGGCCCGCCGTCGGCCGCGATGGCGCGGCGGCAGGCGGACAGCAGGTGGTCGCCGTAGTCGTCCAGGCCGAAGTGGTCGTGCGTGTCGGGCAGCGCGACCCATTCGGCCAGGTAGACGCGGTAGCCGCGCTCCAGGAAGCGCCGCACGACGCTGACGTCGGGCGCCAGGTCCCAGATGTACGGGCGCTTGATGGGAGCGGGCACGATCAGCACGGCCGGGCCGCCGTTGGCGGTGATGTCGGCCGGGGCGCCGTAGCGGCGCACGTTCAGGCCGGGTTCCGTGTGCAGGATCGTCGACGGCGTCTGCTGCGGGCCGTAGCCCACGCGTTCCAGCATCTCGCCGCGCGCCTTGCGGCGGCGGTCCATGTCCTTCAGGGCCATGGCGCCGAGCGCGCCCATGGCGGTGTTCCAGTTGCTTGCCTGCATGTCGATTCGTCCGAGGTCAGAGTGGAAGACACCGCACTCTACGCCACCTGATCCCGGGCTCCAATCGCCTGCGACCGGAATGTGATTCGGGTTTGCGCCGCATTAAGCAGGAAAGCGTGCACGATGCCAGCGGGCTATTGTGCACGATTAAAACGGGGGCCGGCGCACGGGCGCGCCGACCCGGTACGGCTTACTCGACCCAGCTGTGGCCGTCGCGCGCGAGCAGCGCGAACGATTCCGCCGGACCCCACGAGCCGGCCGCGTACGGATGCGGCTTCTCGTCCAGCGTCTGCCAGCCTTCGATGATCGGGTCGGCCCATTCCCACGCCGCTTCCAGCTCGTCGCGGCGCATGAAGTGGGTGAGGCGGCCGCGCACGACGTCGATCAGCAGGCGTTCGTACGCCTCGGCGCGGCGCTGCTGGAAGGCCGACTGCAGGTCGAGGTTCAGGGCGACCTGCTGCATCTCCATGCCGCTGCCGGGCTGCTTGGCCATGATCTGCAGCTTGATCGCTTCTTCCGGCTGCAGCTCGATGACGAGGCGGTTGGCGACGGCGCCGGCCGTTTGCGGGAACAGGGGGAACGGCGGGTTCGCGAACTCGACGACGATCTTCGACGAGCGGCGCGCCATGCGCTTGCCGGTGCGCAGGTAGAACGGCACCTTGGACCAGCGCCACGTGTCGATGAAGGCGCGCAGGGCGACGAAGGTTTCCGTCTTGCTGTCCGGCGGCACGTTCTTCTCTTCGTGGTAGCCGGGCACTTCCTGGTTGCCGGACACGCCGCGGATGTACTGGCCGCGGATCGTGTCGCGGGCGATGTCGGCCAGCGACAGGCGGCGCAGCGAGCGCAGCACCTTCAGTTTTTCGTCGCGCACGGCGTCGGGCGACAGCGAGGTCGGCGGTTCCATCGCGACGATGCACAGCAGTTGCAGCAGGTGGTTCTGCACCATGTCGCGCATCGCGCCGGCGCCGTCGTAGAAGCCGGCGCGGCTGCCGACGCCCACTTCCTCGGCCACGGTGATCTGCACGCTGGAAATGTTCGGCGCGCGCCACAGCGGTTCCAGGATCGAGTTACCGAAGCGCAGCACCATCAGGTTCTGCACGGTTTCCTTGCCCAGGTAGTGGTCGATGCGGTAGATCTGCGATTCCGCGAAGTGGCGGCCGACGTCTTCGTTGATGGCGATCGCGGACGCGAGGTCCGTGCCCAGCGGCTTTTCCAGCACGACACGGGCATTGGCGTCGACGAGGTTGCTTGCCGCCAGCTTGTCGCAGATGGTCGTGAACAGCGACGGCGCCGTCGACAGGTAGAACACGCGCTGGGCGCCGGCGCGCGACGCTTGCGCGAGGGCCGAGAAGTCCGGCGCGGCCTGCACGTCCAGGCGGACGTACTCGAGCAGTTTCAGGAAGCCGTCCCAGGTCTTTTCGTTGAAATTGCTCGCGGCAATGAAGGAGCGGGAATTCGCCTCGATGTGGGCGAGGTAGGCTTCGCGGTCGAAGTCCTGGCGGCCGGTGGACAGGATGCGCGTCGTCGGCGGCAGATTGCCGTGCAGGAAGGCCATGTACAGGGCCGGCAGCAGCTTGCGCATGGCAAGGTCGCCCATGCCGCCGAAGATGATCATGTCGAGGGGGAGGCCGTTGTCTGCTTCTGTCGAGTGGGTCTGCATGTTGTTCTGGATCTTGGAAGTTGAGGTGGTTGCCGGCGGCGCGTGCGGCGTCATCCCGGCGGGGATGCGGCCGGGCCGGGCAGGGCGGTACGATTGCGTTGCGCAGCGCCCGTGGGTCGGGCGGCCTGCGTGCGGCTGGTGGGCGCCGGGTGCGCCGGCTTGTGGCCGGGCGGCGGTGCCGTCGGGGATGGCGCCAACGGGGGCGCGCCAAAGGCCGTCCGCGCGCGTCGGGCGCTGCGGTCGCGGTCCGCGTGGCGGCGATGTGGTGTCCCGGTGGTGGCCATGTCAGGTCGTAGTCGATGCACGATCGGTATCCGGAACCCGGCAGTGTCGCGGATTGCGGCCGTGCAGGTGTTCCTGGAACAGGGGATTGTACACCGGGGCGGCGCCGGTGCCGGGAAAGGGGCGAGGCGGTCGCGCCGGGGCCGCCGTGGCTATATCAAAAACCGATAGCAAATGGCGAATAAATGATGGGCGCCGCATGCCGCCGCGCGTTACGATGACGGCTCGTGCGGTGGCGTGGTGGCCATCAGCACGGCCTCGACTTACTTACTCTCGATATCACTTCAGGGCGCCCGCGTGGCGCCCTTTTTTTTGCGCGAGGCCTGCAAATTCGGGGTCAGAGTGAGATGCACCGGTTTGGTGGACAGGGAAATTAGGTACACCTGTGCAGGGCTTCGACCTGGGCCGGTGTGCGATAGCCC
>NZ_FMZS01000012.1 GCF_900101265.1 Massilia sp. PDC64
CCTCCTCCTTGAAAGCCTTGGAGTACTGCTTGCGCTCGGTCGAGATAGATTTGGTTTTGTCCATAGAACGTATTGTCCTCTATTTGGATGTCCACAAACCCGGTACACCTCAGAGCACATTTTGAAAAAATGTGCTCTGACCCCGAATTTTTTTTAATCAGGCATACTTGCGGGTTCTGAAACTTGAAAGGAATACCACCATGACCATCCAGATCGGCGACCGCCTGCCCGAAGGCACCCTGCAGGAATTCATCGACGTCGAAACCGAAGGCTGCGCGCTCGGCCCCAACACGTTCAACGTGGCCGACCTCGTGAAGGGCAAGACCATCGCCATCTTCGGCCTGCCGGGCGCCTTCACCCCGACCTGCTCGGCCCAGCACCTGCCCGGCTATATCCAGCTGGCCGACCAGCTGAAAGCCAAGGGTGTCGACGAGATCTGGTGCATCTCCGTCAACGACGCGTTCGTGATGGGCGCGTGGGGCCGCGACCAGAAGGCCACGGGCATCGTGCGCATGATGGCCGACGGCAGCGCCACGTTCACGAAGGCCCTGGGCCTGGAATTCGACCTCGTCGCCAAGGGCTTCGGCGTGCGCTCCAAGCGCTACTCGATGCTCGTGCAGGACGGCGTCGTCAAGCAGCTGAACATCGAGAACGGCGGCTTCGACGTGTCGTCGGCCGAGACGCTGCTCAAGCAACTGGGCTGATCGACCCTTGATCATCAACACCGAATCGCCGGACCAGCCCGAGGTGCGCGACATGCTCGCGCGTCTCGACGCGTACTGCGCCGCGCTGTATCCGGCCGAGAGCAACCACCTGATGGACATCGCGTCGCTGATGCAGGGCGACGTGCTGTTCCTCGTCGCGCGGGACGTGGACGGTGCGGCGGTCGGGTGCGCGGCGCTCGTCAATCGCCAGGACTACGGTGAGGTGAAACGGATGTTCGTGGACGAGCGCCGCCGCGGCCTCGGCACGGGCCGCAAGCTGCTCGAACACCTCGTGATGTTCGCGCGCATGTCCGGCCTGTCGGTGCTGCGCCTCGAGACGGGCATCCATCAGCCGGAAGCCATCGGTTTGTACGAGCGTCTCGGCTTCGAGCGCCGTATGCCGTTCGGCGACTACAAGGAGGATCCGCTGTCGCTGTTCATGGAGAAGCGCCTGTGAGCCGCCTCGCCGGGAACATGCGCAGCATCCGCGCGATGCTGGTCTGCGTCGCCATGTTCTCCGTCATGGACATGACGATGAAGCTGCTGTCCGCGCACTTCCCGGCGATGCAGGTGGCGGCGATCCGCGCGCTGTCCGCGCTGCCGCTCGTCGGCGCCTACCTGTTCTGGCGCGGCGGCCACCGTTCGCTGCTGCGCATCCGCTGGTCGCTGCACCTGCTGCGCGGCGCCATCGGCATCGCGATGCTAGCCCTGTTCACGTACGGCCTCAAGACGCTGTCGCTGGCCGAGGCGTATTCGATCTTCTTCATCGGTCCGATCCTGATCACGGCGCTGTCCGTGTTCGTGCTGGGCGAGCGCGTGAACGGGGCGCGCTGGATCGCGATCGGCGTCGGCATGGCCGGCGTGCTCGTCGTGCTGAGGCCGACCGGCGCCGGTTTCTTTTCCCTGGGCGGCCTCGCGGTGCTGACGGCGGCCGTGTGCTACGCCGTGTCGGCCGTGGCCGGCCGCGTGCTCGCGCGTACGGACCGGGGCGAGCACATGATGTTCTGGCTGATGGTACTGATGGCCATCGGCGCGACGCCCATGGCCGCACCCGCGTGGGTGCCCGTGCAGGCAGAGCACTGGCTCCTGATCCTGATGCTGGCCGTCAGCGGCTTTTTCGGCCAGCTGGCGCTGACGGAAGCGTTCAGCCACGGCGAGGCGTCGGTGGTGGCGCCGTTCGAGTACACGGCGCTGGCCTGGGGCGTGGCCATCGACTGGCTCATGTGGAAAACCTTGCCAGATGAATACACTTTATTGGGTGCCGCCATCATCATCGGCAGTGGCCTGTACCTGATCCGCCACGAAACCACTCACGCGGAAGCCGAGCATCCTTGAAAACGTGGTGTTCCTGCCACCGCCGGGTGGGGGCCGCCGGCAGCCGCGGAAGCCCTACGATATAATCGAACGATGCTCAAACAACGAACCATCAAACAACTGGTGCGCACGACAGGTGTCGGCCTGCACTCCGGGACCAAGGTCGAGCTGACCCTGCGTCCGGCGGCCGCCGACACGGGCATCGTGTTCCGCCGCGTCGATCTCGATCCCGTCGTCGAGTTCCCGTCGAATGCCGACATCGTGGGCGACACGCGTATGGCATCGGTGCTCACGCAGGGCAATGCGCGCGTGTCGACCGTCGAGCACCTGATGTCGGCCTGCGCCGGCCTGGGCATCGACAACCTGTATGTCGACGTCACGGCCGAAGAGATCCCGATCATGGACGGTTCCGCGTCGTCGTTCGTCTTCCTGCTGCAGCAGGCGGGCGTGCAGGAGCAGGCCGCGCCCAAGAAATTCATCCGCGTGTTGAAACCCGTGGAAGTCCGCCAGGGCAGCGGCGCCAACGAGAAATGGGCGCGCCTGACGCCATACGACGGCTTCAAGCTCGACTTCTTCATCGAATTCAACCACCCGGCCGTGGACGGCACGACGCAGCGCGCCGTCGTCGATTTCGGCAAGGTCTCGTACGTGCACGACGTGGCGCGTGCCCGCACGTTCGGCTTCATGCAGGACGTGGAAAGCCTGCGCGGCATGGGCCTGGCGCGCGGCGGCTCGCTGGAAAACGCGATCGTGATGGACGAGTACCGCATCCTGAATGCGGACGGCCTGCGCTACGAAGACGAGTTCGTGCGCCATAAAATCCTCGACGCGATCGGCGACCTGTACCTCGTCGGCGCGCCCTTGCTGGCCAGCTATGAGGCGCACAAGTCGGGCCATGGCCTGAACAACCTGCTGCTGCGCGAACTGCTGGCGCATCCGGAATCGTACGAGATCGTCACGTTCGATGCACCGGAACGGGCGCCCGTGTCGTATGGGGCGCAGATGGAGCGGGAGTGGGCGCTGACCTGAGGCGCTGGCTTTAGCTTAACCGCGCCCTAAAACAACGTCATTCCCGCGCAGGCGGGAATCCAAGGGCTTTAGCGCGGTGCCAGCTTAAATTGGGTTCCCGCCTTCGCGGGAACGACGGGCTATTTCTTTCGTCTTTCCGCCAACCGCTTGATCGCTGCAATCAGCGCCGCGTTCTGCGGCGTCTCCGGCAACGTCTCCCCCAACTGCTCGAACGCATCCACCGCCGTCGGCGGCAAGGTCAGCGAGGACGGCTTCGGCTCCTCGCGCACGGGCACGTTCGGCCGCATCTGGATCTTGATGCGCACGTTCTCCACCTGCCATCCCTTTTTCTGCAAACCCGCCTGCAGCTTGGGCAGCTGCTGCTTGAGCTTGGCCGCGACGGCGGAGGAGGGCACGGCGAGAGTCAATACGGCATCCTGGAACGACAGCACGTCGCAGCCGGCGTACATCGGCGGCAGGATCACCTTGACGTCGCGCTGCAGGTTGCCCACGCGCAGGGCGGTCGGCATCAGGGCGGCGAGGCGGTCGTTGGCGCGCAGGAAATCGGTGGCGCCGAAGGCCGTCTTGCGGTCGCGGGTGCCGTAGATGTGGAAAGGACGCTGCTGATTGTTCGAGGACTGCATGCTCGGAACATACCACACCCGCAGGCCCTGCCGCGAAGAATCGTGCGCGTTGTGTGAAATCGAGTGCAGTTTGATAACATTTTTTGCCAGCCGCACTTGTGATCCGCCGGGCGACCCCCAAGTGTGGCCGGATCGCATGATAAAATCGGTGGCTTTTTGCCATTGGCGCTCTCAGGTAGATATCTTTTTGCTATCATCCTGGGCTCCTCGGATCCTTTTCGCGGCGTACTTTTGAAGAACACAGCATGTCATTCCTGACCAAGATTTTCGGCAGCCGTAACCAGCGTCTGCTCAAGCAATACCAAAAATCCGTGCGCGCCATTAACGCGCTCGAGCCGCAGATGGAAGCGCTGTCGGATGCCGAACTCCAGGCAAAGACGAACGAATTCAAGCAACGCCTGGCCGGGGGCGCCACCCTGGACGACCTCCTCGTGGAAGCCTTTGCCGTCTGCCGCGAAGCTGCCAAGCGCGTCATGAAGATGCGCCACTTCGACGTGCAGCTGATCGGCGGCATGGTCCTCCACTACGGCAAGATCGCCGAGATGGGCACCGGCGAGGGTAAAACGCTGATGGCGACCCTGCCCGTGTACCTGAACGCGTTGTCCGGCAAGGGCGTGCACGTCGTGACGGTCAACGATTACCTGGCCCAGCGCGACGCCGAGCAGATGGGCCGCCTGTACGGCTGGCTCGGTCTCACGACGGGCGTGAACCTGTCGCAGATGGATCACGACAGCAAGCAGAAAGCCTACGCCTCCGACATCACCTACGGCACGAACAACGAATACGGCTTCGACTACCTGCGCGACAACATGGTCTACGACGTGCGCGAGCGCGTGCAGCGTGGCCTGAACTTCGCCGTGGTCGACGAGGTGGACTCGATCCTGATCGACGAAGCGCGTACCCCGCTGATTATTTCCGGCCAGGCCGAGAACCACACGGAGCTGTACCACAAGATCAACGAAGTCCCGCCGCTGCTCACCCTGCAGATCGGCGAGGAGACCCCGGACGGCAAGGGCAAGATCGAAGTCCCGGGCGACTACACGAAGGACGAGAAGGCGCACACCGTGCTGCTGACCGAGGCCGGCCACGAGAAGGCCGAGGCCATCCTCACGAAGATGGGCCTGCTGCCGGAAGGCGCCTCGCTGTACGACGCCGCCAACATCACGCTGATCCACCACCTGTACGCCGCCCTGCGCGCGCACGTGCTGTACCACAAGGACCAGCACTACGTCGTGCAGAACGGCGAGGTCGTGATCGTCGACGAATTCACGGGCCGCCTGATGACGGGCCGCCGCTGGTCCGACGGCCTGCACCAGGCCGTGGAAGCGAAAGAGGGTGTGCGCATCCAGAACGAGAACCAGACGCTGGCCTCGATCACCTTCCAGAACTACTTCCGCATGTACACCAAGCTGTCCGGCATGACGGGTACGGCGGATACGGAAGCGTACGAATTCCAGGAGATCTACGGCCTGGAAACCGTCGTCGTCCCGCCGAACAAACCGTCGCAGCGCAAGGACCGCCAGGACCAGGTGTACAAGACGGCGCAGGAAAAATACCAGGCGATGCTGAACGACATCCGCGACTGCTACGAGCGCGGCCAGCCGGTCCTCGTCGGCACGACGTCGATCGAGAACTCGGAACTGCTGTCCAGCATCCTGACCCAGGCCAAGCTGCCGCACAACGTGCTGAACGCGAAGCAGCACGCACGCGAGGCGGAGATCATTGCGCAGGCGGGCCGTCCGAAGATGATCACCATTGCGACGAACATGGCGGGCCGCGGTACCGACATCGTCCTGGGCGGCAACGTCGAGAAGCAGATCCAGTTCATCGAGGCCGACCCGAACCTGACGCCGGAACAGAAGGCCGAGCAATCGGCCAAGCTGCGCGAGGAATGGCAGTCGCTGCACGACCACGTCGTCGCGCAGGGCGGCCTGCACATCATCGGCACCGAACGCCACGAGTCGCGCCGCGTCGACAACCAGCTGCGCGGCCGTTCGGGCCGCCAGGGCGACCCGGGTTCGTCGCGCTTCTACCTGTCGCTGGACGACCCGTTGCTGCGCATCTTCGCGGGCGACCGCGTGCGCGCCGTGATGGACCGCCTCAAGATGCCGGAAGGCGAACCGATCGAAGCAGGCATGGTCACGCGCTCCATCGAAGGCGCGCAGCGCAAGGTCGAGGCCCGCAACTTCGACATCCGCAAGCAGCTGCTGGAATACGACGACGTCGCCAACGACCAGCGCAAGGTCATCTACACGCAGCGTAACGAACTGCTGGAAGCGGCCGACATCTCCGAGCTGATCGCGTCCTTGCGCATCGGCGTGTTCACCGACGTCGTGCGCACCTACGTGCCGGCGGAGTCGGTGGAAGAGCAGTGGGACATTCCGGCCCTGGAGCGCGTGCTGGCCGACGAATGGGCCCTCTCGGTGCCGCTGGCGAAGATGCTCGAAGACGAGCCGAACCTGAACGACGACGACATCCTCGAGCGCGTGCTCGCGGCTGCGGAAAGCTCGTACGAAGCGAAGGTCGCGATCGTCGGCAAGGAAGCGTTCGGCGGCTTCGAGCGCAACGTCATGCTGCAGAACATCGACACGCACTGGCGCGAACACCTGGCCGCGCTGGACCACCTGCGCCAGGGCATCCACCTGCGCGGCTATGCGCAGAAGAACCCGAAGCAGGAGTACAAGCGCGAAGCGTTCGAACTGTTCGGCGCCATGCTGGACCAGATCAAGAACGAAGTCATCCGCACCATCATGACCGTCCGCATCCAGACCCGCGAGGAAGTCGAGGCGGCGGAAGCGGCGATGCAGGCGGCTGCCGCGCACCTGGAAAACGTCAACTACCAGCACGCCGACTTCGACCCGACGGCGGCACCGGAAGAACTGATGGCGCCGCTCGCGGTGACCCCGGGCACGACGGCGATGGCGGACGATCCGGCCACGACCTACATGGGCGTGAAGGTCGGCCGCAACGACCCGTGCCCGTGCGGCAGCGGCAAGAAGTTCAAGGCTTGCCACGGCAAGCTGGCGTGATGCCGTAACACCCAACAAAAAAGGCACCGCGGGTGCCTTTTTTGTTGGGGCGTGCTTCAGGCGCTCAGCGCCTTGCGCAGCCAGGCCAGTGTCGCGTCGCCGATGCCCGGCCCCATGCGCAACAGGGGTTCCGTCGCGGTGGCCTTGCGGAAGGCGTCGACGTCCTGCGGGTCGGTGCCGACCATGTCGTGGAACAGGTCCATCCACTGGCGCCCCAGGTCGCGTGCACGCGAGCCCCTGGCGTCCGGATCGGCCTTGATCTCGGCCTGCACCTGCGCGATCAGGGGCGTCCACTCCTGGCCGCGCGCGGCGATGTGGCGGCGCATGCGGTCGAGGACTTCCGGCCGCAGGTACTTCGCCCACGTGTCGAATTTGAGTGCACCGACGGCGTCTTTCACGTAGGCGAAAATCTGCACCGGCACGCCGACAGCGTCCTTCTCGCGCTCGGCCATCACGTTCAGCTTCGCCTGCAGCGCCGCGTCGCCGCCCGTGTCGCGCTCGAACATCTGCAACCAGCGCATGGCGAAGGTCTTGGCGGCGTCGGAGCTAGGGGGCACCTGCGATTCGATCAGGCCGCGTGCCTGTTCGACCATCGCCTGCCATTGTGCCTGCGTGGCGTCGCTGCGGACCATCGGCAGCCGTTCCAGTTCCTCCTTGGTGAAATAGCGTTCGTACACGTTGATCATGTCCATGGTGTTCTCCAATGTGGTGAGCCACGTGGACAGGTCCGGCGCGCTGCCGCGCACGAGTTCTGCGCGCACGCGCAGCAGCTGGTCGCGCAGGCGCCTGGCTTCCGCCATCCGCACCTCCAATGCTTCCAGCTGGCGGTCGACGATCGCCAGCGGCGAGCCGGCCGGACTGTCCAGCGTGAGGGCGATGTCGGCCAGGCTCATGCCGAACGCGCGCAGGGCCTGGATGCGGTGCAGGCGGGCCACGTCGTCGCGGTCGTAGAGCCGGTAGCCGGCATCGGAACGCGCCGAAGGGCGGAGGAGGCCGATGCTGTCGTAGTGGTGCAGGGTGCGCACCGTCAGGTTGGCCAGGGCGGCCAGCTCTCCGACTTTCAGCATCGTTCGTCTCCGTTCTTCAGCGTGGAGTCATGGTCAGGCCTCACGTGACGTGAGGGTCAAGCAATATGTGCTTCGCGCAGCGCACGCGCCTCGTGCCACAGCGTGACGAACAGCGTCATCACGACGGGCCCGACGAACAGCCCGATGAGGCCCAGCGTCTCGACGCCGCCGAGGATGCCCAAGAGGACGGCGACGAATGGCAGCTGCGTCGCATTGCCGATCATCGCCGGCCGCACGAAGTGGTCCGCGATGAACAGGATGATGCCGCCCCACGCGAGGATCGCGATGGCCGCGATCGTCGCGCCCTGGTAGGCGAGCAGCGCGGCGGCGGCGCCGAAGGCGAGGGGGGCGCCGAACGGGATGATGGCGAGGATGCCCGTCGCGGCGGCCCACAGCACGGCCGACGGCAGGCCCGCGATCTGGTAGCCGATGCCCAGCAGGACACCTTCCGCGAGGCCGACGAGCACGAGGCCGTTGACGGTGGCGCGCACGGCGACGGGCACCTTCAGCGAGAACAGGGTCCAGCGCGCCGTGCCGATCAGGTGCGCGCCGATGGCGTTTGTCTGGCGCTGCAGCGCGGCGCCGTCCTTGTAGAAGAAGAACAGGCACAGGAAGGCGAACAGCATGTCGACGAGGCGGTGCATGACGCCGCTGCCGACGCGCTTGAGGACTTCGCTCGCGGTCTGCATGCGGCCGACGGAACCGTCCTGCAGCAGGTGCGCGAGGCCGTGCGGCTGGCCCAGCGTGGCGAGCCACCAGTTGTAGATGGCGTCGCCGGCGAACGGGATGCGGTGCAGCCACTCGGGCGCCGCGAGGCCTTCCGTGTTGGCGCTCGCGACCAGTTGCGCCAGCGCGGGCGCCTGGCGCGCGGCCGACGTGACGCCCAGCGCGAGCGGCGCGATGAACACGATGGCGGCGGCGAGGGTGACGAGGGCCGCCGCGAGGAGCGTACGCCCGCCCAGCGCCGTCCGGACGCGCACGTACAGCGGCCACGTGGCGATGCACAGGATCGCGGCCCACAGCAGCGGCAGGATGAAGCGCTGCGTCACGAACAGGGCGCACAGGACGATCGCCAGCGAAAAGCCGGCGCTCATTACATCGCGTTGGTTGTCGGTCATTACTCCTCCGGTGGATGGGCCATCTTACCAAAGCGTCATCGCCGGGTAAGTAGTGTTGCCGATTATTAATTGGCCAACTTAAGCGTGTATTAACACCAACCCCCGGCCCGTGCACTCGGCGATGAGGCGTTACAATACCGGACCTTCTTTCCATCTTTTCATTAGAGAACGCCATGGCCGTCAATTCCCCCCTGCCCGTCGCCGCCGACCTGAAACCTGTCGCCGGCATCGAACTCGGTTACGCCGAAGCCGGCATCAAGAAGCCGAACCGCAAGGATGTGCTGGTGATGAAGCTCGCCGAAGGTGCGACCGTCGCCGGCGTGTTCACGAAGAACCGCTTCTGCGCGGCGCCGGTCCAGGTGAGCAAGGCGAATCTCGAGGCAGTGAAGGCGGGCGGCAAGCCGATCCGCGCGCTCGTCGTCAACACGGGCAACGCGAACGCGGGTACCGGCGAGCCGGGCCTGCAGAATGCGCAGGCCACGTGCGCCGAGGTGGCGCGCCTGCTGGGCCTCGACGCGCAGCAGGTGCTGCCGTTCTCCACGGGCGTGATCCTGGAGCCGCTGCCGGTGCAAAAGATCGTCGCGGGCCTGCCGGCCGCCATCGCGAACCTGAAGGCGGACAACTGGTTCAACGCGGCCGAAGCGATCATGACGACGGACACGCAGCCGAAGGCGGCGTCGCTGACGACGACGATCGGCGGCCACACCGTCACGATGACCGGCATCAGCAAGGGCGCCGGCATGATCAAGCCGAACATGGCGACGATGCTGGGTTACCTGGCCTTCGACGCGAAGGTCGCGCAACCCGTGCTGGACGAACTCGTGAAGTACGCGGCCGACCGCTCGTTCAACAGCATCACCATCGACGGCGACACGTCGACCAACGACTCGTTCATCCTCGTCGCCACGGGCGCGGGTTCGCTCGTCGTCGATTCGACCGACAGCCCGGACTACGTCGCGCTGCGCGACGCCGTCACCGGCATCTCGCGCCACCTGGCGCAGCAGATCATCCGCGACGGCGAAGGCGCCACCAAGTTCATCACCATCAGCGTGGAGCAGGGCCGCGACATCGAAGAGTGCCGCAAGATCGCCTACGCCATCGCCCACTCGCCGCTCGTGAAGACCGCGTTCTTCGCGTCCGACCCGAACCTGGGCCGCATCCTGGCCGCCATCGGCTACGCGGGAGTCGACGACCTGGATACGGCCAAGCTGGACCTGTACCTGGACGACGTCCTCGTCGCCAAGGCCGGCGGCCGCAACCCGGACTACAAGGAAGAGGATGGCCAGCGCGTCATGAAGAAGGCCGAGATCCTCGTGCGCGTCGTGCTCGCGCGCGGCGAGGCCGACGCCACCGTGTGGACCTGCGACCTGTCGCACGACTACGTCTCCATCAACGCCGACTATCGCTCGTGACCTCATGAATCAGCTGGAAAACTTCCTGCACCGCGCCGAAGCCCTGCTGGCGCGCGTGGAGGCCTTGCTGCCGCCCGCGGCGCCGCGCGACCCGGATTTCCGCCATGGTTACGCCTATCGCTGGCGCAAGCGCCCGGGTGCGGGCAACGTCAAGTACCTGCAACCGGTGAATCACGCGTCGAGCATCCGCCTGGACGACCTGCAGCACATCGGTCCGCAGAAAGAGCAGATCGAACAGAACACGCGCCAGTTCGTGACGAAGCGCCCCGCCAACAACGTGCTGCTCACGGGCGCGCGCGGCACGGGTAAATCGTCGCTGATCAAGGCGTGCCTGAACCAGTTCGCGCCGCAGGGCCTGCGCCTGATCGAAGTGGACAAGGCCGACCTGGCCGACCTGCCGGACATCGTCGACCTCGTCGCGGGCCGGCCGGAGCGCTTCGTGATCTTTTGCGACGACCTCAGTTTCGAAGAGGGCGAAGCAGGCTACAAGGCGCTGAAGGTGGCGCTCGATGGCAGCGTCGCGGCGCAGTCGGACAATGTGCTGATCTACGCGACGTCGAACCGCCGCCACCTGATGCCGGAAAAATTCTCGGACAACGCCGGCTACAAGCACGTGGCCGACGACGACCTGCACCCGGCCGAGACGGTCGAGGAAAAGATCTCGCTGTCCGAACGCTTCGGCCTGTGGCTGTCGTTCTATCCGTTCAAGCAGGACGACTACCTGGACATCGTCGGCCACTGGCTGGCGAGCTTCGGCTGCACGCCGGAGCAGATCGCGGCCGCGCGCGGCGACGCGCTGCGCTGGGCACTGGGCCGCGGCTCGCGCTCGGGCCGCGTGGCGTGGCAGTTCGCCAAGGACTATGCGGGCAAGCTGCCGCCTGCGCCGGTACAGGAACAAATCGATGTCTGAAACGGTCAAGAAGCCGGTCGACGTGGCCGTGGGCGTGCTGATGCGCCCGAACGGCGACGTGCTGCTGGGCCAGCGCCCGGACGGCAAGCCGTATGCCGGCTACTGGGAATTCCCGGGCGGGAAGGTCGAGCCCGGGGAAGACATCTTCCACGCGCTGCAGCGCGAATTCGTCGAAGAGCTGGGCGTGAACGTGATCTCGGCCGAGCCGTGGTGCTGCGTCGAACACGTGTACGAGCATGCGCACGTGCGCCTGTACTTCTACATCAGCCGCGAGTGGGAAGGCGAGCCGCAAAGCCTGGAAGGGCAGGCGTTCGCGTGGCAGGGGGCGTATGCCGTCAGTCCTCTGCTGCCCGCGACGATTCCGTTGCTGGAGTGGCTGGATCAGGTGCGGTACGAGGCGCGCGACAGCGCCGCGTAGCCGGGGCCAGGTCAGCTGCCCATTCCCCCAGCCGATTGGGACAGTTTGTGGTTTTTCCGTCTCGACAACATGTTATGCTGGGCCCAACTTCTTGCATTGGAAGCTAGCTCATGAATAGCGAGTCCACCACTTCTGTTCCGTATCTGCACACGGAACGGCTCCTGCTTCGCGAATATCGACGGGAGGACTTTGACGTCTTCGCGGCGCATCTGGCCGACCCTGTCAGCGCGGCCCACCTGGTCCCGGCCGACCGCCATGCCGCATGGCGGATCTTCTGTTCACACGCTGGACTATGGCTCATACATGGCGCCGGTTGGTGGGCTGTCGAGGAAAAGGAGACTGGTCGACTGGTCGGGAGTGTCGGCGCGTTCTTTCGCGAGGAATCCGCTGTGATGGAGCTTGGCTGGAATACCTATCGTGCCTTTTGGGGCCAGGGATTCGCCAGCGAAGCAGCGGCGGCGGCCTTGCACCATGCGCTCGAGGTCCGACGCGAACCAAAAGTCCGGGCGCTCATCGCTTCAGCCAACGATTCGTCGCTGCGCGTTGCCAGGCGCCTTGGCCTGGCTTACGAAGCGGACACCGAGTTATACGGCAAAGCGGTCGGCGTTTACACGCGCGAGCGGGGAGGCTCGGTGGTTCAGGCCTGAGGACTGCACGGAACGCTGGCACAAGCCCGATCGACTGCCGGGTCAACGTCCCCGTTCTTCCCTGATCCTCGCTTCCCGCCGTCTGGTCCGCTCTGCCTCCGCATCCAGTTCCTCGACGGTACGTGCCCGCCCACCACGTCCGCGCGACGACCAGCACTCGCCCGCATCGCACACGCAACCGGCCATGTCCACTACCGTGTCGGTGGACACGCATGCGCCATGGCCGTGGCAGGGCAGGTCGCACGGCGCGTCGCAATAGCCCCGCTGGTACTTCAGCCGCGGATGCGGCGGCGCCCACGCGTGCGCACGTCGGTGCACGTGGCCGCACAATTCAAGACGTCTCTGCAACAGCCCCAACCCGCGCACGAGCCCGAAGCGCGCGATGACGGCGTGGCCGTAGGCCGAGCAGCTGGCGCCGCCCGTGGCCACGCGCAGCGCGCAGGAAAAGCCCTTGTACGGCGAAACAAAACGCTGGTAGCAGCGGATCGCGGCCAGCGCCAGTGCGGCGGCGATCCTCACGTGTGCAGCAAGCGCCCGCCCGCGAACGACCAGTTTTCCCAGTTGGTTTCCTTGAACACGACCATCACGTTCTCCGGATCGAAGCCGCCCGCGCGCAAGTTGTCCATCAGTTCGGCCAGCAGCTTCTTCTTGACCTTCACGCTGCGTCCCACGGACCAGAGGATCTCGATCAGCACGAAGTCGTCCGTGCGCGTCGTCTGGACGTCGGGGTAGTGGGAGTCGTAACGGAAGTCGGCGGCGTCGAGTTCCAGCACGCGCTGGAATTTATCCGTGTCGGGGACGCCGGTCGCGACGAGCGCGGCGTGGACGGCGGCGAAGATCTTGTCCTTGAATTCGGTGGTCTTCGGCTTGCGGACGGTGAGCGTGACGAACGGCATGCAACCTCCTCCGTGTGGGTTATTCCTTCGAGACGGAATCCTCGTCGGCATCGCCCGGCGGCGCGCCGGGGATCGTGTACTTCTCTTCGGCCCAGGCGCCCAGGTCGATTTGCTTGCAGCGTTCGGAACAGAATGGGCGGTATTTGTTTTCCGGCGTCCATTCGACCTTCTTGCCGCAGGTGGGGCAGGATACGACGGTCATGGTGGGATTCTAGAAATTGCAGAGAGTGAGTTCGAACGGGACGTCTTCTTCCAGCGGCTTCGGTTTCAGGTCGCCGCCCTGGGTCGTGAAGCGTACCCACAGCATGTACTTGTTGGCGGAAATTTCCGGGATCGCGCCGAGCGACTCGTCCACCGACAGGCGCAGCATCTGGTACACCTTACCTTGCAGCATCTGCTGGTAGCTGCCGGACGAGGCGATCATCTTGACGGGGCCGCCGGAATTGCGCAGCAGGCGCAGCACGAGGGCCAGTGCCTCGAACAGCGGGGCCAGCGGGGCAAACCAGTTCATGATGTCGGCGTAGCGCTGTTCGGTCGGGCGCCGCTGCCAGGCGTGGTAGGACGGCAGGTCGAATTCGCACGCGCCGCCGGGGATGATCGTGCGGCCGCGGATGCTCATCAGCCATTCGTTGTCGCGCACGTTCTGACCCGTCTTGCCCTGGGCGTTGACGAGGGCGTTGCTGACCGTGTCGAGCTCGGCCAGCACGGCGTCGAGCATGTCCCTGGCGACGGCGGGATTGCTGCGGTAGCCCAGCAGGCTCTGCTTCTGGCGTTCGAGTTCCTGCAGCAGGTCGGACTTCAGGTCCGCGCGGCCCGCCACTTCCAGCATGTCGAAGATCGTCGCGAGCGCGACATGGTGCTGCAGAGGATGTTCCTGAGCTACAAAGAATTTGAACTTCTCGTACAGGTCCTCCAGCCGCAACAACGTGCGAATCCGCTCGTTGAATGGGTATTCATAGACGATCAAAATGTCATTCCTCTCATTCCCTTGAATGTAGGCTGGCGGGTAACCCCATGATTCTGAACCATGATGCACAAAATTACAAACGCTGGCTTGGCGGCACTGCCAATCTTGCCGCTTCGTCAAGATAAAAGCGGTGCAGGCGTTCCACTTGCGGCAACAGGGCGTCGATACCGGCGTCGTTCAAGATCACGTCGTCCGCTTCTTCCAGGCGGCGCGTTCGCGTGACCTGGGCCGCCATGATGGCACGGACCTGTTCTTCCGACAGGCCGTTGCGTGCCATCACGCGCGCGACCTGCGTGTCTTCGGAACAGTCGATCGCGAGCACGCGCGCGACGCGCTCGCGCCACGTGCCGGATTCGATCAGCAGGGGCACGACGAAGATCGTGTAGGGGCCGTCCGCGATCAGCGCGGCGGCGGCCGTCGCTTCGCGGATCCGCGGATGCAGGATGCCTTCCAGGCGGGCGCGCGCGGACGGGTCGGAGAACACGAGGGCGCGCATCTTCGCGCGGTCGAGGGCGCCGTCCGGCGTGGCGTAGCCGGGGCCGAATTCCGCGACCAGCGCGGGCATCGCGGCGCCGTGCGGGGCCGTGAGGCTGTGGGCGATCTGGTCGGTGTCGATGACGGCGGCGCCGCGCGCGGCGAACAGGTCGGCCACGGTCGATTTGCCGCAGCCGATGCCGCCGGTGAGGCCCACCGCAAAGCGGTGAGGGTGGGATGAAAGAGTCGGGCCAGATGTCTCCATGCGATCCTCGGGCCCGGCCGCGAGGCTAGACCAAGAAACCCTGCGCGTAGCGGGTGAGTGGTATTCCGTACAAGAGTGCGATCATACCAGCCGCGGCGAGATAGGGGCCGAAGGGGATCGGATTATTGCGGTCGCGGCGGGCGAACACGATCAGCGAGATGCCGACGATGGCGCCGACGACGGACGACAGGATGATAATGGTCGGCAGCATCGCCCAGCCCATCCACGCGCCCAGCGCGGCCAGCAGCTTGAAGTCGCCGTAGCCCATGCCTTCCTTGCCGGTGGCGAGCTTGAACAGCCAGTACACGGCCCACAGCGCCAGGTAGCCGGCCATGGCGCCGATGACGGCGTCGCGCAGCGGGACGATGGTGCCGTTCAGGTTGACGAGCAGGCCCAGCCACAGCAGGGGATACGTGAGGTCGTCCGGCAGCGTCTTCGTGTCGTAGTCGATCAGGGTCATCGCGATGAGGAAGTACGCGAACGCGAGGCTCGCGAGGCCCAGCCAGCCGCTGCCGAAATGCCAGATCAGCACGGCCGACAGCAGGCCCGTGACGGCTTCCACGATCGGATAGCGGGGAGAAATGGGCGCCTTGCACGCGCTGCATTTGCCGCGCAGGACGAGCCAGCTGACGATGGGGATGTTTTCCAGCGCCGTGATCTGGTGACCGCAGTGCGGGCAGGCGGAGCGAGGCACCATCAGGTTGAAGCGGTCGGGGTGCGGCAGGTCCTTGCCCGCTTCGTGCGCGATGTAGTTGTCGAGTTCGCGCTGCGCCATCACGGGCAGGCGGTACACGACCACGTTCAGGAAGCTGCCGATCAACAGCCCGAACAGCGCGGCGGCGAGGGTTGCGGCGAGAGTCGCCGGGGCGGCGAAGAGCAGGGTTTCCATGCGTATGGCGATCCAATGGGTGGCTGATTCCGTGGATCAACATTCTATGGGTTTTCCCGCCGTTTGGGCAGCGCGGTGAGGCGCCGCCGCCACGTTCAGGCCGCCTGCGGCTGCGCGATCAGGTCGAACAGGCGCTCCAGCGGCACCGGCCGGCCCGGCAGCCAGCCCTGCACGAGAGGGCAACCGAACTGGCGCAGATAGCCCAGCTGGGCGTCGGTCTCGATGCCTTCCGCGACCACCGTCAGCTTCATGTGCCGGCCCAGGTCGAGCAGCGAACGCACGATGGCGCAGTCGTTCCGGTCGTACGGCACGCCGGCCATGAACAGCCGGTCGATCTTGAGGGAGCCGATCGGCAGGTTCTTCAGCAGCGACAGCGACGAATATCCCATGCCGAAGTCGTCCAGGCCGATGCCGAAGCCGCGCCGGCGCAGTTCGCGCATGGTGGCAATCGATTTCTCGGGGTGCTTCATCACGACGCCTTCCGTCAGTTCGAGGCAGATGCCGCGCGGATCGACGCCGGCCGCCGCGGCGATGGCCGTCAGCCGGTCCGGCAGTTCGGCGTCGATGAATTCCGGCGCCGCCATGTTGACGTGCACCCGCACGCCCGTGAGGCCGGCCGCGCGCAGGCGGGCGAGGTCCTGGCAGGCCTGGCGCACGACCCAGCGGCCGATGTCGACGATCAGGCGGCTCTGCTCCGCCAGCGGAATGAACACGTTCGGGGGCACGATCTCGCCGTTCGGCCGGCGCCAGCGGATCAGGGCCTCGACGGCCTCGATGTCCATGTTGTCGCTGGTGCGGATCGGCTGGTACTCCAGGAAGAATTCGCCGCGCCGGATCGCGGAGTGCAGGTCGGTCAGGAGGCCGATGCGGTGGCCGGCGTCGGCCGGCGCGCCGTCGCCGCTGAAGCGGCTGGCCAGGTTGCGGCCGCTTCTCTTGCTGGTGTACATGGCGGCATCGGCCGCGTGCAGCAGTTCGCGCGTGCAGCCGCCGTGGTCGGGATACGTGCTGATGCCGATGCTGGCCGACACTGCGAGCCGGTGCTCGCCGTAGACGAAGCGGCGCCGCGCGGCGTCCAGCACGGTCTCCGCCACCCGTTCCAGTTCCTGCGGCGTGGCGCCCGGTGCCGACAGCAGCGCGAACTCGTCGCCGCCCAGGCGGCCGATGCGCCAGCCCGGCGGCGCCAGCGCGCGCAGGCGTCCCGCGAACGTCGTCAGCACGACGTTGCCGGCGTCGTGGCCGAAGGCGTCGTTGATGGGCTTGAACTGGTCGAGGTCGACGAACAGCACGCCGAACGTCTGTCCGGTCCGCGCGTCGCGGCACTGGCGGTCGACCTGGTCGTAGAAATGGGCGCGATTGGCCAGGCCCGTCATCTCGTCCGTCTGGGCGCGCACGCGGATGCGTTCCTGCTGCGTCATGCGCTCGACGGCCTGGGCGATCATCGCGGCGATCGATTTCGCCAGGCCCGGCAACTGGGCGTCGGGCTGGCGCTGCTGGACGCTGAAGAATTCGAGCACGCCGGGCCGCATCAGGCATGCGTCCGACGCGACGAACGTCACGGGGAAGAAGTACGCCGACTGCAGGCCGCACGCGTGCGCGGCCTGTGCGCGCAACAGGTCGGCCGTGCCGCTCGCATCCTCGATCCAGCGGGCTTCGCCGCTGTCCCACACGGTGCCGATCATGCCTTCGCCGGGCGCCATGGTCAGGCGCGCGCTCGCGGCCCGGAACGGCGCCAGCGCATGCCGCGGTGCCTGCCACGCGTAACGGCAGCGCAGCGTGCCGGCGCGGTCGTCGAGTGCCCAGTATGCGCCCCATTCCCAGCCAAGCTCCTCGCACACGAGTTGCAAGATGCCGGTGACGGCATCGTCGATGCTGTCGGTGCCGACGAGGTATTGCGTGAGCGCGAAATTGAACCGCTCGCGCGCGGCGGCCTGCCGGGCGGCCGTCACGTCGACGAGGATGCCCGCAGCGACCGGACTGCCGGACGTGTCGATCTGTTGCAGGCGCAGCCAGCGCAGGCCGAGTCCGTCCGTGCGCACGCGGAATTCGCATTCGACGCCCGTGCCGCCTGCATGGACGCGGTCGAGGGCGGCGCGCACGACGTGCCGGTCGGCCGGCTCGATGCGCGCCAGGCAGGCGCCCGGATCCGGATGCCGGCCGGTGCCGAAGAAGGATGCGGCCACGGCCGACAGGGCGATGCCGCCGCCGGCACGGTCGAGCCACCAGCGGCCGAGTCCGGCCAGGCGGTCGCCGGCGTCGTCATGGAGGGAAGCGATGTCGATGTTCTGCATGTGATGTCGGGCGTGCACCAGAACCGGACGGGCGGTTTCGATTTGCACCGAAACGGACTGGTTGCCATCGTAGTATTGGACTAACCCGTACAATGCAAGTTACATGCCGGTGTACGGTCCGGCCCTATTGGAGACACCATGAAACGCCATCTCGTCCTTCTTCTCGCCGCATTGACGGCCGCCTCCGCATTCGCCCAGATCACCGTGCCGAACCCGCTGGCACCGGACAAGGGCGCCCCGACCGCGCCCGCCGCCGCCAGGCCGGCGCCGAAGAAAGAAGCTTCCGGCGGCGGCGCGGGCAAGGTGTGGGCGAACAGTGCCAGCAAGGTGTATCACTGCGAAGGCAGCAAGTACTACGGCAAGACGAAGAAGGGCGAGTACATGACGGAAGCGGACGCCAGGGCGAAGGGCTATCACGGCGTCGGCGGCAAGGACTGCGCCCGATAGGCCGCGGGCAGGACCGACACGCCCACCGCCGCGAGGACGAACGCGATGCCGGCCAGTTGCCGTGCATTCACCGGCTCGTCCAGCAGCAGGGCCGCCAGCAGCAGCGCAGCGACGGGCGCCAGCGCCGTGAACAGCGCCGCTTCCGTCCCGCCGACGCGGGCCGTGCCCGCGTACCAGAGCAGGAAGCCGCCGACCGTCGGCAACAGCGCGTAGTACGCGACGGCGAGCAGCGCGGCCGGCGATACCGCCGGCGAAGCGCCTTCGGCCAGCGCGAACGGTAACGAAGCGGCGAGGCCGATGGCGCTCATCAGCGTCGACAGGGCGAGCGGAGATACCGCGATCCGCACCCGCTTGTTGAGCAGGATGAACAGGGCTTCGCACAGTACCGCGCCGAAGACGAGCGCATTGCCCGTCATCGACCCCGCGCTCCGGCCCGCCGGCTGCAGCACGAACAGGCCAACGCCCGCCAGGACGATCGTCGCGATCAGGGCGGGCCGCGGCCGCTCGCCGAGCACGAGCACGGCAACGACGGCCGACACGACGGGCAAGGTGCCGAGGATGACGCCCGCATCGAGTGCCGACGTGGCACGCAGCCCGGCCATCAACAGCGCCGTGTACCCGGCCGTGCCCGCCAGCCCCTGCACGACGAGGAGGGCGCCGTCGCGCAGCCCCGGCCGTGGCAGGCGTTGGCCGGAGACGCGCAGCAGCACGAGAAAGCAGGGCAGCGCGAGCGCGAAGCGCAGGGCGGTGGCCGTGAACGGCGGCAGGCCGGTGGCCGCGATCTTGCTGGCCACGACGGTGCTGCCGACGAGCACCATCGCCAGCGTCAGGTACACATAGCCCAGGGTTTTATCGGACACGGCGTTCTCCTCGTCATCGACATGGGAACGCAGGTTAGTCGTCGTGCGGGCGCCGGTATTGAACGAAATTGCGGGCGTACGCGCCGGGCGTGATGCCATAGGTGCGGATGAACAGGCGCGTCATGTGGCTCTGGTCGGCAAAGCCGCTGGCGGCGGCCGCGTCCGCCAACGTCGATCCGCGGGCCAGCAGCGCACGGGCCGCGTCGATCCGGCGCTGGATCAGGTAGGCGTGCGGTGTCAGGCCCGTCGCCCGCGCGAACTGCCGCACGAGCTGAAACCGGCTGAGGCCGCTGACTGCCGCCAGGTCGGCGAGGCTGGGCGCGGCGGTCGGTGCGTCGTCGATCATCGCCCGCGCCCGCGCGATCGCGGCCGTGACCGACGTGGGCGGACTGGGCTGCGCATCGCCTTGCAGGCCTTGCAGCAATTCGAGGAGCAATTGCTCGCGCAACAGGTCGCTTGCGTGTCCCGTGACCGCCGCGTACAGCCGCCCGAAACAGGCCGCCAGCGCCGCCTGGCGGGCGACCGGATGATGAAACGTGTAGTCGCGCCGGGCGCCTTCGCTCAGGTCGGCCGCGACCGTCCCGGCGAGATGCGGCGGCAGGTACAGCATGCGCCACGCACGAGGTGCGCGGCCGAGCGGGGCGCCGTCGTGGACTTCGCCCGGATTCACCGTGATGATGTCGCCGGCCAGCGCCTCCACCTGGCCGCGTCCGCTGCTCGACGTCTGGCCGCCGGCCAGCATGAGGCCGACGCCGTACTGGTCATGGCTGTGGCGCGCGAAGACGTGGTCGCTGCGCGCGTCCACGGCCTGCACCCCCGGCAATGCGGCACGGACGATCGTGAAATCGGCGCTCTTCCTGGATTTGGGCATAAGCTCAGTGTATCAGCCGCGCAATGCGTGCAACTGCGCGATCGCCTCGGCCATGGCGCGATAGCCTGCGTCGCCCGGATGCAGGTGGTCGCCCGAATCGAAGCCGGCCCGCATGCGGCGCGGCCGGGCGGGATCGCGCAGGACGGCATCGAAGTCGACGACGGCATCGAACACGCCGGCCGTGCGGATCCAGTCGTTCAATTGCTGGCGCAGCCGTTCCTTCCCGGGACTGTAGTGCCCGGCGTACGGCGTGCCGGCGAGGGCGCCTTCGAATGGCGGCAAGGTCCCCGCCGTCACGCGCACGCCCCGGACGTGGCACGCGGCGACCAGTTGGCGGTACGCGGTCGTGAGTTCGTCCAGCGTAGCGGGGCGCTCGCCCGGCGCAAACGGACTGCCGGGCCAGCCGATGTCGTTAATGCCGAGCAGCACGATGACGTCCGACACGCCGGGCTGGCTCAATACGTCGTTCTCGAGGCGGGCGAGGGCACTGACACCCATGCCGTCGCGCGCCAGCCGCCCGCCCGAGATGCCGGCATTGGCGACGGCGATGCCGTGCGGCGCCAGCCTTTCCGCGAGGATGTCCGGCCAGCGGCGGTCCGCATCGGGTGTCGAGCCGTTGCCGTCCGTGATCGAGTCGCCCAGTGCGACGACGGTGCGGGCGGGGCGTGCCGTCTCGACCAGGACGGCGCTCAGGAACAGGCGGCCGCCGACGCTGGTGTCGTCGATGCGAACCGTCTGCTGCGCGCCCCAGTGGAACGACGCGACTTGTGTGGGAGAAGGTAGCCACGTCGTCACGGCCAGCCGGGACAGCGGCCGTACGGGCAGGGAGACAGGGTCGCTCGTCACGGTGGCACCGGGCAGGATGGAGGCGCCGGGCTGGCCGGAAAACGTCAGCGCCAGGGCCGCGTGCGGATGGTCGGCCGGACCCACGCGCACGGTGCCGAGCTTCACCGGTTCGTGGCCGTACCGGTTCGAGAACACGAGCCGGATGCGCTGCCCGCCCGCGCTCAGGCGGACGGTCTCGCGCAGGGTCGCGTTGTCGAGTTGCGTCGGTACGTTCATCGGCAAGGCGAACGTGGCGTCCCAGGCCGGTTGCGGTGCGGCGTACCAGGACGTGGTCCAGTGTTTCTCCGCCAGCGCGTCGTGGGCGGCAAGCAGCAGGGAGAGCGTGAGTAAAGCGGTTGATTTGGACATGGTGGGCTCCTTGATCGAGGGCTCCACGTTAGGTCATTCTGAACTGGCGATGAAGATGGTAGGATTGCAGATCACTCATTCCAATTTCGAATAGATGGATACGCTCCACGCGATGCGCGTCTTCGTACGCACGCTTGAACTGGGCAGCCTGTCGGCCGCTGCCCGCGAGTTCGGCACGACACAGCCCACCGTCAGCAAATGGCTGGCCCAGCTGGAGCGGCAATTGCGCGTGCGCCTCGTCGAACGGAGCACGCGCGGCCTGTCGCCGACGGAGCAGGGCCAGCGCTTCTACGCCGACGCCAGGCGCATCGTCGAGCAGTTCGATGCGGCCGTGGGCGACGTACAGGGCATGACGGGGCAGGCGGCGGGGCTGCTGCGCATCAACGCACCGGTCGCGCTGGGCCAGTTCCGCATCAACGCGATGGTCCAGCGCTTCATGGCGGATCACCCCGCCATCGACGTCGAACTGATTCTCAACGACCGCTTCGTCGACCTCGTCGAGGAAGGCGTCGACGTCGCGTTCCGGCTGGGCGGCACGTTGCCGCCCGATGCCATCGCCCGGCACCTGGCGACGGTGCCGCGCTTCCTGGTGGCGGCACCAGGCTATCTCGCGCGGCGGGGCATGCCCGTCGTGCCGGACGATTTATCGGCGCACGATGTCGTCCGGTTTGCCTGGACGCCGGGCAATACGGTGGAATTGTTCCTTGGTGAAGAGCAGGTGCGCGTGGCGACGTCGAGCCGCTTCCGCGTGAACAATGCGCTGGCGATACGGGAAGCGCTGGTGTTGGGAAGCGGGATCGGCGTGTGTCCGGACTGGCTGGTCCGGGATCTGCTGGACAGCGGGGAACTGGTGCGGGTGCTGGACGGGTGGGCCGCGCGGCCGCAGGATTTAACCCTGCTGTATCCGTCGCGGCAGTTTCAGCCGCTGCGCACGCGGCTGTTCATCGATTTCGCGGTGGGGCAACTCAGTGGGATTGCTGGCTTTGCAGGCGGTTCAGGATGAACCGTGCGGTCCGGCTCGAGGCGCGGTGTTTTTCGGCCACCTTCATGAGCTCCGGGAAGACGAGGGAACGTTCGCCGCAATCACTGCACAGGATGTGCTTGCTGCTCCACAGGATACGCATGAGGGGCGTACGCGGGATCCGGCGTACGTAGGAAGAACCACATTCAGGGCAAGAGGCCATGGGAATACCGGTAAATGTTGAACAATCGTCAACAAAAATACCACCTAATGCTGAGTTGCACGGTGCGATAGCGCACACATCCGCGCTCATGCACGATGCGTTAGTCAACCCACGGTCGGCCACACCTGCACTTGCTACTCTGCAAGCATGGCAGTCCCTATATCCGATAGAAAACTCTACGCAATGAAGCGCATGTCGCTCGCGCTGCATCGTGCGGCGGCGGCGCGCCCGCTCGGCCCGGCCACGGACCGGGCGTTGCGCTGGGCCGCGATCTGGGGTGTCGTGGCCGGCATCCGGATCCCGCGTACGCGGATCCGCCTGCGGCGCACGACACTGGGCGGTACATATAGGGACTCTCTACATCTCTAAGTAGCGCCCTAGGATCGGGGAGACTTACTCAGGTATCTCGCAGCAGCTTTTCTCATACCAGTTCGCAGTTCCTAAGGTGATGTGAATTGAATCTCGGAGAAATCGAAAAACAGGAATTGGTAGATATACATACAGCTATCGGCGAAATTTCCCATTATTTCTACTGTATGTTGCTATCGCACGCTGCTCTTCTTCCGTTAAAAATCTGTATGCAGTTGTCCACGTCTTAGGCGTTGGACACAAGTTTGTGTATACGAATAATCACAATTTGGGCCGAGCACAATTGAAAGGGGAGCCTACCGAGCCATATTTACGGATCACTTGGTCCAGTCCCAAATAACCCATCCTGCGGCTTGCATCAGTGGTAGTGATGCTTCAGGTGCTCGGTCGGCGTGGATTGCTATGGCTACCATGCGAGTCGCTCTCGTCACCGCAACAAAGATGTTGTGAAGTTGTGCCTTACGTACCGGGTCAGTCACCTTATTTGCAGCCTCTTGTCCCAGAAGGTAGGGGATTAGTTCACTGAGGTCGTAGCGCTTGTTGACACATGACTCAAGCACCAGCGTCGCTAGATGCGTTTCGCCCTTGACGCTTGCAATTGTCGACAGGTGAAGGTCAAACGACTTGCCGTAGGCATCAATGCGCAGCGTGTTAGTCCCGCCAGGCTGAACGGCACACGGGGCCCTATAATCGGCTTCAAACTCCGTATCAGCGACGTCTGGCACCTGCGCGTCCAACTCGGTAAGGAGATCAAGTCCCGCCACCAATCTTTCTAGCGAGGTGTCCCAAAGCTCCTGCGTTTCGGTGGCGTACTGACCTTCGACGATGTCGAGCACTACGCAGTTCGCGGCCCGCAGGGCTTGCGAGTCTTGATGGAGTGTCCTTCGCAACTGGGACCAATTAACCAAATCGCGAAGGTCGGGGCGCCCGCAGTGTCTCAGTAGCTTCAACACGGCAAGTCGCGCGCTGCCCGTGCGTTTCGTTACATCCCCAGCGGTGTACTCGACTGCGCTTGCCTCGCGGACGAGCCTGCAGATCGTTGATCGAGCGCCTGCAGGGCGGCTCGCGTCAATGACGAAGTCCGGCACATAGTCCTTGATGTGCCTCCCAACAGGCTGTTGCGCGTTGCCTTCACGCTTGACGCCACAGATTGCTTTAACCGGCCGCGAAGCTAGCTCGCTGGTAGAGAAATTTTCGGCGGCCCATGTGCCAAACCGTTGAACCACGCTCTGTATCGTTGCGTCCGAATAGAGAATAAGTGCGGGCTGCGCAACTGCTCTACCGCCACTACCTTCTATGTGTCCACCCACAAGCTTTAGGCGATTGGCTACATTCGCAATTAGAGGGCCGAAGCGCAGGCTGGACGAAACTTCAAAGAACCCCTGTTTGGGGAAAGCGTGTGGATGGGTCGTGGCTCCTCGGGTTAGGATGGCTTGGTTGATGTCCCCAAAGCGTTGAATGATGGCGTCTTTTCGGAATATCTTGCTGAGTACGTCCAATTGTAGGTCACTGGTGTCCTGCGTTTCATCCATAAAGACTAGGGGGAAGCGATGGGCAATAGTGTTGTCTAGGGTCGGAGCATACGTCAGTGCCCTTTCTGCGAACGCAAACATGTCGTCATAACAGAGCCAGCCATCCTTTGTAAGGCTCTTTTTAATCCGCCTGAGGGCATCGATGGTTTTTCCATTGGCAGGCAGTGCTGTACGTGCATTTGTAGTCAACGTCAGATCGGGGCCACTGTAGCGAATTCCTCGGATCGCGCTCGAACGCTCCCTCTGAAATTTTTGTTGAAAAAGCCATCCTTGTACGTCTATGTCCTTCTTTGCCAAGCTGAGAAATCTATCCCCATACGCATCGTCATCAATCTCCTTTAGCTCGACTCCTCTCGCCCTAAGCCAAGGGATTGCTAAGTATCTGTTGATGAAAGTTTGGATGGTTCCGATATAGTGTGGGTAGGCCAGAAGTGCGTCGCCACCAGGAAGGCTTAGAAGCCGTTGTTCGATCTCTTGCTTAGCCACGTTAGTGTGACTGAGAATACAGATTCCGCGATTTGCATAAGGCCACTTTCGCGATAATAAGGCGAGTTTCGCCCCGAGCAGCGTTGTTTTCCCACTCCCAGGAACCGCCTGAAAATCTGCCGGCTCCATGTGAAGCAAAGCCCTGATTTGGTCAGCGCGATCAAATGACAGCTGGGGAAACCATTTGCCTAACTGCTTCAGGTCCTCAGAATTCAACTGTGCAGGCATTAGAGTGGCTCCAAGTGTGGCATAAGATGATTAAAGGTATTCGCTAAATAAAGCGGGAGCTTGTTGAAGAGCTCATCACCTTTGCCACAATGCCCATTCCTGAGAAGTTCGGCTGCATATTGTGCTGAGATTGCTTTGGACAGCCCATCTGCGAGCAGCTCGTACGCGTCGATGGCTACTGCTTCGTTTCGACCTAGAGTTCGATCTTCTCCTTCGAGAAACTCTACTGCCTCTTTCATGGTTTTAGCACATGCTTCGGCTGTTAGTATTCCGTCTGAATTTTCGGCATCAGCGAGTTGGATTCCGATAAACATTGCATCTCTGCAGCCGGATGTTAAAAGGTCATATTCCAAAGTCCACTTGTCGGAAACGAACACTTTAGTGTTCCCGCCTGCTGCTCGATCCACGCGCGCTTTGACGTGAGCTGCAGCCTCTTCAGGTGAGAAATCTGCTTCCTTCCGATTGCTGTGCTTCTTTCGTCCCTTCGGCAAGGCGACACCGGCTTTCTCCTTGTCCAGTCGCCCTTGGACGTAGGTCACGCCATCTGGAACAATATCCCGGTCGGTGACACAAGCCACTGGAATCGGCACATGCGCACCTGTGAGGCTTTGAAAAATTCTGGCATATCGGAACAACCCTACCGAACCGACGTTCACGACGGAAATACCGTTGGCCGTGAATGAGCGACCGCAGGCCTCGGCAAGAGCCGGCAGCAAGAGCTCTTCTGCAGGTCCTTCGACGATCAGGACACCACGCGCGAAAAACAGATTAGCTTTAGTCACGTCCAGGAATCTGGACAGATACTTATAGTCGCTATCATCAAGCTTTGTTTCATTCTTGCGCAACGGAAAAGTTTTGCCCTTGCAGACGAGAATGAGGTTCTCCACCGGGGCGCTGGCCGCGATGTTGGGACTGTGCGTGCTCAGGACGATTTGGATACCATCTTTGGCCGCTCTTGAAGAGAGCATTTCCAGTACCCGAGCTTGAAGTTGAGGATGCAGATGGGCTTCTGGCTCTTCGATGAGGAGGAGTGCGAGTTCCATGCCCGAACCGAGCAGGAGCAGCTCTGTTGCCATGAACAGTACGTTGTTATAGCCCAGACCACGCTCGCAGGCCTCTACGTGACCAACAGATGAGGGGGCATCTAGAGTGAGCTCCATCTTTTCCAGCAATTGCACGAGAGAAGGCTCGGAGGCCATTTGGATGTCAGACAGTAGAGGTGTGTCTTCAAAGCTCAACTCATTGAGATAGTTCTTATTGAGCTTGTCCTTAACATCCTTGATGACGGGGAACCCACTGATACGATGCTGAGCTTGTGCTATGACCTCGACGAGTGTGTTGGGGATCACGTCTGGGTTCTTAGGATCAAACTTGTTGATCCCATGATTTTTCATGGCCTTTTGAGCTCGGAGCACTTGTGAAAGCCTCGAGCCCTTCTTGGGACGAAGTTCGGATACAGCATCTCTCAATGGTTTGAGGTAAGTGGCGCGGATTAGGTCTCGAGCTGCTGCTCCAATTTCTGGGCCATGGCCGCCGACACCTGAATTAGTACGCACTATTGGTTGCAGGCTGCGGCTCTCCGTTGTATCGGTTCGTCTACGAGCACTGAGATGGATGACGAGATACGGCTCTTTATCGCGCTCAATGGTGAGCCAATCGAGTAGCGCAGCTTTCTGGTCCTTGGACAGTCCTCCAAACTCAACCTCGATGCTTAGCTCTTCGGCGCGAGCGTCCTTGAATACGTGAAAGTCTAGGTCGTCGATGCGCAGGTAGTCGTTGCTAGTCGTGGACAGGGCGTATCGAAGGGCATCCACGATACTGCTTTTACCGGCATCATTCTCGCCAACTAGAACATTCAGGCCGGGGTCGAGAATCAGGTTAAGGTATTTTCCGTCTTCCTCGGTTCCGAATGCTCGGAAATTGCAGGCCGTAATGCGACGAACGTACATGGTCCCCCCAGTTTTTCAAGTTCCCTTAGTGTAACGGAACTTTCATTAGCCTAACTGGGAAGACCTTGCGCTAGCGACAATGCGGTTATCCTTTCATGACTGCTGGAGGATCGAAAGGCAGAAAATCGCGGGTCAAGTATGGACGACAGGAAGCCCGAGGAAGCAGACGCAGATGGACGAAACTGTCGCGGCTGCCTAGTTGCGGGGATCTTAGGTGCGCAAGTGCACAACGCGCGACTACATTACTGTTTATTGAGGCGATTCCGGCCTTTAAACGACTGTCAGGTAGAGTGCGTAAACGTTCAGGTAAGCGGTACGCGATCGAGCCTGTAATTTTGAACACATCGTGTGTCCCTGCGCCGGCCATAGCATTAAGCAGTAACTTTACGTCAGATGAAGGTAGAGCTACCGCGAACTACATAGGAGTTCTGCGAATTCACTCCGAAGTATTCTAAGAACCTAATCACCCCGTTCAGACCACGGACCCCAGCTTGAAGATCGGCAGATACATGGCCACGACGAGACCGCCGATCAGCACACCGAGCACGACCATGATCATGGGCTCCATCAGCGACGACAGCGTTTTGACGGCCTCGTCCACTTCTTCCTCGTAGAAGTCGGCCACCTTGCCCAGCATGCCGTCCAGCGCGCCCGATTCCTCGCCGATCGCGACCATTTGCGTGACCATGTTCGGGAAGACATTGGCGTTCTGCATCGCGACGGTCAGGCTCGTGCCCGTGCTGACTTCCGTCTGGATTTTTTTCGTCGCGTCCAGGTAGACGTTGTTGCCGGACGCGCCGCCCACGGAATCCAGCGCTTCCACGAGCGGCACGCCGGCCGCGAACATCGTCGATAGCGTGCGGGTCCAGCGGGCGATCGTCGCCTTGCGGATCACGTCGCCGAACACGGGGAGACGCAGCAGCACGCGGTCCATCACTTGCTGCATCCTCAGCGACCGGCGCCAGGACTGGAAGAAGAAGTACAAGGCGCCGAAGATCGAGCCGAAGATGATGTACCACCATTGCACGACGAAATCGGAGATGCCCATCACGATCAGGGTCGGCGCCGGCAGGTTCGCGCCGAAGCTGGAGAACACGGATTTGAACGCGGGCACCACCCAGATCATGATCACGGCCGTGACGATGAAGGCGATGGCGATGATCGCGCACGGGTACATCAGCGCACCCTTGATCTTGCTCTTCAGTGCCAGCGTCTTTTCCTTGTAGATCGCCAGGCGCGTCAGCAAGTCTTCGAGGATACCGGCCTGCTCGCCAGCGCCGACGAGGTTGCAGAACAGCGGGTCGAAGTACAGCGGGTATTTGCGGAACGCGTTGTTCAGGCTGGTACCCGTTTCGATGTCGGCGCGCAGGTCCATGATCAGTTTCGACATCGACGGATTCGCATGGCCCTTGCCGACGATGTCGAAGGATTGCAGCAACGGCACGCCGGCCTTCATCATCGTGGCCAGCTGGCGCGTGAACAGCGTGAGGTCCTTGTCCTGGATTTTCTTGCCGCTGCGGTACACCTTCTTCTTGACCTTGGTCACCATGATGCCCTGGCGGCGCAGGGTCACGTTCACGATGGTCTCGCCGCCGGCGCGCATTTCGCCGCGCACGGTCTTGCCCGTCTTGTCCTTGCCTTCCCAGGCGAAGATGTGTTCCTTGACCTGCGCGCTGGGCGCGCGGCGTGCCGGGGCGGATGTCGTTGCCATGGTGGGTCCTTATTCGTTCGTGCAGCCGAGCACTTCTTCGAGACTGGTGAGGCCTTGTTTCACTTTCAGCAGGCCGGAGCGGCGCAGCGAGTTCACGCCCTCGGCCTCGGCCTGGGCGGCGATCTGCATGGCGTTGCCGTGCGCGAGGATCAGCGCTTCGATCGCGGGCGTGATCGGCATGATCTGGTAGATGCCCACGCGGCCCTTGTAGCCGGAGCCCAGGCAGCGCTCGCAGCCGACTGGGCCGTAGGGCTTCCAGTCGCCGTCGAAGTCGGTGTCGCGGAAGCCCGCGGCCTTCAGCGTGTCGCGGCCGATGTCGAGCGGCTGCTTGCACGTGCACAGGCGGCGTGCGAGGCGCTGGGCCGTGATCAGGATGACGGACGATGCGATGTTGAATGGCGCCACGCCCATGTTCATGAGACGCGTCAAGGTCGACGGCGCATCGTTCGTGTGCAAGGTGGAAAACACCATGTGGCCCGTCTGCGCCGCCTTGATGGCGATGTCGGCCGTTTCCAGGTCGCGGATCTCGCCGACCATGATGATGTCCGGGTCCTGGCGCAGGAAGGCTTTCAGCGCGACGGGGAACGTGAGGCCCGCCTTTTCGTTGACGTTGACCTGGTTCACGCCGGGCAGGTTGATCTCGGCCGGGTCCTCCGCCGTGGAGATATTGATCCCTGGCTTGTTCAACAGGTTCAGGCAGCTGTACAGCGACACGGTCTTGCCGGAGCCCGTCGGGCCCGTCACGAGCACCATGCCGTACGGCCGCGTGATGGCGTCGATCAGCAATGCCTTTTGATCCGGGTCGTAGCCGAGCGAGTCGATGCCCATCTGGGCCTGCGTCGCGTCGAGGATACGCATGACCGTCTTCTCGCCGAACAGGGTCGGCAAGGTGCTGACGCGGAAATCGATCGTCTTCGTGGGCGACAGCACGAGGCGCATGCGGCCGTCCTGCGGCACGCGCTTTTCCGAGATGTCGAGCTTGGCCAGTACCTTGATGCGCGACACGAGCTTGTCGCGGATCGACAGCGGCGGCGCCAGATGGTCGCGCAGCACGCCGTCCACGCGCAGGCGGATGCGGTACTGCTTTTCGTAGGGCTCGAAGTGGATGTCCGACGCGCCGAGCGTGATCGCATCCATCAGCACCTTGTTGAGGAAGCGCACGATCGGCGCGTCCTCGACTTCCGCGGCGGCCGCGGCCGCTTCCGACGCCTGCGCCTGCGGTTCTTCGTCGGCGAACTCGATGTCGCCTTCCTCGCCGGCCAGCTCGCTCAAGTCCTGTTCGGCGCTCTTGGCGATGTTCGCCAGCAGCGCCAGCAGGGCATCGTGCGCGACGATCACCGGTTCGACGGTCGATTCGCTCTGGAACTTGATCTGGTCGAGCGCCTGCGTATTCGTCGGGTCGGACAGCGCCACCGACAATTTGTTGCCCCTGCGTGCCAGCGCGACGACGCGCTGGGCCTGCATCAGTTTCGGATCGATCGCATTGACGGGCAGGGCGTCGTGGCTGAACGTGCCGAGGTCGAGCAGGGGATAGCCGAAGGTTTCGGCGCAGAAGACTGCCAGGGACTTTGCATCGATGGAGCTGCTGCCGAGCAAGGTGTCGATGAAACCGGCCTTGTCGGCGGACGCCTTCTTTTGCAAGGTGTCCGCTTGAGGCAAGGTCAGCCGTCCGGCCTGTACCAGGGCACGCGCCAGCCCGGGCAACGCCGTGCCGGGGGTGGTGTTGGGAAGGACTGCTGCCATATGGTCAGGATCGGAAGGACGACAGGAAGCCGGGCAGGATGGACGGCCCCGGCGGATCGTCTCGATGATGCCCGTAGGCATCAAATCGGTCAAGACTTTGTCGTAGGGAAAGATGCGCGCATACCACGTGGATGAAATGGCATGTAACCAGCTCGCAATGTCGAGTGAACAACATCGTTAATCCTCGTGCAAGAACAAGGGCTTACCGCCGGTTCGTGGCCTGCGGCGCTCGGCCGGCGAGGCCCGATCAGGCCGCCAGCCAGCGTTTGACCGCGACCGGCCGCAACAGTTTCACGACCTTGATGGCCTGGTTCTGCACTTGCACGACTTCGATCACACAGTTGCCGATCTTGAGGGCGATGGGGAATTCCGGAATCTCCTGCAGCTGTTCCAGCAGCAGGCCGTTGACGGTCTTCGGGCCGTCGAGGGGCAGGTCGAGGCCGAGCTTTTTATTGATGTCGCGCAGCGGCGTCGTCCCTTCGAGGAGGACTTCGCCCTGCGCGTTCCACGCCATCGCATCGCTGCGGGCGGCGCCCGGCGTCGACGTCGTGAAGTCGCCGATCATTTCCTCGATGATGTCTTCCAGGGTGACGAGACCCTGCACTTCGCCGTATTCGTCGACGATGATGCCCAGGCGCTCCTTGTTTTCCTGGAAATACTGGAGCTGCGTGAAGACCCCCGTGTCCTGCGGAATGAAATACGGTTCCGTCAACAGTTCGCGGAAGTGCTCGATCGTGAGGTCGTCTTCCTCGTTCAGCAGCGCGACGGCCTTGCGCACGTGCAAGATGCCGACGATGCGATTGATCTCGCCCTCGTACACGGGCAGCTTGTTGTGGTAGCAGGTGGTCAGTTCGGCCTTGATGTCCTCGACCGGCAGCGCCAGGTTCAGCGCCTCGATCTGGCTGCGCGGCGTCATGATGTCTTCGACGGAGATCTTTTCCAGGTCGAACAGGTTCAGCAGGATGCTCTTGTGCTTTTGCGGGATGTAGCTGCCCGCTTCCAGCACGACGGAGCGCAATTCTTCCGGCGACAGTCTCTGCTGGGCATCCGCATGGCCCACGCCCACGCCGCGGATGCGCAGCACGCGCAGCAGGCCGTTGACGAACAGGTTCACGAACCAGATCGCGGGCTTCGCCACCTTCATCAGCGCACGCAGCACATAGCTGGAACCGAGCGAGATACGTTCCGGGTACGTGGCGCCGATGATCTTGGGAGAAATTTCCGCGAACACGATCAGGAGGAAGGCGACGACGGCCGTGGCGATCGTGATCACGCTTTCCTCGTGGCCGAAGAACAGGATGGCGATCGCGGTCACGAGTGCCGTCGCCATCGCATTGATCAGCGTATTGGCGATGAGGACCAGCGACAGCAGTTTATCGGTGCGGTCCAGCAGCCACAGCGTGGTGACGGCGGCGCGGTTGCCCCGTTTCGCGAGATGGCGCAGCCGATATTTGTTGGCCGCCATCAAGGCGGTTTCCGCCATCGCGAAGAAGGCCGAGCAGAGGATCAGGAGGGCGAGTGCGAGAATGAGCACCCAAAGTGGTACGGTTTCCAAGGATCACCGTGAAGAATCGTCGGGAATCTGGCGAAGCCAGCGCAGAGGCCGATTCTAAGACAAGGGGAGGGGGCTTGCAAGTTTGGCTAGAGATGCGTGGCCTTGGGATTCAGACTGTCGACCATCGAGCTCGGGATCAGGATGGTGGCCCCGCGCTCCTTCGTCGTTTCATAAATGATGTTCATCGCCCGCAGTTGCAGTGCCGCCGGATGGCCGGCATACATGTCGGCCGCTTCCACGAATTTGCCGGCGATGGCCGCTTCGGCCGAGCCCAGGATGACCCGCGCCTGCTTTTCGCGTTCGGCCTGGGCCTGGCGCGACATCGCATCCTGCAGCACGACGGGAATCGCGACGTCCCGGATTTCAACCGAACCGACGGAAATACCCCACGGCGCGGTCTTGCGGCCGATCGATTCCTTGAGCTGCGCGTCCGCCTCCTGGCGCTCGGACAGCAGCGCCGTCAGCATCGACATGCCGATCATTTCGCGCAGCGACGTCTGTGCCACCCGGTCGATCGCCTCGCGGTAATTCGTGATCGCCAGCGCGGCCTTCTCGGCGTCGTGCACGTGCCAGAAAATGATGGCGTCGACGTTGACCGGGACCGTATCCCTGGTCAACGCCTGTTCCGCGTTGAAGGCCGTCGTCTGGATGCGCACGTCGATGACGGCCACCACGTTGTCGATGACGGGCACGATGGCGAACAAGCCGGCACCTTTGACGCTGTGCAGTTTCCCCAGCCTCAGGATGACGAATTTTTGCCACGTGTTCGCCATCTTCAGCGAGAACGCGATGATCACCGCCAGCACGACGAACAGCAATCCCAACCCGGTATTGAACCAGTAGGCGAGGACGACGCCGACGCCGAGGCAGACGGCGACCAGGAAGGCGGTGACCGGATTCATGATGTCAGTGATGCATCCGCTCCCAGCCATGGCGCATGGCCAGCTTGACCTTGTCCCAGGCGGATGCCTCGCTGCCGGCATGCCTGCGCTCCCAGTCCTGCTTCAGCGCGGGTTCGACGTCGTCCCATGTCCGGTCGGAGCGATCGGCGCCGGACCGCGGCTCGGTGCCGCCGGCACGAATGGCCCACGCGGCGTCATCGTCCGGGTTGCCCCATTGCGCGATCGTGCCCATCGTTTCCTTGAACGTGGTGCCGGACGGCGGTGCGTCCGCACTCTGGGTGCCGAAATAATGGCTGTCTTCGTGGGGATGGTGTTGCAGGGCGCCGGGCGCGGTGCCGGGCGGGTAGTCGGGGCGCGGCGCGACGGGCCCCGTCCAGGTGATCGGATCACCTTCGGCAGGGGTGTCTTCGACGCCGGCCGGATGGTACTGGCCCATGATGCCGACGGCGCGCGCGGCTTCCGGATCGGATGCCGTCGTGAGGGTGACGAGGTGGCGTTCGCGCATGGACGTGTCGCCAGGCTGCGCGTGCCGGTGATACAGGGTGCCGAGCAGGCGTGCGACGGTATGCCGGAGCGACGTGTCCGGTTCCGTCGTGCGCATGTGCGAGAGCGCCATGTCGGCGCGCGGATAGCCGGATGCCAGCAATGCGTCCAGCGCGTGCTGGGCATCGCCCGGTCGGTCGAAGACTGCTTTCAAGATATGGCGCATGATGATCTCCCCGTTGTCTCATGGAGAGCGTCGTGCCGGCGAGTGGCCGCCGCTGGCGGCCGGGTTCCGTGCGTTGCCGTTGATTCCGCGCGACCAGGTCGGTCACTTCATGCAGTACGGCGCTTGTAATGACAGCATACTCCGAATCTGGACAGGATGCGCATCCTGTCCATCGAAGATTGTGCCTGCGGCTCAGCCGCGCGCCAGCGCCAGCCGCGCGTGGCCGGCCGGTGCGCCCAGCGCCTGCCCGGCCGCCAGCTTGAACTGCGCCAGCGCACCCGACAACTGCTCGGTCTGCTCCGCCAGCGATTCCGCCGCGGCCGATGCTTCCTCGACGAGTGCCGAGTTTTGCTGCGTCATCTGGTCCATGTCGTCGATCGCGCGGCCGATCTGTTCGATGCCTTCGGCCTGGCGCTGGCCCGCCACGCTGATCTCGGCCATGATGTCGTGCACCTTGCGGACCGAGGCGACGATCTGTTCCATCGTGGCGCCCGCTTCGTCGACGAGTGCGCTGCCCGCGTCGACCTTGGCGACGGAGTCGCCGATCAATTGCTTGATTTCCTTGGCGGCGGCGGCCGAGCGTTGCGCCAGGTTGCGCACCTCGCCGGCGACGACGGCGAAGCCGCGGCCCTGCTCGCCCGCACGGGCCGCTTCCACCGCGGCGTTCAGCGCGAGGATATTCGTCTGGAAGGCGATCCCGTCGATCACGGAAATGATTTCGACGATCTGCTTCGCGGACGCGTTGATCGCGCCCATGGTGCTGACCACGTTGCCGACCACTTCGCCGCCGCGGGTGGCGATGTCGGTGGCGGACACGACGAGCGCGTTCGCCTGGTTGGTATTGGCGGCGTTCGTGCGGACGGTGTCCGTCAGCGATTCGACGGCGCGCGTCGTGTGCTCCAGGCTGCCAGCCTGCGATTCCGTGCGGCTGGCCAGGTCGGCATTGCCGCTGGCGATTTCGGCACTGGCCGAGGCGATGGTCTCGGCCGACGTCTTGATGCCGGACACCATCGTCGCCAGGCGCGTGCGCATTTCCTGCAGCGCGGCCAGCAGGCTGTGCTGGTCGCCCGCATCGAGGCGGATGTCCATCGACAGGTCGCCGGCCGCGACGGCACGCGTGATCTCGCGCGCGTATTCCGGTTCGCCGCCCAGTTGCTGCCAGATGGTGCGGATGACGAACCACGACACGCCGATCAGGGTGGCGATCACGATCAATGCCGTGATGATGGTGACGGACAGCACGCGGCGCACACTGGATGCGCTCTTCGCGATGCCGTCCTTGAATTGTTGCTGGGCCTGCTCGTTGAACTTGGCGACGTCGGCATTGAGCACGGTGAGTGCGCCCTGCATGCGTTGCACGGTCGCCTGCGGATCGCCCTGCTCGAGTTCGAGCATGATCCTGGCGGCGGAGACGGCCGGCGCATAGTAATCCTCGAATTCCTTCGTGAGGCGCTTGCCGGTGGCATCCATGCCCGGGATCTTCGTGACGTCGGCCAGCTTGGCGCGGACCTTGTTGGCCTGGTCGCCGATCTGGGCGATGCGTGCCTTGTCGCCTTCGGAGACGGCATCGCGCAAGCCGTCCGTGATGCCCTGCAGGTCCGCCGTCAACGCCTTCGCCGTGCCCAGTGCCGGATAATCCACGGTTTCGGTCGTGTGGATCGAGTCCAGGGCGCCGCTCGCGATGCTGGCGGAGACCGCCACGCCGAGGCCGAAGATGATGGTCGAGATGACCGGGAGTGCCCAGATCTTGCGCTTGATGCTCATGCCGATTCCTTAAGTTCAACAGCCCGCCGCCGGAAAACCGGGGGCGGGCGGGTGGTTGGGGATGCTTACGGTGTGTAGATCACTTTGACCGAGGCATCGACCGCGCTCTTGTCGATGTAGCCGATGGCCTTCGGGTCGCTGGCCACCATCTTCTTGACAGCGGCGCTGTCGGCGGCTTCCTTCGGCATCGTGGCCTTGCCGGTGAACACCAGCTTGGACCACAAGGCCTTGACCTGGGACGCGTCCTTGTCCGTCACCTTTTTATAAAACTCGGCGCGGACAGGGGCACTTTCCGGCTGGTCGATCGGGCTCATCGCGCCCGATTTGCCCAGGAAGAATTGCGCGACCTGGTCTTTCGTCATCGAGGCTTCGGCAGCCTTCGGGTTCACGACGACGACCACGTCCGCCATGGCGGGCAGGGCGAGGCACAGTGCGGCGGCGGCGAGACCGGTCTTGATCGGATGTTTCATCGTCGTCTCCTTAGAACACGAAGTCGAGCGCGACGGCGCCGACGGTGACCGGACCGCGGAAGCCCGGCTGCGCATTGATCAGCAGGCCCGCCGCCTTGTTCGGACGGACGCGGTCGAACTGCACCTTCAGGGCCACCGAGGAGTGGAAGTCCCAGCGCAGGCCGAGCGTGTCGGTCTGCTGCTCGCCCTGGCTCACGCCCGTGTAGCGCAGGTTGGCGACGATGCCGTTCAGCGCGGCCAGGGTCGGCGTGCAGGCGGCCGGATAGCCGGCCGGGCAGGCTGCCGGCATGCCGTTGTGGACATTGCCGTCGATCGTCAGCTTGGCGTGGCTGTAGTACGGCAGGAACTTGCCGATGCGATAGCCGCCCATCACGTACCACGACGTGGTGTCGTTGATGTAGCTGTCGGTCTTGCGCTTCGCGTACTCGCTCTGCACGACGATGTTGTTCCAGTCGAGCGTCGCGCCGAGCGAGGTGAACGAGGCTTTCTTGTCGCGCACGTCGATGTCGGTCGCGAGCTGGGCCGCTTGCGGGAACTTGTAGCCGGCGGCGACCTTGTTGAGCGAGCCCAGCAGCGTGGCCAGCGACGCCGAGTTGTTCAGCGTCAGGCGGCCATCGACGCGGCCGAAGCGCACCGTCAGCGGGCCGTGCTCGGCCACGAGATTCAGCGCCGTCACGCGGCGGCCTTCCAGGCTCGGGCCGCCGGCGATGTCGACCTTGCTCTTGCCGACTGCGAATTGTGCGGTGTACGACGTCTCGCCATAGCTGTGCTGCCAGATGACGTCGGCGCCGTCGACCGTGTTGAACAGCATCTGCGAATACACTTCCGCCGGCGGGCGCAGCATCGTGTTGGCATAGCCCACGTTGCGGTAGTCCGAAATCATGAATGCCGGCAGACCCATGCGGCCGACGCGGATGGCCACGTCGTCCGACACCTTCGCCTTCGCGAATGCCCATGCCAGTTCGGCGCCGAAGTCGTCCTGCGCATCCTTGCGCACGAGGCCCTGGCCCGTGATGGACAGCCAGCTGTTGACCGCGTAGTCGGCCTGCACGCCGAAGTTCGAATCGACACCGGTGGTGACGTCCTTCGTGGCGCCGCTGGCCTGGTTCGGACGGCCGAACTCGGCCTTGTCGGTATTGGTCCAGGTGAGGGCGCCGGTGCCGAAACCGCTGATCCGGACGGCGTCCTGCGCGAATGCGCAAGGCGCGGCAAAAGACAAGGCGAGCGCACTCGCGATGATGCGTTTTTTCATGGGATTGTCCTGCTGAAGACTGCGGGTGGAGGTTCTTGTTATAGAGACACTGTGACGGCGCGGTTTAGGCCGTGTAACGAATCTGTAATGAATTGTAGAGTTGCACCAAAAATTGCGGCAAGGAAAAACTCACGAATAGTTTCTCTATTCAGTTGTGACCGCTATCTTTGTTGTTCCGATCCGACAGCGCACCCTGTCAAAATTGGATGATGTATTTAATTCCACCAATGCGACGTCGTGCCCGCTTCCGGCAGGCGCGCCTGCCGTGCCGCGTGCACGATGCCGGCTTCCACCGCCTGCTCGGCCGTGTAGATGCGGGCGCTGCCCGTCAGGTAGGATCGGATGTCGTGGGCGCCGGGTGCGCCGCGGGTGGCGTCTTCGTAGATGGCGGCGTAGCGCTCCGCGTCGAAGTCGAGGCAGTCGCGCCATTCCGAGATGCGGGCGTGGTCCGCCGCGACGAGGTTGCCGAAGCCCCAGTGCAGCGGGTGGATGAGGAAGCGCGTGCCGGGACAGGCGTAGCGCTTCTGTCCGGCCAGGAAGATGGCGACGCCGACGGATTCCACGCTGCCCACGTTCCACGTCGTGAGCGGCAGCGGCAGCGATTTCAGGAAGTAGTACAGGGCGAAGCCGGCCGTCATGTTGCCGCCTTCGGTCGACATGTGCAGTTCGATCTCGCTCGCGCCGCTTTGCAGTGCCTGCAGGCACAGGTTGCGCACGGTACAGGCGGAGTTTGCGTTGATCGGTCCGATGAAATGTACGATGTGCAAAGCCATGACGCCTCCTCTGACGGCTCAAGCATAGCAAGTTTCATGAGCGTACGTCGCGCTATTGAAAATGTCTGATATTCAAAATCGGTATTCCGATATATCTTGCCGGATCCCCGGTGCTACTCTTGCATCCAGTTAGTCATACATTCACAAGCTGTATCCCATTCCGAGGCGATGATGTCCACACCGATCCGATTTTTTTACCGCGGCGCCGTCCATGAAGTGAACGACGTCGCGCCGACGCAGACCATCCTTCAGCACCTGCGCGAAGACCTGCACTGCACCGGCACCAAGGAAGGCTGCGCCGAAGGCGACTGCGGTGCCTGCACCGTCGTCGTCGGATCGCTGGAGAACGGCGAGCTGCAGATGCGGGCCGTGAATTCCTGCATCCAGTTCACGCCCACGCTGGACGGCAAGGCCTTGTTCACCGTCGAAGACCTGGCACAGAAGGATGGCAACCTCCACCCCGTGCAGCAGGCCCTCGTCGAATGCCACGGTTCGCAATGCGGCTTCTGCACGCCGGGTTTTGCGATGTCGTTGTGGGGCATGTATCTGAAACAGGAAGGCCGCGAGCCGAGCCGCTGCGAGATCGACGACGCCCTGTCCGGCAACCTGTGCCGCTGCACGGGCTACCGTCCCATCATCGATGCGGCCAAGCGCATGGTGACCCTGCCGCGCGTCGATTTCGACCGCGCCGCCGTCGCCGAGCAACTGCAGGCGCTGCAGCGCGACGCGGGCGCCACCTACGAATACGACGGCCAGACCTTCCACGCCCCGCGTACCCTGGACGAACTGGTCGCCGTGCGCGCCGCGCATCCGAAGGCGACGATCCTCGCCGGCTCGACCGACGTCGGCCTGTGGGTCACAAAGCAGATGCGCGAACTCACGGACATCATCTACCTGGGCCACGTGACGGAACTGAAGACCGTGCGCGAGCAGGACGGCTTCGTCGAGATCGGCGCCGGCGTCTCCCTCGAGGAGGCCTACGCCGCTCTCTGCAAGCACTACGAGGCGGAACTGGGCGAACTGTGGCAGCGCTTCGCATCGCTCCCGATCCGCAACGCGGGCACGCTGGGCGGCAATGTGGCGAACGGGTCGCCGATCGGCGATTCGATGCCGTGGCTGATCGCCATCGGCAGCGAACTGGTGCTGCGCGGCCCGGACGGCGAGCGCACCATGCCGCTCGAGAATTTTTATCTCGGCTACCAGGTCAAGGACTGGCGCGAAGGCGAATTCGTGCAGGCCGTGCGGGTGCCGCTGCCGCGCAAGAACGTCGCGTTCCGCACGTATAAACTGGCCAAGCGCTTCGACCAGGACATCTCCGCCGTCTGCGCCGCCTTCGCCTTCACGCTGGAAGACGGCATCGTGGTGGAAGCCCGCATCGCCTACGGCGGCATGGCCGCGACGCCGAAGCGCGCCGCGCAAGCCGAGGGCGTCCTGAACGGGCGCGCGTGGGACGAAGCGGCCGTGACGGAAGCGATGGCCGCGCTGGCGCAAGACTACGCACCGCTGTCCGACATGCGCGCCTCGAGCGCCTACCGCATGAAGACGGCGCAGAACCTGCTGCGCCGCTTCTGGCTCGAGACCCGCAAGGACAACCCGCTGCCGCCTAACGCGGTCAACCCGTTTGCCAAGATTGAAATTAAAAGCGCGACCGCCCTGGCTTGAGGAGACACACATGAACGACGCAGGATCCCCCGCACTGACCAAGGCCGAATGGAAGCAGGTCGGCCTCGGCAAGACCCATGAATCGGCCCGGCTGCACGTACTGGGCCAGGCCGACTACACCGACGACATCGCCGAAGTGCGCGGCACGTTGCATGCCGCGCTGGGCCTGTCCAGCAAGGCGCACGCCCGCATCCTCGACATCGATTTTACCGACGTCCTGGCCAGCCGCGGCGTGCGCGCCGTGTTCACGGCGAAGGACATCCCCGGCACCAACGATTGCGGCCCGATCATCCACGACGACCCGATCCTCGCGGACGGTCTCGTGCAATACATCGGCCAGCCGATCTTCGTGGTCGTCGCCGACAGCCACGACCTGGCCCGCCGCGCCGCGAAGAAGGCGAAAGTCAGCTATGAAGAACTGCCTGCAATCCTGACGCCGCAGGCCGCACGCGCCGCCGGCTCGTACGTGCTGCCGCCGATGCGCCTGACGCGCGGCGATGCCGAGACGGCGTTCGAGCGCGCGCCGCTGCGCGTGAAGGGCGAGCTGTACGTGGGCGGCCAGGAGCAGTTCTATCTCGAGGGCCAGATTTCGTACGCGATCCCGCAGGAAAACGACGGCATGCTCGTGCTGTGCTCCACGCAGCACCCGAGCGAGATGCAGCACGTCGTGGCGCACGCGCTCGGCCTGCATTCGCACAACGTGGTGGTCGAGTGCCGCCGCATGGGCGGCGGCTTCGGCGGCAAGGAATCGCAGTCGGCGCTGTGGGCGGCCGCCGCCTCCATCGCCGCGAAACGCCTGGGCCGCGCGGTCAAACTGCGCGCGGACCGCGACGACGACATGATGGTCACGGGCAAGCGCCACTGCTTCCACTACCTGTACGAAGTGGGCTACGACGACTCCGGCCGCATCCTCGCGGCGAAGGTCGACATGGTGAGCCGCGCGGGCTTCTCGGCCGACCTGTCGGGTCCTGTCGCCACGCGTGCCATCTGCCACTTCGACAATACGTACTACCTGTCCGACTGCGACATCCGCGCGGCGGCCGGCAAGACGAACACGCAGTCGAATACGGCATTCCGCGGCTTCGGCGGTCCGCAGGGCGCCATCGCGATCGAGTACATCATCGACGAGATCGCGCGCAACCTCGGCAAGGATGCCCTCGACATCCGCAAGCTGAATTTCTACGACAAGATCGACCGCAACGTGACGCCGTACGGCCAGCCCGTCGTCGACAACGTGATCCACGAACTGGTGGGCGAACTGGAACAGACGAGCGAATACCGCGCGCGCCGCCAGGCCATCAACGCGTACAACGCGACGAGTCCCGTGCTGAAGAAGGGCCTCGCGCTGACGCCCGTGAAATTCGGCATCGCGTTCAACGTGACGCACCTGAACCAGGCCGGCGCCCTCGTGCACGTGTACGTGGACGGTTCCATCCTCGTCAACCATGGCGGCACGGAGATGGGGCAGGGCGTCAACACGAAGGTGATGCAGGTGGTCGCGCACGAACTGGGCGTGGATCTCGCCCGCGTGCGCATCGCCGCGACGAATACGAGCAAGGTTGCCAACACGTCGGCGACGGCCGCATCGACGGGCGCGGACCTGAACGGCAAGGCCGCGCAGGATGCGGCGCGCCAGATCCGCGAACGTCTTGCCGCCTTCGCCGCGAAGCAGTACGGCGGTGCCGTGGAAGACGTGCGCTTCGTCGCCGACACCGTGTTCGCGAACGGCCACGAAGTCCCGTTCGGCGAACTGGTCGCCAAGGCTTACCTGTCGCGCGTCCAGCTGTGGTCGGACGGCTTCTATGCGACGCCGAACCTGCACTGGGATCCGAAGACGATGACGGGCAACCCGTTCTTCTACTTCGCATACGGCGCGGCGGTGGCGGAAGTCGTCATCGACACGTTGACGGGCGAGTGGAAACTGCTGCGCGCGGACGCGCTGTACGACGCCGGCAATTCGCTGAACCCCGCCATCGACATCGGCCAGGTGGAAGGTGCGTTCATCCAGGGCATGGGCTGGCTGACGACGGAAGAACTGTGGTGGAATGCGCAGGGCAAGCTCATGACGCATGCGCCGTCCACGTACAAGATCCCGGGCGTGTCGGATTGCCCGGATGCGTTCACGGTGAAGCTCTTCAACAACCGCAACGTGGCCGATTCGATCCACCGTTCGAAGGCCGTCGGCGAACCGCCGCTGCTGCTGCCGTTCTCCGTGTTCCTCGCGATCCGCGACGCCATCTCGGCCGTCGGCGACCACAAGGTCAACCCGCCGCTGCGGGCGCCGGCGACGAGCGAGGCGATCCTCGACGCCGTGTCCTTCGTCGAACAAGCCATGCGGGAATCGAAGGCAGCCTGACATGGACGACTGGCTCATCCCCACTGCGCAGCGGGCCGTGCTGATCACGGTCGCGAAGGCCGAAGGTTCCGTACCCCGCGAACCGGGCGCGCGCATGCTGGTCGACGCGTTCAGCCAGTGGGGCACCGTCGGCGGCGGCCACCTGGAGCTGCGCGGCATCGAGACGGCGCGCGCCATGCTGGAAACGGGCGAGGTGCGCCGGCTGGAACGCTTCCCGCTCGGCCCGAGCCTGGGCCAGTGCTGCGGCGGCGTCGTGCATCTCGCGTTCGAACTGGTCGACCGCGCGCACTGCGCGGAGCTGGCCGCACGCCGCCACGAAGACTGCTGGCGCGTCGTCGCGCTGGACGGCGAGCCGGACCTCGCGCTCGTCGACGCGCTGGGCCACAACCTCCAGCGCACGGGCGGCCGCTACCCGGACTTCGAGCGCAGCGGCGGCACCCGCGTGCTGCAGGACGAGACCGGACGGCGCTGGCTCGTCGACCACGTCCCGGCGCCGCGCGCACACGTGATGCTGTTCGGCGCCGGCCACGTGGGCGCCGCCATCGTGCGCCTGCTGGCCGATCTGCCGTGTCGCGTGACGTGGGTCGACGAACGGGAAGACCTGTTCCCGGCCACCGTCGCCCCGAACGTCGTCGTGGAAGCGACGGACCTGCCGGAAGCCCTCGTGCGCACGGCGCCCGCCGGCACGAGCTTCCTCGTCATGACGCACAATCATGCGCTGGACCAGCGCCTGACCGAAGCGATCCTCAGACGGCCCGCGAACCAGGACTGGTTCGGCCTGATCGGATCGGAAACCAAACGCAAGCAGTTCGAGCACCGCCTGCGCGACCGCGGGATTTCCCGCGCCCGCCTGGACGACATGGTGTGCCCGATCGGCGTCCCCGGCATCAAGGGCAAGGAGCCCGCCGTGATCGCCGTCGCCGTCGTCGCGCAACTGCTGATGGTCTGGGAGGCGGCGGCCCACGCCGCGCCCGCGACCGCAACCGAAGTCCCACTGGAACAAGACTGAGATGTCCAACGATACCCGTACCGTGCAGGCCTACCGAGCGAGCCTGCTGCACTTCCACGCCGATCCGGCCTTCGCCGAGAACGCCCATGCCTGGCACCAGGACGGCCTGCTCGTCGTCGAGAACGGCCGCGTGCTCGCCGCCGGCGACTACGACCAGCTGATCTCCACGCTGCCCCAGGGCACCGACATCGTCGACTACCGCGGCAAGATCATCACGCCCGGTTTCATCGACACGCACCTGCATTTCCCGCAGACCGACATGATCGGATCGCCCGCGCCGGACCTGCTGCCGTGGCTGGAGAACTACACGTTCCCGACCGAGCGCCAGTTCGCCGATCCCGTGCATGCGCGCACCGTCGCGGAGTTCTTCCTCGACGAGCTGCTGCGCAACGGCACGACGACGGCGCTCGTCTACTGCACGGTGCACAAGGAATCCGTCGACGCGTTCTTCGAGGCGAGCGCCGCGCGCAACCTGCGCATGGCCGGCGGCAAGGTGCTGATGGACCGGAACTGCCCGGACTTCCTGCGCGACACGGCCGACCTGCGCGACAGCGAAGACCTGATCCGCCGCTGGCACAACCACGGCCGCGCGCTGTACGCGATCACGCCCCGCTTCGCGCCGACGTCGACGCCGGCCCAGCTGGGCGCGGCGGGCGAACTGGCGCGCGCGTTCCCGACCACGTACATTCAGACGCACGTGTCGGAAAGCCGCGACGAATGCGCGTGGGTGAAGAGTCTTTATCCGGACAACCGCAGTTACCTGCAGGTGTACGAGCACTATGGCCTGATGCGCCCGCGCGCGATGTTCGGCCACTGCATCTGGCTGGACGACGTCGACTTCGCGCTGATGGCCGACACGGGCGCCGCGATCTCGCACTGTCCGACGTCGAACCTGTTCCTCGGCAGCGGCCTGTTCGACGTGGCGAAGGCGGACAGCGTGCATGCCCATGTGTCGCTGGGAACGGACGTCGGCGCGGGCACGTCGTTCTCGATGTTGCAAACAATGAATGAAGCGTATAAAGTTGCGCGGTTAAAAGGCAGCTATCTCCCGGCCCTGCGCATGTTCTATCTCGCCACGCTGGGCGCCGCGCGCAGCATGCAGCTCGAAGGGACGATCGGCAATTTTGCCGCCGGCACCGAGGCGGACTTCATCGTCCTCGACCCGAAGGCGACGCCGCTGCTGGCGCGCCGCACGGCCAACGGCGACTCGCTCGAGGAAACCCTGTTCGCGCTGGCGCTGCTGGGCGACGACCGCGCGATCCGTGCCACGTACGCGGCGGGCAAGCGGGTGCACGAACGCGCGCAGTCGTAAACCGTCGTTCCCGCGAAGGCGGGAACCTAAGTTTGCGTGCGTAGTCGCACATGAAAAATTGGGCCCCGCCTTCGCGGGGGCGACGGTTTTTCGGCTGGAGGATAGCTGCCAAAACCACTCACCAGCCGAGACCGACATGACAAAAACCCTGAGCAGCAGCCTGCTGATCACCCTGGCGGCCCTCACGGCCGCCGCTTCCGCGCGCACCCCGGCGTCCGGCCCCAACGAAGCGGCCACCGCGCGCCACTACGCGTCCCTGATCGCGGGCGCCCAGCCGAAGACGGCGGAGCTGGTCCTGTTCTTCTCGCAGATGCCCAAGGGCGGCGACCTGCACCACCATTACTCCGGCGCGATCTATGCCGAGACCTATGTCGACTGGCTCGACAAGCAGGGCGCCTGTGTCAACAAGCTGACCTACCGCATCGAGACGGACAAGAGCGTCGTCGAGAACGAGCGCGCGAAGCAGGCTAAGGACCGCACCTGCCTGTCGTCGTCCGACGTGTATGCCGACGACTACACGTGGCGCGAGCTGCTGCAGCGCTGGTCGAGCAAGGATTTCAATAACCACGGCGCCATCCAGCCGCCGCCGGACCGCCAGTTCTTCCAGACGTTCGGCTACTTCGGCCCCGTCTCGAACGCCAACTTCCACGAAGGCCTCGTCGAGCTGAAGAACCGCGCGCTGGCCGAGAACGTGGCGTACATCGAGACGATGTTCAAGAGCCCGGACACGGTGTCCGATCCCGAATTCGACAAGCGCGCCTGGGACAGCGCCCGCGACGAGGCGAAGTTCGCCCAGCTGCTGGAATCCGCGCGCCAGAAGCTCTCCACCACGCCGGCGTTCCGGACGTCCGTCGACAACTTCGTCCGCACCGTCAACGAGGCGGCCCAGGGCATCGACGACGAGAACTTCACGATGCGCTACCAGACCTATGTCGTGCGCCTGTTCTCGCCGTCGCGCGTGTTCTCCTCGATGCTGGCCGCGTTCGAATCGGCGGCGCGGGGCGGCAAGATCGTCGGCGTGAACATCGTGGGTCAGGAAAGCCAGATGGTCTCCATGCGCGACTACACGCTGCACATGCAGATGTTCCGCTACCTGAAGAAGGTGTACCCGAAGGTCAACGTCGCGATGCACGCGGGCGAGCTGGCGCTGGGCGACGTGCCGCCGGAAGACCTGAAGTACCACATCGACCAGGCCCTGAACGTGGCGGGCGCGCAGCGCATCGGCCACGGCATCGACCTCGCGCACGAGACGAATGCCGTCGGCATCATGAAGACGATGCGGGCGAAGGACATCCCCGTGGAGATCAACCTCACGTCGAACGCATTCATCGAAGGCGTGGAGGGCGCGAACCACCCGATCACCTTGTACCGCAAGTATGGCGTGCCGTATGTGATCTCGACGGACGACGCGGGCGTGACGCGCCACAACCTGGCCAACGAGTACGTGCTGTTCGCCAGCCGCTACAAGCCGAGCTATGCGGAGGTGAAGAAAGCTTCGTACAACAGCATCCGCTACAGCTTCCTGCCCGAGGCCGACAAGCAGCGCCTGACGCGCCTGCTCGACGCCCGTTACGCGCGCTTCGAGGCGGACGTCGCGGCGCTCGAACGCACTGCCGTGAAGCATTAAGTATCAGTCCCCGCACCGGCGGCGTCCTGCCGCCGGTCATTGGATGTTGTCATCTACCCACAGTGCATGCATAAGCTTATGCATTTTCTGTGGCGTTCCCGCTACAAAAATCATTCTTTCCTGCGTCGGTTGCTTAAAACAAAGTCAAACCGGTGTCGTCAATTTGTGCGGTCCCTATAATTCGCGCCGGTGGTTTTCATAGTGCAGTGCACAAGTGGCAAGACGGAACCCAGCTGAACATCGTAAATTTATACAGAATATGTATAAATTTCTAAGGGAAAACATATTTGTCAGTCATGTGGGGCTCATGCATGATCGACAGCTGTAGCTGGAAATTTAGCAAGTTTTTTCGTCAGGGCGATGGCAGCGAGAAAAAAGCATCTGATTGCCGATTGGTCATCAATCTGAAATATCCATTCTCTATACTGCCGTTTTTTGTTTTTTTTATGAACAGATTTCGGGAACGGCAGGTTTAAAGCTGTTTTTAGTTTTTATATAACAATCTAGGGAGTTTTCGATGCAATCCGCTTTTAATCAACAACCCAAGTTGCGCCTGAGCATGATCGCTCTGGCATGCCAAGTGGCATGCTTCGCGACCGCGGCCAACGCCCAGACTTCGACGGAAAAGACCGATACCGACGCGGGCCAGACCCGTACCGTGGTCATCACCGGCAAGAAGACCGGCATGGGTTTGATGGTGACCGAAGATGCTCCGAAAGCACGTTCGACCATTACTGCTGCGGAACTGGAAAAACAGCGCCCGACCGGCAACGCCTACCAGGCGCTGGAACTGCTCCCGTCGGTTAACAGCTACAACTACGATGCGACCGGCCTGTTCGGTGGCGGCCTGACCCTGCGCGGCTTCAACAGCGACCAGATCGGCGCGACCATCAACGGCGTGCCGGTCAACGACTCGGGTTCGTTCTCGGTCTACCCGCAAGAATACGTCGACCAGGAAAACACCTGCTCGGAATTCGTGACCCAGGGTTCGACGGACGTCGACTCGCCGCAAGTCGGCGCATCGGGCGGTAACTTCGGCATCATTACCTGCAACCCGGAAGACAAGCAACGCGTCCGCTACATGCAGACCATCGGTCAGCTGAACATGTACAAGACGTTCGTGCGCTACGACACCGGCCGCCTGGCGGATGGCCGTTCGAAGGCCTTCATCTCGATCTCGCGCGCCAAGTCGGACAAGTGGAAGGGCGAGGGCGAGGCCCAGCGCAACCACATCGACGCAGGCTTCAACTACGACTGGGACCGCTTCAACTACATCCACGCCACCGTGCTGTGGAATTCGGCAAAGAATAATAACTTCCAGAGCTACAGCCGCGCCGACTTCGCCAAGTACGGCTACTACTGGGATTACGCCCCGGTGTTCGCCGGCCACGCGACCCCGACCGCAGGCAAGGCCGACGTCGATCCGGGCACGTCGACCGCATCGCCGGCCTACTACAAGCTGTCGATGAACCCGTTCAAGAACGCCATCGCATCGGCCACCGCCAAATTCCGCCTGCGTGACGACCTCGACATCAAGATCGTGCCTTACTACTGGTACGGTTTCGGCAACGGCGGTACCCAGCAGAAGAACCTGTCGGAAGCCACCGGCTTCCTGGGCGGCGCAGTCGACCTGAACGGCGACGGCGACACCAAGGACACCGTGACCATCGCCAGCGCCAGCGTGACGCGCACCAGCCGTCCAGGTATCACGACCTCGCTGAACTGGAATATCGGTAACAACAACATCATCGGCGGCGTGTGGTGGGAGCGTGCGAACCACGAGCAGACCCAGCCGGCAGTTCGCGTGGACAACGCGGGCAATATGAACGACCTGTGGCTGCAGGACGGCCAACTGACGCGCGTGAACGGCGTCCCGTACCAGGGCCGTGACTGGAAGACGGTGTCGACCGCCTATCAGGCCTTCATCCAGGACACGATCACGCTGATGGACGACAAGCTGACCGTCAACGTCGGCCTGCGTACCCCGCACATCAAGCGTGACTTCACCAACTTCGCCAACGAAGGCGCGAACGTCAACTACCATATCCAGCGTACGTATGACGACGTGCTGCCGCAGATCGGCATCCGTTACCGCCTGACCAACGACGACCAGCTGTACGCGTCGCTGGCCAAGAACATGAAGGCCCCGGGCAACTTCGTGTACGCGACCACGAACGGCAACGTGTTCTGGGACAAGACCACCGGCGCCGTCACCATCAAGAGCGACGTCAAGCCGGAAGTGTCGTACAGCTTCGACGCGGGCTATCGCCACCAGACCAGCAAGTGGATCGGCACCGTGGACGTCTACGCGACCGACTTCCGCGATCGCATGGCAACGGCCTACGACCCGGTCAACCTGGTGAGCTCGACGACCAACGTCGGCAAGGTGAAGAACTACGGCTTCGAAGTCGAAGCGGGCAACACGCCGATCAACGGCTGGTCGGCCTATGTCTCGTACGGCTACATCCATAGCGAGATCAAGGAAAACATGCAGGTCGGTGCGAATCAGTTCATTCCGACGGCTGGCAACGAGTTCCCGCTGACCCCGAAGCAGAAGCTCGGCCTGTCGCTGCAGTACGAGCAGGGCGCGTTCTGGGGCCGCCTGACGGCCAAGACCACCAGCCAGCAGCAGGCCACGCTGGCGAACGACGAGCAGGTGCCGGGTTATACGCTGTTCGGCATCGATGGCGGCTACAAGTTCCAGGACTTCGGCGCCATCAAGAACCCGAAGCTGACCTTCAACGTCAGCAACCTGACGAGCAAGGAGTACTACAACCCGTCGTCGCAGAGCGTGATCAACGCCAAGGCCTACGGCACGGTCACGGCGAAGAACGTGTTCTACTACGCCGGTGCGCCGCGCTTCGTCTCGGCCACCCTCTCGCTCGACTTCTGATGCGAGCTCACGCTGCGCGCTTGGCAAGACGGCGCGCAGCGTCCAGAATGGAGTCTTTCGGCGGGCCTTCGGGCCCGCTTTTACTTCCGCGCCCGACACGTATTTACCCATGTTTTCCCGCATTCTTGTCTCCGGTGTCGCACTGCCCCTGCTGGTTGCCGGTTGCGCCGTGCCGCCATCGCGCCCGCTCGAGATCAACCTCGTCGCGCTGAACGACTTCCACGGCAACCTCGAGCCCAGCAAGTACACGTACACGCCGCCGGGTACGACGCAACCGCGCACGATCCAGGCGGGCGGCATCGACGTGTTGAAGGGCGCGTTGGACACGTTCCGCAAGGATGACCCGGACCTGCTGTTCGTCGCGGCCGGCGACCTCGTCGGTGCAAGTCCCGCCGCGTCGTCGATGTTCGCGGACGAACCGAGCATCGAGGCGCTGAACCGCATGGGCCTCGTCGCCAGCTCGCTCGGCAACCACGAATTCGACCAGGGCCCGAAGGAGCTGCTGCGCCAGCAGCACGGCGGCTGCGATTCGCCCCGTCCCGCGAAAGCGTGCCGCTTCTCGCCCGATTTCAAGGGCGCCGGTTTTACCTACCTCGCTGCCAACGTCGTCGACGCGCAGACGGGGAAAACGCTCGTGCCGGGCTGGCGCATCGTCGACGTCAAGGGCGTCAAGGTGGGCCTGATCGGCGCCGTGCTGCACGACCTCGCGTCCGTGACGATCGCCTCGTCCATTAAAGGCCTGGCCGTCAACGATGAAGCGGCCTCCATCAACGCCGTGCTGCCCGCGATGCGCGCGCAGGGCGCGCAGGTGTTCGTCGTGCTGATCCACGAAGGCGGCTTTGCCGACCAGCCGTACGACAAGGCCGATTGCGACACCCTGCACGGTCCCATCGTCGCCATCACGAAGAAGCTCGACCCCGCGATCCGCCTCGTCATCAGCGGCCACTCGCACACGGGCTATCTGTGCAAGGTGGAAGGCAAGGTCGTCACGCAGGCGGACGCCTACGGCCACTTGCTGTCGCGCATCAAGCTGACCCTGGACCCGGCCACGAAGGCCGTCCAGGACATCCAGGTGCGCAACGTCGTGATGGCGCCTGATGCCCCAGGGGGCATCCCATTCACGCCCGACGCCGGCCTGTCCGCCTACCTCGCGGACGTGCGCGCGAAGAGCCGCGCGGAGCTCGCGAAGCCGGCGGCGCGCATCGCGTCCGCCATCTCGCGCAAGGAGAATGCATCCGGCGAATCGGCGCTGGGCGGCGTGATCGCCGACGCGGCCGTCGCCGCCACGCGCGACCAGGGCGCGCAGATCGGCTTCATGAACCCGGGCGGCATCCGCAAGGACCTGGAAACAGGAGAAGGCGGCGTCGTCAGCTTCGGCCAGGCCCAGGCCGTGCTCCCGTTCGGGAACACGCTCGTCGTGATGGACCTCACGGGTGCGCAACTGCGCCGCGTGCTCGAACAGCAGTGGGACCGGCCGGCGTCGTCCGACCCGTCTATCCTGGCCGTGTCCAGCAGCCTCACGTACGACTGGGACAGCACCCGGCCCGTCGGCCGCCGCACGGCGAACGTGAAGGTGGACGGTGTCCCGCTCGCCGACGACAAGGTCTATCGTGTGGTGGCGAACAACTTCGTGGCCGAGGGTGGCGACAATTTCCCGATGTTTGCCAAGGGCACGCGCCGTGTCGAGACGGGCCTGCGCGACCTCGACGCGTTGATCGCTTACCTGCAAAAACACCCGGAAGCCGGCGCCGCGCCGCGCATCCATAAAGTGCGCTAACGATATAAACAGTTTTGGACGAGAGATCCTCATGAAGAAAATCGCATGTGTCGTGGCGCTGGCCGGCGCCTTCGTGTCGCTGGACGCGGCCGCATGGGGCACGGACGGCCACCGCGCCGTGGGCGCCATCGCCGACAAACTGATCAAAGGTTCGAATGCCGAGGCGCACGTGAAAGCGCTGCTGCTGCCGGGCGAATCGCTGGAAGCCGTGTCGACCTGGCCCGACTGCGTGAAGGGCAACTGGTGCGGCCCGCAGACGCCGGAGATGATCGAGTACGTGAACGCGAATCCGAAGCACAGCGAATACCACTACACGGACGTCCCGTTCCAGCTCGACCACTACCACGACGGCGCCGCCGGCACGGCCGACGACGACATCGTGCAGACCCTGAAGGAAGCCATCGCCGTCCTGCAGGGCAAGGACACGCCCGCGACGAATCCGCACAAGTTCACGAAGCGCCAGGCGCTGATCCTCGTGACGCACCTGGCGGGCGACATCGTCCAGCCGCTGCACGTGGGTGCCGCGTTCGTCGACAAGGACGGCAAGTTCGTCGTGCCAAAGACGAAGGCCGAGATCGACGAGACCGTCGTCTTCGATTCGCGCGGCGGCAACAACTTCCTGATGGACGACGCGAAGATCGAGCAGATGTCCGCGAATCTCATCCCGCCGGGCGAACCGAAGCCAGTGAAACCGGGCGTGCCGAAGGCGCTGACGAAGCCGTTCCACTCGTACTGGGACAGCACGACGGTCGACTACGCGTTCCGCCGCATCCGCACGAAGACGCCGGAACAGTTCGCGCAAGCCGCCATCGACGGCAAGCCGAACGTGGCGCAGAACACGGGCGACCCCGTCACCTGGCCGTACCAGTGGGCGGACGATACGCTGGCCGTCTCCAAGATCGCATTCGCGGGCGTCACCGCCGGCAAGATCGTGCCGCAGACGGGCAAGAAGGGCGAGACCTATTACACGTGGAGCCTGGAAGTGCCGGCCGATTACCCGGTGCCCAGCTCGGCACTTGCAAAGACACAGATGATCAAGGGCGGCTACAACCTGGCCGCGCTGCTGAAGGCGATCTGGCCGTAATCCCGGCGCCAACCTTCCGCAAGCCGCCGCGCGCCCACGAGGCCACGGCGGCTTTTTTTTATGCGTTAGAATCCGGCGCAACCCAACCCGGACCCTCGCCATGACCACCATTCTCCGTTTCATTGTCCCAGCGGCTGCGCTGCTGGCCTTCGTTCCCGCGCAGGCCGCCGAACCCAACCTTCCGCTGTGGGAGGCGGGCATCGGCGCCGCCGTGTTCAACACGCCCGCCTACCCGGGCGCATCCGACCGCAGCAACCGCGGCCTCGTGCTGCCTTTCCTGCTGTACCGCGGCAAGGTGCTGCGCGCCGACCAGCAGGGCGTCGGCGCGCGCCTGCTGGACACGGACAAGGTCGAATTCGACATCGGCTTCGCGGGCGCGCTGCCGTCCCGGTCAGACGACGTCGAGGCGCGCCGCGGCATGCCCGACCTCGGCACGCTCGTCGAATTCGGCCCGCGCGTGAAATACAAATTCGCCGACCTGGGCGGAGCGGGGCGGTTGCGCTTCGAGCTGCCCGTGCGCGCCGTCATCGAAGCGCGCGGCGGCCTGCGCCGCCAGGGCTGGACGACGGAGCCGCGCTTCGTGTGGGAACGCCGCGGCGACGCGGGCCGCTGGACCGTGGAAGCGCAGGTCGGCGCCGTGTTCGGCGACCGCCGCGTCCACGGCTATTTCTACGACGTCGCGCCGCAGTATGCGACGGCGGACCGGCCGGCGTACCGGGCGGACAGCGGCCTGATGCTGGTGCGGACGGGCGTGTTCGGCACGGTCCGGGTCAATCCAGACGTGCGCGCGTTCGCGTTCGTGCGGCTGGACAGCTATGCGGGGAATGCGAACCGGGACAGTCCGTTGTTCTGGAAGGACTTCGGCCCATCGGCCGGGGTGGGGCTGGCGTGGACGCTGGCGCGCTCGTCGCGGCGCGCCAACGAGTAACGTTCAACGCGACTTGACGAAGGGCTTGCCGATCGCTTTGGGTGCCACCGACTTGGCCATCAGGCCGGCCAGCACGACGACGGTGACGATGTACGGAATCGCCTGGATCAGGGAACCCGGCAGGCGGCCCACGACGGGCAGGTCGACGCCTTCGAGCTGGATCTGGATCGCGCCGAACAGGCCGAACATCAGGCACCCGAGCACCGTGTGCAGAGGCCGCCAGTTGCCGAACACGAGCGCCGTCAGCGCCAGGTAGCCGGCGCCGGCCGACATGTCGCGCAGGAAGAAGCCGCTCTGGACCAGGGTCAGGTACGCACCCGAGAACGAGCACAGCACGCCCGCCACGAACATGGCGAGATAACGCGTGCGCTCGACGGAGACGCCGGCCGCGTCGGCCGCATGCGGGTTCTCGCCGCACGCGCGCAGGCGCAGGCCGAAGCGGCTGTGGTACAGGACCCAGTGCACGACGGGCAGCAGCAGGAACGCGACGTAGACCAGCACCGACTGGCCGCCGATCAGGTGGCCGTACAGCCAGCCGACGACGGGGATGTGCTCGACGGCCGCCGTGCCGGGCAGGACGACGTCGAACAGGCGCGCGTTGCGCAGGTCCGGCGTGCGGCCGCCCAGCTGGAAGAAGAATTGTGCGAGCACGAACGTCAGGCCGCTCATCGCGATGTTGATGGCGATGCCTGCCACGAGCTGGTTGCCCTTCTGCGTGATCGACACGAACGCCTGCACCATCGCGAGGGCGACCGAGACGCCGATGCCCGCGAGGATGCCGTACCACGGGTTCTGCGTGGCGTAGGCAACGGCGGCCGACGCGAACGCGGACGCGAGGATCTTGCCTTCGAGGCCGATGTCGACGACGCCCGAGCGCTCCGCGAACAGGCCGGCCAGCGCGGCGAACATCAGGACGGGCGCGTTGCGGACCGTGGAGACGATGATGCTGGCGAGTTGGAAGTCTTCCATTCAAATCCCCTTGTTGGCTCGGGTGGCGTTGATCAGTTTCAGGATGGCCGGGGCGTAGAAGTTTTCCATCGCGCCGCAGAACAGGATGATCAGGCCCTGGATGAAGATGAACGTCTCCTGCGGGATGTTGGGTTTTTCCAGTGACAGGTCGAAGCCGCCCTGGATCAGCGCGCCGAACAGCACGGACGACAGGAAGATGCCGACCGGATGCTGGCGGCCCATCAGCGCGATGGCGATGCCCACGAAGCCCGCGCCGGCGGGGAAGTTCAGCGACAGGTAGTGCGTCGAGCCCATCACGGAGTTGACGGCGCCGAGGCCCGCCAGCGCGCCCGACACGAGCATCGTCACGATGATCGTGCGGCTGATCTTCACGCCCGCGTAGTGCGCGGCGTGCGCGTTCAGGCCCGTCGCGCGCAGCTGGTAGCCCCACGACGAGCGCCACACGACGACGCCGTAGATGACCAGTGCGAGGATGGCGAGGAGGAAGCTGATGTTCAGCGGCGTGTCGCCCAGCACGGGCAGCAGCTTGTTCAACAGGGGCAGGGCGGCGCTGTCGGCGAACACGCGCGACGCCGGGTTCTGCTGGCCCTCCGGGATCAGGTATTTCACGATCACGAAGTTCATCAGGCTCGCGGCGATGAAGTTGAACATGATCGTCGTGACGACGACGTGGCTGCCCCGTTTCGCCTGCAGATAGCCAGGAATGAACGCCCACAGCGCGCCGAAGACGGCCGCTCCGATCATGGCGAGCGGGATCATGAGGATGCCGGGCAGGTGCGCGTCGAGCGCGAGCACGACCCAGGTGAGGCCCAGGCCGCCCACGTACATCTGGCCTTCCGCGCCGATGTTGAAGAGGCCTGCCTGCATTGCGATCGACACGGCGAGGCCCGCGAAGATGAAGGTGCTCGCGTAGAACAGCGTGTACGCGAGGCCTTCCGGATCGAGGATGGCGCTGTCGACGAGGATGCGGAGGGATTCCGACGGGCTCTCGCCCAGCAGGTGGATCACGAGCCCCGCGACGAGCAGCGCCGACATGAGGTTCAGGATGGGCAGGACGAAACCGGTGGCCCAGCGTGGCAATTCAGTCTTGGTCATGGTGTCAGTGCTTGTGCATGCCGCCCATCATAAGGCCGATGCGGGTGGTGTCGAATTCGTCGATGGAGAGGATGCCGGTGATGCGGCCGCCGGACATCACGATGATGCGGTCCGCGAGCGCGCGCACCTCTTCCAGTTCCACCGACGACAGCAGGATCGCCACGCCTTCGTCGCGCAGGCGCAGCAGCTGCGTGTGGATGCTTTCGATGGTGCCGATGTCCACGCCGCGCGTCGGCTGGCCGACCAGCATCAGCTTCGGCTTCGCGGCCACTTCGCGCGCGATGACGACCTTCTGCTGGTTGCCGCCGGACAGGAGGCCGATGCGCAGGTCCGGGTTGTTCGGACGGACGTCGAACGCCGTCATCAGGTGCGCGCAGCGCTGCGCGATCTTTTTATGGTCGAACAGGCCCCAGCGGTTTTTTACCTTGTCCTGGTAGCCGAACACCGTGTTCTGCATGACGGAGAAATCCTTGATCACGCCATCGCGCAGGCGGTCCTCCGGCACGTGGCCGATGCCCAGTTCGCGGAACTCCGCCGGCAGGCCGTCCGCATTCGTGCGGCCGGAATAGGGTAAAACCTTGCCGAGGAATTCGACGTTCCCGCCCGTCGGCAACCGCATGCCGGACAGGATCTCCAGCAGCTCGCTCTGGCCATTGCCCGACACGCCCGCGATGGCGACGACTTCGCCCGCACGCAAGGTGAAGTCGATGTCGGACAGGAGGGCCACGCCGTTCGCATCTTTCAACTGCAGGTTGGAGACCTTCAGCACTTCCGCGCCCGGGTTGTACGGCGCGCGCGGCAGCTCGCTCTGGAGCGGGCGGCCGACCATCATGTTGGCCAGTTCTTCGCGCGACGTCTCCGCCGTCTTCACCGCGCCGACGACGCGGCCCGCGCGCATCACCGTCACTTCGTCCGTGATGTCCATGATCTCCTGCAGCTTGTGCGTGATCAGGATGATGGTCTTGCCCTGTTCCTTGAACAGCCGCAGGATCTCGAACAGCGACGCCGTCTCCTGCGCCGTCAGCACGGCGGTGGGCTCGTCGAGGATCAGGATGTTGGCGCTGCGGTAGATCTGCTTGAGGATCTCCACGCGCTGCTGCGCGCCGACGGACAGGTCGTGGATCGTCGCGAGCGGATCGACTTCGAGGCGGTAGCGGTCGCAGATCTCGCGCAGCTTCGCTTCCACGGCGCCGCGCTTCGCAGCCAGCTTGAAGCCGCCCTCGTTGCCCAGCATGACGTTGTCGAGGACGGTCATGTTCTCGACGAGCATGAAGTGCTGGTGCACCATGCCGATGCCGAGGGAGATGGCCTCGTGGCTCGTGCGGATGTCCTGGGGCTGGCCGTCGATCAGGACCTGGCCGCTGTCGGCATTGTAGTAGCCGTACAGGATGCTCATCAGGGTCGACTTGCCGGCGCCGTTTTCGCCGATCACGCCATGGATGGAGCCCTTGGCGATCGCGAAGCTGACGTCGGCATTCGCCTGCACCGCCCCGAAGGCTTTGCTAATGTTGCGAAATTCTACGGCTGGCTGCATAGCGGTCTGTCCATTCATTTAAAAGCGCGCCGCGCCGGCGTAAAAACCGGCGCGGCGCGCTTCACTGTAAAACTGTGTTCGATCCCGTGTTACTGCACCGGGCACGAGTTGGCCGCGCGATAGTCGACCACCTTGATCTTGCCGGCGATGATGTCGGCCCGGGCAGCCGTCACGCGCTTTTCCATCTCGGGCGTGACGACCATGCGGTTGTCCTTGTCGAGCACCCAGTCCACGCCGCCTTCCTTCAGGCCCAGGTACGTGATGCCGGACGTGAACTGGCCGCTCCTTGCCTTCATGAACGCGTCGTACGCGGCGTTGTCGACGCGCTTGACCATCGACGTCAGCATCGTGCCCGGGTACAGGTAGTTCTGGTTGGAGTCCACGCCGATCGCCAGCTTGCCCTTTTCCTTGGCCATCTGCAGGGCGCCCATGCCGGAACCGCCCGCGACGGCAAAGACGACGTCGGAACCGCGGTCGAATTGCGCGCGTGCCAGCTCGCCGCCCTTGGCGGGATCGTTCCAGGCCGCGGCCGTCGTGCCGACCATGTTTTGCAGCACCTGGATCTTCGGATTGATTACGCGCGCGCCCTGCACGTAGCCGCAGGCGAACGCGCGGATCAGGGGGATGTCCATGCCGCCGACGAAGCTGATCGTCTTCGTCTTCGACGCCATCGCGGCGGCGACGCCGACGATGTACGAGCCTTCCTCTTCCTTGAACAGCACGGAGTTGACGTTCTTGCCCTGGGCATTGCCGTCGATGATGACGAAGTGCACGTTCGGGTATTCGGCCGCGATCTTTTGCACGGGCTGCGTTTGCGAAAAGCCGATGGAGACGATCAGTTGCAGCTTCTTGCGGGCGAGGGCGCGCAGGACCTGCTCGGCCTGGGTGTCGTAGTTGGCCTGGGCTTCAAACACCTTGACGCCGGTCTCCTTCGTGAACCGCGCGACGCCTTCGGCGGCGGACTGGTTGAAGGATTTGTCGAACTTGCCGCCGGCATCGTAGACGATCGCCAGCTTCGCGCCGGCCATGTCGGCGCTGGCGCTGGCGCTGATGCACAGCGCCGCGATCGTCATACAAATATGCTTGAATTTCATCGAATAAGCTCCTGAATCCCGTATTGTACCGGCGCAACGGCTGTGCAGGGAGGGGGATTCTCGGAACTATGCATCAGCCAGTTTATTCGTGGCAAATACGTTTTTACTTTGCCATTTATTTGGTTGACATATAAATAGCGCCGTTTCAGTCGGCAAGCGGGAGCGCGGGCGGGACGGCGATGGCGGCAACGGCCGGGGCCGTCGATGTCGTCGCGGCGGGGATGACGATGTCCGCAGCGGGCGCGGGGATAGGCGCGGAAGACGGGAGGTTCGCCGTCTCCACCGGCCTGGCGAACTGCGACGTGAGGAAGCGGGCGATACGGGCCTGCGTGTCTTCCAGATAGGGGATATTCAGGTGGTCCGAGTCGGGCACGGTCTCGTCCCCGATCAGCTGGGCGAGCTTGGCGACGAGCTGGTCGGTGTGGGAATGGGGCACGACGTCGTCGCTGGCCGCGCGCAGCACGAACGTGGGCGCCTTCAGGGTGGGCGCGTACTTGATCGACTCGAAGCGGTGGCGCAGCATGTATTCGATCGGCATCACGCGGAACTTGCGCTTGGCGAGCGCGAGGATCGAGTCGTACGGCGTGATCAGCACGACGGCCTTTACGGGCCGCTCTTTCGCGACCTGCACGGCCACGCCGGACCCGAGGCTGCGGCCCACGACGGCGATGCGTGTCGGATCCACGTGGTGGTGCGCCGCCATCCAGTCGAACAGCATGCAGGCGTCTTCGACCATGTGCGCCTCGGCCGGGTCGCCGTGGGAGTCGCCGTAGCCGCGGTAATTCACGGCTAGCACGGCCATCCCGGGAAACAGCTTGCCGGCATCACGCACGACCCAGGACACTTCCTCGGACCGGCCGCCGAAATAGACGACGGCGGGACGCAGGCCGGGCATCTTCGGCATCATCAGCCAGCCGGACAGCCGCGTGCCATCCTTGGCGCGCAATACGACGGGGCGGGTGCGGTGGCCGCTGCTACGCGGATGCTCCACTTCGCGCTCGACGGTGGGATTGAACACGAGACGGCGCTGGTTCGCCGCGACCGCGGCCGTGAGGCCCAGCCACAACATGCTGGCAAAGCCAGCCATACCTGCCGCCAATTTTTTATGTGTGCTCATGTATACAGTCTACCTCTGGCTACGGATGAAGTCTGTGCGCTGCCCATCAAATACGTCTTCATTATGGTGCGAATTCACGAAGAGTAGCTTTGCTGCAACATCCTGTTACAGCGCCGGCGTTGTATGCGCGCCGAAGGCTTTGTTAGGCTGTCCATGAAGACAGGATGTGGAGGTTCGATGAAGTGGAAAGCGGTCGTGCCGGCATGTGCCGGGCTGGGCCTGGTGGCGGCGCTGGTGGTGCTGGTGGTGCCGGCGTGGCGGTCGACGCCGCCGGCCGTCGCGCCGGCTGCCGTGCCCGCGCCGCCAGCGTCGACGACCGGCGCGGCGACGGGGCCGGCCTGGCTGTCCGACCTGGGGGCGCCGCCGCCGATCCTGCCGCAGGCACCCGCCGAGCCGCTGGCGCAGCGGATCGAGCGCCTCGTCGCGAGCGGCGATCCGCGCGACGCGTATCGGGCGTGGTGGCTGTTGCACGCCTGCGTCGTGTTCGGGCGCACGGGGCACCTGCCCGAGCGTGACGGCACCGAGCCCGATGCCATCGTCGATCCCGCGCATGCCTGCGCGACCGTCAGCGAAAGAATGAAGATGGCGCGCATCGACCACCTCGAGCGTGCGGCACGGGCGGGCGTGGACGGTGCGCTGGCGGAACTCGTCGAAGAAGGTCCGTTCGGCGACCCGACCGCCCTCACGACGCGCCCCGACGATCCGCTCGTGAAGGAGTGGAAGGAACGCATCAACGGCATGCTGAACGAGCAGGCCGAGCAGGGCTACTGGTCCAGCCTGTACCAGCTGTTCACCGGTTTCTGGTTCGGCCACCCGGCCATCGCCGCGGACCGCCAGAGCGCGCTGGCCTACGGCATGGCCCTGCGCGACATCATGGTCAAGCTGGACGGCGTGCCCGAGCAACAGGCCATCCCGTTCAACGGCCCGTTCCTCGACGAGATCGGCACCGGTCTCACGCCGGAACAGAAGGCGCGTGCGCAGGCGCGGGCCGACGCGATCGTCGCCCGCGCGGCGGACCAGCGGGGCATTACCAAATCGATATCGATCAAGGAAAAAAAGTAATTGGTCCAGGTCATGTAATCGACTCTACGATGTGAAATCTTGGAGAGATCGATAACATGCACATTCTAAAATTGTTCGTCGGCCTGGCGCTGCTGTTGAGTGGACTGCCCGCCTGGGCATCGGCGCAGGCGGTGCGGCCGGAGGGGCCGTGCGACATCTATGCGAAGGCGGGCGCGCCCTGCGTCGCCGCGCACAGCACGACGCGCGCACTCTATGCCGCGTACAACGGGCCGTTGTACCAGGTCAAGCGCCAGTCGGACGGGAAAACGCGCGACATCGGCGTCGTAAAGGACGCCGGCTATGCGAATGCGGCGGCGCAGGACGCATTTTGCGCCGACACCTATTGCTGGATCACGATCCTGTACGACCAGTCGGGCAAGCGCAATCACCTGGTGCAGGCACCGCGCGGCACCTGGACGGGGCCCGCGCTGGGCGGCATGGATAACCTGCCGCTCGCGGACCTGGCGCCCGTCACCGTCATGGGCCACAAGGTTTATGGCGTGTACATCGCGCCCGGCATGGGCCTGCGCCTGAACGACACGCACGGCGTGCCCGTCGACGACCAGGCGGGCGGGCAATATGCCGTCATCAATGGCCATCACTACAACGGTGCCTGCTGCTTCGACTACGGCAACGGCGAGATCGACAGCATCGACGACGACAACGGCACGATGGAAGCCATCTATTTCGGCAATGCGAAAGGGTGGTATCGCGGGAGCGGGACCGGGCCGTGGGTGATGGCCGACCACGAAAACAATCTCGTCGGTTGCGTCAACGACGACAAGTCGAAGCTGTGCGCGAACCTGCCCACCCTCGATGCGCGCTTCGTCACCGCCGTCACGAAAGGCAAGCCCGGCCATTGGGCAACGCTGGGCGGCGATGCCCAACGAGGGCAACTGGCCGTCATGTACGAAGGCCGCCGGATCGACGCGTCCTACGATCCCATGCGCAAGCAGGGCGCCGTCATTCTCGGCAATGGCGGCGACAACAGTACCGCCTCGCAAGGCACGTTCTACGAAGGCGCGATGACGGCGCCGCGGACGTATCCGTCCAACGAGACGGACCAGCTGGTCGCCCGGAACGTGGCGGCGGCCCGCTACGACGTGGCGGCCGTCGCGGTCGGGACTGCGGCGGCGTCCGACGTCCCGTCCGGCCTGCACACGTTCGCGCCGGGGGAGGCCAAGGACCTGACGGTCACGTTCACGAATACGACGGGCCAGCCCGTCCGGGGCGTGACGTTGTCCCTGGCGGTGCCGAAGGGCTGGAACGTCAACCAGGCCGCGAAAACCTTCGCCGACCCGATCGCGCCCGGTCAAAGCGTGCATGCCGTATTCTCGGTGAAGTCCGGTGCCGCACCGTTCAACGGCGATCTCAAAGGCATGGCCACGTGGGCAGGCCGCACGGAAGCGGCCGTCGCGAAGGTGCGCAATGTGGCGCCGGTAAAGATCAACGAATTCCGCCTGAGCGACGGCGCGCGCACGAATGCGACCAATGCCTTCATCGAGTTGTACAACGCCGGCGAGAAGGAGGTCGATATCTCGAACTGGACGTTCGCGCAGCACGCGACGCGCGAGCCGCTGTCCTCGACCGTGAAGATTCCTGCCAACACGAGGCTGGCGCCGCATGGATTCTATGTGCTGGGGTTGTCCAATTCGGGCCTCGTGCTGCCCGCCGCGCCGGGCGACACGACGATCCACGTGCGCAGCGTCGAGGGCATCAAGCCGGGCGACACCATCGTGGTCGGCGGCGAAACCCGCAAGGTGGTCCGCGTCGGCACGGCGGCCGGCCAGGCGACGCCGTTGTGGCAGCCGCTGCCCGACGGCCCGATCATTACCATTCCCGCCGGCTCGACGAGCGTCCCCGTGACCACCACCGAGGGCTTCCACGTCGGCGATACCCTGGCCCTCGGCTACGGCATGTCTTATCCCGTCGATGGCCGTGCGACCGAGCATTACGAGAAGGTGACCATCACCGGCGTCGGCACGGCGGGCAGCCAGGCGTGGCTGGGTCTCGATGCGGCGGCAGGCTCCACCAATATCCAGGTGACGTCGACCGATGGCATCGCCGCCGGCGACAGGATCCGCCTCGACATCGACAGCGCCGATCACGGCATCGACATGGTCACGGTCAAGCACGTGGGAACGGCCGCGCGGCGCACCAGCCTGGCCCGCGATGCCGCTGCCGGCGCCACGACGATCGTCGTGCGCGGCGCGATCGGCTTCCCCACCCCGAAGCCCGTCGATTACACGCCCGGCAAGGCCGTGATCGGCGCGCCCGGCAAGCTGGAAACCGTCGATATCGTCAAGGTCGAAGGCAAGCCGGGCGGCGATCTCACGCTGACGATCGCGCCGGCACTCGCGAAGGATCACGCGGCCAGCGAACCCTTCGTGGAGCCGGGCACGGGCCTCGACCTGGCGGCGCCACTGAAATACGACCATGCCGCCAACCTGCCGTACAGCGTGCGCGGCACGGGCATCCGCTTCACGCCCGCCACCCGTCATCCGCACTCGAGCAACGAGCCGGTGCGTCCGGCGGGCAGCGGGATCGTGCTGGACCGCCCGCTGACCCGTGCCCATGACACGGATGCCGTCGTGCGGGTGGACACCGTGACCGCCGCGGGATTCCAGGGCACACCGAACCAGTGGTTCGGCGGCCCGGTGTTGTCGCGGGAAGCGGGCAGCATGGTGTTGCGCGATGCGGCCGGACATGTGGTCGACAGCCTGAACTACGGCGATCTCGTCGATCCATGGGCATCCGGCGGATTCCGCGGCGCCGCCGGCAAGGCCGCCACCTGTCACGCGGACGCACCGGGCATCCCCGTCCCGCAGACGTGGGACCGCGCACTCCCGGGCATCCCGTTCAGCGGCGCCACCGCGCAAGTGGATGCAGCCCAGGGCAGCACGGGGCGCTATCCCGATGGCCGGGACGGCGACAACGATTGCGTGGATTTCGTGACGTCCGTCTCGGTGCGGACAGGCGCGGCGGCGGCGGGATCGACGAGCGTCAACGTCGCCACGGTCGCGCATTTTGCGCCCGGCCAGGCCGTCGTCCTCGATGCGGGCGACCAGGCCGAGAACCTGACCGTCGCCACGGTCGGCTCGCCCGGCCTCACCCGCGCATCGGTGCCTGTGGAGAAGGGCGCGACGGTCGTCCGCGTGGACGACGCGCGCCAGTTCACGGTCGGCCAGGCCGTGGTCATCGGCAGCGGCGCGGATGAAGAGAAGGGCGTCGTCGCCGCGGTGGAGACGGGATGGCGGACGGGCAAGCTGACGCTCCAGGCGCCGCTCGCGCGCACCCATGACGCGGGCGCGAGCGTGGCGGGCACCGGCATCACCTTCACGGGCCCGCTCGCCAGGGCCCATCCGGCAGGCACGGTGATGACGCCGGCGGACGACCTGGCGACGCCGGGTGCGCCCAACAACCGCATCCGCCGGGACACTGCCCAGCGTTAGTGCAGCATGGGGCCGGACGACGGCGCGTAACGTTCCACGTCGTGCAGCGCATGCTCGACGCGCTCGTCGCCCGGCAGCTTCGCCTCGGGCGCATGCCCGACGGGGCTGACGCCTTTCACGCGCATCCCTTGCTCGTAGACCATGCGGCCGCCGAACCAGCCGGACACGACTACGCCGATGGCGGCGATCGCCGACAGCGCCAGCGACCCGCCCGTGTGCTTGTAGCCGTTGCGCCGCAGCGCGAGATTGGCCGCCGTCACCGCCAGCGCACCGCCGTTCAGCATCGCATGGACGTTGGCCGTCTGCTTGACCTCGGTCTCGTTCTCGATTTCCAGGTAGTCCATGGCCCCGGCGACCCCGGCCGCGAGACCGCCGATGAGGCCGCCGGTCAGGCTGTAGAAGGCGGCGTTCGCATAGTCGTCGTTGTCCGTCGCGCGGTGCATGGCGTCGAGGATGAAACCGAACGGAATCAGGGCGGCCGGCGCCACGATCAGCATCGGGTGCAGCGGATGGCCGGCAATCGTCGATTTGGGCATGCTTCCTCCAGAAAAGGTGGTGCCGGCCTCGGGACGAGCGGCCGGCGGGAGAAGCAAAGTGTGGCATAAGGCCGGTTCTCGGCTACGCACAGTACCGTGGGGCACGGCGAGTCACGGCGTCGTGCCACCATCGACGAACTGCGCCCTGCTCGTCTGGTTCGCAACCAGCCTGGGCGGTTGCGCGCAGTTGCAGATGCACAAGTCGTTCTCCAGCGCGACCTGTTTGCCGTTGTAGCGCTCCGGAATGCGCGGGCCGACGCAGCGGATGACGCCCGTGCTGCCGCACGTCCGGCAATCGACCGTGTCGCCTTCCAGCGCGACCCGGACGCCGTTGATCGAGACCAGCGCACTGGCCGAGGTCACGGTGCCGCCGGCCGTGGTGGACGCACCCAGTGTGATGTGATGGCGTTTCATCGCATCATCCTGACACGCGCTGTCCTTGTGGATGTTGTGCAAACCGCCTTGACACGACGCTGCCGCGCCGAAGCGATTACCATGTCCGGCACCATCGTATTTTTAGGGAGAAAAAACCGTGCACTTCCTGCTGATCTATGACCTGGCCCCCGACTACATGGAGCGCCGCGGCGAATTTCGCAACGAACACCTGAAGCTGGGCTGGGAAGCCCAGGAGCGCGGCGAGCTCGTCATCGCCGGTGCGCTCGCCGATCCCGCCGACAAGGCCGTGCTGCTGTTCACAGGCGAATCGTCGGAAGCCGCCGAGCGCTTCGCCCGTGCCGATCCGTATGTCGTCCACGGTCTCGTCACGCAGTGGCACGTGCGGCCGTGGACGACGGTCATCGGCAAGGACGCTTCCACGCCGGTTCGTCCTGATTAAACTATTTCGCCGGCAACAGCTTCACGACGAGGTTGTGCGTCGTGAGCGCGATCGAGCGGTCGGGCGCCAAGGTCACGCCAATGGGCCGGTCCAGGCTGCCGGGCAGGGCGCCCAGGGTGATGCCCGCGTGGCCGGGCACGCCGGCCACCGTGCTCGTCACGTTGTCCAGGTTGATGCGGCGGATGGTCGAGTTGCCCGTGTCGGCGATATATAAATCGTTGCCGTCGACAGCGATGCCGCTGGGGGCGCACAGGCGCGAGACGCCCGGGCTGCCGTCCACGGCGTCGCACCGTCCCGGCTGGCCGGCCAAGGTGGATACGATACCCTTGTCGTTGACCATGCGGATCGTCGAATTGCCCGTGTCGACGACGTAGACGTTGTTCCAGTCGTCGACGCCCACGTCCTGCGGTTCGCAGAACTGTGCCTGTCCGCCATTGCCGTCGCGGCTGCCGCACACGCCCGGCGTGCCGGCCACCGTCGTGACGTTGCCGCTCGTGTCGATGCGGCGCAGCGTGTGGTTGCCCGTATCGGCCACCCACAGGTTGCCCAGGCGGTCCAGCGCGATGCCGCGCGGCTTGCAGAAGCGCGCGGCCACGCCCTTGCCGTTCGCGCTGCCGCAGGTGCCGTCGCCTGCGATGGTGGTCGTCGTCCCGTCCGGCGCCACGCGGCGGATGACCGAATTGCCGCTGTCCGTCACGTACAGGTTGCCGTTGCCGTCCGCGACGAGCCGGCTCGGGTCGTTGAAGCGGGCCGCCGCGCCGGACCCGTCCGCATAGCCGACGGCGCCGCGTGCGCCCGCCAGCGTCGTCACCGCGCCCTGGGTCGAGATCCTGCGCACGGTGGCGCTGGCGCTTTCCGCCACGTACAGATTGCCTGCCGCGTCCGCCGTGATGCCTTGCGGGCCGTTGAAGCGGGCCTGGGAGCCGGTGCCGTCCTGCGAGCCGGCACATTGCCCGCAGATGTCGCCCGCGATCGGGAACAGGCCCGTGGCGCCCTGCGGCCGGTCGGGCCAGCTGGGCCAGTCGGGATGGTCGGGCCAGGGGTGGTCCGGCTCGTGGTACCAGCCGATCCCGATGCCGATGCCCACGTCGCCGCCGCAGCTGGACAAGCCCAACAGCAGGAAGGCGACCACAACCAGGCGTAGCGTGCGTTCGAAGACAGTCATGGCCGAACTCCGGATGGAAACGGCATCGAGCTTAGCGCGCACCGTTGTGCAGGCCATGCGTGCGCGCAAAGCGTGCCGGCCGCTTGTGTGCAGGTGGACCATGCGTCGTGGCGAAGCGACGGCGTCACGGGATGCGCACAGCGCGAGCGGCGCAGAGCTGGCTGTACGGTAAGATTCTGCACGCAACCACAACCCTGGAGCATCATGCAATCTGCCGTCAACCTGTGGCCGCTGCTCGGCATCGCGGCCGTCGCCGCCGGATTCCTGTTGCGTGCCAATCCGGTGCTCGTCGTGATCCTCGCCTGCGGCGTGACGGGATGGGCCGCGCACCTGCCCGTGCTGCACCTGCTGGAATCGCTCGGCACGGCGTTCATCAAGACCCGCAACCTGCCGCTGATCCTGCTCTTGCCGCTGGCCGCGATCGGCCTGCTGGAACGCTTCGGCCTCAAGGAGCATGCGCAGGCCAGCATCGCGCGCATCCGTTCGGCCACGACGGGACGTCTGCTGACGGTGTACCTGCTGGCGCGCGAAGTGGCGGCGGCGTTCGGTCTCACGAGCCTGGGCGGCCATCCGAACATGGTGCGCCCGCTCGTCGCGCCGATGGCCGAGGCGGCGGCGGAGGCGCGCCACGGGACGCTCTCCGAGGCGTTGCGCCAGCGCATCCGGGCGATGAGCGCGGCCACGGACAACGTCGGCCTGTTCTTCGGCGAGGACGTGTTCGTCGCGTTCGGCGCCATCGTGCTGATGCAGACGATCCTGAAAGCGGAAGGCCTGGAGGTCGATCCCATCCACATGGCGCTGTGGGGCATCCCGACGGCGGTGACGGCCTTCGTCATCCATGCGTGGAATTTGCGCCGGCTCGACGCCCGCATCCGCCGCGAGACCGCCAAATGATCGTTTCGCTCGACGTTTTCTACCTGCTCGTCGGCCTGCTGTTCGCGGCGTGCGCGCTGATGACCTTGCGCGATTCGACCAATCCGCGCCGTTACACGACGGCGCTGTTCTGGGGCCTGTACGCGCTGATTTATCTGCTGGGCGAGCGTCTGCCGCCAGCCGTGGCGGGCGTGCTGATGATCGTGATGGCGCTGGTCGCCGGGTTCGGTTTCGTGCGGCCGGGGAAGGCGCACGTGCTGCCGGAAGAAGAGAGAAAATCCACCGCCGCGCGCCTGGGCAACCGCCTGCTCGTGCCGGCACTGGCGATCCCCGTCGTGACGATGCTGGGCTCCGTCCTGCTGAAGGATGTCCACCTTGGTACGCGCTTCCTGCTGGATCCGAAGAACCTGACGCTCGTCTCCATGGGCTGCGGCAGCATCGCCGCGCTGGCGCTCGCCTGCTGGCTCACGCGCGCGACGCCGCTGCAGGGCGTGCGCGAGGCGCGGCGCCTGATCGATGCGATGAGCTGGGCCGTCGTGCTGCCGCACATGCTCGCGGTGCTGGGGCTGCTGTTTTCCGAGGCGGGCGTGGGCAAGGCCGTGGCCCACGTCGCGACGAGTTACATCCCGCTCGATTCGCGCCTGCTGGCCTGCGCCGCGTTCTGCGTGGGCATGGCATTATTTACCGTCGTGATGGGCAACGGCTTTGCCGCGTTCCCCGTCATCGCGGGCGGCATCGGGATTCCGGTGCTCGTCGGGGTGTACCATGCGAATCCGGCCGTGATGGCCGCGATCGGCATGTTCAGCGCGTATTGCGGCACCCTGATGACGCCGATGGCGGCGAATTTCAACATCGTGCCGGCGGCGCTGCTCGAACTGCCCGACAAGAATGCCGTGATCAAGGCCCAGCTGCCGACCGCGTTGCCGCTGCTGGGCGCGAATATCGTCCTGCTGTATTTTCTGATGTACCGATGAGCCGACCATGACCGCACCCACCACTCAAGTACCCACCAGGACGGTCCTGCTGACCGGATTCGAACCCTTCAACGGCGCCGCCATCAACCCGTCGTGGGAAGCCGTGCGTGCGCTGGACGGCTGGTCCGGGCCGGGTTTCGCGGTCGTCGCGCGCCAGCTGCCGTGCGTGTTCGGCACCGCCCTCGACGTGCTGCGCGAAGCCATCGCGGGCGTCAAGCCCGACATCGTGATCGCCGTCGGCCAGGCGGGCGGCCGCTCCGAGATTTCGCTGGAGCGCGTGGCCATCAACGTCGACGACGCGTCGATCCGCGACAACGCGGGCAACCAGCCCGTCGACACGCCCGTCGTGGCCGATGGCCCGGCCGCCTATTTCACCACCTTGCCCGTCAAGGCCATCGTGAAAGCGCTGCGCCTGCGCGGCTTTCCGTCCGGCGTGTCGCAGACGGCCGGCACGTTCGTGTGCAACCACGTGTTCTACGGCCTGATGCACCACGCGGCCGGGCAGCCGGAGGGAAGCGAACTGAGGGCCGGTTTCATTCACGTGCCCTTCCTGCCCGAGCAGGCCGCGGACCGGCCCGAGCGGCCGCCGTCGATGGCACTGCGCGACATCGTCGATGCGCTTCGCATTGCCGTGGAGGTGGCCGTCGTGACGGAAACCGATACGCAGGAGGCGGGCGGCGCCACGCACTGACGCCCCTTCACGGCACGGCGCCGGCCACGTCCGCGATCACGCCCATCAACCAGTGCAGCGCCGCGTCGTCGTCGCGCCGCGCATGCCATGCCATCGATACGGTGAAGCGGTCCAGCGCGGCCGGCACCGCACTCGACGCCAGCAGGCCCGCCGCGGTCCAGCGCTCGGCCAGCACCTCCGGCACCGTCGCGATGATCGGGCTTGCACCCAGCATCCCGGGTACGGACGAGAAGCGCGGCGTCGTGTAGCACACTTCGCGCCGCAGCCCGAGTCCGGCCAGCACGACGTCGGTCGGTCCCTCGACGGCGCCCCGGTAGCTCACCAGCAGGTGCGGCGTCGCGACGTACTGGGCCAGCGTCACGTCGCCCGTGAACGGCAGCAGGCGCGGATCGTACACGCAGCGGAACCCCATCTCGCGCAGCGGTTTGCGGCGCTGCCAGCGCGGGCCGGCGCGCAGGGAGGCCACGCCCAGCTCGATCTCGTCCTTGTCCAGCATGTCGGCGACGGCGAACGGATTGCTTTCCTTGAGCACGATGCGCACGCGCGGCGCGAGCGCGCGCACGCGCGCCAGCAGGCCGGGCATCAGCCAGTGCTCCACCCAGTCCGGCATGCCCACGACGAACAGCCGCTCGGAACTGGCGGGGTCGAACGCGGGCGGCACGGCGATCGCCCTTTGCAGGATTGCCATGGCCGGCGTGAGGACCGCCTCCAGTTCGAGCGCGCGCGGCGTCGGTTCCATGCCGCGCGCGCCGCGCACGAGCAACTCGTCGCCGAACAACTGGCGCAGGCGCGCCAGCGCACCGCTGACGGCCGGCTGGCCGAGGAACAACTTATGCGCGGCGGCGGACACGCTGCGTTCGCGCATCAGCACGAGGAACGTCACCATCAGGTTCAGGTCGACGCCCCTGAAATCATTTTCGCTGATTTCCATAATCTCGATAATCGATTTGATTGATGTGGCGCGCTATTGGATCATGGATGCATCGTTTCATGCCAGAGGAGTTCATCATGACCAAGCTTCCATCCCTGTTCCTGTCCGCCGCGGTGCTGATGGCCGCACCCGCATGGCTGCCCGCGGCGCACGCGGCCGCACCCCAGGTGCGCACCCAGGCGCCGGGCTTTTATCGCGTGCTGCTGGGCGACGTCGAGATCACGGCAGTGTCCGACGGCACCGTGGACACCCCGCTCGACACGCTGCTGACGAATACCAGCGCAGCCCACGTGAAAGACGTCCTGGCCTTCCACCATCTCGGTACGCAAGTCGAGACGTCGATCAACGCCTTCCTCGTCAACACGGGCAAGCAGCTGGTGCTGATCGATACCGGCGCGGGCGCCAGCTTCGGCGCGCACGGCGGCCACCTGGCAGACAGCATCCGCGCCGCCGGCTACCGCCCGGAAGACGTCGACGTCGTGCTGCTGACGCACATCCACGGCGACCACTCGAACGGCCTGACGATCGCGGGCCGGGCCGTGTTTCCGAATGCGGAGGTGGTCGTGGCGAAGGGCGATGCGGACGCGTGGCTGAATCCGGCGAATCGCGCGAAGGTTCGGCCGGAGAGCGTCCACGTCGTCGACGAGGCACTGGCGGCCTTCGCGCCTTACCGGAAGGCGGGACGCGTGCGCACCTTCGACGGTCCCGGCGAGGTAGTGCCCGGCATCCGGGCGGTGCCGATACCGGGCCATACGCCGGGCCATACGATGTACGAACTGACGGCGGGCGGAAAGACTGTCCGCTTCATCGGCGACACGGTGCACGCGAAGGACGTGCAGATGGCCGAGCCGCAGATCACGATCCGCTTCGACGAGGACGCCGCAGCAGCGCGGCGCCAGCGCGAGGCGCTGTTCGCCGACACGGCCGCGCGCGGCACCATCGTGGCCGCGCCCCATACGCCGTTCCCCGGCCTCGGCTACATCGAGCGCAACGGCAACGGGTACCTGTGGGCGCCGCTGAACTACAGTTCGCTGCGCTAGCAGATCACTCGCCCGCCGGATTCAGGATCTTGAGGAACGCCCGCACGACGGGCGCATCGTCCTGCGTGGGATAGGTGATGTACAGGTTGGCCGACGGCGGATTCGTGCGCACCGGCAGGAAGCGCACGCCCGGCCAGCCGATGCGGCTCGTCGTCGCCGGCATCAAGGCCACGCCCAGGCCCGCGCCCACCATCGCGAGCAGGGTCTGCGGCTCCGCGGCTTCCTGGAAGATCGTCGGCTGGAAGCCCGCGTTGACGCAGCACTGGATCAGGTAGCGCGGTTCGGCCGACTGGTCCAGGTGCAGCGTGAGCATCGGTTCGTTGGCGATGTCGATCAGTTCGATGGCCTCCTGCTGCGCGAGCGGATGCTGGGCATTGATGGCGACGCACACGTCCTCGCGGAAGCACAGTTCCTGGCGCAGGCCCGCGTTCCTCAGCATGTCCTCGTCGATGCGCGGCTCGCGCCAGAAACCCACGTCGATCTGCTTGCCGCGCAGCGCGTCCCACTGGTCGTTCGGACCGAGTTCGTGGATGGTCCACGTCACGCGCGGGAACTGGCTCTGGAATTGTTCCAGCAGGCCGGGGATCGGCCCCCACATCGCCGAGCCGACGATGCCCACGCGCAGGCGGCCCACTTCGCCCCGGTCGATCTGGCGGATGGTATCAATGGTCATGCGCATGCGGCCCAGCAGGTCGGCCGCTTCGTGCATCAGCGCCTTGCCCGCGACCGTCAGCTCGAAGCTGCGCGTCGTGCGCGCGAACAGGCGGACCCCGAGCTCGCTCTCCAGCTTCATGATCTGCTGCGACAGCGGCGGCTGCGAGATGTGCAGGCGCTCGGCGGCGCGGCTGAAGCTTTTTTCTTCGGCCACCGCCAGGAAGTATTTCAGTTGCTTCAGGTCGATCGACATGTCGGTCTCAAACGTGGGCTGCCGTGTGCAGCGCCACCGCGAGGCGGGCGCCCACGAGGGCATTGTGTTTTACCAGCGCGATGTTCGTGGCCAGACTCCTGCCGCCCGTCAGGTCCTTGATGCGGGCCAGCAGGAACGGCGTCACGGCCTTGCCTTTCACGCCCTGCTCGTCGGCCTCGCGCAGCGCCTGCGCGATGATGCCGTCGATTTCCTCGTTCTTCATCGCGGACTCCGATGGCACCGGATTGCTGACGACGACGCCGCCCGTCAAACCCAGCTGCCACTTGGTGCGGATGAAGCGGGCCTGTTGTTCCGGCGTGTCGAGCTGGAAGTCGGCATTGAAGCCGGATTCGCGCGTGAAGAACGCGGGGAAGCCGGGCTGGCCCACGCTGACGACGGGCACGCCATGCGTTTCCAGGTATTCCAGCGTGAGGCCGATGTCGAGGATGGATTTCACGCCCGCGCATACGACGGCGACGTTCGTGCGCGCCAGTTCCTGCAGGTCGGCGGAGATGTCGAAGCTCGTCTCCGCGCCGCGGTGCACGCCGCCGATGCCGCCCGTGACGAACACTTCGATGCCCGCCAGCGCCGCGCAGATCATCGTGGCGGCGACCGTCGTCGCGCCCAGCTTCTTCTCGGCCAGCACGTACGCGAGGTCGCGCCGGCTGACTTTCAGCGCATCCCGCGCGTTGCCCAGTTGTTCGAGCTGGTCGTCCGCCAGGCCCACGCAGATGCGGCCGTCGATGAGGGCGATGGTGGCCGGTACCGCGCCGGCGTCGCGGATGACCTGCTCGACCTCGCGCGCCGTCTGCACGTTCTGCGGGTACGGCATGCCATGCGAGATGATCGTCGATTCGAGTGCGACGACGGGCTTGCCGGCCGCGCGCGCGGCCTGCACTTCGGGAGAAAACTGGAGGAAGGCTTGCATGTTCAGTCCTGTGAAAGCGGAGTATGTTCGGTGGCGAGGCTGTCCGGCCCGAGGCCCGGGTGCACGGTCTCCGGTACACCCAGGGTGAGGGCCGACAAGTGCAGCCCGCGCCGGCACGCGAGCACGAGGTCGCCGCCATCGTCCTGCACGAGCGACCAGCAGACGGCCGCGGCGAACGCATCGCCTGCACCCGTCACGTCGACGACGTCGACCGGCGGCGCGGGCAGGTCGACGATGCCGTCGCCCGCGGTGACGAGCACGCCGCGCGCGCCGCGCGTGACGATCAGGTCTTGCGCGCCCTGGGCCCGCACTTCGCGCATGGCCGCAAGAAGTGCATCGTCATCGGACAGCGGGCGCTGGACGCGCGCGGCCAGCTCGCCGGCGTTGAGAATTAATAGACGCACGCCGGACAGGTCGGCGGGCAGGCGTGCCATCTTCGGTTCGGACACGGCCACGAGCACGAGCGGCGTCGCGTTGCGGCGTGCCTGGTGGGCGAGGGCGGCGACGGTGTCCCGCGGCAGGTTCAGGTCGGCCACGACGAGGGCCGCGCCCGCGAGCTGGGCCTGGCGCGCGTCGATGTAGGCCGGCTCCATGCGGTCATACAAGGCCATGTCGGCCAGCGCGACGACCATCTCGCCGTCGCGGTCCAGCACGGCCGTGTACGTGCCGCTGCAGCAGCCGTCCAGGCGCAGCGCGCCGCGCACGTCGATGCCGAGGCTCTCCGCATGGTCGAGCAGGGCGGCGCCGGAGGAATCCGCGCCGATCGCCGTCAGCAGCGCGACCGTCATGCCCAGCCGGGCGAGATTTTCCGCGATGTTGCGCGCCACGCCGCCGAACGATTCGCTCTGGCTGGCCGGATTCGACGTGCGCAGGGCGATCGCGTCCGTCGAGCGCAGCTTGCGGTCGAGGTTCGCCGCGCCCACGCACACGACCGGGCGGCGGTCCGGCAGCACGTAGGCGCGCCCGAGCAGCCTGCGCTCGCGGATCAGGCCCGCGATGTAGCCGGCGACCGCCGAGCGCGACAGCCCCAGCTGGTTGGCGAGCTCTTGCTGCGAAATGAAAGGGTTCGCGCGGATGGCCTCGTACAACTGTTGTTTCTTCGACGATTCTGTCACGATGACGGATGGGGTAAACTTTTGTTTTTCATCTTAAACATATGTTTGCACATGGTCAACGCGGACATATGCATGGTTGAAGTCTAGCGCGAATTTATTCCACGAAGATATAAATCTGCCAGAAAAATGGTATTTGCCAACACAATCGGCATTCATGCATAGTTGACATATTTTGGTGCATCCCCGCCCCATCCTCGACCAGACCGCGACAATGACTACTCACCAGTTCAGCAACACCCCCTTCGAAGCCGCCGACGTCATTCGCGCCCGCAAGCCGGGCTTCACGCCGCGTGTGGCCCTGATCCTCGGTTCCGGCCTCGGCGTGCTGGCCGAACAGATGGAGGATGCGGTGGCGATCAGCTATGCCGACCTGCCGGGCTTCCCGATCAGCACCGTGCACGGTCACGCCGGCGAACTGGTGCTGGGTACGCTTGCCGGCGTGCCGGTCGTGTGCATGAAGGGCCGCGGCCACTTCTATGAAGGCTACGGCCCGGCCGTGATGACCTCCGCCGTGCGCACGTTCAAACTGATCGGCTGCGAACTGCTGTTCGTGACGAACGCCGCCGGCTCGCTGCGTCCGGAAGTGGACGCGGGCAGCGTCGTCGTGCTGACGGACCACATCAACCTGCTGCCGGGCAGCCCGATGGCGGGCCCGAACGACGACCGCTTCGGCCCGCGCTTCTTCAGCATGGCCAACGCGTACGATGCCGAGATCCGTGACCTGATCAAGGCCACGGCGGCGGACAAGAACATCAAGGTGAACGAAGGCGTGTACCTGGCCTGTCCGGGCCCGAACTTCGAGACGGCCGCCGAAATCCGCGCATTCAAGGCGCTGGGTGCGGACGTCGTCGGCATGTCGGTCGTGCCGGAGGTGATCTCGGCGCGCCACTGCGGCCTGAAGGTCGCGGGCGTTTCCGCCATCACGAACCTGGCCGAAGGCCTGACCCCGTTCCCGCTGTCGCACGAGCAGACGCTGAAGTATGCTGCGATTGCGGCCAAGGACATGGTCACGCTGATCCACGGCTTCATCGAACGACTGGGCAAGACCGCCTGATCACGGAATAACGGGAAAAGGAAGGGATCATATGTCACGCGCATTCATCCTCCTGCTGGACTCCTTCGGCCTGGGCGCCTTGCCCGACGCCGACAAATACGGCGACGCGGGCGCCAATACCCTCGGCCACATCGCGCAATGGGCCGCGGAATCGGGCAAGCCGATGTCGCTGCCGACGCTGGAACAGATCGGCCTCGGCGCCGCCGCGCACAAGGCGAGCGGCGAATGGCCCGCCGGTTTCAACAAGCGCGAAGGCTTCACGGGCGCCTGGGGCGTCGCGCGCGAGAAATCCACTGGCAAGGACACGCAGAGCGGCCACTGGGAAATCGCCGGCGTGCCCGTGCTGTTCGACTGGGGCTACTTCCCGAAGACCGTGCCCACGTTCCCGCAAGCGCTGACGGATAAACTGGCCGAGATGACCAACGTGCCGGGCTGGCTGGGCAACTGCCATGCGTCCGGCACGACCATCATCACGGAGCTGGGCGACGAGCACGTCGCCACCGGCAAGCCGATCATCTACACGTCGGCCGACTCCGTGATGCAGATCGCCGCGCACGAAGAGCACTTCGGCCTCGAGCGTTTGTATCAAGTGTGCGAAGCGGCGTACGAACTGGTCAAGCCGTACAACATCGGCCGCGTGATCGCGCGTCCGTTCACGGGCAGCAACGGCAACTACAAGCGCACGAGCAACCGCCACGACTACGCCGTGCCGCCCGTCGCGCCCACCTTGCTGGACCATGTGAAGGATGCGGGCGGCGAAGTCATCGCACTGGGCAAGATCAGCGACATCTTCGCGGGCCAGGGCGTCACGCAACTCATCAAGGGCGCCGACAACATGGCGCTGTTCGACCGCCTGCTGGAAGTGGCGGACACCGCGCCGGACAAGTCGCTGACGTTCGTGAACTTCGTCGACTTCGACATGCACTTCGGTCACCGCCGCGACGTCGCCGGCTATGCGAATGCGCTGCACGAACTGGATGCGCGCCTGCCGGATTTCATCGCGAAGCTGAAGGAGGGCGACCTCGTCGTCATCACGGCGGACCACGGCTGCGACCCGACGTGGGCCGGTTCCGACCACACGCGCGAACACATCCCGATGCTGTTCTTCGGCCCGGCCGCGCCGGCGCGCGAGCTGCCCGTGTCCGACACGTTCTCCGACATCGGCGCCACCCTGGCGCACCACCTCGGCGTCAAACCCCTTGCCAACGGAACCGCTTTATTATGAGCCCGAACCTGGACTTTAAACGCAACACGGCGATCGACCTCGATCTTGGCTGGATCAACCACCTGAAGGTCAACCGCAACGCCGCCGACCGCCGCGCCGCGAGCCTCGCGAACCGCCGCACGGTCAAGAAGGAATACCAGGCCGCGTGGCTGATCCGCGCCATCGAGTGCATCGACCTGACGACCCTGTCGGGCGACGACACCCCGGGCCGCGTCGAGCGCCTGTGCCGCAAGGCGATGCGTCCGCTGCGCGCGGACCTGATGCAGGCGCTGGGCCTGGAGTCGCTGACGACGGGCGCCGTGTGCGTGTACCACGAAATGATCCGCCCGGCGGCCGAGGTGCTGCAGGGCCGCCTGCCCATCGCCGCCGTGTCCACGGCATTCCCGGCCGGCCTCTCGAGCCTGGAAACGAAGATCCGCGAGATCGAACTGTCCGTCGCCGCAGGCGCCACGGAGATCGACATCGTGATCACGCGCCAGCACGTCCTGACGGGCAACTGGCAGGCGCTGTACGACGAGATGGTCGCGTACCGCCAGGCGTGCGGCGACGCGCACGTAAAGGCGATCCTCGCGACGGGCGATCTCGTCACGTTGGAAAACGTAGCAAAAGCATCGTGGGTCTGCATGATGGCAGGCGCCGATTTCATCAAGACATCGACCGGCAAGGAAGGTGTGAACGCGACCATTCCCGTGTCGCTGGTGATGGTACGCGCGATCCGCGAGTACTATGAACGCACCGGCTACAAGGTCGGCTACAAGCCGGCCGGGGGTGTGTCCTCCGCCAAGGCCGCATTGCAATACCTGACCGTGATGAAGGAAGAGCTGGGCAACGAATGGCTGCAACCGCACCTGTTCCGCATCGGTGCCTCCAGCCTCCTCACCGACATCGAGCGCCAGCTCGAGCATTACGTCACGGGCAGCTATTCGGCCGCATTCCGCCACGCCCAACCTTGATCGGATCTGTCATGCCCACTATTAAAGAGATTCTGCAAACTATGGATTACGGCCCGGCCCCCGAGAGCACGAAGGAAGCGCAAGCGTGGCTGGAAGCCCATGGCCGCCGTTTCGGCCTGTTCGTCGACGGCGCCTGGACCGACGCCGCCGACACTTTCGGCTCGTTCAATCCGGCCGACGGCAGCGAACTGGCGCAGGTGACGCAGGCGAGCCAGGCGGACGTCGACCGCGCCGTGGACGCCGCGCGCCGCGCGCAGCCGGGCTGGGTCGCCCTCGGTGGCCACGGCCGCGCGAAAGTCCTGTATGCACTGGCGCGCCTGCTGCAAAAGCACTCGCGCCTGTTCGCCGTTCTGGAAACGCTGGACAACGGCAAGACGATCCGCGAAACGCGCGACGCCGACCTGCCGCTGGCCGCCCGTCATTTCTACCACCACGCCGGCTGGGCCCAGCTGCAATCGGAAGAATTCGCGGGCTACCGCGCCGTCGGTGTCGTCGGCCAGATCGTGCCGTGGAACTTCCCACTCTTGATGCTGGCCTGGAAGGTCGCGCCCGCGCTCGCCGCCGGCAACACCATCGTGTTCAAGCCCGCTGAATACACGTCGCTGACTGCACTGCTGTTCGCCGAGATCTGCCAGCAGGCGGGCGTGCCGGCGGGTGTCGTCAACATCGTCACGGGCGACGGCCGCGTGGGCGAGGCGATCGTGAATCACCCGGGCATCGACAAGCTGGCGTTCACCGGCTCGACGGAAGTGGGCCGCATCATCCGCAAGGCCACGGCCGGCACGGGTAAAAAACTGTCGCTGGAACTGGGCGGCAAGTCGCCGTTCATCGTGTTCGACGACGCGGACCTGGATGCGGCCGTCGAAGGCCTCGTCGATTCGATCTGGTTCAACCAGGGCCAGGTCTGCTGCGCCGGTTCGCGCCTGCTCGTGCAGGAAACGATTTATCCGCGCTTCATCGAGAAGGTCAAGGCGCGCATGCAGAACCTGCGCGTCGGCTCGCCGCTCGATAAATCGAATGACATCGGCGCGCTCGTCGATCCGGTGCAGCAGCAGCGCATCCACGGTCTCGTGGAAGCCGCGCGCGCGGAAGGCTGCGAGATCTGGCAACCTGCCGGCGAAACGCCGGTCGCCGGTTCGTGGTATCTGCCCACCCTGATCACGGGCGCGTCGACGTCGGCCACCGTGTCGCAGACGGAGATCTTCGGCCCCGTGCTCGTCGCGTCGAGCTTCCGCACGCCGGGCGAAGCCGTCCAACTCGCGAACAACACCGTGTACGGCCTCGCGGCCTGCGTGTGGAGCGAGTCGATCAGCCTCGCGCTGGACGTCGCCCCGCAGATCAAGGCGGGCGTCGTGTGGATCAACACGGCGAACCAGTTCGACGCCGCGTGCGGCTTCGGCGGCTACAAGGAATCCGGCTTCGGCCGCGAGGGCGGCAAAGAGGGCATGTATGAATACCTGACGCCGCTGGCGGAAGATGCGCGTCCCGCCGCTCCCGTCGTTGCCGAAAAAGGCAAAGTGAAACTGGCGGGCGGCGACAGCCCGTTCGCCGTCGACCGCACGGCGAAGCTGTACATCGGCGGCAAGCAGGCGCGCCCGGACGGCGCGTACAGCCGCGCGATCCACGGTGCCAATGGCGAGTTCCTGGCCGACGTGGGCGAGGGCAACCGCAAGGACATCCGCAACGCCGTCGAAGCGGCGCACAAGGCGTCCGGCTGGGCGAAAGCCACCGCGCACAACCGCGCGCAGGTGCTGTACTACATCGCGGAAAACCTCGCGATCCGCGCCGACGAATTCGCGGCACGCATCGCCGCGCAGACGGGATCGAAAGATGCGGCGCGCGAAGTGCAGGCGTCGATCGAGCGCCTGTTCTACTGGGCCGCATGGGCCGACAAGTACGACGGCCAGGCGCACCAGCCGCCGATGCACGGCATCACCGTCGCGCTGAACGAGCCGGTCGGCGTGATCGGCATCGTGTGCCCGAACGAGAACCCGCTGCTGGGCTTCATCTCGCTCGTCGCACCGGCGCTGGCGCTGGGCAACCGCGTGGTCGCCGTGCCGTCGGAAGCGCATCCGCTGTCCGCGCTGGACCTGTACCAGGTGCTGGACACGTCCGACCTGCCGGGCGGCGCGCTGAACATCGTCACGGGCAGCCACGACGAACTGGCGCGCACGCTGGCGTCGCACTTCGACGTGGATGCCGTGTGGCGCCACGACGGGTCGGCAGACGGCTGCGCGGAAGTCGAGAAGCTGTCGGCGGAATCGCTGAAGCGCACGTGGACCGGTGGCGCGAAAGGGCGCGACTGGTTCGATGCGAAGCAGGCGGGCGGGCGTACGGTGCTGCAGCACGCGAGCCAGGTGAAAAACGTGTGGATCCCTTACGGCGTATGACCATGTTCCTCCCCCAAGAAATCGTCCGTAAAAAACGCGACGGCGGCACGCTGACCGCCGAAGAGATCCGCTTCTTCGTGCGCGGCATCCCGGACGGCAGCGTCACGGAAGGCCAGATCGCGGCGCTCGCGATGGCCGTCTACTTCAACGACATGACGATGGACGAGCGCGTCGCGTTCACGCTGGCGATGCGCGATTCCGGCCAGGTCATGGAGTGGAAGTCGCTGAACCTGCCCGGCCCCGTCGTCGACAAGCACTCGACGGGCGGCGTGGGTGACGTCGTGTCGCTGATGCTGGGCCCGATGATCGCCGCGTGCGGCGGCTACGTCCCGATGATTTCCGGCCGCGGCCTGGGCCACACGGGCGGTACGCTGGACAAATTCGATTCGATCCCCGGCTATTGCACGGTGCCGGATCCGGAACTGTTCCGTAAAGTGGTGAAGGAAGTCGGCGTCGCCATCATCGGCCAGACCGCGCAGCTGGCGCCGGCCGACAAGCGGTTCTACAGCATCCGCGACACGACGGCGACCGTGGAATCCGTCGCCATGATCACGGGCTCGATCCTGTCGAAGAAGCTGGCGGCGGGCCTGGATGCCCTCGTCATGGACGTCAAGGCCGGCAGCGGCGCGTTCATGCCGACGTACGAAAAATCCGTCGAGCTGGCGGAATCCATCGTCCACGTGGGCAATGGTGCCGGCACGCGCACGTCCGCGATCCTGACGGGCATGAACGAGTCGCTGTGCCCGGCGGCCGGCAATGCCGTCGAGGTGCGGATCGCGATCGACTACCTGACGGGTAAATCGCGCCCCGCGCGCCTGCACGAAGTGACGATGGCGCTGTGCGCGGAGATGCTCGTGCTGTCCGGCCTGTGCGCGACGGACGAGGAAGCGCACGCGAAGCTGCAGCACGCGCTGGATTCGGGCGAAGCGGCCGAGCGTTTCGCGCGCATGGTCAAGGCGCTCGGCGGTCCGGCCGACCTGATGGACAATCCCGATGCGCACCTCGCGAAGGCGCCGATCGTCGTGCCGGTGCCGGCGCTCGAATCGGGCTACGCGTACGCGACGGATTGCCGCGGCCTGGGCCTCGCTGTCGTCGGCCTGGGCGGCGGCCGCATCCGGCCGCAGGACCCGATCGACTTCGCCGTCGGCCTCACGGACCTCGTCGAGCTGGGCACGAAGCTGGAGGCGGGCCAGCCGCTGGCGCTGGTGCACGCGCGCACGCAGGATGCCGCGGAACGCGCCGTGCGCGAAGTGCAGGCGGCGTACCGTATCGCCGCGGAACAGCCGGCCGCGCAGCCGATGATCTACAAGACCATCCGCCCATGAAGTACGAAAAACTGATCGCCGAAGCCCGCGCTGCGCGCGAACTGGCATACGTGCCTTACTCGCACTTCAAGGTCGGGGCCGCGCTGGAGACGAAGGATGGGCGCGTGTTCCGCGGCTGTAACGTCGAGAACGCGTCCTACGGCCTGTGCAACTGCGCCGAGCGCACGGCATTCTTTTCCGCCATCGCCCACGGCTGCGTGCCGGGCGACTTCACGGCGCTGGCCGTGATCGGCGACACGGATGGGCCCATCGCCCCGTGCGGCGCCTGCCGCCAGGTGATCCTGGAACTGGGCGGCAACGACCTGCCCGTCGTGCTGACGAACCTGAAGGGCGACGTGATGGAGACAACGGCTGCCGCGCAGTTGCCGAACGCGTTCGGCGGACGGGATCTCCAGAAGTAATACGCCCGCACGGTTCAGCACCGTTTAAGGCAAACGGGCGCGGATGGTGTCAAACTTGAATTCAGGGACACGCCCACAACATGTGGGCTATCCGACATTTCAAGGAGCAGACGTCATGAGCCCGCAAGATTCGCAGATGTTGCACGATTTCCTGAGCCAGCTGATCCAGGCCCGCGGGATCCAGAAAGACCCGGAAGCGGATGCCCTGATCCAGCGCGCCGTGGCCCAGCAGCCCGATGCCGCCTACCTGCTGGTGCAAAGGGCATTGCTGCTCGAACAGGCGCTGAACAATGCCAAGGACCGCATCGCCAGCCTGGAGAACCAGGTACGTTCCGGTCAGCAAGGTGGTGACGGCGGCAAATTCCTCGACGCAAATTCCTGGGGCAATAGCGGCAGGACGCAGCCTGCCCAGTCCTACCAGCGCGACACCCAGCAGCCTTATCAATCCCAACCGCAATACCAACCCCCGTACCAGCCCCAGTATCAGCCGCAATACCAGTCGGCGCCGTCGTCCGGCTTCCTGCGCGGCGGCTTCGGCAGCACACTGGGCTCGATCGCGGCGACGGCGGCCGGTGTCGCGGCCGGCGGCTTCCTCTTCCAGGGCCTGGAAAACATGTTCAGCCACCACGACCACGGCGGCGGCAACCGCCTGCTGAACAGCGACGATCCGGCCAATAACCTGTTCAGCGACCAGTCCGGCAGCTCGCTGGCCGACCAGGCGGGGCTGGGCGACGTGGACCGGGTGCTGGACAATGGATCTTCGGAAAGCCTGTTCGACAGCAGCGTCGACAATGGCAGCCTGGATGGCGGGCAGGGCTTCTTCGACGGGGATGGGTCGGACGAAGGCCTGTTCAGCTGATCAGGAATTCGTCAGGAACAAATTCTCCGGCTTCCAAGGATCGTACGTCCCCACGTTCCACACATGGCCTTCGGGGTCGCGGCACATGAAGCCGCGGCTGCCGAATTCCGTGTCGGCCGGTTCCTGCAGGATGATGGCGCCGGCATTGCGCGCGCGCTCGCACACGCGGTCGGCGTCGTTCACCTGCAGGTAGATGGTCTGCGTCTGGCGGCCCTTGATCTCGTCCGGCTGGACGAGCACCTTGCCGTATTCCCCTTCGTTGCTGACGGAGCCCAGCATGATCATGCCGTCGCCGAGGGTCAGTTGTGCGTGGGCGATGGCGCCGTCGTTGCCCGGCACGGCGACCTGGCACGCGAAGCCGAAGACTTCGCACAGCCAGTCGATGGCGGCCGGGGTGTCGCGGTAGCGCAGGCAGGGGATGGCGATCGAGGGCATGACGGGCTCCTGTCGGGTGGAGCCTTCATGCTAACAGGAGCACGATTGAATCACATCTGCTGGAACAGATAGCTGTGATTGCGGCTCACCTCCAGCTCGCCCGGCCAGCCGCGCACCTTCAGCATCTGGCGCCCGCGCAGGTCGCGTTTCACTTCGGCGATGGCGTCCACGCGCACGAGCGTCGAACGGTGGATGCGCCAGAATTCGTCGGGGTCGAGCTCGTCCAGCAATTCCTTCAGCGTCTTGCGGATCAGAAATTCTGCGGCGGCCGTCTGCACCCGCGTGTATTTTTCGTCGGACTGGAAAAACAGGATTTCGCGCGTGCTCACCATGCGCAGGCTGGCTCCGACCTGGGCCTGGATCCAGCGCAGGTAGGCCGGCTTCTCGGGCTTGCCCTTGTTCTCCAGCAGGGACGTCAGCTTCGCCAGTTGCTGGCCGATGTCCTGCGGTGGCGCCGCATCCGCCGTGGCGCGCTTGCGCAGCCGTGCCTGCAGCCGCGCGCACGTGGTCGCGAGCCGCTCGGCCGACACGGGTTTCAGCAGGTAGTCGAGCGCGCCCTGTTCGAACGCGTCCAGCGCGTACTGGTCGTAGGCCGTGGCGAACACGATGTGCGACCGCTCGTACAGCCGCCGCGCCGCCTCGATGCCGGACAGGCCCGGCATGCGGATGTCGAGGAAGGCGATGTCGGGCCGGAGCTTTTCGCCCAGCTCGACGGCTTCCACGCCGTTCGCCGCCTCGGCCACGATCTGCAGGTCCGGCCACGCCTGCTGCAGGCGGGAACGCAGCAGGTCGCGCATCGGGGCTTCGTCGTCGGCGATCAGGGCGGTAACCATGTTCAAGCATCCTCCATCATCTTGTAGGGAAGCCGGATAGTGGCGCAGGCGCCGCCGCCCGGCGGGGTCGAGATGTCCAGCGCGGCATCCGCGCCGTACAGCAGTTGCAGGCGCTCGCGGATGTTGGCGAGGCCGACGCCGTCGTCCGCATGCGGGTCGATGCCGACGCCATCGTCGCACACTTCCACGTGCAGGTCAGCCCCCACCACGTGGGCGCGCACGGCGACGGTGCCGCCTTCGATCTTCGGCTCCAGGCCGTGCTTGATGGCATTCTCGATCAGCGTCTGCAGCATCATCGGCGGGAACGGCGCGCTGCCGAGGAAGTCCGGCACGTCGAAGCGAACGTGCAGCCGCTCCTTCATCCGCGCCTGCATGATGGCGAGATAGGCCCGCGACAGCTCGACCTGCTTGCCGAGCGTGGCACCGCCGCGCTGGCGCATCTGCGGCAGGGTCGAGCGCAGGTAGTCGATCAGGTGGGCGTGCACACGCGCCGCTTCCTTCGGGTCCGTCTCGATCAGCTGGCCGATCAGGGCCAGCGTGTTGAACAGGAAGTGCGGTTCGACCTGGGCCTGGAGCGCGGCCATCTGCGCCTCCATCAGGCGGCGTTCGAGGGTCGCGACGTTGGCCTGCGTCGTCGCTTCGCGCGCCATCAGCTCGGCCTTGCGCTTGCCGCCCGCCAGCACCTTGACGGCGAACGAGATGAAGATGTACCACACCGCCGGCTCGGGCGTGTGCACCATCCCGAAGAAGACCAGCACGAAGAACCACGTGAGGAACAACTGGCGCCACTCGACGACGGCAAGCCAGTCGAAGAAGCGCCACCAGACCTTGCTGGCTTCGTGGAAGGCGTCGCGTACGAAGTCGAGTACGCGGTTGATGTCGCTGGCGCGCATGATGCTTTCTCCTGCTTATTTCTCGCCGAATTGTTCCCGGCTTGTGCGGCGGCGGTCGACGACAAAAGCGCCGACGATGACCTTGATGCCCATGAACAGGACGAACAGGAACAACGCGAGCGGCAGTACGCTGATCACGAAGGCGAGGGCGATGCAGCAGGCCAGCATCGCGGGCCACGGCATCACGGCGATGGCGCGCACGGCGCGGCGGCAGGCGTCGACGATGTCGCGGGCGACGTCTTCCAGCGTGGCGCCGAAACTGCGGTGATCGGTTCTGGTCATGATGACTCCTTGCGGTGGGAACTTGTTTCGATGGAGTCACTCTACATCCCTGCAGGCATCGTGACTACGGGGTACCGACGAACTGCCGAAAATGCGGGATGACTGGTCGTGCGGCCGGATGGACGGGGACGTCTGGACCCGGCCGGTGGCCCGTACTATGATGTCGCCCATGAAACTTTTATGCCTGCCATGAGCCGCACCGGACGCCTGTTCCAACTGATGGACGCCCTGCGCGGCCATCGCCGCCCCGTGACGGCCAGTACGCTGGCCGAACGCCTGGGCGTGTCGGAACGCACCATCTACCGCGACATCCAGACGCTCGTCCAGCTGGGCGCGCCCGTCGAGGGCTCGGCCGGCGTCGGCTACGTCCTGCGCACGGGGTTCTTCCTGCCGCCGCTGATGTTCGACGCGGACGAACTGGAAGCCCTCGTGCTGGGCGCGCGCTGGGTGCGCCAGCAGGGCGATCCCGCGCTGTCGGAGGCAGCGGACCGCGCGCTGGCGAAGATCGCCACCGCCACGCCGCGCGACCTGCGCGATCACATGGCCGAGACAAGTTTGTGGGTGCCCGCGTTTCCGGCAGCGGCACCGGTCGAGGTGTTCATCCAGCCGACGCGCGAGGCGATCCGGCGCCAGTGCAAGATGCGCATCGCCTACCGCGACGAGCGCGACACGGCGACGGAGCGCATCGTGTGGCCGTTTGCGCTCGCCTTTTTCGAGGGCAAGCGGGTGATGGCGGCATGGTGCGAACTGCGCGACGCGATCCGCCACTTCCGCGTCGACCGCATCGTCCGGGCCGAACCGACCGCGGAGCGCTATCCGTCGCCGCGGCACCAACTGCTGCGGGAGTGGCGCAAGGCGTACGACATCCCCGAGTCCTCCTGACAGAATCTGTCAGTGCCCGGCTTTAACATTGTTGCATCGACCAACCCACCCGGAGACGGCCATGCAGCTCTACTACAACCACTACTCGTCCAACACCCGCCGCGTGCTGCTCGCGGCCGACCACCTCGGCATCGAATTCGACCTCATCCAGATCAACCTGGCCAGCCAGGACGACCGCCGCCGCCTCGGCGAAGTCAACCTGAACGCCAAGCTGCCCGTGCTGATCGACGGCGACTTCATCCTGTGGGAATCGTGCGCGATCATGCAATACCTGGCCGACGGTACGCCTGGCCAGACTTTGTGGCCGCAGGAGCGCCGGGCGCGCGCGGACGTGAGCCGCTGGATGTTCTGGGCCTGCCAGCATTTCGCGCCGCCCATTGGCGTGCTGACGTGGGAATACATCTGGAAGAAATTCGTCACGGGGCAGGACGCCGACCCGAAAGAAGTGGCGCGCGGCGAGGCCGACCTGGCCGAGGCGGCCCGCGTGCTGGACCAGCACCTGGCCACGCGCGACTGGCTCGCCGGCGACGGCGTGACCCTGGCTGACTACGCCGTCGTCGCGCCGCTCATGTACAAGGACCGGGCACGGCTGCCGCTGGATGCGTATCCGCACCTGCTGGCCTGGTTCGATCGCGTCCAGGCGCTGCCGGCGTGGCAGTGTACGGCGCACGAGTGGTGATCGCCGTTCAGCCTTTCCAGTGCCGGCGCAGCAGGCCGTAGTACACCGTATCGGCCGGCTCGCCCTGCACGATCCAGCGCTCGGGCATATAGCCTTCCTTCTGAAACCCGAGCTTTTCCAGCACGCGCGCGGACGCGCCGTTGCGCGGGTCGACGTCGGCCTCGATGCGGTTCAGGTCGAGCGTGGTGAAACCGTAGGCCAGCAGCGCGCGCAGCGCTTCGCTGACGTAGCCGCCTCCCCAGTGGGCGCGGGCCAGTGCGTAGCCCATTTCGCAGCGCCGGCTCGTGTCGACGAAGCGGTGCAGGCTCACGTTGCCGATCAGTTCTCCCGTTTCGATCAATTCGACGCCCAGGCGCATGCCGCTGCCGTCCGCATACGCGGCCCGCGTGGCGGCGATGTGCTCGCGCGACTGGTCCAGCGACGTCCACGGGCCGCTGCTCCAGTAGCGCGCCACCTCGGGATCGGAAAACACGGCGTAGTGCGCGTCGACGTCGCGCTCGTCCATCCAGCGCAGCTTCAGGCGGGGCGTGAACAGTTCGATGGGGTTCAGGGTGGGCATGTGGTTTCCTGGAGGCCGACGGCGGCGAGGACCATGCCCGTGATCAGGCGCTCGGCGTCGTCGAAGTCGGATGGTTGCAGTTGTTCGCGGTCGAGCACGAGCGTCATCTGGGCGGCGAAGTCGGCGTACGACTGTGTCATCGCCCAGACGGCGAACAGCAGATGGGTGGCGTTGACGGGCGCGATCTTGCCTTCCGCAATCCAGCGCTCGAACACGGCGATGTCGGCGCGCAGCAGCGGGATCACGCGGCGGCGGATCTGGTCCGCGTACAGCTTGGCGCCGCCGATCACTTCCATCGCATACACGCGCGACGCGAGCGGCTGTTCGCGCGAGAACTTCAGCTTCGCGCGCACGTAGGCGCGCAGGACGTCGCCCGGATCCTTGCCCGGATCGGCGAGGCTGGCCATGCGCGCGAGCCACTCGTCCAGCACGTTGTCGAGCACGCGCTGGTACAAGGCCTGCTTGGTCGGGAAGTAGTACATCAGGTTCTGCTTCGACAGGCCCGCGCGCTCGGCAACGGTGGCGATCGACGTGCCTTCGTAACCGCATTCGGCGAACTGGCGCACGGCTTCGCCGAGGATGGCCGCTTCCACTTTGTCGCGATGGCTCACGCGGTGTTTCACTGGGGCGATGGTCATGGTTGTTCTCCTCGGATCGAACGCAGGAAGTCGAGCAGGGCCGGCTCGTGGGCATAGGCGACGTTGAAGCGGAACCAGGCCGTGTCGGGCGGGTGCAGCGTGAAGAATTCGCCCGGCGCCAGCAGGATGTTCGCGCGCAGCGCCCTCTCGGCAATGGCGCGGCCGCTCGGGCCTGGCGTGCCGAAGCCCGCGCTGACGAACATCCCGCCGCGCGGCCGGGCCAGCGGCACGAGGCCAGCGTCGCCGAGACGTTCCAGTGCCAGGTCGCGCGCATCGTCCAGTTGCAGCACGAGACGCTCGACCTGCTTGCGGTATGCGCGGCTGCTGACGGCATCGTACACGGCGCGCTCGTTCACTTCGGACGTCGTCAGACCCGTGAGCATCTTGACGCGCACCAGTTCCGGCATCAGCGAGCCGGACGCGCAGATGGAACCCACGCGCAGTACGGGCGACAGCGTCTTGGAAAAGCTGCCGATGCGGATCACGCGGCGCAGTCCGTCCATCGCGGCGAGCGAGGAGTCGCCGCGCGTCGCCAGTTCGCGGTAGATGTCGTCCTCGACGAGCCAGAAATCGTATTGCTCGGACAGCGCGAGGAGCCGGTGCGCCTGCGCCTGCGACAGCGACGTGCCGAGGGGATTCTGCAGCACCGTGTTGACGAACATGAGCTTCGGCTGGTGCGCCTGCGCTTGGCGGGCGAGGACGTCCATGTCCAGGCCATGGGCGCCGCGCGGGATGCCGACGGGGACGCAGCCGTGATGGCGCACGAGCGCGAGCAGGTTGCCGTAACCGGGATCCTCGACGAACACGACGTCGCCCGGCCGCGTCAGGGTGCGCAGCACGAGGTCGAACGCATGCGTGGCGCCGTGCGTGAGCAGGATCTGTTCCGGTTCGACGGCGAACAAATCGGCCGACAGCGTCGTCGCGAGATGCTGGCGCAGGCTGGGAAAGCCGAGCGGATGGCCGTAGCCGCGCAGGCGGCCGGCCGGGATCTTCATCGCGTGGCGCACGGCGTCGAGGATCGTCGATTCGCCATACCACTCGGGCGGCAGCCAGCCGGCGCCGACGGGCAACGCATCCGTCTGGCCGGAATACAGGTCGGGAGTGAGCGTGTCGACGACGGTGGCGGCCGCGGGGAGGCAGGTCTGCTGCGCCGGCGCCTCCGCGCCGCGCGCCACGAAAAAGCCGGACCCGCGCCGCGACGACAGCAGGCCCAGGTGCAGCAGGCGGTCGTACGATTCGACGACCGTGAAGGTGCTGACGCCGTTCACTTTTGCGAATTGTCGAACGGACGGCATCTTCGTCCCGGCGGGCAGCGTGCGCCGATTTACCATCTCGGCGATGGCCGCGACGATCTGGTCGACCAGGCTGCCGCGGCGCTGGCGGTCGATCGCCAGCACCGGCCATCCCTCGCTGTCGCTCTTTTCGGTTGGTTCCACCGTCACTCCATGGGTGCGCCGCCAACTGTACAGGCTATGCTACCTGTACGGTTGGCCATTTTCGCAGATTGTGTATATGTGCCACTGTTGTACTGCTGTCTATTATTGCATCATTGTTTTTGCCAGTTGGTAAATTTTTGAGGGGAAGTCCGTGAACGAAACGAGACCCGAATCGATGTCATCCTTCTGGATGCCATTCACCAACAACCGTGACTTCAAGGCCCATCCGCGCCTCCTCGTCTCGGCACAAGGAATGTATTACAAGGACGTCGACGGCAACGCCGTCCTCGACGGCACCGCCGGCCTATGGTGCGTCCCGTGCGGCCACGCGCAGCCGAAGATCGTCGCCGCCGTCAGCGAGATGGTGGGCCAGCTCGATTTCGCACCCACGTTCCAGATGGGCCACCCGGCCGCCTTCGACCTGGCCGAACGCCTGATGGAGTACACGAACCACAAGTTCGGCCACGTGTTCTACACGAACTCCGGCTCGGAAGCCGTCGACACCGCCCTCAAGATCGCGCTCGCGTATCACAAGGCCCGCGGCGACGCAGGGCGTACGCGGCTGATCGGACGCGAGCGGGGCTACCACGGCGTCGGCTTCGGCGGGCTGTCGGTCGGCGGCATCGGCCCGAATCGCAAGGCCTTCGGCCCGCTGCTGCCGGGTGTCGATCACCTGCCGCACACGCACAACCTCGGCAAGAACGCGTTCTCGCGCGGCGAACCGGAACACGGCGCGGAGCTGGCCGACGAACTGGAACGCATCGTCGCGCTGCACGACCCGTCGACCATCGCCGCCGTGATCGTCGAACCGGTGGCCGGATCGACGGGCGTGCTGATCCCGCCGAAGGGTTACCTGAAGCGCCTGCGCGAGATCTGCACGAAGTACGGCATCCTGCTGATCTTCGACGAAGTGATCACGGGCTTCGGCCGCCTGACGACGCCGTTCGCCGTCGATTACTTCGACGTCGAGCCGGACATGATGACGACGGCGAAAGGCATCACGAACGGCACCGTGCCGATGGGCGCCGTGTTCTCGAAAAAATTCATCCACGACGCGTTCATGGACGCGCCGGCCGGCATCGAACTGTTCCACGGCTACACGTATTCCGGCCATCCGCTCGCATGCGCCGCATCGCTGGCCACGCTGGAAGTGTTCAAGGAGCAGGGCATCCTCGAGAACGCGCGCGCCATGCAGCCGTACTGGGAAGACGCGGTGCACAGCCTGCGCGGCCTGCCGCACGTGATCGACATCCGCACCATCGGCCTCGTCGCCGGCATCGAACTGGAAAGCATCCCCGGCAAGGTGGGGGCGCGTGCGTTCGCCGCGTTCAAGCAGGCGTTCGCGGACGGCATCCTGATCCGCGTGACGGGCGACATCATCGCGCTGTCGCCGCCGCTCGTGCTGGAGAAAAAACACATCGACGAATTGTTCGGCAAGCTGGCCGCCGTCCTGAAGAACCTCGACTGAAAGAGACCATGGAGACCATCAATCACTATATCGGCGGCAGCATCGCGGAAGGTACCGGCGGACGCTACGCGGACGTCTATAACCCCGCGCTGGGCGAGCCCTGCGCGCGCGTGGCGCTGGCGAGCAACGACGACGTCGCGGCCGCCGTCGCCGCCGCGGGCGCCGCCTTCCCCGCCTGGGCGGCGACACCGCCGCTGGCCCGCGCCCGCGTGCTGTTCAACTACCTGCAGCTGTGCCAGCAGCACACCGATGAATTCGCGGCGATGGTCGTGCGCGAACACGGCAAGACCTTTGCCGACGCGCGCGGTGAAGTGGCGCGCGGCATCGAGGTTGTCGAATTCGCGGTGGGCATTCCGCAGATGCTCAAAGGCGAGTTCACGGACCAGATCGCACGCGGCATCGACGCGTGGTCGATGCGCCAGCCGCTGGGCGTCGTCGCCGGCATCACGCCGTTCAACTTTCCCGTGATGGTGCCGATGTGGATGTTCCCCGTCGCCATCGCGTGCGGCAACACGTTCATCCTGAAACCGTCCGAGCGCGATCCGTCGCCGTCGCTGCTGCATGCGCGGCTGCTGAAGGAAGCGGGACTGCCGGACGGCGTGTTCAACGTCGTGCAAGGCGACAAGGCCGCGGTCGACGCGCTGCTCGACCACCCGGACATCCAGGCCGTCAGCTTCGTCGGCTCGACGCCGATCGCGGAATACATCTATGCGCGCGGTAGCGCAGCGGGCAAGCGCGTGCAGGCATTGGGCGGCGCGAAGAACCACATGGTCGTGATGCCGGATGCCGACATGGACATGGCCGTCGATGCCCTCATCGGCGCCGCGTACGGTTCGGCCGGCGAGCGCTGCATGGCGATCTCGGTGGCGGTCGCCATCGGCGACGCGGGCGATGCGCTCGTCGCGCAACTGGCCGAGCGCACCCGTGCCCTGAAAGTCGCGGACGGCATGGCGGATGGCGCGGAGATGGGGCCGGTCGTCACCTTGGCGGCCAAGCAACGCATCGAAAAACTGATCGGCGAAGGCGTGGAGCAGGGCGCGACCCTCGTCGTCGACGGCCGCGGCTTCAAGGTGCCCGAGCGCGCCAACGGCTTCTTCGTGGGCGGCACCCTGTTCGACCACGTGACGCCGTCGATGTCGATCTACAAGGAAGAAATCTTCGGCCCCGTGCTGTGCGTCGTGCGCCTGCCGGACGTGGGCAGCGCGCTGGAACTCATCAACCGTAACGAGTACGGCAACGGCGTCGCCGTGTTCACCCGCGACGGCGGCGTGGCGCGCGAATTCGTCCGCCAGGTGCAGGTGGGCATGGTCGGCGTGAACGTGCCGCTGCCGGTGCCGATGGCGTTCAACAGCTTCGGCGGGTGGAAGCGCAGCCTGTTCGGCGACCACCATGCGTATGGACCGGAGGGCGTGCGGTTCTATACGCGGCACAAGGCGGTCATGCAGCGCTGGCCGAATACGGCCAGCAGCGGGGTGGAGTTCGCGTTCCCGCAGATGAAGTAGGGTGGACGGCTCTGCCGTCCACGCGTCCAACACACGCACGAATGACCGACGACGAACAAAGAAGGGATGCCAAATGATCGAGTCACTCCACCACCTGCCGCTCCCCACCGGCACGCATGGGGCGCTGTCCGAGCGCTTCACGGACCTGGCCCCGCCGCTGACCGCGCGCCAGGCCGCCATCGAAAGCGCCCGCTGCCTGTACTGTTACGACGCGCCCTGTACCCGCGCGTGCCCGACGGGCATCGACGTCGCGAGCTTCATCCGCAACATCCATGAGGGCAATGTCGAGGGCGCGGCAGTCAACATCCTCAAGCAGAACATCTTCGGCGGCGCGTGCTCCCGCGTGTGCCCCACGGAGATCCTGTGCGAGGACGCCTGCGTGCGCAACAACGATGCGGAAGGCCAGCCCGTGAAGATCGGCCTGCTGCAGCGTCACGCCATCGACAACGCCCACTTCGCCGACCATCCCTTCAAGCGCGCGCCGTCGACCGGCAGGACGATTGCAGTCGTGGGCGCCGGCCCGGCCGGGCTGTCGTGCGCACACCGGCTCGCGATGCTGGGCCATGACGTCGTCGTGTTCGAGGCCCGGGAAAAGGCTGGGGGTCTGAACGAATACGGCATCGCCAAGTACAAGCTGCCGGGCGACTTTGCCCAGCGCGAGGTGGAGTTTCTCCTGTCGATCGGCGGCATCGAAATCCAGTATGGCCGCATCCTGGGCAGCAACCTGCACCTGCAGGACCTGCACACGCGCTACGACGCCGTCTTCCTCGGCCTGGGCCTCGGTGCCAGCCGCCGCCTGGGCCTGACGGGGGAAGATGCGCCGGGCCTCGCGGCCGCCGTCGACTACATCGCCACGCTGCGCCAGGCGGCCGACCTCGCGGCGCTGCTCGTGCCGAAGCGGGCCGTCGTGATCGGCGCCGGCAACACGGCCGTCGATATGGCCGTGCAGATCGGACGACTCGGCGCGGACGAGGTCACGCTCGTGTATCGCCGGGGCTACGACGCGATGAGCGCCACGGGCCACGAAATCGAGATCGCGAAGATGAACGGTGTGCGCATCCGCACGTGGGCCGCGCCGCACGAGATCCTGCTGGACGCTGCGGGGCGCGTGCGCGGCATGCGCTTCGAAGAGACGCGGATGATCGATGGCCGCCTTGCCGGCACAGGAGCCTTCATCGACATCGCCGCCGATGCCGTGTTCAAGGCCATCGGCCAGCACATGGACGACGATGCGCTGTCCGACCCGCTCGCGCGCGAGCTGGAGCGGGAAGGGGACAAGATCCACGTCGACGCGCGCTTCCGCACCAAGCTGCCGGGCGTGTACGCGGGCGGCGACTGCGTGGCGCCGGGGCAGGACCTGACGGTGCAGGCCGTCCAGCACGGCAAGCTGGCCGCGCTGGCGATCCATGACGACATCCTTTCCAAAGCGGAGGCATGATGGCCGACCTGAGCATCGATTTCTGCGGCATCAAGTCGCCGAACCCTTTCTGGCTGGCGTCCGCACCGCCGACCGACAAGGCCTATAACGTCGTGCGCGCCTTCGAGGCGGGATGGGGCGGCGTCGTGTGGAAGACGCTGGGCGAGGATCCGCCCGCCGTCAACGTGTCGTCGCGCTATTCGGCCCTGCACGGGAAGAACCGCGAAGTCATCGGCTTCAACAACATCGAACTGATCACGGACCGCAGCCTCGAGATCAACCTGCGCGAGATCACGGCCGTCAAGAAGGCGTGGCCGGACCGGGCGCTGGTCGTGTCGATGATGCTGCCGTGCGAGGAAGCGCCGTGGCGCGAGATCCTGCCCCTCGTCGAGGCGACGGGCGCGGACGGCATCGAACTGAACTTCGGCTGCCCGCACGGCATGCCCGAGCGCGGGATGGGCGCGGCCGTGGGCCAGCAGCCGGACCTGATCGAACTCGTCACGCGCTGGTGCAAGACGCATACGCGGTTGCCGGTCATCGTGAAGCTGACGCCCAACATCACGGACGTGCGCGCACCCGCGCGGGCGGCGCTGGCGGGCGGGGCGGATGCCGTCTCGCTGATCAACACGATCAATTCGATCACGCACCTGGACCTGGACCGCATGGTCGCGTTTCCCGCGGTCGGCAACGCGAGCACGCACGGCGGCTATTGCGGCACGGCCGTGAAACCCATCGCTTTGAACATGGTGGCCGAGATCGCGCGCGATCCGGTGACGAAGGGCTTGCCGATTTCCGGCATCGGCGGCATCGGCAACTGGCGCGACGCGGCCGAGTTCATCGCGCTGGGCGCCGGTTCGGTGCAGGTGTGCACCGCCGCGATGCTGCACGGCTTCCGTATCGTCGAAGAGATGAAGGATGGCTTGTCGCGCTGGATGGATTCGAAGGGCTACGAAAACATCGCCGCGTTCTCGCGCAAGGCCGTGCCGAACACGACGGACTGGAAATACCTGGACATGAATTACCAGGTCATCGCGCACATCGACCAGGACAAGTGCATCCAGTGCGGCCGCTGCCACGTGGCGTGCGAGGACACGTCGCACCAGGCCATCGCGCGGCTCGTCGACGGGAATGCGCGCAAGTACGAGGTGATAGCCCAGGAATGCGTGGGCTGCAACCTGTGCGAGATCACCTGTCCGGTCGAGGGTTGCATCACGATGGTGCCGCAGCAGACGGGCAAGCCTTACATGAACTGGACGGAGGATCCGAGGAATCCACGGGCGGAAATACCGGCGTAGCGTATTTGCCTGGCATCGGTCTTGCTGCTAATGTCGCATTGACCGCCAACTTGGAGACTGCCCGATGAGCCTCGACCCCGCAACGAACCCGGATCTCTGGAACGAAGACCTCGCGCCGACGAGCGCCGCGCAGCGCACGTGGCGCTGGTACCACTTCGCCGCACTGTGGGTGGGCATGGTGATGTGCATTCCGGCCTATACGCTGTCGGCCAGCCTCATCGAGGCCGGCATGTCCGCGTACCAGGCCGTGTTCACCGTGTTCCTCGCCAACGCCATCGTGCTGCTGCCGATGCTGCTGATCGGCCACGCCGGCACCAAGTACGGCATCCCGTACGCCGTGCTGGCGCGCGCCGCGTTCGGCACGCGCGGCGCGCGGCTGCCCGCGCTGATGCGCGCCATCGTCGCATGCGGCTGGTACGGCATCCAGACGTGGTTCGGCGGTTCGATGATCTACACGCTGCTGGGCGTGCTGGCCGGGCACGAGATCGGCGGCGCGAAGCTGGCCGGCCTGGGCATCAACGGCGCCCAGTTGCTGTGCTTCCTCGCGTTCTGGGCCATCCAGTTCTATTTCATCGTGCACGGCATGGATTCGATCCGCAAGCTGGAGACGTACACGGCCCCGCTGAAGATCGCGATCTGCTTCGTGCTGCTGGGCTGGGTCTACCAGAAAGCGGGCGGCTTCGGTCCGCTGCTGGACGCACCGTCGCAATTCGTCGAAGGCGGCAAGAAAGCCGGCCAGTTCTGGCCCACGTTCTGGCCGTCGCTGACGGCGATGGTCGGGTTCTGGGCCACGCTCGCGCTGAACATCCCGGACTTCACCCGCTTCGCGCGCACGCAGCGCGACCAGATCGTGGGCCAGTCCGTCGGCCTGCCCGTGCCGATGGGCTTGTTGGCCGCGCTCGCGGTCATCGTCACGTCGGCCACCGTCGTCCTGTACGGCAAGGCGTTGTGGGACCCGGTCGACCTGGCCAGTCGCATGACGGGCGCCGCCGTGCTGATCGCGCTGATCGTGCTGCTCGTCGACACGGTCAGCGTCAACCTGGCCGCCAACCTCGTCGGCCCCGCGTACGACTTTTCCGCGCTGGCGCCCCGCCATATCTCCTACCGCACGGGCGGCTACATCACGGCCGGCATCGCGCTCGCGATGATGCCGTGGAAGATCCTGGAGTCCACGCAGGGTTATATCTTCACGTGGCTGATCGGCTATTCCGCGCTGCTGGGCCCCATCGCGGGCGTGCTGATCATCGACTACTACCTGATCCGCCGCACGGAACTGGCCGTCGACCAGTTGTACAAGGACGATGGCATCTACGGCTATCGGGGCGGCTGGAACCTGGCGGCGATCGTCGCCTTCGTCGCCGGCGTGCTGCCGAACATCCCGGGTTTCATGAACGCGGCGTTTCCGGAATCGTTCCCGGACGTGGGCGCCACCTTCAAGACCCTGTACACCTATGCGTGGTTCGTCGGGATCGCGATTTCCGCGATCGTGTACGGCCTCATGATGAAGGGCAGGGCGGCGCCGGCGCTGCATCCTGCCCGTTCGCTCGACTGACAACAAAGGGGAAGAGATGACCATCCTGATCCGAGGCGGTACCGTCGTGAACGCGGACCGCGCGTTCCGTGCCGACGTGCTCACTGAAGGCGACAGGATCGTCGCCGTAGCCGAGAACCTGGAGGCGCCCGCGCATGCGGAGGTGATCGATGCCGGTGGCCAGTACGTGATGCCGGGCGGGATCGACCCGCACACGCACATGCAACTGCCGTTCATGGGCACCGTGACCGCCGACGATTTTTATACCGGCACGGCGGCAGGCCTCGCGGGCGGCACGACGACGATCATCGACTTCGTCATCCCCGATCCGAAGCAGCGCCTGATGGACGCGTTCCAGACGTGGCGCGGCTGGGCCGGGAAGGCCGCCGCGGACTACACGTTCCACGTGGCCGTCACGTGGTGGGACGACACGGTGCACGAAGACATGGGCACGCTCGTCAGGCGCCACGGCGTGAACAGCTTCAAACACTTCATGGCGTACAAGAACGCGATCATGGCTGACGACGAGACACTGGTGAAAAGCTTCCGCCGCGCGCTCGAACTGGGCGCGATCCCGACCGTGCACGCGGAGAACGGCGAGCTGGTGTTCCAGCTGCAGCGCGAATTGCTGGCGAAGGGCATCCGCGGGCCGGAAGCCCATCCGCTGTCGCGCCCACCGGAAGTGGAGGCGGAGGCGGCCAACCGCGCCATCGCCATCGCGAACGTGCTCGGCACGCCGGTCTATATCGTGCACGTGTCGTGCGCCGAATCGCTGGAAGCCATCACGCGCGCCCGCGCACGGGGCCAACGCGTGTACGGCGAAGCGCTGGCGGGTCACCTCGTCATCGACGACAGCGTGTACCGCCACGCCGACCCGGAGGTCGCGCGCGCCTACGTGATGAGTCCCCCGTTCCGCTCCAGCCACCACCAGACGGCGCTGTGGCAGGGCCTGCAGGGCGGCAACCTGCACACGACGGCGACGGACCACTGCACGTTCTGCGCCGGCCAGAAGGCGATGGGCGCGGACGATTTCACGCGCATCCCGAACGGCTGCGGCGGCGTCGAGGAGCGCATGGCCGTCGTGTGGGATGCGGGCGTGAATACTGGGCGCCTGACGCCGTCCGAATTCGTGCGCGTGACGTCGACCAATGCGGCGCAGATCTTCAACATCTATCCGCGCAAGGGTTCCGTGTCCGTGGGGGCCGACGCCGACGTCGTCGTGTGGGACCCGCAGGGCACGCGCACGATCTCCGCCGCCACGCAGCATTCGAAGGGCGACTTCAACGTGTTCGAAGGGCGCACGGTGCGCGGGATTCCCACGCACACGGTGGCGGCCGGGAAGCTCGTGTTTGCGGACGGCGACCTGCGCGCGGAACGGGGCGCGGGACGCTATGTGGAACGGCCGGCGTTCGGCACAACCCTCTGAATGGAGAACGACCATGAACGACCTGCGCATCAACGGCACCCGCCTGTGGAATTCTTTGATGGAACTGGCAAGAATCGGCGCGACGGACAAGGGCGGCGTGAAACGCCTCGCCCTCACGGACCTCGACCGCCAGGGCCGCGACCTCGTCGTCCAGTGGGCGAAGGCCGAGGGCCTTGCCGTCACCGTGGATAAAATCGGCAACGTCTTCATGCGCCGCGAGGGTGCGAACCCGGACCTGCCCCCGGTCGTCACGGGCAGCCACATCGACACCCAGCCCACCGGCGGCAAGTTCGACGGCAATTACGGCGTACTGGCGGGCCTGGAAGTCGTGCGCACCTTGAACGAGCGGGGCATCCGCACGGAAGCGCCGATCGAGGTCGCGTTCTGGACGAACGAGGAAGGCTCGCGCTTCGTGCCCGTGATGATGGGCTCCGGCGTGTTCTGCGGCGCCTTCAGCCTGGAGACGGCGTATGCGGCGCGCGACGTCGACGGCAAATCCGTCGGCGAGGAACTCCAGAGGATCGGCTACCGGGGCGACGAAACGCCCGGCGACCATCCGATCGGCGCCTATTTCGAGGCGCACATCGAGCAGGGCCCCGTGCTGGAAGACGCGAACAAGGTGATCGGCGTCGTGCCCGCCGTGATGGGGCTGTCGTGGTACGACTGCACGGTGACGGGCATGGAGGCGCATGCGGGCCCCACGCCGATGCACCTGCGCCGCGACGCGCTGCAGGTCGCGACGACCATCATGCAGGAGACGGTGGCCATCGCCAACCGCTACCCGCCGTACGGCCGCGGCACCGTGGGCATGGTCCAGGTGTTCCCCAACAGCCGCAACGTGATCCCCGGCCAGGTCAAGTTCAGCATCGACCTGCGCAACGTCACGGATGACCTGCTCAACACGATGCACGGCGAGATCGAGGCGTTCGTCGAGCGCACGCGGCGCGAGTCCGGTCTCACCATCGACCTGCAGCGCGTGTCGTACTATCCGCCTTGCCCGTTCCACCCGGATTGCGTGGGCGCCGTGCGCGCCGCGACGGAGAAACTGGGGTATTCGACGATGGACGTGGTGTCCGGCGCCGGCCACGACGCCATCTACGTCGCGCGGCTGGCGCCCGCCGGCATGATCTTCGTGCCATGCAAGGACGGCATCAGCCACAACGAGATCGAAGACGCCCAGCCGGGCCACCTGGAAGCGGGCTGCAACGTGCTGCTGCACGCGATGCTGGAACGGGCCGGGATCGTCGCCACGTCCGCGACCGCAGAGCTTGTTGCTCAAAAGTAACATATTGCAATCTGTTGTTACGGTTCTGGCCGATTCCAGGCGCCGGTAGCATACTGTGGACCGAAGCCGCCCGCCGGGCGGCATGGTCTGACTGACGATGCTGACCGGATACTACGATACCCCGCTCGTCCTGATTTCGATCCTTGTCGCGATCGTCGCATCCTATTCCGCCCTCAGCCTGGCGGGCAGGGTGACGGAAGCCAACGGCGGTACCCGGTTCGCATGGACACTGGGCGGCGCGATCGCGATGGGATCCGGGATCTGGGCCATGCATTTCGTCGGGATGCTGGCGTTCCGCCTCCCGATCCCCGTCGCCTACGACATTCCCATCACCCTCGTCTCGCTGGTGCTGCCGATCGGCGCGTCGGGCCTCGCGCTGTGGCAGGTCAGCCGCGCGAACCTCGGTCCCGTGCGGCTGGCCGTGAGTGCCATCATCATGGGCGCCGGCATCAATGCGATGCATTACACGGGCATGGCCGCCATGCGCATGGAGCCGGGGATCGTGTACGACCCGCTGCTGTTCGCGCTGTCCGTCCTCATTGCCGTGGTCGCGTCGGCGCTGGCGCTGTGGATCGCGTTCCGGCTGCGCCGCAGCACGCCGGACGTGTGGGTGCCGCGCATCGGCGCCGCCGTCGTGATGGGCTGCGCCATCGTCGGCATGCACTACACGGGCATGGCGGCCGCGAACTTCCCGGCCGACAGCGTGTGCATGGCCGCGCGCGTCGGCGTGCACCGCGACAGCCTCGCGACGCTCGTCGTGCTGGCCACGTTCTGCGTGCTGGGCCTGGCCCTCATCGCGTCCGTGTTCGATGCCCGGCTGGAAGCGAATGCGCGCATCCTCGCGATGTCGCAGGCGACGTCCGCCGAGCGCCAGCACCTGCTGGAACGCGAGCGCATCGCGCGCGACGAGGCCGAGCGCCTGTCCGCGCTGAAGGACGAATTCCTCGCGACGCTGTCGCACGAGCTGCGCACGCCGCTCAACGCGATCCTCGGCTGGGCGGGCATGCTGCAGCGGGGCGTGAAGGACGAGGCGACCATGAAACGCGCACTGGAAACGATCGAACGCAACGCGCGCGCCCAGAGCAAGCTGATCGACGACCTGCTCGACATGAGCCGCATCATTTCCGGCACCGTGCGCCTGGACGTGCAGACGGTCGACCCGTCCCGCATCGTCGAGGCGGCACTGGGGACCGTGCATCCGGCCGCCGCGGCCAAGATGATCGCCCTGCGCGCCGACCTGGGACGCGAGCCGGGCACGTTGCCGCTCGAGGTCCGCGCCGATCCTGGCCGGCTGCAGCAGGTGCTGTGGAACCTGCTGGCGAACGCGGTCAAGTTCACGCCGTCGGGCGGCAGCGTGCAGGTGCTGCTGGGGCGCGACGGCAACGACGCCGTGATCCGCGTGATCGATTCCGGCATCGGCATCGCCCCGGATTTTCTACCCTATGTGTTCGACCGCTTCCGCCAGCAGGACGCTTCGATCTCGCGCCAGCACGGCGGCCTGGGCCTGGGGTTGTCGATCGCGCGGCAGCTCGTCGAACTGCACGGCGGGACGATCGCCGTGGACAGCGCCGGCGCCCACACGGGTACCACGTTCACGGTGCGCCTGCCGCTGGCGCGTCCGAGCGCCGTCACGACGTCGGGCACGGGCGTGCGCCCGGCGGCGCAAACGGAGGAACTGGCCGATCTGTCCGGCGTGCGGGTGCTCGTGATCGACGACGCGCCCGATACGCTCGACGTGCTGGAACAGATCCTGTCGCACAGCGGCGCCGCGACGATGACGGCGCCGGGCGCGAGCGCCGCGCTGGCCTTGCTGGAGCACGAGGTGCCGGACGTGATCGTCAGCGACGTGGGCATGCCCGAAGTCGACGGGTTCGAACTGATGCGGCGCATCCGCCGGCGCGCGGCCACGGCGGCCGTTCCCGCCATCGCGCTGACGGCGTTCACGCGCCAGGACGACCGTGTCAAGGCGCTGCAGGCCGGTTTTACCGATTATCTGGCCAAGCCCGTCGAGCCGGCGGTGCTGGCGGCGGCGATCAAACGCATTGTCGCCACCCCGCGCGAGGCGTGACACTGACTGGCGCGTTTACTGGAACGTGGTTTCGCGTTCCGGCGTGGCGCTGATGCGGTGGATGGCCAGATCGGCACCGTCGAATTCCTGCTCGGCGTCGAGGCGCAGCCCGACGGTCGCTTTCAGCAGGCCGTAGACGATCACGCCGCCGATGCCGGCGATGGCGACGCCCAGCAGGGTGCCGACGATCTGCGATGCCAGCGACACGCCGCCCAGTCCCCCCAGCGCCTGGCTGCCGAAGATGCCGGCCGCGATGCCGCCCCACGCGCCGCACAGGCCGTGCAGGGGCCACACGCCCAGTACGTCGTCGATCTTCCAGCGGTTCTGCGCCAGCGTGAACATCACGACGAAGATCGCGCCCGCGATCGCGCCCGTCACGAGCGCGCCCATCGGGTGCATCAGGTCGGAGCCCGCGCACACGGCGACGAGGCCGGCCAGCGGACCGTTGTAGACGAAGCCCGGGTCGTTCTTGCCCAGCACGAAGGCGGTCAGGGTGCCACCCGTGAGGGCCATCAGCGAGTTGACGGCGACGAGGCCGTTCATCTTGTCCAGCGTCTGCGCGCTCATCACGTTGAAGCCGAACCAGCCCACGGTGAGGATCCACGCGCCCAGCGCGAGGAACGGGATGTTCGACGGCGGGTGCGCCGAGATGCGGCCATCCTTCGTATAGCGGCCGCGGCGCGCGCCCAGCAGCAGCACGGCCGGCAGCGCAGCCCAGCCGCCGACGGCGTGCACGACGACGGAACCGGCGAAGTCGTGGAACGCCGCGCCGAAAGTCGCGGTCAGCCAGTCCTGGATGCCGAAGCGGTTGTTCCAGGCGATGCCTTCGAACAGCGGATAGATGAGGCCCACGAGCAGGGCGGTCGCGGCCATCTGCGGGTGGAACTTGGCGCGCTCCGCGATGCCGCCCGAGATGATGGCGGGGATCGCGGCGGCGAACGTCAGCAGGAAGAAGAATTTCACCAGTTCGTAGCCGTTCTTGGCGACGAGGGTGCTCGTGGCGCCCATGAAGTGGATGCCGTAGGCGATGCCATAGCCGACGAAGAAGTAGGCGATGGTGGAGACGGCGAAGTCGATCAGGATCTTGACGAGGGCGTTGACCTGGTTCTTGCGGCGTACCGTGCCCAGTTCCAGGAAGGCGAAGCCGGCGTGCATCGCCAGGATCATGATCCCGCCGAGCAAGATGAAGAGCGCGTCCGCTCCGCTTTTGAATGCATCCATGCGTACTCCAAAAAAGTGCAAGTTGGTCTGATTGCACTTCTGGATAGCAATAAACGTTCCAATTTGGTGAGGAGGCGCACTCCCGGTGGGCATGCGATCCGGGTTGCCCCGCAAGCGTGCACAAGCACCGTTGCGGTGCGTATTTGCGCCAAAATGGGGAGGTGTGGTCGATCCGGCAATCGTAGTATGCTGTGAAGCAATAACCTCACAAAGGAGACCCATGAACCGCACCATGAACGCCGCCATCCTCGCGGCTCTGCTGTCGGCCGGCGCACCCATCCTGTCCGCCCAGGCCGCCGCAACCACCGTATCCGCCTCGTCCGCCGAACGCCAGGTCGACCGCGTGGCCGCCCGCTTCTACGATGCGCGCGCCCGCTTCGACCCGTTGCTGTACGCGACCGCGAACGGCGACAGCCGGTACGACGACCAGATCGGCATGGCGATCGACCCGAAGGTCCGCGCCCGCTATTTCGCGCAGAACCACAAGCTGCTGGACGACCTGCAGAAGATCGACAGGACGCACCTGTCGGACAAGGCGCGCCTGAACTACGACATCCTCGCGTTCGAGATCCGCGCCCAGCTGGATCTGGCACGCTTCCCCGAGCACCTGCTGCCGCTGAACCACTTCGACAACATCCCGAGTAACCTGGCGAACTACGCGAGCGGCACGGGCTCGCAGCCGCTGGCGACACCGGCCCAGTACCGCGCCTACCTGTCCCGCCTGGAGCAGCTGCCCGCGTGGATCGACCAGGCCATCGCCAACATGAGGGAGGGGATGAAGAAGGGCGTCGTGCAGCCGAAGGCGATCACGGCGAAGATGCTGCCGCAGTTCCGCCAGCTGGCGGCAAACGATCCGGAAGCCAGCATCTTCTACACGCCGATCCGGAACCTGCCGGCCGGCTTTTCCGACGCGGATAAAAAATCGCTCACGGCCGGCTACCGCCAGGCCGCGCAAAAGATCGACGCCGCGCTCGCGCGCCTGAACACGTTCCTCGAGAAGGACTACCTGCCCGCAGGCCGCACGACGGCCGGCTATGGCGCGCTGCCGGACGGCGCCGCGTGGTACCAGGCCCGCATCCGCAACAACACGAACCTCGACCTGACGCCGGCGGAGATCCACGCGCTGGGCGAGAAGGAAGTGGCGCGCATCCAGCAGCAGATGGCGACCCTGGCGCCGAAGCTGGGCTACGACGGTCCGCTGAACGCCTTCCCGCAATGGGTGGCCGCGCAGCCGCGCTTCAAGCCGTTCAAGACCGACCAGGAGGTGCTGGAGCGCTACCGCGCCATCTACGCCGCCGTGGAAGCGAAGCTGCCGCAGTATTTCAGCCTGCTGCCGAAGGCGAAGCTGGATATCCAGCTGGAGCCGGAACTGACGCGCGCCACGGCGTCCGACCACTACACGCCCGTCGCCGCCGACGGGTCGCATCCGGGCGTGTTCTGGGCCGTCGTCAACGACCCGAAGGATTACAGCACGGTCGGCATGACGAGCCTGCTCCTGCACGAGGGCGTGCCGGGCCACCACCTGCACGCCGCGCTGCTCAAGGAATTGCCGCTGCCGGACTTCCGCAAGTTCTTCACCGAGCACCCGAGCGCCGCCGCGTACACGGAAGGCTGGGCGCTGTACTGCGAGACCCTGGGCCGCGACTTCGGCCTGTACGACGATCCGTCCGCGTACTATGGCCACCTGAACGACGAACTGCTGCGCGCCGTGCGCCTCGTCGTCGACACGGGCATGCACGCGCAGGGCTGGTCGCGCGAGCAGGCGGTCAAGTACATGATGGACAACCTGGGCTACAGCGAGGCGCGGGCGGCGAACCAGATCGAGCGCTACATGGTGTGGCCGGGCCAGGCGCTGGCGTACAAGGTGGGCGCGCTGAAGATCCTCGACCTGCGTGCGCGGGCCCAAAAGGAACTGGGGCCGAAGTTCAGCTTCGCGAAGTTCCACGAAGTGGTGCTGGGGGATGGGACGCTGCCGTTGCCGATCCTGCAGGCGCAGGTGGAGAAGTGGATCGCGGCTGAAAAGTAACGCGGCACGTGCATACCGTCGTCCCCGCGCAGGCGGGGACCCAATTTTGCGTGCATTGGGGTAGGCGAGCAACTTGGGCCCCTGCCTTCGCAGGGGCGACGGGGTAAGGTTACGGTCCGTACATTGTGTGCGCAACCGTACATATCCCCGCCCCACATGGGTGCATGATGGTCTTCATGAAATCCGAGGAGACCACCATCGCGCCGCCGTCGCCCGAGGCATCGACCTGGCTGTCGAAGCTGGGTCCGGGCCTGATCACGGGCGCGGCCGACGACGACCCGAGCGGCATCGCCACGTATTCGCAGGCGGGTGCCCAGTTCGGGTTCAACCTGCTGTGGACATTGCTGCTGACGTATCCGCTGATGGCCGCCATCCAGGTCATCAGCGCCAACATCGGCCGCGTGACAGGGAGAGGGCTCGCCACCAATCTGCAGCGTTATGCGCCGCGCCAGGTGGTATGGGGCATCGTGGGCCTGCTGCTCGTCGCAAACGTCATCAACATCGCGGCCGACGTGGCGGCGATGGGGCAGGCGATGGCGCTCGTCGCGCCCGGCCGGCCGCTGTGGTATGCCGTGGGCTTCGGCGTGCTGTCCGTGCTGTTGCAGGTATTCGTTCCTTACCAGCGCTACGTGAACCTGCTCAAATGGCTCACGCTCGTGCTGCTCGCGTACGTGGCCACCGTGTTCGTCGTGCACGTGCCGTGGGGCGTCGTGCTGAAGACCACCGTGTGGCCGCATGTCGCGTGGAACAAGGACTACCTCACCACCATCGTCGCCGTGTTCGGCACGACGATCAGCCCCTATCTGTTCTTCTGGCAGGCGTCGCAGGAAGTCGAGGAATTGCGCGCGGACGACAATGCGGAGCCGCTGCGGCGCGCACCCGACCAGGTCGAGCGCCAGCTGGGCCGCATCCGCTTCGACACGCTCGTGGGCATGGCCGTGTCGAACGGCGTCGCGTTCTTCATCATGCTGACGACGGCCGCCACCCTGCACGCGCAGGGCGTGCACGACATCCAGTCGTCGGCGCAGGCCGCATCGGCGCTGAAACCCGTCGCGGGCGAACTCGCGTTCGTCCTGTTCGCGCTCGGCATCGTCGGCACGGGCCTGCTCGCGATCCCCGTGCTGGCCGGTTCCGCCGCGTATGCGATGGCCGGCACGTTCCACTGGAAGAGCAGCCTGGGCGCGGAATTCTCCGCCGCGCGCAAGTTCTACGGCATCATCATCGTCGCCACGCTGGCCGGCGTCGGCATCAACTTCATGCCGCTCGACCCGATCAAGGCGCTGTACTGGAGCGCCGTGCTGAACGGCGTCATCGCCGTGCCCGTGATGGCGATCATGATGCTGGTAGCAATGAGCCCGCGCATCATGGGCGACCTGACGATCGCGCCGCGCCTGCGTGCACTGGGCTGGCTGTGCACGGGCGTGATGGCGGCGGCAACGATCGCCATGTTCGCGTCCTTCCTCTGACAATTACTGCATGTCGATCCGCCCGTAGATCCCGTGCGACTCGTCGCTCGGCCCCGCCGTGTAGAACAGCGTGTTCGTGGGCTGGTTCTGCACGCCGTTGCCGAATGCGATACCCCACAGGCCGTCGATGACGATGGGCGTGCGGTCGGCCTTCGACAACGTGCCGATGAACGCGCCGTTGGACGGGTTGTACGCGTTGATCCTGCCGTCGCCGAAGTTCGCGACGAGCACCGCATTGCTGAAGTCCCCGAAGTTGGCCGGCGCCAGCGCCATGCCCCACGGCGCATTCAGCGCGCCGCCCGCCGCCAGCCGGTGCAGGAAGACGCCGCCCGTGTCGTACACGTCGACGACACCGAGGCCGGCGCCCTTGACCTCGTCGTTGCCGCTCGTCTCGCGCTGCGCATATGCGACGTAGATGCGGTCGCCGATGGCCTGGATGCCGAACGGCGCGTAGCCGGCCGGCAGGTTCGGATCGGTGAAGCCGCCCGGCAGCGTGGCTTTCTGGAAGCTCGCGTTGTAGACGTCGATGCGGTTGTTGCGGAAGTCGGCCGCGTACAGGTAGTTGGCGCCCGAGAACGCGCCGATGGCGAGGCCCTTGTAGACGGCGCTGCCGCCCGTGTCGACGGCCGTCACGGCGTTCGTGCGGTTCACGGCCGGCGACCAGCCCGACACGGTGCCCGTCTCGCCCGCGAAGATGAACGGGCTCGCGCCCGTCACGCCGTTCTGCGTGACCTTGAAGTCCTGGCTGCCGTTGTACACGATGCCGGTGACGCCCGCGGGAACCGCGACGACGAGCGTCTGCGGCACGCCGTTGCCGTCGTACAGCGTCGACGTCGCCGTGCCGTTGTTCGCGACCCAGACGAAGGCCGTCGGGTTGAATGCGATGCCCCACGCGTTGACGAGGTGGGTGTCGGTGTGGGCGGCGCCGCTGGACTGGTCGGTGACGAGGGCCGTCGTCGTGAAGGCGCTCGTGATCGCCGGAGGCATGGTGGCGGGGGGCGTCATCATCGGATGGTCGTCGCCGCCGCCGCAGGCCGCGACGGCTGCACCGAGGACGATGCCGCACAGGAGGCGCACGGCCGGATTCGATTGCAGGTTCATGATTGCACCTCTGAGGGAAAGGACGACGTGAATGCCCCCTCGCGCGTGCAAGGTTCAATCGGAGCGCGGTGTTTTTAAAAACGCAGGCTGGCGCCGGCGAACAGGGCGCGGGCGCGCGGCAGGCCGTTGCCGGCGCCGTGCACGAGGGTCTGCACGCCGGCCTGCAGGCGCCAGTCGCCCGTGTCGTACGCGAGCGTGGCGCGCAGGTCGGCGCGGTCCCGTTCGCTCCAGTGGTAATCCGTATCGAGCGGATGCAGCAGGCCCGCATGCAGGGCCAGCGCCACCCGCTCGCCCAGCGGGATGCCGCCGTTCAGGTCGAGGTAGACCGTGCGGCCGCCGCCGTAGTACGCCGGCGAATACGACACGCGCGCATTGACGCGGTCGTACGTCAGGCCGGCGTAGAACTCGTTGTAATCGACCTCGCGGTTGCGCAAATAGATCGTGCGCGTGACGCCGGCATCCCACGACAGCTTCGTCGTCAGCGGCAGCGCGCGCCCTCCATAGACGATCAGGAGGCCCTGGCCCCGGCCGTACAGGTCGATGGGCGACGCGAACGTGCCGGCATACCAGCCGCCGTCGAAGTCGTGGTCGACGCGCAGCTGCACGGCGGGATTGCGGCCCAGCGAAACGCCGCGCATCGCGTATTCGGACACGACGGAGAGGTCGGCACTGGTCTGGGCCAATGCGCCGGGCGCCGCGGCGGAGGCGGCGACAAGGAATGCGAACGCGCCCGCGACAGGTTTCAGCGCGGGCGAGGGGAGGGAAGGCTGGCGGTCGTGGCGGTGGAAGGGCATAGGCAAAAACAGGCTCCGGCGGCGCGCGCAACGGCCGCGCAGGCGTCTATGCTACCAGCTTGTCCGGCACCCGAGGCCAGCGCGGCGGGCAGCATGCGTGCGCCGCCGTCGAGGTCGGCCCGCAACTTCGCCGGCGTCGTCGCGGGACGCAGTTCCAGCACGAGCGCCGCGAGCCCCGCCACGTGGGCCGACGCGTACGACGAGCCGGACACCAGCCCGAAGCGCGCCCCCGGCAGCGCCGTGGGCACGTCCGTCCCCGGCGCGCGCAGCGATCCGGGCGGCGGCGCGCGCTGCGTGTCGGACGCCACCGCGATCACGCCGGGATGCGACGCGGGAAAGCCGCCGTCGGGCTGCGTCGGATCGGCCGCGCCGACGAGCGTCACGCCCCGCGCGAGGGCCGCGTCCAGCAGCGCTTCCAGCAGCCGGTCGCGCGGACCGCCGAGGCTCATGTTGATGACGCGCGCATCGCTCATCAGCGCAAAATTGATCGCCTTGCCCAGCGTGAAGCTGTTGCAGCGGGCGGGCGGCCCGGCCGTTTCCCAGCACGCGCGCAGCGCGAGCAGTTTGGCACCCGGTGCGATGCCCGCGATGCCCACGCCATTGCCTTCGCGCGCGGCGATGATGCCGGCGACGGCCGTGCCGTGCGCTTCCGCGCCGTCCGGATACGCGTCGACGAAGTTGCGCCGCAGTTTGATCTGGCCGTCGAGGTCCGGGTGGGTGGCGTCGACGCCGCTGTCGATGACGGCCACCGTCACGCCGCGTCCCGTGCCGGCGCGGTGCAGCGCGGGGAGCTGCCATGCGTGCGCGGCCGGCTGCACGGGCAGCAGCGGGTCGCCTTCGGCCAAGCCGTGGTATTCCTGGATGGCCTGGGCCCACGCGACGCGCGGGTCGTGTGCGAGCGTGTCGAGCAGGCGGTCGACGGGGTCCGTCCCCGTGTCCTCCATCAGGAAGCAGTCGATGCCGATGGCGGGCATGGGCCAGTCGTCGACGACGCGCAGGCCGTACGCGGCGGCCAGGTCGCGCGCGACGCGGCGGCGCGCGGCGCGGGTGCCGTCCTCCGTGTAGCCGCCGCCGTAGGCGCCGTCGGGGCGGAAGTGCGGCGACGGCATGCGCAGCATCACGAGCACCTGCCGTGTCGCGGGCGCCGGCGTCGAGACCGGGTGCGTGGCCGCCTGCGCGTCCGCGCTCGCGCGCGGGACCACGCACCCGAGCGCGATCAGTGCCGCACACAGGGCGAGCAGGCGGGCGAACAGGTGCGTCTTCACGGCTGCTTGTCCACGACGAGCGGTTCGGCCAGGGTCACGGCCGGCTCCGCGCGCAGCCGGGCCAGCACCGGGTCGAGCCGGCCGTCCGCGCCGACCAGCCACGCATCCGTGACGGTGGGCCCGCCGACGATGCGCGCACCGCTGGCGCGCACGATGCGGCGCAGTTCCGCTTCCGGCGTGTCGGGCCGGAAGGTCACGACGACGCGCGCCATGCCGTTCGCGCCGGCCGCACCGAGGACGCGGTAGCTGTCGGGCTGCCCGGACGGGCGCGCCAGCAGCGCACCCAGCACGGCGATCGCGCAGAACTGCAAGGCGACGGCCGCGCGCAGCCAGGTGCCGTCGTTGGCGGCCATGCGGTTGCGCCAGCGTTGCAGCATTCCTGACTTTTCCTGCGCCGGTGCGGCGTCCAGTTGCGGCATCAGCCTGGCGAACGCGCGGTCCGGATCGACGTCGAGGTCCGGACCCGGCCCCGCGGCATGCACCGTGCGCAGCAGGGCGAGGTCGGCGCGGCAGTGGGCGCAGGTTTCCACGTGGGCCTGCACGCGTTCCCGTTCGGCGCCGGCGAGGGTGCCGTTGGCGAGCCAGGGCAGGGCGTCCTGCGCTTCCAGGTGGTCGGTATGCGGGTTCATGGCCGGACCTCCAGCTGGTCTTCCAGCAGCGTTGCCAGGCGGCGGCGCGCGTGGAACAGGCGCGTTTTGACGGTGTTGACGGGACATTCCATGATTTCTGCGATTTCTGCGTAGCCCATGTCGTGATAGAAGGTCAGCTGGAACGCGGCCCGCTGCGCCAGCGGCAACGTGGCGAGGGCGGCGTCGACGGCATGCGCGAGGCGTTGCTGCTCGAAGCGCCAGTCGGGCCGGCCCGCGTCGTCCGCGGCGCACTCGTCGGCCGGGGCGTCCAGCGGCTCGTCGAGGGCGTGCAGGGCCTTGCAGGCCTTGCGGTAAGCGATCGCGAACACCCAGGTCGACACCTTGCAGCTGCCGTCGAACGTGGCGGCCTTCTGCCAGACGACGAGCAGGGTGTCGTTGACGATTTCCTCGATCAACGGCACGCTGCGCGTCATCCGTTGCAGGAAGCGCGCCAGGCGCGGAAAATACACGCGGTACAGCATCTCGAAGGCGCGCCGGTCCCCGGCCGCGACCCGACCCACCAGGCTGGCCTCGTTCTCGGCCGCTCCTTCAATGTTTCCGTTCACGCATGCGCTCTCTGCTGTTTTGCGGTGAATACCCGCCGGCCGCGCCAAGGTTCATGCGTTTCGCAAATATTTTTTGCCGCACGTGATTTTTACATGGATCGGTGGCGCGGGGGCCGCGCGAATCGTGTTGCCGGGATGCGCCGGGCATGTCACGATGTCGTCATGCTAATTAATACTTGCCCCATGAAACGACTTGCCATTCCCTTCCTCGCCGCCGCCCTCGCATTCTCGGGCGCCGTTCACGCCCAGTCGAAGCTGGAGCCCCGTCCGCTCGGCTACAAGAGAGTCGCCGACGCGCTGGCCGCGCTGCAAAAGAATCCGGACGCCAAGGTCTCCCACCCGGGCGGCTGGACCTTCTACGCCATCGAGAAGCCGGAGGTCGCCGTATGGTCGTTCGTGCCGCAGGGGCACGAAGCCTACCCGGCCGTCGTCCGCCGCCTGGTCCGCAAGACGGACGAGGGCACGTTCGTCGAGATGAAAGTGCTGTGCGAAGCGAAGCAGGACGCGTGCCGCCGGCTGGCCGTGCACTTCCAGCAGATGACGGAACAAATGCAGCAAAAACTGCAGGCGATGCAGGCGCAGAACACCCAGAAGGCGCAGTAATTACCGGTTGACGACCAGCTTGGCTGCGGCCGTCACCTGGTCGCGCAGCCACTTGTGTTCCGGCGACTGGTGCACGCGCTGGTGCCATAGTTGATAAAAGCGCATCGGCGGGAACTTGATCGGCACCGTGAAGTTTTTCAGCGGCAGCGTCTTTTCGTAGAAGCGGATGAACTGGCGCCCCGTCGTCAGCACGAGGTCCGTCTGCGTGAGCATGTACGGGATCAGGCCGAAATAGGGCGATTCGACGGCCACCTTGCGGTGCAGGCCTTGCCGCTCGAGGAAGGCGTCGATCACGCCGTGGTAGCCGGGCAGCATCGCGGTCGGCGCGATGTGGGGCAAGGTGAGGTAGTCCTCGACCGTCATCGCGTCGGACGCCGTGCGCTTGGCGTAGGCGCTGTCGGCACGCATCGTGCAGATGATCGGGTCTTCGAACAGTTTCGAGATGTGCAGGTGCGACGGCGGCTCGTCCCAGTTGGCGATGACGAGGTCCATCTCGCCGTCCGACAGCATGCGCAGGTAGTCCGTGCCCGGGCCCAGGTGGTGGATCGTCACGCGGCTGTTCGGCGCCCCGCGCCGGATCGACGCGACGACGCCCGGCAGGAACTGCGTGTCGAGGTAGTCGGGGGCGGCGATGTGGAACGTGCGGTCCGCCTGTTCCGGCACGAACGGCGTCTTGCGGACGAACAGGCTCTCCGTCTCGTCGAGGATGCGCTTGGCCGGCTTGAGCAGGCTTTCGCCGTGCTGGGTCGGCACCATGCCGCGCGCGCCGCGTACGAGCAGCGGGTCGCCCGTCAGCTCGCGCAACTTGCGCAGCGAGGCGGAAATCGACGGTTGCGGCTGATTCAGCTTGAGGGCGACGCGGGAGACGTTCTTCTCGACGAGCAGCAGGTAGAGGATGCGGATCAGGTGCAGGTCGAGGTGCTGGGGCAGGCTGGACATGGGGTAGTTTTTATAGGATTGTTATATATGTAGTCTGATTTTAAATATACGATATTTTTCATGTTCTAGAAAATATATCGACGCCGGTGTCGCCTGCCGGTCACGCTGAGGAGCCTCGATGGAATACCTGGTGCCGTACGTACTCGAATGGATGAACATGCTGGTGCGCTGGCTGCACGTCATCACCGGCATCGCCTGGATCGGCGCGTCGTTCTACTTCGTCTGGCTGGACAATTCGCTGCGCCCGCCGGCCGCCGGGTCCGACCTCGCGAAGAAGGGCGTGGCGGGCGAGCTGTGGGCCGTGCACGGCGGCGGGTTCTACAACCCGCAGAAATACCTCGTCGCGCCGGCCGAGCTGCCGGCGGAACTGCACTGGTTCAAATGGGAAGCGTATTCGACGTGGCTGTCGGGCTTCGCGCTGCTCGTCATCGTGTACTGGCTGAATGCCCAGGCGATGATGGTCGACCGCAGCGTGGCCGACCTCTCGAGCTGGCAGGCCATCGGCCTCGGGCTCGGGAGCCTCGTCGCCGGCTGGATCGTGTACGACCTGCTGTGCCGCTCGAAACTGGGCAAGCACGACCTCGCGTTCGGCGCGGTGATCTTCGCGCTGCTGGTCGGCGCGGCCTGGGTGCTCACGCACTTCCTCAGCGGCCGCGCGGCTTACATCCACGTGGGCGCGATGATCGGCACGATCATGGTCGCGAACGTGGCGATGGTGATCATTCCCGGCCAGCGCAAAATGGTGGAGGCGATGCGCGCGGGGCAGAAGCCGGATCCCGTCTACGGCATCCGCGGCAAGCAGCGCAGCGTCCACAACAACTATTTCACGTTGCCGGTGCTGTTCATCATGATCAGCAACCACTTCGCGATGACCTACCGCCACCCGCATGCGTGGGCCGTGCTGGGCACGATCATGGCGGCCGGCGTCTTCATCCGCCACTTCTTCAACCTGCGCCACAAGGGCCGCGTGGAGTGGGTGTATCCGGCCATCGGCGTGGCGCTGCTGCTGGGGCTTGCCGTGGTGCTGGCGCCGCCGCGGCCGGATGTGTCGAAAGAGACGGTGCCGTTCGCGCGGGTGGAGACGATCCTGCGCCAGCGCTGCGTGTCGTGCCACGCGGCGCATCCGACGCAGCCCGGGTTCGCGAGCGCACCGGCCGGCGTGATGCTGGACGACGCGCACGGCATCGCGCAGAACGCGCCCCGCATCTATCAGCAGGCCGTGCAGCTCAAGGCGATGCCGCTGGCGAACATGACCGGGATGACGGAGGCGGAAAGGGCGGAGGTGGGGAAGTGGTTCGAGGCCGGAGCCAAAACGGATTGATTTGAACGCGACATAAGATACGTCGTCCCCGCGGAGGCGGGGACCCAAGGTTTCATGCGTTACCGAAGCGCGAGCAAAATTGGGTTCCCGCCTGCGCGGGAACGACGGTGTTTATACGTAAGCGTTTTTTGTTACTTAAGCGTCCGCTCGAACAGCTGATAAATCCGCCGGTACTCGTCATACCACGCCTCCGGCTGCACGAAGGAATGCCGCTCGAGCGGATACGGCGCCAGCTCCCAGTGGTCCTTCTTCAGCTCGATCAGCCGCTCCGCCATGCGCACGGAGTCCTGGAAGAACACGTTATCGTCGATCATGCCGTGCGCGATCAGGAGGTGGCCCTTCAGGTTCTGCGCGTACTCGATCGGCGACGACGTTTTATAGGCGTCCGGGTCGAGGTCCGGCGTGTTCAGGATGTTGGCCGTGTACTCGTGGTTGTACGTGGTCCAGTCGGTCACGGGACGCAGCGCGGCGCCGGCCTTGAAGACGTCCGGGGCGCGCAGCATGCCCATCAGGGTCATGAAGCCGCCGTAGCTGCCGCCGTAGATGCCCACGCGGGATGCGTCGCCCTGCTGGTTCGCGATCATCCAGTTCACGCCGTCCAGGTAATCGTCCAGTTCCGGATGGCCCATCTGGCGGTAGATCGCCGTGCGCCATTTGACGCCATAGCCTTTCGACGCACGGTAGTCCATGTCGAGGACGACGTAGCCGTTCTGCACGAGCAGGTTGTGGAACATCTGCTCGCGGAAGTACGGCGTGTAGCGTTGCGTGACGTTCTGCAGGTAGCCCGCGCCGTGCACGAACATCACCACTGGATATTTTTTACCCGGCTCGAGCTGCGCGGGGCGGTACAGTTTGGCCCAGATCGGGTCGGCGCCGTGCGTCGACGGGATCGTCACGAACTGCGGCTGGATCCATTCGCGCGCCTTGAATTCCGGCGTGCGCGTGTCCGTCAGCCTGACGGCCTCGCCGCCGTGCGACGGCACCGTCGCGAGCTGCGCCGGCAGGTACGGGCCGGAGTAGTGCACGAGCAGCTTGCCCTGGTCCGGCGACAGGCGGAAGTCCTGCACGCCCGCGAGGCTGCTCACTTCGCGCGTGGCGCCGTTCGCTGCATCGACGGCGCAGACTTCGTACGTGTGCGGGGCCTTGCGGTTGCACAGCAGCCAGGCCGTGCGGCCGTCCGCGGACCACGCGACGTCGCCCGCTTCCCAACGCCCTTGCGTGAGCGCGCGCGTACGGCCGGCCGCGTCGCGCACGTACAGGTGGGAATAGCCGCTTTCCTCGGACAGGTACCACAGCGTGGAGCCGTCCGGCAGCCAGCCGAATTCGTTGTTGTCGTAGTTGACCCAGGCCTCGTCCGTCAGGCGGTGCACGGGGAGGAGTGTCGCGCGCGGCAGGTCGACGGTGGCGATCCAGCGGTCCTTGTTGTCGACGGACCGGAACATGACGGCCACGTTGGCGCCGTTCTGGCTCCACGTGATCGCCTCGCCGTCGAAGCCGATCATCACCGGGCGGTTGCCCTTCAGCGGATCGAGCTTGTGCTCCGCGCGCTGTTTGGCCAGCGGGTCGACCGCGATGCCGGGCAGGGCGTCCAGCGCCAGGTCCTTCACGTCGCGCGTCGCCAGGTTCACGAGTTTCAGGCCGTGGCCGGCGGGGCTGTTGCGGCCCACGCGCGTGCGCTCTTCCGAGAATTCCTCGTAGCCGCTTTCCGTCACGTAGCGGGGCATCTTGCCCGCGCGGCCCTTGTCCGCGTTCTTCGGTCCCGTGACGACGAGCAGCCAGCGGCCGTCCGGCGACAGGGCGCTGTTCAGGATCGCGACCTTGTCGCCCAGGTAGATGGGGGAGGGCGCGCGGGTCGGGTCGGCGCGTCGCAGTTCTTCCGCATGCGCGCGGGTCGCGTCGCGCTCGTCCTTCTGGCGCTTGAGGATCGTCGACAGGCGCAGCTGCATGTCGCGGAGAGGGTCGGCTTCCGTCACGTTCGGATCCTTGGCGGCGCGCGGCAGGGCGACGGGGCCCGCCACGCGTTCGTTGCGGTCCCACGCGAACCAGTCGTCGCCGACGCGGTACTGCACGCCGCGCTCGTCGGCCGTGTACTGGACGGCCTGGATCGTCACGCCGGCACCGCGCGTGATCTGCACGAGGGCGCCCGACTTGAGGTCGCGCTCGAAGAGGTCGCCGTTGCGCACGACGACGGCGCGGGTGCGGGCGCGGTTGTACAGCATCTCCGGGCTGTCCAGCTTCGCCTGTTCGGCGTCCGCGACCTGCGCCGCCGTGCCGGCCTTCGTCGCGTTCACGCGATACGTGTCGCGCAGCGGCGAGCCGGCGCGCTTCTGTTGATAGATGACCTGCTTGCCGTCCCAGTTCCACCACGCCGCTTCCACGGGAGGACCGATCCAGTCGGGGTTGGCCATGGCCTGGTCGAGGGTCACGGGTGTCGAGGCGGCGGCGGGTAGCGCCAGCAGCGCGGCGAGAATGGGGAGGGCGGGAAGTCGCATCATCAGTCGGGTGGATAAATGAAGAACAAGAATGCTTTCTTGGTGAGAAATTGCAAAAAAGCATTCTAGCTCAGCCGACTATGGTGCTGGGCGGATTCGCTACGGGGGAGTGGCGCGCGTGCGTAAGTACGGTAGCGTACATAGCCGATATTGCAGCGCACAAAAAACAACGCCCGGCCAATGCCGGGCGTGTGGAGACGATGGTGTTACAGCCGGATGCTTCAGGCAGCTGCCTTCGGCTTCGCGTAGTCGCCCATCCACAGTTCGGTCGGCTCTTGCGCCAGCCACAGTTCGGACGGGGCGGTGAGCGACGGGTTGCGCACGAACATCACGATGCGGGTGACGACGGCGGCTGCGGCGATGGCGACGGTGACGTATTCGATCGGGGTCATGTTCTTTATCCTTGGCTTGATTAGTTGTTCGGCGTTTCGCGGACGGCTTCCGGGGCCAGCGCGGCTGCGCAGAACGGGCCCAGGATGATGGTGCCGGCCTGCTGTTGCATCTTGCGGCGGGCCAGGGCGCCGCTGCCCGGTTGCGCGGCGTCCGGCACGATCAAGCCGCCGTGCGCTTCGTACAGTTCGATCGCAAACTTGCGGATCTTGCCCAGGGTGTCGGCAATGTGCTGGCGCAGCGTTTTGGTCTGCGCCTGGGTGATCGTTGCGGTATTCATGGTCATCTCCGTAAGAAATCTGTCGTGTTGCGATGCAGTATAGGGACAACCGCGTCATAAATGAACTTTTGATTTGTGATGCTTCCCATGCGTTTCGTGAATATTTTCTGTGCGACAACTCGTGTTGATTCGCACTCCTGAAATACCGAACATGAATATCTGAGCGGCTGGCCCGGAACTTGCATATCCAGAAGGCATGAAACCGCCGTCCAAGGTCCAGCGCACCCTGCGCATCGTCGTCGTCAACACCGCGTCCAGCGATGCCGCGGACGAGGCCACGCTCGCCGCGCAGGCCAGACGCAACACGGCCCTGCGTATCGGCCTGCTGGAATCCGGCTACGACATCGTCGCCTCGCTTCCCGCCGACATCTTCCTGCCCGAGCGGATCGCCCAGATCCAGCCGGACATGATCATCATCGACAGCGAATCCGACGCGCGCGACGTCCTCGAACACATCGTGATCGCCACGCGCGACGAGCCGCGGCCCATCGTCCTGTTCACGGACGACCAGACGCCGTCCAGCATGGACGCCGCGATCGACGCCGGCGTCAGCGCGTACATCGTGGACGGGCTGCAGGCCGAGCGCGTGAAACCCGTGCTGGACGTGGCCATGAAGCGGTTCCACCGCGAGCAGAAGCTGCTGGACGAGTTGTCGGACACGCGCCGCCAGCTCGCCGACCGCAAGCTGATCGAACGGGCCAAGGGCGTGCTCATGGCGCGCAACCGGCTGACGGAGGAAGAGGCCTACCAGCGGCTGCGCAGCATGGCGATGAACAAGAAGCTCAAGCTGGCCGAAGTCGCCCAGCGCATCCTCGACGTCGAGGATCTATTAGGCTAAACAAAGGAAACGATGGCTCACGCATTCATCGCCGGCTCGGACCGGCCGGAAAAGACCGTGATCAGGGCCGGCTTCATGCCCCTGACGGATTGCGCGTCCCTCGTGATGGCGTCCGTGCTGGGGCTGGACGACAAATACGGCATCAAGCTGGAACTCGCGCGCCAGCATTCGTGGTCGGGTATGCGTGACCGCCTGCTGCAGGGCGAGATCGACGCGGCGCATGTTCTATATGGTTTGCTGTACGGCGTGGAGAACGGCATCGGCACGGCGCCCACGCGCATGGCCGTGCTGATGAATTTGTCGCGCAACGGCCAGGCCATCACCTTGTCGCGCGCGCTCGCCCGCCAGGGTGTGACGGACCTCGGCACGCTGGCCGCCGCCATGCGCAGGGGCACCCGCCGCTTCACGTTCGCGCACACGTTCCCGACCGGGAACCATGCGATGCTGCTCTATTACTGGCTGGCGGCGGGCGGGATCGATCCCGTGCGCGACGCCCAGGTGGTGACCGTCCCGCCCAGCCAGATGGCCGTGAACCTGGCGGCCGGACACATGGACGGGTTTTGCGCCGGCGAACCGTGGAGCGCCCGCGCCCAGCTGGACGGCAGCGGCTTCACGGTCGCGACGAGCCAGGACATCTGGCCCGACCACCCCGGCAAGGCGCTCGGCGCGACGGCCGCCTTCGTCGACGCGAATCCCCATGCATGCCGTTCGCTGATCGCGGCCGTGCTGGAAGCGGGGCGCTGGCTCGACGCGTCGGAGGAGAACCGCGACGCGGCGGCCGAAGTCCTGTCCAGTCCTGCCTACGTGAACGCGGACCGCCGGGCCATCGCCGCGCGCCTGCATGGCGATTATGACAATGGCCTGGGCCGGCGCTGGATCGACCCCGACCCCGTGCGCTTCCACGACGAGGGCGAGGCCAACTTCCCGTACCTGTCCGACGCAATGTGGTTCATGACCCAGCACCGGCGCTGGGGCCTGCTGCGCGACGACGTCGACTACGCGGCCGTGGCCGCCCGCGTGAACCGCGTGGGCCTGTACCGCGAGGCGGCCGTGCTGGCCGGCGTGCCGGCGTCGTCCACCCTGATGCGCCGCTCCGTGCTCATGGACGGCAAGGTCTGGGACGGCTCGGCCCCGGACACTTATATCTCATCCTTTCCCCTCCGCCGCACCGCCCTGGCCGGTGCATAGCGGCACGCACCGCATCGAACCGGTGCGCCATGAGCGTGCATGGTGCACTGCAATGAAGCGTGAAAGGCCCGGTAAATACGATCTGCCCCCTGAAAACCATCTGGCACGGGTCTTGCAAATACGGAGGTAACGGGATCAACGGCGATCCCTGAGCAAACAAGAGCCGGTCCAACGAGGGGCCGGCAACAGGACAACGGCGTCCGCTGCACCGCATCCGCGATTCCCCATGTCGCGCCTGCGGTACGCAGCGGGCGCCTTTTCGTTTTCAAGAAGGGAATAAAAAATGGCAGGCAAAGCAAACAGCATCAAGCTATTCTCCTTTGATACGCCCCAGATGCGCGCGTTTCACCTGACCTGGGTGGCGTTCTTCGTCTGCTTCTTCGCCTGGTTCGCCTGCGCACCGCTGATGCCGGTGATTAAGGGCCAGTTCCACCTGTCGGTCAGCCAGATCGCCGACATCAACATCGCGGCCGTCGCCATCACCATCATCGTGCGCCTGATCGTCGGCCCGCTGTGCGACCGCTTCGGCCCGCGCAAGACCTACACCGGCCTGCTGGCGCTGGGCGCGATCCCCGTGCTGGGCGTCGCCGCCGCGCAGAGCTACGAAAGCTTCCTGCTGTTCCGCCTCGGCATCGGCGCCGTCGGCGCGAGCTTCGTGATCACGCAGTACCACACCTCCGTCATGTTCGGCCCGAAGGTCGTCGGCACCGCCAACGCGGCGTCGGCCGGCTGGGGCAACAGCGGCGGCGGCGTCGCGCAAGCCACCATGCCCCTCCTGATGGGCGCCGTGATCATGGCCGGCGTCAGCGAGACGATGGGCTGGCGCGTCGCCCTGATCGTCCCGGGCGTGATGATGCTCATCATGGCCGTCGTCTACTACAAGTTCACGCAGGATTGCCCGGAAGGTAACTTCAGCGAGCTGCGCGCCGCCGGCATCGCCTTCGAAGGCGGCGGCAAGGGCGGCTGGGCGAGCTTCTTCGAAGCCTGCCGCAACTACCGCGCCTGGCTGCTGTTCATCACGTACGGCGCCTGCTTCGGTATCGAACTGTTCATCCACAACGTGGCCGCCACGTACTACGTCGACCACTTCGGCCTGTCGCTGAAGGCGGCGGGCATGGCGGCCGGCAGCTTCGGCCTGCTCGCCCTGTTCGCCCGTGCCCTCGGCGGCTGGCTGTCCGACCGTGCCGCCGCCCGCGGCGACCTGAATTCCCGCGTGAACCTGCTGTTCATCCTGATGCTGGGCGAGGGCCTGGGCCTGCTGTGGTTCTCGCAGACGACCAGCGTCACCCTGGCCATCGTCGCCATGCTCGCCTTCGGCCTGTGCACCCACATGGCCTGCGGCTCGACCTACGCGCTGGTCCCGTTCGTGAACCCGAAGGCACTGGGCGGCGTGGCCGGCATCGTCGGCGCGGGCGGCAACGTCGGCGCCGTGCTGGCCGGCTTCCTGATGAAGGGCACGGGCGACGTGCGCCAGACCCTCCTGATCCTTGGCGGTGCCGTGCTCGTCTCGGCGCTGTGCGCGATCGGCGTGCGCTTCACGCTGACCGTCCCCGAAACGCCGGCACCCGCCGCCGCCTGAACACGTAATTGCAGCTTAGGAGTCGCAACATGAAACTGATCGTCATCGGCCACGGCATGGTGGGCCACAAATTCCTCGAAACCCTGTTCGCGGAAGCCAAGCAGGATGCCCATTTCCACGTCACCGTGCTGTGCGAGGAACCGCGCCCGGCCTACGACCGCGTGCACCTGTCCTCGTACTTCTCGGGCACCACGGCCGACCAGCTGTCGCTCGTCGCCCCGGGCTTCTTCGAGCAGCACGCCGGCCAGGTCGACCTGAAGCTGAACGCGAAGGCCGTCGCCGTCGACCGTGAAGCGAAGACCGTCACCTTGGCCGATGGCGCCGTGCTCTCCTACGACAAGCTGGTGTTCGCGACGGGTTCGTACCCGTTCGTGCCGCCGGTCCCGGGCAAGGACCGCAACGACATCTTCGTCTACCGCACCATCGAAGACCTGGAAAAGATGACGGAATGCGGCGCCCGTTCGAAATCCGGTGTCGTCGTCGGCGGCGGCCTGCTGGGCCTCGAATGCGCCAAGGCCCTGCGCGACATGAGCCTCGACACGCACGTCGTCGAATTCGCGCCGCGCCTGATGGCCGTGCAGGTCGACGACCTGGGCGGCCGCGTCCTGCGCAACAAGATCGAGGCGCTGGGCGTCAACGTGCACACCCAGAAGAACACCTTGCGCATCGTGGACGGCGAGTCGGCCACGCACCGCATGGAATTCGCGGACGGCAGCTTCCTGGAAGCGGACATGATCGTGTTCTCGGCCGGCATCCGCCCGCGCGACGAACTGGCCCGCGCCTGCGGCCTGGAACTGGGCCCGCGCGGCGGCATCGCCATCGACGACGCCTGCCTCGCATCGGACCCGCACATCTACGCCATCGGCGAGTGCGCATCGTGGGGCGGCCAGACGTTCGGCCTCGTCGCACCGGGCTACGAAATGGCCCGCATCGTCGCGCGCGCGCTGATCGGCCAGGAAGCCGCCTTCGCCGGCGCCGACATGAGCACGAAGCTGAAGCTGATGGGCGTGGACGTCGCGTCGATCGGCGACGCCCACGGCAACACGCCGGGCGCGCGCAGCTTCCAGTTCACGGACGAGCGCAAGCAGGTCTACAAGAAGATCGTCGTCTCCGACTGCGGCAAGAAGCTGCTGGGCGCCGTGCTGATCGGCGACGCGGCCGAATACGGCAGCCTGCTGCAGATGATGCTGAACGATATGGAGCTGCCGGAATCGCCGGAATTCCTGATCCTGCCGCAGGCCGAAGGCGGTTCGCGCCCGGCGCTGGGCGTCGACGCGCTGCCCGCGTCCGCACAGGTCTGCTCGTGCAACGCCGTCACCAAGGGCACCATCGCCGACGCGGTGGCCGGCGGCGCGTGCGATATCGGCGCGATCAAGTCGTGCACGAACGCTGGCACGTCGTGCGGCGGCTGCGTGCCGCTCGTCACGCAGATCATGAAGGCAGAGATGGCGAAGGCCGGCCTGGCCGTCAACAACCACGTGTGCGAACACTTCCCGTACTCGCGCCAGGAACTGCACCACCTGATCCGCGTGGGCGGCATCAAGACGTTCGGCGAACTGCTGCACAAGCATGGCAAGGGCCTGGGCTGCGACATCTGCAAGCCGGTCGCCGCCAACATCCTCGCGTCGACGTGGAACGACTTCGTGCTGAAGCCCGAGCACGCGAGCCTGCAGGATTCGAACGACTACTTCCTCGGCAACATCCAGAAGGACGGCACGTATTCCGTCGTGCCCCGGATGCCGGGCGGCGAAGTGACGCCGGACGGCCTGATCGCCGTGGGCCAGGTCGCGAAAAAGTATGGCCTGTACACGAAGATCACGGGCGGCCAGCGCGTCGACCTGTTCGGCGCCCGCGTGGACCAGCTGCCGGCGATCTGGGAAGAGCTGATCGCGGCCGGCTTCGAATCGGGCCACGCCTACGGCAAGTCGCTGCGCACGGTGAAATCGTGCGTGGGCTCCACGTGGTGCCGCTACGGCGTGGGCGATTCCGTCGGCTTCGCCATCGCGCTGGAAAACCGCTACAAGGGCCTGCGCGCGCCGCACAAGATCAAGTTCGGCGTCTCCGGCTGCACCCGCGAATGCGCCGAGGCGCAGGGCAAGGACGTGGGCCTGATCGCCACCGAGAAGGGCTGGAACCTGTACGTGTGCGGCAACGGCGGCATGAAGCCCCGCCACGCGGAACTGATCGCGTCGGACCTCGATGAGGCGACCGTCGTGAAGCTGGTCGACCGCTTCCTCATGTTCTACGTGCGCACCGCGGATCGCCTGCAGCGCACCAGCACGTGGCGCGAGAACCTGGAAGGCGGCCTGGAGTACCTGAAGCAGGTCGTCGTCGAGGACAAGCTGGGCATCGCCGCCGAACTGGAAGCGGACATGCGGCGCGTCGTCGACACCTATGCCGACGAGTGGAAGAACGCCGTCGAAGACCCGGCCGTGCGCCAGCGCTTCCGCAGCTTCGTCAACACCGATGGCACCGACGACAACATCGTGTTCATGCCGGAGCGCGGCCAGATCCGTCCGGCCACCGTGGAAGAACGCCGCCGCACCATTCCGATCGCCGTCGCCTGATTGATTGAAACGAACAAGGAGAACACCATGCATCGCGATATCCAACTGAACCAGTGGAATGCCGTCTGCTCGCTCGACCAGATCGTCCCGGACACGGGCGTCGCCGCCCTGCTGAACGGGCGCCAGGTGGCCGTGTTCCGCGTGGGCGCCGAGTCGCCGCGCCTGTTCGCCATTGATAACTACGATCCGAACTCGGACGCTGCCGTGCTGTCGCGCGGGATCGTCGGCAGCATCGGCGAGCGCATCGTCGTCGCGTCGCCGATCTACAAGCAGCACTTCGACCTGCAGACCGGCGAATGCCTGGAAGCGCCGCACCACTCGGTGTCGAGCTACCCGGTGCGCGTCGAGGACGGCAAGGTCTGGGTGGGTGCCTAAATGAAGGCCCATCCGCGCCTGGTCGTCATCGGCAACGGCATGGCGGGCATGCGCACGGTCGAGGAGCTGCTGAAGCTCGCGCCCGACATGTACCGCATCACCGTGTTCGGCGCGGAGCCGCACGGGAATTACAACCGCATCCTGCTGTCGCCCGTGCTCGCCGGCGAAAAGACCGTCGACGACATCATGCTCAACACGCGCGAGTGGTACGACGCCAACGGCATCACCCTGCACGCGGGCGACCCGGTCGTGCGCATCGACCGCAAGAAGCGCGTCGTGCACGCCGCGTCCGGCCTCGCCGTGCCGTACGACCGCCTGTTGATCGCCACGGGCTCGAAGCCGTTCATCGTGCCGGTGCCGGGCCACCAGCTGCCGGGCGTGATCGGTTTTCGCGACATCAGCGACGTCGACACGATGCTCGAAGCCGCGCGCGCGGGCGGGAAGGCCGTCGTCATCGGCGGCGGCCTGCTCGGCCTGGAAGCGGCCAATGGCCTGCTGCGCCAGGGGATGGAAGTCGCCGTCGTGCACGTGACGGGCAGCCTGATGAACCAGCAGCTCGACCCGCCCGCTGCCGAACTGCTGCGCGCCAGCCTGGAACAGCGCGGCCTGCGCATCCTGCTGAACCGCCAGACCGTCGCCATCGAGGGCGAGGACCGCGTGCGTTCCGTGCGCTTCGAGGATGGCGAAACCGTGGACGCGGACCTCGTCGTGATGGCGGCCGGCGTGCGCCCGAACATCGAACTGGCGAAAGCCGCGGGCCTGCATTGCGAGCGCGCGATCGTCGTCGACGACACCTTGCAGACCTACGACCCGCGCGTGTACGCCGTCGGCGAATGCGTGCAGCACCGCCGCGCCACGTTCGGCCTCGTCGCGCCGATCTGGGACCAGGCGCGCGTTTGCGCCGCCCACCTCGCGGGCGCCGGCCACCGCCGCTACGTGCAGCAGGCCACCGCGACGAAGCTGAAGGTGACGGGCGTGGACCTGTACTCCGCCGGCGACATCGTGGGCGGCGAGGGCAGCGAAGACCTCGTGCTGCGCGACCGCCGCGGCGGCATCTACAAACGTCTCGTCGTCGCGGGCAACCGCCTGACGGGCGCCGTGTTGTACGGGGACGTCGCGGACGGCCCCTGGTACTTCGACCTGATTCAACAGCGGACGGACATCTCGTCCATCCGCGACCAGTTGCTGTTCGGCCGAGCGGCCTGACGAGGAGTTGCACATGAAGTTGTCCGCCATCCCTACCACCGTCAAGACGACGTGCCCGTATTGCGGCGTCGGTTGCGGCGTCAGCGCCCAGGTCGGGCAGGACGGCGCCGTTGCGATCGCGGGCGACACGGCGCACCCGGCCAGCCAGGGCCGCCTGTGCGTCAAAGGTTCCGCGCTGGGCGAGACACTCGGCAACCGCGGCCGCCTGCTCGCGCCGATGCTGCGCGAAGAGGGCGCGCTGCGCGAAGCGTCGTGGGACGAAGCGCTGGACAAGGTGACGCAGGGCTTCGCGCGCGTGATCGCGGAGCACGGGCCGGACGCCGTCGCGCTGTACGTCTCCGGCCAGCTGCTGACCGAGGATTACTACGTCGCCAACAAGTTCATGAAGGGCTATGTCGGCAGCGCGAACATCGACACGAACTCGCGCCTGTGCATGTCGTCGGCCGTGGCCGGCCACAAGCGCGCGTTCGGCGAAGACATCGTGCCGGGCTGCTACGAAGACTTCGAGCAGGCCGACCTGATCGTGCTCGTGGGCTCGAACGCCGCATGGTGCCACCCGACCCTGTACCAGCGCATCGCGCGCGCGAAGCAGGAGCGTCCGGCGCTGAAAGTCGTCGTCGTCGACCCGCGCCGCACGGCCACGTGCGACATCGCCGACCTGCACCTGCCCGTGAAACCGGGCACGGACGTGTGGCTGTTCGACGGCCTGCTGGGTCACCTGGCGCAGCACGCGGCCGACGACGCGTTCATCGACGCCCACACGACGGGCGTGGCGGATGCGCTGGATGCGGCCGCCAAGGCGGGCTCGCTGGCGGAAGTGGCGAAAACCTGCCGCCTCGACCCGCGCGACCTGGAGCGCTTCTACGACCTGTTCGCGAATACCGAAAAGGTCGTGACGGCGTTCACGATGGGCGTGAACCAGTCCACGGCCGGCGCCGACAAGGTCAACGCCATCATCAACTGCCACCTGGTCACGGGCCGCATCGGCCGTCCCGGCATGGGGCCGTTCTCGCTGACGGGCCAGCCGAACGCGATGGGCGGCCGCGAAGTGGGGGGCCTCGCGAACATGCTGGCCGCGCACATGGACCTCGACGACGCCGCGCAACGCGCCGCGCTGCAGGAATTCTGGGGTTCGCCGCGCATGGCGGACAAGCCGGGCCTGAAGGCCGTCGACCTGTTCCGCGCCATCGAGGACGGTAAAGTGAAAGCCGTGTGGATCATGGCGACGAACCCGCTCGTGAGCCTGCCCGATGCCGACCAGGCCCGGCGCGCGCTGGAAAAATGCGAGCTGGTCGTCGCGAGCGACATCGTCCTCGGCACCGACACGAACGAGATGGCGCACGTACTGCTGCCGGCCCTCGGCTGGGGCGAGAAGGACGGCACCGTCACCAATTCCGAGCGCTGCATCTCGCGCCAGCGCGCGTTCCTGTCCGCACCGGGCACCGCGCGCGCGGACTGGGACATCATGTGCGACGTCGCGCGCCGCATGGGCTTTACCGGTTTCGATTTCAAATCCGCGCACGAGATCTTCGACGAACATGCGCGCCTGTCCGCGTTCAAGAACGGCACCGACGGCCAGCGCCGTCGCCTGTTCGACATCGGCGGCCTGTCCGGCATGACGCGCGCCGACTACGACGCGCTCGACCCCGTCCAGTGGCCCGTGCGCACGCCGGGCGAGCGCACGGCGCGCCTGTTCGGCGATGGCCGCTTCGCGCATGGCGACGGCCGTGCGCGCTTCGTGCCGACCGTGCCGCGCGCACCGGCGCACCTGCCGGGCGGCGAATATCCGCTCGTGCTGAACACGGGCCGCGTGCGCGACCAGTGGCACACGATGACGCGCACGGGCCGCTCGCAGAAACTGGCGGAGCACATTCCGGAACCGTATATCGACATGCACCCGCAGGATGCGCTGCTGTGCGGCGTGAAGGCGGGAGAGCTGGCGCGCGTGACGAGCGACTGGGGCGCCGTCGTGGCGCGCGTGCAGCACGGCGGCGGCATCGCACGCGGCAGCGTGTTCATGCCGATCCACTGGAGCGGCCAGACGGCATCCGACGCGCGCGTGGGCACCGTCGTCAACCCGGCCGTCGACCCCGTGTCGGGCGAGCCGGAATTCAAGCACACGCCCGTGCGCATCGAACCGTTCGGCGTCACGTGGTACGGTTTCATCCTGTCGCGCACGGAACTGCCGCTGCGCGAGGCGGCCAACTGGACGCGCGTGCAGGGCAAGGACTTCGTCCGCTACGAACTGGCGGGCCGCAAGCCGTTCGCCGCCGCGCACGACTGGGCCCGCAAGCTGCTGGACGTGCACGACGACGACGCGGACTGGATCGAAGTGGAGGACAAGAACGGCGGCATGTACCGCGCCGTGCACCTCGTCGACGGCCGCATCGAAGCCTGCCTGTTCGTCGCGCAGCGCGCCGACCTGCCGGCCCGCACGTGGCTCGCCACCATGTTCGACAAGGAGCAGCTGGAGCCTTCCGACCGCATCAGCCTCCTGGCGGGCCGCGCGAAAGACGCCGGCTTCGATGCGGGACCAACCGTGTGCTCGTGCTTCGGCGTGGGCCGCAAGACGATCGAGATCGCGATCCGCCAGAACAATCTGTGCGATGCGGCGGGCGTCACGGCGTGCACGAAGGCCGGCGGCAACTGCGGGTCGTGCATTCCCGAGATTCGCTCCATCCTGGCCGAAACGCAGGCACAGGCGGCCGAGGCCTGATCAGCGCCCCGGCGGTGCCACCACGCCATACGCCTGCGGCACCGCCACCCGCATGATGTCGATGAAGCGCCGCAGCCGGGCCGGGTAAAAGCGCGCCGGCGGATAGATCAGCCAGATCGGCAGCGGCGACGCCTGCCATTCCGGCACGAGCTGCACGCAGCGGCCCGCGTCCAGCTCTTCGCGCAATGCCCAGCGCGATCCCAGCGCCGCGCCCACGCCCAGCGCGACGGCGCTGCGCATCGCATACAGGTTGTCCGTGTAGATGCGCGGCTGGACAGCCACCCGCACCGTTTCGCCGGTCTGCGCATGGGTCAGGGTCACCTCGTCGCGATAGAAGTGGCTGACGGAGATCCACGGCAGCGCCCCCAGCTCGTCCGGATGGGCGGGTAGGGCGCGCCCTTCGAACAGGGCGGGCGACCCGATGACGATGCGCGGCACGTCGCCGAGCCGGATCGCCACCACGGACGGATCGGGAATCTCCCCCACGCGGATCGCGCAATCGATGCCCTCGCCGATGAAGTCGGGCGTGCGGTCGTGCAGGGTCCAGTCCACCGTCATGCGCGGATAGCGCGCCAGGTATTCGGCCAGCGGCGCCACCAGCTGCTGCTGGCCGAACGCGTGCGGCGCGACGACGCGCAGCATCCCGACCGGCTCGTCCACCGCGCCCCGGATCTCGCTCTCGAATTCCTGCCATCCCGCGATGAGTTCCTTCGCGCGCGCATAGCAGCGCATGCCGTCGTCCGTCAGCTTCATCGCGTGCGTGGAGCGCTGCAGCAGGCGCACGCCCAGCGATTTTTCCAATGTCTTCAGGCGCCGGCTGATCGTCGGCTGCGTCGTCGCGAGCGCCCGGGCGGCGGCGGACAGGCTGCCGGCATCCACGATGCGGACGAAGGTTTCGACCAGCATCATACGGTCGGCGGAGGGATTGATAGTCGAAAAGTCCGTGCTCATACGTGTATGGTATAACAGTTCGACGTCCGCCGGTGCTACACGGCCGCGTTTCGGTTCTCCATAATGCACTGCAACAATTCACCCACCATGGAGTCCAACATGAGCATCGCACACACGACGGCGACTGTGATACCGATCCGCACGAGGCTGACCTCGCCTCTGATCTTCCTGCTCGCCGCGAGCACCGGCCTGTCCGTCGCCGCCCTCTACTACAGCCAACCGACGCTGGGCGTGCTGGCCACGGACCTGCACGCCAGCAACCAGGCCGTCGGCTGGATCCCGACGCTGACGCAATTCGGCTATGCGCTTGGCCTACTGTTCCTCGCGCCGCTGGGCGACCGGTTCGACCGCCGCACCATCATCGTCGTGAAATCGCTGCTGCTGGCTCTGGCGCTGCTGGCCATCGCCGCCGCGCCGGGCCTGTTCGTGCTGCTGGGCGCCAGCCTCGCCGTGGGCCTGCTGGCCACCGTCGCCCAGGACATCGTCCCGGCCGCCGCCACGCTGGCCCCGGCCGAGCACCGCGGCCGCATCGTCGGCACCGTCATGACCGGGCTGCTGCTGGGCATCCTGCTGTCGCGCGTCGTGGGCGGCCTCGTCGCCGAAGCGCTCGGCTGGCGCGCCGTGTTCGGCGGCGCGGCGGTCGTCGCCGCCTTCACGACGGCCATCCTCGCCCGCGGGTTGCCGAGCTTCAAGCCGACGAGCACCGAGGCGTATCCAGCCCTGCTGGGCTCGCTGTTCGCGCTGTGGAAGGAGCACCGCGCCCTGCGTCTCGCCGCCATGGCCCAGGGCCTGCTGTCGATCGGCTTCTCGGCCTTCTGGTCCACGCTGGCCGTGATGCTGCACGGCGCCCCGTTCCACCTGGGTTCCGCCGCTGCCGGTTCGTTCGGCCTGGCCGGCGCCGTCGGCGCGCTGGCCGCCCCGTTCGCCGGCCGCCTGGCCGACCGCCGCGGTCCGCAGTTCGTGACCCGCCTCGGCGCCGGCTTGAGCGTCGCGTCGTTCGGCATCATGTTGGCCATGCCGCACCTGTCGACGCCGGCGCAGCTGGTGCTGCTGGCCCTGGCCACCGTCGGCTTCGACCTGGGCGTGCAGGCCACGATGATCGCCCACCAGACCATCGTCTACGGCATCGCACCGGAAGCCCGCAGCCGCCTGAACGCGATCTTCATGACGACGATGTTCGTCGGCATGGCCACGGGCGGCGCGCTCGGCGCCCAGGCGCTGGCGGCGTGGGGCTGGAACGGCATCGTGCTGCTCGCCGTCGCATCGAGCCTGGCCGCGCTGGCGGTGCGGATCCGGGCCGCGTCGGCCAAATAGCGGAAGGAATGTGGCCCGTCAGACGGCGCGGGCGGGTTCGGCATCGTAAGCCCCGCGCAGCAAGGCCATGAATCCCTGGGCGTACGGCACTGCGGCAGGGCCGATGGCGGTGACCGCGACGCCGGGCGTCCACGAATTCATGACGGCGGCGCCGGCCATGCGGGGGAGGTCGGCGAGCCGGATCTCCTCGTGCCGCTGCGGCACGCCCATGCGGGCCAGCTGGCGCTGGACGATGCCCATCGTGGTCCCGGTGAGCATGTCCGCGCGCGGCCAGACGACGGCCTCGCCGTCCCAGAAGACGAGGTTCCAGATGGTCGCCTCGCTCAGGCGCCCGTGGCGGTCGACGAACGCGGCGTCGTCGAAGCCCCGGGCCACGGCCTGGTGCAGATAATAGGTCTTCGCCCCTTCGCCCACGTGCTTGATGCCGGCCATGTGCCGCTCGTGCTCGACCACCCACAGCCGCAGCGGGCCCGCGGGGCCGTCGGATGGTGGCGCCGTGCGGACCAGCACCGATGGCGGCGCCCGCATGGCGTCGACCGTGAATTCGCCCCGCGGCAGGAAGACGGTCGCCGTGAGCGACATGTCCGGCGGGCCGTCGGTCACCGCGTGCCGGATGCTGTCGAGGATCCGGTCGTCGGGGAGGGCGCGGTCGAACAGCCGGAGGGAGGCGTCCCGCAGCCGCGCCAGGTGCAGGTCCATCGCCCTGACCTTCCGGTCCCGTACCTGCATCGCTGTAAAATGCGCGAAGCCCGCGAACGCGAGCTGTACCAGTTCTGTGTCCTGCGCCGGCCTGCCGTCGATGTTGACCGGGTATGCCTTCGTGTGAACATCCATTGCCTGCTCCTGATCGTCGAATGAGGAGCGGACAGTGTGGAGGCTGACAGCGCTGTCAGAGTCAAGAGGATCATGAGAATCGGCGAACTTTCCCGGCGGTGCAACGTCAGCATCCGCATGCTCCGGTATTACGAGGCGGAAGGCCTCCTGAAGCCGCGCAGATCGGCAAGCGGCTATCGCGTCTACGGACCGGTGGACGAGCGTACGGTCGAGCGCATCAAGCTCCTTGGCTCGGCCGGGATGACGCTCGCCACGATCCGGCAGTTCGCGCCCTGCATCCGGGCCGAGGGCCCCGTCTTCGAACCCTGCGACGAATTGCGTGCGACCTTGCGCGAGCACCTGCGTGCGATCGAACGGAAGGCCGAGGCGTTGCAGCAGCAGCGGGGTGTGCTGGAACAATTCATCCGCGACGTGGAGGCCTGACTACGCCAGGCGGATGTCCTGCGCCAGGTGTTGCAGTACCGCCGCCACACGCCTGAGATGCCGGCTTTCCGGATGGGTGAGCAACCACAGTTGCGTGACGCATTCGTCGATCTCGGGCCCGATCTGGCGCAGGTCGGCGCGCGGCGCCGCCAGGAACAGCGGCAGCACGGCTACGCCCAGCCCGAGGGCGACGCACTCCGCCGCCGACAGGATGCTGCTCACCCGGTACGCCGGCGCGATCTTCGGAAAATGCCGGCGCCGCCACAGCACCGACGGATGGTCGGGCAGGGCATCGTCCGGTGCGATCCAGGGTACGCCGCGCTCGACCGCGTCCTCGAGCGAGCGCAGCCGGCTCTTGCGCGGGGCAAACAGCGCGACCCGGATCGGTCCCAGGTGCCGGCCCACCAGGTGCTCGGGCGGTTCGCGCGTGGCGCGGATCGCGATGTCGGCATCGCGCCGGCCCAGGTTGACGGGGGCGTTGCTGGCATCCAGGTCGAAGTCCAGCAGCGGATGGCGTTCGCGCAATGCCTTGAGCGACGGCGCGACCAGGGCGTGCAGGATGGTGTCCGTCGTGGTGATGCGGACCTGTCCGGAGACCTGGTCCGGCCGGACCTGCACCAGCGAGCGGGCCGCCTCGAGTTCGCTTTCCTGCCGCTCCGCATGGCGCGCGAGGTTCAACGCGAGTTCGCCCGGCAGGTAGCCGGAGCGCGTGCGCTCGAACAGCGGCTGGCCCAGGCCGCGCTCGATGCGCTGCAGGTTGCGGAAGACCGTCGAGCCGTCGACGCCCAGGCGTTCGCCAGCCTGCGCCAGCGTGCCGGCACGGACGAGGGCAAGCACGGTCTCCAGGTCGGCGCTGCCGATGCGATAGGGTGGCGATTGCGTTTTTGCAGTCATGGTTTGCAGATCCGCGTATTCCCATTGTAATCACGCAATCATAGACTGCGCTCTCCCACCCATCAAGGAGAGTCGTCATGAGGTCATCCGCCTTTGGAATCACCCTGTTGCGCATGGCGCTGGGCGTCATGTGGATCGCACACGCTTTGCTCAAGCTGCTGGTCTTCACGTTGCCCGGCACCGCGCAGTTCTTCGCCAGCGTCGGTTTTCCCGCCTGGCTGGCCTATCCGGTGTTCGCGGCCGAGCTGGCCGGAGGCTTGGCGCTGTTGCTGGGCATCTATCCGCGCCAGGTTGCGCTGTCGCTCGTCCCGGTAATGGCGGCCGCGGCCTGGGTGCATGTGCCGAACGGATGGCTACACACCAGCCCGGGCGGCGGCTGGGAATATCCCGTCTTCCTCGTGGTGGCGTCGGTCGCACTGTGGCTCATCGGGGACGGCGTCTGGACCCTGCGCAGCAGCACCCGGTTCGTGCCATGAACGCGCCGCTCGTTCTCGTGAGCCACGCCCTGTGCCCGTACGTGCAGCGCGCCGCCATCGTCCTGCACGAGAAGGGCGTCCCGTTCGAGCGGCGCGACGTCGACTTGGCGGACAAGCCGGACTGGTTCCTGCGCGTGTCGCCGCTCGGCAAGACGCCGGTGCTGCTGGCCGGTGGCGAGCCCATCTTCGAGTCGGCCGTGATCTGCGAATACCTCGACGAGACCGTGGCGCCGCGCCTGCATCCGCTTGACCCGCTGCGGCGTGCGCGCCACCGGGGCTGGATGGAATTCGGCTCGGCGCTGCTGAACGCCATCGCCGTGTTCTACAACGCGCCCGACGAAGCGGCCCTGCTGCGCGCGGCGGCCGACATCCATCGCCGCTTCCGGCAAGTGGAGGAGGTGCTGCACGCGCCGCCGTACTTCGACGGCGCGCACTTTTGCATCGTCGATGCGGTGTTCGCCCCGGTGTTCCGCTATCTCGACGTGTTCGAGCGCATCGGCGACTTCGGCATGCTTGCGGGACTGACCAGGGTAGAGGCGTGGCGCGCGGCGCTGGCGCTGCGGCCGTCGGTCCGGGCAGCCGCCAGTCCGCACTATCCGGAACTGTTGGCGGCATTCCTGGCGCGGCGCGGATCGGCGCTCAGTTCGCGTATGGAGGAGTAGAAACGAAAACAGCGGCCATGAGCCGCTGTTTTGCATGAATTCGTGGTCGGGGTGAGAGGATTCGAACCTCCGGCCTCTACGTCCCGAACGTAGCGCTCTACCGGGCTAAGCTACACCCCGACGGTAGGGAGTCTTGAAACAGCTTATGGCTGCAAAAAGAAGAGTGTGATGGTCGGGGTGAGAGGATTCGAACCTCCGGCCTCTACGTCCCGAACGTAGCGCTCTACCGGGCTAAGCTACACCCCGACTGTTTGAGACTTCGTCACCGAAATCTCGGGAAGGCATTACTATAGTTGCCTCAATGGTTCCTGTCAACAGCGAAGGTGCATAACTGCAGGAGGCTGTCCTTGTATTCGCTCGGCGGCAGGTCGGCGATCGCGGCGGCGGCGCGGCGTGCCGCGGTCTCCGCTTCGCGGCGCGTGAAGTCCAGTGCGCCGCTGCTCGTGACGGCCGCCAGCACGGCGTCGAAATGCGTTTCGTCGCCCTGTTCGATGCACGTGCGGATCAGTTCGCGCTGCTCGGCCGTGCCGTTTTCCATCACGTAGATCAGGGGCAACGTCGGCTTGCCTTCGCGCAGGTCGTCGCCCACGTTCTTGCCGATCTCGGCGGCGTCGCCCGCGTAGTCGAGCACGTCGTCGATCAGCTGGAACGCGGTGCCCAGCGAACGGCCGTATTCGCCGGCCGCTTCGATCTGCGCGTCGTTCGCGCCGGCCACGAGGGCGCCCAGTTGCGCGGCCGCTTCGAACAGCTTGGCCGTCTTCGAGCGGATCACGCGCAGATAGCTTTCCTGCGTGACGTCCGGGTCGTGCATGTTCAGCAGTTGCAGCACTTCGCCTTCCGCGATGACGGTCGTCGCGCGCGACAGGATCTGCATGACGCGCATGTTGTCCAGGCTCGTCATCATCTCGAACGCGCGCGAGTACAGGTAGTCGCCGACCAGCACCGACGCGGCGTTGCCGAACATGGCATTGGCCGTCTGGCGCCCGCGGCGCATCGAGGATTCGTCGACGACGTCGTCGTGCAGCAGGGTGGCGGTGTGGATGAATTCCACGACGGCCGCCAGCTCGTGGTGGCCGGCCCCCTTGTAGCCGTAGGCGTTCGCCAGCAGCAGCACCAGCACGGGGCGGATCCGCTTGCCGCCGGCACTGATGATGTACTCGGCGATCTGGTTCACCAGCGCGACTTCGGACTGCAACCGCGCGCGGATCACCGTGTTGACGGCCTCCATGTCTGCTGCGATCGTGCGGGTGATGGGGTTCTGTTGTGCGGTTTGGGTGGCGGCGGACAAGGCGGACCTGCTGACGTTGGATGCGGATAGGTTTTGTTGAGTCGCGATTATACGACATGCAAGCAAAAGTCGCCCTTTTTCCCAGTGGCGCCAGAGGACCGGCCCTGAGGCCTGCCGCGCCACCACAACCGTTTTGACGCTACGCACCATTCCATGTATAATCCTCTGTTCCCCGAATCCCCGGCTGTTGTCCTCGCCAGGACGAAGGGAATATTTCTTAACAATCAATGAGGTTTCAAATCATGTACGCGGTCATAAAAACCGGTGGCAAGCAATACAAAGTTGTCGCTGGCGAAAAACTCAAAGTAGAACAGATACCGGCAGACATTGGTTCCGAACTCACTATCGATCAGGTTCTCGCCGTCGGCGAGGGCGAGAGCATCAAGTTTGGTGCTCCGCTGGTGGAAGGTGCTTCGGTTCGCGTGACTGTTGTTTCGCATGGTCGTCACGACAAAGTGCGTATCTTCAAGATGCGTCGTCGTAAGCACTACCAGAAGCGCCAGGGCCACCGCCAGAACTACACCGAAATCCAAGTGGTTGCGATCAACGGCTAATCGCCGCGCGTCCCTTCTTCAGCTAATCAAGGAGCATTTGAAATGGCACACAAAAAAGGCGGCGGCACTACGCGAAACGGCCGTGACTCAGAAAGCAAACGCCTCGGCGTGAAAGTCTACGGCGGCCAGGCGATCAACGCCGGCGGCATCATCGTGCGTCAGCGCGGTACCCAGGTTCGTCCGGGCACCAACGTTGGCCTGGGCAAGGATCACACCCTGTTCGCCCTGGTCGATGGCACGGTCAAGTTCGTCAAGCAAGGCGTCGGTTCGAAGCAGTACGTGACCGTCGTAGCTAGCGAAGCAGTCGCTGCTTAATACAAGCAGCACAGCGGGACCGCGAGGTCCCGCGCAGTAAGGCGTCAAGCCTTGCAATCGATAGGCTCTGCCCTCCGGTAGGGCCTTTTTAATTTTCGGCATTGTCACCGTTAAGTGCGGAACGTTCCGCGGCCGTTCGTCTATCATGGACGCCTGGTCCGCTTTTAACAGTGACACAGCCTTTCGTTTTGGTGGTCTCATCATGAAGTTTATCGACGAAGCACGCATCGAAGTCATCGCCGGCGACGGCGGCAACGGCTGCGCCTCGTTCCGCCGCGAGAAATTCCGCCCGTTCGGCGGCCCGGACGGCGGCGACGGCGGCCGCGGCGGTTCGATCTATGCGGTCGCCGACCGCAACGTCAACACGCTGGTCGACTTCCGCTTTTCCAAGGTCCATACGGCGCGCAACGGCGAGCCGGGCCGCGGTTCCGATTGCTACGGCAAGGGCGCGGAAGACGTCTACCTGCGCATGCCGGTCGGCACGCTGATCGTCGACGACGTCACCGGCGAGATCATCGCCGACCTGACGGAGCACGAGCAGGTCGAACTGCTGGCCAAGGGCGGCGAGGGCGGCTGGGGCAACATCCACTTCAAGACGTCGACCAACCGCGCACCGCGCCAGAAGACGGACGGCCGGCCGGGCGAACGCCGCGAGCTGCGCCTCGAACTGAAGGTGCTGGCCGACGTGGGCCTGCTGGGCATGCCGAACGCGGGTAAATCGACGTTCATCACGGCCGTGTCGAATGCGCGTCCGAAGATCGCGGACTATCCGTTCACCACCTTGCATCCGAACCTCGGCGTCGTGCGCGTGTCGCATGCGAAGAGCTTCGTCATCGCGGACATTCCGGGCCTGATCGAAGGCGCGGCGGAAGGTGCCGGCCTCGGTCACCAGTTCCTGCGCCACCTGAGCCGCACGGGCCTGCTGCTGCACATCGTCGACGTCGCACCGATGGACGGCAAGACGGATCCCGTCAAGGAAGCCAAGGCGCTCGTGAAGGAACTCGAGAAGTACGACGAGGAGCTGGTCAACAAGCCGCGCTGGCTCGTGCTGAACAAGCTGGACGTCGTGCCGGAAGAGGAGCGCAAGAAGGTCGTCAAGGACTTCGTCAAGCGCATGGCCTGGAAGGGCCCCGTGTTCGAAATCTCGGCGCTGAACCGCGAAGGCTGCGAAGACCTCGTGCACGCGATCTACAAGTATCTCGAAGAGACGCGCCACTCGGCGCAGCGCTCGGAAGAGACGCAGATGACCGAGGAAGCGCGCGGCATCTCGTCCATCGATCCGGACGATCCCCGCTTCAAGATTCTCGAAGATTAAGTCGTTGGCAGTCACCATCGCCCATACGCCAAGCGCGTCGTTGCGCGCGCGCCTGCGCGGCCAGTTGCTGTCGGTCGCGGCGTCCGCCCATTCGCTGGCCGCGCTCGCGGCCCTGCTGGATCCGGACCGCGTGGCCGATGCGATGGGACTGTTCCCCGTGGGCGTAAACGGCTACAGCCAGTTCTACGCCCTCTACGTCGGAGTGCGCCTCGCCACCGCGGGGCTGGCTCTGCTGGCGGCCAGGCAGGGCGACCAGCCCATCCTCGGCGACCTCGCAGCATTATTCATCCTGGCGCAGCCGCTCGGCCGCCTCGTCGCGGCTTTTGCCATCGGCCTGCCCCAGGGCTTATTGTTCGTCGTCAGCGGGATCGAGCTGGCGGTCGGCCTGGCGCTGATCGGCCTGCGCCCGCATGGACGCTTCCTGTCAATCCGACCGTCGCCATGAACTCCGTCATCCAGTCTTCCAGCCGCATCATCGTCAAGGTCGGCTCCTCGCTCGTCACCAACGAAGGCCGCGGCCTCGATCACGAGGCCATCGCGCGCTGGGCCGCGCAGATCTCGTCGCTCCGTTCGCTCGGCAAGGAAGTCGTGCTCGTGTCCTCCGGCGCCATCGCCGAAGGCATGCTGCGCCTGGGTTTTACTTCCCGCCCGACCGACATCCATGAACTGCAGGCCTGCGCCGCGTGCGGCCAGATGGGTCTCGCGCAGATCTACGAGACGAGCTTCCGCAGCCACGGCGTGAAGACGGCGCAGGTGCTGCTCACGCACGCCGACCTCGCGGACCGCGAACGCTACCTGAACGCACGCTCCACGCTGACCACGTTGCTGCGCCTGGGCGTCGTCCCGATCATCAACGAGAACGACACCGTCGTCACGGACGAGATCAAGTTCGGCGACAACGACACGCTGGGCGCGCTCGTCGCCAACCTGATCGAGGCGGACGCCCTCGTGATCCTGACCGACCAGAAGGGCCTGTACTCGGCCGATCCGCGCAAGGATCCGTCCGCGCGCCTGATCGGGGAAGCGCAGGCCGGCGATGTCACGCTCGAGGCCATGGCCGGCGGCGCGGGCAGCAGCATCGGCCGCGGCGGCATGCTGACGAAGGTGCTGGCCGCCAAGCGCGCCGCCCGTTCCGGCGCGCACACGGTGATCGCGTGGGGCCGCGAAGACAATGTCCTGACGCGCCTCGCGCACGGCGAAGCGATCGGCACGCAGCTGACGGCGCCGACCGCGCGCCTCACCGCGCGCCGCCAGTGGATGATCGACCACCTGCACACGGCCGGCCAGCTCGTGCTGGACGCCGGCGCCGTGCAGAAGCTGGCGAAAGAGGGTAAATCGCTGCTGCCGATCGGCGTGACGGCCGTGCGCGGCGAATTCGGCCGCGGCGCCCTCGTGGGCTGCGTGGACGAAGCAGGCCACGAGGTCGCGCGCGGTCTCACCAATTACACGAGCGGCGAAGTCAAACGCATCATGCGTCATCCTTCCAGCGAGATCGAGAGCATCCTCGGCTATGTCGAGGCGCCCGAGCTGGTGCACCGGGATAACCTCGTGCTCATCTGATTCTCCCGCGATAGTACGGGCAACATCGCATACGGTGTGCAGTCTGCCCGGCGGGTGATGGAATCACGCGGCTCGTGCGACGGTCTTTGTCTCCACCGATCCGGCAAGGGTGGCGGCGATCCAGTCAAGGGCCGCTCTTACCCTGGGGGATTGTGGATTCTTGTGGGGGTATAGCAGGAAGACAGGGAGCCGCGGCGCCGGGTAGTCGGCCAGTACCTGCACGAGTTGCCCCGATTCGAGTTCCCTGGTTACCTGATAGCGCGGGATCTGCGCCAATCCGAAACCCAGTTTCGCCATGCTGACGCGTGTGTCGTCTTCGACGACCGACACTCTTGCGGGGAGAAACAGCGTGTGCACCCGTCCGGCGCGCTGGAAAGACAGCGGGAAATGGCACCCTGTCGTGGACGACAGGTACCCGACCATCTGGTGCTGCCGTTCCAGTTCGTCCGGCGCGGATGGGATACCGTATTCGCGCAGGTACGTCGGACTGGCGCACGTCACCACGTCGAGCAACGCCACCTGCTTGCCGACGAGCGTGCTGTCCTTGGGCGACCCCATATGCAGGACGCAATCGATGCCCTCGCGTACCGGATCGACGGTCTGGCCGGTCGGCACCAGGCGCATCTGCAGCCGCGGATTGTGTTTCAGGAGCGCGGGCAGCGCGGGCGTCAGGAAATGCCTGGCGAACGCGCCCGGCGCGCCGACCCTGACCAGCCCATGTGGCGTACCGTCGCGTAACGATACTTCCACCTCCTCGAGTTCCCGCAACAATGCGACGCACCGTTCGTAATACGCCTGACCTTCGAGCGTCGGGCTGACGCGCCTGGTCGTCCGCACCAGAAGCCGCGCCCCGACGTGCGCTTCGAGCTCTTTGATGGCTTCGGTTCCCGTCGAGCGCGGCATACCGAGATCCTCTGCCGCAAGCGTGAAACTCCGGCGTTCCACGACGCGGATGAACAGCCGAATTGCCTTGAAATGATCCATCAATAATTGTTCGCGCGAGCGAATAATGTTGTCAACGACAGCGGATTATTTTTGCCTTCCCGAATTGTAAGATCTTTGCGACGTATCGACGGCGTTGCCGTGCTCCAGGCAAATCGCTGCAGCCGGGGCAGCATGCCATCGACTTGTTCATTGACTGACGTGGGAATTCAAAATGATCGTGATTACAGGTGCAACAAGTAATACCGGAAAAGCAGTCGCGACAGCGCTGGTGAACGCCGGGGCCAGGGTGCGGGTCATCGGCAGGAGCGCCGGACGGCTGCAACCGTTCGTGGAGCGAGGCGCGGAACCATTCGAAGCATTGCCCACGGATGGGGAAGCGATGATGCGGGCGTTCAAGGACGCATCCGCAGCCTATGTCATGTTACAGCCCGGTTACTCTCCCGAGAGCGACAATTTCCCGGCTTACCTGAAACAGGTGATCGACGCCATCGTCCCCGCGCTCAAGTCCGCAGGGGTGCGCCATGTCGTGGCATTGAGCGGATGGGGCGCGAATTATCGGGACTCGACCGGGCCTTTGTGGGGATTGCGAATGCTCGAGGCGCGATTGGCGGCCGAGGCCCTGCCGAACGTAATGGCTTTGCGGGCGGGCTGGTTCATGGAGAATGCCTCGTCGATGATCGACGACCTGCGTGATGGCGCAGAAACGCGGGGTGCGCTTCGGGGCGATGTGAAACTGCCCATGATTGCGACGTCGGATGTCGGAGCGACGGCTGCACATTACCTGCTCGACCCCGATTTCTCGGGTTTCACGATCAAGGAAGTGCAGGGGCCGGAGGAACTCACGTTGCAGGAAGCAGCGCAGCGGATCGGTCGTCTCACGGGGCGCAGCGATGTCCGTTACGTGCAGTTGCCGCCGGATCAGGTGCGCGCAGGATTGCTGAGCAATGGATTCAGCGCCCACATGGCGAATACGTTTCTCGAGATTGCCGAGGATGTGAACGAACGGCGCATCAGGATGATGCGGCCTCCGGCAGAGCGCATCGTAACGTCGACCCGGTTTGAGGACTTCGTCAAGTCCGTGCTGGCAGGCGGGAGCGCGGCATGAAGCTCTACTATATTCAGGGAACGTGCGCCCTTGCCCCGCATATTTTTGCACGTCACGCCGGCATTCCTCTGCAAGCGGTTCGTGTGGAATGGACGCCGGATGGAAAGTTTGTCGGCCCTCGGAACTACGAGGAGATCAATCCCAAGGGTAAAGTGCCGGCACTCGATACCGGTGAAGCGATCATCACGGAAACGCAGGTCATATTGCAGTATCTGTCCGGTTTCGACGCTTCGCAGCCTGCCGTGCGCGGCACATCGGTCGAGTGGCCTCTGCTCGAGTTGCTGAATTTCGTCGCGACCGAGCTCCACAAGGCATTTTCGCCGCTTTGGCTGCCGTCACTGGCGCGCGGCATCGCGCGAGAGGAACAGATCGGCGTATTGATGCGTAACTTCCGCACGTTCGAGACATTACTGGGCGATAAGGACTTCCTGATGGGCGATCGTTTCACGGTCGTGGATGCTTATGCGTACACTGTGCTGCGGTGGTGCGATGTCCACCGGATCGATCTGTCGGGCCTCGATGCGATCCAGCGTTATCGGGAGCGCATCTTCCGATTGCCGGCTACCCGGCAGGCACTGGCCGAGCAAGCATAGGTCGAGGTGTCCGATGGCCAAGCAAAATTCAGTACAAATCGTCGAGGCATTCTGGTCGGCGGTCTGGCAGGGAAAGGATTTCGACGCGATAGACCGCTTTTGTACCGACGACTTCGTTCTTACATCGGGCGGTGTCGACATCGTCTCCCGCCAGGCGTTCAAGGCGTGGGCGCAAAAATTCAACGACCAGATCGCGGATCTCCGATTCGATGTCATCGAAACGTTTCAGAACGAAAGCGGAAGTCGCGTCGCATCTCGCTGGCGTGTGAACGGCCGCAATAAAGGGATGTTCGGCCTGCCCGCAGACCTGCGTGAAGTCAGTTTCACGGGCACGGCAATCTGGGAAGTCGACGAGCACGGAAAACTGAAACACAACTGGGTCGAACGCAGCAGTTGGGAAGCCTTTCTCCAACTGTCGGGATGAGTGCACGCGATATACGTCGGCAGTATCGCAAATGCGCGGACCGTCACCCTCGAGTCAGCGCGCCTGGCTGGAGAGCAGCATGCGCACGCCCGCATACGCGAACACGCCGGCCAGCACGGCATTCACCCAGCGCTCGCCGGCCCGGTAGGCGCGCCGCGCGGCGCTGGTGGAAAACGCCAGCGCGTAGCAGCAGAAGATCGACGCGCTGATTGCCGCGCACGAGATGACGAACGCCAGTGCGTCTGCCTGGCGCGCGCCGGCGGGCAGGGCCAGCGATACCACCGACAGCCACACGACGATCGACTTCGGATTCGTCAGGTGCATGGCCAGGCCGCGCGCGCACGTGCGCGCATAGCCTTCGTTCACCGCCTTCGCTGCCAACATCCCCTTGGCGCCGCGCACCTTGCGCGCGGCCTGCCAGGCCATCCACAGCAGATACAGGCCACCGATCGCCTTCACGACGGCCAGCGCGCCGGACCAGCGCTCCATCAGCGCGGCGAGGCCGAATGCCGCGCACATCCCCCAGCACAACGAACCGCAGACGATGCCGGACGCCAGCGCGAGCGCCCGCATACGGCCCTGCGCCATCGCGGTCCCCATGACGGCGAGGACGCTCGGTCCGGGGCTCGCGACGCCGATCGCGAAGGCGGTGTAGGCAAGAAGTGCGGTCATGTCGTGTTCCTTCAGGCCGGATCGTGGCACACCACGCACAGCTTGTTGCCGTCCGGGTCGCGTACGTAGGCGCCGTAATAATGGTCGTGGTATTCGGGGCGCAGGCCGGGCGCGCCGTCGCCGCTGCCGCCGTGCGCCAATGCGATGTCCCAGGCCGCATCGACGGTCGCGCGGTCGGCTGCGAGCAGGGCCGTCATCTGGCCGTTGCCGGGTGCGTGCGGCTGGCCGTCGTACGGGGCACCGATCAGGAACAGCGGCCGCGCCTGGCCCGGTTGCTGCCAGCCGGCCCACGGGCGCGACCGGTCGCAGAAGCGCGCCTGCAGGCCCAGCGCCGCCAGCAACGGCTGGTAGAACGCGAGCGCCCGGTCGAAATCGCCGACGCCAATGAAAACGTGGGAAAACATCGTCGCCTCGTTGTGAAAAATACCATCCATCATACTGAATTTTTGCTATCAAGTATTAGCATGCACATGGCATATTGAATTGCCATTCGATGGTAATTTTCATTGCTATTATTGTGTAATTTAGTTTCCAGACAAAGAAGGGCTTGTGGTACATTGGCGCGTAATCCGTTGTTTCCACTGAAAGGAAGACGATGTCCCGATTGCGCCGCCTCGGCCTGTATTGCCTCCTGTTGCCCGCCTTCCCGGCCCATGCGCAGGGCCTGAACATCGCTTCCGAACTGCTGCACGGCGGCCTCGGCATCGTCGCCATCGGCGCGCTGTCCGTGCTGGCGCTGGCCGTGACGTTCGAGCGGTTCGCCAACTTCCGCCTCGCGAAGGTGGCGCCGCCCGAACTGGCCGCGGAAGCGGAGACGCTGTGGCGCGCGGGACGCTTCGACCAGTTGCGCGAACGCGTGGCCGACGGCGACAGCAGCCTCGCGCGCATCCTCGGCTGGATGGTCGAACAGCGGCACCTGCCGGCCGAAAAACTGGCGGCGCGCGTGGCGGAGATGGCGGGCGTCGAACTGCGCCTGCAGCAGCAAAAGGCGTATGCGCTGAACGTCGTCGCGACGGTCGCACCGATCGTCGGCCTGCTGGGCACCGTGATCGGCATGATCGAATCCTTCCACGTCATCGCCTTCAATGGCATGGGCGATCCGACCTTGCTCGCGGGCGGCATTTCCAAGGCCCTCGTCAACACGGCGGCTGGTTTGTCGGTGGCGCTGCCGTCGCTGGCCATGCACCACGTCTTCCGCAACCGCATGGTCGGCATCGGCATCGCGCTGGAGCGCCAGCTGAACCGCGTGCTGGACGGCATGCCGGCGCGCACGCTGGAGGTCGTCCATGCGCATTGACCTCGGCGACGACGAGCAGCCCGAGATCGGCCTGATCGCGCTGATCGACTGCATCTTTTTCCTGCTGATGTACTTCATGGTGGCGACGTCGTTCCGCCACCCGGACGGCGAAAAGCCGGAGAAGGACATGCGCATCGTGCTGCCGACCTCGCAGGTGAGCCTCGATCGCGCCACGGCCGCTCCCGCGCCGTTGGTCATCGGCGTCGATGCCGGGGGCGACCTCTATGTCGACGGCAAAGCCGTGTCGACGCAGGCCCTGCACGACCTGCTCAAGCGCGAAGCGGCGCGCGATCCGGCGCGGCCGGTCCGCATCGACGGCGACCAGTCCACGCGCTACCAGGACATCGTGCATGTGCTCGAACTGTGCCAGTTCGAGGGGCTCACCCACGTGGCGATGCACACGCGCTGACCATGTTCGCCGACGATCCCCCGCGGTTCGCCCATGTGCGGCGGCACCCGTACATCTATCTGTCGCTCGTGCTGCACGCGGTGCCGCTCGTCGCGCTGTACCACCTGGGCAGCCAGCGCATCGAGCTCGCGCAACGGGAGCGGCAGCAGCGGCAGGTCGAATCGGGCGCACGCCTGACGGCACAGGCGCGCCTCGAAAAGCGCGTGCACGACATGGAGCGGATCAAGTCCCTGCTCGAACAAAGCACGGCCGCGCATCCGGCCGGGAACAAGGAAGACGAGGTGCAGTTCAGCGCGCAGCCGAAGGCGCCGGAGGAATTGCTGAAGGAGGCGAAGGAATTGTCGCGCAAGATCGACGAGATCGAGCGCGACACGAAGGCCGAGCAACTCGCAAAGCTGCTCGACATCCCGAAGGAAAAGGCGTTGGAACAGGTCGCGGAGAAGGCCAGGGCCGAGGAACCGCCTGCGGCCGAGCCGCAGACTACCGCCGAGGCGGCGGCGCAGATCGAGCAGCTCGAAGCGAAGGCGCGCGCCGCGCTGGAACAGCGCCGCCGGCAGCTGAAGCAGCAGCGGAACGGCGTGCAGGTCGCGGCCGACGCGGCGGGTCGGGCGCAGCGTGGCGTCGGCAACGGTAAAGGAGACGGTAAAGGCAACGGCATGGGCGACGGCGGCAACGGCCAGAGCGGCCAAGGCCTGGGCAGCGGGAATGCCGGCGGCGTGGGCCGTCAGATGCTGGACCGGATCGCCGCGTTCACGAACCCCGACATGCCGGATCGCGCCACCCAGGCTTACATCGGGGGCGCGGGCACGATGTTCGGCGGCGGCGTCGCCCACATTCCGACCGTCGACGCGGCCACCATGGTCAAGGGAACGGGCAGGATGATCAGCCCGGGCGGCACGTATGCGAACCGCGTCTGGGTCAACCGCTGGTACCTGATAGGGCCGTTCGCCGGGCGGCACGGCGCAGGGTTGTTCGCCAATTACCGCCATCCGCCCGAGCAGGGCGTGGTGCTGGACGCCGCGTACCGGGGCAAGGGCGGGCGTCTCGTCAAATGGGAGTACGTCGACATGGCGCGCTATCCCCTGGAGCCGCCCGTGCACGCGGAAGACGCCGTGTACTACGGCTATACTGAGCTGATGCTCGACGCGGAGCAGGACCTGACGATGTGGGTCGGCGCGGACGACGATGCGCAGCTGTGGCTCAACGACCGGCTGGTCTGGGCAGGCGGGAACGCCGACAAGGACTCGTTCTTCGGCCAGGTCTACGAGACGCGGAACACCTATGTGCGCGACTACAACCTGAGCGAAGGCAAGCGCGTGGTGCACTTCAGGAAGGGCCGCAACAAGCTGTTCTTCAAGCTGTCGAACGGGCCCACGCGGATCTTCTTTTCGCTGGTGCTCACGAAGTGAGCGAGGCGACGCGCTGCATCTTTTGCCAGACCGACGGCGTCACGCCCACGCTGCCCTTGAACCGCCGCGTCAGGTGGCTCTGGTCCGCGAAGCCGCATTCCAGCGCCACGGCGGCGAGCGGCGTGCCGCGGCGGATCAGGGCTTGCGCCTGCGCGATCCGGACGGCGTTGAGATACACGTGCGGCGGCATGTGATACGCGGCGGTGAATGCGCGGGTCAGGTGCGCGCGCGACAAGCCCGCGACATTGGCGAGGTCCGAGACGGTGATGTCGTGCGCGTAGTACGTGCGGATGTAGTCCTTGACCCGGGCGAGCGTGGCGGTGCGGGACGGCCCCGAGTCCGGGTCCGACTGTGGCTGCGGCCGCTCGCCATGCCGCGCCAGCATCGTGCCCAGGAATGCACGCATCAGAGTTTCGACGCGCAGCGATTCGGCCGGCGCCTGCGCCAGGCTGGCGGACAATGCGCCGAACGTGTCGGCCAGCTGCCGGTCGGTCGCGTGGGGCTTCGCAAAATACCGGTTGCCGTCCACGCAACTGGCGACGAAGTCAGCGGGGACGTACCACATCGTGTAGCGGAATCCGTCCGCGGTGCCGCGGCAGCCGTCATGGTCGTCGTCGGGGTTGAACAGGACCAGGTCGCCGGGCCGGCTGTCGTACTGCCTGCCCTTGCAGCGGAACCGCTGGATACCGTACGTCGTGGCGCCGAGCGCGAAGCAGTCGTGGCTGTGGCGCTCGAACGCGTGGTCGGAAAAGTCCGCCCGCATCAGCGTCACGCCGTTGGTCAGCTGCCCGAAAGTGGCCTGGTTCATGCAACGATTGTACAAGACCCGCGGTCAGCAAGCGCCGCACAATGGGCTTTTCATCGGGAGGCATGATGCACGCTGCAATCGACCTGGCCGCCAAGCTGGCCACCTTCACGGAAGCCTTTCAACCCCGCACGGTGGCCCTGTTCAACGGCCACGACGTGATGGTCGCGAAGCTGCGGGGCGACTACCACTGGCACGTCCATGACGACACCGACGACTTCTTCCTCGTGCTCGACGGCCGCGTCGAGATCGACCTGGAAGATGGCTCGACGGTGACGCTCGATCCGGGCCAGATGTTCGTCGTCCCCAAGGGCATGCGCCACCGTCCCCGCGCGCCGGGTGAAGCGCACATCCTGCTGATCGAGCCGACGGGCACGCCGAACAGCGGCGATCCGCTGACGGCGGCGCCACGCCGGGTCATCTGACGGGAAGACCGGCGGCGCTCACGCGTCCTTCGGCGCCGGCGTCTTGTCCTTGTACTCGCACAGGTCGTTGATGATGCAGTTCCAGCACTTGGGCTTGCGCGCCACGCACGTGTAGCGGCCGTGCAGGATCAGCCAGTGGTGCGCGTCGTGCAGGAATTCCTTCGGCACGAACTTCAGCAGCTTCATCTCGACTTCGTCGACGTTCTTGCCCGGTGCGATCTTGGTGCGGTTCGCCACGCGGAAGATGTGCGTGTCGACGGCCATCGTCGGTTCGCCGAACGCCGTGTTCAGCACGACGTTCGCCGTCTTGCGGCCCACGCCGGGCAGGGCTTCCAGCGCCTCGCGCGAGCGCGGCACTTCGCCGCCGTACTGGTTGACGAGGATCTCGCACGTGGCGATGACGTTCTTCGCCTTGTTGTTGTACAGGCCGATCGTCGAGATATAGGTCTTGAGTTCGTCCAGGCCCAGGTCGAGGATCGCCTGCGGCGTGTTCGCCACCGCGTACAGGCGGCGCGTGGCCTTGTTGACGCCGACGTCCGTCGACTGCGCGGACAGCAGCACGGCGATCAGGAGTTCGAACGGCGTCGTGTATTCGAGTTCGGTGGTGGGATGCGGATTGGCGTTGCGAAAGCGCGTGAAGATCTCGTAGCGTTTGGCGGGATTCATCGATGCTTTAGTCTTTCTTGTCCTGGGCGGCCTTTTGTTTCGCGCGTTCGATGGCGGCGGCGATGATCGCGCGCTTGCGTTCCTTTTCCGCCAGCTCTGCGGCCGTATTCGTCTCTTCCGCCGTCACGGCGCGCATTTTTTCCAGGGCCTTGGCGGCCAGGCGCGCATCGTTCTCTTCCTTTTCGCGGCGCAGGCGCTCCATGCGGAAGTCGTGGCGGGCGCGCGCGGCGTCGGCCTGTTCCTGCGACCAGGCGGCCCAGCCGGTCGGCTCGCTGGCCGGGTCGTCCGTGCGCGGGATCATCGCGATGCAGTCGACGGGGCAGGGCGCCACGCACAGGTCGCAGCCCGTGCACAGGCTGGGCAGGATCGTGTGCATCTGCTTGGCGGCGCCGAGGATCGCGTCGACGGGGCACGCCTGGATGCACAAGGTGCAGCCGATGCACAGGCTTTCGTCGATGAACGCGACGGGGCGCGGACGCTCGACGCCGTTCGCCGGATTGATCGGGATGACGGGCCGGCCGGTAACGCGCGCCAGCCGCGCGACGCCTTCCATGCCGCCGGGCGGGCACTGGTTGATCTCGGCTTCGCCGCGTGCGATCGCTTCCGCGTACGGGCGGCAGGCGGGATAGCCGCACTTGGTGCACTGGGTCTGCGGCAGCAGGTCTTCGATCTGGTCGGCGAGCGTCTTGGTCACGGCGGTGCTACTTCGAAACGGGATAAACCATGATTATCCGCTAAAAGCCGCGTGCAGGCGAAATGCCCTTGGGTAATGCAAATCGCATGCTTTCGTGATGCAACGTACGGAGTGACGGTCCAGTCCGGTGGTCTACTGGAGTCCAGGCAATGACAACCAGGAGGATCTATGAGCAAGAAGCATCTCGCCATGTCCACGAAGCTTGCTGCGCTGCTGAGCGCCGCCTCCACCGCCATCCATGAGATCCGCCGCAGCCGCAATGTGCCTGTCCGCTACCGCAACCACCATTACGGCGTGAACGCCTGGCGCGAACACAATATGCGACCGCCGCCATGAGGCGAGGCCGATCACCGATCACTCATCCGTGGGCTGCCTTCAAGGCGGCCCCGGCAGGTGAATTACCGGGCCGTTCCCGTTCCCGCGGGAACGGCCTTCTGTTATTCTTGACGCGCCAATAACAAAAGAAAGGAGGACATCGTGTATCACGCATCCCTGGGCCCTTCACTTCACCGAACCAGCGACTTTCATGCAAACGATTCCGACTATCTATTTTCCCGGCCTGTGTGCCGAAGCCATTTCCTTCTATCGTGACGTCCTGCACGCCGACGTTCTGTTCCAGCTGACGGCGATTCCCGATTCACCACCCCAGTTCCTCGAGCCCGGCAGTCCCGGCAAGATCATCCGCGCCGGCCTGCGCATCGGCGAGTCGGTCGTCTATCTCTCCGAAGGCCATCACCCCGACCAGGCGCCCGCGTTCGCGGGCTTCTCGATGAACCTGCACGTCGACAGCGCGGACGAGGCGGCCCGCATCCTGCAGGCGCTGGGCGAGGGCGGCGACGTCCGCGTGCCGCTGCGCCCGACGGCGTGGGCGGATGCGTTCTGCGCCGTCATCGACCGCTACGGCCTGCACTGGATGATCGAAGCGGGGAGCCGGCCATAAAAAAAATGCCGCGGCTCAGGCCGCGGCATTTTTCAGGGATGCTCCGCTACGCTCAGGCGTGCTTGCGGATGAACTCGCCGATCATCGGACAAATGATCTCGCGCCAGCGGCGGCCCGAGAAGATGCCGTAGTGGCCGCATTTCGGTGCCGTGAACTGCTGTTGCTTCTCGGCCGGGATGCCGGTGCACAGGTCGTGCGCCGCATGGGTCTGGCCGGCGCCGGAGATGTCGTCCAGCTCGCCTTCGATGGTGAACAGTGCCACGTCCTTGATGTCTTGCGGACGCACGAGCTGGCCGCCCACTTCCCACGTGCCCTTGGGCAGGCGGAATTCCTGGAATACCGTTTTAATCGTTTCCAGGTAATACTCGGCCGGCATGTCGAGGACGGCGTTGTATTCGTCGTAGAACTTGCGGTGCGCTTCCGCCGAATCGTCGTCGCCGCGTACCAGGTGCTGGTAGAACTCGCGGTGGCTCTGCGCGTGGCGGCCCGGGTTCATCGCGATGAAGCCGGCGTGCTGCAGGAAGCCCGGATAGACCTTGCGGCCGAAGCCCGGGTAATTGCCCGGCACGGCATAGATCACCGTGTTCTCGAACCACGAGTACGGTTTTTCGATGGCCAGGTCGTTGACGGCCGTCGGCGATTTGCGCGGGTCGATCGGGCCGCCCATCATGACCATCGTCTTGGGCAGCTTGGGATCCTTGTTCGTCGCCATCAGCGAGATCGCGGCGAGCACCGGCACGGTCGGCTGGCACACGGAGATCACGTGCACGTCCGGGCCGAGGTGGCGGATGAAGTCCTGCACGTAATAAATGTAGTCGTCCAGGTGGAACGGACCGTCCGACAGCGGCACCATGCGCGCGTCGACCCAGTCGGTGATGTAGACGTCCTGGTCCGGCAGCAGGGCGCGGACGGTGTCGCGCAGCAGGGTCGCGTGGTGGCCCGACAGCGGGGCCACGACGAGCACCGTCGGCTGCTTGAGCGCGGCAAAGTCCGTGTCGCTCATGTCTTTTTTGAAATGCAGCAGCTTGCAGAACGGCTTGCTGACCACTGTGCGTTCCATGATGCCGACCGTCTTCCCGTTGATGATGGTCGAGGTCAGGCCGAAAGCAGGTTTCTCATAGTCTTTGCCGAGGCGGTACATCAGCTCGTAGCCGGCAGCGATACGCTGCGAAAACGGGGTGTGCGCGAACGGTGAGACTGGATTCGAAAACAGTTTGGCAGAGGCATCGGCCCACTGCATCAGCGGGTTCAGGAAGGAGCGTTGCATCTCGTGCAGTTGATAAAGCATAATTTTTCCTTCATGACTCTGTGCGCAATTGCAATCGTTTGCGCTACGTGTTTGGTCAATTATAGGCTCATTCGGCTTGGCGTGGGGCAACATCGAGCCTGAGTCACAATCGTTTATTACTGCATTGCAGCATTTGTATCACAGTTGTCAGGACCCGGTTCGTTAAGTGCACTACATAAGAAAAATGCCCCGCATCGGCGGGGCATTTTCGTGGTGTGAGGCTAACGGAACGGTCAGTCGAACACAGGCGTCTCGACGCCGAGGATCTTGTGCAGCTTCGGCGACGTCGTCGTGTACTGCATGTGGATCTTCTTGTCCGGGAAGATGTACGGCGCGGCGCCGAAGGCGGCCAGCGCGGCTTCGTGGAAGCCCGACAGGATCAGCTTCTTCTTGCCCGGGTAGGTGTTGATGTCGCCCACGGCGAAGATGCCCGGCACGTTGGTCTCGAACTTCTCGGTGTCCATGACCTTCAGCTGGCGGCGTTCGATGTCCAGGCCCCATTCGGCGATCGGACCCAGCTTCGGCGACAGGCCGAAGAACACCATCAGCATGTCCAGCGGCACGCGGCGGGTCACGCCGTCGGCGCCGGTCACCTTGACTTCGGACAGTTGGCCATCCTTCTCATCGAAGCCGGTGACCTGGCCGATGATCAGTTGCATTTCGTAGTCTTCGCACAGCTGCTTCATCTTGGCGACGGAAGCCGGGGCGGCGCGGAAGTCTTCGCGACGGTGCACCAGCACGACGGATTCGGCCTTGCCGACGAAGTTCAGGGCCCAGTCCAGCGCGGAGTCGCCGCCGCCGCAGATGACGAGGTTCTTGCCTTCGAACAGGCTCGGATCCTTGACGCGGTAGAACAGCTGGCTGTTCTCGAACTTGTCGATGCCGTCGACCTTGATCGTGCGCGCCTGGAACGAACCGACGCCGGCAGCGATGAAGATGGTCTTGGTGATGAAGCGGGTACCGGTCGACGTTTCGACGTTGAAACGGTGGTCTTCACGGCGCTGGACGGTGGTGACTTCCTGGCCCAGGTGGAAGGTCGGCTCGAACGGCTCGATCTGCTTGAGCAGGTTGTCGGTCAGTTCCTGGCCGGTGCAGACGGGCACGGCCGGGATGTCGTAAATCGGCTTGTCCGGATACAGCTCCACGCACTGGCCGCCGACGGCCGGCAGCGAATCGATCACGTGGGCTTTGATCTCCAGCAGGCCCAGCTCGAACACCTGGAACAGGCCGACCGGGCCCGCGCCGATGATCACGGCATCGGCTTCGATGGCGCCGGCAAAGGAGCTGTTGGGAGCGATGGTGCCCACTTCGGGGGTGGCACTGATAGTCATGCTATTTTCCTGAAAATTATGAGCTGTAGGTAGGCGAGGGCGGATAGTGTGCCACGAATGGCGCACGCCTGCAGGGACCGGCAAAGGACGCCGGCCGCGACGGGCCGGCGTTCATGAACGTTTTAGCGGGCCAGCTGGTCCAGCTTGTTCTTGACGTCCTTCCACTCGTCCGCGTCGGGCAGGGCCGGCTTGGTCTTGGTGATGGACGGCCAGTTGCGTGCCAGGTCGGCGTTGAGCTTGATGAATTGCTGCTGGTCCGACGGCACGTCTTCTTCCGCATAGATCGCGTTGACCGGGCACTCCGCCACGCACACGGCGCAGTCGATGCACTCGTCCGGGTCAATGGCGAGGAAATTCGGGCCTTCCCGGAAACAATCTACCGGGCATACATCCACGCAATCGGTATAGCGACAACGGATGCACGATTCGGTGACAACGTGGGTCATAACAGTCCTATCAATGAGTGGAAGCGGCGGCGTGTATTATTCGGAGAGCGTTCGCCGGACGCGGCAAAGCACTGTATTTTAGGGCAATTCTGCTTCTACGACAAATCAGGCTTATACACAATACACATAAGCAAATGTGTTCGGAGTCCGCTTGCCGGCCGCGAAATGGGCCCTGCCGGGCCCCTTTCCGAACTCACCGCAGCCTGTCCGTGGCCGCCAGATCCACCACCGCCGTCGTCGCGACGGCCGCGCCGGAACCGTCCGTCACCGTGACCGTGGTGAGCGCCACCGCAGGCGGTTGCTCGCCCGCCGGGCCGGACCGTCCGTGCGCCGCGCACCAGCGCGCGAGGGCGTCCGCCTCCGCCTGCAGTACCCGTTCGACATCGTAGTATTCGGCGAGGTTCATCGTGCCGCAGCAGGCGCGCCGGTCCTGGCGCGCGCCGGGCGCATCGGTCACGAGCGGCGCCAGGCGCAGGCCGGCCGGGTGGTCGCCCGTGATCCCGGCCGGCACGTCGAACACTTCGCGCTGGGCGAAGCGGTCGCGGATGGCGTTGACGACGGTCTGCGGCTTGCCGTCCTCGAACGCGAGGCGCAGCATCTCGTTGGCCACGTCGGCGAACGTGGCGGCCGTGTCCGGGGCGGCGATCAGCGCGCGCAGCACGAGCCCGCGCAGCCAGCCGGCGACACGGTGCAGGACGCTGGCGCAATCCTCCAGCGCGGGATTGCGCTCGAGGGCGAACACGTCGGCCAGGATGTCGTAGACGGCGCCCGTGAACACCTGCGAGATCGCGTGCACCTCGGTGCCGGCCTCGGACAGGGTGAGGTCATTGTCGGCATTGCGCAGGCCCGTCGTGCTGCCCAGGGCGAGGCCGAACTGCTCGGCGATGTCGGCGAGGAAGGTCTTGTCGTGCAGGTGCGCCTTGGTCTGGGCGATGACGGCCTCGCACTGGTCGAGCTGGGAGAGCGCCAGGAAGATCGCCGTCAGGTCGCCGAACGATTCGTGCAGGCCGCCCGTCTGCGGCGGATTGTCGGCCAGCAGCCATTGCGGCTTGAGGCCGTCCAGCACGGCGTGGCCCGTCTCGTGCGAGACGATGTCGAACGAGCGGCATGTGTACACGCGCGCGGTTTCTCCGCTGGGCACGAAGTCGCCGAACTTCAGGCAGGCCTGCGAGCGGCTGTAATAGGCATTCATCACGTTCGGCAGGCCGTACGGCCAGACTTGCAGCGGCGACGTGTCCACGCTGCTGTTCCATTGCCAGGGCAGGGGCATCGCGCTGCCGGCCGTCGACAGCGCGCGCTGGTACATCGTCAGGGTCTGGCGCACGACGGCGAACGTGTGGACGGCGTCGAACTGCGGGGTGTCGGGCATCGTCACGAAGTCGCCGAAGGCATTCGGCTCGACGGGCGGGATGCCGCCATCGCCCGACACCAGCTCGATGCGTGCGTCGCGCGGCCCGGCCAGCACGACGCCGGGCAGGAAGACCTTGCGCGTGCCGATCTCGTCCACCGATGGATCCTGTTTCCACATCAGCACGCGCGCGCCGGACGCATAGGGCAGGGGCACGTCACCCGGCAGGCCATTTTCCTGTGGCGACGCGCTGCCGGGACCGGCGAGTGGGCGGGGGCGGCCCGGCTGGTCGAGCAGTTGCGCGGCCTTGCGGTGCTGGCGGTACGGGGCGCTGGGCGTCGGCACGAAACCGACGGGGGGCTGGGTGGGCGTCGAGTCCATGGTAATCCTCCTTGATGACACGAGGAATGGTCGCCCCTTGCCCAAGTTGGGCCTTGAGACTCATCAATTGATTATTCTCTAGGCAAGCGCTGGCCTTTGCGCCCATCAACTGGCATCATGGCGGGCTGTTTGATTTGAATCAGTAAGGAAATCGAATGCCGGACATCAGCATCACCCAGCCGCACAGCCTGAGCCAGACCGACGCGCGCGCCGCCGCGCAAAAGGTGGCGGACAAGCTGGCCCGCGAATATGGCCTGACGTGCAAATGGGAAGGGGACGTGCTGCGTTTCGCCCGCAGCGGCGTGGAAGGGGCGCTCACCCTGGGCGAGCGCCAGGCCGCGTTGCGCATCAAGCTGGGCTTCCTGATGAGTGCTTTCGCGTCCACCATCGAGCAGAAGGTGGCGGAAAGCATGCGCAAGACGTTTAGCGTCTGATTACTTCAGGTCTTCGATCAGGTCGACGTATTGCTGCATCGCGTCTTCCTGCGACGTGCCTTTCAGCGCGGCCCACGCGTCGTACTTGGCACGGCCGACCATGTCGGTGAAGCCGGGGCGCTCGCCCGTGACGTCGCCGCTCGAACCCTGCTTGAACAATGCGTAGATCTTCAGCAGGGTCATGTTGTCCGGACGCTCGGGCAGGTTCTTCGAATCGATCTGGGCCTGGGCGAACTGTTCTTGCAAACTCATGGTAACTCCTTTGACGATGTGCGGGCATCTTAGCGCATCGTCATCGGAATCACGCCTAACTCGACCGTATTTTAGAAGAGTTGCTCAAACGTCGAGGAGTTCGACGTCGAAGATCAGCGTGGCGTTCGGCGGGATCACGCCGCCGGCGCCGCGCGCGCCGTAGCCCAGGCTCGCCGGGATGATCAGGCGGCGCGCACCGCCCACCTTCATGCCCTGCACGCCTTCGTCCCAGCCGCGGATCACGTGACCGGCGCCCAGCGGGAACTGGAACGGGTCGTTGCGGTCTTTGCTGGAATCGAACTTGACGCCGGTGCTGCCGTCGTCGTTCTGCAGCCAGCCGGTGTAGTGCACGGTCACGTAGTTGCCGGCCTTCGCTTCGGCGCCGCTGCCGACGACGGTGTCTTCGTATTGCAGGCCGGAATTCGTGGTGGTGATGGACATGGTGTTCCCTTGTTGTTCAGAGTGAAAGGCCGATTGTAGTCCATGGCCTGTCAAAGCGCTATTAACGCTCTGTCCACTGTGTTGCGGCGGCGCGCCGCTTGCGTGCGATTCCATCGTTCTACGCTTCGGAGCGTTCAAGTTTCCTCGTAGAATAAAGCCTTCCTTCACTGAGCCGGTGTCGTTCCATGCTGCGTCGCTTCCACAAGTCTCTCGTTTTCGGTTTTACATTGTTTTCGGCCATCCAGGCTGCCCACGCGAACGTCGTGGTGGTGCTCAATTCGCGCGACGCCACCGTCCAGCTGCTCGACCAGAAGACGGGGGCCGACAACGGCACGTTCGCGGTCGGCAAGGAGCCCCATCACCTGATGGCCACGCCGGACAACAAGTCGGTGATCGTCGCCAGCTCCGTCGGTAACGAACTGATCTTCCTCGACCCCGTCTCGGGCAAAGTGCAGCGCCGCCTGGCGGACGTGCTCGACCCGTACCAGATCGGCTTTTCGCCGGACCAGAAGTGGTTCGTGTCGGCGTCGCTGCGCCTGGACCGCGTGGACGTCTACAAGTACGAAGGCGGCAACCTGACGCTCAGCAAGCGCCTGCCGCTCGCGCGCATGCCGAGCCACATCGCGTTCGACGCGAACAGCACGACGGCGTTCGTCACCCAGCAGGGTAGCGACCAGGTCAGCGCCATCGACCTGAAAACGCAGACCGTCCGCTGGACGATCCCGGTCGGCAAGCTCCCCGCCGGCATCTCGATGACGCCGGACGACAAGTACCTGCTCGTGGGGATCATGGGCAGCGACTACGTCGAGGTGATCGACTGGCGCGCGCAGAAGACCGTCAAGCGCATCAAGACGGGCAACGGCGCCCACAATTTCCGCGCCGTCGGCGACCGCCGCCACGTGTTCGTGTCGAACCGCGTGCAGAACTCGATCAACATCATCGACCAGACCACCCTGGAAAACGTGGGCATGATCCCCGTGCCGGGCGGCCCGGACTGCATGGAACTGACGAACGACGGCAAGACGCTGTGGGTGACGCTCCGCTGGATCAAGAAGGTCGCCGTGATCGACGTCGCCAGCCGCAAGGTCATCAAGATGATCCCCGTCGGCCGCTCGCCGCACGGCGTGTTCTTCGCCAATTCGGCGCCGCGGATGTGATGGTGCGTGCCGCTGCCACTGCCGCGCTGCTGCTGGCCGCTGCCTCGATCGCGCACGCGGCCGACGCGTGCAAGGGCACGATCTACCTGACGTTCGACACGGGCAGCCAGTCGCAGGCCGAGCTGATCGCCGACACGCTGCGGCGCCACCACGTCAAGGCCACCTTCTTCCTCGCGAACGAGAAGACGGTGCGCGGCGACTGGTCGCTCGATCCGGCCTGGGCGGACTACTGGAAGGCGAGGGTGGCGGAAGGCCACGCGTTCGGCAGTCACACGTTCGATCACGTCTACTTCCAGCGCGACGAGGCCGATGGCCGCATCGTCGTCAAGCCGCAGTTCGGCGCGCACGCGGGTCAAAAGCAGACGTGGACGCAGCAGCAGTACTGCGACGAACTGCGTCGCGTCGACACGCGTTTCGTGCAGCTCACCGGCCGCCACCTCGACCCGATCTTCCGCACGCCGGGCGGCCACAGCTCGCCCAACATCCTCGCGGCGGCCAAAAGCTGCGGGTACCGGCACGCGGGCTGGGCGCCGGCCGGGTTCTCGGGCGACGAAACGTCGAGCGACAAATTCCCGAATGCGGTGCTGCTGAAGCGCGCATTGGACAACCTGAAGGATGGCGACATCTTCATGGCCCACATGGGCATCTGGTCGCGCAAGGACCCGTGGATGCCCGCGAATCTCGAGCCGCTGATCTCCGGTCTCGAGCGCAAAGGCTTCTGTTTCGCTACACTGAGAGAGCATCCGGACTACCGATAACAACATGATCCAGCATTTCCTCGATGGTTTCGCCTTCCTGCAGGGATGGCTGTTCGAGAACGCGGTCGAACCCGCGATGTTCGCCATGGGCCTTGGCGAATACATCGAAGACGCCTTCGAGGGCGTCGAATGGTTCCTCGCCGGCCTGTGCGAGGTGGCCGCCCTGTACCTCGTGCTGCGGCCGCTGGAAGCCGTCATCCCGGCACAGCAGATGACGGACCGCCGCGCGCGCATCAACGATTTCATCTACACGCTGATCCACCGCCTCGGCTTCTTCAGCATGGCCGTGTTCTTCACGCTCGACCCGATCATGGACAGCATCGCCGCGGCGCTGCGCATGGAAGGCGTGCACCCCTTCAACCTGGAGAACCTGATGACGGGCTTCCACCCGCTCGCCAGCTTCCTCCTGTACCTCGTCGTGCTGGACTTCTTCGACTACTGGTTCCACCGCGGCCAGCACCGGTTCCGCTGGTGGTGGGCGCTGCACAGCCTGCACCACAGCCAGCAGAACATGAATTTGTGGAGCGACGACCGCAACCACCTGCTGGACGACCTGCTGCGCGACGCCTACATGGCGATCCTCGCGCTGGCGATCGGCGTGGCGCCGAGCCAGTACGTGCTGCTCGTCTCCGTCTCGCGCGCGCTGCAAAGCCTGCAGCACGCGAACGTGCGCATCCACTTCGGCCGCCTGGGCGAGCGCCTGCTCGTGTCGCCGCGCTTCCACCGCACGCACCACGCCGTCGGCATCGGCCACGAGTCGCAGGGGCGCGAGCTGGGCGGCTGCAACTTCGGCGTGCTGCTGCCCGTCTGGGACCAGCTGTTCGGCACCGCCAATTTCGCGCCCGGCTGGCACGGCACGGGCGTGCGCGACCAGTTCGCGCGCACGAATCCCGACGGCACCGTCCGCCCGCCCCGCGACTACGGCCGCGGTTTCTGGCGCCAGCAGTGGCTGGGCCTCGTGCGTCTCGTGGAAGCCGGCAGCCGGCGCAACGCGGCATGATGCGCCCCGTCGCCATCGCCTACGGCCGCGCGCTGCGCTCCCAGTTCTCGGGGCGCATGCTGCTGCTGTCGATCGTGCCGCTGCTGCTGTCGCTGGCGTTGTGGGGCGGCCTGCTCTACGCGGGCATGCAGCCGCTGCTGGACTGGCTGCATGCGGTATTTGCGGACTACGGCCTGTTCGAGACGAGCGGCAGCATTCTTGCCACCCTGGGCCTCGGTTTCCTGAAAACGCTCGTGATCCCGCTCGTGGCGATGCTCGTGCTGCTGCCGCTGATGATCATCACGTCGCTGCTGTTCATCGGCGTGGGCGCCATGCCGGCCATCGCGCGCCACGTCAGCCGCGTGCAATTCCCCACGCTGGAGCGCAAGGAGGGCGGCAGCTTCATGGGCAGCCTGGGCGTGAACCTGTCGGGCATCGTCGTGTTCGCGCTGCTGTGGCTCGTCACGTTGCCGCTGTACGCGCTGGCGCCCGTCGCCCTCGTCGTGCAGGCCGTGCTGTGGGGCTGGCTGACGGCGCGCGTGATGAGCTACGACGCGCTCGCCATCCACGCGAGCCAGGAAGAACGCCGCACGATCGTGCACACGCACAAGCGTGCCCTGCTGCTGATCGGCACCGTGTCCGGCCTGCTGGGCGCGTTGCCGGGCATCGCATGGATCGGCGGCGCGCTGTTCTCGGTCGTCCTGTTCCCGTTCCTGGCCGTGCTGTCGATCTGGCTCTACCTCGTGATCTTCATCTTTACCGGCCTGTGGTTCCAGTACTTCTGCCTGCAGGCGCTGGCCGACCTCCGGGCCGGCCAGATGACCAAGGACCTGTAAGGCGCTTCAGGGCGTGCCGAGCGTGACGAGCACGAGGCGGCCCTGCGCGCTTTCCTTTTCGTTGACGGCGACGAGCACGCGGCCCTGCGGATCCTCGGCGATGGCCGTCACCGCGGCGACCGACTGGTCGTCCAGGTTGCGCGCATAGCCGGGCAGCAGGCTCGAGAGATCCGTCCACGTCGTCCCCCCATCCTTCGACCAGGCCAGGTACGGCTTCTGCGTCGCCTTGTCGAACCCGCCCGCGACGAGCGTGTCCGGCTTGCCCGCCAGCGCGATGAGGTGCCGGATGTACGGGTAGTTCCTGCCGCCGCTGAGCGGATGCCGGATCACGAACTGGAAGGACTTGCCACCGTCTTCGCTGCGCAGCAGTCCGCCTTCGACGCCGGCGAACACGCGCTGGCTGCCGGTCGCCCGGATGAATTGCACGTTGCGGTTTTCCAGCTCCGGCAGGATGACGGGCAGGGCGTCGCGCGACGCGAGACTGACGCCGTCCGGGGCCAGCTGGTAGGCGCGCAGGAACGCCGCGTCCAGCGGGCATTCGCCGCCGACGAGCAGGCGGTCGCCGACGATCTCGAACGCGGGATGGGTGCAGATGTCCTGGTCGAAGAAGCCCGTCAGCACGCGCCACCGGGCGCCGCCGTCGTTCGACGCGAGCACGTTCTGGCCGCCGCCCGCATTCGTGTACAGGCGGTTGTTCACCTGTTTCAGGTCGCTCATCGACAACGTCGTGCACGCGCTGCCCACGCACACCTTGAGGCCGGCGTCGCGCGGCACGAACGTCGTGCGGTCCGCGCTCAAGGCGCACAGTGCGTGTTCGGGGCGCGCGTCCGGGCCCTTGTCGTACCAGGGTTGGAACAGCCACAGATCGGACCCCAGCATGCGCAATGATGGTGCACGCAGGGGCCAGGTGCCGCTTTCCTCGCGTGCGAGGCCGCATTCGCCCATCGCGACGCCGCTCCACGCGGACTCCGTCCGCAACGGCAGGCTGGCGCGGACCACGGCCGTCTCCGTCGTCGCGGTATTCGACAGCGACAGCCAGGCGGTGTCGCCGGTGAACGCAATGCTGTCGATGCCGCCGGCCGCCGTGGCCAGCACGTCGGCCCGCGCGGGTTGGGCGACAGGGGCGGTCGGCTGGGTCGCGACGGGTGGCTTGGGGGCGGCCGGATCGTCCGAGCCGCCGCAACCGGCAAGCAAAAGGGCCAGCGCGCACGCGCCCGCGAAACTGCGTCCTGGTGGGATCATCATCACTCCTGTTCGGCGCCGCGCAGCCCGCGGCCGGCGCGCCGATTCTAGGAGCGGCCCCGTGTAGCGTCTTGGGGGCCTTTGTCACGAGTTTGTCCGCAAATGTCACACACGGTAGCGTCCACGGGCGCGGCAGGCTCCGGCGCACTGTGGCACACTGGAAGCAAGGAGGACAGCATGTCCATTGGCCTCATCATCATCGGCGACGAGATCCTGTCCGGGAAGCGCCGCGACCAGCACCTGCCCAAGGTGATCGAGCTCCTGCGCGAGCGCGGCCTGCGCCTGGCCTGGGCCGAGATCGTGGGCGACGAACCGGCACGCATCACGGCCCTGCTGCGGCGTACGTTCGCGGGTTCCGACATCGTGTTTTCCTGCGGCGGCATCGGCGCCACGCCGGACGACCACACGCGCCAGTGCGCGGCGGCGGCGCTCGGCGTGCCGCTCGAACTGCATCCGCAAGGGCGTACGCTGATCGAGGAGCGCATCCGGGAGACGGCGGGACCGGATGCCGACATGAACGCGCCGGAAAACCTGCAGCGCTTCAGGATGGCGGAATTCCCCGCGGGGGCGAGCCTGATCCCGAATCCGTACAACCGCATCCCCGGCTTCACGGTGGCGCAGCACCATTTCGTGCCCGGCTTTCCCGTGATGGCGTGGCCGATGATCGCGTGGGTGCTCGATACGCTGTACGCCGACCGTTTCCACCGCGAGGCGCACGCCGAGAAGGCATTGCTGGTGTACGAGCAGGCGGAAGCCGTGCTCACGCCGCTGATGGAAGCGCTGGAAGCGCGCTATCCCGGCGTGCGCGTGTTCAGCCTGCCCAGCGTGGGCGATGCCCAGACGCGGCGCCATATCGAATTGGGGGTGAAAGGCGAGCCCGGCCAGGTCGAAGCGGCCTGGACCGACATGTGTGTGGAGCTCGAAAAAATGGGGGCCGAAATGCAGCCGCTGAGGCAACCGTTGCGGGCCGTGGACAGCCATTCGAACTGAGCCGTTGTTTTTTTGCGAAAATATCAGGACGACGTCAAAAAACTGCGTGAGCGGTTCCTGCATGTCACATTGATGTGGTGGAATGATGTCTGTGAGCAGGGGCGATCCGGAGTGAGGTCGCCGCAGCTTTGTGAACTTTTACGACCTGGATCACTCGAACCGACCAGCAGCAGGATGGCGAGCAGGTTGACGGGATTTGCAGGCGTGTTTCAAACCGGTTGAGCCATCATGGATAGTATTCGCCGTCAACGACGGCCCCGTTTCTTCTCCCGCGCGCTGCGCCGCATCCTTGGCCAGGCTGCGCCGGGCCAGCCTGCATTGGCCGGCATTCCCGCCGTGGCTGCCGAGCAGGATCTCCCTGTCCGCAATATGCCGTCGCGCGTGGAGCCCAGCCTGGACTCCAGCCTCGAGCCCGCCGTCGACACCGGCGGGTCCGGGCCGGATACGCCGCCCGAGCCGCAGCCGGCGCCGCCCAAGCGCCGCTGGCGCAAGGTCAAGCGCACGTTCCTCGTCCTGCTGCTGCTCGCCGTCGCGGGCGCGGCCGGCCTGGCCGTGTACGAGAGTCGCACGTCGGCGCTCGAAGCGCACTTCTTCGCCGGCCTGACCAAGAAGCTCAACTACCGCATGGCCAAAGGCCCGAGCGACGCGATCCGCTTCCCGCAGGCCAGCCCGTACGACGAGCGCCTCGGCTACTCCAACCTGCCGAACTACCTGGCCAAGCTCAAGACGCGCGACTACGTCGTCGTCGAACAGGCGCGCATGTCGCCCAAGATGCTGGAACTGGCCGACATGGGCCTGTTCGCCACGTACCACGAAAAGACGCGCGCCGGCCTCGACATTCTCGACTACAGCGGCGAGCCGCTGTTCTCGGCCCGCTTCCCCGAGCGCCTGTACGACAAGTTCGACGCCGCGCCGCAGCTGCTCGTGAAGAGCCTGCTGTTCATCGAGAACCGCGAACTGCTCGACACGACGTACCCGAAGCGCAACCCGGCCGTCGAATGGGACCGTTTCTCGAAAGCCGTGTTCGACAAGACGATCCATTCCATCGGCCTGGGCGGCGGCGGCCGCGTCGCCGGCGGCAGCACGCTCGCCACGCAGATCGAAAAATACCGTCACTCGCCGGAAGGCCGCACGGCCTCGCTGGGCGACAAGCTGCGCCAGATGGCGTCGGCCACGCTGCGTTCCTACCTGGACGGCGAGAACACGACCAAGACCCGGCGCCGCATCGTGCTCGAATACCTGAACACCGTGCCGCTGTCGGCCAAGCTGGGCTACGGCGAGGTGAACGGCATCGGCGACGGCATGTGGGTCTGGTACGGGCGCGATTTCGCGGAAGTGAACCGCATCCTGTCCAGCAACCAGGTGACGCCCGAATTTGCGCTCGTGTACAAGGAAGCGCTGTCGCTGATGATCGCGCAGCGCCGCCCCGCGTACTACCTGGGCGCCGGCGAGAAGGACCTCGAGATCCTCACGAACTCGCACCTGCGCGTGCTGGCGCAGGCAGGCGTGATCTCGCCCGCGCTGCGCGACGCGGCCATCGCCACCGTGCTGCATCCGGCCCTCGGTTCCGGCGTGGCGCCGCCGCCCGCGAACACGTTCGTCACGCGCAAGGCGGCGAACGCCGTGCGCAACCACCTCGCGAACCTGCTGGGCGACTCGCGCCTGTACAACCTCGACCGCCTCGACCTGTCGGTCGTGACGACGCTGAATTCGGACGCGCAGAAAGCCGTGACGGCGACCTTGCGCAAGCTGACCGACAACGAAGCGGCCGCGGAAGCGGGCCTCACGGGCAAGGGCATGCTGGGCAACGGCGATCCGTCCAAGGTCGTGTACAGCTTCACGCTGATGGAGCGGGGCGACAAGGTCAACTACCTGCGCGTGCAGACCGACAACTACGACCAGCCGCTCGACATCAACGAAGGCGCCAAGCTGGACCTCGGTTCGACCGCGAAGCTGCGCACCCTGACGACCTACCTCGACATCGTCGACCAGCTGCACCAGCGCTACGAGCCGATGTCGAAAGCGGAACTGGCCCAGGTCAAGATCGATCCGAAGGACCGGCTGACGCAATGGGCCGTCGAATACTTCCAGACCTTGCCTGAAGGCGCCGACCGCGGCCTCGTGCCGATGCTGGGCGCCGCGATGGAGCGCAAGTACTCCGGCAACCCGGGCGAAGCATTCTTCACCGGTGGCGGCGTGCACGTCTTCGGCAACTTCAGCAAGCTGGACGACAGCCGCATCCTCACCGTGCAGCAGGCGCTGCAGAACTCGACGAACCTCGTGTTCGTGCGCCTGATGCGCGACATCGTGCGCTACTACATGTTCCAGCTGCCCGGTTCGTCCGCGCAACTGCTGGCCGACGCCGACGATCCGCGCCGCGCCGAGTACCTGTCGCGCTTCGCCGACCGCGAAGGCAAGGATTTCCTCGCCCGCTTCTGGAACAAGTACCGCGGCAAGAGCTGGGAAGAGGTGCAGACGGCGCTGATGCAGGGTGTGCGCATCAAGGCATCGAAGATCGCCGCCGTGCATCGCACGATCTACCCGGACGCCTCGGTCGCCGAGTTCGGCAAGTTCCTGCACACGTACCTGCCGGCGGACGCCGAGGTCGACGACGAGCGCATCGCCAAGATGTACGACCAGTACGCCGTCGCGAACATGTCGCTGGCCGACCGCGGCTACGTCGCCTCCGTGCACCCGCTCGAATTGTGGCTCGTGGGCTACCTGCGCACGCATCCGAAGGCGGGCTGGGACGAAGTCGTCGGCGCGTCGACGAAGGAACGCCAGGAAGTCTATTCGTGGCTGTTCAAGACGCACCGCAAGCATGCCCAGGACAAGCGCATCGCCGGCCTGATCGAGGTGGAAGCCTTCCTCAAGATCCACGCGCAGTGGAAGAAGATGGGCTATCCGTTCGACTCGCTCGTGCCGTCGTACGCGACAACGCTGGGCGCGTCGGCCGACCGCCCGATCGCGCTGGCCGAACTGATGGGCATCCTCGTCAACGGCGGCGTGCGCAAGCCCACGCAGCGCATCGATTCGCTGCACTTCGCCAAGGACACGCCGTACGAGACCCTCGTCAAGCGCGGCAACGCGGAGAAGGGCGAGCAGGTGCTGAACCCGGACGTGGCGCGCGCCGTCGTCAACGCCATCCGCGGCGTCGTGCAGGAAGGCACCGCGAAGCGCGCCAAGACGGCGTTCGTCAAGGACGACGGCAGCGTGATCGCGCTGGGCGGCAAGACGGGTACCGGCGACCAGCGCTTCGACGTCTACGGCGCGGGCCACCGCCTGATCGAATCGCGCTACGTGAACCGTTCGGCGACGTTCGTGTTCAACATCGGCGAGCGCTTCTTCGGCAGCATGACGGCGTACGTCCACGGCCCGGATTCCGCGCACTACGACTTCACCAGCGCGCTGCCCGTGCAGCTGCTCGTGAAACTGGCGCCGAGCCTGATGCCGATGATCCAGCACCAGGACACCGTCACCATCCCGGGCCTGCACGTCGAACGTGCCGCGCCGGCGCCGGCGGGTCCGGCGGATGCCGTCGCGCGCGACACCGAGCAGCCCGTACCGGCCGATGCCGCGCCGGTCGAGGCGCCGGCCGTCGAGGAACCGGCCGCGAAGCCGGCCGCCAGGGCGGTGGACAAGCCGGTCGCGAAGCCGGCCGAGAAAGCGGCCGATAAGCCGGCCGATAAGCCGGTCGAAAAGCCGGCCGCCAAGGTCGCCGACAAACCGGCCGACAAACCGGCCGACAAGCCCGCGGTCAAGAAGCCGGCCGCGGACACGGCCGGCGATCATCCGAAGGCCGTGAGCGTCCGCAAGGCCGACGCGGACGTCCCGCCGAAACCGGCGCCGCACAAGCCGGCCGCCAAGCGCGACGCCGATCCGGAGGCGCCGCCCCCGAAGGCACGTCCGAAGCCTCCCGCCGTGGAAGAAGTGCTGCAGTGAGAAGGGCCGCATGAAGCGGCTCCCGCTGCGTAAATTCAGTCTCGTCTCGTTGCGCGACCTGCTGGTGGCGGTCGCGCCGACGGCCGTGCTCGTGCTGGCCGCGTGCATCGTCGCGTACATCGTCGTCGACCCGGCACCGCCGCGCCACGTGATCCTCGCGACGGGGCAGGAAAACAGCGCGTACGAGGAATTCGGCCGCAAGTACGCCGCCATCCTCGCCCGCGACGGCATCAAGGTCGATCCGCAGCGCTCGCTGGGATCGGAAGACAACCTGCAGCGCCTCATCGACGGCAAGGCCGACATCGCGTTCGTGCAGAGCGGGTCGACGAGCGAGGTGCAGGCCGAGCGGCGCGGCCTCGTGTCGCTGGGCAGCCTGTTCACGGAACCCGTCTGGCTGTTCCTGCGCGAGCGCGACGCGCACGGCCGCAAGCGCGACATGGACAGCATCGTGCAGCTGAAAGGCCTGCGCATCAACCTGGGACCGGAAGGGACGGGCGTGCCGAAGCTGTTCCGCCAGATCCTGGCCGTGAACGGCCTGGAGCCGCGCCAATTGAAGATTTCCGCGCTCGAGAATACGCCCGCCACGGTCGAGTTGCTGGCGGGGCGCATCGACGGTCTCGTGTTCAGCTCGGCGCCGGAAGCGCCGCTGATCCAGATGCTGTTGCAGACGCCGGGCATCCGCCTGTTCAATTTCCGCCAGGCGGAGGCGTACACGCGCCGGCTGCCGTTCCTCACGCACGTCGTGCTGCCGCGCGGGATTGTCGATCTCGGGCGCGACATCCCGGCCCAGGATTTCCATTTGATCGCGCCCACGGCCACGCTGGTCGCGCGCGAAGACCTGCATCCCGCGCTGATCGATTTGTTCGTCAAGGCGGCCACGGAGATCCACGGCGGGACGGGCTGGTTCCAGCAGCAGGGGCAATTCCCGTCGCCGCGCTACACGGAGATTCCCGTGGCGCGCGAAGCGGCGAAATACTACCGCGACGGTCCGCCGTTCCTGCAGCGCTACCTGTCGTTCTGGCTGGCGAACCTGTTCGACCGGCTGTGGGTCGTCGTCGTGGCGCTGGCGGCGCTGATCATTCCGCTGTCGAAGATCGTGCCGCCGCTGTACGTGTGGCGCATCCGGTCGCGCGTGTACCGCTGGTACGGCCAGCTGCGCGCCGTCGAGCAGGCGCTGGAAAATGCGAAGGACGAACACCGCGACGAGGCGCGCGCAGAGCTGCTGCGCCGCCTCGACGACATCGAGCAGCGCGTTAACCACATCTCGATCCCGCTCGCGTACGCGGATGCGTTATATGGCCTGCGCAGCCACATCAACTTCGTGCGCCAGCGCGTGCGGGTCACGCTGGCGCCGAAAAACACCGCGTAATTACTGCGGCAGGACGATCTTCACGACGGCATTGCCCGACGTCGCGTACACGTTGCCGCTGCCGTCGACCGCGATGCCGCGCAGCTGCGCGAAGCTGCCGGGCAGCTTGCCGGTCCTGAGCGTCGTGGAATTGGCCGTGCCGGCCGGCGTCGCGACGGTGCCGCCCGGCGTCGTGATCTTGCGGATCGTGTTGTTGATGGCGTCGGCGCCGTACAGGTTGCCGTTCTTGTCGATGGCGAGGGCGATCAGTTGCTGGAAGCGGGCCGTCGACGCGTTGCCGTCCGCATTGCCGGCCTGGTTGCGCGCGCCGACGAACGGGGTCAGGCTGGTGGCACCGGACGTCGCACGGCTGAGCGTCCGGGTCAGGTCGGCGACATACGCCGTGCCTTCCGGATCGACCACCACGCCGCGCGGCACCAGCACGCCCGTGCCGTAGATGGGCGCGACGGCGCCGGTTTCCAGCGTCGTGGTGCGGCCGGGATTCGAGATCGCAATGCGGCGCGTGTCGACGCCCGACGTGACGTACAGATTGCCGTTGTTGTCGGCCGCGATCCCGGCCGGCGTGTTCTGTACGTCCATGCCGAAGTTGCCGTACGAAAGCCGGGTCACGGTGGTGACGGTGCCGTCCGCGGTGACCTTGCGGATCGTCGTCCCGTCCAGGACGTACAGGTCGCCGCTGCCGTCGATCGTGAGGGCCGTCGGTTGCGTGAAGCGGGCCCGGTTGCCCTTGCCATCGGCCGTGCCGCTTGCGCCCGCGAGGCCGGCGAACAGGGTGACCGTGCCATCCGGCGCGATCTTGCGGATCGTCAGGTTGCCCTCGTCGGCCACGTAGACATTGCCGCTCGTGTCGACGGCCAGGCCGCGCGGCGTGTTGAAGCGCGCAGCCGTGCCTTTCTTGTCCACCGTGCCGCCGGTGACGGGATCGCCGGCCAGGATGCTGATGCCGGTGCTCGTGCCGCCACCGTTATCGCCGTCGCTGCCATCGTCCGTCTCGCGCTTCGGGCCGCCGGGGCCGCATGCGCACAGCAGCGCCGCGACGCCCGCGCACAGGAGGCGCACGCGCAGGCGGGCGGGGGGCGATTCGGTTCTCATGATCTTGTCTCCAGGTCAGCAGTGAGCCCGCATGCTAGCACGCGCGCACCGTGGCGAATCTCTGCGATTGTCACGGTGCGACCGGGAGAGGTGCGAAAAGTTCAGGCGCCGATCCAGGGCAGGCCGGCCTTGCACCAGCCGCCGACCGTCTTGCGGTGGCCCTCCTGATCGCGGTCGCCTTCGAAGCCCTCCAGGATGTCGAACGCATTTTTATAACCCAGTTCCGTGGCGGTGCGCGCCGCGTGGCGCGAGCGCACCCCGGAGCGGCACAGGAACAGCACGATGTCGTCCGGGGCGGCCACGTTCTGCAACTGGGTCGCGAAATCCGGGTTCGGTGCACCACCGGGGTACAGCGTCCATTGCACGGCGCCGTGCTGGGTTTCCGGGACCGCGGGGCGGCCGACCCAGTCGCGCTCCGCATTCGTGCGTACGTCGACCAGTTTGACTTTACTGTCCGATTGCAGGAGTTCGAACGCTTCCTGGGGCGTGACGGCGCCCGCGTACGGCTGGCCGGGCGCGCGGGCCCGGGCGGTGGCGAGGATCTCGTCGGTCTTGGTCATGTCATTGTCCCTGTAGGCTGGTTGCGCACCGTTGCGGATCGTTGCTAAGCTGGACCTCGCACTTTTGGTGCATCGCGCATCAGTTTGGTGCATACTCGGCAAATTGCACTTGTTTGGTGCGTATGGATGAGTTTGCGCCAATAGCGTGCACGCTTAAGGTGTCATTGATTTTAAGGGGCAAATTGAGCGGCCTCAAAATATTCATTATTTGTTTGCTCATGGAAAAATGCTGGCATAATTTCTGCTTAGAAGGTTATGCGCCTGTCGAATGCTTGGTTGGCATCGACACCCCTTTTTGACTTAGGAGATATTGGAATGGCAAGGACCGCCGCAGATGTAATGCAGATGCTGAAGGACAACGAAGTCAAGTTCGTTGATTTGCGTTTCGCCGATACCCGCGGCAAGGAACAGCACGTGACCGTTCCCATCTCGCACTTTGACGAAGACAAGTTCGAATCCGGCCACGCATTCGACGGCTCGTCGATCGCCGGCTGGAAAGGCATCGAAGCATCGGACATGCTGCTGATCCCTGACCCGAACACCGCGAACATCGACCCGTTCATGGAAGAGACCACCGTGTTCATGCAGTGCGACGTGATCGAACCGTCGGACGGCAAGGGCTACGACCGCGACCCGCGTTCGATCGCCAAGCGCGCCGAAGCGTACCTGAAGTCGTCGGGCATCGGCGACACCGCCTACTTCGGCCCGGAACCGGAATTCTTCATTTTCGACTCCGTCCGCTGGAAAGTCGACATGTCGGGCTGCTTCGTCAAGATCGATTCGGAAGAAGCTTCCTGGTCGACCGAGAAAGAATTTGAAGGCGGCAACAGCGGCCACCGTCCGACCGTCAAGGGCGGCTACTTCCCGGTCCCGCCGGTCGACAGCTTCCAGGACATGCGTTCGGAAATGTCGCTGATCCTCGAATCGATGGGCATCCCGGTCGAAGTGCACCACCACGAAGTGGCCGGCGCCGGCCAGAACGAACTGGGCACCAAGTTCTCGACCCTGGTCGAGCGCGCCGACTGGACCCAGAACCTGAAGTACGTGATCTGGAACGTGGCCCACAGCTACGGCAAGACCGCGACCTTCATGCCGAAGCCGATGAACGGCGACAACGGCTCGGGCATGCACGTGCACCAGTCGATCTGGAAAGACGGCAAGAACCTGTTCGCAGGCGACGGCTATGCCGGCCTGTCGGAAACGGCCCTGTTCTACATCGGCGGCATCATCAAGCACGCACGCGCCCTGAACGCCATCACCAACCCGGGCACGAACTCGTACAAGCGCCTGGTGCCGGGCTACGAAGCCCCGGTCAAGCTGGCTTACTCGGCACGTAACCGTTCGGCATCGATCCGTATCCCGCACGTGGCGAACCCGAAAGGCCGCCGCATCGAGACCCGCTTCCCGGACCCGCTGGCCAACGTCTACCTGTGCTTCGCAGCCCTGCTGATGGCTGGTCTGGACGGTATCCAGAACAAGATCCACCCGGGCGAAGCCGCGACGAAGGACCTGTACCACCTGCCGCCGGAAGAAGACAAGCTGATCCCGACGGTCTGCGCATCGCTGGAAGAAGCGCTGGAAGCCCTGGACAAGGACCGCGAGTTCCTGACCCGCGGCGGCGTGTTCAGCGACAGCATGATCGACGCCTACATCGACCTGAAGATGCAGGAAGTCCAGCGTCTGCGCATGACCCCGCACCCGGCCGAATTCGACATGTACTACTCGTCGTAATTCGTTGGCATCACCCAGTGCCGGATTGTGAACAACCTGGCACTGGAGTGTATCCACACGGTAACAAAAACGCGGGGAAAGCCGGCCGGCTGCCTCGCGTTTTTTACTGGATGGGGTATAGTCGGAAGCTTCCCAACCATGCATCCAGACTGACCTGATGCGAATGACAAGCTGCTTCCTCCTGCGTCTTGTATTGCTTGCAGGACTTGCCGCGCACGAGGCGCGGGCCGATTCCGTCATCTATAAGTGCGTCGACCAGAACGGCCGGGTGGAATTCACCGACATCAATAAACCGGGCTGCAAGGTGCTCGACCTGCCGGGCTATGTCGCGTCGACCCCGGCACCGGCGCCGCGTGCCGCGCCCGCGGTGACGATGCGCCAGGGAGCAGGGCGTCCGGCAACGGCGGCCCCGAATCCCGCAGGGTTCCCGCGCGTGGACACGGCCACGCAAAAGGCGCGCGACGACGACCGCCGCGCGATCCTCGAGGACGAACTCCGCGCCGAGGAAAAGAAGCTGGCGGACCTGAAGCGGGACTATAACAACGGCGAGCCGGAACGCCAGGGCAACGAAAAGAATTACGCGAAGTACCAGGAACGCGTGGCCCAGATGCGCGACAACATCGGCCGCAGCGAAAAGAACGTGGAAGCGCTCAAGCGCGAGATCGCCAACATCAAATGACACCATGAACGGGACATCGGCCCATCCTCTCCAGCACGACCGTTTCGCAGGCCTCGACATGCTCGCCTCCGCCGTGCTGGTGGCGGATGCCGATGGGCTCGTTCGCTACGCCAACCCGGCCGCCGAGCACCTGCTCGACATGTCCGCCAAGTCGCTGTCGCGCCAGAAGCTGGTCGGGCTGTTCACGAACGGCGACGAACTGGGCGCCCTGTGCGAACAGGCGATCGCCCACAAGTATGCCGACCTGCGCCAGGACCTGACCCTGTTCCGTCCGGCACGCGAGCCGCTGCACGTGCACAGCATCGTCAGCGCGGCGGGCGAGGCCGAGGTCGTCGTCGAGCTGCGCGAGAACGTCCAGCAACTGAAGACGGACCGCGAAGAGCGCCTCCTCGACCAGAGCCAGGCCAACAAGGAACTCATCCGCAATCTGGCCCACGAGATCAAGAACCCGCTGGGCGGCATCCGCGGCGCGGCCCAGTTGCTGGAGCTGGAACTGCCGGACGTGCACCTGAGTTCGCTGCGCGAATACACGCAGGTGATCATCAAGGAGGCCGACCGGCTGCAGACGCTCGTCGACCGCCTGCTGGCGCCGCACCGCCGCCCGCACATCGTGGGCGACGTCAACATCCACGAAGTGTGCGAGCGCGTGCGCAGCCTCGTGCTGGCCGAATTCCCGTCGGGCCTCGCCATCCGGCGCGACTACGACGCGTCGATCCCCGAATTCCGGGGCGACAAGGAACAACTGATCCAGGCCGTCCTGAACATCGTCCACAACGCCGCCCAGGCCCTGCGCGCGCGCATCGCGGCGGGCGACGCGGAGATCATCCTGCGCACCCGCGTGGCGCGCCAGGTCACCCTGGCGAAGGTTCGTTACGGGCTGGCATTAGACTTGCATATCATCGACAACGGACCGGGCATCGCCCCCGATATCCGCGACCGCATCTTCTACCCGCTCGTCTCTGGGCGCGAAGGCGGCAGCGGTCTCGGGCTGACCTTGGCACAGACCTTCGTGCAACAGCACATGGGCATGATCGAGTGCGAAAGCCGGCCTGGATTGACGGATTTCCGCATCCTGATTCCCCTGCCATAAGCAGAGGATGAGAGGGGCGATGCCGACAGTCCCCCTTGAACCTTCGCGGGAAGTAGAAACACATGAAACCAATCTGGATTGTCGACGACGATGCATCGATCCGCTGGGTGCTGGAAAAGGCCCTGGCGCGCGAGAACCTCGCCACCCGGAGTTTTGCCAGCGGCCGCGAAGCGCTGGCGGCGTTCGAGACGGACACGCCGCAAGTGCTCGTGTCCGATATCCGCATGCCGGGCGAATCGGGCCTGGACCTGCTGGCGGCCGTCAAGGACCGCCATCCCGGCCTGCCGGTCATCGTCATCACCGCCTTTTCCGACCTCGACTCCGCCGTCGCCTCGTTCCAGGGCGGCGCCTTCGAATACCTGGCCAAGCCGTTCGACATCGACAAGGCCGTCGCCCTGATCCGCCGCGCGCTCGAGGAGAGCCTGCGCGAGGCCAGCGTCGACATCGCGCCGAGCGAGACCCCCGAGATCCTGGGCCAGGCGCCCGCGATGCAGGAAGTGTTCCGCGCCATCGGCCGCCTGTCGCAGTCGAACGTGACCGTCCTGATCACGGGCGAATCGGGCACCGGCAAGGAACTTGTCGCGCGCGCCCTGCACAAGCACAGCCCGCGCGCGCAGCAGCCGTTCATCGCGCTGAACACGGCCGCGATCCCGAAAGACCTGCTGGAATCTGAACTGTTCGGCCACGAACGCGGCGCCTTCACGGGCGCGCAGGCGATGCGGCGCGGCCGCTTCGAACAGGCCGAGAACGGCACCCTGTTCCTCGACGAGATCGGCGACATGCCGTTCGACCTGCAGACGCGTCTGCTGCGCGTGCTGTCCGACGGCCATTTCTATCGCGTGGGCGGGCACCAGCCCGTGAAGGCGAACGTACGCGTCATCGCGGCCACGCACCAGAACCTGGAACAGCGCGTGCGCGACGGCCTGTTCCGCGAAGACTTGTACCACCGCCTGAACGTGATCCGCCTGCGCCTGCCCAGCCTGCGCGAACGGCGGGAGGATATCCCCATTCTGGTGCGCCACTTCCTGGTGCAGAGTGCACGCCAATTGGGCGTCGAGACCAAGCGCATGAGCGACGAAGCGCTGCGCTTCCTCACCGGCCTGGAACTCCCCGGCAACGTCCGCCAGCTGGAAAACCTGTGCAACTGGATCACGGTGATGGCGCCGGGCCAGACCGTGGAGGTGAAGGACCTGCCGCGCGACCTGACCCAGTCCCAGCCCGTGCCGGCCGGCGCCAACGGGATGGCCGTCGGCATCAGCTCGGGCGTGGGCACGGTCAGCCTGGCGTCGCCGTCCTCCAGCATGGTGCACCATGCCGAGCCGGGCGCGCTGCCGAACGGTGCAGACGGCTGGATCGGCCTGCTGGAACTGCAGGCCGCGCGCATGCTGTCGGAAGGGCAGGTCGAAGTGATGGACGTGCTGGGCCGCCAGTTCGAATCCGCGCTGATCCGCACGGCGCTGAAGCACACGCATGGCCGCAAGAACGACGCGGCGATCCGGCTCGGGATCGGGCGCAATACCATCACGCGCAAGATTGCCGAGCTCGGCATCGACGGGGCCAAGGACGAATAAGGTCCGGGGGACCTTATTCGAAGGTCCGGGGGACCTTATTCGAAGGTCCGGGGACCTTATTCGAAACACGTGGGCTAAGGCGCATGGTGTAAGCTCTGTCATCCTAGCAACAACGCTCCGATGACATGCTGATCAACTGTGTCGCCTACCAGGAAGGCAAGAAGCTGTCCGACATCCCCGTCGAGGACATCAGCGACTACCTCTGCAAACCCGGCTGCTTCGTCTGGGTTGCGCTGCGCGACGCCACCGACGCCGAAATGGCGCAGATGAAGGAAGAATTCAGTCTGCACGAACTGGCCGTCGAAGATGCCGCGCGCGGCCACCAGCGCCCCAAGATCGAGGAATACGGCGACTGCCTGTTCACCGTCGTGCACATGCTCGACCTCGTCGACGGCGACCACATCGCCACCGGCGAACTGGCGATCTTCGCCGGCAAGAACTACGTCCTGTCCGTCCGCCGCGATTCCGCCAAGGGTTTCCTGGGCGTACGCGCGCGCGCCGAGCGCGAACCGCACCTGCTGAAGATGGGCTCGGCCTTCGTCATGTACGCGCTGATGGATGCCGTCGTCGACCGTTACTTTCCCGTCGTCGACATGCTCGAATCCGAACTCGAGACGATCGAGGACCGCATCTTCACGCACGGCGCCCAGCGCGAGAACGTCGAGCGCCTGTATCAATTGAAGAGAAAAGGGCTCGTGCTGCGCCACGCCGTGTTCCCGCTGCTGGAAGCGATCGGCCGGCTGCACGGCGGGCGCGTGCCCGCGCTCATCGTCGGCACCGAGGATTATTTCCGCGACGTGCACGACCACCTGATCCGCATCGGCGGCCGCCTCGACGCGATCCGCGACACGATCAGCACGGCGATCCAGGTGAACCTGTCGATGGTGTCGATCGACGAGAGCGAAGTGAATAAACGCCTGGCCGCGTGGGCCGCGATCTTTGCCGTGTTCACGGCGTTCGCGGGCGTGTGGGGCATGAATTTCAAGTACATGCCCGAGCTGGAATGGAAGTGGGGCTATCCGATGGCGCTCGCCGTCATGATCGGCGTGTGCGCCTATCTCTATCGGCTGTTCAAGAAAGCCGGCTGGCTATGAAAAAACGCCCGGTGCGCGAGCACCGGGCGTTCGATGTTCCACGTGCGGATCGGCTTAGAACGTGTAGTTCACGCGCGCGTAGAAGGTACGGCCCAGTGGATCCGTGTAACGCGGATCGTAGCCGGCCTGGAACGTGTAATCCTGGTACGACAGCGGCGGATCGCGGTCGAGCAGGTTACGCACGCCGACGGTCAGGCCCAGGCCCTTCTTCTGCTGCCATGCGCCGTACAGGTCGAACGTCGTGTAGGAAGCGACGTGGTTGGTCGGATCCTGGTCGACGTAGCCGCTCTTGTAGCGGGCGGTCAGGCCGGCCGACCAGGCGTCGCGGTTCCACACCAGGTTGTTGGTCGACTGCCAGCGGAACACCGGACCCGTACCCGAGTAGATGTTCACGTTCTTGTTCCACTCGCCGCCTTCCGTGTTCTGGTACTCGTACTTGTGGACGTAGGTCGTGTTCGACGCGAACGAGAACGTGCCGTAGCCGGCGGTGCGCAGGCGGTAGTTGGCCGACAGGTCGACACCGTTGGTGATGATGCCGCCCAGGTTCTCGTTCAGGCGTTCGATGTAGCCGCAGGTTGCCGGGTTCGGGCACTGCGAACCGTCCACCGACAGTTCGCCGGCCGGGTTGCGGTGGTACAGCGACGCGTAGCGGGTCGGGTCGGCGAAGATGTCGTCCAGGCTCAGCACGCCGATCTGGTGGTCCAGCTTCAGGGCCCAGACGTCGACGCCGACGCTCAGGTTCTTCAGCGGCTCGATCATGATGCCCAGCGTGGCGTTCTTCGACTTCTCCGGCTGCAGCGCGGGGTTGCCGCCACCCAGCACCTGGAACTGCTGGCTGCAGTTCGCGGCGCGCGAGTGACCCGGCAGCGGGTTGCCGCCCGGGCAGTTGATCGGGTCGTCATACGTACCGGCGCTGTTGGTGAAGGTCTGGGCCGAGTGGATGTCGTACAGCGACGGGGCGCGGAAGCCGGTCGAGTACGAACCGCGCACCAGCACAGCCTGCGTCGGCTGCCAGCGGAACGACACTTTCGGGTTCGTCGTGTTGCCGAAGTCGCTGTACTTGTCGTAGCGGACCGAGCCCGTGATGTCCAGGGTCTTGAGGATCGGCACGTTCAGTTCGCCGTAGACGGCGTACGTGTGACGCGAGCCCGAGTTGAACGTGTTCGGGTCGATACCGGTCGAGGCGACGACCTTCTCGGCGAACTCGGTGTTGGCGGCGCTCGTGAACTTGTCGTACGTCGTCGCTGCACCCAGTGCCAGCGCGGCGCCGCGGCCGGCGTTCAGCCAGTCGCCCAGCTCGCGGCTGGCGTGGAAGTCGAGGCCCGTGGTCTGGCCGCGCGCGGTCTGGATGGTGCCCGACAGTGCGGCCGAGTTCAGCAGCGCGGTGCCGGCGGCGGTCTGGTCGCCGAACGGGTTGATGATGCCGTTCAGGACGCCCTGGGTGATGATGTCGCCGTTGCTGTAGCCGAACAGCTGTTCCTGCACGCGGTTTTCGTTCCACGTGACGGCGCCGTCGTAATCCCAGCCCGCCACGTTGCCGTTCAGCGAAACGACCAGGCGTTGCTGGCGGTTCGTGTTCTTGTCCTGGCGCACGCCGTTCGGCATGTCGCGCCATTTCACGTGCGCGAAGCCCGGCTGCACGCCGGCCGGCATGAAGGCTTCGGTGTAGTTCGGATCCAGGCCGGCCGGGTAGTACGGGTTGGGCGTGCCGTCCGGACGCAGGCGGTTCATGTACAGGCCGCCGTACGGGACCGGGGCGATGGTGGTGCCGACGACGCTCTGGCTCGTCAGGTACTCGACGCCCAGTTCGTGCTGGCCCAGCTTCAGGGTGCCGCGGATCAGGCCGGAGTCGCGAATGTTGCGCGGGATGTAGTCGACGAACGACGAGGTCGTCATCAGGCAGCCGGTGCCGCCGTCCGGGATCAGGTGCACGCCGGTGGTGCAGCCCGGGCCGGCCGGGTTCACGCTGTCGCCGCCCTGGTAGTAGTTGGCCGGGAAGGTCGAGGTCGACAGGCCGCCCGGGTAGCGGGTGTTGTACGAACGGTCGGTACCCGTCAGCGGATACTGTTCCTGGTGATCGATCACGGCCGAGATGTTCCAGCCCTGGGTGTCGAGGTCGCCCCAGCCCAGCGCGACGTTCGCGTTGATCGAACGGCCGCCGCCATGCGACGGGACGTCTTCGCCGAAGGTGGCGCTGCCGCCCTGGTAATTCTTCTTCGTGATGAAGTTGATCACGCCGCCCACGGCGTCGGAGCCGTACAGCGACGATGCGCCGTCGCGCAGCACTTCGACGCGCTCGAGCGCGGCGAACGGGATCATGTTCAGGTCCGGCGCCGAGCTGTCGTAGGCGTTGTTCGCCAAGCGACGGCCGTTCAGCAGCACCAGGGTCTTGTTCTGGCCGATGCCGCGCAGGTTGGCGAACGACGCGCCGCCCGTGCTGGAACCGACAGACTGGCTGGTGCCCTGCTGGGCCTGCGATACGCTCAGGTTGGACATCACCTGTTCGATGGTGGTGAGACCTTCCTTCTTCAGGTCTTCCACACGGAGCACGGTGACTGGTACGGCCGTTTCAGCGTCGATACGCTTGATTGCCGAGCCGGTGATTTCCACGCGCGCGATCGGCGCCTGTTGCACTTCCTGGGTTTGTGCCAGGGCGGTGCCGGCAAAACCGAAGCCAGCTGCCAGCGTCGTGCCGGAGAATATGAGGCGCAGGGTCCGCGCCATGGTTTTTTCTGTGAGCATCTTGGTCCTGTTTTTGTAGGTTACAAGTTTGAAATAGCGGATAACCAATATTTCAAGAACAGTAAACATACACCACAGAAACTAAAATTCGCGCAAATTTGTGGTGTAATTACGTCAAAAACAGACAGATTTACATTAGCGCTTGTAAGAATTTGAAACAATATTTCTTTGTGAAATCAAGAGTGTATGTACGACATGTTCTTGTACATATGTCTCAATCGGCGGAAACGGGTTGTTTCGGCCATGCAGGCGGGCGCCGGCCGTGAGACCGGCGCCGGGGGGAGGGAAGGCGGGGATCAGCCGACCATGGCCAGTGCGACGGCTTCCGCGACGCGGATGCCATCGATCGCGGCGGACATGATGCCGCCCGCGTAGCCGGCGCCTTCGCCGGCCGGATACAGACCCGCCGTGTTCAGGCTCTGCAGGTTGTCGTCATGGCGCTTGATGCGGATCGGCGACGACGTGCGGGTCTCGACGCCGGTTAGCACGGCGTCTTCCTTGTAATACCCCTTGATCTGCTTGTCGAACGCGACGAAGGCTTCGCGCAGCGCGACGATCGCGTAGTCGGGCAGGGACGGGGCGAGATCGGTCAGGTGCACGGCCGGCTTGAACGACGGGATGACGCTGCCGAACTCTTTCGACGGCACGCCACGCACGAAGTCGCCCATCAATTGGCCTGGGGCATCGTAATTGCTGCCGCCCAGCACGAAGGCGCGCGATTCCAGTTCGCGCTGGAAGGCGACGCCGGCCAGCGGATGGCCAGGATAGTCGGCCGGCGTGATGCCGACGACGATCGCGCTGTTGGCGTTGCGCTCGGCGCGCGAATACTGGCTCATGCCGTTCGTGACGACGCGGCCTTCCTCGGACGAGGCGGCCACGACGGTACCGCCCGGGCACATGCAGAAGCTGTACACGCTGCGACCGTTGGAAGCGTGGTGGACGATCTTGTAGTCGGCCGCGCCGAGGATCTTGTTGCCGGCGTTCGGACCGAAGCGGCAGACGTCGATCAGCGATTGCGGATGCTCGACGCGGAAGCCGATCGAGAACGGTTTCGCTTCGACATACACGCCGCGGTCGTACAGCATCTCGAACGTGTCGCGCGCGCTGTGGCCGACGGCCATCACGAGGTGGCGGGTCGGGATGGTTTCGCCCGTGTGCAGCTTGACGCCCACGACCTGGCGGGCACTGCCTTCGCCTTCGATCAGCACGTCTTCCACGCGCGTCTGGAAGCGGATTTCTCCGCCCAGCGCGAGGATCTCGGCGCGCATCTGTTCCACCATTTTCACGAGACGGAACGTGCCGATGTGCGGCTTGCTGACGTACAGGATTTCTTCCGGCGCGCCCGACTTCACGAACTCGTTCAGGACCTTGCGGCCATAGTGTTTCGGATCCTTGACCTGGCTGTACAGCTTGCCGTCCGAGAAGGTGCCGGCGCCGCCTTCGCCGAACTGCACGTTCGATTCCGTGTTCAGCTTGCGCTTGCGCCAGAAGCCGAAGGTGTCGACGGTACGCTCGCGCACGATCTTGCCGCGTTCCAGCACGAGCGGCTTGAAGCCCATCTGGGCGAGGATCAGCGCGACGAACAGCCCGCACGGGCCCATGCCCACGACCACCGGCCGCGGCGTGCCCGGGGCGGGCAGGGCCTTGGTCACGAACTTGTAGCCGGTGTCGGGTGCCGGGCCGATGTGCGGATCGTGCGCCAGCCGGGCCAGCACGGCCGCCTCGTCGCGGACTTCCACGTCGAGGGCGTAGATCAGGACGATGGCGGTCTTCTTGCGCGCGTCGTAGCTGCGCTTGTAGACCGTGAAGTCGATCAGGTCGTCGCTGGCAATGCCAAGCCGGCCGACGATGGCGTCGCGCAGGGCGTGGTCGGGGTGATTCAGGGGCAGTTTGAGTTCGTTAATTCGCAGCATGATGAGTGGTGGGCCGGCGCGCGGCGGCGCCGGACGGGCGCCGTGCCGGCGCCGGCAGATCGGTACAGGCGCCAGTATAAGGCATCGGCCACCCGGACCGGCAGCCACGCCCCGTCGAGACCGGACGCTGGAAGACCCTCTTTCCCTCGTTTTGTGTTGTAACCAAGCAACCGACGTTGGTTTCCCCCACGGATGGTGGCAACCCGAACATGATGCCTTTCCAACCAAAATGCGTAACGTTAAGAATTTTCCTGCTGCAGTGCGTCGAGCACGTTTCGCATCGAATTCAGCATATATGCATGCAAGTTCCTTTGACTCACTTCGATAGTGCATATTTGTTCAAAATAAAACCCTTTCTGGTGCTGCATCGCACCAGCGAAAAGCATTAATTCTTTCGATTTCTAAATGTGTTGTTTCTACACATTTCGGCAATTGTGTTTTATTGACACTTTCGCTTTTGCTATGGTTTTATCGACAAATCAGTAACGTTTGATATCTATGAAACGTTAATTGAGAGGGTTCGTCCTACAGGGCGAATGATGAAAAAACACAGCAATTAGTGTGGTAGTCACCAGTAGTTTAAACGCACCAGGCCAAAAGCCTTTGCAGGCAACGGCCGTGCAAGCGGGGGCGGCGCAACTTGGCCGCCCCCGCGCGTAAGCGCCGTGCCTGCATGTGGTGAACGTAAGAAACCACTTTGAGAGATTCGAGAAGGAGAAGTTTTCATGACGTTTAAATTGAAGTCGATGCCATTGGCGATTTCGTGCGTACTTGCCAGCGGTGCTCTGCTGGCAGCACCGGCAATGGCTCAGACGCAAGACGCAGTCAGCGCCCAGACCCCGCAACGCGTGGTGGTGACCGGTTCGCTGATCAGCCGTGCCGACACCGAAACCCCCACCCCCGTGCAGGTGCTGACGGCTGCAGATATCCAGAAAAGCGGCAAGACCTCCGTCGCCGAACTGCTGAACGACCTCGCCGCCAACGGCCAAGGTACCCTCGGCACCGGCTTCTCCGGCGCATTCGCGAACGGCGCTTCCGGCATTTCGCTGCGCGGCCTGACGGTCGGCGCGACCCTCGTGCTGGTCGACGGCCACCGCCTCGCCCCGTATCCGCTGTCGGACGATGCCCAGCGCGCCTTCGTGGACGTCTCCTCGATTCCCTTCGATGCCATCGACAGCATCGAAGTCCTGAAAAGCGGCGCTTCGTCGCTGTACGGCTCCGACGCCATCGCCGGCGTCGTCAACATCAAGCTGAAGAAAAACCTGAACGGCACCCGTCTGGCAGCCGAATCCGGCAACACCCAGCACGGCGGCGGCAAGACGCATCGCGCGTCGATCAGCACCGGTATCGGCGACCTGGACAACGACGGCTACAATGCCTTCATCACGGCCGAATGGCGCCGCCAGGGCGCGATCAAGGTGGCGGACCGCGACCGTTTCGACTGGGCCAATGCCGACTGGCGTTCGCGCGGCGGTAACAACATCCGCCTGGGCGTGCCCAACGCACTGAACTCGCGCCTGGTCGCGACCAACAGCCCGTTCCTGTACAACCCGGCAGGCACCGGCGGCGTCAACAACCCGGCGAACTTCCAGTTCCTGGACCAGACCAAGTGCAACTACAACCTGTACATGAGCGGCGGTTGCGCGATTCGCGACGACAAGACGAACATCCAGCCGCAGACCGAGAACATCAACCTGCTGGTCGGCATGACCAAGAAGCTGAATGCGGACTGGGAACTGGCGTTCAAAGGCTCGATGTTCCAGCGTAACAGCATCAACAACCGCGGCAGCTACCTGTCGGCTTACTCGCCGACCACGTTCGGCGGTAACAACTCGCTGAACAATGGCGTCGTCGTCGGCGGCAACGGTCGTGTGCCGAGCACCCTGATCCCGGCCACCGCGTCGTTCAACCAGCTGGGCGCCCCGGCCCGGCTGTACGGCTACATCCCGGGCACCGATCCGTTCGCGACCCAGGACAACACCGCGACCACGACCCGCTTCGCGCTCGACCTGCACGGCAGCGCGTACGGCTGGGACGTCAACGTCGCCGGCGGCATCACCAAGGTCAAGACCGACATCGACTACAGCGGCTACATCGACCGCGCCGCCCTGTACAACGCGATCTTCAACGGCACCTGGAACCCGGTCGGCGGCAATTCGCCGGCACTGCTCGAAACGGTGTCGCCGCACTTCTCGAACACCCTCGAGTCGAAGCTGAACTACTTCGACGCCGTCGGTTCGCGCGAGCTGATGCAACTGGGCGCCGGTCCGCTGGCCCTGGCAGCCGGCCTGCACTACCACAAGCGCAGCCAGAACTCGCCGGCCGCCAGCCTGACGAGGAACGGCCAGGTGGCGCAGACCACGGCATTCGTGATCGGCGACGAGACGAACACCGCGGCCTTCGCCGAACTGCAGGCAACCCCGATCAAGAACCTGGAACTGCATGCTTCGGGTCGTTACGACCACTACGAGAACTTCAACAAGTTCACGCCGGCAGCCAGCTTCAAGTGGACGCCGTCGAGCATGATCGGCGTGCGCGGTACCTACGCGAAGGGCTTCCGCGCGCCGAACCCGGCCGAGGTGGGCAATGCCGGTTCGTTCTTCACCTTCAACGGTATCGACGACCCGATCCTGTGCCCGAACGGCAACCCGCAAACCAAGGGCAACGTGCCGACCGCCTGCGGCCTGAACCCGCCGTACGTCCAGCTGACCACGCCGTCGCTGTCGCCTGAGAAGTCGACGTCCTACACCCTGGGCGTGATCCTGGAGCCGGTGCGTGGCCTGAACGCCACCCTGGACTACTACAACATCAAGGTCACCAACCAGATCGTGTCGGCCGCCGGTAACGATCCGACCTACGTGCCGGCATTCGTGCGCGGTCCGGTCACCCCGCTGGACATCGCCAACGGCGACGGCACCACCACCGTCGGCACCCCGTCGGTCGGCCCGATCATCTACGCGACCTCGCCGTACGTGAACCTGGGCGGTACCAAGACCAGCGGCATCGAAGCGGACATCGGCTACCGCTGGCGCCTGCCGGGTGACTATGGCACCCTGAAGGCGAACCTGAGCGCGGCGCACACTTTCAGCTACCTGACGGAAGCTGCCGGTGGCGTGACCTACCAGCTGGCCGGCACGCAGGGCCCGTCGGCGGTGTCCGGCGCGACCGGCAGCCCGAAGGACCGCGCACAGTTCTCGCTGGCATGGAGCCGTGGCCCGCTGGACGTGAACACGACGGTGAACTACACCAGCGACTTCTCGACCATCGACCCGTCGCTGGGCGTGAACGACTGCTCGGGTCCTGGCGGTACCAGCTTCAACGTGGGTGGCCGCGCGTACTTCCGCAACCTGCCGCAGCCTGAGTACTACTGCCACGTTGCATCGTTCACGGCGGTCAACCTGAACCTGCAATACAAGCTGAGCCAGAACCTGACGCTGAAGGGTTCGATCCTGAACCTGTTCGACCGCCAGCCGCCGGCTGACGTGGCGACCTACGGCAACTCGGGCGCCCAGACGTCGTACAACGCCTCGCTGCACCAGGCAGGCGCCATCGGCCGCTTCTTCAGCCTGGGCCTGGCCTACACGTTCTAAGCGACACCGCTTCGCAACAACCCGCACGCAGCTCTGGCTGCGGGCGGGTTTTTTCATTTATATCCCGCCCCAGCCAGCAGCCAGGATCGCGAGCGCGGCCAGCCCCGCCGTCTCCGTGCGCAGCACGCGCGGCCCCATCGACAGCGCCAGCGCGCCGGCCGCCCGCGCCGCGTCTTCTTCCTGGTCCGTGAAACCGCCTTCCGGCCCGACGAGCAGGGTGACGTCCTGCGCCGGCGTCGCGCGCACCCACTGCGCGAGCGACGCGTCCGCGCGCGGGGAGAGCAGGATGCGCGTGCCGGTGGATGGCGTTGCAAGCCAGCGATTCACGTCCTGCACGGGCGCGACGTCGGCCAGCCGGTTGCGCCCGCACTGTTCGGAGGCACTGACGACGACGGCCTGCCAGTGCGCCAGCCGCTTGTCGGCACGGTCGCCGGACAGCCTCACGACGGAACGCGCCGCCGCCAGCGGGATCACGCCGGCCGCGCCCAGCTCGACGGCCTTTTCGACGATCCAGTCCATTTTGCTGCCCTCCGGCAAACCCTGGGCCAGCGTCACGCGGAAGGGGAGTTCCACGTCGACGGCTTCGACCGCGATGACCTCGGCGCTGGCGCGGCGCTTGCCGATCTCGGCGAGACGCGCGCGCGCCTGGCCGCCCTCGCCATTGAACAGCACGAGCTCGTCGCCGCTCTGCTGGCGCACGACGTGCAGGTGGTGGGCGACCGCTTCCGGCAGGTCGACGAGGCTGCCGGGGACGAGCGGCTGGGGGCAGTAAAAGCGTGGCATGGATGGCAATCGGAACCGTTAACGAGCCGGCATTTTAAAGCGAGGTTGTCATGCTCTGGTAAAATACCCGGTTAAGGCCAGCTCGTGCCACCGCTTCCCTATCCTCAGACCCTCACATCCATGAAATCTCTGCAAACCACCACCCTGATGGCCAACGCAATCCGCGCGCTGGCGATGGACGCCGTCCAGAAGGCGAATTCCGGTCACCCCGGCATGCCGATGGGCATGGCCGAGATCGCCGTCGCGCTGTGGGACGGCCACTATCGCCACAACCCGGCCAATCCGGGCTGGATGAACCGCGACCGTTTCCTGTTGTCGAACGGCCACGGTTCGATGCTGCACTACGCACTGCTGCACCTGTCGGGTTACGACCTGTCGATGGACGACATCCGCAACTTCCGCCAGATGCATTCGAAGACCCCGGGCCACCCGGAAGTCGGCATCACCCCGGGCGTGGAAACGACCACCGGCCCGCTGGGCCAGGGCATCGCCAACGCCGTCGGCATGGCGCTGGCCGAGTGGCTGCTGGCAAAAGAATTCAACCGTCCGGGCTTCGACATCGTCGACCACTACACGTACGCGTTCGTCGGTGACGGCTGCCTGATGGAAGGCATCTCGCACGAAGTCGCGTCGCTGGCCGGTACGCTGCGCCTGAACAAGATGATCTGGCTGTACGACGACAACGGCATCTCGATCGACGGCAAGGTGGAAGGCTGGTTCACGGACGACACGCCGAAGCGCTTCGCAGCGTACGGCTGGAACGTGATCCCGGGCGTGGACGGCCACGACGTCGCCGCCGTGGACGCGGCCATCGCGCAGGCCAAGCAGTCGGACCGTCCGACGCTGATCTGCTGCAAGACGATCATCGGCAAGGGTTCGCCGAACCTGCAGGGCGGCGACAAGGTGCACGGCGCCGCGCTGGGCGAGAAGGAAGTCGCCGCGGTGCGCGAGCACCTGCTGTGGGATCCGATCCCGTTCGACATCCCGGCCCCGATCTACGAAGCATGGGACCAGAAGCAGAAGGGTGCCGCCTTTGAGACCGAGTGGAACGCGCTGTTCGCCGGCTACCGCGCGCAATACCCGGAACTGGCCGCCGAATTCGAGCGCCGCATGAAGGGTGACCTGCCGGGCAAGTTCGAAGAGACGCTGGCCGCCGCCATCGCGCAGACCATCGAGAAGAAGGAAACCATCGCGACCCGCAAGGCGAGCCAGAACGCGATCCAGGCGCTGGCGCCGGTGCTGCCGGAATTCCTGGGCGGCTCGGCCGACCTGACCGGCTCGAACCTGACCAACTGGAAGGAATCGGTCGCCGTCCGTTCGGGCACCCCAGGCAACCACATCAACTACGGCGTGCGCGAATTCGGCATGGCCGCCATCATGAACGGCGTCGCCCTGCACGGCGGCTTCATCCCGTTCGGCGCCACGTTCCTGACGTTCTCGGACTACAGCCGCAACGCCCTGCGCATGGCCGCGCTGATGAAGATCCGTTCGCTGTTCGTGTTCACGCACGACTCGATCGGCCTGGGCGAAGACGGCCCGACGCACCAGTCGGTGGAACACGTCTCGTCGCTGCGCCTGATCCCGAACCTGGACAACTGGCGTCCGTGCGACACGACGGAATCGACCGTCGCCTGGGGCGAAGCGGTCAAGCGCAAGGACGGTCCGTCCACGCTGATTTTCTCGCGCCAGAACCTGCCGTTCATGGAGCGTGACGCGGCGACTGTCGCGAACATCGCCAAGGGCGGCTACGTGCTGCGCGATGTGGCGAATCCGGCCGCGGTCCTGATCGCGACGGGTTCGGAAGTGGAACTGGCGGTGAAAGCCGCCGAAACCCTGGCTGGCCAGGGTATCCAGGTGCGTGTGGTGTCGATGCCGTCGACCGACGTGTTCGAGCGCCAGGACGCGGCCTACAAGGCTGCCGTGCTGGGCCGCGGCATCCCGCGCGTGGCCGTCGAGGCTGGTGTGACGGACTTCTGGTACAAGTACGTCGGCCTGGAAGGTGCCGTGGTGGGCATCGATACCTTCGGCGAATCGGCTCCGGCCCCGGTGCTGTTCAAGCATTTCGGCTTCACGGTCGAGAATGTCGTCGCCAAAGTGAAATCGGTCCTCCCGGCTTGATGGATTGCGCCCGCCGCATGGACACGGAGACTGTCCGTACGGCGGGTTTCACGCTATGCTTCGGTGTTAGGATTTTTTTAATCAGGAGTGAATAAATGACGATCAAAGTAGCAATCAACGGTTATGGCCGTATCGGCCGCAACGTGCTGCGCGCTTTCTACGAAGGCGGCAAGAAGCAGGACATCCAGATCGTGGCGCTGAACGACCTCGGCAACGCCGAGCACAACGCCCATCTGACCCGCTACGACACCGCGCACGGCAAGTTCCCGGGTACCGTCGAAGTGGACGGCGACTATCTGATCGTCAATGGCGACCGTATCCGCGTGTTCGCGCAGCGTAACCCGGCAGAAATCCCGTGGGGCGAGCTGGGCGTGGACGTCGTGCTGGAGTGCACCGGCTTCTTCACCACCAAGGAAAAAGCATCGGCCCACCTGAAAGGCGGCGCCAAGAAGGTCATCATCTCGGCACCGGGCGGCAAGGACGTCGACGCCACCATCGTGTACGGCGTGAACCAGGACGTGCTGAAAGCCACGGACACCGTGATCTCGAACGCATCGTGCACCACCAACTGCCTGGCCCCGCTGGTCAAGCCGCTGAACGACGCCATCGGCCTGGAAAACGGCCTGATGACCACCGTGCACGCCTACACCAACGACCAGGTGCTGACCGACGTGATGCACGAAGACCTGCGCCGCGCCCGCTCGGCCACGCAGTCGATGATCCCGACCAAGACCGGCGCCGCCGCCGCCGTCGGCCTCGTGCTGCCGGAACTGAACGGCAAGCTGGACGGCTACGCGATCCGCGTGCCGACCATCAACGTGTCGATCGTCGACCTGTCGTTCATCGCCAAGCGCGACACGACCGTGGATGAAGTCAACCAGATCCTGAAGGCCGCCGCCGAAACCGGTCCGCTGAAAGGCATCCTGACCTACAACACGGCACCGCTGGTCTCGGTGGACTACAACCACAACCCGGCATCGTCGAACTTCGACGCGACCCTGACCAAGGTGTCGGGCCGCCTGGTGAAGGTCTCGTCCTGGTACGACAACGAGTGGGGCTTCAGCAACCGCATGCTGGACACCACCGTGGCGCTGATGAACGCCAAGTAATCGGCTTCGGCACCAACGAAAAACGCTCCCTCGGGAGCGTTTTTTTTATTTAATCTTCGGCCAGGGCGTAAGAATTTCGAACCCGTTCTTCGTCACCGCGATCATGTGTTCCCACTGCGCGGACAAGGACCGGTCGCGCGTCACGACGGTCCAGCCGTCATCGAGCTGCTCGACGTCGGCATCGCCCAGGTTGATCATGGGCTCGACCGTGAAGGTCATGCCTTCCTTGATGAGGAGGCCCGTGTTCGGGCGGCCGTAGTGCAGCACCTGCGGGTCTTCGTGGTAGACCTTGCCGATGCCGTGGCCGCAGTATTCACGCACGACGGAATAGCCCTGGGCTTCCGCCAGCTTCTGGATCGCATGGCCCACGTCGCCCAGGCGCGCGCCCGGGCGCACGGCGCGGATGCCCGCCATCATGGCGTCGTACGTCGTGTCGACGAGCTTCTTCGCCTCCGGGCTGGGCGTGCCGACGAAGTACATGCGGCTCGTGTCACCATGCCAGCCGTCCTTGATCACGGTGACGTCGATGTTGACGATGTCGCCATCCTGCAGGATCTCGGTAGGGGAGGGGATGCCGTGGCAGACGACGCTGTTCACGGACGTGCACAGGGTCTTCGGGAAGCCGTGGTAGCCGACGTTGGCGGGCGTCGCCTTCTGCACCTTGCGGATGTATTCGTTGCAGCGACGGTCGAGTTCTTCCGTGGAGACGCCGGGGACGACGTATTCCGCGATCATTTCCAGCACCTCGGCCGCCAGGCGGCCCGAGACGCGCATCTTGGCGATATCTTTTTCGGTCTTGAGTTTGATGGGCATGGTTCGTTACTTTTTCATGGACCGTTCATGATAGCCGCTCGGATGAAAAAATGCCCGCCAGGCGAACCTGGCGGGCATCGTTCAGGCGTTCAAACGAGGATTAGAACGACTGGTTGTAGCGCACGTAGATGAAGCGGTCGATCGGCAGGTTGGCGTCCACAGCCGACGAGGACGACGCGCCCAGCACGGTGGTACGCGGTTCCTTGTCGAAGATGTTGTTGGCGCCGACCATGATCTGGCCTTTCCACGAGGTCTTGTACGCGACGCTCACGTCGTTGTAGACCATCGCACCCTTCTTGTTGTAGCCGGTACCCCAGTTGGCGTGGCCTTGCGGGGTCGAGCATTCCACGGTGCTGCTGTAGCACTTGTCGCGCATGGCGCCGAAGTAGCGAGCCGTCCAGGTGGCGCTCCAGTTGCCCAGGCTCCAGTCCAGCGCGACGTTCGACTTCACGCGGTAGTAGGCGATGCCGCCGCTGCCGTCGTATTCGCCCAGCGAGCTTTCCCAGTCGGCCGTGTTGTCGGCCTTGGTGCGGTACTTGGTCACGAAGGTCGAATCCGAACGCAGGCCGAACGCGCCGTAGGCACCACGCGGGAAGCGGTAGGCCAGCGACAGGTCGTAGCCTTCGGTTTCCAGCGCGCCCAGGTTGGCGTTGCCGCGCGACAGGTTGACGATCTGGCCCGTGATCGGGTCACGCTTGATCGCGTTGCAGAACGACTGCACACCCTGCACGTAGCAGTATTCGGCGACCTGGGTGGCCGAGATGCCGGTGATCAGGTTGTCGACACGGATGTTGTACCAGTCCAGCGAGCCCGACAGACCCGGCAGCCATGCCGGGCTGTAGACGAAGCCGAAGGTCTTCGTCTTGGCGCGTTCCGGCTGCAGCGAGGCGTTGCCGGCGCCCGACATGAACGGGTTGGCGCTCTGTGCGCCGCCCGCGTCGGTGATCGGGGTGTTGGTCTGGTCGGTCTGGCGGAAGCCCGGACGAGCGCCCGCCGCCGTGCAGCGTGCGTCCACGCCCGGCGTACCGCGCTGGCCGTAGGCGCTGTCGCACGGGTCCATGTACGTGTCGTAGGTCTGCTGGCCGCCGCCGAACGTGTCGCCGACGGTCGGTGCGCGGAAGCCCTGGGCCCACGTGCCGCGGACCAGCAGGTCCTTGATCGGCTTCCACATGAAGCTGGCTTTGCTGTTGTGGGTGTTGCCGAAGTTGCTGTAGTCCGAGTAGCGGGTTGCCAGGTCGACGCTCAGCAGTTCCGCGAAGCGCACACCCTTCAGGATCGGGATGTTCGTTTCGAGGTAGGCTTCACGCACCGAGTACTTGCCGATGGTCGAGTTGCCGGCCAGGTCGGTCGAGTAGCCCGATTGCTCGAACTGGCCCGGGATGTCGTAGCCGCGCACTTCGCGGTGCTCGACGCCGCCTGCCACGCCCAGCATGCCTGCCGGCAGCTGCAGCAGTTCGCCGCTGATGTTGGCGGTCGCGCTGTTGATGGTCGAGCCATAGGTGGCCTGGCCCGTCGACATCACGTAGTCCAGGACTTCCTTGCTGGCTGCGCCCGGACCCGCGATGATGTTGAACGGCTTGCACTCGGCCAGCGGGATCGGCGAATCCGGGGTACCGCACTGGACGGCGCCGCTGGCGTTCAGGAACGACGGACCCAGTGCCTTCTTCAGGTTCAGCAGGTTGACGTTGCCGGTGCCCATGGTCGTGCCGCGGACGGCGCTGTGGTTGTAGCCCACGTCCCAGTTCCAGGCCTTGCCCTTCCAGTCGAACGTGCCCGACAGGGTGGTGTCGACGTGGAACGTGTTGTTGGTGTTTTCCGTCACGCGCGGCACTTCGACGGTGCGGCGGATGAAGTACAGGTCTTCACCGAACGGGTTCCAGTAGTTGTTCTTGTCGATGTAGACCGGGTAGCTCGGCTGGGCATCGCTGCGCAGCGGGTAGCCGGCGACCTGGGCGGACGACTGGCGCTGCGAGTACATCGCGGTCGTGCTCAGCTGCATGTTGTACGGCAGTTCCAGCGTGCCCTTGGTGAACAGCGTGTCCAGGCGGTTCGGCATCTGGAACATCATCTGCGAGGCGCTGTTGAACTTGTCCTCGACGATGCTGCTCTTCCAGTCGTGGTAGTTGGCCGTGTTGCGCGGATCCGAGCCCGTGCCGATGCCGTTGCCGCCGGCGCCGCCGGTGTGGTTCAGCACGTAGTCGAAGGCGTCGCCGTTGGCCGGCAGGACTTCAGCCCACGGACCGGCGCCCAGGCCGGCGGTCGGGTGAGCCGGGCCCTTCGGGTATTTGGTGATGTCGCGGTCGCGGGCCCACACGGTGCCCTGTTCGGTGTGCGACAGGCCGACCATCAGCGACGCCTTGTCGGAGCTGGCGCCGTAGGTCAGCGAGAAGTCCTTGGCGCGGCCGTCGGCCTTGTCGTTGGCGCCGCTGTAGAGGCTCAGCTGGCCGCCATCCATGCGCTTCTTCAGGATGATGTTGACGACGCCCGAGATCGCGTCCGAGCCGTAGATCGACGAGGCGCCGTCCTTCAGGACTTCGATGCGCTCGATCATGGCCGACGGGATGGTCGACATGTCGGTGTAGCCGTCGACGGACTGGGTCCAGCGCTTGCCGTCCACGAGGACCAGCAGGCGGTTCGAGCCCAGGTTGCGCAGGCTGATGTATTGGCCGCCGTTTTCACGGTTCGACGTCAGCGAGCCGCCGCGGTCGAAGTCCGGCGTACCGGCGGAAGACAGTTGGTTCAGGATGTCGCCGACGGTCACGAGACCCGTCTTTTGAATCTGTTCCTGGGTCATCACCTGGATCGGTTGTGCCGTTTCCAGGTCGACCTGGCGGATACGCGAGCCCGTCACTTCCACGCGCTGCAGCGGCGCAGAAGTCTCCTGGGCGTAAGCCGCATGCATCCCGAGCGCGACGCCGCCGAGGCAGATCAGGCGGATCGAGCGGGACAAGACTTTTTCCATCATGGTTACAAAACTCCTAGGTTAGGGCACGGCGAACTGGGTAGCAGCAGCCGTGTGAGGCCGTCGCTGCGAAGCGACTGTCTTGAAAGCAATGTGGTTAACATTTTTTTTCAAGCTGGCAATGGAAGCATCCACCGTGGCAGCCTGTCAATGTTCGAGGATGCATATTTGTGGCTGTTGCGGGTTTGCGTAATTACAAGTAAATCGCCGAAGTTGGGCGTATTTACGGCAACAAAAGTTGTGTACAGACATGAATCTATGCCGAAAGCATCGGTTTGGGCGTAGAACCCCCTACAGATCGCTGGAATGGGTGCAACATTCTTTTACGGCAGGAATGCACCAGATTGGGGCGGGGAGGTCGGCCTGTCTTTTGGAGTGTTACATTTGTACAACAGGCAAAATTTCTTCATGGGAAACAAAAGACCCGGCGTGGCGCCGGGCCCGTGTCAGAACGACTGGTTGTAGCGCACGTAAAACAGGCGGTCGATGGGCAGCTGCGGATCGACGGCCGACGAGGCCGACGTGCCGTTGACGAAGGACGTGTTGGCGTCGTAGACGATGCGTGGCTTGCGGTCGAATACGTTGTTGGCGCCGACCAGCAGCTTCGCTTTCCACGGCAGGGCATACCCCAGCGACAGGTCGCTGTAGACCATCGCGCCGAACGTCGTGTAGCCCGTGCCCCAGCTGGCCGTGCCGGCCGGGTTGCTGCACTCCTCGTTGTTCGGCGCGCTCCAGCAATGGACCTTCACGCCGCTGTAGTAGCGCGACGCCAGGGTGGCGCTCCAGTTGCCGAGGTTCCAGTCCAGCGCCAGGTTCGACTTCACGCGGTTGTACGTGAACTCGCCGGCATTGTTTTCCCAGCTTGACGTCGGCGAGCTCTTGATGCGGAACGTATCGACATAGGTCGATTCCGAACGCAGGTTGAACTGGCCGAGCGCCGTGCGCGGGAAGCGCCAGGCGAGGGCCAGGTCGAAGCCCTTCGTCTGCAGTTCGCCCAGGTTGGCATTGCCGCGCAACAGGCTCGCGATCATGCCGGTGGCCGGGTCGCGCTTGATGCGGTCGCAGAATGCCTGCACGCCGCCGACGTAGCACTGGTTGATCTCGTACGTCGCTGTCACGGCGGCGATGCGGTTCCTGACGTGGATGTCGAACCAGTCCAGCGCGATGGAAGCGCCGGGCAGCCAGCCCGGGCTCAGTACGAGGCCGACGGTCTTCGTCGTCGCCGTTTCCGGCTGCAGCGCGGCGTTGCCGGCGCCCGACTGGAACGGTACCGGCGTCTGGCCGCCGGCGGCCGGGACGGGCGAGCCGGCCTGGTTGAGCTGGCGGAATCCGGCCGGCACGCCCGCCGCCGCGCAGCGGGCCGCCACGGCCGGGTTCTTCGCCGCTTCGCCATACTTGCTGTCGCACGCGTCCAGGTAGGCATCGTAGGCCTGCGAGCCGCCGCCGAACGTGTCGTTCAGGGTCGGGGCGCGGAAGCCCTGGGCCCAGGTGCCGCGCACGAGCAGGTCGCGCACCGGCTTCCACATCACGCTGGCCTTGCTGTTCGTCGTGTTGCCGAAGTTGCTGTAGTCGGAGTAGCGCGACGCGATGTCGACACTCAGCAGTTGCGCGAGCGGCTTGTTCTTCAGCAGCGGGACATTCAATTCCACATACGCTTCGCGCACCGTGTACTTGCCGACGGTGCCATTGCCGGCCAGATCGGTCGAGTAGCCCGACTGTTCGAACTGGCCCGGGCGGTCGTAGCCGTCGACGGAACGGTGTTCGACGCCGGCCGCGATGCCGACGGCGCCGGCCGGCAGGTCGAACAGTTCGCCGGTGAGGTCGGCGGTGGCGCTGCCGACGGTCGAACCGTAGGTCGCCTGGCCGGTGGACATCACGTAGTCCAGCGCGGCGGCGGTCGAGGCGGACGGGCCGCCCAGGATGTCGAACGGCACGCACTCGGCCAGGGGAATCGGGCTGGCGGCCGTGCCGCACTGCACGACACCCGCCGCGTTCATGAACGATGGGCCGAGTGCCTTCTTCAGGTTCAGCAGGTTCAGGTTGCCCTTCGACAGGATCGAGCCCCGGATGGCGCTGTGGTTGTAGCCGACGTTCCAGCTCCATGTCCTGCCCAGCAGGTCGGTCGTGCCTTCCAGGCTCGCGTCGATGTGGAGTGTCCGGTTTTCGTTGTTCGACAGGCGCGGCACTTCGATCGTGCGACGGTAGAAGAACAGGTCCTGGCCCGGGTAGGGGTTGTACCAGCTGTTCTTGTCGATGTACACGGGGAACTTGCTCTGCGTGAGCGAGTTCAGCGGGAAGCCGGCGTTCTCGCGCGCCGACGTACGGTCCGCGAACATCGCCGTGGTCGTGAACCGCACGTCGTGCGGCAGGGTGATGCTGCCCTTGCTGAAGATCGACGTCAGCCGGGTCGGCGAGAGATACATCATCTGGGCCGTCGAGTTGAACGTGTCCGCATCCACGCCGGTATAGTCGTGATAATTGTGCGGATCGCGCGAGCCGGCGCCGGTGCCGTCGCCCAGGTACGAACCGGTGTGGTTCAGGATCCTGTTGAAACCGGTCGCGGCGCCGGCCGCATTCACTTGGCGGATGCGGCCCCACGGGCTCGCGCCCAGGCCTGCACTCACGTGGCCGGGGCCGTAGAGGAACGCGGTGACGTCGCGGTCCTTTGCCCACACGACGCCGTCCTCGGTGTACGTCAGGCCGAACATCACGTTCGCCCTGTCATCGCCCGCGCCATAGGCCAGCGCGTAGTCCTTCTTTCTGCCGTCGCCTTTCTCGTTGCCGCCTGCGTACACGCTGGCGAGGCCCCCCTGCATGGTTTTCTTCAGGATGATGTTGACGACCCCGGCGATGGCATCCGACCCGTAGATCGACGAGGCGCCGTCCTTCAGGATGTCGATACGCTCGATCAGCGCCGCCGGGATGGTCGACAGGTCGGTGTAGCCGGCCACCGTTTGCGTCCAGCGCTTGCCGTTCACCAGCACCAGCAGCCGGTTCGCGCCCAGGTTGCGCATGTTGATGTACTGGCCGCCCTGTTCGCGGTTCGACGTCAGGGTCGACCCTTTCGAAAAGGCCGGGGTGCCGGCGGCGGGCAGGTTGTTGATGATGTCGCCGACCGTGACGAGGCCCGTCTTCTGGATCTGCTCCTGGGTCAGTACCTGGATCGGTTGCGCCGTTTCCAGGTCGACCTGGCGGATGCGCGAGCCCGTCACTTCCACGCGCTGCGGCTCTTGTGCAAGGGCCGACATTGCATACATGGCAAGCGCCACGGCGAATGCGATTCTTGTACGTTGATGCATGAAGTCTCCGGTAAGGGCTTTGACGTAGATCACTACGTTGGCCCTACCAGAGTCTTACGTATTGACTAAAATCAATTCGTAAATACTTTCCAGCAAAAAACGTTTAAACCTGGAAGCAGTCGTGCCACAGCCGCACCACGACATCCGCATGCTTCGCGACGAGGTTGCGCTCCACCCGGGCGTTTTCCTGGCCTTGCAGCCGGACCTGGTGCTGCAGTTTGCGCATCGCGCGGTAGGCGGCGGCGGCGCCGTCGGCGAGGCCTATGTCGATGAGGCCCAGCGTGCCGCACAGTTTCAGCAGGGCGATGTTGCCGACGTTCGCCGTCAGTTGCGGATACGCGGCCGCATGGCGCAGCACGAGGTACTGGACGATGAACTCGATGTCGATCATGCCGCCTTCATCGTGCTTCAGGTCGAAGCGCTCGTCGCGGGGCGGGTGCGCGTCGCGCATGCGCTGGCGCATCTTGACGACTTCCTCGCGCAACTCGGCCTCCCGGCCCGAGCGGTCCTGGCGCAGCACCTGTTCGCGGATCGCCTCGAACCGGGCGCCGATGCCGGCGTCGCCCGCGCAGAAGCGGGCGCGCGTCAGGGCCTGGTGCTCCCACAGCCACGCGGACGATTGCTGGTAACGCTCGAACGCGGCCACGGACGACACGAGCATGCCGGACGCGCCGTCCGGCCGCAGCGCCGTGTCGATGTCGAACAGGATGCCGGCCGGCGTATGCGTCGTCATCCACGTGATGAAGCGCTGGGCCAGCTTGGCGTAGTTCGAGGGCGCCATGTCGTCGTCGTCGTCGAACAGGAAGATCACGTCCAGGTCGGACACATAGCCCAGTTCCTTGCCGCCCAGCTTGCCGTAGGCGATGACGGCGAACTGCGGCACGTCGCGGTGGCGGGAAGCGATGGTGCGCCAGGCGCGGCGCACGACTTCGCACACGATCAGGTCGGCCAGCGCGGACAGGTGGTCGGCCAGGCGTTCGACGGACAGTTCTCCCGCCAGGTCCAGCGCCAGCAGGCGGAACATCTGGGCGTGGTGGGCTTCGCGCAGGATGTCGAGCTGGCGCTCCGTGTCGCCCGTGGCCGCGTCGAGCTGGGCCGCGAGACTGCTTGCGAGCGCAGGCAGGTCTTCGGCCGCGTTGCCGCGGTCGTCCAGCAGCTCGTCCAGCAGGATCGGGTGCTGGGTGAGGAACGTGGCGGCCCAGCCGGACGCGTTGATCATGCGCAGCACCCGCTCCAGCGTGTGCGGATATTCCGTCAGCAGCGACAGGTATGCGGAGCGGCGCGCAATGGCTTCGAAGAAATCGAGCAGGCGGCCCAGGGTGGCCGCGTGGCTGCCGAGGCCGGCCTGCGCGACGATGTCGGGGATTTGCGTGAGCGCCGTGTTGACGAGGGCGACGAGGCGGTGACGGCTCGCTTCCGGCAACGTTTGCAGCCGGGGCGCCTGCCACGTGGCGACGAGGCGGTTCGCGCCTGCCTGCGGGTCGTCGAAGCCGAGGCTCGCGAGGCGGTCGGCGATGGCGTCGCGGTTGTCCGGATCGGACAGCAGCGCATCCGGGTCGACCGGTTCGGCGCCGGCCGCCTTGTCCGCGAAGATCGCATCGAACTGGGCGGCGACGAAGGCGCGCCAGGCGTCCAGCCGGGCCAGCAGCTCAGCCTCGTCGGCCATGCCCATCATGCGCGCGACGGTCAGCCTGTCCTCGGGCGACACGGGCATCGTGTGCGTCTGGGCATCTTCCAGGTATTGCAGGCGGTGCTCCAGGTTGCGCAGGAATGTATAAGCTTCAAGCAATTGCTCGACGGTGTCGGCGGCCAGCAGTTCGCGCTCGGCCAGCAGGCGCAGGGTCTTGCGCGTGGAACGTTCGCGCAGCGCCGGGTCGCGGCCGCCGCGGATCAGCTGGAACACCTGCGCGAGGAATTCGATCTCGCGGATGCCGCCGCGGCCCAGCTTGACGTTCTGGTTGCGCTCCGGATGCAGGCGCTCCTGGCGGTTGACCTCGGCGCGGATCTGGGCGTGCATGGTGCGGATCGCGTCGATGACGCCGAAGTCGAGATAGCGCCGGAACACGAACGGCCGCACGATGGCGTCGAGCGCCGCGATGTCGGCCGGATCGCCCGTGACCGCGCGCGCCTTGACCCAGGCATAACGTTCCCATTCGCGCCCCTGTACGATCAGGTAGTCCTCGACCATGTTCAGGCTCGCCACGAGCGGCCCCGACTTGCCGTTTGGACGCAGCGCCATGTCCACGCGGAACGTAAAGCCGTCTTCGGTGACTTCGGACAGCGCGGCGATCAGCTTGCGGCCGAGGCGTACGAAGAATTCGTGATTGGACAGGGATTTCTGGCCGGGGCCGGCTTTCGTGTCGCCGTCCTCGGGGTAGACAAAGATGAGGTCGATGTCCGACGAGACGTTCAGTTCGCCGCCGCCGTGCTTGCCCATCGCCAGCACCATCATCTGCTGGGGGCGGCCGGAATCGGCGCCGACGGGCTCGCCGTGCAGCGCCGTCATCTCCGCCATCAGCTCGGCCAGGTGCGTCTGGACGGCGAAATCGGCGAAGCGGCTCATGGCGGTGACGACTTCGTCGAGGTCGGCCTGGCCGTCCAGGTCGCGCCGGATGATGGCGCAGATGAGCAGGTTGCGCAGGCGGCGCATCGCCCGGGTTGTCGGCAGGACCGTGCCGTTCGGACCCGAGGCGGCCTCGGTCTTCAGCGCTGCGCCGAAATCGAGGGAGGCCAGCGATAATGCGGACAGGGTATCGACGCGCCCGGCACGGGCCGGATCGGCGGCGAGCCAGCGTTGGTAAAAGCGCGACGTTTGCGCCAGGGACTGCGGGGATACTGGGAACATAGGGCGATTTCCAGACGAGTTGTGCGTTTCGGGTCGCTTGCTATGGGGTAAAATTGCCCGCCATGCTGCCCTGGGTCAGCACGATGGTAAGGTAGACGCCGTGGATGTTGCAAGCGCTCTCTTTTATTTATAGATTAACAACAAGGCACTTCGAAAACCGTCACAGGTTTGCGACGTGCCTGAACACTCGGCGAGTCTTTTGAGCCTATTGATGCACAGCCCGGAACCGCAGGCAGAGCGCGAGCCCGACGCGCACGAGCAGGCGCATCCCCTGGGAGGCGCGCATGAGCATGCGCATTTGCCGCTTCCTCTGGTGGAGCGCTGGGCCCGCGCGCGCGCCTGCTACCGCTATGCGAACCTCGCCTCGCATCACGTGCTCGGCTTCACGATCAAGGCCGTCCTGCTCGTCTACTTCGCGTTCATGGCGATGTTCCTGGTGCTGCGCTACGCGGTCCTGCCGAACATCGACTATTACAAGCCCGACATCGAACAGGCCGCCAGCCGCGCGCTGGGCAACCAGGTGACCATCGCGCGCGTCTACGCGTCGTGGCGTGGCCTGCGGCCGAACCTGTACCTGGGCGATTTGCGCCTGCACGACCGCGCCGGGCGCCAGCTGCTGGCGCTGCCGTCCGTGTCGGCCACCGTATCGTGGTGGTCGGTGGTGGCGGCCGAACCGCGCTTCGAGGCGCTGGAAATCAACCGGCCGGAACTGGACGTGCGCCGCGGCGCCGACGGTGTCATCGCCGTGGCCGGCGTGCGCATCGATCCGAACAAAAAAGAGGAGGGCGGCGGCGCCGACTGGCTGCTGCGCCAGCACGAGGTCGTGATCCGCGAAGGCCGCCTGACGTGGACGGACGAGCTGCGCGGCGCACCCACGCTCGCGCTGTCGGACGTGACGCTCGTGCTGCAGAACCGCTGGACGACGCACCGCTTCGCCCTGAAGGCCGCGCCGCCGGCGGGCGCAGGCGACCCGCTGGACCTGCGCGCGCGCTTTACCCATCCGGCGTTCGGCGCCAAGCCGTCGGACGCCCGGCGCTGGAAAGGCCAGGTGTATGCCGACCTGCGCAACACGGATCTCGCCGCCTGGAAGCAGTACGTCGATTACCCCTTCACCCTGCAAGAGGGCCGCGGTTCCGTGCGTGCCTGGCTCGACTTCGACCACGCCCGCCTGGCCGGGTTCACGGCCGACCTGGCGCTGGCCGGCGTCAGCGCACGCCTCGGCCCGGACACGCCGCCGCTGGCCCTGTCCCGCGTGTCGGGCCGGCTGTCGGCCAGCGAGACCATCGCCCCGAACGTGGACGACGGCAAGCCGACGTTCGGCGCGCTGGGTCACGCGATCGGCCTGGAGAATTTCTCGGTCGTCACGGATAGCGGCGTCGTGCTGCCGCCCGCCACGTTGAACGAATCGTGGCGCCCCGCCACGCGCACCCAGCCGGAACGCTTCGAAGTGCGCGCCGAACAGCTGGACGTGGGTGCGCTGGCCGCGCTGGCCGTGCAACTGCCCATCGCGCCGGCGCACCGCCAGCTGCTGACGGAACTGGCGCCACGCGGCCGCATCAACGACGCCGACGTCGAATGGCAGGGGCGCTTCCCGCACATCACGGGCTACCGCGTGCGCGGCGACGTCGAGAACCTCGGCATGAATCCGCTGGCCGCGCGTGCCGCGCAGGCCGCGGTGGATGGCCAGCCGGCCCAGCCCGCCTGGCCCGCGCTGCCGGGTTTCAAGAACCTGTCGGGCCGCATCGACGCGAGCGACCACGGCGGCAGCGTCGACATCGATTCCGACAAGCTCGTGCTGGCGCTGCCGGCCTGGTTCGCCGATCCGGAAATGCCGTTCGACCAGTTCGCCCTGCATGCACGCTGGACGCACCTGGCGGACGAGCAGCTGGCTGTCGACGTCGACAGCCTGAACCTGTCCCAGGGCGCGCTCAAGGCGACCCTGACGGGCCGCCACGTGCTGCCGTTGAAAGCGGGCCAGGGACCGGGCAATGCCGATTTCACGGGCACGGTCGACAATTTCGAGATCGCCAGCATCGGCCGCTGGCTGCCGCTCGCGACACCGGAAGGCTTGCGCGAATGGCTGACGGGCGCGCTGCAGGGCGGCATGCTGCACGACACGCGCCTGCGCCTGCGCGGCGACCTGGCCCACTTCCCGTTCCACGCGGAGAATGCCGTCCAGCGCGCCAGGGGCGAGTTCCGCGTCAGCGGCCGCATCGAGGACGGCAAGCTGGAGTACGCGCCCGGCCACAAGGCGGCCGACGGCAAGGCGCCGCTGTGGCCGCTGCTGGAGAACATCGAGGGTTCCATCGTGTTCGACCGCGCCCGCATGGACATCCACGCCGACACGGCGCGCACGCAAGGCATCGCCCTGTCGAACGTGAAGGCCGTGATCCCCGAGCTGGGCGTGCACGAGATGATGCTCGACATCGACGGCGCGGCCGCCGGCCCGCTGCCGGACTTCCTGCGCTACGTCGCGGCCAGCCCAGTGCTCGAATGGATCGGTCACTTCACCGAGGACACGCGCGCGACCGGTGCCGCGAAGCTGGGCCTGAAGCTGCATCTGCCGCTCGCGAACCTGCACGACACGAAGGTCCAGGGCGCGCTGCAATTGCAGAACAACGAGGTCGTGCTGTTCCCCGACCTGCCGCCTCTCGAGGCCGCGCTGGGCCGCATCGAGTTTTCCGAACACGGCGTGAACCTGAACGGCGTGGGCGCCAGCTTCCTGGGCGGACCGCTGCAATTGTCCGGCGGCACCCAGCGCGACGGCAGCATCCAGATCCGCATGGCCGGCAGCGCCACGGCCGAGGGCATGCGCCAGACGCGTTCCCTGCCGGCGCTGCAGCGCCTGGGCAATAAACTGTCCGGCGGGGCGCGCTTCGGCGGCACCGTCACGGTGAAGGACCGCCAGACGCAGATCATCCTCGATACGAACCTGGCCGGCCTCGGCATCGAACTGCCGGCGCCGCTGAACAAGCCCGCGCCGGACGTGCTGCCGCTGCACTTCGTCCTCACGGGCCAGCCGACGGGGGCAGACGGCGTCGGCCGTGACGACATCCGCATCCTGCTGGGCAATATCGCCGCCGCGAAATACGTGCGCGAGCGCCAGCCGCACGGCCCGTGGATCGTCAAGCGGGGCGGCATCGGCGTGAACGTGCCGGCGCCCGAACCCGACAGCGGCATGATGATCAACGTGAACATGAAGGCGCTGAACGTCGACCGCTGGCTCGCGGCGGCCGCCGACATCGCCGGGCCGGGCGAGGCCGCGCCTGCGTCGGCGACGCCTGCCGAGAGCGGCGGCATGGCGCAATACGTCGTGCCGGACATCGTGGCCGCGCGTGCCGGCGAACTGGTCATCGGCGAACGGGCGCTGCGCGACGTCGTCGTCGGTGCCACGCACCAGAACAATACGTGGCAGGCCAGCATCGATTCGCGCCAGGTGGTCGGCTACGTCACGTGGGCCGAATCGGGATCTGGCCTGGGCAAGGTGACGGCGCGCCTGGCGTCGCTCGTGATCCCGGAATCGTCCGCGAACGAAGTCAAGGACCTGCTCGAATCGAACAAGGGCGCCAGCGCCAGCATTCCCGCGCTGGACATCGTGGCCGACCGCTTCGAGCTGTTCAACAAGCAGTTCGGCCGCCTGGAACTCGTCGCCAGCAACGCGCAGGCGCTGGCCGGGCGCGAGTGGCGCATCGAAAAGCTGGCGCTGACGAATCCGGACGGCCAGCTGAAGGCGAACGGCCGCTGGCTCACGCGCGACGGCAAGAGCAACACGGCACTGAATTTCACGCTCGACATCAGCGACGCGGGCCGCCTGCTGGACCGCCTCGGCTTCCCCGAAACGCTGCGTCACGGCAAGGGTTCGCTGTCCGGCGACATCTCGTGGGCCGGGCTGCCGTACTCGCTCGACATCCCGACCCTGTCGGGCCAGATCCAGATGAACGTCGAGGACGGCCAATTCCTCAAGCAGGACCCGGGCGCCGCGAAACTGCTGGGCGTGCTGAGCCTGCAGATGCTGCCGCGCATGCTGAAACTCGATTTCCACGACGTGTTCTCGGAGGGTCTTGCCTTCGACGGCATCACGGCGAACGCGATGATCACGCGCGGTGTCGTGCGCACGGACAACCTCAAAATGCACGGCGTGGCGGCGACGGTGCTGATGGACGGCACGGCCGACATCGCCAACGAATCGACGAACCTGCACGTCGTCGTGATTCCGGAGTTCAACCTCGGCACCAGCTCGCTCGTGTACGGCCTCGCGGTGAACCCCGTGATCGGCCTCGGCAGCTTCCTGGCCCAGCTGTTCCTGCGCGCGCCCGTGATGAAGGCGCTCACTTACCACATGCAGGTGACGGGGCCGTGGAAGTCGCCGCACATCGTGAAGCTGGAGAATTCGCCCGCCGTGACGGCCGCCGCTGCGAACGCGGCCGCGCAGGACCGCAATAAGGACAAAAAGGGAGCCAAATGAAGACGATCGTTTCTGCTGTACAGATGGTTTCGACCCCTGTCGTGGAAGAAAATATCGCCACCGCGCGTCGCTTGATCGCGGACGCCGCCGCGCGCGGTGCGCAACTGGTCACGTTGCCGGAATACTGGCCCATCATGGGCATGACGGACACGGACAAGGTTGCCCACGCGGAGCAGCCGGGCCACGGCCCCATCCAGGATTTCCTGGCCAGCCAGGCGCGCGAGCATGGCATCTGGCTCATCGGCGGCACCTTGCCGCTCGTCTCCGGTGACGCGGGCCGCGTGCTGAACACGACGCTCGTCTACGATCCGGCCGGGCAGCACGTCGGCCGCTACGACAAGATCCACTTGTTCGGCTTTAACAAGGGCAGCGAATCGTACGACGAAGCGCGCACCATCGTGCCGGGCGAGACGGTCGGCAGCTTCGAGGCGCCGTTCGGCAAGGTCGGCCTGGCCATCTGCTACGACCTGCGCTTTCCGGAACTGTTCCGTGCGATGGGCGACTGCGCGCTGATCGTCGTGCCGGCCGCGTTCACGCACACGACGGGCCTCGCGCACTGGGAAGTGCTGCTGCGCGCCCGGGCCATCGAGAACCAGTGCTACGTGTTGGCGTCAGCCCAGGGGGGCACGCACAAGAATGCCCGCCGCACGTTCGGCCACAGCATGCTGATCGACCCGTGGGGCGAGGTGAAGGACGTGTTGCCGGAAGGCGAGGGCGTCGTCAGCGGCGAGATCGATCCCGGGTACATCGCGAAGGTGCGCGAGAGTTTGCCGGCGCTGAAACACCGCAAACTCTGACGTGTGGCAGAATAGCCTCTCCTTATCTGAAAGACCCGACGCAATGACTCCATTCGAACCGAATCTCTCCTCCCTCGCTGTCGCGCGCGACGTCCTGTTGACGCCATTCGGGCTGGACGAAGGCAAGCTGATCACGACGCTGGGGACCATGTTCACGCACAAGGTCGATTACGCCGACTTGTATTTCCAGTTCACCAAGAGCGAAGGCTGGAGCCTGGAAGAGGGCATCGTCAAGAGCGGCAGTTTTTCGATCGACCAGGGCGTCGGCGTGCGCGCCGTGTCGGGCGACAAGACCGCCTTTTCGTACTCGGATGAAATCTCGCAGGCCGCTCTGCTGGACGCCGCCGCGGCCACGCGCACGATCGCGCGCGCCGGCGCCGGCCGCGTGAAGGTGGCATCGAGCATCCAGCCGTCCGGCGGCCGCTCGCTGTACCTGCCGCATGACCCGCTGGCCTCGCTCGACGCCACCGCGAAAGTCGCGCTGCTGGAGCGTATCGAAAAGATCGCGCGTGCCAAGGATCCGCGTGTCGTGCAGGTGATGGCCGGCCTGGCCGGCGAGTACGACGTCGTGCTCGTCGTGCGCAGCGACGGCGTGCTGGCAGCCGACATCCGCCCGCTCGTGCGCGTGTCCGTCACCGTCATCGCCGAGCAGAACGGCCGGCGCGAGATGGGTTCGTCGGGCGGCGGCGGCCGTTACGATTATTCCTATTTCAGCGACGAGCTGCTGGAAAAATACGCCAGCGAAGCCGTGCAGTCGGCCCTCGTGAACCTGGAAGCGCGTCCGGCGCCGGCCGGTCCGATGACCATCGTGCTCGGCCCGGGCTGGCCCGGCGTGCTGCTGCACGAAGCGGTCGGCCACGGCCTCGAAGGCGACTTCAACCGCAAGGGTTCGTCCGCGTATGCCGGCATGATCGGCCAGCGCGTCGCCGCGAAGGGCGTGACCGTCGTCGACGACGGCACCCTGAAGGACCGCCGCGGTTCGCTGAACATGGACGACGAGGGCAATCCGACCCAGTGCACGACCTTGATCGAGGACGGCATCCTGAAGGGCTATATCCAGGACACGATGAACGCGCGCCTGATGAAGATGCCGGTGACGGGCAACGCACGCCGCGAATCGTTCGCGCACCTGCCGATGCCGCGCATGACGAACACGTACATGCTGGCCGGCGACAAGGACCCGGCCGAGATCCTCGCGTCGGTCAAGAACGGCCTGTATGCGGTGAACTTCGGCGGCGGCCAGGTTGACATCACGAACGGCAAATTCGTGTTCTCGGCCAGCGAAGCCTACATGATCGAGGACGGCAAGGTCACGTACCCGGTGAAGGGCGCGACCCTGATCGGCAACGGTCCGGACACGATGAACCGCATCTCGATGATCGGCAACGACATGCGCCTGGACTCGGGCGTGGGCGTATGCGGCAAGGAAGGCCAGAGCGTCCCGGTGGGCGTGGGCCAGCCTACCTTGCGCATCGACGGCGTGACCGTCGGCGGCACGGCCTGACGCCGGGCCGCACCGCGATGGCAACCGCCTTCGCCGCAACGACGCCCGCCGCGCGCGGGCGTTTGTTCATCCAGGCTATTGTCGTGGCGGTGTTCGGCGCGATATCGCCATCACGCGCAGCGGCCGACGAGCACACGAACGTCGCCACCCGCTTCGGCCCGGTCGAGACGCAGCCCGGCCCCGACCGTTCCGACATCCGTTTCCGCGGCGCGTCGCTCGGGCAGGTCGACGGCAACGCCAGCCTCGTCAAGCTGTCCGTGCAGGACGATGCCGACTACGTGCTCGTCGATGCGGCTTTGCCGGACCCGCAATGCCGGCACCGCTTCACGCTGTTGCAGATCGGGCCGGGCGACGAGGCGACGATGTCGCAACCGTTCGGCGATTGCCTGACCGGATTCGGTGCCCGGCGCGCGGGCGACAAGCTGGTCGTCCAGCTGGCGCAGGAGGGCACGGGGCAGGTGCACGAGTTCGTCTGGATGCAGGACCGCATGAAGGAACTCACCAATGTGCTCACGCGCTGCGAAGCGGCCCAGCTCACGGCCGCGTCGCGCTGGATCCCGGTCGAGCCCGCGCAGGCCGGCCGCGTCATCACCGGCACCGGCCGCGCCTGGTTCCACACGGCGCCGCTGGACGAGTGCAAGCTCCCGCAACTGTTCGTGATTCCGGGCGACGTGCTGACCGTCCTCCACACGTATGCCGATTACGCGGACGTCGCGTACCGCAATCCGCGCACGGGCCGCGAGGCCAGCGGTTGGATCAGGCTCGACCGGCTCGCGCCCCATCCCTGATCGCGGACGCCGTCAAATACGTCCCTGTGCCACACTGACTCCAACCGGCACCATCCACCGCAAGGAGCAGAACATGGCCAACGACCAAGCACCGCAGGCGGGCGCACAACCGCCCCAGACCAACGCACAGCCGCCAGCCCCGGCGGCACCCACACCGCCGGGCCAGGCGTCCGGCCAGCAGGGCGCGCAGCAGCCCACCGACTTCGACGGCCTCGAGGGCAAGAAGCCCGAAGAGCTGACGCCGGAAGAGCTGCGCCTGATGGCCGACACCATGCCCGGCGAAGGGCCCGGAGACTAGAACGAGTAGCGCGCCCCCAGCGTGAAGAAGCGCCCGCGCGCTCCCTCGTAATCGAGCGGGTTGTACGCCTGCGCACCATACGTCAGCGGGTCGAGCGGCGCGATCTTGTCGAACAGGTTCTGGATCGAGCCGAACACTTCCCACCGCTGCTGCGGCTTCCAGCGCACCACCAGGTCGACCGTCGTGAACGACGCCAGTTCGCAACCGTTCGGGGCGTCGGTGCCGTTGGCGAAGGTCACGGCGCAACCGCTCGGGTCGCCCCGGAAGAAACGGTTTTCCAGCACGCCGCGGTAGTTCACGTTGGCGGATACGCGCAGGTTGTTGCGGTCCCAGCCGAAGCGCATGTTGACGCGGTCGGCCGGCGTGCCCGTGCAGTTCGTCACGTCGCAGTTGCCGTGGGTGCCCGCGAATTCGCGCGACGTGCCGTCCTGTTCGGTGCGCAGCCATTCGAAGATGTGCGTGTACTTCACGTCGAACGTGGCATTGCCCCAGGCGTCCGGCAGGCGGTGGTTGTAGCGCGCGTCCACGTCGAGGCCGCGCACCTTGCTCTGGGCGGAGTTGACGTAGCGGGTCAGCACGGCCGTGATCTGGCCCGGATCGCCCGGGATGCCGCTCACGCTGCCCGGGTCGCGCGCCACGTGGCCGGCGGCGATGGCGGCGTCCACCTGTTCCTGGTTGATCTCGTTCTTGCGCTTGATCTTCCAGTAGTCGACCGAGATGCTCGTGCGCGGCAGCGGGTCCCAGATGACGCCCAGCGTGTAGCTGCGCGACCGTTCCGGCGACAGGTTCGGATTCGGCGACGTGACGAGGGCCACCGACGCCGGGTTGCAGGCGCTCGTCACGCCCAGCGCGCAGCGCACGGGGTCGGCCGCGGTGGAGAACGCGGCCAGGCCGCCGACGCCGTTCTCGGCCGGGCTCGGTGCGCGGAAGCCCCGCGCGAACGTGCCGCGGAGGGCGAATTCGCGCACCGGTGTCCACTTCAGCCCGAACTTCGGCGTGTACGAACTGCCGACGTCCGTGAAGTGGTCGTAGCGCAGGGCCGCCGACGCTTCCACGTTGAACGGCAGCGGCGCGAGGCCTTCGCCATACAGCGCGAACACGTTGCGGGCACCGGAATACGCGGAATAGCCCAGGCCGATGACGTTACCCCGCTCCGTGCCGGTGGTGGGCAGCAGCTCCGTCATCTCGTGGCGGAATTCCGTGCCCAGTGCCAGGCCCAGGTTGCCGGCCAGGTAGGGAATGCCGCTGAACTCGCGCGTGGCCTTGAAGTCGATCTGGCCGACCTTCGTGTTGGCCGTGTTGAGGATGGTCGGCGACAGCGCGGCGTACAGCGCCGGTGAATTCAGCGGCGCGTTCTCGGCGATGCGCCAGAACGTGCCCGGCGGCAGGGCCCGGTAAGCCGCGCTGTTGGCCGTCGCCGCCGCCACGTTGGCCGCGGACGGGTCGAGGAGGGCGAAGGCGACGTCGCGCTGCAGGAAGCCGTTCTGCGTGTTGTTGACGTGGTTGTGCGAGAACAGCAGGGCGGAGTCCCAGTCCCAGCCGTAATTCGTCCCCTTGGCGCCGCCGAGCCAGCGCAGGAAGTTCGAATCGATGTTCGACTTGCGCGGACCGACGTCGGCCGCCAGGTAGCGGAACCGTGCGGCCGTGCCGAAATACGGGTTGTCCGGGTGCGTCGGGCCGAGCTGGACGACGGCATTGTTCACGGGCCCGCCGGGGAAGCCGACGGAGGCGCTGACGGACGAGGGCGTGGTGGCGGTATCCGTCTGGCTCGTGTACCAGTTCAATTCGCTGTACAGCTGGAGCGCCGGATTCAGTTGCATCGTGCCGCGCAGGAAGAAGCTGAGGTTTTCCTGCTTCGGCTCGATCTGGTTGTACATCAGCGAGGCGTCGATCAGGCAGCCGCCGCCGGGATCGCCCTGCGGGTGGTTGGTGAAATTGGAGCAGGCCGCGCCGGGGAACGTGCGGGTGAAACCGGGACCGGCCAGGTTGCCGCGGTTGTAGTAATTGGTCGGGTCGGCCGGATTGCGCACGTTGCCGTTGATGGCGTTGCCGGCCGTGCCGGTGCCGGGCAGGATGGCACCGGTACCGCCCAGCGCCTGTTCGGCCGAATAGCCCCAGCGGCGCAGGTCGTTGCGGCCGATCCACTCGCGGTCGGCACGGTCGCGGTACCAGATCTCGTCGAATTTCTTGTACTCGATGCTGAACAGGACGTTGTAGCGGTCGGTGTCGAGGCTGCCGACGCCTTTCGTGAACGCGACGTTCATGCGCTTGCCGTCCCAGTCGTCGCTGGCGCCGCGCTGGAAGCGTACGGTGTTGCCCTGGAAGTCGCGGCGCAGGATGATGTTGACGACGCCGGCGATGGCGTCCGAACCGTAGATGGCGGAGGCGCCGTCCTTGAGGATCTCGACCCGCTCGACGGCATCCGTCGGGATCACGTTCAGGTCCGTGAACTGCTTCTGGCCGTCGTCGGCGAGGCCGTACGGGGCCATGCGGCGGCCGTTCATCAGCACCAGCGTCGACGCCGCGCCCAGGCCGCGCAGTGAAATGCCGGAGGCGCCGGCGGCGAAGCCGTTGCCGAAGGTGGTGGGCACGGAACCCTGGTTGTCGACGGCCAGCGTCTGCAGCAGCTCGGCCACGGTGGCCTTGCCGGACCGCTCGATGTCGGCGCGGTTGACGGTGATGACGGAGGACGCCGTTTCGGCTTCCGAGCGGCGGATGTTCGAGCCGGTGATCTCGACGCGCGGGACGGGTTTCGGTGCGGCTTCCTGGGCCGGTGCGGGCAATGCCAGGATCACCAGGCCGATGGCGCCCCCGCCCGCGAACAGGCGTCGGATCGTCCGGGATATCGGGGTTTCAGTCATGTCCAGACTCCAATAGGATGAGGGATGGTCGACCCGGTGTGCATGCGGCCGGGGCTCGTTGCGACTTTTGCATCTTGCATAAAGGGGCAACTGACATCTCTCAAGCGTGTCCGGCACAGCGGAAAAGGTGTCGGGTTGATGCAACCTATCGCCTGTATAGGCAACCGTAACCGACAGATCACAGGCCAAATAAAGTCTTGCCAACGTCGATGCAATGTTGTTATAGTCAATCGACTACTTCGGAACCTCTCCATGCGCCACGCCGTTTTCTTTACCTTTTATTTTTGGTTTAGCCATTCCAGCCCAACGGCGGTGGAGTAGCGGCAGGTTCACGCAACAACAGAACAGAGTCCGACACAAGAATCCAAAAGACCGCCGAGCTGGCGGTCTTTTTTTTTTACGCCTCAGAATTTCATACAGATCAGAACGGAGAACAGCAATGCCTCGCACCGACGACTTACGCATCCGCGAAATGAAGGAACTGACGCCGCCCTCGCACCTGATCCGCGAATTCCCGGTGACCCCGGAAGCGGAACAGACCGCGTCGCAGGCGCGCGTGGCGCTGCATCGCATCCTGCACGGCCAGGACGACCGCCTGATGGTCGTGATCGGCCCGTGCTCGATCCACGATCCGAACGCCGCGATGGAATACGCCCGCCGTCTCGTCGAACAGCGCCACCGCTTCGCCGGCGAGCTGGAAGTGATCATGCGCGTGTACTTCGAGAAGCCGCGCACGACGGTCGGCTGGAAGGGCATGATCAACGACCCGTACATGGACAACAGCTTCCGCATCAACGACGGCCTGCGCATGGCGCGCGAACTGCTGCGCGACATCAATGAACTGGGCCTGCCGGCCGGCACCGAATTCCTCGACGTGATCAGCCCGCAGTACATCGCCGACCTGATCAGCTGGGGCGCCATCGGTGCCCGCACGACGGAATCGCAGGTGCACCGCGAGCTGGCCTCCGGCCTGTCGTGCCCGGTCGGCTTCAAGAACGGTACCGACGGCAACATCAAGATCGCGGCCGATGCGATCAAGGCCGCGTCGCAGCCGCACCACTTCCTGTCCGTGACGAAGGGTGGCCACTCGGCGATCGTGTCGACCGCGGGCAACGAGGACTGCCACATCATCCTGCGCGGCGGCAAGGCGCCGAACTACGATGCGGCCAGCGTCGAGGACGCCTGCAAGCAGCTTGCCGCCAACGGCCTCGCGAGCCGCCTGATGATCGACGCGTCGCACGCCAACAGCAGCAAGAACCCGCAGAACCAGGTGCCCGTGTGCGCGGACATCGGCAGCCAGATCGCGGCGGGCGATACGCGCATCGTCGGCGTGATGGTCGAGTCGCACCTCGTCGGCGGCCGCCAGGACCTCGTGCCGGGCAAGGAACTGACGTACGGCCAGTCCGTCACCGACGGCTGCATCGACTGGGAGACCAGCGTCGCCGTGCTGGAAAACCTCGCCGCCAGCGTGCGCCAGCGTCGGCTGCGCGACGACGCATAATTTGTCCTTGCCAAGCGGAAGCAGCCGCTCCAGAATCGGTATGTACATGTACATACTTGAAGGAGCGGCATGGCTTCCAACGATGGTGAAATCGCTGCCTGGGAACGCGCGGCGCAGGCGGCGCTGAAGGGCGCCAATCCACGCCTGGCGGCGCAGCTGTGGCAGCGCATCCTGGAACACGTGCCGACACACGGTCCGGCGCTGCTCGGCATGGCGCAGCTGCATTACCGGTCCGGCGCGCTGCCGGAGGCGCGGGCGCTGCTCGAGCGCCTCGTCGCCGCCGACGGCCGCGACAAGCAGCAGTGGATCAACCTCGCCGTCGTCTGCATGGCCCAGCGCGACGAGGCGCGCGAGGAAGAGGCGATCCGGCGCGCGCTCGTGCTGGAGCCGACCGACCTCGTCGCCCTCATCCTGCGCGCGGGCCTGCTGACGCGCCAGGGCAAGCGCCACGCGGCCGCGCGTGCGCACGGCGCCGTCGCCGCGGTGGCGCCGCCGCTGCAGCAACTGCCGCCCGAGCTGCGCCCGGCCGTGCAGGAGGCGCTGGCCTACCGCGAGCAGTACGACATCGACTTCGGCCGCTTCCTCGACGACCACATGGCGCCGCTGTTGCGCGACTTGCGCGGGGAGCGCGTGCAGCGCTTCACGGAATCGCTGGCCATCATGCTGGGCCGCAAGCGTCGCTACGAGCCGCAGCCCGCGCTGTTCCACTTCCAGGGCCTCGCGCCCATCACCTTTTTCGAACGCGCGGACTTCCCGTGGCTCGACGCGTTCGAGCGCGAGACGGACGCGATCCGCACGGAGTTCCTTGCCGCGCAGGCCGGCGACGAAGGCTTCACGCCCTACATGCAGTACGGCGAGGACCAGCCGCTGCGCCAATGGGCCGAACTGAACAACTCGCTGCGCTGGAGCGCCTTCCATCTCGTCGAAGGCGGCAAGATCAACGACGCCAACGCCTCCCGCTGCCCGCGCACGATGGCCTTGCTGGCGGGCGCGCCGCAGCCCGACCAGCCGGGGCGCACGCCCGTCGCGATGTTTTCCGTGCTCAAGCCGAAGACGCGCATCCCGCCGCATTGCGGCGTCAGCAACGTCCGCCTCGTGACGCACGTGCCGCTCGTCGTGCCGCCGGGCTGCGGTTTCCGCGTCGGCAACGACGTGCGCGCATGGGAGGAGGGGAAGGCATGGGTGTTCGACGACACGATCGAGCACGAGGCGTGGAACGACAGCGATTTGCCGCGCGCGATCCTGATGTTCGACATCTGGCATCCGCACCTGACGGGACCGGAGCGCGCGCTCGTGACGGCGATGAGCAACGGCATGAACGCGTTCTCGCAGGACGAAGGCAGCTTCGGTCTGTAACGGGAGCCCAAATGAAAACCGCCGCCGGCTTCGCAGCCGGCGGCGGTTTTTTTACGGCATCCGATCAGGCGATCAGAAGCGGTAGGTCACGTTGGCGTAGATGAAGCGGCCGTACGAATCGTACACCTGCGGGAACGTGTTGCCGTTGCCGTAGGTACCCGTCACCGAGCTGGACGACGCGATCGGCGGATCCTTGTCCAGCAGGTTGTTGACGCCGAAGCTCAGGGCCAGCTTGCGGTTGAAGCGGTACACGCCGTTCAGGTCGAAGTAGCTGCGCGAAGCCAGGTAGGCGTCGCGCTGCGTGTCGAGTTCGCCGGCCAGCTGCGGGTTCGAATCGAGCATGTCGTTCTTCAGGCGGTCGATGTAGCGCCAGGTGAGCGACAGGTCGAGGTTGTACGGGCTCGACCAGGTCGTGCGCAGCTTGTGACGCCATTTCGGGGTCGGGGTGCCGCAGGTCGCGCCGTACAGGCCCGTGCAGTCGTAGCTGCCGTTGCCCGGCAGGTTCTCCACGGTGTAGCTGTGCACGTAGGTGCCGTTCAGCGTGAAGTCCAGGTTGCCGTAGCTCTGCGGCAGGCGGGTGCGGTAGCTCGCGCCGATGTCCAGGCCCGACGTGCCTTGCGAACCGATGTTCGTCGTGCCGGCTTCGACGAAGCCGGTCGGCAGCAGCCACAGCGAACCCAGCGAGTCGCGGTGGATCAGGCTGCAGTACAGCGAATTGCCGGTCGTGAGGCACTGCGTGAACACGCTCTGGGCGTTGACGGCCTGGATCGCGTCCTTGATCTTCAGTTTGAACGCGTCCAGCGTGATGGTCAGGTTCTTGATCGGATCGATCACGACACCGACCGTGTACGTGTTGGCCGTTTCCGGCTTCACGTTCGGGTTGCCGCCGGTGCGGCCGTTGTACTGGTTGGTCGAGTTTTCCGTGACCTTGCCGTACAGTGAAGCCGGCAGGCCCGTGTTGGCGCACTGGGCTTGCGTCGCTTTCGGATGTTCGCCGCCGCACGGGTCGTCGTTCGGGCCGGCCAGCACCACGGCTTGCGGGGTGTACAGTTCATAGATGTTCGGTGCACGCACGGCACGCTGCGCCGAACCGCGCACGCGCAGCATGTCGACCGGCTGCCAGTCGAGGCCCAGGCCGAACGTGTTGGTCTTGGCATCCGTGCTGTACTGCGAACGGCGGTACGAACCGGACAGGTCCATGTGCTTCGAGAAGGCCATGTTGTCCAGCAGCGGCAGCTTGAATTCGCCGAAGGCTTCCTTCACGTTGTACGAACCCGCGACGGCCGGGGAGGCGCCGCCGGCACCGGACAGGTCGCCGGTCTGGTTTTCGTAGTCGGGCTCGAACGCCAGTTTTTCGACGCGCTGCTCGTAGCCGAACGACACGCCGGCGCCGCTTTCCGCGGTCGGCAGTTTCAGGCCGAAGCGGGTCAGGTCGGTGCCGAAGTTCAGGCCGAACACGGATTGCTGCGTGAAGCCGCCGTTCGAGCCGGAGGCGTTCAGGTAGTCCAGCGCGGCCTGGGTCACGCCGCCCTGCTTGTACAGGTTGTACGGCACGCAGTTCGGGTCGGAGCCGTTGACGACGGAACGGCACACGGCCTTGCCCGTGGTCGGATCGGGGATCACGTCCAGCGCGTTGGCGATCAGGCGGGTCGAGAAATAGCCGGTCGCGCGGTCGCTGTGGTTGACGCGCGCGAACTGGCCGAACACGTCGTACGACCAGTCGCCGATCATGCCCTTCACGCCCAGCACTTCGCGGAACGACGAGTCGGTGATGTTGGTCGAGCGCGGGCCGCCCTCGACGTTACGCTTGCCGACCGAGACGGTCGCCGTGTCGCCCGGCTTCTTCAGGCCCAGCGCGGTACGCCAGGCATCGTTCAGCAGCGGGTTCTCGTAGGCGATCGTCGCCTGCTGGCCGTAGAAGATGCCGCCCGGCGCGATCTGCGCGTCGGTCGTGTAGTTGTGGAAGCTGAATTCGCTGTAGATGCGCGCGTTCTCGTTGATGTCGAGGTGCACCATCGAGTTGATGTTGTACTCGTCCGACGGGCGCTGGAAGAAGTTCAGGGGACCGAAGTTGTAGGCATCGGTGGCCGACACGTACTTGCGCGGATTGCCGTTCGCATCCGGGGTGTACGAGCCGACGCGCGGGATCGACGTGCCGGAGCCCGAGCAGGCGAAGCCCGGATCGGACGCGCCCAGCGAGCAGGCCGAGAAGTCGCGCTGCGATTGCAGCAGGGCGTCGGCGTGGCGGTGCGAGGCGAAGAACGTCGCGTTACCCTTGTTGTCGGCGAAGTTCGAGCCCATCAGGATGCTGAAGTCGTACTTCTTCGCATCGAACGCGTGGTTGCCCGGCAGCGGGAATTTCTTCTTGTTCACGACGCCCTGGATCTCGTCGTTGTGCTGCTGGTGGTTGGCGCCGGAGATGTTGGCTTCCAGTTCCACGCCTTCGTAGTTGTCCTTCAGGATGAAGTTGACGACGCCCGACACGGCGCCCGAGCCGTACACGGCGCCGGCGCCGCCGGTCAGCACGTCGACACGGCGGATCAGTTCACTCGGGATCTGGTTCAGGTCGGCTGCAACGCTGAGCACGCTGCCGGACGGCAGGCGCTTGCCGTTCACGAGCACCAGGGTACGCTGGGCGCCCATGCCGCGCAGGTCGACGGTCGCGGTACCGCTGGCGCCGTTCGAGATGGCGGCACCTTGCGACGCGAACACCTGGGGCAGGTTGTTCAGCAGGTCTTCGGTATTGCGCACGCCATCGATCTTGATGTCCTTGGCGCTCAGCGTGGTGATGGGGCTGGAGCCTTCCGTGTTCAGCGACGGAATGCGCGAACCCGTCACTTCCACGCGCTGCATCGCCGCCGGGGCGGCGTTCGTGTCCTGTGCGTGAGCGACGGACGCGCCGAGCGCCATGCCGCCGGCAAACATCAATCGTACCGACCGAGATAAAACTTTTTCCGACATCATTTGTCTTGAGTCCCTTCTGAGCTGGGCCGGTGCGGACTAAGCGCCGGCTCGCAGATCCTGTTATTGATCTACCCCCATCCTTTTGGGAGGGAATCTTTATTTGCTACAAGACAATGACATCATTGCTAATAAACAAAGTCAACGAGTAAATATGCATATATGCATGATTGCTGTAAATATCAAATCTTATTTTCCATGTAGTAAAAATACGCGTAAGAAATTTTGATTAAAATGTTGTATTTAGTTTTTTATTCGGAATTTTCTTGATGCGTAATTACAACGTTCTGCCCCATGTTGGTGCGGCGGCGCACCAAAAACAAACGGGACAGTGAGTACTCACTGTCCCGTTTTTATTGTCCGATCATCAGCCGGCGAACCGGCTGTCCGGCATCAGAACTTCATCAGAACTGGTAACGCACGCCAGCCTTGAAGAAGCGGCCGATGGCGCCGCTCGGATCCATCGGGTTGTAGCTCATGCCGCCGTAGGTCAGCGGATCCAGCGGTGCGATCTTGTCGAACAGGTTCGTGATCGAGCCGTAGACCTGCAGTTGCGGCGTGACCTGGTAACGGGCCGACAGGTCGACCGTCGTGAACGACGCCAGGCGGCAGTTGCCCGGTGCCGGCGAGCCGTTCGCGAACTGCGAGGCGCACTTGTCGCCGGCGAAGTACACGTTCTGCATGTCGGCGCGGTAGTTCGCGGTTGCCGTCACGTTCAGGTCCTGGCGGTCCCAGGACACGGTCGTGCTGATCTTGTCCTTCGGCGTACCTGCGCAGTCCGACGTGTCGCAGTTGCCGTGCGTGCCGGCGTACTGGAAGCGCGTGCCGTTCTTCTCGGCGCGCACCCACGACGCCACGTGCGTCCAGGTCAGGCCCACCGTGGCGCGGCCGTAGTCGCCCAGGCGGAAGCGCTGCTTGACGTCCAGGTCGATACCCTTGACTTCCGTGAAGCTGGAGTTCTGGTACGGTGCCTTCGACAGCAGCAGCGTGCCCGTGTTCGGGATCGCCACGCCGTTCACGACCAGGTTGTTGTCGTTGCGGATCGCGGTCGGCAGGGCGGCTGCTTCCACGTACGACAGCGGGTTGATCTCGTCGGAACGCTTGATCTTGAAGGCGTCCAGCGACAGCGCGGTGCCGTCGAACGGATCCCACACCATGCCCAGCGTGTAGCCCTTCGATTTCTCCGGCTGCAGGTTCGGGTTGCCGACCTTGACGGCGCCGATGGTGATGGCGCAGTCGGCCTGGGTGGCGCCGCCGGCTGCCGGCGTGCCGCCCGGGCAGCGGATCGGGTCACGCACGGCCGAGTTGCCGGTGCTCTGGGAAGCCGGGCTGAATTCGGCCGGGCCCGGGGCACGGAAGCCTTCCGTGTAGGTCGTGCGCAGCGCGAAGGTCTTCAGCGGGGTCCACTTGGCGCCGAACTTCGGCGTGGTCGACGAGAAGTCCTTGTACTTGTCGTAGCGGACGGCGGCGTTCAGCTCGACCGTCTTGATGATCGGGGCGGCCACTTCGAAGAACACGGCCGACACGTTCTGGCTGCCCTGGGCAGCCACGTACGACGAGTTGATCGAACCGTCCGACGTGCCCGACAGCGACGGGTTGTCCAGCGACTGGTGACGGTATTCGCCGCCGACCGCGAGGCCCAGCGCGCCACCCGGCAGTTGCATCAGTTCGCGCGACGCCTTGAAGTCCAGGATGTCGAGCTTGGTCGTCGAGTGCGACACGGCGTTCGTGACCATGGCGGCGTACAGCGACGCCGGGTTCTTGCCCGCCTGCGTGCCGATGTAGTACGGGAAGTACTGGCTCTTCGGATCGCCCAGCGCGGCCTGCAGCACCTTCATGTTGATCATGTTGCTGTAGTTCAGGTCGAGCGCCGACTGCGAGTGCGTGAGGCCGGTGTCGAAGTCCCAACCCGCCACGGTGCCTTTCAGGCCGAACACGAAGCGCGAGAATTCGTTGTCGGCCGAGCGGGTGCTGGGGCCGACGTCGAACATCGAGTAGCGCAGGCGCACGGCGGTGCCGTACGGGTTCTGCGGATGGTTCGCGGCCATCAGGATCGCGTTGCCGTAGTTGATGATGCCGGTCGGGTTGGCGGCGTTCGGCGGGAAGGCGATGGTGCCGCTGGTCGACGGCGGGGTCAGCGTGAACTCCGTGTCGCGCTTCGAGTAGCCGGCTTCGGCGTAGAACTGCAGGTCGTTGTTCAGGTTCTTCGTGAAGCGGGTGTAGAAGTTCATGCCGCCGATCTTCGGCTGCATCGAACGGAACTGGTCCGAATACCACAGGCAGCCGCCGGCCGGGTCTTGCGCGGTCGTGACGGAGAACTGCGAGCAGCCCGGCAGCGAGACGTAGTTGCCGGTCTTCGGATCGCGCAGCGCGCCGGTCGGCGTCGGGCTCGACGCGCCCGGGGTGATGTAGCCGGCGGCGAACTGGGTGTTGGCCGGATAGCCCCATGCGCGGATGTCGCCGTGGCCGATCCATTGACGGCCGGCGCGGTCCTTGTTCAGCAGCGACTGGTTGCCGTAGAACTCGGCGTTGACCATGACGTTGTAGCCGTCTTCATCCAGGCGGCCCTTGCCCCAGGTGAGGGCGGCTTTGCCGGTGCCGGCGTCGTGGTAGCGCGATTCGCCCGCTTCGGCCTTGAGGGTCGTGCCGACGAAGTCCTTGCGCAGGATGATGTTGACGACGCCCGCGATCGCGTCGGCGCCGTAGGTCGACGAGGCGCCGTCCTTCAGGATCTCGATGCGCTCGACGGCTTCCATCGGCACGGTCGACAGGTCGGTGAAGCTCTTCTGGCCGTCGTCGGCGCGCGCGAACGGTGCCATCCGGCGGCCGTTCAGCAGGACCAGGGTCGAGGTGGCGCCCAGGCCGCGCAGCGAGATGGCGGTGGAACCGGCGGCGAAGCCGTTGCCGAAACCGGTCGGCAGCGAACCGGCGCCGTCCGCCGTCAGCGTCTGCAGGTATTCCGCGACGGTGCCCTTGCCGGACTTGGCGAGGTCTTCGCGGCTGACGACCTGGACCGGCGAAGCGGTTTCGGCGGTCGCGCGCTTGATGCTCGAACCGGTGATTTCGACACGCTGGATCGGACCCTGGGCGTCTTGTGCCACGGCCGGTGCAGCGCCCAGCGCCGCATAGGCGAGGGCGAGCGTGACTGCTTGTGCGATAGCTTTCTTCTGATACATTGCAACTCCAAATGGGGCTTCGATGGCGAGGCTGAGCATCGATGCATTCCAGATTCCCGACATCCATGGTATGCATATGCCGGACTGGAAAATCTTATGATCTAGTCTCTCTCTCATTGGCCAAAAAGTTAAAATTTTATTTTGGCAACGCATCAGACCACTGCAACGTGCAATATGTCAATACGATGACAATACATATTGCGTAAACGCCACAACAGCCCATCCTTTTGGTTATGGCCCCATGACATCTTTTCCCGGCAGGGGCGGCGCAATCTGGTCTATAGTTCCGAACGCGTTCGATGAATCACCCGGGAAACCCGATGTTTGCTTATATCCTGCGGCGCCTGTGGCAGATGCTGCCGACGATGGCCGGCGTCGTCGTGCTGGTGTTCGTGCTGTTCAACTGGGTCGGCGGCGACCCCTCGTACCTGTTGGCGGGCAAGATGGCCGACGCGCGCGCCATCGCAAACATCCGCGCCCAGCTGGGGCTCGATGCGCCGTGGTACGTCCAGCTCGGCATCTTCGTGAAGCAGATCGTCACGTTCGATTTCGGCAACGCCTGGGCGACGGGCGAGCCGGTATCGCACATCATCGCCAGCCGCCTGGGGCCGTCGCTGACCGTGCTCGTGCCGCTGACGTTGCTGGAGACCACGATCGGCATCGCGCTGGCGCTCGCCGTCGCGTTCGTGCGCGGCTCGCTGACGGACCGCGTCGTCATGGTCGCGTGCACGGTGGGCATGTCGATTTCCATCCTCGTCTACATCATCGTGTTCCAGTACGGTCTCGCCTACAAGCTGGGGCTGTTCCCCGTGCAGGGCTGGGGCGAGCATTTCACGGAAAACCTGCTGCGCTACGCCACCCTGCCGATCCTGATCGGCCTCGCCGTGTCGCTGGCGCCCACCTTGCGCCTGTTCCGCAGCTTCGTGCTGGACGAAGTGGGGCAGGACTACGTGCGCACGGCGCGCGCGAAAGGCTTGCCGGAGCGGCGCATTGTCTGGGTGCATGTGTTGCGCAATGCGGCCATCCCCATCATCACGTACGTCATGGCCAACCTGCCGGCCCTGCTGATCGGCGCCTTCCTGCTCGAGCGCTTCTTCGGCATCCCGGGCATCGGGCGCGAAGTGATCCTCGCCGTCGAACGCAGCGACTTCCCCGTGATCAAGGCGATCACGGTCTATGTCGCGGCCGCCACGATGGTGTTCAACCTGCTGGCGGACCTGATGTACCAGGCCGTCGATCCGCGCGTGCAGCTCAAATGAATCACCCTGCAACTTCTGCCGGCCTGTGGACGCTGGCCTGGCGCCGCCTGCGCGCCGATCGCGTCGCGATGGCTTCGCTGGCCGTCGTGTGCCTGTTCCTGTTGTCCGTCGTGCTGGCGGTCACGGGCCTCGTCGCGGCCGACTGGGAAGACGAGGTCGCCGTCAACTATGCGCCGCCGACGTTCGTGGGGCCCGATCCGGCACTGGCCGCGCTCGCGCAACCGCCGCGCCCGGCGCCGCCGAACGCGTTCGATCCGCTCGCATCGGACATCGCGCAGCTGCGGGCCGAACTGGCGCGCCAGGGGCATGCGGCGCACGTCGTGAAACGGACTACGCTACCGTTCGGCGCCGACAAATGGGGCCACGACATCGTGAGGAAGACGATCAAGGGCGGGCAGACGTCGATCGTCGTGGGCCTCGTCGCCGCGTTCGTCGCCGTGCTGCTCGGCACGGTGTTCGGCGCGCTGTCCGGCTTCTACGGCGGGCGCGTCGACGACCTGTTCAACTGGTTCTACAACGTGTTCACGGCGATCCCCTCGATCCTGATGATCCTCACCGTGGCCGCCGTGCTGCAGACGAAGGGCGTGCTGACGATCGTGCTGATTCTCGGCCTCACCGGCTGGACGGGGCCGTACCGCCTGATCCGCGCCGAGTACATCAAGCACAAGGCGCGCGAGTACGTGATGGCGGCCGACGCCATCGGCGCATCCGGCTGGCGCAAGATGTTCGTGCACATCTTCCCCAACGTGTCGCACGTGTCGCTCGTCCAGATGTCGATCCTCGTCGTCGGCTTCATCAAGGCCGAAGTGATCCTGTCGTTCCTCGGCTTCGGCGTGCCGGTGGGCGTCGTCTCGTGGGGCAGCATGCTGAACGAGGCGCAGAATGAACTCATCCTCGGCAAATGGTGGCAACTGACCGCGGCCGCCAGCGCCATGGCCATCCTGGTGACGGCGTTCTCGCTGTTCGCCGATTCGCTGCGCGACGCGCTGGATCCGAAACTGAAATGAACCTGCTCGAAGTCCATGATCTGCGCGTGTCCTTCCGGACCGATAAAAAGAACACGTTCGAGGCCGTGAAAGGGATCTCGTTCAGCCTGCCGCAGGACGCCACCGTCGCCCTCGTCGGCGAATCGGGCAGCGGCAAGTCCGTCAGCTCGCTCGCCGTCATGGGCCTGCTGCCGCCGGAGACGACGATCATCCATCCCGGCTCGTCGATCCGCTTCGAAGGCCGCGAACTGCTCGACCTCCCGATCACGGAACGGCGGCGCCTCTGCGGCAAGGACATCGCGATGATCTTCCAGGAGCCGATGTCGTCGCTGAATCCCGTGTTCACGGTCGGCTTCCAGATCGGTGAAGTCCTGCGCCTGCACCTGGGAATGACCAGGCGCCAGGCGCGCGCGCGCACGCTCGAGCTGCTGGAAGAAGTGGGCATTCCCGATCCGGCGCAGAAGATCGACGCGTATCCGAGCCAGATGTCGGGCGGCCAGCAGCAGCGCGTGATGATCGCGATGGCGATCGCCTGCGAACCGAAACTGCTGATCGCGGACGAGCCGACGACGGCGCTGGACGTGACGATCCAGAAGCAGATCATGGAACTGATCGCGACGCTGCAGCAGCGGCGCCGCATGGCCGTGCTGTTCATCACGCACGACCTGGGCCTGGTCAGCGAGATCGCGGACCGCGTGATCGTCATGCGCCACGGCGAGGTGCGCGAAGAGGGCGTGGCCGCGCAGGTGCTGGGCGACCCGCGCGACGCCTACACACGCGCGCTGCTGCATTGCCGCCCGCCGCTGGATGCGCGGCCCGTGCGGCTACCCGTCATCGACGACTACATGAGCGGACGCGCCCAACCCGGCGACGTGCTGCCCCAGCGCACGCGCGGCTATGCGCCGGACGACGAGCCCATCCTCGTCGTGAACAACCTCGCCAAGAGTTTTTATGTGCGCGAAGGCCTGTTCGGCAAGCGCGAATTCCGGGCCGTGAAGGACGTGTCGTTCACGCTCCCTCGCGGCAAGACGCTGGGCGTCGTCGGCGAATCGGGATCGGGCAAGACGACGGTCGGCCTCACCCTGCTGCGCCTGCACCGCGCGACGGGCGGCAGTGCGCTGTTCGACGGCCGCGATCTCGTCGCGATGAGCGATGCCGAGTTCCAGGCCTATAAACGGCGCATCCAGATCGTGTTCCAGAATCCGTACGCCTCGCTGAACCCGCGCTTCACCGTCGGCCAGATCCTGCTGGAGCCGATGCGCATCCACCGCATCGGCGCGAACGATGCGGAGCGCACGGCGCATGCGCGCTACCTGCTCCAGCGCGTCGGGCTGCCAGCCCATGCGTTCGACCGTTACCCGCACGAATTCTCCGGCGGCCAGCGGCAACGCATCGCCATCGCGCGCTGCCTGACGATGAAACCGGAAATCCTCGTGTGCGACGAATCCGTGTCCGCGCTCGACGTGTCCGTGCAGGCCCAGGTGCTGAACCTGCTGCAGGACCTGCAGGACGAATACAGGATGAGCTACATCTTCATCTCTCACGATCTGTCGGTGGTGAAATACATCTCGGACCGCGTGATGGTGATGCACCACGGCAGCGTCGTCGAGATGGCCGATGCGGACGAGCTCTACCGCAATCCGCAGCATCCGTACACGCGGCAACTGCTGGCTGCGATCCCGGGGTAGGTTGTTGCGCGCGGGCTGCGCACGTTGCCCCTTTCGCCACGCCGGTGTCTGTTTTCCGCTACCATACAAGGATGAACCAGCTCTCGCACCTGATCCACGTGTATGGCGTCCTGATCGTGTTCGGCACCGTCCTGCTCGAACAGATCGGGCTGCCGATTCCCGCGTTTCCGGTGCTGATCATCGCGGGTGCGCTGGCCGTCGACGGCGGGGCCAACTGGCCGTTGTACCTGGCCGCGTCCGTGCTGGCTTGCCTCATCAGCGATTACTTCTGGTTCCGCGCCGGCCGCTACTACGGCAGGCGCATCCTGCGCCTGCTGTGCAAGATTTCGCTGTCGCCCGATTCCTGCGTCAGCCAGACCGAGGACAATTTCAGCCGCTGGGGCGCGAAATCCCTCGTCGTGGCCAAGTTCATCCCCGGCTTCAACACGATCGCACCGCCGCTCGCGGGCGCGATGGGCACGACGACGGCGCAGTTCGTCTGGCTGTCCGTCGCCGGCGGCCTGCTGTGGAGCGGCGTGGGCATGGGGCTGGGTGCGTGGTTCCACAACAGCGTGGACGACGTCATCGCCTGGTTCGAGACGCTGGGCAGCACGGCGCTGATGGTCGTCGGCTTCCTGCTCGCACTGTTCGTGTTGTTCAAATACATCGAGCGCAAGCGCAACCTCGGCGGGGCCAACCTGCCGCGCATCACGATGGACGAGCTCAAGGACCTGGTCGAGGCGGGGCACGATCCGCTGATCGTCGATGCGCGCGGCGTCACCGCGCGCCAGCTGGAAGCGGGCATTCCCGGCGCGCTGGTCTATGGCGATACCGTCCCGGAACGCCTGATGGCCACGCTTGACAAGGACCGTCACATCGTCATCTATTGCTCCTGCCCGAACGACGTCACGTCGGTCCAGGTGGCGAAGGAATTCCTCAAGAACGGCTTTCACCGCGCCCGTCCGCTGCACGGCGGCCTGGACGCGTGGAACGACCACTGCGCCGCCGGCCAGGCCGAGGCCGAACTCAAGCCCAAGCACGGCTGACCCCCCCATCACGCTGTCCCGATCGCGCGGCGCCCCCGCGGCGCCGTCGCTTCCTCGTGCTGTCAATAAACCCTTAGCATTGGTAGCTGGACTACTCGCCATTGCACGGGGGTTTTACGCGAATTCGCCCGGATGTTGGGCTCGATGTACCTAAACTACAATAAATGCTTGCGCTACAGCCAAGAAATCCTTAAGCTTCGAGGAATCTGTTTCTTACGGCCTGCCATGATCGTTTCGCCCGTTGCCATCGTCGATCCGTCCACCGAACCGCGCCTGGACAGCGCCCGATATGCGAGCCCGCGCCTGCTGGCCGACATCGGCGGGACCAACGCGCGATTCGCGCTGGAAACCGGTCCCGGCAAGGTCGGACTCATCGAAGTCCTGCCCTGCGCCGCTTACGCGACCCTCGCCGACGCCCTCCGGGCCTACCTGGCGCTGCCGCACGTGGCCGCCGCCGGCACCGTCCGCCATGGCGCGATCGCGATCGCGAACCCGATCGTCGGCGATTTCGTGCGCATGACCAACCATCACTGGGCATTCTCGATCGAGGCGCTGCGCCTGGAGTGCGGATTCGACGCGCTGGCCGTCGTCAACGATTTCTACGCGCTGGCGATGGCGTTGCCGCACCTGGCGGACGGCGAGAAGCGCCAGGTCGGCGGCGGCGCGCCCGTCGCGGGCAGCCCGATTGGCCTGCTGGGCGCGGGGACGGGCCTGGGCGTGTCCGGCCTCGTGCCGGCCGAAAACCTGCCTGCCGGCGCCAAGCCGGCCTGGACGGCGCTGCGCAGCGAAGGCGGCCATGTGACGTTTTCCCCGGCCAACGAGACGGAAGTCGCCATCCTCCAATTCGCGTGGCGCGAGTTCGACCACGTGTCGGCCGAGCGCTTCCTGTCCGGTTCCGGCCTGGAACTGATCTACCGCGCACTGGCGAATCTGCGCGGCGGCGCGGTCGAGGCACTGGATGCGCCCGAGATCACGCGCCGCGGCCTGGCCGGCACGTGCGTGGTGTGCGACGAAGTCATCGAAGTCTTCTGCGGCATGCTGGGCACCATCGCCGGCAACCTGGCCGTCACGCTGGGCGCCCAGGGCGGCGTCTACATCGGCGGCGGCATCGTGCCGCGCCTGGGCGAGCGCTTCGCGGCGTCGTGCTTCCGCACCCGCTTCGAGCGGAAGGGCCGCTTTGCCGGCTACCTGGCGCAGGTGCCGACCTATGTGATCACCGCCGACTACCCCGCTTTCGTCGGCGTTTCGGCCATCCTGGCAGACCGTCCCGGCGTGTGATCCGGGCCGTCGCAGCGCGGGCGGATCACGTCGTCGTCGCGTTCCGGTGCATGGCAATGTTCTTTTCCCGGTTTTATCGGGTACAATGGCCGTCAGTTGGAAGAAACGATGTCGTTCGCTTAGCCCGGCGCCAGGAGCCTTGCCTCCAGAGCCCAGTCTCCCGATGGTGCCGGCAGCCACGTTTCTCTTGAAAATCAACCGTTTGCGGTCCACTTTCCGGTGAACCGCCCCGTGGCAGGGCGCAAACCCTCACGGTATCCCGTCCGGTACGCCAATCCGGGCGATGGAACCCCGTTTCACAGCATGAAGTCTCAGTCTGACGGCTACTGCGCAGCTGCCGGTCCTGCCGGCCGCCTGGAATGGGGTTATGTTTGATGATTCTTAGCATCCAGAGTTGCTCACTCCGCTGACGACATCGTTATGAACACTGATGAGGCCAAGAAGGTCCTCGAGACCGCCTTGCTGTGCGCGCGCGAGCCGATGACGATCCACGCCATGAAGAAGCTGTTCGTCGACGTGGACAAGGACGGCCAGCCGCTTGGCGCCGGCGTCGGGTCGGATACGATCAAGATCCTGCTCGAAGAATTGCGCCAGGATTGGCAGGATCGCGGCATCGAGATCGTCAGCCTGGCATCGGGCTGGCGTTTCCAGAGCCGCCCGGAAATGAAGCCTTACCTGGACCGGATCGCGCCGGAAAAGCCGCCGAAATATTCGCGCGCGACCCTGGAGACCCTGGCGATCATCGCCTACCGCCAGCCGGTGACGCGCGGCGACATCGAGGAAATCCGCGGCGTGGCGGTGAATTCGCAGACGATCAAGATGCTGGAAGACCGCGGCTGGATCGATGTGGTGGGCCACCGCGAAGTGCCCGGGCGCCCCGCGCTGCTGGGCACGACGAAGCAGTTTCTCGACGACCTGGGGCTCGCCTCGCTGTCCCAGCTGCCGCCGCTGCAGCAGGTGGCCGACATCGGCGCCGGGCGCAGCCTGGAAGCGCTGGAAGCGGCCCTGCAACAATTTGACGACACTTCACCCGTTGAAGTCCCGATACACGACCAAGCGCTCGCGTCCAACGACTGATCGTCGCGCCAGGTCAGCAAAACCAAGAAACGAATGATGAATCCAACTGACATGAACGAGACGACCCCTGCCGAGGCAGGACTGGAGACGGCCGCCAAGCCGAAGCGTCGCACCAAGCCGAAGGCGGAGGCGGCACCCGCACCCGCAGCCGAGGGCGCGCAGCCGGAGACCGTGGAAAAACCGAAACGCACGCGCAAGACCGCGGCCCAGAAGGCGGCCGAGGCGGCCGAAGGCGCGGCCCCGGCCGCAGCAGCGGCACCCGCCGCCGAGCCGGCGCCCCGCAAGCCGCGTACCCGCAAGGCCGCCGTGGTCGAGGCTGCGCCGGCAGCGGCCGAGCCGGCGCCCGCGCCGGCACCTGCTCCCGCACCTGCCGCGGCAGCGCCGGTCGAGGCCGCCCCGGCGGACGACGGTGCCGGCCAGCGCAAGCCGCGCGGTCCGCGCCAGATGCGCGAGCAGCGCCAGCAGCGCGAAGCGCGCCAGCCCCGTGCCGAAGCCGAAGCGCCTGCAGTGGAAGCCGCAGCGGTCGACGCGGCGCCCGAACCGCGCCGCGACCAGCGCGGCGGCAAGCAGCAGAAGAAGAAAGGCCAGCAGGGCCAGCAGCAGGGTCAACAACGCGGCCAGCAGGCGCAGAACGCCCAGGGCGGCCAGAACGGCCAGGGTGGCCAGCCGCAAGGCCAGAACCAGAAACAGCAGGGCAAGGGCAAGAACGCCAAGCATGGCAACAAGCCGGCCAAGGGCGGCAAGGGCAATGACGCCGACGCCGTGTTCTCGTTCGTCACGTCGGACGCCTTCGACGCCAACGAAGGCGGCCGCGGCCAGTCGCAGCCGACCAAGGCGCGCCGCGACCTGACGGCCGAGGACGATGCACCGAAGCTGCACAAGGTGCTGGCGGAAGCGGGTCTCGGTTCGCGCCGCGACATGGAAGAACTGATCATCGCCGGCCGCGTGTCGGTGAACGGCGAGCCGGCCCACATCGGCCAGCGCATCCTGCCGACGGACGCCGTCCGCATCAACGGCAAGCTGCTGCAGCGCCGCGTGAACAACAACAAGCCGCCGCGCGTGCTCGTGTACCACAAGCCGGCCGGCGAAATCGTCAGCGCGGACGACCCGGAAGGCCGTCCGTCCGTGTTCGACCGCCTGCCGACCATGAAGACCGGCAAGTGGCTGGCCGTGGGTCGCCTCGACTTCAACACCGAGGGCCTGCTGCTGTTCACGAATTCCGGCGACCTGGCGAACCGCCTGATGCACCCGCGCTACAACATCGACCGCGAATACGCCGTGCGTACGCTGGGCGAGCTGGAAGAGGGCATGCGCCAGAAGCTGCTGGCCGGCGTCGAGCTGGACGACGGCACGGCCTCGTTCACCAAGATCGTCGACGGCGGCGGCGAAGGCGTCAACCGCTGGTACCGCGTGGTGATCGGCGAAGGCCGCAACCGCGAGGTGCGCCGCATGTTCGAAGCGGTGGGCCTCACCGTCTCGCGCCTGATCCGTACGCGCTACGGCGCCATGACGTTGCCGTCCGGCCTGAAGCGCGGCCGCTGGGAAGAGCTGGAAGAAAACGACGTGCGCAACTTCCTCGACGCCTTCGGCATCGAGAAGAAGGGCGGCGGCCAGAACAAGGGTGCTGCCGGCGGCAAGGGGCAGGGCAAGGGGCAGGGCGGTCCCAAGGGGCGCGGCAACGACGATCACCGCTCGAACGGCAACCGCATCGACCGTGCCGACGCCAACCGCAACGTGGATCCGTTCGGTCCGCCGGTCGTGCGTGTGGGCACGGGCCGCGAAGAGAACGGCATCCTGGGTGGCCGCGGCGGCCAGGGCCAGGGTGGCCGCGGCTTCGGCGGTGGCCAGGCTCGCGGCAACAACCAGGGGCGCGGCGGCAACCAGCCGCGCGGCGGCGGCAACAAGGGCCCGCGCCAGCCGGATCCGCTGCAGACGACGTTCGGCTTCGCCGGCGCCGGCGCCGGCCAGAACCGCCGCGGCCAGGGTCCGCGCGTGAGCGACCACGGCATGCCGCGCCGCGGCCGTCGCGGTTAATCAGGCGAAAAAGCGCGGCATGACCTCGGTCATGCTGCGCGAAAATGAACCGCTCGCAGCGCCTCCTTCTGCAAAGGAGTAAACTGTTGCATGGCTGTTCATTTTGCAGTGCGGCGATTGCGGCCGACCCTGTATCGGGTTATAATTCGAAGCCTAACCCGAGTGCTTCCCAATATTGTTTTGGCGAACAAGCTCCAGTTGGGAATACAAAAGATGGGCAGTTGCCCATTTTTTTTTTGTTGAATCGTTTTGAGGGTCCGGCATCGGGCCGTGGAGAAACCTGTGCAGTTGTTTGATCTGATTGCCAAGACAGTCAATGGGCTGGGCTACGATCTCGTCGACGTCGAGCGGGCCGAGCGTGGCATTCTGCGCGTGTTTATCGACTTCCCGGCGGCGGTGGCGGACGAAAAGGGACCGATCTCGGTCGAGGATTGCGCCACGGTGAGCAACCAGCTGTCGCACGTGCTGATGGTCGAAAACGTCGACTACGAGCGCCTGGAAGTGTCGTCGCCCGGACTGGACCGTCCGGTGCGCACCCTGGCCGACTTCGAACGCTTTGCCGGCAGCGAATGCACGGTCAAGCTGCGCGTCGCGATGCCCGGCACCGCGAACCGCAAGACCTACACGGGCATCCTGCATGCGCCGGAAGGCGAGAAGATCGGGTTGGAATTTGAAAGCAAGGATGGTCCGGCGTTGCTCGAATTTACGCTGGCCGAACTGGACAAGGCACGCCTGGTGCCAAAGGTGGATTTTAGGAGTCGCAAAGCATGAGTCGCGAAATTTTGTTACTGGTTGATGCGCTCGCGCGCGAAAAGAACGTCGACAAGGAGGTCGTCTTCGGCGCCCTCGAGTTCGCGCTGGCGCAAGCCACGAAAAAACGCTATGAAGGCGATGTCGACATCCGCGTGAGCATCGACCGCGACAGCGGCGAGTTCGAAACCTTCCGCCGTTGGCACGTCGTGCCCGACGAGGCCGGCCTGCAACTGCCCGACCAGGAAATCCTGCACTTCGAAGCGAAGGAACAGATTCCGGACATCGAAGTCGACGAATACATCGAAGAACCGATCGAGTCGGTCGAGTTCGGCCGCCGCTTCGCCCAGGACACGAAACAGGTCGTGCTGCAGCGCGTCCGCGACGCCGAGCGCGAGCAGATCCTGCAGGACTTCCTGGAGCGCGGCGACGCGCTGGTCACCGGCACCATCAAGCGCATGGAGCGCGGCGATGCGATCGTCGAATCGGGCAAGATCGAGGCGCGCCTGCCGCGCGACCAGATGATCCCGAAGGAAAACCTGCGCATCGGCGACCGCGTCCGTGCCTACATCCTGCGCGTGGACCGCAACATGCGCGGCCCGCAGGTGATCCTGTCGCGCACGGCACCGGAATTCATCATGAAGCTGTTCGAACTCGAAGTGCCGGAGATCGAGCAGGGTCTGCTGCAGATCAAGTCGGCCGCCCGCGATCCGGGTGTGCGTGCGAAGATCGCTGTCTTTACCGCGGACAAGCGCATCGACCCGATCGGTACCTGCGTCGGCATGCGCGGTTCGCGCGTGCAGGCCGTGACCGGCGAGCTGGGCGGCGAGCGCGTGGACATCGTGCTGTGGTCGGAAGATCCGGCCCAGTTCGTGATCGGCGCGCTGGCCCCGGCCAACGTGTCGTCGATCATGGTGGATGAAGAGAAGCACGCGATGGACGTCGTCGTCGACGAGGAAAACCTCGCGATCGCGATCGGCCGTTCGGGCCAGAACGTACGCCTGGCGTCCGAGCTGACCGGCTGGAAGATCAACATCATGACCGCCGAAGAGTCGGCCAACAAGGCTGCCCAGGAAACCGCCGCCGTGCGCGCGCTGTTCATGGAAAAGCTGGACGTGGACGAGGAAGTGGCGAACATCCTGGTCGAGGAAGGCTTCTCGAGCCTTGAAGAAGTCGCATACGTGCCCATCTCCGAAATGCTGGAGATCGAATCGTTCGACGAGGACACCGTCAACGAACTGCGCACCCGCGCACGCGACGCGCTGGTGACCGAGGCGATCGCATCCGAAGAAGGCCTCGAGGGTATGGACGAGGCGCTGGCCAACCTGGAAGGGATGGACCGCACCACCGCCGGCAAGCTGGGCCTGGCCGGTATCAAGACCCTGGAGCAATTCGCGGGTCTGGCCTACGACGAGTTCGCCGCCATCCTGGCGCTGCCGACAGATCGTGCCCGTGAACTGATCAAGAATGAATTTAATGATGTGACCGACGATGAGATGAAACTGGTCGACGCCAAGTACGACGACCGGGCCAAGGCCCTGCAGGCGAAAGCCTGGAGCCAGGTAGAAACGGCCAAGGCATAAATGAGACGCGAAAGACCGGAGCGTAACGCCTTCCGGTCTTCGCGCTTTATTAAGCTAGCAAATTTCTTTATCATCTCGCGACACATAGAAAAGAGGACTGAATGGCGAGTAACAACGTAGCCCAATTTGCCACCGAACTGAAGATGCCTGCAGACTTGCTGCTGACGCAGCTGCGTTCTGCCGGCGTCGAGAAAAGTTCGACGTCAGATCCCTTGTCCAAGGATGATAAGGATAAGCTGCTGAACCATCTGCGCCGTACCCACGGTGCCGCCGAATCGGGCGAAAAGAAGAAGATCACGGTGACCCGCAAGGAAACCTCCGAGATCAAGCAGGCTGACGCCAGTGGCAAGTCGCGCACGATCCAGGTCGAAGTGCGCAAGAAGCGCACCTTCGTGCAGCGTGACGATCTCGTCACGCCGAAAGCGGCTGCCCAGCAGTCGCCGGTGATCGACGCTGCCGAACAGGCACGTCGCGAAGAAGAAGCGCGCCGTCAGGCAGAGCTGATCGCGCGTCAGGAAGCGGAACTGCGCGAGAAGCAGGAACGCCTGGCCAAGCTCGAATCCGAAAAGGCCGAGCAGGCCCGCGCGGCCGAAGAGCAGGCCAAGCGCGACGCGGAAGAGCGCGCCAAGCGCGAAGCCGCGGAAGCCGAGGCAGCGCGTGCCAACGAAGCGCAGAAAGCAGCGCAGGCGTCGAGCGGCGCCGCGAACGCCGCCGAGGAAGCGAAGCGCGCGGCCGCCGAGGAAGCCAAGAAAGCGGCTGCCGAGGAAGCCAAGCGCAAGGCCGAAGAGGCCGCCAAGGAGGCCGCGGAACGTGCCGCCGCCACCGAGCGTGCGCGCAAGGCCGTGGCCGATGAAGTCGCCCAGATCAAGGCGATGATGGCCCAGCCGCGCCGCGTGATCAAGGCGCCGGAAGTGGTGCCGGCCGCGAAACCGAAGGCGGCCGAACCGAGCACGCTGCACAAGCCGGCGACGGCTGCCGCGAAGCCGGCCGAAGCCAAGCCGGCCGACGGCGCGGGCGCGGGCGCCCGCGGCAAGCCGGGCGACAAGAAATCGATCAAGTCGGCCAACGTGGCCTCCACGTGGTCGGACGAGAAGAAGCGCGGCGGTCCGGGCGCCGGCACGAAGGGTCGCGGCAACGCGGCACCGACGGGCCGCGACGGCTGGCGTGCGGGCGGCGGCCGTGGCGGCCGTCGTGGCGGCCACGACGAGCGCGAATCGAACTTCCAGGCCCCGACCGAAGCCATCGTCAAGGATGTCTACGTGCCGGAGACCATCACCGTCGCCGAACTGGCGCACAAGATGGCCGTCAAGGCATCGGAAGTCATCAAGCAGCTGATGAAGCTGGGCCAGATGTGCACCATCAACCAGGTGCTGGACCAGGAAACCGCGATGATCGTGGTGGAAGAGATGGGCCACAAGGCCTTCGCCGCCGCCGTCGACGATCCGGAAGCGCTGCTGGCCGACCAGGGCGAGCACCACGAATTCGAGGCCAAGCCGCGTGCGCCGGTCGTGACCGTCATGGGTCACGTCGACCACGGCAAGACCTCGCTGCTGGACTACATCCGTCGCGCCAAAGTGGCGGCGGGCGAGGCCGGCGGCATTACGCAGCATATCGGTGCATACCACGTGGATACCCCGCGCGGCATGATCACGTTCCTGGATACCCCGGGTCACGAGGCCTTCACGGCGATGCGTGCCCGCGGTGCCAAGGCGACCGACATCGTCATCCTCGTGGTGGCGGCGGACGACGGCGTGATGCCGCAGACGAAGGAAGCGATCGCCCACGCGAAAGCGGCCGGCGTGCCCCTCGTCGTGGCGATCAACAAGATCGACAAGCAGGGTGCGAACACCGACCGCGTGACGCAGGAACTGGTCGCGGAAGGCGTCGTGCCGGAAGAATACGGTGGCGATTCGCCGTTCGTCCCGGTGTCGGCGAAGACCGGCCAGGGCATCGACGACCTGCTGGAAAACGTGCTGCTGCAGGCCGAAGTGCTGGAACTGAAGGCACCGGTGGAATCGCCGGCGCGCGGTCTCGTCGTCGAGGCCCGCCTGGACAAGGGCCGCGGCCCGGTCGCGACGATCCTCGTGCAGTCGGGTACCCTGAAGCGCGGCGACGTCGTGCTGGCGGGTTCGTCGTTCGGCCGCGTCCGTGCGATGCTGGACGAGAACGGCAAGGCGGTGGCGGAAGCCGGCCCGTCGATCCCGGTCGAGATCCAGGGTCTGACGGAAGTGCCGAGCGCCGGCGAGGAAGCGATGGTCATGGCCGACGAGCGCAAGGCGCGCGAGATCGCCCTGTTCCGTCAAGGTAAGTTCCGCGACGTGAAACTGGCGAAACAGCAGGCCGCGAAGCTGGAAAACATGTTCGACCAGATGGCCGAGGGCGAGGTCAAGAACCTGCCGCTCATCATCAAGACGGACGTGCAGGGTTCGCAGGAAGCGCTGGTCGGCTCGCTGCAGAAGCTGTCGACGTCGGAAGTGCGCGTGCAGATCGTGCACGCGGCCGTCGGCGGCATCACCGAGTCGGACGTCAACCTGGCGACCGCGTCGAAGGCAGTCATCATCGGCTTCAACGCCCGTGCCGACGCCCAGGCGCGCAAGCTGGCGGAAACGAACGGCGTCGACATCCGTTACTACAGCATCATTTACGATGCGATCGACGAGATCAAGACGGCGCTGTCGGGCATGCTGGCACCGGAAAAGCGCGAGCACGTCACTGGCCAGGTGGAAATCCGCCAGGTCATCCTCGTGTCGAAAGTCGGCGCGATCGCGGGCTGCCTCGTCACGGACGGCGTCGTCAAGCGTACCTCGTCGGTCCGCCTGCTGCGCAACAACATCGTCGTGTGGACGGGCGAGATCGACTCGCTCAAGCGCTTCAAGGACGACGTCAAGGAAGTGCGCGCCGGTCTGGAGTGCGGTCTGTCGCTGAAGAACTACAACGACATCCAGGTCGGCGACGTCCTGGAAGTGTTCGAAGTTCAGGAAGTGGCGCGTACGCTGTAAATCGGACGCTCCTTGATTAAGGAGTAGCATTGGGGCTGGCAGGCCTGCGCCGTGGCGCGGGCCGCTGGCCCCAAGTTTTTTTATAAGCAGTCAATAACATGGCAAAACACAGCAAAAGCATTCCCCAGCGCGGCCTGCGCGTTGCCGACCAGATCCAGAAGGACCTGTCGGAACTAATCGCCTTCGAACTGAAGGATCCGCGCGTCGGCATGGTCACCATCAGCGAGGTCAAGTTGACGCCTGACTACGCGCACGCGAAGATTTATTTCACGCTGCTCAAGGACAGCCCGGAAGAGGTCAAGCAGACCCTGGAAGGCCTGACCAAGGCGGCCGGCTTCCTGCGCAACCTGCTCGGCAAGCGCCTGCACATCCACACCTTGCCGCAGCTGCATTTCGTGCACGACACGTCGACGAGCCGCGGCCTCGCGATGTCGGCGCTGATCGACCAGGCGAACGCGACCCGGGCATTGGACGACGAAGATTCGGATTCCGAGTGAACGCACGTCCTCCGAAAAAGCCCCGCGACCTCGTCGACGGGGTGCTCCTCATCGACAAGCCGGTGGGCCTGTCGTCGAACGATGCGCTGATCAAGGCGAAACGCGTCGTCAACGCGAAGAAGGCCGGCCACACGGGCACGCTGGACCCGTTCGCCACGGGCCTGCTGCCGCTGTGCTTCGGCGAGGCGACCAAGTTTTCGCAGGACCTGCTGGAAGCGGACAAGACGTATGACGCCGTCGTCCACCTGGGCATCACGACGACCACCGGCGATACGGAGGGCGAGGCTGTCGAGACGCGCCCTGTCGCCGTGACGCCGGAACAGATCGAAGCGGCGCTGGCGAAGTTCCGCGGCCCCATCCTGCAGATTCCGCCGATGTACTCGGCCCTGAAGCGCGACGGCAAGGCGTTGTACGAGTACGCGCGCGAAGGCATCGTGCTGGAGCGCGAAGCCCGTCCCGTGACGATCCACAAGCTCGAGATGCTGGCGTACGACGCGCCGATGCTCACCATCCGCGTCACGTGCAGCAAGGGCACGTACGTGCGCGTGCTGGGCGAGGACATCGGCGCCGAGCTCGGCTGCGGCGCGCACCTGAACGCGCTGCGCCGCATCCAGGTCGGCAACCTGACCGTCGACGGCATGGTGACGCTGGAACAGTTGCAGGCGCACGACAATCCGCTGTCGTTGCTGGCGCCCGTCGACGCGCTGCTGTCGAGCTTTCCCCGCGTCGAGCTCACGCAAGAGCTGGCAGCCCGCTTCCTCAACGGCCAGCGGCTCGCGCTGAACCGCGAGCCGGTGACTTTGCCGGACACCCAGGGCAGGGTGCGCGTGTACCACGACGATAAACTGCTGGGCACCGCGATCCTGCAGGACTACGGCGTGCTGGCGCCGGAACGGCTGATCGCCCGGCCGCAGGGCTAAATAGCTTGCTCTGGCGTCAACATTGCGCCATCATCAAGGGATGCAAGCGACCGCATCCATTCCTGCCCAAGCGCAACTGGCCGGCCGGGCCACAGGCGCCATGTTCTTCTCCGTATTCGGCGCCGTGTGGCTCGAAGGCTGGGCGCGAAGCGCCCATGCCGGCATGCCGGCGGGCGTCGGCATCGCCGTGCTGGCGTTGGCCCTGCTGGTCGTCGCCTGGCGCCGCTATCGCCGCTACGCGCCCGCGCTGGCGCAGGAGCAGGACACGCCTGAGCGGCGCCGCATGAAGCGGGTCTTCAACATTGTGAACGCCGGACAATGGATCGCCATCTTCGTCCTCGCGCAGGTACTGATCCATCTCGGCCAGGGCGCCTGGATCATCCCGATGGCCATCGCCATCATCGGCCTGCACTTCCTGCCGCTGGCCCATGTGTTCAAGAATCCGCCGCACTACGTGACGGGTCTCGCCATGGTCGCATTCGCCGGACTGTATCCGTTGCTGGCCGGCGACGGCCCGACGGCGCCGGTGGGTTTCCTCGGCGCCGGACTCATCCTGTGGCTCAGCGCCGCCTGGGCGTTGCGCGCCTGACGTCATCGGCATTCAACAATTCGCCGTTATTCTGGTGTTGCAGGCCGCTGCGGTGCAGCAGGGGCCTGTAAGCGTGCTATACTAGTGGGTTCCGGAAGTCGAAAGTCTCGAGTTCTTCCGCCCATCACGCAACATTTACTGCTGAAAACGCATATGTCAGACACCAAACGCGCGATTCGTAATATCGCAATCATCGCCCACGTTGACCACGGCAAGACCACCCTGGTGGACCAGTTGCTGCGCCAATCGGGTACTTTCCGCGAAAACCAGCAGGTGGACACCCGCGTGATGGACTCGAACGACCTCGAGAAGGAACGCGGCATCACCATCCTGTCGAAGAACTGCGCCGTCGAGTACGAAGGCACGCACATCAACATCGTCGACACCCCGGGCCACGCCGACTTCGGCGGCGAGGTCGAGCGCGTGCTGTCGATGGTCGACTCCGTGCTGCTGCTGGTCGACGCCCAGGAAGGCCCGATGCCGCAGACCCGCTTCGTGACCCGCAAGGCCCTGGCGCTGGGCCTGAAGCCGATCGTCGTCGTCAACAAGATCGACCGTCCGGGCGCGCGCGCCGACTGGGCGATCAACCAGACCTTCGAACTGTTCGACAAGCTGGGCGCGAACGACGAGCAGCTGGACTTCCCGATCGTCTACGCCTCGGGCCTGAACGGCTACGCCGGCCTGACGGAAGACGTGCGCGGCGGCGACATGAAGCCGCTGTTCGACGCCATCCTGAAATACGTGCCGGTGCGTGACGACAACCCGGACGGCCCGCTGCAGATGCAGATCACGTCGCTGGACTACTCGTCGTACGTCGGCAAGATCGGCATCGGCCGCGTCAACCGCGGCCGCGTCAAGCCGGGCATGGACGTGCTCGTGCTGAACGGCCAGGACGACAAGAACCCGATCAAGGGCCGCATCAACCAGGTGCTGAACTTCAAGGGCCTGGAGCGCGTGCTGGTCGATGAAGCCGTCGCCGGCGACATCGTCCTGATCAACGGTATCGAAGACATCGGCATCGGTTCGACCGTCTGCGCCGTGGACACCCCGGAAGCGCTGCCGATGCTGACCGTCGACGAGCCGACCCTGACGATGAACTTCATGGTCAACACGTCGCCGCTGGCCGGCCGCGAAGGCAAGTTCGTCACCAGCCGCCAGCTGCGCGACCGCCTGGAACGCGAACTGAAGTCGAACGTGGCACTGCGCGTGCTGCCGACCGACGACGACACGATCTTCGAAGTGTCGGGCCGCGGCGAGCTGCACCTGACCATCCTGCTGGAAAACATGCGCCGTGAAGGCTTCGAGCTCGCGGTGTCGCGTCCGCGCGTCGTGTTCAAGGAAATCGATGGCGTCAAGTGCGAGCCGTACGAGCTGCTGACCGTCGACGTGGAAGAAGTCAACCAGGGCGGCGTGATGGAAGAACTGGGCCGCCGCCGTGGCGACCTGCAGAACATGGAATCGGACGGCAAAGGCCGCGTCCGTCTGGAATACCGCATCCCGGCCCGTGGCCTGATCGGCTTCCAGGGCGACTTCATGACCCTGACCCGCGGCACCGGCCTGATGAGCCACGTGTTCGACGCCTACGCTCCGGTCGACAACGGCAAGGGCGACCTGGCCGGCCGTCGCAACGGCGTGCTGATCTCGCAGGATGACGGCGCCGCCGTCGCCTACGCCCTGTGGAAGCTGCAGGACCGCGGCCGCATGTTCGTCGAGCACAACACCCCGGTGTACGAAGGCATGATCATCGGCATCCACTCGCGCGACAACGACCTGGTCGTGAACCCGATCAAGGGCAAGCAGCTGACCAACGTGCGTGCGTCGGGTACCGACGAAGCCGTCCGTCTCGTGCCGCCGATCCAGCTGTCGCTGGAATACGCCGTCGAGTTCATCGAGGACGACGAGCTGGTCGAGATCACGCCGAAGAGCATCCGCCTGCGCAAGCGCTTCCTGAAGGAGCACGAGCGCAAGAAGGCGAGCCGCGAAGCCGCGTAAGCGCGCTTTTGCCGGACCGACGAAAAACCCGCTGCTTGCAGCGGGTTTTTTTATGGCTCAGGAATCCATCGATTTGGCTTCCTGAGCAAGGACAAAACGATGTGGTTATTGCATTGGAAGGAATAACATTATTTCCACTTAATTGACTTCCAATTAAGGCAAAAGCGGTCCCGACGCAGCCGTCCCGATTGGCCACAAGCCGCAGAGGAACCGAAGCGGACGCGCGGGGAAGCCCGAAGAGATTCCGTCGATCACAATAACACTGGAGATACCATGAAACTGCTGAAACAACTGACCGTCGTTGCCGCCCTGTCCTCGATCGCTTCGTACGCATCGGCCCTGACCCCGATCGCCGATGCCGAACTGTCCAAGGTCTCGGGCCGTGACGGTGTGTCGATCGCCGCTGACCTGCATGTGAACATCGGTTCGTTCGTCTACACGGACACCGATGCCGCAGGCGGCTCGGTGAGCTTCAACAACATCAAGATCGCCGGTGCAATCGCTGCAACCATCGACATCATCAACAACGCCACGTTCCAGGCCGAAGCCAGCGCAGCGTCGGGCGCATCGAGCGTCCTGGGCGTGACCGGCGGTACCGGCCTGGCTGCCTTCATGCCGGCCGGCGACGTCGTCAAGATCGCCATCCCGCTGATCGACACCAACAAGAACCTGAGCATGTCCGTTGACTCGATCAAGATGGGCAACTCGAACGCTTCCTACGGTTCGTTCGCTGCCAACGATATCAAGCTGCAAGGCACCACCGTCTACATCTGGGCGCACTAAGCACCTCGGGTTGGGTGATGGACGGCCCGCGGGCTTGCCCCGGGCCGTTTTTTTGAGCTTGTTTTTCCTCTGGTTCGACCATGCGCACCTCGCTCACTGCATTCGTCGTCGCAGTCTCGCTGTTGCCCTGTGCGGCATCGGCCCAGATGCGCCCGATGTCCGACACCGAACTGTCCACAGTCAGCGGCCAGGGCCTGTTCACGGTCAGTAATTCCAGCTACAGCGGTTTCGATTTCACCCGCATCAGCCTCGACGCCGACGTCACGCTGAATGCCAACCTGTCCAACATGCGCCTGGGCGAGTACACGTACGCGCCGCGCAACGGATCCGGCGCCGACCTCGACATCAGCGCACTGCAGTTCGGCCGCACCGACGCCTCTGCGGCACAGCGGCTCGTGCAGATCACGAATCCCTATTTCGAATTCGTCTACAAGAACACCGGCATCAACAACCAGCGCGAAATCGTCGGCATGCGCCTCGGCTTCGACGGCATCTCCGGCGACATCGGCATGAAGATCGCCACGCTGTCCGGTTCCATGCGCATCGACGCGGGCGCCGCGGGCATCATCGACAGCATGAACGACGCCGGCGGCGGCAAGCGCTGGGACGGCACGTGCACAGGTTGCACGCCGCTCGCCAACGTGGGCGGCGTCACGGCGGGCGATGCGAACGGTCCGAGCCGCGATTTCTGGATCGCGATCCTCAAACAACCCGTGCAATTCCAGGCCGCGTCCGGCATGCCCGCGCTGACCGAGGCCCAGGCAGGCATCTGGCTGAACTGGCGCGACAAGCTGACCGCGCTGAACCTCACCGGCACCGTGCCGGTCAATAACGCGGCGGGGCATTGATGCGCGCCGTCGCCGCCGCCATCCTGCTGTGCGCGCCGGCGTTGGCCGCCGCGCTCGAACCGCTGCCGGACAGCGCGCTCGCCAAGGTGGCGGGGCGCGACGGCATGAGTTTCAACCTGTCGAATTTCGCCATGTCGGGCAACGCCGAGCTGCGCTACTACGCGCCCGCCGGCGGCAGCATCGGCATCGGCAACCTGGCCGCATCGCGCACCGACAACACGGACGCGCCGTTCGCGGATCCCTACCGCCTCGATATCGTCGCTGGGGCCCCGGGGCGCGCCGACATCATCAACATCGCCTTTCCCGAGAACGCGGCCGGACGCGAAGTCTGGCAGGTCGCGTACGACTTCGGCGTGAACGCGAGCGGCTTCGACGTGAAGAACGGCAGCGTGATCCTGAAGGATCTCGTGTACTACGGCGGCGGCATGCAATGGTCGACGCCCACCGTCGGCGACGGTCTCGCATTCGGCCTCGCCACGCGCATCGACCTCGGGAGCCTGACGCTCGCGCCGAACGGACGCGAAGCGACGGGAGAGGCGATGGTGCTGTCGGGCGTGAAGATCGGCGCGGCCACAAGCGACGGTTCCGCGCCGACGGCGCCCTGGCGCATCGCCGACGTGACGAACCAGGCCGGCATCTTCAATGCGCGCACGGACGCGGCGGGCAATGCCAGCCTGCACATCGGCGTCAACTGGCCCGACGCGGGCCAGGCGGCGCCGAGCGGCACGCTGCAGATCGGGAACATCAGCTTCCGCAGCGACGCGGGCGCGAACATGGACCTGGGCAGCTCGCGCATCGGGTCCATCCAACTGCAGTACCTCGACGTCAAGTTCCGCCAGTGAGCGCGCGCCTTCTCGCCTTCCTGTTGCTCTGCACGACGCGATGGGCGCTGGCGGGACCGCAACCGCTGGCCGACGAAGAACTCGCGCAGGTGCGCGGCGCCGACGGCATCAGCTTCGCCGTGCGCCTGCAACTCAATCGCCCGGGCGACGGCACGACCGGCGACAGCCGCCTGACCATCGGCCAGACGGTTGACGGCCGCACGACGTACACGGTACTGAAGAACATCGGGGGCGTGATCCAGATGGTGGGCCTGAATATCAGTCCGCAGACGGCGGCGGACGGCACGAACTACCTCGCCTTGACCTTGCCGGCGTGGACGAAGTTCACGGACGCCGGCTTCGATTCGCTCAGCGTGCAGGCCGACCCGCGCGGGCCCGTCACGCAGAGCCTGGGGCAGGTCACCCTGAACGGCGAACTCCAGATGCAGGGCCAGTTGCGCCTGTGGTCCCATTGACGGCCGACTGTCCATGCGCGTTCAGCCGGTCCTGCTGGAATTCGCCGGGCGCCTTGCCGAACCAGCGCAGGCAGGCGCGGTGGAACGCGCTGGGGTCGGCGAATCCCAGCTTGTAGCTGAGGTTCTTGACGCTGATGCGGTCGCTGCCCAGGTATTGCTGGGCGATCGTGCGGCGCACCTCGTCGACGAGCGTGGAAAAGTCGGTGCCCTCGTCCGCGAGACGGCGCTGCAGCGTGCGCTCGCTGATCGCGAGGCGCCGTGCGACGGCGTCGCGCAACGCGCCGCCCTGGTCGATCATCGCCGGCAGCAGTTCGCGCACGCGCGCGGCCACGCTCGTGCGCTCGGCTTGCGCGAGGCGTTCGTCGAGCAGGCGGAACAGGCCTTCCGCCGCGAGCGGATTCGCGGTCGGGATGGGGGCCGTGATGTCGGCGTTGGCGAATTCGAGCGCGTTGGCGGGCGCGCCGAAGCGCACGGGGCAGCCGAACTGGCGCACGTACGGTGCCGTGTCGAGCGGGGCCGGATAGGCGTATTCGACGAGGGCCGGCTTCAGGTCGGGCTTGCTGCCGACGAAACGCAACGTGGCCAGCAGCAGGTTCCAGGTGAAGTCGTAGCGCGCCTGCGGCACGGCGCGCGCGCCGCCGACGAGGTTCAGGCCCACGCGCACGCGGTCCGCCTTCGGCTCGATCGTGGCGCGCACGACGGGCGAGACGAGCGGCATGTAGCGCGTCAGGCTGTCGGCGGCCTGGCGCAGGGTGGGGGAGGCGAGCATCAGGTGGCCCAGCACGCCGAGCCAGCTGAGCGGGTCGGGGGCGAACACGCGAAAGCCGATCAATGCATCGCCGCTGGCGGCCGCGAGGCTTTCCCACAAGATGCTGAACTGGTCGGACAACGCGAGCAGGTCGGCCGCGCGCTGTCCTTGCGCGCCGTGCTCGAACCATTCGAGTCCGGCCTTGGCGAACAGGGCGTCGACGTCCATGCCCTCGGCGCCGAGGCAGGCCTTGATGCGTTGCACCACGTCCGTGGCGGACAGGTACTTCACGCTGGCGACCGCGTACGTGCGGACGCGTCCTGCGCTGGTCTCATGCTGGGTCTCCTTACTCATCATTGAGCGGCCGGGTTCTTGTGCCCGGTGTGTTTTTTATTATGTGTGCATGCGAAATCGCAACGCGTCGGAAAATGATCCCGTCTTTATCAAAAAACGCTCATTTTCGGCAGGCAAGATTTTCAAATTGATGCAACGCAAACCCGGCGTTGCCGGCAAGGAATCAGGACCGTGCCTGCTGCCGTGCCCGAGCGGGCGTAATGCCGTACGCGGCCGAGAAACAGGCCGTCATATGACTCTGGCTGTTGAACCCGCATTGCGCCGCAACACGGGCGATTGAGAAGCTGGTCCGGGTTAACAATTCATGGACCCGTTCGAGGCGTAAACGCAACACATAGCGGTGCGGCGTCATCCCCATCGCTTCCTGGAAGATGCGGCGGAAGTGCGATTCCGACACGCCCGCGCGCTCGGCCAGCTCGGCGTTGGAGAGCTCGCTCGACAGGTTCTGGCCGATCCATTCCAGCACGCCCTGCAGGCGGCCGAGCTGGAGGGCATCCGGCGGCAGGTGCCGTCCCGTCTTGCCCTCCAGGACGCGGCACGTCTGCTCGATCATCAGGGAACAGGCCCGCTCCACGAAGCCCGTGTTGGGCGTGCTGGTGCGCGACACTTCCGCCAACAACTGCTGGGCGGCCGCGTGCACGAGCGGGTCGGAGAAGGTGGGCGACTTGGCGCGCGCAGCCAGCAGGCGCTGCAGGTGGCGCACCATGTCGTGGTTTGGGTCGAGGAAGTGGAACATCGCCATGTCGATCGCGCCGAAGAACGCCCAGCGGCTGGCGAAGCCGGGCTGGAACACCGTCGCGGCGCCGGCCAGGAAATCGAACGAGCGGCCCGGACTGCGCCCGGCCGTGGCGCGTGCACCGCCCAGGTGGCAGGCCAGCACCATCGAATCGAGCGGCGGGACTTCGCAGCCGCCCAGCTGGAAGATGTAGCGCTCGGCCCGCAGCGGCACGCCGCCGATCTCCACGCTGGTGACCGGCTCGCCCAATGCATTGCTGATCCTGTCCCAAGTGTGCACGGTGCCTCAATGAATGAGCGGTTTTTTATAAAAACGATAGCGTTTTATAACATCCGCCAGCCGTGGCTGCATCCAAAATATAGAAAAAGTGCAATAAACGTGGCCAAAACACCACGTTGGGATGCATGAAAAATCCGCCATCCGGACGCCAGGAAAGCGCACGGAGCCGGGCCACAAGGGGCCGCATGAAGCGCCCCAGGGAGACATCATGTTCACATTCCTGCTGGGGATCCTCGCGGTCCTCGTGGGCGGGGCCGGCGTGCTTGCGAAGCACGAGGCGCAGGACCGTCCGCTCGACCGCTTCGACCTGCCGACGACCATGTCCGTGGCCGCCGCCGGTATTCCGAACGTGTCGATGGAGCCGTTCTCCGAGCTCAAGTACAAGAACATCGTCCACCAGGCCTACGACTACAGCTGCGGCTCGGCAGCCCTCGTCACGATCCTCAAGTACCACCTGGGCATCGACGTCACCGAGCAGCAGTCGATGGAAGGCATGATGGCCTTCGGCGAGAAGGACAAGATCATCGAGCGGCGCGGCTTTTCCCTGCTCGACATGAAGCGCTATCTCGCCTCGATCGACGTGCAGAGCGCGGGCTTCCACGCCGAGATGTCGGACCTGCTCACGCTCGATTCGCCGGGCATCGTGCCGATCGACTACGCCGGCTTCAAGCACTTCGTCGTGCTGCGCGGCGTGCGCGGGGGCCTCGTGTTCCTGGCCGACCCGTCGGCCGGCAACATCACGTTCTCGGTCGAGGAATTCGCCACGCTGTGGGACCGCAACACGCTGTTCATCGCCTACCCGCCGAAGAACCGCCCGCCCGCGCTCAAGCTCGCGCTGGCCGACGACGAACTGGGCGTGGTGGACATGGACCGCATCCGCGACCGCGGCCTGCAGCGCCCCATCGACACGCAGGTCGCGAACGAACGCCTGCTGAACGGCTTCGGCGGCATCTCGATCCGCAAACACTAGACCCACCACGAAGGACCACCATGAAGATTTCCACTATCCCGGCGTCGGCGTCGGCGCTGGCTGCCGCCTTCCTGTTTGCCCAGGTGCCGGCGCTGGCCCAGGACACGGCGAGTTCCTCAACGCTGAACGGCACCACGGCCGGCACGCCGCCGGCCACTTCGGAAGCCGTCCGCGACGCGCTGGCGAAGAAGGAGGGCGATGCCGACAACACGACCTTGCTGAAGGAAACGCTGACCGCGGTCGACAAGCAGTATTCGCTGATCCGCAAGGGCAAGGTGCAGCTGAACTACGAGTTGGGCTACACGTACATCGGCCAGGAAAAGATCAACACCGACCTGTCGTCCGGCACGGCGACACTGTTCTCGATCGAGAACACGAACTCGCACACGATCACCAACACGATCATGGCGGACTACGGCGTGCGCAACAACCTGACCGCCAACGTCACGGTGCCCCTGATCAGCCGCTACTCCGATTCCGGCGGCTTCTCGGGCGTCTCGCACACGATCGGCGACGTGGGCCTGGGCGTGCGCTGGCAGCCGCAGGAGGTCAAGCGCGACGAGGTCGCATACACGCTCACGGGCAATGTGCGCCTCGCGACGGGCACCAGCCCGTACAAGGTCGACGTGCAGAAGGGCGTGGCCACGGGCTCCGGCGTCAACACCTTCAACATCGGCGCCAACATGACGCGCATCGTCGATCCGGTCGCGCTGTTCGGTTCCTTCAACGTGGGCTACAGCCTGACGGCCAAGCACCTGAGCCAGAATCTCTACGGCGCCACGCTGCGCGAAGTGAAGCCGGGCGCCAGCTTCGGTTTCGGTCTGGGCTTTGCGTACGCGCTGTCGTACAAGATCACGACGTCGTTCTCGTTCCAGGAATCGATCCAGGCCCGCTCCACGCTCACGTTCGACAACGGCAACAAGGCGCAGACGCAGACGCAGAGCGCGGGCATCCTGGCGATCGGCGCGGGCTACCGCATGTCGCCCAAGACCACCGTCAACGTGACGGTCGGCGCCGGTCTCACGGCGGCGGCGCCGAACCTGTCGCTCACCATGAGCCTGCCGTTGTCGCTGTGAGGCGGATGCCATGACTGCCGCGCCGTCACCGATCGTCCTGCTCGCCGTGGCCGGCCTGGCCACGGGGCTCGCGTCGGTCGCCCATGCGGGCGTCACCGACAACCTCGTCACGAGCCCCACCGCGATGGCGATGGGGAATGCGGTGACGGCCGACCCGCCCGGGATCGAATCCATCCATTTCAACCCGGCCGGCCTCGCGCGCCTGACGGGCACGCAGAAGATCGATTCCGTCTTCATGGCGGCGATCCGCAACCCGAACCGGTTCGTCTCCGCGCCCGACCTCGACATCGGCGGCTTCAAGGACGACCCGATCAACGGCAAGTCGAGCGGGCCGGTGCGCCAGGCGATGGAGATTCCGTTCTACGGCATTCCCAAGGCGCGCCTCCCGGCCGTGCTGGTGCCCGGCCTCGGCGTGTCGTACAACGCGCCCGGTTCGCGCTGGACGTTCGGCACGATGGTCTACCTGTCGGCGGCGATGAGTATCGACCGCACCAAGGACCCGGACGACCCGGCGCGCTTCGACGGCCGCCTCGTCCAGCTGCAGCGCCTCGTGTACCTGTCGCCCGCGGCCGCGTACAAGGTGTCGGACACGCTCAAGATCGGCATCTCGGTGCCCATCGCGTATTCCGCCTTCGCCATCAACACCGACTTCCGCGCGCCCAACAAGCTGCTGGGCACCGTCGGCCAGCTGCAGAAGGCCGTCTGCCCGGACGGCAACGGCACGGTGATCGACACGCTGACGTTCGGCCTGTGCGGCGGCGGTCCGGAAGGCATGGTCAATCCGTTCAAACGGGCCGCCAACATCGACTTCGACCTGCGCGCGTCGTTCGACCCGACGGTCAACATCGGCGTGCTGTGGGAGCCGAAGAAGTGGTTCGCGCTGGGCGTCGTGTACCAGGGCGGCGCGCGCACGACCTATACCGGGTCGTACATGTTCCACAGCGACCCGATGCTGCGCAGCTTCGTGCGCGGGTTGAATTCGAGCCTGCTCGGGCCGATTGTCGGCGCCGTCACCGGCATGCCGCAGGACATTCCCGAATACCAGTCGGGGAACATGACGGCGCAGATCCCGTTCCCGTGGCGCGTGCAGGCCGGCATGAAGCTGATGCTGACGGATTACGTGCAGCTGAACGCGGACGTCAGCTACGCCGACTGGGCAAAGTGGAACGAGCTGACGTTCCAGTTCGACCGCAGCATCAAGCTGCTCGAGATGGCGCGCCTGTTCGGCTATGCGAATTCGAGCCAGGCCACGTTCAAGATGGGCTTCCGGAGCGTCGTCAACTACAGCTTCGGCACGCAGCTCAACCTGACGAAGAAGCTCGCGCTGCGCTTCGGTTACGAGCCGCGCAAGAGCTCCATCCCGGGCAACCAGATGAGTCTCCTCGCGCCGCTGCCGGACACGAAACTCAGGAGCGTCGGCCTGCGCTACCGCTTCGACGACGGCGGGGAAGTGAACCTGACGGGCAGCTACATGAAGGGCACGTACAACATCCCGGCGCGCAGCGACTGCAATCTCAACTGCGACAATTTCTTCAACCTGATCTACAACCCTTACGCGGCCACCAACGTGTCCGGCAGCCTGATCGTGAAGTACGCGGGCGCCTCGTACACGCGGCCGTTCTAACTGGAGATGACGATGTTCCGATCGATGTGGATGACGATGGCGTTCGGTGCGGGCGTCGGCCTGGCCGCGGGCGCGCACGCGGAGGGCATGAACGGCGTGCCGCCTGCCAAGCAGGCGCTCGTGCAGCGCGTGCTGGACAAGATGGGCCTGGAATCCGTCGGCCTGCAGATGCTGCAGGCACCCGTGGCCGACATGCTGCGCCAGTCGCGCGTGGTAGTGCAGAGCCGCGTCCCGGCCGACAAGCAGGACGCGACGATGAAGGACATCACGGCGGAGGCGACGAAGTTCGTCGAGCAGGAAACGCCGGGCCTGCGCACGAGCACGCGCGCGATCGTGCAGTCCAGCGTGGCGCCGCTGCTCGCGCAGAAGTTCAGCGAGGACGAGTTGAAACAGCTGGCCGGTATCCTCGAATCGCCCGTGCTGGCGAAGTTCGAGAGCGTCGTGCCGGAGATGAAGAAGGCCGTCGGCGAGAACGTGGCCAAGGCGAACGCGGCGCAGATCCAGCCGAAGATGACGGAACTGCAGAACCGCGTGGGCCTGAAGCTGCGCGCGGCCGTCGGGCAATAACGACCACTACGGAAGGAGGCGGGGATGAGCGACTGGATGACACGCAGTACCAACAGGTCCCGGCTGGGCCAGATCCTGATCGAGAAGAAGCTGATTTCGCAGGAACAGCTGGACGCCGCGATCCGCGCGCAGGAGCAGAGCGGGCGCCGGCTGGGCGAGATCCTGGCCGACATGAAGCTGATCACGCAGGCGCAGGTGCGCGGCGCCGTGCGGCGCCAGCGCAGCCTGCGCATGGCGGCGGCGCTGGCGACCGCATTGCTCGGGCCCCTGCATGCCTACGCGGCGGTGGCGGCGGCGCCGGCGGCAGCTGTCTCCACGCGCCTGGCGGGCGAAAGCGGGCGCGAATTCGGGCGTGGCATGCGGGCGCTGTCGGATGAGGAATTGGGCGAGGTGACGGCCCAGGGCAGAAACGACGATGCGCTGCGCGACCAGGCCCGCCAGGCCGAGCTGCGCCTGATCGCGCTCGCCGCGCAGGGCGGCCAGCAGGGCCTGCAGGCGGCCGTGCAGCACGCGCTGCCGAACGACGGTGTGCGCGTGCTGGGCGAGCTGGCGACGGTGTTCAATCCGCTCGCGCTGCTGCTGTCGGCCGACACGACGGTGCGCGACGTCAGGTACGACCCGGCCAATTCGCACGCGACCGTGAACAAGGACGGCTCGATCACATTGCGCCTGCCCAGCACGATCGGCGAGATCAGCTTCCGCAACATCCGCGTGGGCAGCCATCCGGGGCCGACGTTCGGCAGCATCGAGATCCACGACATCGACCTGCGCGGCACGACGATCAGCGTGAAGCCGATCGGGCACTGAAAAACAAAACGCCCCGCTTGCAGGCGGGGCGTTGGCGTTCCTGAAGCAGGGCTCAGCGCAATCCGAGCAGCGCGAGGACGCGATCCCGGCTGACGCCGACGAGTGCCGACGTCAGGGCGATCAGCGACTCGTAGTCCGTGCTGGCGGCGACCTTGCCGAAGTCGTCGATAGCGATCGTCATGTCGGGCGGCGGCGTCGAGGCATCCGCCACCTGGACGCTGGCAGCCTGCAGGGCGGCGCTGGCGGCCGCCTGCGAACGGTGCACGCGTTCCAGGGCCTGCACCACTTCGCGCAGGCTCTGGCGCAGTGCGTCGGCATTGCCGGTTTCCGCGCTCACGTTCCACTGCTGGGGTGCCAGGTTCGCCGGCAGTTCTTCGGTGGTCACGCGGCCGCGACCGCTCACGGCGATGCTGTCCTTGACGGACGACCAGTTCGATTCCGGCGTCGTGAACACCAGTTCGCCGTTCTCGTCCAGGCTCGCGTGCACGCCCATCGGGGCGAGGGCGCGGTCGAGGGCACGGGCGACTTCCTGGTTCGACTGGTCCGGCTCGATGGCGACGGACATCTGCGGGCCGCCGGCGCTGCCGACCGAGAACGAGATGTTCTGCGGCGCGCTCTGCTTGAGGCTGGCGATGTCGAGGCCGCGGATGCGGAAGCGCTGCGTGGCCGGCTTCGTCGAATAATTCAGGTTGCTGTCGACGCTGCCGCCGCCGGTCTTCTTGCGCTCGGCCAGCGTTTGTGCAAGCTGGCGCGCGTGGACTTCGAGCTGCAGGCGCGAACCGTTGCGGGTGCCGGCCAGCTTGGCCGTCAGCTCGCCCTTCAGCGCCTCGAGCTGGTTCGCCACGCGTTCGAGGTAGTCGAGCGCCTGCTGGGCGCCCGCCACCTGGTCCTGCAGGCCGCTGGCGATCCTCGCCGCGCTGCCGTTGGCGCGCAGCGGCGCCGCGGACGCGGTGGAAGCCGCCGTGGCGGCCGACGTGTCGTCGACGGACCCGGTCGAGCGGGTCGGAACGAGCCGGGACGAGGCATTCGCCCGGGTGCCGAGTGTGCCGCCGGTTGCGCCGGCGGTCGTGGGTCGTAATGTGGTATCCATGACGATCAGAGCTCCGAGAACAGGGACAGGGAGCCGATCTTGCCATAGGCCTTGTAGCTGGCCTGGAGCGCCGTCTGGTAGCCGCTCAGCTCGATGGCCGCGGTACCGACGTCGAGCTGGCCGATGTCGAGGATCGCCGTCTGGTTCGACAGGCTGACGTTCTCGTGGTTGGCGTCGATCGTCTTGAGGACGTTCTGCTGGCCGCCGATGACGGCGACCTTGCCGGCAACGAGATCCATCGCATCGTCGAAGCCGTCCAGGCTGGCCTTCAGGACGGTGCGCACGGCGGGGTCGTTGGCGCTGACCGTGCTGCCCGACAGCGTACTGATCGCCTGGTCGAGCTGGTTCAGCAGTTTTTCCAACCCACTGACGTTCTGGTTCGCCACCTGGGTGATGCCATTGCCCACCACCACCAGCTGGTCATTCGTGTTACCTACATAGCTGTAGCGCGAACCGGGCAGGGCGGATGCATCGTAGGCGATCGGTGCCGTGCCGGTCTCGGTGCCGGAAAACACGTAGCGACCTTCCTGGTCGATCGTATTGGCCGCGTACATCAGGCTGTCGCGCAGCGAGGCCAGCGGGGTGACCATGGCGTTCAGGTCCTGCGGGGTGTTCGAACCGTCCAGTGCCCACACGAGCAGGTCGCGGCCCGGGCCCATGTCGTTGACCATGTTCTGCAGGTAGCCTTCGTTCTTCGTGAGCCGTTCGTTGATCGCGGCGATGTTGCTGCGGTACTGCTTGATGCCGGCTTCTTCGCGCTTGAGGCGCGACAGGCGCACGCTGTCGACCGGATCGTCCGACGGCAGCTGGATGCGATTGCCGTTGGCCATCTGCTGCGTCACGTAGGTGATGCGGTCCTGGTTCAGCTCGAGCGACTGGGTCATCATCGCCTGGTATTGACTGGTGGCGATACGCATGCTTCTCTCCTTTAGCCCATCATCTGCAAGGTGGCGTCGAACAGAGCGTTCGCGACGGACATCACCTTCATGTTGGCCTGGTACATGTTCTGGTATTCGACGAGATGCACGGCTTCCTCGTCCTGGTTCACGCCGCTCGTCGACTGCCAGTCCGCGACGGCCTGGTCGCGCATCGTCTGCGCGGTCGTGAGGGCGCCCTTGTTCTGCTGGCTGTCGACGGCGAGGCGGCCGACGAGCTGGGTGTCGGCGTCGCCGATGAGCACCGTGCCGATCTTCGCGATCGTGATCGTCTGGTTCTTGATGCCGACCAGTTGTTGCAGGTTGCCGGTGTCGCCCGGCTTGCCGTCGCCGGAAAACGCGAGGTCCGACGTCTGGAAGCCGTCCGCCACCTGCAGCATGTTCGACGTGCTGCCCGGGTTGTACACGAACAGCGGCTTGCCGGCCGAGCCGTCCATCGTATACCCGGCCTGGAGCTGGGTGTTGACCTTGTCGGCGATCTGCTGCGCCATCTCGGCCACGCCCTGCTGCAGCGGCAGCAGCGTGTCCTGTTCATAGACCGACAGGCCGCCCAGCTGGCCGCCGGCCTTGGTCGTGTCGAGGTCGAACGTCGTGCCGGCGAACGTCAGGCTGAAGGTCTGCGCGGCGCCGCCGCTGACGGACAGCTTGCCGGCGACGCCGCCCAGGACCAGCGACTGGCCGGTCTTGAGCGACACGTTGCGCGTGCCGTCCGGCTGGTCGCTGACTTCCAGGCCCATCTGGCTCGCCAGGCTGTCGATGGCCTGGTCGCGCGCGTCGATCAGGGCCGACGGATTGCTGCCGGTGGCGTTGGCGTTCGCGATCTGGGCGTTCAGCGACGCGATCGACGCGATCGTCGTGTTGGCCGAGTCGACCAGTGCGCTGCGCTGCTGGCGCACCGATTGCAGCTGGGCGTTGTAGACGTTGTTCATGCTGTTGAAGCGCTGGGCCAGCAGGCCGGCCGCGGTCACCACCTGCTGGCGCAGCGGGGTCGACGTCGGGTCGACGCCGGCCACCGAGTTCAATGCCGCGAAGAAGCCGTCGACGCCGCTCGACAGGCTGGCGTCGTCGTCGCCCATCACTTTTTCCAGCTGGGTCAGATAGGGCTGGGTCTGCGAGTGTGCGCCCAGGTCGGACGCGCTGCGCCACATCTGCTGGGTCTTGTAGCTGTCGGAGAATCGCATCAGCGCGGTCACGCGCACGCCGTTGCCGGCCTGGCTCGAACCGGCAGCGGGGCCGACCGCGTTCAGCAGGGCCGCTTGGCGGGTATAGCCCTTGGTCTGCAGGTTGGCGACGTTCTGGCTGCTGGCGGACAGGGCCAGTTGCGAAGCGACTGCTCCGGACAGGGCGTTGTTCAGGATGCTCATGGTGCGAAGCCTTCTTGTGCGTGGTCAGTAATGACAGGCGACCGTTCAGCTCGTTTTATTAAGCGGTGCGGGCAAGATCTGCCGCAAAATCGCATCGGCGACGCCGAAGGCACGCTGTTGCGCCATGTTCCCGGCGAGCATGTTATCCACCATATCGGTCATGTCCTGGTTGACACGGTCCTTGGTCGGGCTGTCGTCGGGCGCGATGGCGCGCGTGCTCTCGCGCATCTGGTGCAGCATGTGCGAGATGAAGAAGCTTTCGAATTCGACGGCGGCCTTGGTCGCTTTGGCAACGTAGGCCTTGTCCACGGCGGCGGGCGCGACTTTTTCCTCGCCCGCGGCCTGGTCCGGCTGCTCCGGACCGATTGCGTTGACGTTGTTCAGCATCAGATCACCACCAGTTCGCCTTCGATCGCGCCGGCCTGGTCGAGGGCCTGCAGGATCGCCATGATGTCGTCGGGGGACGCGCCGAGGCTGTTGACCGTGTCGATGATGGTCTGCAGGCGGGCGCCGGCCGGCCAGTGGAACATCTGGCCCGAGCCCTGGTCCACGGACACCTTCGATTGCGGCGTGACCTGCGTCTGGCCCCTGGAGAACGGTCCCGGCTGGCTGACGGCCGAGCTTTCCGAGATCACGACCTTGAGCGAGCCGTGGGTCACCGCGGCCGATTTCACACGCAGGCCGTCGGAAATCACGACGGTGCCGGTGCGCGAATTGAACACGACGCGGGGCACTTCCTCGCCGGCTTCCACTGGCATGTTTTCCAGCTTGGCGACGAAGGCGACGCGTTCGGTCGGATTCGTCGGCGCCACGACCTCGACGCTGGTGCCGTCGGCCGTCGTGGCGACCTGGCCGAAGCGGCGGTTGATCGCGTTCACGACATTGGTCGCGGTGTCGAAGTTCGGATGGCGCAGGCGCAGCAGCACGGCTGGACGGGTGGCGAAATCGGTCGGGATCTCGCGTTCGATCATCGCGCCGTTCGGGATGCGGCCGCCGGTCGGCGTGTTGACCGTCACCGATGAGCCGCTCTTGCCGGACGCGGCCAGGCCGCCGACGACGAGGTTACCCTGGGCCAGCGCATAGACTTCGTTGTCGGCCGCGCGCAGCTGGGTCAGCAGCAGGGTGCCGCCGCGCAGGCTTTTCGCGTCGCCCAGCGACGAGACGGTCACGTCGATCTGCTGGCCGCGGCGGTAGCCGGGCGGGAACACGGCCGAGACCATGACGGCGGCCACGTTCTTGTTCTTCGCTTCCTCGCCGTCCGGCAGCTTGACGCCGAACTGCTTGAGCATGTTGACGACCGACTGGCTCGAGTACTTCACCTGGGTGGAGTCGCCGCTGCCGTTCAGGCCCACGACGAGGCCGTAGCCCACGAGCGGGTTTTCGCGCACGCCTTCCACGCTGGCGAGGTTGCGCAGCGGCTGGGTGCGCGCGAGGATGGCCGTGTCGGGACTGACGGACGCGGTCTTCACGGCCGGAGCGGCCAGTGCCGGCAGTGCCAGCACCGCGGTCAGGGCCAGGCAAGCGAAACGTAGGGTACGGGTCATGTCGTCCTCAGAAGGGCATGAACGGCCCGGTGAAGAACCGGGTCAGCCAGCCGGGGGTATTGGCATCGGCCAGCGTGCCCTGGCCGGAATAGGCGATGCGGGCATTGGCCACGCGCAGCGACGACACCTGGTTCTCGTTGTCGATGTCGGCGGCGCGCAGGTAACCCTTGATGCGCACGTATTCCTCGCCCTGGTTCAGCTGCAGGCGCTTTTCGCCGGCCACGCGCAGCAGGCCGTTCGGCAGCACTTCCTGCACGAGCACGGTGATCGCGCCGGACAGCGCGTTCTGCTGGGTGCTGGTCGCGTCGCCGTTGAAGCTGCGGTCGCCCGAGATGTCGAGGCCGGTACGGCCGAAGGTCTTGCCGAGGGCGCTGATCGGCGCCACGGACGCGGAGGAACCCTTGCTGAAGCTGGTCCCGGCCTTCTTGCTGGCCTGGGTCGTTTCCTGCAGCAGGACGGTGACGACGTCGCCCACGCGGAACGCGCGCGCGTCCGAGGTCAGCGAGACGGTATCGGCGCTGAACACGCCGCCTCCGACGCCGCCGCGCGCCGGCTGCGTTTTCGGCAGGGCGAGGGCGTCGTCCTCGAGAGCGGGGGTGTTCAGGGGGACGCGCGACGTGGCGCATCCGGTCAGCACGAGGCTGGCCGCCATCCCGGCGGCGAGGGCGAAGCGTTTCATGTTTAGCGGGAAGCCTGGGACAGGTATTGCAACATGTTGTCGGCGGCCGACAACACCTTGGTGTTCATTTCGTAGGTGCGCTGGGCGGCGATCATGTCGACCATCTCTTCGACGACCTGCACGTTCGAACCTTCCAGTGCGCCCTGCTTGATCTTGCCGAAGGCGCCGTCGCCGGCGCGGCCTTCGTTCGGCGTGCCGCTGGCGGTCGTTTCCTGGAACAGGTTGTCGCCCAGGGCCAGCAGGCCGGCCGGGTTGACGAACGTCGTCAGCGTGAGCTGGCCCAGTTCGGTCGGGGTGACGTTGCCCGGGACGGTCGCGCTGACCATGCCGTTCTCGCCGATCGTGATCGCGGTCGCGTTGTTCGGGACGGTGATCTGCGGCACCAGGGGCAGGCCCTGGGCGTTGACCAGCACGCCGTTGGAATCGACCTGCAGCTGGCCGGCGCGGGTGTAGGCCGGCTGGCCGTCCGGGCGGCGCACCTGCAGGAAACCGTTGCCGTTGATCGCCACGTCGAGCGGCTGGCTCGTCGTCTGGATGCTGCCGTTGGTGAACACCTTCTGCGTGCCGACGATGTTCACGCCGTTGCCGAGCTGGACGCCGTTGCTGACGGTGTTGTCCGCCGTCTGGGCGCCCGGCTGCTTGTCGACCTGGTAGAACAGGTCTTCGAACACGACGCGGTCGCGCTTGAAGCCGACCGTGTTCACGTTGGCCAGGTTGTTGGCGATGGCTTGCAGTTTCGCATCCTGTGCCTGCACACCGGTCTTGCTGATCCACATTGCTGGATTCATGGTTTCTCTCTCCTGGTTCGGTAATGGACGCGCACTTAGCCGGCGATCAGCTTGTTGCCCGTTTCGTTCATGCTGTCGCTGGCCTTGAACAGGCGCATCTGCACCTCGAAGCTGCGGTTCAGGCTCATGGTGGCGACCATCTCTTCGACGGCCGAGACATTGCTGCCTTCGAGCGCGCCCGGGCGGACCTTGACGTCCGGATCGGCCGGCAGCTGGGCACCGTCGCGCGACACGAGCAGGCCGGCTTCGTTCTTCGTCAATTCGGCACCCGTGGCGTTCACGAGGCGCAGCTTGTCGACGACCTGCATCTGCGTGGCGCCTTCGGTCAGCACGGAAATCGTGCCGTCCTTGCCGATTTCGACGGCGGTATGCGGCGGCAGCACGATCGGGCCGCCTTCGCCCAGCAGCGCATGGCCGTGGACCGACAGCGCGCCGTCGGGACCGATTTCGATTTCGCCGGAGCGGGTATAGGCTTCGCCGTCGCCGTACTGCACGGCGAGGTAGCCCTGGCCGCCGATCGCGACGTCGAGCGGACGGCCCGTTTCGCGGACCGAGCCGGCACGGGTCGAGACCATGTCGGCCTGCATGGACGACATGTGACGGTCGTCGTAGCCGTAGCCGCCCAGCTGCTGGTTGGTCGCCACTTCCATGCTGGCGCGGAAGCCCGCGGTGTCCAGGTTCGCCAGGTTGTTGGCGTGGACCTGCTGGGCGCGCATCAGGCGCTCGGCGCCGGAAACGGCGGTGAAGATCAGTTTATCCATGGGGCGTCAGTCTTACAGGGCCTGCATCAGGGCCTGCATCATCTGGTTCTCGGTGGTCAGGACCTTCGAGTTCGCCTGGTAGTTGCGCTGCGACGTCATCAGGCCGACCAGTTCCGACGTGATGTCGACGTTCGAGCCTTCCAGCGCGCCGGTCGACAGCTTGCCGGCCAGGCCCACGCCCGGGGAGCTGTACAGGGCGGCGCCGGAATCGGCGTTGGCCACCCAGCTGGTATCGCTGATGGCGGACAGGGCGCCTTCGTTGGCGAAGGTGGCGAGGGCGATGGTGCCGACCACCTGCGACTGGTCGTTGCTGTACTTGGCCACGAGTGAGCCGTCCGCCGCCAGTTCCACACCCACGAACGTACCCGACGCATAGCCGTTGCTGCGGTTGGTGGTCGTGGTGGCTTCGCCGGCGAAGCGGGTAGTGCCCGTGTAGTCGATGGTGACGTTGCCGGCGGCAGCGCCGCCCGCCGCCGTGATGGCGACCGAGTTGCCGGTCGTGGTCTTCAGCGCGCCGGTGGCGTCGAACGTCAGCACGGCGGGCGTCGTGCCCGGCGTGGCGCCGTCGAGAGAATAGTACGCGTTGACGGTGTTGGCGTCCTTCTTGACGAAGTATTGCGACAGCGTGTGCTGCGTGCCCAGCGAGTCGTACACGATCGACTGCTTGACCATGTTGTACGAGCTGCTCTTGGATGGGTCGAGCGGGGTGACGGTCGGCACGGTCCAGTCGGCCGACAGGTTGCCGGTGTAGGCGATGCTGGTCGTCGCGACGGCCGGGATCTGACCGGTCGGGATCTGCACGTCGCCCATCGGGCCCATCGTGCCGTTCTGGGACGGACCGTAGCCCTGCACCTTGTTGCCGTTGCTGTCGATCAGCATGCCGGTCGAGTCGGTCGAGAAGATGCCGACGCGCGAATACTGCGTGGTGCCCTGGGCGTTGACGCTGACGAAGAAGCCGCGGCCGTCGATGGCAGCGTCGAGGCCGCGACCGGTGGTCTGGGTGCTGCCGTTCGTGCTGATGTTCTGCGTGACCGAACCGATTTCCACGCCGTTGGGACGGCTGCCGGCCATGACGGACGCGAAGTTGGCGCGGCCGGCCTTGAAGCCGTAGGTGGCCGCGTTGGCGATGTTGTTCGAAACGGTGTTCAGTTGCTCGTTGATGGCCTGGATGCCGGACAGTGCGATGTCGAAGCTCATGTCGATTCCTTAAATGCGTTGCGGTAGAGGGTGGGCGCCGTTCAGGAGCCCGTCTTGCCGTTGAAACCCGTGACGGCCGAGGGATCGACCTCGCCGATGTTGGCCACCTGGAGCACGACGCTGGTGCCGTTCACGCGCACGCTGTTCAGGCGCGCCGCCACTTCGATCGTCGGGGCGCTGCCGTCCGACGGCTTGGCCTGGATCTTGTACGAGCCGGGCGCCAGGCCAAGGGCGTCCGGATCGATCGTGAACGACTGGGCGCCGGAACCCGGGCCCAGGTCGATCGTGTGCTGTTGCCCGTCGGTGCCGGTCAGGATCAGGCTCGTGCCGGCGGAGAGGCCGTTCAGTTGCACGGTGCCGTTCACCTTGTTGCCGTCGAGCCTGACGGTGTTCGTCGCCACCGTCACGTCGGAACCCACCTGGCCGCCCATCGCGAGCGTCTGCAGGCTTTGCAGCACGGATGCGCTGGCGGTCGTCGTCTGCGACAGGTTCTGCAATGCCTCGGTCTGGGACAGCTGCGAGAGCTGGTTGACGTACTGGGTCGGATCCTGCGGCGACAGCGGATCCTGGTTCTGGATCTGCGCCACCAGCAGTTTGGTGAACATGTCCTTGTTGGCGTCGGTCGGCGCCTGGGTCACGATCTTGTTGCTGCCCGTATTCGACGTGCTGCCGAACTGGGTGTTGGTGGCGTGATTGGTGGTCACCATGTTCAGGATTCTCCCAGCTTGAGCAGCGACTGCTGCATGGATTTGATGCGTCCGAGGACTTCGACGTTGGTTTCGAAGGCGCGGCTGGCGGACATCATGTCGGCCATCTCGGACACTTCGTTGACGTTCGTGTAATAGACCATGCCGTCGGCATCGGCCTTCGGGTTACCCGGTTCGTGCACGCGGCGCAGCGGCTCGGCGCTCTCGACCACGTCGAGCACGCGCACGCCCGCGCTCCCCTCGTTGCCCATGACGGCCGCGAAGACCGGCTTGCGGGCGCGGTACGCTTCCGCTTCGGAGCCGGCCGCGACGTCGGCGTTGGCCAGGTTGCTGGCAATCGTGTTCAGGCGCACCGACTGCGCCGCCATCGCCGAACCGGCGATCTGGGAAATGTCCTTGAAGCCCATTGTTGACCTGTTATTGACCGTTGATGGCTTTTGCCAGACCGCGCAACTGCATGTTGATGAAGGTCAGGCTGGTATTGAAATCGGAAGAGTTCTGACCGAACGCGGCTTGCTCGACGCCGATCTCGACGGTGTTGCCGTCGGCGCTCGGGTGGTAGGGCACGCGGTACAGGGGCTGGTCGTCGCTCAGGCTGAGCTCGCCGTTTTCGGTGTCGATACGATCCTGCAACATGGCGCCAAAGTCGATGTCACGGGCGGTGTAGCCGGGCGTACTCTCATTGGCAATGTTCGCCGCCAACACCTTGGTGCGCTCGGCGCGCAGTTCCAGCGCGTCGGCATGCACACCCAGTGCGTCTTTGAAATTAATCGTCATGTCGGGAACTCCTGTCGGTTGAACTTCGGATGATTGGTTAGAATCAGATTTTTTCCGCAGCCACTATTCTCTAATGATTGCTTTCTGTAAGGCAACCCTTGCCGCTTCGTCACTGATGCTGTTTTCTGCGTTCGCGCAAGCGGCAACGCCGTCGATTCCGGTGCAAATTGAACAAGCCGCCCGTGCCGAACTGGAAAGACAGATGGCGGCGTCCGGATTGACCGAACCGCAATTCGAGATCGCCGTGGTGACTGCGCGGCCGGCGCCGCCGTGCAGCCAGCAAGTGGCCGTGGAACCGCTCGATACCCGCTCTCCCCAGAGGATGCGCTTCGTGGCGCGCTGTCCGGACACGCCCGGATGGCGGTACGAGTACGTCGTCCGCGCGCGCGTGACGGCCATGGTCGCGATCGCGGCCGCGCCGGTCGCGGCCAACGAAGCGTTGACGGACGCACAAGTCACGATCGAGCGGCGTGATATTTCCAACATTGCCGATCCGATCAGTAATCCGGCCGACGCGGTGGGACAAATGTCTCGTCGCATGTTGCGTCCAGGAGACATTTTGCGCAGCGGCCAGCTCAGCAGCCCGGTCCTGGTGAAGCGCGGCGATGCCGTCATGATGATCGCGCGACGCGAAGGCATCGAAGTCAGCATGGCCGGAGAAGCATTGGATGCGGGCGGAAAGGGCGCCGTCGTGCGAGTGCGCAACGCTGGCAGCGGGCAGGTCGTGCGCATGCGCGTGGCTGGACCCGGCACGGTTGAGCCCATCGACATGGACATCAACCGCTGATGTTCTGCAGTTTGCCGGCCAGGCGCGACAGCTTGGCCGCATAAGCGGGGTCGGTGGCGTAGCCGCCCTTGGCGAGGCCGGCGGCAAAGGCCTGGGCGTCGTTGCCGGCGCCGAGTGCGCCACGGAAGCGCGGGTTATCGATCAGCATCTGCGCATAATCGCGGAAGGCGCTGGCCTGGTCCGGGTAGGCACGGAACTTCGCGCTCGTCTTGATCGCGGCGCCGCCGACGTATTCGGTGGTGGCGGAGTGTGCGACGTCGCCGTGCCAGCTGGCGCCGGCCTTGATGCCGAACAGGTTAAAGGATGAACTGCCGTCCGCATTGCGCAGCGGACGCTGGCCCCAGCCGGATTCCAGCGCGGCGTGCGCGGAGACGAGTTCCGGTGCCACGCCCAGTTTGTCGGCCGCTTCTTTCGCCCACGGGGCGATGCTTTCCAGGAAAGCCTGCTGGTCGGGCGACGTGTCGGCATCGCCACCCATCAGGGCCGCGGTCGCGCCCTGGCTGCGCGCGGCCCACATGCGGCCTTCGGCACTCAGTGTCGCGCTCGTGGCGAAATCGCCCCCGCCGTTCTGGATGAAGTCGGTGACTTCGCCCTGCACCTCGTTGAAGAAGCCGCCGAATTTGCCGCCGCCATTGCCGATAGGCGCGGTGGGCGCGGTCGCCTGGGTCGGCGTCAACGAGGGAATGGACGTCGTGAATTCAGCGTGGCGCATAGGTATCGTCTTCGCCATGCAGCAGGCGTTGCATGATCGTAAATTGTTCGGCCATCAGGTTGCCGTTGCGCGTCGTCGCGGCCTTGCAGTCGCGCACGAGCGTCTCGAGCTGTTCCCAGTCGGCCTGGCCGCGCGTGCGCTGCGGCGCCGGCAGGCTGCCGAACAGGTCGTCCATCGTCGCTTGCGGGCCCAGCAGGGCGCGCACGAGCTGCACGCGCTGCTGGCGGCGCTGTTCCATCGCGTCCAGCTCGGGCGTGAGTGCTTCGGCAAGCGTGGCGAGCTCCGTGCCGCGGTGGCGCAGGGCGGCCTGGAACTGGCGCTCCAGCAGGTCGCGGATCGTGCCGCAGGCGGCCATGTCGGCCGCAATGCCGTCCAGCAGGCGCGCGACGGCCTGGTCGCGGGTCAGGCGGCTCATGGGGTCAAGCCTTGCTGCCGTGGAAGCGCTGGATCAGGCCGGCCAGGCGGCCCGCGTCGAACGGCAGTTCGCCCTTGGCCAGGGCGTCGCGCAGCTCGGCCACGCGGGCGGCGTCGAAGTCGGGCAGGGCGCCAAGCGCTTTCTGTGCCGGCTGCAGCACGGCGGATTTGAGGGCGTCGGTGCCGGCGGGGGCGGCAACCGGTGCCGCTGCCGGCGCGGCGGCGGCACCGCCCACCTGCGGGGCGATCGAGACGGAAGGCGTGGAGGCACTGGAAATCTTCATGCGTGGTCCTCGGGTTTTCGATTGAATCGTCATGGTTTCTTTACCATCTGGCTGCGCAGTTCCTTGAGCGCCGGGTCGTCCGTCCTGGACGTGGACGCGTCTGAGGTCAGGGTTTCGGTGTCCGTCGGGGTGCCGAACATGGTCTTGATGGCAGCCGCTTGCTTGCTGGTCAGGATTAACAGTTCGATACGACGGTTGGCCGAAGCATCCGGATGGGCCGCGTCGATCGGGGCGCGGTCGGCCATGCCGACCAGTTGCAGGATGCTTTCGCTCCGCATGCCGCCGATGAGCAGTTCGGACCGCGCAGCCAGAGCGCGGTTGACCGACAGGCTCCAGTTGGAATAGCTGGTCGGTCCGGCCCTAGTGTACTGCAAGGAATCCGTGTGGCCTACGATCAGCATCTGATTTTCCATTTTTTCGAACAGCGGTGCCATCGCACGCAACAGTTTTGCGAATTTGGCGGTGGGCAGCGGGCTGCCGCGCACGAACATGCCCTGGCGGTCGGTGTCGTGCAACATCACGCGCAGGCCGTCCGGCGTGATCACGGTGGCAAGGTTCGAGGCGAGGCCTGCGTCCGCGCTCATCTGCTGGAGCTGGTGCGCCAGCGCGGCCAGTTCGGACGGCGATTCGTACTTCGTGCGCACCGTCTGGGTATTGGCCCTGGCGCCGGCCGCCGGGCCTTCGGCGCCGCCGTTGCTCTTCGGGAGCTGGAAGCGTTCGATCAGGCTGCCGGCGGGGCTCGACTTGATTTCCGGCTTGCCGCCCGTGCCTTCGATCAGGCCGCTGGCCGTGTTGTCGCGCACGATGTTCTTGACCTGCTGGGCTTCGCGCGCGGCGATCAGCCACAGCACGAGGAACAGCGCCATCAGCGCCATGCAGAAGTCGGCGAACGCGACCTTCCACGCGCCGCCGTGTTCGTCGTCGTGATGCTTGCCGCCGCCACGTTTGACGATGGTTGCTTCGTGGTGCTTGTCGGCGGCACCTTTCTTGGTAGCTTGCACTTATCGCTCCGGATCAGGCCTTGCGCTTGGCGCCGGCATCCTCGCCGTCGGCCATCGCGTTGATCCAGGCTTCGAGCTGGGCGAAGCTGGGCTTGGTGTTCAGCTGGATGAGGCGGCGGCCCGCGTCGATCGCCAGCAGGGGCGGCTTGCCGGCGACGTGGGTACACAGCACGACCTTCACGGTTTCCATGGTCGACGCTTCGGAATTGACCAGCTGCTTCATCATGCCGGAGATCGGGTCGAGCACGCCGTAGCAGAAGAAGATACCGATGAACGTACCGACCATCGCGGCGCCGATGTGTTCCGCGATCTCGGCCGTGTCGGCGCCTTCGCCGACGGAGTTCATCGTGATCACGATGCCCAGCACGGCGGCCAGGATGCCGAAGCCCGGCATTGCCTCGGCCACCTTGTGCAGCGACTTGGACGGCTGGGTCAGTTCTTCGTGGATGGCTTCGAGTTCCTGCTCGAGCACGCCTTCCAGCTCGTGGGCGTTGATCTTGCCCATGGCCATCAGGCGGAAGTTGTCGACGATGAATGCCAGCAGCTTCGGCTCTTCCAGGATCAGCGGATAGCGCTGGAACATCGGGCTGTCCTTCGGTGCCTCGACGTGGGCGTCGAGCGCCTTCAGGCCGCCGGCCGCCGTCTGCAGCAGTTCGTACATCAGCAGCAGCAGCTGGCGCTGGAACTCGGAGTCGTGCTTGTGCTTGCCCGCGATCTTCTTCATCTGGCCAATCAGCTCGACCAGCACGTGTTTCGGATTGGCGAGCACGAGCGCGCCGAGCGCGGCGCCGCAGATGACGATCAGTTCGTTGGGCTGCCAGATGGCGCCGGCGCTGCCGCCCATCATCATGTAGCCGCCGAATACCGCGCCGAGCACGATGAGGATGCCAAGGATTTGCATGATTATTGTTACCTTTCTTGTCTGGTCGTTCAGGCCTGGGCCAGCGCCGCTTTCATCTTGGCCAGCGCACTCTTGTTGAGCTGGCAGACGCGGGCGTCGGACAGGTCGAGCACGGCCGCGATTTCCTTGTAGCTGAGCTCGAATTCATAAATCATCTGGATCACGCGCTGCTCGCGCTCGTTCAGGGCGCCCAGTGCCTGCTCGAGGCTGCGGCGCACCATGAACTGTTCTTCCGGGCCGGGCGCGTTGTGGGCGCGCTCGGTCGCTTCCTGCAGCACGTCGTCGAAGCTGAGCAGCTCCTCGGCGACATCGTCCAGCAGGAACTGGCGCCACTCTTCCTGGGTGATGCCGAGCGCGTCCGCCGCTTCCTTGTCGTTCGGTTCGCGGCCGAGCTTGCGGGTGAGGGCGCGCACGGCGTCGCGCATCTTGTGGCTGTCCTGGCGCACGGCGCGCGGACGCCAGTCCTGGCGCCGCAGCTCGTCGAGGATCGCGCCGCGCACGCGCAGCGACGCGTAGCTGGCGAAGCCGGTGTCCGGGGTGCCGTAGCGGCGCAGCGCTTCGAGCAGGCCCATCAGTCCGATCTGCTCCATGTCCTCGCGTCCCATCGCGCCCGACACCTGCGACGTGAGCTGGCGCGCGATGCGCTTGACGAGCGGCGCGTAGGCGACGAGGTGTTTCTGCTCTTCGGCCGCGCTCATGGCCGCGTGGATGGCGGCGTCGGCATATTCGCTGCTGGCGTAGCTGTCGGCGTAGTCGGTCATGTAACCCACGTTGTCCCCGATGGTTATTCGATGATCAGCTTGCCGATCATGACTTGCACGAACGGTTTTTCCGTGTGCTCGTGCTCATAATTGGCGTCGAAGGATTTGTTCAGCTCTTCCGCGTACTGCTCCACCGTCATGCCGGCCGCTTCCTTCATCGTGTAGGCCGACAGGGTACGCACCGCCAGGCTGCGCAGCAGCGGCAGGTTTTCCTTCGTTTCCTTTTCCTTCGCCGCTTCCGTCGATAGCACGAGGTCGGTCGACAGGTAGTGGGTGTCGGTGTCGTCCGGGCCGCGGCGCAGCATCACGATGACCTTGTCCAGCGTCACGTACTTGACCGGCTTGCCTTCCTTGGCCTTTTCCGCTTCCGCTTTCTTGGCCGCGCCGGCGGCCGCCGCGGGCTTGGGCATGAACCACCAGACCGCGCCACCCGCACCGGCCGCGCTCACGATCACGGCGCCGGCGATGGCAATAATCATTTTCATTTTGCTCATGTTGGTACTCGCGCCAGAGGCGCTATCGATTCGTCTGCTTACGAGTCGCGGCCGAGATTGAACACGGACGCGGGGTTGCCGGCCTCGGCCAGACCGCGGCCGGGCTCGTTGTCCTGGTCACGGCCCTGCTGGCGGCCGCGGCCCTGCTGCTGCGGGTCGCCGAACGGCGCCGCATTGTTTTTCGGTGCCGGGGTCACCGTCACGGCGACCTCCGTGTACTGCCGCTGCGACAAATCGTTGCGCAGGTTGTCGCTGACGGTCTGCAGCTGGCGCAGCACGTCGCCGTTGGTGGCCGAGATGTTCACTTCCAGCGTGCCGGCGCTGTGGCGGATCGCGATGTCGATGCGGCCCAGCTGGGGCGGCTCGATGCTGATCGTGGCCTGCTGTACGTTGTTGGCGACGTGGACGTTCAGGCGGTCGCCCAGTGTTTCTTGCAGGCTCTGGCGCCATGCGGTCGGCGGGCCGGCCAGCTTGACGGTGTCGGCTGCCGGCTGGGCTGCCGGCAGGGTCACGGCGCCCGTGACCGGCGCGGCCGTGGCGGTGCCCGTCTGGACGACCTGCGCACCGGACCCGTCCGTCGCGGCGTCCTGCGCGCCGGCGCCGGCGTTGCCGTTGGCGGCATTACCCTGGACGGCCAGGCGCACGTTGGCGGTGGTCGCATCCTGCTGGGCGGCTTGCGAGAGCACAGCCTGGGGCAGGGCGACCGGTGCGCGGCGGGCATCCTGGCCGGAGACCGCGAGCGGCTGCGTCGGTGTGTCGGCCTGGGCGGCGGCGTCCGTGCCGGCGTGCGCGCTGCCCTGGGCAGCCTGCACGGCCTGGGTGACCTGTTGCGGCGACAGCGGCATCAGCGGCATCGTCATCGCGGCCAGCAGGGGATTGTCCGGCGTGGCGGCGTCGGTGGCCGGTGCAGTGTCGGTCGCGGCGGCCGTCGCGGCGTCGGTGGTTGCGTCCGCTTGCGCGGCGGTGGCGTCCGTCGCCGGATCCGCCGCGGCGGCCGGCGCCTGTGCGTCTACGCCGTTCTGCAGGCCGAGCCAGCGGGCGAACGTCTTGCCCGGTGCGGGCGCGGCGCCGTCGGCCGGGGTTTGCGCGGGTGCCGCCGCGGTCGGTGCGTCCTTGGCGGCAGCCGGAGCATTCGCCTGCTTGGCGGCCGGCAGGGCCGACGTGGACGGGTTTACGTTGTTGAGCATCATGGTCATTCCTGGCTTGCGCCTGATTCCGTTTCGCTGTGCATCGCGTAGGCGATCCAGCCGTCTTTGTTGGCGCGCATCTCTTCCAGGCGCGGTTCGAGCGCGCGCGCGGCGGCGGCCACCTGGCGCGCGGCCGCGTCGTGCTGGGCACGCACGCGTTCCAGCGTGGCGCGCTCCCCGGCGTTCCACGGCCCCTGTGCGGCGAGCGCGCGCAGGGCAGGGAAGAGGGCACGGGCCTGTTCGCCCAGCCGGTCCCACTCCGCGCGCGCGGCGGCGTCCTGCAGGGTATTTCCCAACAGCGCCAGCCGTGCCTGCCGGTCGGTCTTGTCAGCCATTACGTGCCTGTACGCCGGCCCAGCCCTGGCGGATGGTGGTCATGATGCGCACGACCTCGTCGACCATCGCCGGGTCCTGCTTGATGCCGGCGCCGTGCAGGTGCGTGACGCAGAAGTCGTACAGGTTGGCGAGGTTGGCGACGACCTGGCCGCCGGTCTCGAAATCGAGGGAGCTGGACAGGCCGTTGATGATGTCGACGCATTTGTTGATGCTGTGGGCGCGCTGCTCGTAGCGCTTGGCCACGATGTGGGCGCGGGCGCGCGCCAGTTCGTCGAGCAGGCCATCGGTCAGCACCAGGACGAGTTCGATCGGCGAGGCGCGCGACGTTTGCGCGTCCAGGCTGGTGGCGTGATAGCTGCTGTAGGCTTCGGTATAAGACATCTCGAATCTCTCAGTTGGATGAGTCGCTGTTGAACAGCGCGCTGAACATCGAAGAATTGTTTTGCATGGTCGCCTGCAGAGCCTGCAGGGCCGTGTACTGTTTCAGGTAACGCTGGTAGGCCGAGTCGTACTGGGTGTCCAGGCTCGCCTGGCGGTCGGTCAGGCTCGATTGCAGCTTGGTGTTGGCTTCCGTGCGCAGCTTGATCTGGCCGTCGGCCGTGTCGCTCCACTGGTTCAGGTAGGTGTTCAGTGCACCCGCGATGCCTTTCGGTGCCGCCTTGCTGGCCGAGCCGATCAGCGTGTCGAGGCCGGTGGGATTGACCGCCAGCTGCTTTTGCAGGCGGGTCGAATCCAGGCTGATGGTGCCGTCGCGGGCGGCAACGATGCCGTAGCTGGCCAGCGACAGCACGCCGCTCGGACGCAGCAGGTCGACGATGCGGTTGCGCAGCGCGGTCACGCCCGCGTCGTGGGCGAACGCGCCGGCGGCGACGTCGTTCTTCGAATCGCCCGGCGAGACGAGGCCGTCGAGTGCGCTCTTGAGCTTGTTGTAGGCGTCGACGAAGGCCTGCACGTTCGCCGTCGTGCCGCTGGCGTCGCTGCCGACCGTCAGCGTGATCGGCGTGGCGCCCGGCGCCTGGGCCTTGGTCGCCGTGAACGACACGCCGTCGATGTTCGTGAAGGTGTTCGACGCCTGCTTGACTTCCGTCGTGGGATCGCTTGGATCGCCGAAGTTGACGATGGCGTCCTGGGCCGTGCTCGTGACCGTGGGCGCAGCGTCCAGCGCGGTCTTCAGGTTGGCGTCGAGCACGCCGCTCGTGTCGAGCGAAATCGTGTTGGCGGCACCGGTCTTCGCCGACGTCAGCACGAGACGCGACGTGGCGCTGGCACCGGTGCCGATCGTGACGATGCCGGCCGTCATCTTGCCGGCATTGTCGCCGGACTGGTTGATGGCGGCCGCGAGTTCGCGTGCGGTGAGCATGCCGTTCTTGTCCGCGTCCGCGGCGGCAAGATCGACGTTGATGGTGACCGGGGTCGCGGCGGGATCCGATGGGTCGGCCAGGTTCAGCTTCAGCGTGCCGGGCTTGTAGGTGCCGTCGGGCTGCTTTTCGCCGCTCAGATCGTAGTCGGCCACGTTGTACGCGAGCTGGCTCGGCGTGGCCACCTGCTTGACGAACACGCTGTAGGTGCCGGGCGTCGCGGTCGACTTGGCGGTGGCCGTGCCGAACGCCGTGTCGGACAGGGTTGCGCTCTGGGCCAGCATCGCATGGCCGACGCCGGCCAGGGTGGCGAGCGACGTCTGGAAGGCCGAGATCGCGGAGCCGAGCGTCGAGAGGGCCTTGGCCGCGTCGCTCGCCGCCTTCGTCTGGTTGGTCAGCTGGGTCTGCGCGCCCGAGATGTACTTGTCGGCCAGGGCCTTGGCGGTACTGGTCGGGTCGTAGGTCGGTGCGGTGATCGCGCTCGTTGCCATATCGGTTCTCCTGCTTATGCGTTCTTTGCCAGCCACGACTGCGTGGCGATTTCGTCTTCGCGTTTGCGCTGCGTGCGTTCCTGCGCACGCGCATACGCGGCCTCGTGTTGCTCCAGCACCTTGCCCAGCAGCTCGCGCCGCGTCCAGGCCTGGGCCAGGTTTTTCTGCGCGACGGCCATGTCGGCCTCGTGCAGCTGCAGGTCGGTCCGGTGCGTATCCGCCAGCGCGAACACGGCCTGCTTGTAATTGCCGCAGTTGATGGCCAGCGCCGGCGACAGCGCGCGCGCGCCGGCCGGTTGACCCGACGGGCCGCTGCCTTCCGCCAGCGCCGTCAGGCGTTCCACGCTGGCCTGGTAGCGTGCACGCGTCGCTTCCTTCCTGGCGAGCGCCGTCTGCAGGCGTTCGACTTCGGTGCTGCGCACGCGCACGAGCGTGTCCAGGCTGGTGATCGTTTCGCGTTTGCTCATGCCATCATCGCTTTCAGTTGGTCGACGCAGGCCGCGAACGGCGCGTCTTCGCGCGTGCCCTGGCACAGGAATGCCTCGATGTGTGGGTGCAGCTTCACGGCGCGGTCCGTTTCCGGATCGGCGCCCGGCTGGTATGCGCCGAGCGGGATCAGGTCGCGCACGCGCGCATGCTTTGCCAGCGCTGCCTTCAGCTTGCGCGCGGCCTGTGCGTGCTCCGGCGATACGACCTGCGCCATGCAGCGGCTGATCGACTGGGCGACGTCGATCGCCGGATAGTGGCCGCGTTCGGCTAGTTCGCGCGTCAGCACGATGTGGCCGTCGAGGATCGCGCGGGCGCTGTCGACGACCGGATCCTGTTGGTCGTCGCCTTCCGCCAGCACGGTATAAATGGCGCTCATGCTGCCTTGCTCGTTTTCGCCGTTGCCGGCCGATTCGACGAGCTGCGGCAGGTTCGAGAACACCGACGGCGGGTAGCCGCGCGTGGCCGGCGGTTCGCCCAGCGACAGCGCGACTTCGCGCAGCGCCATCGCGTAGCGCGTCAGCGAATCGCACAGCAGCAGCACGTTCTGGCCGCGGTCGCGGAAGTGCGCCGCGATCGAGTGGCACAGCTCCGTCGCCATCACGCGCATCAGCGGGCTTTCGTCGGCCGGCGCCACCACGACGACAGCTCGACGCAAACCCTCCACACCCAGCGACTTCTCGACGAATTCGCGCACCTCGCGGTTACGCTCGCCGATCAGGCCCACGACGATCACGTCCGCCACGGTCTGGCGCGTGATCGTCCCGAGCAGCACGGACTTGCCCACGCCGGAGCCGGCCATCAGGCCGACGCGCTGGCCCTTGCCGATGGTGAGCATCGAATTGATCGCGCGCACGCCGACGTCCAGCGGCTCTTCCACCGGGGCTTTCCGGAGCGGGTTGACTTTCGGCGGCGTCGTCGACAGCGTCTCTTCGCCGCCCAGCTTGCCGCGGCCGTCGATCGGTTCGCCCAGGCCGTTCACCATGCGGCCCATCCACGACGGGCCGATCTGGATGCTGGACGGACCCGTGGCCGGCAGCACGCGCGCGCCGGTCACGAGGCCATCGGCCTGCTTGAACGGCATCAGGTACGTGACCTTGTCGCGGAAGCCCACGACCTGCGCGTCGAGCCAGGAGCCGTCGACGGTTTCGACGCGGCAGCGCTGGCCCGTGTGCAGGCGGCAGCCCACGCTTTCGAGCAGCAGGCCCTGCACGGCGACGAGGCGCCCGGTGGGCGTCGCGACCGGCGGTGCCTTGATCTCGAGCGCGCGCAGGGTTTCGGCCAGTGCGCTCACTCGCTGTCCTCCCTGGCGGCGGCGTCCAGGCTTTCGCGCACTTGCGTCATGCAGGCGGCCAGGCGGCCCTGGCAGCCGGCGTCCACTTCATGGTCGCCCGCACGCACGCGGCATTCGCCCAGGTCCAGCGTCGGATCGGCCATCAGGTTCCATTTCTTGGCGCGCTTCGGGTCGAGTTCCTGGATGCGCTTGAGTTCTTCCGGATTCATGAAGACTTCCACCTCGTCGCGCGTGGGCGGCATCGCGGCCAGCGCCTCGTCGACGAGGTTCAGCATCTGCACGGGTTGCAGGGCCAGCTCGGCACGGATCACCTGGCGGGCAATCTTGCCGACCAGGTCCACCACTTCCTTGCGCTGGGCGTTGCGGAATTCGGTCTTCATCTTCTTCAGGCTGCGCAGCATGGCGTCGACCGGCTTGGCCATCTGCTCCAGCTCGGCCAGCGCCTGCTGGCGGCCTTCGGCGATGCCGCGCTCCACGCCTTCGGCATGGCCTGCGTCATAGCCGTCGGCACGGCCTTCGTCCAGGCCGACTTCATAGCCTTCGCGCTGGCCCTGGCGATAGCCGTCGGCCACCGCGCTCTGCCAGTCCTCGGTCGGCGTGGCGGAGGACGACGATTGCGCGCCCTTGGCCGCGCCGGCGGCGATGAACTGCGCCAGCGGCGGGAAGTGATAAGGCCGGAACTGCTTCATTCGGCCGTCGCCTCGGCAAACAGCTGGACTTCGATCTCACCGTTGTCGACGAGCTCCTTGACCTGCGCCATGATCTCCTGGCGGGTCTGCACGATGCGCGACATCGGCACCGGGCCGGAACGCTTCATGAGGTCTTCGAAGCTCTGCGCCTGGCGCTTCGGCATCGCGCCGAGCAGCGCGTCGCGCAGCGCCGGTTCCGCACCCTTGAGCGCGATCGCCCACTGCTCCAGCGGGATCTCGTCGAGCAGGCGGGTAATGGTCTGTTCGGTCTGTTTCGACAGGATGAAGAAGTCGTACATCGACATCTCGATCTTCGAGACGACATCCGGGTCGTGCGCGCGCAGCAGCTCGACCATCGTCGCGCGGTTGTTCGGCAGGCGGTTCAGGATGTCGGCCGCCTGGCGCACGCCTTCCACGGTGGCGCTCTGCGTGTCCAGCGCGGACAGGCAGCGCTGCACCAGCTCTTCCAGCTCGGTGAGCAGGTCGCGGTCGATTTCTTCCAGGCGCGCCAGGTTCAGCAGGACCAGTTCACGGCTGCCTTCCGGCAGCGCATCGATGATCTGGCCGGCCAGCGCGGGCGGCAGGAAGGCGAGGAACACGGCCTGCATCTGCACGTGCTCGGCGGCGATGTAGTCCGCGAGCCACTTCGGCGACGCGTACTGCAGGCGCGCCATCATCGGACGGATGGCGTCGCCGTAGATCGTGTTGAGCACGGAGTTCGCGATTTCGCTGCCCAGCGCCAGGTCGAGCGAGCGTTTCAGGTAGCTGCGCGAGGCGCCGTGCAGGCCGCTTTGCTGGCGGTAGTCGTCGAAGAACTTCTGGATCGAGTTCTTCACGGCGTCGACCTTGATGCCGCTCATGCGGCTCATCACCTGGGTCAGCTCGATCAATTCCTCGCGTTCGAGGCAGCGCAGAACGGCCGCGGCCGGTTCTTCGCCGATGGACAGCAACACGATCGCGGCCTGTTCGACCGGGCTCAGCGTTGCTTCCTGCACGTCGTTATTGTTCAGATCCGCCATTTTTCTTTTGCACCCATTGTTTGACCACTTCCGCCACCCGCTCCGGCTCCTTGCCCGCCAGGACCTTCAGGTGGTCGACCATCACATCCACGGCCGAGCCGGCCGGGGGCAAATCGTATTCCTCGAGCAGTGCCTGGACCGGCAGCGTGCCGCTGGTCGATGCCTCCGCCGGTTGACCCTCCAGTGCGCCCGCCGCTGCGGTCGCGCCCGGGGCCGGCAGTGCGCCGGCGCTGTGCGCGCCCGGCAGGGCATTGCTTGCGCCGGCCTGGACGGTCGCCAGGTTCGGCGCGGCGGCTGCCGCTGCCGGCTGCGGCGCGATGCGCTGGTTCAGCATGCGCATCAGCGGACGCAGGACGAGCAGCCAGCCGAGCAGGGCGCCGAGCGCGTACATGCCGTAGCGGGTCATGTCGACGATGTTGTCGCGTTCCTGGTACCACGGCTCGACCGGGGCCGGTGCCGGGAAGGTCAGCGAGGACACCGTCAGCACGTCGCCGCGGGTGGCGTCGATGCCGAGGCCGCCGCGCAGGATCTTGTCGATGTTGGCGATCTCGGCCGGGGTCCAGCCCGTCTTCGGCGTCGCGGCCTTGGCGTTGTTCAGCACCACCGCCACCGACAGCTTCTTCAGGCGGCCGCGCGAGCGCTTGATCTGCGTGATCGCGCGGTCGTAGGCGTACTGGCGGGTCGTCGCGTTCTTGCGCGCGCTGCCGTCGTCGGCCTTGGCGTTCGGGTCGGCGGCGGCGCCGTTGGCGGCAGCGTTCGGGTCGGCCGGCGGATTGGCGGCGACCGGAGGACGGTTCGACAGCGTGCCCGGCACGCCCAGCGCCATGCGGCTCTTTTCCATCTCCTCGCGCATCGCTTCGCTGGTGACCTTCGGGTCTGCGCCGTATTTCTCCTGCGTTTCCTCGACCTTGTCGTTGTCGACGTCGGCCGTCACGCTGACCTTGAAGTTGTCGGCGCCGAGCACCGGGCCGAGCAGGCCGGCCACGTTGGTGCGCACTTCATCCTGGTAACGCTTGGCGGCGGCATCGCCCTGGGCGGCGCCGTCGAAGCCTTCGGTCAGGTCCACGCGCGACGACAGGTAGTTGCCGTTCTGGTCGACGAGCGACACGCGCGCCGGGGCCAGGCCGGCGACGCTGCCGCTGACCATGTTGACGATCGCGGCGATCTGTTCGTTCGACAGCGTGCGGCCCGGCTTGACCGCCACCACGACGGAGGCGGACGACTTGTCGCCGTCGCTGGCGACGAACGACGAGGACTTGGCGATCGCCAGGTGCACGCGCGCCGAGGCGATGGCGTCCAGGGTCAGGATCGACTGCGCCAGTTCGCCTTCCAGGCCGCGGCGGAAGCGCACGTCCTGCACGAACTGCGACACGCCCAGCGGGTCGTTCTTGTCCATCAGCTCCAGGCCGGCCGGCAGCTGCGCGGTCACGCCCTTGGCGGCCAGCAGCATGCGTACCTTGCCCAGCTGGCCGGTCGGCACCATGACCTGGCCCGAATCCGGGTGGATGCGGTAGGGCACGTGTTCGGCGTCGAGCACGCTCATCATGTCGCTGGCGGCGACTTTCTCGTGGGCGCCGAACACCGGTTTGTAGCCGGCCTGGTCGTTCCACATGTACAGCATGACGGCCGCAGTGATGCCGATGGCCAGCACCAGCATCGGGGTCAGGTTCTTGGTGAGCGCGGGCGGCAAGGCCAGGCGCTTGCCGCCGATGGCGGACTTGAGAGTAGCAATCACGATCGGTTAATTCCTGTCACACCGGCAGCTTGAGCAGCTCGTCGACGGCGCCCATCACCTTGTTGCGGACCTGCATCAGCATGGAGAAGGACAGGTTCGCCTGCTGCGACGACAACATGGCGCCGACCAGGTCGTCGCTCTTGCCGCTGTCCACGTCCGCCATCTTCTGGTTGGCCACCTGCTGGTCCTGGTCCACGCTGACCAGGGCATTCTTCATGCTCTGCGCGAAGGAGAAGTCGCCGGTGCCATCGCCCAGCGCTGGATGGCCGGCATTGGCCGCCGGCGCCACGCTGGCGAGGCGGTTGGCATCGTTGGTGAGGGCTGCCAGGTCGGCCCGGATCAGGCCGGCAAGTTCAGTTCCCATCGTGTTCATCGCTCCCATGCTTAAGTTTGCGGGTTGTAACTTTTGGTAAATATTGCTTAGAAGACTGGTGTTACATTCGTTGCAACTACCGTTGACAATAAGAAAATTGTTAAATTTTCAGTGTCATACTGTGGCTTGGTTTCTGCCGCCGAACCGAGGAGAATAGCAGCGGTTTCGTCCGCTACCCAGAGTGAATTTTTGATTTCCCCAGCGCAGTAACGGCATCTTACCGTAGGGCAATGGCGAATTCAAAGGGGAAAATCAAATGGCGTGACACAATTTCCCGGGTATAATAGTTGCCCAGAGGAATGAAAAGAAAGCATCTCTGCTTATCATTTTTTTAATTTGACCATGCCGATCGCAAACCCCGACACCACCCTGCAGCATCAAGTGCTCGACCCCTGTCTTCTGGGGCGTCCGGTACATCTGCTGCCCCAGTTTGCGGCCCGTCTCCAGGAAGACCTGGACGCTGCCATGCAAGGCAGCGCGCGCCGTTACTGGGCAGGATGGCGTCTCGAAACCGTTGAATTCGGCCGCGTGCCGCAAGAAAACAGCCTGCGCTGGATGGCCGTATTGGGTGCGCTCGGCACCGTCGCGGTGACGTTCGAGCGTGGTTTATTACTGACACTGTTGGAGCGACGCTACGGTGGCCGTAGCGCCGGCGCAACTCAGCGGGACCCGCAAACCGAGCGCGTGACGGCCACCGAAGAAAGACTGGGCGTCGTACTGACGCAACAAATGGTGGATCTGTTGTATGCACGCGTCGCTGCCAGTGTGGCAATGGACGTGGCACCGCGCCCCATCCAGGCCAATGCCGTGGTGCCTTCGGCAATGCCCGGCGAAAGCAACTGGGCCGTCTGCGTGCAGGTGCGTGACAACAACGACAACACCGGCCAGTTCTGGATCGCGCCCGACCAGCAACTGATGGCCATGATCCTGGGCACGCTGCGCCCGGAGACGGCCCGTCCGACCGCCACGCGCGGCCCGGCCGAGCCGCTTGCGACCAAGGTCCAGGTCAAACTGGACGGCCGCCTGGTCAGCAAGGAAATCACCCTGGGCGCACTGTTCGACCTGAAGGTGGGCGACGTGATTCCGGTGAACGTGGGCCGGGCCGACGTCCTGCTCGACGAGGCGCGGTTGTTCACCGCCGCCGTCGCCGAGCACAAAGGCAAGCTGTGTTTAACCTCTTTTGAAGACGCCGAGTAATCAACATGAACCTCAACGATCAATTCGCCGGTGGCGACATCCTCATCGACGACGAGCTGTCGGAAGAAGCCGCAGAAGGCAAGGCCAATGCAGCGCCGGCACCGAAAGCCGCGCCGCGCCTGCCGCAGATGATGCGCCGCATCCCGGTGACGCTGACGCTGGAAGTGGGCTCGGCCCGCATCTCGCTGCAGGAACTGATGGCGATCGGCCCGGACAGCGTGCTGCCGCTCGACGCCATGGCGGGCGAGCCGCTCGTCATCAAGGTCAACGGCGCCGCCATCGGGCGCGCCGAAGTGGTCGTCGCGGGCGAGCAGTACGGCCTGAAGGTGATCGATCTGGACGGCCTCAACCTGGACCTGATCGCGTCATGACGTTGCAACGCCGCGGCGCCGGTTTGCGCCGCTACGCGCCCGCGCTCGCGGGCGCCGTTCTTTTGTTGGCCAGCGCAGGCGCATGGGCCGCACCGGACGTGCTGCCCGGCGTGATCCCCGGCTCGTCCAGCGGCCTCACGGTGAAGTCGCAGATCCTCGTCCTGATGACCATCCTCGGGCTGCTGCCCGTGATGGTCATGATGATGACCAGCTTCACCCGCTTCGTGATCGTGCTGTCGCTGCTGCGCCAGGCCCTGGGCCTGCAGCAGGGCCTGCCCAACCGGATCGTCACCGGCGTCGCCCTGATCCTGACCCTGCTCGTCATGCGTCCCGTCGGCGAGCAGGTGTGGAACGAGGCGTTCGTCCCTTACGACAAGGACAAGATCTCGCTGGAGCAGGCGCTCAAGATCGCCGAGGTGCCGCTGTCGCGCTTCATGCTTGCCCAGACGAGCAAGACGGCGCTGGCCCAGATCGCGCACCTGGCGGGCGAGCCGGCCGAGATGAAGCCGATGGACCGCGGCTTCACGGTGAAGCTGGCCGCCTTCGTGCTGTCCGAGCTCAAGAGCGCGTTCCAGATCGGCTGCATGCTGTTCATTCCGTTCCTGATCATCGACCTGGTGGTGTCGTCGGTGCTGATGGCGATGGGCATGATGATGCTCTCGCCGCTCGTCATCTCGCTGCCGTTCAAGCTCCTGTTGTTCGTGCTCGTCGATGGCTGGACCCTGACCGTGAATACCCTGGTCGGCAGCATCCACGGCCTCTAGCATTCATTCACATGACTCCTGATATCGCCGTCGACTTCGTCGTCGAAGCCCTGCAGCTGGTGATGCTGCTCGTGATGGTGCTGGTGGTGCCGGGCCTCGTGGCCGGCATCGTCGTCGCCCTCGTGCAGGCCGCCACCCAGATCAACGAGCAGACGCTGAGCTTCCTGCCGCGGCTCCTCGTGACCTTGGTGGCCCTGATCCTCGCCGGCCACTGGATGACCGGTAAACTGATGGACTATTGCGTGAGCGTGTTCCAGCGCGCCGCGACCCTGGTCGGCTGATGCTGGAAGTAACCCACCTGCTGCTGCCGTTCATCAGCGCGCTGTGGTGGCCGTTCTGCCGCGTCATGGCGCTGCTGTCGACGGCCCCGGTCATTGGCGACGCGCTGGTGCCGATCCCGGTGCGCGCGCTGCTGTCCGTGGTGCTCGCGTTCCTGATGCTGCCGCTGACGAAAGGCGCCGTCATGCCCGATCCGTTCTCGCTGGCCGGCGTCGTCGTGATGATCGAGCAGGCCGTGATCGGCGGCGTGATCGGCCTCGCCATGCAGCTGACGATGGCCGTCGTGAACATGCTCGGCTTCCTCGTCTCGAGCCAGGTCGGCTTTTCGATGGCGCAGATGAACGACCCCGTGAACGGCCAGCAGTCGGACGTGATCTCGGGCCTGCTGGGCCTCGTCGCGATCCTCGTGTTCTTTGCCGTCGACGGCCATCTCGTGCTCGCGGGTGTGCTGGGCCAGAGCTTCAAGGCGTGGCCCGTCGGCGGCGGCTACCGGAGTCTCCTGCTGGAGACGGTGGCGCTGAACGTGGGCTGGGTGTTCTCGGCCGCGATCCTGCTGGCGCTCCCGATCGTGTTCTCGACGATGGTCGTGCAGATCGGCTTCGGCTTCCTGAACCGCGTGGCGCCGTCGCTGAACCTGTTCTCGCTGGGCTTTTCGCTGGTGACGCTGTTCGGCCTGATGATGCTCGTGCAGGTCGTGCGCTTCATCCCCGAGCATTACGTGCAGATGACGAACCAGGTGCTGGAGATGCTGCAGCAGCAGATGGGGGCGGCGCATGGCTGAGAATACCGGCGGCGATAAAACCGAAAAGGCGTCAGCCCAGAAGCTGAAGAAGGCGCGCGAGCAGGGCCACGTCGTCCGCTCGAAGGACCTGGCCACGGCGGTCGGGATCCTCGTCAGCCTGAAGCTGTTCGTGTTCATGCTGCCCGACTACCTGCAATCGTTCCGGTCGCTGTTCCGGCTCGTGTATGCGCCGCTCGGCGCGGCGGGCTCGATGGAGAACGCGATGACCGTCGTGTGGAGCGGGGCCGCCGTGCTGCTCGTGAAAATGGTGGTGCCGCTCGCCGGCGTGCCGCTCGCGATCGTCGCCGCGAGCATGGTGCCGGGCGGCTGGGTCGTCTCGACGAACAACCTGATCCCGAAGTTCGACCGCTTCTCGCCGGTGAAAAACCTGGGCAACCTGGCCTCGGGCAAGCACTGGACGACGTTCGCGACGTCGGTCGCGAAGGCGGCGCTGCTGGCGGTGGTGCTGGTGCACGTCGTGCGCTCGGCGCTGTCGGCGTGGGTCAACCTGCAGCGCATGCCGCTGTCGGACGCGCTGCTGCATGGCGGCGGCATGATGTTCGACGGCCTGATGGCGCTGGTCGCCGTGTTCGTGCTGTTCGCGCTCATCGACGTGCCGCTGCAGGCGTTCCTGTTCGCGCGCAGCCAGCGCATGAGCAAGCAGGAAGTGAAGGAAGAATACAAGAGCACCGAGGGCAAGCCCGAGATCCGTGCGCGCATCCGCCAGCTGCAGCAGCAGATGGCACGCCGCAACGTGAACAAGACGGTGCCGACCGCCGACGTGGTGATCGTGAATCCCGAGCACTACGCGGTCGCGCTGAAGTACGACACCAAGCGTGCGGAAGCGCCATTCGTGGTGGCGAAGGGCATCGACGAGATGGCCCTGTATATCCGCCAGGTCGCGGCGAAGCACCAGATCGAGACGATCGCGCTGCCGCCGCTGGCACGTGCCATCTACAACACCAGCCAGGTGCAGCAGCAGATTCCCGCCGCGCTGTACCAGGCGGTGTCGCAGGTGCTGAACTACGTGCTGCAATTGAATGCTTTCCGTGCGGGCCGGCGCCAGGCGCCTCCGCGCTTCCCGAGTGACGTGGCCGTGCCGGCCGCTTTGAGTGAGGTTACCCCGACATGAATTTCCTGAACAGCTTGATGCTCGAGCTGCGCCGCCAGAAGATCGCCACGCCGGCGTTCCTGCTGACGATCCTGGCGATGATCATGCTGCCGCTGCCGCCGGTGCTGCTGGACGTGCTGTTCACGTTCAACATCGTGATGGCGCTGATCGTGATCCTGACGTCCGTGTCGACGAAGCGGCCGCTGGACTTCTCCGTCTTCCCGACCGTCATCCTCGGCACCACGTTGCTGCGCCTCGCACTGAACGTCGCGTCCACGCGCGTCGTGCTGCTGCACGGCCACGAGGGCACGAACGCCGCCGGCCACGTGATCGAAGCCTTCGGCAACGTCGTCATCGGCGGCAACTTCGTCGTCGGTATCGTCGTCTTCGTGATCCTCATGATCATCAACTTCGTCGTCGTGACGAAGGGTTCGGAACGTATCTCCGAAGTGTCCGCGCGCTTCACGCTGGATGCGCTGCCCGGCAAGCAGATGGCGATCGACGCCGACCTGAATGCGGGCCTGATCAACCAGGAAAAGGCGCAGGTGCGCCGCAAGGAAGTGGCGGCCGAAGCGGACTTCTACGGCGCGATGGACGGCGCCTCCAAGTTCGTGCGCGGCGATGCGATCGCGTCGATCCTCATCCTGCTGATCAACATGATCGGCGGCGTTGCGATCGGCGCGCTGATGCACGACCTGTCGTTCGGCGAGGCCTTCCGCCAGTATGCGCTGCTGACCATCGGCGACGGCCTCGTGGCCCAGGTGCCGGCGCTGCTGCTGTCGGCCGCGGCGGCGATCCTCGTCACCCGCATCAGCGATTCGGGCGACTTCGAACAGCAGGTCGGCGGCCAGCTGCTGGCCAATCCGAGCGTCCTGTACTCGGCCGCCGGCGTGATGCTGATCCTGGCCATGGTGCCGGGCATGCCGTCGCTGTTCTTCATGGTGTTCGCGGCGGCCATCGGCTACGTCGGCTGGAAGCTGGCGCGCGAACAGGTGGCCCCGCCGGACGAATCGAACGTGGCCGCCATCGAAGCCGCGCTGCGCGACGACCGCGTGCCGGAACTCGACTGGCAGCAGCTGCCTGTCGTGCAGCCGATCTCGATCACCGTCGGCTACAAGCTCGTGCACCTGGTCGACAAGGCGCAGGGCGAAGTGCTGACCAAACGGATCAAGGGCGTGCGCCAGAGCCTTTCCGAGCAGATGGGCCTCCTGCTGCCGCCGATCGGCGTGCGCGACGACCTGACCTTGCGCCCGAACCAGTACGCGATCGCGATCAACGGCACCGTCGTGGCCGAGGGCGAGGTCGTGGCGGAATGCCTGATGGCGATCCCGTCGCCGAACGTGTACGGCGACATCGACGGCATCCCCGGCATCGAGCCGGCATTCGGCATGGCCGTCACGTGGATCGATCCGGAGCAGAAGGCGCACGCGCTGGGCCAGGGTTACCAGGTCGTCGAGGTGCCGAGCGCGATCGCCACGCACACGTCCAAGGTCGCGCGCGACTACATGGCGGAGCTGTTCCGTCACGAGGACGTGCCCGCGCTGATGGAACGCCTGACCGCGCTGTCGCCGAAGCTGGCGGCCGCGCTGGACAAGGCCCTCACGCACACGCAACTGCTGCGCGTGTTCCGCGTGCTGCTGGCCGAGAACGTGTCGCTGAAGGATATCGTCGTGATCGCGACGACCTTGCTGGACAGCTCGGAAACGACGAAGGATCCGATCCTGCTCGCGGCCGAAGTGCGTTGCGCGCTGCGCCGCCAGATCGTCTCTGGCCTGTACGGCAAGAAGAAGGATATGCCCGCGTTTAACCTGTCGGGCGAGCTGGAAAACATGCTGCTCGGTTCCCTGAACCAGGCACGCCAGAACAACGGCGGCAAGGTCGTGCTGGACAACTATCCGATCGATCCGCAGCTGCTGCAGCAACTGCAGCTGAACATGCCGGTGGCGCGCGAGCAGATGAAGCAGCAGCATACGCCGCCGCTGCTCCTGGTGCTGCCGCAGATCCGCCCGCTGCTGGCCCGCTACGCGCGCCTGTTCGCGCCGGGGCTGCACGTGCTGTCGTATAACGAGATTCCGGAAAACCGCGAAGTCTCGATCATCGGTACGGTCGGCTGATCCGCTTGCGCCGCCATGACGACGCCGCCCGGTACGCCGGGCGGCGTTTTTTATTCCTCGCGGCTTTCGGAAGGCAGCAGCAGCGCCAGTTCGGCCATCGCGCGGAACACGGGCAGGCTGAGGGCGGCCGCCGCCTCGGTCGACGGCAGGCGCGCGTGCACCCGGCCTTCCGGCAAGGTGTCGCTCCAGGTCCAGCCCAGTACGCGCAGGCCGGAACGGCGCACGGCGGCTTCCAGCTGCGGCTGCAGGGCGCGCAGGTGGAGCAGGGTGCCCGGGTTGGCTGTGCACAGTTCGAGCATGACACCGTCGGCCAGCGGTTCCGCCTGCACCGTGACGACGGTGCCGTCGGCCAGCACCAGTTCCAGGCGCAGCGCGGCACGGCGCCGGCGCCGCTGCGGTTTCTGCGCCTGTTCTTCTTCGCCGATCACACGCAGGTGCTGGGCCTGCGGTCCGCCCGCGTGCACGGTGAAACGCCAGGCGTCGGGCGGCAGGGTCGCGAGATCGGCCTGGCGCAGCACGCGCGCATCCAGCCCGCTCTGCAGCAGCGCGCCCGGCAGCGACTGGCCCCGTTGTTGCTGGGACGCCTGCACCGCGCGCGCGACGAGCTGGGTGCCGTAGTTGCGCACCATGCCGCGCCACGACGTGGCGAGCGCACCGCCGTCCGGACGCGGCCAGGTGAGCTGGCGCGCCATGACGACCTGGTCGGGGCGCATCGCCGCGGCATCGGGCAGGGCGTCGCCGGCGGGCAGCGCCGGCGCGGGCTGGGCGGCCGGCAGCGGCAGCGGGAGTGCCTCGAGTTCGGCCTGCAGCAACGCGACGGGAACGGCGGCCGCGACCGCGCCGACCGGCGTGGCCGGCAACGTGCCGGGCGCGCTCGCCGGGATAACGGGTGGCGGAAGGGCGGGAATGGATAGGCTGGCCATGATCTCGGCAGTGTAAAGTGAAAAGGCCAGCTTGTGGCTGGCCTTTTACGGATTCCGGCTGGACGAGCCCGGGGTGGCCATCACTGGCCCTGCGATTACTGCAGCAGGGACATGACCATCGACGACATGCTGTTGGTCTGCTTCAGCATGGCGGTACCAGCTTGCATCAGCATCTGGTTCGAGGTCATGTTCGACGATTCGGTCGCGAAGTCGACGTCCATGATGCGGCCGGTTGCGTTCTGCGTGTTGGTGCTGATGTTCGACAGGTTGTTGTACACGTGGTCGAGGCGGTTAGCCGCGCCGCCCAGGGCCGAACGGGTGGCGCCCAGCTTGTCGAGCGCGGTCGAGATGTTGGTGATGGCGGTCGCGGCGGCGCCCGTCAGTTCCGAGCCACCGGTGTCCTGCGTGGCGTAGTTCGCCGAGACGGCGGTCAGGGCGTTGTCCAGGTCGGTCATGTTGCCGGCGGCCGTGCCCGACAGGTCGAGCTTCATCTGCTCGCTGGCGCTCGCGCCGATCTGGAAGGTCATCGCGCCGGCGGCGAGGGTGCCGCCTTTCAGCAGCTTGCTGCCGCCGAAGGTGGTGTTGTTCATGATGTTGTTCAGTTCGTTGCCCAGCGCATCGAACTCGGACTGCATCGCGGTCTTGTCATCGGGGGTCGACGAAGCGTCGGCCGACTGGGTTGCCAGGTCCTTCATGCGGACCAGGATGTTGCTGACTTCGTTCAGCGCGCCGTCGGCGGTCTGCAGCATCGAGGTCGAGTTCTGGGTGTTGCGCATTGCCACGGCCATGCCGCTCGTCTGGGCTTTCAGGCGGGTGGCGATCTGCAGGCCGGCTGCGTCGTCCATCGACGAGTTGATACGGTAGCCGGTCGACAGGCGGGTCATCGAGGTCGACAGCGAATTCTGGGTGCGGCTCAGGGAATTTTGTGCGGAAAGCGAAGCGGCGTTGGTGTGAAGGCTCAGCATGATATGGCTCCTAATGGCTTGGATACTGTTGGGAGGTTGCGCATCTCGCGCTCTCACAAGTACAGGACGACCATTTAGCGTGAGTCATTAAATGCCGAGCGGAAATTTTTTTAAAATTTTTTTGGGGGGCTCGGTGTTGTCATTTTGACTGTTGTACATATAACAGCACAGTCCCCCTCCGCGGTAATTACAGCTTGCCGCTGACCGACAGCCCGAACCAGCGCGGCACGGCGGGCGTGTACGAGTTCCACGTGGCCGTCAGCGGCGCATGGTTCTTGAACGCGTTCTTCACGATCAGGCTCACGTCGAGCGTGCCGTCGCGCTTGCCGATGCCGAAGGCCAGGTCCGTGATGCCGGAGCCGCCGATCCAGCCGTAGTCGGACAGGGCCACGTCCGAGTTGTAGCGGGTGTTATAGGCAGTGTTGAAGCTCGCGCGGCCTTCGAGGTTGTGCACCAGCGGCACGCGGTAGTCGCCGCCGACATTGAAGGTCCACTTCGACACGCCCGGCAGCAGGCTGCCCGTCACGTCGCGGTACGGCGCGGCGCCGGCGTAGCCGTTCTCCACCGGCTGGGCCGAGTTGGTGAACTCTTTATAGACGGCGTTCGTGTAGGCGCCGGCGAAGCGCAAGGTCACGTTCCTGACGCCCGTGTAGGCACCGTCGAACTCCAGGCCCTTCGTCTGCACCTTCGGCACGTTGCCGGTCGCCGTCGTGTAATAGCTCTGGCCATCGTTGTTCAGCTGCGTCGTGTAGACGTCGAGCACGCGCACGGCCTGCTGGTAATTGCGGATGTTCATCAGGTACAGGTCCGCGTTGAGCAGCAGCGAGCGGTTCAGGAAGGCCGACTTCACGCCGATCTCGAACGCGCTCGTGCGCTCCTTGTCGACGAGGTTCGACACGCCATTGGTCAACTGCGAGATGCCGGCCTTCTCGCCGTACTGCCACGACGTGTAGCCGGTCAGGTCGGGCGTGAACTTGTAGGTCGGGCTGAGCACGAACGATTTCAGGTTGCCGATGTAGGGCTGCGCCTGCGTGAGCGGGAACAGCACGCCGACCTGCGACGCGCGGATCGCCTTGGCATCCGCCACCTGCTGCTTCTGCGCCGCGCTCAGGCTGGCGTAGGACGCCGCGTTGAAGTATTTCTTCGCGACGGCATCCGCCACCGCGAGCTGCGCGGCCGAGTTGCCTGCCAGGAGGCCGCCCTTGGCGTCCGAGGCGAAGCCGTTCAACTGCACGCTGCCCACCCGGGCCGGATTGAGTTCGGGCGCGAAGCCGTTGTCGAAGATCGTCGCGCTGCCTTCGTTCTTGCGGTTCTCGTGCGTGAGGCGCGCGCCGGTCGTCAGGGTCAGTGCGTCGGTCAGGTGCCAGTTCGCCTGCGCGAACGCGGCCTCGCTCTTGTTGACGATGTGCTGCGTGCCGGACGGCGAGTTGAACGCCATCGACACGCCGTCGAGGGAATTCAGCAGGAGGTTGCGGCCGCTGGCGTCGGCATACAGGCGGTTGTACTGGCTCGCGTTGGCGAACCACGCGCCCGCGTCGCTGCCCCAGATCCTGCGGTAGGTCGCGTCGTTGTTCACCTTCATCAGGAAGATGCCCGTCTGGTAGTCCACGAAGCCGCCCGGCTGCGAGCTGAGACGGATTTCCTGCGTCACCTGGCGGTAGTCGTTCCAGAAGCCGCCCGAGTTGCGGTTGATGTCGAACGGCGTGCCTTCGTCGTTGCTGGCGTCGAAGTGGTAATCCTTGTACGCGCTGATCGACGTCAGGTTGTGGCCCGCCACGTTCCAGTTCAGGTCCAGGGTCGCGCCGTTGCTGCCGGTGACGAGGGGACGGCCGTTGTCGTTGTTGACGACGTTCTGGCCGCCGCCGTACAGGTAGTTGTCCGCGTAGGTGTACTTGTTCTGCTGGGTGAACCAGCTGCGCTGCAGGCGCGTGCCGTTGTCGGTGGCCAGCGTGTTGACGGAGCCGTTCGAATACACCGTCGGCGTCGGGGTGAAGATCGTGCGGCTGTTGGTCGTCTCGCCCGCGCGCGGCTGGGCGTCGAGGGCGACGCGGGCGCTGAAGTCCTGCGTGGGCGTGAACAGGAATTGCACGCGGCCCGACACGCGGTCCTTGTTCGTGTACGTGATGTCCGGGTTGTACGCGTTCTTGATGTCGCCCTGGCCCTTGGTGGCGCTCAGCGCGACGCGGTAGGCCAGCAGGTTGTCGATCACGGGCCCGCCGCCCGCGTACCGGGCCTGCACGGTGTCGAGCTGGCCGAGGGTCACGGAGTACGACGCGTCCGGCGTGAACGACGGCCGGCGCGTGTTGACGGCCACGACGCCCACGCTCGTGCTCTTGCCGAGCAGCGTGCCCTGCGGGCCGCGCGTCACTTCGACGGTATCGACGTCGGTGAAGTCGAAGCTGGAGGAGAGGGCATTGTATGCATAGTTGACGCCATCGACGATCAGGCCGACGCTCGGATCCTGCGCCTCGGTCTGGCCCTGCTTGCCGATGCCGCGGATGGACAGGCTGGACGTGCGCTGGTTACCCTGGTTCCACGTCACGTTGGCGGCGCGCTGGGTCAGCGACTTGATGTCCGTGGCGTTCAGGCGGTCCAGTTCCTTGCCGGTGACGACGGACACGGACAGTGGCACGTCCTGCAGGCGTTCCAGGCGGTTGCGGCTGCGGACGGTGACTTCGCCCAGCGCCTGCGGTTCGTCTTCGACGGCGGCCGTGGCCGGCGCGGCGGGGGCGTCCACGACAGGCGCAGGGGCCGAAGCAGGAGCGGAAGCGGCGGCCCCGCCCTGGTTGGCGATGATCTGCTTGAGGCGCGCGATTTCCGCCTGCAGCTCGGCCACGGTGGGCGTCGCTTCGGCGGCGTGCAGCGGCGCGCTGAACAGGGCGGCACCGGCGAGCACGGCGGCGATCGGGGCGAGGCGGAGCGGGGTGTTCTTCTGATGGGTCATTGCGGGCTTTCTGAAACGGGGGAGAAAACTTTCTTTCTGCAAATCCCGTACCACCCGAAAAACACGTGAAATGGGCGCCGCGCTGTTGTCTGGGCAACAGCGGAGCAATAGCGCGTCGGCCCATATCAGGCAGACTGTTGAAAAATCAACAGACGCTCACAGCTTCCCGCTGAACACGAGACCGATCCAGCGGGGATACGGATTCGGCGCGTAGCTGACCCAGCCCGTCTCGTGCGCGAGGCTGTTGGTGAGGTTCTTCACGATCAGCGTCACGTCGAAATTGCTCTTCGTGTTCACGCCGATCGCGAGATCCGTCGTGCTGCTGCCCGGCACCCAGCCCCAGTCGGACAGCGTGTCGCTGTTGTTGTAGCGGCTCGTGAATGCCGTGTTGAAGCTGGCGTGGACCGTGTTGCCGCCCCGGACTGGCAGCTTGTATTCGGCACCTACGTTGCCCGTCCAGCGCGCGGCGCCCGGCAACGTGAGGCCGCTCTGGTCGACGTACGCCGCCGGCAGGTAGCCCAGTTCGTCCGGCTTCGCGGCCAGCGGGAAGCTGACGTAGCGCGCATCGTTGTACGCGCCCGAGAAGCGGATGTTCAGGTTCGGGATGCCGCTGTACGCGCCGTCGAATTCCCAGCCGCGCGCCCGCGCCTTCGGCACGTTGCCCTGCGCCGATACGTAGGCGGTCGGATTCGCCTGGCCGTTCGCGATATTCGTCTGCGTCGTGAATTCGTCGACGACGCGCACGGTGGTCTGGTAGTCGCGGATCTTCATCAGGAACAGGTCGGTGTTGACGATCAGCGTGTTATTCAGCAGGCTCGATTTCAGGCCGACCTCGAACGCGTTCGTCTTCTCGGGACGCACGTTGGCCGACACGCCGTTGACGTTCAGCGCGGAGCCCGACTTCTCGCCGTACTGCCAGGAGGCGTACGTCGTGACCTGGTCGCTGATGCGCCACGACGGGCTGATCACGCCCGTGAACAGGTTGTCGTTGTAACGGCTCGTCACGCCGCTGATGATCTGGCCGATCTGCCCCGCACGCAGTGCCTTGGCCGCCGCCACCTGCGCCTTTTGCGCGGCGGTGAGGCTGTTGTACGCGTCGCCGGGGTTCGTGCCGGCATTGACGCCGAAGTAGCGGTTCGCGACGGCATCCGCGAGGCGCAGCTGCGCCGCCGTGTTCCCCGCCAGCAGCGCGCCGCTGCCGCCCGTGCCGAAGCCGCCGAGCGTCACGCCGCGTACCGCCACCGGATTCAGCGCGGCGCCGGCGCCGTTCGCTTCCAGGAAGCGGGTGTCCGTCGTCGTGCGGTTCTCGTGTGTCACGCGCAGGCCGCCCGTGAGCGAGAACGCATCGTCGATGTGCCACGTCGTGTTGCCGTACCACGCCGTGCTCTTCGTCTTGACCCACGTGTCGCCCTGGACGATGCCGTCGTTCAGGCTGTCGGCGAGCAGGGCCAGGCCCGCGCCGCGGTTGGCGCCCGCGTTGGTATCGAGCGTCGCGTATTGCGCGGCCGTCGCGAACCACGCGCCGGCGTCGGACCCCCAGCCGGTCTTGGACTGGATGTCGTCCTTCGTCTGCAGATAATACAGCCCCGTCACGTAGTCGAACGTGCCGCCCGGCTTCGACTGCAGCTTGAATTCCTGGCTCCACTGCTGGTAGAACACGCCGCCGCCGCCGTTGCGGTTGACGTCGAACGGCGTGCCCTCGTCGTTGTGCGCGTCGAAGCTGTACTTGCGCAGCGCGGTCAGCGACGTGAGAGTGGCGGCCGGCAGCTTCCACATCAGTTCCGCCGACGCGCCCTTGTTCGACACCGTCTGGCCCTGGTTCTCGTTGAAGTTCAGGTTGTTGTCGCCGATGTAGTTGTTCTCGTACGTGTACGGCGTGCCGTTGAAATCGCGGCCCGCAAACCATGCACGGCCCGGCGTGCGGACACCGGCGGCATTGGTGAACCCCGTCAGCTTGGCGCGCACGGTGGTGGCGCTCGGGTCGGTCAGGCTGCCGTCGGCGAAGCGCTCCGGCTGGTTGTGGTAGAACGTCAGGCCGTTCTGTACCTGCGACGCATGCGGTTCGAGGTCGGCGCTGATGCGTGCGTTGAAATCGGCCGTCGGCGTGAACAGGAATTGCACGCGGCCGCTGACGCGGTTCTTGTTATAGAGGCTGTAGTTCGTGTCGAAGTTGTTCGTATAGAAGCCGCGGCTGCGGTTGACGACGAACGAGCCGCGCCACGCCAGCAGGTCCTCGATCACGGGCCCGCCCAGGTTGGCCTTGGCGATCACGGTGTCGCGCTGGCCGAATCCCAGCTGGTAGTCCGCGCTCGGATAAAAGTCGGGTCGCTTCGTGTTGATGGACACGACGCCGGAGCTGGCACCCTTGCCGCCCAGCGTCCCCTGCGGGCCGCGCACGACGTCGACGGAATCGATGTCGTAGATGTCGAAGTTGGCGAGCTGCGTGAGGCCATAGGCGACGCCGTCGACGACCATGCCCACGCTCGGGTCCTGCGTTTCCGTGAACGAGCGCTTGCCCAGGCCGCGGATCGACAGCGAGGCGCCGCGCGTATTGTTCTGGTTGAACTGGATGTTGGCGCCGCGCTTGGTGATGGCGGAGAGGTCCTGCGCCAGTTCGCGGTCCAGTTCCGCGCCGCTGACGACGGAGATCGACAGCGGCACTTCCTTCAGCGTCTCGATCTTCTTCCTGCCACGCACGGTGACGTCGCCCAGGGCTTGCGGTTCTTCCTCGGCAGCCTTGGCGGCAACCGCTTGTGCTTCCGCCGGCGCCGCGGGTGCCGACGCGTTCGCCTGTCCGGCCAGCGCCTGTCGCAGCTGCGCGTTTTCTGCCTGCACGCGCGCCAGCTGCGCCTGCAGTTCGGCCACGGTGGGTGTCGCCTGTTGCGCGCTGGCCGGCCCGCTGCACAGCATTCCCAGGCCCGCGAGCGTGGCGGCGAGGGGAGCGAGGCGGAACGGCATCGTGCGGGCGGCGGTATTCGTTTGTGTCATTGGCTTGGCCTCTCTTGGTAGCTAGGGTCGGTACTGCGGGTGTACGTACTTACCGCAAGGAGCGTGCCAATAACGACATAAACCGTTTATATAGTAGAGGGGCGAAGTCGTGCGGATGGGCGGCTGCTGGAAATGTGAATTCCTGAGCAGGGATGAACGGCGCGGGTGTTGCGATTCGCGCAGTGCGGGCGATGTGCAAGTTTGAACAGGGGAGGGCTGGCGGACTGTTGATTTCGCAGCAGCACGGCTGTCGGCAGATCAGCAGTGTCCAATGAAATCAAAGGCTTATGGTCAGGCACGCTTCCTGCAACGTGACAGGCACGGACAACAGAAAGGCCTCGTCATGACCACTTTGAGTTTTGAGAGCATTAAATACTCGCCCAGGAAGGCCGCGGTGCGCCGCGCCGTCCGCCCGGTTCCGCGGCTCGCGGTGGAACAGCAACCGGTCAGTGCGGCGATCCGCCAGCTGCGGGTCGTCGGCGCGCGCAACAAGGGCGGGCTCGCGGCGCTGATCGGCCTGACGGCCCTGGCGCACGTCGGCGTGATCGTCGCGCTGCACCGGCCGGCCACCACGCTGCCGGACCAGCCCAAGGTGCAGCCGCTTGCCATCGAGATCGCACCGCCGCCGCCGCCGCCGCCACCGCCGCCCGAGCCGCCGAAACCGCAACCGCGGATCGTCAAGGCCGCGCCGGTGAAGGCCGCGCCGCCGCTCCCGGTCGTCAGCCCGCAGGCCGTCGACAACGGTCCGCCGACCGCGGACACGGTGCAGGTGGCCACCGCGCCCGCGCCGGCACCGGCGCCCGTCGTGGCCGCGCCGCCGGCCCCGCCACCGCCGGAACCGGTGACGGAAGCGCGCGGCTTCGTCGGCTACCGCAACAATCCAGCGCCGGACTATCCGGCCCTGGCGCAGGACCGCGGCATGCAGGGCCGCGTGATCCTCAAGGTGCACGTGCTGGCGTCGGGCAAGGCCGACAACGTCACGGTCGACAAGTCCACGGGCTTCAAGATCCTGGACGACGCGGCCATCAAGGCGGTGCTGCAGTGGACCTTCGATCCGGCGCGGCGCGGCCAGACCCCGATCGACGGCTGGGTCACGGTTCCCCTCAACTTCAAGCTTTCCTGATTTTTTCACTCCTATAGGCGCTCATTCCATGTCTCCTCAATACCTCAATCTCATCGTTCAAGGCGCCCTGTACGGACTGGTGCTGTTCTCCATCGTCACCTGGGTCCTGATCCTGGCCAAGGCCGTGCAGCATGCGCGCGTCGGCAAACAGGATAAACAGTTTACACAGAAATTCTGGAGCGCCAACTCGCTGGACGCGGCGACGGCGCTGGGCAGCGACGCGAGTCCCAAGTCGCGCCTGGCCAATGTCGGCTTCGAAGCGCTGTACGTGAACGACACGGACGGCTCGGGCAGCGACCTCGAGCACAGCTGGGATCGCCAGGAGCTGCTCGAGCGCCAGTTGCGCCAACAGATCCAGAAGGAATACCAGTCGCTGGAAAGCGGCCTCGCGGTGCTGGCCTCGATCGGCAGCACGGCGCCGTTCGTCGGCCTGTTCGGCACCGTGTTCGGCATCATCAATGCGCTGGGCGCCATCGGCAAGAGCGGGTCGGCCAGCATCGAAGTGGTGGCGGGCCCGATCGGCGAAGCGCTGATCGCCACCGGCATCGGCATCGCCGTCGCCGTCCCGGCCGTGCTGGCGTTCAACTACTACGTGCGCCGCCTGAAGGTGAAAGCGGCCGAGCTGGATAATTTCGCCACCGACTTCGTCAACCTGGCGCAGAAGAACGGCTTCCGCGTGACCAAGGCGACCGTGCGTCCGGCGGGTAAAGCCGTGCACGTGGGTGCCCAGCCTGTGGGAGCGGCGGCATAATGGCTTTCTCGACCGGTAAAGACAGCAGCGACGTCGTCAGCGAAATCAACATCACGCCGCTCGTCGACGTGATGCTCGTGCTGATGGTCGTCTTCATCCTGACCGCGCCGCTGCTGAACAACGCGGTGCGGATCAACCTGCCCAAGACCTCCACCACGGAGCCCGCGAACCCGACGAAGTCCGTGACGGTCAGCGTCGACGGCGCCAGCAAGATCTACATCGACAAGCGCGAAGTGGACCTGGCCGCCCTGGAGCCGGAGCTGAAGCGCGTGGTGGCCACGAACCCCGAGCTGGCGGTGAGCCTGCAGGCCGATGAGGGCGTGCCGTATCGTGCGGTCGCCAAGGTGATCGCGAACATCCAGCGGTCGGGTGTGACCAAGTTGTCGGTGCTGACACAGCCTGGGGGGTGAATCGGGCACCGATGATGAAGTCTCCGCAGTACGAGCGCCGGCGCTTCAGCCGGCGCTTTTTTATTCGGGGTCAGAGCACATTTCCGATCAAGGGCTCCAGCTCAACAGAACGCCGATTCCGGGCTGTGGTGTCGACCTTTGCATGATGGACTTGCCTTAAGGATCATGCACAAAAAAGTGCTCTGACCCCGAATCGGATCAATTGCGCACGGTACCGATGGCGTCGAGCACGATGCCCGGTGTCAGCAGCTGCGGCAGCACCACGGGACGCGAATCCGCACCTGCCGGATAGAACACGTACAGCGGCACGCCGCTGCGGCCGAATTGCTTGAGCAGGGCCGTGATGCGTTCGTCCTGGCTCGTCCAGTCGCCTTTCAGGTACGTGATGCCGGCCCGACGGAATGCCGCATCGACCGTGGCTTCGTTCAGCGCCACGCGTTCGTTGACGAGGCACGTGATGCACCAGGATGCCGTCAGGTTCACGAACACCGGCTTGCCGTCCGCGCGCAGCGCCTGCAGGCGCTCGGCGCTGTACGGCGTCCAGGCGACGTCGGTCGTGGCGGCCGGTTGTCCGCGCCCGATGCCGGCAAGTCCCGCCGCCAGCGCCCCGACTACGACCAGGGCCGTGCCGACGCCGCCGACCCGGCGCATGAACGGTGACGCGAGGCGCGTGGCGCCATACAGCCAGGCCGCGAACGCGAGCGCCACCATGCCGCCCAGTGCAGCAGCACCGGCATCCACGCCACTCTGCCGCGCCAGCACCCATACGAGCCACACGGCTGCGCCGTACATGGGAAACGCGAACGCCTGGCGCACGCGCACCATCCACGGACCGGGACGGGGCAGGTGCCGCTGCAGCACGGGACGTGCGCTCAGCAGCAGATAGGGCAGGGCGAGCCCGACGCCCATGGCCAGGAACACGGCCAGTAGCACGGCGGGCGGTTGCGCGAGCGCGTACGCGACGGCGCCGCCCATGAACGGTGCCGTGCACGGCGTCGCGACGACGGTGGCCAGCACGCCCGTGAAAAAGCTGCCCGCGTAGCCGCCACGGGACGCGAGCCCATCGCCGACGCCCACCAGTGCGCCGCCCACTTCGAACACGCCGGACAGGTTCAGGCCGACGGCGCACATCAGGTAGGCCGTGGCCAGCACGAACTCGGGCGACTGGAACTGGAAGCCCCAGCCCGCCTGCGCGCCGCCCGCCTTCAGCAGGATCAGCGCGATACCCAGCAGCGCGAAGCTGGCCAGCACGCCCACCGTGTACGCGACGCCGTGCAGGCGCGCCGTGCGCGGGTCGTCGCGCGCGTGGTCGAGCAGGGACAGCGCCTTGATCGACAGGACCGGGAACACGCACGGCATCAGGTTCAGTACGAGGCCACCCAGCAGCGCGAACAACAGTGCCAGCGACAGCGATGCGTCGGCTGCCGGCGCCGCATCCTCCGGCAGCGCGATCGGCGCCGTGCTCGCGGCGACGGCCGTGTCGATGGCGTAGCCGCGACTGCCCGCATGCGTCTTCACGACCAGCACGCCGCTCAGGCGCGCGCCGGTCTGCTCTCCCGCGCGCAGGCGCAGCATGAGGCGGTCGCCGTCGACCTGCGCGGCCTGGGGCGCGCCCGGTGCGATGCGGCCGCGCGCGTCGTCGTAGAACCAGGCCTCCTCGAACTCCGCGGCGTGCGTGCCCGTGCCGGACACCGTCAGCGCCACCGCCTTGCCATCCGTCGCCGCATGCACACTGCCGGGTGCAGGCACTGGTAATGCGGCGTGCGCGGGACCCAGCGCCAGCGCGCCCGCACCGGACGGCATGCCGACGGCCAGCACGGGCAGCGCGAGCCCGACCTCCGCCTGCTGCGGAATGCACACGTCCTTGCACACGAGCCAGCTCACGCGCGCCCGCACGGGAAACGTGGTGCCGGGGCGGGCGTCCTGAGGCACCGTCAAGGTCGACAGCAGGGTTGCGCGTCCCGCGTAGCCATAGCTCGTGACGGGCCCCGTGCGAAAGCGCTCCGGCACCGGCCACGCGATCGCGCCGGCGCCGGCGCCGGCCGGCAGGTCCCAGGCGATCCGCGTCGGCACGCCCGTGTCGCCGGGATTGATCCAGTAGGTGTGCCATTGCGGCTCGAGCGTCTGCTCGACGCCGAACAGGATCCGCTCGCCGGGATGGACGGCGTCGGCCGCGGCCAGCAGGCGGATCCGCACGTGGGCGGTGGCCGCCGTGTCGGTGACGTTGGGCGCGGCCGTGGCCAGCCCCATGAAAAAAAACGCCAGCGCACCGAGGGTGCGCCGGCAGAAAGAGGTCATACGTTGCATGTGGAATTACCAGCCAGGCGTGCTGCTGTAGGTCGTGGGTGGAGGGGACGTCGCCGGTGCAGCCGCGGGCGGCGGAGGCGGTCGGTGCAGCAGCTTGCCGCTGGCCGCATACGTCACCGCCGCCGCGACGAGCAGGGCGACGACGAGACCGAGCGGGCTGCCGCCGCGCGTCTTCGGCACGGGTGCGACGCGCCCCTGCGCATGCTTCCAGCCGGTAACCATCGGCTTGACCAGGTTGTGCTTCTTGACGACGAGGTAGAACGCGATCGCGAGGATGTGCAGTCCGAGCAGCACGAGCAGCACGTTCGAGAGCTGGTGGTGCAGGCCCGTCAGGCTGTCCGAACGCGCTTTCTCGACGAGGTTCGAGAGGGGCCCGTCGAACGCGATGTCGTCGTTGGAAAACAGGCCGGTGCCCGCCTGCACGGCCAGCAGGCCGAGGAGGCCGAACACGGACAGCGCGCCCAGCGGGTTGTGGCCGATGCCGTGCCAGCGGCCCGTCAGGTAGGCACGCAGGCGTGCCGGCGTCGGGGCGAAGCTCAGGAAGCGGGCGTGGGTCGAGCCGACGACGCCCCACACGAGGCGGAACGTCACGAGGCCGACGATGGCGACGCCCGCGCGGCCGTGCCAGTCCATCCAGTCGCCGCCCAGCTTCGCGGTGACGAAGGCCACGAGGACGGCGATCACGAGGGACCAGTGGAAGATGCGGACCGGCAGGTCCCACAGCCGGATGCGGGTCACGTGCGCCGTCGGCGCGGCGACCGGGGTGCCCGGGTAAAGGTCTGCCTTGGCGGCGGTGCGAACATTCATGGCCGTCGTCACGAACGGTTACTGCGCCTGGGCCACGGCCGGTGCCGGTGCGGCGGCCGGCGGCGCGGGGGGCTTGATGTGTTCGACGTAGCCGCCCTGTTCTTCGTAGTCCTGCGTGCCGGCGGCACCCGCGACCTTGAAGCCGCGCAGGGTGAGCAGGTCGCCCGCGGTGCCGGCGCGGTGGGCGCGGTTGGACACGGTGACGATCTGGCGGTCTTTCGGGATGTAGCGCAGGTACTTCTCCAGGTCCGCGTTCTGGATGCTCAGGAAGACGGGGAACGAACCCTTGGCCGGCAGTTCGTCCGGACGGCGCACGTCGAGCACCAGCACCTTGCCCGGCTGGAGCAGCAGCTTGTCGATCTCGGCGCGCGAGAGCTGCTTCGTCTTGTACGTCCACGGTTGCGGCGCGGCCGCCGGCCTGGCGGCTGCAGGTGCTGCCGCCTCCTGCGCGAACGATGCGGCGCCGGCGAGGAGCAGGGCGGTGGCGAGGGTGGTCTTGAGGATGTTCATGTGTCGCTTTCATTGTTGTTGGGGGTGTCCTCATCGTTGCAACTACCGTGCCAATCGTTTGCCCCGGATTTGCGGGCAGTGTGGGCTTTCGTACTGCTGGCTATGCCAACGTCTGCTGAAAAGTGAACACCGCCTCCCTCGCACTGTTCGCAATGCAGCAGTCATTACAAGGGTCTCGAAACGACTGCCAACTCAGGCAGGAAGCCCGAGAAATCAAGGGTTTGCGGCATTCGATCACGGGATTGCGCGGAGCTGGCGCGATAGTTGCAAAGAGAGAGGCGAGACCATCACCACGCGCATCAACTTTCAGGATCGGATGAACAATGAGGGAGTCAGTCAAATGAAAAGCAAGGCTTTGTATCTTGCCGTCGCCTTGAGCTTCGCAGCGGCGGTCGTCTCCGCCGCGGACCAGGACAAGCCGGCCGTCGTGCCGGCCGCCGCCGCGTCCAAAGCATGGGCCTACACGCCACCCGTCGCGCCGGCCGAACCCGCGGTCAAGCAAAAAAAATGGGTACGCACCCCGGTCGACGCCTACGTGCTCGCCAAGCTGGAAGCCAAGGGCATCAAGCCGTCGCCGGAAGCGGACCGCGCCACCTTCATCCGCCGCGCCACGCTCGACACGTGGGGCATCCTGCCGACGCCCGAGGAAGTGAAGGCGTTCGAGAACGACAAGTCGCCCGACGCCTACGAGAAGCTGGTCGACCGCCTGCTGGCCTCGCACCACTTCGGCGAACGCCAGGCGCGCCGCTGGCTGGACCTCGCACGCTACGCCGACAGCACGGGCTTCCAGAACGATAACACCCGTCCGAACAACTGGCGCTACCGCGACTACGTCATCAACGCGTTCAACACGGACAAGCCGTTCAACCGCTTCATCCAGGAACAGCTGGCCGGCGACGAGCTGTGGCCGGACAGCCAGGAAGCGCGCATCGCGACGGGCTTCCTGGCCGGCTATCCGGACAACTTCAACTCGCGCGACCTCGTCCAGCGCAAGTACCAGATCGAGACGGACATGACGGACCTGGTGGGTGAGACCTTCCTGGCGTCCACGATCGGCTGCGCGCGCTGCCACAACCACAAGATGGACAAGGTCAGCCAGAAGGAATACTTCCAGCTGCAAGCCTTCTTCGCCAACACGTCGGTCAACGAGAAAACGCCGCTGGCCAAGGGGACGGAGACGGAATTCGACAAGGAGTTCCTGAAACAGCAGGCCGCGTACAACGAGGCGACCAAGGACATCCGCGCGAAGATGAAGGCGATCCTCGATACGGTCCGCGCGGAAGGCCGCCAGTACTACAACGAACGCTACCTGAGCGACAGCCGCGAATCGATCTTCAAGCCGGAGAAGGACTGGAACGCGCTGGACCGCTGGGTCAACTGGCGCAAGCAGTCGGTCGCGTCGGACACCGAGATCATCGCCTTCCTGAAGCGCACGGCCGAGGAAAAGGACCGCGCCGACTTCAAGCCGGAGAACGTCGCCAAGTATGAGGAGTACAAGTCTCTGCAGGAGCAGCTGAAGAAGTTCGACAAGCTGCGTCCGTCCAAGGGTTCGGCCAACTACACCACCGTGTTCGAGTTGACGAACAAGGACGTGCCGGAGACCCGCGTGCGCTTCACCGGCATCCACGAGAAACCGCTGGAAGCCGTCGACCCGGGCATCCCAGCGCTGTGGGGCGGCAAGGACGTCAAGCTGGACATCCAGCCGACGGATAAATCGTCCGGCCGCCGCACCGCGCTGGCCAAGTGGGTCAGCAGCGACAGCAATCCGCTGACGGCCCGCGTGTACGCCAACCGCGTGTGGGCGCAGTACTTCGACAAGGGCATCGTCGCCACCGTCGCCGACTTCGGCCGTGCCGGCGCCAAGCCCACGCACCCGGAACTGCTAGACCACCTGGCCACGGACTTCGTCAAGAACGGCTGGGATGTCAAGAAGCTCCACCGTGAGATCCTGCTGTCGTCCACGTACCGCCAGTCGTCGAACGAGCGTCCGGACGTGCAGAAGGTCGATCCGAAGAACGAGTTGCTGGCCGTGTATCCGCGCAAGCGCCTGGAGGCGGAAGAGATCCGCGACTCGCTGCTGTACGCGTCGGGCCTGCTGGTCGACAAGGTGGGCGGCCCGTCCGTGTTCCCGCCGGTGCTGAAGAAGGGCGACGTGGGCAAGTCGCGCGATTTCAACGGCAACCGCGCCTGGAGCGTCTCGGACAACAAGGAAGACTGGTACCGCCGCAGCCTGTACGTGTTCACGCGCCGCAGCTTCCCGTACCCGATCACCCAGAACTTCGATCCGGCCAATCCGAACAACCCGCACCACAAGCGCGACGTGACGACGACGCCGCTGCAGGCACTGACGATGTTCAACAGCGACATCGTGTTCGAGTGGAGCCAGGCGCTGGCCGGCCGCGTGATCAACGAGGCAGGCAACAACGAGGATGCCCAGCTCAACCGGGTCTACGAGATCCTGTTCTCGCGTGAGCCCAACAAGGCCGAACGCGCCGCGCTCAAGAGCTTCCTGGCGCAGGAACAGATCGCCATCCGCGAGAAGGCGGCCAGCGGGCAGTTCGAGGTTGCCGTGCCGAGTGGCCTGAAGGATGCGAAGAAGATCGACCCCGTGCGCACCGCCGCCTTCGTCGATCTCGTGCACGCAGTCGCCAACTCGAACGATTTCGCGTATCGCTTCTAACAATCGGTAGGGTGGACGGCTTGCCGTCCACGCGTTCAACCGGCGCGTGAACGCGTGGACGGGGAACCCGTCCACCCTACGAACAACACGAAAAAGGGAACATCATGAGCATCCATTCACGTCGGGACTTCCTGATCAAATCCGGCCTCGGCCTCGGGGCCGGCGCCCTGACCGGCCTGCTGCCAGGCGGCGGCCTGCTGTCCGCCGCCACCGCCGCCGAACTGATCGACCCGCTCGCGCCCAAGGCGCCGCATTTCCCGGCCAAGATCAAGTCCGTCATCTGGCTGCACCAGAACGGCGCACCCAGCACGCTGGACCTGTACGACTACAAGCCGGACCTGCAGAAGCTCGCGGGCCAGGCCGTGCCGGCATCGTTCCTGAAAGGGATCAAGACGTCCACGCAGGGCGGCGTAGGCAAGCTGTACGTGTCGAAGGAGCGCACCTGGAAGCAGTACGGCGAGAGCGGCGCCTGGTTCTCGAACCTGCTGCCGAACCTGGCCCAGCACGCGGACAAGATCACCTTCATCAAGTCCAGCACGACGATCGGCGCCACGCACGACATCTCGATCCTCAAGCTGAACACGGGCGACCTGAACCCGGGCCGGCCGTCGCTGGGCGCGTGGATCAGCTATGCGCTGGGTGCCGCCAACCCCGACCTGCCGCCGTACGTCGTGCTGTACAACGGCGACCGCGAACCGTCCGCCGGCTCCGTCAACTGGAGCTCGGGTTTCCTGCCCGCCGTCTACCAGGGCACCGCGTTCCGCCCGGGCGATTCGCCGATCCTGTACCTGGAGCGCCCGGAACTGCGCAGCGCGGCGCAGCAGCGCGCGTCGCTGGACCTGCTCAAGCAGCTGAACAACCTGGGCGCGCAGCGCTATCCGAACGACACGGAACTGCGCGCCCGCCTGCGCTCGTACGAGCTGGCCGACCGCATGCAGGTCGCCGCGCCGGCCGCCGTCGACATCAGCAAGGAGTCGGCCGCGACGAAGGAGTTGTACGGCCTGAACGACAAGGTCAGCCAGAGCTACGGCGAAGTGCTACTGCGTGCCCGCCGCCTCGTGGAGAACGGCGTGCGCTTCATCCAGGTGGTGTCCGGCTACCCGGAAGGCGTCGAGTCCGACCGCCAGAGCTGGGACGCGCACAGCGAGCTGGATGAGAACCACGGTGTGATGGCGCGCATGGTCGACAAGCCGATCGCCGGCCTGCTGCACGACCTGAAGGAACGCGGCCTGCTCGACACGACGCTCGTCGTGTGGGCGTCGGAATTCGGCCGCACGTCGTGGGGCGAGAGCGGCACGGGCCGCGACCACAACCCGTGGGGCTACACGCAATGGATGGCGGGCGGCGGCCTGAAGGCCGGCTACACGTACGGCGAGACGGACGAGGTGGGCCTGCAGGTGGCCGACAAGGACAAGGCCGTCGACACGTACGACCTGCACGCGACCGTGCTGCAGCTGATGGGCCTCGACCACCTGAAGACCACCTTCCTCAACAACGGCCGGTCCGAGCGTCCGACCGTCGTGTACGGGAAAGTCATCAAGGAGATCCTCGCGTAAGCGATGGCACCACCCCCGGGATGCGTCCCGGGGGCGCAAGCGGAAAGAGAAGCGAAACACATGCAGAGAAAACTGATCGTCCTCGGGGCCGCCCTGTCGGTCGCCGCAAGCCTCGCCTGGGCTGCGGTCGAGTTGGATACGGACCTGATGCAGAACATCGACGATACGAACAAGAGCCTGGCGTCGAACATCGCGCTCAAGGACGGCAAGGCCGCCATCGCGGATGCGAAGTCGATGAACGCCATATTCGGCACGGTGGAAACCTATTTCGCGCAGAAGGGCGATGCCGCCAATGCGGTCGAGCTGACGAAGAAAAGCCGCGAGCTGACCCTCGCGATCGTCGACGCCGTCACGTCCAACGACTTCGACAAGGCGACCGATGCCGCCACCACGCTGTCGCGCACCTGCAAGACGTGCCACACGTTCTACAAGAAAGAGTAGGCGCCACGCTTGAAGAATCTGAAGAACGCGTGCGCCGGCCTCGTACTCGCCCTGCCGCTCGCCGCGTGGGCGGGCAATGTGGAAGCGGGGCGCATCAAATCGGAATCGGAACGCTGCCAGGAGTGCCACGGCGCGGACGGCAACGGCAATGGCCAGGACGGCAAGTTCGCCCGGCTGGCCGGCCAGTATCCGGCCTACATCGTCAAGCAATTGCAGGACTTTCGCAGTGGCGCGCGCAAGCACGATTTCATGATGATCATGGCGCGGAGCCTGGAAGAAGCGGACATCGCCGACATCGCCGCGTACTACGGCGGCCTGCCGGCGATGCGCGGCGAGGCGACGCAGGCGGACACCATCTCGGCGCAGAGGCTGTTCGCCGCGTGTGCGGCCTGCCACGGTGCCGACGGCAAGGGGACCGGCAACGCGGCGTTTCCCGTGCTCGGCGGGCAGGACGCGAAATACCTGCGCATCCAGCTGCTGGCGTGGCGCAGCGGCGAACGCAGGAACAGTCCGGGCGGCACGATGAACGAGGCCACGAGACATTTGACGGACGCCGAGATCGACGTATTGGCGCATTACCTATCAGGGATACAGGAGAGATGATGAAATCGTTGTTGGCGGCCGTGCTGGCCGCATCGATCGCGCTGCCCGCCGCGGCCGCGCTGAAGGAGGGCGACAGCGCTCCGGACTTCAAGGCGCAGGCGTCGCAGGCCGGCAAGGCCTTCGGCTATTCGCTCAAGGACGCGCTGAAGAAGGGCCCCGTGGTCGTGTACTTCTACCCGTCGGCCTACACGGGTGGCTGCAACGTGCAGGCGCATGCGTTCGCCGTCAACCAGGAAAAATTTGCCGCCGCCGGGGCGAGCATCGTCGGCGTCTCGCTGGACAGCATCGCGCGCCTGAACGATTTTTCCGCCGATCCCGAGTACTGCGCGGGCAAGATCGCCGTCGCGTCCGATGCCGACGGCCGCATCGCGAAATCGTACGACCTGACCGTGCGCGAAGCGACACCGGGCCGCAAGGACACGCGCGGCAAGGACATCGACCATGGCTTCGCCGAACGCACCACGTTCATCGTGACGCCGGACGGCAAGGTCGCGGCCGTGGTGGGCGGGCTCGCCCCGGGCGCGAACGTCGAACAGGCGCTGCTGGCCGTGCAGAAGCTGGCCGCCGCGAAGTGAGGAGAAACGCATGAAAGCGATCACTATCGCAGTACTGGCGCTCGCCGCCGGCCTGGCCCAGGCACAGGACACCATCGCGACGGCCATCCCCGGCGTCGCCGCGGCCGGCACGAAGATCGAGTTGATCAAGGAGGGCTTCGACGGCACCGAGGGGCCGCTGGCGCTGCCCGACGGGAGCCTGATCTTCACGGAGACGACGGGCAACCGCATCACGCGTGTCCAGGCGGACGGCACCACGTCGACCTACCTCGACAACAGCAACGGTTCGAATGGCCTGGGCTTCGGCGCGAACGGCGCGCTGTACGCCGTGCAGGTGCGCGAGCCGCGCGTGGGCATCGTCGCGCCGGCCGACAAGGCGCGCACCCTGGCGGACGGGTGGGACGGCCTGCCGTTCGGCCGCCCGAACGACCTCGTGGTCGGCCGCAACGGCAGCGTCTACTTCACCGATTCCGGCGCACCGCCGGGCACGCGTCCCGCCCAGCATGCGCATGCCGTGGCCAAGCCCGCCGTGTACCGCATCCCGGCGTCGGGCAAGCTGGAACGCGTGGCGGCCGACATCGAGCGGCCGAACGGCATCCAGCTCTCGCCGGATGAAAAGACGCTGTACGTGGCCAACACGCAGGGAGAGCACGTGCTCGCGTACGACGTGGCGCCGGACGGCACGGTCGGCAAGCGCCGCGACTTCGCGCGCCTCGCCGGCTGGAGCAAGGGAGACACGGGCTGGTCCAGCGGCGCCGACGGACTCGCGGTCGACGGTGCCGGGCGCCTGTACGTGGCGTCGAACGCCGGCATCGAAGTGTTCGGTCCGCGCGGCGACGCGCTGGGCGTGATCGCGTTGCCGAAGAAGCCGCAGAACCTCGCGTTTTCCGGACCCGGCAAGCACACGCTGTACGTCGTCGGCCGCGGCGCCGCCTACAGGATCGCGCTGCTGGCCCAGGGCTACGAGGGGCGCGCAAAATGACCCGCAAGACCGCGAAGGATTTCGACCCGCAGGTGCTGCAGCTGTTCGACAAATACGTGCACGGCGACTTGAGCCGCCGGGGCTTCTTGCGATCGGCCGGCAAGGTCGCGGCCGGCGTGCTGTCGGCCGAAGCGCTGCTCGCGGCCCTGAGCCCGAACTTCGCCCAGGCGCAGCAGGTCGCACCGACCGACCCGCGCATCGTGGGCAGCCGAGTCGATTTCCCGTCCCCGGACGGCAACGGCAAGGTGCACGGCTACCTCGTGCGCCCGGCCAATGCGCAGGGCAAGCTGGGCGCCGTGCTGGTGGTGCACGAGAACCGCGGCCTGAATCCGCACATCGAAGACATCGCGCGCCGCCTCGCGTTGTCCGACTACGTCGCGTTCGCGCCCGACGCGCTGCACCCGCTGGGCGGCTATCCCGGCGACGAGGACAAGGCCCGCGCGCTGTTCCAGAAACTGGACCAGGCGAAGACGCGCGAAGACTTCGTCGCCGCGGCCGGCGCGTTGAAGACGCTGCCCGGCACGAACGGCAAGGTCGGCGTCGTGGGTTTCTGCTACGGCGGCGGGATCGCGAACCTGCTCGCGACCCGGCTGCCCGACCTGGCCGCGGCCGTGCCGTTCTACGGGGCCGCGCCGGCAGCGGCGGACGTCCCGCGAATCAAGGCCCAGGTGCTTGTCCACCACGCCGGCAACGACGCGCGCCTGCTGGAGGCCTGGCCGGGCTACGCGGCCGCCCTGACATCGGCCGGCATCCGCCACGAGGGCTATGTGTACCCGGGCGTGGAACACGGCTTCAACAACGATACGACGCCGCGCTATGACGAAGCGGCGGCGCGGCTCGCGTGGCAACGCACGCTGGCCCTGTTCGACCGGACCCTGCGCGCCTGAGGCCCGGCCATCGTCATTTTCACCCTCCAAGAAAAGGAAAACAATGAACAAGCGTACCAAGACCCTCGTCGCACTTGCCGTGATTGCCGCGTCGGCGTCGGCACTCGCCCAGCAGGGCCCGAAGCCGGAAAACCTGATCAAGTGGCGCCAGTCCGCGTTCCAGATCGTGGCCTGGAACTCGGGCCGCATCAAGGCCTCGCTGGACGGCCAGTACAACAAGGACGAGGTCCTGCGCGCCGCCAACACCATTGCCGCCGTCGCCAACTCGGGCCTCGGCGCGCTGTTCGCACCGGGCACGGAGCAGGGCAAGGGCTGGCACGAGACGAGCGCCAAGCCGGAAGCGTTCAAGGACACGAAGCACTTCGGCGAACTGGGCGCGAGCTTCGCGAAGGAAGCGAACGAGCTGGCCTCGCTGGCCGCCGGCGGCGACGCGGCCGCCATCAAGACCCAGTACGGCAAGCTGACCCGCACCTGCAAGGCTTGCCACGACGACTTCAAGGCCAAGGACTGATATGAGCAACCTGAAACACGCGGCCGTCGCCGCCGCGCTCCTCGCCACCGCCTGCGTCCTCCCGGCCGTGGCCCAGCAATCCACCGCGCGCTCGACCGATCCGGCGAAGCCGCTCGGCTTCTTCGTCACCAGCGAAGGCGTGGGCAAGGGCGGTAATCTCGGCGGCCTCGCCGGCGCCGACGCTCACTGCCAGAAACTGGCAACGGCCGCAGGCGCCGGCAACCGCACGTGGCACGCCTACCTCAGCACGCAGGCGACGGACGGCCAGCCGGCCGTCAACGCGCGCGACCGCATCGGCCAGGGCCCGTGGTACAACACGCGCGGCGCCGTCGTCGCGCGCGACGTCGCGCACCTGCACGGCGACACGCTGGAGGCGGCCCGCCTGGGCAACAACCTGACCCGCGCCACCGTCTTCACGGAAAAGAACGAACCGGTGAAAGGCTTCGGCGACAAGCCGAACGAGCACGACATCATCACCGGGTCGACGCCGGACGGCCGTGCGTTCGCGGATGCGGCCGACCACACGTGCCGCAACTATACGAGCAGCGCGGCGGATGCGTCCACGCAGCTGGGCCATTTCGACCGTACCGGCGGCGGCAACACGTCGTGGAACTCGGCGCACGCCAGCCGCGGCTGCGGGCAGGAGAATCTCGTCAGCACGGGCGGGGCGGGGTTGCTGTACTGCTTCGCCGTCAACTGAGCCGTCGGTGGAGATGCCCATGACATCCCTCCGTTACGCGTCTCCACTTCTTTTCGCCTGCGTGCTCGGTGTCGCGCACGCCGCGTCGGTGGGACCCGACTTCAGCGCCCTAGTCGAGCAAGCCGGTCCCGCCGTCGTCAACATCCGGACCACGCGGACGGTTGCCGCGCGCGAGGCCGACGATCCGGAGACGCGCGAGCTGTTCCGGCGCTTCTTCGGCGAGCCGCTGCCGCGCGATCATCCTCCGCTGCCGTCGGACGAGCCCCCGGAGCGCGTGCGGCGCGGCGTCGGGTCCGGCTTCATCGTGTCGCGCGACGGCGACGTGCTGACCAATGCCCACGTCGTCGACGGTGCCGACGAGGTGTACGTGAAACTGGCCGACCGGCGCGAACTCAGGGCGCGGGTCGTCGGCGTCGACAAGCGCACCGATGTCGCCATCCTGAAGATCGATGCTGCCGGCCTGCCGACGCTCGCCGCGGGCCATTCCGCCGACACGAAAGCGGGCGAATGGGTCATCGCGATCGGCTCGCCGTTCGACCTGGACAACACGGTCACGGCGGGCATCGTCTCCGCCCGGGCGCGCGAGACGGGCGACTTCCTCCCGCTGATCCAGACCGACGTGCCGGTCAACCCCGGCAACTCGGGCGGCCCGCTGATCAACCTGCGTGGCGAAGTGGTCGGCATCAATTCGCAGATCTACAGCCGTTCCGGCGGCTTCATGGGCATCTCGTTCGCGATCCCGATCGAGGACGCGCTGCGCGTGGCCGGGCAACTGAAAGGCAGCGGACACGTGACGCGCGGCCGCATGGGCGTCTACCTGACGGACGTCGACCGTGACGTGGCGGAGGCGCTGGGCCTCGCGCACACGCAGGGTGGATTCGTCGGCCGCATCGAACGGGGCGGCCCGGCCGAACAGGCGGGGCTGCGCGACGGCGACATCATCGTCGCGTTCAACGGTGCGGCCATCGAGCGCAGCGCGCAACTGCGCCGCCTGGCGGCCGACACGCGGCCCGGCACGACCGTCAACCTGACCGTGCTGCGCAACGGGACGGCGCGCCACGTCACCATCACGCTGGCCGAGCTGGAATCGGAACGGACGGCATCCAGGCCGCAGCCCAAGGCCGCGCCGGCGGCGGCGGGCAACCGGCTGGGCGTGTCGGTGCTGGACCTGACGGCGGCGCAGAAGGCGGAGCTGGGCGCGCGCACGGGCGTCGTGGTCGACAAGGTGGAGGGTGCGGCGCAGGTGGCGGGCGTGCGCCCGGGCGACATCATCCTCGCGCTCGATAATGCGGACGTGGCCAGTGCTGCCGCGTTCGCGCAGCAGGCGGATAAAGCGGGGAAGGCATCGGTCTTGCTCGTGCGGCGGGGAGATACGTCGCAGTTCGTGATGCTGCGTCCCGCCGCGCAGTGAAGCGTCAGCGGCGATCCCGTTTCGCCGCCAACGCTTCCGCCTTCGCCACACTGGCGCCGATCGAGCGCGCCATCTCCGAATCCTGCGGCACCATCGCCAGTATCCTTTTCCAGGGCGGGATCGCCTGCGCGTAATCGCCCCGTTCGTAGGCGGCGCTGCCCTTCAGCGCGAGGGCCTGCACGTGGTTCGGATTGATCGCGAGCGCCCGGTCGATCAGCCGTTCCGGTTCGCCCGACAGATCCTGGTTCAGCGCCATTCCCAGCGCGACGGCGGCATCGGTGAGGCCGTTCGCATTGTTCGGTTCCAGCGCGATCAGGTGACGGTACGCCTCCACGGCCGCATCGAAGCGGCGCAAGGTCTCGTACGAGTGCGCGAGCATGCGCCAGCCTTCGACGTCGTCCGGCTCGGTCTTCAGGCGCTCGGCCAGGCGGGCTACCATCGCCTCGATCTGCGCCGGACCGATCGCTGGCGCTTCCGCCTGCGGCGGCGGCGCGAGCACGGCCTGCGGCGTGCCGATGGCGGCATACAGCGCCACGGCAGCGGCGGGGAGCACGAGGCCCACGGCGATGGGCGACCAGTCGCGGTCCGGGCGCGCTGTGGGGTGCGATGACGGGGCGGCCGGCTGACGGCGCAGCAGCGGTGCCAAAGCAAAGGCGAGGGCGATGGCCACCAGGGCGATCGCGCCGAGCAGGAAAGACGTCATGCGGGAAACTCCTCATCGGATTCGAGTTGGCGCGCGCGCAGGCGGGCGAACAGCAATGCGAGGCCGGCCAGCAGCAGGCCGAAGGGGCCGAACCACAGCAGCCACGTGCTGGCCTTGACGGGTGGGCGGTACAGCACGAAGTCGCCGTAGCGCTGCACCATGAAGTCGATGGCCTGCTGCTCGGAGGCGCCGCGCGCCAGCATGTCGCGCACCTGGCGCTTCAGCATCAGGGCCAGCTCCGCGTGCGAATCGGCGATGGTCTGGTTCTGGCACACGAGGCAGCGCAGCTCCGCGGTCACGCGCTCGACGCGCCGGTCGAGCGTCGCGCCGTCCGGTTGCGCGCCGGCCGGCGCGAGCGCCGCGCACAGCAGCAGGGTGGCGAGGCGCTTACGCATGTTCCAGCTCCCGGATCAGCGGCAACAGCGTGGTCTTGATGATCTCCGGCGTCACGGGGCCGGTTAGCTTGAGACGGATGTTGCCCTGGCGGTCGATGACGAACGTCTCGGGCACGCCGTACACACCATAGTCCGTACCGACCTTGCCGTCCGCATCGAACACGGACAGCGCATACGGGTTGCCGAACTTGTCGAGCCAGCGGCTGCCGTCCTCGCGCACGTCCATGTAGTTCAGGCCCACGATAGGGACCGACGCCTGCTTCGCGAATTCCACCAGCACGGGATGCTCGGCGCGGCACGACGTGCACCACGACGCCCACACATTGAACAGCCAGACCTTGCCGCGCATGTCCTGCGGGGAGAAGGTCTTGTCGGTCTGTTCGAGCTGCGACAGGGTGAAGGCGGGCGCCGGTTTGCCGATGAACGGGGACGGGACTTCCTGCGGCTTCAGGCGCAGGCCCACGCCGAGGAAGACGAGCAGGATGGCGAAGATGCCGAGCGGGATGGCGTAGCGTTTCATGCGGACCTCGATGATGATGGAACGGGGATGGCCGGCGCGGCACGCACGGCATCCGCTGCCTGCATGGGCAAAGGCGCGCGGCGCGTGCGGTAGCGGCGGTCGACGGCGGCCAGCAGTCCGCCGGCCGCGATGACGAGGCAGCCGGCCCAGATCCAGCCCATGAAGGGCTTGTGCTGGATGCGCACGATCCATGTGCCGTCCTTCGTCAGTTCGCCCAGCGACACGTACAGGTCGCGCGCAAAGCCGCGGTCGATGGCGGCTTCCGTCGTCGGCATCTGCTGCACCGTGTAGAAGCGCTTTTCCGGATGCAGGGTCGCGACGCGCAGGCCGTCCCGCGTGACGGCGAACGTGGCGCGCGCCCCGACGTAGTTCGACGCGCGGATCTTCTCAAGTCCCTCGAACGTGAACGTGTAGTCGCCCGCGCGGGCGCTGCCACCCACGCGCAGGCTCACGTCGTCGGCCGTCTCCGTGCCCTTGACGAGCGTGACGCCGATGACGAAGATGCCGACGCCCGCATGCGCGATCACCATGCCCCACCAGGCCGCGCCCTGGCGCGAGGCGCGCCGGGCGAGCGACGTGCCGCGCGGCGCCTGCAGCAGGTTGCGGACGATGTGCTGCAAGGTGGCGGACAGCGTCCACGCCGCCAGCAGCACGCCCAGCGCGACGGCCGGCGAACCGTGCACGACGAACAGCCCGGCCGCGCCCAGCACCACCGTGAGCAGCGCGGCCGGACGCAGGCGCACGGCCACGTCGCGCAGCGAACCGTTCTTCCATGGGACGAACGGACCGACGGCGATCAGGAGCAGCAGGGGCACCATCAGCGGCACGAACACGGTCTCGAAATACGGCGGCCCGACGGAGATCTTGCCGCCGCCCAGCGCATCGAGGAACAGCGGATACAGGGTGCCCAGCAGCACCGTGGCCGCGGCCACGAGCAGCAGCACGTTGTTCACGAGGAGCAGCGACTCGCGCGAGAACAATGCGAAGCGGCCGCCGAGGCCGATCGTGGGCGCACGCCACGCGTACAGCGCCAGCGAGCCGCCGATGACGATGGCGAGGAACACGAGGATGAACAGGCCGCGGCGCGGATCGGACGCGAATGCGTGCACGGACGTCAGCACGCCGGAGCGGACGAGGAAGGTGCCCAGCAGCGACAAGGAAAACGCGAGGATCGCGAGCAGCACCGTCCAGTTACGGAAGGCGCCCCGTTTTTCCGTCACGGCCAGCGAATGGATCAGCGCCGCACCGACGAGCCACGGCATGAACGACGCGTTTTCCACGGCGTCCCAGAACCACCAGCCGCCCCAGCCCAGTTCGTAATAGGCCCAGAAGCTGCCGAGGAAGATGCCGAGCGTGAGGAAGGTCCACGCAACGAGCGTCCACGGCCGCGCCCAGCGCGCCCACGCCGCATCGAGCTCGCCGCCGATCAATGCGGCGATGGCGAATGCGAAGGCGACGGAGAAGCCGACATAGCCCATGTACAGCAGCGGCGGATGCACGATCATGCCCACGTCCTGCAGCAGCGGATTCAGGTCGCGGCCGTCCGGGGGCGCGGGCAGGCTGCGGTCGAACGGATTCGACGTGAACAGCGTGAACGACAGGAAGCCGATGGCGACGAGTCCCATCACGGCCAGCACGCGCGCGGATGTCGCCGGCGGCAGCTGGCGGCTGAACGCGACGACGGCGAGCGTCCACAGTGCGAGCGTCTGCACCCACAGCAGCAGCGACCCTTCGTGCCCGCCCCACGTCGCCGTGATGCGGTAGACGAGCGGCAGCGCCGTGTTCGAGTTGCCGGCGACGTAGGCGACGGAGAAATCGTTGACGGCGAATGCGTGCACGAGGATCGCGAACGCCAGTGTGACGAACAGCGCCTGGCCGACGGCCGCGGAGCGCGCCAGCGCCAGCCAGCGTGCGTTGCCGTTCAGCGAACCGGCGAGCGGCAGGGTGCCCTGCAGGATGGCGAGGCACAGTGCCAGCACCAGCGCGACGTTGCCGAGTTCCGGGATCATGGCTTGCCTTTCGATTCGTTGGCGGCGAGGGCGCCTTTCCTCAATGCGTCGGCCGCTTCGGGCGGCATGTAATTCTCGTCGTGCTTGGCCAGCACCTGGTCGGCGACGAACACGTGGTTCGCATCGAGGCGGCCCTGCGCGACGACACCCTTGCCTTCCTTGAACAGGTCCGGCAGGATGCCGCGGTAGTTGACCGTCACCTTGTGCGCGAGGTCCGTGACGACGAAGCTGACGGTGACGCCGTCCGCCTGGCGCTGCAGGGTCCCGTTTTCGACGAGGCCGCCGATGCGCAGGCTTTGTCCGCGCGGCGCTTCGCCCGCCAGGACTTGCGTGGGCGTGAAGAAGAACACGAGGTTCTTGCGGAACGCGGACAGCACGAGCATCGTGGCGATGGCAAGCAGGGCCAGCGCGCCGGCCAGCAGGATCAGGCGTTTGTGGCGGGCTTTCAAGCTCATGGCCGGCCTTTCGACAGTGCGGCGCGGCGGCGTGCGCGCAGCGCCAGCACTTCCAGCGCAATGCCGGCAGCCGTCGCGCCGACGGAGCCCCAGACATAGGGCGCGTAGCCGCCCATCGAGATAAAGTCGCTCCAGGTGTGCCAGATCATCGTGCCGCTCCCCGTTCGAGAATGATGCAGCGCAGCCGCGCGAGCACGGCGGCGATGGCGTAAGCCCACAGCGCGAGCGTCATCACGAGCATCCCCGCCAGCATCGTCGTGGCCATGGAAGGTGCCGCGCGCAGGCTGACGGAGGCGCCCTGGTGCAGCGTGTTCCACCACTGGACGGAAAAATAGATGACGGGGACGTTGACCACGCCGACGAGGGCGATCACGGCGCCGGCCTTGTCGCCGCGCACCGGATCGTCGATGGCGGACTGCAGCGCCATGAAGCCGACATACAGGAACAGCAGCAGGAGTTCCGACGTCAGGCGCGCATCCCACACCCACCACGCGCCCCACGTGGGCCGGCCCCACAGGGCGCCCGTCCACAGCGCGAGGAACGTGAACAGCGCGCCGGTGGGCGCCAGCGCGCGCGCCATCATCGCGGACAGGCGTGTGTTCAACACGAGACCGAGCCCGGCCCAGAAGGCCATCGCGACATAGATCAGCATGGACAGCCAGGCCGCCGGCACGTGCACGAAGATGATGCGGTAGGCGTCGCCCTGCTGGTGGTCGGTGGGGGCGACGAGGAAGCCGATGGCAAGGCCGATGGCGGCCAGGACCAGCGCCGCGCCGGCGAACCAGGGAATGAGGCGGCCCGCGACGGGATAGAAGACCTGCGGCGACGCGTAGCCGAACCAGTGGATGCGGCCGGGCGCCAGGCGCGCAGCCGCGTGGGAAGTCGGTGGAGTCATGTTCGATACGTCGTTGGCGTTCAAAAAAAAGCCCGCGTGTTGTTGGACGCGGGCCCAGGAGACCGTCCCAACGGGAGAATGGCAGGGACGGGTTCACTATATCGGCCGGTGCAAAAAAAGTAATCGAATAAGTTCGCATTAGGTTATGAGCGCGTCATTCCACCGCGATGCGCAACGCGCGTGCCGTGGCCCATGGCGCCAATGCGACGGCGCCCGCGAGCAGGGCGCCCAGCAGCGACAGGTGCGCCGCGCCGTCCATGCCGCCCATCTCCGCGCCCACGGCACCCGCGCCGAAGATCAGCACCGGCACGTACAGGGGCAGCACGAGCAGCGCGACGAGCACGCCGCCGCCGCGCAGGCCCAGCGTGAGGGCACCGCCGATGGCGCCGAACAGGCTCAGGACCGGCGTGCCGATCAACAGGCTCAGTGCGAGCACGCCGATTGCCGGCGGCGCCAGATCGAACTGCAGCGCCAGCAGCGGCGCCAGCAGCACGAGCGGCAGGCCCGCGACGAGCCAGTGCGCGAGGATCTTTGCCGCCACTAGCACGACCAGCGGTTCGGGCGACAGCAGCATCTGTTCGAGCGTGCCGTCCGCATGGTCCGGCGCGAACAGGCGCGCCAGCGACAGCATCGATGCCAGCAGCGCCGCCACCCACAGGATGCCGGGCGCCATCGTGCGCAGCAGCGCCGGTTCCGGGCCCACGCCGAGCGGGAACAGCGAGATCACGATGACGAAGAAGAACAGGGTCGTGAACACGTCCGCGCGGCGACGCAGGGCGAGCTCCAGGTCGCGCCGGACGATGCAGAGGAAGGTGGCCAGCATCAGCGCTGCCCGCCCAGGTCGAGCCGGTGCAGGCGGCCCGCGGAGAGTGCCAGGTCCTGGTGGGTCGTGTAGACGATGCTGCCGCCTTCCTCGAGATGCCGCTCCAGCAGCTCGTGCAGCGCGGCGATGGAACCGGTGTCCAGGGCGGAAAACGGTTCGTCGAGGATCAGGAGTGCCGGCCGCGGTGCGAGCGCCAGCCGTGCGAGAGCGACGCGCTTGCGCTGGCCCTGCGACAGGATCGCGCACGGCAGGTGTAGCACGTGCTCCAGCCCGAACAGCGCGAGCGCGCGGCGTGCGTCGTCGATGCCGCCGGACTGGCCCGCGATGCGGCGTGCGACGTCGATGTTGCGCCACGCGGGCAGGTCGTCCTTCAGGCCGGGCGCGTGGCCGCAGTAGAACAGGTCGCGGTGGTAGTCGTCGCGCGACGTCGCGATGTCGCGGCCGCGCCAGTGCACGGCGCCGGCGGCCGGCGCGCTCAGGCCGCACAGGATGCGCAGCAGGCTGCTCTTGCCGCTGCCGTTCGCGCCGGCGACCCACAACGCGTCACCCGGCCCGACGGCGAGGTTGATGTTCGAGAACAGCGTGCGGCCGCCGCGCACGCAGGCGATGTGATGGGCTTGCAGGGTCATGGTCGAGCGGACTATAGCGGGGTGTGGAGAAAATGACATCGAAGGAATTCGCATGTCGTTATGCGCAGTCCTTCGTTCACCGCGCGTGCCACCCGACCGTATAGTCCAGAGCACCAAAACGATCACGGAGAAGCCATGAAACGAGAGACCATCGCCGTCCACGGCGGCTATTCGCCCGACCCGACCACGCGCGCCGTCGCGGTGCCGATCTACCAGACGGTGTCGTACGCGTTCGACAGCACGCAGCACGGGGCGGACCTGTTCGACCTGAAGGTGCCGGGGAATATCTACACGCGCATCATGAACCCGACGCAGGACGTGCTGGAGCAGCGCGTGGCGGCGCTGGAAGGCGGCATCGGCGCGCTGGCGCTGGCGTCCGGGCAGACGGCGATCACGTATGCGATCCTGACCATCGCGGAAGCGGGCGACAACATCGTCTCCGCGTCGACCTTGTATGGCGGCACCTACAACCTGTTCGCGCATACGCTACCGCAGTTCGGCATTCAGACGCGCTTTGCCGATTATCGCGAACCGGAATCGTTCGCGCACCTGATCGACGAACGCACGAAGGCCGTGTACGTCGAATCCATCGGCAACCCGCTCGGGAACATCACGGACATCGAAAAGATCGCGGAGGTCGCGCACCGCCACGGCGTGCCGCTCATCGTCGACAACACGGTCGCGACACCGTACCTGTTGCGTCCCATCGAACACGGCGCGGACATCGTCGTGCATTCGCTGACCAAGTACCTGGGCGGCCATGGCAACTCGATCGGCGGCATCATCGTCGATTCCGGCAAGTTCCCGTGGGCGGAGCACAAGGAACGCTTCCGCCGCCTGAACGAGCCGGACGTGTCGTACCACGGCGTCGTGTACACGGAGGCGCTCGGCCCGGCCGCCTTCATCGGCCGCGCGCGCGTGGTCCCGCTGCGTAACACGGGCGGCGCGATCTCGCCGTTCAATGCCTTCCTGATCCTGCAAGGCATCGAGACGCTCGCACTGCGCCTGGACCGCATCACGGAGAACACGCTGAAGGTGGCCGAGTACCTGGACCGCCATCCCAAGGTCCGCTGGGTCAACTATGCCGGATTGCCCGACCATCCGAACCACGACCTCGCCGTGAAATACCTGGAGGGCCGGCCGTCCGGCGTGCTGACGTTCGGCGTGTCCGGCGGGCGCGAGGGCGGGGCGCGCTTCCAGGATGCGCTCAAGCTGTTCACGCGCCTCGTCAACATCGGCGATGCGAAGTCGCTCGCATGCCACCCGGCGTCGACGACGCATCGCCAGCTGGGCCCGGACGAACTGGCGAAGGCGGGCGTGACGGAAGACACGGTGCGCCTGTCGATCGGGATCGAGCATATCGACGACCTGCTCGAGGACCTGGCACAGGCCCTCGACGCCGTCTGATTATCCGTTCCACCCTCCACCCAACGCCTTGACCAGGCTGACGCTTGCCGCCAGCCTGCGTCCCTGCGCGGCCAGCGCGCTGCGTTCGGCCGCCAGTGCCGTCGCCTGCACGGTCACCACGCTCAGGTAGTCGGTCGTGCCGGCCTGGTAGCGGGCCAGCATCTGCCGCTCCGATTCGCGCGACGCCTGCACGGCCGCGTCCAGCAGTTCCGATTCCTGTTCGAGCCCCGCCAGCAGGGCCAGCGCATCTTCCACTTCCTGCATGCTGTCCAGCACCGTCTGGCGATAACTGGCCACGGTCGCGTCGTAGGCGGCGATGGCATTGTCCGCCTGCGCGCGCCGGGCGCCGCCGTCGAACAGGGTGACCGCCAGCGCGGGGCCGAGCGCCCATACACGGTGCGGCACCGTCAGCCATTGCGCCCCTTCCGTGCTCTGGAAGCCGCCCGTGGCCGACAAGGTCAGGTCGGGGAAATACGCGGCTTGCGCAGCCCCGACGCTCGCGTTGGCACTGGCAACGCGGCGCTCGGCGGCGGCCACGTCCGGACGGCGCTCCAGCAGCCTGGATGGCACGCCGGGCGGCACCACGGGGACTTTCGCCGCGACGTACACCGCCGGCGCCAGCGCGAAGGAAGCAGGCTCGCGGCCCAGCAGCACGGCGAGCGCATGTTCCAGCTGATTGCGCTGCACGCGGTTGTCGACGGCCTGCGCCTGCGTGGATTTCAGCTGCGCCTGCGCCTGGGCCACGTCGGCCGGCGTCGCGACGCCGAAGCGCAACCGCTGCTGCGTCAGTTGCAGGCTGCGTTCGTACGCCTGTGCGGTACCGTCCAGCAGGCGCTGTTGTGCATCGAGGATCCGGACCTGGAAGTAGACCTGCGCCACCGCCGCCTGCACGGCCAGTTTCGCCGCTGCCAGGTCGGCCGCACCGGCCTGCGCGGCAAAGTCGCCGGCCGCGGCCTGGTTGCGCACGCGACCCCAGACATCCGCTTCCCAGCCCGCTTCGAGGCCGATGCGGCGGTTCGTCGCGACATTGCCCGCGCCGCCGCTGCCGTTGCCCGTGCCGCGTTTCACGCCTCCGGTCAGGTCGAGGAACGGGAACAGGTTCGCGCGCGACGATGCGGCGAGGGCGAGCGCCTGCCGGTAGCGCGCCTCGCTGATGCGGATCGTGTCGTTGGCGCGGCCCGCTTCCTCGACGAGTCCGGACAGGTACGTGTCGTCGTACGCGAGCCACCAGCGGCCCTGCGCGTCGAGCGCCGCGGGCTCGGCATATTTCCAGGCCGGCAGCGTGGCCGCCTCCTTGAATGCGGTGACGGGGACGTCGGGACGATGATAGGTGGGCCCGGTGGCGCAGCCGGAGACGAGCAGGGCGAGCAGGGTAAGGCGAATAGCGTTCATTGGGTGCAGATTCAGGTTGTTGCAAGTACCGGCGCGTGCCTGAAGCGGCGCAGGGCCTTATGGCGCAGGCGGTCGAGCGCGAGGTAGACGACGGGCGTCGTGTACAGCGTGAGGGCCTGGCTGAACAGCAGGCCGCCGACGATGGCGAGACCGAGCGGCCGGCGCAGCTCCGCGCCGTCGCCGGCACCGAGGGCCAGCGGCAGCGCGCCGAACAGCGCGGCCAGGGTCGTCATCAGGATCGGGCGGAAGCGCAGCAGGCAGGCCTGGCGGATCGAGGCTTCCGGTCCCAGGCCCTGGTCGCGTTCCAGCTGCAGCGCCGTGTCGATCATCATGATCGCGTTCTTCTTGACGATCCCGACGAGCAGGATCACGCCGATGAACGCGATCAGCGAGAACTCGGTGCCGCACGCCATCAGCGCCAGCAGTGCGCCGACGCCGGCGGAGGGCAAGGTGGACAGGATCGTCAGAGGGTGGATCGCGCTTTCGTACAGGATGCCCAGCACGATGTACACGGACAGCAGCGCCGCGAGGATCAGCCACGGCTGCGTCGCGAGCGAATCCTGGAACACCTGGGCGGCGCCGGCGAAGCGGCCCGTGACCGTGTCTGGCGGATTCAGGCTCGCGAACGCCTTGTCGACGAGCGCCGCGGCCTCGTCGAGCGTGACGCCGGGTGCCAGGTTGAACGAGATGGTCGTCGCCGCGGCGGGGCCCTGATGGTTGATGGCCAGCGGCGCCGTCTGGCGTTCCCAGTGGCTGATGGCGGCCAGCGGCACTTTCGCACCATCGGCGCCCGTCAGGTAGATGTGGTTCAGCGCGGCGGCGTCCTGCGTGAACTGCGGCAGCAGGGTAAGGACGACGAAGTACTGGTTCAGCGGTTCGTAGATCGTGGAGACGGGCCGCTGTCCGAACGCGTCGTTCAGGGTGGCGTCGATCTGGCGCGCCGTGATGCGGAGCCGCGCGGCCGCCGCGCGGTCGACGACGAGGCGCGTTTGCAGGCCCTTGTCCTGGAAGTCGCTGTTGACGTCCGTGAGCTGCGGCAGCCGTGCGAGTGCGCCGCGCAGGCGCGGAGCGAACGTGCGCAGGGCATCCAGGTCGCTCGACAGGATCGTGTACTGGTATTGCGCGCTGCTGGAGCGGGCGCCGATGGTCAGGTCCTGGTTCGACGACAGGAACAGCGAGATGCCGGGCACGCCGGCCAGCTTGGGACGCAGGCGGGCGATGATCTCCTGGGCGCTCGCCTTGCGTTCGCCCAGCGGTTTCAGGCGCACGAACACGGTGCCCGTATTCGTTTGCTGGCTGCCGAAGCCGCCCGAGTATTCGTAAAAATTGTCGATGTCCGGATCCTGGCCGAGGATCTTCAGCATGCGGTCGATTTTCTGCCGCATCGCCTGGAACGACCTGCTCTGGTCGGCCTGGAAGGAACCCATCAGCCGGCCCGTGTCCTGGATCGGGAAGAACCCTTTCGGCACGATCGTGTACAGCCACGTGTTCAGCGCGATCGTGGCCGCGAGCACGAGCAGGGTGAACCCCGCGTGGCGCAAGGTCCAGTCCAGCGTGCGGCGGTACCACGCGAGCGGCACGTCCATCAGGCGGTCCAGGCGGCCCGGCGCGCGGTGCGTGCCGGCGGGGCGCAGCAGCAGGGCGCACAGCATCGGCGTCGTCGTCAGCGAGATGACGAGCGAGATCAGCACGGCGAGCGACAGGGTGACGGCGAACTCGCGGAACAGCCGCCCGACGATGCCGCCCATGAACAGCAGCGGGATGAACACGGCCACGAGCGACACGCTCATCGCGAGCACCGTAAAACCCACTTCCCGGGCGCCGCGCAGCGCGGCGGCGACGGGCGCCATCCCGTCCTCGATGTGTTTCACGGCGTTTTCCACGACGACGATGGCGTCGTCCACGACGAAGCCTGTCGAGATGATCAGGGCCATCAGCGACAGGTTGTTCAGGCTGTAGCCGAGCACATAGATGATGGCGAGGGTGCCCAGCAGCGACACGGGAATCGCGATGCTGGGGATCAGCGTGGCCCGGCCGTTGCGCAGGAACAGGAACGTCACCGCGACCACGAGCGCGACGGCGATGGCCAGCGTTTCCTGCACTTCCGCCAGCGACTTGCGGATGGTGGAACTGCGGTCGATCGCGACGTCCACGTCGACGCCGGCCGGCGCCATCGCCCGCAGTTGCGGCAGCAGGGCGCGCAGCGCGTCGACGGTGGCGATCACGTTGGCGCCCGGCTGCGCGTAGGCGGCGATGATCACGGCCGGCTTGCCGCCGTACGTGCCGGCGTTGCGCACGTCCTGCACGGCGTCGCGCACGCGCGCCACGTCGGACAGCCGCACCGGCGCATCCTTGTTCCACGCGACGACGAGGTTGCGGTAGTCGCGCGCCTGGCGGGCCTGGTCGTTGACGTCGATCTGCCAGCGCCGCTGCCCGTCCTCGACGAAGCCCTTGGGCGCGTTGACGTTGGCGGCCGCAAGCGCCTGCCGCACCTTTTCCAGGCCGATGCCGTACTGGTTCAGGATGTTCGGGTCGACCTCGATGCGCACGGCACGCAGCGAGCTGCCATTGACGTTCACCTGGCCCACGCCCTTCACCTGCGAGACCTTCTGGCCCAGCAGGGTGAAGGCGATGTCGTACAACTGGTCCTGCGTGTGCGTCTCCGAGCGCAGCGCGAACGTCATGACCGGAGGGCCGGCCGAATTCGATTTGCGGTACGACGGGTTGTTCGGCATCGTGGGCAGCAGCGCGCGGGCCGCGTTGATGGCGGACTGCACGTCGCGCGCGGCGCCGTCGATGTCGCGGTCGATGTCGAACTGCAGGTTGATGCGCGTGACGCCCTGCGTGCTGGACGACGTCATTTCCGTGATGCCCGCGATGCGTCCCAGCACGCGTTCGAGCGGCGTCGCCACCGTGGCGGCCATCGTTTCCGGGCTGGCGCCGGGCAGGTTGGCCTGCACGCTCAAGGTGGGAAAGTCGACCTGGGGCAGGGCCGCGCGCGGCAGCAGCGCGTACGCGAGCATGCCGGGCAGCGCGATGGCCAGCGTGAGCAGGATCGTGGCGACGGGCCGGCGGATGAAGAAGGCCGAGAAATTCACGCGCGCAGCTCCACCACCTGCGCTTCGCCCGGCCGCACGGCCGGGACTGCGGACGCGCGGCCGAACCTGCGGCCCAGCCGGTCGAAGGCGAGGTAGATGACCGGTGTCGTGAACAAGGTCAGCGCCTGGCTGGCCAGCAGCCCGCCGACAAGGGCGATGCCGAGCGGCTCGCGCAGCTCGGCGCCGGGGCCGCTGCCGAAGATCATCGGTACGGCGCTGAACAGGGCGGCCAGCGTCGTCATCAGGATCGGGCGCAGGCGCAGCAGGCACGCTTCGTAGATCGCGGCGCGCGGATGCAGGCCGCGGCTGCGCTCCGCCTCCAGCGCGAAGTCGATGATCATGATGGCGTTCTTTTGCACGATGCCGATCAGGAGGACGATGCCGATGATGGCGATCACGGAGAGGTCGTGGCCGCCCACCCACAGCGCGAGCAGGGCGCCGATGCCGGCCGACGGCAACGTCGACAGGATCGTGAGCGGATGCACGAAGCTTTCGTACAGCACGCCCAGCACGATGTACATGGTCACCAGCGCTGCCACGATCAGGAAGAACTCGTTCGACAGCGCCGTGCGGAAGGCGAGGGCGGCGCCGCGGAAGCGCGTCTGCACGGCGTCCGGCAGGTCCAGCGTGGCGCGCTTCGCCTCGATGGCGGCGACGGCGTCGCCCAGCGAATACCCGTCGGCCAGGTTGAACGAGATGGTCGCGGCGGGGAACTGCTTCTCGCGGCTGATCAGGAGGTTTGCCGGCGCCTCGCGAACGCGCACGAGCGTGGCGAGCGGGACCTGGCGGCCGTTCGCGCCGCTGACGTAGAGGCTGCCCAGCGCCTTCAGGCCGGCGTCGCGGTCGCGCTGCGCTTCCAGCACGACGCGGTACTGGTTCGTCTGCGTGAAGATGGTCGACACGAGGCGCTGGCCGAACGCGCTGTACAACGCGTCGTCGATGGCGGCCACGGTGACGCCCAGGCGGCTCGCCGCATCGCGGTCGATTTCCAGGTAGGCCTTCAGGCCCGCGTCCTGTACGTTGCTCGCGACGTCCGTGAGCTGCGGCAGCGAACGGAGGGCCGCCAGCAGCGGTGGCAGGGACGCCGCCAGCGCGTCGCCGTCCATGCTCTCGACGAGGTACTGGTATTGGGTGCGGCTGACACGGTCTTCCACGGTCAGGTCCTGCAGCGGCTGGAAGTATGCGGTGATGCCGGGGACGTCGTGCGCGGCCTGGCGCAGGCGCGCGATGATGGCCGGCGCGCGGTCGCCGCGGTCCTCGTGTGGCTTGAGATTGACGAGCAGCCGGCCGCTGTTGATGGTGGCGTTGGTGCCGTCGATGCCGACGATGGACGACAGGCTCGCCACGGCCGGATCGCGCAGCAGTGCCCTTGCCAGCGCCTGCTGGCGCTCGGCCATCGCGCCGAACGACGTCGTCTGCGCGCCTTCCGTGATGACCTGGATGGCGCCCGTGTCCTGGGCCGGGAAGAAGCCTTTCGGGATGCCCCAGGCCAGCAGCGCCGTCAGCACGACGGTGCCGAACGTGACGGCAAGGGTAGCACTTTGGTGGCGCAGCACCCATTCCAGCGCGCGGCCGTAGCGTTTCAGTACGGCGTCGAAGAACGGATCGGCGGCGGGTTTTTCGTGCTTCAGCAGGCGCGCGCACAGCATCGGCGTGAGCGTCAGCGACACCACCGCCGAGATCAGGATGGCGACGGCGAGCGTGATCGCGAATTCGCGGAACAGCCGTCCGACGACGTCCGCCATGTACAGCAGCGGAATCAATACCGCGATCAGCGAGAAGGTCAGCGAGATGATCGTGAAGCCGATCTGCTTCGACCCTTTCAGCGCGGCGTCCAGCGGCGATTCTCCTTCCTCGACGTGGCGCGCGATGTTCTCGATCATGACGATGGCGTCGTCCACGACGAAGCCGGTGGCGATCGTCAGCGCCATCAGGGTGAGGTTGTTCAGGCTGAAGCCGGCGAGATACATCACGCCGAACGTGCCGACGAGCGACAGCGGCACGGCGAGGCTGGGGATCAGCGTGGCGGACAGGCTGCGCAGGAACAGCGCGATGACCATCACGACGAGGCCGATGGCCAGCACCAGTTCGAACTGCACGTCATGCACGGCCTGGCGGATCGTGGTCGTGCGGTCGGACAGCACCGTCAGCTCGACGGAAGCCGGCAGGCTCGCGCGCAGGGACGGCAGCAGCGCCTTGATGCGCTCCGCGACGTCGATCACGTTGGCGCCCGGCTGGCGCTGGATGTTCACGAGGATCGCCTGGTGGTCGTTCGCCCACGCGGCCAGGTGCAGGTCTTCCGGCGCTTCGCGCACGTCGGCCACGTCGGCCAGGTGCACCGGATTGCCGGCGCGCGTGGCCAGCACCACCTGCCGGTATTCCGCGGCGCTGCGCAGCTGGCTGTTGGCGTCTAGTGCCGCCGCCTGCAGCGGACCGTCGAAGCTGCCCTTGGCCTGGTTCGAATTGGCGGCACCGATGGCCGCGCGCAGCTGGTCGAAGCCGATCCCGTATGCGGCCAGCGCGGCCGGGTTGACCTGGATGCGCACGGCGGGACGCTGCCCGCCCGCGAGGCTCACGAGGCCCACGCCCGACACCTGCGCGATCTTTTGCGCCATCGACGTGTCGACGATGTCCTGGAGGCGCGTCAGCGGCAGCGTGTCGGAACGTACGGCCAGCGTGAGGACGGGCGCGTCGGCCGGATTGACCTTGCTGTAGACGGGCGGCGAGGGCAGGTCCTGCGGCAGGTAGCTTGCCGCCGCGTTGATCGCGGCCTGCACGGACTGTTCGGCCACGTCGAGGCTCACGTCCAGCGCGAACTGCAGGGTGATGACGGAGGCGCCGCCGGAACTGGACGACGACATCTGGTTCAGGCCCGCGATCGCGCCGAACTGGCGTTCCAGCGGCGCGGTGATCGCCGTGGCGACGACGTCGGGGCTCGCGCCGGGATAGCCGGTCGACACCTGGATCGTGGGATAGTCGACCTGGGGCAGTGCGGATTGCGGCAGCAGGCGGTACGCGAGGAGGCCGGACAGCAGCACGGCCAGCATCAGCAGCAGGGTCGCCACCGGACGCTGGATGAAGACGCGCGACGGGTTCATCCCGCGATCTCCGCACGCGCCGTCGCGCGCGGCTTGCGCGTCTCGGGGAGTGTCACTTTCGCACCGTTGCGCAGCCGGTCGGTGCCCGTCACGACGACCTGTTCGCCCGCTTCCAGGCCCGTGGTGACGGCCGTCTTGTCGCCGTCGACGGGACCCAGCGTGACGGGCCGCAGCGCGACGGTTTTATCGGCGCCGACCACGTACACGAACGGGCCCTGGTTGCCGTTCTGGATGGCGACGCTGGGTGCGACCACTTGTCCCGAGCGCGTCTCGACGAGCAGGCGCACGTTGACGAACTGGTTCGGGTACAGCGCGCCGTCCGCATTCGCGAACTGCGCCTTGAAGCGGATGGTGCCGGTGGCGGGATCGATCTGGTTGTCGATCGTCTCCAGCCGGCCCTGCGCCAGCTTGCGCGTGCCGGCGCGGTCCCACGCTTCCACCGCGAGCACGCGGCCCTGTTTCTGCGCGCCGGCGAGTTGCGCGGCGATGGCGGGCAGCTGGTCTTCCGGCAGCGAGAACAGCGCCGCGATGGGCTGCACGGCCGTGATGACGGCGAGGCCCGCCGCGTCGTTCGGGTTCACGATATTGCCGACGTCGACCTGGCGCAGGCCGATGCGGCCCGACACGGGCGCCGTGATGCGGGCGAAGCCCAGTTGCAGGCGCGCGTTGTCGACGACGCCCTGGTCGGCCTGCACCGTGCCCTGGTACTGCTGCACGAGCGCGGCCTGGTTGTCGAGCGCCTGTTCCGAGATCGAGTCGTGGGCGCGCAGGCCCTGGTAGCGCGCGAGGTCGGCCTGCGCATTCTTCAACAGCGCGAGGTCGCGTTTCAGTTGGCCCTCGGCCTGCGTCAGCTGCGCCATGAACGGGCGCGGGTCGATTTCCGCCAGCAGGTCGCCGGCTTTTACCAGCTGGCCCTCCTGGAACAGCACCTTTTGTAATTGGCCGCCGACGCGCGTACGCACGACGACGGACGCCTGCGGCACGACGGTCCCGAGTGCGCTCTGCACGACGTGCACGTCCTGTTTTCCCACCGCCGCGACGGCCACGGGCACGGGCCGGTTTGCCACGCCGGCCTTGCGTTCTTCCTTCACTTGCTGGCTGCAGCCGCCCACGCACGCGGCCAGCCCGAGCGCGCCCGCAGCGGCGCGCCAACGTCTCTTGTCTGTCATTCCTGGTCCCGGATTGCGGCCGTCGTCGAAATGCGACGGCCTGTCGATCGTCGTCTTCCTGCAACAACCATGCCCGGGATTCGGGCTGCGGCGCGGGCAAAAACTGTTCGATTCGCAGCAGGAGACCAGGCGACGTGCTGCGTCCTCAACAATGTTGTGCGCTGCCACCAGCCTCGTGCGTTGCCGAATAAGCAAATGCCTTTATCTTCGTTCGCCGGGCCGGAAAGCGCGGTTTATATTGACAACCATGAGCCTGACGACCCTACACCACAAGACCGCCGACCTGCCGCGTACCGCGGGCCCCACGACCGCCATCGTGAGGCCGCCGGACGAGCACGAATTCGAGAGAGGGGACAGCCCCACGCTGATCGCCTTCCGCGAATCGCAGCAACTGAGCTTGCTGATCCGCGCCACGGCCTTCGTCTTTTCCGATCCGCAGTCGCGCGCGCTGCAGGACCTGATCAAGCGCATCGCGCCCAGCGAGGCGACGGCGCTGATCATGGGCGAGACGGGCACCGGCAAGGAACTCGTCGCCCGCCACGTGCACGCGCTCTCGCGCCGCGCCAACTCGAACTTCGTCGCCATCAACTGCGGTGCGTTTTCGGAGACGCTGATCGAGAGCGAGTTGTTCGGCTACGAGCGGGGCGCGTTCACGGGCGCGCAGCAGGCGAAGGCCGGGTGGTTCGAGACGGCCAACGGCGGCACGCTGTTCCTCGACGAGATCGGCGACCTGCCGCTCCCGATGCAGGTGAAGCTGCTGCGCGTGCTGCAGGAACGCGAAGTGGTCCGCCTCGGCGGCCGCAAGGCTATTCCCATCGACGTCCGCCTGATCGCGGCGACCAACGTCGACCTCGCGGAGGCCGTGCGGGCAGGGCGCTTCCGCGAAGACCTGTTCTATCGCCTGCAGGTCGTCACGCTGCCTTTGAAGCCGCTGCGCGAGCGCGCCGGCGACATCCTGCCGCTGACCCGCCACTTCCTGCAGATGTACGCGCAGCGGCTGCACGTGCAGGACCCCGTCGTCCTGCCGGAAGCGGACCAGGCGCTGCTCGCCTATCCGTGGCCGGGCAATATCCGCGAGCTGGAAAACGTCATCCACCGCGCGCTGCTCGTGTGCCAGCAGGGCGTGATCACGGCGGCCGACCTGCACCTGCCCAGCTGGCACACGCAGAACGTGGTGCCGCCGCCGGTGTCCGTGCCGGAGGTACCGCAGGCGTTCGTCCAGCATGCGGCGCCGCCGGAACCCGTCGCGCCGCGGTCCCTCGCGGCCGTCGCCGAGGGCCCGTATGCGGAGCTGCGCCAGGCCTGGCAGTTGCTGCTCCATTCGGACCGCACGATCGAGTTCGAGAACATGGTGCTGCAACTGGCCGAGGACGCGTGGCGCCACAACCTGTGCAACCAGGTGCGGACTGCGAAGCAGTTGAACATCAGCAGGAACATCCTGCGCACGTACCTGAAAAAATCCGAACTGTTGTGACGCCGCGGGCGTCGTTTCGCAGGGTGCCCGGCTCGGCCGCGCACCCTGTTTGCGTTCGTGTGTCCGTGCTCAAATGGATATGACAAAACCGGATAAACATGGGCAAAAGTATTCGTTTGGTTTTCGATCCGCTGTGCTTAACCTGTGTCTTCCAGAACCCGCCCTTGAAAGAGAGAAACAATATGCTGTTAAAAAAACTGATCCAGGCCACCGTCGCCATCGCACTCGTTGCCCCGACCGTGCATGCCGCCGACATCACTCTCCTGAACGTGTCGTACGACCCGACGCGCGAGCTGTACCAGGACGTCGGTAAAGCCTTCGCCGCCAAGTACAAGGCCCAGACCGGCGACAACGTCACGTTCAAGGCATCGCACGGCGGTTCGGGCAAGCAGGCCCGCTCCGTGATCGACGGCCTGCAGGCGGACGTCGTCACCCTGGCCCTCGCGTGGGACATCGACGAGATCGCCGAGCGCGGGCTGATCGCCAAGGACTGGCAGAAGCGCCTGCAGCACAACAGCTCGCCGTACAACTCGACCATCGTGTTCCTAGTTCGCAAGGGCAACCCGAAAGGCATCCACGACTGGAACGACCTGATCAAGCCGGGCGTGCAAGTCATCACCCCGAACCCGAAGACGTCCGGCGGCGCGCGCTGGAATTACCTGGCGGCCTGGGGCAACGCCCTGAAACAGCCGGGCGGCAATGAAGCGAAGGCGCGCGACTACGTGTCCAAGCTGTTCAAGAACGTGCCGGTGCTGGATTCCGGCGCCCGCGGCGCGACGACGACCTTCGTCGAACGCGGCATCGGCGACGTACTGATCGCGTGGGAAAACGAAGCGATCCTGGCCATCAAGGAACTGGGCCCGGACAAGTTCGAGATCATTGCGCCGAAGCAGAGCATCCTGGCCGAGCCGCCGGTGGCCGTCGTCGACAAGGTCGTCGACAAGCGCGGTACCCGCAAGGTGGCCGAGGCCTACCTGCAATACCTGTACACGGACGAGGGCCAGGACATCATCGCGAAGAACTACTACCGCCCGATCAATGCCAAGGTCGCCGAGAAGTACGCGGCGCAGTTCCCGAAAGTGAACCTGTTCACCATCAACGACGTGTTCGGCGGCTGGACCAAGGCGCAGAAGACCCACTTCGCGGATGGCGGCACGTTCGACCAGTTGTACCAGCCGGGCAAGTAAGATAGTCTGATCTCTGTCCGCCGGCGCTGCGTGCGCCGGCATTTCTTTTAGGGACCCATCATGGACTGGCTGGATCGGGTGACCTGGTTCCTGGTCATCGTGCTCGTGATCGCCGCGTTCTGCTTTCCCATCAACCGCGACGATCCGTGAGTGCGCGGCTCAATCGAGCTTGACCAGGACCTTGCCGACGTTGGCGCCGGACGCCAGCCGGCGATAGGCCGCGGCGGCGTCCGCGAACGGATGCACGCTGTCGACCAGCGGCACGATCCCATGTGCTTCCAGCGCGCGGTTCATCGCATCGAACTGGCGCGCATTGCCCACCGTGTGGCCATGCAGGCGCGCGCGTTTCGCGATGAAGACCTGGCGCATGTCCATCTCCAGCCGCGGTCCGGACACATAACCGATCATCGCCACCATCCCGCCCGGCGCCAGCCCAAGGATTGACTGCCCGAACGTCGCGTTGCCGCCCGTTTCCAGCACGAGGTGTGCGCCGACGCCGTCCGTCAGCCGCAGGACTTCCTCGCCCCATTCGCCGTGCGCGCGGCTGTCGACGGCAGCGCTTGCCCCGGCCGCGAGCAGCCGCGGGATCTTGTGTGCCGACGACGTGACGGCGATGGCCCGCACGCCGAACATGGTCGCGAACTGCAGCGCGAACAGCGCGACCCCGCCGCTGCCGATGGTTACGATAGTCAGGCCCGGCTGCAGCGCCGCATCCGTGAGGGCCGCCCAGGCGGTGAGCGCGGCGACGGACAAGGTGGCGGCCTCGTCCCCGAGGTGGCGCGGCGCACGGACGATGGCATAGGCGGGCACCGTCATCGCCTGGCGCAGCACGCCGGGATGATTGCCGCCCAGTTGGCGCTCGAAGTAGCGCGGGTGGAACGGGCCGTCGATCCAGTCGGGAAAGAACAGCGGATTGACCCGGTCGCCTTCCTGCCACGCCGTCACGCCCGCTCCGACCCGGCTTACCGTGCCGACCGCGTCCGACAAGGGAATGCAGGGCAGGGGCACCGGCATGCCGTAGCGGCCTTCGACGATTTCCAGGTCGCGGAAGTTGAGGGACGCGGCGTGCAGGCGCAGCGTGACGTGGCCCGGCGGCGGGTCCGGCTCGTGCGTGTCCACCATGCGCAGGCCGTCGAATCCGAATGCCTGCAGTTCGATTGCTTTCATGACGCTCCTTTCTGAACAGGGAATGGCTGCAGTATTGCGAAGCGCCATTACGGATACAATTTGTATTCTTATTACAGACTGTTTCCTGAAGTGGATAATCATGGGTGATCGCCTGACGGAACGGATGGCCTGCATGGCCGTGTTCGCGCGCGTCGTCGACATGGGCGGCTTTTCGGCCGCCGCGCGCTCGCTGGGGCTGACCAAGTCGGCCGTCAGCAAGCAGGTGGCGCGGCTGGAGACGCTGTGCGGTGCGCAATTGCTGCGACGGACTACCCGCAGCATCAGCCTCACGGAGGCGGGGCAGGTGATGGTCGAGCGGGCGCGCGAAGCCGTCGCGCTGTGCGAGGGTGCCGGGCGCGAGATCGACAGCCTGCACGGCGATGCCGCGGGCACTGTGCGCATGAGCGCGCCGGTCACGTTCGGCCAGCGGTGCATCGTGCCGCTGCTGCCCGAACTGCTGGCTGCCCACCCCCGTCTCGACGTGCAACTCGTGCTGCTGGACCGCCCCGTCGACCTGGCGCAGGAAGGGTACGACCTGGCGATCCGCCTCACGCGGTCGCTGCCGGGCGACGTGGTGGCGCGCCGCCTGCTGACGACGCGCTATCTGCTGTGCGCGGCCGCGCATGCCGCGCCCGTGCTTGCGCACCCCCGCGATCTGGCCGGCGTCGTGTGCCTGCGCTACGGCGAAGGCGAGCACGCGCGCGCATGGCACTTCCGCCGTGCCGGCGAGGAGGAGGCCGTCGCCGTGCGCGGCAACGTGGCCGTGAATAACAGCGAGAGCCTGCGCGCGCTGATGCTGGCCGGCGGCGGTGTCGCGCTGTTGCCGGACTATGTCGTGGCGGAGGATGTGGAGGCCGGCCGCGCGGTCGAGCTGTTGCCCGGGTGGGAGCCGCGGCCCGTGTTCGGACACCAGGCGTTCGCGATCTGGCTGCCGCATCGTTACCAGCCGACGCGCGTGCGCGTGGTGCTGGACTTTCTGTCCGACCGGCTGGCGAGTTTCTTGTCACAAAAATAAACATGACTACCTGGCAATAATATTGTTGCTATGGATAATGATGGGCGCTACAGTGGCCGGATGGAACGACATCCCCTCACCGCCAACGAAGAGGCGCGCCTGGCCGCGCTGCACAACCTCCGCCTGCTCGATACCGCGCCGAACGAAGCCTACGACCGCATCACGCGCATGGCGAGCCGCCTGCTGCGGGTGCCCGTGTCGTCGATCTCGCTGTCCGACCGCCACCGCCAGTTCTTCAAATCGCGGGTCGGGTTCGACCAGACGGAAGCGCCGCGCGAACAGACGCCGTGCCACTGGGCGCTCCAGTCGGACGGCGTCTACACGGTGCCGGACCTGCTCGCGGACGAACGGTTCGGGCACACCGACATCGTGCGGCAGGGCGGCATGCGCGCGTACGCGGGCGCGCCGCTGGTCACGCGCACGGGCTACAGCCTCGGCACGCTGTGCGTGATCGACAACCGGCCGCGCACGTTCAGCGCCGAGGAAACGGCGCTGCTGGCGGACCTGGCCGAGGTGGTGATGAGCCAGATCGAGCTGGAGAACAGCATCGGCCGTATCCACCCGGTGAGCGGTCATCCGAACGAATACCAGTTGATCGACGACCTGGACGACATCGCCGGCCGCCTGCCCGACGCCGAGCACACGGCGCTGCTGATCGAGTTGCTGCCCGCGCGCCAGTTGCGCCAGGGGATGCGCGTGCTCGGCGCCAATTTCGTCGAGAACCTGATCCACAGCTCGACGGAAACCATCCGCCGCTGCCTCGACACGGACACGCGCCTGTACCACATCGGCCCGACCCGCTGCGCGGTGCTGCTGAGCGCGACCTGCGCGAGCGTGTGGGAAGCGGCCGCGCGCCGGCTCGACCTGCACCTGCGCGAACCGATCGACTGCGACGGCATCCCGGTGCGCGCGGCGCCCGCGATCGGCGTCTATACGTTCAGGCCCGTCGACGTGAAGCCGCGCGACGTGCTGCGTCGCCTCTACAGCGCGGTCGACGACGCCCGCGACGACGGCGTGCTGACGGCCAGCTACGACCCCGACCACGACCGCATCCACGCGCGCCGCTTCCAGCTGCTGGGCAGCCTGGCCGAGGCGCTGCGCGCGGACGACCAGCTGGCGCTGATGTTCCAGCCGCGCGTCGACCTGGCCGGCCGGCCGCGCGGGGCGGAAGCGCTGCTGCGCTGGCGCCATCCGCACCACGGCCACGTCTCTCCTGCGGAATTCGTGCCCCTCGTCGAAGAAACCGCCCACATCCAGGAACTGACGCAATGGGTGCTGGACCGGGCGCTGGCCCAGGTCGCGCGCTGGCGCCGCGCCGGCTACTCCCTCAAGGTGTCGATCAACGTGTCCGCGCCGAACCTCGAGGAACCGGATTTCGCGGCCGGCGTCGCGCGCCTGCTGGCGCGGCACGACGTACCGCCCCACGCGATCGAGCTGGAGTTCACGGAAAGCGTCCTCGCGCGCGACGACGGCCGCGTGATCGAGCAGCTGTGCGCGCTGCGCGACATGGGCATCGAGATCGCCATCGACGATTTCGGCACCGGCTACAGCAGTCTCGCTTACCTGCAAAAGCTGCCGGCCAGCGTGCTCAAGATCGACCGCGCCTTCGTCAAGGATCTGCCGACGAGCGAGCGCGATCGCAAGCTGGTGCGCGCGATGATCGGGATGGCGCACGATCTCGGCTATCGCGTCGTCGCGGAAGGCATCGAATCGGCGGAGGGTGTGGCCCTGCTCGCCGAGTGGGGATGCGACGAGGCGCAGGGCTATTATTTTTCCAGGCCGTTGTCCGTGAGCGATATGGAAGCCTGGCTCGCCTCCGCATGAACGCCGGTGGTGGCAAAACGCTCGCGATATAACGTCGGGGAGATCCCGAGTTTTTTCCGGAAGACCCGTCGCATCTGTGCTTCGTCGCTGAAGCATGCGCGCGCGGCGACGGTCTTCAATGGCAGGGACAGATTTCCCAGCAATCGGGTAGCGCGCTCGAAGCGGCAGGTTTCGATGAATTCGAGGCAGCTGAGGCCGACTTCCTGCTGGAAGACGCGCGTGAAGTGACGCTCGCTCATCATGGCTTTCTTCGCGAGTTCGGCAACCGTCGGGCGCGCGTGCAGATTCTCGTGGATCCACTGCACGATGTCGCGGATGCCGGGCCGTGCCGTGCGTTCGCCCATCAGGTGCGTGCTGAACTGGGACTGTCCGCCCGGCCGCTTCAGGTAGACCACCATGTCGGTCGCCACGCGCAGTGCGAGATCGCGGCCGAAGTCGTCTTCGACCAGTGCAAGCGCGAGATCGATGCCGGCCGTGACGCCGGCGGACGTCCACAGGTTGCCCGAGCGGATGAAGATGGCATCCGCCTCGACCATGACAGCGGGATAGTCGGTTTGCAGGCGATCGGCGACGCTCCAGTGCGTGGTCGCACGTTTTCCGTCCAGCACGCCCGCGGCGGCGAGAAAGAACGCCCCGGAGCAGAGCGCCGCCAGCCGTTGTACGCGCCCGGCGGCCGCGTTCACCCATTCCACCGGCACCGCGCCGTCGGCAAGCGCGCGCTGGATGTCGCGGGCGCCGACGATGATGGCGTTGTCGGGAAGGGCGAGCACGTCCAGCGCCTTCGTCGCCTGCAGCGACATCAGCGTGTCCGACTGGATGACACCGACCGTGGTCGAGCAAACGCGGACGTCGTATCCGGGCTGACGGCCGGCACGCCGGAGGTGCAGGTTGGCGTATTCGAATACCGACATCGGTCCGATCGCCTCAAGGGCCTTGAAACCCGGATACACGACGATATCGACCGTCGTCGCCATCTCTGGCTTCGCTCTCATACTGTGCTACTCATGTCATGGCCGGAAAAATCCGGCCATTATCGCATCATTTTCCGCCATATTCCGGCGCCGGCCGCCCATCGACGTTCGCCCACCGGCACACTGCCTGTTCGTACTTCACACGTTTTTTTAAGGGACAGAAAACATGAAAACCAGGGCCGCGATTGCATGGCAGGCAGGGAAACCGTTGACGATCGAAGAGGTCGAGCTCGAGGGGCCGAAGGCGGGCGAGGTACTCGTCGAAGTCAAGGCGACGGGCATCTGTCATACCGACTACTACACGCTGTCCGGCGCCGACCCGGAAGGCATCTTCCCGGCCATCCTCGGCCATGAGGGCGCCGGCGTCGTCGTCGACGTCGGTCCGGGCGTGACGAGCCTCCGTAAAGACGACCACGTCATCCCGCT
>NZ_FMZS01000022.1 GCF_900101265.1 Massilia sp. PDC64
CGAGTCGGTCGCCCGCGGCCACGCGTCGCCGCGCGCGTTCTACGTGGACAAGCTGGCCGAAGGCGTGGCGACGATCGCCGCCGCGTTCTGGCCGAAGCCCGTCATCGTGCGTCTGTCCGACTTCAAGTCGAACGAGTACAAGAAGCTGATCGGCGGTTCGCGCTACGAGCCGGACGAGGAAAACCCGATGCTGGGCTTCCGCGGCGCCGCGCGCTACCTGGCCGAGGACTTCGCCGAGTCGTTCGAGATGGAATGCGCCGCGATGAAGCGCGTGCGTGACGAGATGGGTCTCACCAACGTCGAGATCATGATCCCGTTCGTGCGTACGCTGGGCCAGGCCGAAAAGGTCATCGCGCTGCTGGCGAAGTACGGCCTGAAGCGCGGCGAGAACGGCCTGCGCGTCATCATGATGTGCGAAGTGCCGTCGAACGCCATCCTGGCCGAGCAGTTCCTGCAGTATTTCGACGGTTTCTCGATCGGCTCGAACGACCTCACGCAGCTGACGCTGGGCCTCGACCGCGACTCCGGCATGGAGCTGCTGGCCAAGGACTTCGACGAGCGCGACCCGGCCGTGAAAGCCATGCTGTCGATGGCGATCAAGGCCTGCCGCGCGCAGGGCAAGTACATCGGCATCTGCGGCCAGGGTCCTTCGGACAACCCGGACTTCGCCGTGTGGCTGATGGAGCAGGGCATCGAGTCGATGTCGCTGAATCCGGACTCGGTGATCGATACGTGGCAGAAGCTGGCGTCGATGCAGTAAGCGTCACCGGCTTCCAATGAAAACCGCTGCGAGGTGCAGGTCACCTTGCAGCGGTTTTTTCATGCGTGGGCTTCGGTGTGGTGCAAACGCTCGAACGCCCGCTGGAACTCATCCAGATGGCGCGTAAAGGGCGGCGGCGCGACGGCCCGCAGCCGCGCCAGCAGCGCTTCGCCTTCGGCCACGCGCTCCGTTTCCAGGCAGGCGCGCAGCAGGTGGAAAGCGGGCTGCGGACCGTGCCGCATGGGTTCGTAGACCGGGCCGACGAGCGTGACGATCAGGCCCGTGTGGCCATACTGGCCCAGGTCGGCCGCCATCGTCATCAGGGCGCCGCCGTCCACCTCTTCTCCGGTCAGCACGGCCGTGTACTGTTCGCGCGCCGCCGGGAGGTCGCCGGCGGCGAGATGGTGCCGGGCCAGCAGGAGCCGCGCGCGCCAGCTGCCCGGCAGCGCGCAGGCTTCCCGCAGCGCGGCCAGGCCCCCGGCCTCACCCGTGCGCTCGCGCTCGACGGCCAGCCAGCCATTCAGCCCGTGTTCGAAATTTGGATCGAGCCGGACGGCCCGCCGCAGCAGGGCGGACGCCTCGTCCTTGTCGCCCAGGTCGTGCTTTACCTTCGCGAGGTTGGTGAGCAGCGCGGCCGTCTCGCCCACGGTCCGGATGCCCGCCTGCAGCACGGCCTCGGCCTCGTCGAGCCGGCCGCTTTCCAGCAGGACGATGCCGTACGTGACATGGCTGCGCTCCGGCAGGCCGTCGATCTCGACGAGGCGGGCGGCCGCCGTCGTCAGTTCGGGCGCGAAGCCGTCGGACAGCGCGGTGAGGATGGTGCCGTACAACGCGTCCGGCGCGTCCCAGTGTGCCTTCAGCTGGGGATGCAGCACCTTGTCGCGCCATTCGTCGCGCGACATCGCCACCTGGCGGCCGTGTTCGTCGTAGGCCGTGATGACGTCGTCCATGGCGGGCGCCGGGGCGGCGGGTTGGCGGGTGCGGAAGGCGGCGAGCAGGCGTCTGAACATGGCAATTCTCCAGGGAACGATGCATGCATTATTGGTGTTGATTTCCACGCGGCAATTGATTTTCCCCCGCAGATGGATTGCGACCCGAACTGCGTCAACGGGAAGTCGATGTTGAGCTTGAAGCAACAAGTTGTTGACTTGTCACGGAAAAACGTTACACTCTGGCAAAACTTTTATGTCGAGGACGAGGATGAAGCGTTTGATCTGGCTGGCAGTCGTGATGGCATCGATGTGGACGGGCGCCGGCCATGCGGCCGATGCGGGCCTGTGCAAATCGATGTGCGGCACGGAACAACGCGAATGCCGGGCGAACGTGCGGGGACTGGCAGCCGAGGACGGCAAGCCGTTGTTCGAGATGACCGAGCGCAATCCGATGGCGCGCGCGGCACAGGAGCAGGTGCCGGCACCGGCGGCACGGGCCATCGACGACGCCGGCACGCAAACGCGCAGGATCGACAAGTCGGCGCAGTGCGACGTCGCTTACCAGCGCTGCGTCCGCGCGTGCGCCGCCCCGGCCGGGTCCGTGCTCGTCAAGCCGAAGCAGGACCGTTGACTCCGCGCACAGACGCGCTAGACTGGCGATAACGATTTGATCACCCACCCGATCATTGAACCCGCTCTCATGCATGCGACCCTCGTCACCCACAGCGGGCGGCGGGGGTTTTTTATCCGTTCGATCCGACCACGGAGGCAATCATGGCTGACTGGATGGGCTGGCTGGTAGCGGCCGGCGTGCTCGTGATCCTGGAACTGTTCACCGGGACGTTTTATCTCTTGATGATCGCCATCGGGCTCGCGGTCGGCGGCATCGTCGCGCTGGCCGGTGCGGGGGCGCCCACGCAGGCGATCGCGGCCGCCATCGTGGGCGTGCTCGCGACGGGGCTGCTGCACCGGTCGCGTTTCGGCCATCCGGCGAAGGTGGACGCGCAGCGCGACCGCAACGTCAATCTCGACATCGGCCAGCGCGTGACCGTGCCCGCCTGGGACAATGGCCGCGCGCGCGTGATGTACCGCGGCGCGCTGTGGGACGTGGAGCTGGGGCAGGGCGTCGCGCCGCATGCGGGCGAATTCCGCATCGTCGAGGTCCATGGCAGCCGGCTCGTGGTGGGGAATCCATGAACAAGAAACATGTGCTGGCCCTGCTGGTGGCGCTGACGCTCGTGTTCGGCGTCGTCGACGCGCGCGAGATGGCGCTGGGCGTCCAGTCCAATGGCTGGGCCGTCCTGTCCACGGTGCTGTTCAGCTTCCTGAGCTTTTGCTGGTACCGCCTCGACAGCGACGCCCACCAGTACCGCCGCACGGCCCTGCTCAACGTGGGCATCGTGATGTTCGCGATCCTCGCCGTGCCTTACTACCTCGTGCGCAGCCGTCCGGCCGGACAGAAGGGGCGGGCGCTGCTGCGCCTGGCCGGCTTCTGCCTCGTGCTCGTCGGCGCGGCGGGTCTCGGCGGCGTCGCATACGAACTGCTCGCCTGACCATCACCTCACCAAGGAAGGAAACCCATGGAATTCACGTTCGGAACCGTCGCGCTGGTGATCTTCATCGTCGCCATCGTGTTCGTCTTCAAGACCATCAACGTCGTGCCGCAGCAGCACGCATGGGTCGTGGAGAGGCTCGGCAAATACCACGCCACCCTGGCGCCGGGCCTGAACATCGTCGTGCCCTTCGTCGACCGCATCGCCTATAAACACAGCCTGAAGGAGATCCCGCTCGACGTGCCGCCGCAGGTCTGCATCACGAAGGACAACACGCAGCTGCAGGTCGACGGCATCCTGTATTTCCAGGTGACGGACGCGATGCGCGCGTCGTACGGCGCGTCGAACTACATCCAGGCGATCACCCAGCTGGCGCAGACGACCCTGCGCTCCGTGATCGGCCGCATGGAACTGGACAAGACGTTCGAGGAACGCGACCACATCAACACGACGGTCGTCAACGCGATCGACGAATCGGCCGCCAACTGGGGCGTCAAGGTGCTGCGCTACGAGATCAAGGACCTCACGCCGCCGGCCGAGATCCTGCACGCCATGCAGCGCCAGATCACGGCCGAGCGCGAGAAGCGCGCGTTGATCGCCGCGTCGGAAGGCCGGCGCCAGGAAGCCATCAATATCGCGAGCGGCGAGCGGGAAGCGGCGATTGCCCGTTCGGAAGGCGAGAAGCAGGCCGCCATCAACCGCGCGCAGGGCGAGGCCGCCGCCATCGTCGCGCTGGCCGACGCGAGCGCCAGCGCGCTGCGCCAGGTGGGCGAGGCGATCCGCTCGCCGGGCGGCATCGATGCCGTCAACCTGCGTGTGGCCGAAGAGTACGTGCACGCCTTCGGCAACCTGGCCAAGACGAACAACTCGATCATCGTCCCGGCCGACCTGGGCGACATGAGCGGCCTGATCGCGTCGGCAATGACGATCGTGAAGTCGCAAAAGCCGTCGGTGTGATGATGATCAACGGCGAGCTCTCGCGCTTCCCTAAGCTGTTCGACGTCGTCTAACGCGCCGCCAGGGGGCCTCCCGCGGCGCATGAGGAGCCGCGATGAGTCACCAGCGTGTCGTGTTGTGGATCATGGTCCTGATGGCCGGCACGGGCCTGCTCGACGCGCGCCATGCCGACGCCGGCGCGCAGCTGCACTTCGTCGTCGGCATCGCCGTCAGCTACCTGGGTTTCCGCTGGTACCGTGGCGACAGCGATGCGCGTGGCTTCCAGAGGTCGCGCTGGCTCAGCGTGGCCGTGGTGGCGTTCACGGTCGCCACGATTCCGTATTACCTCGTGCGCAGCCGCGGCGACGGAGAGCGCGGACGGGCGTTGATGGCATACGCCGCCTGCCTTGCGGCCGCGGCGTTCGCCGTGTGGGTGGGCATGGCCATCCACATCGGCCTCAGTTGACTGTTCTCTAGAAGTCGACCGTCGCCGACACGGTGAACGTGCGCGGCGCGCCGAGCACCAGATAGCCGTAGCCCGGATACCCGCCCGCCGACGCCCAGTAATTCCGCCCGAACGCATTGTCCACGCGCGCACGCACCATGACGTCGCGATCGAGCACGCGCGTCATGTACGTGGCGCCCAGGTCGAGGCGCGTCCACGACGGCAGCTTCTGCGTATTGGCCGCATCCGCGTACTGGTGCGACGTGTAGACGGCGCGCGCATTCAGCGACAGGCCGGCCACCTGCGGCACGTCCCAGTCGGCGCCGATGTTCAGCTGCGTGCCGGGCACGCCGATCGCATCCTTGCCGTCGTTGACGCCCCCGGCCGTGCGGCGCTGTTCCGCGTCCAGCAGGGTGAGGCCGCCGAGCACGCGCAGGCCGTGCATCGGCATGCCGAACACGGACAGTTCGAGACCCTGGTTGCGCTGTTCGCCGAACACGCCGAACACACCGTCCTGGATGTAGCCCAGCGGCTGCGCCGTCGAGAACAGCGCGGCGCTCATCCCCAGCTTGCCGCTGTCGTACTTCACGCCCACTTCCTTCTGGCGCGAGGTGTACGGCGCGAAGATCTCGCCCTGGTTGATGACGTTGACGCCCGAGGCCGTCGGCCCCTGCTGCAGCGCCTCGATGTAGTTCGCGTAGACCGACACGTTTTTCACCGGCTTGTAGACGATACCCGCGACCGGCGTGTTGGCGCTCCGGTCGTACGCGCTGTTCTGCGCGCCCGTGTTGTAGTCGTAACCGTAGGCCTTGATGCGCTGGTGGCGCACGCCCGCCGTCACGCGCACGGTGTCGTCCAGGAAGGACAGCGTGTCCGCCACCGCGTAGCTGGACAGGATGGTCTTGGCCGTCAGCAGCGGGTTCGCGAGCGAGCCGCCCACGAAGGCGTTCGCGGCGGGCGCGGCGACGTCGACGGGGCGGTACAGGTTCGACGTCCAGCCCGCGAAGTCGCCGAACGCGTACGCATTGTCCGACTTCGATTCGAACGCGGACGCGGTGGCGCTGACCGTGTGCTTCACGGTGCCGGTCGCGAAGTCGCCGCGCACGCCGAGTTCTCCCGTGCGCACGTTGTCCTTGCGTTCGTTGTCGAAGCGGGTCATCACGGTGCCGCCGTTGTTGTCCGTCGTCGTCGGCGACGAGATCACGTTCGATTCGCGGCCTTCGCGCGCGCCTGCCGCCGCCCACGCGACGACGTGCGGCGCCAGGTCGACTTCGCCGCGCAGCGTGCCGAACGTGTCGCGCTCGTTCGAATGCGTCCACGGCTGGGCAAAGTTGCTGTCTGCTTCCGGCGCGGTGGGGATCGCGAGGCCGGAACCCACGGTCACGCTGGGCCGGCCGTTGCGCAACTGGTGGTCCTGGTAGCCCACGTCGGCCGACACGCGGTAGTTGTCGCCGCGGTAGTCCAGGCCGACGGAGAACACGGACAGTTCGCGGCGTTCGCGGTCGACGGCCGTGTCGCCGTCGCGGCGGACGGCGTTCACGCGGATGCCGGCGCGGTTGCCTGCGCCGAAGCGGCGTGCCACGTCGGCTGCGACATAGGTCTGGCCGCCCGATTCGACGCCGACCGTGACTTCATTGAGCGGGGTATTCGGCGCGCGCTTGGGCAGCAGATTGATCATGCCGCCGATGCCGCCGCCGCCCGGCGCCGCGCCGTTGATGAAGCTGTTCGCGCCGCGCAGCACTTCCACGCGTTCCAGCAGTTCGCTCGCCACGAACTGGCGCGGGAGCAAACCGTATAAACCGTTATACGCGAGGTCGTCCGAGTTCACCGCGAAGCCGCGGATCACGTACAGCTCCTGGTAATTGCCGAAGCCGCGCGCCACGCGCACGGACGGGTCGTTCTGCACGACGTCCGCGACACTCCGGGCCTGCTGGTCCTGGATCAGCGCGTGCGTGTAATTGGTGGCATTGAACGGCGCGTCCATGATGTCCACGTTGCCCAGCAGGCCCAGACGCCCGCCGCGTGCCACCTGGCCGCCGGCATAGGCGGACGGCAGGCCCTGCGCCGATGCGTCGGCGGACGCGGTGACGACGACCGTGGCCATGCCCTGGTCGGCCGTCTGTGCCGAGGCGGAGGCAGCGAGGAGGAGGGCGCCGATGGCGATCGGCGTGAGGATGGTATGGGGAAACGGTGCGGACTTCATGGGAATGTTGCTTGTTTGATGAGAATAATTCTCATTATACGGAGCGTTCTTGCGTTCGTAAATGAGAACTATTATTATCTAGGCTCAGCCGCAACAATCCCGCCCCGCGTCTCCCGCTCATGTCTCCCGCACACCTCCGCCGCTGGTCCTGGATCCACACCTGGAGCAGCCTCGTTTGCACCGTCTTCATGCTCCTGCTGTGCCTGACGGGCCTGCCGCTGATCTATCACCACGAGATCGGCCACCTGCTCGGCAACGACATCGAAGCGCCGCAGCTGCCGGCCGACCTTCCACGGGCCAGCCTAGACCGCGTGATCGCGGCGGGCCAGGCGCGCTATCCGGACAAGGTCATGATGTACATGTCGCAGGAGCTGGACGAGCCGAACCTGTGGTTCCTGACGATGGGCGCGCACGCGAACGATCCCGATTTCAAGAGCATCGCCATCGACGCGCGCACCGCGCAGTTCGTCGGCGAGCCGCCGATCGAGGGCGGCGGCGTCATGCAATTCCTCTTCCACCTGCACGTCGACCTGTTCGCCGGCATGTGGGGCAAGCTGTTCCTCGGCTTCATGGGCTTGCTGTTGCTGGTGGCGATCGTCTCCGGCGTCGTGCTGTACGCGCCGTTCATGCGCAAGCTGGAATTCGGTACCGTCCGCCAGGGCCGCACGGCGCGCCTGAAATGGCTCGACCTGCACAACCTGCTGGGCATCGTCACGCTCGCGTGGGCGCTCGTCGTCGGTGCGACGGGTGTCGTCAATACCTTGGCCGATGTCCTGTTGAAGGTGTGGCAGGCGACGGAGATCGCCGCGATGACGAAGCCGTACGCGGGCCAGGCCGCGCCCACGACGCTGGCGTCGATGGAAGCGACGGTGCGCCATGCGGAAGCGGCGGCGCCGGGCATGCGCGTGGGCTTCATCGCGTTCCCCGGCACGCCGTTCGCGAGTCCGCATCACTACGGCGTGTACATGCATGGCGACGCGCCGCTGACGTCGCGCCTGTACCAGCCCGTGCTCGTGGACGCGCAGACGGCCGTTGTGACGGACCGGCGCGACCTGCCGTGGTACCTCAAGACGCTGCTGCTGTCGCAGCCGCTGCACTTCGGCGACTACGGCGGCGCCGGCATGAAATTCGTGTGGGCCCTGCTGGACGTGGCGACGATCGTCGTACTGGGCAGCGGGTTGTATCTGTGGCTGCAACGAGGGCGGGGGCGAGGGCGCGCGGTGGCGCGGCCCGCGCGTGCGCAGGCGGACGAGGCGCCCGCGCTCGTACGTGAAGGAGATATCCGATGACCGCATCGTTCCGCCACCTGTGGGGCATGCCGCTGCTGCTGGGCGCCGTGACGGTATTCGGTCTCGTCGTGGGCCTGCTGGAAGACGGCGCGTGGGACGTCGTCGCGGCCGCCGCGCTGGCGCTGCCCGTGCTGGTGGGCGCGTGGTACGCGTTCAGGCCGGCGCGCCCTGTCGATCCGGCGAGGTGACGGCCGCGCCGGCCCGTGCGACCATCGGCATCTTTCGGCGATCCACGAGGAGGCGGCACATGGCAGCATCGGTCGGACGGTTGGCAGCATGGATCGCGCTGTGCGCGGCAACGGCGGCGCACGCCACCGAATACAGCGCGCACACGCTGGCGCGGCCCGAGGGCGAGCGCCGCTACCTCGTGCTTGATCCGGGCGCGCCGGACGTATCGGCCAAACGGCCCGTCGTGATCCTGTTGCACGGCCATGGCGAAGAGGCTGCCGCAGTCCTCGGGCGCGCCAGCTTCGGAGGCTATACGCCGCGCGACTGGGCGAAGCTGGCCGAGCGCGAACACCTGCTCCTCATCGCGCCCGAGGGCGTGAAGGGCAGCGACGGCAAGGTCGCATGGAACGATTGCCGCGGCGATGCGACGACCAACGCGACGACCGACGACGTCGGCTTCATCGGCGCGTTGATCGACAAGGCCGTGGCGGATTTCAAGGTCGATCCGCAGCGCGTCTACGTCTTCGGCTTTTCGAACGGCGGCGGCATGGCCTACCGGCTCGGCATCGAGCTCGCGCCGCGGCTCGCGGCCATCGGGGTGCAGAGCGCCCTGATGCCGGCCCGCAGTCGCTGCGCCGCGCCGACGCGGCCGGTCTCCGTATTCATCCTGCACGGCACTAGCGATCCGATCGCGCCGTATGCCGGCGGTGAGGTGGGCAACTGGCTCACCCGCGGCCGCGGCTCGGGCCTGAGCGCGGAGGCGACGGTGGCAGCATGGCGGCAGGTGGACGGCCTGTCCGAAGCGCCGGCCACGTTTCGCTTTCCCCATCTGCGCACCGACGATCCGACGACGGCCACGCGTCTGCTGTGGGGGCAGGACCCCGCCGGCGTGCAGGTCGAGTTCCTGCGCGTCGACGGCGGCGGCCACACACATGCCTCGAAGGACGAGGAGCTGCCCTGGCTGTTGAAGAAAATCCTCGGTCCGATGAACCACGACGTCGATACGGCAGACGAAGCGTGGCGGTTCTTCCGCACGAAATCCAGGTGACGCCCATGCATATGCGCGCCTTAATTCTCGATTAAGTCAGCGCGCGTATAACATCGGGGAAGCGACAAGAACACAACCACGAGCGGGAGACCTGAATGAAGAACTGGGCGCGCAACAACAAGGGCTTTCTGGCGTTTCTCGTCCTGTTCGGCGTGTTCCGCACGGCGGTCGCGGACTGGAACCCGATCCCGTCCGCGTCGATGCACCCGAACCTGCTGGAAGGCGACGTCGTGCTCGTGAACCGCCTCGCGTTCGACCTGAAGGTGCCGCTGACGGACGTCGTCCTCGCGCACCTGGGCGAACCGCAACGCGGCGACATCGTCACGTTCCGCTCGCCGCGCGACAAGACCCTGCTGATCAAGCGTGTCGTCGCGCTGCCGGGCGACGTCGTCGAAATGCGCAACGAACGTTTGTACATCAACGGGAAGGGCGCCGACTACCGCATCGTCGAACACTCGCTCGATTCCGTCGGCGGCACGGCGATGCGTGCTTTGCAGCTGGCCGAGACGTGGGGCGACAAGGCCGCGCGCGGGCCCCGCCACATCCAGATCATGCCGGACGTGCTGGCACCGCGCACCTTCGGTCCCGTGACCGTGCCGCAGGGCGAATACCTGATGCTGGGCGATAACCGCGACAACAGCGCCGACTCGCGCGTGATCGGCCTCGTGCCGCGCAAGCTGCTCGTGGGCCGCGCCGAACGCGTGCTCGTCTCCGCCGACTACCAGGGCAACTGGATGCCGCGCACGGAGCGTTTCGGCATGTCGCTGTACCGCCCGGACTGATCTTCCGATCGCGTGCGCGCAGGCGGCACTGGCTGCGCCTGCGTGCCCTCGGTATCCCGGCGCGCCGCCTCGTGAACGGCGGCGCGCCTGCACGGTTCGTGTAAATCCCGCTACAATTTCGTCCTTCGGACGCTCGCATCCTGCAGTGCCGATGTTCTATTCAAGGCATGCATATGCAAAGACTCCTCACCGTCATCCTCGCCTGCCTCGGCATGGTCGGCGCCCTCGCCATCGATACCTATCTGCCGTCGATCCCCGCCATCGGCCGGGCATTCGACGTGGGGCCCGTGGCCGTGCAGCAGACGCTGTCGGTCTTCCTCTTCATGTTCGCGTTCATGATGCTGTTCTACGGGACGCTGTCCGATTCGTTCGGCCGCCGTCCCGTGATCATGGTCGCGCTGACGATCTACACGCTGGCGTCCGCCGGCGCCGCGCTGGCGCCCACGTTCGGGTGGCTGCTGCTGTTCCGCGCCCTGCAGGGCATGTCCGCCGGCGCCGGCTCCGTGATCGGCCAGGCCATCGTGCAGGACCGCTTCACGGGCGCGGACGCCCAGCGCATCATGTCGCACATTATGATGGTGTTCGGCCTCGCTCCGGCGATCGCGCCGGTGCTGGGTGGCTGGCTGCACGTCACGTTCGGCTGGCGCGCGACGTTCGTGTTCCTCGCCCTGTTCGGCACCGTGATGCTGCTCGCGACGTGGCGCCTGCTGCCGGAAAGCCTGCCGCGCGAAAAACGCCATGCGTTCCATGGCGTGGCCATCGCGCGCAACTACCTGAAGGTGCTGGGGCATCCGCAATTCGTGCTGCTGTCGCTGTCCGTGGGTCTCGCGTTCGGCGGCCTGTCGCTGTACATCGGCTCGGCCGCGAACTTCGTGATGGAGATCCTGCACCTGCCCGAGACGGCGTTCGCGTGGATGTTCATTCCGCTGATCAGCGGCATGGTGATCGGCTCCGCGTGGGGCGGCAAGCGGGCCGCGCGCATCCCCGCGCCGCGCATGCGGGCCATCGGCTTCGGCACGATGCTGGCGGCGTGCGTGCTGAACGTGGGCTACACGGCGGCCGCCGGGAATGGCGTCGTCGTGCCGTGGGCCGTGCTGCCGCTGATGGTCTACACGTTCGGCCTCGCCGTCGCGATGCCCGCGATCCAGGTGAGCGCGCTGGGCCTGTTCCCCGACAACCGCGGCCTCGCGTCGTCGATGCTGGCGTTCATCCAGATGATGTCGTTCGCGCTCGTCTCCGGCCTCGTCGCGCCGCTGCTGTTCGACAGCGCATTCAAGCTCGCGTGCGGCGTGGCGGTGGGACTCGTGGCGAGCTTCTGCGCGTGCCAGCTGGGCAATGCGATGGCGCGGGAGCAGGTGGCGGCGGCCTGACGAACCTTACGAATCCGTAAGTGGTCAGCCGGTGATCAGCACGGCAATAATGCCCTCGGTTCAACTTTGTGAAATGAGGGAATATGCATCGAACGATCCTGGCTGGTCTGGTTGCTGCGACCCTGTTGAGCGCCTGCGGAGGTGGCGGGAGTACGGGCGGGGCCGCGCCTGCCGGCGCCGCGGCGGTGACCTACCGTTTCGTGCCGCCGAAAGCGGGCGCGCATCTCGTATATGCCGACCAGTCGGTCGACACGCTGCACAACACCTTGAACCGCACGGCCACCGACGACGTCACGGCAGTCAATGCCGACGGCACCTTTGCCGTTCATGAAGAAGATCCGTCGCACAACCACTTCGTGTCGGGCGCGGTCGACCAGACCCTGTACCCGACGGACTTCCAGTACGACGCGGCGGGGCAGGTGACCGCGATGACGGTCGATAAAGGCGCGAGCGTCACGCACTGCACTTACCAGGGCAGCCAGGGCGCGCCGGCAACGCTGGCCGCCGGCGCCGGCTGGAGCACGCAGTACACCGAGACTTGCGACGGCGGTCCCGGCATCGTCTACTCGCAGAACGGGACGTTCGCCGGCATCGAGACGATCACGATCGCGGCCGGCACGTTCAGCGCCTACAAGATCGTCTCGACGACGACCTGGACCGTCAACGGCATCACGCGTACGGAGAGCGCCACGCGCTGGCGCGATGCGTCGGGCGGCGACACGCGCACCCTCAAGATGGTGCGCGACATCGCCTACAGCGGCGGTACGCCGGCCGCCGGCTCGCTGGTGACGGCGTCGCGGGAATTGCAGAGCTATCGCTAGGCGCCCTGCGCAGGCAGCGTTGCATCAGCGGCGATGCTGCTTCATCGCCTTCTCGACCTCGCGCTTGGCGTCGCGGTCTTTCTCCGTATCGCGCTTGTCGTGCTGTTTCTTGCCCTTCGCGAGGCCGACTTCGCATTTCACGCGGCCGCCCTTGTAGTGCAGGTTGAGGGGGACGAGGGTGTAGCCGGAACGCTCGACCTTGCCGACCAGCTTGTCGATCTCGGCCTTGTGCAACAGCAGCTTGCGCGTGCGCAGGGCTTCCGGATGGCTCCAGGCGGAAGCCGTCGTAAGGGCGCTGATGTGGGCGCCGAACAGGTACAGTTCGCCGTTGCGCACGACGACGTACGCTTCCTTGATCTGCACGCGGCCGTCGCGGATCGCCTTGACTTCCCACCCTTCCAGCACGAGGCCGGCCTCGTAGCGGTCCTCGATGAAGTAGTCGAAAAAGGCTTTTTTATTGTCAATAATACTCATGAAATCGCTAATTTCCGCGCGTCGGTTAAAATGCAAACTAACCAACATCATAACAAACGGTTGACCAATGGCAGTAGTGCACAAATCAGTTTTCCTCGGGTACAGCTCGGAGCAGATGTTCGATCTGGTCGCGAAAGTCGAGGACTATCCGAAATTCCTTCCCTGGTGCAGCGGCGTCAAAGTGCTCGAACGCAGCGACGAGAAGCTGGTGGCCTGCCTGCAAATCAACTTCCACGGCGTCAAGCAGAGCTTCACCACGTCCAACCACAACCAGCGTCCGGGCCAGATGAAGATGCATCTCGTCGACGGTCCCTTCAAGATGCTGGAGGCCACGTGGAGCTTCAAGTCCCTGCGCGCCGACGCCTGCAAGATCGACTTCGACATGCAGTACGAGTTCTCGAGCATCATCCTCGAGCAGCTCGTCGGGCCCGTGTTCGGCATGATCGCCAACACGATGGTCGATTCGTTCTGCAAGCGTGCCGAGGTGATCTATGGCTGAGCAGGCGGAATTGCAAGTCTACGTGACGTACGCGTTGCCGCAGAACGAGTTCATCCGCCCGCTGCGCGTGCCGCCCGGCACGACGGTCGGGCAGGCCATCGAGCAGAGCGGCGTGCTGGCCAGCTTCCCGGACATCAATCTCGTCACGCAGCCCGTGGGGATCTACGGCAAGAAGAAGACGCTCGAGACCGCGCTGCGCGACCGCGACCGCGTGGAAATCTATCGTCCGCTCGTCGCCGATCCGAAGGATTCGCGGCGCAAGCGCGCGGCCAAGAAGCAGGCCGTGGGCTGAGTCCTCAACGGCATCCGGCCAGCACGCGCCGGACCTGCGCCAGCCGGCGCGCCTTTTCTTCGTCCGTGACGAAGACGCGCTCCCCCTTGTCATCCATATCCGCGACACGCACGCCCGAGGTCAGCACCGCTTCGCTGCGGCGTGCCGCCGCGCATTGCTCGGCGTTATCCGCCTTGCGCTGCGCTTCCTCGGCCGCCTTGCGCTCGTCCGCATCGCGCTCGGCCGCGCGCTTGCGGAAGTCGGCGTCGCGGTCGGCCAGCGTGGGTGCCGCCGGCTTGACGGCCTCGGCGGGTACAGCCGGCTCCGCGATCGCGCCACGCGGCGCCTTCAGGATGCGCGACTTCGGCGTGCCGGGCGGCGGCGGGCGGTCGGAAAACACGCGGGTGCCGTGGTCGTCGATCCACGAGTATTGGGCGAGGGCGGGCGCGGACACCGCGAAGGCCGCCAGCAGCAGGAGAGAATAACGGTTCATGGTCCGATTTCGCCATGCCGTGCGGCCACTGTCAATCGCCGGTTATGGGTGATTTCAGTCGTTTTTTGGCAAGCTTGCGACGTTTTCCTGGAGTTTCTGTATAATTCGCTTTTGCGCCTATAGGAAATAAACTATGCGTCTCCTCCAGAAAGCACTCACGTTCGATGACGTGCTGCTCGTCCCGGCCTACTCCAACGTCCTCCCGGCCAACACGTCCCTGCGTACGAAGCTGACCCGGAATATCTCGCTGAACATTCCGCTGCTGTCCGCCGCCATGGACACGGTGACCGAAGCCCGCCTCGCGATCGCGATGGCCCAGGAAGGTGGTATCGGTATCATCCACAAGAACCTCCGTCCGGCCGACCAGGCGCGCGAAGTGGCGCGCGTGAAGCGTTTCGAAGCCGGCGTGCTGCGCGACCCGATCACGATTCCGCCGACGATGAAGATCCGCGAAGTCCTGGCCCTGGCCCAGCAGCACGGCATCAGCGGGTTCCCGGTGGTGGAGGGCAAGCAGGTGGTCGGCATCATCACCAACCGTGACCTGCGTTTCGAAGAGGACCTGGACGCCGAGGCGCGCGCCAAGATGACCCCGCGCGACAAGCTCGTGTACGTCAAGGAAGACGCCGGCACCGACGAAGCCAAGCGCCTGATGAACAAGCACCGCCTGGAGCGCGTGCTGGTCGTCAACGACGAGTTCGAACTCCGCGGCCTCATCACTGTCAAGGACATCCTGAAGTCGCACGAACACCCGAACGCGTCGAAGGATGCGCAGGGCAAGCTGATCGTCGGCGCGGCCGTCGGCGTGGGCGAGAAGGACAAGGAACGCGTGGACCTGCTGGTGAAAGCCGGTGTCGACGTGCTGGTGGTCGACACGGCGCACGGCCACTCGCAAGGCATCCTCGACCGCGTGAAATGGATCAAGGACACGTATCCGCAAGTGGACGTCATCGGCGGCAACATCGCGACGGCCGCCGCCGCACGCGCGCTGGTGGAAGCGGGCGCCGATGCTGTGAAAGTCGGCATCGGCCCGGGCTCCATCTGCACGACGCGTATCGTGGCCGGCGTGGGCGTCCCGCAGATCACCGCGATCTCGAACGTGGCCGAAGCGCTGCAGGGCACTGGCGTGCCGTGCATCGCCGACGGCGGCATCCGCTACTCGGGCGACATCTCGAAGGCGCTGGCAGCCGGTGCGCACACCGTCATGATGGGTTCCATGTTCGCCGGCACGGAAGAAGCGCCGGGCGAAGTGATCCTGTACCAGGGCCGCAGCTACAAGGGCTACCGCGGCATGGGTTCGCTGGGCGCGATGGCCGAAGGCTCGGCCGACCGCTACTTCCAGGAAGCATCGGCCAAGGCCGACAAGTTCGTGCCGGAAGGCATCGAAGGCCGCGTCGCCTACAAAGGCAGCGTGCTGGCGATCATTTATCAGCTGGTCGGCGGCGTGCGCCAGTCGATGGGCTACTGCGGTTGCGCGACGATCGAAGAACTGCGCGAGAAGGCGGAGTTCGTCGAGATCACGTCGGCCGGCATGCGTGAATCGCACGTGCACGACGTGCAGATCACCAAAGAAGCGCCGAACTACCGTACGGAATAAGATCCCCCGAAACGCGGCCTGCCGGCCGCGTTTTTGCATTGACTATCAAAACATACATGCACTCGAAAATCCTCATCCTCGACTTCGGTTCCCAGGTTACCCAACTGATCGCCCGCCGCGTGCGCGACGCCGGCGTGTTCTCCGAGGTCTATCCCTACGACATCGGCGACGAGTTCGTCCGCAACTACGGCGCCTCGGGCGTGATCCTGTCCGGCAGCCACAACTCCACCCTGGAAGGCGATTCCCCGCGCGCTCCGCAGGCCGTGTTCGAACTGGGCGTGCCCGTGCTGGGCATCTGCTACGGCATGCAGACGATGGCCGCGCAACTGGGCGGCAAGGTCGAGAACGGTAAAGTCCGCGAATTCGGCTACGCCGAGGTGCGCGCCCGCGGCCATACGAAACTGCTGAACGGCATCAACGACTTCGTCACGGACGAAGGCCACGGCATGCTGAAGGTCTGGATGAGCCACGGCGACAAGGTGCTCGAAATGCCGGAAGGCTTCAAGCTGATGGGCTCGACGCCGAGCTGCCCGATCGCCGCCATGGCCGACGAAGAGCGCGGTTTCTACGCGCTGCAATTCCACCCGGAAGTGACCCACACGACGCAGGGCGAAGCCATCATCGGCCGCTTCGTGCACGAGATCTGCGGCTGCAAGAGCGACTGGAACATGCCGGACTACATCGGCGAAGCCGTCGAGAAGATCCGCGCGCAAGTGGGCAGCGATGAAGTGATCCTGGGCCTGTCGGGCGGCGTCGACTCGAGCGTGGCCGCAGCCCTGATCCACCGCGCCATCGGCGACCAGCTGACCTGCGTCTTCGTCGACCACGGCCTGCTGCGCAAGGACGAGGGCAAGATGGTCATGGACATGTTCGCCAAGAACCTCGGCGTGAAGGTGCTGCGCATCGACGCGTCCGACCAGTTCATGGGCCACCTGGCCGGCGTGACGGACCCGGAACAGAAGCGCAAGATCATCGGCCGCGAATTCGTGGAAGTGTTCCAGGAACAGGCCAAGCAGCTGACGAGCGCCCGCTGGCTGGCGCAGGGCACGATCTACCCGGACGTGATCGAATCGGCCGGCAAGGGCAAGAAGGGCCAGACGATCAAGAGCCACCACAACGTGGGCGGCCTGCCGGAAACGCTGAACCTGAAGCTGCTGGAACCGCTGCGCGAACTGTTCAAGGACGAAGTGCGCAAGCTGGGCGTCGCCCTGGGCTTGCCGCACGACATGGTCTACCGCCACCCGTTCCCGGGCCCGGGCCTGGGCGTGCGCATCCTGGGCGAAGTGAAGCGCGAATACGCCGACCTGCTGCGCGAAGCGGACGCGATCTTCATCGAAGAACTGCGCAAGACCCCGTTCGAAGTGCCGCACGTGCCGGGCATCGACGCCGGCAAGGCGCCGACCAACTGGTACGAAGCGACGTCGCAGGCGTTCGCCGTGTTCCTGCCGGTGAAATCGGTGGGCGTGATGGGCGATGGCCGCACGTACGAATACGTCGTGGCGCTGCGCGCCGTGCAGACGCTGGACTTCATGACGGCGCAGTGGGCGCACCTGCCGCACGAGCTGCTCGGCAAGGTCTCGAACCGCATCATCAACGAAGTGCGCGGCATTAACCGTGTCGTGTATGACATTTCGGGGAAACCGCCGGCGACGATCGAGTGGGAGTGATTCATAGCTCGGCAGTGCTTGGCAAGCTCAGGCATTTGAAGTAATCGAAGCCCCTGATTTCAGGGGCTTTTTTATTGTCCAGCTTGGCAGAGTCAGGCATCTGCAAGTAGTGCCAAGCAAGAGATTTTATTGGTATCAAACATGGTGTCGGTCGAAGTCCGTACCATGGATGTGTGCCCGTACCATGTTGCCGCCATCCATACAAACATGGTATCGGATCGCGCTAACGCGTTGAATATAAAGTGAAAAGTGCGCCGAAAACGGGTATCTCCAATCATGGTATCGGAGGCCCACATGCTCACGGACGCTGCGCTGCGTAACCTCAAGCCCAAGGACAAGGCCTATAAGGTCACCGACCGGGACGGCCTGTACGTCTACGTGCTCAAATCGGGCACGATCTCGTTCCGCTACAACTACGCGATCAATGGCAGGCAGGAGACGCTGGTGCTGGGCCGCTATGGGCCCGACGGCATCAAGCTCAGCGAAGCGCGGGAACTCTTGGCGGAGGCAAAGAAGACGCTTGCGGCGGGACGGTCGCCAGCCCGGCAGAAGGTGGCGGCCGCTGCCCGGAAGAAGGCCGAGAACAGCTTCGGGGAGTGGGCCGAGGAGTGGCTCGAGCGTTATCCGATGGCCGAATCAACGCGCGACATGCGCCGCTCGGTGTACGAGCGTGACGTGCAGCGTCCCTTCGGAAGGCTGAAGCTCGAGGAGGTGACGGGCGACGAGCTGCGTTCCCTGTGTGACCGGATCGTGGCGCGCGGTGCGCCCGCCACCGCCGTCCACGCGCGCGACATCGTGATGCTGGTGTTCCGCTACGCGCGCGAGCGCGGGCAGAAGATCCCGAATCCTGGGGATGAAGTACGCCCGAGCTCGATTGCTCGCTTTCAGCCGCGCGATCGCGCGCTCAGTCCGGAAGAAGTGCGGATCGTTTATCTCTACCTCGAGGAGGTGCCCACCATGGTCACGCTGCGCCTCGGCGTCAAGTTGCTGTTGTTGACGATGCTGAGAAAGTCGGAAATGGCGGAAGGCGTGTGGAGCGAGGTGGACTTCACCCACCGCGTCTGGACCATTCCAGCGGCGCGCATGAAGCGCCGTAATCCGCACAACGTCTATCTGTCCGACCAGGCGCTCGACATCCTCGTCGCACTCAAGACCTGCGCCGGCGGTTCTCAGTTCATCTTCCCGTCACGCTACGATGGCGACCAACCGATCAGCAAGGCAACCTTGAACAGGGTTTTGTCTGGAGTCGTCGAGGCGGCGCAGGCCGACGGCGTGCCGCTTGCTCCGTTTTCGCCACACGACTTCCGGCGTACGAGCTCCACCGCGCTGCATGAAGCTGGTTTTTCGACCGACTGGATCGAGAAGTGTCTGGCGCATGAACAGGGTGGAGTGCGAGCCGTTTATAACAAGGCCGAGTACGCGGAGCAGAGGAGGCGGATGATGCAGGCTTGGGCGGACATGATTGATGCGTGGACGGCTGGTGACCGGTCAAGCAAGCGTTAGCCCCGCATATCGCATCACCAAGCCGTGGGAAAGTTTGTAAGATCGGATTTCCGAGCCGTCGACGTTACTCACTCAAGCGACTGAGCCTGCGCTGCCGCTAGGACCTCCCTGCGGTTGCCGGGCATCGCTTAGCCAAGGACGGGGGCCACGCGTTTTTCGGGTGAGCAGGCGTGCAACTTCCAAATAGATTGCTTCCATCGCGGTCCGATCGGTGCCGAGAGGTATACGCTGGACCTTCAGGGGCATCGTACGTAACAGGAGGGAAATATCCGCGGCAAATTCCTTTCGCTGCCCGCACGACGTCACGCCTAACGCGGTCAGCGACACCCCGCAACGGCGAAGTACATTGTCGAAGCGGATTTTCGCCTGTTTCGGATCGAGTCCGGGCCTGCCAATATGCGAGCCTGACTGCGGCGCCGCCGCTAGAGCACGCTCGAGCACGGCACGCCGCTCGCTGTTGTGGATCGGCACAAGACGTACCCGTACCCTTGAGGTGCCTCGCTTGGGGCGTACGAAGGCGAGGTAATCGCCTTCACCGGCCCCAACTGGCAACGCGTGGGGTGGCACGATCGCTAGGGTAGGGCAAAAGACGACAGCATCCCTACGTTGAAGGCCGAATGCAAGTAGTACTTCGAGTTGAAGGCCTACTACCGGGTCTGCGCTAGCCACCTTGTCCAGCATGGCTCGACGATTCTCCGTGCGCTCCGGGTCGGCCGAATGGTGTGCGGCATGCTTGGCGCTCGTAACCAGGGCAGGGTCACGCACGTATCGCCGCGCAGGAAGCACCAGCCCGCGCTTGCCCGTCCATTCGCATAGCGCACGCAGAAACGATAACTGCTGCTGAATATAGGAAGCGCTGAAGGGCTCCTGTCGCATCGGTAAACTTTTGTGGTGCAGGCACAATGTCTCCATGGCGCGCGGGTCCGCAGTCCAATAATGCATCAGGAATTCGATATGATTCCCGCCAAGCGAGAACGGACCGACCATGTAGCCGGCGCGCCGTAGCAGCGTGAATATGTAGAACAGCCTGTCCGACCGCGCGCGTTGAGTGTTGTGGTTTAGGGTCTTGCCGTTCAACGAAGGCATATCATTGTGCTTGTCCAGCAGACGCTGCAGTTCTTGTTTCCAATCCCGATTACCACCGTTCTTCTTTGTCTTCATCATCACCGATCCACTTCGACAATCCGCCTATGGTCCCGAGGCGCGCCAAGTCAGCAAGACGGCACGTTCAGCAAAGATCCATCTGCTTGGCACCATCAGATTCAAGGTCCGCAGTTGGGGTGTCGGCAGAGACGGGAACCGGGTTGCAACCTTCATTTGTCAAGAGCCCCTCGGCTGCCGTGTGGTGCCGTTCTGTGGAACCCTTTTGACGCCGTCTTGGTTCGTCCCCATTGCTGCCATGATCCCTCGACGGGTTTGGCTTCATCTCGGTGAGTCGCTGCGCGAGGTTAGCTCTTTCGGCCTCGAGCACTGCCGCCGCTCGTTCGGCGCGGACACGTGCCTCGCGCTGGGTTTCAAAGTCGGCGCGCAGTTGGAGTAGTTCCTGTTCCAGCGGCACCAGTGATTCCAGCCGTTGCTTTGTCAGGGCCAATTCAGTCCTGCCGATTTCCGCATTACGGCGTTCCGCTGCTGTCTCGTTGCGTACGGCGCCGAGGTCGTCGAGCAGTTGGGCTATACGGCCTTCAAGCACAGCATTATCGCCTTCGAGCCTCTTGACATCGGCATGGAGGTTTTCCAGCTGCAGGGTCAGCTGCTCGTTGTTGTCGGCCAGCGCCACCAAATCACGCCTGGCTTCGTGTAGCTCTTCATCCAGGTCGGCCTGGGCACGTGCCACCTCTTGATCGGTGTGCTCGAAGATAGCGCGCTGCACCTTGATCGGCAAGGCACGTGGCCCCGCTTCCGCAGCTCTCCCGTTCTTCTCTCGCCATTGCTGGGCAAACTTCGTGATCGTTCCCATGCTGCCCACGCCTCCCAGCATGCGCCGGATCGCTCGCACAGACACTTTCTCGCCATTGCGTTGAAGTTCGTCTGCTACGTCATACACTTGTTGATCGGTAACACTCGCATCGCGGCCCATCTGCTACTCCTGTTACGCTATTTGCTATCGAATCGCTACGTTATGATTCGAGTCCTGAGGTTTTATCATTCGTTGCAGCTGGTCGTCGCTATTCGGTCTTTTTCGAACCCGGCGGCGATGCCTGGGCGCTGATTACTCGCTGGCGTTCGATCCAAGCCTCTACCTCATGGAGGTCCCACACCACGACGTTGCGCCCGATGAGGAACCGTCGCGGAAACTCGCCACGCTTTTCCATGTCGAGAATCGTACGCTCACATAGCGGCACTTTCTGTCGTCGCTGCTTGCGGTTGATGAGGACTCGGCCGAGGGGCGGCGCGGGCCTTCCATCAGATGAAATCTGTTCCACCGTAGCAGTGGCTACGGTTTTTTCGGTTGGCTTGGTGGACATTTGTGACCTCCTGTGTATGGTTAAGCGTCAGCGGGGCTCGCCGGATCTGGCAGCACTAAGGCCGCCACCGCAGACATCATCGGGTGTCCAACCAGGCGGGACGAGTCCGAAAACCAGCGGTTTTGTGCCGCTTTCGGACTTAGCCACGCGGGCGGCTACGATTTGAAAAAAATGGGTGCCGGCAGCGCGTCGAGTTAAGGAGCTGGCAGGGAGGACGCCGGTGGCGGCTGATTCATGCACCGGGCACATGAGAGAAGGAATTGCGTCGTCAGGCAGTGTTGCCAACGCTAGGCAGCCAACTTGACCCTGCGCCCGGCGGTGCGTTGTAGATCGGTTTGACCGAAGACGTTAGGCAGCCGCCGTCTCCGTGTCACCCGTTGAAGCTGCGGCAAGCCGTCCTGCCGGGTCGTCGCTCGCTGTTTCCTGCTTACGCCCCAACTCGCGATACGCGACCAGCGAAGGAATGCGCTCCAGGGCGCCGAGAGGCACGATGCCCATGTCCGCCAGTTGCGCGAGCAGCTCCGCCAGGACTGTCTCGCGCCGAAGCGACCCGGTCGATGCGAAACACCCATCGGAAGGTCCAGCCGGCACGTTCCAGAACCCGCTGGCTCCCCATGTCCGCGGCCCATTTGTCGGGACCGTGGAACTCGTCGCCATCGAGTTCGATCGCCAGCCGCCGGTTATCGGCGTCTTCGGCCACGATGTCGATGCGGTAGCCCGCTGCCGAGACCTGGGGGAGCGCGCGGTAGCCACGGCTGAACAGCTCGGTGTCAACGTCACTCTCGAAGCCCGATTCGCACTGGTCGATCAGGTACTGGCCTCGTTGTCGGCCGCCACCGGTTTGGCAAAGTGTTCGACCAGCGTGCGTCGCAGGTCGAGGGGCGACAGCTCTTCCAGCCGCACCGAACGTACGAGAACCGTCCGGTCCCGTGCGCGCGACGCGGCGACGTTAAAGCGCTAGTCGAACGTGATGCCGGAGAGGGGAGTAACTAATGATGTTGGCGATGATATGCGTCTTGCCAGTGCCTGGCGGACCCTGCTAGCCACCACGACGAGACCCATACCCCAGACCAGTTCGAGCGTGCGGACGGCTTCTTCGGACTCCAGACGGGTTTCAGGGCGAACTGGTCTGCGTGCAGACTGACCACCTGGCGGGGCGCCTTCTCGCGCGCGGCCCAGTCACGCCAATGCGGGAGATAGGCCTCGAGCAGGCGGCCGACGCGTGCGCGCGGATGCTCGTCACGTTGCTCGCATCTTCCTCGCCTGCGGCGGCGTCCTGGTTGCAGGCGCTCGCCAGTGTCGCTTCCTTAAGCGCAGGCGGGCTGGCGCCAAGGATCGTCGCTGCTTGTCAGGAGCGGGGCAAGTTCAGGCTGGGCGAGGGCGGTTGCGTGCGTCGCTTCGAGTCGCTGCGCGCGCAGCGACAAGGTATCGGTTCTGGTGTCGACGTGGAAGTCGACCCAAGGCAACGTCCCTATATCGGCGAAGGTTTTCTTGAATTCGGTAGCCTTTGACAGGGTAAAAGCTGTGGGTCACTGTCTTTGGCTTGTTCGACCAGATAGTTGAGAAGCCAGCTCATGAGCTGGGCAGGGTGTGCACGGTTCATTTCAGGTTGGGCAGGAAGGGGCGGGTCGTTCAGCGTTACCGAGGCAGTCGAGCCGCTATCGGTGTCTTTACGCGAAATGCTGCTCAGTGGTATCTCATTTTTGCAGAGCAACGCGATATTGAGTGCTTATCAGCTCGCTGATGATGAGCCATTGCGCCTTCGACTCTGAATTTAATCCATTGCACTTGTGGAACGACATGTAGAGATCATGAAGAGCCCGCGAGATCCGACTGTCCCTGCGAAAGGTGATCATTGATTGCCTTTTTATGTGATCACTGCGCTCCTGGACTAGTTTTTCCCTGCGACGACTGGTGGGATGAGCTTGGCCTCAGATTGTCAGGACCATATGAGGATTGGTAAAACAGCGCTCGGGGAAACCGTCAAGAGGAGGACGGCGGCGACTGATGTCGGCACCTTTCGGACTTAGCTTGAGGGCTGGTCGCCATAGGTAAAAAGGGCGGGAAAATCATTGGGTCTAAGGTCCACTGCACGTGGCCTCTTGAAAATTATCCGAATTATGGCTGGCGAATAATTATTGGCTGTACATAATTTAGAATAATTAACCGCGGTCATGAGCGCAGGCTAGTCGGTTTCAAACAGCGTCTGGTAGCACGAGCGTCTGCCAGACCGGGCCGCCGAGCAATGACGTGCCAGGAGATCGCGAACCGGCAAACACCGAACTGCTCACTTGTTCTCAAGTATGCGATCCCTTGTGGACTCTCGGGCCTAGGCCGCTTGGCGAATGTATCGATTTTAGGCATTTTATGAAGCCAGGATAAAATGCCGGAATTGCGTGCGCGTGGGTTTTCTTCTAGCCGCGACAGGAGATCAGTCAGCGACAGTTAGCCGCTGCATACCAATGTTGCGTCTCGATGTCGATGCGATTGCGACCTGCCAGATGCTGCGGCGCAGGCGCAATGGGCGTATACCACGGGCCGCTGATCGACGCCCGGTGCGATGGTGACTTTCGAAAGACATGCTGCTGCCGCAGTCGCGCACGGGGCGGACAGGGGTTGGAGGCAAGCGTCATTCGCTAACCGGGTGCTTATTCGAACGGACAGCGCTTATCGACGTACTGGCGTCGGCCCCGGTGACTTTCACGGTCGTCTAGATGGGTTCGGCTCCCATCCTCGCCTCAACTCCCTATGAGGTTGGGGCTTCGGTCGACTTCCCACACGCATCACGTTTTGTTGTTTTCTGAAGGCTAATACTCCTGCGAAGAACGGACGTTGTTAGGCCTGGCCCGTCACGGGCGCGGGCAAGCCGCCGAGCCACGGCGGATTGAGGGGCGTAGGGCGTCGCGCACGGCGCCCCAAACCTGGGCGCGACGGGATAATGCGGCCATACTGCCGCGGGCGTCTTAAAAATGTGCAAATAGCAAGCCGCCGAATTTCTCCGGTCAACCTGCTCCCGCGGACGGGAGCCACGCTACCAAGGCGGCGTGGGTGAACGGGCACATCCCGTTCGTTGGATGGGTTACTCGTGCTTCATCGTCCTTATCCGTGACCCCGCCCATCGGGGTCGGACGTAAGTGCTGCTGACAACGCCACATGGCCTCTTGGGCCAAGATGGTCGTCGCACCGCTCGTGCGGTGGTTCGCAGCGCCTTGAAACACGTTCTTCTAGAGATGAGACAAGTCGCTGCCGGTCGAGCCAGCAGGCGCCGGAGTCGAGCTCCGCGCGCTCAATGGGCTGCGTCGGTCTAGCCGCGCAGCCGCTGCCATCGATACCCGAGTCTGGGCGATGGCAGGACGAAGGACCGCATCGTCGAGCAATGCGGAATGGACGCCGTCCAGTCGAGCCGGATCGGCAAAGCACGTCGGCATACCGGCGTACACACAAGGGGCGAAAATGGCGAGTTGTCGCCGCCGGGACGGCAGGGGTCGAGCCCGCCGCCGTCGCTTGGACTGGCCGCTCGGGGCGGCTGTGATGTGTTCATTAATGCGGGTGTCGACCGCAACGCCAGCCTGCCCCGAAGGGCTAACGGGCGCTAGACCCGGTAAGACTTACCAAAGATACGACTGCGCCGACTTCGCGTCAAGCGGGCTGCGCAGACACGAAGCGTTGTAGTTTATGGGCCTTTTTCGTGATCGCGCGCGGACCGCTCCTTCTTCCCTCTGATGACCAATCAGGAAGGGGGCCTCTGTTTTTCATGCTCGTTTGAGCGTCACGCCAGCCCGGGCATCCGAATTGAAACCGGCTTCAATGTGTCGGGGAACGCGACGGCGGCACGCAGGACCTGAACGCATGCCTTGCGCGCGTCGCTGTGATCTTTGGAGGTGCTCGTGAGGATCTGTCGAGGCACCGGATCGATGAGGAGACCAGTGGTCACGACGCCAATTCGGGGCGTCTCGCGCGTCGACCGTCGCGGGATTGACCGGATGCACAACGCGCGACAAGACTGCCGAAGTCAGGCAAGACGCGCCAATGACATCGACACTCGTCATCCGCATCGTGAATCGTGGTCTTGTTTCGTGCGCCCGGTTCATGAGAGTCTGTCGAGGTGCCGGATCGATGGGGAGATGGTTGGTCACGACGGCACGTCGATCTGTCGAGACACGCGAAGGACAGCGGCATTGGTCGCTCGTTTCACCGAAACGTGGTGTCGTTTCATACGGTCGATCGATCCAGGCAATGTGGGACCAGAGCCGCTAGTCCCGACCCTCACGTTTCAGCGGGAACCGTTCGATAAGGGCACAGATGGTCGGCGCAATTTCCACATGTTCGGGATACTCTCTGGAGATGGCAAGCGCCGTAAACATGAAGACGATGGCGGGCAGCGCGATGACGAATTCCGCGTCGGCGACCCGGGAGTGGAATGTCGCCAGCTCTACCGCGTCGAGTCTGCCAATGTCCATGTAGTGACCGCCTCGGCCAAGTGGTGCCAGCAAGGCGAACGTCGGGATGACGCGATCCAGCAACGGCAGCTCGTCGGGCGAGATGCCGGCATGGTCACGTGCCAGAAATTCAACGATGGAACTGCTGCGGAACTCGTCGGCTCGACGCGCGAACGCTTCGCTACCGGACCGTGCGACGTTGTAATACTGCGCTTCGATCAGCGTGCGGCAAGCCTGTCGCGCTGTCGTCGGCACCAGCGAGCCCGCCGCGGCCAAGACATCAAGACCTTCCTGTAACGCGCGCGCGCCGCAAAAGCGACTGTGGTCGGCGGCGGCCACGTCGGATTTCTCAAGCGTGAAGCGCACCCAAAGCTGAAGGAACTGGAGGTAGTGCTCGCACAGGACGCGCAGTAACGTCTTGAATGTGTAGGCGTTGTTGGACTCGAGTGTATCGAGCATCGCCGCTTTCAGACTGTTTGTCCGGACGCAGAACGACAGCATCGCGCGGTAGGTGTCGGGATACGTCGTCGTTGCGATGCGGCTCGACAATACCTGGAGATGTTCGTCGACGATGTTGCTAATGTGGGTGTCGATGGTACGCGCTCGCACTTGATACCTCCAACGTCATGGGTAAATCTGCGCGGCTCCTTTTTTCGACATCGCCGTGCGAAGTCGGTTCGCCGTCATGATTCTTCGAAGGCTTCCGCCATAGCCAGAACCTTGGCTACTTTCCCTTTGGCCAGTGCTTGTAGCGGCGTCAGGCCGCCGAGGGAAAATCGCGCGCTCGTGAGGAAGAAGTGTTTGGTAGCGCCCGGCAGGCAGCCCAATGCTCTGCAGACACGCTCGATCGACAGGCGAGCGGGTGACGGGGCCGCGAAAAAAGCTGGATATACGGCCACATCGCCGGGGCCCCGCAGTGCGTAGACGCGCTTTGCTCTCACGGCACCACTTAACGCCTGCGGCGAAATCTGCAAAAGGGCCCGCAACTCCGGACCTCGCAACAGTTCGCGTGAAGCCAGCTGCTCGCGGCGGTACTCCGCCTCCTCCCGAATCAGGGTCGCGACGAAATCTGCCGTGGAGACGTGGTTTTTGCGGCGATCAACCGGAGGCGACTTGCTGGCGGCGCATGCGTTCCGATTGGTCGCGCCAGAGCTTTGGCGAGAGCGACCATTCTTGTCATTTGACGTCCCCATCAGTTCCTCACCCCGGCTGGTTCCATCTCATCCTTGACGCCAAGTTGACGCTGGACATGAGCGGCTACCTCTTTCCCTTTCAGTGTTTCGAACGAAATGTCGCCGCCTTTGAGCACGTCGTCCAGCAGGACAGTAGTCAGCCAGGGCTCGGTCGCAGGCGAAGGACGGCGCCACGGGTGAATTGGCTTACCGTTCGCAAGTCGATAATCTGCCGCGCGACGTAGGCTTCCCGGCATCATGCTGTAGATTCTCTGACGTGCATATCCTCGTCGCTGGGAGAGCGCTGCGAGGTCCTTCAACGTGTAATGGATGATGTTACAGACCTCGCCAATCGAAAGATGGTCCAGGCAGTGCCGGATGGAAGCCGCAACCTTGGACGAGTAGAGGCCCGGCTGGCCGAACCTGTAGCCCGTGCATAGGTGGATGAAATACTTCTTGCACTCGCTTTCTGCCACCAGATACCAGAGTTCCTTGACCTCTTGCGGCTCGGGATGGTCCAGACGGTCGGATAGCACCGCGAAGATGTCGGCCAGCGACCGGCCTGTAATATCGCGAGCAAGCACCCATCGTCTCGTGCGTAAATTGATTGTCCCTGCACCAGTTGCCTCATCGATTCTGGTGTGATTAGCAATTGATGCAAGAGCTGGAACTAGGATCTTGTCCGCATAAAGTCGCGTGTAAATTTGTTCCGCGAGCTCATTAGTTGCTGCAAGCGCGCACGCCAGATACTCGAATGAAGGGATCTCTTGGTTGTCCCTGCCTACGTCTGCGGCCACGAGTATCGCGTACAGGAAGCATGACTGCATGTAGCTCAGGTGGGCAAAGTCGATCGGCTCGGATTGATCACGCATGCCTTTCGATCCATATGTCATGTGGTCACGACGCTGTCGCTCGGCGTACATGGACGCTTTCTGTTTTGCTGCAAGCGCTGCGGCGTCGCAGGAAGCACATAGCGGCGGCGTCCATTTTGCCTCCCATCCCAGTAGAGATCCAGTCGCGGGCGAATAGTCCCTGCGCGCGCCGACCTCGATCGCTGTCCCACAGGCATTGCATCGCAGATGGGGCAGGTAGGCACGACACGCAGATTTCAACATCTTGATCATCTCCGCGCGACTCAGCCCAGCGTCGGACTGCAACGCGGCGTAAGGCTCGGTCCATTTCCCTGAATCGTCGATGGACCAATATCTCAGGCAGAGCGAATTATTGGTTTCGCTATCGGTAAGGAAACATACGAAAGGTGTGCGATCTCGAGGCATGTCGTGAAGCTGGAGAGGAGGAGTACTGATCGGCACCGTTTGGCAGAGCTCAACGGTAAAAGCTAAAAGACCTTTCGATAGAATACTCGAAAATGATGACTATAGTCTGAAGACTTGATGATACCGCAGAGACATCATTTCTCCCAAATAATGGGAGAGGTCTTTGGATCCTGGGTTGGCCTTTGGGAAAGTGTTGCGCGCGGTGAGACGAGAGGTCGGCCTTACACAGGAGCAGCTTGCGCATGCGGCGGCAATTGACCGGACGTTCGTCAGCCTGATCGAACGTGGGGAGCGCCAGCCGACGGTGCGCGTGATTTTCCGGCTGGCCGAGGCTTTGGGCGTGACGCCGTCCCGATTGATCGAGTTGACAGAAGGGCAGGTGCGGAACAATGTTCGCGAAGGGCCGTGACCCTTGGGTTACTTCTATTGCAGCGCCCAGAACCAAACTTCGCGAGAGGACCAATAGCAGCCCGTCGCCATCCCATCGATCTCGTTCCCGCAGCGCAGATAGCTACCCCAACGGTCCCGGGATACGATGGCGATGTGCCCCTGCGGCCGATCGTCGCCATAGATGCTAAAGAACGACACGATGCCGCGCTGGCTACCAACTGCTTCCTCTGCTTTCGGTCCGCTGTCGAATTTTTCAGGTTGGCCGATCTGGCGTACCAGCCAGTTGCTCAGCTTGTGCTGACTGGTCTCGATCGCACGACCCTTGTACTTGCCTGCCTTGATCGGCCACTTACCCGGATTCGGGTAGCCGGCGCCGAGCAAGGCCAGGCTCAGCCGGATCGCGCATGTATTGTAGAAATTGGGATCGCTGATGTTTTCGGGATACCCAATCCATTGGTAGAGTTCTTCGCGGCCGACGTTGTCCGTGTCGGGGAAGTGCATTCTGAGACTGGCGAAAGGGACTTTCATCGCTTGCTCCGTTGGTCGACAGGGCAGGGCCATTTCGTCCGCCAGCCCTCTACGATGAGGTCGGCGGCGTTGCGCTTGAGCTGGGTATCGGACATCTGTTGCAGCGCGCGTCGTGCATCCTCCTCGAGCTCGTCCGGCGCGGGCTTATACCTGGCGCTCCAGCACCACGCTTTGCCCTCCGTGGCATCGTGCACGCCGTGGATGAAGCCGCGGACGAGCTCGCGATTGCGCGCGTCTTCGAATTCGGCAGCGATGGCTCGGGTACGAAACGGGCTGTCCGGCGTCCAGTTGACGGCCGCCGGGTCCACGTTCCCCAAGAGCTTCACTAGGCGATGACCCGTCATCCACGGTGTCACGCCCGCAGGCTGTGCATTGCATGGACTCGCGAGCGCGAGGCCGATAGCGAGAAACGCGCGCATCACGCGATCCTGTTCGTGGCCAGGTCCCATCCGCCAGCCGTGTTGCCGCTCGTACCGCCAGCAATCCGTTGCTGGGTGTATTTCCATTTGACCTTCGAAAATTTCAGGCCGAGGCTTTCGACAGGTATGTCACCACCCGTGAACGCCGGTGCGATGTGTTCAATCAATACATTCTCGAGCTCCACTTCGAAATATTTGATCGGCTCACCATTGCCGTCGGCGCGCATCATCTCAAGTTTGGCTTTCGGAATGGTCTTGCCGCAGGCGCAGGTCTGGGCCAAGAGCGGCGACGCCAGATCGACCAGCTTGCTAACACTGATCTCGCTGAGCTCGGCGCGTTCCGCCGTGTGCCCGCCGCTGGTCGATGCGGTTGCGCTCTTGGGTTGATGGATGGCCCAGTTGATCGATGTGCACTCGATCCAGCCGACGTGCTTCGTGTCGGCCGACTCGCCCTTGATGCCGTCGAGTTGCAAGTAAAAGTCTGATGCCATGTGGCCTCCGTTCTCATTGAGAGGGCCATTCTCGCAATAGCGCTGGCAATGTTCGTTGGCTGAAATCACAAGTTCTCACTGCGACTTCGTTGTAAATAAGCCTAATTCCTCCAGCGAATTTTTTCTGACGTTTTTACGAATGTTACCTTCCTCAGAGCTCGCGAATTGTTACAAGTATTGGAGCGTAACATTCTCGTGATTTTTCGTGAGTAATTTCAGATGTTCAATATGTTACCGTCGATCACGGAAGATTTCCGCGACAGACTATGCTTGCGGATTCGCTACAAGTTTCGATTCGTCGATCGGGGAACAACGTGGAACAAGCAGAGGATCTGGCGGAGAAGTCCGCCGTGGAAGTGCCGGAATATAGTATTCGGATATCGAGCGCCAATAAGCTGAACCTGGCGGATTTCCAGAACTCGGTTCCCCTCCTGCGCGAGCTGGCCGTGGTGAACGACAGCGAGCGCGAACTCTCCCATCTTCAACTGCGCCTCGCATCGTTCCCGCCGTTTTTGAAACCGAAGACCTGGTCAATCGACGTGTGCGACCCCAAGTCGCGTTACGGTATTCAAGACCTTGATGTGCAGCTTGACGGCGTCCTGCTCGGCAAACTGACCGAAGCCGAGACGTCGACCATCACGTTCACGCTGGTCGAGAAGTCCGGTACGCCCGACGAACGAGTGCTCGTGACCGAAGAACGGAAAGTCGACCTGCTGCCCCGGAATCAATGGGGCGGGTTGTCCCATCTTCCCGACCTGGTCGCGGCGTTCGTTCAACCGAACGAACTCGCCGTCGACCGTTTGCTAAAGCAAACCGCCGAGGTACTCCGCAAGGCGGGCAAGGATCCCGCATTGGACGGCTACCAGGGCGGTGCCAAACGGGCGTGGGAATTGACCTCGGCACTGTGGACGGCCGTAGCGGGCCTCGGCCTGGATTATGCCTTGCCGCCCGCCAGTTTCGAGCACCGCGGCCAAAAGGTGCGCAGCTCTTCGCAGCTTCTGGATGCCCGCATCGGTACCTGTCTCGATCTCACGCTGCTGTTTTGCTCGGCCCTCGAGCAGGCAGGGCTGAATCCCATCATCGTATTCACGAAGGGCCATGCGTTTGCCGGGGTCTGGTTGCGCAAGGAAGAGTTCTCGACCGTTGTCGTGGACGACGTAACCGCCATTCGCAAACGGGTCAGGCTGAAGGAGCTGGTCTTGTTCGAGACCACTCTGATCACCCAGCGTCCCGCTCCGTCGTTTTCGTTTGCCACCGAAGTCGCGAACGGTGCGATCTCGGAAGAGAAAGAAGAGGCATTCGAGCTCGTCGTCGACATCCGGCGCGCCCGCATGCAGCGCATCAAACCGCTCGCAAGCGGAGACAGTCAGGTCATCACACCGCCCAGTGACGACACGATCGAAGCGACGGCTGCGATCTTCGACGACGGTGCCCCCGATCTGCCTGACGACGATGGTCCTGCGGTCGATATCCCTGCGATCGACCCGAAGGACCGGCTCGCGCGGTGGCAGCGCAAGCTGCTCGATCTCTCGCTTCGCAACAATCTCTTGAATTTCAAGAGCGGGACGAAGTCGATACGGCTCGACGCTCCCGAACCTGGCGCGCTGGAAGACGTGCTATCCGACGGCGCACCGATCCGCCTGCTGTCGCGCCCCGACCTGATGGACGGACGGGATCCACGCAACCAGGCCATTCACGAGCAGCGATCCCGCGAGGACGTCCGCCGCGCCCACGCGCTCGACGCGCTCAAGCGACGCGAAGTGTTTGTCAGCATGGAAGAGAAGGCGCTGGACTCAAGACTGGTAGAGCTGTTCCGCGACGCGAGGACCAAGCTGCAGGAGGGTGGTGCAAATACACTGTTCCTTGCGCTCGGTTTCCTGAACTGGACGCGCGACGACAAGGCCGGGCAAAAATATAAGGCGCCACTTATTCTTATCCCCGTGTCGCTGCATCGCAAGAGTGTGCGCTCGGGTTTCACGATGTGTCTGCACGAGGACGAACCACGCTTCAACTCGACGCTCGTCGAAATGCTGCGTCAGGATTTCAACCTCAACCTGGGTGTCGTCGACGGCGATCTGCCGCATGACGATGCCGGCCTCGACGTCGCACTCATCTGGAAAACCGTCTCCCATGCGGTTCGCGACATTAAAGGGTGGGAGGTCTCTGACGAGGTCGTGCTCGCCTCGTTCTCATTTGCTAAATATCTGATGTGGGTGGACCTCGCGCAACGTACGGACCAGTTGCGCCAGAACCCGGTCGTGCGCCACCTGATCGATACGCCGCGTGAATCCTACCCCTCGACGGTCGAATTCCCGCTCGCGAAGCAGCTGGACAGAGACTTTACGCCTGACGCGACGTTCTGCCCGCTGCCGGCGGACTCCTCGCAGCTTTCGGCAGTTATGGCCGCAGCGAAGGGCAAGGACTTCGTCCTTATCGGGCCTCCCGGCACGGGCAAGAGCCAGACGATTGCCAATCTCATCGCTCAATGTCTGGCCGAGGGCAAGCGGGTATTGTTCGTGTCGGAGAAGATCGCGGCGCTGGATGTGGTCTACCGGCGCCTGCGCGAAGTCGGCCTTGGCGAATTTTGTCTCGAACTTCACTCCAGCAAGGCGCGCAAGCTCGACGTGATCACGCAGCTGCAAAAGGCGTGGGAAGCGCAAGGCGACGTGGATCCGGAAGAATGGCGTGCGCAGGCCGCGAAGCTCAAGCGGTTCCGCGATGAGCTCAACCTGTACGTCGACCGCCTGCACCACCGGCATCGGAACGGTCTTACCATTTACAAGGCGATCGGCATCGTCGTCGATGGTGAAGACGTACCGAAGCTCGACCTGTCGTGGGCCGGCGCGGACACGCATGACCACGCGCAGCTCGAGGGATTACGCGAGTTGGTCGAGCGACTTGAAGTGAATGCGGAAGCTGTGGGCGCGGACGGGCTGCTCAAAGGGCCGCTGATGGCGGTCGGCCACGCGGAATGGACACCGACTTGGCAACAGACATTCATCGGTGCAGCAAGGGCGGTCCTCCCGGTCGCCGAAGAGTTGCAACGTGCAGTGTCGGCCTTCCAGGATGCCACCAACCTGGCGGGACTTCCGACTAATCGGCGGGCTCGCGTCGTGATCGCGGAATTGACACGTGGCCTGCCTGAAGCCTTCGGCCACCATTGGAGTTTCGTATTCCGTCCCGACGTACGCGACTTGCTGGGCCGCCTCCGTGAAGGATTCCAACTCGTCGCGCAGCACCGCGAACTGACGGCGCAGATCGCGCCCGCCTGGCCGGAGTCAGTCGTTGCCCGCTGCAAGAAGGCGCTCGCGCTATTGGCCGACCGTGAACGCGTGTATGGCGATATCGGCAAACCGTGGACCCCGGACATCGTGGCCGAGCTGAACAAGGGGCTGACGCTTCTCGATGATTTGGCCACGACCGAAAACGGCCTGTCCGAGCGATATGGCCAGCAGGTCGAACAGCTCAACGTCCATCAGCTGCAACGTGGCTGGGCCGAGGCGGAACGCAGCGTGTGGCCGCTGTCGTCGGTACGCAAGCGCCAGATCAGCAAGGTCTTGCAGGAGTGCGTGACCGGGACCGGCGAGATCGACGTCGCCAAGGATATTCCTCTGCTCGTACGGATGCGGGAACTGAAGGCCGAGATTGCAAAACTCGAGATTGGTCCCGTCACGGAAGGCATCTGGACCGGTTTGAAAACGCGGCCAGAATTTGTTCGCATCGCGCTCGCGTTCCAGGAGGCCGTGGCGCAGGCACGTCAGCGAGCGGCCTGGATCGATCACGGATTCGAGCCCATCGAGAACGGCCGCTGCGGACACGCGCTGGTTGCCGAGCTGACGCGCTTGCGCACCTTGCGCGCACTGGACGCAGAGATCGCGGATATGCAGCCGCTGTCACACGACACTGGTGGACTGTGGGATGGACATGCGACCCGGCCGAACGTGCTCGCAGCGGCGATGCGGTTCGCGAGCGGCCTCCGCGACATCCAGGAGGCCGGCGTACTCCACGGCGAGCATGATGAAGTCGCATCGTCCGAATGCGGACCGGCGCTGGCTGCGGATTACCAGCGTTTGCGGCAGCGTGCCGCTCTCGAAGAGAAGCTGCGCAGCTTTGACGACCTGCGATCGGTCACTGGCGGTACGTGGGCCGGGCTGCAGACCAGCGAAGCCGCGATCGATCGCGTGGCGTCCTTCCACGTGATGATGTCCGCCGCGATCGCCAACCTCGCGGAGAGTGCGGAAGACACGGCCGTGTTGCGGCAAGCGTTCGAGCAGTTGGTCGTCGACGGCAACGCGTCGTTGGATCCGTCCGGCCCGTTTGCCGACGTGGCCAGACGCTACGCTGCTGCCTTCGACGCGTTGCAGCCCGTGCTCGGTAATCTGTGCGCCGCTGGCACGTTCAGCGAGGGCGTCGCCATGCATTTCAATGATGTGCCGTTGGACGACCTCGTCGCATGCTGTCGTCAGATCGTCGCGGCCGAGCCTCGTCTCCGGGCCTGGTGCGCCTGGCGTAAAGTACGGCAGGAAGCGCTGGCGCTCTCGCTGGCGCCGCTGGTCGATGCCATCGAGACCGGTACCGTGCGGCCATCCGAGGTGCCGCGCGCGTTCGAAACGAACTACAGCCGCTGGTGGCTCAACAGGGCCGTCGACAACGAACCGGTCATCCGCAACTTCGTCTCGGCCGAGCACGAGAAGCGGATCGGCGATTTCCGCGCGCTCGACAGGCAGTTCACCGACGTGACGCGCTCATGGGTGCGGGCATCGCTGTGCGCGGGGATGCCGAAGGCTGATACGGTGACCCGTAATTCGGAGTGGGGCGTGCTGCGCCTCGAGATCAACAAGAAGCGGCAGCACATGCCGCTCCGCGAGCTCATGAGGAACATCCCGACGGCGCTCACCAAGCTGACACCGTGCCTACTGATGAGCCCGTTGTCGATTGCCCAGTATCTGGCAGCCGACGCCAACCCATTCGACGTCGTCGTGTTCGACGAGGCTTCTCAGATTCCGGTGTGGGACGCCATCGGCGCGATGGCGCGCGGGAAGCAGGTCGTGATGGTGGGCGATCCGAAGCAGCTGCCCCCGACTTCGTTCTTCGACCGCGGCGAGTCCCCGGCCGACGACGAGGACGTGGAAGGCGACCTGGAAAGCATCCTCGACGAGTGCATGGGCGCGAACCTGCCCACGATGAACCTCGCCTGGCACTACCGCAGCCGCAACGAGTCGCTGATCGCGTTCTCCAACCACCGCTACTACGGCGGCGGTCTGGTCACGTTCCCGTCGCCGGTCACCGAAGACCGCGCAGTCAGCTTCCATCACGTGAACGGCGTGTACGAGAAGGGCGGAGCGCGCATCAACAAGCCCGAGGCAAAAGCGTTGGTCGCGGACGTCGTCGCGAAGCTCAAGTCGCCGAGCTTCAGGGAGTCGAAGCTCACCATCGGTATCGTCACGTTCAACACCGAGCAGATGAACCTCATCGAAGACCTTCTCGACGAGGAGCGCCGCAAGGATCCAGCGCTGGAGCCGTACTTCTCGGAGATGGAACTGGAACCGCTGTTCGTGAAAAACCTGGAATCGGTACAAGGCGACGAGCGCGACATCATCTACTTCTCGATCACGTACGGCCCCGACCTGACCGGCGCGGTGTCCATGAATTTCGGTCCGATGAACAAGGACGGCGGCGAGCGCCGACTGAACGTCGCAATCACGCGCGCGCGGCACGAGCTGCGCGTGTTCTCGAGCCTGAGGGCGGAACAGTTTGATCTGTCGCGGACCCCGTCCGCAGGTGTGCGGGACCTGAAGCACTTCCTGGAATTTGCCGAGCGCGGTCCGCGGGCGCTGGCTGAGGCGACCAAAGGCAGCTTGGGCGGATTCGAGAGTCCGTTCGAGGAGGCTGTGGCTGCTGCGCTGGCGTCCAAGGGATGGACGGTTCAAACGCAGATCGGTGCGTCGTCCTTCCGTGTCGATTTAGGCGTCGTTCATCCCGATGCGCCCGGGACGTACCTGTGTGGTGTCGAATGCGATGGCGCGACTTACCATCGGTCGGCGACGGCGCGGGATCGTGACATGTTGCGTGAGCAGGTGCTGCGCGGGCTCGGTTGGGAGATCGTGCGGATCTGGTCAACAGACTGGTGGATCGATAGGGCCGGGACTCTAGAGAAAGTGCATCGGGAGTTGGAGCAGTTGCTTGAGGTCAGTCGACAGCTGCGGAGCAAGGCAAAGGCGCGAGAAGCTGCGGAGGTAGAGGCGTTGGAGGCGATTTCCAAGAGACGAGTGGAGGTGACCATTACCAACGAGCACGTTTACTCGGCGGAGTCGGCGTCGGAAGAATCGCCTGTTTCGCGGCCTGAAAACACGTCAGACACAACCGTAGATACTCACGGTCAGTTTGAGTTGGGGTTGACGCATGCGGAAAGTACGGTAAACCCTGATGCCTTCTTTTATTGTTCTTACGATGATCAGTTGCGCCAGATGGTTCAGCAAATTGTGAAGGTCGACGGTCCGATACGGGACACTATATTGGCGCGCAGAATCGCCAGGGCGCATGGCTGGCAACGGACAGGTACGCGAATCCAGGAGCGAGTTTCGTCGATTGCTCGTGCATGTTTAAAGTCTACTGAAGAGGATGTGGGTGTATTTTTCTGGGCGAACGATAGAGGACCTGAGCTCCCTCTCCAGTTCAATGGCAACTGTATAGCGGAACGGAGCGTCGAGGAAATTTGTATGGCCGAGTTGTCAGCCCTTGCAAAACGGATCATTACTGAAGGCCTGATCGGAGACCGTGCAGTGGTCGCGATGGCGAAGGCGCTCGGAATGCATTATGTTAGGGCAGTAACAAGAGGTCGCCTTGAAAAGGCGCTTGTGGCTGCGCAGCAGGAAGCGGCTTAGGGTAACCTTGTCGACTTTGCTGAAATAGTAAATGGGATTCTAAGAATGCTGCAAACCAAAATTGGACCATTTAATGGAAAGACTTGGGAAGACCTTTGTCAACTTGTCTTCAAAAGGAAATATGACCATCTTGGTTATCAACAGATAGTCGCTTCATTAGGGGATTTTGGCTTGGAAGGCTTCACTCTGCGATCAGGCTTGGGTTTTCAATGCTACTGTCCTGAAAAGCATTATGAGGCAACTGAACTTTATAATAAACAGCGAGATAAAATAACCACGGACGTTGCTAAGCTAAGAATATATGCCACGCAGATCGCTGCATGTATCGGGGATGTAAAGATCCGAGATTGGCACTTCGTGACACCTGAGGTAGACCGCAACGCACTGCTTGCACATGCTCGCACGAAAGAAGATGAGGTTAGGGCATGGAATCTGCCTGATTCCATTGACGAGAAACGGCTTGCTAAGCCACCAACACGACTGACATCGATGCCGCTGTCACCTGATGTGCTCGACGCCATCCGGGCCATCGAGCGCTGCGGCGGGCTGGAGACCTGGTGTTTGTCCGGACCAGCGAGCCCATCGAGACGCCGTGGGCCGAGATCGATCTGGAAAAGGGCGAATGGATCATCCGCTGGAAGCGGATGAAGCGCGGGAATTGACGGAAAGCGCGTTCGCCGAAGACACTCTGGAGAGCACCGAGCGCATGCACGAGCTGCGCGCGTATGGCATCTGCTTTTCGCTCGACGAGGTAGGGACCGGCCATTCCTTCGTGCGCGACGTTGGGACCAATCCCGAATCGGTGCCCTTCGTGGAGGCGATCATCCTGCTGACGCGCAAGCTCAAGCTCGATATCGTGGTCGAAGGCGTCGAGGATGAGGCCCAGCGCAGTTTCCTGATCCACGGCGGCTGTTTCTCGATGCAGGGACTCCCGCTGGGTCGGCCGCTTCCAATCGCCGAGTTCGAGCGCCTGTAAGACCTCATCTGAATCTGGCTGGCCAGGCGTCGATAACCGGGCAGCGTTGTGCGATACCCGGTTTGTTTTTCGGAACTGGAATTCGTCAGGGAGTCCACGCCGCGAACATCCGACGGCGTGGTGGAGGGGCTACCGGCGCGCTAAGGTAACAGGTTGATCAATGCAAAGTCATATGGACCGGTCCACGAGCCCGGCACATGGCCTTGCTTTTGCTCGTCCGGATCCACTGCGCCAAGGGGTAGGGCGACATCGGAGGATGGTTGTGTAGGTGGCATGGCCACAGCCGGCACGGGCGGCATTGGGAGGGTGACGCTCGACATGACCGGATCCATCTTGTCTCCACCGTGTGGTTACGTAGTATTTACAGCGTAGCGTACCGGGTCGGCCTGTCAAGTTGAAAGTTCGTTCGCCTTTCGAGTGATATGGATGCGAACGTTCGTGTCCATGGTTTGCATGTGGTGTGAGGTGGTGTCCCGGACGTCACGGCATTGGCCATTGGCACCATACCCGGCGGAACAACTTATCGTCGAGCGGCACCGGGCGGCACTGCGTGCATCCAGCCATGCTTGTCGGGCGCCGTGCCGCGCTGGATGCCGAGCAGGGCGTCGCGCAGGGCCATGGCGACCGGGCCGTTGCCACCATCATTGACGACCTGTGCGAAGCCGCGGCCCTTGATTTCGCCCACCGGCGTGATGACGGCCGCCGTACCGCAGGCGAATACCTCGGAGATTGCGCCAGACGCGATATCCTGCAGTACGTCGGTCAGCCGGAGCCTGCGTTCTTCGGCTTTCAATCCGAGATCGGCGGCAAGGTCCAGCAGGGTCGACCGCGTTATCCCGGCGAGCAGCGTACCGGTCAGCGCGGGCGTCACGACGACCGGTTCGCCATGTTGTCGGTACACGAAAAACAGGTTCATGCCGCCCATTTCCTCGATGATTTCGCGTTCGATCGCGTCCAGCCAAATCACCTGGTCGCAACCCTGGTCCTTGGCTTCCGCCTGCGCCAGCAGACTGGCCGCATAGTTACCCGCACACTTCGCTTCGCCCGTGCCGCCCGGCGCAGCGCGTACGTAATCCTTGCTGACCCAGACACTGACGGGTTTGAGCCCTTGCGGAAAGTACTCGCCGGCCGGCGAGGCGATCACGAGGAACATATACGTTTCGGATGGACGCACGCCGAGGTAAGGGTCTGTGGCAATCATGAATGGCCGCAGGTACAGGCTCTCTCCCGGGCCGGAGGGTACCCAGGCATCGTCAATCGCCACCAGCGCTTCGGCGGCGCCAATGAACAGGTCTTTCGGGATCGCCGGCATGGCCAGGCGCTGCGCGCTGCGATTGAAGCGGTTCCAGTTCCCGGCGGGGCGGAACATGCTGACCGATCCGTCCGGCTGGCGGTAGGCCTTGAAGCCTTCGAAAATCGCCTGTCCATAATGCAGTACCGACGCGGCCGGGGACAGCGGAATCGGAGCATATGCCTTCACTTCGCCATCCTGCCAGGTGCCGTTACGATAGTTGGCCACTGCCATGTGATCGGTGAATACGCGGCCGAACTGAATGGCCTTCAGTTCTTTCTCGCGTTCTGCTGGAGCGAGGCGGGTGGTTGATGGCGTGATGTTAAAGGTCGGGTCGGAGGCTGGCATGTCGAAGGATGAAAGTGAGATCGTGGATTTGCAAAATTCTAACCGACAATTTGGGAATCGGCTGCGCTGGCCCCATAACGGTCCTCGCGACGGTTCGTGGAGGCCACACCACTTATCGACCGGCTCGTCAGGCTGAAAACCTTTACACTTTGGCTTATATCCCATTGAGAATTCGTTGAATGCAAGATCAAACAAGTGACAGCCGCGTCCGGCTAAGTGATGCGGAGACTATTCTGGACAGCATCACCGACGCTTTTTTCAGCCTCAACGGTAACTGGGAGTTTTCCTATGTGAACCGTCAGACGGTAACGACGCTTAATTGCGAGGCCAGGGACCTGCTCGGAAAAAGCATATGGGATGTGTACCCAGGTACCGTGGGAAGCGATTTCGAACGAATGTATCGAAGAGCGGCCGAAGAGCGGACCTCCCTGACATTCTGCTCCTACTATCCCGATCACGACCGGTGGTATGACGTCAACGTGTATCCGGCCCCAGACGGGTTGTCCGTCTATTTTCGTGATGTCACTGCCCGTATGCGCGAGGAGGCGCGCCGCGCCGCATTGGTCACCCTGACCGAGATCTTTCGCGACCTGAGCAGGCCGGAGGAGATCACGTACAAAGCCGCCGAAATCCTGGGGCAGACGCTGGGTGCGAGCCGGGTGGGATACGGAACCATCGACCCTGTTGCCGAAACACTGCATGTCGTCCGCGACTGGAATGCCCCGGGTGTGGAGAGCCTGGCCGGCACACTGCACCTGCGGCATTATGGATCGTTCATCGATGACTTGAAGGCAGCGAAGCTCGTTGCCATCGATGACGTCGACAACGACGGCCGTACTGCAGGTTTTGCAACCGCTTTGAAGGAACGCAGCGCGGCTTCATTCGTCAATGTGCCGGTGGTCGAAAAAGGTAACCTGGTTGCGGTCATTTTTGTCAATGACGCACAGGTAAAAAACTGGTCGGATGAAGAACTGGTGTTTATCAAGGAAGTCGCTGAACGAACGCGGATTGCCAGCGAGCGCGCCAGGAACGCAGCGGAGCTGGACCACGTCATCGCCGAATCGGAGCGCCGCCGCCGGCTCTACGAGGCTTGCCTGGAAAATACCCCGGATTTGGCCTACATTTTCGGACTGGACCATCGGTTTATCTACGCCAACAAGGTATTGCTGCGGATGTGGGGCCGCACCTGGGACGAAGCGATTGGAAAGACCTGCCTGGAGCTCGGTTATGAGCCGTGGCACGCGGAAATGCATGACCGCGAGATCGATCAAGTCATCGCCAGCAAGCGATCCATTCGTGGAGAAGTGCCGTTTGAAGGCACGAACGGCCGACGGATCTATGAGTACATTTTCACGCCGGTACTCGGCCTTGACGGCCAGGTGGAAGCCGTCGCGGGCACGACGCGCGATGTGACGGAGCGTAAGGAAACGGAAGAGAGGCTGCTCGCTGCGGACCGCCGCAAGGATGAGTTCCTGGCGATGCTTGCCCATGAGCTGAGAAATCCCCTGGCGCCCATCGCCGCAGCCGCCGAGGTTCTACAGGCGCCGGCCCTCGACGACAAGCTGACCAAAAAGACTTCCCGGATCATTGCCCGCCAGGTCAAGCACATGACAGCCCTTGTCAACGACCTGTTGGACGTGTCAAGGGTGACCCGGGGGCTGGTCAGGATTGAAAAAACCTCGCTCGACCTGAAATCGATCATTTATAGCGCAGTCGAGCAGGTCCGGCCATTTATCGAAGCGCAACGTCATCATTTGCTCTTCGATCTGGCGGCGGAAAAAGCTTATGTGATGGGGGACCAGAAGCGTCTGGTGCAAATCATCACCAATCTCCTCAATAACGCAGCCAAATATACACCGCAAGGCGGTGACCTGCGCTTGAGACTTGTGGTCGAGGCAAATGCACTGGCGCTGACGATCGAAGACAATGGCATCGGGATACCGGTGGAGCTGCAGTCGCAAGTCTTCGAGCTGTTTACCCAGGCGGAGAGGACATCGGACCGTACCCAGGGCGGACTGGGGATCGGCCTGGCCCTGGTCAAGAGTCTGACCGAACTCCATGGCGGAACGATCAGCTGCTTCAGTGATGGCCGAGGTCAAGGAAGCCAGTTTACCGTGCGACTCCCGCGCCACCATGTCGCGCCGGATGCGGCGGCGAACGAGAGCGGCAATCTGCACCCGGCGTCACGTCCGAAGCAGCCCCTGCGTGTTCTGGTCGTGGACGACAACGTCGACGCGGCACACATGCTGGCTTTATATCTTGAAACGTTGGGGCATCAAGTTCTGATCTCGCATTCGTCGACCCTCGCGATCGCCCGCGCCACCCAGGAAAAACCAGACGTGTGCATACTCGATATCGGGCTTCCGGAAATGGACGGTAACGAGCTGGTCCGTCGATTAAAGGCGGAGCCCGAGACCGCGCATGCACTCTTCATTGCGGTGACAGGATACGGTCAGGAACATGACCGGCTCAAAACCATGGCAGCTGGATTCAACCATCATCTTGTGAAACCGGTCGACGTTGCCAGGTTAGCCGACTTGCTGGACCAGCATCGACCATGACTGCGTCCAGTCCATCGCCTCGTCCGCGCACGCTCGGCGCAACGCGGCAATGGCAGACAGGCTGGACACTGCGGGATCACGACATGCGTTCAAAGACGGCGGCGATGCCCTGGCCACCGCCGATGCACATGGTCACCAGAGCGTAGCGCCCACCGCTGCGCTGCAGTTCGTACATCGCCTTGACGGTGATGATGGCGCCCGTGGCGCCGATCGGATGGCCGAGGCCGATGCCGGAGCCGTTGGGATTGACCTTCGCGGGGTCCAACTCCAGTTCCTTGGCAACGGCACAGGCTTGGGCGGCAAAGGCTTCGTTGGCCTCGACCACATCCATGTCGGCAACGGTCAACCCGGCTTTCTCCAGCGCCTTGCGGCTTGCCGACACCGGACCGATGCCCATGTGTTGCGGATCGACCCCGGTGTGGGCATATGACACCAGGCGCGCGAGCGGCTGGATGCCGCGGCGCTCGGCCTCGCCGCGTTCCATCAGTACCAGGGCCGCGGCGCCATCGTTGATGCCGGAGGCGTTGCCGGCCGTGACGGTGCCGCCTTTCTTGAACACGGCCCGCATGGCGGCCAGGTCTTCCAGCGTGGTGTTGCCGCGGGTGTGCTCGTCCTTGTCGAACACGGTCTCGCCCTTGCGCGACTGCAGCTTGATCGGCAGGATCTGTTCGCGAAAATAACCTGCCTCAGTGGCATGGGCGGCGCGGCGGTGCGATTGCAGTGCCAGGGCGTCCTGTTCTTCGCGCGACACGGCATAGCGCCCGGCCACGTTCTCCGCCGTGACGCCCATGTGGATCGTGTTGAATGGATCGGTGAGGGCGCCGGTCATCATGTCGGTGAAGCCGACCTCGCCCATGCGGGTGCCCCAGCGCAGCGCGCCGCTCGTGTGCGGCGCGCGGCTCATGTTCTCGGCGCCGCCCGCCACCGCGACATCGCAGTCGCCCAGCAGCACGGATTGCGCGGCCGAGATCACGGCCTGCAGGCCGGAACCGCACAGCCGGTTGAGGGTGAGGGCGGGCACATGCTCGCCGATGCCCGCCTCGATGGCGGCCACGCGCGACAGGTACATGTCGCGCGGCTCGGTGTGAATGACATTGCCGAACACGACATGGCCGACGTCCGCGCCGTCGACGCCGGCACGGCGCAATGCCTCGCCGGTTACCCGGGCGGCCAGCTCGGTGGGCGGGACATCTTTCAGGCTGCCGCCGAAAGAGCCGATCGCGGTGCGGACACCGCTGACGATAACAACTTCACGTTTCATGACATCTCCAGTTGATAGTGATGGACGGATCGCGCAGGGCGATCCCGGGTATTCTTTTGGGCCCCTATCCGATACGCGCGGCCCCTGCCAGCTTCTGCCACGTATCGATCACGGAATCCGGATTCAGCGACATCGACTCGATGCCCTGGTCCATCAGCCACACGGCGAAGTCCGGGTTGTCCGACGGCCCCTGGCCGCAGATGCCGACGTACTTGCCCTGCGCGCGACACGCCTTGATCGCCAAGGTCAGCATGGCTTTCACGGCCGGGTCGCGCTCGTCGAAGTCCTTGGCCAGCAGCTCCATGCCGGAGTCGCGGTCTAGGCCCAGCGTCAGCTGCGTGAGGTCGTTCGAACCGATCGAGAAGCCGTCGAAGTACTGCAGGAACTGCTCGGCCAGGATCGCGTTCGACGGCACTTCGCACATCATGATGACGCGCAGCCCGCTTTCGCCCCCACCTTCGCCGCGCTTCAGGCCATATTTCGCCAGCAGGTTGACGACCTTCTCGGCCTGGCCCAAGGTGCGCACGAACGGGATCATGATCTCGACGTTGGTCAGGCCCATCTCGTCGCGCACGCGTTTCATCGCCATGCATTCCATCTCGAACGATTCGGCGAAGTCCTCGGCCAGGTAGCGCGCGGCGCCGCGGAACCCCAGCATCGCGTTTTCCTCGTCCGGCTCGTAGCGCGAGCCGCCGATCAGCTTCTTGTACTCGTTCGACTTGAAGTCGGACAGGCGCACGATGACAGGCTTCGGCCAGAACGCGGCGGCGATCGTCGCCACGCCTTCGGCCAGCTTGTCGACGTAGAACGCGCGCGGCGACGCGTGGCCGCGCGCGACCGATTCC
>NZ_FMZS01000013.1 GCF_900101265.1 Massilia sp. PDC64
GTCTACGGCCCGATCAACAAGCCGCGCTGGATTTATGCCTGCGCCAAGCAGCTGATGGACCGCGTGATCTGGGGCTACGGCATGGAAGGCCTGAATTTCACGCTGTTCCGTCCGTTCAACTGGATCGGCGCCGGCCTGGATTCGATCCACACGCCGAAAGAGGGCTCCTCGCGCGTGCTGACCCAGTTCCTGGGCCACATCGTGCGCGGCGAACCGATCCAGCTGGTCGACGGCGGCCAGCAGAAGCGTTCGTTCACCTATGTCGACGACGGCATCGACGCGCTGATGCGCATCATCGAGAACAAGGACGGCAAGGCCACCGGCAAGATCTTCAACGTGGGCAACCCGACCAATAACTACTCGATCCGCGAACTGGCCGGCATGATGCTGGACCTGGCCGCCGAGTACCCGGAATACCGCGAGACGGCCAAGCAGGTGAAACTGGTCGAAACGAGCTCGGGCGCCTACTACGGCACCGGCTACCAGGACGTGCAGAACCGCGTGCCGAAGATCGAGAACACGGTCGCGGAACTGGGCTGGAAGCCGCAGGTCACCATGCGCGACGCGCTGGTCAAGATCTTCGATTCGTACAAGGACAAGCTGGGCGACGCCGAGCAGCTCAATACCTGATCCGCGTTCGACACACTTGGAAAAGGCTGCCGCGGCAGCCTTTTTTATTTGCATTCGTGCAATAATCTTCTCATGAAGATAGCCATTCTCGGCGCCGGCGTGGCGGGCGTCGCCAGCGCGATCGCATTCAAACTCAAAGGCCACGACGTCACCGTGGTCGAACGGCGCGACGCCGATACGAACATCGGCGCGGGCATCGTCGTGTGGCCGAATGCCGCCTTCGTGCTGGACCGGTTCGGCGTCCTGGACGACATGGCGGCCGTTGCGGGCCGGCCGCGCGCGATGCAACGGCTGTCGCGCCATGGCGACGACCTCGGCGCGCTCGACATCGGCCTGATCGACGGGCGGATGGGCTATCCCAGCCTGTCCATCCTTCGCGGCGATTTCCAGCGCATCCTGCTGGCGCGGTTGCAAGCGCTGGGCGTCGACGTCCGGTACGGCCACAACGTGGTACGCATCGACGCGGGCACGGTCGTCCACTTCGACGATGGGTCGACTCTGGCGGCGGACCTCGTCGTCGGCGCCGATGGCCGTATGGCGTCGTGCGCCCGCCGCTACGTCACGGGCGACGCCACGCCCGTCTACCAGGGTTTCATCAACTGGATCGGCATTTGCGAAGGCGACTTCGACGCGGACACGATCTTGGACTACTGGGGCACGGGCGAACGGTTCGGCATCGTCCCGGTCGGGCGCGACAAGGCGTATTGGGCCGGCGGCGCCGCCCAGGCCACGATAGGCGCGCGCAATCCGGACGACTACCGCGACGAGTTACAGCGCATCTTTGCGGACTGGCCGGAACCGGTACGGCGCGTCATCGCCGCCGCGCCCGCCGCGCGCATCAACAAGATCTACGTGCACGACCACGATCCCGTGCCGACGTGGCATCGGGACAAGCTCGTCATGATCGGCGACGCGGCCCACGCGGCCCTGCCGACGTCCGGCCAGGGCGCGTGCCAGGCGCTGGAAGACGCCTGGCATCTGGCGAACTGCGTCGATGCGCACCCGGCCAACCTGGACCAGGCCCTAGCGGCCTTCACGGCACTGCGCTTCCAGAAGACGGCAGGCATCACAATGGCCGGGCGGGGGCTCGCGGCGTCCCTGTTCAACCGCGACGAGGCGTTCTGCCGCGAGCGCGACCGCGCCAGCCGGCAGGCGGATTTCGCCGGCCTCGCTGCTGCAATGGCCGATGGCTGGCGCCGGCATCTGCCGCTGTAAATACGATTTCGGGGTTCTTGTTAATCCTTGTATCCCCCGACAAACACGGCGTAAGTATTTGTAAAGTGCCCGGACAGGGTGGGGGGAGGGGCATATAGTTCTCATCAGTTTTTCTCTCTCTCTCCACTCTTGAAGTGGTCTTTGCCCACGGTTCCCCCACCGTGGGCTTTTTTATGCCTGGAGCCTGAAGATGACCTTGTCCCGGTTTGCCTGTACCTTGCTGTGCGCGCTCGCCATCGGCAGCGCCGCCCCGTCATTCGCCGTCCCCCTGATGGACATGCGCGTGGAAGATCTGCTGTTCATGTCCGCCGACGTGAAAAAATCCCTGAACCTGACGCCGAACCAGCAGACGCTGTGGAACCAGGTCGAGGGCCGCTCGCGCTCCATCCTGCGCGAGCGCCAGCGCCGCCGCGAGGCGCTGCAGGAACAGGCGAAGACCTTGCTGGCGAAGCCGGAAGTCGAATTGCGCGACCTGAACCGGGCCGTCGAGGCGGAAGCCGCGGCGACCAACACCGAGGACAAGCAGCTGCGCGAAGCGTGGCTGGAAGTGAACGATGCGCTCGACGACAAGCAGCGCGCCCAGGTGGCGACGTTCATCGGGGAGCAGTTGATGCGCGTGGTGCCGGAAGGGCGTCCGGGCGGCGGCGAGCGCGGCGGCGAGCGGCCCAGCGGCGGCCGCCCGGGCGGCATGGGTGGCCATGGGCGCGGCGGGATGGGCGGTCCCGGCGGCGCGTCGATCAATCTCGGCGGTTGAGTTTTGAACACTATGTATCGTTAAGTAAAAATCCGCCGCGTTTCGCTGACTTGACTATCCTTCCCGCTAGAATTGGTGCCGCTGCGCAACGATAAAACGATAGTCATGAGCAAACTGATCCCGATCGCCTGCCTGGCTCTGCTGGGCACGGCGGGACCTGCATTGGCCCAGTCCGGCCAACCCTCCGAACCGATCCAGCAAGTGAACGTGAGCGGCACGCGCGCCGACGACACGGAGACGCGTCGCCTGTCGACGGCCGCGAAAATGGTGTTCGGGCGCGAAGAGCTCGACCGCAACGGCGACACGAGCATCAGCGAAGTCCTCAAGCGCCTGCCGGGCGTGACCCTGGGCGGGCCGCCGGGGCGCGGTGGCGGCGGTGTGCGCATGCGCGGTCTCGGTAACGGCTATACGCAGATGCTCGTCAATGGCGAGCGTCCGCCGCCGGGCTTTTCGCTGGACGCGCTGGCGCCCGACCAGGTCGAGCGCATCGAAGTGATGCGTGGTCCCGTTGCGGAGCACAGCACGCAGGCGATCGCGGGCACCATCAACATCATCCTGCGCGAGGGTTATCGCCAGAAGGACGTGCAGCTGCGCGTGGCCGACAGCATCGAGCAGGGCCGCCACGGCGTGAACGTGGGCGTCGTCGTGCCGGGCCAGGCGGGCAGCCTGACGTGGAACCTGACGGGCGCTCTCAACCAGGCGCGCCAGCACAACGACAGCGATACCGTCAACCTGAACACGCGCGAGGACGGCACCGTGCAGCGCGAGCAGCGCATCCACGACGAAGGCGGCGGCGTCAACGACTCGCTGTTCCTCACGCCCCGTTTTGCCTATAAATTTTCGAACGGCGACACGCTGACCTTTCAACCGTTCCTCGTCGCGAACCGCAACCGCAGCGGCGGCGACAGCCGGCTCATTCAACCCATTGGCACGACCGCGCCCGAGTACGCGCACCAGCGCTCCGATTCGACGTCGAACTCCACGTTCTTGCGCGGCTTCGGCAACTGGCTGCACCGCATGGACGGCGGCGCGCGCCTGGAGGTGAAATTCGGCTTCGCCGGTGGCCGCAGCCACAGCGACGTGTTGCGCAATACGTTCGATGCCGCGGGCAGTCCGCTGCTGCGCTACGTCGACAGCGACGCAACGCGCGACGGCAGCCTGAACACGGGCGGCAAGTACACGCGCCCCATGGGCAAAGGCCATCTGTTCGCGGCCGGCTGGGAGATCGAGGGCGGGCACCGCAGCCAGGAACACGTGGCGGCGGGCGATTCGGCCGCGCTGTTCGACGAGGGCGGCGCGTCGCTGGCGGCCGATTCGCGCCGCGTCGCCGGGTTCGTGCAGGACGAGTGGGACGTGACGCCGCAGTTTTCCACTTACCTCGGCCTGCGTTGGGAAGGCATCCGCATTACCAGCGACAGGGTCCGCAACCTCTCGAAGGTGTGGAGCCCCGTGCTGCACGGCGTGTGGCGCATCCCCGAACACGACAAGGACCAGGTGCGTGCGAGCGTCACGCGCAGCTATAAAGCGCCGGCGCTGAACGACCTGATCGCCGTGCCGACGATTTCCACGTATAACGACGCCACGCGGCCGGACCGCACGGGCAATCCGAACCTGAAGCCGGAACTCGCGACAGGTATCGACGTCGCGTACGAACATTACGTGGGCAAGAGCGGCATCCTGTCCGCGAGCGGCTTCGCGCGCAACATCGACGACCTGCAGCGCCGCACGACGGTACTGGCGCAGACGGCATCCGGCCCACGCTGGGTGTCCACGCCCATCAATATCGGCAAGGCACGCACGCGCGGGATCGAGCTGGAAGCGAAGTTCCCCCTGACGGACGTCTACGCGGGCGCGCCGAACGTCGACGTGCGCTCGAACTACAGCCGCTACTGGTCGAACGTGGAGGGTATCCCCGGCCCCAACAACCGCCTCGACCAGCAGCCGAAGCAGACGGCCAACGTGGGCGCGGACTGGCGCCTGAAAGGCGTGCCGCTGACGATCGGCGGGGGCTTGAACTGGACGCCGGCGACCTTCGTGCAGACCACCGTCAACGAGACCGCGTACACGGGCATGAAGCGCCAGTTCGACTTCTACGGCTTGTACAAACTGAATGCGAACGCGCAGGTGCGCCTGTCCGCGAACAACCTCGATCCGCGCATCTACGACAGTGCGCGCAGCGTCGACACGGGTACCCTCGTGCAAAGCGCTGCGACGGCGACCCGCACGTACACCACTCTCGGCATCCGCTACGAAATGAAGATGTAGCGTTGCCACGACGGTCGGGACGATCGGCATGCCGGACCGTGTTACATTCGCCGATGGCCACAAGCCACATTTGCAGCACAAAGGACCTTTCGTGAAACGACACCTTCTCAGTACCCTGACCCTTTCCATGCTGGCCGCTTTTGCAACTGCGGCATCCGCGGCGGACCGTGCCGGCATCGACACGCAGTACATCGACCCGAGCGTACGCGTGCAGGATGATTTCTTCACTTACCTGAACGGCAAGTGGCTCAAGACGACCGAGATCCCCGCCGACCGTTCGAGCTGGGGCACCTTCATGAAGCTGCGCGAAGACACGCAGCCGCAGCTCCTCGGCATCATCGAAGCGGACCAGAAGGACCCGCACAAGAAGGCCGGCACCGACGCGCAGAAGATCGCCGACCTGTACACCAGCTTCATGGACGAGAAGAAGCTGGAGACGCTGGGCTACAAGCCGCTGACGGGCGAGCTGGCCCGCATCCGCACCTTGAAAGACAAGAAGGGCGTGCCGGACCTGATCGCGCACCTGTCGAAAATCGGCGTCGCGACGCCGTACGGCATCGCCGTGGCGCAGGATGCCAAGGCCTCCACGAAGTACGCCACGTACATCCGCCAGAGCGGCCTCGGCATGCCGGACCGCGACTACTACCTGAAGGCGGACGACGCGAAGATGGCCGCCACGAAGGCGAAGTACGAACGGCACGTCGCGACGCTCCTGAAGCTGGCCGGCGACAAGGATGCGGACGCGAAGGCGAAGGCCATCGTCGCGTTCGAGACGGAACTGGCGAAGGTGCAGTGGACGAAGGTCGAACTGCGCGATCCGAACAGGAATTACAACAAGATGGACGTGGCGCAGCTGTCCGCGCTGACGCCGGGCTACGACTGGAAGACGGCGCTGGGCGCCGCCGGCGTGGGCAACAAGGTCGACTACGTGATCGTCGGCCAGCCGACGTATCTGCAGGGCTTAGCCAAGCTTCTGGCCGACACGGACCTCGAGACGGTCAAGGCCTACTTCCAGTGGCAGCTGCTGCGCGAATACGCGCCCTACCTGTCGAAGGCGTTCGTCGACGCGGACTTCGATTTCTACGGCAAGACGCTGACCGGTGCGGACGTCAACCGTCCGCGCTGGAAGATCGGCGTGTCCGTCGTCGAAGAGGCGCTGGGCGAAGCGCTGGGCCGCGAGTACGTCGCCAAATACTTCCCGCCGGAGCGCAAGGCGCGCATGGAGGAACTCGTCAAGAACGTCCTCGCCGCGTACAAGGAATCGATCGACCAGCTCGACTGGATGGGCCCGGAGACCAAGAAGGAAGCCCAGGCCAAGCTGGCGAAGTTCACGCCGAAGATCGGCTACCCGAACAAGTGGCGCGATTACTCCCGCCTGAGCGTCAGGAAGGATGACCTGGTCGGCAACGTGATGCGCGCCGCGACGTTCGCGTACAACCGCAATATCGACAAGCTGGGCAAGCCGATCGACCGCGAAGAGTGGGGCATGACGCCGCAGACGGTGAACGCCTACTACAACTCGCGCATGAACGAGATCGTGTTCCCGGCTGCGATCCTGCAGCCGCCGTTCTTCGATGCAAGCGCGGACGACGCGGTGAACTATGGCGGCATCGGCGCCGTGATCGGCCACGAGATCGGCCACGGCTTCGACGACAAGGGCAGCCAGTCGGACGGCGAGGGCAACCTGCGCAACTGGTGGACCGCAGAAGACCAGGCCCGCTTCAAGGCCAAGACCGACATGCTGGTCAAGCAGTACGACTCTTTCGAACCGCTGCCGGGCTACCACGTGAACGGCGCCCTCACGCTGGGCGAGAACATCGGCGACAACTCCGGCCTCGCCATCGCGTACAAGGCCTACAAGATCTCGCTGCACGGCCAGCAGGCACCCGTCATCGACGGCCTCACGGGCGACCAGCGCTTCTTCATGGGCTGGGCCCAGGTGTGGCGCTCGAAGATGCGCGAGGCGCAGCAGATCGTGCAGGTGAAGACCGACCCGCACTCGCCGGGCCAGTTCCGCGCCAATGGTACGCTGCGCAACCAGGCCGCGTTCTACGAGGCGTTCGGCGTGAAGGAAGGCGACAAGATGTACCTGCCGCCGGAACAGCGCGTCACGATTTGGTAACAAAACGGATCGCCATCAGCGATAATCAGGGGCGGCGGTACCCCCGCCGGGCCCCCCACCATCCCACCCATAACAACCCGAGGGAGATGAAGAGATGATGAAGAAGCACACCCTGTTGAGCGCCGTGACCCTGGCGCTGCTTGCCAACGGCGCCCACGCGGCCGAAGGCGCCGCCGCCAAGAACACGGCCATCAAGAAGGGCCAGACCCTGTCGGCCGGCATCGCCACCGAATACATCGATCCGGCGGTCCGCCCGCAGGACGATTTCTATGAATACCTGAACGGCAAATGGATGAAGACGGTCGAGATCCCGGCCGACAAATCGAGCTGGGGCTCGTTCGCCAAGCTGCGCGACGACACGCTGCCGCAGCTGCGCACCATCATCGAGAAAGCCGCCGCAAGCAACCCGGCCAAGGGCACCGACGCCCAGCGCATCGGCGATTACTACGCCAGCTTCATGGACGAAGCGAAGCTGGAACAGCTGGGCATCACCCCGCTGAACGGCGAACTCGCGAAGATCGCCGCGCTGAAGGACAAGTCCGAGCTGCCCGCGCTGCTGGCGCACCTGGGCAAGATCGGCGTGAACGTGCCGTACGACTTCGGCATCCACCAGGACAACAAGGATTCGACCAAGTACGTCGCCGACATCTACCAAAGTGGTCTCGGCATGCCGGACCGCGACTACTACCTGAAGGCGGACGACGCCAAGCTGGCCGACGCGAAGGCGAAATACCTGACGCACGTCGAGAAGATGCTGGCGCTGGCCGGCGACAAGAACGCCGCCGCCAACGCGAAGGCCATCGTCGACTTCGAGACGGAACTGGCCAAGGTGCAGTGGACCAAGGTCGAACTGCGCGACCCGATCAAGGCCTACAACAAGGTGCCGCTGGCCGACATGGGCAAGGTCGCGCCGGACTACGACTGGAACGGCTACCTGCAGGCCACCGGCATCGCCGGCAAGACGACCTACGTGATCGTCAGCCAGCCGACCTACCTGAAGGGCTTCGCCGAGATCTCCAACAAGACCTCGCTGGACACCTGGAAGGCCTACCTGACGATGCACCTGCTGGACGCCTACGGCAGCTACCTGAACAAGGCGTTCGTCGACGAGCGCTTCGACTTCTACGGCAAGACCCTGTCGGGCGTGAAGGAGATGGAACCGCGCTGGAAGCGTGGCGTGGGCGCGATCGAGCGTTCGCAGGGCGAGTCGCTGGGCAAGCTGTACGTGGCCGAGTACTTCCCGCCGGAGCGCAAGGCCCGCATGGAAGCGCTGGTCAAGAACCTGCTGGTCGCCTACAAGCAGAGCATCGACAAGCTGGACTGGATGTCGCCTGCCACCAAGAAGGAAGCGCAGGCCAAGCTGGCCAAGTTCACGCCGAAGATCGGCTACCCGAACAAGTGGAAGGATTACTCGGCCCTCGTCGTGTCGCGTGACGACCTGGTGGGCAACGTGATGCGTTCGCGCGAAGTCGAGTACAACCGCGAACTGAACAAACTGGGCAAGCCGATCGACCGCGACGAGTGGGGCATGACGCCGCAGACCATCAACGCGTACTACAACCCGGAGATGAACGAGATCGTGTTCCCGGCGGCGATCCTGCAGCCGCCGTTCTTCGACGCCAACGCGGACGACGCGGTCAACTACGGCGGCATCGGCGCCGTGATCGGCCACGAGATCAGCCACGGCTTCGACGACCAGGGCGCCCAGTACGACGGCGACGGCAACCTGCGTGACTGGTGGACCCCGGCCGACCACAAGAACTTCGAGGCCAAGACCAAGATGCTGGTCAAGCAGTACAACCAGTTCGAGCCGATCAAGGGCTACCACGTGAACGGCGAACTGACCCTGGGCGAGAACATCGCCGACAACTCGGGTCTCGCGATCGCTTATAAAGCCTACAAGATCTCGCTGAAGGGCAAGAAGGCACCGGTGATCGACGGCCTGACGGGCGAACAGCGCCTGTACATGGGATGGGCCCAGGTATGGCGCACCAAGATGCGCGAGCAGCAGCAGATCGTGCAGGTGAAGACCGACCCGCACTCGCCGGGCCAGTTCCGCGCCAACGGCACGCTGCGCAACCAGCCGGGCTTCTACGACGCCTTCAAGGTCAAGCAGGGCGACAAGATGTACCTGGCGCCGCAGGAGCGCGTGATCATCTGGTAATGCCGTAACGCCGGCCCGCGCCGCAACGCCGTCCCTGCGATGTGGGGACGGCGTTTTTTGTTAGCGGTCGCAAATACAACACGGTTACAACTTGATGCTCTTAAAGCTTGCAAATATGCTAAAGTTCGCGACGCTATCTCATCGTTGACCTTTCCCCGACATTCATGCAAGCGGTTTTCCAGAAACCCTCGTCCCGGTTCCTTTGCCTGGCCTATCTGTGCGCCGTCCTCGTCGGCGCACTGGCCGTCTTCGTGGCGAAGTCGTACCAGTCCGGCTTTTCCGGGGCGGATGAACCGTCGCACTTCCTCAACGGTTATTTTGTCGCGGACTATATTGCTCACCATTTCGGCAGCAATCCGATGGGCGCGGCCACCGATTTCTACGTGCACTATCCGAAGATCTCGATCGGACACTGGCCGCCCGCCTATTACGGCATTCTCGGCCTCGTATTCCTCGTGCTGCCGCCGACCTTGCCCGTGATCTTCGCCGTCAACGTCCTGTTCGCCGCACTGCCGGCGATCGGCGTCGCCGCAGCGCTGTCCATGCTGGCCGACCGCCGTGCCGCCCTGGCCGGCGCGCTCGTCTACGCGGTGACGCCGCTCGTGCTCGAAGGCCACGTGATGTTCATGGCCGACCAGCCGCTGACCGCCTGCCTCGTCGCCGCCACCGCCGTCTGGATTGCGTTCAGCGTGCGTCCCCGCTGGGGCAGTGCGCTGGCGTTCGCGCTGCTCGCCGCAACGGCCGTGCTCATCAAGGGTAACGGCTGGCTCGTCGTATTCATTCCCGTTTTCCACGTCCTGCTGACGGCCAACTGGAAACTGCTGTTGTCCGTGCGCCTGTACGTGGCCGCCGCGCTGGCGGCCGCCATCGTCGTGCCGTGGTACATGCTGACCGCGAAGATCGCCGCCGACGGTTTCAACTATCAGGCCGGCCTGCCGTATGCGACGAAGGCATTGTTGTACAACCTGCAGGCCTTGGGGCGGAACGTGACGCCGGTCGGCGGCCTGCTGGCCCTGTACGCCATCGTGGCCGAGTTCCGCGTGCGCCGGGCCGATCCGGCACGCTGGACGATCGTCAGCGCCGTGATCAGCCTGCTGCTGGCGACGTTGCTGCTGCAGTCGCTGGTGCCGGTCGACATCGTCGAACGCTATATGGCGCCCGCGCTGCCGGCCGTGGTCGTGCTGGCCGTCCTCGGCGCCGTGCGCCTGCTTGCCCACCTGCGCGCGGGTATGCCGGCACCGGCGCTTGCCGCGGTGGCCGTCGTGATGGCCGTGCCGGGCATCGTGCACCTGGTCCAGCGCGCGCCCAAGGCCGATACCGGCATCGCCGCCGTCACGGAGCGCCTGGCCGCCGCCCGGCCCGTGCTGACCGTCATCGACGGCAGCGCGTCCACCGAAGGCTGGTTCATCGCCGACATGGCGGTGCACGACAGCGCGCTGCGCGGCTACGTCGTGCGCGCGTCGAAGCTGCTGGCCGACTCGAATTTCATGGGCACCACGTATTCCCTCAAGTACCAGGACACGGCGGACGTGCTGGCCGAACTGCACCGGCTGGGCGTGCAGCACGTCGTCATCGTGCGCGAGGGCGGCAAGGACGCTTATCCGCACAGCGCCCAGATGCGCGAGGCGCTGGCGCGCGCCGATTCCGGTTTCCGTCTCGGCCAGAGCCTGCCGCACGCGTACCGGTCGGGCGTCACGGAAGTCTACGACGCCGTCGCTCCGGCCCGGCCCGACATCGCGGCCGTGCGCAACATGGGCTTGCCGGCCAAGGCGACGGCGCTCACCAAATTGCAGTAATCACAGTTCACCCGTCACACAACAGCACCAGCAGCGAGGACGCAGCATGCCTTCCACATTGAAAACCAACGTATTGCCGATCGAAGCGGCCCGTGCCGTCTATGCCGGCCTCGACATCGCAGTGATCCTGCCGTGCTATAACGAGGAGGCCGCCATCGGCGCCGTCGTCGAAGGCTTCCGGCGCGAACTTCCGCAAGCGCGGATCTATGTCTACGACAACAACTCGAAGGACCGCACGTCCGAGGTGGCCGCCGCCGCCGGCGCCATCGTGCGCACCGAAACCCTGCAGGGCAAGGGCAACGTCGTGCGCCGCATGTTCGCCGACATCGATGCCGACATCTACCTGATGTGCGACGGCGACATCACCTACGACGCGGCGAGCGCCCCGGCGCTGATCGCCAAGCTCGTCGATGAAAACCTGGACATGGTCGTCGGCTGCCGCGTCGATTCCGAGGAAGCCGCCTACCGTGCCGGCCACCGCTTCGGCAATGCCCTGTTCACGGGCTTCGTCGCGCACCTGTTCGGCAACCGCTTCACCGACATCCTGTCGGGCTACCGCGTGTTCTCGCGGCGCTACGTGAAATCGTTCCCGGCCCTGTCGAACGGCTTCGAGACCGAGACCGAGCTGACCGTGCACGCGCTGCAGCTGCGCATGCCGATCGGCGAACTGGACACGCCGTACGGCGCGCGCCTGGAAGGCTCCACCAGCAAGCTGTCGACCTACCGCGACGGTTTCCGCATCCTGCTGATGATCACGAAGCTGTTCAAGAACGAGCGCCCGCTGCTGTTCTTCTCGATCCTGTTCGCGTTGCTGGCGCTGGTGTCGATCGGCGTGTCGATCCCCGTGCTCGTGACCTACCTCGAAACGGGCCTGGTGCCGCGCCTGCCGACCGCCGTGCTGGCCGCCAGCATGATGCTGCTGGCCTTCCTGGCGCTCACCTGCGGCCTCGTGCTCGACACCGTCACCCATGGCCGGCGCGAGATGAAGCGCCTGGCCTACCTGACCGTGCCGTCGGTCGGGGCCACGCGCGAGAAAAAGGCTTGAAGCAGTTCTTCCGTTTCTGCCTCGTCGGGGCCCTCGGTTTCGTGACCGACTTCGGCGTCCTGTACGCCGTCGTCAAGGGACTCGGCCTCGGCCCCACGAGCGGACGCATCGTGTCCTTCCTCGTGGCCGCCACGGTCACGTGGAAGGTCAACCGCCACTTCACGTTCGTGAAGGAGGACGCCGGCTCCGTGCGCGAGTGGCTGCAGTATCTCGCGTTCACCGGCGTGGGCGGCTTCATCAACGTGGCCGTCTACCAGACCTGGCTCTGGTTCACCGACCACAGCACGCTGAACCTGTTCCTCGGCGTCGTGGCCGGTTCGGCGGTGGCGCTGATGTTCAATTTCGTGATCTCCAAGCGCGCGGTGTTCGCCGAGCGGCGCGTGACGCAATAAAAAAAGGCCGCTCGAAGCGGCCTTTTCCATGATGCGATGAACGCGATTACTGGGTCACGCTCGAGTAGGAGCACGACTTGACCTGGCCGCGTGCCGGGTCGCCGAACACGGCGTTGGTGCACTTGACCGGACCGGTCACGACCTTCGACGTGTAGATCGTGCTGGTGCCGTAGCGGACTTCACGCTTGCCGCTGAACGAGCAGGTGCCGTTTTCGGTGGCGCAGGCCGTGAAGGTCGGCGTAGCGGTCACCGGCGCAGCCGAGGTCGTGCTGGCGTAGCTGCAGGTCTTGGCGACGCCGCGGATCGGATCGCCGAACACGGCGGTCGTGCACGGGGTCGAGGCCGTGATCGTTTTCGACGTGTACACACCGTTCGCGCCGAAGCGGACTTCACGGGTGCCGCTGAACGAGCAGGTCGAGCCTTCGTTGCCGCAAGCGGTCCAGGACGTCGTCGTCGTGGTCGGTGCGGTGAGCGATTCGTACGCGCCGATGTCGATCTGGCCGACCACCGGACGCGCTTCGCCGGCAGCGACTTGCTTGTATTGTGCGACAGCCTTCAGCGACACGCCCTTGGCCGACACGCCCGGATCCGAACCGGCATCGATCACCATCGCGCTGCCGGTCGGATGCAGGTCGTACGCGGCACGGTTCGCGAAGCTCGGCGAGGCCGAACGGTAGTTCGTCTTGTCGATCGTCGATGCCTGCGTGCTGAACGTGCCCACGCCGGCATAGATGTTGTTCTGCGCCACGGCCGGGGTCGGCACCTTGCCGCTGACGAACATGAACGTACCACCGCTGCCCATATCGTTCAGGAACGTATTGTTGATGACGTACAGGTCGCTGCCCGCGTTGGTCGCGCCTTCTTCACCGTAGGCCAGCATCGCCGAGTTCGAGTTCGATGCCGGTTGCTGGATGATGTTGCCGATGATGTAGGACGTACCGGCGTTCGGCAGGTCGATCTCGTACGACGGCTTGCCGGCGGCGGTGCTGCCCGTCTCGCCCGGGTTCAGGCTCGAGAAGCGGTTGTACGCGATCAGGTTCGTGTCCGCACGCGACTTCAGGTTGTGGCCGACGTTGGCGTCGTGCGTGAAGTTGTAACGGAAGGTCAGGCTCTTCACGTGGCCGATGTACAGGTTGTGCGACTGGCCGTCGCCTGCGCCGTTGTGGCCGAATTCCGTGTTCTCGATCACGACATCGCTGTTCGCGTTGGCGTTGGCCAGGATACCGTTCTGGTTATCGTGCAGGAACGAGTTACGCAGCGTGAAACCGGCCGCTTCGAGGCGGAATGCCGCGCCGTTCGCGTCCGGCACTTTAGCGCCGTACATTTCGACGTTGTCCACGGTCAGGTTGCTGCCGGCGACGACCCATATGCCTTTGCCGGCGGCGTTCTTGCCGGCCGCATCGATCTTCGGACGGCCGTTGACGCCGCGGATCGTCAGGTTGTTACGCGTGATGTAGCAGACGTCGCCGCTGTACGTCGTGTTGCCGGTGATTTCGATGACGTCGCCATCCTTGGCGGCGGCAATCGCAGCGCACGGCTTGGCGTAGGTCTTGCCCGGGCCAACCGACAGCGTCGCTGCGGATGCAGTGGTCACACCTGCGAACGCCATCAGGACGGCAGCAGCCAGGTGCGATGCGGAGAATTGGGTGTTGCGCGATGCGGTTTGTTGCATGTCGATGTCCTCGTAAGCAGATTGCCTGTCAGCAGTTGTGCCTGCTGGAAAGTTGCAGAATACGAGGTTTGAGATCGACGGTTTGTAACGAAGTGTAACCGAAAATAGCAGACGGGCAAGCCTGAAAAGAGGCTAATTAATGTTCCTTTTAGCCTTGTTGAGTAGACCAAAAGAACATTTTATAGGCGTTTTTTCTAGCATTTCATGCAAGAAAAAACGAGCTTGAAACGACTTTTTACGGTTTTTCCCTATGGAATGTAATTTCCGGTGGAAAATTTGCCGACAGAGCCAGAGTGACAATATGCATATCTGACCGGCAAGTGCCGGGCTGGCCAGCGTTGTCGGAGCAGCCACAAAAAAAATTTTTCGAAATAAGGCGAATGTTGCGTTCACGCCGCATTTTTTTCGAGAAAAAATTGCGGCGGTGGTCAGCACTTTCGTTGAATGTACATAAAAAGTTCAGCTATGGAAACTGTTTTATGACAAAAAGTTGTATCTGGAGTAATTGCGGACAATTAATGCGACTTTGGCGCCACAAACACGAGCCGATCCGGTCAGCCTGAAAACAAAAAACGCGGCACAAGGCCGCGTTTTTCGGACGGGGGGAGCCCCAGGGATTACTTGTAGCTGCACGACTTGGCGATCTTGTAGGCCGGATCGCCGAAGACGGCGTTCGTGCAGGCAACCGGACCGGTCACGGTCTTGGTCACATAGAAGCCGTTGGCGCCGTAGCGCACCTGGTGCGTACCCGTGATCGCGCAGGTACCGCCTTCGACCGCGCACGCCGTCCAGCCGGTATCGTTGGAGGTCGGCGTGGTCGGGGCCGGCGTCGGGGTCGTGGTCGACGTGCCCGAGGTCGCGATCGTGTTGCTCGAGTAGCTGCAGGTCTTCAGTTGGCCCTTCGCCGGGTCGCCGAACGCGGAATTCGAGCAGTAGACGGAACCGGTGAAGGTCTTCGTCGAGAACGACGTACCGGCGCCGTAGCGGACTTCGCGGGTGCCGCTGAACACGCAGGTGCCGCCTTCGCCGGCGCACGGGATCCAGGACGGACCCGTGGCTGCAGTCGACGTCACGGTCGAGAGCGCGCTGGAATAGCTGCAAGTCTTGGCGACGCCGCGGATCGGATCGCCGAACACGGCGCTCGTGCACGGGGTCGAGCCGGTGATCACTTTCGACGTATAGATGCCGTTGGCACCGTAGCGGACTTCACGGGTACCGCTGAACGAGCAGGTCGAACCTTCGTTGCCGCAGGCAGTCCAGGTCACGGGCGCGGTGTTCGCCGCATCGCCCGTCACTTCATAGGCGCCGATGTCCAGCTGGCCGGCCACCGGACGTGCTTCACCGGAAGCATTGGCTTTATATTGTGCGACCGGGGTCAGCGACACGCCCTTGGCCGACTTGCCCGGATCCGTACCGGCATTGATCACGAGCGCGCTGGCGGTCGGATGCAGGTCCCATTTGGCACGGTCGACGAAGCCCGGCGCCACCGAACGGTAGTTGGACTTCTGGATGGCGCTGGCTTGCGACGTCAGGGTACCGATACCGCCGAAGATATTGTTCTGGATCACGGCCGGCGTCGGAACCTTACCGCTGACGAACAGGAACGTACCGTCGCCGTAGTCGTTCAGGAACGTGTTGTTGATGACGTACAGGTCGCTGCCGGCATTGATCGCGCCTTCTTCGCCATACGCGACGATGGCCGGGTTCTGGTTGGCGGCCGGCTGCTCGATGATGTTGCCGATGATGTAGGAGGTACCGGCGTTCGGCAGGTCGATCTCGTACGACGGCTGGCCCGAGGCGGTGCTGCCCGTTTCGCCCGGCGGCGTGCTCGAGAAGCGGCTGTACGCGATCATGTTGGTGTCCGCGCGCGACTTCAGGTTGTGGCCGACGTTCGCATCGTGCGAATAGCTGTAGCGGAACGTGAGGCTCTTCACGTGGCCGATGTACAGGTTGTGCGTCTGGCCGTCGCCGCGGCCGTTGTGGCCGAACTCGGTGTATTCGATCAGGATGTCGCTGTTCAGGTTGGCATTGGCCAGGATGCCGTTCTCGTTATCGTGGATGAACGAGTTACGCAGCGTAAAACCCGCGCCCTGCAGGCGGAAGGCGGCGCCGTTGCCGTCCATGACTTTCGCGCCGTACATTTCGACGTTGTCGACGGTCAGGTTGTTGCCGTTGACGACCCAGATACCCTTGTCGGCGGCATTCTTGCCGGCGGCGTCGATCTTCGGACGGCCGTTGACGCCGCGGATGGTCAGGTTGTTGCGGTTGATGCTGCAGGCGTCACCGCTGTACGTGGTGTTGCCGGTGATTTCGATGACGTCGCCGTCCTTGGCCACCGCGATGGCGGCGCAGGGTTTCGCATAGGTTTTGCCCGGGCCAACCGACAAGGTGGCTGCGGAGGCGGAGGTCACACCTGCGAAGGCCATCAGAACGGTGGCAGCCAGGAGTGAATGGTTACGCAAAGTGTGCATGAGATTCCTCGTAAAGTTTCTGTGTGGGAAGTAATTCCCACGGGCAAGATGCAGAATACGAGGTTTCCGATCCGCATTTTGTAACGGCGTGTAACAGGAGTTGTTCAATTAAAAAGACCTGGAACAAAACGATTGACGCCTTGTTCAGCATTATTCATGCCAAAAATTCCATGTTGATGACTTCTTGAACATTTTATTCGGTTCGCGGGCGTTTGTGTTTCCGCAACCCAACTTTTATTCTCCCTATGAAACGCCAAGGTTTGGAAGCAACAAACCAATAGTTTAAAATTTATAAGAGGTCTTGGCGTTTATGCACGAAGCGCCGAATTTCACTTTTTTGCGGGAAATCAGCAGAAAAAACGCTGATGGACGCGAACTGTTGCGTATATGCGTCAGTGCAGCCGGCCGAGTTGAATGGCTTCAGCGGCCGGCGCCGCTCGTCCACGGATCCGCTGCCGGACCCGCTTTCAGGACGAGATCGTTGACCAGCGGTCGCAGCGTGAAACCGGCGCGTTCGATGAGGCCCGGCTTGTCCATGCGGCGGTTGTCTTTCTGCACGGCGCTGCTTTGCGTGCTCACGGTGCCGGGACCGGCGAAGACATTGTTCTGGATCAGGGCAGGGGTCGACACCTTACCGCTGATGAACAGGAACGTGCCGCTGCTGAAGTCATTCAGGAAGATATTATTGATGACATACAAATCCTGGCCGGGATTCGTCGCCCCTTCTTCGCCGTAGGCCACGATGTTCGGATTGTCGTTGATGGCCGGCTGCTCGATGACGTTGCCGATGATGTAGGACGTACCGGCGTTCGGCAGGTCGATTTCGTACGACGGCTTGCCGCTCGCCGTGCTGCCCGGCCGGCCCGGGGGCGTGCTCGAGAAACGGTTGTACGCGATCATGTTGAACATCGCGCGCGACTTGAGGTTGTGGCCGATGTTGGCGTCGTGCGAATAGTTGTAGCGGAAGGTCAGGCTTTTGGCGTTGCCGATGTACAGATTGTGCGTCTGGCCGTCGCCGTGGCCGTTGTGGCCGAATTCGCTGTGCTCGATCACGACGTTGCTGTTGCGGTTCGCACCCATCAGGATGCCGTTTTCGTTGTCGTGGATGAAGGCCCGACGCAGCGTAAAGTTCGTCCCTTCCAGGCGCAGTGCCGCGCCGTTGCCGTCCATGACTTTCGAGCCCAGCATTTCGACGTTCTCGACCGTGATATTGTTGCCGGTGACGACCCACGTCCCCTTGTTGCCGAACTGGCGTTCGGCCGCATCGATGACCGGCCGGCCCTGCACGCCGCGGATGGTCAGGTTGCTGCGCGCGATCGCACAGGTGTCGCCGCTGTACGTCCAGTCGCCGACGATCTCGATGGTGTCGCCATCCTTGGCGGCGGCGAAGGCCGCGCATGGGGCGACATAGGTCTTGCCCGGCCCCACCGACAACGTGGCAGCGTGCGCGCTGCCGACGGCAGCCAGGAGTGCCGCCGCGAGGGCGAGGGAGAACATCGGCTTGCGGGTGGCGGGGGCGTACAGCAATGACACGTCGATTCCTTATCTGATCCATGAAAAAACCGTCCCGCGGGACGGCTTTTTCAACTTCTTTTGCGGCTTATTTCGCGGCCGCGACCATGTAGTCCACGGCGGCTTTCACGTCGGCATCGGGTGCCGTGGAACCGCCTTTCGGCGGCATCACGCCGGCCTTGCCCTGGAAACCCTTGATGGCATGCTCGTACAGCGTATTGGTGCCTTGCGCGATGCGCGGTGCCCACGCCGCCTTGTCGCCGAACTTGGGTGCGCCGGCGATGCCCGCGGTGTGGCAGGCCGTGCAGGCCGTATTGAACAGGGCCTTCCCGGCCTCGTTGTTGCCGGCCACGGCCGGGGTCGCGATCGCGCCTGCGGTGGGCGGCGTACCCGGCGTCGCGGCCGGCTGGGCCGGTGCCGGTGCGGCTGCCGTGGCCGGCGCTGCCGCGGACGTGCCCGCCGCATTGGCCTGGGCGGGCGCCTGGGCGCCTGCCGCCGGCGCTTCCGGCTCCTTGAACTTGGCGCCCGACTGGTTGGCCATGTAGACCACCGCGCGGGCGACTTCGATGTCGTCGAGATCGGGATTGCCGCCCTTGGCCGGCATCGCGCGGATGCCTTGCACGGCGTGCTGGACGAGGGTGTCGTAGCCCTGGGCGATGCGGGCGCCCCAGGCACCGGCGTCGCCGGCCTTCGGTGCGCCTGCCGCGCCCGTGCCGTGGCAGGCGACGCAGGTGGCGTTATACACGGCCTGGCCCGATTGCAGGACCTTGGGTGCGTTCGCATCCTTGAACGCAAACCCTTCCTCGGCCACCGGGCGTACGCGCGCTGCGACGGCCTGCGCACTCTGGCTTTCGGACCCGGCGCCACCCAGGGGCTTGTTGGTGGCAAAGATCACCAGCAGGATGATGCCGATGACGATGACCAGGAAAAAACCAGCGACTGCGATGATCAGTTGCTTGGGGGTCCGGATGAAGGATTGGTGTTCGTTGTGCGCGTCGCTCATGATTTCCTTAATACAAATTAAAAAAACCTGCTTCTGCCCTGCGGAATACGTTGAATACTTATTTATATGCAATGCCGCCGGGCGATTATAGACCCAAAGACACTTGGTGGAAACGCAATTTCCGGCTGGAGCGGACGGTTGCCATAGACGACGCCCGGGAAAGACTGTATCCTTCGCATCGCTTCCTCCAGCGCGGCTGTAGCTCAGTGGATAGAGTATTGGCCTCCGAAGCCAAGGGTCGTGGGTTCGATCCCCGCCAGCCGCGCCATGCCTTCCTTTCCTCCGCGCGCACGGTAGTGTCCGTTTCCTTTCGGATTTGCTGTAAATGTGTCAACATTCGGCATTGCAGCCGAATTTCCAGCCATTTCACAGAGGACGACGATGAGTGCCAAGGTTTTTGTGGTCATAGTGACCTACAACGGTTCCAAGTGGGTGACCCCGTGCTTTTCCAGCCTGCGCAAGTCGACCGTGCCGCTGCACACGATCGTCATCGACAACGGCTCGAAGGACGACACGCTCGCGCGCATCGCGGCCGAGTATCCGGAAGTGGAGGTCGTCGACACCGGGAAGAACCACGGGTTCGGCAAAGCCAATAACATCGGCATGGAACTGGCGTACCAGCGGGGTGCGGACTATGTCTTCCTGCTCAACCAGGACGCCTGGATCGATCCGGACGCGGTGCAGAAACTCGTCGAGGCGCACCAGCGGCATCCTGCCTATGGCGTCATCAGCCCGATGCACCTGAACGGCGCCGGCGACGGCCTCGATTACGGCTTTTCGAATTACATCGCGCCGAACAAGTGCCGCGGCCTGTACTCGGACCTCTTCCTCGGCCGCCTGAAAGACGTGTACGACGTCGGCTTCGTGAATGCCGCCGCCTGGCTGGTGACGCGCGAATGCCTGGAAAAGGTGGGCGGCTTCAGCCCGTCGTTCTTCCATTACGGCGAGGACGACAATTACACGCAGCGCCTGCAGTTCCACAAGCTGAAACTGGGGGTGCTGCCCACGTCGCGCATCTATCACGACCGCGAACAGCGTCCGCCCAGCAAATTCTTCGAATCCGGCGAAACCTTCCGGCGCGAAGTCATCGCGCGCAGTTCCAACCCGAACACGCATTTCTCCTTCGGCCGCGAGTGGGTGTCCGTGTTTGCCCACCTCGGCTATGCGCTGGCGCGTGTGAACATGCAGGACGTCAAGCTGCAACTGACCAAGATCCGCCTGCTGGCAGGCATCGACAAGGCGACCATCCTCGCCAACCGCGAGCGCAGCAAGACAGGCCGTGCCGCTTTCCTCGATCTCGACACCCGGAACGATGCCAACTACCCGGAAAGCATAGCATTACGGCAAGTTACCAGCATTCAATAACCATGCTTACAACACTCCACGCGACCTGAATAAGGTAGTGCTTGCCTGTTTAGACCGCAGCCACTTATTCTGCTGTTCTCGGAGCGTTTCGATTCATGCGCACGGTATGTCTTGTTGCTAACTTGTAATCGATAAAATGTTATTATCTCATCAGCACGGCGGTGAGGATTCGTGAAAATCAGATGGGCTCCCACGGTGTGAACGTTTCCCCGCAAATGCCGATGGCGCCGGGCGCCGTTGGCGGCAGGATGAGGTGACTCGTCGAGCGGGCAGACGTTTTTCGTGCTGACTCAAAGTTATCGTAATAGCAACCAAGCGGAACGGAATCAATATGAAGCCAGACGAGATCATCGCAGTAGTTGGATTGGGTTACGTGGGTTTGCCGCTGGCTGTCGAATTCGGCAAGATCCGCCCTACGATCGGATTCGATCTGTCGACGGCAAAAATCGAAAGCTACAAACAGTGCATCGATCCGGCCGGTGAGGTCGACACCGAATCGCTGCGCGCCGCGCGCCACCTGAATGTCACCACCGATCCATCCGCGCTGGCTCAGGCCGATTACATCGTCGTCGCCGTTCCGACTCCCGTCGACATCGCTCACGTCCCGGACTTCACGCCGCTGGTCGGCGCCAGCGAGACGGTCGGCAGGCACATGAAGCGCGGCGCGGTCGTCGTCTTCGAATCGACCGTGTATCCGGGTGCGACCGAGGAGGTCTGTATTCCCGTGCTGGAAAAATTCTCCGGCCTGAAGTGGAAGGACGACTTTCACGTCGGCTACTCGCCCGAGCGGATCAACCCGGGCGACAAGGAACACACGCTGACCAACGTGATCAAGGTCGTGGCCGGCGACGATCAGGACACCCTCGACCGCGTGGCCGCCCTGTACGAGTCGGTCGTGAAGGCCGGCGTGCACCGCGCGTCCAGCCTGAAGGTCGCGGAAGCGGCGAAGGTCATCGAGAACACCCAGCGCGACCTGAACATCGCGCTGATGAACGAACTCGCGATCATCTTCGACAAGATCGGCATCGACACGCTGGAAGTCCTGAAGGCGGCCGGCACGAAGTGGAACTTCCTGCCGTTCCGCCCGGGCCTCGTGGGCGGCCACTGCATCGGTGTCGATCCATACTACCTGACGCATAAGGCCGAGATGATCGGTTACCACCCGCAGGTGATCCTCGCGGGGCGCCGCATCAACGACGGCATGGCCAAGTTCGTGGCCGAAAAGACTGTCAAGTCGATGATCTCGGCGGGCTTCCACGTCAAGGGTTCGAAAGTCAACGTGATCGGCCTGACGTTCAAGGAAAATTGCCCGGACCTGCGCAACTCCAAGGTCGCGGACATTGTGTACGAGCTACAGTCTTACGGTGTGGAAGTGCACGTGCACGACCCGGTGGCCGAAGCGGACGAAGCGAAGCACGAATACGGCATCGCGCTGGAGCGCTGGGAAGACCTGCCGAAGGCCGATGCCCTCATCGTCGCGGTCGCGCACAAGGAAGTGCTGGCGCATTCGCTGACGGAGATCCAGTCCAAGCTGAACGACGGCGGCTGCTTCGTCGACGTGAAGTCCCAGTTCGATTCGAACGGGCTGCGCGAGGCGGGCTACTGCGTCTGGCGTTTGTAATGTATCGCCGGGATCCGCAATTGCGGATGCCGTGACTATTCGATGGGTCGTGCCGAAGGCAGGCCGCTTGCTCGTCTCGAGCCTCGCCGTTTTGCATGCAATGATGATAATGACAGTTCCTGGCTATTCTCGGCCTTATTTTATTTCCTTGAGTCAAAAACTTTCGGGAACGCCTGCGCGTATCCCGGTCCAACCATTGGTTGTGCAAGTCAGCAATAACAGCTACACCGGAGGCAATTGTGCTTAGGATTTCTAATCACTATGTGTCGAAGATCGTATTCGTCCTGCTGTTCGTCGAAGTGATGGTGCTGCTTGGCGCAGCCTACATCGGCGCGACGGTGCGGTTCATGGAACTGGGCCAGAACGCGTCCCTGCCCAACCTCGACCATCACTTCTTTACATCCGCCATCGCCTTTACCGCCGCGATCATCTTCAGCATGAGCGCAATGGGCATGTACCAGCTCGACTTCAACGAAGGGCTGCGTCATCCGTTCTTCATGAAGCTGATGCCCTCGTTCCTGATGGGCTTCCTGATCCTGACGCTGGTGTTCTACGTGGCGCCGGACCTGTATTTCGGCCGCGGCATCATGGCGCTCGTGTTCGGCATCGCCGCCGGCGGGATCTTCCTGGCGCGCATGGTGTTCTTCAAGTCGTCCGAACTGCGCTTCCTGGAAACCCGCATCCTGTTCCTGGGCAGCGGCCCGCTCGCCAAGGAATGCAGCGACCTGGCGATGCAGAGCACCAGTTACCACCGCTACAACATCGCCGGCTTCGTGCCGACGCCGACCGAGGAACTGTGCGTGCCGTCGACCAGTCTCCTGAAGTCGCGCGAGGGCGAATCGCTCGTCGCGCTGGCGCGCCAGTACAACGTCGAGGAAATCGTCGTCTCCGTGCAGAACCGCCGCGGCGGCTTCCCCATCAAGGATCTCCTCGAGTGCAAGCTGCAGGGCTTCAAGGTGACGGATGCCGCCACCTTCTTCGAGCGCGAGACCTGCCAGATCCGCGTCGATTCGCTGCAGCCGTCGTGGCTCGTGTTCGGCGGCGGCTTCGACCAGAGCTTCGTGCGCACGTTCATGAAGCGCAGCTTCGACATCGTCTGCAGCGTGATCATCATGGTGCTGACGCTTCCGCTGATGCTGCTGGCGGCGCTGGCCGTCAAGCTGGAGGACGGCGGTCCCGTGTTCTATTCGCAGGAGCGGGTCGGCAAGGACGGCGCCACGTTCTTCGTCCACAAGTTCCGCAGCATGCGCACGGACGCGGAAAAGGGCGGCAAGCCGCAATGGGCGCAGCAGAACGACCCGCGCATCACGCGCGTCGGCAACTTCATGCGCAAGACGCGCATCGACGAGCTGCCGCAGGTGCTCAACGTCCTCAAGGGCGACATGTCGTTCGTGGGCCCGCGTCCGGAGCGCCAGTACTTCGTCGACCAGCTGATCGAAGTGGTCCCGTATTACAACGTGCGCCACAGCGTCAAGCCGGGCATCACCGGCTGGGCCCAGGTGCGCTACGGCTACGGCTCCTCGGCCGAGGACGCGCTGCAGAAGCTGCAGTACGATCTGTACTACGTGAAGAACAACAGCCTGTTCCTGGACGTCCTGATCCTGATCGATACCCTGAAGGTCGTCCTGTTCCGCAGCGGACGCTGACGTTCCCCGCGGCCGCCGGCGCCATGCCGGACGGTCGCGGATGTCCACCGAATCGTGCCCAGTAACGTGATCAATATCGCTGCTTCCAGCTACGCACTGGCCGCCATCGGCTTTCTCGCACTAGGCCTGTCGGTCCTGTCGGGTTGGCACGGCCGTGTCCAGCGCGGCACGCTGAGTGCCGCCTGCCTGGCGACGGCCGCGTGGGCCGCGGCGCTGGGCCTGGACGCGGTGCAGGAGGTCCTGTGGAACACGGGCACGGCCGCGCTGGAGGTGTTGCGCGACGGCGCCTGGTCGCTGTTCCTCGTGGCCCTGCTCGGCGACTGGCGCAGCGACGCGGACGGCATGCCCGCGCGCCTGATCCTCGGACGCTTCCCCGCGCCGCGCCCGGCACTGCTGGCGGCGGGTTGCGTCTATCTGCTGCTGCTGGGCGGCGTCGGTGTCGTCCACTGGGACAACGAGCTGCTGCCCGCGCTCGGCCTGCCCCTGCTGATCGGCTACGTCGGCCTGTCCGTGTACGGCATGTTGCTCGTCGAGCAGGTCTACCGCAACAAGACCATCGAGGAGCGCTGGGCGATCAAGTTCGCCTGCCTGGGCATCGGCGGCATGTTCGCCTACGACTTCTACATGTACAGCAACGCGCTGCTGTTCCGCAAGCTGAGCGCGGACCTGTGGACGGCGCGCGGCTTCGTCAACGCGCTGACCGTGCCGCTGATCGCGCTGTCGATCACGCGCCGCAAGTCGTGGACGACGTCGTTCGCCGTGTCGCGCCGCGTCGTGTTCCATTCCGCCGCGCTGTTCGGTTCCGCGATCTACCTGCTGGCCATGGGCTCGGTCGGCTACTACCTGCGCTACGTGGGCGGCAGCTGGGGCACGGTGATGCAGACCGGCTTCCTGTTCGGCGCCATTTCCCTGCTGGGCGTGATCCTGTTCTCCGGCACGGCGCGCTCCTGGCTGAAGGTATCGATCAGCAAGCACTTCTACCGCTACAACTATGATTACCGCGAAGAGTGGATGCGCTTCACGCGCACGCTGTCCGAACGCGGTCCGAACCTGGGCGAGCGCGCGATCCAGGCGCTGGCCGTCCTCGTCGAAAGCCCCGGCGGCACGCTGTGGCAGCGCGATGCCGGCGGCCGCTTCGCGGTGAAGGCCGGCTGGCCGACGCTGGACACCCACGTGGCCGAACCGGCCAACGCGCCGTTCTGCCGCTTCCTGGAAAGCACGCAGTGGGTCGTCGACGTCGACGAATACGTCGAGCGTCCCGACAAATACGAAGGTCTCGCCTTGCCCGACTGGCTGCTGGAGATCCCGCGCCGCTGGCTCGTCGTGCCGCTGATGCTGCAGGAAAAACTGTTCGGCTTCGTCGTGCTGCAGCGCGCGCGCAGCCCGCTCAAGCTGAACTGGGAAATCATCGACTTGCTGGAGATCGCCGGCAGCCAGGCCGCCAGCTACCTCGCCCAGGAAGACGCGGCCAACGCGCTGATGGTGGCGCGCCAGTTCGAGTCGTTCAACCGCATGTCGACGTTCGTCGTGCACGACCTGAAGAACCTCGTCGCCCAGCTGTCGCTGATGAACGCGAACGCGGAGAAGCACAAGGACAATCCCGAATTTCAGCGCGACATGCTGGAAACGCTGAACCACTCCGTGCAGAAGATGAAGCTGCTGCTGCAGAAGCTGTCGCGCAGCGAGAATGCCGACAAGCCGCAGCCGCTGGCCGTCGACGACGTCGTGCGCCAGGCGCTGGCCCTCAAGAGCGCGTTCGAGCCGCATCCGCATCTGCTCGTCGAGCAGGCGGGCCTCTCGGTGCTGGCCGACCGCGAGCGCCTGGAGCGCGTGCTGGGCCACCTGATCCAGAATGCGATCGAGGCGACACCGCGCGACGGCAACGTGACGGTCCGCGTGGGGCCGCCGGCCGACGGGCGCGAAGACGCCGTCGAGGTCGACATCACGGACACCGGCGAAGGCATGACCGAAGAATTCATCCGCGAGCGCCTGTTCAAGCCGTTCGACTCCACCAAGTCGGCCGGCATGGGCATCGGCGTGTTCGAGAGCCGCGAATACATCACTGAGCTGGGCGGGACGCTGGAAGTGACCAGCCAACCCGGCCTCGGCACCACGTTCAAGGTCGTCCTGCCGCTGCACCGCGTTGCGGCCGCCGCGACGATCGCCTGAAAGAAGACACCATGACCCAACAAAAACCCAAGCTGTTGATCATCGAAGACGATCCGGGCCTGCAGAAGCAGCTGCGCTGGAGTTTGGACGCGTACGACGTGGTGGTGGCCGGCGACCGCGAGGCGGCGCTGGCGCAGATCCGCCGCCACGAGCCGGCCGTGTGCACGATGGACCTGGGCCTGCCGCCCGATCCGGACGGTTCGACCGAGGGCCTGGCGACCTTGCAGCAGATCCTGGCGCTGGCGCCGGACACGCGCGTGATCGTCCTGACGGGCAACCAGGACCATGCCAACGCCGTCAAGGCGATCGGCATGGGTGCCTACGATTTCCACCAGAAGCCGGTCGATCCGGAAGTGCTGAACCTCGTGATCCAGCGCGCCTTCTTCCTGCACAACCTGCAGCAGGAAAACCGCCGCATGCAGCAGTCCCAGGCCGATTCGCCGCTGGCCGGCGTGATCTCGCGCGACCCGGGCATGCTCAAGGTGTGCCGCACCATCGAGAAGGTGGCACCGACGTCCGCGTCCGTCATGCTGCTGGGTGAATCCGGTACCGGCAAGGAGGTGCTGGCACGCGCCATCCACGCGCTGTCGCCGCGCGCGAAGGAGCGCTTCATGGCGATCAACTGCGCGGCGATTCCGGAAAACCTGCTCGAGAGCGAGTTGTTCGGCTACGAAAAGGGCGCCTTCACGGGCGCCGCCAAGCAGACCAAGGGCAAGGTCGAACTGGCCCACGGCGGCACGTTCTTCCTCGACGAAGTCGGCGACCTGCCGATGGCGCTGCAGGCCAAGCTGCTGCGCTTTTTGCAGGAGCGCGTGATCGAGCGCATCGGCGGCCACGAAGAGATCCCCGTCGACGTGCGCATCGTCTGCGCGACGCACCAGAAGCTGAAGGACTTGTGCGCACAGGGCCGCTTCCGCGAAGACCTGTATTACCGCCTGTCGGAGATCGTCGTGACGATCCCGCCGCTGCGCCAGCGCGAAGGTGATGCCGCGCTGCTGGCCCACCATTTCAAGAACAAGTTCTGTGCGCAGGAGTCGCGCGCGTCGCTGCATTTCGCGCCGGACGCGCTGGCCGCGATCGAAGCCTACCAGTGGCCCGGCAACGTGCGCGAGATGGAAAACTGCATCAAGCGCGCCGTCATCATGGCCGACGCGAACACCATCGTCGCCGACGATCTCGGCCTGCCCGACACGGGCGCCGAGGAAGAGCCGCTGAACCTGCGCCAGGTGCGCGACGAAGCCGAGTACAAGGCCATCGCTCGGGCGCTCGCGCGCACGGACGGGAACATCGTCAAGGCGTCCGAGATGCTGGGTGTCAGCCGGCCTACCTTGTACGACCTGATGGGACGCCACGGCATCAAGGCCAGCGCGTGACGGCGGCGGCAAAGCTCGCGCGCCGCGGCCTGCTGGCGGCGGGCGTACTCGCCGTCGTGTCGGGCGGCGTACTGCTGGCCGCGATCGACCACGTCGGACGCGCGCCGCGCACGCTCGCGCCGTACATCGAAAAACGCAGCAGCGGCCACAACCCGCTCATCGAGAACACGGGCCGCCGCGTCGCGGCCATCCTGACGTCGCTCGACCGCGGCAGCGCCGACGTGCCGCCGCCCCGGCTGCTGCTGTCCGCCGGCGCCCAGCCGCGGCCTGCCGGGCAGGACGGCGCCGGCATCCGCGTCGCCACGCCCGAGGCCCTGCGCGCGGCGCTGCTGCAGGCGTCCCCGGGCGACGTCATCACGCTGGCGCCCGGCACCTACCGGTTCCAGGGCAAAAGCATCGACGTGCCGCGTGCGGGGCGGGAAGACGCGCCCATCGTCGTGCGCGCGGCGCAGCCGGGCACCGTGCACATCGAACTCGAAACGCTCGAGGGCTTCGTCGTCGGCGCGCCGTACTGGCGCTTCGAAAACCTGAACATCGACGGCGTGTGCCGGGCCGACGACGACTGTGAACACGCCTTCCACGTCGTCGGCAACGGCCATCACTTCGCGAGCGTCAACAACACGATCCGCGACTTCAACGCGCACATCAAGATCAACGGCGCCGGCGGCCGCTTTCCGGACAACGGCCTGATCGAACACACGACATTGAGCGCCACGCACGCACGCGCGACCGTCAAGCCGGTGACGCCCGTCGACCTCGTGGCGGCCAGCGGCTGGACGCTGCGCGCCAACCTGATCACGGATTTCGTCAAGCGCGACGGCAACCAGGTCAGCTACGGCGCCTTCGCCAAGGGCGGCGGCCGCAACAACGTCTTCGAACGCAACGTCGTGTGGTGCGAGCAGGTGCTGCGCGGCCTGCCGGGACAGCGGGTCGGCCTGTCGCTGGGCGGCGGCGGCACGGGGAACGAATTCTGCCGCGACGGCCGCTGCATCACGGAACAGGAGGGTAGCACCCTGCGTGCCAACCTGATCGTCGGCTGTTCGGACGCGGGCATCTATCTCAACGAAGCGGCGGGGAGCAAGGTGTTCGACAACACGCTCGTCGACACGACCGGCATCGACGTGCGCTATCCGGTCAGCAGTGCGCAGGTGGACGGGAACCTCGTCGACGGTCCGATCCGCGCGCGCGACGGCGGCATCGTGCACCTGGGGGACAATCGCGCGACGCCGCTGTGGCGCGCCTACCTGGGCAGCCATCCCGTGCGCGGCCTGTTCCGCGCGCCGGAGGCCGGCGATTTCGCCTGGCGCGATGACGCGCCGCTGCGCGACGGGGCGGACGAGGGCGAGCGGCCGGCGGATGCGCTCGACCTGTGCGGCACGCGCCGCGCCACGCCGGCCGTCTACGGGGCGTTCGCCCGCTTTACGGAGTGCCTGGCAAAGCCTTGACCCATTCGCGGGTCCACTCGGCCACCTGGTCGCGCCAGGCGCGGCGCGAGAACGTGTGGTCGGCCTCCTCGATGCGCCGCCACGACACGCGCGGCGCGGCCAGCAGGCGTTTCCACGCCGGCGTCGATCCGGCCACGTCGCAGAATTCGCGGCCCGTCAGGTCGGCGCCGCCGATCACGAACAGGGTGTGGCCCTGGAACCCGTGCAGGCCCTGGCGCATGCGCTCGGGCAGCGGGGCCGGCCCATCTTCCGACGCCGGTTTACCGGCGAATGCGGTGCGCACGAGTTTCAGCATCGACGCAAGCGAGCCGGCGTAGTCGAACTGTCCGCGCGCCAGCTTGCGCCAGAATTCCGGGCTGCGCAGGCGGTCGCGGTAATGGTGTTTCAAGGTCGTGCGGGCGACGCCGTCGTCCGTGCGCACCCAGGGGTTCAGCAGCACGAGTCCCCGCACGCGCGCATCGCCCGGCGCATACATCGCGGCCGCGGACGCCCCGTCGCACAGGCCCCACAGCACGACGTCGGTGAGGCCCGGCACGGCGTCGACGAAGGCGTCGAGCGCGGCGCGGATGTCGTCCTGGATCGCTTCGAAATCGCGTTCCTCGCCCTCGCTGTCGCCCATGCCGCGGTAATCGAAGCGCATGGCCGCGATGCCGTTCTCCGCCAGGTGGCGCGCCAGCAGGGCGAACTGGCGGTGGCTGCCGATGCGGTATTGCGGACCGCCGACGACGACTAGCACGCCGCGCGAACACGCCTCCGCGGGGATGCTGGCGATCCCGACCAGCGCCGCGTCGCCGCAGCGGAACGACAGGGCGCGCTCTTCATACGACATGGGCGCGCTCCAGGGTGGCGTCGATGGTCGCGTCGAGCAGGGCCGGGCAGGTCGAGATGCCCGTCGTGGCCCAGAACGACGACCCCGTCACCGTGTGCAGGTGCAATTGTGTACCGCGCGCTTCCCAGGCCGCCTTGACGCGTGACGCGGCGGGCCCGGGCGCCTGCCCCGGCGCGCCGAGTACCTCGAACCAGTGCACGGGCACCGGCGGCATCATCGCATCGGGCGCGGGCAGGGCATCGATGGCGCGCGCCAGTTCGGGGGCGAGATCGTAGCCGGCGATTTCCAGCGTCTCCCCGGCCTGCAGCGCGGCACGCAGCGCCTTCGTGCCGCTCTGCGCGGCCGCGTCTTCTCCCAGCATCGCGTTCGCCGTGCGCAGGCGCAGGAACTGGGTCAGGTACGTGGACCCCGCGGCCACCGGCTGCCACAGCAGCATGGGCGCGAGGGGAACCGCCGTCGTGCGCGCATGGTCGAGCGCAAGCAGGGCGCCGAGACGCAGGCCCCACAGCGTGAGCGGGGCATCGACGCGCGCCCGCAGCCAGGCGGCGCCCGTGTCGAGGTCCTGTTTCCACAGGTCCCAGCGGGCGTCCGCGAAATCGCCGGCGCTGTCGCCGGTGCCGAGCAGGTCGATCTGCAGCACGCCATACCCGTGCGCGGCCAGGCGGCGCGCGCCGAGGGCGGCCATGCGGCGGGTGCGGTTGAGCTCTTCGGCGAACGGCGGCACGTACAGGACGGCGCCGCGGCATGGGCCGGCCGGCCGGTGGAACAGGCAGAAGCGCCGGTCCGCGCCGCTGCCGAGGAAGAACGGTTCCGTGTCCACCTCGGCCCGATCCGGTGTCATTCGGCGCGTTTCGCGGCCACGAAGGCGGCCAGGCTGCCCAGGGTCTCGAAGGTGCTGGCGCTCAGGTCGTCGTCGTCGATGGCGATGCCGAAGCGCTCTTCGAGGGCGCCGATCAGGCTGACGACAGCCATCGAGTCGAGTTCGGGCAGGCTGCCCAGCAGGGGGGAATCGGCGTTCAGGCGCTGGCCGGCGTCGCCCAGGCTCAGCACGTCGATCAGGGTCGCTTTGACTTCGTCGAGATACGTCATGATGGTCATTCGGTTCAGTAAGCGCCACGCCCCGGTGGGGCGAGCGGTCGATTATACATTCGGGCGCAACAGGGCCAGCCGGGCCTTCAACGGTGCGGCCAGGCGGTGCACTTCGCCCACCAGTTCGTGGCGCGTGGCGCGCAGCAGGAAGTACCAGGTCAGGGCCAGCGGCAACATCATCACGAGCAGCCGCGCCATGGCCGGGATGGACGCCGGCAGCAGCAGCGCCAGCAGCCAGGCAACCGCGCCGGTGCCCGCCGCCACCAGGGCGCTGGGCAGCAGGGCGTGCAGCATCATCGCGGTCGTGAAGCCGAAATACCGGCTCTGCTGGATCGCGGTGACGGGGGCGCTCGCGACCGTTGCGAAGAACAGCGCCCACGCGAATCCGTTCAGGCTGCCGTCGAACAGCAGCACGCCGAACAGGATGCGGGTCGCCAGGGTGACGACGACCGGGAAGGCGCTCAGGTAGGGACGGCCGATCGCCGTCACCGCCATCGGGATGTAGTTGAAGGCGAGCGTCACGACGGCCGCCAGCACGAGCGGCAGGATCGCCGGCACGCACTCGACCCATTTGGCGCCGTACAGCGCGACGACGATGTCCTGGCCCAGCACGGCCGTCAGCGCGAGCGCGGTCCAGCCGACGCCGGTCAGCAGCAAGGTGGAGCGGGCGAGGATCGGCGCCAGCGATTCGCCCTTGTGATACGTCTGGGCCAGATACGGGACGGCGCCGTAGTTCATCGTCGAACCGGCCACGTAGCTGAAGATCGATACGGTCGAATTCGCGCGGCTGAGCAGGCCCACGTGGCGCGCCGAGCCCAGTTTGCCGAGCAGGATGTCCGGGATCGAGTTGTTCAGCGTCGTCGCGCAGTTCGTCACGAGCGAGCCGACGCCGAAATGGGCGACGCTCTTCCAGTGGCGGAAGCCCGGCAGCCACGGCATGCCTTTCGGGCGCAGCGGCACGTAGGCGATGCCGCAGGCGAGAATGTTGATCAGGTTACCGTAGGCCATCGACATGGCGCCGTAGCCCATCTCGCCGAGGATCAGCGTGCTGGCGCAGAAGCACACGGTGCCGACGACGTGGACGACGGCCTGTTTCTCGGCTTCGTAATGACGGGCGAGCAGGGCGCCCGTGACGGTGCCGAACGGGATGAACACGAAGCCGATGGCCAGCACGCGCATCACCGGCACGATGCCCGGTTCCTTGAACCACGTGCCGAGCCAGCCGCTGGCCGCGAACAGGGCGGCCGCGATGACCCAGGACGTCGTGAACACGACGCCGGTGGCCGAGCGGATCTTGTCGTTGTCGAGATCCGGTTCGCGTTGCAGGTAGAAGCTCACGCCGAAGTCGCGGAACACCTGGGCGAAGTTCACGAACACGACCGTCATCGAATAGATGCCGATCTCGCTCGGGCTCAGGATCCGGGCCAGCAGGATGCTGACGATGAATTGCAGGACCTTGGTGCCCGAGGTCGCGAAGAAGTTAATGACCAGCGAACGACGCAAATCTGCCATGACAGCGCAACCGGGGAAGAAAAAACGCGCCGGGTATCAGGCCGGCGCGTTGGAGATCAGATGGATGGCCTGGCGCGACGTCGTCTTGTACTTGTTGTTGATGAAGCGCATCGGTCCGATGAAGTGGAAGAACGCCGTCTCCGCCGTGGCGCAGTCGGGCGTGCCGTACTTCGGGAACGGCAGCGATTTCGTGGCGAACGCGTTCGCCACGAGGTAGTTCGAGGTCACCTGTTCGGTGCCCCAGCGTTTCCAGTCCTCGCCCAGCTTGCCCGTCATGCGGCGCGAGAAGTCGAGCAGGTTGTCGCGCATCGTCGTCGACGGCGGGAAACCCGTGAAACCGGAGCAGCCGCGCACGTAGCGGGCATCGCTCGGCAGGCCGACGTTGGCCATCTCGGCTTCCGACAGCGTCTGGATGTGCGCGCCCGGCTTCACCTTCGGCAGCGCGTGGGCGCGTACCGCGTCCAGCGGGCGGATCGGCGTGTCCGGGATTTCGCCCAGCACGAAGCCGGCGCCGGTCTGGATGGCCTGCAGCACTTCCGGGATCGGTTGCATGGTCAGCGTATCGGCATCCAGCTGGATGACGTAGCTGTCCAGCGCATAGCCGGAGATCGCGAACAGGCGCTCCCAGGTGCCGCCGCGCGGGATGTCCGGATGGGTGAATTCGCCTGCCTCGCGCAGGATCACGTGCGGCAGGTGGTGCTTCAGCACGGCGCGGTCGTTGTCGTCGATCGACGGATCGCACACGACCACGATGCGGGACGGATTCAGGAAGTGGGTAAACGACTTGACCGCGACCAGGTAGGAATGGACGTCGCGCTGATGCACCATCGACAGCAGCGTGAAGGGCAGGTCGCCGCGCTTGACCGGGCGGGTGTCCAGGATCTGGCGTGCGACTTTCTGGTACTGCCATCGGAAATAGTCTCGCCTGACGCGCTGGACCACCCTCTCGACTAAAGACATTCCTCGGGACTCCCTCTTCTGCTGATCAAATTCAAAGCGGTTGCGTTTGCTGGGCACTCATAGGAACCGCGCAATGTGTGCGGCGAACTCCTTGCTTTGACGCACAACATTATATGCGGTATCGACGTGCGCACGCGCGTAGTTACCATGCATTTTTGTCATTTCCGGATCGTCGACATAGCGCAACACGGCCTGCGTGAAACCGGCGAAATCGTCCAGGCCGATCACGGCGCCGGTCTTGCCGTCGAGGATAGTTTCCTTCGGGCCCAGCGCCGCGCTGGCGACGACGGGGATGCCGCAGGCCATGGCCTCGACGATCGCATTGCCGAAGCTTTCGCGCTCGGCCGCATGCACGAGCAGGTCGGCGGCGCGGTAGTACGGCACGAGATCGTTCTGGCGGCCGGCGAACACGCACACGTCGGCGAGGCCGAGTTCCTGCGCGAGCTGTTTCCACTGCACGGCCGGCGGGCCGTCGCCCACGTAAATGAAACCGATGCGCTTGGCCGGGCGTGCGTCGATGACGTCGCGCACCACTTGCAACAGCCGGTCCACGCGTTTTTCCGGGCGTGCCTGCGAGACGGCCAGGATCCAGAAGCGGTCCTGGTCCAGGCCCAGCTGCGCGCGCGCTTCGGCACGGTCGCCGGGATGAAACTTGACCGAATCGACCGAATTGCGCATCAGGACCACCTTGTCGCGCGGCAGCTTCTGGTAATTCAGCAGGAACTGCTCCTGGGCAACGGAATTGGCGAGGTGCAGGTCGTGCTGCTGCATGCGCAGCACGCGCCGCAGCAGGAATTTCGCGGCTTTCTTGAGCGCGCCGTCACGCTGGCGCGGGTCGAAGCTGTCGTTTTCCGTATTGATCGTACGCACACCCAGGCGGCGCAGCAGGTCCAGGCACACGGTATTCGACAGCGCGCTCATGAAGACCATGACTTTCACGTTATGGGTGCGGACGAATTGTTCGATCGCGGCCCGTCCGGCCGGTGATGTGTCGTAGCAATCCAGTTCGACGGGTTGCAGGTTCTTGGGCTGGTAGCTGGGATTGCCGGTCAGCTTGGGAAACGCCATGTACACGTTCGCCCGTTCGCGCAGGTCGGCACTCGCCCGATCGCGCACGGCGGCGGTGAAATTCCATACGTACCCCGTATCGTCGGGATAACGCATGGTAAACACGATTCCTGGCTTATCCGCTGGGGCCACCCTGTTCTCCGGCATGAAAGTTGTTCGGCCGGTTTTCGTTTCACTTTGACAACAACCGGCGCGAAATTATAGCCTATTGATAAGCTATCTAAAATGCAACACTTGTAACGTGCGCACCTCGCCATGCTTTTTCGGCCCCAGGAAGTTCCGCAACGGCAATTCAATGAACCGGTAACTCATGTGTGCCAGCAACAGGATGGCGGCTTCGAACAGCACGAGCGCGACCAGGAAGAACAGGATCTGGTGATCGTGGGTGAACGGCAGCGCCCGGCCGGCCGCACCGAAGGCTTTCGCAAACACGTGCAGCAGCAGGCTGTGCCACAGGTAGATCGAATACGAGATGTCGCCGATCCAGATCAGGACCGGGTGATGCAGCCAGTGGCCGCCGCCGGTTCCCATGCTGGCCGCGTACACGAGCGCGCAAAAGGCCACGAAGGCGAGCATGTCGGCATACGGCGATGGCACGAACAACAGGATCAGGAAGACCGCGGCCAGGGCACCGTTGGCGGCAGCGTCGGCAAAGGATGCCATGCGCTGGTGCTGGACGATCGCGTACAGGCAGGCGCCGGCGCAAAATCCGATCAGGCACCGGAAGAAGGCGAACCCGACCGTCAGATTCGCACTGCCGAAATGCGTGGCCAGGAACGCGAACAGCCCGAGGATGACGGGTAGGGCGAGCACCGCCGCGGTTTTCGAAAAATAGCGGCGGGCCAGCGGAATCGCAAACGGGAAGACGATATATGTCCACCACTCGACGCTGATCGACCACGAAGGCTGGTTCCACGTCGTGTGGTTGAAGAATCCCATCGCGTGCAGGAGCAGCAGATGGGCGGTAATCGACCAGTCCGGATTCTCCTGGGCCTGTTTGATCCCGACGGCGGCCAGGCCGACATACACGAGCAGCAACAGGAGATGCAGCGGATAGACGCGCGCAAACCGCGCGCGCAGGAACCGCATGTAGCTGCCGGCCCTGACGGCATGCGCGAAATGCCTGCCGTACGCATGGCTCATCACGAAACCGCTCAGGACGAAGAAGAAATCCACGAAGAGGTAGGTGTGCAGGGCAAAATCGCGGAACAGGGATCCCTGCTGTAAAGCGGGAAACACGTCGCCCCAGATGACGATGAGATGCGCAAGCACCGTGCACAGGGCCGCGATCCCGCGAAGGGAAGTCAGGGCATCGAATTTGAAATCGGATACCGGATTTTCGTTTTCCGCGGACACCATGGTTACCGATTCTTTCATTGGCTGCCTGTACAGCGGGCACGACCGCCAGTGTAGCAGCGGGGAGTGCCTGATTTGCCGTATTTTTATGCAGTTGTTGCAATGAAGTTACGTTATCCGACCGGTTGCCGTTATCGTTCCGATTGCCGCACGGTTGATACTTAACAATAAGCTGCTGTGCTAGGATTGCAACATTTTTAACGGCATTAACAAGAACGCCCGACGGCCATATTTACCGTGGCAATGTCATGGGCATGGGACGCAAGAACGCAAGTAATGTTAACAAAAGCTCAGCATGTGCCGGCACAATTGGCACCCGGACAGCGTCCAGTCCTGCTCGTGATCGTCGATACCGAGGGCGAATTCGCCTGGGACCAGCCGTTCAATCGCAGCGCGATCGGAACGACGTCGATCGCCAGCCAGCCGCTGATGCATGCGCGTGTATTCGACAAGTTCGGCATCCTGCCCACCTACATGGTCGATTGGCCCGTCGCGACGACGCCAGGCGCGGTCGCCACCCTGCGCCGCCTGCTGGATGCGAAGCGTTGCGAGATCGGCGCCCACCTGCACCCATGGGTCTCGCCCCCGTATGAAGAAGCGCTGTCGGATTTCAATTCGTATGGCGGCAACCTGCCGCGCCAGCTCGAATACGACAAGCTGCGGCTCCTCACCGAAACCATCGCCGACGCGTTCGGCCGCCAGCCGCTCGCATTCAAGGCCGGGCGCTACGGCCTCGGTCCGCACACGGCCGAGTCGATCGCCTCGCTCGGCTACGAAGTCGATGCGAGCGTCGTCCCCTACAGCGCGTTCACGGAGGACGGCGGTCCGGATTTCCGCACCTTCGACGAGCACCCGTTCTGGTTCCAGGCGGGGCGGCGCGAGCTGCTGGAATTGCCGGTCACGACCGGCTACTGCGGCTGGCTGCGGCATGTCGGGCCGCGCCTGTACGACGTCGCCCAGCGCCGCTGGGCGCGGCGCCTGCGCCTGGGCGGCGTGCTGGCCCGCTCGCGCGCGCTCGAGCGCGTGCGCCTGAGTCCCGAAGTGGCGTCCGGCGCCGAGATGCGCCGCCTGACCGAGGCGTTGCTGGCCGGCGGCTGCCAGGTCTTTTCGCTGACGTACCACAGCCCGTCGATGATGCCGGGCCATACGCCGTACGTGCGTAGCGAGGCGGACCTCGAGCGCCTGATCACGACGGTGCACGATTACTGCGCGTGGTTCCGCGACCGCGTCGGCGGCGAGTTCATGAGCCTGTCGCAGCTGCGGCAGGCGCTGGCGGCGCAGCGTTGATCCCGCCGGGCCGGCGCGCCGCCAGCGCGTGCAAGCGGCCCAGCCACGGCCAGCGGTAGCCGTTCAGGTGGTACATCGTGCGGATCTCGTCGGTCCAGCGGGTGTGCCATTCCATCACCCGTCCATAGAATTCGATGCGCTCGAACCGGCCTGCGTCGAACAGGCCGCGCGTCGCTTCCTCGCGCATCAGGAGGGCCGGCGACAGTTGCGGACCGAGCGCCTCGTCGTAGGCCGTCTTGAGGATCACGATGCAGCCGCCGCCTTCGACGCACAGGTCCATCGCGGCCAGGTGCGGGCCATCCGGGCCGTCGAACCAGTAGCGGTAGACGCTGGCCGCGCCGCGGCGCGCCAGCGCTTCCAGCATCGCGCGGTAGAAGCGGCCCTGGTCGTTGTCCGCGGCGACGGCCGTGCCTTCGGACGCCTTCCAGCCGCTCGTCTCCAGTTTGCCGTAGTCGGCCACGGCGCCGGCCATCAGCGCAGGATCGCGCACGATTTCCAGGCGCGTCGCGATGCCGTCCTGGCGCAGGCGGTTGCGTTGCTTCTTGAGGTTGTTGCGCAGGTTCTTGCCGCGCGCGTTCCAGTAGTCGTCGAAGGTTCCTTGCAGCGTGATGCGCGCCGTCTCGATGTAATCGAAGCTGCGGCCGTTTTCCGGACGCGCCATCAGCATCGGGTCGCACTGCGTGAGGCCCAGCATCAGCGCGGGGCCGGGCAGGGCCCGGAGCAGATCCGCGAGCAGGGCGTCGGCGGCGGGGCGGGTATCGCGCTGCAGCCACAGGCCGACGGGAGCCTGGGCCGGCTGGAACGTGTTCCAGACGCCGGGGCGGCCGGGTGTCACGATCGTCATCGCGTCCGTGTCTTCATCGCGGCCGTGCCAGGCGAGCAGTTCGCGGCCCGTGCCGAACACGTCGAGCAGGGGCTGCACGAAGTCAAACGCGAGCAGCGGCGATGCCGCGCCGGCCGCGTGCAGGCGCTGCCAGCGGGCGGCATGCTGCGCGAACGCGCGCGCGGGGACGACGGTCCAGCTCATGCCGGCACCGCCGCGCAGGATTCCAGTGCGTGGCGCACCTGCGCGTGCAGCCACGCGCGTTCGCCGTCGTCGAGCGCCTGGTGGCACGGGAAGGCGATCAGGCGCCGGCCCAGGTCCGCACTGTTGGCGCACACGCTCGCGTCGACGCCCGCCCACGGGGTCGCGCCGAAGCGCGTCATCGGCACGCCGGCACGCTGCAGCGCTTCGAACACGGCCTGCGGCCGGTCGACGAGCAGCGGGAACATCCATGGACAGGCGCCGTCCGGCAAGGTCGAATAAAGGGGGCGGCAGCCGGGTGCGCCGTCCAGCGCGCGCTGCAGGTCGAGGTAGTTGCGCCGCCGCCGCGCGACGATCCGGGCGGGCGACACCGCGCGCAGCACCGCGCGCGAAAACCAGGACGAGCGCTTGTCGGCCCAGCGCGCATCGAACTCAAAGCTGCTGTCCGATGACGACGGCGCCAGCGCGGGCGCCGTCGCGCCGCTGTTGTTGCTGCCCCTTTTGCCGCCGCGTGATTTCAGCGCGCCCCACAGCGCGCTTTTCGCGCGCAGCGGCAGCGCGAGCAGCATCCGCAGCACGGGCAGGCGGCCGTAGGCGAAGGCCGCTTCGAGCGCATTCAGCGCGGCCTTCATTTCGAAGCCGGCGCCGGCGCCGCGCAAGGCCACGTCCAGCCGGTGCCGGCGCGAAACCAGGCAACCGCCTTCGTAGATAGGGAAGAATTTCATGGTGCTGCCGATCGCGTAGTCGCCCACGCTCCCCACCGCGACACCGTCGCGCGCACCGAAGAAGCAGTGGGCGCAATCCTCGACGAGGCCGATGCCATGGCGGTCGCACAGCGCACGCAGCGGCGCGAGGTCGTGCGGGATGCCGAAGAAGTGCGTGGCGAGGATCGCCTTGACCCGTCCCCTGGCAACGTGCGCTTCGATGTCGGCCAGGTCGGGCGCCGTGTCCGGGCGCACGCGGTAGAACGCGACCTCGGCGCCGCACCAGTGCGCGGGCGGGACCATCGACGGGCTGTGATAGGCCGGCACCAGCACGACGTCGCCGTCACCCACGCCGAGCGCGCGCAAGGCGAGGCCGATGGCGATGCGGCCGCTCGTGACGAGGCGCGCATCCGCCCCGTCCAGCAGCGACGGCAGCGCGGCGCGCCGCCCGCCCGAGAATGCGGCAAGCGACAACACGGGTACGGCAGGAATGGCGCGGCGGACGGGGGCTGTTGACGTCATGCATTTAATATAACATGCGTCCCCGCTTCCGTGCCCTCGGCACGGCCGTGGAATCTCAGGCGCAGGCCTCGACGTCGGCCACGGGAGCGGCCTCCTGGTGCTTCAGGCGCCACATGGCGTACTTGTCGTAGGCGGCCTGCTCGACCATGCGCGGCACGGCCTTCAGCAGGCTGCCTTTGAGCAGGACGTTACGCGACGATTCGGCGCGCATCGGCATGGCGGCGGCGGCGGACAGGCCATCCGTCGCGAACCGGTCGGTGTTCTCGCTCAGGAACTGGCAGAGCCGGGCAAGGCGGCGCTGGTTGACGTGGTGGCGGCGCATCCTGGACATCTGCAGGTCGGACGCGTGCACGTACTCGAACGGATGGGTGAGGATCACGACCTGTTCGACGCCTTCGCGGTGCGCCTGCTCCAGCAGCATGCGCGTCTCGGCAAAATTGCTGCCCGTGATGGTCAGGCTTTTGAGGTGGGTTTTTCCGGGCACCTTCCAGTCGCGGAAGGTCAGGATCGGGCATTCGATCACGCCATGGCGTACGTGGCGGCCGCTGTACAGGCGATAGTTTTCGTCGCCGCTGTCGAACACGGCCACGCCGACATGGGAACTGTAAGGAATCCCCGCGCGAGCCTGGGCGCGATACAGGGCGTCGTCATGGTGCAGGCTTCCGCTGCGGAACACCGTCGGCGACGGCAACCCCCACGTGTGGAACGTCTCGAGCCCGTATTCCATCAGTTTGAGCGACTCGTCTTCGGCGCGGCCATAAAAGGCGTCGATACTGGGCTTCGTGCGCACGCGCGCGCGTTCACGCCAGTCCTCATACTGGAAGACGGTCCAGCATGGATGCAGGTGCAGCTGCACGTCGTGTCCCGCCGTATGCAGTTTTTCGGCGATCTCGCGCATGGGATCGCGCTGGAAGTAATGCCGGTTCAGGACTTCGACGAAGAAAGTCGCCGTGATCCCGTACTGCGCGAAGCAGTCGAGCATATAGCCCAGGCCTTGCGACTTGTAATCAGTCACGCACCATACGCGCGGCTCGGCGACAGGACATGCCGTCGGGTCGCGAAAAGCGCCGGCGATACTGAATTCGGTGTCAACAGTGATGGATACTTGGGTACGCATATTGACACCAAGAAATTTGCTTATTTTCAGCATATATCCTTTGATGTAAATACGCAAGTTACGGTTTAGAAATGACGTGATTGCTGTTTGAAAACAACAAATTTGCTGAAATGTATTTAAAAGCGAAATATCGATACATGCCGGGCGCATGTTTCCGCCGGCCGGGCGTGGGAATGGATGGGAATGGATCGGGAAGCGATCGACCGGCGAGGCACCGGTCGATGCGATCAGATGTCGATGCGCCGTTCGCGGTCGCCGCCGGCCAGTACGACGGAGACGTCGTTGCCATGTGCCGGCCGTACCTTATCCTTTTTGAATAAGGTCTTCAGGACCCTGGACAAGACAAACTTCAGGGGTTCGCATTTCAGGGACAACCATGTCGCAGCAATAAATGGAGCGATATAGATGGCCAGAACATAGAACGTGCCCTGGGGGATGTGGGCAACCGCAAGGATGGCCTTGCAAAAGTACATCAAGGGATAATGGAAGAGGTAAAGGCCGAAACTCGTTTCTGCCGTCGTACGGACCAGGCGCACCACTTTTTCGGAAGGGTTCCTGAAGACTTGTTGCATGCGGGCGAAGCCGTAGATGTTCAGCGCGATGAGGAAGCCCACCATGTAGCTCTGCGGCCAGAAGTTGATGCCCCATGGCTTGAGATCGACCAGCGGGTAAGCGATCGGAAGAGCGGTAAAGATCTTCGATCCCCCCATCATGACGTACAGGGTGAGGCCGACCACGGACACGAGAAGAACACCGGCGCCCAGCAGGGGCCTGCCCGCTGCCGCGTGTTTGCGCAGTAAATGGAACAGGCCGACGCCGAGGAGCCAGACCGGGAACGCGATGAGGATGCCGGGTCCGGCGAAACCGATCACCAGGCTTGCCATGGCAACGCGCTTCCATCCGCGAAAATAGATCAGGGTCGCGAAAATCGCGTAATACCAGAATTCGTATGACAAGGACCAGAACGGCCCATTCGTTCCCAGCCAGATATCCAGAAACCAGATCTCGTTGAGGAATAGCGCAGTGATGCCGGAAGCGGCAACCCATTTGTATGCCGGATAAGGCTGCATCGGCGCATAGGCGGACAATGCAAGCCATTGACCCAGCGTATCGAGGACCAGGGTCAGGAGGATTGCCGGTAGCGCGACCGACCACAGACGGGCGAAGCGGGCGATGAAATAATCGACGATGTCGCGGCGTTTTCCTGTCGAAGAAAACGCGATCACGAAACCGGACAGCACAAAGAATACGGCGACACCCAGGCCGCCATAGGTGCCGAAGAACGGGAGCTTGTAGCGCGAGAAGTGGCCGGCGTGGAAGAGATAGACCATCAACGCGGCGAAATACCTGAGCAGGTCCAGATACACCGACAGATTCGGTTGCAACACGTTCGACGGTTGAGAGAAAGTCGTTTTGTTTTCCATTATTCTGCCGTATCGGGGCCAGGAAGACCGGCACCGCCGGCTGGTCGAGACCGCTTACGATAACCGCTTTTACCAGATGAATGTTATTTGTTGTTCATCCTATAATAAAAACATCCCGGTTGTGTCTATTTGCGACATCATGCCTTCTTGATATCGCTATCGTCTGGCCGACAGGACCGGTGACGTGCCGGTCGGTACGCTTCCCGGAGGCGAACTGGTAAGATGAGCGTTTGCCTTATTACGTCCCCGTCGGCTTCGATGAACCACCTGATCCACGACTCCCTGTTCGAGACCGCGGCGCGCACGCCCGCCGCCGAAGCCCTCGCGTACGGCGACACGCGCTGCAGCTACGCGCAGCTGGCCGAGGACGTGCGCGCCGTCGCCGCACTGCTGCTGGACGCACGCCTGGAGCCGGGCGCGCGCGTGGCCGTGTACATGGAAAAGCGCATCGAGAACGTGGCCGCGATGTTCGGCGCCGCGGCCGCCGGCTGCGTCTTCGTCCCCGTCAATCCGCTGCTCAAGCCCGAGCAGGTCGCGTACATCCTCGCCGACTGCAACGTGCGCCTGCTGGCCACGACGGCCGAACGCCTCGCGCAACTGGCGCCCGTGCTGGAGCGCTGCCCGGACCTGCGTGCCGTGCTGCTGGCCGACGGCGACGCCGCGTCCGTAGCCGCCGCCGTGCCGGTGTTGGCGTGGCCGGAGTCGAACACCGGCGGCCTGGCGCCGCACCGCCGTATCGACACCGACGTCGCCGCGATCCTGTACACGTCCGGCAGCACGGGCCAGCCGAAGGGCGTCGTCCTGTCGCACCGGAACATGGTCGCGGGCGCGCAGAGCGTGGCCACCTACCTGGACCTGCGCAGCGACGACCGCCTGCTCGCCGTGCTGCCGCTCAGCTTCGACTACGGCCTGTCGCAACTGACGACGGCCTTCCTGCGCGGCGCCTGCGTCGTGCTGATGAACTACCTGTTCCCGAAGGACATCGTGACGATGGTCGCGCGCGAGCGCATCACGGGCCTCGCCGCCGTGCCGCCCCTGTGGATCGCGCTGGCGCGCCTCGCATGGCCCGCCGATTGCACGCTGCGCTTCATCACGAACTCCGGCGGCGCCATGCCGGTGCCGACGGTGCACGCGTTGCGCGAGATCCTGCCGAACACGCGGATCTTCCTCATGTACGGCCTGACGGAAGCGTTCCGCTCCACGTACCTGCCGCCGGAGGAAGTCGCGCGCCGTCCCGATTCGATCGGCCGTGCGATCCCGAATGCCGAGATCCTCGTCGTGCGCCCGGACGGCACCCTGTGCGATGACGACGAACCGGGCGAACTCGTGCACCGCGGCGCGCTCGTCGCGCTGGGCTACTGGAACGACCCGGCGCGCACGGCGCAACGGTTCCGTCCCGCGCCCGGCCAGGACCCGGGCCTGCCCGTGCCGGAACTCGCGGTGTGGTCGGGCGACACGGTGCGCCGCGACGCCGACGGCTACCTGTACTTCATCGGCCGCAGCGACGACATGATCAAGGTGTCCGGCTACCGCATCAGCCCCACCGAGATCGAATCCGTGCTGCACGCGACGGGCCTCGTCGCCGAGGTGGCCGCGTTCGGCATGGACCATCCGCAACTGGGCCAGGCCATCGCCGTCATCGCCGTGCCGGTGGAGGAGGGCGCCATCGACGCCGCCGCCCTGCTGGCCGAATGCAAGCGCCGCCTGCCGGCCTACATGGTCCCGGCCCGCATCGACCTGCGCGCCGGTCCGCTGCCGCGCAACCCGAACGGCAAGATCGACCGCAATCTGCTGCGCCAAACCCTGCATACGAACGAAGCACAATGAACAAACCGCGTCACGCACCGCAGATCCATTTTCCCGTCGTCGACGACGTCCTGCAGGTCGGCGGCATTCCGCTGACCCGGCTCGCGCTGCGCGTGGGCCGCACGCCGTTCTTCGCCTACGACCGCGCCCTGTGCACGCAGCGCGTGCGCGACCTGCGCGCCCAGCTGCCGCAAGGCGTGCTGCTGCATTACTCGATCAAGGCCAATCCGATGCCGGCGCTCGTGCAGCACATGGCCGGTCTCGTCGACGGCCTCGACGTCGCGTCCGGCGGCGAGCTGAAAACGGCGCTGGATGCCGGCATGGCGCCGGAGCGCATCAGTTTCGCGGGTCCGGCCAAGCAGGAGGACGAGCTGGCGCAGGCCGTCGCCGCCGGCGTCTGCGTGAACGTGGAATCGGAGCGCGAACTGATCGCCCTCGCGCGCATCGGCGACGCGTTCGGGATCGCGCCGCGCATCGCCTTGCGCGTCAATCCGGACTTCGAACTGAAATCTTCCGGCATGAAGATGGGCGGCGGCGCCAAGCCGTTCGGCATCGACGCCGAAGAGGTGCCGCGCGTGCTGCGCCTGGCGGGGACGCTCTCCGTCGACTTCCATGGCTTTCACATCTTCGCCGGTTCGCAGAGCCTGCGCGCGGACGCCATCATCGACGCGCAGGCGCGCAGCATCGGGCTCGCGCTGCGCCTGGCCGAGGCGGCACCCGTTCCCGTGCGCCAGGTGAACATCGGCGGCGGCTTCGGCATCCCGTATTTTCCGGGCGAGGAGCGACTCGATGTGGCGCCGATCGCCGCGCGGCTGGCGCCCGAGGTGGACAAGCTGGCGTCGGCCCTGCCGCAGGCGCGGCTGGCGCTGGAACTGGGCCGCTACCTCGTCGGCGAATGCGGCGTGTACGTGGCGCGCGTCGTCGACCGCAAGGTCTCGCGCGGCGAAGTCTTCCTCGTGACGGACGGTGGCATGCACCATCACCTGGCCGCATCGGGCAACCTGGGCCAGGTCATCCGCAAGAATTATCCGGTCGCCGTGGGCAACCGCATGGCGGCCGTGGACAGCGGTCCGGCCAGCGTGACGGGGCCGCTGTGTACCCCGCTCGACATCCTGGCCGACCGCATGGAACTCGCGCATGCGCAGGTCGGCGACCTGATCGTCGTGTTCCAGTCCGGCGCCTATGGCCCGACGGCCAGTCCGGGCGCGTTCCTGGGCCACCCGGCGCCGCCGGAAGTGCTGGTCTAGCGCTTGCGGGGCGCCGGGGCCGGCGCCGGCTGCTTCCACGCGCCGGCCTTCGCCTTGCGGCGCGACAGGAACGCCAGGCGCAGCGGCGGCGTGTTGTCCGGCTGCGGCGCGATGAACAAGACCTTCTCGAGGCACACGAGGATCGCCAGCACGTAGTAGGGCAGGTCGTAATAGGCCATGGCCAGGAAGGCGCCCGCCGTCATGTAGCCGATGATACTGACCTGGCACATCCGGGCGGTCGTCGCGGCCCAGGCAAGTTCCGGATCCTTCCCGCACTTCTTCACGATACGCGAACCGGTGCGCCACGCGAAGAAGAACATCAGCAGGTACAGGAACAGGCCGATATAGCCGTGCTCGCCCAGCACCTGGAAATAGATACTGTGGGCGACGAAGAACACGGTCGGATCGGGCGCGTACAGCTGGAAGATCTGCGGCGTGAATGTCGCGAATCCGCCGCCGAGCGGCAGGTGATTGGCGACGTTGATCGCGAAGCCCCAGGAGTTGATGCGGCCCAGCGCCGAGGCGTCTTCCTTGTAGTCGTTAATGGAGTGCATGCGGTCCATCCATTCGGCCGGCATCGCGACAAGGAGCAGCGGAATCGCCAGTGCGAACAGCATGCCGGTCTTGACCTTCGAACTCGACTTCAGCCACAGGAACAGGGCCATGCACGTGCCGCCCAGCAGGGCGCCGCGCGAATAGGAACCGATCACCGATACGCCGGTGAGTATCGCCACGGCGATGGCCGCGCGTTTCGTCCATTTGGTCGGCGCGAACGACGATACGGCCACGATCAGCGGGACACTCGTCACCATGGCCAGCGCCAGCGTATTGTTGTCGCCGATATAGGTGCCTTGCGGGCCGATCAGACCGTTATGGCCGCCCGTCATGATGGTCCAGAGACCGCCCTTGAAGCCCCAGAAGCCCAGCGACGCCGCGACGGTCAGGATCAGCGCCTTCGCGTCGTTGACGGTGCGGGTGACGGCGATCGTCAGGAGAACGATCAACATCGTTTTCATCACGGTATTCCACTCTTCCCAGGCGCCGGCCTGGTTGAGCGCGAAGATGGCCGTCAGCGTGACCCAGAAGATCACGATCATCAGCTGGACGACGACCGGCGTGAGCGGGAGCTTTTTCTGTTCTTTCGAAAACAGGGTGGACAGCAGCGTGATGGCCGCCACGATCATCGCGAACGGAAACGAACCGGCGAAGCCGTAGGTCAGCCGGTGCGGATTCATCAGGCTGAAGACTGCATACACCAGCACGCCCACGATGGGCCGCTTGAGCACGAACGGGATGCTGAGCAGCATCGCCATGAGAAGGATGACGTCACGCATGTTGCGTCCTCATGCCCCCGCACTGACCCGCAGGAACGCGTCGAACATCATCAGCGACCACAACGCCACGCTGTGGTCGGCCGTGCCGGCGTGGTGCTCGGCCACCAGCTTTTCCAGGTAGCGGCGGTTGAAGATGCCGGTATCGACCAGGCGCGCGCCCAGCACGGCCTCGCGCACGGCCTCGCGCAGCGGGCCGCGCAGCCAGGCCGCCAGCGGGATCGAGAAGCCCTTCTTGGAGCGGTACATGATGTCGTGCGGCAGGTGCGGTTCCAGCGCCTTCTTGAGGATGTACTTGCCTTCGCCGCCCCGCAGTTTCAGGCCTGGCGGCAGCGTCGCCGCGTATTCGCAGAATTCGTGGTCGAGCAGCGGCACGCGCACTTCCAGCGAATGGGCCATGCTGGCGCGGTCGACCTTCGTCAGGATGTCGCCCGGCAGCCAGGTCTTGAAGTCGAGGTACTGGATCAGCGACAGCGGGTCGTCGGTCGGCGCCTCCTTGGCGTGCGCACGCATCACGTCGATCGCGCGGTAGCCCTGCAGGTCGCTCCGGAACGTGTCCGAGAACAGCAGGTCGCGCTGGCGGTCCGGCAGGCGCGACACGCCGTGGAAGTAACCTTCGACGAGGTCGCGCGCGATGGATTCGAACGTCGTCTTGGCGCGGAACACGCGCGGGGCCCAGTCGGCCTTCGGGTACAGGTTGCCCAAGGTGCCGAACAGGGGTTTGCGGATCGCTTCCGGCACCTTGGAGCGCACGCTGTGCTCGGCCATCGCGAAGCGGTAGCGGCGATAGCCTGCAAAATTCTCGTCGCCGCCGTCGCCCGACAGCGCCACCGTCACGTGGCGGCGCGCCAGTTGGCACACGCGGTAGGTCGGGATCGCGGAGCTGTCGGCGAACGGTTCGTCGTACAGGTGCGCCAGCGTGTCGATCAGGCCGTAGTCGTCCTTGTCGACGATCTGCGCGTGATGATGCGTACGGTAGCGCTGCGCCACCTGCATCGCGTACTGGGTCTCGTCGAATTCGGGATCGTCGAAGCCGATCGAGCACGTGGTGACGCCTTCGCTGACCGTGCCGTCCCGCGCGCTCGCCATCATCGCGACGACGGCGCTGGAATCCACGCCGCCGGACAGGAAGGCACCCAGCGGCACCTCCGCTTCCATCTGGCTTTTCACCGCTTCGCGCACGCGGTCGATCAGTTCGGCCTCGACGTCCGCTTCCGGCCGCGCCGGCGCCACGTTGAACGCGAGGTCCCACCAGCGCTTCGGCTGGACGGCGCGGTCGCCGACCTTCAGCAGGATCGAGTGACCGGGGCTGAGCTTATAGGCGTTATGAAAAATGGTGTTCGGCTCCGGCACGTAGCCGTAGGCGAAATAATCCTCGACGGCGCGCGGGTTCAGCTTGCGCGACAGTTCGGGGAAGGTCATGATCGACTTCAGTTCCGAGCCGAACACGAACAGGCCGCTGGGCAGCAGCGAGTAGAACATCGGCTTGACGCCCACGTGGTCGCGCGCGAGGAACAGCGTCTGCTTCCTGCGGTCCCACACGCCGAACGCGAACATGCCCCGCAGGCGCCGCACGCAGTCCTCGCCCCATGCGATCCACGCGTTCATGACGACTTCCGTGTCGGACTTCGTGCGGAACGCGTGGCCCAGCGCGACCAGTTCGTCGCGTAACGCGCGGTAGTTGTAGATCTCGCCGTTGAACACGAGGGCCACGTCGCGCGCGGCGTTCAGGAACGGCTGCTGGCCCGTGGCCACGTCGATCACGGACAGGCGGCGGTGGCCCATGCCCAGGGCCTTTTCCAGATACAGCTCGCCTTCGTCGGGACCGCGATGGTGCTGGCTTTCGTTCATGCGCCGCAGCGCTTCGCGGTCGATCTCCCGGTTGCCCTGGGTGTCAAAGATTCCGACTATTCCGCACATGATTTGGCTTTCTTGCTTGTCGTTGGGTGAAACGGTAACGCGTCAGTGTGCCTTGTTTCGGCAAAGTCCGTCGTACAGAGCGCCGTACGCCGCCACCATGGCGCGCAGGCTGAAACGGTCTTCCACGCGCGCGCGGCCCGCGCGGCCATGGTTGGTACGCAGGTCGGCATCCTGCGCGTAGCGGGCCAGCGCATTGGCGAGCGCGTCGATGTCGCCGACCGGCACCAGGAGGCCCTGCACGCCTTCGTCGACGACTTCCGGGATGCCGCCGACGCGCGAGGCGACGATGGGCAGGCCGCATGCCATCGCTTCCAGCATCGACACGGGCGTGCCTTCGGCCAGCGAGGGCAGGGCGAAGATCGAGAACGTGTGCAGCACCGCGGCGATGTCGGCACGCGCGCCGGGCACCCAGACGCTGTCCACGAGGCCCAGCTGTTCGACCTGAGCGCGCACGGCCGGCAGCAGCGGACCGTCGCCGACGATCGCCAGCTTCAGGCGCGGTGCCAGATCCGGCAGCTGCGCGCGCAGCCGCGCGAACGCGTCGACGAGGGCGCGGTGGTTCTTGACGTCCTGCACGCGGGCGACGGTGCCGATGACGATGTCGCCGGCCGCGAACGGCGCATCCGCGGCGGGCGCGCCGCCGGGCGCGTACTTGTCGGTGTCGACGCCGTTCTTGATGAACAGCGTCTTCGCGGTCGGAATGCGCACGACGTCGCCGAGCCAGCGGTTCAAGTCTTCCGAGACGGGAATGAAGCGGTCGACGAACGGCACGAGGCGGCGGCGCAGGAAATTGTGTTTCGGGTTCAGGCCGTGCGGATCGCTCGCGTCGCGGCCGTGTTCCGCGTGGATGCGCACGGGGACGCCGGCCAGCGTCGCCGTGAAGGCGTACTCCAGCGCGGCCAGGTTATACGTGTGCAGCACGGTGGGGCGCAGGCGCCGCATCAGGCGCCAGAACGTCAGGTGCGTGCCGAGGCCGAGGCCTGGCGGCTTGCCGAGCGCGTGCAGCTCGACGTCGTGGCGGGCGATGCGGTCGGCGAACGACGTGTAGGTCGTCAGGCAGACGACGGCGTGGCGCCACGCCGGCATGCGGTTGATGCAGTCGACGAGCAGCGTCTCCAGGCCGCCCACGCCGAGCGAATACACGAGGTGCACGACCAGCGGCCGGGTGTCGACGCCGGCCGGCGTGAGCTCGGTTGCGGGAGCGTTCATCGTCGTGCCTTCATGGTCATGCCGCCAGCGCCTTCTTCGTCAGGCGGCCGTAGATGGCCGGATAGCGGCCCACGCTGACCTTCCAGTTGCGCTCCGTCTCGACGTAGTGGCGGCCGGCCTGGCGCAGTCGCGGCCACGTGTCCTGCGCGGCGAGCAGCGCGCCGACCTTGTCGGCCAGCGAGTCCGGATCGTCGGCGCGGAACAGCACGCCGGTCTTGCCGTCGGCGATCAGCTCCAGGTGGCCGCCGACGTCGGACGCGGCCAGGATGCGGCCCTGCGCCATCGCTTCCAGCGGCTTGAGCGGCGTGACGAGGTCGGTCAGGCGCATCGACAGGCGCGGGTACACGAGCACGTCGAGCAGGTCGTAGTATTTGTTGACCTGGTCGTGCGGCACGCGGCCCGTGAACACGACCTTGTCGGCGATGTTCAGGTCTTTCGCCATCTGGCGCAGCTGCGCATCCTGCGGACCGCCGCCGACGAGCAGCACGCGCAGGTCCGGCATGCGCGCGACGAGCTTCGGCACGGCGCGCAGCAGCACGTCCAGGCCTTCGTACGCGTAGAACGAGCCGATGAAGCCGATCAGGCGCGAGCCGCCCAGGCCGAGCTGCTCCTTGAGTCCGAGGTCGGGCGTGCCGCCCATCGAGAATTTTTCGATGTCGACCGCGTTCGGGATCACCGTGACCTTGTCGGCCGGGACGCCGCGCGCGACGATATCCTTGCGCAGGCCTTCGCAGATGGTGGTGACGGCGTCGGCCTGCTTCAGCGCATAGGTCTCGAGGGCGCGCGTGAGGCGGTAGCGCAGGCCATTCTCCGTGCTGGTGCCGTGGTCGACGGCGGCGTCTTCCCAGAACGCGCGCACTTCGTACACGACGGGGATGTTGAAGCGCTTGCCGGCGCGCAGCGCGGCGATCGCGTTCAGCGACGGCGAGTGCGCGTGCAGGACGTCCGGTTTCACGAGCGGGATGATCTCGGCCAGGCGCTTGGCCAGGCCGTCGATCACGTTCACCTGGTTCAGCACGGGCATCTTCGCCAGCGCGCCCTTCGATTCCGGCGTGCGGTAGAAGTGCAGGCCGTCGACGGTTTCTTCCAGCATGTCGCCGGAATTCTGCTTCGCGCCAGTCACGTGGAAGGTTTCCCAGCCGAGCGCGCGCTGCTCGCGTAGGATCGAACGGGTGCGGAAGGTATAGCCGCTGTGCAGCGGGATCGAGTGGTCGAGAACGTGCAGTACACGCATGGTCGTTTTCCGTTCTGGTTGTCGCGTTATGTTATTGGTGAGTGCGGGTTGCGTTCAGGGCCCGGTCCAGCGCCGGACCCTGTTCGGCCAGGAAGCGGTGCAGCGCGGCGCGCGCACGCTCCTTGTCGTTGTCGTACGGGACGGCGAGCATCACGGCGGCGCCGTCGTCGCCGCGCAGCATCGCCTTGTTCGCGGCCTGCCACAGCTTGCCGACGGGGTCGCTGCCCGTGTAATGCCCGCCGACCCATTTGAAGGTCCAAACCATGATCGCGCCTTGCGGCGCGCGCAGGATGCCTTCGTGCAGCGCCACCGGCGTACCGGCGACGGTCTCGGCACGCGACGTGCCTTCGACCTCGTGCCAGGCATCCTCGTAGCCGCTCAGGCGGTTCATGGAGCTGATCAGGTTCTTGTCCGGGTTCTGGTTGCGGTAGTACAGGACGGTCAGGCTGACGGGCAGGCCGCCTGCCTGGTAGGCGCGGTGGAAGCGCGCATCCGGTTCCATGTAGAAGGGCTTCCAGTCCGCGAAGTCGGCGGCCGCAGGCGCGGTCACGGCGACGTCGGCCAGGCGCACGGGCGCCGGGTTGTGGTTGACGCGCTCGCCCATCAGCGCCAGCGCGGGCCAGAACGCGCATACGAGCAGGACACCGATCACCATCGCCGGCAGGCGGGGCGGCGTGCCGGCCGCGCGCGGCGCGGATGCGGCCACCGAAGCGGTTGCAGCGGCGGCGGCCGGCGTGGCGCCGGTGTCTTCGCGCCAGAAGCTGCCGATCCAGAACATGACGAACATGACGAGGCCGAAGAACAGCCAGCCGTAGATGATGTGGTCGACGCCCGTCGCCAGTTCCATGCCGGACAGGTGGCCGATCATCACGATCATGTAGGCGCGCAGGCCGTTGGCGATGATGGGGACGATGACGGACAGGCCGATGAACAGGGCACGGCGGGCCGCGGAGCGGTAGGTCAGGTAGGCGTACAGGCAGCCCAGCGTGATCGACGAAATCAGGTAGCGCACGCCGCTGCAGGCTTCCACCACGGACCAGCTGCCGGTCGGCAGTTCGAAGCGGGTGCCGCTGCGCAGCACGGGGATGCCGGTGGCGCGCACGGCCCACACCGTGAAGTCGGCCGTGAACTGGATCAGCGGGCCGACGAAGATCTCGCCGAACGGCACCGCGAACAGCAGGAACAGCAGGGGGAACGTGAGCGAGCCGGCCAGGCGCGGGCCGAAAAGGGCCAGCGCGGCGACGGGCAGCATGGCGACGAACGTGTATTGCGACACGACCTGCACCTCGCCCAGCTGGGCCGCGAGCCAGCCGATGCCGAGGACGCCCAGCAGCAGCAGCGCGGGCGGCCACGGCTTGGGCGGATACAGGCTGAAATTCTCGCGCCGGCGCCAGATGAGCCACAGGCTGATCGGCAGGATCACGTAGCCGTGGGCGAAGGTTTCGGAACTGTTCCACACCGAGACGATCGAGCGCACCGTACCCAGGTACAGCAGGAACGGCGCAAGCAGTGCCAGCGCGATCAGCGCCGTGCCCTGGCGCGAGATGGGAGCGGACGTGGCGTTGACCACGCCGGGCGGCGGTTTCAGGAACATTCGAGACTCTCCCCAATGCAGGCCAGGTTGCTGGACCAGCTGTAGCGGCGCTGGACCTTGGCGCGGGCGGCGGCGCCGATCGCGGCGGCCGCGCTGTCCTGGCCGGCCAGCAGCGTGCTCACGGCGTCGACGAAGCCGGCGGCATCCTCGGCCAGCACCAGTTCGCTGCCCGGCACGGCGTCGATGCCTTCGAGCGCCTGCGGCGACACGACGACCGCGGTCGCCATCGCCATCGCTTCCAGCACCTTGTTCTGGATGCCGCGCGCGATGCGCAGCGGCGCCACCGACACGGCGGCATGCGCGATGTACGGCCGCACGTCCGGCACGGTGCCCGTCACGACGATGCCGGGCAGCTTGGACAGTTCCTGCACGGCCGTGGCCGGACGGGCGCCCACGATGTAGAACTTCACGTCGGCGAAGCGCTCGCGCAGGCGCGGGAAGACGTCGGCCGCGAACCACTGCACGGCATCCACGTTCGGCCAGTAATCCATCGCGCCGGTGAACACGAGGGCGCGTTCGCCCGGTGCGTACGGATTCGCGTGCGGCTGCTCGGGCGAGAAGTAATCGGTATCGACGCCGTTGCTGAAGTGGCCGATCTTGGCCGTGCTTTCCGGCGCCAGCTGGCGGAACAGGTCCGCTTCGGGGGCCGAGACGAACAGCGACGCGTCGTAGTCGCGCGCCACGCGGCGTTCGTACGCGAGCAGCTGGCGCGCCTCGTAGCGGTACAGCCAGTTCATGGGCCACGATTTCTGTTCGGCGTACTGGCGCCACTTGTCCGAATCGACGTCGCAGAAGTCGACGACGCGGCGCGCCGAGCGGTACGGGTCGGCGTACTGCGCCATCGCCGACGAGAACACGAGCACGCGCTCGATTTTATGTTTCGCGACGGTGGCGTCGACCCAGCGTGCGAGCGAGGCGTCGCGGTAGTACTCGAGCGAGAGCGAGCGGTTCTTCAGCAGCGCCTGCAGGCTGCGCACGCGCGCCAGCAGGGGCTTCATGCCGGCGAAATGGCTGCTGGCGCACAGCGCCTCGACGTGCGGCACGTATTGCCAGTCGTCGGGGTCGTCCACGAACGTGGCCAGGTGCACGCGGTAGTGCCGGGCCAGGTGCTTGAGCAGGTGGTACGAGCGGATCTTGTCGCCCTTGTTGGGCGGGTACGGGATCCGGTGGATCAGCAGCAGCAGGTCTTCCATCGCTTATCCCAGGTTACGGACGATGTAGGGTCCCATGAAGTTCGCCACCGGCAGCGGCAGCTTCTTCCACATCTTGATGAACAGCTGGTATTTCGGGTTCAGCGGATTGTTGTCCGGCAGCGCGGTCGCGCCGTACAGCTTGTACTCGTACGGCAGGTGCTGCGCCGTGAAGCCCCAGTTCTTCTTGAAGTCGTAGGCGCCGGTACCCAGCTTGCTGCGGCCGAAGTCGAACAGCCGGCAGCCGCGCGCGGCCGCCGCCTGCATCAGGTTCCAGTACATGAAGTCGTTGCCGGCCACTTCGCGCGCGAGGTCCATGCCGCCGCCGTAATAGGGCACGACTTCGTCGCGCCAGTAGAACGACAGCACGGCGGCCACGAGGCGATTGTCGTCCGTGAGGATGGTGCGCACTTCGCACTCGTCGCCGAAGACTTCCTGCAGCATGGCGAAGTATTTTTTCGGGAACACCGGCGTGCCCAGGCGGTGCACGCTGTGCGCGTACGCCTCGAACATGCGGTCGACGTTGTTGTCGACCTCGCCGCGCAGGCCCAGCTTGATGCCCTTGCGGACCATCGCGCGCTGCTTGCGCGGGATGGCGTTCATGTTCGTCTCGTCGTCGCCCGTGATCTCCTTGCGGAAGGTGACGTACAGTTCCTTCGTGTGCCAGGCCGGGTCGTCCGGGTGGAAGCGCTGCATGCCGCGGTATTCCAGGTGACCGACGCCCAGCTTCTGCGCCAGTTCGTGCGCGGCCTCGTCGAGCATGCTGCGCGCGGCATCGTTCGTCGCGGCGGGACCGCCGTACACGCAGAACGGCATCGCGCCCAGCGAGTGGCCGAACAAACGGCTCTTGATTTCCGCGAGGGGAAGGACGCCGAGGATCTCGCCGTCCTGCTGCACGTAATAAAACCAGGTCTTGATGCCGAACGAGCCTTCGATCACCTTCTGCCAGCCGGACAGGTGGAAGAAGGTGGCATCCGGGCAGGCGCGCACGAACGCGTCCCAACGGCCGTATTCGTGGGGCTGCAGCACGTGCAGCGTCATGGGGGAGGTGGCCAATACGGGGGCGGCCCGCTTGGCGGCAGCGGCTTCGATGATCGAGTTCATGGGCGATTCAGGAAGATGTTGTCCATGCGGTCCCACGCGAAGTCGCGCGCGAGGGATTCGATACGGCGTTCCATCCGGTCGATGTTGATGTAGTGGCGGAAGCGCGCCTTGGCGCCGAGGCCTTCGGGGCGCGGCTGGCCGGGGTCGACTTCCCACGGGTGGAAGTAGAACAGGGCGGGCTGGCCGTCGTCGCGGTTGACCTTGGCCATCATCCAGCGCGACAACGCGTACGGCAGCAGACGGAAGTAGCCGCCGCCGCCGGCCGGCAGGTTACGACCCATCATCTGCACGGTCGTGATCGGGATTTCCAGCAGGCCGTCGGTGCCGTTCGGGTAGAACGCGAAGCGCGGCGCTTCCGGCATGCCGTAGTGGTCGTGCACGACGGGGTAGATGCTGGAGCTGTAGCGGTAGCCCGCCTCGAGCAGCTCGTCCAGCGCCCACAGGTTGTCGCGGCCGATCGAGAAGCTGGGTGCGCGGTAGCCCAGCACGGCCTGGCCGCCGATGTCTTCCAGCAGCGCTTTCGCGGAGCGGATGTCGTTGGCGAATTCCGCGCGGGTCTGGTCCGATGCACGCAGGTGGCCGTAGCCGTGGCTGGCCAGTTCGTGGCCGGCGGCGACGATGCGTTTTACCACCTGCGGATAGCGCTCGGCGATCCAGCCCAGCGTGAAGAAGGTGGCGCGCACGCCATGGCGCTCGAACAGCGCGAGGATGCGGTCCATGTTGGCTTCGACGCGGCATTCGCGGGTCGGCCAGCTGGCGCGATCGATGTAGGGTGCGAATGCGGAGACCTGGAAGTAATCTTCGACGTCGCAGGTCATCGCATTGCGGATGCGTTGTCCCGGGGCCGGTACGGGCCGCGGGGCGAGTTCGACCATGTTCATTCTTGATTATCCATAGGGTGGGTTACCGCCCCGTGGGGCGTGGCGACGATCTTCTTCAGGATCGACAGCACGGAAACGATCGATTTCTCCAGGCGCATCATGCGTTCGTCCAGCACCTCGACGCTGCTGGCGCGGCGTTCGCCGATGCGCTGGTCGATGGTGCGCAGGCTGGTCTTGTAGTGCGCGTCGGCGTCCGCCTCGTCCCCGGACACGTGGCCCGGCAGCGTGTCCGGCGCCGGCGTGCCGATCGGGTCGGGCACCTGGAATTCCTCGCTGATGTCCTTCACGACCGTGTTGATGTCCTGCTCGCCGAACGCGTGCATCTCTTCCAGGAAGCCCATCAGCAGCACGCGGTCCATCAGCGTGTTGACCTTGCGCGGGATGCCGCCGCTGTAGGCGTAGATCGCGGCATGCGCGCCATCGTCGAACGCGGGGTCGCCCTTCCAGCCGACGGTGGTCAAGCGGTGCTCGACGTAGGCGCGGGTCTCCTGCGCATCCATCGGGCCCAGGTGGTAGCTGGCGATCACGCGCTGGCGCAGCTGCTGCATGCCGGGGCTGTGCAGCGTAGCGCGGAATTCCGGCTGGCCGAGCAGGAAGGTCTGCAGCAGCGACTTGTCGTCGGTCTGGAAGTTCGACAGCATGCGCAGTTCTTCGACCGTGCGCGCGGACAGGTTCTGCGCTTCGTCGATCACGAGCAGGGCGCGCTTGCCCTGGTGGTCGACGTCGCACAGGAATTTTTCCAGGCGCGTGAGCAGGTCCGTCTTGCTGGCGCCCTCGTACGGCAGGCCGAAGGCCGATACGACCATGCGCAGCGTGTCGTCCGGATCGAGGTGCGTGTTGACGATGTGGGCGGCGACGATCTGGTCGGACGGCAGCCGGTTGAACAGGTTGCGCACGAGCGTGGTCTTGCCCGCGCCGACTTCACCGGTGATGACGATGAAGCCCTCGCCCTGCGACAGGCCGTACTCGAGGTAGGCCATGGCGCGTTTGTGGCCTTTGCTGCCGAAGAAGAAATGCGGGTCCGGGCGCAGCTGGAAAGGTTTGGCGGATAATCCGTAAAAAGACTCGTACATCGTATGCCTCCGCGGGCTCAATACTGGACGGAAAGCGTCGCCACGATGGCATTCTCGTGGTAGTCGCGGTTGTCGAATACGCCGGCGCGGCCTTTCGAGTGGCGCAGGTCGAGCGATCCGGTGGTCTTGGTGTCGAAGCGGCTGCTCAAGCCCACGCTCAGCTGGCGGACGTCGTTCGTCTGGCCGGTTCGCAGCGACTTGATGTTCACGCCGTACAGGGTCGCGTGCGCGGCGGTGCGCGAGGACAGCCGGTAGTCGGCATTCGCGCTGGCGCCCTTCTGGTCCGTGTCCTCGTTCAGGGTGCCCAGCTGCGACGGTAGCAGGCTGCTGTCTTCCTGCTGCAGCGACAGGGCGTTCATGCGTTCCTTGAACACGGTGAACAGCAGCGTGCTGCGCGCCCCGCGCAAGCTGGCACTGCCCTGCAGGCGCTTGTTGCGCATGTAGCGGTTGCTCAGGTAGGGGATGGCGCTGGCCAGCGTGGGCGGCAGGCCCGCCTGCGCGATATAGGCCTGCACGATCTGCTGGCGCAGCACGGGATCGGGATACGCGGTGGCGAACAGCTTGTCCAGCATCGCGGACGTATCGACCGCTGCCGGCAGCAGGAATTGCTGGCGCGACGTCGTGACGATGTCGGCATAGGTCAGCGTCCACACGGTGTGCGGCGTGCGGTAGCTGGCATCGAACGAACCCGTGTTGCCGAAGTAGCGGTGGCCGACCGTGGCCGCGACGCGGGTGCGGGTCGACGGTTGCCAGATGAAACCCGCGGACCAGCTGCGGCCGCGCGTCTTTTCGGAGAGCGCGCGGTATTCGTACTTGTCGTAGCCGACGCTGGACGTCAGGCTCAGGTGCGACGTGGCGCGGTACTGCAGGCCCGCCAGGCTGTTCTCGGTCGTCGTATTGCCCGTGCGCTGGGCGCTCAGCTCCTGGTGCGAATAGTGCACGTTCCAGCCGAGGTCGGGGAACGCGGGGCCGCTGACCACGTCGAACGCGCCCGTGCTGGACAGGCTGTTGCCGAAACCGCTGCCGGTGCCGCCTTCGACCGAATCGCGCTGGTAGCGGGCGTCCAGGGAGGCCGTCGTGCCGAACTGGTGGCGCAGGTAAGGGCTGATGCTCCAGGTGCGGATGTCGGTGCCGTTGTTGGCCGTGTACGCATTGTTCGGCAGCGGGCCGAACGCCGACACGGCCTGGCGCGAGCCGCTCGCGCTGGCGTCCACGTACAGCCATTCCTTCACGGCGATGGCATCGAGCGTAGCCTGGTAGCGGCGGTCGCTGTTGCGCGTGTTGGTGATGTTGTCGTTGCTGTAGACGAACTTGCGCCATTCCGCGCTCGCGGCGAACTTCAGGCGCGAACTGTTGCCGGTGACGTTCAGGCTGGGCGCCGATTCGGTGATGAAGCTGCCGCGGGCCTGGTCGTCGGCCTGGTTGCCGGCGTTATCGGAATACGTTTCGCGCAACTGGATCGTGGGCGTGACCCGCCATTGTGCCCACGCCTGGTTCGACAGCAACAGTGCCGCCACTGCAAGCGGCGTGAGCCGGAGGGCGGCGCTGCGTGGCCATTTGACCGGCCGGTGGACGGACAAATTAGCCGTAGTGATAGTCATACGTTTCTTCGATGCCGGGGAACTCCCTGGTCTTGTTATAGATGAGATTGACGTTCTGGTAGCCTTCCAGCTGGTGCAGCGCTTCCTTGACCGCGTGCTGGGTCGTCGTCTGGGCTTCGACCACCATGACGATCTGGCCCATGTGCGAGGCCAGCACGCGCGATTCGCTCGTCAGCAGCAGCGGCGGCGAGTCGAAGATCACGACGCGGTCCGGATAGCGGTGGGCGATCTCGTCCACCAGCGTGCTCATGGCCGAGCTGGCCAGCAGCTCGGTCGCGCGCGGGGTGCTCGTGCCGGCCGGCAGGATCGACAGCGTGTCGACGTTGGTGCGCAGCATGACGTCGGACATGTCGATCTTGTCGTCCAGCAGGATGTCCATCAGGCCGCGGTGTGCCGGCAGGCCGAGCGAGCGCAGCACCGACGGGCGCGCGACGTCGGCGTCGACGAGCAGCACCGTATGGTCGAGTTCCATCGCGATACTCATCGCCAGGTTGATCGCGCAATACGTCTTGCCTTCGCCCGGCAGCGAGCTCGTCACCATGATCAGGTTGCCCGGCTTCTCGCCTTCCGCGCGTTCGGCAAAGGCGCGCTGCAGCAGCGGGCGCTTGATGACGCGGAAGTCTTCCAGCAGGCGCGTGCGGCCGCCGGCGGCGGTGACCATGCCCATGTCGCGCATGCGGTTCAGGTCCAGTTCGACGCGGCGGGTCGAGAATTTTTGCGCCGGGCGCGGTTCCGCTTCGGCGGCTGCCGCTGCGCTTGCGGGGGCCTGAGCCGCGGCAGGTTCCGGAGCCGGCGCGACGGGCGCCAGCACGACGGGCGCGGCCGCGGCCGCCTCGATGGCGTCGACGGCGGCCGTTTCCGGCGTCCTGGCGACGGCGGGGGCGTTACGCTGCAGGTCGATCCGGCTTGCCGCTTTTTCGATGATGCTCACGGTGTACTCCTTAATCTTAAAGCGTGGGACGGACCAGGATGGCAGCCATCCCGACGCCATAGGCGCCGAACAGCAGCAGCACCGAACTCGCGAGGGCGACGAGGCGACGCTTGCGCTTGACGGTCTGTTCCGGTGTCCAGTTCATGCCGATCGAGCCCAGCACCGGCAGACCGGTCACGTCGCGCAGCGTGCTCTGGCTCAGGAACGTCGGACGCAGTTGGCTCATCAGGAACGCGACGGCCAGGCCGGCAACGAGCGCGCCGACGAACACGAGCGAGAACAGGCGCAGGCGGTTCGGGCCGCTCGGGTGGTTCGGCACGGTCGGCGGATCGATCACGCGGAACTGCAGCATGTCGGTGGCGGACGACAGGTCGCCCGACAGGCGCGCCGACTCGCGGCGTTCGACCAGCTTCTGGTAGTTTTCGCGGTTGACGTTGTAGTCGCGGTTCAGCTGGGCGAACTGCGCTTCGATTTCCGGCGCCGTCGTGCTCTGGTTGCGCAGGCGTGCCACGCGGTTCTCGTATTCCGCGACGCGGGCGCGCATCGACGCGACGCGGGCCTCGGCCTGCGACAGCGACACGTTCAGCTGCTGCAGCATCGGGCTGTAGCTGGCGCCCGGATCGAGGCTGCGCTTCTTGTTCTTGGCCAGGTCGGCCTTCTGCGCCATCAGCTGGTCGAGCAGGCGGCGGTTGGCGATCACGTCCGGATGCTGTTCCGTGTACTGCAGGCGCAGGTTGTCCAGGTTCTTCTGGGTGGCCGCGATCCGTGCTTCCAGTTCCGGATCCACGAGGGCCGGGTCGACCGTCACCGTGCCCGGCTTGGCAGGTTCGCCGTCGATCTGGCGGCGGATCGCATTGCGCGCCTGTTCCGCTTCGGCCAGTTCCAGCCTTGCCTGGCTCAGCTGGTCGGTCGCCGTCTGCAGTTGCCCGCCGAAGTCGCCGGTACCGCTGCCGCCGCCCGGCAGCATGCCGAGATTCTTGAGCTTGAACTCTTTCAGCGAGTTTTCGGCCGCGGCCAGTTTTTCCTCGTACGTCTTGATCTGGTCGTCGATGAACTGGACCGCCTTTTCGGAATCCTGCTTCTTGCCGCTGAAGCTACCCTCGACGAAGATCGTGAGCAGCGACGACACGACGTCCTTGCCCAGTTTCGGATTGTCGGAGACATAGGTCAGCGTATAGATGTCGTCGCGCTCCGTACCGGTGATCTTGATCTGCGACATCAGTTCATCGACGATCTTGTCGTGTTCCTTGCTGTCCTTGGCCTTGACGTCGAGGTCGACCATGCGCATCAGGCGCTCGACGTTCGGGCGGCTGATCAGCGTGCGCCGCATAAACATGACCTGCTGTTCCAGATTGGGCACGGTCGTCATGTTCGAAAGCAATGGTTTCAGAATACTCTGCGTATCGACATACACGCGCGCCGACGCTTCGTACTGATTAGGCAGGCGCAATACCACCGCCCAGCCTATCAATGCGACAACCCAGGTAATGACGACGGCATGCCACCGGTATTTGCCAATCGCCTTGAGGAAGTTTAGAAGTACGGCTGTGATCTCTGCCATCTCGTCAGTCTCGCCATGAACGGCCCGTTACCTGTAGGGAAGAGGGGCCTAAAAAATAATCAAATACCTCGCATGATCGCTTGTACCCCGAGCAATTGCAATTACACGCGAGAAAAATATGGTGAGCTCTTTCAGGAGTGCCTCATCTGCAACAGAAATGCCACTGAGCAAGCTGAGGACCTAGGGTTTTTTTGCTCAAGATCCGTAAATTATTAGCATGGATTTAATAAAAAATCGTTAAACCGTTGTATGCCTTCAACGCTGACATCGGACGTTGAGCGATCGCATGGCGTAGACTTACGTTTCGGCAATTTTTCAAATTCTAACGCTTTATTGTAATGTCTAAATTGCAAAAGGGGGTGCACGGTTGATGCCGTTTCGAAATAGGGAGCATGCTTCCGTCAATGCGGCGTTCCGATCCCGGCGCCGGCGGCTGGAGGCCCTGCTGGCGGCGGTGGCCTGCGCTGCCAGCACGCTGTCCGCCCCGGCCATGGCGACCGACCTGCGGCCCGTCGTACCGGTCGTCAAACGCTCGGTCGTCGGTATCGGTACGTTCGAGCGGACCCGCAGCCCGTCGACCGTGTTCAACGGTACCGGTTTCGTCGTCGGCGACGGCCTGGATGTCATTACCAATGCCCACGTCGTCCCGGCCACGTCGACCGACGGCAAAATAGTACAGCTTGGCATCGTGTTGCCGGATGGCGAAGGCGTACGTTTCCGCCCGGCCGAGCTGGTGGCGCGTGACGACGAACACGACCTGGCCCACCTGCGCCTGTCCGGCACGCCGCTCCCCGCGCTCGAGCTGGGCGATTCGGATGCGGTCCAGGAAGGCCAGGAACTGGCATTGACCGGTTTCCCGTTGGCCATGGCGTTGGGCCTGCATGCGGCGACGCACCGGGCGACGCTGGCGGCCATCACGCCCATCGTCCGTCCGTCGCTCGGTGCGCGCAACCTCGACCCGCGCCAGATCGCGGCATTGCAGCGCGCGCCCTTCAATATCTTCCAGCTCGACGGGACGGCGTATCCGGGCAACAGCGGCAGCCCCGTCTACGATCCTGCCACCGGCAAGGTACTCGGCGTGATCAATGCCGTGTTCGTAAAAGGTTTGAAAGAGACGGCGATCTCGGCGCCGAGCGGGATCACCTATGCGATCCCGGCAAACTATGTCCGGGATCTGTTGCGGAAAAAATGAGCAGAAAAGCCGCGTGCACGTCGTGACTGAGAACAATTTGTATTGTGCGCAGTCTTTTCACTTGGCACTATGTTATACAATACCAAGCTGTTAATGGCTTTATAACAACGGCTTTACCGAAAGGGATCTGACGTGGGCAAGTACAAGGCGAACCTGGGGAAATATTCGGCGATCGCGTTCGCCGCTGCATGCGTGCTGGCGCTGGGCGGTTGCGCGACGCGTGGTGGCCAACAGCCGATCGAGACGCAGGTGACCGATACCCAATATCTGATCGGGCCGGGCGATGCCGTCAACATCATCGTCTGGCGCAACCCGGAAGTATCGATGTCGGTGCCGGTGCGTCCTGACGGCAAGATCACCACGCCGCTCGTCGAAGACCTGCCGGCCGCCGGCAAGACGTCGACCGAGCTCGCGCGCGACATCGAAAAAGCCCTGGCCAAGTATATCCAGCAGCCCGTCGTCACCGTCGTCGTCACGAACTTCATCGGCAATTACTCCGAACAGATCCGTGTAATCGGCCAGGCGACCAAGCCGCAGGCACTGCCATATCGCCGTGACATGAGCCTGATGGACGTCATGATCGCCGTCGGCGGCACCACCGAATTCGCGGCGGGCAATCGCGCCAGCCTGATCCGTAACGTGAACGGCAAACAACAGCGGTTCAACGTTCGCCTGGACGACCTGATCAAGGATGGCGACATCTCCGCGAACGTGCCGATGCGTCCGGGCGACGTTCTGGTCATCCCGGAAAGCTTCTTCTGACAACAGCGGCCGTCGATATTTTTTACACCACCCAGTGTTCCAACATACAATAGGAGTTGCTGGGTGGTACGGCACCAAAATAAGCACCTGATTTAACGTAAGTTTTTCTTCCAGGCAGCACGCTGGCGTAAAACTTGCTTGATCAGGTACTGGTCGCCCTCAGCGCGCGACGACATTTTGGGGAACGCACGTGGCTACCGAACATCAAGATAACGACAAGATCGAAACGGCGCCGTCCTTGACCAAACGGGGCGCGGCCCGCCGCCGCCTGGCCAAAGCCGGCATGGGCGCGGGCGTGCTCGCGACGCTGGAAAGCAAATCGGCCATGGCGTCGATGGTATGCAGATCGCCATCGGGTTCGCTGTCGAATGGCTTGTCCACGAGCCATTACGGACCGAAGGCGCCGGCCTGCAGCGGCCTGTCGCCGGGTTACTGGAAACAGCCCCAGCACGCGTGGCCGGTGTCGCGCGACCTCAAGTTTACCGACGTCTTTTACGCGGCCAGTCCAGGTACGACTTGCCCGGTACGGGCCGCCGAGTACAAGAACGGCGAGTGCTACAACCCGGGCTCGTACTTCTGCGCCAAGCTCGAAGACATGCTGAACCCGCAGCCGTTCGACACGAACAACGTCGGCATGCACCTGGTGGCGGCCTACCTGAACCTCGAGCAGAAACTGATCGACTTCATCGACCTGAACGACCTCAAGACGATGTGGAGCGAGCTGCAGACCACGGGCCGCTACAGTCCGACTGCCGGCGTGTACTGGGACAATGCGCAGGTCGCCAACTACCTCGCCTCGATCCACGACTAAAGCAAGGCAGCGAAACGCATGTGGCGTCTGACGCCTGGCCAGGCGCTGGCCTGCCGGGAATGGGATGGGGAAGCCGTGCTGTACAACGACTTGTCGGGCAATACCCACCTGCTGGATGGCGCCGCCCTCGACCTGTTGTTCGCCCTGCGTGACGAACCCGCCGATGCCGCCGGGCTGGCCCGTCGCCTGGCCGACCGCTTCGATGCCGGCGACGACGACCTCGTTTCCCTGATCGACGAGATGCTGGCGGCGCTTGCCGGGCTCGACCTGATCGAACCATGCTGACGGTCGGCTCGCTGTCGCGCGCCGAACTGACGGCGCGCCTGTCCGGTGACGGCCTCGTGTTGCGCACGGGCCCCTTCACCAACCGCATCCGCAGCAACGTGACGCCATTGATCGACAGCGTCGCACTGATGTATGCGGATTATCCCGTCGAGCCCGTGGGCGGCTTCGTCGACTTTCACCTCGAACTGCGGCGCTCGGGCGGCCTGCGCCGCTGGTACAAGTCGCAGGTGCATTTTACCTACGACGGCACCAGGCCGTTCCAGCCCCTGCCGCTGGCGCAGGCGTATCCGATGCTGGAATGGACCATGAACTGGTGCGTCTCGCACCGCGCCCACGGCTACCTGATCATCCATGCGGCGGTGCTGGAAAAACATGGCCGCGCCATCGTCCTGCCGGCGCCGCCAGGCTCCGGCAAGAGCACGTTGACGGCTGCGCTGCTGGGCCACGGCTGGCGGCTGCTGTCGGACGAGATGACGCTCGTGGACCTCGACGACGGCATGCTCGTGCCGCTGCCGCGTCCGGTCAGCCTCAAGAATACGTCGATCGACATCATCCGTGCGTTCCGGCCGGACGCCGTACTGAGCCGTCCCGTGGAGGAAACGACCAAGGGGACGATCGCCCATCTGAAGGCGCCGGCCGAGAGTGTCGCCCGCGCCTTTGAACCCGCACGGCCGGCCTGCATCGTGTTCCCGCGCTGGGAGGCCGGCGCCGCCATCGCCCTGGACCTGCTGCCGAAGGCGCGCGCCTTCATGCAGGTGGCCGACAACTGTTTCAATTACCAGGTGCTGGGCGCGCGCGGCTTTGCCGCCCTCGGCCGGCTGATCGACGCCAGCGACGCGTACACGTTCCGCTACAGCAGCCTGCCCGATGCGATGGCGTTGTTCGAACGCCTGGCGCTGGAGGGGGCATGATGCCGCTGCTCATCCGCGTGCTGCGCGATCCGGGCATCGTACACGGCCTGGACGACGCCGGCTGGGACCTGCTGCTGCGCCAGGCCGACGCCGCCAACCTCGACGCCTGCCTGCTCGTGCTGCTGGAAGATGCCGGTCTGCTGGACGCCGTACCTGCCGCACCGCGCGCGCATCTGGAGTGGACGCGCGTGGGCGCCGCCGGGCATGCGCGTGCGGCCCGCTACGAAGTCCGCCAGATCGGCCGGGCACTCGACGGACTGGGATTGCCGCTGATCCTGCTCAAGGGCGCCGCGTATGCGATGGCGGGCCTGGATGCCGGCCGCGGCCGCCTGTTTTCCGACATCGACATCCTCGTGCCGAAGGCGCGGCTGCCCGAGGTCGAGGCGGCGCTCATGATGCATGGCTGGATCAGCACGCACCACGACGCCTACGACCAGCGCTACTACCGGGAATGGATGCACGAGCTGCCGCCGATGCAGCATGCGCGGCGCGGCAACTCGATCGACGTGCACCACGCGATCCTGCCGGAAACAGCGCCCGTGCGCCCGGATCCCGCCAGGCTGCGTGCGAGCGCCCGTCCGATCGCGGGCGCGTCGGATCTGGCCACGTTGTCGCCGGCGGACATGGTCCTGCACAGCGCCGTGCACCTGTTTTTCGACGGCGAATTCGACAAGGGTTTGCGCGACCTCGTCGACCTGCACCGGCTGCTGACGCAATTCGGCAAGGAACCCGGATTCTGGGAGACGTTGCCGGTGCGGGCACGCGAGCTGGAGCTTGGGCGTCCGCTGTTCTATGCGCTGCGTTATTGTCCGCGCCTGCTCGGCACCGTTGTCCCGCCGGCCGTGCAGGCGGCGGTGGCGTCCGAGGGGCCGAACGCGGCCCTGCTGTGGCTGATGGACCGGTTGTTCGGGCGCGCGCTGCTGCCGTTGCATGCGAGCTGCGCGGACGCGTTCAGCGATGCGGCGCGCTTTGCGTTGTACGTGCGCGGGAACTGGCTGCGCATGCCGCCGCTGCTGCTGGCCCGGCATCTGTTTCACAAAGCGTTCCTCAGCGGGAAGGACGCCAAGCAGACGGCTTGACCCGTCGGGACACAAAAAAACCGCGGCCGAGGCCGCGGTTTTGCATGGTGTCGAAGCGCCGTGTGAATCAGGCCTTCGGAGCGCGGCGGCGCTTGGCGCCGACCAGGCCCAGCATGCCCAGGCCCAGCAGCATGATGCTGCCCGGTTCCGGCACGCGGCCGTTCTCGACCGAGAAGGCGCCGTCGACCTTGAACACCAGGTCGCTCGGGGTCACGCTGTAGTCCGGGAACAGAGCGTCGCCACCTTTGTGGAAGCCGTTGGTCAGCGAGTCGCCGGCCGGCAGGTTCAGGTTCGAGTCGTATTTGAAGGTCACCGACGTCAGGCCAGCCAGGTAGTTCTGGTTGATGAAGTCGCCTGCCTCGAGGATCTTGGCGCTCAGCTTGGTCGAACCGATGCCGACGCCGGTGGCGCTGTCGGTGGTGAACGTCGACAGCGTGACGTTCGGATCGACGGTCAGCAGGGCAACCATGACACCGTCATCGAAACCGGTACCGGTGCTGGTGAAGGCATTGGCCTTGGTGTCGTAGTAGATTGCGACTTTGTTCGCGCCCGGGGTGTTGTTCAGGCCAAAGGTCGCGTTCAGCGTGGTGCCCGAGGCGCTGGACGATGCCACGTATTCGCTCAGTTTGGCGACGATCGTGAATTCGAAAGCCGAGGAGTCGTTCGGCGTGCCGTCTGCGGTCGAGTCCAGGTTGCCACGGAAATTGCCGGTCGTGTTGCCGTTGACGGCGGACAGGTTGGCTTGATACAGGAAATCAAACTGCTTGCCCACGGTCAGTTGTTGAGCGCTCGGGATCCCCTTGGCGACGCCGCTACCGGTCGAGTTCCAGTCCAGGCTGGTCACGTTGGTAGCGTAGGTACCGCCGCTACCGTCTTTCAGAGTGAATGCTTGTGCCGACGATGCAGCGAATGCGAAACCGAGTGCGGCTGCAACCGGAATCAATTTGCGGAACGAATTCTTCATGTTGGCTCCAAGTGGATGCTTATTAAGTTATTCGGGGTAAGTCCCGCGTTCTGCGGGCTTGTTCCCACTTAATGCAAGCGGCGTGCCAGTTTTTGCTTTTCCATATAAATCAAAGGCTTACGTAGAAAACCGTGAGACGATGCATGACAACTGTAAAAAAATCCGAATTTTTATGTGTCCCGGCGTAAAGTTTTTAGGTGCTTTTAAGAAAGAATGCGCGAAGGGAATCATTCGTATCGTCGAGCAATCCTGCGGGCAAAAAAAAACCGCGGCCGAAGCCGCGGTTTTGGGTGTTGCTGATGACCTGTAAAATCAGGCCTTCGGAGCGCGGCGGCGCTTGGCGCCGACCAGGCCCAGCATGCCCATACCCAGCAGCATGATGCTCGCCGGTTCCGGAACGTTGACGGACGTTGCACCGTCAACCTTGAACACCAGGTCGCCCGCTTTCACGTTGTAGGTCGGGAACAGAGCCGTGTTGCCAGGGCCGGCGTGGAATGCGCTGGTCAGCGAGTCGCCCGCCGGCAGGTTCAGGTTCGAGTCGTAGGTGAAGCTCAGCTTCGTCAGGCCAGCCAGGTAATTCTGGTCGATGAAGTCGCCTGCCTCGAGCTTCGAAGCCGTCATCTTGGTCGAACCCAGACCGTTGCCGGTAGCGATGGTCGTCGTAAACGTCGACAGCGTGACGTTCGGATCGACGGTCAGCAGGGCAACCATGATGCCGTCGTCGAAACCGGTACCGGCGCTGGTGAAGGCGTTGGCTTTGGTATCGTAGTAGATGGCGACTTTATTCGCGCCGACGACGTTGTTCAGGCCGAAGGTTGCGCTCACGGTACCGTTCTTCAGATCGACGGACGACGTTTTCACGTATTCGCTCAGCTTAGCCACGATCGTGAATTCGAAGGCGTCGGCGTCGTTCGGCGAGCCGTCTGCGGTGGAGTCCAGATTGCCGCGGAAGTTGCCGGTCGTCTTGCCGTTGACGGACGACAGGTTGGCCTGGTACAGGAAGTCGAATTGCTTGCCTTCGGTCAGGGACACGCCGTTTGCGACGTTCTTCGCGACGCCGCTACCGGTCGAGTTCCAGTCCAGGCTGCTCACGCCGGTGGCATACGTGGTGCCGGCACCGTTTTTCAGGGTGAATGCTTGTGCCGACGATGCGGCGAAAACCAGACCGAGAGCTGCTGCGACCGGGATCAGTTTGCGGAACGAATTCTTCATGTAGGCTCCAAAGTGGATGCTTGTTAGGTTTGTTCGGTTAAACCGCGCAATGTCGATGCGGCTCATACGCAACACTATGCAAGGGCCGTGCCAGGTTTCGTTCTGCTGTTCTAAATCAACGACTTATGAAAAAATGCAAGAAATTACCCAATTTGGGGTAAGGTCTGCTGTAAAAAATTCCGACAGTCACTGCGCAGCGCTCGTCAAAGTCCCGTTTTGATTCTCGGTTTCAACGAAGTTCATCTCTACGTAGGCGGTCGGTGCATGGCGATGGAATGCCTGCACACCTTCGAGGAAGGCCGTCATACGTTGCTTCGCAGGATAATTGGCGAACTGCTCGGCCACGCGACGGGCTCCCGCCGCCAACGCCGGATCGTCGAGCATGGCGCGCACCTGGCGCGTCAGTTTCTTGGCACGGAAGCGGTCGGCGCGCAGCAGGGCGCCGGCGCCGGCCTTGATGACGCCGCTCATGTTCAGGAACTGGTCGAGATTGCTGGCGATGCCGAGCACAGGCACGCCGGCGGCCAACGCTTGCTGGCTGGTCGGGCTGCCGCCGTTGCAGACGACGAGGCTGGCGCGCTGGGCCGCCAGGTCGCCCGGTAGATAAGGGGCGACGAACGCGTTTGCCGGCGCGCTGGCCACGTCGATCGTCCCGGCCGTGGCCGCGATGACGGTCACCGGCAGCGGCGCCAGCGCTTCCAGCACGAGGGGCAGGAGGCGGCCCTGGCCGGAGCTGCCGAGTGTGACATAGACGATCGGCTTATCTTCCGGCAATTTGTCCCACCAGTCCGGCCTGGCCAACGGCGGTGCCCAGATGATGGGGCCGATATAGGCGTGCTGCTGAGGCAGGCTCTTCGGCGGGAACAGGTCGGGCACGTCGGCATACATGCTGTAGTCGGCATCCGTATAAACCTTGCGCAAGTCGGTACCCAGCGAGGGCAGGCCGTACTGGCGGCGTACGCGGTTCAGCGGCACGGAATGCGAGGCGAACGCGACCGGACGCGCCATGCGGAAGATCGCATTCGCGATGCGGATCGGCAGCAGGCGCGTCAGTGGGATGTGCGGCACGGCGTAATGCTGCACGACGTAGGGGCTCCAGTAGGCGTTCATTAACGACACGTACGGAATTCGCCGCAGCCGCGCACTGACCGAGAGCGACAGGCGGAAATCGCCGACGACGATGTCGGGGCGGACGGCGTCGAGCACGCGCAGGTCGTCCTCGACGTAACTGGCGAGCGTCGCCGTGTTGTACACCGGCTTGCCACCCGCGAGTGCGTCGAGGAATTGCTGGCTGGGAATGCTATGGATGGTCCAGCGGGTGAACTGCGTCCCGTTGAAACAGAAATCGTAGCCGTCCGCGCAGGCGACATGCACGTCGAAGCGTGCGGGATCGAGGGATTGCGCGAGCGCGATGGGGCGGCCGACGTGGGCGAGCGTCACGGCTTCCGCAAAGAACAGGATTTTGATACGTTCCATAGGGGTATCGATCGAAAGAGGGTTGCGGGAACGTGCCGGGAGGACGGCACCGGTGGCGCGGACATGCCGCGCCGCCGGTTTACTTCATCAGTTCTTCGAGCGGCTTGCGCAACGAACGGGCCTGGGGCGCCGGACCGGCGCCGAGCCGGCCCATGAAGACCGGATGGCCGTTGCCGGTGCCGATCAGCTTGTGCAGGCGTTGCTGCAATTGCCGCGCCGAACCATGCAATTTGTCGACGGTCGAGAACGACTCGCCGTGCTGCACGTACGCGGAAAAGATCAGGGGGGTCATCTCGGGCTGCATGGCCAGGCCCAGGTGGGTCAGGGTCAGCCAGAAACGTTGCACGGCGCGGCCGGCGGCGACGTGATCCTCGACCGTTTCCGGCGCGTGTTTGGCCGTGATGACGAAGTGGGCAGCGCAGCGCAGACCCGGCACGAGGTCCATCTGCAGGCGCGGCGCCCAGGTGCCCATCAGCCGGTTCATCGTCGACAGGCGGCCCCAGCTGACCATCGCCCATTTCATCAGGCGCAAGGTGGCGGCATCGACGCCCAGGGCCTGGTCGGGTACGCGGTCGGGGCTGTGGCGTGCGTTCCAGTGGATGATGCGGCGGTGTACCTCGTAGGCTTCCGGCATCGTCAGACGCAGCTTGGCGTTCGAAAACATCAGGCGCGCGGCGGCCAGCTTGCCGCCGAAGCCTTCGATCCAGCGCACTTCGTAGCCGGCGCCGACGCTGTCCTCGAGGGCACGTTTTTCCTCGGGCAGCAGGGCGCGCGTACTCATCGCGCGGCGTTGCACGCTGCGGGTCTGGATTGCGCCCAGGAGCGGACTCGGCTTCACGGCCGGGTCGGGCACGAAGCGCACGTCGAACACGGGCAGGTGGTCCTGGTCGTCCGGGCGCCGGGTGATCTCGGTACGCAGGCCGTGGGCGGTGGCGGCGATCGCCATCGTTTCCAGCAAGGTGCCGTGCGACAGCTGGCTCGGGCGGCCGCGGAAGTCGTACACGCAATCCTCGCGGGTATCGTGGAAGTGCACGGCGACGTGGTCGGGGCCGAGCACTTCGAAGCGCCACACCTGCGTGTTGTCGCCGCTCGGCGCCCAGCGCGCCAGGTCGAGGATGTCGTGGAGGGTCTGCGGGAGGTTCATGCCTGTACCGCTTTCCCGGCGAGCTGGCGCGTCATCTGGCGTTTGGCGACAGAGATCATCAGGCGGTGCAGCGGATTGCCGTTGCCGCCCGGACGCCAGGTGTGGGCCAGCTTGTTGCGATAGGCATCGAACTGCATGCCGTGCGGCGCGGCCAGGACCTTGCCGCGTCCTAGCAGGATCTTCAGCGCTTCGGTGGCGACGATGCCGGCACACAGCTGGCAGGCCATGAACGTGGAGGGACCGCGGCGCTCGACGAAATTGACGGCGTCCGGCACGACGAGATAGGGGCGGTGCAGGCCGGCCGGCGCGAGGCCGACGACGAAGCGGATTGCCTTGTCCAGTTCGGGCAGGTCGCCCCATTGGAAATATTCTTCGAACGTCATCTGCCCCGGCAGGAAGTTCAGCAGGGCGGCGCCCATGCCCAGCGGCGCGGCCGTCGTGGCCGGAATGCCGAGGCGGGCGCAGGCGGCGAACGTCTGCTGGCGGGCGTCGAACGCAAAGAAGTCGAGCGCGTCGACGTAGAGGTCGACGCCGTCCAGGAACTGGTCGAGATTGCCCTGATTGACACCGTCAGGAAAGATCTTGACGTCGATTTCCGGATTGATGTCCTGGGCCATGCGGGCCAGGACCTCGGCCTTCGGCTGGCCGACCGTCGACATCATGGCGCCGACCTGGCGGTTGAAGTTGACGATGTCGAAGGTGTCGAAGTCGGCGATATGAAACTTCGCCACGCCCAGGCGCGCCAGGGTCAGCAGGTGCACGCCGCCGACCCCGCCGCCGCCGGCAATGGCGACACGCTTGCCGCGCAGCGTCTGCTGTTCTGCAGGCGTTACCCAGCCAATATTGCGCGAAAACGCCTGTTCATAGCGGAACGGATTTGTCATTGATGAGGAAAAACGGTTTTATCGATAAAACGGCCGAATGGCGCCGATATCTGCTACGCACCGGCCATTTTATGCGTGCTGTTCATCCATGCGCAGGAGGCGATTGATGATGCCTCGTTCTTCACGCGGCGAGAAGAAATAGGGGTAAAACGAACGTTCGGACACGTTGTTATCGGCGCTGAATGTGCCGCCGTATTTCTGGATTTGCTCCGTCACAAATTCCAGATTTACCCGCAGCAGGTAGGCCGGTGCCTCGACGCGCGGATTGATTTTCAGTTCGCCCTCCTGGGTGAAACCGAGCATCCGTTCGTAAAAACGGCGGTGGCGCGGATTCACTTCGATGACGATATCCGTGCAGTGGTGGATGTCGCGGGCGTAGATCACGGCCAGGTGAAACAGGTTGGCCAGCGACGTCTTCGAGCGCACCGACGGGTCGAACGCCAGCTTCGTGAACTCGCACAGGCGCGCCCCCTTGTTGCGGTGCGCGTCCAGCTCCTCCTTGAAGATCTGGTCGGCCATCAGGCCAATCGGCGAATCGATACCGATCGTGAGCGTACCGACCACGTCACCCTTGTCGGTGGCGGTGAGGGTAATGCGATTCGGGTCGTCGCTGAATTGATGGGTGCCGGCATACCCGCGCCAGGCATACATCTTGTTGATCAGCATACTTGCCGAATTTCGCCCGTCCGCAGTATCGGTAAGCCGGATTCCATACGAATCGTGGTTCACGATAACATCCTCATATTGCGAGGGCGTCATATTATCGCGATCACTAAAATCATGAGCGTCCGATAGGGATGCGGCCGAACCACCCTCTGGATCCTTGAAATCGTCGAAAGTCGTCATCGCAGGATTCCCCAATTGTTTAAAAACGTTCGCGTACTGCGAACGGAAGTTCTGGTCGCCCCAGGCCCTGGCGGTGCCGGGCGCGGATTATTATTTATTTATTAATGTATATTAGCTTCTTACAAAGCCTTTAGCAATGCGCGCGCTTCATCGGCCTGGGCGAACGACTTATCGTCCGCCAGAAGCTTGTCGAGCTCCTTGCGCGCGCCCGCCTTGTCGCCGGTTTTGCTCAGGCCCACCGCCAAGTGGTAGCGCACTTCCGACGAATTCGGCGCCAGGGTGCTGGCCTTCTGCAACAGGGGCAGGCCGCGGCTCGTATTGCCCTGTTCCACCAGCAGCCATCCCAGCGTGTCCATGACGCCGGCATTGTTCTCAGCAAGTTTATATGCCTGCTCGGCCGTTGCAAGTGCGCGCGGATCTTTCACTTGCTGATAAGCATACGCCAGATTGTTCAGTGCGGCGGCATTGTTCGGCGTGCGCTTGACGATGTCCTCCAGGCGGGCGATCGCGGACTTGTAATCCTTGGCTGCCAGGCTGTTCTCGGCCACATACATGCCGATCAGGACGTCGTTCGGATTGTCCTTCAGGAACTGGGCAGCGCGCGCCTGCGCTTCCTTGCCCTTGCCGGTCAGCGTCATGGCCTGCAGGGATTTCATGAGGATTTCGGGCGCCTTGGCGATCGCGAAGGCTTTGTCGTAGGCAGGCAGCGCCTGCGCCGGCTTCCTTTGCGACATCAGCACGTCGCCTTCGGTCGCGTAGCCGACGGGCGACTTGTCGTTGATCTTTTGGATCTGGCGTGCCATGGCCAGCGCTTCGTCCCCGCGGCCCATGCGCACGGCCAACTCCACCTGGGCAAGGCGGGCGGCGATCAGGTCGGGTTGCAGGTCGACGGCGCGCTTGAGATCTTCCGCCGCAGCGTTATTGTTCTGCATCAGCATGTGCACACCGGCCAGGCGCAGGTGCGGCGCGGCCGATTTCGGGGCCAGGTTGACCAGCTTGCTGTAGGTTTCCAGTGCGCCGGCGGTGTCCTTGTTGGCGATCTGGGCCTGGCCCAGCAGTTCCACCAGTTCGGGATTGGTCGGGTTGGCGGTCTGGAACTTGCGTGCCAAGGTCAGCGCTTTCTGTGCCTGTCCCGTACGCAGGTAGTGCCGGCCGAGGTTGAGCGCCGGGCCGACCGCATCCGGCTTCGCATTGCTGGCCTTCTCGAACCACGTCGTCGCTTCTTCGGGATGATTCTGCATCATCGCCAGTTCGCCCAGGGCGCGCATCGCGTCGGCGTTGTTCGGTTCCTTCTGCAGGACTTTTTCGTAGCGCTGCTTGGCGGCGTCGGGCTTCTTCTCGACGAGATCCAGGCGCGCCAGGTTCTGGACGGCCGGGATGAAGGTCGGTTGCAGGGCCACGGCCTTGTCCAGGGCGGCGCGGGCGGCGGGCACGTCGCCCTTGACCATGTTGACGGCGCCCCGCAGGGTCAGCACCTGCGGATTGTCGGGCTGCTGTTTTTCGAGGGCGTCGATGGCGGCCAGCGCCTTGTCGTAATGCTTGAGGCTGATTTCCGTCTGGACCAGCGCCATCGTGGCCTGCGCCGACTTCGGGTCGAGTTCCGTGGCCTTTTGCAGTTCGGACAGGCCGCGTGCCTGGTCGCCCTGGGCCAGCTTGGACAGGCCGAGCGAGGTACGCAGGCCGGCCGCCTTCGGTGCCAGCGTCGCGGCTTTTTCCAGGTAGGCGCTGGCTTTGTTGAAGTCACGCACCTGCATATAGGTTTCGCCGGCCAGGGCGAGCACTTGCGGATCGTCCGCAGCGTTCTTCAGTGCCGGGGCGAGCGTGGCGGCGGCGTCGTTCGGTTGCGCGCTCTTGAGCTGGGCCTGGGCCAGCAGCTTGCGGGCATAGACGTCGTCCGGATTGGATTCCAGGTATTTGCGCAGGTGCTGGTCGGCTTGCTGCAGGGCGCCAAGGTTCAGTTCCGACGCGCCGGCCAGCAGTATGCTGGGCATGTGGTCGGGCGCGACCTTCAGGACGCGCTGCAGGGCATCCTGGGCCGCCGAATACTTACCTTGCGAAAATTCATACAGTGCGCGGGTGTACGTCACGAGCAGATTGCCCGGCGCATTCTTCTCGGCCGCATCGATTTCCGCTTTTGCGTCCGCGAACTTGCCGCGAGTGATGTCGACGTATGCCTTCTCGATGTGTGCCGTGCGATGGTGCGGATTCAGTGCCAGCGCCTGGTCGAAGGCGGCGAGCGCCTCGTCGGCCTTGCCCTGCGTGCGCAGCAACGAGCCGCGGGCCATGAAGACATCCGCATTCTTGGGATCCTTGGCCACGGCCTCGTCGATGTAACGCGCAGCCGCGTCCTTGTCCTGTTTTGCGACGGCGTAGCGCGCCAGGCCGAGCAGGGCATCGCCGGCGTTGGCGTTCAGCGCCAGCGCTTGTTCGAACGCCTGCTTGGCGTCGTCGAGCTTGCCGGTGGCCAGCAGGGCGTCGCCGCGCAGCGTCTGCAACGGCGCCGATTTGGCGGCCACGTCGGGCGTGACTTCGTCGAGGATTTCCTTGAACTTGCCTTGCTGCGACATCGCCTTGGCCAGCAGGGGCAGCACGCGGTCGGCGGCGATCCCGTTCGAGCGGGCCTTGCGGAATTCCTTCTCGGCCGAGGGGAAGTCGCCCATGCCGAGTTGGAGGGTGCCCAGCTCCATGCGCGCCTCGCCGTTCTCGGGGCTCTTTTCGACCGCATTCTTGAGCTGAATCATTGCCGACTTCAGGTCACCTTTTTGCTGATACTGTTTGGCTTCAGTCAGCAGTTGCTCGGTCGACTGCGTCGAGCGGCCGCAGGCGGACAGCCCGGCGACCATGAACACGCCGGACAGAATGGCAGCGGTAAGTTTGACCTTGTTGGGGTGACGCGGCATCTGGAATTCCTCGAGATATGTAACGTAACCGCACTGTTGTGCGGATTCCTCTTCAACAATAATACCTGAAGGAATACTAACAAAGCCGCACAAGTTTGCCGTCGTGTTGCAAATCCCCCCATCAAAGTGGTGGAAGTCCATCACTTTTGACGTCAAATCTCGACAATATGACGGCCGTATTACTATTCCGGGCCGCTTTCACCTTTGCGCAGACGGCTCAGCAGGGCTTCGACGTTGTCGCTGACAGGCAAGCCATGGCGACGTAACAATTGCACGTGTAACACAAGATTTTCGAGCACGAGCTTGGCCGACACGGCCAGCAGGGTCATCAAGCGGTCTTCGGTACTGAAGTTTTCCATCGAGGCGGCCATTTCGCACAGATGGCTGGCGACGAGCTCGCGCAGGTCATCCTCGGGGAACGGGAGATCCGCGAAGTCGATGGGGTCTTCCTGTTCGACTTCGCGCATGAGGGCGGCGAGTTGTTGCGGCTGGATGGGCATGCGTGGCTCCCAGGGGGCGGAGGACATTTTTGGCGGAGCCGAAAATGTGCTCTGACCCCGAATTGGAACCATTTTACATATTGCGGCGATACTGTCCGCCCACCTCGAACAATGCTGTCGTGATCTGCCCCAACGAACAGACGCGTACGGCATCCATCAGGCGGGCAAACACGTTCTCGTTGTCGATGGCGGCCTGCTGCAGCGCGGCCAGCGCGGCCGGTGCCTCGTCCGCATGGCGGCGGTGGAAGTCTTCCAGGCGCTTGAGCTGCGACTGCTTTTCGTCGTCGGTGGAGCGGGCCAGTTCGATCGTCGCCGGCGCCTCCGTCGCCTTGGGATTGCGGAAGGTGTTGACGCCGATGATCGGGAGACTGCCATCGTGCTTGCGGTGCTCGTACAGCATCGACTCTTCCTGGATCTTGCCGCGCTGGTAGCCCGTTTCCATCGCACCGAGCACGCCGCCGCGCTCGGCGATGCGCTCGAATTCCTGCAGCACGGCTTCCTCGACGAGGTCCGTCAGTTCCTCGAGGATGAACGAGCCCTGGTTCGGGTTCTCGTTCTTGGCCAGGCCCCATTCGCGGTTGATGATCAGCTGGATCGCGAGCGCGCGGCGGACGGATTCGTCGGTCGGCGTCGTGATCGCCTCGTCGTAGGCGTTCGTGTGCAGCGAGTTGCAGTTGTCGTAGATCGCGATCAGCGCCTGCAAGGTCGTCCGGATGTCGTTGAAGTCGATCTCCTGCGCGTGCAGCGAGCGGCCCGACGTCTGGATGTGGTACTTCAGCTTTTGCGAGCGGTCGTTCGCGCCGTACTTGTCGCGCATCGCGACGGCCCAGATGCGGCGCGCCACGCGGCCCAGCACCGTGTATTCCGGGTCCATGCCGTTCGAGAAGAAGAACGACAGGTTCGGCGCGAAGTCGTCGATGTGCATGCCGCGCGCCAGATACGCTTCGACGAAGGTGAAACCGTTCGACAGGGTGAAAGCCAGCTGCGAAATCGGGTTCGCGCCCGCTTCCGCGATGTGGTAGCCCGAGATCGACACCGAGTAGAAATTGCGCACCTGGTTCTGGACGAAGTATTCCTGGATATCGCCCATGACCTTCAGCGAGAATTCCGTCGAGAAGATGCAGGTGTTCTGGCCCTGATCTTCCTTCAGGATGTCCGCCTGCACCGTGCCGCGCACGTTCGCGAGCACCCAGGCGCGGATCTTGGCAGCTTCGTCATCGGTCGGCTTGCGCCCGTTGTCGCGTTCGAACCTGTCCAGCTGTTGGTCGATCGCGGTGTTCATGAACATCGCGAGGATGGTGGGCGCCGGGCCGTTGATCGTCATCGATACCGAGGTGTTGGGGCTGCAGAGGTCGAAACCGTCGTACAGGACCTTCATGTCGTCCAGGGTCGCGATCGACACGCCCGAGTTGCCGACCTTGCCGTAGATGTCGGGCCGCAGCGCCGGGTCGGCGCCGTACAGGGTGACGGAGTCGAATGCCGTCGACAGGCGCTTCGCCTCCATGCCCTGCGAAACGAGTTTGAAGCGGCGGTTCGTGCGGAACGCGTCGCCTTCGCCGGCGAACATGCGGGTCGGATCCTCGCCCTCGCGTTTGAAGGGGAACACGCCGGCGGTGTACGGGAATGCGCCCGGCACGTTTTCCAGCATCAGGAAGCGCAGGATCTCGCCGTGGTCCTCGAAGCGGGGCAGGGCGACCTTGCGCACCTTGTTGCCAGAGAGCGTCGTGTAGGTGAGGTTCGTGCGGATTTCCTTGTCGCGGATTTTGACGACGTGCTCGTCGCCGGCATACGTCGCCTGCAGCTGCGGCCAGGAGGCGAGCAGCTTTTTCGCCTCGCCGTCCATCGCGTTGTCGCGTTCCGTGATCAGGTCGTCCAGAACGACTTCACGGTTGGCGGCCGCCAGCATGCGTTTCGTCTCCGTGAGCTGCTGGCGCTCGCGCGCGAGTTTCACCTGCTTGCCGACGTTGCGGTGGTAACCGCGCACGGTATCCGCGATCTCGGCCAGGTAGCGCGAGCGCGCGGGCGGCACGATCACGTTCTTGCCGCTCGAGTACCTGGTGGCGGGTTTCGGCAGCTTCGGCGTTTCCGTCCTGAGGCCGAATTCGGCCAGCGCCGGCAGCAGGCCAAGGTACAGCGCGGTGACGCCGTCATCGTTGAAGCGTGACGCCTGCGTGCCGTAGACAGGCATCTCGTCCGGCGACTTGCTCCACAATTCCTTGTTGCGCTGGACCTGCTTGGCCACGTCGCGCAGCGCGTCCTGGGCGCCCTTGCGGTCGAACTTGTTGATGGCGATGAAGTCGGCGAAGTCCAGCATGTCGATCTTCTCGAGCTGCGACGCGGCGCCGAATTCCGGCGTCATCACGTACATCGACACGTCCACGTGCGGCACGATGGCGGCGTCGCCCTGGCCGATGCCCGACGTCTCGACGATGACGAGATCGAAGCCCGCGACCTTGCACGCGGCGATCACGTCCGGCAGCGCCTGCGAGATCTCGGAACCCGCTTCGCGCGTGGCCAGCGAGCGCATGAACACGCGGTGTTGCCCATTCCACGGATTGATCGCATTCATGCGGATGCGGTCGCCCAGCAGGGCACCGCCGGATTTGCGGCGCGACGGGTCGATGGAAATCACGGCGATGTTCAGGCGGTCGCCCTGGTCGAGGCGGATACGGCGGATCAGTTCATCCGTCAGCGACGATTTGCCGGCGCCGCCCGTGCCCGTGATGCCCAGCACGGGCACCTTCAGGCCTTCGGCCGTGTCCATGATGCGCTTGCGCAGGTCCGGCGATGCCTTGCCGTTTTCCAGCGCCGTGATCAGTTGCGCGAGCGGACGGTGGCGCTGCTCGATCGGGCCGGTCTGCAGCGGCTCGAGCGTCGTCGGCGCATAGGGCGACAGGTCGACGTCGCACGCTTCCAGCATCGAGCGGATCATGCCGACGAGGCCCATGCGCTGGCCGTCCTCCGGCGAGAAGATGCGCGTGACGCCGTAGGCATGCAGCTCTTCGATCTCGTGCGGCACGATGACGCCGCCGCCGCCGCCGAACACCTTGATGTGGGCGCCGCCGCGCTGGCGCAGCAGGTCGATCATGTACTTGAAGTATTCGACGTGGCCGCCCTGGTAGCTGGAGATGGCGATGCCCTGTACGTCCTCGGCCAGCGCGGCCGTGACGACTTCGTCCACCGAGCGGTTATGGCCCAGGTGCACGACTTCGGCGCCGTTCGTCTGCAGGATGCGGCGCATGATGTTGATCGAGGCATCGTGGCCGTCGAACAGCGAGGCGGCCGTGACGAAGCGGACTTTGTTGGACAGTTTGGCGTGCTCCGGCAGGTCGAGCTTGGCGGCAGGCGTGATGTCGTTCATGGTGTTCCTTGGAAAACGGAAGCGAACTGTGGGTTCTTTGTACGGTATATGACGTTAACGTAAACGTCAAGAATGGTTCTCGGCATCATGCGGCGCGTTTTTTGACGCTACCCGACAGCAACTCCTGCTTGCGCACGCGATACTCGGCCACGGCCTTTTCCTTGACGTGCCCGAAGCCGCGGATCTGTTCCGGCAGCCCCGCCAGCTCGACGGCGACGGCGTGATTCGATGCATCCAGCGACGGCAGCAGTGCCTCGATCATGTCACGGTATTCGGTGACGAGGGCGCGCTCCATCCTGCGCTCGGCCGTGTAGCCGAAGACGTCGAACGCCGTGCCGCGCAAGCCTTTCAGCTTGGCCAGCAGCTTGAACGCCCCCCACATCCACGAGCCGAATTCCGCTTTCACGAGGTGGCCCTTGGCATCCTTCTTCGCGAACAGCGGCGGCGCCAGGTTGAATTTCACGCTGAACTTGCCGTCGAACTGGCTTTGCAGCTGTTCCACGAAGCGGCCGTCCGTGTACAGGCGCGCCACTTCGTATTCGTCCTTGTAGGCCATCAGCTTCGCATACGACTTCGCCACGGCCATCGTCAGCTTGTTGCCCAGCTCGAGCGCCGTCTCGCGTTCGCGCACGCGTGCGACCAGTGCCTCGTATTGCGCGGCGTAGGCCGCGTCCTGGTAACCGGTCAGGAACTCGACGCGCTTTTTGATCACGCTGTCGAGGCTCTGCGGCATCTGGATCAGGACCGGCTGCGCCGGGACCGCCGTGCGTTCCACGCGCTTCAGGTCGACGGCGGCGCGGCGGCCCCACAGGAAGCTGCGCTGGTTCGACGCGACGGCGACGCCGTTCAATTCGATGGCGCGCAGCAGCGACGCTTCCGACAGCGGCACGAGGCCCTTCTGCCACGCATAGCCCAGCATGAACAGGTTGGCGGCGATCGAGTCGCCCATCAGCGCCGTCGCCAGCTTCGTCGCGTCGAGGAAGTCGGCGCCCGCCTCGCCGCCGACGGCTTCCACGATCAGCGAACGGACTTGCTCGGCCGGGAATTCCCAATCTCTCTGCTGGGCGAAGGTGCCGGTCGGCTGCTCGTGCAGGTTGACGACGACCATCGTGCGGCCCGGGCGCATCTTCGAGATGGCGTCGGCCGCGCCGGCCGTCAGCATGTCGCAGCCCAGCACGAGGTCGGCCTCGCCGGTGGCGATGCGCTGGGCGCGCAGGCGTTCCGGCGTTTCCGCGATCTTGACGTGCGACGTGACGGAGCCGTTCTTCTGGCTCATGCCCGTCATGTCCAGCACGGACGCGCCCTTGCCTTCGAGGTGAGCCGCCATGCCCATCAGCGCCCCCACGGTGATGACGCCGGTGCCGCCGATGCCGTTGATCAGGATGTTGTACGGCGCCGCGATCGACGGCAGGGCGGGCGTGGGCAGCGGGCCCCAGCCGTCGTCGCCGTCCTTCCTGCTGGCGCCGGCCTTGTTCTTCTTCAGCGTGCCCCCTTCGACGGTGGCGAAGCTCGGGCAGAAACCCTTGGCGCACGAATAATCCTTGTTGCACGCCGACTGGTCGATGGCGCGCTTGCGGCCGAATTCCGTTTCTTTCGGCAGGATAGACACGCAGTTCGACTGTATGCCGCAATCGCCGCAGCCTTCGCACACGGCTTCGTTGATCACCATGCGCTTGGCGATGTCCGGGAACTCACCCTTTTTCCGGCGGCGGCGCTTTTCGGCCGCGCAGGTCTGGTCGTAGATCAGCACCGTCACGCCCGGAATCTCGCGCAATTCGCGCTGCACGTCGTCCATCCTGCCGCGGTCGTACAGCGTGACCTCGGCCGGCAGGGCGGAGCGGTCTTCATAACGCGACAGGTCTTCCGTCACGAGCGCGATGCGCTTGACGCCTTCGGCCGCCATCTGGCGCGCGATCAGTGGCACGGACGTCGTGCCGTCGACCGGTTGGCCGCCCGTCATCGCGACGGCGTCGTTGTACAGGATCTTGTACGTGATGTTCACGTTGGCCGCGATGGCGGCGCGCACGGCGAGATGGCCCGAGTGGAAATAGGTACCGTCGCCCAGGTTCTGGAACACGTGCGGGGCTTTCGAGAACGCGGCCTGGCCGATCCACGGCGCGCCTTCGCCGCCCATGTGCGTCGTCAGCTTGTTCATCTCCGGGTAGATCGACGTGGCCATCACGTGGCAGCCGATGCCGGCCAGCGCGAACGAACCGTCCGGCACCTTCGTCGACGTGTTGTGCGGGCAGCCGGAGCAGTAGAATGCGGGGCGGAACGGCGTCGTCACAGCCTTCATCAGGACGGCGTCCTTCGCTTCCAGGAACGCGAGGCGGGCCTTGATCAGGTCGCGGGTGCGGTCGTCGAGATTGAGGCGGGTGATGCGGCCGGCGATCACGCGCGCCACCTGCGCGACGGAGAAATCGGCCTTCGGCGGCAGCAGCCATTCGCCGCGCGGCGCGACCCATTCCCCCTTTTCGTCGAACTTGCCGATCACGCGCGGGCGCACGTCGTCGCGCCAGTTATAGAGCTGTTCCTTGAGCTGGTATTCGACGACCTGGCGTTTCTCTTCCACGACGAGGATCTCGTCCAGACCTTGCGCGAATTCGCGCACGCCTTCCGGCTCCAGCGGCCAGATCATCGCGACCTTGAACAGGCGCAGCCCGACTTTTGCCGCCATCGCTTCGTCGATACCCAGTTCTTCCAGCGCTTCCAGCACGTCCACGTACGATTTGCCGGACGCGATGATGCCGAGCTTCGCATCCGGGCTGTCGATCGTCGTGCGGTTCAGTTTATTTTCGCGCGCATAGGCGAGGGCCGCGTAGATCTTGTAGTCCTGCATCAGGGCTTCCTGATTGCGCGCCTGCTGGCCCAGCGGGATGGACGACAGCCGCGTATTCAGGCCGCCTTCCGGCATCGCGAAGTCCTGCGGGATCTTCACGTCGACGCGGAACGGATCGGCGTCGACCGACGCGCTCGATTCCACCGTGTCGGCCAGCGCCTTGAACGCGACGGCCAGGCCGGAAAAGCGCGACATCGCCCAGCCGTGCACGCCCAGGTCCAGGTATTCCTGCACGTTCGACGGATACAGCACGGGGATCATGCAGGCCGCGAAGATGTGGTCGGACTGGTGCGGCAAGGTCGACGAATAGGCGCCGTGGTCGTCGCCCGCGACGAGCAGCACGCCGCCGTTCTTTGCCGTGCCGGCATGGTTCATGTGCTTGAAGACGTCGCCGCAGCGGTCCACGCCCGGCCCTTTCGCGTACCACATCGCGAACACGCCGTCGTATCTGGCCGGGCCGATCAGGTCCACGGTCTGGGTGCCCCAGACGGCCGTCGCGGCCAGGTCCTCGTTCACGCCCGGCACGAACTGGATGGATTTCGCTTCCAGGTGGCCCTTGGCCTTCCACAGGTTCTCGTCGAGGCCGCCCAGGGGCGAGCCGCGGTAACCCGAGACGAAGCCTGCGGTGTTCAGGCCGGCCTGCTCGTCGCGCAGCTTCTGGATCATCGGCAGGCGCACGAGGGCCTGGATGCCGGACAGGAAGATCTTGCCGGAGATGGCGGTGTACTTGTCGTCGAGGCTGACGTCTTTGAGGGGAGCGGGAACGGCGGGGGTGGCAGGGACGGACGCGGATGCGCCCTGGCCCAGGACGGTGTCAGGCATGGTGTCTCCAAACTTTGTGTTTTCAGATGGGTCCGTGCCGGAGGCGCGCCGGGTAGGCGCTGGCCGGATCGGGCCCTGGTGCCGCTTTGGCGGCTGTTACACCAAGTGTAGAGACAAGTTGACGTATACGGAAATACGGAATGGGGATGGAGCCATAAGAAAAAATGATGGCCCGGTTTACAACGCCCGCGCGCCGATCCAGCGGCCGTCCGCGCACAGGTCATGCGCCACCTGGACGACGAGGCGGCTGACGGCCGCGGCCGCATTGGTGAGTGGGATATTGCGTGAGGTGCACAGGACAACGGTGCGCGCAATGGCCGGATCGCGGATGGCCAGCGCCCGCATGGCGCCGCGTTCGACGTCGGCCTGCACGGGTGCTACCGGAAGGAGGGTGGCGCCCATGCCGGCAAGAATGGCCGACTTCAGGATCGCGATCGAGTTGATCTCGATGACGTCGTGCGTCGCAAGGCCCGCGGCGCGTGCCGTGCTTTCGATGCGCGGCCGCACGCCATGCTGCAGGCCCGGCAGGATCAGGGTCGTGTCCAGGGCGGCGCGCAAGGTCAGGCTGTCGTTTCCGGCGGCGGCGGGCGCGTCGGCCCGGCAAATGAAACGCAGTTCTTCCTCGACGAGTGGAATGGCGGAGAAGCTGCCGAGCTGGCCGTCGTCGAACAGCACGGCCAGGTTGATACGGCCCGCGCGCAGCTGCTCGGCCAGGCTGCCGGTGATTTCCTCGGTCAGCTGCAGCGTGATTTCCGGATAGCGCTGGCGGATGGCCGTCAGCAGCGGCAGCGCGAGGGCATCCGAAATACTGTGCGGCAGGCCGAGCGTGACGCTGCCCGACGGTCGTTCGGCCGATTGCACGACGGCGGCCTGCGCATCTGCCACCTGCTTGAGGATGGCCTGCGCATGCTCGTAGAACACCTTGCCCGCGTCGGTGTTGAGCACGCCTTGTGCGGAGCGGTGCAGCAGTTGCACGCCCAGTTCCTCTTCCAGCTGGCGCAATTGCTGGGTCAGCGCCGGTTGCGCCACGTGCAGGACCAGCGCCGCACGCGACAGCGAGCCGTGGTCCACGATGGCGACGAAGTAGCGCAGCTGGCGAAGTTCCATTTTGTAAATACTTGTAGCGTTATGGCTACACAAAATAACCATAAGTTTATTATTGGAAAGTTTCCTGTCATCAAATTGTTATACTCGATGGACGCCGGATCGCGGCGAGATTAACACACACATTCCCGGACTCTTTCATGCTCAAGAAAGTCGATTCCTCCCAGTTGCGCGTCGGGATGTACATCCATGACCTCGATTGCGGCTGGATGGAACATCCTTTCGTCCGCAACCGTTTCGCCATCACGTCCGAGGACGAGATCCGCAAGATCGTCGCGGCGGGCATCCGCGGCGTGACGATCGACTGCACGCGCGGACTGGACGTGGCCGACGCCCCCACGGTGGCCGAAGTGGAAGCCGCGACGGAGGCCGAGGTCGCCGCGATCGCCGCCAAACCGGTCGCGCCGCTGCGTGCGTCGCTGGCCGAGGAGTTCGACCGCGCCTTCGCGATCCGGCGCCAGGCCGCCGACCTCGTCAAGACGGTGATGCAGGACGCGCGCTTGGGCAAGGCAGTGGAAATGGACAAGGTGGCGCCGGTGGTCGAGAACATCACCGCCTCGATTCTGCGCAATGCGTCCGCGTTGCTGGGCCTGTCCGCCATCAAGTCCAAGGACGATTACACGTTCCTGCACTCGGTCAGCGTCTGCACCCTCCTGGTCGCTTTCTGCCGTTCGCGCAAGCTGGATGCCGCGATCACTTACGAGGCCGGCATCGGCGGCCTGCTGCACGACACGGGCAAGGCGCTGGTGCCGGATGCCATCCTGAACAAGCCGGGCCGCCTGACCGACGAGGAATTCGAGATCGTGCGCCGCCACCCCAGGGACGGCTACGACATCCTGCGCCGTTCGTCCGGCATCGGTCCGATCCCGCTCGACATCACGCTGCACCACCACGAGCGGCGCGACGGCACGGGTTATCCGGACCGCCAGGGCGAACAGGACATCAGCGAGCTGGCGCAGATGGCCGCGATCGTCGACGTCTACGACGCCATCACGGCAGACCGGTGCTACCACAAGGGCATGCCGGCGGCCGAGGCGCTGCGCAAGATGTACGAGTGGAGCAAGTTCCATTTCAATCCGACGCTGACGCAGGAATTCATGCGTTGCGTCGGTATCTATCCGGTCGGGACCCTCGTCCTGCTGGAATCCGGCCGGCTGGCCGTGGTCGTCGAGCCGCACGAAACGAGTCTGCTCACGCCCAAGGTCAACGTGTTCTACAGCACGAAGAGCCAGACCTACATCAAGCCGGAGACGGTGGACCTGGCGCGCGGCGTGGGGTTCGGCGGTGCGGACAAGATCCTGCGCCACGAATCGCCCGCCAAATGGCAGGTCGACCCGCTGCGCTTCCTGCAGTTGGCCTGACGACGTTCAGAAGAATTCGGCGGTGTCGTTGGAGGCGACGGTCTGCAGCAGGCCGTGCGCGACGAGGTCGTCGTAATGGCAGGCGCGGTTGCGCCCGCTGCTTTTCGCGTAGTACAGCGCCTGATCCGCGTGGCCCAGCGTGACCACGGGCGAATCGTACGCGCTGATGCTGACGAAGCCGACGCTGACCGTCACCCGTCCCACCTGCGGGAAGACATGGCTTTCGACGTTGGTGCGGAAGCGTTCGATGATCTTCCAGGCATTGTCCAGCGTGGTCGAGCGCAGCAGCACGACGAATTCCTCGCCGCCGAAGCGGAACACGCGGTCCTGGGCGCGGAACGACGATTGCAGCAGGTTGGCGATCAGGATCAGGACTTCGTCGCCGTACAGGTGGCCGAATTTGTCGTTGACGGTCTTGAAGTGGTCGACGTCGACCACGGCCAGCCACTGTTTTTCCAGGGCATGGTGCTGGCGCCGCTCGGGCAGGCCCGGCAGACGCGGGTCGCGCTCGTGGGAACTCTGCAGCATGCGTGCCAGCTGGTCGTCGAATGTCTTGCGGTTGAGCAGGCCGGTGAGCGAATCGCGCTCGCTGTAGTCGAGCAGGTTCTGGAAATTCCGGTAGACACCGACGATGCCGCCGATCACGTACACGGTCTCGCGCGAAAACACCTTGTCGTCGCGGATTTCCAGGCAGGTCGTGGCTTTGTCGCCGAACCAGATCGGTAGCCAGAGTACACGCATGCCGTCAGCCGTCACGGCTTCCGCGCTGGCCTGATGCTCGGCCAGGCAGCGTTTGAGTTCGGGGAAAGCGGCCACCGGATCGCCCAGCGCGCCGTCATGCGAGTCTTCCAGGCGCGCTGCGCCGCCTTTCACGATGCTTGCGCGCGCGCGCAGGTATTGCTGCCCAGACACGGTCGTGATGGCCAATATGCGCGTCTGCGCCGCACCCGCCAGCTCCTGCACTGCCGAGATCACGGAAATATCGAGCATCGCGTGATCGCGGTGGCCGGTCATGTCCACCATGTGTTTCAGAAGCGAATCCATGTCGTTCTCAGCAATGTAATCAACCGACCTGCAGGCTGGGCACAGCCGCCGTCGCGTTCGCAGGTATCAGGCGTTTCACAAAGAGCAAGCGAAACAGGATATAGCGTTTTTGCATTCTAAGCAATTATGCAAATGCAATTTTTTTAGCCTGAGTGAATTTTCTCAAAGCCAAACAACAACGTGCTCCCCCAGCCCGGGGGGATTTTGATTCCAACAAACAAAAAATAGTTCCGCACAGCAAAGTTGTTGATAGTCAAGTTGCCGTCCGGCATCAAAATTTATAGTGAACTCACTGGCACGGAACGCAGCAAGTTACTGGGAAGTGGTGACTTGACCAGCGTCTCCGGCCGGTAGCTGTTCTTATTAACCCACCATATGGGAGTTTGTCATGAGCAACTTCATCTCCGCAGCCAAAACCTTCGCCGCTGACGAGAACGGTGTGACGGCCATCGAGTATGGCCTGATTGCCGCCTTGATCGGCGTGGCCGCGGCCACTACCGCGACAACTTTGGGCACAAACCTGTCGACCCTGTTCCAGGACATCGCAGACAAGGTGAAGGTCTCCTGATGTAGTGAAGTCGCCCTCCGGGTCTCTGGGCCCGGAGGGCTTTTTTTTGGGGAGCCGTCATGCAAATCGAACAATATCGCGATGCGCTGCTGCTGCTCATGGTGAGCGTTGCTGCCGTCAACGATCTGGCGACGCGGCGTATTCCGAACCGTCTTCTGCTTGCCGGCCTGGCCGGGGCGTTGCTGCTGCACGGGTTGTCCGCCGAACCGGGTACTGCGTTGGTGTCCGCATTCGGTGGCATGCTGGTGGGTCTCGCCATCTTCCTGCCGTTCTACCTGGTGCGCGGTATGGCGGCCGGCGACGTCAAATTGATGGCCGTGATCGGCTTTTTTACCGGCCCGGCCGAAGCATTTCAGATCGCCATCATCACATGGTGCGCCGGCGGCGTGATGGCGCTGCTGCTCATCCTGCTGCGCAGCCGCGCGCGGCTGGCCTTCGTCAACATCGGCCGGCTGCTGTCCGGGCTCATCGTACCGGGCACGAAACTGGCCGACATGACGCTCCCGCAAAGCGCCGGTTCCATGCCTTATGGACTGGCCATCGCGGCCGGCACGATCGTCGTTCTCGTCACTCAATATGGATGAGTCCGCTCTTGGCGAAACTCAAGGGTGGCCAAAAGACCGGTCGTTAGAATCATTCTGACCTGTTTCGGAAAACAAGCAAGGCAAGGGGGTTCCGATGTTTGAAACGCTATCGACAGGCAATACCGCGGCGGCGCGGACCGCGCCGCCGGCGCCGCCGGGCGGTCCGGAGATCGCGCCGATCCTGCCGCGCCAGGCAAAGACCGTGCGCGATACCGGACTCGAACCGCGCTTCGTGACGGACCTGGTGCTCAAGGCGATCCAGGCCGGCGGCAAGACCCCGTTGACCCATCTGGCCGGCAAACTGCGGCTGTCGATCAGCGCGCTGCGCGAGGTCCTCAATCCCCTGATCGCGGAACAGCAGGTGGAAGTGGCCTGGTGCGGCGAGTCGGACATCGACATGCAATATCAGCTGACCGCGCACGGCCAGCGCGGCGCCGTGGACGCTCTGGCGCGTTGCCGCTATCTCGGGCCGGCGCCGGTCACGCTCGCATCGTACCGGGCCGTGGTCGAACGTCAGGCGTTGCGCCATGCGGACGCGGAGCGCATCACGTCCGCACAGGTCGCCGGCACGCTGGGCGACGAGGGCCTGTCGCAGGCCGCGCGTGACGTGCTGGGCGCCGCGTTGTACGCACGGCGCTCGCTGCTGCTGTACGGACCGTCCGGCGGCGGCAAGACGACGCTGGCGCGCAAGCTCGGGCGCCTGCTGCCGGGCCCCATCGCGGTGCCGTATGCGCTGATGGCCGGGCGCCAGGTGATCCGCCTGTACGATCCCGCCGTGCACGTGGCACCGCCGCCGGTCGCGCGCCAGCAGGAAGAACGGCGCAGTTGCGACGCGCGCTGGACCGTATGCCAGCGTCCGCTCGTCCACGTCGGCGCTGAACTGGGACGCGACATGCTCGACCTGCGTTACGACGCGGAAGAGGGCATGTATCACGCGCCGCCGCACCTGCAGGCGAACAACGGCATGCTGGTGCTCGATGACGTCGGCCGCCAGCGCATCGCCGCCGCCGAGCTGTTGAACCGCTTCATCGGGCCGTTGGATGCCGGAACCGATCAGTTGTCGCTGCAGGGTGGTCAGGCGGAGCTGGTGCCGTTCGATGCCGCCGTGGTGTTCGCCACCAACCTCGCCCCGACCAGCGTATTCGATGATGCGGCGCTGCGCCGCATCGGTTACAAGGCCGACATCGGCGCCTGGTCACCGAACGCTTATCGTGGGCTGCTGCTGCGCCAGTGCCGACTGCGTCGCATCGACGTCGACGACGCGGCGGTCGACCACCTGATCGAGCGGCTGCACCCGCAATCCGGGCGTGCGCTGCTGGCCTGCTACCCGGGCGAACTGCTCGACCGGGTCGCCGATTTCGCCGGCTTCGCCGGGACCGAACCGCGTCTCACGATCGCGGCGGTCGAGCAGGCCTGGCGCAGCATGTTCATCGCTTGCGCGACGGAGAATCAAAAATGAAGAACAAGCGTGCCATCCTCGTCATGGCCGTCGCGATCCTGTTCGGATGCGCGGCCGTCGTGTTCGCATCGCGCTGGCTGCTGAAGCAGCCGGGCAGCAGCAGCGGCCGCATTCTCGTGGCCGCCACCGACATCAGCCTCGGCCAGCGCCTGACGCCCGAGATGTTCAAGCTGGCCGACTGGCCCGCCGACAGCGTCCCGAAAGGTGCCTTCACGGATCCGCAGAAACTCGGCGGCCGCGTCCTCAAGACGAACCTGCTGATGGGCGAGCCGGTCAGCGAGGCCAGGCTGGCGCCGGCCGGCACGCTTGGCGGATTGTCCGCGCTGATTACCGAAGGCAAGCGTGCGATCACCGTGCGCGTGAACGACGTGATCGGTGTGGCCGGCTTCGCGCTGCCGGGCAATTACGTCGACATCATCGTCAGTACCCAGAAGGACGTGCCGCCCGGCGCTGACGTCCGCCAGCAGAACATCTCGAAGATCGTGCTGGAGCGGATCCTCGTGCTGGCCGTCGCCCAGGAAGTCAACCGTGACGAGACCAAGCCGAAGGTCGTCAACGCGGTCACGCTGGAAGTAACGCCGGAGCAGGCCGAAAAGCTCGACCTGGCGCGCAGCGTCGGCACGCTGTCGCTGGCCCTGCGCAACCAGGTCGACCCGCAATCGGCCAGTACCGAAGGCGCGACCAAGCTCACGCTGCTGCCGGAAGTGCCGCCGCCGGCGCCGCGCAAGCCCGCGCCGAAGCCGGCACCCGTGGTGCGCCCCGCGCCGGTGGTGGTCAAGGTGGCGGCGCCGGTGCGACGCGATTGCGTCACCGTGCTCAACGGCCTGCGCGTGTCGCAGGAGTGCTTCTGAACTTCATCCAGGGTAAAGCCATGAACGGATGCTTGACGCCATCACCGCTGCTTCGCTGCCTGTTCGCCGCCGGCCTGGCGCTGGCGGCCGCCGGCCCCGCAGGCGCGGCCGCCAAATCGAAAGCCCAGGCCGCGGACAACCCGGCCGACGCCGCACCGCTGCGCGCCGAGGCCGGGCCCAACTGCAAGGGCGAGGCCGCGAAGCCGGCTCAACTGGCCCTGCAGGTCGGCAAGTCCAGCCTGATGCGCCTGCCGGAGCCGGTCCAGCACCGCAGCGTCGGCAACCCGCTCGTCGTGCAGGCCCTGATGGTGGCGCCCGATACGCTGTACATCGCCGGCGTCGACGTGGGCACGACCAATATGATCATCCAGGGCAAGAGTGGCCTGTGCAGCGTACTCGACATCACCGTCGCCATGGATCCGTCGGCCCTGCAGGCGATGCTGGCCACCGCCATGCCGGACGAGCATGACATCAAGGTGCTGGCTGCATCCGACGCGCTGGTGTTGACCGGCACCGTGAGCGATGCCGTCGCTGCCGCGCGTGCCGTCGAACTGGCGACCGCTTACGTACGACGCCCGCTGCGTGCGCTGACGGTGCCCGACAAGGAAGATGCCGCGAGCCAGAGCCAGCGCGAAAACCAGAACCAGAACAACGCCGCAGCGGCGCGAGTCGTCAACATGCTGGCTGTGCGAGCACCCCAGCAGGTGCAACTGGAGGTCAAGATCGCCGAAGTATCGAAGAGCCTGCTCGACCGCCTGGAAGGCGGTACCAGATGGACCTTCAGTTCCGGCAGCTGGGGTGCCATGCTGCTGTCGAATTTCATTACCGGGACGGCGCACGGGGCGCTCACGGTGGGCAAAAGTGTCGACCGCAACCTGACCGCCGCGGCCGAGAAGCAGGACGGCCTCGTGCGCGTGCTGGCCGAGCCGAACGTGATGGCGATCAGCGGTCAGGAAGGTACGTTCCTGGTGGGCGGCAAGTTCTACATCCCGGTCGCGCAGGACAACAACCGGGTAACGCTGGAGGAGAAGGAATTCGGCGTCGGCCTGCGCTTCACGCCGACGGTATTGGGCGGCGGCCGGATCAACCTGCGCGTCGCGCCCGAGGTGTCGGAGCTGTCGCGCGAAGGCATCGGCCTGTCTGCCACCGGATTCAACGGCACCGCCATCCTGCCGGTCGTGACGACGCGCCGGGCCACCACCACGGTCCAGCTGTACGACGGCCAGAGCTTTGCGATCGGCGGCCTGATCAAGAGCAACCTGGTCGCCAACCTGAAAGGGCTGCCGGTGCTGGGTGAACTGCCCGTGCTGGGTGCCCTGTTCCGCAGCGCGGATTATCAGCAGGACCGCACGGAGCTGGTGTTCGTGATCACCGCCCACCTCGTCAAGCCGCTGTCCGGCAACAGCTACGAGCTCCCGACGGACAAGGTGGGCGAGCCGTCGCGTACTGGCGTGATGCTGGGCGGCCGCCTGGAAGGAGACCCGCCGAAGGCGACGACAGCAGCCGTGTCGACGCCCACGCCAGCGACACCTGCGGCACAAAGCCCCGGCGGTTTCGAACTGAAATAGGAGAGAGCAATGGCCATCAGATGCAAGCGAATGGCGTGCGTGGCGCTGGCGGGCATGCTGCTGTACGGATGCAGCACGACCCCGCGTTTCGACCAACAGTTCGGCACCGCCGTGCGCGCCAACGTGGCCGCGCAGGTGCTCGATCCGGCCGCCGCGGCCAATACGAATCCGGCCGCCGGCATGGAGGGCACCGCCGCCGTCATCTCGCAGGAGCGCTACCAGAATTCGTTCAAGGAGCCGGAGAAACCCATCAGGGCGCTGGTCGTCAGCGGGGTGGGCAGCAAGTGAGTCGTCCGCGCTTTTCCAATGACATGATTTTGACCGAATGCCGTCCCAAGGACCACGATGAAAGCCTTCCTGATCAGCCGCGACACCCAGCTTTACGCGGAGATCGCCTCCCAGGGCGCTGCACGCGTGCCGCCGTTGAATGTCGCCGCCAGCCGCGCCAGCCTGCGCGATGCGCTCGAGCGTCCGCTGCCTGACGGTCCGAGCCTGATCATCGTCGACATCAGCGATGCCGATGCCGCCGACGGCGACCTGCTCGAGCGCCTGACCCGCCACTACTCGGCAGCGCATTTCATGCTGCTGACCGACAATCACCATCCGGATCTCCTGATCCGGGCCATGCGCGCCGGCGTGCGCGAAGTGCTGCAGCTGCCGCTCGTGCACCGCGCGCTGCACGAGGCAATCGACCGCATCGCCGCCAGCGCCGGCGTGGCCACGATGCGCGACGGGAAGATACTCGCCTTCATCGCATGCAAGGGCGGCAGCGGCGCTACCTTCATTTCCACCAACTTCGGCTACGCGCTGGCCACGCTGGCGGACAAGAAGGTGCTGCTGATCGACCTGCATCGCCAGTTCGGCGACGCCACGCTGTACGTGTCGGACCAGAGGCCGGCCATGACGCTGTCGGACGTGTGCCAGCAGATCGCGCGCATCGACGGTCCGTTCCTGGAATCGTGCCTCGTGCATGTGGCGCCCGGTTTCGGCGTGCTGGCGGCCGCCGACGACCCTGGCCAGACGATCGAGGCAAAGCCCGAACACATCGACACGATCCTGCGCGTCGCGCGCCAGCACTACGACTACATCCTGCTCGACGTCGGGCGCCAGATCGACGCCGTGTCGCTGCGCGCGCTCGACAGCACCGACGCGATCTACCCGGTGCTGCAGCTGGCCCTGCCGGACATCCGCGACGCCCGGCGCCTGCTCGACATCTTCCGCTCGCTCGGCTACGTGACCGACCACATCCGCCTGATCGTCAACCGCTACGAAAAGGGCGGCAAGCTGCGCCTGTCGGACCTGCACGCGGCGCTGGGCGCGGAAGTGCTGCACACCGTCCCCAACGATTACATCGCCGTCACCGATTCCGTCAACCAGGGCATCCCGGTGCTGCAGCTGTCGCGCGGCAGCGCCGCCGCGCGCAGTCTGGCCGACCTGGTCGAAGTGGTGACCGCACGCCGCATCCCCGAAGCCAAGGGGCTGTTCGACCGCCTCTTCGGGCGCGGCGAAGACGATTGATCTTTTCAAGGAGCCGTTCATGTCCCTGCGCGAACGCCTGTCCGTGACGGACGAGGAGCGTCAGCATCAGCCGGTAGCGGCTGCGGCGCAACAAGCCTACGCGGAACTGAAGAAGACGATGCACCAGATGATCCTCGACCGGATCGACCTGGAGCGCCTGAAACGCCTGACGAGCGAACAGTTCAAGCACGAACTGGCGCTGCTGGTCCAGCGCATCATCGAAGAAGAGCGCATCGTGCTGAACCAGCAGGAACGCCACCATCTGGTACTCGACATCCAGCACGAGATGCTCGGCTTCGGCCCGCTCGAGCCGCTGCTGAACGATCCGACCATCTCGGACATCCTCGTCAACACCTACGACAAGGTGTACGTCGAGCGGCGCGGCCGCCTGGAACTGACCGACGTTTCATTCCACGACAACGCGCACCTCATGAAGATCATCGAGAAAATCGTCTCGCGCGTCGGCCGCCGCGTGGACGAATCGAGTCCGATGGTCGATGCACGCCTGCCGGACGGTTCGCGGGTCAACGCGATCATCCCGCCGCTGGCGGTCGACGGGCCGCTCGTGTCGATCCGGCGCTTCGGCGCGACGCCGCTCACGGTGCAGAACCTGCTCGACTATAAAAGCGTGACACCGCCGATGATCAAGGTGCTCGAGAGCCTCGGCCTCGCCAAGGTGAACATCCTCATCTCGGGCGGTACCGGCAGCGGCAAGACGACGATGCTGAACCTGATCTCCGGCTTCATTCCCGGCAACGAGCGCATCGTGACGATCGAGGACGCGGCCGAACTCCAGCTGCGCCAGCCGCACGTCGTGCGCCTCGAGACGCGCCCCCCGAACATCGAAGGGAAGGGTGAAGTGACGCAGCGCGCGCTCGTGCGTAACTCGTTGCGCATGCGTCCGGACCGCATCATCCTGGGCGAGGTGCGCGGGCCGGAAGCGCTGGACATGCTGCAGGCCATGAATACCGGCCACGAAGGCTCGCTCGCGACCATCCACGCGAACACGCCGCGCGATGCGCTCGCGCGCCTGGAGAACATGGTCGGCATGGCCGGCGTGAGCCTGACGCCGCGGGCCATCCGTCAGCAAATAGCCTCTGCCATCACGGTGATCCTGCAGGCTTCGCGCCTGGCCGACGGCACGCGCAAGGTCGTCAGCATGCAGGAAATCACCGGCATGGAAGGCGACATCATCTCGATGCAGGAGATCTTCCGCTTCGAGCAGACGGGGATCGACACCGACGGCAAGGTGCAGGGCCATTTCTGTGCCACGGGCGTGCGGCCGCGCTTCGCCGACCGCCTGCGCATGTTCGGCGCGGCGGTGCCCGAGGACACCTTCGATCCCGACCGCGTGTTCACCTGAACCGCATCGCCGCGAAAGTCACGCATGGACATCCTCTTCTACGGATTCATCGTCTTCCTGTTCGCTGCCGTCATCCTCGGCATCGAAGGCGTCTATCTATGGTGGGTGAGTACGCATGGCGCCAGCGCCCAGCGGATCGCGCGGCGGCTGCAGCTGATGTCGGGGAATCAGGGCCGCAGCGCCGAACGCATCTCGATCCTGAAGCTGCGCCGCTTCAGCCGGCACGACCTGGTCGACCATCTGCTGCAGCGTTTCCGCTTCGCGCATCGGCTTGACAGGCTCCTGGTGCAGTCCGGCATCGCGTGGTCGGTCGAGCGCTTCCTGCTGTGCTCTGTCGCGACGATGCTGGTGGCCGCCTACCTCGTGATGCAGTGGCCGATGCCGCTGCCGGTACGCGTCGGGATCGTACTGCTGTGCGTCCACGTGCCGCTGCTGCTGGTGCGGCGCGCGCGCATGCGCCGCCTCGCGCGCATCGAGGAGCAGTTGCCCGATGCGGCCGACTTCATCGCGCGCGCGCTGCGTGCCGGGCACTCGTTTTCGAACGTGCTGCAAATCGTCGGCAACGAACTGCCGGAACCGCTCAGCGGCGAGTTCCGCATCGCGCGCGAGGAAATCAACTATGGCGTGCCGTTGGGCGAAGCGCTGCACAACATGGCGGCACGCATTCCGCTGACCGACCTGCGCTACCTCGTCATCGCCATCCTGATCCAGCGCGAGACCGGCGGCAACCTGGCCGAGATCCTCACCAACATCGGCTACATCATCCGCGGCCGCCTGCAGCTGGCGGCGAAGGTCCGCGTGCTGTCGGCGGAAGGGCGCATGTCGGCCTGGATCCTCGGGCTGCTGCCGTTCGCCGTGGGCGCCATGCTGGTGCTGGTGAATCGCGCCTACGTCATGGTGCTGTGGACCGATCCGACCGGCGTCAAGCTGCTCTGGACCGCGCTGGTGATGATCATCATCGGCGTCATCTGGCTGAAGAAGGTGATCCGCATCCGCATCTGAGGAGACATCGATGACTCGCGCACAGCTGCTGTTCCTGTTGATCGTCTTCGTGGTCGTCTGCGGCCTCGGCTGGCTCGCGGCGGTGCTGTTCGCGCCTGCCGCGCTGCGGGCCCGGCTGGCGAGCTTCATGGGCCGCAGGGACGACAGCCAGGCGGAGCGCAACGGCTGGGTCGAACGTGTCGCGCGCGCCGTCAAGCCGCTGACCAAATTGTCGGTGCCGGACGAAGGCTGGGAGAAGTCGGCATTGCGTACCCGCTTCATGAACGCCGGCTGGCGTAATCCGGCGACGCCGACGCTGTACTTCGCCGCCAAGACGGTCCTGGCGCTGGGGCTGCCCGCGCTGGTCGGCATCGTGCTGGCCTTCGTGACCGCCACCCTCGCAAATGTCGAAATCGTGTTCCTGCTGCTGCTTGCGGCGACGTGCGGCTACTATCTTCCGAACGTGGTCCTGGAGCGCATCATCAAGCGCCGCAAGCGCGACATCTTCGAAAACATTCCCGATGCGCTCGACCTGCTTACGGTGTGCGTGGAGGCTGGCCTGAGCCTCGAGCGCGCCCTGGTCAAGGTCGCCGCCGAGATCCACATCAAGAGCGTCACGCTGGGCCAGGAACTGCAACTGGTGCTGATGGAGATGCGCGCCGGCTTCAGCAAGGAAAAGGCACTGCGCAACTTCGCGCTGCGCGTGGGACTGGACGACGTCGACTCGCTCGTCGCCATGCTGATCCAGTCCGAGCGCTTCGGCACCAGCATCGGCGACGCCTTGCGCGTGTACTCGGAAACGCTGCGCGGCAAGCGCCGCATGGTGGCGGAAGAGGCGGCCGCCAAGATCGGGTTGAAACTGTTATTTCCCCTCATCTTCTGCATTTTCCCGACCTTGTTGATGGTGTTGCTGGGTCCTGCCGGCATCCAGATCACCAAGCTTTTCGCCAGCACCCTCGGCGGTTCCAACTGAACGAATGGAGATTGTCATGCGCTCGCGTATCCGCCTCTACAGCCTGCCATTGTTGTGCAGCGGTGTGCTGCTGCTGGCCTGCAGCAGTCCAGTGCTGCAGACGGATGCCGGCACGTCCGCGCCTCCGGCGGCGGACGACAGTTATCTGCGCGGCCGCAACCTGTACCTCGCACGCCGCTACGGCGATGCGATCGCCGCCTACCAGGACGCGCTGCGCATCGACGCCACGCACGTCAATGCGCGCAACGGGTTGGCGATTGCCTACGCCGAGCAGCGCGATTTCGCGCGCGCGATCCCGATCTGGCGCGAGCTGACCCGTGACGCCACCATGGCATCCGGTCCCGCCTCCGCCTTCCTGTTTTCCAATCTGGGCTATGCGTACCTGCTCAGCGGCGACTTCGATGCAGCCCAGGTCGCACTCGAAAAAGCCTGCCTGCTCGATCCGCTCAACCACCGCGCCTGGCAATACCTGGGCGAGACGCTGCTCAAGCTGGGCCAGGACGAGCGCGGCCGGCAGATGCTGCGCCAGGCCGAAGCCTTGCGCGAGCACGATTTCCGCGCCGATTATGCGACTGCGAACGGCGGCACGCGCCTGCCGGCCATCGAACAGGCGGTCAAGACCGCCCGACGCCCCGACGACGACGCATGGGCGTCCGTCGAAGTGATCCGCGGGGACGACGGCATCCTCGAATTGCGCCGCGTGCCGGCGAAAGCCGTCCCGCTGCATGACGCACCTGTCGACGTCGCGGCCGCCCAGCCGCTCGTGCCGGAAGTGGTCGCCAGGCTCGAGATCAGCAACGGCAATGGCCGGCAAGGACTGGCTCGCCTTGTGTCACGTCAATTGCGCGATCCAGGGCTCAAGGTGGTGCGCCTGACGAATGAAAAAAGATTCGACGTGCGCCAGACGCGCGTCGAGTACCAGCCGGCCTTCCGCACGACGGCGGAACGCCTGGCCCAGCATGTCGGCAGCGGCGAGCCGGTCGAAGTCGGCATGGGCGGGAACGCCGACGTGCGCCTCGTCATCGGCCACGACTTGCCGCTGCAACGCATCGCCGAGCGGTCGCCGTCGGGGCCGCTCATGGCGCAGGCGGGCCGGGCCGGCGCGCCCTGAACGTTACAGTGCCGTTTTCACAACAGTAGCGGGCGACAGACTCCACCGAAATTCGGAATAATAAAATTCTTGATAACTCGGGAGAATCGCCATGAAGCTCACTCGTTTTCAGTCCGCCATTGCCCAGTCAGTTCTCGCCACCTCGCTGCTGGTCTCGCTCGCAGCCTGCGCGCCAACGCCGACCCGCGAAGGCACGGGCGAATACATCGACGATTCCGTGATCACCGGCAAGGTGAAAGCGGCCTTCGCCGCCGATCCGACGGTCAAGGCGACCCAGGTTCAGGTGGAAACGTTCAAAGGCACGGTGCAGCTGAGCGGCTTCGTCGATTCGCGCGAATCCGCCCAGAAAGCAGTGGAAATCGCGCGTGGCGTGAAGGGCGTGAAGTCCGTCAAGAACGACACGGTCATCCGCTGACTTATTGCCAGTTGCTTATTGCCAGCTGACCTTTCCAAAGCCGTTCGTCGTTGCATTGCGCGTGGCCGGCTTGCCGTAGACGGTGGCCGAACCCATGCCGCTCAGATTGACGTTGGCTGCCGTTTTCGCATACACGCTGGCGCCGCCGAGGCCGGTCATGTCCAGGTCGACGGTTTCCGCGCGTAATTGTTGAGCGTCGAGACCGCCGACGCCGCCCAGTTGCGCGCGCAAGACCTTGGTCTGGCCGGCCACGGTGATATGGCCGGCGCCGCCCAGGTGCAGTTCGATGCGGTCGGCCTGGCCGGGATTCAGCGTGAGGCCGCCGACGCCGCCCAGGCGCGCGTCGACGTCGCGATATTGTCCCGTGAAGCGCACGGCGCCGGCGCCGTCCAGCGCGAGTTTCAGCTTGTCGCCGCTGAAGCCGGAGACCTCGCTCGAGCCGACGCCCTGGGACACGAATTCACGCAGGTTCGGCACGGTGAGATCGGCGCGCAGTTCGTTCTTGCTGTTGCCTTCGAAGCGGGTATTGTTTTCCATGTCGATCACGAGCGTATCGCCGCGCTGGGTGGTCGTCACTTTCGCCACGTAGCGGCGGTCGCCGGACACGACCAGCGACGGCGTTGTCCCCTGGTGCAGGTTCAGGCGGATCACGCCGCCCAGGCGCACTTTCGATACATTCGCATCCACATTGCGGTTTTCGCGGACGAGGTCGTCGGCCACGGCATGCGCGCTCACGGCCAGGGTGGTGGCGAGGAAGGCGCTCTTGATCAGGTTGTTCATGTCGGGGTCTCCAATAGTGATGATCTGATGGGACCACTATAGGCAAACACCCCGGACGGAACCCGCCGATTGCGACAGAACGCAGCATTGGCGGTACAGGCCGTGAAATCGCCGCGCCCTGTGCCGTCAGGTATGCACGTCCTCCCAGGCCAGGCCGAAGCGCGCCAGGTACTTCTTGAGACGGTCCGCATCGTTCGGCTGGCGCTTGGCCGTGCGCGAGACGGCGAACAGCTTGCGTCCCGCGTCCGACAGCGACAGCGACTGGCGGCAAATCCCCACCACGGCCTGCAATTGCAGTGCGTCGAACTGGTCGAGCTGCGCCGCGGCGTCCGCGCCGAGCAGGGCGTCGAGATCCACGGGTGGCATCCCAGGGCCATGGACGGTGTCGCCGAAGGGCCGCCAGAGCTGGCGCAGGCGCCTGATTTCACCTTCGACGATCATGTCATTGATGCGGCCGGACTCGGCCAGCGTGGCCATGCGGGTGATCGAGGCGGAGAGGTCGCGGAAGTTGCCCGTCCAGCGCGCGTCCTGCGACATTGCAAACCGCATGTAGCGGTCGCGCGCCTCCTTGTTGAAGCGCACCATCTGCCCGTGTTCGGCGCCGAATTCGCGCAACAGGTACTCGATGTTCGGCTCGATGTCTTCGCTGCGCTCGACCAGGCCCGGCAACTCGTATGTCCACAGATTAATCCGGGCAAACAGGTCTTCGCGAAAGCACCCGTGGGCGACCTCGCGACCCAGGTCGCGGTTGGTGCCGGCGATCAGCTGGAAGTCGCTGTGCACCTCATGGTCGCCGCCGACCGGCAAAAAACGCTTTTCCTCGATCGCCTTGAGCAGCATCGCCTGTTCATCGAGGCCGAGCTCGCCGATCTCGTCCAGGAACAGCACGCCCTTGTCGGCCGTGCGCAGCAGGCCGCTGCGCTCCGACATCGCGCCCGTGAAGGCACCCTTGACGTGGCCGAACAGGGTCGAACCCGCGCCGTCGCCGTGCAGCGTTGCGCAATTAATCTCGACGAAGCGCCCGGCCGCCTGGCGGCGCGCCTTCTTGAGCTCGTACAGGCGGCGTGCGAGGAACGATTTGCCGGCGCCGGTCGGCCCCATCAACAGGATCGGCGCACGCGATTTGATCGCCACGCGCTCGATCTCGTCGATCATCGTGTTGAAGCGCACGTTGCGGGTGGCGATGCCGGATTTCAGGAAGGCCACGGCATCCTGCTGCTCGCGCGAGAAGCGCCGGGCGATCTGGTCATATTTCGACAGGTCGAGGTCGATCAGCGCCAACGTGCCGGGCGCACCGGGTGCATGCCGCCGCGGCGGCGAGGTCTGCAGCAGGCAGCCCGGGAAATAGCGCGCTTCCGTCATCAGGAACATGCAGATCTGGACCACGTGCGTGCCGGTCGTGATGTGGACCCAGTAATCTTCCCGGTCGGGCTCGAAGGGATAGGCGCGCGCGAAGTCGAACAAAGCGCCGTAGACCTGCTCGAAATCCCAGGGGTCGTCGATGTCCACGCGGCGCGGCACGACGCTGGTTTCCGGCGATACGGTGCCGATGTCCTGCACGACCTGGTCGACCAGCGCCGTGCGTTCGCCGTTGTACAGCAGCTCCAGGCGGTCGATGACCACGTCCTCATGCTGCGTCAGGGCGACGGTCGGCCGCCATTTTTCCCAGCGCACGCTGCCCTTGCCGCTGTCGAGCTGAGTGCCGATGAAGCCGATGACGACCGTATTCTTCTTTTTCATGTTTATAAATTCTTATAAATTTGGATAAATCTATCATGAACGGCCACCTCGGATACGATGGAAGGCCGATAAAAATTTTCTGGATAATCAGAGGTTTACCTCCAGCTACCCGCTAGTGGCCCGGCGTGGCACGCCGTTTGCAATAGAAGAAGTAAAGCAACGAGACAAACGAGCGGAGGCAAGCATGGGATGGATCATCAGTGTCGGCAAGGCTGGCGCAAAAAGAGAAACCGGGGGCGTTCAGATGGTGTCGGTCTGCGTCCACATGGACGGACAACGTACGCAGGTCAGGGTCGGCGCCCACGACGCGGACGCGCTGACGCCGGCGGACAGGCTGCAGGCACGGCGCGTCTGGCACACCGTCCTGACGACGCTGATCGGCGATCGTCATTGATAACGAATATGGAGAGAGCAACGATGAAACCCGAACACTACGACGTCCTGAACGTGGAAGGCGGCCGCCCGGTCAAGATGTGGACGCGCGGCGTCCCGGTCGAAGAGGAAGCCAAGCGCCAGCTGGCCAACACGGCGCGCATGCCGTTCATTTATAAACACATGGCGGCGATGCCGGACGTCCACCTGGGCAAGGGCTCGACGATCGGCAGCGTGATTCCCACGCTGGGTGCCGTGATCCCGGCCGCGGTCGGCGTCGACATCGGCTGCGGCATGATGGCCGCCAGGACGACCCTGAGCGCGAATGACCTGCCCGACAACCTGGGGCCGCTGCGCAGCGCCATCGAGCGCTCCGTGCCGCACGGGATGTCGCCGAAGACGCGCGGCTTCAAGGGTCGCGACAAGGGATCGTGGGATACCCCGCCGCAAGCCGTCGACCAGGCGTGGATGGCGCTGAAGGACGAGTTCGACGTCATCTGCCAGAAGACGCCGAAGCTGAAGAACACGAACAACTACAAGCACCTGGGCACGCTCGGTACCGGCAACCACTTCATCGAGATCTGCCTGGACGAGCAGGGTTTCGTGTGGTTCATGCTGCACTCCGGCTCGCGCGGCGTCGGCAATGCGATCGGCTCGTACTTCATCGAACTGGCCAAGCAGGACATGCGCACGCACCTGGCGAACCTGCCCGACCAGGACCTGGCCTACCTGAAGGAGGGCACGCAACACTACGACGACTACGTCGAGGCGGTCGGCTGGGCGCAGAAGTTCGCGCGCATGAACCGCGAGGTGATGATGCAGAACCTGATCGCGGCCGTGCGTTCGGTCATCACGAAGCCGTTCGAGACGCACGTGGAAGCGGTGAACTGCCACCACAACTACGTGCAGAAGGAACACCACTTCGGCAAGGACGTGCTGGTCACGCGCAAGGGCGCCGTGTCGGCGCGCGAAGGCGAGCTGGGTATCATTCCGGGGTCGATGGGCGCCAAGAGCTACATCGTGCGCGGCAAGGGCAATCCGGAGAGCTTCCACAGCTGCAGCCACGGCGCCGGCCGCACTATGAGCCGTACCGAGGCCAAGCGACGCTACTCGGTCGACGACCAGGTGCGCGCCACCGAGGGCGTCGAATGCCGCAAGGACGCCGGCGTGATCGACGAGATCCCGATGGCCTACAAGGACATCGACGCCGTGATGGAGGCACAGAGCGACCTCGTCGAGGTCGTGCATACCCTGAAGCAGATCGTGTGCGTAAAGGGATGAATGCGGGGATGAAAGGACATGACATGATCGAACTGGATGGCGCAGTCGGCGAGGGCGGCGGCCAGATCCTGCGCAGCGCGCTGACGCTTGCCATGATCACGGGGCGGCCCTTCCGCATCCGGAACATCCGCGCCAACCGCGCAAAGCCCGGCCTGATGCGCCAGCACCTCGTGGCCGTGCAGGCCGCCTTGCAGGTATGCGGAGGCGAGGCGACGGGCGCGGCGCTCGGCAGCCAGGACCTGACGTTCGTGCCGGGGCCCCTGCGCGGCGGCGACTACGAATTCGCCATCGGCACGGCGGGCAGCTGCACCCTGGTGCTGCAAACGGTGCTGCCGGCCCTGCTGAAGGCGGACAAGCCGTCGACCTTGCGGCTTGCGGGCGGCACGCACAATCCGATGGCGCCGCCCGTGCAATTCCTGCAGCGCGCCTGGTGTCCGCGCCTGGCCGAGATGGGCGCCCGCATCGACATCCAGCTCGAGCGCTTCGGCTTTTATCCGGCCGGCGGCGGCGTCGTGCTGGCCCGCGTCGAACCCTGTGCCGAGCTGCTGCCGCGCACGTGGATGACGCGCGGCGAACGCCGTGCCGCGTACGCGGAGGCGTTCGTGGCCGGTGTCCCGGCACGGGTGGCGCAGCGCGAACTGGAATGCGTCGGCAGAGCCATGAACTGGGGCGAGGACCAGTTGTTCGTGCGCGCCCTGCCGGCCGAGCAGGGGCCGGGCAATGCCCTGATGCTGACCCTCGACCACGAACACGCGACGGAAGTGTTCACGGCGTTCGGCGAAAAGTCCGTCACGTCCGAACAGGTGGCGCGCCAGGCGGTGCAGCGTACGCGCCAGTACCTGATGTCTCAGGGGGCCTTTGCCGAATACCTGGCCGACCAGATGATGCTCCCGCTCGCGCTGGCCGGAGGCGGCGGCTTCACGCTGGACGAGGTGTCGATGCATGCGCGTACCAACGCCCAGGTGATCGAGACGTTCCTGCTCGTGCGGTTCACGTTCGATAGGCAGGATGGTGTCGACAGCTGTACAGTGGCGCGCAAGGATGTCGGATAATTTTACATTCCTCGTGCATAAAATAAATTCCCTATGTAAATCAATTGCATTCTGTAACTGGCACAAACCTTGCTGCCTTTGATTCCCGGTATTTAATAACTTGGGAATAAGAATGAAATTGAGAATCGTCGCCGGCATGCTGGCACTGGCTGCTTTTACGACTGGCGCACAAGCGATCAACCTGTCCTTCACGGGCGTGTTCCAGCATGACAACGACGTCCAGCGCTTCACGTTTACGGTGAACGGCAAGTCGGTCGTGACCTTGCGCAGCTGGTCCTATGCCGGCGGTGTGAATGCGCTCGGCGACACGATCGCCCGCGGCGGCTTCGACCCGATCCTGTCGCTGTTCGACGGTACGGGCGCCAAGCTCTACGAGCAGGACGATGCCAGCTGCAGTGACGTCGCCGCCGATCTCATGACGGGCCGCTGCTTCGACGTCAAATACACGAGCGCGTTGGCGGCCGGGACTTATACGGTGACGGTCCAGCAGTTCAACAACTTCGCCGCCGGAGCGAACCTGGCGGACGGCTTCAGGCACGATGGCGTGGCCGATCAGGACTTCCGCAACGGCTTCGTCGACGCGGCCGGCGACAAGCGCGATGGGCACTGGGCATTCGATATCCTGAATGTCGACACGGCTGTCGTGCCGCCGCCGGCGGGCGTGCCGGAACCGGCGTCGCTGGCGCTGCTGGGCATCGGCGTGGTGGGGCTGCTGCGCCGTAAGCGTTCGTAAGCTTCAGCGAGCGTCCAAACACAAAAGGGTTACGTGCGTGAGCGCGTAACCCTTTGTTTTACTGCTGAATCTTGGTGCCGGCTGCAGGACTCGAACCCGCCACCTGATGATTACAAATCAACTGCTCTACCTGATGAGCTAAGCCGGCAATGTGGCCAGAATTATACCCTTATTTGATCCGGGTCAACGTGGGTCGTCCACCTTTTTTGGGCGGTTCGTCGTCATCGTCGGGTACATGCGACACCTCGGACGTCTTGGCCGGGACGGCGGCCAGGCCGGGGGCCGGGGCGGCTGCCGGTTCCGGTGCGGGCGGGGGCAGGTCGGCGGCCGTCGTCGTCACGTCGAACGCCATGCCCTGGCCGTTTTCGTTGGCGTAGATGGCCAACACGTTGTGCACCGGGATGTACAGCTCACGTGAGACGCCGTTGAAGCGCGCTCGGAAGGTGATCGCGTCGTTGTCCATTTTCAGCCCGGAGGTCGCGCCGTAGCTGATGTTCAGGATGATCTCGCCCTTTTTCACGTATTCCATCGGAACCGTGGTGGCGGCGTCGACCTTGACGGCCAGGTAAGGGGTGTAGCCGCTGTCCGTGCACCATTCGTAAATGGCGCGCAGCAGGTACGGCTTGGTGGAGATGTCTGGCATGGTGTGATCGGAATGATGCGAGATGTTACACGCCAGTGTACTTCGATTCGCCTGCGGCGTCGTAAACTGGCGTGCAACGGCGGTGGCGCTTTAGCGGCGCATCACCTTTTCGGACGGGGTCAGGGCTTCGATGTAGGCCGGACGCGAGAAGATGCGCTCGGCATACTTCATCAGCGGCGCCGCGGTCTTCGACAGCTCGATGCCGTAGTGGTCCAGGCGCCACAGCAGCGGGGCGATGGCGACGTCCAGCATCGAGAACTCGTCACCCAGCATGTACTTGTTCTTCAGGAACAGCGGGGCCAGCGTCGTCAGGCGGTCGCGGATTTCGGCGCGTGCCTTGTCGTGGCTCTTGTCGCCCACCTTGTTGCGCTCGTTTTCGAGCGTGTTGACGTGGACGAACAGTTCCTTCTCGAAGTTGAACAGCATCAGGCGGGCACGGGCGCGCATGAGCGGGTCGGCCGGCATCAGCTGCGGATGCGGGAAGCGCTCGTCGATGTATTCGTTGATGATGTTCGATTCGTACAGAATCAGTTCGCGCTCGACCAGGATCGGCACCTGGCCGTACGGATTCATCGTCGAGATGTCCTCGGGCTTGTTGAACAGGTCCACGTCGCGCACCTCGAAGTCCATGCCCTTTTCGAACAGGACCAGGCGGCAGCGCTGGGAGAACGGGCACGTGGTGCCGGAGTAGAGAACCATCATGGTTTATAGTTCCTTCAAGAAACAAAGGGGTGAAGCGCCAGGCGGCTCACCCCGAATAGACATTGCCCGCATTATAACCGGGCAATCAAGTCACTTTACGTCTTTCCAATAAGAAGCATTCAACGACCAGGCCAGGAAAGCGAACAAAGCGAGGAAAATCACGACGATCGCGCCCAGGCGCTTGCGAAAATCGCGCGCCGGTTCGGCCATCCAGTCCATGTAGGCAACGAGGTCGGCCACCTGGGAATCGAACTCCTGCGGGCTCAGCGTGCCCGGCGTCACCTGCTCGAAGCCGGCGAAGCGGTGCACTTTCTTGCCCGGTTCGTGCGGATCCGGTTCCTCGACCATCTTGACCGTACGCACACCCTGCAATTGCCACAGCACGTGCGGCATGGCGACGTTCGGCACGACCAGGTTGTTCCAGCCGGTCGGACGGGTGTCGTCCTTGTAGAAAGTGCGCAGGTAAGTGTAGATGTAGTCGGGGCCGGTACCGGCGCCCGAGGCGCGTGCGCGTGTGATCACCGACAGGTCCGGCGGCACGGCGCCGAACCAGGCTTTCGCATCCGCGGGACGCATCGCGATCGTCATCATGTCGCCCACCTTCTCGCCCGAGAACAGCAGGTTGTTCTTGATCTGGTCTTCGCTCAAACCCAGATCGCGCAGGCGATTGTAGCGCATCGACGATGCGGAATGGCAGTTCAGGCAGTAGTTGACGAACAGCTTGGCGCCGTTTTGCAGCGACGCGATGTCGGTGCGTTCGGGCGCGCGGTCGAGCGCGAACGTCCCTTCGTTCGCGAACACGAATCCCGGCAGCAGGGCCAGGACCGCGAGCAGTTTTTTCGAGAAAAACATCATGGTTGTCCTTTGGCTAGTTTCCGGAATCAATGCGGGGTGAACGTCACGCGCTTCGGTACCGGCTTGAACCGGCCCATCGTGCTCCACCACGGCATCAGGAGGAAGAAGCTAAAGTACAGCAGGGTGCAGGCCTGGGCGAGCAGCGTGTAGGCCGGCGTCGGCAGTTGGGTACCGAGGTAGCCGAGCGTCAGGAACGCAACGAAGAACACGGCGTACACGTATTTGTGCCAGTCCGGACGGTAGCGGATCGATTTCACGGGCGAATGGTCCAGCCACGGCAGCAGGGCCAGGATCACGACGGCCGAGCCGAACAGCACGACGCCCCAGAATTTCGCATCCAGCACCTGCGGCAGCATGCCGATCTCGGCCAGGATGGCAACGACGGTGATCGCGACCTTGGTCTTGTACGACAGGCGCGAACGGAGCCAGATGAACACGACGTATGCGGCCACGCCGGCCATCACCACCCACATGAAGTCGGACGTCGTCGCGCGCAGCACCGAGTAGAACGGCGTGAAGTACCAGGTCGGTGCGATGTGCGGCGGGGTCTTCAGCGAGTCGGCCGGCAGGAAGTTGTTGTACTCCAGGAAGTAGCCGCCCATCTCGGGCGCGAAGAACACGACGGCGCTGTAGATCAGCAGGAAGGCCGACACGCCGAACAGGTCTTTCGTCGTGTAGTACGGGTGCGAAGGGATGGCGTCGACGCCATGGCCGTCCGGGCCCAGGTTTTCCTTGACCTCGATGCCGTCCGGGTTGTTCGAACCCACTTCGTGCAGTGCGATCAGGTGCGCGGCGACGAGGCCCAGCAGCACCAGCGGGATCGCGATCACGTGGAAGGCGAAGAAGCGGTTCAGGGTGGCGTCCGACACGACGTAGTCGCCGCGGATCCACAGCGACAGGTCCTGGCCGATGAACGGGATCGCGCCGAACAGGTTCACGATCACCTGGGCGCCCCAGTACGACATCTGGCCCCACGGCAGCAGGTAGCCGAAGAAGGCCTCGGCCATCAGGCACAGGAAGATCGCGAAGCCGAACAGCCAGATCAGCTCGCGCGGCTTGCGGTACGAGCCGTACAGCAGGCCGCGGGTCATGTGCAGGTACACGACGATGAAGAACGCCGAGGCGCCCGTCGAGTGCATGTAGCGCACGAGCCAGCCCCACGGGACTTCGCGCATGATGTATTCGACGGAACCGAACGCGAGGTTGGCGTCCGGCTTGTAGTGCATGGTCAGGAAGATGCCGGTGACGATCTGCAGCACGAGCACCAGCATGGCCAGCGAGCCGAACAGGTACCAGATATTGAAATTCTTCGGTGCGTAGTAGCGGCCCCACTGGTCGTTCCACAGCTTCGACAGCGGGAAGCGGTCGTCGACCCAGGCGAGGGCCTTGTGGCTTTTCGGCGCGTCGGCCGGGAGTTTGGTTTCCTTGAACGCTGCGCCCATCTTATGCCTCGCCTTTCTCGTCTTTGCCGATCACGATCTTGTTGTCGGACAGGTACATGTACGGGGGAACATCGAGGTTGGCCGGCGCCGGCTTGTTCTTGAAAACGCGGCCCGACAGGTCGAACGTCGAACCGTGGCAGGGGCAGAGAAAGCCGCCGTGCCAGTCGTCCGGCAGGTTCGGCTGGGGGCCTTCGGTAAAGCGGGAAGAGGGCGAGCAGCCCAGGTGGGAACAGATGCCGACGGCGACCAGGACTTCCTTGTGATCCTGGCGTGCGCGGAATTCGTTTTTCGCGTATTCCGGTACCGGCAACTGGAACGATTTATCGGAATTCGGATCGGCGACCAGGCTGTCGTTCTTCGGCAAGCTGGCCAGCATTTCGGGGGTACGACGCAGGATCCAGACGGGCTTGCCGCGCCACTCCACGACTTTCATTTCGCCCGGCTTGACGTCGGAGATATCCACTTCGACCGGTGCACCGGCCGCCTTCGCTCGTTCGGAGGGCTGCAACGTACTGACCAGCACCCCGGCCGTTGAAACACCGACAACGCCACCCGCCGCGCATGTAGCCACGAGCAAGCCTCGCCGGCCTGAATCGACCTGCTTCTCATTACTCATACCAACTCCATTCGTCAAATGCGAAATGTTGCAATGCAATACGTTGCAAACCAGTAAAAGGCTTTTTTGCAACAGACGATTATAGGTGAACAGTTTTGCAAATTAAAGAAAAAACGTTTGCGTTGTCAGGCGTCTTCCCAAAACGCGCGTTTTTGACTTGGACCACTTGACCACATGGATATCTCCCTGGATTGGATCGCGTCACGTTTCCTGTATCATCGCTATGAACCTGACAAGGTTTTAAAAAACACAAGGGAGGTGCCGAATGGCCATGCTGGAAGAGTTCAAAAAATTCGCGATGAAGGGCAATGTCGTCGACCTGGCGGTCGGCGTGATCATCGGCGGCGCGTTCGGACGCATCGTCGATTCGCTCGTGCAGGACGTCATCATGCCCCCGATCGGCAAGCTGTTCGGCGGCCTCGATTTCGCCAGCTACTACATTCCGCTCAACGGCCAGCCGTACGGCCTGCCGCTGGCCGAGGCCAAGAAAGCGGGCGCCGTGCTCGCGTACGGCAATTTCTTCACGATCCTGCTGAACTTCATCATCCTCGCGTTCGTGATCTTCCAGATGGTGCGCCTGATGAACCGCCTGCGCAGCCCGTTCAGCAAGGAAGAAGAAGCCGCAGCGGCCGTGCCGGCGCCGCCGCCGGAAGAGGTCGTGCTGCTGCGCGAAATCCGCGACGCGCTGAAGCGATAACGGCAGGAGTCCCCCATGCGCCGCTACTGGCTGCTGTTCGCGCAAACCGTCACGATCGCCCTCGGCATCTATGTCGTGATCGCGGCGCTGCGGCCGGAGTGGACGGGCCGGGCGCCGACCCAGATCGGCGTCGGCGGGCCGGGGCAGTCGGTCCCTGTGCTGCAGGCGCCCGGCGGCGGTCCGGCGCCGGCCAGCTACCGCGACGCGGCCGGCCGCGCCATGCCGGCCGTCGTCAACATCCTCACGAGCAAGGCGTTGCGCGAGACGCATCCGCTGTTGAAGGATCCGTTTTTTAAACGGTTTTTCGGCGACAAGATGCCGCCGCAGGAACAGATGGCCAGCCTGGGCTCGGGCGTGATCGTCAGCGGCGACGGCTATATCCTGACGAATTACCACGTGGTCGAAGGCGCCGACGAGATCGAGGTCGGCCTCGCGGACGGGCGCAAGGCGGCCGCCAGCATCGTCGGTACCGATCCGGAGACGGACCTCGCCGTTATCCGCATCAAGGCGGATAAATTGCCCGTGATCGTGCTGGGCGATCCCGACCAGGCGCGCGTGGGCGACGTCGTGCTGGCGATCGGCAATCCGTTCGGCGTCGGCCAGACCGTCACGCTCGGCATCATCTCGGCGCTGGGCCGCAACAACCTGCACATCAACCACTTCGAGAATTTCATCCAGACGGACGCCGCCATCAACTTCGGCAACTCGGGCGGGGCGCTCGTCGATACGCGCGGCAACCTGCTGGGCATCAACTCGGCCATTTATTCGCAGACGGGCGGTTCGGTGGGCATCGGCTTCGCGATTCCCGTGTCGACGGCGAAGACCGTGCTCGATTCCATCATCAAGCACGGCCAGGTAGTGCGCGGCTGGATCGGCGTCGAATCGCAGGACATCACGCCCGAAATCGCCGACAGCTTCGGCCTGCCGCGCGACCGCGGTGCCATCATCGCGGGCGTCGTGCGGGGCGGGCCGGCCGACCGCGCCGGCATGCGCCCCGGCGACATCCTGCTGGCCGTGGAAGGCAAGAAAGTCGGCAGCACCAACGACATGATGAACCTCATCGCCGAGCTGCCGCCCGGCGGCAAGGCGAAGATGACGGTGATGCGCAAGAACCGCGAGACGACGATCGATGTCACTGTCGGCCGCCGTCCGCGCCAGACCCCCTGACTTATTTGGATCTCATTTGGACCCCTTATGCACCTGCGCGACCTGACGCAATTCCTTTCCGAGCTCAAAGAGAACAACACCCGGCCGTGGTTCATCATGAACAAGCCCCGCTACGACATCCTGCGGGTCGAATTCCTGGAAGTGCTGACGGAACTGATCAAGGAGATCGGCAGGTTCGACAAGCAGGTCGTCGCCTGCGATCCGAAAAAGGCGATGTTCCGCTTCCAGCGCGATACGCGCTTTTCGCACGACAAGACGCCGTATAAAACCCATTTCTCGGCGGGCATCGCGCCCGGCAACAAGCGCCGGCCCAGCGAGGGCGGCGGGCCGACCTATTACTTCCATATCGAAGCGGACGGCACGCTGCTGTACGGCGCCGGCGAATACCTGCCGCCGGCGGCGCGCCTGAAGGCGATTCGCGAGCACGTGGTCAACGATGCGACAGGTTTCGCCAAAATGTTGAAGAATAAACATCTGCGCGAGGCGTATGGCGACCTGCAGCCGGAAGACAAGCTGCAACGCCCGCCGAAGGGATTCGATCCGAACCATCCGCTGGTCGAATACCTGAAGCTGAAGAGCTATTTCGTCTGGAAGGAAGAGAAGCTGGACATCAACGCCCCGGACAAGCTCGTGCCGCAGCTCGCGCAGGGATTCAAGGACGCCTCCGCGCTCGTCAACTGGCTGCGCGGGGTGCCGCAGACATTCGAAGAGTAAAGGGAGTCACACATGGCGTTGCACCACGCAGTCTCGGGTGAGCGGATCGCACTCCAGCGGGGCGAAGACGACATCGCGAATTTCACCTCGATCGCACTGATCAAGACGGATCACATGGAATTGATCCGGCTCGTGATACCGAAGGAAAAGCCGATGCCGGAGCACTGGGTCGAAGGCGAGATGACCTTGCTGTGCCTGGAAGGCGAGATCGCGTTCCAGGCGCACGGCCGCACGACGATCCTGCGGCCGAACGAGATGGTTTATCTGGCCGGCGGCGAACCGCATGCGATCCAGGCCAACCAGGATGCGGTCGCGTTGATGACCATCCTGCTGCATCCGGGCGATAACACGGGCGGGCCGACGCGGAACAATCCAGCGCCGTAATCCTGCGCAATCAGTCGCGATCAGGCCAGTTCGTCGCGCGGATCGCGCGCCAGCAGCTTGGCCACCATGTCGCTGGCGGAATCGCCATCGAACAGCACGCCGGCCACCGCATTGGTGATCGGCATGTCGACGCCCAGCCTGGCCGCCAGCTCGCGCACGGCTTTGGCGCAGGGCACGCCTTCGGCCACGTGGCCGAGTTCCCGGACGATCGTGTCGAGCGGCTTGCCCTGGGCCAGCGCCAGGCCCACGCGGCGGTTGCGCGACAGGTCGCCCGTGCAGGTCAGGATCAGGTCGCCCATCCCCGTCAGGCCCATGAACGTGCCCGCATGGCCGCCCAGCGCCGTGCCGAGGCGGGTGATTTCCGCGAGGCCGCGCGTGATCAGCGCGGCGCGCGCATTCAGCCCGAGGCCGAGGCCGTCGGCCGTGCCGGTGGCGATGGCGAGGATGTTCTTGACCGCGCCGCCCACTTCCACGCCGACCATGTCATCGCAGGAATACACGCGCATATTGCCGCCGTGGACGAGCGCGACGACCCGTTCGCGCAGGGCCTTGTCGGTCGATGCGACCGTCAGCGCGCACGGCAGGCCGCGCGCCACTTCCTGGGCGAACGACGGACCGGACAGCGCGGCGGCCGGCACGGCATCGCCCAGCACTTCACGCACGACCTGGTGCGGCAGCAGGCCGGTCTCGTATTCGAAACCCTTGCACAGCCACACGATGTTCGGAATGGCGCGGCCTTTCAGTTGCTGCAGCAGGGGGCGCAGGCCGGCGACCGGGCAGGCCGCGATCAGCAGCGGTTCCTCGCCGGCGGCATCGCCTACGCGCACGTTCACGACATGGGCAACGGCGGCGTCGAAGTCGGCCGTGACGTCCAGGCCCTCCGGGAACGGAAAGCCGGGCAGGTATTCGGTGTTTTCGCGCGCGCTGGCGGCTTGCGCCATCTGCGCGGGATTGCGTCCCCACAGCAGGACGTCGTGGCGTGCGGCGAGCGCGATCGCCACCGCCGTGCCCCAGGCGCCGGCACCGAGGACGGTGATCTTTTGGGGTGGTTTCGGTTCGTGCATGGGTATCGAAAGACGGGTTAGATGCCCCAGACGTCGGAAGCCTTGACGTAGCCGCTGGTGCCGTCGCGGTGGCGCACGCGCACCCAGGTGCCGGCTTCCGGATCGACGAGCTCGAGCAGGACATTCTTTTCGGCCGTCATCACGACGGGTGCATTGTCGTCGGGCGCCGAGCGCACCCTGGCGGATGCAACGCGCACGATGACGTTGCGCTTGGCCGACAGGTTCTTCGTTTCGGTCCAGGCCATGTCGCCGGTGACGTCTCTGACCTTGACCCAGTCGCCGTAGCTGAGGACGACCTCGACCGGCATCCCGCTGGGCGCGACGTACAGCTTGCCGCTGCGGGTGGACGGGGCTTCGTACAGGATCACGGCATGCGCGCCGACCGTCTTGAAATCGAATGCGGCGGCCGCGCACGATGCCAGCAGCAGCAAGCTGCCTGCAATGAGTCGATGGCGGAAGCGGATGGGGCGCATGTGGGCCTTTGAAGACGGTGCATGCCGGACGCCGGCGTGCGCGTCAAAGAAACAAGGCGTCCGGCCCCGCCCGGGATGGGCGAAGCGGGACGCCCGGGATATTACTGGTTGGCGGCCGGCGTGCCTGCAGCGGCAGCCTGCTCGGCCAGCGCCTGGCGGCGCTGCTGGTAGAACACTTCGAAGTTGATCTCGGCCAGGTGGACCGGCGGGAAACCGGCACGGGTGATCACGTCCGCGATGTTGGCGCGCAGGTACGGGTAGATGATGTTCGGGCAACCGATGCCCAGCAGCGGATCCATCTGCTCGGCCGGGATGTTACGGGCTTCGAAGATACCTGCCTGCTTGCCTTCGACCAGGAAGGCCACTTTGTCCTTGACCTTGGCGGTCACGGTGATGGTGACGGTCGATTCGTAGATGCCATCGGCAATGCCTTCGGCGCCGACGTCCAGCGAGACCTCGATGGTCGGGGCTTCCTGCTCCAGGAAGATCGCCGGGGAATTCGGTTGTTCCAGCGACAGATCCTTCAGGTAGATACGCTGGATTTGGAATACGGGTTGCAGGTTTTCGTCAGCCATGGAACGCTTTCGTGTAATTTTTAAGAAGAATGGCAACATCCTGCCATTCGAGGTGCTTGACTTGTCAAGGCGCCGGCAATTGTATCAAAACCAATTCGGTTTCAATAGCTTGCCGGGGCCCTGCCAGGCCGGCACCCGTCAGGCTGCTTCACCCTTCAGCAGCGGGTCCAGGCGGCCTGCCTGGTCGAGTGCGTACAGGTCGTCGAAGCCGCCCACGTGGGTGTCGCCCACGTAGATCTGCGGCACCGTGCGGCGGCCCGTGCGCTGCATCATGATGGCGCGCTGTTCCGGGTCCAGGTCGACGCGGATGCGTTCGATGTCGGTCACGCCCTTGGCTTCCAGCAGGCGCTCGGCGCGCACGCAATAGGGGCAGCTGGCGGTGTGATAGAGGACAACATGGGCTGTCATGGCAATTCCTTTCAAATTATTTGATCAGGGGCAGGCCGGCAGCCGTCCAGGCCGCGATACCGCCTTCCAGGCCATAGATATCTTCGAACCCTGCCGCTTTCAACAGGCGCGCCGCTTTATCGGCGTGTTTGCCGTCCTGGTCGACGATAATGACGGTCTTGACTTTCGACTTGTCCAGCTCGCCGGTGCGATTGCCCAAGTCTGCCAGCGGAATGTGTTTCGCGTCGCGCAGGTGCCCCGCGGCAAACGCGTCGGCGCTGCGCACATCGATCACGGCGGTGGATTTACCCCGGTTGATCATCTGGGTGGCCTGCAGCGGCGATGCCACGCGGCCACGCGGCGCCAGCGACAACCACAGCAGGGCGCCCCCCGACAGGACAGCGATCGCAACAGTGATGAAATGGTCGATGATAAATTTCACGAAGGTTCCGTTGGTTGAACTGAATCATCGCATTATAAAATAGAAGTCGGATCGGTATTTCTTGCTCACTTTTTTCTATAAAGCACCTATGTACAAAATCGTATTCATGCGCCACGGCGAGTCCACCTGGAACCTCGAGAACCGTTTCACCGGCTGGACCGATGTCGACCTGACCGAGAAGGGCATCAAGGAAGCCAAGCTGGCCGGCCGCCTGCTGAAGGAAGCCGGCTTCACCTTCGACCTGGCCTATACGTCGGTCCTGAAACGTGCGATCCGCACCCTGTGGCTGGCCATGGACGAGATGGACATGATGTGGCTGCCGGTCAAGAACGACTGGCGCCTGAACGAGCGTCACTACGGCGCGCTGCAGGGCCTGGACAAGGGCGAGACCGCCGCCAAGTTCGGCGACGAGCAGGTGCTCGTATGGCGCCGCAGCTACGACACCCCGCCGCCGGCGCTGGAAGAAAACGATCCGCGCACGTCGTTCAACGATCCGCGCTACGCCGGTCTCGACAAGGCACAGATTCCGCTGACCGAATGCCTGAAAGACACCGTCGCCCGCGTGATGCCGGCCTGGGACGAGGAAATCGCCCCGGCCATCCGCGCCGGCAAGCAAATCCTGATCTCGGCCCACGGCAACAGCCTGCGTGCACTGATCAAGATGCTGGACAACATCAGCGACACGGACATCGTCGGCCTGAACATCCCGAACGGCACCCCGCTCGTGTATGAACTGGACGCGGACCTGAAGCCGATCCGTCATTACTACCTGGGCGACCAGGAAGCGATCGCGGCAGCGATGGCAGCCGTGGCCAACCAAGGGAAGGCGAAGTAAGTCTTGCGTTTTTCCTTCGTGAAGTCGACGTCCGCGGGCCTGTCCGCCCGCGGCAAGCTGGTATGCGGCCTGCTGGCCTGCGCGTTCGCCTTCGGCAGCGTGCAGGCGGCGCCGCGCCAGACCAACCGCAGCAAGGAAAAGGCCGCCGCCGAGGCGGCGCGCGCCGGTATCCAGCAAAAGCTCAATGCGCTCAAGAAGGACATCAGCCGCACCGAGAGCGAAAAGGAAGACGCGGCCGACGAGTTGGCCGAGTCGGAAGAAAAGATTTCCGACGCCAACCGCTCGCTGCGCGAACTGGCGGACGAGCAGGCCGCCACCAATGCCAAGCTGAAGGATCTCGCGACCGAAGAGGCGAGACTGGGCGACACCATCGCGGCCCAGAAGCGCCAGCTGGCCAAGCTGTTGCGCGAGCACTATGTTGCCGGCAACGAGGACCGCATCAAGCTGCTGCTGTCGGGCGATAACCCGAACCGCATCAACCGCGACCTGCAGATGATGGCCTATGTTTCGCAGGCGCAAGCGAAATTACTGAATTCCCTGCGCGCGAACCTGGCGGCCGTCGAGGCGAATCACGCCGAGACGCAGAACGCCAGGGACGAGCTGGAAGAAATTGCAGAAGAGCAGAAGTCGCAAAAGGCATTGCTCGAAAAGGAAAAGGCCAAACGGGCCACCCTGCTGGCGAACCTGTCGAGCAAGCTGACGGACCAGCGCAAGCAGGCGAGCCGCCTGGAGCAGGACGAGCAGCGCATGAGCGGCCTCGTCGACCGCCTGACGCGCCTGATCCGCGAACAGGAAATCGCCGCCGCCGCCGAGCGCAAACGGCAACAGGAACTGGCCGCCGCACGCGCGAAAGCGGCGGCCGAGGCGCGCGAACGTGCGCTTGCGCGCGCGAAGGCGCAGCGCGAGGAGCGCGAACGCCTGGCGCGCGAAGCGGCCAAGGAAGCGGCGAAGACCGGCAAACCCGTGAAACCGTTGCCGCCGCCGAAGCCGGAGCCGGAAGAGACGCGGGTGGCGGAAGAGCCGCCGCAAAAGCCGGAAGCACCGCAGCGAACGGCCGACACCGCGCTGGCCGCCGACCTGCCGAGTGGCGCGTTCGAAAGCCTGCGCGGCCGCCTGCCGGCACCGATCTCCGGCAAGATCGTGGCCCGTTTCGGCGCCAAGCGTGGCGATGGCCCGACGTGGCGCGGCATGTTCATCAAGGCGCCGGAAGGCACCGACGTGCGCGCCATCGCGGCCGGGCGTGTCGTGTTCGCCAACTGGATGCGCGGCTACGGCAACCTGATCATCATTAACCATGGCGGCGAGTACCTGTCGATCTACGGCAACAACCAGACCTTGGTGAAACAGGCCGGCGACGCCGTCAAGCCGGGCGACGTCATCGCCAGTGCGGGCAATACCGGCGGTAACGAGGAATCGGGGCTATACTTCGAGCTCAGGCATCTCGGAAAAGCGTTCGATCCTTCGAGCTGGGTCAGGTTCTAATTTCCGGAAGCACAATCCAGGGAACAGCATGGGCAAGAAACTCAAGAACCTCGGTCTGATCGGTCTCGGCATGGTGGCCGGGGTGGCCGCCTCGGTCCAGTACTCGGCGCTGGCGCAAAAAGGCGGCGATGCCCCGCTGCCCCTCGACGAACTGCGCCAGCTGGCCGACGTGTATGCCCTCATCAAGAGCGATTACGTCGAGAAGGTCGACGACAAGAAGCTGCTGTCGGACGCCATCGCCGGCATGGTGAATTCGCTCGATCCGCATTCCGTGTACCTGGACCAGAAGGATTTCGCCGAGATGCGCGAAGAGGTGCAGGGCCGCTTCGTCGGCCTCGGCATCGAGGTCGCGATGGAAGACGGCTACGTCAAGATCGTCTCGCCCATCGAGGATTCGCCCGCCTACCGCGCCGGCATCAAGGCCGGCGACCTGATCACCCGCATCGACAATGTGCCCGTCAAAGGCCTGTCGCTGGACGACGCCATCAAGCGCATGCGCGGCGAGCCGCACAGCAAGGTGATGCTGACCATCGCCCGCCGCGGTGCGGACGCGCCGTGGGTCGTGCCCGTCGAGCGCGAAGAAATCAAGGTGGCCAGCGTGAAGGCGAAGATGATCGAGCCCGGCTATGCCTGGCTGCGCATCAACCAGTTCCAGGAAGAGACCGTCGACGAGGTCGCGGACAAGCTGAAGGATCTGTACGCCCACAACCCGAACATCAAGGGCCTCGTGCTGGACCTGCGCAACGACCCGGGCGGCCTGCTGCCGAGCGCGATCGGCGTCTCCGCCGCCTTCCTGCCGGCGAACGACGTGGTCGTCTCGACGAAGGGCCAGCTGGCCGAATCGAACGCCACGTTCTACGGCCGGCGCGAATTCTATGCCATCAAGCCGGGCGCCGATCCGCTGGCAAAATTGCCGGCCGCGCTGAAGACCGTGCCGATGGTGGTGCTGGTCAACACGGGCTCGGCATCCGCATCCGAAATCGTCGCGGGCGCCCTGCAGGATTACAAGCGTGCCATCGTGATGGGCAGCCAGACGTTCGGCAAGGGCTCCGTGCAGACCCTGCGCCAGCTGACGCCCGACACGGCCGTCAAGCTGACGACGGCACGCTACTTCACGCCGAAAGGCCGCTCGATCCAGGCGCTGGGCATCGTGCCGGACCTGAAGGTCGACGAAACGCCGGAAGGCGACGGCCTGAACGCCGTGCGCGTGCGCGAAGCCGACCTGGACCACCACCTGACGAACGAGGCGGCCGACAGCCGGAGCGCGAACGCGAAGCGCCGCGACGAGCTCGAGGAAGAGCAGTTCACTGTGGCCGCGCTGAAGAACGCGAAGCCGATCGAATTCGGCGGCAAGGACGACTTCCAGCTGGCGCAGGCCCTGAATCATTTCAAGGGTTTGAAAGTGCAGCTCGCCAAGGCCGATCCGGACGAGGACAAGCCGGCGCCGGCCAAACTGCCGGGCACGGAACCGAAGCCGGCCGAGGTCAAGGACGACGCCAAGCCGGCCGCGCCGAAGCGATGAACGACCAGCAACTGCTTCGCTATTCGCGCCATATCCTGCTCGACGAGATCGGCATCGAAGGCCAGGACCGGCTGCTGCGCGCACGCGTGCTCGTGATCGGCGCCGGCGGCCTCGGCTCGCCGGCCGCGCTGTATCTCGCCGCGGGCGGCGTGGGCCGGTTGACGCTCGTCGACGACGACACCGTCGACCTCACGAACCTGCAGCGCCAGGTGATGCACACGACGGCGCGCGTGGGCCAGCCCAAGGTCGAGTCCGGACGCGAAGCCCTGCACCAGATCAACCCCGACGTCGAGGTCGTCGCCTTGCGCGAACGCGCCGATGCTGCACGTTTAGGGGAACTCGTGCGCGATTCCGATGTCGTACTCGACTGCAGCGACAACTTCGCCACCCGCCATGCCGTCAACCGCGCCTGCGTGGCCGCCGGCGTCCCGCTCGTCGCGGGCGCCGCGATCCGTTTCGACGGGCAGATCTCGGTCTTCGACGTGCGCGACCCCGCTTCGCCCTGCTATGCCTGCCTGTTCCCGGAAGACGGCAAGTTCGAGGAAGTGGCATGCAGCACGATGGGCGTGTTCGCGCCGCTGGTCGGCATCATCGGCGCCATGCAGGCGGCCGAGGCGCTGAAGCTGCTGGCCGGCAGCGGCCGTTCGCTGGCCGGCCGGCTCCAGATGCTGGACGCGCGCGCCATGGAATGGACGGAGATCGGCGTGGCGCGCAATCCGTGCTGCCCCGTTTGCGCGGAGCGCCGCGGCGTAGAATGAGCTGCAGCGCCGGTGTTCACGCAAAAGGTGTCTTTCTGCGCGGACTATCTTACAATTAGACAATTTTCCTGACGAGTTGGAACATTTTCCAAACGACTTTTAACGTCATCCCTGCTCGTTCGGCCTTATACTGTTTTTTCGACCACATTCATCACATCTATGCAGAACTTCAAGCATCGTTTCGCACGGCAGCGCCGCCAGGGCGGTTTCACCCTCGTCGAAATCATGGTCGTCGTGGTCATCATCGGCATCCTGGGCGCGCTCGTCGTGCCCAAGCTGCTGGGCCGCACGGGCGAGTCGCGCGTGACCGCGGCCCGCGTCGACATCGCCACGCTGATGTCGGCACTCAAGCTGTACAAGCTCGATAACCAGCGCTATCCGACCACCGAGCAGGGCTTGCAGGCCCTGATCCAGAAGCCGACCAGCGGCCCGGCCGCCAACGGCTGGAAGGAAGGCGGCTATCTCGAGAAACTGCCGAAGGATCCGTGGGGCAATCCGTACCAGTACCTGTCGCCGGGCGTGCATGGCGAGGTCGACGTGTTCTCGCTGGGCGCGGACGGCCAGCCGGGCGGTACGGGCGAGGATGCCGACGTCGGTTCGTGGGACAACAAATAACGTAGGTGTGTCGATGACCACGCGCGCGCCGGGCCGCGCCGGCGGCTTCACCCTGGTGGAGATCATGGTCGTGATGGTCATCATCGGCGTCACGCTGGGGCTGGCCAGCCTCAACGCCATTCCCAGCCCGCACCAGGACCTGCAGAAGGAGGCGCAACGCATCGCGCTCCTGCTGCAGCTGGCGCGCGACGAAGCCATCGTGCGCAACCGCCCCGTGGCCTTCGAAGCGACGCCCGAGCGCTACCACTTCCTCGTGCGCACGGAAACCCGCTGGGAACCGATCGCGAACGACGACCTGCTGCGCGAGCGCGACTTCAAGAGTGCGCCGCTGACCCTGCTGCTGGATCCGCCCAGCGCGGGGGCCCTGAACCCGCTGCGCATCACGTTCGGCAACGAACCCGTCGACAAGCCGTTCGTGCTCACGCTGGCCAGCGGCAACGACCGCGTCTTCATCCGCGCCGACGGGGTCGGGCATTTCACGGTGGAGTGATGAACGACATGCGATTCCCGAACCGGCAACGCGGCTTCACGCTGCTGGAAGTGCTCGTGGCCCTCGTCATCGTGGGCACGGCGCTGGGCGCGGGCCTGCGCGCCGTCGGCAGCCTGACCGCCAACAGCAGCGGCCTGCGCGCCTCGATGATGGCGACGTGGTCGGCCGAGAACCGGCTCGTGCAGATCCGCCTGGGCAAGGAATTCCCCGACATCGGCAAGCACAGCTTCGATTGCCCGCAGGGCGACCTGCACCTCGTGTGCCAGGAAGAAGTGATCGCCAGCCCGAACCCGCGCCTGCGCCGGGTCGAGGTTTCCGTGTACGACATCGAAAACCCCAACCGGCGCATCGTCAAGCTGGTCCAACTGGTGCTGAAACCGTGGCGATGACAACGCACTTCCGAGCCCGCGGCTTCACCCTGGTGGAGCTGCTCGTGGCGATCAGCATCCTGGCCATCGTGGCCGTGCTCGGCTGGCGCGGTCTGGACGGCATCGTGCGTGCCCGCGTGGCCCTCACGCAGCAGATGGAAACGACGCGCGGCATGCAGCTGGCCTTCGCCCAGATGCAGAGCGATTGCGAACACATCGCGCAGCGCGACGTCGTCGACCAGCGGCCCTATCTCATCATCGGCGCCGACCGCCTGACGCTCGTGCGCGAAGTGTTCACGGAAAACCAGCCGTCGCGGTTGCAGGTGGTCGCGTACCGCATCGTCAACGGCACGCTGATGCGGCGCGAATCGCAGGCGACGCGCGATCTCGTCCAGCTCGACGCGCTGTGGCAGGCCGTCACCAGCGACGCCGACACCAACCCGGCCGTCGCGCTGCAGACCGGTGTGACGGGGATGCAGGTCGCGACCTGGCTCAACAACTCGTGGCGCCAGGGCGGCGTCGATCCCGGCGCGAATGCGGCGGGCACGGTCCAGGCGCCGGCCCAGCCCCAGTCACAGCAGCCCGACCCGGCGGCGCAGGTGAGCAACGAACCGACCGGCCTGCAGGTCGCGTTGCAGGCCCAGAACCTGCAGCAGCCGATGGTCAAATCCTTCCTGTTGGGGGAACCATGAGAACGCGGCAGCGTCGGCCTGCGCGCGAACGCGGCGTGGCCGTGATCACCGCGCTGTTGCTCACCACGCTGGCGATTTCGATCGTCGCCAGCCTGTTCTGGCAGCAGCAGGTGCAGGTGCGGTCGATGGAAAACCAGCGCCTGCACTTGCAGACCAAGTGGATCCTGCGCGGCGCACTCGACTGGGCGACCCTCGTCCTGTTCCAGGACGGCATCGACCACCGCGACTACACGTCGCTCGACCAGGTGTGGGCGACGCCGCTGGCGGAAACGCGCCTGGACCAGTACGTCGAACGCCAGCGGGTCGAAGGAGAAACGTTCGATGCGAGCCTGTCCGGTAACATTACCGACGCATGCTCGCGTTACAATTTGCGCAACCTGGGAATGAGCCGCGGGTTGGCGGATCCGCAGCAGGTGGAGATTTTCAAGCGCCTGCTGAACAACCTGCAGCTGGACCAGGGCCTGGCGCTGCGCATCGGGAACTTCGTGGCGGCCGGATTGCCGGCGACGATGGACGAGGGCAACGATCCGACGCGGCAGGCCGCGCCCGTGGTCGGCGCGCCGGTGAAGATCTTGCAGGTGGAGGATTTGTTGTCGGTGCGGGGCGTGACGCCGGCCATCGTCGAGCGGCTGCGGCCCTTCGTGACCGTGCTGCCGGAAAAAACGCCGGTGAACGTCAACACGGCGCCGGCGGAAGTGCTGGCGGCCGTGGTGCCGAACATGTCGGTGTCGGAAGCGAATACGCTGATCGTGCGGCGCAAGCAGGCGGCGTGGCGTGGTCTCAATTACTTCGAGACCGAGATCGGCGACAGCCGGAAGCCGACGGAGGGTACGGCGAACGTGAAAAGCGACTGGTTCTTCGTCGACAGCCGCATCCGCCTGGACCGGGCCGCACTGGATGCACAGGCGCTGATCCACCGGTCGCCGGCCCTGGTGGCGGGCGGCGGGCCGAAGGTGGTGTGGATCCGCCAGTATTGAATGGAAAGAAGTCTCGAGGGATAGCGCAGGGCATGTTAACAAGACCAACAAGAGATCGAGAAAGCGAGACAGTTTGAGCACACTTTATATCCGGCATCCTGCGCGTGCCGAAGGTGAACATGCGTTGTGCCGCTTCGCCCTCGTCACGGATGGCGGCGCGATCGACCAGCATGGCGAAGGGCCGCTGCGCAACCTGGGCGACCTGGTTGGCACGAGCCGCCGCATCGTGCTGTTGCTCGCGGCCACCGACGTGACCCTGCTGTCGGTGCAGGCGCCGCCGCTGTCCGGTGCGCGCCTGAAGGCCGCGCTGCCAGGCCTCGTCGAAGAACACATCCTGGGCGATCCGACGGACGCCGTTCTCGTGGCCGCGCCCGAGCAGCCCGACGGCACGCGGCCCATCGCCGTCGTCGATCGCGACTGGCTGGAAGGCATCGTGAAAAGCCTGCTGGCACAGGGCGCGCGCAGCATCATGGCCGAGCCCGCGCAACTGTGTCTGCCTTTGCAGCCGGGCAGTGTCGCGGCAGCTATTTCCGGTGTTGAATTGACCATGCGCCAGAGCCTGTTCCACGGCTTCGGCCTCGCGCTCGACGCCACGCCGGCCGTCGTGCTGCAGACGGCGCGCGCGTTCAGCGGCGATGCCCCGCTCGTGCTGTACGTGCCGCCCGCGCAACTTGGCGAATACCAGGCGCTGGCGCAGGAAGCCGGTCCCGGCATCCTGATCGAGGCCGACGACTGGACGCACTGGATCGCCGGTTCCAAGACGACGGCGCTGGACCTCGTGAGCGGCCTCGGCGCGGCCGGGACGCCCGCGCGCGACTGGCGCCGCTGGCGCTGGCCGATCGCGCTCGCTGCGCTGACCGTGGCCGTCAACCTGATCGGGCTGAACGTCGACTGGCTGCGCCTGCGCCGCGAAGCCAACACGGTCCGCCAGTCGATGGTCCAGACCTTCCGCAACGTGTATCCGCGCGAGACGGCGATCCTCGATCCGGTGCTGCAGATGCGCCAGAACATCGCCCGCGCGCGCGCCAGCACGGGCGACGTGTCGCCCGACGAATTCACCTATCTCGCCTCGGCGCTGGGCGAAGCGACGCGCTCGCTCGGACGTCCGATTGGACTTGCATCAATTGAATACCGCGAACGCGCGTTGACCGTCAAAGTCAAACCCGAAACGGTCGACCCCGGTTTGACGGGGCAGTTGCGCACGGCCCTGGCCACGCGCCGGCTCACGCTGGAAGAAGCCGCGCCGGGCACCTGGGTCATCCGCAGCACGGGAGCCAAACCATGAGCATCGCCACCACCTTCGCCCAGTACCGCGAGCGCGCCACGGCGCTCTGGCTCGCGCGCACCGAGCAGGAACGCCGTTTCCTGGCGGTCGGCGGCGCCGTCGTGCTGGCCGCCCTGCTGTACCTGCTGCTCGTCGATCCGGCCATCGAAGGGCGCGCCCAGCTGCGCCGCCAGTTGCCGCAACTGCGCCAGCAGGCCGCCGAGCTGCAGGCCATGGCCCAGGAAGCCGCCACCCTGGCGCAGGCGCCGGAAACGCACGTCGTGCCGCTCACGCGCGAAACCGTCAGCAGCAGCCTGTCGGGACGCGGCCTGAATCCGCAATCGCTGTCGATAAACGGCGAGTACATCAAGCTGCAGCTGAATAACGTGGCGTTCGCCAACCTGGCCACGTGGCTGGACGAGCAGCGCCGCGCCAACCGCTTGCTGGTGCAGGACGCCGTCGTCACGTCCCTGCCCGCCGCCGGCCAGGTCGACGCCAGCCTGACGCTGCGCCAGAACACCGGCAGCGGCCAATGAAGCGCACGTTCGCGTGGATCGCGCTGCCGACGCTCGCGGTGATCCTGACGGTACTGGCGTTCCTGCCGGCCGCGTGGCTCGCTCCGATGATCGAGCGCCAGACGGACGGCCGTTTGACTCTGGGGGATGCGCAGGGTACGCTTTGGCGCGGCTCAGCCTTTGTGGGCGGCGCGCCGGGCGCGGGCGGATCCGTCACGCCGCTGCTGCCGGGACGTTTCAGCTGGCGCCTGTCGCCGCTGGTGCTGTTCGGGGATGTCAGCATGGACCTGGCCAACGACCAGGCGCTGGCGCAGCCCGTGCACATCAGCGGCAGCTGGTCGCAGTGGCAGGTCAGTGCCGGCCAGCTGCTGTTGCCGGCCGAGGGCCTGGCCGGGCTGGGCGCGCCGTTGAACACGCTCGCGCTCACCGGCACGATCAAGCTGTCCTGGAACCTGCTGGACATCGCGCGCCAGGGCAATACGGTGGCGGTGAGCGGACGCACGGTGCTGTCGCTGACCGACATGGGATCGCGCATGAGCCCGATCAAACCGCTCGGCAGCTACGAGATGGCCATGGACTGGCACGGCCAGCGGGCCGACGTCGTGCTGCGTACGGTGAGCGGTGCGCTCTTGCTGTCTGGTAACGGAGCATTGGAAAACGGCCGCCTGCATTTCTCGGGACAGGCAGCGGCGGCCGACAAGTACGAAGACACGCTGGGCAACCTGCTCAACCTGCTGGGTCAACGGCGTATGGTGAACGGCAAGAACATAATCGCGTTAGAGTTCAGATGATGAAAAAAAATCCAACCCGCAGCATCCAGCAACTCCCGGCACTGCGCCGCATCGTGGCCGGCGCCATGTTGTGCTGCACCGTCGGAACAAGCGTCCTGCCGCCGTTCGCCTACGCCCAGGAGGGCGGGGGCGCCGCGCTGAACTTCGTCAACGCCGACATGGAGTCCGTGATCAAGGCGGTCGGCCATTACACGGGGACGACGTTCATCATCGACCCGCGCGTGAAAGGCACGCTGACCCTGGTCTCGGAAAAGACGCTGACCAAGGCCCAGGCTTTTTCGCTGCTGACCTCGGCATTGCGCCTGCAGGGCTATGCGGTCGTCACCGGCGACGGCTATGCCAAGGTGGTGCCGGAAGCGGAAGCGAAGCTGCAATCGTCGCCCACGCAGGTCGGCATCGGCGGCTCGAAGGCGCGCGGCGACCAGATCGCCACGCAGGTCTACCGCCTGCAGCATGAGTCCGCGGCCAACCTTACGGCCGTGCTGCGTCCGCTGATCTCGCCCAACAACTCGATCATGGCCGATCCGGGCAATAACAGCCTCGTGATCACGGACTACGCCGACAACCTGCGCCGCCTGTCCAAGATCATCGCCGCGCTCGATTCGCCGGCCACGGGCGACCTCGACGTGGTCCCGATCCGCAACGGCATCGCCAGCGACGTCGCCACGCTCGTCACGCGCCTGATGGAACCGTCCGCCGGCGGCGATGCGGGCCGCGTCACCGTGCTGGCCGACCCGCGCACGAATTCCGTCATCGTGCGTGCGCCGTCGCCGGCCCGCGCGAGCATGGCGAAAAACCTGATCGCAAAGCTCGACCAGCCGACGACCGAACTCGGCAACATCCACGTGGTCTACCTCAAGAATGCCGACGCCAGCAAGGTCGCGCAGACGCTGCGCGCCGTCGTCTCGCAGGATGCGTCGGCCGTGCCGGTGCAGCAGCAGGGCACGGCGGGCGGTTCGATCCAGTCCACGAGCACGGGCGGCGGCACCGGCGCCGGCGGGCTGGGTGGCCAGCAGGGCCAGCAGAGCAGCGTCGGCATGGGCGGCACGGGTGGCAGCTTCTCCCAGCAGGGCCAGGCCACGGCCGGCGGTGCCGGCGGCGGGCAGGGCTCGGGCTTCATCCAGGCCGATGCGTCGACCAACAGCCTCATCATCACGGCGCCGGACGCCGTGTACCGCAACCTGCGCGCCGTCATCGACCAGCTCGACGTACGCCGCGCCCAGGTCTATATCGAGGCGCTGGTGGTCGAGGTCACGTCGACCGACGCGTCCGAGTTCGGCGTGCAATGGGTGGGCCTGACCGGCAACAACAACAGCACCTACCGCGTCGGCGGCCTGCAGTCGTTCAGCCTCGGCGGCAGCAACAACAACATCGTCAACCTAGCGCTGGCCGCGGCGACGGGCATCAGCGGCTCGAGCAGCACCACCACCGGCAGCTCGATCCCGTCGCCGACCGGCCTGTCGATCGGCATCTTCAAGCAGGTGAACGGCGAGCTGGGCCTGGGCGCGATCGCGCATGCCCTTGAAAGTACGGGACACGCCAACATCTTGTCCACACCGAACATGATCACGCTGGACAACGAGCTGGCGACGATCAAGGTCGGTCAGAACATACCGATCATCACCGGTTCCTTCACGACGGGCGCGAGCGGGGCAAGCAATCCGTTCCAGACGGTCGACCGCAAGGACGTGGGCCTGCTGCTGAAAGTGCGCCCGCAGATTTCCGAAGGCGGTACGATCAAGCTGGCGATCTACCACGAGAATTCGGGGATCGACAATTCCGTCAGCTCGTCGTCGGGGATCGTGACCACCGTCCGCGCGATCGAGAGCAACGTGTTGGCCGACAATGGCCAGATCGTCGTGCTGGGCGGGCTGATCTCGGACGACGAGTCCGAGAACAACGAAAAAGTGCGCGGCCTGGGCGATATCCCTATCCTGGGCAATCTGTTCAAGTACCGGACCCGGAACCGCGCCAAACGTAACCTGATGGTGTTCCTGCGCCCCGTCGTGGTTCGCAGCAAGGAACAGAACGACAGCCTGTCGATGGACCGCTACGAATTCATGCGCGCAGCCGGCCAGATGGCACAACCGACCGACGACACGGTGCTGCTGAAGAATCTCGGCGCACCGGTGCTGCCGAACCTGACCAATGGCCAGCCGCCCACGGGTGGCGCGATGGCGACGATGCCGCCGCCGGCACCTGCCGCCGCGCGTCCGGGCGCCGCCACCGGGCCGGGTACCGTGCAACCCAAGGCGCCGGCGCAGCCGGAATTCCGCCCGGTGCAACCTGCGCAACCTGCGCAACCTGAATACCGGCCGGCGACACCGACCCAACAGAACTGAACACGATGAATAACTTGTTGCCCTACGCATTCGCACGCGATTACGGCGTGCTGGCGCGTTCCAACGGCGACCCGTCGCAAGCCGTCGAAGTGCTGGTCTCGAATGCGACCAAGCCGGCGGCGATCGCCGAGGTCTCGCGCCGTTTCGGGCGCATCGCCCTGCGGCGCATGGAACGCGCCGAACTGGAATCGGCCATCGCCGCCGCGTACCAGTCGGCCGGCGGCGACGCGTCGCAGGTCGCGGACGAATTCGACGCCGACCTCGACCTCACGAAGCTGCTCCAGGACGTGCCCGCGATCGAGGACCTGCTGGAATCGTCCGACGATGCGCCGGTGATCCGCATGATCAACGCGCTGCTCACGCAATCGCTGCGCGAAGGCGCGTCGGACATCCACATCGAACCATTCGAGCAGACGTCCGTCGTGCGCTTCCGCATCGACGGTGCGCTGCGCGACATCGTGCGTCCGCGCAAGGGTATCCACGCCTCGCTGATCTCGCGTATCAAGATCATGTCGCAGCTCGACATCGCGGAAAAACGCCTGCCGCAGGACGGCCGCATCACGTTGCGCATCGGCGGCAAGCCCGTCGACGTGCGCGTCTCGACCTTGCCGACCGGCCACGGCGAGCGTGCCGTGCTGCGTCTGCTCGACAAGGAAGCGGGCCGCCTCGACCTCAGCCACCTGGGCATGAGCGAGCAGATGCTGCCGCAGTTCGACAAGCTGATCAACCAGCCGCACGGCATCGTGCTCGTCACGGGCCCGACCGGTTCCGGTAAAACGACCACGCTGTACGCGTCGCTGTCGCGCCTGAATTCGACGACCACCAACATCATGACGGTGGAAGACCCGATCGAATACGACCTGCCCGGCATCGGCCAGACCCAGGTCAACGCCCGCATCGACATGACCTTCGGCAAGGCGCTGCGCGCAATCCTGCGCCAGGACCCGGACGTGATCATGATCGGCGAGATCCGCGACCTCGAAACGGCCCAGATCGCCGTGCAGGCGTCGCTGACGGGCCACCTGGTGCTGGCGACCCTGCACACGAACGACGCCGCGTCGGCCGTCACCCGCCTGCTGGACATGGGCATCGAACCGTTCCTGCTGTCGTCGTCGCTGCTGGGCGTGATGGCCCAGCGCCTCGTGCGCAAGCTGTGCCCGCACTGCAAGCGCCAGGAAGGCGGGCAGTGGGTGGCGGTCGGGTGCGACCGTTGCGGCCACACGGGCTTCCACGGCCGCGTGGGCGTGTACGAGCTGCTCGAGACGAACGAACAGATCCGTTCGCAGATCCACAACCAGGCCGCCGAAGCCGAGATCCGCAACGCGGCCCTGAAATCCGGCATGAAGACCATGCACGACGACGGCCAGCGGTGGGTGCGCGAAGGCATCACGACGGAAGCCGAACTGCTGCGCGTGACGAAGGTGGATTGATCGATGCCCGCCTTCCGCTATGAAGCCGTCGACACGGGCGGCGTCACCCGCAAGGGCGTCCTGAACGCCGACAGCCCGCGTGCCGCGCGCGCCGACCTGCGCCTGCAGGGATTGACGCCGCTCGCCGTCGAGGCCATCGCGGCCCAGGTCGACGAGAGCGGGGCGGCGCGTGCGCGCGGCTTCGGCGAGCGCCTGTCCCAGGTCGAGCTCGCGCTGTTCACGCGCCAGCTCGCGAGCCTGCTGGAAGCGGGCCTGCCGCTCGAACAAGCCTTTACGGCCCTGCTGGAACAGGCCGAGCGCGCCTACGTGCGCGACCTGATCGCGTCGATCCGGTCGGAAGTCATGGGCGGCGCCTCGTTCTCCAGCGCGCTGGCGCGCCATCCGCGCGACTTCGCCGAGATCTATCGCGCGCTCGTCGCGTCCGGCGAACAGATCGGCCAGCTGTCGCGCGTGCTGTCGCGCCTGGCCGACTACATCGAACGCCGCAACGCCCTCGTGCAGCGGGTGCGCCTGGCCTTCACGTATCCGGCCATCGTCACCGTGGTCGCGTTCGCGATCGTGATTTTCCTGCTGACCTATGTCGTGCCGCAGATCGTCTCGGTGTTCGCCAACACCAAGCAGAAACTGCCGTTCCTGACCGTCCTCATGCTCGGCGTGTCGAACTTTACGCGCGCCTACGGGATCTATGTGGCATTGGTCGTCATCGCGGCGTGGTACGCGTGGCGCCGGGCCCTGCGCAACCCGGCGCTCAAGCGCCGCTGGCACACGTGGCTGCTGAACGCGCCCGTGTACGGCAAGTTCGAGCGCAGCCTGAACACGACCCGTTTCGCCAGCACCCTGGCGATCACGACCGGCTCGGGCGTGCCCATCCTGCGCGCGCTCGAGACGAGCCGCGACACGTTGTCGAACGTGGCGATGAAGGATCTCGTGGAGCAGGCCACGGCCAGCGTGCGCGAAGGCGTGAGCCTGGCGCGCGCGCTGTCGGCGCAAAAGCTGTTCCCGCCCATGCTCGTGCACATGATCCGCGCGGGCGAGATCACGGGCGAGCTGCCGGCCATGCTCGAGCGCGCATCGAATTCGCAGCAGGCCGACCTCGAACGGCGCACCCTGACCATCGCCGGCCTGCTGGAGCCGGTGCTGATCCTGGCCATGGGTCTCGTCGTGCTATTGATCGTGCTGGCGGTGCTGATGCCGATCATTGAAATCAACCAGTTGGTGCAGTGACAAGGAAACTGATGAACAAGCGCTTGCCTTTACTCCTGAGCCTGCTGGGCGTGATCCTGCTGGCCGTGTCGCTCGCGTACTGGATCCTGCAGCTGTACCAGCCGCCCCAGCGCCCGATCGCGGCGGTGCCGCAGGCCGCCATGCCCGACCCGGCCATCGATGCCGCCGCCACCTTGTTCGGCGGTCAGGTCTCGGTAGCAAGCGCGACCAATTACCAGCTGACGGGCGTCGTGGCGGACGGGAACAGCAGCGTGGCGATCATCGTCGCCGAAGGTGCGCCGCCGAAGGCGCTGCGGGTCGGCAAGGAGCTGGCGCCCGGTATCACGCTGGCGGAAGTCCATCCCCGTTATGTGATGCTGTCCGATGGCGGCGTCATGAAGCGGGTCGACCTGGCGACCGATACCAAGCCTGCGGCGTCGATGGGTGGCGCCCCCGGCGGTGGTGGGGCGCCCGGTGGGGCGCCGCCGGGCGGCATGCCGCAGCAGAATTTCCCGCAGCCCCAGCAGATCACGACCGCGCCGGCCGCGCAGCCGGTGCAGGCCGTACCGGAGCCACCGATGGCGCCGGGCGCCGTGCAGCCACAGCCGCAGCCGTCGATGACGAACCCGGGCGACGTCGGCACGCACGACAATCCGCCGCCCGCGAATCCGAACTCCATCAATCCGACGCCGAACCCGCAGCAGATGCCGCCGCAGGGGCGGGGGAGCGATAATCCGGCCGGACAGGTGAATACGCAATAATCAGCGCCGCAGCGCGGTGAACGCGGAAAATTCCCACGAACGGAAACCCACCAGCAACGTAAATCCGTCGCGCTCCTGCGGGGGCAGGCGGCGGTCGTTGCGGTGCATGCGCGCGAGTTCGCCGGCCAGTTGATGGATCTTTTCCGCCAGCTCGGCGGCGCTCGCGAGCGACAGGCGCGCGGGCAGGCACATCAGGGTTTCGCCGGCACCGTCGAAGTTCCCGGCAAAATAATCCTCGACGACGTGGGCACGGAAGAAGCGCTGGACGGGACCGTCCGGCAACCAGCGGAACGCGTTCGAGACCCGCAGCGTGTACCGGTTCAGCGGCTTCAGTTCGATCACGCCGAGGCGGTCGAGTTCCACCAGCAAGCCGATGCATTCGGGTTCGCTCAAACGATAGGTTTCGACCATCTGTTCCAGGCTCCAGTGCCCCAGGCAACAGATCGCCACGAGGAGCAGGCGCGGATTGGCGACCAGCGCCGTTTCCTGGATGAGCGTCAACGTGTCGGCCTGCGGCCGCGCATCGGCCGCGCGCCGCAGCACGTCTTCCATGGCGATGCCGGCCGCCTGGCAGATCTGGGCCAGGCGCGACAGGGTCATGTCCTTCTGGCCGAACATGCGCTTGATACTCGATTCGCTCATCGCGATGCGGTCGGCCAGCATCTTGTAGGTGATCCCGGCGGCGCGCAATTCGGCGCGCAGCACGTCCAGCAGCATGTCGGGGGAGCTCATGGTTGTAGTCGGTTCTCTGTTTTCGTTCGTCAACTCGGCGCTAACGAATGTACAGAAGAAGGCAGGCCAGTTCAAGAAATGTCGAGTCCAGCCAGCCACGTTCACCCGCGCGGAACGGGTACCGCCTGCTGAGGTCGGTCAGCGCTATGATACGCATCAGTTCAGGCGCGAAGGTCCGTGCTGTCGCCGCTGCGCCGGTGTCCAATCGAGACCAAAGGAGAGCCTATGAAAACGGTAAGCGTGATCGTTCTCGCGTTAGTGAGTACGGCAGCATTCGCGCAGGTCGCGGGCGTGACGCGCACCGACCTGCTCAAGCACGACAGCGTGGTCCCGGGACGCGAAGTCGTCGAGGTACGCGTCGAGGTCGACCCCGGCCATGGCGTGCCCAGGCATACGCATCCCGGCGATGAAGTCTTGTACGTGGTCGAGGGCACGCTGGAGTACCTGCCCGACGGTAAAGCGCCCGTGGTGTTGAAGGCGGGGCAATCCGTCTTCATCCCGGCCGGCACCATCCACGCGGCCAGGAATCCCGGTACGGTGAACGGAGCGGGCATCGCCACCTATTTCGTCGAGAAGGGCAAGCCGCTGATCATGCCGGCGAAGTAGCCGGATCAGTCCTCGTCCGGCTCCAGCTTGACCTTCTTGAGCGCCCGCTTGGCAGCGAGCCGTTCGCTGGCCTCGGGCTTCGCATGCGCCCCGGCCGCGCGCGCCTTGGCGAAGCCGGCGAACGGGTTGCGGGGTTTGATCGGCGGCGTCGGCTCGACACGCAGCCGCATCTTTTGCCGGGTTGCCAGTGCCTTGTTTGCCATCGCCGCCTCTCCTTTCTTTACAACACGTAGCGCGACAGGTCTTCGTTGACCGCCAGCGCATCCAGCCGTTCGTTGACGTAGGCCGCATCGATGACGAGCGTCTGGCCCGACTTGTCGGTGGCCGAGTACGAGATCTCTTCCAGCAGCTTTTCCATCACCGTGTACAGGCGGCGCGCGCCGATGTTCTCGGTACGCTCGTTGACGGAATACGCGATCTCGGCCAGGCGATGGATGCCGTCGTCGGCGAACTCGAGTTTGACGCCTTCCGTCGCCAGCAGGGCTTCGTACTGCTTGGTCAGGCTCGCGTCCGTCGACGTCAGGATGCTCTTGAAATCGTCGATCGACAGCGATTCCAGTTCGACGCGGATCGGGAAGCGGCCCTGCAGCTCGGGGATCAGGTCCGACGGCTTCGACAGGTGGAACGCACCCGAGGCGATGAACAGGATGTGGTCCGTCTTGATCATGCCGTATTTCGTGTTCACCGTCGTGCCTTCGACGAGCGGCAGCAGGTCGCGCTGCACGCCCGCGCGCGAGACGTCCGCGCCGCCGTGTTCCGAACGCGACGCGATCTTGTCGACCTCGTCCAGGAACACGATGCCGTTCTGCTCGACGTTGGCAATGGCCTTCTGCTTCATCTCGTCTTCGTTGATGAGCTTGGCGGCTTCCTCGTCGACCAGCAGCTTCATCGCCTCCTTGACCTTCATCTTGCGGGGCTTCTTGCGGCCACCGCCGACGCCGGCGAACATTGACTTGATCTGCTCCGTCATCTCTTCCATGCCCGGAGGCGCCATGATTTCCATCTGGGGCGCAGCCTCGGCCACGTCGATCTCGACTTCCTTGTCGTCCAGCGCGCCTTCGCGCAGGCGCTTGCGGAAGGTCTGGCGCGTGGCGTCGCCTTCCTTGGCGTCATTGTTGACGTTGAAACCGAAGTCGCGCGCCGGCGGCACGAGGATGTCGATGATGCGGTCCTCGGCCGCGTCCTCGGCGCGCTGGCGCACCTTCTTCATTTCGCTGGCGCGGGTCTGCTTGACGCCGATGTCGATCAGGTCGCGGATGATGGTGTCAACGTCGCGGCCGACATAGCCGACCTCGGTGAACTTGGTCGCCTCGACCTTGATGAACGGCGCGTCGGCCAGCTTGGCCAGGCGGCGCGCGATCTCGGTCTTGCCGACACCCGTCGGGCCGATCATGAGGATGTTCTTCGGGGTGATCTCGTGGCGCAGCGGTTCCCCGACCTGCTGGCGGCGCCAGCGGTTGCGCAGTGCGATCGACACAGCGCGCTTGGCTTTAGCCTGGCCGACGACGTGCTTGTCGAGTTCCGAGACGATTTCGGACGGAGTCATGTTCATATGTGTGCTCATGTAGGCTTTCGTGCGGGAGAGGCCGTTATTCCAGCGTCTCGATGATGTGCGACATGTTCGTATAGATGCACAGCTCGCCTGCGATGGTCAGCGCTTTCTTGACCACGTCGGCCGGGGCGAGATCCGTGTTTTCCTGCAAGGCCTTGGCGGCCGACTGGGCGTAGACGCCGCCCGAGCCGATCGCGCCGATGCCGTCTTCCGGTTCGAGCACGTCGCCGTTGCCGGTGATGATCAGGGTCTTTTCGCGGTCGGCCACCAGCAGCATGGCCTCCAGGCGGCGCAGCACGCGGTCCGTGCGCCAGTCCTTGGCCAGTTCGACCGAGGCGCGCAGCAAATTGCCCTGGTGTTTTTCCAGTTTCGCTTCGAAGCGGTCGAGCAGGGTGAAGGCGTCGGCCGTGCCGCCGGCAAAGCCGCACAGCACCTTGTTCTGGTAGAGCTTGCGCACCTTGCGCGCCGAGCCCTTCATGACGACGTTGCCCAGGGTGACTTGTCCATCGCCGCCGAGTGCGACCTGGTTGCCGCGCCGTACGCTGACGATCGTCGTGCCGTGAAATTGTTCCATATTTGCCTCGTGGTTGATCTGCTCACCGCAAGTGGGGATGCGATATGAAATTGCAAGACTGAACCGTATCCGAGAGGAACGGCGCCCGGCGGTATCAGTACTTGTGGGCGTACAGACGGACCCGGTCGCCGACGCCGAGCAGGCGCAGCAAAGCGGCGACGGGATGGTTCAGGTCGCGCAGCACGACCTCGCGCCCGTCCTGGGCCAGCGTGCGCAGGTGCGTGGCGAGGGCGTTCGCGGCCGCGTAATCGATGCGGGCGAGCCGGGACCCGTCCAGCACGAGGGCGGGGTGGCGCGCCGCGTGGTCGGCGATGGCGGCCAGCAGCGGCGCGCTGTCGCCGCGGATCGTGGCCGGCAGCAGAAAGCGGTCGGCCGCCGTCGCCGGACCGGCGGCGAGGCTCACGGCAGCGCGCTTCGGTGCCTCGAAGGATGGCGGCGAGACTTCGAAGGTGACGCAATAATCCATTGCGGTCTCCTCGAAATCCTTTTCGCGGTTCGTCAGCAGCAGCAATTCCAGCAGCAGCAGCCAGGGCGCCTCGCCGGCGCCGCGGTCGCCGATGGCCAGCATCGGGCGCAGCACCGCGACGAGGTGGTCGGCGCCCGCCAGCACCAGTTCGCGTCCCGCCTTGCGCAGGGCCTGCAGCGCGTCCAGCAGCAGGGCGCAGCCCGGCGGCGTCACCGCCGTGATTGCCTGGAATTCGAACCGGACGAGCGGACCGGGCGCGGTTGCGCGGGCGAGTTGCGCGCGGGCGAGCGGATCGTCGTCCAGGCGGCCGGACAGGGTAGCCGTCGGGATCGCCCCGGCAAGCTGGTGGTCGGGCGCGTGCGACGCGGCCGCGACGGGGTGATACGTGGGCGGCGACGTTTCGAACCGGCTGGCGTAGTCGATCGCGATGCTTTCGAATTCGTGTTCGAGGCCCATGATCTGGAGCAGGTCGAACAGCATCCACCACGGCAGGCGCTCGCTGCCCTGGTCGCGCACGTTCGTGCGCAGCAGCAGGGCGGCCGCCTCGAGCTGGTCGTTGGCGTACAGGATCGCCGCTTCCTCGACGACGGGGGCGCTGGACGGCGTAGCGGCCGCGTCCGGCGTGTCATCCTGGCCCGGCAGGATGTCCGTATTCGGGTCGGGCGGTGGCGCGCCGGCAGCGGCCGGAGGACGCCGGTTGCCGGCCCAGGCATCGTCGTCGAAGATGGCGGAGGTCATCTCCAGTTCGATCGCGTCGATCTTGGCCGCGGTGGCGCGGGCGATCTCGCGCTGGCGTTCGCGTTCCGCCTCGGTATCGAGCGCCAGCCGTGTGACGGGGCCGGCTGCAAGCGGATTGTCCGGGCGCGGGCGGACGTCCGCACCCGCAAGCGGTGCGTCGCCTTTTTTCTTCAGGAAATCGAAGAGCCCCATCCCGTCCTTGTCCGCGATCGTTAGCCGGCCGAGACATTAGCATGGCGGCGCGGACGGCGCGGTGCGCACGCCTGAGCTGCGTCAAGTCGCCGGCGATTCTTCAAGTGTATCCGATAGGAAATAATTCGTGCGCACGAACCCAGAGCCAATAACGGCCCCAAAAACAAAAAAGCATGCGGCGGGCGCATGCTTTTTCATCGAAGCGTACGACGATCAGTCACCGTACAGTTTCTGCTTCAGCTCGCGGCGCTGCTGGGCTTCCAGCGACAAGGTCGCGGTCGGACGAGCGATCAGGCGCGGGATGCCGATCGGTTCGCCGGTTTCCTCGCACCAGCCGTATTCGCCGGACTCGATCGCGGCCAGCGATTGCTGGACCTTCTTGAGCAGCTTGCGCTCGCGGTCGCGGGTACGCAGCTCGAGCGCGTGCTCTTCCTCGATGGTGGCGCGGTCGGCCGGATCGGGAACGAGTACCGTTTCGCGCAGGTGTTCCGTCGTTTCGCCTGCGTTTTTCAGCAGTTCCTTTTCGAGCTCCTGCAGGCGGTTCTTGAAGAACGCCAGCTGGGCCGGGTTCATGTAGTCGTCGTCGCTCATGGCCCGAATTTCTTCTTCCGTCAGGAGGCGTTCTTCGGGCTGCGCAACGGTATTCGGTTTCGTTGTTTTAGTCATGACTTCACTTACCTTTGATACGACAGAGTTTCCATTTTATCAGCTAACTCAGCGGTTACCATTGCTTCGGTGTGCGCGTGGTGTCAGCTGCCGTGACCGTTGTTCAGTCGTTCAACCACAGGGTGCAAGCACCATAGAACCGGGGTAGTTTATACCAAACACTGTTCCAATCCGCGAATAAAGACATCTTTCGGTAAATTTTTACCTATAAATACCATCTTGCTGCCGCGCGGTTCGCCATCCGCCCACTTTGCACCGAGGTCGCTGCCCATGATTTGATGCACGCCTTGGAAGACGACCTTGCGATCCGCGCCCGCCATCGACAGCACACCCTTGTAACGCAGCATGTTCGGCCCGAACACTTGGACCATGCTGCCGAGGAATTGATCCAGACGCTCGGGGTCGAACGCGCGCTCGCTCTTGAACACGAATGCCGCGATGTCGTCGCTGTGGTGGCCATGATGGTGGTCGTGGCTGTGGTCGCAGGCTTCCGTGTGCACGTGGTCGTGATCATGATGATCGTGGCCATGATCGTGCGCCTCTTCCGTCGTGAGGAAGGCGGGGTCCAGCTCCAGCTTGTCGTTCAGGTTGAAACCGCGCAGGTCCAGTACGTCGCTGATCGGGGCGCGGCCGAAATCCGACGTGCTGATCGGTGCGCGCGGGTTGATGCGGCGGATGCGCGCCTTCAGTTCCTCGACGGCGGCGGCGTCCACGAGGTCGGTCTTGGACAGCAGGATCTTGTCGGCGAAACCGACCTGGCGCTGGGCTTCCTCGTGGCGGTCCAGCTGGTCCATGGCGTGGCGGGCGTCCACGACAGTGACGACGGCGTCGAGCAGGTAGTGCGCGCCCACTTCCTCGTCGACGAAGAACGTCTGGGCCACCGGGCCCGGATTGGCGAGGCCCGTCGTCTCGATGACGACGCGGTCGAAGCTGATTTCGCCGGCCTCGCGCTTGCGTGCCAGGTTCGTCAGGGCGACGATCAGGTCGCCGCGCACGGTGCAGCAGATGCAGCCATTGTTCATTTCGACGATCTGCTCGCTCGGGTCCTGCACGAGGATCTCGTTGTCGATGTTTTCCTGGCCAAATTCATTTTCGATGACGGCGATGCGCAGGCCGTGCTCCTCCTGCAGGATGCGGTTGAGCAACGTGGTTTTGCCGGCGCCGAGAAAGCCGGTGAGAATGGTGCTTGGGATCAATTCCATATGTCGCTGTCCAATGGTGTGCGCCGTTCCGGCCGCAGGGAATCGGAAGATTATGCCGGAATTTGCGAATCGTCACCACCCGGCATGCCGTGCCTGCCTGCGGCGGGCCTGCCTACTTGCGTTTTGCGCGCGGATGGGCCTTGTCGTAGACGGCGGCGAGGTGCTGGAAGTCGAGTGATGTATAGATCTGGGTCGACGTGATGCTGGCGTGGCCCAGCAGTTCCTGCACGGCGCGCAGGTCGCCCGAGGATTGCAGCACGTGCGAGGCGAACGAGTGGCGCAGCACGTGCGGGTGCACGTGGACCGGCATGCCGGCCTTGTGCGCATGGGCTTTCAGGCGGTACTGCACGACGCGAGGGCTGATGCGTGTGTCGCGCGCCGACAGGAACAGCGCGGCGCTGCCGTCGCGTGCCGGCGGACGCACGGCCAGCCACGCCTCCAGCGCCGTGCGCGCGGGACCGCCGACGGGGACGCGGCGCATCTTGTTGCCCTTGCCGGTGACGACCACTTCCTGCGCTTCGAGTTCCAGCCAGCCGAGCGAGGCCGGTTGGCCATCCCGTGCCGGGACGTGGTGGACGTCGAGCCCGGCCAGCTCGGACACCCGCAGGCCGCTCGAGTACAGCAGTTCGAACATGGCGCGGTCGCACAACTCGGCCGGTTCGGGATGGCCGGACGTCGTCTTTTCCATGAGCTGGACCGCATCGTCGACGGCCAGTGCCTTCGGCAGCCGCTTGGGGCGGCGCGGGGCACGCACGCCGTCGGCCGGGTTGGCGGCCAGCGGAACCTGGCGCGACAGCCAGTCGAAGAAGCCGCGCCAGCCGGACAGCTTGCGCGCGATCGATGCGGCGCTCTGTCCCTCGGCGTGCAGCTTCGCCGTGACGCGGCGGATGTCGAAATGGGTCAATGCCGCCCAGTCGGCCTGGCCGGTGAGCCGGGCCAGTTCGGCGAGGTCGCGGCGGTAGGCGGCGATCGTGTGGTCGGACAGCTGGCGCTGCGTCTTCAGCTCCGCCAGGTAGCGGCCGGTCCAGTCGTCGGCGGCCGGCGTGTCCATGTCAGCCGAGCAGGGGAGCCAGTGCAGTGCTGGCCGTCTCGCCGATGTGGACGAGGAAATCCGTCGCCATCGCGGCGCCGAAGCGCTCCGGATCGGGCGAGCCGAGCACGAGCAGGCCGAAAGCGCTGCCGTTCGCGCGCAGCGGCAGCAGGACGGTCGAGCGCACGGTGTCCGCGCCCTCCAGCCAACCGACCGCTTCGAAGTCCTTGTTCGGGCCGCAGTACGGCGCGCGCAGGCTGCTGGCGAACAGGCGCACGTCTTCGGAGACGCCGTTCGTGTACCACGTGTCGGCGTGCTCGGGCGCCAGTTTCCACAGGCGCAGCGTGGCTTGCGGCACGATGAAATGCTTGACGAGGCCTTCGGCGACGGCGGCCGGGATCTCGCCCGGCACGCGGGTGCGCAGCAATTGCTGGGTCCAGCCGTGGAAACGGTTGGCGATGGCCGCGTTTTCCTCGGCGTGGCGCACCAGCTCGGACATGCGCAGTTCCAGCGTGCGGTACTTGTCGCGCATGACTTCCATCTGGCGTTCCTGCAGCGAGACCGCCCGGCCCGTAAGCGGGCTCGACAGCTTTACTTCGCCCAGCAAGGCGGCGTGCTCGACGAAGAACTGTGGGTGGTCGAGCAGGTATTGGGCGATGGCGGCGGAATCCAGTGTTGCGGCGGTCATGTGCGGCTTGCGAGATGGGTAGACTGCCCATTTTAACCGACAGCAATGGGTCGGCGCAGATTTCCGAACGGCACTGTGCCATAAACGCCAAGGGCGGACCCGGTTGCCCAGGTCCGCCCTTGCGGACAGCGTGCAGCGGGGTTGCCCCCGCGCTCAGCTTAGAACGAGTGGTTCAGGCCGACGTCGTAGTGGTTGACGGTCGGGGTAGCAGCAGCTGCGCCGGTCGCCTGGTTGAAGACGTTGGTCTTGCGCGATGCGTCGACGTACAGGTACGTACGCTTCGACAGGCTGTACTCGTAGCCCAGCGAGTACTGACGGGTGATCAGGTCGTGCAGGCGGACGTTTTCTTCCTGCTTCTTCAGACCGAAGCCAGCCAGCAGCTTGCCCGGGCCCACAGCGTAGGTCGCACCGATTTCAGCACCCTTGATGGTCGGACGCTGGGTGTTGGTGTGCTCCATGTTCTGGTGCGAGTAGGTACCCATCAGTTTCAGTTCCGGGGTCACCGAGAACGAACCTGCGACCGACCAGACCTTCGATTCGACGGCGTTGCGCTCGTAAGCCAGCATCGCAGCGGCCGGACCGTTGTTGTAGGTACCAGCGATCGAGAACGGGTTGGCCGAAGCCTGTGCGCCCGTAGCGTAGGTGGTGGCGCCAGCGCCGACGCCGGTCACGCCGCCGCCGTTGGCTTCTTTCGAGGCCCACGAAGCGTTCACCTGGAAGCCATTGGCGACCGGCGAGTTATAGAAGATCGCGTTCGAGATACGGTTGTTGTTCGGGCCGCTGCCGCCGACGTCCAGCGGAGCCGAGTTGAAGCCGGCGACCGAGATGTCGGTGTAGAAGCCGGCCGGGGTCGGCAGACCGTGCCACGGTTCGAACGAACCGACGATTTCCTGGAACGGGGTCAGGCCACGGCCCAGACGGATCATACCGAAGTCGCCCTGCAGGCCGACGCGGCTCTGGCCCTGGAACAGCGGACGGCCGTTGTTCTCGGTGGTGCCGGTGTCCGGCTCGTAACGCATTTCGATTTGGAACAGTGCTTTCAGGCCGTTGCCCAGGTCTTCGGTGCCTTTGAAGCCCAGGGTGTTGGCGGCGCGCTTGCCGATGGCCAGGGTCTGGTCGGTACGCTTGACCATGCCGACGTCGACGTTACCGTAGATTTGAACAGCGGTTTGAGCTTGTGCCACACCGGCGAATGCGCCCAGCAGAGCGGCTGCCACGAGGGTTTTTTTCATCTTAATTTTTATCCTAAAAAGTGAATCGAAGGAATCCAGAGAGCATTGAGATTTTTATTAGTTGCTGAACACTCGGATGTGTGAACCTTAAATGCTTAATGCGTCAAGATTGTCTGATTTGTCAATTATGACTGTTGCACTTGGTCGAAAGCCAATAAATCCAATCGTGCTGTTGTATTTTCGAAACGGCCGCGCCGGGAAACCCGGCGCACCTTAAGGCTCGTTTAAGTTTCCAAACATCATCATTCTCACCCCGTACCACGGCAGGGTTTGTGCGGGCTCAAAGGCCTTTGGAATCGTAGCCGAATCGCATCGCCGCGGCTTTAGACTCTGGCCCATCCGACGTCCATTGTTATCGCAGTGCGCGCCACATGAGCTCATCAGTAGCGCAACGCAAGCGATCTTCACGTATCTTCGTGCATTGTGCTTGCGACATGGAACTGCGTACATTTCTTAGACGTCTCTAACATCCAGAAAAGAACGATGGCAAATCGTGAAGAACTGGCGGTCATCCGCGGCGCGCGTGCCGGGCGCGTCGAATCGCAACTGGCCCTGGGCCGGCTCTACCTGTTCGGTAGTGCCGGACTGCCGAAGAGCCTGCCCACGGCCCTGCACTGGCTCGACCGCGCCGCACAGCAGGGTTGCGATGAAGCATGGCAATTGATCGGGAACCATATTCCGGTCGATCTCGCGCGTGACAGTCCGCAACCGGTCACCGGCTGGTACGAGCTGGCCTACGACGGCGGCCTCGTGCGCGCCGGGCTCGTCTACGCCCAGCTCGTGCTGGGCGCGCTGAACGACGGCCAGTGCACGCCGGCCCAGCGCGCCAAGGCGCTACGCGCGCTGGAAGACGCGGCCCGTGCCGGGTTCCCGGAAGCGCAGTGGCTGCTCGCGCGCGAGCACGGCGCCGCGCCGCCCGAGACGGACGAGCCGGTTGTCCGCGCGCCTGTGGCCAGCCCCGTGGGCCAGCGCTGGCTGCGCCAGGCAGCCGACAGCGGCGTCGGCGCCGCGCAGTTCGCCCTGCTGGAGCAGGACTGGAACGCGGGCCGCTGGTCCGCCTGGCTGGAGCGGGCGCTCCCGCTGGCCCGTGCCCTGGCCGGTTCCGATGCCGCCCAGGACCACACGGCCGCCCGCCTGGCGCCGGACGAGGTGCTGCTGCTGTCGCGCTGTGCCCGGCTCGTTGCCGCCAACGAGGCGCCGCACGACGTCGGCCAGGATGAACTGCTGCGGTTCTGGGAAATCGCCGCGGCCGAACAGGACCGCCATGCCCAGTTCGCGCTCGGCCTGTGGTGCGCCCGCATGCGGGTGGACGGCAAGCGGATTCCCGGCAGCCATGGCGCGGCCAACTTCAAGAAGGCGGTGCGCTGGCTGACGCAGGCCGGCGAGCAGGGCCTGGCCGAAGCCTGGTACGCCCTGTCGCGTATTTATATCAAGCCGGAATTCTCCCAGCGTAATGTCTTGGAAGCGCAGAAGTACCTGGAGCGCGCGGCGGAGATGGGCTATCGCGATGCCCAACTCGAATGCGGGAACGCGGCGTGGCGCGCGCGGCGCGAGAACGAGAACAACGACGTGCGCGCGCTGTTCTGGCTGCAGAAGGCGGCGGCGCAGGGTTGTCCCAAGGCCGCGGCTGCGCTGCGCAAGCTGGCGCCGCGCCAGCCCGGCGCCTGGAAGGACCTGGGTGGACTGGCCGGGCGCGACCTGGCGGCCCATCCGCTGCTGGCCGCGCGCCTGGAGCTGGCGGTGACGTTCGGCCTGAGCCGGGCCGAAGCGCTGCTGCTGGATATCCGCAGCGCCGACCGCGGCCACTGCCTCGTGATCGACATCCGCGCCAGCTACGGGCGCAGCCGGCGCCGGCTGATTTCGGTGGAAACGGTGCAGGAACGCCAGCTGCTCGACCGCGTGGCGCTCGTGTTCGAGAACGTCGATTGCGGTCCGGGCGGACCGGAAGGGAATTATCGCCAGCGCCTGTACCGGTTGCGCAGCCTGTTGCCGGAGATGACGAGTGCCGAGTCCCGCGCGGAGGAACCGGAAGAGTCCCCGGCGCCGGACGGCGATTACTCGCTGGCCGCTTGAATCACATCGTGATTATTCAGATCTCGATTTCGCCTTCGAACACGGTCTCGGCCGGACCGCTCATATAAACAGGCTGGCCTTCGCCGGCCCAGTTGATGGTCAGCTTGCCGCCGCGGGCCTGGACTTGCACGGGCGAGTCCAGCAGGCCGCGCCGGATGCCGGCCACGACGGCGGCGCAGGCGCCCGTGCCGCAGGCCAGCGTCTCGCCGGCACCACGTTCATAGACGCGCAGCTTGACGTGGTTGCGGTCCACGATCTGCAGGAAGCCGGCGTTCACGCGGCGCGGGAAGCGCGGGTGGTGCTCGATCTGCGGGCCCGTTTCGAGGACGGGGGCCGTGTCGACGTCGGCGACGACCTGTACCGCGTGCGGATTGCCCATCGACACCGTCGACACGAGCACGGTCTGTTCCTGGCCCTTGTTCGAGACGGTGATCGGCCACAGCGTGTCGCGGCCTTCGGCGACGCCTTCCAGGCCGGCCGCATCGAACGGGACCCGGCCCGGTTCCAGGATCGGGGCGCCCATGTCCACCGTGACGCTGCCGTCGTCTTCCAGGCGCGGGGTGATGATGCCGCCCATCGTTTCGACGCGGATGCTGCGCTTGTCGGTCAGGCCCTTGTCGCTGACGAAGCGGACGAACGCGCGCGAACCGTTGCCGCATTGCTCGACCTCGCCACCGTCGTTGTTATAGATGCGGTAGCGGAAGTCGCTGCCTTCCGTGGCCGGACGCTCGACGATCAGGATCTGGTCGGCACCGATGCCGAAGCGGCGGTCGGCCAGGCGGCGCCATTGTTCCGGGCCGAGGTTGATATCCTGGTTGATCGCGTCGATGACGACGAAATCGTTGCCGGCGCCGTGCATCTTGGTGAACTTGAGTTTCATGGTATTCGTAATTAATCGTAGAACGAGGGCTCGCCGGGCGGCCGGGTCTTGAAGCGTTTATGGGTCCAGAAATACTCGGCCGGATGTTCGCGCACGCGGTCCTCGATGAAGGCATTCATGCGGCGGGTGGCGGCGATGATGTCGTCGCCCGGAAAATCTTCCCATGCAGGATAGAACTCTACCCGGTATCCCTTGTAATTGGGCAGGAAAGTGGCGACGAGGGGGATGACTTTTGCGCCGGTCGCGCCCGCCAGGCGGCCCATCGCCGTCAACGTGGCGGCCGGGACGCCGAAGAACGGGACGAAGGCCGCATCCTTCTCGCCGAAATCCATGTCCGGCAGCATGTAATAAGGGATTCCCTCGCGCAGCGCGCGGATGATCGGCTTGATGCCGTCGCTGCGCGTGAACAGGCGTACCGGCCCATAGCGCTCGCGGCCATAACGCAACAAATCGTCGAATGCCTTGTTCTTTTGCGGCGAATACATCGTCGACAGCGGCATCACGCGCGCCGCCACGCCGCCCACGTCCAGGCACACGAAGTGCGGGCAGAACAGGATGGTCGGGCCGCTTTCCATCTGCTCCTTCGGCACCTTCGGGACGACTTCGATCAGGCCGTGGATGCGTTCGAACGGCGCCCACCAGATCAGCGAGCGCTCCAGGATGCTGCGCGAATAGGCCATGAAATGGCGCTTGGCGATATCGACCCGCTCCGCTTCGCTCAATTCCGGCATGCACAGACGCAGGTTGACCAGCGCGATCTTGCGGCGCTTGGGGATCGCGTAATACATCAGCCAGCCGACGGCGTTGCCGATGCGACCGAGGACAGGCAGCGGCAGGAAATGCAGCAGCCACAACAGGAAAATCAGGAACCTCATGCGACGGTCTCGGCTTGCGGTGCTGCAACGCCTTGCGGCTTCTTGTAGCGGTTATAACTCCAGAAATACTGGGCGGGGCAGAAGGCGATGAGCTTTTCCATCTGGCGGTTGATGGCGGCGGCCTGCTGGGCCGCATCGCCGTCCAGCGATCCTTCGAACGGGACGAAGCGGATGGCGAAGCCGCGGCCGCGCGGCAGGCGTTCCGCGTACACGGTCAGGATGTCGGCCTTGCCCAGCTGGGCCAGCTTGGCGGGCAGGGTCATCGTGTAGGCGTCGCGGCCGAAGAACGGCGCCCACACGCCTTCGCCTTCCTGCGGGACCTGGTCCGGCAGCACGCCGACGGGCTGGCCGCCGCGCAGTGCCTTGACGAGCATGCGCACGCCGGCCAGGTTGGCGGGTGCCAGGTGCATGTGCTGGCGCTCGCGGGCGCCTTCGACGAGGGGTTTCAGGGCGCTCTGGCGCGGGGGGCGGTACATGACCGTCAGTTCGACGCGCAGCGAGACCTGCTGGGCGGTCAGTTCGAAGCAGCCCAGGTGCGGCGTGAGGAAGACGATGCCGCGGCCGGCGTCGAGCTGGCGCTGCACCAGTTCCCAGTTTTCCATCGTGACGTGCCGGGTGACGCGCTCCTGCGGCGCGCACCAGACGAAGGGCAGCTCGGCGATGGCCTTGCCGGATTCGGCGATCGCGGCGCGCAGATGGCCGCCGTAGCCGGCCCGTTCGAGGTTCTCGCGCAGGCGCCGGCGGTGCGATGGCGAGAGCAGATAGACGATCCAGCCGAGCGCGGCGCCGAGCGCATGCAGGGCGCGCAACGGCAAAAACGACAGGATTCGAAACAAAAGAACAAGCATTTATTGATTTAGGGTGAGAACCGACGAGTTGCTATGCCAGAATTTTTGGAGGAGCGTAAAATACCACTTTGTAGCATCCGCGGAGTTAATGACAACTTGCGAAGCGGAATATAAATATCGCTAAAGCGTCGCAGGCCTTGGTGCTGCGGCAATTTTCACAACAGTATCAGGAGCCTTAATGTCTTCCAACGACTACCTTTTCACTTCCGAGTCCGTCTCGGAAGGCCACCCGGACAAAGTCGCCGACCAGATTTCCGACGCCATCCTCGACGCCATCCTGGAACAGGATCCGCGCGCGCGCGTGGCTGCCGAGACCCTGTGCAACACGGGTCTGGTCGTCCTGGCCGGGGAGATCACGACGCACGCAAACGTCGATTATATTCAAGTTGCACGCAATACCATCAAGCGCATCGGTTACGACAACACCGACTACGGCATCGACTATAAAGGTTGCGCCGTGCTCGTCGCCTACGACAAGCAGTCGCCGGACATCGCGCAAGGTGTCGACGAAGGCGCCGGTATCGACCTCGACCAGGGTGCGGGCGACCAGGGCCTGATGTTCGGTTATGCGTGCGACGAGACGCCCGAACTGATGCCGGCCGCGATTTATTATGCGCACCGCCTCGTCGAGCGCCAGTCGCAACTGCGCAAGGACGGCCGCCTGCCGTGGCTGCGCCCGGACGCGAAGTCCCAGGTCACGCTGCGCTACGTCAACGGCCGTCCGGTGTCCGTGAACACCGTCGTGCTGTCGACCCAGCACGCGCCGGAAGTGAGCCACAGCCAGATCGAGGAAGCGGTGATCGAGGAGATCATCAAGCCCGTGCTGCCGAAGGAATGGCTGCAGGACACCCGCTACCTGGTCAACCCGACGGGCCGCTTCGTCATCGGCGGTCCGCAGGGCGACTGCGGCCTGACCGGCCGCAAGATCATCGTCGACACCTACGGCGGTGCCGCACCGCACGGCGGCGGCGCGTTCTCCGGCAAGGATCCGTCCAAGGTCGACCGCTCGGCCGCGTACGCCGCCCGCTACGTCGCCAAGAATGTCGTGGCCGCCGGCTTGGCGCGCCAGTGCCAGGTGCAGGTCAGCTACGCGATCGGCGTCGCCCGTCCGATCAACATCACGGTCTACACGGAAGGCACGGGCGTCATCTCGGACGAGAAGATCGCCGAACTGGTGATGGAACACTTCGACCTGCGCCCGAAAGGCATCGTGCAGATGCTGGACCTGCTCCGTCCGATCTACGCCAAGTCGGCCGCCTACGGCCACTTCGGCCGCGAAGAGCCGGAATTCACGTGGGAGCGCACCGACAAGGCCGCGCTGCTGCGTGCCGAAGCCGGTCTCGCGTAAAGTCCCAACTTGGGCCCCCGCCTGCGCGGGGGCGACGGTGGCGAATTTACGTCGTCCCCGCGAAGGCGGGGACCCAAGTCCCCCGCACCGTGCTACACTTACCAGTTCCGAGGAGCGTTGCGACGAGATTCCCCATCTCGCCAGGCTCGGATATCAACACCGCGCTCACGTTACTTTTTTCTTAACTTGAAAGGAGGGCGTGATGAGCGCCGTACTCAAAGACACCACCCAGGACTACCTCGTTGCCGACATCGGCCTCGCCTCGTGGGGCGAGAAGGAAATCCGCATCGCCGAAACCGAAATGCCGGGCCTGATGGCCATCCGCGACGAATACGCGGCCGCGCAGCCGCTGAAGGGCGCGCGCATCGCCGGTTCGCTGCACATGACCATCCAGACCGCCGTGCTGATCCGCACGCTGGAAGCCCTCGGCGCGCAAGTGCGCTGGGCCTCGTGCAACATCTACTCGACGCAGGACCACGCCGCTGCCGCCATCGCGTCCGTCGGCACGCCCGTGTTCGCCGTCAAGGGCGAGACGCTGGACGAATACTGGGACTACACCCACCGCATCTTCGAATGGGGCGATGACGTCTACGCCAACATGATCCTGGACGACGGCGGCGACGCCACGCTGCTGCTGCACCTGGGCGTGCGCGCGGAGAAGGACATCTCGGTGCTGGACAAGCCGGGTTCGGAAGAAGAGATCTGCCTGTTCAACGCCATCAAGGGCCGCCTCGCGCGCGATCCGCAGTGGTATTCGAAGCGCCTGCCGCAAATCAAGGGCGTGACGGAAGAGACGACTACCGGCGTGCACCGGCTGTACCAGATGCACGCGGAAGGCAAGCTGGCGTTCCCGGCCATCAACGTCAACGACTCCGTGACGAAATCGAAGTTCGACAACCTGTACGGCTGCCGCGAATCGCTCGTCGATGGCATCAAGCGCGCGACGGACGTCATGATCGCCGGCAAGATCGCTGTCGTGGCCGGTTATGGTGACGTCGGCAAAGGTTCGGCGCAGGCGCTGCGCGCGCTGTCGGCCCAGGTCTGGGTCACCGAGATCGACCCGATCTGCGCACTGCAGGCCGCGATGGAAGGCTACCGCGTCGTGACGATGGACATGGCCGCCGAGCACGGCGACATCTTCGTCACCTGCACGGGCAACTACCACGTGATCACCGAACAGCACATGCTGCGCATGAAGGACCAGGCGATCGTCTGCAACATCGGTCACTTCGACAACGAAATCGAAGTCGCCGCGCTGCGCAAGTATCAGTGGGAAAACATCAAGCCGCAGGTCGACCACGTGATCTTCCCGGACGGCAAGCGCATCATCCTGCTGGCCGAAGGCCGCCTCGTGAACCTGGGCTGCGGCACGGGTCACCCGTCGTACGTGATGAGCTCGTCGTTCGCGAACCAGACCATCGCCCAGATCGAACTGTTCACCAATACCGCCGCCTACCCGGTCGGCGTGTACACGCTGCCGAAGAAGCTGGACGAGAAAGTCGCCCGCCTGCAGCTGAAGAAGCTCAACGCCCAGCTGACCGAGCTGACCGACGAGCAAGCCGCCTACATCTCGGTGAGCAAGGAAGGCCCGTACAAGCCGGAACACTACCGTTATTGATCTGGTAAGCTCTTCCGTGGATTGATGCTGCGCACCGCCGGATTCCATCGTCGGCGGTGCCGATAACTTCTCACGAAAGACACAACATGCGCCTGCTCCTGACCTGGCTGATCAATGCGGCAGCCCTGATGGCCTTGCCTTACCTGATGCATTCGGTATCGGTCGACAACGTGGGCGCCGCCCTCGTGGCGGCCCTCGTCCTGGGCCTCGTGAACACGATCATCCGGCCGTTGCTCGTCGTGCTGACGTTGCCCGTGACGGTCGTGTCGCTCGGCCTGTTCATCCTGGTGATCAACGCATTGCTGTTCTGGCTGGTCGCGCACCTCGTCGAGGGTTTTCACGTGGCGGGGTTCTGGTCCGCGTTCCTGGCGGCGATCCTGTACAGTGTCATTTCGTGGGCGCTTTCTACCTTATTACTCAACAAAGATGGAAACCCCTAACATCAGTATCGAGTTTTTCCCGCCCAAGACGCCCGAGGGTGCGGACAAACTGCGCGTGGCTCGCCAGAAGCTGGCCGAGCTGAATCCAAAATATTTCTCCGTGACGTTCGGCGCCGGCGGCAGCACGCAGCATGGCACGCTGTCGACCGTGCTCGAGATCCTGGCCGAAGGCCATGACGCCGCACCGCACCTGTCGTGCGTGGGCGGCACGCGCGAATCGATCCGCGCGATCCTGCAGGAATTCAAGGAGAAGGGCATCCGCCGCCTCGTGGCGTTGCGTGGCGACTTGCCGAGCGGTTACGGCGGCGCGGGCGAGCTGCGCTATGCCAGCGACCTCGTCGAGTTCATCCGCCAGGAAACGGGCGACTGGTTCCACATCGAAGTGGCCGCGTATCCGGAAATGCATCCGCAGGCCAAGTCGCCGCAGGACGACCTGCAGGCGTTCGCCCGCAAGGTGCAGGCCGGCGCGAATGCCGCGATCACGCAGTATTTCTACAATCCCGACGCGTACTTCCAGTTCGTCGACAATGCCCGCAAGCTGGGCGTGGACGTGCCCATCGTGGCCGGCATCATGCCGATCACGAATTACACGCAGCTGATGCGTTTCTCGGACATGTGCGGCGCCGAGATTCCGCGCTGGATCCGTTTGAAACTGGCCAGCTTCGGCGACGATTCCGCGTCCATCAAGGCGTTCGGCCTCGATGTCGTGAGCAGCCTGTGCGAGAAACTGCTTGCCGGCGGCGCGCCCGGCCTGCACTTCTACAGCATGAACCAGGCGGCGGCCACGACCGCGATCTGGCAGCGCATCACGGCTGCCTGATCCGGCGCTGTCCCTCAGGAATGCCCGTGCGACCGGAAGGCCGCGCGGGCATTTTTTTTTCATCACGTGACGTGGGTCCTTTCCGTCACGATCACGTCCAGCGGCACGTCGTGCGGCGCGTGCGAGAACTGGGCTTCCTGGTTACTGTAGGCAATGCCCAACGTATGCGGGCGTGGCGGCTGTTCCAGCGTGCGGTCGTAATAGCCGCCGCCATAGCCGAGGCGATACCCCTCGGCATTGAAGCCGAGGCAGGGGATCAGGAGGGCCGGCGGGCGCTCGATGAAGCGCAACTGGGCCGGCACCTGCACGCCCGCTTCGTCGGGCAACATGGGTTCGCCGGGCGTCCACTCCGTGAACGTCAGGGGCGCGTCGCGTTCCATCACGACGGGCAGCGCCAGGCGTACGCCGGCCTGGTGCAGTTCCGCGTACGCCGCGCGCAGGTCGGGCTCGCCGGCCAGCGGCCAGTAGACGCCCATGACACTTACCTGGCGCAATCTCCACCAAGCGACGACCTGCGCGCCGATGTGCGCATCCCACTGGACCTTGATTGCGGGATCAAGCCCCCCACGTGCAGTCCTGAGCGCCTTGCGCAATGCCGTTTTCGCTGCCTGTTTCTCGTCCGCCACGCTCGGGCTCGAGGGGCATGGTATTCTTGAATCGCCGGTCATGGATGAAATGAAGCCTACATTGAAGATTGCATTATCGATGTCGCAGACACTGTTAGCCGGCACCGTAGTGGCCGCTTCCAGCCTGCTCTTCCTCGCGTCGCCCGATGTCGCGGCCCAGGCCGTTTCGCCGGGTACGACACCACCCACATCCGCCGCACCGACGGCGGTGCCTGCGCCCGTGGTCGCGCCCGGACCGCAATCGGACGCCAGCCGCGAACAGGACGAGATCTTCGCGCAACTGCGCGAGGCCGCCCGCAAGGGCGATGCCGATAAAGCCGCGGCGCTGGCGGCACGGTTGCCGGACTACGCGATTCCGTCGTACGTCGACTATTATCGGCTCAAACCGCGACTGCGCGACGCTTCCAACGAGGAAATCCTGGATTTCCTGAAACGCTACGAAGGCAGCGCCATCGCCGACCGCCTGCGTAACGACTGGCTGCTGGAGCTCGGCCGCAAGCGCGACTGGGTCAACTTCGACCGCGAGCTGCCCCTGTTCGTCAAGAAAGACGATTACCAGGTCAAGTGCTATGCGTTACTGTCGCGCGCAGCGAAGGGACAGAACGTGGCGGCCGAGGCCCGTGTGCTGCTCGACAATCCGCCGCTGTACGGCGAAGCGTGCGCCGCGCTCGTCAACCAGCTCGTCCAGTCCGGCCAGTTCACGACCAATGATTTGCTGGCCCAGTTGCGCCTGGCGGGCGAGATGCACGCGACGGGACCGTCGCGCCGCACGGCGCTGCTGCTGGGCGCGTCCGACACGCGCGCGGCGCAGGCCGTCGACCTGCCGGCCGTCGCGATGGCGCGCGGCATCGGCACCACGCGCGCGGATCACGAGATCTACCTCGTCGCCATCGGCCGCATGGCGCGCACGAGCCTGAAGCTGGCGACGGTGGCGCTGAACAAGAACGCATCGAAACTGTCGCCCGAGGAAAGGGCGATCGGCTGGGCGAACATCGCGCTGGCCGCGTCGCTGACCCTGGCGCCCGAGGCGTACGACGACTGGAAGAAGGCGGAAGGCGCGCCGCTGACATGGAACCAGCTGGAGTGGAAGACGCGCATCGCGCTGCGCCGCGGCGACTGGAGGACGGTGCGTGCGACGATCGAGGCGATGCCCTCCCACCAGCATGACGAGCCCGTCTGGACGTACTGGCTGGGCCGCGCCCTGCAGGCCGAAGGCCGGCGCGAGGATGCGCAGGCGCTGTTCCGCCGCATCGCCGACCAGAACAGTTTTTATGGCCAGCTGGCGATGGAAGAGCTGGGCATGCAGATCAGCATCCCGCCCAGTGCGGCGCCCCCGACGCCGGCCGAGCTGGCGCAGGTGGCCGCGAATCCCGGTTTCAAGCGCGCGCTGAAATTCTTTTCGATGCGCATGCGCTTCGAAGGCACGCGCGAGTGGAACTGGGCGCTCAACGGGTTCACGGAACGCCAGTTGCTGGCCGCCGCCGAGTTCGCGCGCCAGAACGATATCCTCGACCGCATGCTGTCCACGTCGGAACGCACGCGCACCGAGTTCGACTACACCCAGCGCTTCCCGGCGCCGCACAACGACATCCTGCATCCGACGGCGCAGGGTCTCGGCCTCGACCAGGCGTGGGTCTACGGTCTCATCCGCCAGGAGTCGCGCTTCGTCACGGATGCGCAGTCGGGCGTGGGCGCGTCCGGGCTGATGCAGGTGATGCCGTCGACCGGTAAATGGGTGGCGGAAAAGATCGGCCTGACGGACTACGGCCACGGCATGCTCAGCGATATCCGCACGAACATCGTGCTCGGCACCAATTACCTGAACATGGTGCTGAACAATGCGGAAGGCTCGCAGGTGCTGGCGACGGCTGCCTACAACGCGGGGCCGGGGCGGGCGCGCACGTGGCGCGGGCTGTTGACGGCGCCGATGGAAGGGGCGGTGTTCGTCGAGACGATCCCGTTCGAGGAAACACGAACCTACGTGCGCAACGTGATGTCGAACGCGACGAACTATGCCGCGCTGTTCGAAAAACGTCCGCAATCGCTCAAGGCGCGCCTGGGCACGATCACGCCGCGCGGCGGAGGCCTCGGCCTTCCTTAATCCAACAGGAGACGGGCATGCACGCGCAGTCGGTCGTTTTATTCGGCGGAACCGGGTTCATCGGCAGCCACCTGGCGGCCAGGCTGTCGGAGCACGCCATCGACATCGTCGTGCCCACGCGGCACGAAAGCCACGCGATGCACCTGATGCCGCTGGGCGTCGACATCGTGCAGGCGGATCCGTACGACGACGCAGCGCTCCGCAAGCTCGTGGCGGGTCGCGATGCCGTCATCAACCTGGTCGGCATCCTCCATTCGCGCCGCGGCGATTCGTACGGGCCGGATTTCCGCCGTGCCCACGTCGACCTGCCGCGCCGCATTGCCGCCGCCTGCGCGGCCGAGGGCGTGCCGCGCTACTTGCACATGAGCGCGCTGGGCGCGGACCGCAACGGCCCGTCGATGTACCAGCGCTCGAAGGCCGACGGCGAAGCGGCCGCGGCGAGCCAGTCCAGCGTCGCGGCGACGATCTTCCGGCCGTCCGTCGTGTTCGGCCCGGAAGACAAATTTCTCAACATGTTCGCGCGCCTGCAGCGCCACCTGCCCGTCGTCCCGCTCGCCTGCGCGCACGCGCGCTTCCAGCCCGTGTACGTGGGCGACGTGGCGGAGGCGTTCGTGCGTGCGCTGCTCGATCCGCACACGGCCGGACTCACGTACGAACTGGGCGGGCCCCAGGTGTATGAACTGGGCGATCTGGTGCGGCTGGCGGGGCGCTATGCCGGCCACGAGCGCAAGATCGTCCCGTTGCCGGACGCGCTCGCGCGGCTGCAGGCGCTGTTCTTCGAGCTGCTGCCGGGCGAGCCAATCATCACGCGCGACAACCTCGATTCGATGAAGGTGGACAACATCGTCCAGCCGTCCAGGGACAATAAAGTCTTGACAACAGCGGCGCTGGGAATCAAGCTCACGGCGCTCGAGGCCGTCGCGCCGCAGTACCTGGCGCCGCCCGGCGGACTCGACGTCCTGCGCGCCCGTGCCGGACGCTGACCTCAACGATCACGCCACACCATGCAGACTCTCGAACTCGACCCGACATTGACGCAGACCCTCGACAACGCACGCCAGGCTGGCCTGACCCTGGTCATCGGTAACAAAAATTACTCTTCCTGGTCGATGCGGCCGTGGGTGGCGCTCGTCGCCGCCGGCATCCCGTTCACGGAAGTGCGCGTCCTGCTCGACCAGCCGGACACGGCGACCAACATCGCGCAGTACTCGGCTGCCGGCCGCGTACCCGTCCTGCTGGCCGGCGAGATGACGATCTGGGACAGTCTCGCCATCTGCGAATACGTGGCCGAGCAATTCCCTGAGAAGCATCTGTGGCCGCAGGACGTGGCCGCCCGTGCCATGGCCCGTTCCGTCGTGGCCGAGATGCATTCCGGTTTCGCCGACCTGCGCTCGGCAATGTCGATGAACATCAAGGCGCGCCTGCCGGGCCGCGGCCGCACGCCGGGCGCCCAGGCCGACATCGGCCGCATCTGCGAGATCTGGGAAGAGTGCCTGTCGCGCTTCGGCCACCATAATTTCCTGTTCGGCGATTTCTCCATCGCCGATGCCTTCTTCGCGCCCGTCGTCATGCGCTTCCAGACCTATGGCGTGGCGCTGGCGCCCGCGCTGCAGGCGTATTGCGCGCGCATGCTCGCCCACCCGGCCGTGGCACGCTGGGTCGAGGAGGCGATGGCGGAAACCGAGATCGCCGGCGCCCACGAAGACGAGTTGCCGGACTGATGGCAATGCAGGCGTACGTCGTCGGCGGCGCCGTCCGCGATGAGTTGCTGGGCCTGCCCGTGCAGGACCACGACTGGGTCGTCGTCGGCGCCACGCCCGAGGACATGATCGCCAAGGGGTTCCGTCCCGTCGGCAAGGATTTCCCCGTGTTCCTCCATCCGGACACGCACGAGGAATACGCGCTCGCCCGCACCGAGCGCAAGACGGCGCCCGGCTACCACGGCTTCGTGTTCCACACGGCGCCGGACGTGAAGCTGGAAGACGACCTGGTCCGGCGCGACCTGACCATCAACGCGATGGCACGCGCCGAGGACGGCACCATCGTCGATCCGTACGGCGGCTTGCAGGATTTGCAGGATCGCGTGTTCCGCCACGTGTCGCCCGCGTTTGCCGAAGACCCGGTGCGCATCCTGCGCCTGGCCCGCTTCGCCGCGCGTTTCCCGGATTTTACGGTGGCCGACACGACGCTCGCGCTGATGCGCCAGATGGTCGAGGCCGGCGAAGTGGATGCGCTCGTGCCGGAGCGCGTGTGGCAGGAACTCTCGCGCGGGCTGATGGAGCAAAAGCCGTCGCGCATGCTGGCCGTGCTGCGCGACTGCGGCGCGCTGGCGCGCATCCTGCCCGAGCTGGACGCGCTGTGGGGCGTGCCGCAGCCGCCGCTGCACCATCCCGAAGTCGATACCGGCGTGCACATGATGCTCGTGATCGACTACGCGGCCGAACGGGGCTACGACCTGCCCGTGCGCTTTGCCGCGCTGATGCACGACCTGGGTAAAGGCAGGACCCCGCCCGAGCACTGGCCGAAGCACCACGGCCACGAAGGCATGGGACCGCGCCTGATCACGGAACTGAGCAAGCGCCTGCGCGTGCCGACGGACTGCCGCGACCTGGCCGTGATGACGGCGCGCGAGCACGGCAACGTCAGTCGCGCGCTCGAGCTGCGGCCGAACACGATCGTGACGTTGTTCGAACGCTGCGACGCGTTCCGCAAGCCGGACCGCTTCGCGCAGATGCTGCTCGCGTCCGAATGCGATGCACGTGGGCGCGGCGACGAGAACCATGAAATGCGCAGCCGCGACTATCCGCAGGCGCCTTACCTGCTGCGCGCGCTGGAGGCAGCGCGCGGCGTGAACGCGGGCGAGGTCGCCGCACGCTACGCCGAAAATCGCGAGAAGATCCCGGAAGCCGTGCACGCGGCCCGGGTGAGCGCCGTGAAGGCGGCGCTGGGCGACGTGCGCGACTGAATCAGGCCGCGACGTCCTCGGCCTCGAACCTGCACCACGTGTCGCGGCCCGCTTCCTTGGCGCAGTACAGCGCCGTATCGGCTTTCTTGTATAGCGCGTCCGTGTCGATCCCGTCCCGCCAGGCCACGGCGGCGCCGATGCTGGCGCTGATGTGCATGGCGTGCGTGCCGAACGCGATCGGCGCGCGCATCGAGTCGACGATGCGCTGGGCCACGTCGCCGACGATGGCGTCGCTGGCGGGCGTCAGCAGAACGGCGAATTCGTCGCCGCCCAGGCGTGCCACGCAGTCGGTCTGGCGCACGGCCGCACGCAGGCGCTCCGCCGCCGCGACGAGCAACGCGTCGCCCGCATCGTGGCCGAGCGTATCGTTGATGTGCTTGAAGCGGTCCAGGTCGATCAGGAGCAGCGCGAACGGCTCGCCGCTGCGCCACGCAAGGGCGGCCAGGCGGTGCAGTTCGTCGTTGAAGCGGCGCCGGTTCGGCAGGTCCGTCAACGCGTCGTTGTAGGCCATGGTTTCCAGCTGCAACTGGGTCGCGCGCAGCTCGGCGGTGCGGCTGGCGACCACCGCCTCCAGCTCGCGCTGGCGCCGGCGCAGCAACGACGTGCGGGCCTGCACGAGGGCGGCGAGGAGGGCCAGCACGGCGAGCGCACCCAGCGCCCGCACCCAGGCCAGCTGGTGCCAGGCGGGCAGCACGCGGACCGGCAGTTCCAGGTGGACGGCATCGTCGGCGTCGCCGGCGGCGCGCACGCGCAGGCGGTAGTTCCCCGGCGGCAGGTTGTTGTAGCTGGCGCGGCGCACGGCCGTGTCCGCATCGATCCATGCGGTGTCGAAGCCCTCGAGCTGGTAGGCGTAATGGCGGTGCTCGGCCGGCATGTAATCCAGGGCCGCGAACTCGACCGTGAAACCCCGTTCGCGATCGGCGGGGGCGACGGTCAGCGCGGCGGGCTCGCCGGCCGACGCGCCTGGCGCAAGCGCGCGGATCGCACGCCCGCCGAGCATCAGTTGCGTGATGGCGAGCGGCGGCTGGGGCCGGCGCGTGTCCAGCCGGTCGGGGAACACGACGGAGAGGCCGGTGAAACCGCCGAACAGCACTTCGCCGTCATGCCCCAGCGCGCCCGAACTGGTCCAGTAGCTCGGCACGTGGGCGCCGTCGGCCTCGCCCAGCCGGCGGACCTGCAAGGTGTCGGGATGCACGCCGGCCAGGCCGAGGTCGGTGCTCAGCCAGATGTGTCCGCTGCGGTCCTGCACCAGCATGTTGACGCTGTTGTCGGGCAGGCCGTCGGCCGTCGTCAGGCGCCGGAACCAGCGCCGTCCGCTCGCATCGGTGCGGTCCAGGATGGCGATGCCGTTGCCGAACGAGGACACCCACAGGCGCCCCGTGCGGTCGATGAGCAGGGAGGAGACAAAGCCGTTCGGCGTGCGCGTACGGTCGGCGTTGTCGGTCGGCAGGCGCTCCACCGTCGTGCCGTCCCGGTCCAGGCGCACGACGCCGCGCCGGGTGCCGATCCAGACAGTACCGTCCGCGAGCGGCAGCAGGGCGGTGACGCGGCGGTCGCCCAGCGCCTCGTCCTCATGGCGCAGTACGGTTGCCGGGCCGGCGGATGCCGGCCGCACCGCCCACACCCCGTCCAGTCCGCCCAGCCACAGGACGTCGTCCCGCCAGGCGAGGGCCCAGACGGACGCGTCGGGACGGCGCCCGGCGATCTCGACGCGCCGCACGGCGCCCCCGCTGCCGTCGCTGTGATAGAGCCCTTGCTGGGTGCCGATGTAGACGCCGCCGTCCGGCGCGTTCGCCATGCCGAGCACCCGGCCCTTGGGCAGGGCGCTGCCGCCCGCCGCGATCTCGGCCGCCGCGCCGGTGTGCGGGTCGACGATGCTCACGCCACCGCCGGGGACGCTCAGCCATACCTTGCCGTCCGGACGGGGCAGCAGGTGATAAATGTTGAGGCCGGTAATGCTGCCGATCGTCCGCACCGTCACGATGCCGCGCGCGCGGGGATCGTGCTGGCTCAGGGTGCCGCCCGTGGCGACGAAGATCTGGCCGCCGCGCTCGCGCAGCATCGCGAGGATCTCGTCGCTGCGCAGGCTGTCCGGCACGTCGCCGCGATAGCGCAGGCGCCGTGTCGTCCATTGGCGCACGTCGACCTCGACGATGCCGCCGCTCTCCGTGCCGAGCCAGACGGTATCGTCCTCCTTCTGCACGATCGAGAACACGCGCTCGCCCTGCAACGTGGCTTGCGCGCCCTGTTCCACGATGGGGCGGGGCGCCGCGCCCCGCGTGGCGATGACGAAGGCCCCGTGGGTGCGGGTGCCGATCCATATGCGGCCCGCGTTGTCCTGGTACAGGGAATTGATCGATGGTTCGGTCGGCAGCCCGAGGTGCACGACCTCCAGCCGGTCGTGGTCGCCGGACCGGTAGAACAGGCCTTCGCGGGTGCCGATCCACAGGCCACCCTGGCGGTCGCGCAGCAGCACGTCGACCCCGTCCGCCGGCAGCACGGGCGCCGCCAGCTGCGGGACGCCGCTGGCGGCGCGGTGGACCTTGCCGCCGGCATCGACGCGCTCCAGTCCCGCGCCGGTGCCCACCCAGACGCCGCCGGTGCCATCGTCGACGATGCTGGACACGCGTGCATGGTCCAGGCCGCCCGGGCCTGCCGGAATGGTCACGAAGCGATCGCGCGCGGCGTCGTAGCGCGCCAGGCCGCCCGCGCTCGTGCCGATCCACAGTCGGCCGTCGCTGTCCGTGTGTACGCTCTGAATATAGCCGTCCGGCAGGCTACCTTCCCGCTCGGGATTGGCCACGTAGCGCCGCAACCGGAAACCGTCCCAGCGTACCAGGCCCGTCTGCGTACCCAGCCAGATGAAGCCCTGGCGGTCCTGGGCGAGCGACGTCCCGAAACGCAGGGGTTCTTCGGTGTGATGCCGGAACGATACGTGAGAAAATGGTTGCCAGGCTACGGGGGCATCCGCCGCGGCCGCGGTGGACGAAAAGCACATCAGCATGCCAATCCAGAACATCACGCACGGCAGGGCTTGGCGAAAAAATGACATGGGGCATGCTCGGTTTCTGTACGGAATCAAGTATATGCCCGCTTTACCCTTGGTATTCCGTTCGCAGCGATCATTGATCAAATTCTGTTGTATTGGCGCAAGAATACATGCGAATAGCATGTCTTTTCTGCACGAGATCGTTGAATTCGGTAAAATCCTGGCATTTGTTGCAGTGCACAAAAAAGAACCCCATGCAGGATAATCCACTCCGCCGCTGGCTGAACCACCTGATCAAGAAGAAGGGGCAAGCCGTACTGGTCAAGGCGCTGGGCAAGCGCGACCGGCGCCGGATCCTGCGCCACTTCCTCGCCCTCGACCGGGACGACCGTCTGCTGCGCTTCGGCAGCGTGCTGCCGGACGAGCAGGTCGAGGCCTATGTCGCCAGGCTCGATTTTGCGAAGGACATCGTGTTCGGCGTCTACAACGGGCGGTTCCAGCTGGTGGGCGTCGGCCACCTCGCGTTCACGTCGCGCGAGGCGCATCCGGACAGCATCCATTACACGGACAAGGAAAAGGTGGCCGAGTTCGGCGTCTCCGTCTCGAAATCGGCGCGGGGGCAGGGCGTCGGCACGCGGCTGTTCGAACGGGCTGCCATCCACTGCCGCAATTCCGACGTCGACACGCTGTACATGCAATGCCTGTCGTCGAACCGCACGATGATGCACATCGCTAAGAAGGCCGGCATGGAGATCCGCCGCGAATACGGCGAGGCGGACGCCCACCTGCACCTGCCGCCGCCCAGTCCGGGCAGCGTCCTCGCGGAGGCGCTGGAAGAGCAGTTCGCCAAGATCGATTACACGGTCAAGGCGAATGCGCGCGCGGCCGTCAAATGGTTCCGGCCGAAGCGCTGAACGTTCCTACGCCGACTCGCGCGGCACCAGTCCACCCGTAAACCGCTTGCGGTACGGCGTCGCGCCGGCACCGTCGAGCTGCGCCTGCAGGCATTCCATCGCCGCGACGCCGATGGCCGCGACGTCCTGCCGGAACGTCGTCAGCGGCGGGTACAGGTAGGCGGAGATCGGCAGGTCGTCGTGGCCCACGATGGCCAGGTCCTTGCCGGGTTCCAGACCGAAGCGGCGGCACGCCGACATCGCGCCGATCGCGAGCCTGTCGGTGCCGCAGGCGAGGGCCGTGACGCCGGCGCGCTTCCAGGCGCCGCTCGCGAGCCAGTCGAGCACGTGCTGGAATGCATACGCTTCGAAGTCCCAGGACGGCTGCCTGCTGCCGGGGACGAGCTGCGGTTCGAGACCCGCTTCCGCCATCGCCTCGCGGTAACCGGCCAGCCGTTCTTCCGGCGACGGATGCGCGACGGGCGGCGCGCCCAGGTAGGCCGGGCGGTGGCCGCGTCCGAGCAGGTAGCGGGTCAGCATCGCCATGCTCTGGCGGTTGTCGTTCATGACGTAGTTGCAGTCTTCGTGGACGTAGCTGTCCATGTAGACGATGCGCATTTCCTGCTCCAGCCGCAGCAGCAGGTCGAGGTTCGCCTTTGATGCGACCGCGGTCAGGATCACGCCCGCCACCTTCATCGACCGCATCGTCATCAGCGCCGCCGCTTCCTCGGCTGGGTCGTTGTACGAGCACTGGATGATCACGTCCATGCCCAGTGCCTTGGCCTTCGCCTCGATCGCGCGCAGCGCCTCGGCGAAGAACGGTTCGTTCACCACCGGCAGGATGACGCCGACCATGCGCGAGCGCCCGCGCACGAGGCTCACGGCGTGCGGGTCGGGCACGTATTCGAGGTCGCGGCAGGCCTGTTCGATGCGCGCCCGCGTATCGGCCTTCAATCCCTCGCGGTCGTTGAAATACTTCGACACCGTGGCGCGCGACACGCCGGCCCGCGCGGCGACGTCGTGCATCGTGACCGGGCCACGAGAGGCCGGGCCACGGGCTGCGTGGGAGTTCTGCGCTGTTTTCATCAGTTGGTTGACTCGTGTAAAGTAAGCGCCCCGCCGACAGGCGCGTCATCATCATAGCAAAAATACTTGCGTGCAATAAGAGCGCCGATTCCCCTCGCGCAGGCACCACTCGCTCACTGCGGCTCGCGTGTTGTTGTGGTCACTCAACCATTAAAAATTTTGTAAAAAAATCTGTTGACGACAAAAAGTCGACACGTGTAAAGTTCTTTCGTCAGGCAGTATCCCATACCTAAAACAGCTCGGAGACACCGTCATGAAAAGATCCGCCGTGTTCGCGTGCATCGCGGCATTCGCCTTCTCCCTGGCCGGCCTCGCGCACGCCGCGCGGCCGCTGAAGTCCGTCGGCGTGGCCGTCAGCGACCTCGCCAATCCCTATTTCGTCGCCATCGGCAAGGGCGCGCTTGACGCCGCGAAAAAGGTCGGCGGCGACAAGGTCAAGGTGACGACCGTCTCCAGCAAGTACGACCTCAACACCCAGGTCGGCCAGATCGAAAACTTCATCGCCAACAAGGTCGACATCCTCATCGTCAACGCGTCCGATCCGAAAGGCATCGCACCCGTGCTGCAAAAGGCGCGCAATGCCGGCATCGTCGTGATGGCCGTCGACGTCGGCGCGGACAATGCGGATGCGACGATCATGTCCGACAACACGATGGCGGGTACCGAGTCCTGCAAGCGCATCGTGGAACGCCTGCACGGCAAGGGCAATGTCGTGATCGTCAACGGTCCGCCCGTCACCGCCGTGATCGCGCGCGTGGCCGGCTGCAAGCAGGCGTTCGCCGGCACGGGCATTCGCATCGTGTCCGACAACCAGGATGCGAAGGGCAGCCTCGACGGCGGCATGGAAGTGATGACGAACCTCCTGATCGCGCACCGCCGCATCGATGCCGTCTTCGCCATCAACGACCCGTCCGCGATCGGCGCCGAACTGGCCGTGAAACAGGCGGGACGCGCCGACGTGCAGATGGTGGCGTCCGTCGACGGCGCGCCGGATGCGGAAGCGGCCCTCAGGTCGAAGAACAGCATCTTCGCCGTCACCACCGCGCAAGACCCCTACAAGATGGCCACGATGGCCGTCGAGATCGGGTACGGGATCATGAACGGCAAGCGTCCCGCGAATCCGGTCGTGCTGATCCCGACCCCGGCAATCACCAGGCAGAACGTGCTGGCCTACAAGGGCTGGGCCAGCCACTAAACACCCCCGACATCGGAGGAGACAATGGCAATAAAAGATCCACATGCGGTGCTGGAGGTCTCCGGCATCCGCAAGCGGTTCGGCGCCGTCACGGTGCTGGACGGCGTGCAGCTGACCATCCGCCCCGGCGAGATCCACGCGCTGATGGGAGAGAACGGTGCCGGCAAGAGCACCCTCATGAAAATCCTCGCCGGCGTGTACCAGCCGGACGCGGGCGAGATCCGCGTGGGCGGCATGCCCGTGCGGATTACGTGTCCGGCCGATGCGCGCGCCTGCGGCATCAACCTGATCTACCAGGAGCTGTCCGTCGCGGCCAATCTCACCGTCGCGCAGAACATCTTCATGGGCGCGGAGCCGCGCGGCAGGTTCGGCATCGTCGACACGGCGCAGATGAACCGGCGCGCGGCCGAGGTGCTGCACAGCCTGGGCGCCACGTTCGCGCCGACGCGCATCGCGAGCGGCCTGTCGATCGCCGACCAGCAGCAGGTCGAAATCGCCCGCGCCCTCGTGCACGACAGCCGCGTGCTGATCATGGACGAGCCGACGGCCGCGCTGTCCGAGCGCGAGACGGAGCGCCTGTTCGACGTGATGCGGGCCCTGCGCGAACGGGGCATCGCGATCATCTACATCAGCCACCGCATGGCCGAAGTGCGCATGCTGGCCGACCGCGTCACCGTGCTGCGCGACGGCACGTGGATCGGCGAGCTGACGCGCGACGAAGCGACGCCGGACACGGTCGTGCGCATGATGGTCGGCCGTGAGCTCGGCGGCTTCTACGAACACACGCAGCGGCGCGTGCCGGGGCCCGTGCGGCTGAAACTGAACAACGTGCACGGCGCCAAAGTCCACCCCGTGTCGATGCAGGTGCGCGCCGGCGAGATCGTCGGCCTCGCGGGCCTCGTCGGCGCGGGCCGCACGGAACTCGCACGGCTCGTGTTCGGCGCGGACCCTCTATCCGGCGGCACGATCGAAGTGGACGGCAAACAGGTCGCGATCCGCACGCCGGGCGATGCGATCCGCCTCGGCATCGCCTACGTGCCGGAAGACCGCAAGGGGCAGGGCCTGTTCCTGCAACAGTCGCTGCTGGCGAACGTGACGATGAACGTGCTCGGCAAGCACGCAAGTTGCGGGGTGCTGCGGCGCGGCGAGCTGCTGCAGGTGACGCGCGACGCGATTACCCGACTGTCTGCACGGGGCGCGGGACCGGACGGCATCATCGGCGGCCTGTCGGGCGGCAACCAGCAAAAGCTCCTGCTCGCGCGCTGGCTGGAAATCAAGCCGCGCGTACTGATCCTCGACGAGCCCACGCGCGGCGTCGACATCGGCGCCAAGCACGAGATCTACCGGATCATCCACGAACTGGCGGATGCCGGCGTGGCCGTGCTCTGCATCTCGAGCGAGCTGGCGGAAATCATCGGCGTATGCGACCGCGTGCTCGTCATGCGCGAAGGCTGGCTCGCGGGCGAACTGGCCGGAGAAGACATCACCCAGGAAAACATCATGGCGCTGGCCACACTGGCCCAGGCCGCATAGGAGACGACACCATGCAAACTCTGAAATCATCCCTTCCCACGGCGCCGCAGGCAAGCGCGCACGGCGGCATTGGCCAGGCGTTCTCGCGCATGTTCGCGACGATGGGCATGCTGCCCGTGCTCGTCGCGCTGTACATCGTGTTCTACTTCCTGACCGGGTACTTCGCCGAAGACGGCGTCTCGAATTTCGCGACGACGGCCAACACGATGAACGTGCTGCGCCAAAGCTCCATCAACCTCGTGCTCGCGACGGGCATGACGTTCGTGATCCTCACGGGCGGCATCGACCTGTCGGTCGGCTCCGTGCTCGCGGTGTCCGCGGTGCTGGGCATGATCGCGTCGCTGCCCGGCCATGCGCCGGCGCTGTCGCTGCCGATCTTCCTGCTCGCGGGCCTCGGCATGGGCCTCTTGAACGGCCTGCTCGTCGCCGTCTTCAAGATCAACCCGTTCGTCGTCACGCTCGGCACGATGACGGCGCTGCGCGGCACCGCTTACCTGCTCGCGGACGGCACCACGATCCTCAACCGCGAGATCCCGACCTTCGAGTGGATCGGCAACGATTCGTTCGCCGGCCTGCCGTGGCTCGTGTGGGTTGCCGCCGCGCTCGTGCTGGCCGCGTGGTTCATCCTGCGCCGCACCGTTCTCGGCATGCACGTGTACGCGGTCGGCGGCAATCCGCAGGCGGCGCGGCTCACGGGCATCAAGGTCGGTCTCGTCCTCGTCTTCGTCTACGCATTCTCCGGCCTGTGCGCGGGCACGGCGGGCGCCATGTCGGCCAGCCGCCTGTACGGCGCGAACGGCAACTGGGGCTCCGGCTACGAGCTCGATGCGATCGCCGCGGTGGTCCTCGGCGGCACGAGCCTGATGGGCGGCGTGGGCACGATCTGGGGCACCGTCACGGGTGCGCTGATCATCGGCCTGCTCAACAATGGCCTGACGATCCTCGGTCTCTCTTCCTTCTGGCAGTACGTCGCCAAGGGCACGGTCATCGTGCTGGCCGTGATGCTCGACAAATGGCGTTATCAACAACAGGCGAACTGACATGCAAGCACAACGACTCCCCCGCTACGTGGTTTTCGGCGAAGCGCTCACCGACATGATCCGCCAGGACGACGGCACGTGGCGCTCGCTGCCCGGCGGCTCGTGCTGGAACGTGGCGCGCGTCGGCGCAAGGCTCGGCGTGCCCACGGGGTATGCGGGCGCCGTCAGCATGGATGCCTTCGGCGACGAGATCGCGGACGCCAGCCGCGCGGCCGGCCTGGACGAACGCTTCCTGCAGCGCGTGGAAGCGCCGCCCTTCATCGCGATGGTCACGTCGCGCCATCCGCCCCGGTACGTCTTCCTCGGCGAGAACAGCGCGGACCTGCATTTCCGGCCCGAGCTGCTGCCCGACGGCTGGCTGGAAGCGGCCGACGTGATCCACGTGGGCAGCCTCGCCCTGGCGCGCGGCCCACTGGCGCGGCGGCTCGTGGAGCAGGCGCTGATGGCGCGCCAGGCGGGCAAGCGCATCGCGTTCGATCCGAACTTCCGCAACGCGATGCGCGACGCGTCGTACCGGCCCACGTTCGAATTGATCGCGGGTCTTGCCAGCCACATCAAGGTGTCCGACGAAGACCTGGAAGGCCTGTTCCCGGGCCTCGCGCAGTGCGATGCGCTGGCCGCGCTGCGTGCGCTGGCGCCCGACGCCGAGATCCTTTTCACGCGCGGGGCCGACGGCCTGGCGCTGATCCGCGGCGACGAGGTGATCGACGCGCCCGCGTGCCGCGTGGACGTCGTCGACACCGTCGGGTGCGGCGATGCGTCGATGGCCGGCTGGATCACGGGCCTGCTGCTCCATCCGGAGATGCGCGCATCGTGCCAGCTCGCGCGCATCGCGGCGGTGGCCGCGACGGCGGCCATGCACGCCGGGCCGTATGCGCCGACGGCTCAAGAGGTAGAGCTGTTGATGAGCGAAACCCTGCTCGACTAAGCAGTCATCCGATCCCGTTCCGTTGACCTGCCGCGGCATCTGCGCCGCGGCCGGACGGGATCCGCTTTGCCCATAAAAACAATCAGGAGGCTACATGCGCATGCCAACCATTGCGCCGGCGCTGCTCGCGCTCGCGTTCTGCTTTCCCGCGTCCGCCGTGGACGTCCAGAACTACCTGCGTGCCAATGCGGCCGCGAATTCCGAAGGCGGCGGCCAGACCTGCTTCGGTCTCGCCGGCGCCGGGGCCAAGTACCGCTTGGGTAATGAATGTGGCGTCTACGGCGAGATGCTGCTGGGCCAGCACCTCGTGCAGGGCGACGCCGGCGAAGACGTGAAGGCGTACGCGATGCTCAACCTGGGCAACGCGGCCGCGTCGAACAATGCGAAGCGGCCGCAGGGCGAGTGGAAGATCGGCCTGCCGCAGGCCTACCTCGCCATCGAACACGTGAGCGGCCTCGGTGACGCCGCGCTGTGGATCGGGCGCCGCTACTACAAGCGCGAAGGCGCGAACGTCAACGACTTCCTGTACTGGAATCCGTCCGGCATGGGCGTCGGCATCGAGGACGTGCCGCTGGGGCCCATGAAGTTCAGCTATGCCTACCTGCACGACGACCAGCAGACGATGCCGATCATGCGCGTCGGCGACACGGCGAACCGCCACGATTTTCAGTTGCGCGGCGTGCCCGTGAATCCGGGCGGGACGCTGGAGCTGGGCCTCGCGCTGATCCGCAGCGACGGTACGCCCGGTCACCATGGCGGTTCGATGGTCACCGTGCAGCACCGCCAGAAGATCCTGTCCGGCGCCGGCGACAACCGCCTCGCCGTGCAGTGGGGCACCGGCGCGGGCACGGATAACGGCGCGACGGGCGACATCACGAACGGCGACGACGTGCACCGGCTGCGCATCATCGACAGCTGGTTTGCGCAGGTCACGCGCCGCTTCGGCGGGGAACTGATCGCCGTCTGGCAGCGCGACACGGCGCATGACCCGGCGAAGGCGAAGACGTGGGCATCGGCAGGCGGACGCATGTCGTACGCGCTGTCCGACAAGGTCAAATTGCTGGCGGATATCGGCCACGACCGCGTGGCGCCGCAGAACGGCGACGTGCGCCGGCTGACCAAGGTCACGGGCGCCGTCGCGCTGATGTCGAAGCCCGGTTATTTCGACCGTCCGGAACTGCGCCTGTTCGTCACGCACGCACGCTGGAACGAGGCCGCGCGCGCGGCCGCGCGGACGAACGATCCGCTGGCCGCGAACGGCATCTACGGCACGGCGCTGTCCGGGTTCACCGTCGGCGTCACGTACGAAAACTGCTGGTGATCAGGCGTGCATCCCGGCCAGCAATGTATCGATTGCGGCCAGCGACGGCGGCGTGGCGCCGGCCGCGAGGCAGGCCGCGGCACCCGCCGCGACGGCGAAGCGCAGGTGGGCGAGACCGTCGCGTTCCGGCGCATGCAGCATGCTCCACGCGAGCGCGGCGATGCTCGCGTCGCCCGCGCCGACCGTGTCCACGGGCGTGATGCGCGGCGCCGCGATCTCCCAGGAGCCGTCCGGCGTATGCAGCGACGCGCCGGCCGCCCCCTTCGTGTACAGGTAGGTGGCGTCCGGGTTCCAGCCGCGCAAGGTGGCGAAGGCGGCATCGGCGTCGTGCGTGCGCAGCAGGCCGACAAGGTCTTCTTCCGACACTTTTACCACGTCGGCCAGGGCCGTCATGCGGCGCAGGGTCGGGTCGTAGTTCTCGTCCATCAGCGCGCGGAAGTTCGGGTCGTAGCTGATGCGTACACCCTGCGCCTTCAGCGTTTCCGCGAGGGCGACGAGCTTGCCGGCCAGCGGCTGGCGCGCGAGGCTGATGCCGCCGAAGTGCGCCCAGCGGCAGCCGGCGATCCACCCTTGCGGCAGCTGCGCTGCGTCGAAGTGCAGGTCGGCGCTGTCGTCGCCGATGAAGAAATAGCTGGGCGGGTCGAGCCGGTGCACGATCGCGAGCAGCGGCGATTTGTCCAGGCGTTGCAGGAAGCGTTCATCCAGGCCCGCGTCGAGGCTGGCGCGCCACAGCTGGTCGCCGAACACGTCGCGGCTGACGGCGCCCGCGAAGGCGCTGGGCGCGCCCAGCTTCGCCATCGCGCGCGCCACGTTCCACGTCGAGCCGCCCGTCACGCTGTGCCAGCGCGTGGCGCCGGCGTCGTCGACGATCATGTCGGTCAGCGCTTCGCCGGCGGCGACGAATACGGGAAAGTCGGCCATGTCAGTCTTTCGTAAGAACGGTCAGCACCTCGTAGCAGGCGCCCATCGTGTGGTAGTCCACCTTGCCGGCCGGGCTCTTTTCGTCCGTGAGCTTTTCGTTCTTCGGGCCGAGGATGCGGTACCAGGCGCCGTGCTCGTGGTCGACGAAGTGTTCCCAGCTGTAGGCCCAGATGCGGTCGTACCAGTCCCAGTACGCTTGATCTCCCGTGCGCGCGCCGAGGAGGGCGGCGGCGGCGAGGCTTTCGGCCTGCACCCAGAAGTACTTGTCGGCGTCGCAGATTTCGTTTTCCGGACCGAAGCCGTAATAAATGCCGCCGTGCTGCGCATCCCATGCCTTGGTGAGCGCCGCGTCGAACAATTCCTTTGCGCGCGGCAGCAGCCAGTCGGACGGGCCGGCCATCTTGTCCTTGTGGCGTTCCATGATCAGGAGGAGCTTGGCCCATTCCGTCAGGTGGCCCGGCTGGTAGCCCCACGGGCGGAAGATGTTCGTCTTGTCGTCGCGGTTGTAGTCCGGGTCGACGGACCAGTCGCTGTTGTAGTGTTCCCAGACCAGGTTGCCGTACAGGGCGGCCTGGCGCACGGTGATGTTGTGCGCGAGCGTCTCGGCGCGCCACAGGTATTTCGTGTCGCCCGTCGCGTCGAACGCGGCCAGCATCGCTTCGCACGCATGCATGTTGGCGTTCTGGCCGCGGTACGGGTACAGCGTGGACCAGTCGCCGCTCGCTTCGTCCGCATACAGGCCGTGCGCCGGTTCCCAGAAGCGGCGTTCCATCAGGTCGTACGTCTCGTCCAGCCAGGTGCGCGCCTCGTCGACGCCGGCCATGATGGCGTGGGCGTACGCGAGCAGCACGAAGGCGAGGCCGTAGCAGTGGTTTGTGTCGTCCGTGACCTTCTTGTCGCCATTGTTCCAGTCCAGCGTCCAGGCATAGCCGCCCGTCTCGGGGTTGCGGTGCGCGGAGCGCAGGAAGCGCAGGCCGTGCAGCACGCGTTCGCGGTCCGCCGGTTCCTGGAACTGGCGCCACGCCATCGAGAAGTTGAAGACAAAGCGGGTGCTGCTCACCAGGTGACGCGTGCGCGCGTCGTAGATCGTGCCGTCGTCCTTGTAGAAGTGATAGAAACCGCCGCTCGGGTCGACGCAGCGCGGGTCGTAGAACTGGCGGGTGTGGCGGATGTGCTGCAGCAGCGTCGAGCGGGAATGGAAATCGGGAAGCATGGTGGGTGTGGGTGGATAAAGGGTGACTTACTTACGGATGCGGAAGTCTTCGCACACGGTGCTGGCGCGCACGACGAGTTCCACGGGCGCCACCTGTTCCATCGGCGGATCCTGCGGACCACGCAGCAGCAGCTCGACGCCCAGCGCGCCCAGCTCCTTCTTGTTGATGCGCAGCGTCGTCAGCGGGCGGTGGCCCAGCACGGCGCCGGGAATGTCGTCGAAGCCGACGATCGAGACATCGTGCGGCACCGTCTTGCCGGCCGCGAGGCAGGCGCGCATCGCGACGAGGGCGGCGGCGTCGTTGTAGCAGAACACGGCGTCGGGCGGGTGTGGCTGGTCGAGCAGCGATTGCATCGCCTCGTAGGCGCCCGTTTCGAGGTCGACGCCGTCCGGCAAACACGTCTCCAGGCGCGGGTCGGCGAGCATCCCGGCTTCGTACAAGGCCTGGCGGTAGCCGCGGTTGCGCTCGCGGATGCTGTAGTGGCCGAGCGAGCCGGAGATCATGGCGATGCGTTCGCGGCCCAGCGAAATCAGGTGTTTCGTGGCGAGGTAGCCGCCCATGTGGTTGTCCGGGTTGACGGAGCTGTAGCCGCGCAGCTTCATGTCGATGAGGACGAGGGGCTTGCCGCTGGCGCGCAGGGCGTTCAGGAGTTCGGGTTCGAAGAAGCCGGCGCACACGATGGCGTCCGGCGCGTGCATGCGCAGTTGTTCGGTCACGCCGTCGGCCGGGCCGACCGCCATGAACGACAGCACGATGCCCTGCTTGCGGCAGGCTTCCTCGGCGCCGTGCAGCACGGGCGAATAAAAGGGGCTGCTGGCCGCCGTATTGTGTTGTCGATGCAACAGGAATGTCAGGCGGCGGATGCGCTTGCGGCGCAGCTTGCAGAAGTCGTACCCGAGTTCGTGGGCTGCCGACAACACCATCTGGCGCGTGCTTTCCGTGAGGCCGGGCTCGTTTTTCAGGGCGCGCGAGATCGTGCCGGCCGAGACGCCGGCATATTTGGCCAGATCGCGGATCGTGACCGGTGCGGGGCTGTCGCCCGCCTGGGGGCGTGAGGTGACGGGATTCACGTTGTCTCCGATATCGTTGCTGTGCGCGCCTTGGGCGCCGCTCATTTGAATGGAGTCTTGCATATGAAAATTCCCTTGGTCAAACGCGAAGATGCATTTACAGGGAAGTTTAGTCGGCTTTACTAAACAGCTGTTTGCCCGGTATATTCTCATGTAAGAAACCGATTTCATAAGAGGGGAGGCCATGTTTAGTGGCACCTGACTAAACTTCGCGCCGAATCGCAACCCCCGTTTGACCCCGTTACCCTGCTTCTGCAGAATCTTTTTCACTATAAAGCTACCGACTTGTTAGCGGTAACATCTCTAGGAGACTTATCCATGGAACGCGCACCACAGGCTGCTGTCGAGCCTGCCAACCGGGCCCAGCCCAGCTACACCTTTCCCCTGACGGTCGTTACCGCACTGTTCTTCATGTGGGGTCTGCTGACGTCGCTGAACGACATCCTGATTCCCCACCTGAAATCGGTCTACAACCTGACGTACGTACAGGCGATGATGGTGAACCTGGCCTTCTTCAGCGGTTACTTCCTGCTGTCGATCCCGGCCGGCGCGCTGATCCGCCGCATCGGTTACAAAGCCGGCGCCGTCACCGGCCTGGCCGTGTGCGCCGTGGGCGCCGCGCTGTTCTATCCGGCTGCCACCAGCGTGTACGCGCTGTTCCTGTTCGCCCTGTTCGTGCTGGCCGCCGGCATCACGATCCTGCAGGTCGCCGCGAACCCGTACGTCACCGTGCTGGGTGCCCCGGCCACGGCGTCGAGCCGCCTGAACCTGACCCAGGCCTTCAACTCGCTGGGCACCGTCGTCGGGCCTCCGGTGGGAGGCATCCTGATCCTGTCGCACATGACGGAAGCGGCCGATCCGGCCAACATGTCGGCCGCCGAGCGTCTCGCGCAGGCGCAGGCCGTGCAGGGCCCGTACCTGGGCCTGGCCGCCACGCTGGCGATCCTGGCGATCCTGTTCGCCGTCATCCGCCTGCCGATCATCCGCGACGAGGACGCCGGTCCCGCCAAAGGTTCGATCTTCAGCCAGAAGCGCCTGATGCTGGGCGTGGCCGCGATCTTCCTGTACGTCGGCGCCGAAGTGAGCATCGGCAGCTTCCTGATCAACTACATGGGCGACCCAAGCATCGCCGGCTTCACGGCCGAAACGGGCGCGAAATACGTCGCTTATTACTGGGGCGGCGCGATGGTGGGCCGTTTTATCGGTTCGGCCGTGATGCGCACGATCAGCCCGGGCAAGGTCCTCGCGTTCAACGCCGCGGCGTGCATCGCGCTGCTGGTGGCGACCACCTTCGGCCACGGCCACTTCGCGATGTGGGCCGTGCTGCTGGTCGGCCTGTTCAACTCGATCATGTTCCCGACCATCTTCAGCATGTCCGTGCATGAACTGGGCGCGCTGACGAGCCAGGGCTCCGGCCTGCTGGTGATGGCCATCGCCGGCGGCGCCGTCGTGCCGGTCATCCAGGCCCAGGCCGCGGACATGATCGGCCTGCAGACCTCCTTCCTGGTCCCGGCCGCGTGCTACGCCTTCATCCTGTACTTCGGCGCGAAATACGCCCGCATGTACGTGGACGTCAAGGCCGTCTGACCGCCTGATCCGAATTGCCGCCGCGTGGTCCTCACGTGGCGGCTTTGCTTCGCATACCTATAACGATCCGTATCCTAAGAGAGCCTCGTCCCATGCGTCTGAATCAACTGACCCTCGTTGCCGCCCTGGCTGCCGCCTTCCCCCTGTCCTCCTTCGCCGCCGACGCACCCGCCGCGCCGGCACAGAAACCGTGGCTGGACCGTTCCCTGAGTGCCGACAAGCGCGCCGAACTCGCCGTCAAGGCCATGACCCGCGAAGAAAAACTGCGTTGGGTGTTCGGCTACTTCGGCACCGCATTCGCCCCGAAGGGCACCACGCCGCCGAAGGGCGCGATCCCGTTCTCGGCCGGCTTCGTGCCGGGTAACCCGCGCCTCGGCCTGCCCGACCTGCTGGAAACGGACGCGGGCCTCGGCGTCGCCACCCAGGCCACGCCGACCCCGCGCGAGCGCACGCAGCTGCCGTCGGGCCTCGCCACCGCGTCGACGTGGGATCCGCAGATGGCCTATGCCGGCGGCGCGATGATCGGCTCGGAAGCACGCCTGTCCGGCTTCAACGTGATGCTGGCCGGCGGCGTGAACCTGATGCGCGATCCGCGCAACGGCCGCAACTTCGAATACGCGGGTGAAGACCCGCTGCTGGCCGGCACGATGGTCGGCCACGCCGTCAAGGGCATCGAATCGAACCACGTGATCTCGACCGTCAAGCACTACGCGCTGAACGACCAGGAGACGGGGCGCAACGAACACGACGTCCGCATCGACAAGGCCGCGGCCCGCATGTCCGACCTGCTCGCGATGCAGCTGGCGCTGGAGCAGTCGGACGCCGGTTCCGTCATGTGCTCGTACAACCGCGTGTTCGGCACCTATGCGTGCGAGAACGACTACCTGCTGAACGAAGTGCTGAAGAAGGACTGGGGCTTCAAGGGCTACGTGATGTCCGACTGGGGCGCCACGCACAGCACCGTGCAGGCCGCGAACAATGGCCTGGACCGCCAGTCGGGCCAGGAATTCGACAAGTCGCCGTACTTCGGCGGCGCGCTGGAAGAAGCCGTCAAGAACGGCTACGTGTCGGAAGCGCGCCTGGACGACATGGCCACGCGCATCGTGCGCGCCATGTTCGCCAAGGGCGTCGTCGACAATCCGGTCCAGCAGGGCGGCAACATCGACTTCGCGAAGAACGGCGCCGTCAGCCGCGCGACCGCGGAAGAGGGCATCGTCCTGCTGAAGAACGACAACCGCGTGCTGCCGCTGGCCAAGGACGTGAAGACCATCGCCATCATCGGCGGCCATGCCGACGTGGGCGTGCTGTCGGGCGGCGGTTCGTCGCAGGTGTACCCGGTCGGCGGCAATGCCGTGCCGGGCCTGGAGCCGAAAGTCTGGCCGGGTCCGGTCGTGTACCACCCGTCGTCGCCGCTGCGCGCCATCAAGGCGCTGGCACCGAACGCGAAGGTCGTGTACGACGACGGCACCGACCCGGCCCGTGCCGCACGCGTGGCCGCCCAGGCCGACGTCGCGCTCGTGTTCGCGACGCAGTGGGTCGGCGAGGCGAACGACGCAACGTCGCTGGCACTGCCGGACAACCAGGACACCCTGATCGACAACGTGGCCGGCGCCAATCCGCGCACCGTCGTCGTGCTGGAGACGGGCGGCCCGGTCGCCATGCCGTGGGTGTCGAAAACCCCGGCCGTGCTGGAAGCGTGGTATCCGGGCACCAGCGGCGGCGAGGCGATCGCACGCGTGCTGTTCGGCGCCGTGAACCCGTCCGGCCACCTGCCGGCCACGTTCCCGGTCTCCGAGCAGCAGCTGCCGCGTCCGAAGCTGGACGGCGATCCGAAACAGCCGGAGCAGCGCTTCACCGTCGACTACACGAAGGAAGGCGCGGCCGTCGGCTATAAATGGTTCGACCAGAAGGGCCTGACCCCGCTGTTCCCGTTCGGCCACGGCCTGTCGTACACGACGTTCTCGTACTCGGGTCTCGCGAGCCAGGTCAAGGACGGCCGCCTGCACGTGCGCTTCAAGGTCACGAACACGGGCAACGTCGCCGGCAAGGATGTGCCGCAGGTGTACGTGTCGCCGCTCGCGGCCAAGTGGGAAGCGCCGAAGCGCCTGGCCGCCTGGGACAAGGTCGCCCTGCAGCCGGGCGAGTCGAAGGAAGTCGATGTCGTCGTCGAGCCGCGCATCCTCGGCATGTTCGACGAGAAGAGCAAGACCTGGCGTATCGCCAAGGGCAAGTACAAGCTCGTGCTGGCCGAAGACGCCGCCGGCAAGAACGCGACGAGCGTGACGGTCGACCTGCCGGCGTCCACCTTGGACGTGCGCGGCCGCCAGCGCTAAGTATTACCCCCCTGCCGCCCACCGCCCGGTGGGCGGCGCATGATCCAACATAACGACGTTCCCCAAGGAGCGCGAGGAGACTACGACCATGCAACGCAAGTTCGGCAACATCGTCCTGGCCGCCACCCTGCTGATGGCAGGTGCGGTAGGCGTGGCACAAGCGGCGGACACCAACGGCTTCGTGGCCGTCAAGGACAGCCATTTCGAACGCAACGGCCAGCGCTACATGATCGCCGGTGCAAACTTCTGGTATGGCGGCTACCTTGGCGCACCGACGGGCGTGGGCCAGCGGGCCCGCCTCGTCAAGGAGCTGGACCGCATGAAGGCGCTCGGCATCAACAACGTGCGCGTGCTGGCCGTGTCGGAAAAGACGGCGATGAAAAGCGCCGTCAGCCCCGCCACGACGAGCGCGCCCGGTCAGTACGACGAGCAGCTGCTGCAAGGCCTGGACTTCATGATGGCCGAACTTGCCAAGCGTGACATGACGGCCGTGCTCTACCTGAATAATTTCTGGCAGTGGTCCGGCGGGATGACCCAGTACCTGAACTGGTTCACCGGCTCGCCCGCGCACGATCCCAACGTGAGCAAGGACTACGAACGCTACATGGCCGAAAACGCGACGTTCTACACGAACGCCCGCGCCCAGGCCGAATACCGCAACGTGATCGCGAAGATCGTCAACCGCACCAACACGGTGACGAAGAAGGCGTACCGCGACGATCCGACGATCCTGTCGTGGCAGCTCGCGAACGAGCCGCGCCCCGGCAACAGCAAATCCACGCCGCAGGAAAAGGCGACGTACGTGAAGTGGATCGCCGATACGGCCCACTACATCCGCTCGCTCGACTCCCACCATATGGTCAGCACGGGCAGCGAAGGCCTGGCCGGTTCCGCGCAGGATGCGCAGCTGTACCTGGATGCGCACCGCACGCCGGACATCGCCTACCTGACGTACCACCTGTGGCCGACGAACTGGGGCTGGTTCGATCCGAAGAAGCCCGACGCCACGTGGAACGGCATGATGGAGAAGGCCAGCCACTACCTGAACGTGCACGTCGACTATGCGAAGCAGTTGGGCAAGCCGATCGTGCTGGAGGAGTTCGGCCTGAACCGCGACGGCGGCTCGTTCGACATCAAGGCCTCGACGAAGGTGCGCGACCGCTTCTACAACGAAGTCTTCACCACCTTGGAGAAGCGCGCGGCAGCGGGCGATCCGGTCGCCGGCTGGAACTTCTGGGCGTGGGGCGGTGCGGGGCGTGCGGCCAATGCGGATTACTGGTGGAAGCCGGGTAACGATTTCGTCGGCGATCCGCCGCAGGAAGAGCAGGGCCTTTATTCCGTGTTCGACAGCGATGCCAGCTCGCTCAAGTTGATCGCGGACCACGATAAACGCCTGAAGACGATTGGAGCAAAATAGTGAATCGTAGTGTCTCCCTGATCCTTGCCGCCGCCATCGCGGCGTCCCCGGCCGCGGCCTGGGCGCAGAAATTCGACGGCCTCGCGGCCACGCCGCAGATGGGTTGGAACAGCTGGAATAAATTCGCCTGCGACATCGATGAAAAACTGATCCGCGAGACGGCGGACGCGATGGTGAAACTGGGGCTGAAGGACGCGGGCTACCAGTACATCAACATCGACGACTGCTGGCATGGCGCGCGCGACGAGAACGGCAACATCCAGGCGGACCCGCAGCGCTTCCCGTCCGGGATGAAGGCCTTGTCCGACTACGTGCATGCGCGCGGCCTCAAGCTGGGCATCTATTCGGACGCCGGCGACAAGACGTGCGGCGGCCGTCCCGGCAGCCGCGGCCACGAATACCAGGATGCGAAGACGTACGCCGCCTGGGGCATCGACTACCTGAAATACGACTGGTGCGAGACCAAGGGCCTGAGCGCCGTCGGCGCATACACGACGATGCGCGACGCGATCCGCGCGGCCAACCGCCCGATCCTGTTCAGCATTTGCGAATGGGGCGACAACAAGCCGTGGGAATGGGCGGCCGACGTCGGCCACTCGTGGCGCACCACGGGCGACATCTACCCGTGCTGGGATTGCGAAAAGAGCGCCGGCTCGTGGTCCGCATGGGGCGTGATGCGCATCCTCGACATGCAGGCAGGCCTGCGCAAGTACGCGGGTCCGGGTCACTGGAACGACATGGACATGCTGGAAGTCGGCATGGGCATGACGGAAGACGAGGACCGCGCGCATTTCTCGATCTGGGCCATGATGAACTCGCCGCTCATCCTCGGCAACGACCTGCGTTCGATGCCGGACTCGGTCAAGAAGATCATCGGCCGGCGCGAAGTCATCGCCCTCAACCAGGACCCGCTGGGCGTGCCGGCGCTGCGCTTCTGGAAGCAGGGCCAGGTCGAACTGTGGGCCAAGCCGCTCGCGGGCGACGAGTGGGCGTTCATGGTGCTGAACCGCGGCGAGTCTGCGCTGCCGCTGCGCTATGACTGGAAGCAGAACGCCATCGCCGACGACCTCTCCAAGCGCGAAGTCGACTTCAAGAAGGCCACCTGGCACTGGACGGATGCGTGGACCGGCAAGACGGGCGACACGAGCAAACGTCTCGAGGCGACCGTGCCGTCGCACGGCGTGCTGCTGCTGCGCCTGAAGAAGGGAGCATGATGCGTCGGCCGCTGCTTGCCGCGTTCCTGGCCGTATGCGCGGCATCGGCGGCCGCCGGGCAGACGATTACCGCCGCCGATGCCCACGTCGCGCGCATGGGCCGCGCGGTGGCGGAACCCGATGGCGCGGTGCGCTTCGGTTATCCGGGCGTGACGTTGTCGTTGAACGTCGACGGCACGCGGCTCGCCGTCGATGCCGCGGGTGGGTCGCGCAGCCTCGTCGACGTGATCGTGGACGGCAAGCCCGCGGGTACGCTGCGCCTGGCGCCGCAGATGACGCGCTACGACGTGTTCAAGGGCGCGGCGCCGGGCCCGCACAAGGTCGAGCTTGTGCACCGCAGCGAGACGTGGCTGGGCGTGGCGTCCATCGCGCGCTTCACGGCCGAGGGCCGCTTTCTTTCCGCGCCCGCGCTGCCCAAGCGGCGCATGCTCGTGCTGGGCGATTCCGTCACGTGCGGCGCCGACATGGAGCGGGGCGCCGGTGACAAGGACACGCCGGACTGGTGGAACCCGCGACGCTCGTACGGCATGCTGGCCGCGCGTGCGCTCGATGCGCAGGTGCAGCTGGTCTGCTACGGCGGTCGTGGTCTCGTGCGCAGCTGGAACGACCGGACGGACGAGCTCCAGCTGCCTGCCTTCTACGATCTCGCGATCGCGGATGCGGCGCGTCCGGTAACGTGGAACCAGGGCGACTATGATGCGGACCTGATCGTCGTCGCGATCGGCACCAACGATTTTGCGCCCGGCATCCCGGAACGCAAGGCCTATGTCGATGCGTACACGGCGTTCCTGCGCCGGCTGTTGCGCGACCATCCGCATGCGCAAATCGCGCTGACCGAAGGCGCCATGCTCGAGGGCGGGGAGAAAACGACGCTGATCGGGTACATCCGTGAAGCGATGGGACGTGTGGACGATGCGCGTGTGCACTTGCTCGCACCGATGGCGCACCAGACGGGCGACGCGATCAACGACCACCCCACGACGGCCCAGCATGCGGCCATGGCGGCCGAACTGCTGCCGCAACTGCGCCGGATCGCCGGCTGGTAACGGCCAAAAAAAACCGACGGACCGGGCAGCTGCCCGGTGCATCGGAAAGAGAGCCGGACCACCCGGCTGGAGACGAACCGGCCGCCTCTCTGTAAGCGGCGGCCGGGCCGAGACCAGATCGAGATTAACGATAGCGCCGCGCCGGGTCAAACGCACCCGCGCATCGGCCATCGAGTTTCGTGCTTATTACTAAACAGCGTCAAACGATGGGCAGCGCCGTCGTTTCCTTAATGCGCTGCAAGGCAAAGCTCGACTTGACGTCCAGCACGGCCGGATGGCGCAGCAGGGTGCCCATCATGAAGCGCGAGAAGTGGTCCATGTCTTCCACGTGCACGCGCAGCAGGAAATCCATCTCCCCCGTCATCGCATAGCAGGCCACCACTTCCGGCCAGGTCGACACGGCCTGCGCGAAGTCGAAGCGGGGCGACGTGGCCGGCACGCGCGCATTTGCCGCGCCTTCACTATGTTTTTCCAGGCGGACATTTACATAGGCCAGCAGGCCCAGGCCCAGCTTGTCCGGATCGAGCAGGGCGACGTATTGCCGGATGACACCAGCTTCTTCCAGCCGCTTGATGCGTCGCAGGCAGGGCGACGGCGACAGGCTGACGCGCTCGGCCACGTCCTGATTCGACAGGCGGCCATCCGACTGGAGGATGGCCAGGATTTTGCGGTCGGTTTTATCCAGCTCGATTTTTGACATGAATTCTCCTCGGGACTCGCGCACCTCGCAATTTTATTGCGCAAATCGTCGGACGGGGGGAATTCATTGAAATTTAATGCTGGGGGTGCAGGTCTATACTGGCCCCAACCGAAACACGACAAACATAATCGGAGACACGCATGAACGCCCCCCTGGACCGCAGCCAGCTGGAACCGCTACCCCCGCACGAGATCACGCTCGACGATAAATGGACGCTCGAGCGCGGCCGCGCCTTCATGACCGGCACCCAGGCGCTGATCCGCCTGCCGATGCTGCAGCGCGAACGCGACCTCAAGGCCGGCCTGAACACGGCAGGCTATATCACCGGCTACCGCGGCTCGCCCGTCACCCAGGTCGACCAGACCGCGTGGAAGGCAAAGAAACACCTGGAATCGCACCACGTCCACTTCCACCCAGGCATGAACGAAGACCTCGCGGCGACGGCCGTGTGGGGCACGCAGCAGACCAACCTGTTCAAGGATGCGAAGTACGACGGCGTGTTCGCCATGTGGTACGGCAAGGGGCCGGGCGTCGACCGCTGCGGCGACGTGTTCAAGCACGCCAACAACGCGGGCTCCGCGAAGAACGGCGGCGTGCTCGTGCTGGCGGGCGACGACCATGCGGCGAAATCGTCGTCGACCGCGCACCAGTCCGACCACATCCTGCACCACTGCGGCATCCCCGTGCTGTACCCGTCGTCCGTGCAGGAATACATCGACTACGGCCTGCACGCGTGGGCGATGAGCCGCTATAGCGGGCTATGGGTGTCGATGAAATGCGTGACCGACATCATCGAATCGGGCGCCGTCGTCGACCTCGATCCGGACCGCGTGCAGACCATCCTGCCGACGGATTTCGAGATGCCGCCGGGCGGCCTGAACATCCGCTGGCCGGACGCCGTGCTGGACCAGGAAGTGCGCATGAACCACTACAAGTGGTATGCCGCGCTGGCCTATGCGCGTGCCAATAAGCTCAACCAGATCATCTGGGACAGCCCCCGGCCCAAGATCGGCATCATCACAGCCGGCAAGTCCTACCTCGACACGCGCCAGGCGCTGGCGGACCTCGGCATCGACGAGCAGGCGGCCCGCGACATCGGCCTGCGCGTGTATAAAGTCGGCATGACGTGGCCGCTCGACTCGGTGGGCGTGCACGAATTCGCGCGCGGCCTGGACGAGATCCTCGTCGTCGAGGAAAAGCGGCAGGTGCTGGAATACGCGCTGAAGGAAGAGCTGTACAACCTGCCGGACGGCGAGCGCCCGCGCGTCGTCGGCAAGTTCGACGACGCCGGCGAATGGAGCGTCAAGAACCGCTCCGGCCAGGGCGACTGGCTGCTGTCGGCGAACTACGAGCTGAATCCGGCCCAGGTCGCGCGCGCGATCGCGTCGCGCATCTCGCACTACTGCGCCGGCCACCCGGTCGAGCAACGGGTGAAGGAGCGCATCGCCTTCCTCGAAGCGAAGGAGCTGATTCTCAAGAACATCCCGAAGGCGAATCCGGAAACGGACCGCATCCCGTACTTCTGCTCCGGCTGCCCGCACAACAGTTCGACCAAGGTGCCGGAAGGCTCGCGCGCGATGGCCGGCATCGGCTGCCACTACATGGTGTTGTGGATGGACCGCGAGACGTCCACGTTCACGCACATGGGCGGCGAAGGCGTCACGTGGATCGGCCAGGCGCCGTTCACGGGCGAGAAGCACGTGTTCGCGAATCTCGGCGACGGCACGTATTACCACTCGGGCGTGCTGGCGATCCGCGCCTCCGTCGCGGCCAAGGTCAACATCACCTACAAGATCCTCTACAACGACGCCGTCGCGATGACGGGCGGCCAGGTCGTCGACGGTCCGCTCGATCCGGCCAAGATCAGCCGCCAGCTGGCTGCCGAAGGCGTCAAGCCGATCGTCGTCGTCACGGACGAGCCGGACAAATACCCGGACGATTATCCGTGGGCCGAAGGCGTCACCGTGCGCCACCGCTCGGAACTGATGGACGTGCAGCGCGAACTGCGCGAAATGCCGGGCGTGTCGGCCATGATCTACGACCAGACCTGCGCGTCCGAAAAGCGCCGCCGCCGCAAGAAAGGCACGTACCCGGATCCGGCCAAGCGCGCGGTGATCAACGAAGCCGTGTGCGAAGGCTGCGGCGACTGCTCGAAGCAGTCGAACTGCCTGTCCGTCGAACCGCTGGAGACGGAACTGGGCCGCAAGCGCCAGATCAACCAGTCCTCGTGCAACAAGGATTTTTCGTGCGTGACCGGGTTCTGCCCGAGCTTCGTCACGGTCGAAGGCGGCGGGTTGAAAAAGCCGAAGAAGACCGCTGCCGAAGCGACGCCGCCGGCGCTGCCGATGCCGAAGATCCCGGCCACGACGAACCCGTTCGGCATCCTCGTCACGGGCATCGGCGGCACGGGTGTCGTGACGGTCGGCCAGATCCTCGCGATGGCCGCCCACGTCGAGAACAAGGGCGCCCTCGTGCTGGACATGAGCGGTCTCGCGCAGAAGGGCGGTCCCGTGATGTCGCACGTGCGCCTTGCGGACCGCCAGGGCGATTTGTACTCGACGCGCGTCGGCACCGGTAACGCGGACCTCGTGATCGGCTGCGACCAGATCGTGACGGCCAGCCGCGACGCGCTGTCGCGCATGGGCGAAGGCCGTACGTGGGCCGCCGTCAACGCGACGGGCGCCACCACCGCCGCATTCATCAAGAACCCGGACTGGCAGTTCCCGGCCGAGGGTTCGCGCGGCGCCATCGTGCAGGCTTGCGGCGAAGGCAACGTCGACTTCATCGACGCGGGCCACATCGCGACCACGTTGATGGGTGACGCCATCGCCACCAACATGTTCATGCTGGGCTATGCGTTCCAGAAGGGCCACGTGCCCCTGCAGGAAGCGTCGATCATGAAGGCGATCGAGTTGAACGGCGTGTCGGTCGCCTTCAACAAGGCGGCGTTCAACTGGGGCCGCACGGCCGCGTACGACCTGCCATCCGTGCAAAAGCTCGTCACACCCGCGAAGGTGATCGAATTCAAGCGCGCGCAGACGCTCGACGATCTCGTCAAGCGCCGCGTCGAACTGCTGACCGCTTACCAGAATGCCGACTATGCCGCGCAGTACAAGGCGTTCGTCGACCGCGTCCGCGCCGCCGAGGAAAAGCTGGGCAAGGGCACGCGCCTGACGGAAGCCGTCGCGCGCTACCTGCACAAGCTGATGGCCTACAAGGACGAGTACGAAGTCGCGCGCCTGTACACGGATCCCGCGTTCATGGCCAAGATCGACGGCATGTTCGAAGGCGACGTCACACTGAAGTTCCACCTGGCGCCGCCGCTGTTCGCGAAGAAGGACAAGGAAGGCCACCTCGTGAAACAGGAATTCGGCCCGTGGATGATGAAGGCCTTCGGCGTGCTCGCGAAGCTGAAAGGCTTGCGCGGCACGGCGTTCGATCCGTTCGGTCACACGGCCGAGCGCCGGATGGAGCGTGCCCTGATCCAGGACTATCGCGGCACGATCGAAGGCCTGCTGCCCAAGCTGACGGCCGAGAACCTGGCGCAGGCCGTGGCCATCGCGAGCATCCCGGAAGACATCCGCGGCTTCGGCCACGTCAAGGAGCGCAACCTGAAGACGGCCAAGCGCAAGGAAGCGGAATTGGTGGCCGCGTTCCACGGGGGCGGCACCGCCACCCGCGCCGCCTGATGCTGTCGTTTTGACACGGTGCCGCCTGCCGGATGACCTTCGGCAGGCGGCATTGTCGTATTGCACCAACTGTTACAGTTGGATGTATTTCGCGAGGCGGCCGGGACTATAATCGGATGCATGAAATCGCTTTCCTCCTCCGCTTTGCCGCCCCGTTTTTCCTGCCTGTTCGCCTGCGCTGTCGCGGCGCTCGTCACGCTGTCCGGCTGTGGCGGCGGCGGTGGGAGTCCAGGCATCGGCGCCTCGACGCCCGTCGCCAGCAATCCCGGTACCGGGACGAGCACGCCCACGCCACCGACCACGCCGCCCACGCCGCCGGCCGTGACCCCGGATCCGATCCCGTCCGACTACATGAGCTACCAGAACCTGTGCGCCGCGCCGCGCACGGGCGTCGACGCCGAGGGTTATGCGTTCCCGGACCGCCAGGGCACGCTGCAGGACGAGATGAAATTCCTGCGTGGCTGGACCGATGCGACTTATCTCTGGTACAACGAGATCCCATCGACAGTCCGCATGGCGGACTACACGAACACGCTCGACTATTTCGATGCGCTCAAGACGCCCGCGCTGACCGCATCGGGCAAGCCGAAGGACCGTTTCCATTTCACCTACACGACGGCGGAATGGGATGCCCTCACGAATGCGAGCCAGGACACGGGCTATGGCCTGACCTGGTCCGTGAACTCCACGACGGCACCGCGTACCTGGATTGCCGCGATCGTCGAGCCGGGTTCGCCCGCCGCCGCCGCAGGCATCCAGCGGGGTGACCTGCTGACGGCCGTCGACGGCATCGACTTCATCAACACCACCGACAAGGCGCAGGTCGCGCTGCTGAACGACGGCCTGTCGCCGGAGAAAGCCGGCGAGCGCCACACGCTCACGTTCCGCCGCGGCGACACCACGATGGACATCGCGCTGACGTCCGCCGTCGTCACGACGACGCCCGTGAAAAACGTGAAAGTGATCGACACGCCGACCGGCAAGGTGGGTTACCTGAGCTTCGAAGACCACAACGCCGTCTCCGAACTGCAGCTCGTCAACGCGTTCACGAGCCTGAAGAGCCAGGGCGCGTCGGACCTCGTGCTCGACATGCGCTACAACGGCGGCGGCCTGCTGTACGTCGCCAGCGAACTCGCGTACATGATCGCGGGGCCAAGCACGGCCGGCAAGACGTTCGAACGCGCGCTGTACAACGACAAGACGGCGCCCGACGCTCCGATCCCGTTCCGCAACACGGCCTACGGCTTCTCCGCGCCGCGCAACATGGCGTTGCCCTACCTGGGCCTGAAGCGCGTGACCGTGCTGACGACGCCCGACACGTGCTCGGCCAGCGAAGCCGTCATCAACGGCCTGCGCGGCGTCGACGTCCAGGTGGACCTCATCGGCGGCGCGACCTGCGGCAAGCCCTACGGCTTCCTGCCGACGGACAACTGCGGCACGACCTACTTCACGATCCAGTTCCAGGGCGTGAACGCGAAGGGGTTCGGCGATTTCGCGGACGGCTTCGCGCCGACCTGCGCCGTGTCCGACGACATGGCGCATGCGCTGGGCGATCCCGCCGAGGGCATGCTGGCCGCCGCGCTCGCGTACCGCGCCACCAATGCGTGCCCCGCGGCGTCGACGGCGCGGGCGCGGCGCGTGCCGATGCACATCGCGCGGTCGCAGATGAAGGAGATCGCGATTTATCCGCCCAGGACACGCTGACCGGATTGCCGATCTATAATTTCCGGCTTGAACCTCTTCAATCCTGCCGGAGTTTATCGATGATCCGCACTGCGTTTTTGCTGGCCTTGCTGGCCGCCCCATTGGCCCATGCCGCGCCTGATCTGGTGACCGTGTCCGAGCGCTCCGGCTTCCAGGCCACGGGCCGCTACGACGAGGTCGTGAAGCTGTGCGGCGCGTTCCAGCAGGCGTATCCGAAGCAGGTGAAATGCTTCCAGTTCGGCACGACGCCGGAAGGCCGGCCGATGCTGGCGCTGGCCGTCAACGCGCGCGGCGTGTTCACGCCCGAGGCGGCGCGCAAGGCGAACCTGCCCGTGACGCTGATCCAGGGCGGCATCCACGCGGGCGAGATCGATGGCAAGGACGCGGGCTTTCTCGCCCTGCGTGAAATCCTCGAAGGCAAAACGGCGGCGGGTGTGCTCGACAAGCAGGTGCTGCTGTTCGTCCCCGTGTTCAACGTCGACGGCCACGAGCGCTTTGCGAAATGGAACCGCCCGAACCAGCGCGGTCCCGTCGAGATGGGGTGGCGCACGACGGCGCAGAACTACAACCTGAACCGCGACTACGTGAAGGCCGACGCGCCCGAGATGCAAGCCATGCTGGCGCTGGTGAACGCGTGGGATCCGCTGACCTACGTCGACCTGCACGTCACGGACGGCGCCATGTTCCAGCACGACGTCTCCATCCAGGTCGAACCCGTTTACTCGGGCGACCCGGAATTCCGCAAGGTCGGCCAGGCCCTGCGCACGAACGTCATCGCCGACATCGGCAAGCAGGGTTCGATGCCGCAGTCCTATTACATGTCGTTCAAGGAGACGGACGACCCGGCCTCGGGCTTCGTCGACGGCGTCTCCGATCCGCGCTTCTCGACCGGCTATTTCCAGCTCCGTAACCGGATGGCCATGCTCGTCGAGACGCATTCGTGGAAGGACTACCCGACCCGCGTGCGCATCACGCACAATGCCATCGTCTCCGTGCTGCAGCAGGTGGCTGCCCACGGTGCCGAATGGACGCAGGCGGCGCATGCAGCCGACGCACGCGCCACGCGCATCGCCGGCCAGCCCGTGGCGCTGACGTACCGCACCACCGACAAGACGACGATGGTCGACTTCCAGGGCTATGCCTACACGCGCACGATGTCCGACGTGTCGGGCATGCTGATGACCCGTTACGACGAAACGAAGCCGCAGGTCTGGCACGTGCCGCTGCGCGACGAGGTCGTGACCGACCTGCAGGTGCAGGCGCCGGGCGCGGGCTACGTCGTGCCGGCCGCGTGGGCGCACATGGTCGCGACGAAGCTCGTGCAACACGGCATCGTGTTCCGCAAGCTGGACAAGGCCGTCGACGCCGCACCCGTCCAGACCTTCCGCGCCGACCAGGCCGCGTTTTCTCCGACGTCGTTCGAATCGCACCAGCGCCTGAAGGTCGAGGGCAGCTGGAAGCCCGAGCCGCGCAACCTCGCCAAGGGCGCGCTGTTCGTGCCGATCGCCCAGCCCAAGGCACGCCTCGTCATGGCCCTGTTCGAGCCGCAGGCCCCGGACTCGCTGCTGGCCTGGGGCGAGTTCAACAACGCCTTCGAGCGCAAGGAATACATGGAGGAATACGTGGCCGAGGACGTGGCGCGCGAACAGATGGCACGCGATCCGGCGCTGGCCGCGGAATTCCGGCATAAGGTCGAGACCGATCCGGCATTCGCAAAGAACGCCCATGCGCGGCTGGAATTCTTTGCGCGCCGCCACCCGTCCTGGGATGAGCGGCTGAACCTGTATCCGGTCATGCGCACCGACGTGGCGCTGTAACTCTTCGACCTCTTCCTTATTCATCCGTCGGCGGCAGATGCTTGCAGTCTGATCCTGCTCAACTGCCGCCGATTCCGCTGCAACCGTCGTGCACGGCGCCACTCTGAACTCATGTGTTTCGTTCGCTGGAGGGTGCCATGGACAAGATTTTCCGTTTTGCAACTAACCGCCGAACGCGGGCGCGCGGCGGAGGCTGAGCATGAGTGCCACGGCCGTCCGGGCCAGCTGCTGCATCGTCTGCGGGACGGCGGCACCGGACCGGATCGAGCACCTGCTGCTCAGCCTCACGACAGCATGCCCGCACCTGCAGGTCTACCTGGTCGACGATGCGCAACAGCCAGTGCTGGCCGCGCTGGCCGGGAGCTACGGCGCGCACTACCGCCCGCAGCCGGACCGGCCGGGTCAGGCGCGCGCCCATAACCGGATCCTGCGCGAGGCGGCCGCCGCGGGGAGTGCCTACCACCTGCTGCTTGCGCCCGACATCGGCTTGCCGCTCGACGCGGTGGCCCGGATGATCGCCTACATGGAGCAGCATCCCGACGTGGGCCTGCTGGCGCCGCGGGTGCAGGATGCGGATGGGCGCCTGCAGCCGCTGTGCAGCCTGCTGCCGGGACCGCTGGAACTGTTGCTGGGACGCTGCTTTCCGCTGCTGCGCCGGTCCAGCGGCAGGCTGGCACGCTACCAGTTGCACGCGGGCGGATACAGCCGGGTGATGGAGGTGCCGGTGCCGCCGTCCTGCTGCCTGATGATGCGGGTCGACACCGCACTGCGCGCCGGCATGTTCGACGAGCGTTTCCTGCAGCGCTTCGACACCGTCGACCTGGCGCGCCGCACCGCACGCATCGCGCGCACCGTGTTCGTGCCGCATGTGGCCGTTGTTCGTGATCCGGCCCAGGCCGGAGCGCGCAGCTGGCGCAGGCGGTCGGCCGCGCTCTGGTGGCGGTGCGTGTCGGCGTGGCGCTACTTCGACAAGTGGGGCTGGCTGCGCGATCCCGAGCGCGACCGCATCAATGCCCGCGCGCTGCGCCAGCTCGGCCAGGCCCGCAGGCAGCCGGATGGCGTGAGCCCGGCGGGCACTGACGTGGCCGGATGAGGCGGCCGGGATGAGCCGGCCGGGATGCGGTGGCCGGGCGCGCTCAGCAGCGCTGCAGCGGCCGGCGTGCGTACCAGCCGAAGGCGAGGATCAGCAGGTAGCACACGGCCGGCACGGCCAGCGCGAGGCGCAGGCCGGCGGCGTCGGCGGCGTAGCCCGTGACCAGGGGCACGATGGCACCGCCGACGATGGCCACGCAGATCAGGCCCGAGCCTTCGGCCGCGCGTTCGCCCAGGCCTTCCGACGCCAGCGTGAAGATGGTGGGGAACATGATCGAGTTGACGAGGCCGATGGCCAGCAGCGCCCAGCCCGACGTGGCGCCCTGGGTGGTGGCGGAGACGAGCAGCAGCAGGGCCGCGATGGCGCCGGCGCCGGCCAGCACCTTGCCCGGCGAGCAGATGCGCAAGACGTAGGCGCCGAGGAAACGGCCGACCATCGCGCCGCCCCAGTACAGGGGCACGTGCTTGCCGGCCGCCTCGGCACCGAGGCCCAGCACGTCGTGCTGCATCAGGTAGTTGACGATCAGCGAGCCGACGGCCACTTCGGCGCCGACGTACAGGAAGATGCACAGGGTGCCGAACGCGAAGCGGGGCTGTTTCAGCAGGTCGAAGGCGCTCCACATGCTGCTGTCGGGATGGGGATGCTCGACGAGCTTGTTGCGGTTCGTCCAGACGAGGAAGGCGACGACGGCCAGCGCGACGGCCAGGCCGAGGTAGGTGTGCACGACGACCTGGCTCTCGGCCGCGCGATAGGCGGCGAGCGCGTCGGCCGACAGGGTCGACTGGTCGACGTGGGCCAGCGAGCCGAGGATCAGGATGGCGCCGACGTAGGGGAAGACGGTCGTGCCGAGCGAGTTGAAGGCCTGGGCGAAGGTGAGGCGGCTGGACGCGGTGGCGGGGGCGCCCAGCATCGAGATCAGCGGATTGGCCACGACCTGCACGATGGTGATGCCGGCCGCCAGCACGAACAGCGCGAGCAGGAAGGTGCTGAACATGCCGGACGAGGAGGCGGGGATGAACAGCAGGCAGCCCGCCGTCATCGTGAGCAGGCCGACGACGGCCGTGCGCATGTAGCCGATGCGTTGCACGATGGCGGCGGCAGGCAGCGACACGATGAAATAGGCGGCAAAGAAGGCCGATTGCACGAGCATCGCCTGGGCGTACGACAGCGTGAACAAGTCCTTCAGTTTCGGGATGATGACGTCGTTCAGGCTCGTGATGCCGCCGAACGTGAAGAACAGGGCGAACACGAAGACGCGCAGGCTCGCGACCTGGGTGTTGGCGTGGGTAGCGGTGCCGCCGGGCTGGGCGGTACCGGCGGGTTGGCCGATTTGCATGAGGAATCCAGATGGACGTGACGGGAGGGTAGGAATATTACATCTGTTTTCCGCGCCAATGAGCCTCCGGATCGTTGATCGCGAGAGTGAAATCGATCTCAGTACCCGTTCATGAAGAAACTGCACTACATAGAGAATGTCAAGCCATGCATGGTGCGTAGACGTTCAGTTTCTGTGCCGCTCGTGCTAGGCTGGCTGACCTCATCATCGACACGGGGACACGCGATGTGGATCAGAAAAATGGCAGTGGGATGTGCCCTGGCGCTGGCGGCGTTCGCCCCGGCGGCCGCGCAATACGATGCGGCGCTGGCCCAGTCGCTCGGCGCGAACGAGAACGGCATGCGCAGCTATGTGCTCGTGATCCTGAAGACGGGCCCCACGCGGGTGCCGGATGGGGCTGAGCGCACGAAGATGTTCGAAGGGCACTTTGCCAACATGAAGCGCCTGGCGGCCGAGAAGAAGCTGGTGGTGGCGGGGCCGCTGGACGGGGTGGAGGGCAAGCGCGGCATCTTCGTCTTCGCCACGCCCGACATCGAGGTGGCGAAGACCTGGGTCGCCACCGATCCCGTCATCGTCAACGGCGAGATGGTGGCCGAGTACCATAAATTTTTCGCGTCGGCCGGCCTGATGGCCGTCAACGACATCCACGCGAAGCTGCAAAAACAGTAAGGCTTACAGCGGCTGCAGCGGAATGGTCCCCGTCGCCGGCGTCGAGCAGGGCTCTTCGTCGAACGCGATGTCGCCGGCCGGATTGGCCACGCCGTCCGCCTTCAGGTCCTGGAAGCCGAACATGTCGCGGTCCATCAGGTGCGACGGCACGACGGTCGACAGCGACGAGAAGATGTTTTCCACGCGGCCCGGGTATTTCTTCTCCCAGTCGCGCAGCATCGCCTTGATCTGCTTGCGCTGCAGGTTTTCCTGCGAGCCGCACAGGTCGCATGGGATGATCGGGAACTGTTTGACCTCGGCGTAGCGTTCCGTATCCGCTTCCTTCACGTAGGCCAGCGGGCGGATCACGACGTGCTTGCCGTCGTCCGAGACGAGCTTGGCCGGCATGCCCTTGATCTTCGCGCCGAAGAACATGTTCAGGAAGAAGGTCTCGAGAATGTCGTCGCGGTGGTGGCCCAGGGCGATCTTCGTGCAGCCCAGTTCGTCAGCCACGCGGTACAGGATGCCGCGCCGCAGGCGCGAGCACAGCGAACAGGTCGTCTTGCCTTCCGGGATCAGGCGCTTGACGATGCTGTAGGTGTCCTGGTTTTCGATGTGGTACGGGATGCCCAGCTTGTCCAGATACGCCGGCAGCACGTCGGCCGGGAAATTCGGCTGCTTCTGGTCGAGGTTGACGGCGACGATGTCGAACTTGATCGGGGCACGCTCGCGCAGGGTCATCAGGATGTCCAGCAGCGCATAGCTGTCCTTGCCGCCGGACAGGCAGACCATGACCTTGTCGCCGTCCTCGATCATGTTGAAATCGCCGATCGCCTGGCCGACGAGGCGGCACAGCCGCTTGTGCAGCTTGTTGTTCTCGTAAGCCTGCTTTTCCGCCTTCTTGTCGACGGCATCGGGCGCGTCGGCCGGACGCGTCAGGGTCGCTTCATTCATGCTTCATCCTTGATCTGGAACACTTCGACGCCGACGCCTTCGCAGTCGGGATACACGTCGGGCTTCATCGTCGACACGCGGGCCGCGCGCACGTTCGGGTGCGCCAGCATCGCCTTCACGACGTCGTCGCACAGCGTTTCCTGCAGGTGCACGTGGCCTTGCGCCATGCGTTTGGCGATGGTCTCGCGCATGAAGTCGTAGTCGACCACTTCGTGCAGCTGGTCGTCCTTCGGCGTCGACAGGGCGAGCGGGATGTACAGGTCGACATTGATCAGGACGCGTTGCTCGCCCTTCTTTTCGAACTCATGGACACCGATGTTGATCATGACTTCGTAATTGCGCAGGAACAGCCTGCGGCAATCGCGCAGCTGCGGGTAGAACAGGGCGGACAACATAGGAAACCTTATCAGGGAGTTATTCGGTCAAAAACATCACGTCGCGCGCCAGCGGCATCAGGTGCTGGCCGCCGTCGACGAGCAGGGTGGTACCGGTCAGCGCCTTCGCATTCGCCGCGTAGCACACGGCGTCGACGATGTCCTGCGGCGTGGACGAGCGTCCCAGCGGCGTGACCTTGTGCGCGCGCTCGAAGCCGTCCGCGCTCTGGTCGCCCGAGACGAGCGTGATGCCGGGCGCGACGCCGACGACGCGCAGTTTCGGTGCCAGCGCCTGGGCCAGCATCGTGGTCGCCGTCTGCAATGCCGCTTTCGACAACGTGTACGACAAAAAATCCGGGTTGAGATTGTACAGTTTCTGGTCGAGCAGGTTGATCACGACGGCCTGGCCGCCGTCCGGCACCAGCGCGTGCAATGCCTGCGCAAGCAGCAGCGGGGCGGCCACGTTGCACTGCATGTGGGTGGCCAGCAGGGCCGGAGAAAAGGCGTCCGGCTTGTCGTATTCGAACAACGACGCGTTGTTGACGATGCAATCCAGACCGCCCAGCAGATGCACGACCTGGCCGGGCAGGGCGCGTACGGCAGTCTCATCGGCGAGGTCCGCATGCAGCGCGACGGCGCGCCGGCCGAGGGCGCGGATGGCCGCCACGACCTCGTCGGCCTCGGAAGCCGACTGGCGGTAGTGCACGGCGACGTCCCAGCCGGCCTCGGCCATGCCGAGCGCGATGGCGCGCCCGATGCGCCGGCCGGCGCCGGTGACGAGGGCCGTGCGCGCGCGACCGGTATGGGGACGGGCGGGGGTGTCTGGAATCGAAAATGTCTGTGTCATCGTGATGTCTGGCGCCGTTTGTGGGTCGCTGCCGATTCTCGCTACAATGGCCGGATGTCCTTACCTCTTCCCTCGAGCGACGCGCTGGCCGCGTCCCAAGCCCTGCAGCGCATGATCGCTGCCGAGATCGCCGACCAGGGCGGCGCCATCCCGTTTTCGCGTTTCATGGAACTGGCGCTGTACGCGCCGAATCTCGGCTATTACAGCGGCGGTGCGGCGAAGCTGGGCCGCGATGGCGATTTCACCACGTCGCCCGAGATCAGCCCGCTGTTCGGTGCCACGCTGGCGCGCGCGGCCGCCGCTATTATGGCCCAAAGTGGCCCCAACATCATCGAATTCGGCGCCGGCACGGGCAAACTGGCCTACGACGTCCTGACGACGCTGGGCGAACTGGGCGTGCCGGTCGACAGTTACACGATCATCGAACTGTCGGGCGAATTGCGGGCGCGCCAGCAGGAAGCATTGAAGGATTTCCCCCAGGTGCGCTGGACGCACGATTTCCCGGTGGCGTTCCGCGGTGTCGTGCTCGCCAACGAGGTGCTGGATGCGATGCCGGTCGAGCTCGTCGTGCGCGACGGCGGCCGCTGGCTGCGGCAGATGGTGACGGTCGACGACGGCCGTTTCGCCTTCACGCCTGCAGAACCGGACGCCGCGCTGCTGGACCAGATCGCCCGCCAGATTCCCGACGCCGACACGTTGCAGGACGGTTATCTGACCGAAGTGCACCCGGTTGCCTGCGGTTTCATGCGCTCGCTGGCGCAGATGTTCGAGAAGGGGAAGGGCGCCGCGATCCTGATCGACTACGGTTTCCCGGCCCATGAGTATTATTTCGACGAGCGCACGAGCGGCACGCTGATGTGTCATTACCGCCATCATGCGCACCCGGACCCGTTTTATTTGCCGGGCCTGCAGGACATCACGGCGCACGTCGATTTCACGGCGATGGCGCTGGCGGCCCACGGCGCGGGGCTGGACGTGCTCGGCTACATGAACCAGGCGGCCTTCCTGCTGGCGGCCGGCATCGGCGACCTGCTCTTGAGAACGGACCCGGAGGATGCGCTGCGCTACCTGCCGCAGTCGAAGACCGTGCAGAAGCTCGTGTCGCCGGCCGAAATGGGGGAATTGTTCAAGGTGCTCATCGTCGGCAACGGCGTCGCGGTCGATCCCGCCATCGAACGCGCCGATCGCAGCCACAAGTTGTGATACTGACATCTTGCGCTGTGGACACAAACCCGGCTATGCTGTAACGCCGCCCGTACGGCAGGCTGCCCCGTGCCTCTGCCGTTAAAGAACGAATCGGCTAATATTGAAGCAGCTGGCGCCCTGTGCAACCCAACCCTGACCCATGGCCAAGATCCATACCCATTATGACAACCTGAAGGTGTCGCGCCACGCACCGCAGGAAGTCATTCGCGCGGCCTACAAGGCCCTGAGTCAGAAATACCACCCCGACAAGAATCCGGGCGACGAGCGTGCCGCCCGCATCATGGCCATCGTCAATACGGCCTACAACATCCTGTCCGATCCCGTGCGCCGCAAGGAGCACGACGAATGGATCGCGTCGGAAGAGTGGGAAGTGGAGTGGCTGGAAAGTTCCCATGGCGAAGATGGCCGCGAGAAGCCGCGCGGCGGCGAGCACTGGGAACCGCGCCAGGTCGAGGCGCCGTCGCGCTGGCGCGTGCTGCGCGACCCGCGCTGGTGGGGCCTGATGCTGGCCTCGTTCGCGGGCGGCGGCGCGCTGGCCATCGTCCTCCTCGATCCGCCGAAGGTGCTGCCGAGCGCGCTGGCCTGGCCGGGCAAGGCCCAGCCCACGGCCGCGGTGCCCGCATCGGCCTCCGCGTCGGCGTCCGCTTCCGCCTCCACGCCGAACACGCCGAACACGCCGCCGGACCCGCTCGGCAGCGACGCCAGCGCCGACGGCTGGGCGCGCCCGGCCGGGCAGGCCGATGCGCCGCCCGATATCAAGGCCCTCGGCGTGACCCAGCTGATCGTGCCGGCCCGCGCCCCCGATTGCGATACCGATCTGCAAGCCCAGGTCGCGCCGACGGGCGACCCGTGGCCGGCCCAGTCCGGCTACATCGACGGTTATCCGCTCGGCAACCAGGGCGAGGAAATGCAGGTGCTGGTCGACAACAGCAACAATCCTTCGCCCGTCCTGGTCAAGATCTATGACCTGGACCGCCGTTCCAACGTGCGTCACGTCTACGTGCTGGGCCGCGCCAAATTCCTCATCGATAAACTGTCGGCCGGCAAATACGAAGTCCGTTATCAGAACATCATGATCGGCGGCGCCCGCCCCGAATGCGCCAACGGCCACCGCGCGCCGCTGCGCCAGGCCGCCGCGCGCCAGCCCGGCGCCTGAACAACCAAAAGTGTGGTTTTTCGCGACATTTCACTAAGTTACATACTAGTGAAATTCAAGAATTTTGTTCCCTGGACGTAATATACTCGGTAGACACGCGGGCCCATGCAGCCCTCCCAGCCCATCGCAGGCACATACGGAAAACCGGGACATGAACGAACTTGACGGCCTCAACGCCCTGATCATCGAGCCGCACGCCGGGATGCGCTCGATGATCCACAACATGCTGAACATGTGCGGCCTGAGCAAGATCGACCACGTCGGCAGCTCGAACCAGGCCGTCAAGCACCTCGACCTGAAGCACTACGACCTGATCCTGTGCGAATACGCGCTCGAGGGCGGCCAGGACGGCCAGCAACTGCTCGAAGACGTGCGCCACCACAAGCTCATGCCGCTGTCGACGATGTTCTTCATGGTCACGGCCGAAGGCGATTACGGCAAGGTCGTCAGCGCCGCCGAACTGGGTCCCACCGACTACATCCTGAAACCGTTTACGGCCGACCGCCTGCTCGAACGCATCGCACGCGGCCTGGAACGGCGTAATGCGCTGCTGCCCGTGTACGAGCTGATGGAGGCGGGCAGCCAGCGCGAGGCGATCGCCGCCTGCCTCGACGGCGAGGAGCGCCATCCGCGCTACCTCGTCGACTTCATGCGCCTGCGCGCCGAACTGCACATGTTCCTTGGCGAGCCGCACGAGGCGGAGCCCATCTACCGCAAGCTGGTCGAGACCAAGGCCATCGCCTGGGCGCGCCTGGGCCTGGCCAAGACGCTGTTCCTGCGCGAGCGCTACGACGACGCGCGCGAGATGCTCGAAGACCTCGTCGACAGCAACAAGAACTTCGTCGACGCCTACGACTGGCTCGCACGCACGCACGAGGCGATCGGCGCGCTGGATGCGGCGCAGGCCGTGCTGACGGAGGCCGTGGCCGTCTCTCCGCACGCGGTGCGCCGGCTGCGCAAGCTGGGCGAGACGGCGCTGGAGGCGGGCGATCACGACACGGCCGAGAAGATCCTCAAGCAGGTCGTCAGCAAGGCCAAGTATTCCGAATTCAAGGACCCGCAGGACCACGTGCGTCTCGTGCAGACCCTCGTGCGCAAGGGCGATCCGGTGCAGGCCGCGGCCGTCATCCGCGACCTCGACAAATCGATGGCGTTCCAGAAGCACACGCCGCTGTGCAGCGCCATCGCGTCGAGCCTCGTGCACGAATACACGGGCAACGAGGCGCGCCTGGCCGAAGCGCTGGCGACGGCCCTCGCGGCCAGCCAGGACGCGCCCGACCTGCGCCCGGAGATCAAGCTGGAGCTGGCCCGCACCTGCATCGAGAACGGCATGGAGGAGGGCGCCGCCGAGATCGTGCGCGACGTGATGCGCAATGCGCAGAACGGCGCCGCGGTGGCGCGCGCGATGGCCGTGTTCGAAAATGCGGGCCAGGCCGAGATGGCGCAGAAACTGGCCATGGAAAGCCGCCAGCAGGTCGTCGACCTTGTCGCCACCGGCGCCGCCAAGGCGAAGAGCGGCGACTTCAAGGGCGCCGTCGTGCTGATGCAGGAAGCGGCGACCAAGCTGCCGGACAATCCGCAGGTCGTGTTCAACGCCGCGCTGGCGATCCTGAAATGCCTGGACCACGAAGGCTGGGACGAGCGCCTCGGCCAGCAGGCCCTGGGCTACATCGCCGGGGTGCGCCGGCTCGATCCGGTCAACCCGAAGCTGCCCGCGCTGGCCGGGCTGCACCAGCAGATTCTCAAGAAATACGACAAGGGTCCACGTCCGAAAAGGGCCGGCTAAGCCATCATGATTCCTGCAGTCGGGAGCGCCGCTTCCCATCCCAACACGAATGCCGCGCCGTTCCAGCCGACGGACGGCGGACGCCGCGTGCGCGCCGCGCTGCTGCAGAAGGTCTGCGGCGACGACGACATGTTCGCGCTCGGCAGCGCCATCGCGCGCGTCGTGCAGATGGCCACGTCGGAAGACCAGGGCACCCACGACCTCGCGCACTACGTGCTGTCCGACGTCGCGCTCACGCAGCGCATCCTGCGCCTGGCGAACACGGTCCGCTACCGCACGGCGGCCGGCACGGCCGTTACGACGGTGTCGCGTGCGATCTCGCTGCTGGGCTTCGACAACGTGCGCACGGTCGCGCTGGCAATGCTGCTCGTCGACGCGCTGGCCAGCAGCGACCATGCGTACAGCGTGCGCGTGGAGCTGGAGGCGTCGCTGTGCGCGAGCCTCGTGGGCCGCGAGATGGCGCGCCACAGCTTTTACCAGGGCGCGGAGGAAGCGTCGATCGGCGCGCTGTTCAAGAACCTCGGCGCGCTGCTGGTGGCATCGCACGAGCATGACCGCTACCGCGAGATCCAGGCCCTCCTCGCCACCGGCAAGCATACGCCCGCACAGGCCGCGCAGATGATCCTCGGCTGCGGCTTCGACGCCCTGTCCGAGGCCGTGCTGGGCGAGTGGAAGATCCCGGACGTCATCATGCGCGCCCAGCGCCCGCTGGAGGCGGGCACGCTCAAGCTGGCCGTCAACCGCGGCGAATGGATGCGCCAGGTGGCGTCGTTCAGCCTGGACGTGGCGCGCCTGATGGGCAGGACCGCCACGCCGTCCGACACGCCGGAAGCGCAGGCGCTGCTGGCGCGCTACGGCACTGCGCTGAACCTTGGTGCGGCCGAGCTGGACGAGCTGTTCGAGACGGTCGCGTTCGAAATGACGAGCCTCCTGCAGAGCATGAACCTGCAACCCGTGCCGCGCCGCGCGCCGCAGGAAGACAAGGGCGGCCTGCCCAACGTGCTGCTGCTGGCGACGCTGGGCGCGGGCGAGGAAGAGGACAAGGGTTGCTACCCGAGCGGCAAGCCGAAGAACGCGCGCGACCTGCTGCTGGCCGGCGTGCAGGACGTCACCCAGATGCGCGCCTCCGGCCGGCACAAGGCCAACGACGTCGTCATGGCCGTGCTGGAGACGCTGTACACGGCGCTGGGCTTCCGCTTCGCGACAGTCGTGCTGAAGGACGTGCGCGCCGGGCAGTACCGCGCCCGCGCGTCGTTCGGGCTCGCGCAGGCGCGCGTGCAGGATGGCTTCACGTTTGCGCTGGCGCCCGCCGGCGAGAAGGGCGCGCGCGACCTGTTCTACCTGGCGATGGAGAACGACGCCGACCTCATGATCTCGGACGCGCGCAGCGCCAAGATCCGCGACCTGCTGCCGGCCTGGCACAAGGCGCTGCTGCCGGACGCGCAGAGCTTCATCGTGCTGCCGCTGGTGGTCGGCAAGGTGCAACTGGGCCTGTTCTACGCCGACCGCACGGAGCTCGCGCCGGAAGGCGTCCCGCCCGACGAGACGGCCCTCATCAAGGCGCTCAAGGGCCAGGTACTGGCTGCGCTCGCGCCCTGACGAAATCCCGGAATTCCGGTGCCGGCATCGGCCGCCCGAACAGGTAGCCCTGCGCCTCGTCGCTGTTGCGGTCGCGCAGGAAGCCCCATTGCGCCTGCGTCTCCACGCCTTCCGCGATCACGCCCAGCCCGAGCGCATGGGCCAGGCCGATGGTCGCGTCGACGATGGCGGCATCGTTCGGGTTCGTCTCGATGTCGCGCACGAAGCCGCGGTCGATCTTGATGCGGTCGATCGCGAACAGCTTCAGGTAGGCCAGCGACGAGTAGCCGGTGCCGAAGTCGTCGATGGCCAGCTTGAAGCCGCGCGCGCGCAGCTGCTGCAGCAGGCTGCGCGTGTTTTCCGGATCGCGCATCGCGGCCGTTTCCGTGATCTCCAGCTCCATCCGCGCCGGGTCGATCGCGTGCTCGGCGAGCAGCTCGTCCAGGCGCGACAGCAGGGCGCCGCCGCTGAACTGGCGCGCCGACAGGTTCACGGCCAGGCGCAGGTGATCCATGCCGTCGTCGCGCCACTCGGCCAGCAGGGCCATCGCGCGCGCCAGCACCCAGTCGCCGAGCGGCAGGATCAGGCCCGATTCCTCGGCGATGGGAATGAAGCGCCCGGGCTCGACGCTGCCCAGTTCCGGATCGTGCCAGCGCAGCAGCACCTCGGCGCCGATCACGCTGCCCGTCTCGAGCTCGACCTGGGCCTGCAGGTAGACGTCGAAACCGCCGTTTTCCAACGTCGCCCACATGCGGTTTTCCAGCAGCAGATGTTCGTGCGTGGCCGCGTTCATGGCAGGCGAGAAGAACTGGAAATTGCCGCGGCCCTCGCGCTTGGCCGCGTACATCGCCATGTCGGCATGGCGCAGCAGCGTGTCCGCATCCTGGCCGTCTTCCGGGTACAGGGCCACCCCCACGCTGGCGCCGCTGTGTGCCGTCGTGCCGGCCAGGCGGTAGGGCTGCTGCAGCGACGCCACGAGGCGCACGGCCACCGCGCTCACGCTGTCGGGGGAGAGGGGACCGCACAACACGATGATGAATTCGTCGCCGCCGAGGCGGGCGAGGGTGTCCACGTCGCGCAGCAGGTCCTTCATGCGCGCGGCCGCGCCCACCAGGAGTTCGTCGCCGGCCTGGTGGCCGAGCGAATCGTTGATCTTTTTAAAATGGTCGAGGTCGATGAACAGCACGGCCAGCGGCTGCCGGTTGCGGCGCGCCTGGGCGAGCTGCTGTTCCAGGCGCATGCCGAGCGCATGGCGGTTCTCCAGGCCCGTCAGCGGGTCGTGATGGGCCAGGCGGTGGATGCGCGCCTGGGCCCGCTGTTGCTCCGTCAGGTCGCGCAGGATGCACACGTACAGGCGCTCGCCGGCCAGGTCGACGATCGACACCGCCACCGCGAGCGGCATGGGTTCGCCCCGCGCGTTCAGGCCGTCCAGCTGGCGTTCCTCGGGCCGGCTGCCGGCCAGGCGCGCCAGCAGGTCCGGCCCGCTTTCTCCGCCATGCCCCGGCACCAGCGCGGTGAAGGCGAGGCCGGGCAGGTGGGTGATCTGGTAGCCGAACAGCAGCGCCGTGGCGCGGTTGGCCGACATCACCTGGCCGTTCGCGTCGACGGTGACGATGGCGTCGGCGGCACTGTCCAGGATGGCCTGCAGGCGCGCCGTGCGGTCCGCCACCTGGGCCTCGATCTGGGCCCGCTCGCCGCTGACGATCAGCATCAGCGCGCCCAGCAGCGCGGCCAGCAGCAGGCCCGTCGTGATCACGATCCAGCTGGCGAGTCCCCGTTCGCCCTCCATGTAGGCCGTGGACGGTGAAAAGCGGGCCTGCAGGGTCCGGCCGCCGTATCCCAGCAGGACGACGTAATCGCCATTGCCCGTATGCCGGCTCGGATCGCCCGCCAGCGTGCGCGGCACGGCGCCTGGCGTGACGTCGGCCAGGCTGATCTGGAAACCGGAAAAGCCGGCGCGCCGCACGGCTTGGTTCACGAAGACTTGCGTGTCGAGGAGCAGCGCCACCATGCCCAGCAGCGGGCGCCCGGGCTCCCGCACCGCGCGGAACAGGGCGATGCCGTTGGCGCCGTTGGCGATCAGCCGGAGCGGACCGCTGGCCACGGGCGACGTCGCCGTGGTGGCCCGCGCAGCCGCATCGACGCGGTCCGGCGCCGTCAGGAAGTCCAGGCCGCGCAGGAACGAATTGGCCGGCGGCCACGTGTAGAGCAGGGGCAGATAGTGTTCCCGGACGGCTGCAGGATGAAGCTGGAAACCTGGACCCAGGTCGCTCAGGCCGCGAAATCCCGCATCGAGGTTGATCCGCACCCATGTCTCGAACGTGGCGCGTTCCGCGTTTGTCACCGGCACGAGCCAGTTGACGGCGGCAATGTCTGGGCGGCCTTCGGCATAGCTGCTGGCCGTGCGCAGGAAACGGTCGCGTTCCATGAACCGGTCTTCCGCGCCGAGTGCCCGTGCGAAGACGCTGACGAAGCGTTCGTGTTCGCGCAGCTCGGCCTGCAGCTCGTCCGCGACCTGCTGTGCTTTCAGCCGGTAGGCTTGCAGGTGCTGCTCGTGCTCCCAGTGCACGGTCTGCTCGTAGGCGGCCATGACGATGCCCGCCGCCAGCAGCAGCGGCAGGGCGACGAGGCGCGCGCGCCGCCGCCACAGCCGGCGGGGCCGGCCGCACACGATCCAGACGAGCGGGGCGGCCAGCAGCACGCCGACAGTGTCGCCGGCCCACCAGTTGATCCAGTTCGGCGCCCGCTCGGCCGCCGTCACCACGCCCAGCCGGTACAGGGCGGAGACGTTGGCGGTGGCATTGATGAGGCAGAACACCGGCGCCAGCGCGAGGAAGCGGGCGACGTCGCGCGCCGTGCCGAGGGCCGGGTCGACGACGCGCCGGAACCAGAGAGCGCCGAGCCAGGCCTGGATGAGCGAGCCCAGCGTGGCGACCGTCGCCGCGGCCGCCGCGGTCGCGGGCGCGGTGTCGGGGGCCATCCAGCCGTCGGGCAGGTGCGACAGGAGCGCGCCGATGGCGATGCCGGGGAGGGCACGCCAGCCGAACGTGACGGCCAATGCGAACCCGACACCGGCCGGCAGGTACACAGGGGTGGCATAGCCCGCCGGCAGGGCCAGTGCGCGGCTGAGCAGGAGGGTACCGATGTACACGGCGATGGTTGCCAGGTTGGCCAGCAGCGGCCGGAACCCGTGCCCTTCGCGATTGTCGGTGCTGTGCTGGTCCATCGGATGGCCTCCCTGGGCTGCTCTTCCGTGATTCTTGCAAACAGCCCTTGCGGACTTGTACTTCGGCCGTTACAATCACGCCCCGAAGCAACGACACTGTTTGAGTTTGATCAGTTCGAGCAAAAACAGTTGACGAAGTTTTTATCTTGCTTCATACTCTGCGGTTCTTCGCGGTGGGGTGGCCGAGTGGTTAAAGGCAGCAGACTGTAAATCTGCCCTCTCTGAGTACGCTGGTTCGAATCCAGCCCCCACCACCAAATGCGTTGATCGTGTAGTGAATCGAATGGGTGGTACCTCGCGGGTGTAGCTCAATGGTAGAGCTGAAGCCTTCCAAGCTTATGACGAGGGTTCGATTCCCTTCACCCGCTCCAGTTTCAAATCAGCCCTTGTAGCTCAGTGGTAGAGCACTCCCTTGGTAAGGGAGAGGCCACGTGTTCAATCCACGTCAAGGGCACCAGAATTTAAACGGCTGTCGGCTGTTTCGACCGTCAGGTGTGCCTGGTAATTTTCAATATCGTTAGGATCTTAGGAGTCTAGAATGGCAAAGGAAAAATTCGAACGGACCAAGCCGCACGTGAACGTCGGCACCATCGGTCACGTTGACCACGGCAAAACCACCCTGACGGCTGCAA
>NZ_FMZS01000007.1 GCF_900101265.1 Massilia sp. PDC64
CGCCGCCAGGTTGCCCCGCGCTGCCGTTCGACTTGCATGTGTAAAGCATGCCGCCAGCGTTCAATCTGAGCCAGGATCAAACTCTTCAGTTCAATTCCTGTTTTGACACTTTCGTGTCATGTCGCTCACTCAAAATACTGACTGTATTTCTTGTGAACATTTGATAATTTAAGCATTCAGTATCACCGAAGCGATACTGGCACTTCATCAAACGCCCACACTTATCGACTGTTTATTGTTAAAGAACTGTGTTCGGTACTGCCTTGCTGCGTTTCGCGAATCGTTTTGTTCGTCAGCAGCAGAGAAGCGAGATTATGCAGTGTTTCGCGATGATCGTCAACTTCTTTTTTCTCCCATCGAAGCGTTCAGAACCGTTTAAGGATCCGTCGTTTGCGACGAGGGACCGAATCATACCAGCGTCGCATACGGCCCGCAAGTCCCGCTACAATGGACGCTTTGCCGTCTTCCCCGCGCCACCATGACCATCCTGCTCTCCACCCTGAATGCCCGCTACGCCCACGCTTCGCTCGGGCTGCGCTACCTGCTGGCCAATATGGGACCGTTGCAGGAACAGACGAGCCTGATGGAATTCGTCATCGGCGCGAAGACCGTGGAGGTCGTCGAACGCCTGCTGGCGAAGAAGCCCCGCATCGTCGGCTTCGGCATCTATATATGGAACGTCGAGGAAACGACGAAAGTCGTCGCGATGCTCAAGCGCGTGGCGCCCGAGGTGACGGTCGTGCTGGGCGGGCCGGAAGTCTCGTACGAGACGAACGAGCAGGAGATCGTGCGCCTGGCCGACTACGTCGTCACCGGCTGGGGCGACATCACCTTCCCCAAGCTGTGCAGCGAAATCGTCAACGGCCCCAAGCCGATCATGAAGATCCATGCGGGCGTCCAGCCGCCGATGGCCGACATCGCGCTGCCCTATTCTCTATATAGTGACGAGGACATCGCCCACCGCACGATCTACGTGGAAGCGTCGCGCGGCTGCCCGTTTAAGTGCGAGTTCTGCCTGTCGTCGCTGGACAAGACAGCGTGGCCATTCGGCATCGACACCTTCCTCGCGGAGATGGAGTCGCTGTACCAGCGCGGCGCAAGACTCTTCAAGTTCGTCGACCGCACGTTCAACCTGAACGTCAAGACGAGCCAGCGCATCATGCAGTTCTTCCTCGACAAGATCGCGGCGAATCCCGACGATCCCGTCTATGCCCACTTCGAGCTGGTCCCGGACCACCTGCCGGAAGCGCTGAAGGCGACGATCGCGCAGTTCCCGCCCGGCGCGCTGCAGTTCGAGATCGGCATCCAGAGCTTCAACCCGGACGTACAGACGCTCGTCAGCCGGCGCCAGGACAATGCCAAGGCCGCGGACAACATCCGCTGGCTGACCACGCAATCGCATGCGCACCTGCACGTGGACCTGATCGCCGGCCTGCCGGGCGAGGACGTCGACTCGTTCGCGCGCGGCTTCGACCAACTGGTCTCCCTCGGCCCGCACGAGATCCAGTTCGGCATCCTCAAGCGCCTGCGCGGCACCCCGATCATCCGCCACACGGAACCGTACAAGATGGTGTACGAGCCGTATCCGCCGTACACGGTGCTGACCACTGACCGCATCGACTTCGCCACCATGCAGCGTCTCGTGCGCTTTGCCCGCTACTGGGACCTGGTCGCGAATTCCGGCCGCTTCGCCCACACGGTCAAGGTGCTGCTGGGCGACAGCCCGTTCGCCAACTTCATGGCCTTCTCGGACTGGATTTATACCCAGCTCGACGCCACCCACCGCATCGCGCTCGACCGCCTGGCCAAGCTCGTGCAGGCGTGGCTGCAGCACCAGGGCATGGCGGCCGCGGACGCCGCCGCCCTCATCGCGAGCGACTACGCCGGCAGCGCCCATAAACCGGCCGAGAAGTCGACGCAAGCAAAAGCGGCCGCGCCCGAGCGCCAGGTCCGCCACCTGGCAGCGTAAAGACGACTATGTGCGCCACCGAACGCTGTAAGGTCACGGTAACGTAGCGCTGGTGGCGGCAGTCGCGAATCTCTTTTACACTGCCGCAATGCGGATTGAAAATGCGCCAACATTAACCATCGAGCATCCAGACGCCGGCGCGGGGCAATCCGTGGTGGCGCGCGGCGTATGGCAGGTCCATGCATTCTCCCGAAGCGGCTTCAAGGACATCGAAAAGACGCTGAAATCCCTGGCCGGCAAGCCGGTCGTCTGGGACCTGTCCGAGATCGCCAGCCTGGATCACATCGGCGCCCAGCTGTTCTGGAGTTCCTGGGGCAAGCGCCGTCCCGAACAGCTGAAGCTCGACCCGAAGCAGGAAGAACTCTTCGAGCGCATCGAGAAATCCGGCCAGATCGAGCTGCCCCGCACCCGCAAGAGCCACCTGCAATGGGTGATCACGCTGGGCGGCGGCGTGCTGAGTTTCTTCGAGCACCTGCGCGGCGGGCTCACGCTGATCGGCCAGGTGGTGCAGGACATCGGCCGCTTCATCCGCCATCCGGTGTCCGGACCGTGGCGCGAAATCTCGGCCAACATCTATCACTCCGGCTTCCAGGCGCTCGGCATCACGGCGCTCGTCGGGTTCCTGATCGGGGTCGTGCTGTCGTACCTGTCGGCGCAGCAGCTGCGCATGTTCGGCGGCGACATCTACCTCGTCAACATCCTCGGCATGAGCATCATCCGCGAACTGGGACCGCTGCTGGCGGCGATCCTCGTCGCGGGCCGCTCCGGGTCGTCGATCACGGCGCAGCTGGGCGTGATGCGCGTGACGGAGGAACTCGACGCAATGCTCGTGATGGGCATCTCGCACGGCTACCGCCTCATCATGCCCAAGGTGGTCGCGCTCGCGCTGGCGATGCCGCTGCTCGTCGTCTGGACGGATGCGATGGCCCTGATCGGCGGCATGGTCTCCGCGAAGATCGAACTGAACCTGACGATGCGCTACTTCATCCAGAAGCTACCGTCCGCCGTGCCGATCGTGAACTACACCATCGGTCTCGCGAAGGGTGCCGCGTTCGGCATGCTGATCGCGCTCGTCTCGTGCCACTTCGGCCTGCGCATCAAGCCGAACACGGAAAGCCTGGGCCGCGGCACGACGACGTCGGTCGTCACGGCGATCACCGTCGTGATCCTGGCCGATGCCGTGTTCGCGATCGTCTTCTCCGGGGTGGGCTTCTGATGGACAAGCCTCAACGCCCGCCGCAGCAACTGAACCGCAAGCCCGAGGAAGACGTCGGACCGCCGGTCGTCCAGATCCGCAACCTGTGGACGCGCTTCGGCCGCACCGTCGTCCACCAGGACCTGAACCTCGACATCTACGCGGGCGAGATCCTGTCCATCGTCGGCGGCTCGGGCACCGGCAAGACCGTGTTGCTGCGCCAGATGCTGGGTCTCGAGCGGCCGTCCAGCGGCTGCGTACGCGTGTTCGGCGAGGACGTCAGCAGCGCCAGCCCGGAACAGCTGCAGCGCATGCGCAACCACTGGGGCATGCTGTTCCAGCAGGGCGCCCTGTATTCCGCGCTGACCGTATTCGACAACATCGCCCTGCCGCTGCGCGAACTGCGCGCCCTGCCGGAAGACGTCGTGCGCGACGCCGTGCTGCTCAAGATGGACATGGTCGGACTCGGTCCGGGCGATGCGAACAAGATGCCGTCCGACCTGTCGGGCGGGATGATCAAGCGGGCCGCCCTCGCGCGTGCGCTCGCGCTCGAGCCGCAGCTCCTGTTCCTCGACGAGCCGACGGCGGGCCTCGACCCGGACCTGTCCGATTCGTTCGTGGCGCTGATCCAGACCCTGCACAGCGAACTGAAACTGACCGTCGTGATGGTCACGCACGACCTGGACACGCTGTTTGCGCTGTCCTCGCGCATCGCCGTGCTGGCGGAAAAGCACGTCATCGCGGTGGGGCCGTCGTGCGACGTGCTGCGCGTACAGCACCCCTTCATCAAACACTTTTTCCTGGGGCCGCGCGGCCAGCGGGCGCTGGAAGTGCTGGAAGAGCGCATCGCAAGAAAGGAGACGGAAGACTGACATGGAAAACAGATCGTATGCCCTCATGACGGGCTTCTTCACGGTCGCGCTGCTGGTCGCGGCCATCCTGATCGGCCTGTGGCTGAACCGCGACCGCACCACGATGCATCCGTACGAGATCGTCACCACGCAGACCATCCCCGGCCTGAATCCGCAGGCGACCGTGCGCTACCGCGGCCTGGAAGTCGGGCGCGTGGACGACATCATGTTCGACCCGCGCGTGACGGGCCAGATCCTCATCAAGCTCTCCATCGAGGAAGGCACGCCCGTCACCAAGACGACGTTCGCCTCGCTCGGCTACCAGGGCGTGACGGGCATCGCGTTCATCCAGCTGGACGACGACCGCACCGGTTCCCCGCTGCTGCAGAGCGACAAGGACCACGTGGCGCGCATCCCGCTGCGCCCCGGCCTGCTCGACCAGCTGGAAAAGCGCGGCCTCGCGATCCTGGAAAAGACGGAGCGCATCACGGACAGCCTGAACAACGTGCTGAGTAAAGAAAACCAGGACAAGCTGACGGGCGCCTTTGACAGCATCAACAAGGCCGCCGCCGCGTATGCCGAGATCCCGGGCCAGTTGCAGCCCACGCTGGCGCGCCTGCCCGCGCTGACGGATAAACTCGATCGCACGGTGGGCTCCGTGAACGAGTTGTCGACGAGCGCCACCACGGCCGTGCGCAACTACGACAAGCTCGCGACGAGCCTGCAGGCTCCGGGCGGCCCGATCGAGCGCGCCGGTGCGGCCATCGATTCGCTGGGCGGCGTGACGTCCGACCTCGAGCTGCAGACGTTGCCGCACGTCGTCGACATGGCCGACGAGGCGAAGACGTCGCTGCGCGCCGTGCGCCGCACCGTGACGAACCTGGGCGACCGCCCGCAAAGCATCCTGTTCGGCGCGCCGGCCGCCGAACCCGGCCCGGGCGAACCCGGCTTCGTCCCCCCGACCAAATGAGGAATCCAGCGACCATGCATCCGACCCGCTACCTTCTCGCTGCCGCCCTTGCCCTGACGCTGTCCGCCTGCGCCTCGCAGAAGGGCCAGCCGACCACGCAGTTCGACTTCGGCCCGGCCACGCCGACGGCAATCCAGACGCCGGCCGGGCTCGCGCCCGGCCCACTCGGTTCGGTGGTCGTCACCGACGTCACCGGCTCGAGCGCCCTGGACAACGAGCGCATGTTCTACCGCCTCAGTTATGCCGACCCGCTGCAGGCCCGCACGTATGCGAACAGCCGCTGGACGGCGAACCCGCTGCAACTCCTGACGCAGCGCTTCAAGACGCGGCTCGCGCAGGCGGGCGCGCGGGTGTTGTCGGAAACGGATGCGGCCACCGGCATCCCGCTGCTGCGCATCGACGTCGATGAATTCATCCAGGACTTCGGCGGCGTGAGCCAGAGCACGGGTGTCGTCGCCGTGCGCGCGTCCGTGTTCCAGGGCCATATCCTCGTCGACCAGAAGAGCTTCCGCCAGGCCGTCGCCGCCCCCAGTGCCGACGCGGCCGGCGGCGCGCGCGCCCTCGCGGCCAGCACCGACGCCGTCGCGGCCGACATCGTGGCGTGGCTGGGCACCTTGAATCTCAACCGACGATGACCGGGACGGAAGACGAGGCCGGCCCGCGCGCCTCGCCGGTGGCGCGCGCCGCGCTGCTGGCCTATCTGCTGCTGATCGTCTACGCCAGCTGGTTCCCGTTTTCCGGCTGGCGCAGCAGCGGGCTGTCGCCGTTCGCCTTCCTCACCCTGCAGATGCCGCGCTGGTGGACCGGCTTCGACGTCATGGTCAACATCGTCGGCTACATGCCGTTCGGGATCCTGATCGTGCTGGCCCTGCATCCGCGCGTGCGCGGCCTGTGGGCCGTGGCCGTCGCAGCCGTCGTCGGCCTGCTCGTCTCGGGCACGATGGAGACCGTGCAGAACTACCTGCCCAGCCGCGTGCCGTCGAGCCTCGACCTGCTGACCAATGCGGGCGGTTGCCTGGCCGGGGCGGTGATCGGCGCGTGGTTCGCGCCGATGCTGCTCGACCGCAGCCGGCTGTACCTGCTGCGCCAGCGCTGGTTCGCGGCGCATGCGAGCCAGGGCCTCGTGCTCGTCGCGCTGTGGCCCCTGGCCCAGGTCTATCCGCAGAACTACCTGTTCGGCAACGGCCAGATCCTGCCGCTGCTGTCGGAATGGTTGTCCGAATGGCTCGACACGGACATCGACCTCGTGACGATGCTGCGCGGCGACGCGCCGATGAGCGTGGAACAGTACTGGCTGTCCGAGACCATCATCACGGCATGCGGCATGACGGGCGCCGCCCTCACGCTGCTGTGCCTTACGCGCCGCGGCGCACCCCGGCTGTCGCTGATGCTGGCACTGATCGGCGTCGGCATCGTCGTCAAGACGCTCGCGAGTTCCCTGTTCTTCGCCCCGGACAATGCGTTCGTATGGGTCACGCCGGGCGCCGAAGGCGGCTTCCTGATCGGGCTGATCATGCTGGCGGGTCTCGCGTTCGCACCCCAGGTCGCGCAGCGCCGGCTGGCCGTCGTGACGCTCGTGCTGTCGCTCATCGTCGTCAATACGATTCCCGCCAACCCGTATTTCGTCTCCACCCTGCAGGCCTGGCAGCAGGGTAAATTCCTGAATTTCAACGGGGCTGCGCAATTCCTCGACATGGCCTGGCCCGTCATCGCGCTGTGGTTCCTGCTGCTGCCGTCGCACCGGCTGAATCGACCCTGATAAGGGCGTATCATATGAAAGATACACGCCATCCGGAATCGACATGAACGACGACAAACCCTTTTACAAGCACCATGTGTTCTTCTGCCTGAACGAGCGCGAAGGCAAGGACTGCCGCCCCAGCTGCGGCAAGAGCGGCGCGGAAGCCGCGCAGCAACACGCCAAGAAACGCGTCAAGGAACTGGGCCTGAATGGCCCGGGTCAGGTGCGCATCAACAAGGCCGGCTGCCTGGACCGCTGCGAGGAAGGCCCCGTCGTGGTCATCTACCCGCAGGGCACCTGGTACACCTACGTGGACAACTCCGACATCGATGAAATCATCGACCGCCACCTCGTCAAGGGCGAGGTCGTGGAACGCCTGAAGATCTGACTGAAGTACGCAATGAACAAGAATTCCCACAAGTTTTACCTGACCGGCCCCGCCGGCAAGATGGAATGCCTGCTGGACGAGCCGGAAGGCGCTCCGCGCGGCATCGCGCTCGTCGCGCACCCGCACCCGCTGTATGGCGGCACGATGGACAACAAGGTCGCGCAGACGCTGGCCCGCGCCTTCGTCGGCCTCGGCTACGTGACGGCGCGCTTCAACTTCCGCGGCGTGGGCGAGTCGGAAGGCGTGCACGACGAAGGCCGCGGCGAAGTGGACGACATGCAGGTCATGCTGGACCACATGATCGAACAGTATCCGGGCCTGCCGTATGCGCTGTCCGGCTTCTCGTTCGGCACGTTCGTGCAGGCGCAGCTGCAGCAGCGCCTGATCCAGCAGGGCCGCCCGGCCGAGCGCCTGGCGCTGGTCGGCACGGCCGCCGGCAAGTGGCCGATGCCGGAAGTCCCGGCAGACACGATCCTGATCCACGGCGAACTTGACGATACGATACCGCTCGCGCACGTGTTCGACTGGGCGCGCCCTCTCGACATCCCCGTGACGGTGATTCCCGGCGCGGACCACTTCTTCCACCGCAAGCTCGTCCACATTAAAAATCTTGTCGCGCAATTGTGGCGACGTGACATTTGAGGCGAACGCTGGCCTATAATGATGCGATCTTCTTTCAAGGCAATGCTTTCGGGCATTGTCCATCGCATCACAGTCCACGTTTATCCTCTGAATTGTCTTCCATGAAAAAGTTAATCGCGGCCCTCGCCGCCAGTGCCCTTTTGATGTCGGCCGCCCAAGCGCAGCAGGTGCCGGCCCCGCAAATCGCCGCCCGTTCGTGGCTGCTGCTGGACGCCACCAGCGGCCAGGTCATCGCCTCGCAGGATCCGGACGCCCGCATCGAGCCGGCGTCGCTCACCAAGGTCATGACGGCCTACGTCGTGTTCGAAGCCCTGCGCGACAAGAAGATCACGCTGGACCAGATGGTCAACGTGTCGGTGCGCGCGTGGAAGGTCGACGGCAGCAGCTCGAAGATGTTCATCGACCCGGCCACCCCGGTCAAGATCAACGACCTGCTGTACGGCCTGATGGTCCAGTCGGGCAATGACGCTGCCGTGGCGCTGGCCGAAGCCGTCGCCGGCGACGAAGCGACGTTCGTCACGCTGATGAACCGCGACGCCGAGCGCATGGGCATGAAGAACACCAAGTTCGCCAACCCGCACGGCCTGCCGTCGCCGGACAACTACTCGACCGCGCGCGACCTGTCGATCCTGGCCTCGCGCGTCATCAAGGACTTCCCCGAGTTCTACAAGATCGACTCGGTCAAGGAATTCACGTACAACCGCATCAAGCAGCAGAACCGCAACCGCCTGCTGTGGCTGGACCCGACCGTGGACGGCATGAAGACGGGCCACACGGAAGCGTCGGGCTTCTCGATGATCGCGTCGGCCCACCGCCCGAACGGCCCGGCCGGCGAGCGCCGCCTGATCTCCGTGCTGTCCGGCGCCACGTCGGACGGCAACCGCACGGCGGAAAGCCAGAAGCTGCTGAACTGGGGCTTCCAGAACTTCGACACCGTCAAGCTGTATTCGAAGGGCCAGGCCATCCTGACGCCGGAAATCTGGAAGGGCTCCAAGTCGAACGTGAAGATCGGCTTCCCGAACGACGTGTGGGTGACCGTGCCGAAGGGTGTGGCCCAGAAGATGAAGCCGGTCCTGGAACGCAAGGACCCGCTGGTCGCGCCGCTGGCCCTGAACAGCCGCGTCGGCACGCTGAAAATGAACGTCGACGGCAAGCCGCTGCTGGCGCTGCCGGTGGTGGCGCTGGAAGAGGTGCAGGAAGCGTCGATCTTCGGGCGTGCGTGGGACTCGATGCGCTTGTGGATGAAGTAACATCACCACAACACGACCATTTGAAAGAACAACGATGACCCCAGCCCTGCCCCGCGACCTGTCCTGCCCGCGCATCGCCACCCGCAAGAACGGCGGCCTCGAACTGTCCCGCATCGTCGCCGGCATGTGGCGCATGGCCGACTGGGACATGACGGTGGAGCAGCGCATCGCCTTCATCGAGCAGTGCATCGCGCTGGGCGTCACGTCGTTCGACCATGCGGACATCTACGGCAACTACGGCGTCGAGGGCCTGTTCGGCGAAGCCCTGCGCGCCGCGCCGTCGCTGCGCGACCGCATGCAGCTGATCAGCAAGTGCGGCATCAAGCTGCTGTCCAACAAACGCCCGCAGCACACCATCCAGCACTACGACACGAGCGCCGCGCACATCATCGCGTCGGCCGAGGAATCGCTGCGCCAGCTGCACACCGACCGCCTCGACCTGCTGCTGATCCACCGCCCGGATCCGCTGATGGACTTCGACGAGATCGCCGGCGCGTTCCAGCGCCTGAAGCAGGACGGCAAGGTGCTGCACTTCGGCGTCTCGAACTTCAGCCGCCACCAGTTCGAGGCGCTGAACCGCCGCATCGAGCTGACCACGAACCAGGTGGAATTCTCGCCGCTGCACGTGGCGCCGATGTTCGACGAGACCTTCGACGGCCTGCAGGACAAGGGCGTGGCGCCGATGATCTGGTCGCCGCTGGCCGGCGGCCGCCTATTCACGTCGAACGACGCGAACGCGGAAAACCTGCGCCTCGTGATCAAGGAGATCGCCGACCGCCTGCACCAGCCGTTCGCCAGCGTGGTGTTCGCGTGGATCATGCAGCTGCCGTCGCGTCCCATCCCGCTGACGGGCAGCGGCCGCATCGAGGCGGTTTCCGTCGCCGTCGCCGGCACGACGTTCCAGCTGTCGCGCGCCGACTGGTTCACGATCCTGCGCGCGGCGCGCGGCCACGAGGTCGCGTAAGCGTCTCCGCCGCCATGGGCGAACCCCTCAAGATCGTCGAAGGCCGCGCGCTGACGGCGCAGCAGAAGAAGGACCTGCTGAACCGCCTCGCCCGCGTGGAAGGCCAGCTGCGCGGCGTGCAGAAGCTGATCGCGCTGGCCGACGCGCCGTCCGACTGCGACGCCGTGGCCCAGCAGATGGCCGCCGCGCGCAAGGCGCTGGACCGGTCGTTCGTGCAGCTCCTCACCGCCAGCATCGTCACCCATACGGGCAATGCGGGCGACGTCGAGGAAGCGCAAGCGGCGGCCGCGCACCTGGCCGCCCTGTTCGACAAGTTCGCTTAATCCGCTGCCTCGTCCTCGTACACCTTCGGCGGCGCGATCTTCGTCCACCCGGCCTGCCACGCGATGTTCAGCAGCAGCGTCGCGCTGATATAAAACACGAAGAACAGCGCGAAGAAGCGCGAGCGCAGGAGCGCCAGCAGCACGATGCAGACGACGAGCGCCACGAGCATTGCCTTCGATTTCGGCTGCTTGGAGCTGGGGAAGCGGATCGTCGACACCATCAGCGTACCCACCGCGACCATCAGCAGCATGACGAGGAAGGCGCCGGCCATGTCGGCCACCGGGTCCGGCCATGCGACCACCACCGAGGCCACGCAGGCCGCGCCCGCCGTGATCGGCATGCCGACGAAGTAGCGCGGGTCCGTTTTCCCGACCATCACGTTGAAGCGTGCGAGGCGCAGCGCGCCGCAGGCCACGAACACGAAGCACGCCAGGCCGCCCATGCGCACGAGGGTGGGGTGCGCGGCGCCCATCTGGGCAAAGCCGTAGCAGTACAGCAGCAGGCCGGGGGCGCAGCCGAAGTTCATCACGTCGGCGATGGAATCCAGCTGCACGCCGAACGCGGACTGGGTGTTGGTGGCGCGGGCGACGAAGCCGTCGAGGGCATCGAACACGCCGGCCAGCACCAGCAGGATCGCGGCCAGGCGATAGTCGGCCGGGTCGCCCACGGGCGCGTTGTCGACCGAGATCACGATGCTGCCGAATCCGCAGGCGATCGACAGCAGGGTCACGAAACTGGGCAGGGCAAACTTGGCGCGCGCGAGGCGCTGCTGGCGGGTCGGATTCACTGAGATTCGTTAAAAGCGGAAGAATGGCTTATTTTACATGGGCTTATGCCGGCGCCGCGATTGCCCTTACGATGTCACCGGGCACCGATTTCGCCTAGAATGGAGGCTCCTTTACCCCATCCGGACGGACGCTGGGAGTGTTATATGATGAACATTATGCTTCGCGTGCGGCAGATCGCCCTCGCCTCGACTACGGCGTGGGCGCTGGTCGCCTGCGGCGGCGGCGGTGGCGGGAGCAGTGCCGCCGCCCCGAACGTGACTCCCTCGACCGGATTCTCGGGACAGGACGCCTCGGCACCCACGGCAACGAACAACATCGCCACGGACGGCCTGAACTGGATTAACTACCGGCGCAGCCAGATCGGCATGCCGGCGCTGACGCGCAACAGCGTCATCGACGCCGCCGCCCAGGGCCATTCCGATTACCAGCGCATCAACAACGTCGTGACCCATTACCAGACGGCCGGCAAGACGGGCTACACGGGCGCGCGCCTGCAGGACCGCCTGACGAATGCCGGCTACGTGTTCGGGTCGCCGAATGCGATCGGCGAAGTCATTTCGGCCACGTCGAACGGTTCCGGCTTCTACATGGCCGAGGAATTGATCACGGCGATCTACCACCGCTTCGTGATCTTCGAGCCCGTGTTCAAGGAAATCGGCTCGGGTGCCGCGACGACGTCCGCCAATTACAGTTACTTCACCGCCGACTTCGTCGCCAACAACGGCTACGGCACCGGCATCGCCGCCGGCACGATCGTGACGTGGCCGTTCAACGGCCAGACCCAGGTCCCGAACAATTTCAACAGCGACTACGAGGAGCCGGATCCGGTGCCCGACCGCAGCGTGGTCGGCTACCCGGTCAGCGTGCACACGAACCTCACGCGCAAGCTGACGGTCCAGAGCTTCACGATCCGCGCGCACGGGACCAACAGCGACCTGGCGACGCGCCTGCTGGTCCAGGGCCAGGACGCCAACACGACCACGCAGTCGGCGGCCGCCATCGTGCCGCTGGCCCAACTGGCGTCCGCGACCACGTATGATGTCAGCTTTTCGGGTGCCGTCGACGGTGTCCCGGTCACCCGCAGCTGGTCATTCACGACGAAATAAGGTTTGCATGGACAGTCCCGACCACCGTTCCCCGCCAGACGCACACGATGCCCCCGCCGTGAATCACGCGGGCGGCGTCGCGCGCCTGATGGGCGACGGGGCCCTGTTCGGACGCGTCCTCGCGCGCTTCCGCAACGAATACCGCCAGGCCGCGGCCGGCATCCGCACCGCGCACGACCAGGGCGACACCGCGCTGGCGCTGCGGCTCGTCCACACGCTGAAAGGAGCGGCCGGCATGATCGAGGCGGTGCCGCTGCGGCGCCAGGCGGACATCGTAGAGCGGCTGCTGCGCACGGGCGCGGGCGACGTCCACGGCAGCCTTGTGCGCCTGCAGGATGAGCTGGAACGGGTATTGCGCGAACTGGACGCGCTGGCAAGCAGGCTGCCGGAGCGCCCTGCGGTGGCGCCGGCGCAACGGCCGGCGGAGATGGATCGCGATATCGTCGACCGCCTGATGGCGCTGCTCGACGAAGGCAATGGCGATGCGGTCGACCTCGTGCGCGAAGGTGCGGGCGCGCTGGCCGCACAACTCGGGGAAGAACATTATCGCCAGGTGGCGGACCTGGTCGAAGGTTTCGACTTCGACGGCGCCCTGGCGCTGCTGCGCGAACGGGCGGGCGGCTGACCCGGACGCGCCCGCGGTCAGCGGTTGTATTCCGCTTCTTCGTCGAACGAGTCGGCGCAGGATTTGCCGCAGAAACGGCGTACGCTGTCGAGCGGCTTGTCGCAATACCAGCACGCGCCCTTGGGCGGCAGGCTCAGGCGGGCGGGCACCGGCGTCGAACTCATCGGCGCACTCATTGGCGCAATAACCGGCTCGACAGGCACGCTCTTGTCCGGAACACTTTCCTGTATCGTTTCCAAGGTTACCCCCTTACCGGCAGCACGTCAGTAACGCAGAGATTACTTTAGTGGAACACCGTGTGCATGAGAAAGCGCAAGAGCGCTTGTGCCCGCTTCTGCGGTACGTGGTCTTTCAAACCAGTGTGCGCCGATTGCGTTACCTCTGCAACGACCGCGACCCTCGTAGTTTTCAAGAAACAACAGTCACGGTGCCCCGACGTCATCGTCACCGATGCCGGACCATTCAACTGCCCGAAATAATAGCAGTATTGGCAATGCGTGCGCCGGGCCGTTCAATCGTGCGAGGCCGTCGTGTCGGATTTACGACGAGCGCGCCGGATCCCGTCAGCGCGCCGGTTCCAGCGTGACGAACAGGGCGCCGGGCGCCGTCTCGAGGCGGGTAGGAATGAATTGCACGCCGGCGTAGCGCAAGTCTTCGGGGTGGAAGGTGTAGACCGGCATGTCGCGCATCAATTGATTCACGAGGAGGTCGGCGGCGCGCCCCAGGTCGCGCGCGCGGTCGCCGTCCATGCCTTCGACGTCGAAGCTGTCGACGTGCGTCGCGGACAGGACGACGGCATTGCGCACGTTGTCCAGCACCAGGTGGCCGGACATGGCCAGGGTGCCGTTCCACGACTGGCGCAGGAACGGCGGCGACACGGACACGTCCAGCGACAGGCCCACGCGGTCGGTCTCAGGCATGATCGCGAGGCGCGGCCGGGTCAATTGCACATCGAACAATTCGAGCATGCGGTTGCGCAGCGGGAAGCGGCGCTCCAGGCCGGCCTGTAAACGGGATTGCGACAGCTCGACGCGGCGCGGCCCGATCACCGTCGCGCAGGACGCGAGCAGGCCACCGCCCGCCAGCGCCAGCGCCGCCTTGCCGAATTGCCGTCTCGTCATCGCCGTCATCATCTGCCTCATTCGTCCATGGATGGGGCGAAGCCTAGCACATCAATAGAAATACGGCGTTGCGCGCGCCCATTCGCTGCGGGGCCAGCGCTTGTGCAACAGTGCATGCGCCTTGCGCGACAGGGCCGATGCATCCTTGTCGAGGCAACCGCCGCGCGTCGACATCACGACCACGTGCAGCAGCCAGGGCAGCTCCGGATCGGCCGGATGCGTCCCGGCCCAGTCCATCACGTCGTCGCCGAAGGTGCCGGTGGCCGTCTTCAGCTGTTCCAGGCGGCCCAGTTCCGTACGGCGCGCCGCCGTGTCGCCCAGCTCCGGCGTCGCCGGCAGGCGCCACGCGAAGCTCGTCGGCATGTCGAACTGGCCCGGCTTGAAGCTGCACCAGGCGGACGCCGTCGCGTCGCCGGCCTCGATGCGCGTCACGGGCGGCGCCACCATGTCGAGGTCCGCCGACAGGCCGAATGCGACCGACGCGACGAGCGCCACGTGGCGCCGCTCGGCGGGTGTGGCGGCGCGGGCGTAGCGGGTCGCCATCTCGCCCACGGCCGGCACCAGCCTGGCCAGCAGGTCGGCGGCGGCGCGGCCGGTCTCGGGCTGGTCGAGCAGCGCCGCGCGGATCCAGGCCGCGCCCGCGATGCGCGCACGGAGCGGCTGCGGCAGCGACTCCACGCGCGCCAGCTCGAGCATGTCGGCGGTCGCGAGACCACGCTTGAACCACGCGATGGCATCGTCGTTGAGCATGTCCTCGGCCGGCGCCGCGTCCGGACTCGCCATGTCGACGTTCGCACGCAGCAGCCAGGCGCCGGCGTCCCGCACCGACGTCGCGACGGCGAAGCGCTCTTCGCGGAACAGGTTGCGCGTCGCCGGGGACAGTTTGCCCTTCAACGCGGCATCGGCGACGGCGCGCGCGGCGTCGCGCTTGCCCGCCAGGCGGTACAGCCGCGCCAGGTGGTAGCGCACGGTGAGATACGCCGGATCGGACGCGTCGACGGCCAACGCGGCCTGTTCCAGTGCGGGCGTCAGCGTCTCGGACAGCATCAGCGCGGCGACGAGCCACGGGTCGGTATGGCCGCGCTGCTTCGTCCCCTGCTGCCAGCGCTCCAGCGCATGGCGTGCGGGCGCGGCGCAGGAACCGTCGCGGCTGCCGGCGCAGTCTTGCAGCGTTGCGATCCAGTCGATGAAGGCGTGCTGCGCGCGCAGCGGCTCCGCCTTGGCGTCATCCATCAGGACCGACCAGTCGCCCAGGCGGTCGAGCGCGTACGGGTCGTGCGCCGGATCGTCCAGGTAGCGGTTCAATTCGCCGAGCCGGCTTTCCGGCGTCAGCCGCACGCGCATGGCGCGCAGCAGGGCGCGGGCCGGTTCGTGCATGGTTTGCAGGGACGCGTCGGCCAGGATCGCGGCGCCGCGCTTGTCGAGGACTTGCGCCTGGCGCTCGCGCGCATCGCGCGGCGTCTGCGGGACGGCGGCCACCGCGCGCCGGACTTCCGAGCGCAACGCCAGGTAGGCGCCGAGACCCTGCATCGGATGGCCGGCAGTGGCGCCGATCTGGTCGAACAGCGCGGTGCTCTCCGCATAGTGGGCACCGTGGAACTGCCATGCGGCGCGCTGGTAGTCGCGCAGCTGGCGCCAGTAGGCGGGTTCCGTGGCGGGCAGCGGCTGCGGCGCGACGATGTCGGGCAGTTTCTCCGCGCGATACGCGTAACGCGCATCTTCCGCGCGCTGGCAGGATTCGCCGACCTGGTATTGCGCGCGCAGCCACGCATCGACGCGCGCGCGGTTCGCGTCCGGCCGCGCTTCCAGCTGGCGCAACGTGGCGGCGGCGTACGCGTTGGCGGCCGCCGGACAGGCCACGATCATGCGCGCCGCCGGGTCGTCGATCTTCAGGTTCAACAGTTTGGCGGCGCGCCCGATCAGGTCCGCGGACGTGTCCTCGCCGTCGACGTGGTCCCAACCGTAGCCGAACGCGCTGCCGTCGGCGCGATCGAGGCCCTTCTCGCTGCCGGTTTTTTTCGCGACCGGCGCGCCGAGCATGATCGCGCGCCACGCCGTGTACAGATAGACGCGACGCATGCCCGGCTGCAGCACGCCCAGCTCGCCCGCCTGGAAGCGCGCGTTGGGGATGTCCGGCTTCGTGTACGCCTTGAACATCGTGTAGCTGGGACCATAGTCGCCGCTGGCGAAGGCATTCGCGGCGACGGCGGCGATGGCGGCACAGGCAAGCAGGTATTTCATCGGGATTCTCTCCATCCTTTTTCGTCGAACCAGAACGTGCGCCGGTAGCGCGCCGCCACCGCGGGCGGGAACGCTTCCTGGCGCGAAAAGCCGGCGCTGCCCGCGCGGCACAGCGGGTGCAGCAATTCGGGGCGCGTCGCCACGATGCCGCGCAGCGCCCGGTTGTCGCGGCCCATACGGAAAAACATCGGCACCACCTCGTCCGCTTCCAGCCCGTCCAGCCAGGCCGGCGCGCGGCACCACCAGCCGAGGGCCGTGACACTCAACCGCATGTCGCCCGGCAGCGCGGCGCGGATGCGGTGCACGAGGTCGCGGTAATCCGCGCGCTGCGACGGCCGCGCCTCCAGGTCCAGCTGCACCCAGCCGGACGTCGACGCGCGCGCGGCGCTGTGCATGGCGGCCAGCACGGTGTCGCGCGCGGCCCGCAGGCCCGGTGGCGGATGCAGCGGATCGATCTCGACGTGCACGACGGGGATCACGCGCGTGTCGCGCGGGAGCAGCCGCGGGCGCGCACCCGGCCGCACGAGCACCTTGTCGCCGGCGAGCCAGATGTGGCGGTCGACCACGGCGACGGTGTCGCGCGAAAACGCCGGGACGGGCGCATCCCGCCACAGCCAGGCGATGGCGCCGGCGGGCGGTTCGGGTGGAATGGCGGGAATGGGCAAGCGGGTCTTTCTGCAGGCAGAGACGGCCGCTATGTTAGCAATCTTTCCTTGCCGAATTTGCGCACACAATCACACGCCTGCAAAAGGCAGCCGCTCGGGCAGGTGCTCAGGCAGCGGGACCGGCCTGCCCGACCGCAGCCATGAATGCGTCGGCCAGCGTGGCCTTGGTCGGCACGGCCTCGAGGTCGATGCCGAGATGGACGATGGTTTGCGCGATCTGGGGACGGATGCCGCTGAGGATGCAGTGCGCCCCCATCAGGCGCGCCGCGGCGATGGTCTTCAGCAGATGTTGCGCGACGAGGGTGTCCACGGTCGGCACCCCGGTGATGTCGATGATCGCGGTGTGCGCGCCGCTCGCGACGATCTTTTCCAGCAGGTTTTCCATCACGACCTGGGCGCGCGCGCTGTCGAGCGTGCCGATCAGCGGTAATGCGAGGATACCTTCCCACAGGCTGATTACCGGCGTCGACAATTCGAGCAGTTCGCGTTGTTGACGCGCGATGATCCGGTCGCGGCTTTTCTGGAACGTCTCGAGCGTGTAAAGGCCGAGCTGGTCGACGAGCACGCCGCTTGCCCACGACAGGCTGGCGAGCCTTGCCGGCTCGGCCGCGAACCGTGCGCGCAGGAGGCTGGACAGGGGCTGTTTGACGGAAAAGATGAAGGTGGCGGTGGCCGCCGACGAGGAGCCGGCGCTCGCCCGGGTGGCGGACACGTCGTGCAGCACCCGCCGCATCTCGTCCCACGCGCGCCCGTCGGTATGCGCGAAGTCGGCGGAATCCAGCGCGTTTGCGTACGCCTGCAGGAAGCGCTCGCACTGCGGCTCACCTGCGGCGTGCGCCATCTGCCATTCGGCGCCGAGCGCCGCCATGTTGTCACGCACCAGCCGGGCAAGCTGGGACGCATCGTCCTTCGTCATCATCGATCATCCTCGTTGGTCAGGCATGCAAGTCGTTCGCCGACCAGGGAGGCATCGGATTGGATTCACTTCAGGCCTCGACTATAGCATTGTTTGCATCACCCGAAAAAATTCATGGGCGGGCTTGAAATACTCCCGATATACTCCAATTGGAGTATAAGGAGAATACATCATGAAACTCGTGGCATCCCAACAGCGCATTCCCGACAGCGACAAGGTCACTGTCAACGTCGGCCTCGTCGACCTGGCCCAGGTCGACCTGCTGGTCAACGAAGGCTTTTATTCGAACCGGACCGATTTCGTGCGGACTGCAATCCGCAACCAGCTGCTGGTCCATGCGGACGCCATCCGCCAGACCGTCGTACGCAAGCGCTTCGTGGTCGGACAGCACCGGTACTCGCGCAAGGAACTCGAACAGGTCGTCGCGGCCGGAGAAAAACTCGACGTGCATGTGCTCGGGCTGGCCGTCATCGAAGACGACGTGCCTGCCGAACTGGCCAGCGCCGCCATCGCCACGATCCAGGTCCTCGGCGCATTCATCGCCAGCCCCGCCGTCCGCGAAGCGCTCGCGGACCGCACCCACACCTAAGGAATTCACATGAAACCGCTCGACCAGTTCCTCAAACAAATGATGGCCTCGGCGCAGCGCGTCCAGGCCAACGACGCCGCCGGCGCCACCGACATCATCCAGCGCGCCCTGCGCGACGCGGGACTGATGCCTTCACCCGCACAACCCACACCGGACAGCCCCGCCGCTTTCGTCGACCTGAATGCCGTGCCGTCCTGGGCCGCCCGTCCGCCGTCCGGCCGGCGCGCGCGCATGCGACGCCCGGCGGCCGATACGGCGGACAGCACGGCACGCGGCCGGTTCGTCGACGGCGTCTTCGCGTGCGACGCCGGCACGCGGCGCTACAAGCTCTACATACCAGTATCCGGCACGACGGCGCAGCGTCCGCTGGTCGTGATGCTGCACGGCTGCACCCAGAATGCCGCCGATTTCGCGACCGGCACGGGCATGAACGCGCTGGCGGACGAACACGACTGCCTGGTGCTCTATCCCGAACAGGACCGCGGCGCCAACCCGCAGGGCTGCTGGAACTGGTTCGACCCCGCGCAACGTGCCCGTGACAGCGGCGAGCCCGCCATCCTGGCCGGCATGACCCGCCACGTCATGGCGGAGCACGGGGTCGATCCGGCGCGCGTGTATGCCGCCGGCCTGTCCGCAGGCGGCGCGATGGCGGCCATCCTCGGCGCCGAATTCCCCGAGCTGTACGCCGCCATCGGCGTCCACTCGGGACTCGCCGCGGGCAGCGGCAAGGACATGATCTCGGGCCTGCACGCGATGAAGCATCCCGCGCGCGGCAAGGCCGTGAAGAAAGGCGTGCCGATCATCGTGTTTCACGGCGATGCCGACGCCCTCGTCCATCCGGGCAACGGCAAGGCGGTCCTGGACCAGTTCATCGCCGCGCACGGCGGCGCACTGGTGGAGGCAACCGAACGCGGGGACCACGGCGCCGGCCGCGCGTACAGCCGGACCCGCTGGCACGACAAGGCCGGCCGGCCCGTTGCGGAACACTGGACGATCCATGGCGCACCGCACGCATGGGCGGGCGGCAAGGCGGCCGGTTCCCATACGGATCCCGGCGGACCGTGCGCGTCGACGGCCATGCTGGCGTTCTTCCTCGGGCGCGCGGACTGAACCTCCGCGCTTACCGGCGGCCGCGGACAGCGGGACGCGTTCCGCCCCGGTGCTCGATGTGGCGGAACGTGATGCGGCCCTTGGTCAAGTCGTACGGCGACAGCTCGAGCTTGACCTGGTCGCCGGCGAGAATGCGGATGTGATTCTTGCGCATCTTGCCCGACGTGTAGGCGATCAGCTTGTGACCGTTTTCGCAATCGACGCGAAAGCGCGAATCGGGCAGCACTTCGGCGACGACGCCGTTCATTTCGATCAGTTCTTCTTTTGCCATGGATGTTCCTTTGTGGGCGTGAAGCGGTGGAAAAATGGCAGGGCCGGTGCACGGCCAAAAAAAAGCCCGCTTGCTGCGGGCTTCGTTTCAATGTGATACCAACAGTTGAATCGCTGATCTGCCCTTGCTATCTGCAAGGTGCGGAACGTCGGACGCCCGTGCCATCTGCACGGTGCTCGTTCGTGTAATCGACCAATATATCGGGATGACACCCCAGGCGGCATGCTCGTGGATACCATTACACATGGTATGTCTCGTGCCTTCGAGAGAACGACAGGTCCATCGACCTGCCGATGCGGCCAGTGTAACACGTCGGTACGATTCACGAACAAATCATTTCGGAGAAACCGCTGGTTGCACGCCGGTGCCGCGCGTATGATGGACCGATTCGACGACGGAGGACCGATGCACACGAGCGAGCGCCAGCGGCGCAGCGACGAGCCCACGGCCAATGCCGTGGCACGCGGATTGAACATCCTGGAGGTGCGCGATGCCGCACTCGCCAGGAACTACATGCGGCACAAGGACGTGCCGGATCATGTGATCGCGCGCGTCCTCGACCATCCTGAACTGCGGCGCCGGGAAAGCCCCGCGCAATCCATATCGGAAGCGATCACCCCGTCCACACCGGAAGGCGAGTGACGGCGCGACACGGGCACGTCAGGACTCGGGGTCCGGATCCGACCTGTCGTGGTCGGTCCCGCCATCGAGGACGGCTGCCGCCCGTTCCTTGCCGATGCTGCCGTCCAGCGACTGCCGGTCTTCCTCCTCCGTCTCGGGCGGATCGAGCATGTCCGTGACCATCGCCTGCAGTTCCGGCGTATCCCACGGCAGGCCGCCGCGCTGCCTGACGTGAATGTAGTGCCTGATCTCGCTGTCCTGCTCGGCAGTCAGCGGCAGGCCGCGAAACATATGCGCGGGTTCGGGTTCCATCGTGACGCCTCCTCGACGCTGCAAGCCAGCCTCTCGACGCTACGCGCATTTCCCTCATGCGGGCGCACGGCACGCTTATTTGCCGCTTGTTTTATTTGCCAATACAGAACCGGCTGAAGATCACCCCAAGCAGATCGTCCGGCGTGAACTGCCCGGTGATGCTGGACAGCTGATCCTGCGCGAGCCGCAGCTCCTCGGCAAAGAGGTCCAGCGACTGGTCGTCCTGCGCCGCATGGTCGGCGGCGTAGCGCAGGTGCTCGCGCGCTTGGCGCAGCGCGACGAGGTGGCGTTCGCGCGCGAGGTACAACGACTCGCCCGTCTGCTGCCAGCCGGCGATGCGCAGCAGTTCCGCGCGCAGCAGGTCGATGCCGATCTTCTCGTGCGCGGACAGGTAGATGTGGACGGCGTCCGCAGCCTGCTCGACGCTCGGCTGGTGGCCGGACAGGTCGATCTTGTTCCAGATGCGCACGACGGGCACGCCGGCCGGGAACGCGGCGACGATGTCCTCGTCGGCCTTGGCCGGGCCGAGGCTCGCGTCGAGCAGGTGCAGGATCACGTCCGCCTTGCCGACCTCGCCCCACGTGCGCTCGATGCCGATGCGCTCGACGACGTCGATGCCCTCGTCGATGGCACGGATGCCGGCCGTGTCGACGATGTTCAGCGGGATGCCCTCGACCTGGATCGTCTCGCTGACCTTGTCGCGCGTCGTGCCCGCGATCGGCGTGACGATGGCGACGTCCGATCCGGCCAGCGCGTTCAGCAGCGACGATTTACCGACATTCGGCTGGCCGACCAGCACGACATTCAAGCCCTCGCGCAGCAGCGCGCCCTGCGCGGCCTGGCGGAACACGGCTTCCAGCGCATCGACGATACCTTTCAACTGGCCGCGCGCGTTGGATTTCTCGAGGAAGTCGATCTCCTCTTCCGGAAAGTCGAGCGTGGCTTCGACGAGCATGCGCAGGTTGATCGTCTTCTCGACCAGTTCATGGACGACCTTCGAGAACGCGCCTGACAGCGATTGCGACGCCGATTTCGCGGCGGCCTCGGTGGACGCATCGATCAGGTCGGCGACGGCTTCTGCCTGCGCGAGGTCGAGCTTGTCGTTCAGGAAGGCGCGGCGCGTGAATTCGCCCGGCTCGGCGAGGCGCAGGTCCAGGTCGCGGCCCGCCTCCAGCACGCGCGCGAGCAGCATGCGCAGCACGACGGGACCGCCGTGGCCCTGCAGTTCCAGCACGTCCTCGCCCGTGTACGAATGCGGCGCCTTGAAGTACAGCGCGAGGCCTTCGTCGATGACGGTGCCCGCGGCATCCTTGAACGGCAGGTACGTCGCATGGCGGGGCGCGAGCTTCGTGCCGGGGAACAGCGCGGCCACGAGGCCGGACAAGTCCTTGCCGGAGGCGCGCACCACGCCGATGCCGCCGCGGCCGGGGGCGGTGGCGATGGCGGCGATGGGAGAAGTATCGAGTTTCATGGTCGGATTGTAGTGCGAATAAAAAAGCCCGTGCGGACACGGGCTTTTCGGTCACCGGGCCGGTGTTACTTGGCCGGCGCGAACTTCTTGGTGATGACGTACTGCTGCGCCATCGAGATCAGGTTGTTCACGACCCAGTACAGCACGAGGCCGGACGGGAAGAACAGGAAGATGACCGAGAACGCCAGCGGCATGAACATCATCATCTTGGCCTGCACCGGATCGGCCGGCTGCGGGTTCAGCTTCTGCGTGATGAACATCGAGATCGCGTACAGGATCGGCAGGATGAAGTACGGGTCCGGTGCCGTCAGGTCGTGGATCCAGCCCACCCACGGTGCGCCGCGCATCTCGACGGCGGCCTGCAGCACCCAGTACAGGGCCAGGAACACCGGCATCTGCACGAGGATCGGCAGGCAGCCGCCCAGCGGGTTGATCTTCTCGGCCTTGTACAGTTCCATCGTCGCCTGCTGCATTTTGACCGGATCGTTTTTGAAACGCTCGCGGATCGCCTGCATCTTCGGCGTCACCGTCTTCATCTTGGCCATGCTGCGGTAGCCGGCCGCCGACAGCGGGAAGAACAGCAGCTTGATCAGGATGGTGAAGGCGATGATGGTCCAGCCCCAGTTGCCGATCATCGAGTGCAGCCAGTTCATCGTCGCGAAGATCGGCTTGGCGATGATCGCGGCCCACGCGTAGTCGCGCACCAGGTCCAGGCCCGGAGTCACTTTTTCCAGCAGCGACTGCACCTGCGGACCCGAGTACAGACGGGCGGCGTTCGAGACGGTCGCGCCCGGTGCCACGGTGCCCAGCGGCTCGACGGCGCCGATCGCAAACAGGTTGTTACCCAGCGACTTCGTGTAGATGTCGCGCGGCGTGTTCGCCGGCGGGATGAAGGCCGAGACGAAGAAGTGCTGCGAGATCGCGATCCAGCCATCCTTCGACTGCTTGGCGTGGTCGGCCGAGCCCTTGGCGATCTTCTCGAAGGTCAGCTTCTGGTAGTGCTCTTCCGGCGTCCACAGGGTCGGGCCCGTGTAGCTGCTGTTGAAATAGGTGTCGCCTTCCGGCTTCATGCCGTCATGCTCGAGCTGGAAGTACAGCGACGGCGTGACCGGTGCCTGGGTCAGGTTCGTCACGTCGTGGCGCACGTCGATCACGTAGTCGTTGCGCTTGAACGTGAAGGTCTTGGTCAGGCGCACGCCGCCCTGCTCCGCGTCCAGCACGACCTGCACCTGGTTGTTGCCATCCAGCGTGCGCGGGCCCGGACGGACCGTGAACGGGGTGTTGTGGTTCGGCAGGACGCCGGCCGGGCTGGCGCCGGTCAGGCCCGTCTGCGCGAGATAGACGCGCGGACCGTTGGCCTGGAACAGCACCTGGTTCTTCGTCTGGTCGACCTTGTCGCGGTACTTCAGCAGTTCCAGGCGGCGGATCACGCCGCCGGCCGTGTCGATGTCGACTTTATAGACGTCGGTGGTGACGGTGATGACCTGGGTCTGCACGGGCGCGGGTGCCGCGGGCGTGCCCGGGACGGCGCCGGCCGGGGTCGGCGTTGCTGCCGTCGGCAGATCGTTCGGCTTGGCCGGGTTCGGTGCCTGCGCGACCTTGGCCGGCGGCTGCGCCGAGAACATCGACTGCTTGCCGTTGGCCACCATCCAGTCGTTCCACAGGACGACCAGCGAGACGGCGAACACGATCCACAGGATGGTACGTTTATTGATTTCCATTGGTCTTATTCAGGAATGCTTGCAACCGCAAGCGGTTGGTGAGGAATGCTGCTCCCCGGGACGCGGTACCAGGTCGACGCCGCCGTCGTTCCACGGATGGCAGCGGCAGACGCGGCGCAGGGCCAGCCATCCGCCGCGCGCGGCGCCGTGGATCTTGACGGCCTCGATCGCGTAATTGGAACAGGTCGGAAAGAAACGGCAGTTCTGTCCGAGCATCGGAGACACCAGCAACTGGTAGCCGCGCAACAGCCAGACGAGCAACCGGTTCATGATAGTCCCGGTTGCGAACCTGAAGGCGCAACGCCTGCCGCCTGTGGAGCGGCGCCGCTGTTCTTTTCACCTTTGCGCGGACGCGGCAACTGCGACGCGAACAGGCGTGCCAGTTCCACGCGCAACTGCGCCTTCAGCGCGGACGTCGTCGCCGGACCGTCCTTGCTGTTGACGGGACGAGACAAGCGGACGATGCAGTCGAGCGCCGGCAGCGGCGTCGTGCGGAACAGTTCGCGCGTCACGCGCTTGATGGTGTTGCGCGTGACCGCGCGCGGGGCAAAACGTTTGGCCGCGACGACGCCCAGCCGCGCATGAGGCAGGGCATTCGGTCGGGTATAGAGCACGAAATGCGCGGTTTTTTGTGCAGGGCGCAAACGAAAAACGGATGAAAACTCATCCGTTTTTACGATACGCCGAACGCGCGCAAAGTCGTGCGAACCTTCGCCTGACATATGTCGTAGGCGCGGTCGATGCGGCTTTCCGGGCTTAGACAGCCAGGCGCTTGCGGCCCTTGGCGCGGCGAGCGTTCAGGACATCGCGGCCACCACGGGTAGCCATACGTGCGCGGAAGCCGTGCGTGCGCTTGCGACGAACGACGGAAGGTTGGTAAGTACGTTTCATGGTGGTCTCGCTTAAAGCAAAATAGAATGCAAAGTGGGCTGAACTCTGGCTGAGTCAGCATTGCGCCAATGACATTTCGCAGTTGTTAAGCCAGCGTCACGCCACAGCAAAGCTTGTCGCCTGTGTGCCATTTGTTGGATTAACAAGGCGTACGGGCGGGGAACCCTGAATTATTCAGCATTTTTACTTCAACTGTCAAGGCGGCCGTTGTGTCAAGGTCGCGTTATTGTGCGCCGCAAACGGTTGCGCATGCACGTCAAGCGTCTCTGTTTCGGTGGAAAATTCCTGTATCGCCTGTGGATAACTTGCGAGAACACAGGTAAAATAGAGTGTTACGCTTAACTTAGTCGATGTATGGATAACTTTTGGCAGACCTGCTCCAACCAGTTGGAGCTCGAGCTGACACCGCAGCAATATACCGCGTGGATCAAACCACTCGTCGCCCTCGACTACGAGGACGGCAAGCTGCGCATTGCGGCGCCCAATCGATTCAAGCTCGACTGGGTGAAGTCGCAATTCGCCACCCGTATCACCGCGCTTGCGTCCCAGCACTATCAACGGCCCGTCGACGTGCAGTTCGTGCTCGACCCGAAGAACAGCGCGCCGAAGAAACCGGCGTCGTCGGCCCCTGCCCCGATGCCGTCCAGCAGCGGCGCGCTGGGCATCAACGCCGCCGCCGACAAGACCGTGCCGGAGATGCCCGTCGTCACACCGGACAATGTCATCGCGAACAATCCGCGCCGCGAGCAGAGCCGCGTCAACCCGGACCTCACGTTCGAGAACTTCGTGACCGGTAAGGCGAACCAGCTGGCGCGCGCCGCCGCGATCCAGGTCGCGAACAACCCGGGCGTCTCGTACAACCCGCTGTTCTTCTACGGCGGCGTAGGCCTCGGTAAGACCCACCTGATCCACGCGATCGGCAACCAGGTGATGGCCGACCAGCCGGGCGCGCGCATCCGCTACATCCACGCGGAACAGTACGTGCGCGACGTCGTGACCGCGTACCAGCGCAAAGGCTTCGACGACTTCAAGCATTACTATCACTCGCTGGACATGCTGCTCATCGACGATATTCAATTCTTCGGTGGTAAGAGCCGCACGCAGGAAGAATTCTTCTATGCGTTCGAGGCGCTGATTGCGGCGAAAAAGCAGATCATCATCACGTCCGATACCTATCCGAAAGAGATCACCGGCATGGACGACCGCCTGATCTCGCGCTTCGACTCGGGCCTGACGGTCGCGATCGAACCGCCGGAACTGGAAATGCGCGTGGCGATTTTGATGAAGAAGGCGGAATCGGAAGGCGTGATGCTGAACGACGACGTCGCCTTCTTCGTCGCGAAACACCTGCGCTCGAACGTGCGCGAACTGGAAGGCGCGCTGCGCAAGATCCTCGCGTACTCGCGCTTCCACGGCAAGGACATCACGATCGACGTCGTGAAGGAAGCGCTGAAAGACCTGCTGTCCGTGCAGAACCGCCAGATCTCCGTGGAAAACATCCAGAAGACCGTGGCCGATTTCTTCAACATCAAGGTCGCGGACATGTATTCGAAACGCCGTCCGGCCAACATCGCGCGCCCCCGTCAGATCGCGATGTACCTGGCGAAAGAGCTGACGCAGAAGAGTCTGCCGGAAATCGGCGAACTGTTCGGCGGCCGCGACCATACGACGGTGCTGCACGCGGTCCGCAAGATCGCCCAGGACCGTGCCAAGAACGCCGAGTGCAACCACGAATTGCACGTGCTGGAACAGACCTTGAAAGGCTGATGCGTGACCGGGGGCCAAAAGGATGTGCCCCCGATGATTTCTGGCAAAATATTGCGCGAACAACATTTTTACCCATAACCGAGGATATCTATGCAACTGGTCAAATCCACCCGAGACACGCTTCTCCGGCCACTGCAGATCGTGAGTGGTATTGTCGAGCGTCGGCACACCATGCCGATTCTGGCCAATATCCTCATCCGCAAAAATGGCGAAAGCGTCTCGTTCCTGTCGACCGACACCGAGGTGCAGATCACGACCCTGGCCAACATCGGTTCGGGTCCTGAAGAGACGGGCACGACCGTCGCGGCACGCAAGCTGCTCGACATCCTGCGCGCCCTGCCGGAATCGGGCGACGTCACGATGACCCTGCTGAACAAGCGCCTGACCGTCCAGAGCGGCAAGTCGCGCTTCGCGCTGCAGACCCTGGCGGCCGAGGAATTCCCGACCGTGTCCGTGGCCGACAGCTACAACGCGACCGTCACGCTGCCGCAGAAAACGCTGAAGCACCTGTTCAACATGGTGCACTTCGCGATGGCCCAGCAAGACATCCGCTACTACCTGAACGGCCTGCTGTTGGTGCTGGACGGTAACAACGTCATCGCCGTCGCCACCGACGGCCACCGCCTCGCGTTCGCGCAAGTGACGGCCGAGCAGACGTTCGAGCGCCAGGAAGTGATCATCCCGCGCAAGACCATCCTGGAACTGCAGCGCCTGCTGGAAGAAAGCGACGACGAAGTCCGCCTGGACATCGCCGCCTCGCAGGTCAAGCTGACGTTCGCCGACATCGAGCTCGTCTCGAAACTGGTCGAAGGCAAGTTCCCGGATTACACCCGCGTGATCCCGAAGGGTTACAAGAACGACTTCACGATCAGCCGCGAAGAACTGCTGCGCTCGCTGCAGCGCGCCGCGATCATGACGAGCGACAAGTTCAAGGGCGTGCGCTGCATGATCGCCCCGGGTTCGATGAAGATCAGCTCGACCAACGCCGACCAGGAAGAGGCGGTGGAAGAACTGGAAATCGACTACGGCGGCGACACGATCGACATCGGCTTCAACGTCACTTACCTGCTGGACGTGCTGAACAACCTGAAGTGCGACCAGGTCAACATCTCGCTGGGCGATTCGAATTCGTCGGCGCTGATTTCGATTCCGGAAAATGGCGACTTCAAGTATGTCGTCATGCCGATGCGTATTTAATTAGGGCGAAACGCCCATATATTCGTCCTGTCTGCGGGGATTCAAGTGGTGATTGGGTCCCTGCCTGCGCAGGGACGACGGTTTTGAGGCCGCGTACCTCTGCCCCGTCGTTCCCGCGCAGGCGGGAACCCAAGTTTCGTAACCGAAGCCACTCCCGCATTTTTTGACGATCTAGACAGCTGGCCCTCCGCCCGTCCGTCTGATTCACACGTTATTTGAGAAAGCAGTCATGTCCGAGAACACTCAAGCAGTTTTGGAATCCTCCCCTGCCAAGGCGGAAGAGTACGGCGCCTCGTCGATCCAGATTCTGGAAGGCCTGGAAGCGGTACGCAAGCGTCCGGGCATGTACATCGGCGACACGTCGGATGGCACCGGCCTGCATCACCTGGTGTTCGAGGTGCTCGATAACTCGATCGACGAGGCCCTGGCCGGCTACTGCTCCGAAATCCACGTCACGATCCATTCCGACAATTCCATCTCGATCACCGACAACGGCCGCGGCATCCCGACCGGCATCAAGATGGACGACAAGCACGAGCCGAAGCGCTCGGCGACCGAGATCGCCCTGACGGAACTGCACGCCGGCGGCAAATTCAACCAGAACGCCTATAAAGTCTCCGGCGGCCTGCACGGCGTCGGCGTGTCCTGCGTGAACGCACTGTCGAAACTGCTGCGCGTGACCGTGCGCCAGAACGGCAAGGTGCACCAGCTGGAATTCTCGCGCGGCGTCCCGCTGAACCGCATCATCGAAGTCGTCGACGGCGTGGAAGTGTCCCCGATGAAAATCATCGGCGACACCGACAAGCGCGGCACCGAGGTGCATTTCTGGGCCGACGAAGAAATCTTCACGACCGTCGAGTTCCACTACGAGATCCTGTCGAAACGTATCCGCGAACTCTCGTTCCTGAACAACGGCGTCAACATCAAGCTCTCCGACCAGCGCACCGGCAAGGAAGAAGTGTTCGCCTTCGAAGGCGGCACCCGCGGCTTCGTGGAATACATCAACAAGGCCAAGACCGTCCTGCACCCGACCGTGTTCCAGGCGACGGGCGAGCGCGTGTCGGAAAACGGCACGACGATCTCCGTGGACGTGTCGATGCAGTGGAACGACGCGTACAACGAGCAAGTGCTCTGCTTCACGAACAACATCCCGCAGCGCGACGGCGGTACCCACCTGACGGGCCTGCGCGCGGCGATGACGCGCGTGATCAACAAATACATCGACGAGAACGAACTGGCGAAAAAGGCCAAGGTCGAAATCTCGGGCGACGACATGCGCGAGGGCCTGACCTGCGTGCTGTCGGTGAAAGTGCCTGAGCCGAAGTTCTCGTCGCAAACGAAAGACAAGCTCGTGTCGTCGGAAGTGCGCGGCCCGGTCGAAGAGATCGTGGCGAAGACGCTCACCGACTTCCTGATGGAAAAGCCGAACGACGCCAAGATCATCTGCGGCAAGATCGTGGAAGCGGCGCGCGCGCGCGAAGCGGCCCGCAAGGCCCGCGACCTCACCCGCCGCAAGGGCGTGATGGACGGCCTGGGCCTGTCGTCGAAACTGGCCGACTGCCAGGAACGCGACCCGGCGCTGGCCGAGCTGTACATCGTCGAGGGTGACTCCGCAGGCGGTTCCGCCAAGCAGGGCCGCGACCGTAAGTTCCAGGCCATCCTGCCGCTGCGCGGTAAAGTCCTGAACGTGGAAAAGGCGCGCTTCGAGAAGATGCTGTCGTCGGAGCAGATCACGACCCTGATCGCGACCCTGGGCACGTCGATCGGCCCGGACGAGTTCAACGTCGACAAGCTGCGCTACCACCGCATCATCATCATGACCGACGCGGACGTCGACGGCGCCCACATCCGCACCCTGCTGCTGACGCTGTTCTACCGCCAGATGCCGCAGCTGGTCGAGCGCGGCCACGTGTACATCGCGCAACCGCCGCTGTACAAGGTCAAGGCTGGCCGCGACGAGCGCTACCTGAAGGACGACGTCGAGGAAGCGAGCTACATGATGCGCGTCGCGCTGAACGGCGCCGCCCTGCTGCCGAAGGAAGGCGCGGAACCGATCACCGACGGTGACCTGGGCGACCTGGTCGACAAGTACAACAAGGCGAACGCCATCATGATGCGCCTGTCGCGCGTGATCGACCGTGCCGCCCTGTCCGCCATCATGACCGGCGTGAAGCTGGACCTGTCGAGCCAGGAAGCGGCCGAGAAATCGGCGCAGGCGCTGGCCGACGCGATCCACGACCCGAGCGTGAAGGTGGGCGTGCGTTCGGACGAACTGTCAGACAAGCACAGCCTGCGCATCGAGCGCATCCACTACGGCAACGTGCAGGTGACGTCGATCGACGCCGACTTCGTCGCCGGCGCGGATTACAAGACGCTGGAAAACTCGGCCGAGACGTTCCAGGGCCTGATGGGCGAAGGCGCCATCATCCGCCGCGGCGAAGGCGACAAGATGAAGGAATTCGCCGTGCGCGACTTCCAGCAGGCCATGGAATGGCTGCGCGAGGAAGCGGAGCGTGGTGTGTCCAAGCAGCGCTATAAGGGTCTGGGTGAGATGAATCCCGAGCAGCTGTGGGAGACGACCATGGATCCGACCGTGCGTCGCCTGCTCAAGGTGCAGATCGAGGATGCCATTGCGGCGGACCAGATCTTTACCACGCTGATGGGCGATGAAGTCGAGCCGCGCCGGAACTTTATTGAGACGAATGCGCTGCAGGCGGGGAATATCGACGTTTGACGTAAGGGGATCCCAAACCGAAACGGCCAACCAAAAACGGTTGGCCGTTTTTTATTTTCGGTACTCGCCGATGACCTCGATCTCCCCGACGATGTTGTCGTTGAGTTCCTCGAGGTCTTCCGCGGGAATCCACCACTCCGTGTGGCTTTCGCCCCCGACTTTCTGGATCGCGTAGCGTTCCATGAACGCCTTGCGCACCGCGAAGCGCGTGACGTAGCCGACGCCGCTGTCCTTTACGTTCCACTCGACGGCAATCTGTTTCGCGTACGCCTCGTTCGTCACCGGGTAGAAAATGGGTTGTTCAGGCAAGCGGGGCGGCCAGCGTTTGAAGCCGCTCTGTTTTACCAGGTCGAGTTCCTGAGGGCCGGTCGGCCGGTACAGGGTGACGGTGTCGTTTTGCATCGTAAATCCTTGGTTGGTCAATTTATTGAATTGAATTACACGGCCAGCCCGTATTTCTTCAAAGCCTGTGCGCCGAGCTGCCGCTTCGATATGGCGTATGTGTCAGCATCGCCGTGCTGGCGCGATACCCACTCCCTACGCACGGCATCCCAGCAGGCGTCGTAGACGATGTCATTCGCCAGCACACGAGGCATCGGCAGCTGGCTGAGCGTCACCTCGTACCAGATGCCGTCGATGCGCCGAAGCTGGCGGTTCTCGTCGATGTCCCGGCGGTCGAGATATTCCTGCGCCTGCGCCTGCTCGCGCATGTGCCGCTTGCGCCGATCCCACGAAACGAAATGGCGGTTGCGCAGCAGGATGCCGGTCCGCGGATGGACGAACAGCCCGACGTCCGCCTCCTCGAGCGCGACCTCCTTGCTCTGCCACCAGGTCCGGTTGCGGATGACGACTTTGCCCTCCACCCAGTGCGTATCGATCGCAACGAAGTCGCGGATATGCTGGAGGATGTGCTGCTTCACCGTGCTGCGCGCATCGATCGTCGCGCGGATATCGCTGTAGACCCTGTCCCACGGACGGTCCACCTGCTGCTCCAGATAGCGCTTCAATGGCGCGAGGTTTTCGTTCAGCCCCTTCGGCCACTGGACATAGCCACGCTTCATGCCGAGGCGGCCCGGCGCATTCTCGTCGTTGCGGAACTTGCGGCCATCGCGGCTGTAGCCATCGCTGTTGACGAGCCGCGGCCGTTCCACGATCACCTTGAACATATCTTCACGCATGATCTTTTTCCTCCCTGTCCTGTCCGATAACCAGTGAGCGCAACGTCTGCTTCTCGACGCGACGTTGCTTGCGCCCGGCCCGGTACGCCCCATGCGCACCCGCATTGCGCTGTCTGGCAGCTACCGCATGCGGATTGCGCGGTTTCATTGGCTTGATATTCATGTCTTACCCCTTGATGCAAACGACCTGGCGCAGCGTGTGCACTACCTCGACGAGATCCGTCTGATGCGCCATGACCTCGTCGATGTCCTTGTACGCCGCCGGAATCTCGTCGACGACGCCACCGTCCTTGCGGCATTCGATGCCTTCCGTCTGCGCCGCCAGGTCGAAGCGATCAAACTTGCGCTTGGCCTCGCTGCGGCTCATATGACGTCCCGCGCCGTGCGAGCATGAGCAGAAGGAATCCGGATTGCCCTTGCCGCGCACGATGTAACTCTTCGCGCCCATGCTGCCCGGGATGATGCCGAGCTCGCCTTCGCGCGCCGAGATCGCCCCCTTGCGCGTGACGTATAAACGCTCGCCTCCATGCGATTCGCGCGCCACATAGTTGTGGTGGCAATTGATCGCTTCACCATCGAGCTTGAACGGCGGCGTGTGCTGGGCCAGCACATCGACGACGCGGCGCATCATCTCGCGGCGGTTGATGAGCGCGTAGTCCTGCGCCCACTCCACCGCTTCGATGTAGTCGTCGAACAGCGTCGATCCCTCGCTGAAATAGGACAGGTCCTTGTCCGGCAGGTGGATCTGGTGGCGTTGCATGTCCTTGCGCGCCGCCGCGATGAAATAGCGGCCGATGACGTTGCCGATGCCGCGCGAACCGGAGTGCAGCATGATCCAGACGCGTTGTTCCTCGTCGAGACAGATCTCGATGAAGTGGTTGCCGCCGCCGAGCGTGCCCAGCTGGCAGATCCACGTCTGCGCGAACTTCGTCTGCATTTTCATGATGCCGCCGTGCTTGCCCACGATGACATCCAGCCGGTCGTTGAGCGGCCGCCCGACGCGGGCATGGGCCGAACCGCGCACCTTGTCCCAGGCGTGCTGCTCGAAGCCGACTGGTACGGTCGCCTCGATCGCGCTGCGCAGGCGTGCCAGGCTGTCCGGCAACTGGCTCGCGGTCAGGGTCGTGCGCACGGCGTTCATGCCGCAGCCGATGTCGACACCGACGGCGGCCGGAATGATCGCGGATTGCGTCGGGATCACGCTGCCGACGGTGGCGCCGATACCGGCGTGCACGTCGGGCATGGCCGCGACGTGCGGGTGGACGATCGGCAGGTTGGCGATGTTCAGCAGTTGCTGCAGCGCCGCGTGGTCGATGTCGTCCGTGTAGATGTGCACCGGGACTCGTCCCTTGTGCAGTGTTTGTACGATGGGCATAACTTGTCTTTCAAAATCGTTATGCCGGCGTTCTTGTCTTCTAAAAAGCAAAAGCCCCGGCGAGTTTCCTCGCCGGGGCTTTGAAAGAACGGCCGGCTCGAGGAGGCATATGTGCCTGGCCCCGAGCGCGGTGATCGGGGCTATCTGTCTTGCGTGTTGTCGATAGCCGTACGTGGCATGGCCGTTCCTTTCTTGAAAATGGGTTGATCGAAGCGATGAGGTGCGATTCTGCGCGAGCTTGATCTTGCCTGTCAAACAATCAATACATGACTGTTGTGTTTTTTGCACACTCAATCCTGGCCGATCTAGGTCTGCTGGAAGGCCGGCGGCGCGATTTTCCCGGCATCGAAGTCGTCGACGATGCGCTGTACGTCGACGCCGGCGCCTTCGTCACCTCGGCCGGGTCGGCGGCTCAGTCGAATGGGGTCGTCAGTTCCTTCTCATTCGTGTCCACCACGAACACTGCGAGGAGCTTGGCCGGCTCTGTTTTGCTGGCGTTGGCGCTGACGCGGTGACGGTCTCCGGGCAGTTCGGTAAAGTTCTGTCCGGCCTTGTACGTGGTCACTGGTCCGTCGTTGACCTGACTGAGGATCGCCCCTTCCAGCACGGTCGCGTAGATGACGGCGGACTTGGCATGCATGTGGCCAGGCGAGTAGCCGCCCGGGCCATATTCGACGAGTACGCCCTTCATGCTCTTGCCGGGAACGTTCGGCAGCTCGTGCTGGTAGACGACGGTCACCTTGGCGTTCTTCGCCTTCGGCGCTTCCGCGAGGGCGCTGCCGATCGGCAGAACGGCGATCAGCAGCGAACAAAGAATGTGTTTCATGAAAATCTCCTTCGGTGGACGGATGCGGGATCAGGTTTCTGCCTTCGAGCGGCGGAGCCATTCGTCGAGACCGATGCGGCCCAGGCGCGCCTCGCCCAACGGCACGAGCGAATGTTCGTCGACGCGGCCGCCGAAGTAGCGGGCCTCGGGGTCGCTCACCACCTCATGCGGGTCGCCGATCGCCTTCAGGTAGCGGGCGACAAATTCGTTGAACGGCGCTCGTTCCGGGCCGGCGATCTCGACAATGCCGTTGCGCGGCGCCGCGAGCGCCACATCGGCAACGATGGCGGCAACGTCGTCCGACGCGATAGGCTGGAACAGGCCGGGCGACAACCTGACGATGTTCCCATCCGTACTTGAATTGGCGATACCGCCGAGGAATTCCATGAACTGCGTCGAGCGGATGATGGTGTAAGGGACACCGAGGCTTCGATCAGTTTCTCTTGCGCGACCTTGGCACGGAAATAGCCATTGTCGGGCATCCGGTCGGTGCCAACGATGGATAACGCGACATGGTGCCGAACGCCGGTCGCGGCTTCTGCCGCAAGAATGTTGTGGCTGGACGTTTGAAAAAATTCCAGCACCGCCTGGTCTTCCCATGAGGGCGCATTGGCAAGGTCAATCACGACTTGCGCGCCGGCCATGGCCTCCTTGAGCCCCTCGCCGGTAATGCTGTTGATACCATTTTTGGGCGATCCTGCGATGACCTCGTGGCCGCCCTGCTGCAGAATGGCGGCGGTCTTCGAGCCGATCAGCCCGGTGCCGCCGATGACGACGATCTTCATGATTTGCCTTTCGCTCAGATAAGGAACAGACTCCAAAGGTCTGCCCCTGACTGTTAGACGGCATGCGAAGGCAATTTGTGACAGGCGCTCGTTGTTTTGAGAAATCGATGGCCGTCAATTCAACAACCGGCTGTGCTTGGGCAGCTGCGCCGCCAGATACTCATGCTGATCGGCGAGAATATTCCGGCCGCTCAGCAGATAATGCTCCGCGCGGCACGGCACATACGGCACATAGATCAGCGGCCGGAATTGCTCCACCAGCAGATTCCCCTTCTCCTGGTTGCAGCGCTTGCAGGCGGTCACGCAATTCATCCACGTGTCCTTGCCGCCGCGCGACCTTGGCAAAATATGATCGCGCGACAATTCCTTGTGCGTGAAGCGATTGCCGCAATAAGCGCAGGTATAGCGGTCGCGCTTGAAGAGCAGGTCGTTCTGGTTGGTGAGCGGCAGTCCCGTCCGGAACATGCGCGTCATGATTTCGCTGCCGGCGATGGCAATGATCGGCTTGACCGCGATTTTGGACTGCACGCCCGATTTGGAATAGCCGCCGCGGAAAACGAATTCGCGGCCGCCCAGTTCCCAGGCCACTTTGCCGAGTGCGTAGTACAGGATGGCGTCCTCTGGCGCGATCCAGTCGAACGGGTTGCCTGCGATATCGAGTGCCAGGATTTGCGTGTTCATCATGTCACCTTCGTTTCGTAGTGACAGCGTAGCTTGAACACAAATAAAAGTCAGCAATCGTGCGCTGACTTCGACTTCAACCCCGCAATCTGACCGGCTTGGTGCCGAACGTCCGCACCGCCGGCTTCGCCAGCCCGGCCAGGAAGCGGCCCAGCGGCGCCTCCACCCAGTTGTGGAACACGGCCCCGGACGCCACGCTGGCTGCCCACGCCCACACGACGCCCGCGCCTTGCAGATAGGCATCATCTGGCACGAACCGCGTGAACGCCGCATTCACGACCAGGCAGACGGGGAAGTGCACGAGGAAAATCGAATACGAGATCTTGCCCAGGTAATTGATGAGCGCCCAGCCCGAGCTCGCATACGTGCTCAATCGCGCACGGCCATACAGCAACAGGAAGCACGCGACGACGGACGCCACCGCGATGCGAATCCGGAAATCCAGCTCCAGCGCCAGCACGGTCGGCACCACCATCATCAGCAACAGGGAAAAGGTCGCGACGAACGGCCGGCGCGGGTCGCTCGCCCACCATGCGAGGATGCCCAGGCCGTAGCTGCCGAAAAAGTACGGCGCCCAGACGTCGAACTCCGCGTCGCGGTTGAAGTACAGCAGGGAGATGCTCACGCCCAGCGTCACCAGCAGGGGCATCAGCCAGGGCATCGGACGGTCGCCGGCGATGCGTCCACCCAGCCACAGCAGGCAGGTGATCAGCGCATACAGCTGGAAATCGATGGCGACGTACCAGGCGCCGGCGGACAGCGATTCGTAGCCCAGCACGCTGTGCAGCAGCAGGACGTGCGCGGCCAGTTGGGACATGTTCGGCGGCGCCGAAATCGAGTCGTGGACCATCCACGTGCGGGCGAGGGCCGATGCGCCGATCGCCAGGAACATGGCCACGACGAACGGCGGCGCCAGCTTGATGTAGCGGCGCCAGATCGTGCCCACCGGGTTGCCGATGCCGGGCAGGCCGGCCGGCGACAGGGATTTCGCGGCGAGGAAGCCGCTGATGACGAGGAAGGCCTGGACGGCGATGCGGCCATACTGGTCGAGCCAGTCGATAATCGGCGGCATCAGCGGCCGCGCGGCGTCGGCCATCGGGCCGTAGAACGCCAGGTGGTGCAGGACGATCAGTTGCGCGGCACCGGCCTTCAAGAGGTTGATCAAACCAAACTGTTTTTGGACCGTCGCGTTCGGTCCGGATGCTCCCATATCTTTCATGTGCAAGCCCAGCCATTCAATGTTGCCCAGTGCCAATTGCGCAACAATGTTGCCTAAACAGCTGAGCGGGCCGCCATCATAGCCGAGCTGAAACGTGCGGGACCACGCTTTACACCTCGTAAAGCCTGTTACATAAAGATGCAAATCAATCGCGAAAATTTTGGCTTAAATCGCGTTTTACATGTGATTTCAGCCATTTTGGGCAACTAAGATGTTACAAGGGCAACTGCCATACGCGAGATACACTGCCGATGTCTACCTCTCATCCGTATAAGCCGCCACCGTGTAATACCCGAGATACTGGTTCGAACCTCGGAAAAGTCTTATCTCGCACATTCTACTGATCAGTCTTCTAGAAGAACTCCTCCGCTGTACAAACTCAGGAAATCGGCCACTTTGAGATCTAACGATCTTTTTACCAGCACCTCTTTTCTCTTCTTAAATAAATGTGTGAGCAAGTCCCTTCTTTCTTTTTCGACACCATAATGCAGCATACGATGACAGGTCGCACACAAACATACAACATTCTCCACAACATCCAATGGGTGGAAAAACTTGAGCTGGTGAGATATCGGAATCAAATGATGAGCTTCAACGTATCGGTGTTTTTTCGCTCTTGATGTGAATGTCCAATGCTCCGCATTTATTTCGCATTTAAAATCAGCCATGCGAATTGCTTGCGCTGCAACAATGGGGGAACGATTAAAAGTTGGCTTTCCGGAAGACGACAACGCATCGCCCCAAAATTCTTCTGAGGAGATATTTTCTTTTAAAGCTTGCGGCGACGCAGCCTTTTCCAATACGACCTGCTGGAACTCATTTTCACTTACCGATATTAGTGAGTGTAAATTTTTCCCTACTTTTTTAAAAATTTTCTCGTAATAGCCTAGCAACAAATTTAAATGACCGAAAAACACATCGTCAGTCGGTAAGCTGTGCGCATCATATTTAAAACTTACAATAGCGGCTGCCTCATAGCCCCGCCCCAAATCCCCTGTTGACGAAAGATCTATTGATCCGAGATGAGCCTCAGGATCACATTCAAGGTGCGTGATCGCTTTCAAAGCAGCTTCACGCATTTTTCTTAAAGCAAATGTCTTTGTGTATAACTGTTCTACGGCAGTAATCCCTTGATTGAGACTGAGGTAACAACTGCTCATATTCTCGGAAAACAAAAGAACAATGTAATATCCATTCTCTGCATTTTCGGTTATTTCTTTTCGGAATATACCTACCCAAGGCACTCGAGCAATATTACCGTTACCAATTGACCCCTTCACCTTAAAGAGATGAGCCAAACCAATCTTATGTAAATAGGTCTCAATGAGACGTGGGATTTGAAGCAATAACGCATTTTGGTCAGGCGTTCCAATAACGTTTGCCCTACCATGCAACCGAAGGCGAGTTGAAAAATAGTTATCAAAGACATCCAGAAGAGGTTTTTCCATGCCAATCGTGTCAAAAAAAGATATTGAACAAGATTAGCATTTTTTATTGAACAGAGAAACCTAGTAGTCCTTCATCTCCTAGGTCTCAAAACTGTCACTCTTCGCGGTACTTCCATCAATGGAAATCAGCTACAGCTTCCGTACGCGTAATACGCCGCCGACGTCTGCCTCACATCCGTATAAGCGGTGACCATGTAATACCCGAGATACTGGTTCGAATTCTTCGCATACACCTGCCCATCCGCGCCGATATAAGCCCGGCCGGCCGACACATGCGACACATTGCTGGCATACCAGTGACTGCACGTGAACGGCGCCGCCGCGTTGCCGCTGACGACCTTGTCGATCATGGTCTTGATGGCGACCATCTGCCCGCCGCTCTTGGCCGGGAAATTCACGTCCTCGTAACCCCACCAATCCCAGCACCCGCCCGGATTGTTCGCGGTGACGATCGTTTGCGGATACAGCACGATGATGTTGTTCGTATCGGCCCAACGGTTATAGCCCGCGTTCTGGTAAAAGGCCGTGCCGACGACGGAGGCGCTTTGCAGGCAGCCGTGGAAAGCCACGTGCAGCCGGCACGATTGTCCCGCGGCGCAGCTCGCCGGCACGTAGGCGTAGCCGCTGCTCGCCATGCTGTAGACATTCGGATTGAAGTTGCCCCAGAAAACGGACTGGTCGAAGTTGATGAAGCTGCCGCTTAACGTCCCTGTATTCTTGGGATTCAACGGCCCATAAATCCATTTCAGGATCTCGCCCGCCGTATCGAAGTTGCAGTTGTTGACGTACGGGCTGCCATTGATGGCGCAGCCGTTGCCGAAGAAATCCGTCGGGATCGAATGCTCGGCCGCGAGATTGTTCTTGTAATAGATATTGGTGGCCGGGAGGTAGTTGCCGTACATCGTCTTGAGATCGTCCATGACGGGCTGGCGCACCGTGGAATCGATCGTCCCGGACAGCAGATAGACCTTCGACGCGGCCATATTGCTGGTCGGGTCGATATAGCCATTGCCCGACCACGTATTCACCACCGAAATCAGGTACGGCAGATTGCGCGAACCGGTATTGGCCATGCACGGGCCCACCGAGATCGCGACATTCCCCTGCGAACAGTAGACGGGCCCGCCGGCGATGATGCCCGCGCCCTTTTTCACCGTTTTCGAATACGCGAAATGCATCTGCGCCGCCATGTGGGCGCCGGACGAGAAGCCGGACACCGACACGTCGTTCACGCTGACGTTGTACTTGGGGAGTGCGACGACCGCCGCGAAGGCGCTCGTGCCGAGAAAGCCAATGAGGATGCCGGCAAGATGCCTTGCCCTGATCAGGATGGTCATGGTGTCTCCGATTGTTCTATAGGTTTGACCCGGATCAGCTTAGTTGAGGCTTACCGATGTGCAAGCGCAAAGCGATGTGCGCCTGCGATCAGGCGACTGTGCAAAAAACGTCATCAATCGGTCACGCGACCGTCATCGCGCAGTCATGCCACAAAGTTAATCTGCCGACCACTTTTAACCTTTCGGCAATCCACTAATGACTCGCACCGTTTACTTCGCACCTTCCCTGATCGCCATCGCCGCCGCCACGCTGTGCGCATCGCTCGCGCACGCAACCCCGGCCGAGGACCTCCCGGCGACCGCAGCCGATGTCCCCGGCGTTCAGGACACGACGCCCAACGGCGCCATCGCCACCGTCGAAATCTCCACGCGCAAGACGCGCTCGTCGGTCGCGCTGTCCGGCGCGGAGATGCAGAAGGTGCTGCCCGGCGTGAATCCGCTGAAGGCGCTGCAGTCGCTGCCGGGCGTGAGCTTCCAGACGGCCGACCCGTGGGGCAACAACGAGCAGAACCTGTCGCTGTTCATCCACGGCTTCAATGGCCAGCAGCTGGGCTACACGATGGATGGCGTGCCGCTCGGCGACCAGCAGTACGGCAACTACAACGGCCTGGCGCCGCAGCGCGCGCTCACCAGCGAGAACGTCAAAAGCGTCGTGCTGTCGACCGGTGCGGGCGACCTCGGCACGCCGTCGACGAGCAACCTGGGCGGCACCATCGAGACCTATTCGCGCGACCCGTCCGCCAGCCGCAACATCAACGTGCAACAGACGTTGGGCAGCCATAGCGCCACCCGCACGTTCATCCGCTTCGATTCCGGCGACCTCGGTGGCGGCAACAGCTTTTACCTGTCCGGCCTGCACCACGAAGCGAAAGCGTGGGATTTCAACGGCCGCCAGAGCAACGACCAGTTCAACGCGAAATTCGTGCACCAGGGCGATGCGGGCAAGCTGACGGTGTTCGTCGACTGGTCCGACAAGACGGAGCCGAACGAAGACTCGACCCTGCACAAGGCCGGCACGCCGTCGCCGTACACGCGCCCCTTCCTGTACCCGGACTTCGCGGGCGCCCTCGCCTACCTGGATTCGCAGGAAAACAAGGACGCCAAGGAGAACTTCCGCAACTACTACAGCGACGCGCAGCGCACGGATAAACTGGCGTACGCGAAGTACGAGGCATACCTCACCGACAACCTGACCTGGTCGAACCAGTACTACTTTCACCACAACGATGGTGTCGGCGTCGTCGCCGGTCCCATCCAGCAAGCCGGCCTGCCCGGTCTCTTCAAGGTCTACTTCCCCAACCAGGATCTCAAGACGGTCTTCGGCAATTCGGGCTACGCCACGCGCACGACGGAATACAAGATCAACCGCCAGGGCTGGCTGTCGAACGTACGCTGGGATCTCGGCGACCACCTCGTGCAGGGCGGCCTCTGGTTCGAGCACAACAACTCCGGCGCGTACCGCCGCTGGTATGCCCTCGACGTGAACCATCCCAGCACGCCGTACGAGCGCCCCAGCAATCCCCTGATCACGCAGTACGGCAGCGACATCGACAACAAGGTCGTGCAGCTGTACCTGCAGGACGAGTGGAAGCTGCGGCCGGACATCACGCTGCAGGGCGGCTTCAAGTCGAGCCTGCAGTTCGCGGAGGGCCGCTTCCCCGTGAACCAGCTACCGGCCGCGATCAGCAGCACGGCGACAGGCGGTCTGCCGGAAGGGAAGATCGATACGAAAAAATGGTTCCTGCCGCAGATCGGCGCACGCTGGGACGTGTCGTCGACCGACCAGCTGTTCGCCAACATCCAGAAGAACATGCGCCAGTACGTGACGTATGGCGGCGGCGGAAATTCGCCGTGGAGCCTGTCGTCGCAGGCCGCGTTCGACTATTTCAAGGCGCACGCGAAGCCGGAGACGTCGGTGACGTATGAGGCGGGCCTGCGCGATTCGCGCAACCTGGACCTCGGCCCGCTCACCGCGTTCGACGGCCAGGTCGCGCTGTACCACGTGACCTTCCGCGACCGCCAGCTCGCGATCAGCTCGAACCCGATCATCACGTCGTTCGCGGGCGGCACGACGATCTTGTCCAACGTGGGCACCGTCAAGACGGACGGCGTCGACGTGGCCGGCACGTTCCACTTCGGCCGCGCGTTCTCGTTCTACGACGGCATCTCGTACAACCGCTCCAAGTACAAGGACAGCTACCTGTCCGGCACGACGCTCGTCCCGACGGCCGGCAAGACCGTGCCGAACACGCCTGAGTGGATGAACAAGTTCATCGCCACCGCGAAGTTCGGCGACGTCGAGACGCAGCTGTCGGGCGATTATGTCGGCAAGCGCTACGCCACCTACACGAACGACCTGGACGTGCCGGGCTACTTTCTCATGGGCCTGTCCGTCTCGGGTAAAGTGCCGCTGTCGATGGCGTTCGTGAAAAACCTGCGCTGGTCGGTCAGCGTGACCAACCTGCTGAACCGCGAAGGCCCGCTGCAGCCGGTCGTGGGCCAGGCGAGCGGCAGCTATGCGACGTACCCGATCCCGCCCCGCATGGGCTTCTTCACCCTGAAGGCCGACATCTGATGATGCACACGATCTTCCCGCGCCGGCGCTTCCTCAAGGCGACGGCCGCGCTGGCCGCTCTGCCCGCACTGGCATCCGCCCAGCCGCCGAAAGCGACCGTGTACGCGCACCGCGGCGCGAGCGCGCTGCGGCCCGAGCACACGCTGGCGTCGTACGCGAAGGCCATCGAGGACGGCGCCGACTTCGTCGAGCCGGACCTCGTTGCCACGAAGGACGGCGTGCTGGTCGCGCGCCACGAGAACGCGATCACGGACACGACGGACGTCGCCACGCGGCCCGAGTTCGCATCGCGCAAAACCCGTAAAACCATCGACGGCGAGGCGCACGACGGCTGGTTCGTCTCCGACTTCACGTTCGCGGAACTCAAGACGCTGCGCGCCGTGGAGCGCCTGCCGAAGATGCGCGGCACCGCGTACGACGGTCAGTTCCAGATCGTGAGCTTCGAAGAGATCATCGACTTCGTGGCGGCGGAAGCGGCCGCGCGCGGGCGCACGATCGGCCTCATTCCGGAGCTGAAGCACTCGACGTGGTTCGCGCGCGAAGGCCTGGCGCTGGAAGACCGGTTCGTCTCGACCCTGAAGGCGCACGCATACACCCGGCGCGCGCCCGTCGTCGTGCAATCGTTCGAGGTCGCGAACCTGAAAGCCTTGCGCAAGGCGGGCCTCGGCAAGCCGGCCAACGTGACCCTGGCCCAGCTGGTGATCGCGGGCGGTGCTTACGACAAGGCGCGTCCCGCCGACGTGGCCGCGCACGGCGGCAGCCTGACGTACGGCGAGATGGTCACGGCACGCGGCCTGCGCGACATCGCGGCGTATGCCGACGTCGTCGCGCCGAACACGCGCGCCGTGATCCCGCTCGGGAAGGACGAGCGCCTGGCCGCGCCGACGGCGCTCGTCGCGGATGCGCACAAGGCGGGCTTGCAGGTCGTCGTCTGGACCTTCCGTCCGGAGAACGCGTTCCTCGCGGCCGACTTCAGGAGCGACGCGGGCCCGGCCGCGCGCCATGACGCGGGCTCGGTCGCGGAGATTCGGCGCTATCTCGAGACGGGCATCGACGGCCTGTTCTCGGACGATTCCGCGCTGGCCCGCAAGGCCATCGACGGCTGACCACCGCCGGGCGCGGCGTGTACCATGTGCGCATGACCTACCGCCTCGCCCTGTTCGACTTCGACGGCACGCTCGCCGACTCGTTCCCCTTCGTCCTCAGTGTCTTCAACACGATCGCCGACCGGCACGGCTTTCGCCGCATCGACGTCGCGCGCGCGGACGAGTTGCGCCACCTCCACGTGCGCCAGATGATGGACCACGTCGGCATGCCGGCCTGGAAACTGCCGCTCGCCTCGAAGACCTTCATGGCGATGATGCGCGACAGCGCCCACGCGATTCCCCTGTTCGACGGCATCGCGGACGCGCTGCGCCACCTGCACGACCGGGGCGTCGTGCTCACCGTCGTCTCGTCGAATGCCGAGCACAACGTGCGCGCCGTGCTGGGGCCGGAGCTGGCGGCGCTGATCCGGCGCTTCGAGTGCGGCATGTCCGTGTTCGGCAAGGCGAGCCGCATCCGCGCCGTGCTCAAGGCCTGCGGCGTGGCGCCCGCCGATGCCATCTACATTGGCGACCAAGCGACGGATGCGGAGGCCGCGCAAAAAGCCGGCGTGGCGTTCGGCGCCGTCCACTGGGGCATTGCCACGACCGACGCGCTACGGGCGCAGCCATGTGCCACCGAGTTCGTCACGCCGGCCGACCTGCGCCGGATCGCCTCTCCCTCCTGATCCACCTTCGGCACAGCCCGGCGGGTGCCTTGAAGAAAAATACTTCGCATGCTAAACTTTCGCATATCAACAGTGGACAAGCAAAGTATTTACGCAAAACAACATGCACCTCACCGACCAGACCCTGAGCAGTCTCACCGCCGCGCTGACCCACGCGTCGCGCGCCTACCGTGCCGCCGCCGACAAGGTCGCGTCCGACTTCGGCCTGTCCCAGGCGACCGGGCTGCCGGTGCTGGTCATCCACCGCTTCGGCGAGAACGGGGTACGGCCGGGCATCCTCGCCGAGACGCTGAGCCTGGAGGCGTCGTCGCTCGTGCGCGTCGTCGACCACCTGATCGAATCGGGCCTGGTGGCGCGCCATGAAGATCCGCAGGACCGCCGCGCCAAGATCCTGCGCCTGACCGACGAGGGCCTGAAAACGGCCGCCCTGATGGACCAGGCGCTGACGCCCTTCCGTCGCAAGCTGTTCGGGCAGTTCGATGCGGCCGACGTCGAAGCGACGCTGCGCGTCCTGTCCGGCCTGCCGACGGCCATCGCCACGATCCAGGCCGCATGAACTGGCCAACCCGGTCGGAGATACTGTTCTCCGTCAAGTCATTCGCGGCAGCGATGCTCTCGGTCTATGTATCGATGCGCATCGGACTGCCGCGACCGTTTTGGGCGATGATGACCGCCTATATCTGCGCCGCGCCGTTCGCCGGACCGACCCGTTCCAAGGGCCTGTACCGCGCGGGCGGCACGGTGCTCGGCGCCATCGCCGTCACGTTCCTCGTGCCGCGCCTGATCAATTCCCCTGAGCTGTTGTCGCTGACCCTGGCGCTGTGGATCGCCGGCTGCCTGTACGTCTCGCTGCTGGACCGCACGCCGCGCTCGTACATGCTGATGCTGGGCGGTTATACCGCCGGTCTCATCGCCTTCCCCGCCGTGAACGAACCGGCCGCCATCTTCGACATCGCCCTCGCGCGCGTGGAAGAAATCCTCCTCGGGATCACGTGTGCCACCGTCGTGCACAGCCTCGTGCTGCCGCAGCCGTTCGGTCCGATGCTGGTGGCGCGGCTGGACAATGCCGTGCGCGACGCCCAGCACTGGATCCGCGACGCACTGAACCCGGCCGGCGACGCGCGCAGCGCCGGCGACCGCCGCAAGCTCGCGGGCGACATCACGGAGATGCGCCTGATGACCACGCACCTACCGTTCGACACGTCGCACCTGCGCTGGACGGAGAAGGCGGTCAACGCGCTGCAGGAACGCCTGGCCGCGTTCGTGCCCATCGTCTCGGGCGTGGAAGACCGCCTGACGGCACTGCGCGACCTGGGCGCCACCGAGGTGTCGGAACGTTGGAACGCGCTGCTGCGCGACGTCGTCGCCCTCACGGAGACCCCGAAGGACGTGGCCATCGATGCGCAGGGCGCGGCACTGCGCGCCCGCATCGACACGCTCGAACCGCAGGTCGACGAGACGCTCGGGTGGACCGGCATGATCGAAGTGAACCTGGCCGCGCGGCTGCGGCGCCTGATCGAGATCTGCGTCGAGACGCGTACCCTGCGCCAGCACATCGACGCCGGCGTGCACGGTCGCCTGCCCGAGGCCGTGCGCCACCTGCCGGGCGTGCCGGTGAGCGCGCTGCACCTGGACCGCGGCATGGCCGCGCTGTCCGCATTCGCCGCCGCCCTCGCCGTGCTGGCCTGCTGCGCATTCTGGATCCTGACCGGCTGGCCGGCCGGTGCCGCCGCCCCGATGATGACGGCCGTGTTGTGCTGCTTCTTCTCCACGCAGGACGACCCGGTGCCGTTCATCAAGACCTTCATGTGGTATTCGATCTATGCGATCCCGCTGTCGGCCGTGTACCTGCTGGGCATCCTGCCGGCCGTGCACAATTTCGAATCCTTCGTTCTCGCGTGCGCCCCGACCTTCCTCATCCTGGGCGTCTTCCTTGCGCGGCCCTCGACGTTCGGCCGCGCCATGCCTTTCCTGTTCGCGATCTGCGGGACGCTGGCCATGGTCGACACGCACAACGCCGACATGGTGTCGTTCGTGAACAGCACGCTGGCGCAGGTCGTCGGCTACGTCGCCGCCGCCGTCACGACGAGCGTGTTCCGCCGCGTGGGCGCCGGCTGGACGGCGCGCCGCCTGCTCAAGGCGGGCTGGAGCGAGCTGTCGCGCATGGGCAAGGGCGAGCACGTGCCGTCGCTGCCGGAATTCTCGGCGCGCATGGTCGACCGCGTCGGCCAGCTGACCCCGCGCCTCGCGCTGGCCGGCAAGGACCAGGACCTGCAGGCCGTCGACGCCCTGCGCGACCTGCGCATCGGCCTGAACATGACCCTGCTGCAAAACGTGCGCGCGCGGCTGGGCCGGGGCGAAGCGGCCGTCGGCCCGCTGATGAAGCAGCTGTCGCGCCATTTCGCGCTGCGCCCGCGGGTCGACTCCGGTTGCGAACGCAGCCTGCTGGACACGCTCGACAACGCCTTGCGCGCCATCTGCGCCGGCGAACGCGACGCGGCCCAGCGGGAAGCCCTGGCGGCCCTCACCGGCATGCGGCGCGACCTGTTTCCCAAGGCGGCGGCTTATCAGCCGTCGCTGGCAACTGCAATCTGAAAGGAGATCCGATGATCGGTGAAGTCAGCATCTACGGCCTCTACGTTCCTCCGCTCCTGCTGCTCACGCTGGCGGCGCTGGTGGTCTCGCGGCTCATCAACCTGGTCCTGGCGAAGACGGGCTTTTATCGCGTCGTCTGGCACCCGGCCCTGTTCGATTTTTCCCTGTTCGTCATCGTGCTCGGCGCACTGACGTATTACACACGCAACTGGTCCTGAATGCCTATGAAAACTATTTTGTCGACGATTGGCCGGGTGAGTATCACGGCGGTGGTGACCGCGGGCGCGGTCTACGCAGGCTGGCAGCTGTGGCGCCATTACGAGGTCGAGCCCTGGACGCGCGACGGCCGCGTGAAAGCCTATGTCGTGCAGGTCGCGCCCGACGTGACGGGCCAGGTGACCAAGGTCTATGTGCACGACAACCAGCAGGTGAAGGCGGGCGAGCCGCTGTTCGACATCGACCGCGCCCGCTTCGAACTGGCCCTGCGCCAGAGCGAAGCCCAGGTAACGGCCGCCCAGGCCGCGCTGGCCCAGGCGCTGCGCGAGAACCAGCGTAATACCCAGCTCGACGACCTCGTGTCGCAGGAAACCCGCGAGCAGGGCCAGACCCGCACCGACCAGGCCCGCGCCGCACTGGCCCAGGCCATCGTCAACCGTGACACGGCGAAGCTGAACCTCGAGCGCACGCGCGTCGTCTCCAGCGTCAACGGCATCGTGACGAACCTCGACCTGCGCGAAGGCGCGTACGCCACCGCGGCGCATCCCGTGATGGCCGTCGTCGACAGCGGCTCGTTCTATGTCGAAGGCTATTTCGAAGAAACGAAGCTGCCCGGCATCCAGCTGGGCGACCAGGTCGACGTCACCCTGATGGGCACGCGCCAGCCGATCCGCGGCCACGTTGAGAGCTTCGCCGAGGGCATCACGGACCGCGACCGCAGCACGGGCGCCAACATGCTGCCGAACGTGAACCCGACCTTCAACTGGGTCCGCCTCGCCCAGCGCGTGCCAGTGCGCATCGCCATCGACCAGGTGCCAGCCACCGTGCGTCTCGTCGCCGGGCAGACGGCGACGGTCAAGGTGTTGCCTGCTGTGGCCAAACCCGAGGCCAAACCGGCCGCGACGCCACCCAAGGCGGTGGCGGTGGCTGCCAACACGCATTAAAGCATCGTCATGAACCGCAACCGATCCTCCCTCAAGAAAGTCTTCACGCTGTCGCTGCTGGCGGCCGCGCTCGCCGCCTGCACGACGGTCGGTCCCGACTACCACGTGCCGAAGGAGGCCGTGGTCAAGCGCGACGCGGCCAACGCCCCGTTCATGGGCGCGACGGAACAGCCCTTCAAATCCGAGCCGCTGCCGGCCGACTGGTGGCGCCTGTACCAGGACCCGCTGCTCGACAAGCTGATCGCCAAGGCCTTCGCCAACAATGCCGACCTGCGCGTGGCCGCCGCCAACCTGCAGCGCGCGCACGGCGTGCTGGAAGAGGTCGAAGAGAAGAAGCGACCCGAAGTCGAGATGAGCGCCGCGCCGCAATACGGCCGCATCGCCGGCGCACAGCTCGGCATCCCGGAACAGCTACCTACCGACGGCCTGTACGACGCCGACGTCAAGATCGGCTACACGCTCGACCTGTGGGGCCGCATCCGCCGCGCCGTCGAAGCGTCGGAGGCGGACGTCGAAGCCGCGCAGGCCGCCAGCGACCTCACGCACGTGATCGTCGCCGCCGACACGACCCGCGCCTATGCGGAAGCGTGTTCGGCCGGCTACCAGCTGAAGGTGGCGCAGGAGTCCGTCGATCTGCAGCAAAAGTTCGTGAAGCTCACGGCCGAACGCGTCAAGCGCGGCCGCGGCATCGCCATCGACACCACCCGTGCACAGGCCCAACTCGACCAGTTGCGCGCCAATCTGCCGCCGCTGGAAGCGCGCCGCCGCACGGCGCTGTACCGTCTGGCTGTTTTGACAGGTGAAGTGCCGAGCCAGTTCCCGGCCGAAGTCGCACAATGCGCCACGCCGCCGCGCGTGGCCGCGACGATCCCCGTCGGCGACGGCGCCGCCCTGCTGCGCCGCCGTCCCGACGTGCGCCAGGCCGAACGCCAGCTGGCCGGCGCCACCGCGCGCATCGGCGTCGCAACGGCCGAGCTGTACCCGAACATCAACCTGGGCGCGTCGGTCGGCATGATCGGCATGATGAACCAGTTCAACGATGCGAACACGTGGAAGTTCAGCCTCGGCCCGCTGATCTCGTGGAGCCTGCCGGCGACCAGCTCCGCCCGCTCGCACATCGCGCAGGCCAAGGCGAACACGGCCGGTGCGCTGGCCCGCTTCGACTCGGTCGTGCTGAACGCGCTGCGCGAGACGGAAAGCGCGCTGACGGTGTATGCACGCGAGCTCGACCGCAACGCCGCCCTGCGCGCCGCACGGGACCAGAGCGCGCTCGCGTCGCGCCAGTCGGCCAAGCTGTACCAGTTCGGCCGCACGGACTTCCTGTCCCAGCTGGATGCGGACCGCACGCTGGCGAGCGCCGAGAGCGTGCTCGCGGCGTCCGATGCGCAGCTGGCGGCGGATCAGGTGCAGCTGTTCCTTGCGCTGGGTGGCGGCTGGGAAAACACCCATGCCAAGCACGGCGAGCACAAGGAGGTGGCGCAGGCGCATCACGCGGAGTGATGCACCTGTTGCCTACAACAATTTATCGAGCGTGATCGGCAGATCCCTCACCCGCTTGCCCGTCGCGTGGAACACGGCGTTCGCAATGGCGGCGCCCACGCCCGTGATGCCGATCTCGCCGATCCCCTTCGCGCCCAGCGGGTTCACGTGTGGGTCGTCCTCGTCGACGATCTGCACGTCGATCGACTGAATGTCGGCATTCGTCGGCACGTGATACTCGGCGAGGTTGCCGTTCACTGCACGCCCCTCGCGCTTGTCGATCAGCGTCTCTTCGAACAGCGCCAGGCCGATGCCCCAGACGATGCCGCCCATCAGCTGGCTGTAGCCCGTCTTTTCGTTCATCAGCTTGCCGACACCGTACACGCCCACGACGCGCGGCACGCGGATCTCGCCCAGGTCTTCGTCCACCGTCACCTCGACGAACACGGCGCCGAACGCGTGCATGGAGTACTTCTGCTTCTCGTCCCCCGGCTCGGCCTTCGCCGTCACCTCCACGGGACCGCCGTGCCGCACGGCGATGGCCTGCATCGCTTCGCGCCGTGCCGGATCGGCCAGCAAATAAAGCTCGCCGCCGTCCGACGTCGAATCGACGCCCACCTGGTCGGCCGTCGCGCCGAACAAGGGCGAGCGTTCATCCGCGGCGGCAATGCCGAGCAGTTTCAAACGCAACGCCTTCCCCGCTGCCTGGACGGCCGGTGCCACGCTGGCCACCGTCGTCGATCCACCTGAGACGGGCGCCTCCGGCATCTGCGAATTGCCCAGCTCGAAACGCACGCGGTCGACGGGCACGCCGAGCGCATCCGCCGCCACCTGCGTCATCACGGTGTACGTGCCGGTGCCGAGGTCCTGCGTGCCGGAGCGGAATAGCGCAGTCCCGTCCGGCTGCAGGGTCGCTGAACATTCCGCCGCCGAACGGTTCGTCGGATAGCTCGCCGTCGCCATGCCCCATCCGACGAGCTTGTTCCCCTGCCGCATCGAGCGCGGCTGCGGGTTGCGGTCGCGCCAGCCGAAGCGCTCGGCGCCGATCTCGTAGCACTGGCGCAGCGATTTACTGGAAAACGGCAGGTTCTTGCCGGGATCACGTTCCGTGTAGTTTTTCAGGCGCAGCTCGAGCGGGTCCATGTGCAGCTCGTAGGCCAGTTCGTCGATCGCGCAATCCTGGGCGTACGAGCCGGTCGCTTCGCCGGGCGCGCGCATGAACGTGGGCGTGCCGAGGTTCATGCGCGCCAGCCGGTGCGACGTTTCCTGGTTCGGACTCTCGTACATCATGCGCGTGACGAGGCCGCACGGTTCGATCCAGTCCTCGATCATAGACGTGTAGGCGATCGTGTCGTGGCTGGACGCCGTCATGCGTCCGTCCGGCAGCGCCGCCATGCGCATGCGCTGCTCCGTGTTCGGGCGGGTGCCGACGGGGCCGAACATCTGGTTGCGGTCCAGCGACAGCTTGACGGGACGGCCCAGCTGCTTCGCCGCCATCGCCGTCAGCACGACATGCGACCACACGGAACCCTTCGAGCCGAAACCGCCGCCCACGTAAGGGCAAATGGCCGTGACGTTTTCCGGAGGGATGTCGAAGATGCTGGCCACGATGCGCTGCACGCCCTTCATGTATTGCGTCGAGTCGTACAAGGTGAGGCGGTCGCCGTCCCACTGCGCGATCGTCGCGTGCGTTTCGAGCGGGTTGTGGTTCTCGACAGGTGTCGTGTACGTGACGTCGATCCGCGCGCTGCCGGCCAGCAGCCCCGCCTGCAGGTCGCCCCGCTTTGTGTCCGTTTCTTCCGTCAACACTTTTTCCGGTGGATGCACGGACTCTTTGGCCTGCTCGAAGTCGAGCACGGCCGGCTTGCGTTCGTACTCGATGCGCAGCCGCGCGCCCGCCTCGCGCGCGCGCTCGAACGTGTCGGCCACGACGACGGCGATCGGCTGGTTGTTGTAGTAGACGTCGTCTTCCTGCAGCAGGGTCAGCCTGCGCCCGATCGGCGGCTGGATCTTGCCGTCCTTCATCTTCGGCGGCAGGCGCATGGCGTTCTCGTGGGTCATTACGAGCAGGACGCCCGGCACCTCGCGGGCCGCACTGTCGTCGATGGACAGCACGCGTCCGCTGGGGATCGTGCTCGTGACGAGGACCGCATGGGCCACATTGTCGACCGGATGCTCGGCCGAATAGCGCGCCGCGCCGCTGACTTTCGCCCACGCGTCGACGCGATTGATGGGTGCGCCCGTGATGTTCATGCCATGCCTCCCATCTGGCCGGTCGCGATGCGCAGCGCCCGCGCGACCGCGCGCTGCGCCAGTTCAACCTTGAACGCGTTGTGCGCATACGGCTGCGCGCCGGCGACGGCATCCGCGCCGGCCTTGCCCAGCACGTCGTCGGTGAGCGCACCCAGGGACTGGCCGCGCAATCTCTGTTCCGCGCCCAGCGCGCGCCAGGGTTTATGGGCCACGCCACCCAGCACGATACGCAGGTCGCGGATCGTGTCGCCGTCCACGTCGACGGCGGCCGCCACCGACACGAGCGCGAACGCATAGCTGGCCCGGTCGCGCACCTTCAGGTAGTGCGAATGCTGGGAAAACGGCGTCGGCGGCAGTTCCACCGCCGTGATCAGTTCGCCAGGGCGGATCACCGTGTCGTCCTGGGGACGGTCCTCCGGCAGGCGGTGGAACTCGGCGACGGGCACCTGCCGCGCGCCGTCCGGCCCCTGCAGGTGAATGACGGCGTCGAGCGCGACGAGGGCCACGCTCATGTCGGACGGATTGGTCGCGATGCAGTGCGGGCTGGCGCCCAGGATCGCGTGGATGCGGTTATGGCCGTCGATGGCGTCGCAGCCAGAGCCGGGATCGCGCTTGTTACAGTGCGGGAAGGTCGGATCGGTGAAGTAATAACAGCGCGTGCGCTGCAGCAGGTTGCCGCCGACGGTCGCCATGTTGCGCAGCTGGGTCGACGCGCCGTTCAGCAGCGCCTCCGACAGCAACCGGTAGCGCTGGCGCACGAGCGGGTGATTCGCGGCCGCCGTGTTGCTGGCCATGGCGCCGATGCGCAGGCCGCCGCCCGGCAGCTCGTCGATGTCCGCCAGCGCCAGCCGGCTCACGTCGATCAGGCGGACGGGTTTCTCGATGCCGCTCTTGTACAGGTCGAGCAGATTGGTCCCGCCGCCGATGTATTTGGCGCCCGGCTGGCGCGCCAGCTCGAGCGCGTGGTTCACGTCCCTGGCACGGTCGTAGAAGATCGATTGCATGCACGTCCCCCTACGCCTGGCGCAAGACCACGCTGTGGATGGCCTTGACGATGTTGGGATAGGCGCCGCAGCGGCACAGGTTGCCGCTCATGCGCTCGCGAATCTCGTCTTCGGACAGCGCGCCCGGCGCCAGCTGGTCGCCTTCCGTCAGCATGCTGGCCTGCCTTGCCTTCACTTCGTCCAGCAGCGCGACGGCCGAACACACCTGCCCCGGTGTGCAATAGCCGCACTGGAAGCCGTCGCAATCCATGAAGGCCTGCTGCATCGGGTGCGGCAGCCCTTCGTGGCCCAGGCCTTCCACGGTCGTGATCTCGCGGCCGTCGTGCATCATCGCCAGGGTCAGGCAGGAATTGATGCGCTGGCCGTCCACGAGGACGGTACAGGCCCCGCACTGGCCGCGGTCGCAGCCCTTCTTGGTGCCGGTCAGGCCCAGCACTTCCCGCAGTGCGTCCAGCAGCGTCACGCGGGGTTCGATCGTCAGGTTGTGCTCGGCGCCATTGATCCGCAAGGTGAGCGGTTGCGGCGGCGCATGGAGCAACGTCGCGCCCTGCGCACGCTGCTCCGATAGACTTTGATCGTCGTCTGGCATGGCTTTGCTCGCTTTCGAGAGATGGATTGGCTAATTCATCATCTCTGAAATCGAAAAATCGGGGAGCGCGCCAGAAGCATGCCATTGCGGCAAGCGTTTGAAGCGCTATACTCGCGCAGTGATGCACAAAAGCATCGCCAACCCGGAAATGACCATGCGCTCCACCTTGCTCCTGTTGACACCGCTCTTGCTGCTGGCCGGCTGCGTCAACGAATCGGCCAGCTACACGATCGACGGCAACGACCACGCCCTGACGGTGGTCGTCACGCAGGATTATTTCTGGAGCAAACAGGTGGGCCTGCGCGTGATCGCGTCGCGCCTGCCGGACTGCCAGCGCCAGTTCGACCTCGGCAAGACGCCGCTGGCCGACCTGAACGTCGAGCTGTTCTCGACGGGCGACGAAACCTTCCTGCTGCGCGCGGGCGACGAGATGTGGCAACTGGAAACCCGTACGTGCAGCCAGTTGCCGGAGCCGTCGGACAATGTCCAGGCCCAGCCGATCGGCGTGTTCCACATGGATGCGAAAAAGAAGTTCGTGTTCGAGCCGGCGGAAGGTTCGGTGGCGGCCGCGCGCTAGGCCCCGCGCTCGATAGCGCTCACATGCGGCTGCGACCGGCCGGTCATCCGGCACCGCGGCCCGGATCAGCGCTGCTGCCCGGTCAGCTGGCGCAGCCGCGCGATTTCGGCCGTGCGCCCGAGCCGGTCGAGTGCCTGCTCGAGCAGGGTGCGGTCGCCGTCACGCAGCATCGTCCATTGCGTGAAATATTCGTGCACGGTACGCCAGGGCGGGAACTCGGGCGGCATGCTGCGCCAGGCGCTGCCGGTGTGGAGGAAGTACAGGACGGCGCAGAACACATCGTACAGATCGTGCTTGCGCGGCCGGGTCTTGCGGCGGGCCGCTTCCAGCATTTCACGCACGGTCTCGAACTGTTCACGCGGTACATCGCTTGGAAAGGTTTGCCTGGCCATGTCGATCGCCTCAAATTCACTTGGAGACACGTGATCCGGAACAGGTTCCCGATCATCGACGGGGCGTAGCGCATTGTCGCGACGGATTCGAACACGGCGCCCAGTAAATACAGTCTAGCAGCGTGTTCGGAATCATGGCGCCTTTTTTTCAGCGCCATGCGTGCGGGGTCGGGGAGACCCTCAGTCGCGGGCCAGCGACAGGAACTCGGTGCGCAGCGCCAGGTTCGGCTGCAATTCGCCCAGCAGGGTCGACGTGATGGTTTCTTCGCCCGGCGTACGGATGCCACGGCTTTCCATGCACATGTGGCGGCACTTGATGACCACGCCCACGGCCTTCGGTTCCAGCACCTCCATCAGCGTGTTGGCGATCTGGACCGTCAAGCGTTCCTGCACCTGCAGGCGCTTGGAAAACACGTCGACGAGACGGGTCAGCTTCGACAGCCCGACGATCTTGCCGTTCGGCAGATAACCGACCGTCGCCTTGCCGAAGAACGGCGCCAGGTGGTGTTCGCAATGGCTGTAGACCGGAATGCCGCGCACGACGATCAATTCGTTGTATTCCTCGGCGCCGTCTTCGAACGCCTTGAGGATCTCGACCGGATCCTGGTCGTAGCCGGAAGTCCAGTGTTTCCAGGCCTTGGCGACGCGCGCGGGCGTCTCGTGCAGGCCGGAGCGGTTGGGATCTTCGCCAAGGCTTACCAGCAGGCGGCGCCAGTCGTTCTCGGTGAAGACTTCTTTGTCAGACATGGTTAACCCTAAAATTTTCGATTGCCGAGAGTATATAGAAAATGAAGCGGATCCACAGATGCCGGGGCTTCCTTGCGCAAAACGAAAGCCGTACTGTGGCGGATGCGCTAGCGTTGTCGACGTCCTTGTCACTGCGCGGAGAACAGCCATGCTTGGGAGCACTGTCCTGGAAGTCGCAATCGGCCTGACATTTTGTTATGGCACGGTCGCCCTGATCGTCAGCACCCTGCAGGAAGCACTGGCCGCGGCGTTCCGGCTGCGTGCCAACACCCTGCTGGCGGGCATCAAGACCATGCTCAACGACCCGAGCTTCGACGGGCTGGCGCGCGCCGTCTACATGCATCCGCTGGTCAACCCGCACACGGACGGCACCCAGCCGAGCGAGCGGGACATGCGTACGCGGCCATCGTACATCGAACCGGCCCATTTTGCGATTGCGCTGGTGGACAGCCTCTGGAAAGTGCCGGGCGACTTTATCCAGCTCGGCAACGCCATCGAGACGATCCCCGATCCGCAGGTGCGGCAGGTGATGCGCGGGCTGTACGGGCGCGCGCGCGACCTGCAGCAATTCCAGGACATGCTGGCCGGGTGGTTCGACAACGCGATGGCGCGCATGTCGGGCACCTATAAACGGCGCCAGCTGCTGATTTCCCTGCTGCTGGCGCTGCTGCTGGCGATCCTGTTCAACATCGACAGTATCCACCTGTTCCGCACGCTGTGGCAGCAGCCGGCCCTCGCCGCACATCTCCGTGATGCGCCAGGCGCGCTCGACCCGGCCGTGTTCGACGCCCTGATGGCGCTGCCGATCGGCTGGACCAGGTTCCCGCCCGTGCCCGATGCCGATTTCGCGCTGCAGGTCGCCGGGTGGATCGTCACGGCGTCGACGGCGCTGTTCGGCGCCCCCTTCTGGTTCGACCTGATGCAGCGCGTCGTGCGCATGCGCAGCACGGGCACGCGGCCGGAAGAAACGCCGCTGGCGCTGCGCGTGGAAGGCAAGATCGCGGCGACGCCGGCGCCCTGAACCGGGCGGCTGGCCGTCAGCGTCCCGGCGGACGGTGGCTGTCGACCAGCATGCTCGAGATCGACACGTGCGGCACGCGCTCCGGCCACTCGTCGCCTGGCCCGAACCAGCGCGCCTCGCTGATCTCGTTCGGGTCGGTACGGATCTCGCCGTCCAGGTAATCGGCCGTGAACGCGATCATCAGCGAATGCGGGAACGGCCACGACTGGCTGCCGAAATAACGCAGGTTGTGCACGCGCAGGCCGACTTCCTCGAAGACTTCGCGGTGCACGGCTTCCTCGATCGTCTCGCCCGCTTCCAGGAAGCCGGCCAGCGGCACGAAGCGCTTGACTGCGGACTGCGTGTGCAGCGCCAGCAGGACCTTGTCGCCATTGCGGATCAGGACCATCATCGCCGGCGAAATGCGCGGATAGGCCATGTGGCCGCAGTTCACGCACTTGAAGCAACGCTCGCCCGTTGCCAGCACGGTGCCGCTGCCGCAGGCGCCGCAGAAGCGGTGCGTGCGCGCCCATTCGGCGATCTGGACCGCGCGCGCCGCCACGCCGAGGCGGCCTTCGTCGAACTCGCCGAACAGCGAGCGCAGCCCGCGCCAGGCGTAACCGGGCGGTGCCAGGGCCTCGTCGTCGACCCAGGCGGTCTGGCAATAACGGCCGTCCAGCAGGCCCACCGGCTGCAGGCGCGGCGGGTCGAGGTCGAGGCTGCGTACCGCGGCCGCGTCGGGCAGGCCGAGGTCGGCCTCGCGCACGAGCAACCGCCCGCCGTGGAAGACGAAGGACAGCGGTGCGGCATCCTGCTGCGGAGCCATCAGGGGCGTGAACGAAGTGGGCGTCTGGAGCATGGGATATCCGGTCATCAAGGGGACTCCCGTCGATGATACCGGGTTTCGCCGCGCCGTTCAGGCCGCCGCATGGCCACGTCAGGTCTTCGCCAGCTTGCGGCCGACGTCGTGCGCCTTCTTGAGGTGTTTGGCGAACGTGGCGGCGGTGCCGTGCGCCAGCTTGCGGATGTCGGGATCGTAGTCCTCGCCCGCGTAATGCTGGAAGATCTTGATGTCGCGCTCGTGCACGTCGATGTTGTACTGGATCCAGCGCTGCTCGAAATCCCTGCCCTCGAGGCTGGCAAACTCGTCCACCGTCATCTCCTGCTCGGGACGGATGCGGCTGGGCATGTCGATCTTCCTGGCGGCGGCCAGTTGCTCGAGCTCGCGGCCCATGCGGCCGTGCTCGTCGATCATGGACTGGGCAAACGCCCTGGCATGCTCGTTGTCCAGCTTTTCCAGCGCCAGTTCGCAGATCTGGATCTCCGCCATCGAATCCTGCAGCGCCTGCACGAGGAATTCGTTGCTGCCGCTGGAACGCGGCGCCTCCTTATGGGCGTCCTTGTGCGCCGTCCTGTCGCGCTGGACGGAAGCGGGCCGGGCGTCGTCGGGCAGGGCGCCGAACGCCTGGCTGACGTCGGCCGGGGTCTGGAAATCCTCGTCCGGCAGTTGTTCGAGCGACGCGCAGATATTCTCGTCGGCCCCCATGCTCTTCGCCTTTTCGAGCAGCGTCTTCTTCGACGCCGGGTAGTCCACGCCCTTGAGGTATTTCTGGACCTGGATCGGATTCACGTGCGCCATGATGGTGTCCTCCTCACGCTAAAGTCATCTCAGACAGCGCCCGCGCGTACAGGTTTCTGCGGCCGCGCCAACGACCGCGCGAATGGATGAACTAATCCGGCTCATCGTGCTCCAAGCCTCAGCAGGGACCCTAGCGCAACCCAACGCGGAGGAGACGATGAACGTGATGAACGATGTTCCCGTCGTGCTCGGTATCAACCGGACCCAGGACGCCAGTGCCTGCCTGATGCAGGGCTCGCGTGTGCTGTGGGCGATCCAGAAGGAGCGGCTGACGCGCCACAAGCACCACTGGGGCCGGCCGGGCGACGTCCGCGACCATTACGGATCGCGTCTGCCATGGCCGGAGCGGCCCATCGACATCGTCGTCGAATGCTTCTCGTGCGACGACGAAGCGCGCCACCAGGCCCGGTACGACGAGGAACTCGGCGCGACACTGCGCGTCGCCGCCGGTTGCCGGCATGCGCGCATCTCGCATCACCTGGCGCACCTGTACAGCGTCTTCCACCCGTCGCCCTTCCGCGAAGCCGCCGTCATGGTCATCGACGGCCAGGGCAGCCCCGTCTCGGACCTGACCGACCACTGGAGCGGTGCGGCCTACGTGCCGGGCGACTGGCGCGAAGTCGCCTCGTTCTACCGCGCCGACCGCGAACGCGTGCACTGCATCGGCAAGCACCTGTGGGACCGGGACGACATGCGCCTCGTCGGTCTCGGCATGTTCTATTTCCTGCTGACGCAGGCCATCTTTCCCGGCGAAGGCAACGAAGGCAAGGTGATGGGACTCGCCCCGCACGGCCAGCCGCAAGCGCTGGGCCTGCCGCCGCTGACCGTCGAAGGCGGGCAGGTGACACTGCCGCCGGCCTGGCGCGCCATCCTGCGCGACCATGAACGCTTCCGCTACGGCCAGCCGGGCGTCGCCTTCGCCGACTGCGCCAACCTGGCGGCCGCCGGCCAGCGCGCCTTCGAGGATGCCGTCCTGGCCGTGGCCCGCTGGCTGCATGCGGAGACGGGACTGGACAACCTGTGCTTCGCCGGCGGCACGGCACTGAACTGTTCGGCCAACGAGCGCCTGCTGCGGGAAACGCCGTTCAAACAGGTCTTCATCCCGCCCGCGCCGGGCGATGCCGGCACCGCGCTGGGTTGCGCGCTGTACGGCCTCACCGAACTGGCCGGCGCCGGCTGCGCCTACCGCTGGACCCACGACTACCTGGGTCCCGTCCCGCGTCACCACGACATCGAAGCCGCCCTCGCCGACCACGATGACCTGGACCCCGACCTGCACATCGCCCACCTGCCCGATACCGACGTCCTGTGCAGCCACATGCTCGACCTGCTGTGCCGGGGCCGCGTACTCGCGCTGTACCAGGGCGGCAGCGAATTCGGGCCGCGCGCCCTGGGCCACCGCAGCATCCTGGCCGATCCGCGCCAGGCCGAAGTCCGCGACTGGATCAATGCGCGCGTCAAGCAGCGCGAATGGTTCCGCCCGCTGGCCCCCGTCGTGCTCGCCGAACGGGCGGACGCGTATTTCGACCTGCCCCGCCCGTCGCCGTTCATGCAGTTCGCCGCGCCGGTCCGGCCAGGCATGATGGCGCGCGTCCCTGCCATCACCCATGTGGACGGGAGCGCGCGCCTGCAGACCGTCGGCCCGGACGACGACCCGCTGCTGCGCCGCCTGCTGACGGGCTTCGAGACGCGCACGGGCGTGCCGGTCCTGCTGAACACGTCGTTCAACGGCAAGGACGAACCGATCGTGGAAACGCCGGAGGAAGCACTCGCGTCGTTCCGCCGCATGCCGCTGCACGCCCTCGCGATACCGCCCTTCCTCGTGACCAAACGGATCGAACCGGAGCTGCCCGCATGATCCGTGCGTACCCAGGACGGGCCAGCGTGCTGCCCGGCGCCACGCTGCACCTGCACGTGTCGACCGACAGCCGCCGTTTCCGCGTCACGTTCTACCGCTGGAGCGATGGGCCGGTGCGGATGCTGCGCAGCGACTGGCTGCCCGGCGCATGGGCGGCCGATGCCGCGCCGGACGTGGACTGGAACTGGCCGGCCTATCCCTTTCCGATTCCACCGGACTGGCCTTCGGCCGTCTACATCGCCGACCTTGAAGAAGACGAAGGACCCAAAACCACATTCGACCTCGCCCGCGCCCACGGGGCTGCCCTGTTCGTAGTGCGTCCACGGTCTGACGGGCGCGGCATGCTCCGCGGTATGCTGTACAAGCTGCCGCTGGCCACGTACCACGCCTATAACGCCAGCGGCGGCGGCTGTTTCTATGTCCACCCCCCGCGTTCGGTCGAGCCGCCGGGTGCGCGCGTCTCGCTGCGCCGTCCCGGCGGCGGCATCGGCGGCCCCGTGTGGTGCGCCGCCGACCATTACGACGCCGCATCGCCCCGCCAGACGTTCGCCCATTGGGATGCGCGCTTCATCCGCTGGCTGGCGCGCAACGGCTACCGCGCGGATTTTTGCACGGACCTCGACCTCCACGCCGACCCGGCGCTGCTCGCGGGCTACCGCCTGCTGGTCGCGGCCGGCCATGACGAATACTGGAGCACCGCGACACGCGACGCCGTCGAGGACTTCGTCTCCGGCGGCGGCAATCTCGCATTCTTCGCGGCCAATGTGTGCTGGTGGCGCATCCACGTCGTCGATGACGGGACGGCCATCGTCTGCCACCAGGGCGGCCCGCACGGCGCCCTCGATCACTGGTGGTCGCCCCACGGCGCCGCACGCCCCGAAGACAGTCTGAGCGGCGCCAGCTACCGGCATGGCGGCGGCTGGTGGGACGGCCCCCGCGGGTCCGGCGGCTATCGCGTCCAGCAGCCGGATCACTGGGTCTTCACGGAGACCGGCCTGGCACGCGGCGACGCGCTCGCACGGCATAGCTGGCCGCCGCTGGCGGGCTATGAGTGCGACGGCGTCCCGCTCGACGTGTTCGATGCGGACCATCGGGCACTGCTGTCGGCCTGGGCGGACGAGGACGGTACGCCGGACGGCTATGCATTGCTGGCGGCGGCACGGCTGGGCCCCGACTGGCAGGAATTGCCGGCACGTGCACGCCATGCGGCCGGCGAAGGTATCCACACAGCCGCGATGGGCCTGTTCACGCGCAACGGCACCGTATTCTCGGCCGGGACCACCGACTGGGCGCAAGTCCTCGACGCCGGTCGGGATCGCCAACTGGACCGCGTCACGCGCAATGTCCTCGACGGCCTGCTGCGTAGATAACATGCAGATAACAAACAAGACGACAACGATGCCCTCACCGGAAAGATGCGCATGCCCGCGCATTCCAACGGAGGAAAATATGTACCGTCGACCACTGCTGCAACGCCTCGATCCGCCTTCGGTCATCGTATTCCGCGCCCTCCACCTGGGCGACATGCTGTGCGCCGTACCCGCCCTGCGCGCACTGCGCGCCGCCCTGCCCCGTGCCCACATCGCGCTCGTGGGTTTGCCGTGGGCGCAGCAATTCGCAGACCGGTTCAGTGCCTACGTCGATGAATTCATCGCCTTTCCCGGCCACCCTTTGCTGCCCGAGCAACCGGTCCGGCACGAGGCGCTCGCCCGTTTCTACAACAGCCTCTGCACCCGCCAGTTCGCGCTGGCGCTCCAGTTGCACGGCAGCGGCGACGTGAGCAACGACATCGTCAGCGGCTTCGGCGCGCAGGCGATGGCCGGGTTCTGTCGTGGCGCGCCCGTCGTCCGCGACCGCACCGTCCTGTTTCCCTATCCGGAAATCGGGGCGGAACCGGAGCGTCTCCTGTCCCTGATGGAGCAGCTGGGCGCACCATCGACCGGGATCCACCTGGAATTCCCGTTGTCGCGCGACGACGAGGACGAATGGCGCGCCAGCGGCCTCGGCGCCACGCTCACGCCCGGCGGCTACCTGTGCATCCACCCGGGCGCGCGCAAGCGGGATAAATGCTGGCCGGCGGCGTTGTTTGCCGAGGTCGGCGACCGTCTCGCGGCCGAATTCGGCCTCAAGGTGGTGCTGACCGGATCGGCCGAGGAAGCGGACCTCACTGCCGACGTGGCGGCGCGCATGCACCACACGCCGCTCGACGCCGCCGTCCCCCTCTCGATCGGCGCGATGGCCGTCCTGATGCGTGATGCCAGGCTTTTGCTCTGCAACGACACGGGCGTGTCCCACATCGCGGCCGGCCTCAAGCTTAAAAGTGTCGTCGTGTTCAGCAAGGCCGACATCGCCCGCTGGGCGCCACTCGACCGCCATACGCACCGCTGCATCTGGGATCCCGGTGCCGAGCGTGCCCAGGTGGTCCTGCAACATGCACGCGCATTACTGGCCGGCACGGCGCCGAGCCGGCAGCGCAGCGTGGGCATGTGGCCTTACTGGTGACGCAACGCCGCATGGACCAGCGTCTCCACCTCGTCGATGCCGACGTCGGCGACAAAGCTCACATCGTGCGGACAACGCGTCCCGAGATTCTCTTCATCGCAGACAGGACAGCGTGTCCGCACGGACAAGGCCGCGTGCAAGGTCGAGGGGCGCAGCGGCATCCCTTCGATCAGATTCGTCAGCCAGAAGATGCCGACACTCGGCACGCCCAGGGCCAGGCCCAGGTGCAGCGGGCCGGTGTCGTTCGACACGAGCAGGGCGGCGCGCGCCAGCAAGCCGCACAGCCCGCCCAGGCTCAGCCGGCCTGCGAGTGCGATGGCCGGCGCATGCATGTGCGTGATGACCTCCTGAACCAGCGCTGCTTCGTCCGGCGAACCGTTCACGGCGATACAGGCACCGTCCCGCGCGAGCCGGTCGCCCAGCGCCGCGAACGATCGCGCGGGCCAGCAGCGACGGGGATCGGTCGACCCCGGCTGTAGCACGACGAGCCGCTTGCCGGCCAGCTCAGGCATGATCGCCGCGGCCTCGTGCCGATCGGCGTCGGTCAACGCGAGTTCCGGTTGCGCGCCAGGCGGCAACCGCATCTCCGCACCGGCCAGACCCGCGATCTCGAGCAGGGCGAGCCTGCGCTGGCTGGGCTCGCGATACGGCACCCAGCGGTCGAGCAAGGGGACGCCCGGCGCGCAAGCCCCCGCCGTCACTCGCGCACCGAAGCGCAACAGGAATGGATTCGAATGGCGCCCTCCCCCATGCATCTGCAACGCGAGATCGAAACGTTCAGTGCGCATCGCGTCGACGAAGTCCTCGATCTTGTCGACCGCCGTCTCCGATGCCCCCACGCCTTGCACAGGCGGCACCTCGACGACCCGGTCGACCGGTCCGGGCCGTCCCTGCAGGAACACGCGATGCCACGTTTTTCCCGCCAGGACCAGCTCGGCCGCGGGATATGCCTGCTTCAGCGCGTGCAGGGCCGGCAGTGCGAACACGAAGTCGCCCACCGCACCCGGCCGCAGCACGACGATCTTGCGCACGTCGTCGAGACGATCGGAGCTCGAATCAAGGGCCGGTCGCATCGTGCGGCTCGCTCAGCGGTATTACGTCAGCGGCAACACATAAGGCGCATCGATGGCCCGCGCCGTGATAGTCGTCGGCAGCTCCATGTGATACGCACCGGACGGCAAGATCGCGCAGCCGCCGTACCTTGCCATCACACGCTGCTGGGCCAGTACATCCTCGCCGCAATGCTGGGCCGGCAGGTCGCGCCAGAAGTCGAAGCCGCCCACGGCGCGCAACCTGGCCGTATCGAACATCACACAACCCCCGACCCAGGCGATCTTGTAGCGCCGCGTCGTCCCGGTCCCGTCCGCCAGCCGGGATTGCACGTGGAACAGGTTCGCCGCGCTGTGCAGGTGGTGACGCGCCCACGCCGGGCTGCCGGGCCGCACGGTTTCCGGCGTCACGGGGCCGTCCCAGAACTCGATCGCTTCCTGCATGGGCCGCAGCTGGCCCAGGTAGCTCAACCCGTGTAACGCGCTGCCGACGAAGCCGCAGCGTTCTTCGCGGAGCACGCCATGCAGCCGGGCGATGAGGTCCGGTTCGAGGATCACGTCGTCGTCGACGAACAGGCAGCAGGCCGCACGCGCCTGGGCCAGCAGGAAGGCGCGCTGTTCGGCCATGCCACGGCGAAGGGGCCGCCGGAACGTGTCCACGCTGCGTCCGGTCACGCGCAGGTAGCGCAGGACCGCCTGCACCTCGCCATGCGCGCAGACGCCGTCGCCGTCCGACTGGTCGGCAAGGACGATGCGCAAGGACGGCCAGGTCTGCGCGCCCAGCGCCGTCAGCGTGACGGCGAGCGCGGCGGCCCGGTTGCGGGTGGGGATCAGGACATCGATCGTCTCGCTCACGGTGTCGCCCTTCCACTCCCTTGTGCCTGGCCGTTGAGGTAAGGGTTCAGCGCGGGATCGTTGTACATCTTGAACTGGCGATAGAGTTTGAAGTAAGCCCGTCCGGCCCGCGCTTCCGTGAGCAGCAGGTCGAGGCAGGACATCAGGTCCTGGCGCTGCGCGAGCAGGCGGTCGAGCTTGGCGGTGCAAGCGCGGACGTGGGCGTCGTCCGCGTCGACGCGTTGCGTCTGCGCGCGCATGTAGTGGATCTTGAGGGCGAGGATCGACAGGCGGTCGATCATGGCGCCGGCCGTCTCGCTGGAAAGGCGCGCATCGGGCTGGCAGACGACGTGGCGCAGGTCGGCCAGCAACGCTTCGTCGATGGACTCGACCGCGTCGTTGCGCTTCTGGTTGTAGCGGTCGATCAGGCGCTTGCCGGCCGCGATCTCGGCAGGGGGCACGTCCAGCCGGCGCGCCCGGTCTTCCTCGCGCCACAGGAGGCCGTTGTAGCGGTGGTTGGCAGCGATCCATTCCCACGCCCCCGGCTCGGCGCCGGCATGCGACATCACGGGCCAATCGCGTTCGCGCAGCTGGCGATCGTGGAACCAGACGACGGACACGGCATCGATTTCGCTTTGCATGGCAACTCCGATCCTGGGCAGACGGGCGACGTTTGCTTGGAGTACGCAGGCGTACTGGAGTTCTGCGCAATGCGCATGGCCTTGGGACAGCGCAAACGAAAAAACGGGGCGGTGCCATCGGCAACCGCCCCGGAGAAGGAAGAGACGTAAAAAAGATTACTTCAGCAGGCGCGAACGGCTGGCCACGAAGGCGATCAGGCAAGCCAGGCCGCCGATGTAGGCGATGGCGATCTGCATGCCCATGCCCTGGGCGATGGCGCCGATGACCGGCGGACCCATCAGGCTGCCGCTGTAGGCCAGGCTGGCCACGCCGGCCAGTGCCGCCGGACCTTGCGCGCCGGCCGCGCTGAACACGAACGGGAACACGAGCGCCATGCCCATGCCTGCGACGGCGAAGCCGAACAGGGCGAGATAGGCATTCGGCGACAGCACGGCGAAGAACAGGCCGGCGGCGCCCAGCATCGAGCCGCTGGTGACGAGCGGACGGGCACCGTAGCGGACCTTGAGCTTGTCGCCGACGAGGCGGGCCAGCAGCATCATCACGGAGAACGACGACAGGGCCAGCGGCGCCAGGCCTTCCGACGCGCCGAAATGCTCTTTCAGGAACACGCCGCTCCAGTCGGCGATGCTGCCTTCGGCCATCGAGCCGAGGAAGCCGAGTGCGCCCAGGAACAGCAGCGGGCCGCGCGGCAGCGAGAACGATTTTTTCTCGACGACTTCGCCGACGTCATCCGCATCCAGCGACGCATAGCCGTAGTAGAGGGCCAGGGCCAGCGGACCGGCCAGCATCACGAAGTGCGTGAGCGGCGCGATGTGCAGGCCGGCCATCAGGCTGCCGAGGGTCGCACCCGCCAGGCCGCCGGCGCAGCCGAGGCCGTGCAGTTTCGACAGTTCCGACTTGCCCGTCTGCTTTTCGCGCTTCGTGGCGGACGAGTTGACGGCGACGTCGAACGTGCTGGCCGTGATGCCCAGGCTCAGGACGGCCATCATCAGCAGGGGCACGGTCGGCGCGCCGCCGATGGCGACCAGCACGGCCAGCAGGGCCAGGCCGGAAAACAGCATGGTCTTGCGGGCGCCAAGCGAGCTCATCATGCGCGATGAAATCGGGTACGACAGAACGGCACCGAGGCCGCCGCACAGCAGGACCATCGACAACGCCGAGTGCGACACGTGCACGCGTTCGGCCATGGAAGGAATACGGCCGGCCCACGAACCCATGATCACGCCAAACACCGTGAACAGGAGCGGCAGGGCGAACGACTGCGATTGCGCGAGCGGGAGACTGCGGGAGCGGGCGGCAGTGGTAGCGGGCAGATGATTTTGCATTTAGTAGATGACTTTTTTTAAAAAAATGTCTGGATCCAAAAGCAAACGCCAACCGACTGGTTGGCGCGTGGAAAGCTGATAGGTGGCAATTCTACGCGCTTTGCGAGAACTTTGCTTTGCCACTCGGAAAAAATTTTAAGCGTTGCAGGATGCCGACAAACAGCGGTAGTTTGTAACCAGATGTGAACTTATAACGAGAAATAAGCGCGGGCGTTGTAAAAAATATAGTGGAGATGAAAACGATTCCAAACTAGAATGACCGGGCCCAAAAACGGACAGGAATACCATGACGCCCTCCCCCGACATGCCCCGTACCGACTCCCGCCTCGACCTGGTCGACGCCCTGCGCGGGTTTGCGATCGTCTCGATCATGCTGCTGCATAACATCGAACACTTCGACCTGTATTTTTCGCCGCCGGGTGAGCCCGGCTGGTTGAAAGAGCTGGGACAACATATCTGGGACGCAATGTTCGCCGTATTCGGCGGCAAGTCGTACGCCATCTTCGCCCTGTTGTTCGGCCTGACGTTCCACCTGCAGTACGATGCCCGCGCCCGGCGCGGGGAGGATTTCCGGCCGCGCTTTGCGTGGCGGATGCTGCTCCTGCTCGGGTTCGGGCTCGTGAATTCCGCGTTCTACCAGGGCGACATCCTGGCGATCTATGCCGTGTTCGGCCTCGTGCTGATCCCGGTCGCGCGCCTGCGTACGCGCACCGTCTTCCTGCTGGCCTGCTTCCTGAGCCTGCAACCGCTCGCCTGGCTCGATGCGCTGGCGGCGCTGGACAGTGCGCCGGGCAAGCTGCCCAATCCGGAATCCTGGTCGCTGTACGGCCGCGCCAACCAATACCTGATGCACGGCTCGGTGCTCGACGTCTGGATCGGCAACCTCACGAACGGCAAGCACGCGGTGCTGCTGTGGAGCTGGGAAAACGGCCGGGTCCTGCAGATTCCCGCGCTGTTCATGTTCGGCATGCTGGCGGGACGCCTCGGTCTGTTCGCCATCAACGACCGCAACCGCAGCATCTGGCGCCGGGTCTTTTTCGGCGCGCTGTTGCTGCTCGGCCCGCTGATCTTCATCCGTGGCCACCTGGAAGCATGGATCGCCGCCGAAGCCCTGCGCCGGCCCCTGGACGCCGTCTGGACCCCGCTGCTCAACCTGGACATCATGCTGCTGCTCGTGACGGGTTTCGCGCTGTTGTTCCGCCGTCCCGCGGGCGCACGCGTGCTGGGCAAGCTCCGCTGGATGGGACGGATGAGCCTGACGAGCTACATGATGCAATCGATCGTCGGCACGACCCTGTACTACGGCTTCGGCTTCGGCCTGTACGCAGTGGCGGGCACCGTGATGGCGCTGTCGATCGGCATCGTGCTCGCGATGTTGCAAGGCACCTTCAGCGCCTGGTGGCTCAGGCACCACAAGCAGGGTCCGCTGGAAACCCTGTGGCACCGCCTGACGTGGATCGGCGCGGCGTCCAGCCACGGCGCTCAGCCCGCGACGCGCGTAAACAACCCCTCGTAACGCAGCACGACGCCGTCGCCGTCGACGTCGAGGTCGGCGGCGAACGGCCGGGACAGGCTCTCGAAGCGCACCCGGTCGGGCGCCACCCGCGTGTACGCCTGCTCGACGGGCTGGACGTCGAGCTTGGGCAGGTCGACGTACGCGACGCGGATTTCCTGACGATCGCGCAACGCGTCGCCGAGGCGCCGGATCGGCAGCGTGTTCGTGAAGGGGCTGCCGGACAGGTCGACGTCCATGCAGCCCTGCAGCGCCGGCAGCGGCGTGCCGTCTGCTTCAGTCCAGTTGCCGGCCCCATCCGCGCGCAAACTCACTCTCCCCTTGCCCGCGACATGCACGTCGAGACGGCGCACGCGCCATTGTTCGTCGCAGCACAACAGATAACTGCAGGCAAACAACCGGCCGCCGGCGGGGCCGATGAGGACGCCCTCCGCCGTCACGCCGGTCTCCCCGGTCTCCAGTTCGACATGCTCCAGGCCGCCACCCTGCTCCGTTGCCCAGCGATAGCTGCGTTTCACGTCGTCCTCCCATGTTCCGTGCACGCCTAATGTAGCATCCTCAGGCCGAGTTGCGCGCCAGCGAAGACGCCCCCGCCGTATCATCATGACAAGGCCCGCCGCGGCGGCGGGCCGCTACCTGGGGAGACACCGTGTTCGGTATCGATGCGCGTACGGCCCGCGTGGTGTGGACGGCCGCGCTGGTGATTGCAGGCCTGTATGGCGTCTTTCTCGTGCGGACGACGCTGCTGGTGATGCTGATCGCCGTGCTGTTCAGCTACCTCATCTACCCGCTGTTCGTGCTGGCCCAGCGCGTCGTCGGCGGCCGCGTGCCGCGCACGCCCCTGCTGTGCCTCGTCTACCTCGTCGTGGTCGGGATCGTCGCGCTGGCCGTCGGGTTGTTCGGCAGCACGGTGGCCGAACAGGCGACGGCGCTCGCGCAACAGTTGCCGACCCTGCTCGATCCCGCCACGCTGGAACGGCGCCTGCCGCTGCCCCACCTGCTCGAACCCCTGCGCGCGCGCCTGGCCGCATTCCTGCGCGACCTGTTGCAAGGAGGCTCGGCGGAGGCGATGCCGTTCGTGCGTAACATCGGCTTCGGGTTGATGCACCTGGCCGGCAACCTGATCTATGTCGTCGTCGTCCCGATCCTAAGCTTCCTGATGATCCTGCAGGCGCCCGTCTTCGACGAGTTGCTCGTGGCGATGCGTCACCGCCGCAACGGCGCCTTCTGGACGGACGTGCTGCATGGCCTGAATGCCGTGCTGTCGAGCTATGTCCGGGCGCTGGCCCTGCTGTCGCTGGCGACGCTCGTCGCCTACGGCCTCGTGCTGTCCCTGTTGCAGGTCCCGTTCGCGCTGCTGCTGGCCGGCGTCGCGGCCGTGCTGGAAGTGATACCCGTGCTGGGTCCGCTCGTCGCGGCGGCCGCCATCGTCGGGGTCGCCCTGTTCAGCGGCTACGAACACGTGGGCTGGATCATTGCCTTCATCGGCGGTTACCGCGTCTTCCAGGATTACATGCTGAACCCGTACCTGATGAGCGAAGGCGTGGACGTGCCGCCGATCCTCGTCGTGTTCGGCCTGCTCGCCGGCGAGGAACTGGCCGGCGTGTCCGGCATTTTCCTCTCCGTTCCCTTCCTTGCCGCACTGCGGATGTTTGTCGTGCAAATGCGCCTGCACCGCACCAAGATCACGAGCACGTCGACGCCCGGCGACGCAAACGTGTTGTAAACGCCACACGATGCCGCTGCGCACAACTGATAGCGCTATCAGTCACATTTTGATGGTTTCCCTCTGGCGCAGCGAGAATATACCCATCATTTCATGCAAATTGCGTAAATGAGCTTGCACACGGTTTGCTCTGCAACATGAATAACGCTTTACAAACGTGCCGCCTTATTGAAGACTTGGCAAAAATGATAGCGCTAACGGTCGCTTCGAATTGAACAGAAAGAGAGACAGAATGGCATCACCAAACGATGTATCCACCTCCTCGGGCGAAGGCCGCCGCTGGGTCATCATGGGCGTCTGCGGCTGCGGCAAGAGCACGATCGCTGCCGCCCTCGCCGCGGCGTTCGACGTCGCCTTCCTCGAGGGCGACGCGTATCACCCGGCGCCGAACGTGGTCAAGATGTCGGCCGGCGTGCCGCTGACGGACGACGACCGCGCCGGCTGGCTGCAGGCCCTGGCCAACGAGATCGGCGCCGCGCGCGAACGCGGTACGGGTGTCGTCGTGTCGTGCTCGGCGCTCAAGCGGCGCTACCGCGACCAGTTGCGCAAGGCCGATCCGAACCTGCGCTTCGCTCACTTACAAGGTCCGCGCGGCATGATCGCGGCCCGCATGCAGACGCGCATCGGCCACTACATGCCGATCACCCTGCTGGACAGCCAGCTGCGCGACCTCGAGCCGCTGCAGCCCGACGAAGCCGGCATCACCCTGGACATTACCCAGCCGCCGGAATCCCTGGTGGCCAGCATCATCGCATCGATCAATGAATAAGTAAGTCGTCGCCCCCGGCCCAGCCGCCCACCATCCGAGGCGGCATGCCGACCACATGAGAATAATGGAGACTACCATGCGTACACCACTGCAACGCACCCTCATCAACCTGGCCGTCGCCAGCGCCTGCGGCATGCTCGGCGCCGCTCACGCCCAGCAGGCCGAACCGGCACAACAACCCGCAACCGATGCGCAGGCGGCCCAGGCGCCCGAAGCGGCGCCTGAAGCCACGCCCGCCGTGCCGGAAGCGAACGTCGTGCGCATTTCCGGCTCGCGCATCGCGGCCCGCGGCTTTACCCAGCCGACGCCGACGACGAGCCTGTCCAGCGCCGACCTGGAAAAGGCCGCCAAGCCGAACCTGTTCAACACGCTGGCCGAACTGCCGGCGCTGCAGGGCAGCACGGGCCGCACGACGAGCACCAACAGCACGTCGAGCGGCATCCAGGGCCTCTCCTCGCTGAGCCTGCGCGGCCTCGGCACCATCCGGACCCTGACCCTGCTCGACGGCCAGCGCGTCGTCGGCGCCAACGTCACCGGTGTCACGGACGTCAGCCAGTTTCCGCAACTGCTGGTGAAACGCGTGGACGTCGTCACGGGCGGCGCATCGGCGTCGTACGGTTCCGATGCGGTGGGCGGTGTCGTCAACTTCATCACCGACAAGAAATTCACGGGTTTCAAAGCGAACGTCGAGGGCGGCCAGACGAAATACCACGACGACAAGAGCGGCACCCTGCAAGCCGCGTGGGGCAAGGGCTTCATGAACGACCGCCTGCACGCGACCGTCAGCGGCGAGTTCAGCAAGGAAAACGGCATCGATTCGCCGGGCTTCGGCGAAGTGGGCGCCGGCGGCCGCACGTGGTACCGCAACACCGTGTTCCAGCGCCGTCCGCTGTCGCAGACGAATGACGGCAAGCCGGAATACATGGTCATCGACCACGCCCAGCAATACCAGTATTCGAAATACGGCCTGATCACGAACGGCCCGCTGCAGGGCACCGCGTTCGGCGATGGCGGCGTGCCGTACAAGTTCAACTACGGCTCGAACGGCGTGCCGACGGGCACCGGCCAGGTCACGAACTGCGTGAACCCGTTCTGCGTGGGCGGCGATCTCTCGGGCAGCGTCGGCGCGGGCACGAACCTCGCGATGAACTTCAAGCGGCAAGTCGCCTACACGCGCCTGTCGTGGGACCTCGACGCGGATAACGAGATCTATTTCACCGCCAACTATGCGCAGGTGAAATCGCACTTCTCGCCGAACCCGGGCGCGGCCAAGCAGGCCAACCTGACGATCCAGTGCGACAACCCGTTCCTGCCGGCGTCGATCGCGGCCGCCTGCGCGGCCAACAACATCAAGAGCTTCCAGTACGGCACGGCGAACGCGATCTTCCCGGCCAACATCAACGTGCACCCGACGCGCACGCAGCGCCGCTTCGTCGTCGGTGGCGACGGCAAGTTCAACCTGTTCGGCAAGGAATGGTCGTACGACGCGTATGCGGAACACGGCGAGAACACGACGAACATCAACGTCCACGACATCACGCTGAACACGCGCTACAACAACGCGATCGATGCCGTGCGCGATCCGGCGACCGGCAGGATCGTGTGCCGCAACGCCGTCGCGGCCGCCAACGGTTGCGTGCCGCTGAACATCATCGGCAACAACCCCGTCGATCCGGCCGCCTGGGCCTATATCGCGCCGGCCGCCGGCCCGATCCAGCGCACGAACCAGAGCCAGGACGTGGCCAGCGCCAACTTCAACGGCGAGATCTGGGAAGGCTGGGCCGGTCCGCTGTCGATGGCGACGGGTGCCGAATGGCGCCGCGAGAAATACGACGTGCACGGCGACCCGTACGGCGCCGGTGTCTCGCCCGACTCGATCTCCGCATCCGCCTATCCGGCCGACCCGACCCTCAACAGCACGGTCGGCAACAACTGGTACGCCGGTAACTATCACAACGGCGCGGGCGCGTACAACGTGCGCGAGGCGTACGTCGAGCTGAACCTGCCCGTGCTGAAGTCGGACACGTGGGGCGAAGCGAACCTGAACCTCGCCGACCGCCAGACCAAGTACAGCACGGCCGGCAGCGTCAGCAGCTGGAAGATCGGCGCGACGTGGAAGACGGGCATCGACGGCCTGCGCTTCCGCGCCGTCAGCTCGAAGGACGTGCGCGCACCGAACCTGTCCGAACTGTTCGCGGCGCCGGTCGTCGTCAACAACCAGGTGCAGTACCAGGGCAACACGGTCAGCGTGCAGCAGCGCACCGTCGGCAACACGAAGCTCCGTCCGGAAATCGCGCGCAACAACTCGTTCGGCATCGTGCTGAGCCAGCCGAGCTGGGCCCCGGGCTTCTCGACGTCGGTCGACTACTACGACATCAAGGTCAACGACGTGATCTCCACGCTGTCGATCCAGCAGGAAGTCGACCTGTGCGTGGCCGGCAACCAGGAAATCTGCCAGGCCATGGTGTTGAACAGCCCGGGCAACAACTACGTCACCGTGCAGAACTTCAACCTCGCGTCGCTGCATTTGAAAGGCTTCGACATCGAGTCCGCGTACCGCACGAACCTCGACAAATTCAACCTGCCGGGCCGCTTCACCGTCCGTGCGCTGGCCACCCGCACGCTGCACTTCATCACGGATTCGGGCGTCGTCGGCACGATCCCGTCGGAAGGCGCGGGCGTCAACCTGGGCAACACGCCGAAGTGGAAGCTGCTCGCGACGCAAAGCTGGGATAACGACAAGTTGAGTCTCACGCTGACCGAGCGCTGGTTCAGCGACGGCAAATACAGCAACGAGTACATCGAGTGCCAGACCAACTGCCCGGTGTCGACCCTGATCCACCCGACCATCTACAACAACAAGATGAAGGGCGCGACCTACATCGACTTCGGCGGCAGCTACAACGTGTCGAAGCAGTTGATGGTCTACTTCAAGATCGACAACCTGGCGGACCGCGATCCGGAACCGGCACCGCAGGCGAACCCGAGCTTCGCGATCAACCCGGCCCTGTACGACGTCGTGGGACGCACCTACCGCGCCGGCCTGCGCTACAACTTCTAAGCGGAGGCCGGCCGTGTGGAACCTGCTGTCCGTACTGCTGGCGGTCGGCCTGCTGACGGTGATGATCGCGTGGGGCAAGATCCAGCCGCTCCTCGCGTTCGTCGTCGCAGCCATCGTCGCCGCCTTGATGCTCGGGATGCCCGCCGCGAAGATCCCGGGCGCCATCGAAAAGGGGATCGGTGACCTGCTTGGGTCCCTGGTCGTCGTGATCTGCCTGGGCGCCGTGTTCGGCAAGCTGATCGCCGACAGCGGCGCGGCCCGGCGCATCGCCATCAGCCTCGTCGACCGGCTGGGCATGGCGCGGATTCCGGTGGCGATGACCGTCACCGGCTTCGTCGTCGGCCTGCCGCTGTACTACAACGTCGGCTTCGTGCTGATGATCCCGCTGATCTTCTCGCTCGTGTACCAGTCCGGCCGCCCGGCCGTGGCACTGGGCATGCCGCTGCTGGCGGGCCTGTCGATCGCGCACGGCTTCCTGCCGCCGCACCCGTCCGCAACGGCGCTCGTCGTCGCCGTGCACGCGGACATGGGCAAGACGCTGCTGTATGGCCTCGTCGTCGCGATCCCGACCCTGATCATCGCCGGGCCGATCTTCGCCATGTCGCTGAAACACATCCGCGCCCAGCCGGCGCCGATGTTCAGCACCGCGCAGCAGGAGATCCCCGACCACGAACTGCCGGGCACCTTCAACAGCTTCGTGACGGCGCTGCTGCCCGTCGTGGTGCTGGGCGCCCTCACGCTCGTCACGCTGGTCCGCCCCGACCTGTCCAAGCCGCTCGCGTTTCTATCCAGTCCGCTCGTCGTGATGCTGCTGTCGTACTTCGTTGCGGTCGTGACGCTGGGGATCGGCCGCGGCCAGCCGTTCAAGCGCGTGACCGACAGCGCCGCGGGCGCGCTGCGCGAGATTTCTCCGATCCTGATGATCATTGCGGGCGCCGGTGGCCTCAAGCAGGTGCTGATCGATTCCGGCGTCAGCGCGGAACTGGGCGCGCAGCTCGCGCACATGCCCGTGCATCCGCTGCTGCTCGGCTGGGCCGTCGCGACCCTGATCCGCGTGTGCCTCGGCTCCGCGACGGTGGCCGGCATCACGGCGGCGGGCGTCGTCGGGCCGCTCGTGGAAAGCTCGGGCGTCGACCCGAACCTGATGGTGCTCGCCGTCGGTGCGGGGAGCCTGATGTTCAGTCACGTGAACGATTCCGGCTTCTGGATGTTCAAGGAATACTTCGGCCTGTCGCTGAAGGATACGTTCCGCTCGTGGACGATGATGGAGACCCTCGTCGGCGTGTTCGGACTGCTGTTCGTGATGTTGTTGTCGCTGTTCGTCACTCAAGGATAACTATAAATGAAGACTACGCTTTCAACGATTCCTGCCGCATTGGCCCTTGCCTTCGTGCTTGCCGCTCCCGCTTCTGCCGCTTCCGTATCCGCTTTCCAGACCATGCCCGAGGACCCGCGCGCCGTCGTCGTGCACGCGAAGGGCGACGGCAAAACGGACGACACGGCCGCCATCCAGCAGGCCATCGACGCCGCCGCCAACAAGGGCGAAGGCGGCGTCGTGTTCCTGCCGTCCGGCCGCTACCGCATCACGAAGAGCATCCTGATCCCGCTCGCCGTGCGCGTGTACGGCGTGGGCGCGACGCGTCCCGTGTTCGTGCTGGCGCCGAAGACGCCGGGCTTCCAGCAAGGCGTCGCCAACATGGTGATCTTCACGGGTGGCGACCAGTACACGGTGGGCAAGGTGCCGATGCCCGTCGCGGGCGCCGTCGGCGCGGACAAGGACGTGCGCGACGCGAACTCCGCCACGTTCTATTCCGTGCTGTCGAACGTCGACTTCGAGATCGGCGACGGCAACCCGGCCGCCACCGGCGTGCGCATGCACACGGCGCAGCACTCGAACCTGTCGCACATCGATTTTCATATCGGCAGCGGCCTCGCGGGCGTCTACCACGTCGGTAACATCGCGTACGACCTGAAATTCCACGGCGGCCGCTACGGCATCCTGGCCGAAAAGACGTCGCCCGCGTGGCAGTTCACGCTCGTCGACGCGACGTTCGACGGCCAGCGCGACGCCGCCATCCGCGAGCACGAAGCGGGCCTCACGCTGGACAATGTCGACATTCGCGACACCCCGGTCGGCATCGACATCGACCGCGGCTACGGCGACTGGCTGTATGCGAAGAACGTCCGCTTCGAGAACGTGGCGAAGGCCGCCGTCGTCATCAGCAACGAAGACAATGTCTACACGCAGATCGCGTTCGACCACGCCAGCGCGAAGAACGTCCCGACCTTTGCGAAGTTCCGCGACAGCGGCAAGACGCTCGCGGGCGCCGGCCGCGCGTACGAGGTCACGGAACTCAACTACGGCATGAAGCTCGACCAGCTGGGCGCGCCGGGCCGCTTCACGACCAACTACAAGACGGGCCCCATCAGCAAGGCGACACCGCAGCGCGTGCTGAAAGCGCTGCCGCCGTCGAAGGAATGGGCCAACGTGCAGAAACTCGGCGCGAAGGGCGACGGCCGCGCGGACGACACGGCCGCCATCCAGAAAGCCATCGACAGCAACCGCGTCGTGTATCTGCCGCAGGGCTTCTACATGGTCAACGACACGATCCGCATGAAGCCGGACACGGTGATCGTCGGCCTGCATCCGGGCCTCACGCAGCTCGTGCTGCCGAACGGCTCCCCGCTGTTCCAGGGCGTCGACACGCCGAAGGCGCTGCTGGAAAGCGCGCGCGGCGGCGCCGGCATCGTGTCCGGCATCGGCCTCGCGACGGGTGAAGTCAACAACCGCGCCGTCGCCCTGCTGTGGCGCGCGGGCGAGCACTCCCTCGTCGACGACGTGCGCATCCAGGGTGGCCACGGCACGCGCCTGTACGACGGCACGCGCGCCGATCCGTACAAGAAGACGCCGAACTGGGACACGACCTTGTGGTGGGACCGCCAGTACCCGAGCGTCTGGGTGACGGACGGCGGTGGCGGCACGTTCACGGGCATCTGGTCGCCGAGCGGCTATGCGCAGGCGGGCTTCTACGTGACGAACACGAAGACGCCGGGCCGCGTGTACGAACTCTCGGCCGAGCACCACATCCGCAACGAGATCGTGCTGGACGGCGTGGAAAACTGGTCGTTCTACGCACCGCAGACGGAAGAGGAAGTCCGCGACGGCATGGATTCCGTGTCGCTCGACATCCGGAATTCGAAAAACATCCTGATCGCGAACTACCACGGCTACCGCGTCACCCGCTCCATCAAGCCGGCGGTGACGGCCGTGCGTATCGCGAATTCCAGCGGCATCCGCTTCCGTAACGTGCACGTGAACGGCGAGAGCGGCTTCGCCACCTGCGACGAGAACGGCTGCACGACGTACCTGCGCGCGTCGAAGTACCCGTACGAGAACGCCATCACCGACGTCACGCACAACATCCAGGTACGCGAGCGGGAATTTGCGATCCTCGACTACACGGGGCAGCAGACCAGCGCACCGCCGGCCTCCGGCAAGGTGGAAAAAGTCGCGGACGGCTTCTATTCGATCGCCGGCGCCGCCGTAGACGCCAACGGCAAGCTGTACTTCATCGACCGCCACTTCAAGCGCATCCACGCGTGGAGCCGCGACCGCGGCCTGGAAATCGTGCGCGACGCCCCGCTCGACCCGATTAACCTCGCCGTCGACCGCAGCGGCAACGTGATGGTCGTGTCGCACTACGGCCCGAGCGCCACCGTCTACGCGTTCAAGCCGGACGTGCCGCCGACGCCGGACGGCTACACGATGATCAAGCCGACGGCCGTCGCCGCACGTTCCGATGCGCGCGTGGCCATCCCCGTCAACTTCTGGCAGAACGGCGAGTTCCAGGACCAGATCGATCCGAAGACCTACGAATTCACCACGCTGGCCGAGATGTTCGCGCGCGACGTGGCGAAGCCGAAGGCGCAGGAATACGTGTCGCCGGACGGCAGCCTCGTCCTGCCGGCGTGGCGCGTGACGCGCCAGGGGCCGACGGACCACATGGGCTACCGCTGGTCCGACACGCTGGACACGCACGGCTTTACCAGCGCCCGCGTCGGCGAGCGCGTGATCTTCACGAACGGATCCGAAAACCGCACGTTCAGCGGCCTCGTGGGCCGGGGCGGCGCCATCACGGACCTGAAACAGGTGGCCGACCGCGGCGGCGAAAGCGCGACCCTGGGCCCGGACGGCAACGTCTATGTCGCCAACGGGCAGGTGTTCATCTACGGCCCGGACGGCAAGGAACGGGGCCGCATCGACGTGCCGGAGCGCCCGCTGCAACTGATCTTCGGCGGTGCGGACAAGCGTACGCTGTTCATCCTCACGCACCACAGCCTGTACACGAGCCATGTCGACTAAGCGCCTTTGCGTATCGATGCTGGTGGCGCTGGCCTGCGCCGGCAGCGCCCTCGCCCAGCAGGCCGTTCAGCTGTGGCCCGACGGCGCGCCCGGTTCCGAAAAGCGCCACGGCGAGCCGGAAAAGCTGACGGACGGCGCGTATGTCAGCAACGTGCACGACCCGTCGCTGACGGTGCTGCGCGCCGACCCGCGCCACGCGAACGGCGCGGCGATCGTCGTCGTGCCGGGCGGCGGACATCGCATGCTCGTGTTCCAGAACGAGGGCGTGGTGGCGGCCAGGCTGCTGAACCGCATGGGCGTCACTGCCTTCGTCTTGAAATACCGGCTGGCGCGTGATCCGGATTCGGCCGGCTACAGCATCGAAGGCGATGGCGCGGCCGACCTGCGCCGCGCCGTGCGCTGGGTGCGCGCGCATGCGGCTGAATACGGCGTCGATCCGCAGCGCGTGGGCATCATGGGCTTCTCGGCGGGCGGCGAACTCGTGTCGCTCGTCGCCGACAATCCCGAGCCGGCACAACGCGGCAAGACGGATGCGCTGGACCGCCAGAGCGCGCGCCCGGATTTCCAGGTGCTCGTGTATCCCGGTCCGCTGGGTTCTCCCGCGAAGGCCGTGGACGGTGCGCCGCCCGCGTTCCTCGTCGCCGGCTCGCGCGACACGTGCTGCATGCCGCCCACCATCACCCTGTACCAGCAGCTCGTGAAGGCGGGCGTGTCGGCCGAGCTGCACCTGTACGCGGACACGGACCACGCGTTCAACGTAGGACAACGCGGCGAACGCATCTCGCTGCAGCACTGGCCGGATCGGCTGGCCGACTGGCTGTCCGACGGCGGCTGGCTCGTGCCGCGCAACGGCAAGAAACCGGAAGGCGTGCCCGCACCGTGAAAGGAATCCTATGAAACGTATCGCATCCGCGCTGGCCGTGGCCCTGCTGGCCACGCCGGCCGCATGGGCGGCGGACGTCCAGTACAAGCTGCTCGTGCTGGCCATCCCCAACAAGTACCACTACGAATACATCCCCATCGCGCGCGAGAGCCTGGAAAAGCTGGCGAAGCTGCACGCGTTCGAGTTCAACTACACGAACAAGACCGAGGTGTTCGACGGCGATCTGAAGCAGTACGCGGCCGTCGTCTTCCTCAACACGCCGGGCGAAGAACTGAACCCCGCGCAGCGCGCGAACTTCGAGGCATACATGCGGGGCGGCGGCAATGCCGTCGTCGTGCACCGCGCCGCGATCACGCCGCCGAACGGGTGGGTGTGGTACGAGAAGCTCGTGGGCCGCTCGTTCAAGACGCACCCGATGCTGCAGACGGGCGCCGTCGACGTCGTGGATAAAACGTTCCCCGCGACGTTCGGCATCCCGCCGCGCTGGATCTGGAGCGACGAGTGGTACGAGACGACGAACCCGTACAAGGTCGTCATCCACCCCGTGCTGAACATCGACGAATCCAGTTACGACGTCACGAAGATCTGGCCCGGCCAGGTGTCGACAGGCATGGGCAAGGACCACCCGGTGTCGTGGTACCACACGGTCGAGAAGGGCCGCGTGTTCGTCACGCTGCTCGGTCACAACGGCGACATGTACCGCGATCCGCAGTATCTCGCGCACCTGATGGGCGGGATCTGGTGGGCGGCGACGGGCAAGGGCCAGCAGCGCTGAAAATTCGGGGTCAGAGCACATTTCGGATCAATGGCCGGATGTACAACGCCCCTCGCCAAGGTCACCGTATCAAGCCACGTGCCTGTCCGCCTCCGAGATGGACGGGCACGTGGTCCCTCATTCAACTTACGTTCGGGATCTTGCCCAAAAAAGGGCTCTGACCCCGAATTGATGCCGGTCAGTAGTTGAAACCGGCGCGTACACCATACATGCGCGGCTCGACGTAGGTGGCCTTCATGAAGCCGCCCCACAGCGAATCGCTGCTCGTCTTGGCGCGCTTGTCCGTCACGTTACGCACGTAGGCTTCCGCGTACCAGTTGCCGTCCGGGGAATCCAGGCGTGCCGACGCATCCGCCAGCGCATACGCGGCCTGGAAGCGGCCGATGCCGGCCCAGTCCGAGTTGCGCAGGTCGAAGTAGGCCTTGTCGCGCCAGTTCACTTTCACGTACGGCGTGAGACGGTAGCCGCCCGGCAGCTCGAACTCCTGCGAGAAGTTCAGGTAGACCTGGTACTTCGGCGTGTTCGGCAGGTGGTTGCCGTCGATGTCGTACAGGCGGCGGCCCAGCAGGGACTTGTCCGGACCGTTGTAGATGGCCGGGCAAGGCTGCACGCCGAATTCCGCGCGCACGTCGCCGCACTGGTAGTCGTCGCTGTAGTTGTAGAAGCCGTGCACCTTGGTGTCGATAAAAGCGAAGCCGCCGCCCAGGCGCGCGCCGCGCCACGGCTTGTAGTCCCACTCCAGTTCCAGGCCCGGGATGCGGGTGTCGCCCACGTTGATCGTGCGCCAGGCTTCGTACACGTCGCACTTGGGCTGGTCGGCCGGGCAAGGCTTGCCGTCGTCCGGAATGATCTGGTTGATGAAGTAGTTACCCGTCAGCTGCATGTCCTTGTAGCGCATGTAGAAGGCGGTGGCCGAGAGGCTCAGGCGGTTGTCCAGGAAGCGGCCCTTCCAGCCCAGCTCATAGTTGGTGACGGTCTCCGGGCCGTACGGCAGGAACGTCGCCTCGCCCGGCTTGCCCGTCGCGGCGCACAGGTGGTAGTTGCAGCTGTCGACCTTGTCCGCGAAGCCGCCCGCCTTGTAACCCGTCGACACGGAGGCGTACATCATCTGGCGCGGCGTGATCTGGTACTGCAGCCCCGCGCGCCACGTCGTCTTGCCCCAGGTTTCCTTGTGGTCGTTGTTGGTCGCATTGGCGTAGCCGGCATAGGCGATCGGACCGCCGCCGGCCCAGCCCATCTGCTGCGTCAGGTCGGTGCCGTCGTGGATGCGGAAGCCCGGCGTGCCGGGGATGCCGCGGTCGTACAGGCCGCGGTAATAGGCCGGGTTGCCGATCCAGTTGGCGCCGTACACCTTGCCGCCCTTGTCTTCCTTCGAATCGCGGCTGTAGCGCGCGCCCAGCGTGGCCGTCCACTTCGGCGCGAACGACCAGTCGGCCTGGCCGAAGATGGCCTTCGAATCGATCTGGCGGTTCGGCTGCGCGTACACCACGCTGCCCGGGTCGCCGAACGGCTTCTGGATCGCTTCCGTCATCTCGTAGTCGATGCGGTTACGCTCGTGCATCCAGAACAGGCCGGACACGTATTTCAGGGAACCCAGCTGCTGCTTGAGCTGCAGTTCGTGCACGGTCGACAGGTAGCGCGAATCGGCCGTGCGGTGCCACGTGTCGCGCAGCGGCCAGGTGCCCCAGTTGCCGTCCTTCGTATTCGGGAACGGGGCGATGTCGGCCCACGACGGCGCGTTCTGCAGGCCCAGGTCGTCGTCCGAGATCTGGCTGCGGCGCTGGTCGGCGATGGCGAAGTTGTAGCTGACCGACGTGCGGTCGTTGACGTTCCAGTCCGCGCCCGCGCGCACCGTGCGGATCTTCATGTCGGTCTGGCCCGGCACGTTGACGTTGATGTAGAACTCGTCGTTGGTGCAGGCGTAGCGCGTGCCGACGCCGGCGCCGCAGTCGCGGAAGAACGCGTAGCCGGCGCTCGAATCCTGGAAGTGCTCGTACGCGGCGTGCAGGGTCAGGTCCTTGTTGACGCGCAGCGCGGCCTGCAGGCGCGCGGCCCATTCGTTCTGGTTGGTGTAGTAGTCGGACGGGCGCACGAGGCGGTTGTAGCGCATGTCCACGTCCGGCACGCCGTTCGGGATCCACCCTTTCGACGGCACGTTCGCTTCCGACAGGTCCTGGTGCTGGTCGGCGTAGCCGTCGCGGCGCACGCGCATGAACGAGCCGCGCAGCGCCAGCTTGTCGTTGACGACGACGTTCTGCACCCAGTTGACCTGCTTCTTGTTGTAGTTGCCGAAGTCCGTCTCCACGCGGCCGTAGTTGCCGTTGAAGTCGGGCTTCGCCGTGATGACGTTGACGCTGCCGCCCGTCGAGTTACGGCCGAACAGCGTACCCTGCGGGCCGCGCAGCACCTCGAGCTGCTCGATGTCGAACATGAGCGCCTGCGCACCCTGCGGCCGCGGCGAGTACAGGCCGTCGACGTGGAAGCCCACGGCCGGGTCGCCCGTCTCGGTGAAGTTGGTCGACGTGATGCCGCGGATCGTGATCTGGACGCCGTTGTCCAGCCCCGAGTCGATGGTGACGTTGGGGATGTCGTTGGCCATGTCGCGCAGGTTGGTCGCGCCCTTGCGGGTCAGCTGGTCCTGCGTGAACGCGGTGACGGCGACCGGCGTCTTGAGCAGCGAGGTGCTGAAGCGGGTGGCGGTCACCGTCACTTCCGGGATCGTATCGGCGGACTGCGCGGGCTTGGTGTCGGCCTGCGCCCAGGCGGGCATTGCGGCGAGGGTGCAGGCGCTGGCGACGGCCACGCTCATGGCCGTCCGTTTGATTGGATGCAGCATCGTATCTCCTTGGTTTTTTGAATTCTGCGTGCCGGCGAACCGGTCACGTACGGACGAGTATTTCAATCAGAATTCGTAAAATCAAAGAATTTCGCTGGACACCTTTCAGTTTCTTCGTCTTTACTAAACAATCAGCTTGTCGCGTACATTCAGGGCTGCGCGGCGTCCACCGCGACCGCCTGTTCCGGGCCGTTCCAGGCCCGTACGGCGACCTTCAGTGCGCCTGCCGCACCGGTGAATTCGGCGCTGACGGTACGGCTCTCGCCCGGCATCAGCGACACGTAGTTGTCCGACCAGTACACGGGCAGCACGCGCGCGCCGGCGGCATCGAGCAGCGTCAGTTTCGTGTTCAGCACGGGCACCTTCGATGGATTCGAGAGCGTCACCTCCACCCTGCGCGCCGTCCCTTCCGAGCGGCCCGAAGCGCGTACGGTCACGGGCACGCCGGCGAGCGTATCGAGACCGCGCTGGCGCTCGGGACTCGACGAAGGCCAGTACACGTTGTCCGACAGCGTGCGGCCCGCGCCGTCGGTCAAGGTCAGCTTCACGACCAGCAGGCCTTCGCGCGCCACCAGCGGCGCGATGCCGAGATCGACCGGTCCGGACGTGCCCACGCCGGGCACGCTGACGGTGGTTGAGCCGCGGCCCGCGAGCCGGCCGTCGACGGTCCAGGCTTCGAACGCGACGCGCGCATTGTCCAGCGGCGCGGTCGGGTTGTTGATGACGTCGACCGCGTAATCGGGCAGGTTCAGTTGCACGTGCACGGGTTCGGACGCGTGTTTCGTGCCGTAGTAGGCGGCGTGCGTGTCGTAGTCGTGGCTGAGGATCTGCCACATCGTGCTCGGCCAGGCCGGCTGCGTCATCCACAGCATGCGGCCGCTGTTCTCGCGCCACAGTCCCGCATTCATGCCTTCGAAGATCGCACGGTGCGATTCGTAGTTCATCAGCTGCGCCTTGCGCTCGAAGTCGGCCAGCGATTGCGGCGCGCCGTACTGCTGCTCGAGCGCCTTCATGAACGGTTCCACGCGGCCGTTGCCGCTGGGGTGCCAGTCGTGGTACGCGGCGGTGTCGCCCAGCGGCCAGCGCTCGGATGCCGGCACGGCCGCCTCGAACGCCTCGCGCGTGGGGAACGACGGCGTGCCCACTTCGACGGCGAAGCCCTTGGCGTGCGTCGTGAAATACGTGGCCGGCGCCTGGTAGTCGTACGGGCCGCTGTTCTGCAGGTTCACGCGGTTCGAGCTGCCCGTGTACCAGCGCGTGCCGTCTTCCGCGTAGATCAGCGCTTCCAGTTTCTCGTTCAGCACCGGCTGCGGCACGCCCTCGTTGCGGCCGAACCAGGCGATGATCGAGGGGTGGTTGCGGAAACGCCGCACGACGTCGACGGCATTCGCCATGAACAGGTCGACGTCCTGCGGCTCGATGTTGTAGTCCTGCGTCGAGGCCCAGAAGTCGTTCAGCACCATCAGCCCGTATTCGTCGGCCAGCTCGAAGAACGTCTCTTCCGTGTTCTGGCCGACCCAGTTGCGGATGATGTTCACGTGGGCGTCGCGGTGCAGGCGGAAATACGGTTCCAGGCGCGCGCGGTCGACGCGCTTCATGAAGTCGTCCATGCCCCAGTTGCCGCCGCGCGCGGCGATGCGCACGCCATTGACCTTGATGACGAGGTGCGGCGTCAGGCTGCCGGCATCGGGCAGGTCGCGGATCGCGGCCGTGCCTTCCGCTTCCGGACGCAGGCTGGTCGCCCACTGGTTGCCCGCGACCTTGCGCAGCGCCTCGTGGCGGGCGTCGGTGATGCGCACGCCGAGCGCGTGCGCCTTCGTGAAATCGGCCTCCACGCGACGCAGGTGGCCCGTGCGGTCGACCAGCGACAGTTCGTAGGTCACGCTGCGGATGCCGAACGCGGTGCGCGCGTGATCCGACAGCGCCGCGCCCTGCAGCACGTCGACGTCGAGGTCGTGCAGCTCCGGCTTGCCGTAGCCGTTCGGCCACCACAGGCGTGGCTGCTTCACCTTCAGCGCGGCGAATTCGTTCGAGGAGAAGCGCACGGTGCGCGTGCCGGGCGCCACGTCCAGCGTGCGGCTCACGACGATAGGCTGCATCGATCCGGCGCGGTCGCGGATGGTGGCGCGCACGGTCGCGCGCACGGTCTTGTTCGACAGGTTCGTCACCGGCACCTCGATGCCGACGTCGGCCTCGCGATGGTCGTCCGCGAGCGCCGTGATCACGTGCGTATCGCCCACGCGCACGTCGCCCGTGCTGCGCAGGACGACGTCCTGCCACAGGCCCGTGTTGCGGTCGCGGACGGACGGGATCCAGTCCCAGCCCTCGGTGGCGATGAACGTCGGGCCGTCCTGCGCCTGCACGCCGCCGTTCTCGCCGACGCCGGCCGCGACGGATTCCTCATGCGCGATGCCGGGATGCGGCGGCGGCGACACCTTGACGGCGATGACGTTCTCGCCTTTCGGGTTCAGGTACGGTCCCAGGTCGACGCTGCCGCGCACGAAGGCGCCGCGCGTCGTGCCGGCGCGGCGGCCGTTGACCCAGATCTCGGACGCGTAATTGATGCCCTTGAAGGTGACGAACAGGTGGCGGCCGGATCGATGCTCGCGCGGCAGCGTGAAGCTCGTGCGATACCACCAGTCCTGGCGGCTGAGGCTTTCCGGGATCGCGAGGTTGTCGAGGCCATGTGCCGGGCTCGGATAGACGCCGCGGTCGACGAGCGTGGTGAGCACGGTACCCGGCACCGTGGCCTTGTACCAGCGCGAAGCGTCATAACCGCCGCTGGCAATCTGCTGCGCGGATCCCGGCGCCTGGTCCGCCGATTGCAGCGTCCACGCGCGGATGGCCCATACGTTCGCGCCCCGCGGCTCCAGCGCCGGACCCGCATAGGCCGGCACGGCGACAGGCTTCGACGGCGGCGTCGCGCTCTGCGGCAGCGTCCACGCATCCTGCGGCGCGGGCTGGCCGGCCATCTGGCGGGTCTGCAGCGGCCAGTGCGGGCTGCCGGTCTCGAACACGATCATGCCTTCGTTTGGCGGGGTCGCCGCGAGCCGTGCGATGGCCTGTGCGTCGTCCCCCAGCGTCAGCCCGGCGACGCGGCCGGCGAACGCGGCATCGCCTCCCGCGCGGGGTGCGATCGCGATCTGTGCGGCCGCCGCAGTGGCACCCGGCACCTCCTGCCGCGCCACTTCCCTGCCGTTCGCGTACAGGACGACGTGGCGGCCGTCCCGGCTGGCCGCCACGTGGGTCCAGGCGCCGGCGGGCAGTGGTACGCTGCTGCGCAGGGTCGTGCCCGCGCCGCAGAAGGCCAGCTTGCCGTCCACGCTGCACAGGTAGCCGATGCCGTCCGCGCCGGCCAGCAACGCCGTCCCGCGCGCGACCTCCGACGGCTTGAACCAGCCGCCGATGGCGACGCCCTGCGCCGTCAGCGTCACGCCCTTGGGCGCCTGCTTGACCAGGCCATCTGCGGCCGCCGGGAATTCGGCGTTGAACGGTCCCCACGTGGCCGCGTGGGCGGCGGATGCCGCCAGCAGCAGGGCAGCGAGTATCGTGTTCAGGGAGCGGGGTGGACGAGCGACGGGCGTGGGCAGGCCCGAACTGGCGTGGCGCATGATGGTCTCCGGGAAAAGCATGAAGTCCCGGCGCGGACGGCCGGGATCGTTGTGCGGCGGATTCTGCATCCGGCCGGAGGGAGGGTCAAACGCCGGAAAGGCTTTGCGGCGCTGTTTAGTGGTGATTACTAAACAGGTCGAGATTGATGGTCAAAAGAGGCTGCCCGCCGCGCGGGCAGCGGCGCGCGGCGTTTTAGTAAAGCGCCCCGTCAGCGCTGCGGTTCGAAGAACAGCACCTCGCCCGTCGCGGTGGCCGCGATCATCTGGCCGTCGTACCACGCCGGCGAGCCCGCGAAGGCGCCGAGGCGCTTGACGTGCTCCAGGCCCGAGTACAGCGCGTGCGCACCGCCCTTGAACATGCGGTCGTTGTCGAACTTGCCCGTGGCCGGGTCGACGACATGCGCTTCGTTGGCCAGCAGCCCCGGGCTGCGCCAGGACCAGCGCGCTTTGCCGGTCGCCGCATCGAGCGCGTGCAGCTCTCCCTTCATGGACGCGGCCACGACGACGTCGGCCACGCGCAGGGGCGACGCGAACGTCCACACCTTCGTCTCGAAGCGGTAGCGCTCGCGGCCGGTGCGCTTGTCCAGCGCCAGCAACAGGCCGGTGTCCGACGTGCCGACGTACACGCTGTCGCCGTCCACTGCCGGCGTGCCGACGACCCAGCTGCCCTGCGCGTCGTAGCGCCACTTCGGCTGGCCGCCGGCCGCGTCGAGCGCATAGAAAAAGCCGTCGCGCGAGCCGACATAGACCGTGTCGCCATCGACGGCAGGCGACGCCTGGATGCCGAACATGATGCTGGTCTTCTGCTCGACGCCCGTCTGGTGGCGCCAGCGCTGTTCGCCCGTCTGCGCATCCAGCGCGTACACGGCCCCGTCCCAACTGCCGACGACGATGTTCCCGCCCGCCAGTGCGGGCGACGAATGCACCATGCCGCCCGTGCGCCACGCCCAGGCCAGCTTGCCGTCTTTCGTGTCGATGGCATACACGTGGCCGTCGCTGCTGCCCACGTAGATCTTGCCGTCATGGACCAGCGGCGACGACAGGTACAGGTCCCACGGGTCGGGCACGGGCTGGCCGTCGCGCGGCATGCCGAACATGCCGTGCACGGCGAACACCGCCTCGCCCTGCGTGCGGAAGGTCCACCGGGGAGAACCGTCGTCCGCCTTCAGCGCATGCACGGTACCCGCGCGGTCGAGGAAGTAGACGGTGCCGTCGGCCACCGCGGGCGTGGAAGCGATGCCGCCGCGCGCGTGATACAGCCATTGCAGCGTACGCGTCTTCGCATCGAGCGCGTACAGGTTGCCGTTCTCCGCGCCGACGAACACGCGCCCCTGTGCCGCCACAGGCGACGCGTGGATCGCAGCGTGCGCATCGAACCGCCCCGCCAAGCTGAAACCCTTGACGGCGCGCGTCTCGCCCGCGGCACGGCCGGTATGCGCGGGATCGCCCATGAACATGGGCCAGTCGGCGGCGAACGATGAGGCAGCGAGGAAGGCAAGCAGCAGGGCAAGACGGCGCATGGGGGTTCCTGTCGTTGGGATGCGGCCATTCTAGGGGCGTGCGGCGCGCGCATTCTTCAGGGAGCCTTCACGGCCGATAGGCGCGGCGGCGGCGCGTCGCTATACTTGCGCTCATGCGACTCCTACTCGTGGAAGACGACCTGGCGCTGGGCCGCGCGCTGCAGTCGGTGCTGCACAACGACGGCCACGACGTCACCTGGGTGCGCCTGGGCAGCGACTGCGCGCGCCTGCTGGACGAGCGCCGCCACGACGCCCTGTTGCTGGACCTGGGCCTGCCCGACGGCGACGGCGTCGCGCTGCTGCGCCGCCTGCGTGCGGCCGGCCACGTGCTGCCCGCCGTCCTGATCACGGCGCGCGACAGCCTGCAGGACCGCCTCGACGGCTTCGACGGCGGCGCAGACGATTACCTCATCAAACCCTTCGACATCCCCGAACTGCTGGCCCGCCTGCGCGCCGTCGTGCGCCGCGCCGGCGGCGCGCAGGCCGACGCGCTGTGGCAGGTCGGCGACCTGGCCATCGATGCGCGCAGCATGAGCGCCACGTGCCGCGGCACGCCCGTCAACCTGTCGCGCACGGAGTTCGCGCTGCTGCACGCGCTCGTGCGCAACCCGGACCGCATCGTCACGCGCACGGAGCTCGAACAGGGCGTGCTGCCCTACAGCGAGGGGCAGACGCTGGACGTGCATATCTCGAACCTGCGCAAGAAGATCGGCGACGGCTACATCCGCACCGTGCGCGGCGTCGGCTACATGGTGCGCCATGACGGCGGCCGCTGAGTTGCCGACCAAAACACCCGCACCGAAGTCGCTGCTGCGCCGGCTCCTGATCGGCTTCATGCTCGTCATGCTCGGCATCTGGCTGGCGGCGCTGGCCCACATCGTGAAGCAGGTGAAGGTCGACAAGGTGCGCCAGACGGCCGCCGTCAACCGCGCCTGGACGCGCCAGATCATGCTCAACATGCAGTCACTGCCGCCCGACCCGGCGGCGCTGGCGCGCGTCGGCCAGCGCATCGAAGACCTGCGCCTGGACATGTTCCGCGAATTCGGCTACCCGACGCAGGCGCGCATCCGCGTGTGGCTGGGACGGCAGCTCGCGTACGACTCGTCACCGGGCATGCCGCTGGATGACGGGTGGGCACGCTGGACCGAACGCGACGCCGCGCGCGGCATCACGGTGGAGCGGCGCGAGAAGCCCGACAGCGACTGGGTATTCACGCCGTCGGCCGCCAACTACCTGCTCTCGCCGCTCGTCTACAGCCTGCCGTTCATGCTGCTGCCGGCCTGGCTCATCGTGCGCGTGGGCCTGCGCCCGTTGCGCGCGGTGGCGCAGGCGCTCGAGGCGCGTGGCGCCGCCGAGCTGACGCCGCTGCCCGCCTCGCCCTACCGCGAACTGGCACCTGTCGTCGACGCGGTGAACCGGCTGATGCGGCGCCTGTCCGAGCGGCTGGCGCGCGAACACGAATTCCTCGCCGACGCCGCGCACGAACTCAAGACGCCGCTGTCGGTCGTGCAGATCAATGCCCATCTGCTGGAGGCATCGACCGACGCGGCCCAACGCACCGAAGCCGGCGCCGGCCTGCGCGAGGGCGTCGCACGCGCCACGCACGCGGTGCACCAGCTGCTCGCCTACGAACGGGCGCGCCAGGAATCGACGGACGCGCCGCCGCAGGACCAGGACCTGGCCGCGCTGCTGCGCGAGCGCATCGCCGTGGCCGCGCCGCTGGCGCTGCAGCGCGGCATCGACATCGAACTGCGCGCGCCCGCCCCCGCCAACCTGCCGCTGCACCGCGAAAGCATGGCCGCCCTGCTCGACAACGTGATCGGCAACGCGATCAAGTATTCACCGGACGGCGCCCGCGTGGACGTCTGCCTCGACGCCGGCCCGTGCATCACGGTGACGGACCAGGGTCCCGGCATCCCGCCCGCGCTGCGCGCCCGGGTGTTCGAACGTTTCTACCGCGTGCCCGGCCAGGACCAGGCGGGCAGCGGCCTCGGTCTCGCGATCGCGGAACGGGCGGCCGCCCGCAACGGCGCCCGCATCGCGCTCGACGGCGGCCCCGCCGGGCGCGGCCTGGCCGTGCGCATCGCGTTCGGCGACGCCGGCTGCGCTACGCCTTCGCCATGAACGCCGCGACCAGCGCATTGGCGTGACCGTGGCCCAGCTGGTGCTCGGTCTTGAGGTGGTTGACCAGTTCCATGTGCTTGTGCGGGCCTGCCTCCTCCAGGACCTGCATCCAGTGCGCGATCGGCTTGCCGTACTTCTTTTCGATGGACGGGAAGTAGGAGGCGGGGCCTTTCACCATGTCTTGCGTTGCCATGTCGGTTCCTTTCGGTCGTTGTCGGATTGTGCTGCTTTACCGACGACGAACGAGGATAGCCGATTTCGACATGCCGGCCCCGCGGCATCAGTAAGCCAGTGAACTCTCCAGCGCGGTCTGCACCAGCGAGTCGATCTCGCCGGTGATGTTGGTCATCGTGCTCGCCACCACGGCAAACTCCTTGCCGACCGGCCCCGCGCGCGCCGCGACGATCTGTGCGTTGAAGGCGACCATGCGTGCCTCGCGCGCGATGGTCTTGATGTCACCCATCAATTCCTGCATCTGCCGGCGCTGCTGGAGCGCGTGGCGCTTGGATTGCTCCTCGTACACGAGCGTCAGTGCATTGAGCACGCTGAGCAGGGGCGTGGCGCTGCGCACCAATTCATCGAGCAGTGCAGGCCCACGCGGCGACGTCGTGCCGATGGCGTCCAGCGTACTCTCGGCCAGTGCGATGAAATCGCGGATGATCTGGTCGCCCCGCATCGTGCCGAAATACGCGTCGCGCAATTGCTGGCAGAAAATACCCGGCAAACCCTGCTTGCCCTGCACGAGCGTCAAATGCGCGTCCTTGAAGGCCGCCAGCGTGTCGCGGGCAGTCTTGTCCGCGCCTTCATGGCCGAGCGAGGCCAGGACCGAATACAGCACCACACGCTGGGACGTGAAGCGGCGCCGGCCGGACAGGTTGATCAGGGCGCCGAACACGTCGCCGGACAGCTTGACGTCGGGCTGGGCGGTGGATAGGGGGAGGGTTTCTGCGTGCATCCTGGGCTCCGATCGGTGACCGCCGGCGGCGGCTGATGCAGTACCTGATGCAGGTTTTGTGCCAGCTTCATCCTTGGCTTGCGTACTGACGTGCACTAACTTGAATCACACTGCGGGCGGGTTTTGCACCCGAGGCGTGAGTCGGCCCAAATAATGGGCAGGCTCGCCCGTTTGTTCACGGTTTTTTCTTGTTCACGTAACGTGAACACGCTGCAAAGATGAACGCTCAAAACCCGTGCAGTGCAATCAGGCACACATTGGTAACCCATCGGCACAGGCAAAGAAAAAGCCCGCTGTTCTTGCGAAGAGCGGGCTTTCATCAGTGGAAAACAGATCCCGGATCAGAACGGAATATCGTCATCCATGTCCGAGAAGTTCGGAGCCGGTTTCGGCTGCGGACGTGCGGCCGGGGCCGGCGGGGCCTGGCGCGGTGCCGGGCGGCTCGGCGGGGCGTCGTAGCCCATGTCGTCGCCACCACCGTAGCTGTCGCCGCCGCCCATGCCCTGGCGGCCGCCCAGCATCTGCATGTTTTCAGCGATGATGTCCGTGGCATAGCGCTCGATGCCGTCCTTGTCGGTGTACTTGCGGGTCTGCAGGCGGCCTTCCACGTAGACCGACGAACCCTTCTTCAGGTACTGGCCCACGATTTCGGCGAGGCGGCCGAAGAACGAGATGCGGTGCCACTCGGTCAGCTCTTTCTGCTCGCCGGTGTTGCGGTCCTTCGATTTGTAGGACGTGGCCACAGCGATGTTGGCGATGGCGTCGCCGCTCGGCATGTAGCGGATTTCCGGATCGCGGCCGAGATTGCCGACGATGATGACCTTGTTAACTGATGCCATTTTGTAAAGCTCCTTTGGATGATCCCTGACTCTGCGTGATGACTAAGCGTTAGGGAAACTGTTGATGTTGCGCCCGCTATTATGCTGGTCAGTTGCCTCATAAAGCAACTGATTCCGCACTGATCGGACACCCGGGTTGCAGCACCCGATCAGACCTCGTAAATGGGGGCGAAGTGCCCGAATTGGAAGAGATACGCATCAATACAAACCAACGAAAATTTTTCGGTTTTCTGGTGAGTCTGCCATTGAATTGCCCTTCTCCCGGACCACATACGGAACACGCACTTTCGTCCGGCGCGGCAGGTCTTGACAAGTCGTCATATCATCCTGACCAGCCTCGCAGACTTTTTCGAGGGCGAGCATACCACTGTAAATAAAAACAGGTAAACTAGTGCGCTTTCCCGTTCGGCCCGCTCACCTGTGCCATCCGTGCGCCGGCCCCGCAACCATTCGAAAGCCTTCAAACAACAATGGAAGAAATCCGTATCCGCGGCGCCCGCACGCACAATCTCAAGAACATCAACCTCGACCTGCCGCGCAACAAGCTGATCGTCATCACCGGCCTGTCGGGTTCCGGTAAGTCGTCGCTCGCTTTCGACACGCTGTATGCCGAGGGCCAGCGCCGCTACGTCGAATCGCTGTCGGCCTATGCGCGCCAGTTCCTGCAGCTGATGGAAAAGCCGGACGTCGACATGATCGAGGGCCTGTCGCCCGCGATCTCCATCGAGCAGAAGGCGACGTCGCACAACCCGCGCTCGACCGTCGGCACCGTCACCGAGATCCACGACTACCTGCGCCTGCTGTACGCGCGCGTCGGCACACCGTACTGCCCGGACCACCCGGAAGAGCCGCTGGCCGCCCAGACCGTGTCGCAGATGGTCGATGCCGTGCTGGCCATGCCGGAAGGGACGAAGCTGATGATCCTGGCGCCCGTCGTGGCGAACCGCAAGGGCGAGCACAGCGACCTGTTCGAGGCGATGCAGGCGCAGGGCTTCGTCCGTTTCCGCATCCAGAGCGGCACGCATGCGGCCAAGATCTACGATGTCGACGACCTGCCGAAGCTGAAGAAGACGGAAAAACACACGATCGACGTCGTCATCGACCGCGTGAAGGTCAATGCCGAGATCAAGCAGCGCCTGGCCGAGAGCTTCGAGACCGCGCTGCGCATCGCGGACGGCCGCGCCGTCGCGTACGAGATGGACACGGAGAAGGAGCACATCTACTCGAACAAGTTCGCGTGCAACGTCTGCGGCTATTCGCTGCAGGAGCTGGAGCCGCGCCTGTTCTCCTTCAATAACCCGATGGGTGCCTGCCAGGAATGCGATGGCCTGGGCCACATCGAGTTCTTCGATCCGAAGCGCATCGTCGCGTTCCCGAACCTGTCGCTGGCGTCCGGCGCCGTGAAGGGTTGGGATCGCCGCAACCAGTTCTATTACCAGATGCTGACGAGCCTCGCGTCGCACTACGGCTTCGACCTCGACAAGCCGTTCGAGCAGTTGCCGAAGTCCGCGCAGGACGTCGTGCTGTTCGGCTCCGGCAAGACGTCGGTGCCGTTCGCGTACGTGAACGAGCGTGGCCGCACGGTGATCCGCGAGCACACGTTCGAGGGCGTCGTGAACAACCTGCAGCGCCGCTACCGCGAGACGGATTCCATGGCCGTGAAGGAAGAGCTGGCGAAGTTCATCAACGAGAAGGAGTGCCCGTCGTGCGGCGGCGCGCGCCTGCGCACGGAAGCGCGCTACGTCAAGATCGGCGCCGGCCAGCAGCAGCGCGCCATCTATGAAGTCGCGAAGACGCCGCTGCGCGACTGCCTCGACTACTTCAAGGACCTCGAGCTGACGGGCGCGAAGCGGGATATCGCCGAGCGCGTCATCAAGGAGATCGTCGCGCGCCTGAAATTCCTGAACGACGTGGGCCTGGACTACCTGTCGCTGGACCGCAGCGCCGACACGCTGTCGGGCGGCGAAGCGCAGCGTATCCGCCTCGCCTCGCAGATCGGTTCGGGCCTCACGGGCGTGATGTACGTGCTGGACGAGCCGTCGATCGGCCTGCACCAGCGCGACAACGACCGCCTGATCGCGACCCTGAAGCACCTGCGCGACATCGGCAACAGCGTGCTGGTCGTCGAGCACGACGAGGATGCGATCCGCACGGCGGACTACATCGTCGACATGGGTCCGGGCGCGGGCGTACACGGCGGCGCCGTGATCGCCGAAGGCTCGCTCAAGGACATCATGAAGAGCAAGACGTCGCTGACGGCGGCCTACCTGTCGGGCAAGAAGAAGATCCACGTGCCGAAGAAGCGCACGCAGGCCGACCCGGACCGCCAGCTCGTCATCACGGGTGCGACCGGCAACAACCTGAAAAACGTGTCGCTGGAACTGCCGGTGGGCCTGCTCACCTGCGTGACGGGCGTATCGGGTTCGGGCAAATCGACGCTCGTGAACGACACGCTGTACCCGGCCCTGTCGCGCCACCTGTACGGTTCGCAGACGGAACCGGCGCCGCACGACGCCATCCACGGCCTGGAGCACTTCGACAAGGTGATCTCGGTCGACCAGGCGCCGATCGGCCGCACGCCGCGTTCGAACCCGGCCACGTACACGGGCGTGTTCACGCCGATCCGCGATCTGTTCGCGACGGTGCCGACGGCCAAAGAGCGTGGCTACTCGGCGGGCCGCTTCTCGTTCAACGTGAAGGGCGGCCGCTGCGAGGCGTGCCAGGGCGACGGCGTCATCAAGGTCGAGATGCACTTCCTGCCGGACGTGTACGTGCCCTGCGACGTCTGCCACGGCAAGCGCTACAACCGCGAGACGCTGGAAGTCGAGTACAAGGGCAAGAACATCACCGAAGTGCTGGAGATGACGGTCGAGGATGCGCACGAGTTCTTCAAGGCCGTGCCGGTCATCGCCCGCAAACTCCAGACGCTGCTGGACGTGGGCCTCGGCTACATCAAGCTGGGCCAGAGCGCGACCACCTTGTCGGGTGGCGAGGCGCAGCGGGTGAAACTGTCGCTGGAACTGTCGAAGCGCGACACGGGCCGCACGCTGTACATCCTCGACGAGCCGACGACGGGCTTGCACTTCGCCGACATCGACCTGCTGCTGAAGGTGATCCACCGCCTGCGCGACCAGGGCAACACGCTCGTCATCATCGAGCACAACCTGGACGTCATCAAGACGGCCGACTGGATCGTCGACCTGGGTCCGGAAGGCGGCGCGGGCGGCGGTACGATCGTCGCGCACGGCACGCCGGAAGACGTGGCGGAGAATCCGAACAGCGTCACCGGCAAGTACCTCAAGCCGCTGCTCAAAGCGTAACGATGGGCGCCGGTGCGATGGATCCGTCGCGGACCCTCGCGCTGGCGCTCGTGCATGTCGGCGCCGACCTCGAATCCATCTGGGACGACCTGGCGGCCGCCGGCTATGGCGAAGAGGCCGCCATCGGGCGCGAGCGCATGCTCGCCTTCGCGCCCACGCCCGAGGCGAAGGCACAGTTGCGCGCGTACTGGCGCGAACGCGCGATGGAACGGCTGTCGGCGCTGCGCGCGCCGATCGACGAACTCAAGGGCCTCTACTCACCCACGCAGCCTTATCGTTCGGCGCTGCTGGACGCCTTGCGCGAGCGGGCGCCCACGCTCGTGTCACCGACGGACCTGGTCGCCCCGCAGATCGAGCCGGCGATCAAGCTGTGCCTCGAGGACTACCTGAACCCCATCCACGACGAGACCGTGCGCTGGTCCCGCGAAGTCAAGGCGCGTGCGATCCGCGCAGCCGGCCTGCGCGACGATCCGCAATTCGACGCGCTGCCGTGGGCCGGACGCGTCACACTGCTGCGCGAGCGTTTCGCGCAGATGCTGGCGCCGCATGGCTTCGCGGTCAAAAACAAGGGGAAGAATGTCGTGGTCGCCGAACGTCCCACGACCGACGGGCACTATGTCTACGCCCTCGTCGACGACGGCGGCGCGAACCTCGGCAGGTATGGCCAGTTGAGTCACTGGATCGCCATCCGCACGCCGCGCCAGCGTCTTTCGCACGACCCGGACAAGGACGAATCGCTCGCGCGCTTTTCCATCAGCGACCTCGTCCCCGAGTTCCACTGGTCGTCGCGGCATTTCCAGACGTATCCCGAATTCTGCCGCGCGGTCGATACGGCGGCCTATGCGGCGCTGTGCATCTTCCGCAAGGTGGACGCGGCACTGCCGTCTTAATCCACCGTGTAGAAGGGCTGGCGGATCCGCACCGGCCGCACGTCCATCCGGATGCGATAGATCGAATACGCATCCTCGCGGTTCGTTACGAATTCCGCGGTGTCCGGCACACGCGTGAACGTGAACTCGAAGCCGCGTTCCGGAAACTGGCTGTCCGGCCCCTCGAACGCCACGCCGACGGCCTTCTGCAGATCGCTGTCGACCAGCTTCTCGAGCAGGTCCGCGACCGCCGTGTTGCCGAGGATGTCCGTATAAAAGATCGGCGCGCGGTGCTCGACGTACTGCCTGTCCACGGGTTCCTTGCCCGGACCCGGCGTGTACGTGCGCGTGGCCAGGTTGAACCGGTCGCCGCTGTCCAGGTAGCTGATGCGCGCATTGGTGAGGTTGAATCCCGTCCTGGCCTTGTCGATGCTCGCGCCCTGCAGGTCGAGCACGAGCGCGCCCCGGTAGCCGATCACCGTGACGTCGCGTCCCGGCCCCACGACTGCCGCCGTGTTCTCGTCGATGCCCAGTCCCAGCGTGTAACCCTTGGCCATCATTGCGGGCAGCATGCGGCCGAAGCGCCCGCGCGCGAGAAAGTGCTGGTCGATGAAGACGTCGTCGCCGACGAAGCCGAGGCCCGGCGCGACGTCCTTGCCATCGACGACGCCATTCTTCAGCACCGGCATCACCTCCAACGGCGGGTCGGAGAACATCGTGCTGCTCATAATGGCGGCGCCGGCACTCGTGCCCGCGATGACGCCGCCGCGCCGGTACAACGCCCACAGCGCGTCCAGCACGGCCGTGTTGCTGCCGTCCGCGCGCCGCAGCGAGCCCGTGATGCGGGCCTGGTCGCCGCCCGTGAAGAACGCGCCGCCGGCCTTGCGGATCGCATCGGCCAGCGCGGGATCGTCCGCGGCCTTGCGCACGTCGGTCCCGGCCAGCATGGGCGCGACGGGGACGACGAATGCGCGCGCGCCGTAGCGGTTCAGCGCGTCGACCGTCAGTTGCGCTTCCTTCGCGGGCGTCTGCGCGGCCGTCGGCAGCACGGCGATGCGCGCGCCCTTGCCGCCCGCCAGGGACACGATTTTTTCCCACACCTCGGCGTTGTTAACGCGCAGGCCGCCGCCGATAATCACCAGCGATCCCTTGGGGTCGGATGGCGCGGCGGCGGCCCATGCGCCGACGCCGATGAGCGCCAGCGCGACACACACTCTCTTCAGCATGTCAGCGGAACGAGTAGTTCACGCTCACGAACGCGCTGCGGCCGCGCGGGTCCGTGTAGCTCGGGTCGTACCCGGCCAGGAAGAACCAGGCCTGGTTCGAGAACGGCGGATCCGCGTTGAACAGGTTCAGCACGCCCGCGCGCACCTTGAGCTGCTTGCTGATCGACCAGCTGCCCGTCAGGTCCCACAGCGAGTAATACTTCACGTGGTTCGGCGGCAGCAGGGTGTCCGTGTACGGGTCGTAGGTCGTGTTCTGGTCCGTGTAGCCCATCGAGTACTGGTTCGCCAGGGTGAGCGTGACCGGGCCGTTGTCCCATTCGAAGTTCACGCGGTGGCGCCATTTCTGGATCGCCTGGTCGTTCAGGAACACGCCCAGGTTCGTGCGGAACGGTTCCTGCGGACCGAACTGGCGGTCGTAGTGCAGGATCAGGGTGCCGGACAGGTTGACGCCGAAGCGGCCCCACGGTCCGCGCTCGCTGCGCCAGTCGCCGGCGATGTCGAAGCCCGACGTCTTCAGTTTGCCCTGGTTTTCCTTCATCAAGAGGATGTTGGTGATGAAGCCGTCCTCGTCGCGCTGGATGTACTTGCCGTTGTACGCCGCCGGGTTTTCGATGATGACCTGCTCGCCCAGGGTGCTGATCACGTCGCGCTTCTCGATGTTCCAGTAGTCGATCGAAAGGCTCGTGCGCTTGACGGGTTCGAACACGACGCCCAGCGAGAACTCGCGCGATTTCTCCGGCTTCAGGTTCGGGTTCGAACGGCGTTCCACGTCCCACTGGTCGGTACACGTATCGATGCTGCCTTCCTGCTTCACGCACTGCGGGTCGGTCAGGATGCCGGCCGTCGTGCCGAAGATCGTCGGGCGCTTCAGGTCCGACAGCGACGGCGCGCGGAAGCCCGTGCCCGCGGACGCGCGCAGCAGCAGCGACTGCATCGGCTGCCAGCGCAGGCCGATCTTCGGATTGGTCGTGTTGCCCACTTCGCTGTAGTGGTCGTAGCGCACCGCGAACTGCATCTCGAGTTCCTTGGTGAACGGCGCGACCACCTCCGTGAACACGGACGCCACCTTGCGCGTGTTGTCCGCGGTCTCGATGTCGGCCAGTTCGCCGGCCGGGATCGTGCTGTCGCGGTCGCCCTGGATGTTATTCGAGCGCAGCAGGTCCGACGGCCTGAACGTCTGGTGCTCGTGGCGCAGTTCGCCGCCGACCGCCAGCGCCAGGTCGCCGCCGGCCAGCGTCGTCAAGGAGCGCGACATCTTGCCGTCGAGGGACGTCGACACGCCCTTCGCATTGCGGGCGTCGTCGTTGATCCGGATGCTGTTGATGAGGTCCCGGCCCGCCTGCGACGACGGCCCGAACGGATTGATCAATCCCGAGCGCACGCCGGCCTCGAACTTATCGTACAGGAAGTAACCGTCGACGTACGAGTCGACGGCCTTGTTCTCGGCGCGGCCCAGCGCCACGTCGTAGTCCCAGCCTTTGATGGTACCCGTGGCACCCAGCAGCAGGCGCTGGCCGGTGCTCGTCACGTCGTTGGTGCGGTTGCCCGCTTCCGACATCCGGTAGCGGATCCGGTTGACCGTGGCGGGCAGGCCTGGCGCCGACAGCGCGTTGCGGTACGCCTCCGGCAGGATGCTGACGGGCAGGTTGCGCAGGGTCGACACCGGGTTCGGCGACAGCACATATTTGGTCTTGGCCTGCGTCTGCACCAGCTCCGCAAACAGCTGGTTGTCCGGATCGAGCTGGAAAGTCGCGCGGCCGATGAAGCCGATCTTGCGCGAGTCCGGGTAGATCTCCGTGTCTTCCATGTAGTCGTAGCTACAGCCGGCCACGCCGCCCGGGCCCTTCTCGGCATACACGGTGGCGGGCGGATTGCACTTCGGCGCGCTCGGGTTGACGCGGCTCGCACGGCTGCCGGCCGGCAGCAGGCCAGCGCCGATCAGGGCGGCACGCTGCGCGGCCGAGATGTCGATATTGGCCGGGAACGTGTTGCTGGACATCTGCGCCGGCAGGGTCGTCGCGAGCGGATGCTCGGAGATGAAGCGGCGCTGGCCGGAACGCAGGCGGTCGAGCTGCTGGATGTCCAGCACGCCGAACACGTTGAAGCGGTCGGTCGTCAAATCGCCCGTGCCGCCGCTGAGGCTCAGCGTCTTCTTGCCCGCCCCGCCCTGCTGCGTGCCCGCGGCCGACGCGGCCAGGTCGATGCCCGTGTAATCCTTGCGCGTGATGAAGTTGATCACGCCGCCGATGGCATCGGTACCGTAGATCGCGGAGGCGCCATCCTTCAGCACCTCGACGCGCTGGATCGCGCCGGCCGGGATATTGTTCAGGTCGACGCCCGAATTATCGCCGGGCGATGCGAAGTTGGCGAGGCGGCGGCCGTTCAGCAGGATCAGCGTGGACGACACGCCGAGGCCGCGCAGGTTGGCGCCATTGAGGCCGCGCTGGCCGGACGTGCCGTCCGTGATGCTGGGACCGTCCGTCACCGGCGCCGTGTTCGCGCTGATGTTCTTGACCAGTTCCGCGGCCGTCGTCGCGCCCATCTTCTCGATGTCCTCGCGCGAGATCAGCTGCACGGGCAGCGCGGTCTCCGTGTCGATGCGCTTGATCGACGAGCCGGTGATCTCCACGCGGTGCATCTTCGGTTCGTCGGCCTGCGTCTGCGCGGTCGCGTGCTGCGCCATGAGCGCCGCGACCGCCGCCGCGAGTATGGTCGGTTGCAGGGCTCTCGAAATGTGCTTGGTCATGCGGTGCTCTCCCTCTTGGTGTCTTGGTTATGACTCAGGTTTTTTTGACGAGCTTGCGAATCTGGTGTTCACCGTAGAGATACGCGGCGATGGCTTCGGTGTGGCGGGCCGCCTTGGCCACGTTGGCCTTGTTGGACGTCATCAGCGACACGGCCAGCGCTTCGATGACGGCCAGCGCGGCGCTCGAACTGCTGGGCAGCACCGGGTGCGCGCTGTGCGCGTACAGCACGTGGTGTCCCAGTTCGGCGAGCGGCGACGCGGGCGAATCGGTGATGGAGACGATGGTCGCGCCGGCATCGCGCGCGAACCGCGTCAGCGACGCCGCGTCCAGCGTGTAGCGTGGCAGCGAGATCACGACCAGCACATCCTTGTCCGTGATGGTCGCGAGGTGACTCGCCGCGACTTCCGTGCCGCCGCTCGCCGCCGCTTCCACGACGTGGCGGCAGAACGGCTGCAAATGCATCGCGAGCGTACCGGCCAGGAACGACGACAGGCCGAACCCCAGCACATACACCGTGCGCGCCTTGGTGAGCACCGTGCCGACGCGGTCGATCTCGTTGCCGGCCAGGCCGCGCCGGGTCGCCGTCAGCGCCGCTTCCGCATAGCCCAGGCTTTCGAGTGCCGGCGACGCTTTCGCGGCGCGCCGTGCGATCGTGCTGCGCAGCTTTTCGACGGGCTGCAGCACCGATTGCAGCGTCTCCGCCACCGCGCCGCGCATCGCCGCGTAATTTTTAAAACCGAGATCGCGCGCGAAGCGGCTGATGGTCGCCGTCGACACGGCGCACGCGTCGGCGAGTTCCTCGATGCCGAGCGCCGTCACGCGCACCTGGTTGCGCAGCACGTAATCCGCGATCGCACGGTTCGACGCCGACCCCTCGGCCAGCACCCGCAGCAGCGACTGGCCGAGCGAAGACTCGGCGAAACCGATGTCGGGCGAAGCGCTGGACGGGGCGGCAGGAACCATGTGACCGGATGTCAATGAGTTAATGTTTTTTAATGTAAAACAGGTGCGGCGCCCAACTCAACAACATTTTTGAAAATATTCTTTCATCGATTTACGTTGTGTAAAAATTCATACATAATCGGCCGCAGACCGACGCCAGGAGAAACGTCCGCATGCATACGAAGACCCATCCGATCGCGACCGAACCGGGCGTCGCCAGCTACCGGCTCACGGCCTACCACTACGGCAGCGCAGGCAGCGGCAAGAAGGTTTATATCCAGGCGTCGCTGCACGCAGACGAGGTTCCGGCGATGCTCGTCGCGCACGTCCTGCGGCGCGAACTCGAACGGCTCGATGCCGAAGGGCGCATCCGCGGCGAAGTGATCCTCGTACCCGCCGCGAATCCGATCGGGCTGTCGCAAATCGTGCACGGCACGCCGTTCGGGCGCTTCGACCTCGGCACCGGCACCAATTTCAATCGCGCGTTCCGCCACGTGGCCGACGAACTCAAAACGGTCCTGGCAAGTCGCCTCGGTCCGGACGCGGCCGCGAACGTGGCAGCGATCCGCGCCGAGGCTCGCAACGCTGTCGCGCGGTGGGAGCCGCAAGACGCGACCCAGGTGCTGAAAAAGACGCTGCTGGGCATGGCGATCGACGCCGACATCGTGCTCGATCTGCACTGCGACAACGAGGCGCTGCTGCACGTCTATACCGGCCCCGCGCTGGCGGACCGCGTGGCACCGCTGGCGACGCTGCTCGGTGCGCGCGCGTATCTGCTGTCCGCGGGTTCGGGCGGCGAGCCGTTCGACGAGGCGTGCAGCCGCCTGTGGTGGGACCTCGCGGAACACTTCGGCCCATCGATCCCGATTCCGCCCGCCTGCGCCGCCGTCACGGTGGAACTGCGCGGCGAGATGGACGTGCGCTACGATTACGCCGAGCAGGATGCGCACGCGCTGCTGCAATTCCTCGCGCGCGAAGGCATCATCGACGTCCCGCACGAGGCCCTGCCCGCGCCGCTGTGCGCGGCGTCGCCGCTGGAAGCCGTGGAGCCGCTGCACGCGCCGCAGACGGGCGTGCTCGTGTTCCTGAAAGCGCTGGGCGACGAGGTCAAGGCGGGCGACGCCGTCGCCGACATCGTCAACCCGGTCACCGGCGACACGGCCACGGTGCATGCGAGCCGCGACGGCCTGCTGTTCGCGAGCACGGCGCACCGCCACCTGCTGCGCGGGATGCACATCTGTAAGATCGCGGGGACGACGCCCTTCCGTTCGGGTTCTCTACTGAGTCAATGATCATGCGCCTGCGAATTCCCAATACCTTCGTGCTGCTGTTCGCGATCCTCGCGCTGATCGCGCTGGCGACGTGGTTCATCCCCGGCGGGAAGTACGAGACGCACCTCGTGAACGGCAAGCAGCTCATCGACCCGGCCTCGTTCCACTACGTCGAGAGCGCGCCGCAAGGCCTCGTCGCGCTGATGAAGGCGCCCATCAAGGGCTTTGTAGAAGCGGCGCAGATCATCGGTTTCGTGCTCGTCGTCGGCGGCGCGTTCGCCGTCGTGCAGAAGACCGATGCGATCGACACGGGCATCCGCTCGATCGCCCGCATGCACGAGCACTCGGCGCTCGTGCGCGCCGCGCTGATCCCCGTCTTCGTCACCCTGTTCTCGCTGGGCGGCGCCACGTTCGGCATGAACGAGGAAGCGATTCCGTTCGTGCTGATCTTCGTGCCGCTCGCGCTGGCGCTCGGCTACGACACCATCGTCGGCGTGTCGATTCCCTTCCTCGGTTCGCAGGCCGGCTTCGGCGCGGCGTTCCTCAATCCGTTCAACGTCGGCATCGCGCAAGGCATCGCGGGCGTGCCCGTGTTTTCGGGGATCGGGTATCGCCTGATCGTGTGGGTGGCGACGACGACCGTCACGATCCTGTTTCTGATGTGGTACGCGGCGCGCGTAAAACAGAACCCGACATTGAGTCCGACCTATGTGCTGGACCAGACGCGGCGCCAGGAACAGCCGGCGTCCACGCACCTGAGCGACCGCATGACGGGCCGGCACAAGGCCGTGCTGGCGATCTTCGCGCTGTCGCTGGCGGCGATGGTGGTCGGCGTGGTGAAATTCGACTGGTACATCGACGAGATCGCGGCGCTGTTCCTGTCCATGGCGATCGTCGTGGGGATCGTCGGGCGGCTGGGGCCCGACAACTGGGTGGCGGCCTTCATGCAGGGTGCGAAAGACCTGGCGCCGACGGCCCTCGTGATCGCGATCGCGCGCGGCACGATGATCCTCGCGCGCGACGCCCACATCATCGACACGATGCTGCACGGCCTGATGCCGCTCGTGCAGTCGAGCCACCCCGTGTTCGCAGCGCAGAAGATGTACCTGATCCAGTCGGTGATCAACTTCTTCATCCACTCGGGCACGGGCCAGGCCGCGCTGACGATGCCGATCATGGCACCGCTCGCGGACCTCGTGGGCGTCACGCGCCAGACCGCGATCCTCGCCTTCCAGCTGGGAGAATTGTCGACGCCGATGATCCCGACGTCCGGCATCACGGTCGGCGTGCTCGCGCTCGGGCGCGTGCCGTGGATCACATGGGCCAAGTGGATGATCCCGCTGCAGCTGATCTACCTCGTGCTGGCCCTCGTGCTGCTCGTGCCCCCCTGCCTGATGCAGTGGGGCTGAGCCACGCAGTAACAGCTCAGGTTACTTCGCGATCTTCACCAGCACCACGTCGTTCACGCGCATCGGCACCTGCACGTTCGCGGTGCCGTTCGCCGCCACCTTCACGGTGCGCGTCTCGGGCTTGTCCACCGTCAGCGCCTGCAGCTTCGCGAGCTGGTCGGCCGTCAGGGTTTTCGGCTTGCCCATCTCGATGTAGGCCGTGTACGCATCGTTGGCCTTGAAGCCCGTGCGGTACACCTGGACGTGATACGTGCCCGGCTTCATGCCCTTCAGCGTGAGCTTCAGCGGCGTGCCGTTCTTCGTCGGCTGGACGGCGCCGAAGAACGGACGGTTCGTCTTGTTGCCCATGTCCGGCGTCTGGAAATCCCACGCCAGCACCTGCACGCCCTTCGCGTCCTTCGTCACCCAGCTTTGCTTGTCCGTGGTCTGGACCTGCTGGTCGCCCAGCGCGTTCATGTACTTGTAGGCGAACCAGGCGGCCTTGCGGATGCCCTGCGGGTTCATCAGGCCGAAGCCGCCTTCGAAAGGCGCGGTCGGCGGGCCCGGTTCCTCGAACAGGTCCGTGTAGGTCCAGTAGCTCATGCCCTGCGCGATGCCTTCCGTCGCCTTCAGCTTGGACAGGATGTAGGCGGCACTGATGTACGAATCGTGCACGAGGTCGCGCGGGTTGTAGCTCGTGCTCCATTCCGTGAAGTACAGCGGCAGCTTGGGCAGGTACGAGGCTTCGATCTCCTTGCGGACCTTGCGCACGTCGCCGACGATGCCGTCCGGCGACGGCGACAGCTTCTGGTCGCCCTGGCCGTTCTCGTCCAGGAAGCCGCCGTCCACGCCGTAAGTGTGCGTGGCGATGAAGTCGACCGCCGCGCCACTCTTCTGTGTGTGCGCGAGGAATTCCGGCACCCAGGCTGCACCCGCCGTCGCCGGACCGCCCACGCGCAGCGTCGGGTCGATCGCCTTGATGGTCTTCGCGGTCAGGTCATACAGGTCGAAGTAGGCCTTCTGGTCGGCCTTTTCCCAGAAACCGTCCAGGTTCGGCTCGTTCCACACTTCGAAGAACCAGGTGCGCACTTCTTCCTTGCCGTAGCGCTGCTGCACGTGGCGCACGAAGGCATCGACGAGGCCGGCCCACAGCTCGGGTTTCGGGTGCGACGTATTGCCCTTCCAGTAGAAGATGCTGTTGTCCGACGTCTTCATCGCTTCCGGCGTGAAGCCCAGCTCGACGAACGGCTTGATGCCCATGCCCAGCAGCTTGTCGTACAGGTAGTCGATCTTCGTCCAGTCGTACACGGGCTTGCCGTCGACGACCTTGAACGTGCCCAGCACGTCGTGGAAGATGCCGTGGAAGCGGATGTAGCGGAAGCCCAGCTCATCCTTCGCGATCTTCAGCTGGGCCAGGCTGTCGTCGCGGATCAGCGTGCCCGGGTAATCGGAGCCCACCGATAGGTCGGCGAAGTGGTCGCGCGGGACGGTCGGCGCGTTCGCGTCGATGACGATCTGGCGCGCAGCGTCGGCGGCCAGGGCGGGCAGTGCGAACGGGGCGGAGAATGCCAGCGCCAGAGCGGCGCGCAGCACGGTGCGGCGGTGTCTCATGTCTATTGTCCTTTTACGTCGAAGCTCGCTTTTATGTGAAATGTTTGCGCTAACAGTGCGAGTTGACGACAGGATAGAGGATAAGCGTCATTTAGTAAAATCAAAAAACCAAATGAAATCGCACAACATGATGTGTAAAAATGCCGGCGCCTGAGACGCCACCCGGAGGCGGCGTTTCTTCCTTGATTCCTGATGCGCGAATGGCAGCGCCCCTGGCTAGGCGCCGGGGTGCAGGATCACCTTGGTCCAACCGTGGTCGCGGTTATCGAAGTGCTGGTAGGCGTCGGGCGCCTGGTCCAGGCCCAGCTGATGGGACACGATGAACGATGGCTTGGCGCGGCCGGCGTGGATCAGGTCGCGCAGTGGGCGGTTGTAGGCCTTGACGGGGCACTGGCCGGTCGCGACACGCTGACCTTTGAGCCAGAGCATGCCCCAATCGAGCGCGATCTTCCCTTCTTTCTCCAGAGCGTCCGGGCCGTTCGGATCCTCCGGAACGAACACGCCGACCACCCCGATCCCGCCCGTGAACTTGACGGAGTTGACCAGGTTGTTCATGGTGAGGTTGGGACGCTCCTGGCGGTGGTGATGGTGGTCGTGGCACTGGTAGCCGACGCATTCGCAGCCCACATCCGCGCCAAGCCCGTGCGTCAGGTCCATGACCCGCTGCACCGGGTCTTCCTTCGAATAGTCGATCGCGATCGCGCCGATCGACTCGGCCAGCTTGAGCCGGTCGGAATGGCAGTCGACCACCATCACGCTGCAGGCGCCCTTGATCATCGCCGAGTGCGCAGCCATCAGGCCCACCGGCCCGGCGCCGTAGATGACCACCGCGTCGCCGGGCTTCATGCCGGCCAGCTCGGTTGCGTGCCAGCCGGTCGGGAAGATGTCGGCGCACATCACGTAGTCGGACTGCTTCTCCTCCGCATCGTCCGGCAGCTTCAGGCACATAAAGTCGGCCCAGGGCACACGCAGGAACTCGGCCTGGCCACCCTGCCATGGTCCCATGTCGGCAAAGCCGAAGGCGCCGCCGGCCACGCCGGGCTCGTTCGCCTTCAGGCAGTAGTTGGTGAGGCCGCGCTCGCAGTTCCTGCAGTGGCCACAGCTGATGTTGAAGGGCAGGCAGACCCAGTCACCGGGCTTGACCCGCTCGACCGCCGGTCCGACTTCCATGACCACGCCGAGGTTCTCGTGACCGAAGATGCGCCCCTGCTCGAAATCGGTCCGGCCTTCGTACATGTGAAGGTCCGAGCCGCAGATGTTGGTGCTGGTGATCCTGACGATGGCATCCGTTGGACGCTCGATCTTCGGGTCGGGTACGTTTTCGACTGCGACCTCATTGGGGCCGCGATAGACAACAGCTTTCATAAGATACTCCTGTAACCGCCAGGATATGACCGCTTCGCATGACAGAACGGGCACGGCATCCTGGCGGTCCTTCGATGAACCCCACGACAAGCCCGTGGGACTGCCTGCCCACCGCCGAGCCATCTGGCGAACGCGGTAGCATTCGCCGCATATGGACTGACACATTCCCGTTTCAATATCGGGTCAATGGCTTATTTTTACTGGTTGCCTCAAGGCTTGCATTGTCGTGCCCGGCGTCATCGTATGCGCTCTGCATAATGTTGGTTAGTTGCATTACTCTTGATGGCGCGGCGATGAGGCAAAGAAAAAGGACAGGCGAACCTGTCCTTTTCCTTTTGTTGTTGCGGCCACATCGTCGTGCGTGCGGCCGTCGTCTCCTCGCCTGTATTTCTCCGCGCTAGCCTTACTCGGCCAGGCGCTTCTCCAGCTGCGCCTTGGTCGCGACCAGTTCCTGCGGCAGGCGGTAGGCTAGCTTGTCGAACAGCTCGCTGTGCAGCTTCAGTTCCTCGCGCCACGCGTCCTTGTCGATCGACGTGATCTGGTTGAACTGCTCGCTCGTGAACTCGATGCCGGTCCAGTTCAGGTCGCCATACGTCGGCGTGGTGCCGAACATGTGCTCGACGCCGCCGGCCTGGCCCTGGCTGCGGTCCAGGATCCATTTCAGCACGCGCATGTTGTCGCCGTAGCCCGGCCACACGAAATTGCCCTTCTCGTCCGTGCGGAACCAGTTGACGCAGAAGATCTTCGGCAGCGCGGCCGCGTTCTTCGCTTCCACTTTCTTGCCGAGATCCAGCCAGTGCTGGAAGTAATCGCTCATGTTGTAGCCGATGAACGGCAGCATGGCGTACGGGTCGCGGCGCACGATGCCCATCTGGCCGGCGGCGGCGGCCGTCGTTTCCGAGCCCATCGTGGCGGCCATGTACACGCCTTCCGTCCAGTTGCGGGCTTCCGTCACGAGCGGCACCGTCGTCGAGCGGCGGCCGCCGAAGATGAAGGCCGAGATCGGCACGCCGGCCGGATCGTCCCAGGCCGGGTCGATCACCGGGTTCTGCGTGGCGGCGACGGTGAAGCGCGCGTTCGGGTGCGCGGCCTTCGTGCCGGACGCCGGGGTCCAGTCCTTGCCCTGCCAGTCGATCAGGTGCGCCGGGGCTTCCTTCGTCATGCCTTCCCACCACACGTCGCCGTCGTCCGTCAGCGCCACGTTCGTGAAGATGACGTTCTCGCGCAGCGAGGCCATGCAGTTCGGATTCGTCTTTTCGTTCGTGCCCGGGGCGACGCCGAAATAGCCCGCTTCCGGGTTGATGGCGTACAGCTTGCCGTCCGCGCCCGGCTTGATCCAGGCAATGTCGTCGCCGATGGTCGTGACCTTCCAGCCTTCGAAGCCGGCGGGCGGGATCAGCATCGCGAAGTTCGTCTTGCCGCAGGCCGACGGGAACGCGGCCGCGACGTATTTCTTGTCGCCCTGCGGCGATTCCACGCCCAGGATCAGCATGTGCTCGGCCAGCCAGCCGGTGCCGCCCTGCTGGGCTTCCTGGTAACCCATGTTGGACGCGATGCGCAGCGCGAAGCATTTTTTACCCAGCAGCGCGTTGCCGCCATAGCCCGAACCGAACGACCAGATCTCGCGCGTTTCCGGATAGTGCACGATGTACTTGGTCGAGTTGCACGGCCAGCGCACGTCCTGCTGGCCCGCCTGCAGCGGCATACCGACGGTATGCACGCACGGCACGAAATCGCCGTCGGTACCCAGCACGTCGTACACGGCCTTGCCCATGCGGGTCATGATGCGCATGTTGACAGCGACATACGGCGAATCGGACAGTTCCACACCAATGTGCGCGATCGGCGAACCCAGCGGGCCCATCGAGAACGGCACGACGTACATCGTGCGGCCGGCCATGCAGCCGTCGAACAGGCCATTCAAGGTCTGGCGCATCTCGTTCGGGTCGACCCAGTTATTCGTCGGGCCCGCCTGTTCCTTCGTCGCGGAGCAGATGAAAGTGCGGTCTTCGACGCGCGCCACGTCGCTCGGGTCGGAGCAGGCCAGGTACGAGTTCGGGCGCTTGGCCGGGTTCAGGCGCTTCATCGTGCCCGCTTCGACCATCTGTGCGCACAGGCGGTCGTACTCTTCCTCGGAGCCGTCGCACCAGTAGATGGCGTCGGGCTTCGTGAGGGCCGCGATCTCGGCCACCCAATTGATGAGTTTGTTGTGCTTGATGTAAGCTGGGACGTTCAGTGCGGCGACGCCGCCCATCACGGGCTGGTTCATACATACCTCCAATGCCAATTAAGAATCCCTGGCGATTCCGATGGCCTTCAGTGCGGCAGAGGCGGCGGCCTGCAATGCGCGCGGCGGTCGGAATCCCGTTTATCTTGTCCCGGCAGGATCGTCGTCAAGGATGGCCTCGTGGGCCCGCACCGGCGAATCCGTGCGGTTTACGGTTCGGTGCTACGGCGGTCATGTCGCCAGCCCAGGGGTCGCGTGTGCGCGGTGCCGGGGGCTGGTTGGAACGTGTGCTGCTGGCCGCAAATGATATCAATCTGACATCGCCGGCTCTTATTTCTGATCGATTCTACACCTGCACAAACGCGTTTCAAATGCTTCAATAACAAAAATGTAGGAATTTTGGTTGAGTAATGTAGTAGGCTATTTCCTATCGTTCAAATTCTGTCATTTCATTACTTTCTTGCTGATAACATCCGCTAACATCCATGAAAATTGCGATCCTTGACGATTACCAAGATGCCGTCCGCACCCTCGAATGCTTCCGGCTGTTGGATGGCCACGAGGTCAAAGTGTTCAATAATTCGACCCGCGGCCTGGGCCAGCTGGCGATCCGCCTGGCACCGTTCGACGCCCTCGTGCTGATCCGCGAGCGCACCGCATTCCCGCGCGCGCTGCTGGCCAAGCTGCCCAACCTGAAGCTGATTTCGCAGACCGGCAAGGTATCCGGGCACGTCGACGTGGCGGCCGCGACGGAGCTCGGCATCGCCATCGCGGAAGGCGTCGGCTCGCCCGTCGCGCCGGCCGAACTGACATGGGCGCTGATCATGGCGGCCAGCCGCAAGATCGTCCCGTACGCCAATAACCTGAAGGAAGGGCTATGGCAGACGGCATCGATCAACCCCGAACTCAACGGCCTGGGCCGCGTGCTGAAGGGTCGTACGCTGGGGATCTGGGGCTACGGCAAGATCGGACACCTGATCGCGGGGTATGCGCAGGCGTTCGGCATGCAGGTGATGGTGTGGGGCAGCGAGAAAAGCCGGGCTGCCGCGGTGGCCGACGGCTTGTCCGCCGCACCGACGCGCGAAGCGTTCTTCGAGCAGGCCGACGTGGTCAGTGTGCACCTGCGGCTGAACGACGCGACGCGCGGCATCGTCACGGCGGACGACCTGGCGCGCATGAAGCGCGACGCGCTGTTCGTGAACACGAGTCGGGCGGAACTGGTCGAGGAAGGTGCGCTGGAAGCGGCGCTGCGCAAGGGACGGCCGGGGTATGCGGCGCTGGACGTATTCACCAGCGAGCCGCTGGCGGGCGATGCGCCGATACTGAAAATTCCAACCGTGCTGGCGACGCCGCACCTGGGTTACGTCGAGCGCGACAGTTACGAGCTGTATTTCCGGGCCGCGTTCGAGAATGTCGTGAACTTCGCGAACGGGAACCCGACCAATATCCTGAATCCGGATGCATTGGCACGGTAACGCAAACGTGCGTTGAACGCGTGGTCGGGGGACCCGACCACCCTACCGGAGCTCGGGTTCGCCCGTGAAATTGGGCTTACGCATCGGCATCTCATGCCGGCGCGTCCACAACCCGGCCCAGCCGGGCGGCCACTCGATCACGGGCCCGGCGTACGCGGGCAACCCCGCGCGCACGGGCACGATGGGCACCGGCGGCATCTCGATGAGACCGCCGTTCGCATTTTTTTGCATCGGTGCCATGTCGAAGGAATACATGTAGCCCGGTAGTAGCGCATCGCACACGTTCGCGAACCACGCCGTGTGATCCTCGTCGCGTCCGAGCGCGCGGGCGAGGCCTTCCGGGTCGAACTTCGCCAGTGCGTGGATCAGCTCGTCCGTGGTGGCACCCGGCGCATCGCCCCATCCCATCACGGGATTGTTGTTGTAGTCGGCACCGGAACCATACCAGCCTTCGCGCCACGGGCGCTGCATCCAGTCGCGCTTACCCGTGAACAATTGCCAGCGCCAGTGCAGGCCGGACGGCTTGGGCCAGGAATACAGGTACAGCTTTTCGTAGCCGGCCTTGTGCAGCTCGCGCACCATCGCCATCAGGCGCGCATGCGGCATGCGGTCCGGCGGCGAGCGACGGAACAGGATCGCTTCGCCGTCGGCATGCTGCACCTCGTCGGTCGACAGGTTCAGGTCGAGCGTGCGCGACTCGTTGCCGAAGCGTGCGGAAATCCAGCCTGTCAGCAGGTTGACGTGGGTGATGACGCCATAGCCGCGGTGGCGATGGAAGATGACGGTTCCAGGTGCGACGGGTTTCATTGGGAAGGCGGGCTGGGCCCAAAAAGGAGTCAGGATACTCATCCGATCCGGACGATTCTAGCGCAGACACATATGGATACACTACGGTTTGCGGCTATCATTACCCACCTTTTTTTACAGCGTTTTCAAATCATCATGACTTTGCGGATCATCGCCACCGGCGGCACTTTCGACAAACACTACAACGAACTCAATGGCGTTCTGGGCTTTGCCGAAAGCCACTTGCCGGAGGTCATCGCGCGTTCCCGCATGACCATTCCCGTCGAGCTGCAGGTCGTCTCCCTGCTCGACTCGCTGGAGATGCAGGACACCGACCGCCAGAACGTGCTGGCCGCGTGCCAGGCCGCCGGCGAGAAGCAGATCGTGATCGTGCACGGCACCGATACGATGCGCGAAACGGCCGAGGTGCTGGGCGCGGCAATGTCGGACAAGACGATCGTGTTCACCGGTGCCATGATCCCATACGAAATCGCGAACTCGGACGCGCTGTTCAACTTCGGCTTCGCCTGCGCCGCCGCGCAGATGCTGCCGCCCGGCGTCTACGTGGCGATGAACGGCAAGGTGTTCACCTGGGATAACGTCACGAAGAATCGCGCAGCGGGCGTGTTCCAGGCGCTGTAAACAACCCGGCGTGCCGGGCGCTGCGCGATTTCGTCAATTCCTATAATCGTTCTTCCACGAACCTGAAGGAGTCAAGCGATGAGCGAGCAGCGCCCCACCCTGACCACGCGCCAGGGCCATCCCGTCCGCGACAACCAGGCCATGCGTTCCGTCGGCGAACGCGGTCCGGCCACCCTCGAGAACTATCAGTTCATCGAAAAGATTACCCACTTCGACCGCGAACGGATTCCCGAGCGCGTGGTGCATGCGCGCGGCACGGGCGCCCACGGCTATTTCGAGGCGTACGGCAAGATCGGCGACGAACCCGCCAGCAAGTACACGCGCGCCCGCGTGCTCAACGAGACGGGCGTGCAGACGCCCGTGTTCGTGCGCTTCTCGACCGTGATCGGCGCCAAGGAATCGCCGGAGACGGCCCGCGATCCGCGCGGCTTCGCCGTCAAGCTCAAGACGGTCGAGGGCAACTGGGACCTCGTCGGCAACAACCTGAAAGTCTTCTTCATCCGCGACGCGATCAAGTTCCCGGACATGATCCACGCGTTCAAGCCGGACCCCGTCACGAACCAGCAGGAGCCGTGGCGCTTCTACGATTTCATCTGCAGCCACCCGGAAGCGCTGCACATGGTTACGTGGGTCAAGAGCCCGTGGGGCATTCCCGCCAATTACCGCGAGATGGAAGGCTCGGGCGTCAACACCTATAAACTCGTGAACGACCAGGGCATCGCCCACCTCGTCAAATTCCACTGGCAGCCGAAACAGGGCGTGCGCAACCTGACGAGCCAGCAGGCCGCCGAGATCCAGGCGCACGACACGAGCCACGCCACGCGCGACCTGTACGACGCGATCGAGCGCGGCGACTACCCGGAGTGGGAATTCTGCGTGCAGATCATGAGCGACGGCGAGCATCCGGAACTGGAATTCGATCCGCTGGACGACACGAAACGGTGGCCGGAAGACCGCTTCCCGCTGCTGCCCGTGGGCCGCATGGTGCTCAACAAGAACCCGGACAATGTATTTGCCGAAACCGAGCAATCGGCCTTCGGGACGGGCGTGCTCGTCGACGGCATCGATTTTTCGGACGACAAGATGCTGCAGGGCCGCACCCTGTCGTACTCGGACACGCAGCGCTACCGCGTGGGTCCGAATTACCTGCAGCTACCGATCAACGCCCCGCAGGAAAAAGCGATCGCACGCACGAACCAGCGCGACGGCCAGATGACTTATTACATCGACGGTGGCGGCGAGGAAAAGCACATCAACTACGAACCGAGCCTGCTGGGCGGCCTGGGCGAAGCGCCGCAGCCCGAGAAGGATTACCACCAGCACGTCGAGGGCCACCTGGGCCGCTACCAGACGAGCCGCACGGCCGACGACTACAGGCAGGCCGGCGACCGCTACCGCACGTTCGCGGACTGGGAGCGCGACGACCTCGTCAACAACGTCGGCAACGACCTCAAGAAATGCCCGGAAGTGATCCAGCTGCGCATGGTGTGGCACCTGTGGCATTGCGACGAGGATTACGGCCGCCGCGTGGCCGAGATCGCCGGCATCGACCTGGAAAAGGCGAAAGCCTTGCAGCCGCTGCCGGGCAAGCCGGCGCCGGGAGAGAATCGCCCGGGCTCGACCTACACGAGCGGCCAGTCGGAAAGCGGCGGCGGCAAGAAGGAACCGGCCACGACGGAAGAAGTGGCGTCGGTGAAATAAAACAAATGGCCCGGATGAAAATCCGGGCCATTTTGATTACGCCTTGGCTTCGCCGCCCAGCGCCTCGACGAGATCCGTCAGCATCTTGGCCAGCTCGCCGGTCATCAGCATGATGTCGTTGTCGAAACGCTCGTCGTCGCTGTAGGTGATCGTTTCGTTTTCCTTGATCACGTCCAGCGGCTTGATGCCCTTGACGGCCAGCTGCTCGGTCAACACGAACGAGATGCGGCTGTTCCACGTCATGGCCAGGCGCGTGCATTGCTTGCCGTTGGCGATGTGGCGGCGGATGTCTTCCGGATCCAGCGAGTGCTTCACGTAGCGCACGGCGGCCTTGCTCTCGCCGGTGGCGCGCAGTTCCGTGTCCTGGTCGATCGTGAAGTTGTACGGTGCCTCGTCCGATTCCAGCCAGCCCGTCATCACGGCGACCGGCGACTTTTGCACGCGCAGCGATTCCAGCGGCAGCTTGTCGACGGCCTTCAGCAGCAGCTTGATGACGTCGTCGGCCTTGCTCGGGCTGGCCGCATCGACGACGAGCCAGCCGTTGACCGGGTCGATCCACGTCCACACGTTGCCGCGGATCGAGAACGCGCGCGGCAGCAGCTCGTCGGCCACGCGTTCCTTGAGTTCTTTCATCGCCTTCTTGCCCGGCGGGAAACCCTGCTGCTCTTCCAGCTCGGCGGCCCGTGCCTTGGCGACCTGGTTGATGACCGAGCTCGGCAGCAATTTCTTTTCCGTACCCAGCATCATCAGCATCTGCTTGTTGACGACGTGAACGAGCTTGCCGTTGCCGCGTGGCGAATCCCAGCCCTGGCGCAGCAGTTCGTTGCTGCTGGCGGGCGTGAACGCCTGCGACTGCAGGGCCTCTTCCATCTGTTCAGGGGAGAAATTCCACGGTGCGGGCAGGCGGTAGATCTGAAGATTCTTGAACCACATAACGTTGCTTTCGGTTATCTCAGTATTTCAAAGGAACGACATTCTACACGCTGACCAGCGGCAAGATTCACGTCGTCGATTCGGTTTTTTAATGTGTTGCGCGTTCGTCAAACAGGCTCAGTTGCTCGACGGTTTCCATGTCGCTGAGGCGCACGCCGACACCCAGCAGCCGCACGGGACGGCTCGCGCGCAGCCAGCCCGTCTCCATCAGGTGGCGGTAGGTCTCCATGTTCGGCGCATAGCCGACGCACTCGACCGTGGTGCGCTGGAAGTCCGCGAACTTGATCTTCACGAACAGCTTGTTGATGAATTTTTCGGCATTGTTGCGCTTGATCCGGCCCAGCAGGTGTTCATACAAGTCCGGCAACAGCGCGAGACAGCCTGCCAGGTCGGGGACGTCCGGCGTGTACGTCTCCTCCGTGCTGATCGATTTACGTTCCCGCACTGGATTCACGTCGCGGTAGTCGATGCCGCGGCACAAGTCATACAGCCGCGCACCGAACGAACCGAAGTGCTCTTGCAGCTTGTCCATGTTCCACTCGCGCAGGTCGCCGCACGTCTGCGCGCCGAGACGATGCAGTTTCGCGGCCGTCACCTTCCCTACCCCGAACAATTTCTTCACCGGCAGAGCGGCAACGAACGCATCGACCTCATCCGGCCGCACGAGGAACAGGCCATCGGGCTTGTTCCAGTCGCTGGCGATCTTGGCCACGAACTTGTTGGGCGCGACGCCGGCCGACGCCGTGATGCCGACCGTCTCGAAAATGCGGCGGCGGATTTCCTGGGCGATCAGGGTCGCGCTGCCCTTGCAGTGCGGCGAGTTCGTCACGTCGAGATAGGCCTCGTCCAGCGACAGCGGCTCCACGAGGTCCGTGTAGTCGCGGTAGATGTCCATGATCTGGCGCGAGGCGACCCGGTACTTTTCCATGTTCGGTGGGATCAGGATCAGGTCCGGGCACAGCTTGACCGCCTGGGCCGTGGCCATGGCCGAATGGATGCCGTAGCGGCGCGCTTCGTAATTGCAGGTGGCGATCACGCCGCGCTGCTCGGCCCTACCGCCGACGGCCAGCGGCCGCCCGCGCAGGGACGGGTCGTCGCGCATCTCGACGGATGCGTAAAAACAATCGCAATCGCAGTGGATGATCTTGCGGACGGGGGCGTTCACGGTGGCGGTCGCCCGCGCCGAGCGACTACTGTAATTGCATACAGTATCGTCGGTTTGTGACTTTAGTGCAAGAGGAAACGCCGCCGCAGGACGCGGCGGCGGGTGAGGCAGGGTCTTACTTGGTGACGCTGGAATAGCTGCACGACTTGGCGATACCGTAGGCCGGGTCGCCGAACACCGAGTTCGAGCATTTCACGGAGCCGGTGAAGGTCTTCGTCACGAAGCTCGTGGCGGTGCCGTAGCGCACGTCACGGGTACCGGTGAACGAGCAGGTACCGTTTTCGGCGGCGCAATAGGTCCAGGTCGGGGTCGTCGTCGTCGTGGTCGTCGAGCCCAGTGCCGCGTTCACGGCGGCGGCCGCGTTGACGATGCCGGCGCCGCAACCCGAGCACGCGGCCGGGAAGGCGCGCGCGGTCGACTTCAGCTTGGCGGCCACGTCATCCGGCGTCAGGTTAGGATTCGCCGACAGCATCAGCGCGACGACACCGGCCACGTGCGGCGTCGCCATCGACGTGCCCATGTAATAGGCGTAGTTGTCCGATGCCGGCGTGGTCGTGCCCGCGTTCAGCGTCGACAGGATGCCGGCGCCGTTGTCGCCGCCCGGTGCCGCAATGGTGACGTTCGTGCCGTAGTTCGAATACGATGCCTTGCCGCCCGCACGGTTCGTCGCGGCGACGGTGATCACGCCCGCGCAGTTGGCCGGGTTCGAATTGATCGCATTCGTGTTCGAGTTGCCGGCCGCGACGACGACCACGGCGCCGCGCGAACGGGCGCTGTTGATCGCGTTCTGCGTCGTCGTGTCGCACGCACCGGTGCCGCCCAGCGACAGGTTCAGCACCCGCGCCTTGTTTGCATTGGCCGGCACGCCCGTCACGGTGCCGCCCGACGCCCAGACGATGGCGTCGGCGATGTCGGACGTGTAGCCGCCGCAACGGCCCAGCACGCGCGCCGGGACGATCTTGGCGTTGTACGCGATGCCCGCGATGCCCATGCCGTTGTTGGTCTTCGCGGCGATCGTGCCGGCCACGTGGGTGCCGTGCCAGCTCGAGTTCTGGTCCGCGGCCGGGATGCCCGTGCCGCAGCTGCCGGCCGGGGCCCAGTCGCCCGGGTCGCTCGCGTCCGTGTCGCGGCCGCCGCCGTCGTTGGCGATGGTGGTCGTCGAGATGAAGTCATAGCCCTGCAGGATCTGGCCCGACAGGTCCGCGTGCGGACGGTAGCCCGTGTCGATCACGGCCACGTTGATGCCGGCGCCGGTCGACTTGTCCCAGGCGGCGGGCGCGTTGATGCCGCCGGTGGCTTCGTACAGGTCCCACTGCTGGGTATAGCTGGGGTCGGTCGGGGTGGCCAGCGGGACCATGATGCGGTCCGGCTCGGCGTACTCGACGTTGGCGTCGCGCGACTTCAGTTCGGCGGCCAGCTGGCGCGCCTCGTCGAGCGACATCGTGCGGCTGAGCTGCAGGACGTTCGCGCCGTTCGCCGTCGCGCGCAGCGCGCGCATCGTGGCGCCGTACGTCTGGCCGGCGCGGTCGATCAGGGCCTGGCGCGCACGGTCGATGCCGCGTGCGGCCACGCCGGTCTTCGACGTGTCGCTGTCGCCCTTGTACTTGACGATGATGCGGTCGGTCTGGACGACGACGTGATTGGTTTGCGCCACGGCCTGGCCGGCGAAACCGGCGGCGACGAGGGCCGCTGCACAAATTTTCAACAAAGAAGAGATCTTGTGGCGCTGCGTCATGCTGCATCCTTTAAAGGGAACCGAACTGTGCAGCGTAACGAAAAACGGCCCGCATGGGGCCGTTTTCGGGGTTTTTACAACAGGAAAATTTTAGTTAAGTAATTGAATTTTAACGGTAATTATTCCAGTCATAACACCCGGGTTACCAGGTCAGCTTGAGCGTGTACTTGCCGCTCGTCGACCCGGTGCCGCCGCTGTAATACACGACGCGCACATAGCGGGCCGACGTGGTCGTGCCCGTGTTGGCCGACGTGGCGGTATCCGCGGTGCCCGTACCGTTCTCGCTGTACGACAGCAAGGTGCCCGCGCTGTTGTAGATGTACAGGTCGTAGTCCGAGCTCGCGTTCGGCGTCATCGTCGCGGTCAGGGTTTTACCGGCCGGCAGCTGGACGGAGAAATAATCCGTGTCCGTCGTGCTGCCCATCGTGCCATTGACCGTCGTACCGGACGTCGTCACGCTGTTGGCCGTGCCGAGCGTGTTGTTCGACTCCGTTTCCGAGATCGTCGTGCCGGTCGTCGTGCCGGCGGCCGCGTCCACGGCGGCCGAGGCGTCCACGATACCGGTGCCGCAACCCGAGCAGCTGGCCGGGAACGGACGCGTGCTCGACTTCAGGCGCGACTCGACTTCGTCCGGCGTCAGGTTCGGATTCTTGGCCAGCATCAGCGCGACGACACCGGCCACGTGCGGCGTCGCCATCGACGTGCCCATGTAGCCCGCGTAGCTGTCGGCGCCCGGCGACGTGGTGCCGGCATTCAAGGTGGACAGGATGGCCGCGCCGCTGTCGCCGCCCGGTGCCGCGACGTCGACGACGGTGCCGTAGTTCGAGTAGGAGGCACGGCCGCCGGAACGGTTCGTCGCCGCCACCGTGATCACGCCCGCGCAGTTGGCCGGGTTGCTGTTGCTCGCGTTCTGGGACTCGTTACCGGCCGCCACGACGATCACGGTGCCGCGCGAGCGGGCGCTGTTGATCGCGTTCTGCGTCGTCGTGTCGCAGGCACCGCCGCCGCCCAGCGACATGTTGATCACCTGGGCGCGCGCCGCGATGTTCGGCACGCCGGACACGGTGCCGCCCGATGCCCAGATGATGCCGTCGGCAATGTCGGACGTGTAGCCGCCGCATTTGCCGAGCACGCGCACGGGCACGATCTTGGCGCCGTACGCGACGCCGGCGACGCCGGTGCTGTTGTTCGTCGCCGCGGCAATGGTGCCGGCCACGTGGGTGCCGTGCCAGCTCGAGTTCGACGCGGGTTCGCCGGCGCCGCATTCGCCCGCCGCAACCCAGTCGCCCGGGTCGCTGGCGTCGCTGTCGCGGCCGTTGCCGTCGTTCGAGACGGCGGTGTCGGAGATGAAGTCATAGCCGGCCAGGATCTGGCCCGACAGATCGGCGTGCGGACGGTAGCCCGTATCGATCACGGCCACGCGGATGCCGGTGCCGGTCGACTTGTCCCAGGCGGCCGGCACGTTCAGGCCGCCGGTCGCTTCGAAGAAATCCCACTGCTGGCTGTACATCGAGTCGTTTGGCGTGAACAGCGGATGCATCATGCGGTCCGGCTCGGCGTACTCGACGGAGGCATCGCGCGCCTTCAGCTCGGCCGCCAGCTTGGCGGCGTCGGCCACCGACACTTTGCGGTCCAGCTTGAAGATGCGGGCGCCGGTGGCGATCGAATGCGATTCCCTCACCAGCATGCCGAACTGCTGGCCGGCGCGGTCGACGACGGCCTTGCGCGTGGCCGACAGCGGCGCGGCGGCACGTGCGACCGAGACCTGTCCGCCCTTGAGGGCGACGGGTGCGCTCTCGTCCTTGTATTTGACGATGATGCGATCGGTCTGGTCCGAGACGGCCACACGCTGCGCGGCGGGTGCGGCCGGCACGTCCGCGGGCACCCCCGCGCCCGCAACGCCGGCGCCGAGACCGAGGACGGCCGCGGCGCACAGTTTCAACACTGCCGGATACTTCGATTGCTGAGACTTCATGTTTATTCCTTTTCTAGAAAAACACAAAAGTTTGATTTTCCGCAAGCACGAATGCCTGAGATCTAGTTGTGTCGACGCCATTTCTTAGCGTCGATTTCCCGTCTGAAAAGCGGGCATGCCAGATTAGCGCGAAAGGAATAACCGTGTAGAAATTTCACATTTGAATTCGATGTCTATACAACACATTCAGGCACTGATAGCGCTAAAACCTAGATTCTTCGGAAAATTGTGAACTCAACAGAAGAACATATCGATTTTTTAAGTCCCATTAATTAACAATGTTTCGTGACTGTCAGGCGTTGCGCACAAATTCAATATGCAGATGTTGAGATATCTCATGAATCATGATTGAGCAAAAAAAAGGCCGCGATTGCTCGCGGCCTTTCCATCTGACGAATTGTCTTAAGGCTTAGAAATTGCCTTTGAACTGAACACCGTAGGTGCGCGGTTCATTGGTGAAGCCCGTCAGGTTGTTGAAGTCGATGGCACCCGTGATGCGGCGCTGGTCGAGGATGTTGCGGCCGAAGGCGGCCACTTCATACTTGCCGTCAGCCCAGATGTAGCCCAGGCGCAGACCACCTTCCGTCAGCGGCTTACCCGTGAACTCTTTCGCTTCGTACAGGAAGAAATTGATCTTCGAACGGTACGACCAGTCGGTGTAGACGTAGAACTCGCCATCGGCGACCGGCATGCTGTAGCGGGCGTTCAGGTTGACGATCCACTTCGGTGCCTGCGGCAGCGGATTGCCATCGATGACGACGTTGCCGGCGGCGTTCAGCGGATCCGTGATCGTGCAGGCAGCGCACTTCGTCAGCGACAGGCTCGGGTCGCGGATTTCCGTGAAGTTGTACGAGGTGCTGGCGCCGACGCGCAGGTCCGGCGTGATGAGGCCTTCGAAGTCGAACTCGGCGCCACGGCCGCTGGTCTTCTTCGCGTTGATCAGCTTGGTGACGTTGGTATTGCCGCCCACCACGGTCAGCTGCTGGTTCTTGATGTCGTAGTCGTACAGCGAGAACGCGACGCGGGCACGGCGCTCGAACAGGTCGGCCTTGATGCCGCCTTCGTACGACGTGATCGTCTCGGCGTCGGCGACGGTGATGCCCACCGGCGCGAACGTCGAGGCCGGCGCAATGCTCGGGGCGCGGAAGCCCGTCGCGACGCGCGCATACAGGTTCACGTCACGGTTCAGCTTGTACGTGCTCGACAGGTCCCAGCTGATCTTGTCCTTGCTTTCGCTGACGCTGTTCGGGCCCACCGGGGTGAAGCCGATCGCGGTGACGGTGGCGAAGTCCTTCTTGTCGTCCGTGTAGCGGATACCGCCGCGGACCGACAGGGCGTCGTTGATGTTGTACGTCACGGAACCGAACGCGGCCCAGGCCTTGTTGTTCTGCTCGCTGGCCTGGCGCGACGTGCGGGCACCGGTGGCGCTGTTGTAACCGTCGCTGCCGCCCGTCACGTCTTCCTTGAAGTAGTACACGCCGGCCTGCCAGTTCAGCGGCCCCGTGTTCTTCGACTCGACGCGGAATTCCTGCGAGTACTGCTTCAGGTCGTCGATGAAGCCGCCCGTCTCGGACTGGAACGGGATGAAGCCCGGACCTTGCGGCGTGCCGCCGTCGATGTCGCCGCGGCTGTAGTAGCTGCCGACCGACTCGTAACCGGTGATCGAGTGGAAGATGACCGGACCCAGGTCCCACGTGATACGGGCATTGGCGCCGTTCGTCTTGAGGTTCTGGAAGTTCTGGGCGTTCGTCACGATGCTGTCGAGGTCGTAGCCGTCGACGATGTCGTTCGTGCCCTTCTTGATCAGGTTCGCGCGGAACAGACGGGCGCTGCCGTTGGTCGTGCGCTGGTGCACGTTGAACAGGGCGCTGAACGTCGTGTCCGGCTTGTACAGGAATTGCACGCGTTCGGCGTGTTCGTTGTAGCCGTCCAGTTCGCCGGTCTTGTTCGTCTTCGCGACGTCGCTGTAATTGTCGACGTAGTCGTCGCGGTGCTGGCGCAGGGTCGACACGCGCATCGCCCACTTGTCCGACAGCGGCACGTTGACCGCGCCTTCGACGTTGGCCGTGCCGTGGGTGCCGTACGACAGGTTGTAGTAACCCTCGGTCTTCTTGAGGTTCGGCTTCTCGGATTCGAATTTCACGACGCCGGCCGGGGTGTTGCGGCCGAACAGCGTGCCCTGCGGGCCGCGCAGCACTTCCACGCCTGCCAGGTCGAAGATCGGGTAGCCCTTCAGGATCGGGTTTTCCTGGACGATGTCGTCATAGATCAGCGACACCGGCTGCGATGCGAAGGTCGAGAAGTCCGTGTTGCCGTAGCCGCGGATGTAGAAACGGGGGAACGTGCGGCCGTTCGAGGACTCCACGTTCAGGCTGGGGGTCTTGCCGGCCAGCAGGCGGATGTCCTCGCCGCCGGACACGAGCACGTCCAGCTTCTCGCCCTTGATGGCGGTGACGGACACCGGTACTTCCTTGATGTTTTCGGTACGGCGCTGTGCGGTCACGGTCACCGTTTGCAGTTCGGTCGCCTGCGCAGTCTGGGCCAGGGCCGCGCCGCCGGGTACGGCTGCGAGCGCCAGCATTGCGCCATGCGCGGCGATGACGCGCTTGTGCATCTTGGACATCTTGATCATTGAGTTTTTCCTAGCTGGGAAGAGTGAAAAAAACTGCCGCGTTGTCTCCGCCGGTCTCTCCTGCCTCGGCAAACTCGCACCTGATTGTTGATGTCTAAATATTGCCGGCATGTAAACCGGCAATTGTCGATTATGTGTATATCCTTATGCAAGGAATACGAATCGGCTTACACATCCATACAACAGTTTGTTGTATATGAGAAAGTGGCAGTTCACATCCCTGTTCACTTTTTTCTGAAAAACCCTTGCACGTTTTCGAAGGGATACGCTATGATTCGGGCCTCTTCGGACGTGATGACAAACGTCGGCAAGAAACTCTGAAACAGAGTGACGGGCGCTTAGCTCAGTTGGTAGAGCGGATCCCTTACAAGGATTAGGTCGGGAGTTCGACCCTCTCAGCGCCCACCAGTTTCGGCAGTTCTTGCAGCAAGAACCGATCAGAGTAAACGGAGCGGTAGTTCAGTTGGTTAGAATACCGGCCTGTCACGCCGGGGGTCGCGGGTTCGAGCCCCGTCCGCTCCGCCAGCATCAAGAAAAAAGGTCCGATTCGTCGGACCTTTTTTCGTTCTATCGGAGTGCCTCCCCTGCGGGAGGCACGGTTTGGGGCTCGAAGGGTTTCGCTTGCAAGCGAAACCGCGGCCCGCGGAACGTGGGCGAGCCCCGTCCGCTCCGCCAGCATCAAGAAAAAAGGTCCGATTCGTCGGACCTTTTTTCGTTCTATCAGAGTGCCTCCCCTGCGGGAGGCACGGTTTGGGGCTCTCAGGCGCGCTTCAGCAGCGGCGCACCGATCTCGACACGGTTGCGGCCACCCGTCTTGGCCGCGTACAGGGCGTGGTCGGCGCGCGCGAGGGCGGCCGTCAATTCCTCGTTCGGATCGATCATCACGAGGCCGATACTGACCGTCATGCGATACGTGGCGGCGCACGCCAGCGCCGGCGCCTCGGCAACGGCAATACGGAGGCGCTCGGCCGCGTACTGCGCGCCCGCCAGCGACGTGCCTGGCATCGCCAGCGCGAACTCTTCTCCGCCCAGCCGGCCCATCACATCGTTCTCGCGCAAGGTGGCCCGCGCCGTGTCGGCAAACAGGCGCAAGGCCTGGTCGCCGCAGGCATGGCCGAAGCCGTCGTTGAGCTGCTTGAAATGATCGAGGTCGAGCATCATCAGCGCGATCGGCTTGCGCAGGCGCGCCGCGGTCTGCAGGGCACGCTCGGCACGCTCGAAAAAGGCGCGGCGGTTCAGCATGTCCGTCAGGCCATCGATCGTGGCGAGGCGCTGCATGCGCTGGTCGTCCTTCAGCTTGCACAGCAACAGGAAACCGAATCCGTTGACGATCATCAAGAGATAGCTGGCCAGGTACGCGAAGCCGTAGACGGGATTCGCATTGAACGTGCCCACGCCGCCGTTGGCGACGCCCATCCAGATCCAGATCGCGATGGCGAACAAGGCATCGTTGATACCGATGATCCGCTGCAGCAACGGCGCATCGGTCTGCGGCCGCAACAGGATCGCGGCGGCGCCGGAGGCGAACAGGGCGACGATCACGGCCACCACCTGCGTCATCTGCTCGCGCGACGCCTGCACCATCGCCGCGGCCGCGACGATGATCAGGGCCGCGACGGCAGCCGGCGCAAGGATCCGGCGCCAGTTGCGGAACCCGAAGAACACGCAGTACGACGCCAGCTCCAGCGCGACACCACCCACCCAGCCGAACGCCGCCAGTTCCTCCGCGATGGGCAAACCGACATGCGGCGCCACCCAGCAGCAGATCTGTGCCAGACCGGACGACAGGCGTGCCCACATCCAGGTGCGCAGGCCCGGATTGGGTGCCGCACCGCGCATATAACCCACCATCAGCAAGGCAAACGCCGTGTTGCCGACGCCGAGCGCCAGCATGAAGGTCTGGATATCGATCACTCGGTTCCTCCTGGCAGGAAGTGGTGAGATGATGCCATGTATGTAATAAATATTTCCCAAAGGAATTATATTACACGTTTTCCAATCCGGTGCACGCACGATTCGCATCACCGGCTGAGCGATATGCAGGATGGCTACGAGGTGTTGTGTCGCGTCCAATGATCCATGCATTCGTTGCTGCGCAAGCACAAATGAATCGTTCATAATTGACAAAGCAGCCACTCGGTTGCATTGTCCTGGAGCTTTCGTGATCTTTGGTTTCCTGAAATCGTCCACGCTGTCCCCCCGCCAGCTTCGGCTGCAGAACACGCCGCTGTTTCGTTCCCTCAAACCTTTGGAAATCAAGTTCGTCGACGGCCTCATGCATGAACGACGCTACTTGCCGGACGAGATCGTGTTCGACGAAGGCGAGGAAGGTCAGGCGCTGTACCTCGTGATGAGCGGCCGCGTGCAGATCAGCCGCAGCCACAGCCGGGGCCGCCAGATCGTGGGCGAACTGAGCGCCGGCAGTTTCTTCGGCGACCTCGCCCTGCTGGACAATTCCCCGCGCAGCGCCCAGGTCCGCGCCCTCGATGCGTGCGAGCTGGCCGTGTTCTTCCGCGACGATTTTCTCGCCCTGATGGAAACGGATGCCGTGATCGGCTACAAGATCTCGCTCGCGCTGGCGCGCCACATCGGCCAGCGCCTGCGCGGCTGGCTCGACGGCAACGCCCAGGTGGAGGCACTGTGATCCACGGCGCCCTCCGCGACGAGCGCAGCGGCCCCTTCGTCTGGACCGGCATCATCGGCGTGACGTGCCTGCTGCTGGTGCTGCTCGAGCACATGCTGTGGCTGGTGCTGCCCTTCATCGTTGGCACCGTCATGTACTACATCCTGCTGGGCCCGATGCAACGCCTGCTGCGCGCCGGTTTCACCCGCAACGTCTCGGCCACGCTCGTGTGCACCGTGTTCTACGGCGCCACCGTCCTGCTGGTGATGGCGGCGATGACCTGGACCGCGGCCCCCGGCGACGCCGACGGCTGGCACAAGACGGGCGCCCTGTACCTGGACGGCGGCGTCGCCTTCGTGCGCAACACGATGACGCTGCTGGAAGCCAAGTTCCCGATCCTGGCCGAGATGCATTTGACGTCCATCGTCAACAAGCGCTTCAAAGCCTATACGGACAATTTCGCCCAGCGCCACCTGACGTCCATCCTGCTGGGCGCCGCGGGCTGGCTTCCGTCGCTGTTGCTGGCCCCGTTCCTCGCTTTCTTCTTCCTGCGCGATGGCCTGCGCTTCAAAAAATTCCTCGCCCGCGCCGTGCCGAACGCCTATTTCGAACGCACGCTGTTCCTGCTGCACCAGGTCGACCAGACCGCGCGCCGCTACTTCGAGGGTTTATTGAAGCTGACCGTGCTGGACACCATCGTGCTCGGCTTCGGCCTGTGGGTGATCGGCGTCTCCTCGCCGCTGCTGCTGGGTTTTATTTCCGCACTGCTCGCATGGGTGCCGTTCGTCGGCTCAGTCGTGGGCTGCATGATGGTCGTGGTCGTGGCCGCCACGGACGCGCCGAACAACCCGCTCATCGCCTATGGCGCGATCGTCGTCTTCATCCTCGCGCGGCTGCTGGACGATTTCGTCTTCATGCCATTGACGCTGGGCCGCAGCCTGCACATCCATCCGCTCGTGACGGTGCTGATGATTTTTATCGGCGGCGCGCTATCCGGCGTGGCCGGGCTGATGCTCGTGTTGCCGCTGCTGGGTGTCGTCATGGTCATTGGGGAGACCATGGGGCGGCTCATGACCAATCCGAGGCTCAGGGCGAGGCATCGGTATGCGCGCAGGTTGAGGGACAAGCAGGCGAGTGCGGATTTGAGTGTTTGAGCGAGCGCAACAGTAAAGGTTGAGCGCACGTCATCCTAGTATGGTTTCAATCATACCCGGGAGCATCAATGCCGCCTCGCCTTGTCCTGTTGCCGCTAGGTGCCGTTTTTCTTTGCTCGCTCGTTTTTGCCGAGCCTACGACAGTCAAACCGCCCAAAGTGCCGCGCATGAGTAACGAATACATCGATGAGTCGCAACTCGTGGCGCTTAAACAGCCTCCAGCACTGGCCGCCGAACTTGCTGCGCTAGGGCAAGGCACGGTCGAGGAGCGGGTTGCCCGGCTCAAGAAAAAGGTGGTTGTCGACCTGATTTTCGTCGAAGGCGGTACTTTCATGATGGGTGACTTCGGGCCATTAGTGTCGCCGGAGGGGCTGCATTACAGCGATGACATTACCAGTCGACCGGTGCATGAAGTTCAATTGTCGAGCTATTCGATCGCGAAATATAAGACCACCAATGCCGAGTTCTCTGTCTACTCAGTTGCCACCGGAACCAAGCCGGCGAGTGATGACGGCTTCGGTACGAAACATCGTTACCCCGAAGCGCCTGTCGGCGTGCCTTGGCAACGTGCAAAGGACTACTGTAAGTGGTTAGGAAAAATTACACAGCTCCCGTTTGATCTTCCGACCGAGGCACAATGGGAATACGCAGCCCGCAGTCGCGGACAGTTCTTTGTCTGGGCGACCGACAACGGCAACATTGATTACGGACGAAATATTCCGGCAGCGGGACAGATTAAAATGCTTACACCATCGCATAGCGATGAACCTTATCCTGTCGGGCTCTTTCCGCCAAACCCATTGGGTCTATACGATGCGTCACACGATGGCGAAGAATGGGTAAACGACTGGTTCGACGCCCAATACTACAAGCACTCTCCAAAGAAAGATCCGCAAGGCCCGGCTACAGGAAAAATGAAGGTAGCGAGGGGATGGCCTAATGGCGACTCAATTATGCCAAACACTATGTATCGCAGAGAACATCCGCTCGTGTTTCGCTCAATGCATTTGGGTGACTTCGGGATAGTATCGCCCTCGTATCTGTCGCAAGGCGTGCGTTGTGCCGTACAACAAAAAAAACCGGTGCACTGAGCAGCCTTATCCGACGATTAGCTGTAGAACGCAAACTCGCCTGTCGAAGCGAACAGTGGATGATCACGATCGCCGTCACGCTGCATTGCATATTCAACAGAGTCACTGGGTACGATAGGGAATCCGCGAGTGGGCTCTTCTTTAAGTTCGGCTAAAATTGCCTTATGCCATTCGTCAAAATCGTGAACGCCCAAGCCAGTCGCCCCTCCGCCTTCGATATTGTACGGATCACCTTCTTTAAAGAATCCCCGCAAAAGCGCGATATTTTCATCATAATTTCTTTTGTTGCCGTCTTCAGATATGTGCTGAACAACATTCTCGAAGTCGGATCGTGTATGTGACCAACGCTTGAGAAGATAACTGACAGCTTCTCTCTGCTCTTTTAATAAACTTTCGTCGACACGAAGAGCATCATTTACTTCAAGATTGGCTCCAGTATTACATAATTGATAAATTAACATACTTTTTGTCTCAGGCAGTGCATGGCGGAGCGCTTCTGGTTCCGAAAGAACCCGCTGCGCAAGTCTACGACGGGCCTCCGGCTTGGCAAGAGTGCTAATAATTTTATCCACGTTTCTTTTCATTTCAGCCTCGAGTGTGCCAAATGTCGTAGAAATATCTTTTCCGGTCGCAATTGCAATAAATGATATATATTTGACCATCTTAAAAGCCGACTCCGCAATAAACTCTGCGCAACGGAAATTTAGGTGATAAAGTTGGTAAAAAAACCACTTGATGAATTTGGCCAACAGTTTAGCGCTAACTTCAAATGAGAGTTTTCCCTCGGCCCCAAGACCAATGCACAATCCGGCATCGGCATGAATTCGAAAGATGCCTTTACTGTATTGCACAGTCAACTTGGCGGAGCCTCCTACACCGACAAGACCACCTATCGAGGGGGCAACGGTAGCAAATGCTTCAAAGTTCTTTTCAGGATCTTCGGGATTGCGCCATTCAATGGCGCCTTTTAATTCCGCATCTGCTTTGATGCCGGCAAACACGTTAAGGCCTGCATCAAGTCCAGCTACGGTCATTTTTTCTTCCGGCCCCAGCTCATCTACAACCTGTGCCTTCTTAGCTCGCCGTTTGCCCCGCTTTCTTGTCCTTGCACCTTTTACCAGCGGCATTCGTCCTTCCCTGGTCTCAACGCCAAGGCTGCCTTCGATAGCGACGCTAGCACCGACAACGCCCTTGAGCTCCAAAGAAGCCATAAACCGCACTGCGCCGAGGTCGGTATCTTTAGCTCCAGCATTTCCATTAAAGAGGAAACCGGGCATGGTCCACATCCAGCCTTCCTTGCATGGGAAGTATATTGCAGCGGCGGCTTTAGCTTCGGCAATGGCAAACTCGGCATGACCTTCAGCACGAATCGAAACATTTCCCTTGAATGGTTCGAACGTAGCTTCTAGACTGGCTCCGTAAAGATACCGCATGACCTGCGCGCCCGCGTCGAGCTCAATGGTTGGCTTGATAGATCCGCCGTTTATTGAGCCTTTGCGGCTGAATTTGTTTTTGGTATCAGCATTCCACATTGCCGCCCAACTTCCGATAGCACCTTCTGTATCTGTCTCGACTTTCAGCCAATCTTTTGATTGAAGCTTGACCTGCTTCACCAACTGGTTTGCATAATGTTTAGCTTTTGCCGAGTCGAGCTTTCGCTTGCCGTTTTCATCTTTCGCAATCACCTCTTGCCATTTCAGGTTTCCCGGATCTTTAAAAATTGGCCAGTGCGATTTGATCTTGTCGGATGTCACGTAGACAAAGCCTCCTGTTGGAGGACGAATCCAATCTTTGGAGGGGCCTGTTTTTGCTCCCATGGCCCAGGAAATTTTTTGCTCTTTTTTATAGCTCGATCCGTCGAATTCAGCCGGCTTATTTTCCTTCTTTGCCGGCTTCTCCGTCGAAATTGGAATCAATTCTACAAGTTGCTTACCTGACGATCCGATTTTCGCCAATGACTCCATTTTGGCACGACAAGCATCTAGCACCGTTTCCTGCCACTCAATCGCACTCTCTAAGTTTTGCTCGGCTTTTTCCTGGGCGCCTGGAACAGCCAGATTCGGTTTCAATGCGAGCTTGGTGATATGGTCTTCAAAATATTGCACCTGAGCGTTTGCGGCATGCAGCGTTGCCACCAGCGAATTCCATTCACCAATCTCTGTGTTGAACGCATTCGTATCGTATTGGTATTCGCCTCCTTGAGCGCTTGCACTTTTTCCGCAAATGTCTCATCAGCCATTTATGGATCCCCTTTGGTGCTGTATGTAATATCGAATACCCATCCCTTACGGTCAGCCGTCAATAAACAATTTCAGCAACTGACGCTTGATGCCGGTATGAACACGCTGCGTATGCCCGTTCTCATCGGTAACACCATGCACGACAAAACCGTCTGGACCTTCGATCCGATATGGAACGAATCCCATCGGCTCCCCGGTATGCTTGTCCACCAGGACGAACTGTTCGTCATAGAGCGCCTTTGCCGTTGGCAGGGCGGGCGCATCGAAGCTCGCATTCACGGGCCCCGCCAACTCCTTCATGCTGGCCTTGAATTCAATCTTCCCCGGCCCATGCAGCTGAATATTCCCGCCCTCAAGCTTGAGATACGCCCCCTGCGCCGTCAGCAGCACGTGCTCCCGCGCCGCCACGTTGACGCTCTTCGTCACGCTGGCGACCGTCACTAGTTTGTCCGCGACGATCCGCGTCGCGCCGGACTGGCTCTGGCTGCTCACCTTCCCGCTGGCTGCATGCAGGCAGATACCAGTCTGCTGGACGGGCTGACTCGCGTTACTGGCCTTGCCGTACGTGAACAGGCTGATACCTGCCCTGACGCCCTGATGCCAGTTGGCCTGCGCAGCAAAGTTCAGATCCTGGCCGGCCAGTGACGTCGACGTGCCGGCACTGAGCACGGCGTCGGCAGGCGTCGTCGTTACGATGCCCGCCGGCGCGGACACTTGCAGGTGCGGCTCCGCATAGGCGCTGTCGCGCACGACCTCGGCGCTACGGCGCATGGCGTCGACAGCAGGCAGTTTGTCGGGGTCGGGTTCCTGTGCCAGCCGGGCATTCTGCTTTTGCGCCGTGCGCGCCAGCTCTGTCTGCAACTGCGCGGCGTCCTCGATCTGCCGCGCCGCCGCGGTCGAGTCGAGATGCGGCGCGGCAGTGCTGGCGCGGTCGGCGCTCAGCAACATGCCGCTGCCGGCGCGCAACGCGGTGCCGTGTTCGGTCTTCAGTTCGATGCCGATACCGGCCAGCGCGAGCCGCTGGTTATCGGTCTGGTGGCGCACATGGCCCAGGTTCAGCTCCGCCGTGCCCCGGTGCGCGCTGGCATGGCGCTGCAGGGCGACACGGGCCTCGCCGGGCGTGTCGTCGAAGACCAGTTGGCTATAGGCGCCGGTCCCACTCTGGCTGGTCTGCATCGACTGGGATTTCATGCCCGACAGGACGGCCGCGTGGGCATGTCCGGAAGCCTCGCCCGGGAACCACGCCGGTGCGTTCCCGGTCGCGGCGCCGCCGCCATACGTGACGTTGTTGTGCTGGGCGTCGGCCTGTCCGGCACCGTTGTACACGGCGCCGATCACGACGGGGCGGTCGATGTTCCCATCGAGGAAATCGACCAGCACCTCCTGGCCCACCCGCGGCAGCGCATGGCTGCCCCAGTTGGCACCCGCAATCGGGGCCATGGGCGTCGCGACGCGCACCCAGGTGCCGGCACGATCGTCGGCCGGGGCACCCGTGTGGCCGCCCGGCTCGGGATGATCGAGGCGGCTGTGGCTCGTCTCGCCTCGCTGCCAGTGGAATTGCACCTTGATGCGGTGGTCGCGGTCGGTATGGATGACGGCGCCGGGCGGGCCGACGACGATCGCCGTCTGCTGCCCACGCGCCAGCGGGCGCGGATGGGTGCGGCTGGGACGGTACGGGACGCTGCTGCGGATGGCGTCGATGCGGTTGCGATACACCGGGCGCTGGCCGACGCCGCGCGCCGACGCGTGCAGGCTCGATGCCAGGTCGGTGTCGTTGGACGCCAGCAGCGTACACTGCCCCAGCAGCCGCGTCAGCGCGGCGCCCGTGTCGGCATCGAGATTGTTGTGCGCGAGGTGGCACACGCGCAGGATCGCGAAACGGGCGTCATCCCCGCCATCGTGCAGGGCGTGGTCACGCAGGGTGAACGTGGTGCCGGACATGAACGTGCGGACCGTGCCCGCGCCCACGAAGATTTCCTTGCGCGCCTGCAGGCCCTGCAGCTGATTGTCGGCAATGCGCTGCCCCTGCCGCGTGCTCCCGTACGCGTACGCGCCCGGAACGTCGCGGCTGACCAGGTTGCCGCCGTCCTCCGCGCTGCTTGCGACATCCCGCCGCGTCCTGGCGCGGTAATCCCAGCTGCTGATCTCGATGGCATTGGTTTGCAGGCGCAGTTCGCTGCGCCAGCGGTCCAGGCTGTCTTCGCGCATCACGGCGCCGGGTTGCGTGAACCGGACGTCGGACTGGGCATTGGGCGTGAACGCATCGTTGTGGTCGGCGATCACGAGCGTATGGCCGTTGGGTGCGTGCTCGAAGAAAAAGAACAGCCCCTCCTCCTGCATGAGCCGCATGGCAAAGGCAAGGTCGCTCTCCTGATACTGCGTGGTCAGGCTGCGCTGCGGATAGAGGCTGCGGTCGCGGATGTCGAAACGCCATGCCGGCGCCAGCTGGCCCTTGCCATCGTAGGCCTTGAAGACCGTGTCGAGGATGTCGAATACGGACTTGTCCTGGAACACGCGGCTGTCGCGGCCCAGCGCGAGGAATGCGGTCCACGGTTCGATGGTGAGCAGGTAGCGGGCAAAACCGCCGTTGGCCCCCACTTGCTCGACGGCGGTCGCGTGTCCATGGAAACAGCGCGGCTGTCCGGACAGCGTCTGGAGTTCGATGCGGACCGGCTGGCCGATCAGCGTCCTCAGTGAAATGCCGGCATCGAGCGACAGTGCCGCGACCTGGAAACGGAAGCCCGTGTCGACGCCCTCTTCGCCGCGCAGGCTCTCGGCCAATAAAGCGTCTTTCCCGGCCGGCGTCGACAGGCGCAGCACACGCCGGTGTTGACTGAACCGCCCCGCAAGTTGCTCGATGAGTCTGGACGCGAGTCCTTCAAGCGCAGCCGCCATTCTCCAGCTCCCATGTTGTTAGCGAAGAGAAATGCTTACGTCACAAAGCGTTGAGTATAGCTTTCGCAATATGGCGCCGAAGACACCAAGATTTGATCGAATCGATATCTGTGCTGGAAATAAAAAACCGGAGCCATGCTCCGGTTCGTGGTCGGCTTATTTACGCCCCGCCCTGGGCTTCGACTTGATCGTCGACAAAATGCCCGGCTTCGCCTTGGACGGCGGCGCCATGAACGGTGCCGGTTCGCCCCGACGCTCGCCGCCGCGGCCGTTACGCCGCGTCGCCACTTCGATCACGCGGCCTTTCGGCACTTCGCTGCGCGGCGCGACCGGCGGACGGCGCTCGCCGCCACGCTGCGGAGCAACTTCCTGTTCGGACCCGGCCGGCGGCACGAGGTGACGCTCGCCATTGCCGATCAGGTCGCCACGGCCCATGCGTTTGAGGCCCTCGCGCAGGATCGGCCAGTTTTCCGGGTCGTAGTAGCGCAGGAACGCCTTGTGCAGCTTGCGAGTCTTGCCGCTCTTGGCCGTGATGACTTCTTCCGAATCCTCGGTGACCTTGTGCAGGGGGTTCTTGCCCGAGTGGTACATCGTCGTTGCCATGGCCATCGGCGTCGGCGTGAACGTTTGCACCTGGTCGAGGTGGAAATTGTTCTTCTTGAGCCAGAGGGCCAGGTTCAGCATGTCCTCGTCCGTCGAGCCTGGGTGGGCGGCGATGAAGTACGGGATCAGGTATTGCTTCTTGCCCGCTTCGCGCGAGTACTTGTCGAACAGCGCCTTGAACTCGTCATAGGCACCGATGCCCGGCTTCATCATCTTGGAGAGCGTGCCCTCTTCCGTGTGCTCCGGTGCGATCTTCAGCAGGCCGCCGACGTGGTGCGTGACCAGTTCCTTGACGTATTCCGGCGAACGCACGGCGAGGTCGTAGCGCAGGCCCGAGCCGATCAGGATCTTCTTGATGCCCGGGATCGCACGCGCCTTGCGGTACAGCGAGATCAGCTTGCTGTGGTCCGTGCCGAGGTTGCTGCAGATGGTCGGATACACGCACGACAGGCGGCGGCACGTTTCCTCGATCTTCTTGTCCTTGCACGCGAGGCGGTACATGTTCGCGGTCGGGCCGCCCAGGTCCGTGATGGTGCCGGCAAAATTCTTCGTCGTGTCGCGGATCAGCTCGATCTCGCGCAGGATCGACGGTTCCGAGCGGCTCTGGATGATGCGGCCCTCGTGCTCCGTGATCGAGCAGAACGTGCAGCCGCCGAAGCAGCCGCGCATGATGTTCACGGAGTAGCGGATCATTTCCCAAGCCGGGATGTGCGCCTTGCCATAGCTCGGGTGCGGCGCACGCGCGTACGGCAGGTCGTAGACACCGTCCATCTCGTCCATCGCGAGCGGCAGCGGCGGCGGGTTCAGCCAGACGTCGCGGTCGCCGTGCTGCTGCACGAGGGCGCGCGCATTGCCCGGGTTCGATTCCAGGTGAAACACGCGCGATGCGTGCGCGTACATCACCGGATCCTCGCTGACAGTCTCGAACGACGGCAGACGGACGACGGTCTTTTGCGCTTTCTCGCGCGCGGCCGCCTGGCGCTGTTCGCGCGTCATGATGACGACCGGCTTGACTTCCGGTTCCGGTGCCGCGTTGTCGAGCGCGCACTGCTTCGGGTCTTCCAGCGCCATCGCGTACGGATTCGGCTGCGGGTCGATGCGGCCCGGCACGTCCACGCGGGTGGAATTGTGCACGGTCCACTCTTCGTCCGGCAGCCAGCCGTGCGGCACGAGGAACGCGGTGCCGCGCAGGTCGCGGATGGACTTGATGTTTTCGCCGGCCGCGATGCGGCGGGTGACGTCGACGAGCGCGCGTTCGGCGTTGCCGAAGATGACGAGGTCGGCCTTCGATTCGAACAGCACGGAGCGGCGCACCTTGTCCGACCAGTAATCGTAGTGGGCGATGCGACGCAGCGATGCTTCGATCGAACCGGCGATGACGGGCACGCCCGGGAACGCTTCGCGCGCGCGCTGGCAGTAGACGGTCACGGCGCGGTCCGGCCGTTTATTCGGTTCGCCGTTCGGGGTGTAGGCGTCGTCCGAGCGGATCTTGCGGTCGGCCGTGTAGCGGTTGACCATCGAGTCCATGTTGCCGGCCGTAATGCCCCAGTACAGGTTCGGCTTGCCCAGCGCGCGGAACGGTTCCACGGAGGTCCAGTCCGGCTGGCTGATGATGCCGACGCGGTACCCCTGCGCTTCCAGCAGGCGGCCGACGAGGGCCATGCCGAAACTCGGATGGTCGATGTAGGCGTCGCCCGTGATCAGGATGATGTCGCACGAATCCCAGCCCAGCTTGTCCATCTCGGCACGGGACATGGGCAGGAACGGGGCCGCAGGGGCGCGGCTGGAACGCTTGGCGACGTTCGCGAAAAGATTGGCAGGGGGGTTCATTGGCCGCCATTTTACCGGAAAACGCCTGTTTAAGCTGCGGCTCCCTTTAAAAATGGCTTAATTTTCAATGGCTTGTCGTTAAATCCCCATGCTCGCGAGGATGTTGCCGAGCTCACGCAGCGCGGGTTCCAGGTGCGGATGGCGGATGGCGAAGCGGGCCGTCAGCTCCTGCGTGCGCGAGGCCAGGCCGTACGTGTTCGCGTCCGGATCCTGGGCGCGCTTGTCGAGCACGTGCTTGATGTCGCCGTCGAGCTGGCGCAGCAGCATTTCCAGTTCGTCATCGACTTCGCCGGTTTCCTCGAGGCTGCGGTGCAGCGTCTTGAGGTGCGCTTTCAGGGTATTTTCGTTTTCGGGCAGCATGGCTTTCTCACGTCATGATGTTGTGAGAAGTCTACACCCGATAAGGGCGGCCTGGCGCGCCGCCCTTGTCGTGGATTACTCGCCCGTCAGGCCACGGCGCTCCAGCAGCGGCTCGATCTTCGCATCACGGCCGCGGAAGTTGCGGTACATGTCCATCGCATCCATCGTGCCACCACGCGACAGCAGCATCTGGCGGAAGCGGTCGCCGTTTTCGCGCTTCAGGCCGCCGTGTTCCTTGAACCATTCGACGGTGTCGGCGTCCAGCTTCTCGGCCCACAGGTAGCCATAGTAGCCGGCGGAATAGCCGCCCGAGAACACGTGCGAGAAGTACGTCGTGCGGTAGCGCGGCGGGACGAGCGGGAAGTCGACGCCGGCGTCATGCAGCGCGGCCGCCTCGAAGCCCAGCACGTCGGTCGGGATCTGGTCGGCGCCCAATTGATGCCATTTCTGGTCGAGGATCGATGCAGCCAGGTACTCGGTCGTGCGGTAGCCTTCGTTGAACTTGGACGACGCCTGGACTTTCTCCAGCAACTCCTTCGGCATGGCCGCGCCCGTCTGGTAATGCTTGGCGTAGTTGGCCAGCACTTCCGGCCAGGCCATCCACATCTCGTTGACCTGCGACGGGAACTCGACGTAGTCGCGCGGCACGCGGGTGCCCGAGAAGCGCGGGTATTTCACGTTCGAGAACATGCCGTGCAGCGCGTGGCCGAACTCGTGGAACATCGTGCGCACTTCGTCGTACGTCAGCAGGGTCGGCTCGCCCGCGGCAGGCTTCGGGATGTTCAGGTGGTTCGCGATGACCGGATGCGTGCCCAGCAGCTTGTTCTGGCCGACATAGGCATTCATCCACGCGCCGCCGCGCTTGTTGGAGCGGGCATACGGGTCGTGCAGGAAGATCGCCAGTTGCTTGCCGTCGGCATCGAACACGTCGAACACGCGCACGTCAGGATTGTACACTGGCAGGTCGTGGCGTTCCTTGAACGTGATGCCGTATTCCTTGGTGGCGGCGAAGAACACGCCGTTCACCAGCACGTTGTTGAACTCAAAATAGGGACGCAGCTGGTTCTCGTCGAACGCGTAGCGTGCCTGGCGCACCTTGTCCGTGTAGTAATTCCAGTCGTAGGCGGTTGCCTGGAACTTGCCGCCTTCCGCATCGATGACCTTCTGGATCTCGGCCGCTTCCTTCTTCGCATTGCGCACGGCCGGTCTGGAGAACTCGGCAAGAAGATTGTTGACGGCATCCGTCGTCTTGGCCGTCTGGTCTTCCAGCATGTAGGCGGCGTGGTTCGGGTAGCCCAGCAGCTTGGCGCGCTCGGCGCGGGCCTTGGCCAGGTCCAGCACGACCTGGCGGTTGTCGTAATCGCCGCCATGGCTGCCGCGGGCCAGCGACAGGGCCAGCAGTTTTTCGCGCGTCGCGCGGTTGGTCAGCACGGACAGCGGCCCCTGCTGGGTCGTGTTCACGACGGGCACCTTGAACTTGCCGTCGAGACCATCCTTCTTGGCCAGCGCGGCGGCGGCGTCGATCGCCTTGTCGGACATGCCGGCCAGTTCCTCGCGCGTGTCGACGACGAGCGCCGACGCGTTCGCTTCCTTCAGCACGTTCTGGCTGAACTGGGTCTGCAGGGCGGCGATCTTGCCGTTATAAGCCTTCAGTTTTTCTTTGTCCGCGGCGGACAGCTTCGCGCCGGCGCGGACGAAGTCGGTGTGGTAGCGCTCGAGCAGGTACGCGGATTCCGGATCGAGGTGCAGCCTGGCGCGCTTGTCGTACAGCGTCTGGATGCGCTTGAACAGCTTGTCGTTCAGGCGGATCTTGTCGCTGTGGGCGGCCAGTTTCGGCGCGAGATCCTTGTCGAGCGCGTCCAGCGTGGGATTGGTGTTGGCGCCGACCAGGCTGTAGAACGTGGTCGAGACGCGGTTCAGCAGCAGGCCCGAACGCTCCATCGCGACGATCGTGTTGTCGAAGGTCGGCGCCGCCTTGTTATTGGCGATGGCATCGATTTCCAGCGACTGCTGGCGCATGCCTTCTTCGAACGCCGGCGCGAAGTCCTCGTTCTTGATCTTGTCGAAGGCCGGGTACTGGAACTGCAGGGTGCTCGGCTTGGCGAACGGGTTGGACGCCGGCAGCAGCGAAGCGGGGGCGGCATGGGCCAGGTTGGCGACGGCTGCGGTAACAGCGACGGCCAGGATGTGCGAACGGTTCATTCTTGGGCTCTCCGGAGGGTTGTCGGATCCGACCGTGCTTGTGCCACGGACCGATCTCTTCTTGCTCGTGCACTCCATAATGGAAACCGCCGGGGCGAACCCGGCGGCGAAGTGCGCCCTAAGAATAGCAGGGATATTGCCGTATGTTACATATTTACGGCCTAAAAAAAGGCTTGATGGGAGACTCAGCCCCGCTCCGATTGCTCTTCCTGTGCCACTTTTTCCTCGATGCGCCGGTCCGGAATCAGCCACACGATGGCGACGGCCGCATAGACGAGGAACCCGAGCCAGGCACCAAACCACGACAGCGCCACGCCGGACAGATACAGGACGCACGACAGCTTGCCCTTGCGATCGTTGCCGATCGCCTCGGCCAGCGCCGCGTTCTTCGGATGCTTCGCCGTCAACACCTGCACCAGGATCAGATAGGCGATGGAACACATGAACAGGACGAAGCCGTACGCCGCGGTCGGCCCGTTCTCGAAGTGGTTCTCGCCCATCCACGCGGTGACGAACGGAATCAGCGACAACCAGAACAACAGGTGCAGATTGGCCCACAGGACGCCGCCGCTGACTTCCTTCACGGCGTGCAGCATATGGTGGTGGTTATTCCAGTAGATCCCTACATAAATGAAACTGAGCACGTAGCTCATGAAGACGGGCCACAGCGGCAGCAGCACGTCGAACGAGGCGCCGTGCGGGACTTTGAGTTCCAGCACCATGATGGTGATGATGATGGCGATGACGCCGTCGCTGAAGGCTTCGAGCCGGTTTTTTCCCATCTGTTCCCTGATTAAATTCGCATGCCTATCCAAATAACCGCTTCTGTTGCGGCGGAAATCACGTAGCCGATTAGCCAGTCAATAGCACTTGCATGGTGAAGGTGAGCTGCGGACTGGTCATGATGTTGCTGTTCTTCGCTCAATATAGCCGAGATGGCGGTAGTAGCATCGGGATCAGTGATGCCGATCTCCAGAAGTTGCTGCTGCAAATGTCGCAGTACTACACGTTCTACCGCCACAGTTGCGGTTGCGATGGATTGAGCGCCCATCAAGCCAGTGAGGAAGCCGAGCACATATCCGCCGACACCACACAGCCAAAAGCTACGACATCGTGGCAAGCCTCTTCGCTTCAGTTCCTTGGCAAAGATAGCCCGATGCCGCTCCTCATGAGCTTTAAATTCGGCCAACTCAGGTACCAAGGAACGCGCTCGCAAGCGCGCTATTGCAATTTGACCAGCGTAGATATTCACGGCTCCATGTTCACCGGCATGGTTTACTTTGATGATCCGTCCCGGATCGATAGCTGGAGGCTGTGTGCTGTTCATTGAAACCGAACTCTACAGTGGGTAACTTCCATACTGGAGCTTGTTCCAGTAGATCCCTACATAAATGAAACTGAGCACGTAGCTCATGAAGACGGGCCACAGCGGCAGCAGCACGTCGAACGAGGCGCCGTGCGGGACTTTGAGTTCCAGCACCATGATGGTGATGATGATGGCGATGACGCCGTCGCTGAAGGTCTCGTGGCGGTTCTTGCCCATTGATGTCGTCCTGTTCTTTGTTGACCGGTCGCTTTTGTTGGATACTACGAGTCGCTCTGAGTGATTGCTCTAATAATTCGTCAGTTCAGCGTCGACTGAAGCGCGTCCTGCGTCGTCCACGGTAATCGCGACTTTATAGCCGCTGGCTTCAAAATAGCCGCTCTCGGTATAGGAAAATTTTTTCCCTCCTCGCTCAAACCCTATCGCAACGCCCGTTTCCCCTTTGGGATGGACTCGCAGCGTCATGGTCTCCCCGGCAGGAATCGATGCAATATGCTGACTGAATCCAGAGCCAGAGATCGCAACGTCGTGCAATGCCTGTCCGGATCGATTGGTGATCGTCATCGCCACACCTTGCGAGCATCCAAACAGGAGTGCCACGACGAAGGCCAGCAGTAGCTTAGCGCGATCCATCATTGCCTCCTTGAACGTCATATCCCTGCACGGCCGAGTACGAAAAAATGGCCGCACGCGGCGGCCATGTATGGAGCGCAGGCGATTACTTGTCCGCCCGCTTCATGTAGCTGTCGAAGTTCTCGATGAAATCGTCGAGATTCGCTTCCATCATCTTGCGGAACTGGTCCGTGAAATACTCCAGCGCCCGCTCCTTTTCGGAGGTCATGGTCTGCGCGCTGCCGGTCGTTGCCGCGACGATGAAGGCATTGAAGCGCGCCGAGGCGTACAGCGTCGATGCGCTGACTTCGCTCGGATGGGTCGACGCGCACTGGTCGTTCGCCAGGTTGATGAGGGCGTTGGCGCGATCGAAGAATTCCGGGCCGGGGGCGTTGTCACTCATGAGTCATTGTGGATTGAGGTGGAGGTGCCGCCACTATAGCAGTCATTTGCTGAGCAGCCATTTCCGGAACCGCTTCACCTGGCGGATCACTGCGCCGTTCAGCGCATCGTACCTGCCGTGGACGTTCAGCAGCCAGGCCGTCCGGCTGCGCGCGCGGTGCAGCAGGACCAGGCCGCGCGTCTTCAACACGTGCGTGGAACGGAATTCCGCGTGCGGCGAGCCGTAGCCGAAGTCGATGTGATCGAACGTGAAATGGGCCAGCACGTCCTGCACGGCCAGGTGGATCGCGCTGGTGCCGACCGACAGGTGCAGGTAATCCTGCCGGCACAGGATCTTGTAGACATGCCACACGGACGCCGACCGCATGCCGTACACGACGGCGACGTCATGCTCGCCGCAACGGATCACGTAGGACAGCAGCAGGCCATGGCGCGCCAGGCTCTCCAGGCGCGCCTGCTCGTCGGCGCGTCCGGCGGCGCGCGCTGCATCGGTGGCGACCATGGCGTCCACCATGGCCCCGACCTGGCCGGGCTGGTCGATGCGCAGCACGTGCAACGGCCCGGCCGCCTCCGTCAGCAGGCGGACCTGGCGCGACAGGTTGTAGCGCTTCTTGGCACTGAAGGTTTTCAGATAGGCGTCGACGCTGTCCGGCAGCGGCTGCGTATGGCATGCGCGCCAGCCGTTCAGCACGTAGGCCGGCACGCACGCGACCGCCTTCACGACGTCCTGCGGCACGGCCTGCAGATACAGCACGTCGCATTTTGCATAGCGATCGAGCAATTGCTGCATGATGAAATCGGCGAGACCGGTTTCTGCCGGATCGAGCAGCGGAACGCTGCCGAGGATCTGGCAGGCGCGCAAGGTCTGCCCGAACAGCGGCACGGGCCCCGCATGGAACGCGATGCGGCAAAGTAGGGTCCGCACGGGAATAAAACCGACGATCGCGTAATCGCTGCTGCGGCGGACGATGAACAATTCGTAGTTCGCCTCCCGCCCTTGATCCATGTCGATCAGGTGGCTGAAGAATTGGGGCGACTGGTACAGCGTTTCCGGTCCCGTCGCGCCGGCCAGCATCCGGTGCCATGCGTCCAGGATGTCCGGACGGTCGTAGTAAGCGGTTGCGACGTTCAGCTCATACCGGTGCTGGCGGCGCACCGATCGGGGACGGGCATCCCAGGGCGCCGGCAGGGCGAACGTGCCCGTATCGAGGCTACGCGTGAACATGGGTCGATCCTTGCCTGAAGAAAGTTACAGATTAGGCAAGAGTCGACAATGACAACTTGTGAAAATCGATATCGACCGTCAGTAATGCGGCGGCCTTTCGTTGATCGGCCCCTGCCCCGCGTCGCGCAACGCGCGCACATGGTCGGCCAGCTTGGCCACCATGGCTTCCAGCTGATCGATGCGGCGGCCCTGCTCGTAGATCGTGCGGTTGAGGGTGTCGACGAGGTTTTCCTGGTCGGCCAGCTTGATTTCGATGTCGATGAAACGGTTCTCGTCGCTCACGTCGATGTCCGGTGAAGTAAAAGCTGCATGATACGTGGGCGAAAACAAGGCCGCCAGTCGCGGCGGCCTCCATGCGTGCGGTCGGGCGTCAGGCGCCGAAAGGCGTATAGGTAAAGCCGTTCTGGATCGAGCCGATCACCTGCAGCTGGTTTTCCGGGCTTTCGCTGAAGAAGGCGAGCAGGTGTTCGCGCGTGGCGATCTTGGTGTCCAGCGCGTTCAGCCAGAATGCGTAACCTTCGCCGTCCGGTCCGCGGTGCAGGACGTGGGCATACAGGTTCGTCAGGAAATCCGCGTTGGATGGGTTCTTTCCATAGAGCTTGTCCCACTCGGGCTGGTTGGTCATGAACTCCCTCGCCATGTCTTCGAGCTGCAAGCCGTGGTCCGTTCTGTCGATCCAGTAATTCATCTGGATATCGGGCTCGCGGTCGAATGCCGCCCTGTACAGGCGATAGACCTGGCCCCCGGCGCCATCGATGTCGAGCCCGACGTTGACATCATCGAAGTGCAAGCGCTCGACGTTGATGAGCGAATCGTGCCCGCCGTTACCCACCTTGTCCGTGATCCCGAAGCCCCAGGTCTCCTTGGTGATCTTGTAATCGGCAAACTTGCCCGCAAAAACCACCATGTCGAGGCCCGCGCCGCCGTCGATCGCATGGCTGCCGTTCGCGGCCGTCACCTTGATCACGTCGTTGTTGGCCGTGCCGCCCTGGAAGGCGCTGTTCGCCACCGTGAAGGTTGCGCTGTTGAAGCTGGCGGTGGCGTTGCCCGCCTTGTCGGACGAGACGACGTTGACCTGGTAGCCGCCATTGGGCAGCGGCGACGTGGCCACCGACCACGTGCCGTCCAGGCGGACGGTCGTGGTGGCGATGTCGATGTAGTCGTCGACGGTCGCACCCGCGCGCACCACCTGGATCAGCGTGCCCGCTTCGCCGGTGCCGCTGAACGTGGCGATATTGTCTCCCGATGCGTATTGCAGGCTGAAGGTCGGGATGACGGGCGGGGTCGCGTCGATGTTGAACGTCGCCGTGCTGCTGTGGGTCGACGTATTGCCGGCCGCATCCGTGGCGGTCGCGTAGATCGTGTAGCCGAGGCCATCGGCGAACGGGCTCAGGTTCGTGCTCCACACGCCTTTCGCATCGGCCTGGGCGGTACCGACCTGCACGTTGTTGGCCGTGTAGATCTTGACGATGGCATTCGCTTCCGCGGTGCCGCTCACGTACGGCTGGCTACCCTGCGCATAGCCGTCGCCGTTGCGGGTGACCGCCATGACGGGCGCGACGGGCGGCGTCGTATCCATGCTGAGGACCGTGCTGGCGCTGACGGCGCTGCTGCTGCCGAACTGGACCAGTTCGATCGAATGCAATGTCGTGGTGCCGGTCTTGTCGACGGCCTGCAAGTCGCCGTTGGCAAGCTTCGTGAACGTGTAATCGCTGCGCGCGCCGCTGAATACGGCGGTATCGTTTCCTGCTCCTCCGTCGATCATGTTGTTTCCTCCATTTCCAGCAAGCTTGTCATCGGCGCTCGTTCCGGTAAGGGTGTCCGTACCGCTGGTCCCCGTGATGTAGCGCCCTCCGCCGGTCGAGTTCATGCCCTGCGCCCCTCCGAGGCCATCGTCCCCGTACAGCCAGTGCAATGCGGCGAGGTCGTACTCGCGGTATGTCGCGTACGGGCCGCCCATGGCGTCGTAGGACATCAGGGTATAGGCCGTGTTGTCCTGTGTTTCCGGCAGCACGGCCTTGTTGTCGCCCGTGTAGTCGGCTTCGTAGAACGGGTGCTTGAGGCCGAGCGCATGGCCCAGTTCGTGCAGCAGCGTCTCGTAGCCGTCGCCGCCTTTGCTCAGGTCCGCATTCTGTGCGCCCCAACGGAAGTCGTTGTCGAGGTAGACGTAGGCGTCGGCGTCGTAGCTCACCAGCTGGCCACTGTCGTACTTGTAGTAATTGCTGTGCCAGCTGCACAGGCCCGTCGTGTTCGTGCCGATCAGGTTGGCGTACGCCAGGTGGATTTGCGCGCTGGCGCCGTTGGTCGTCTCGGCAAACTTGATGCCCGTGACTTGCGTCAGATAGTCGAACGCGGCGCGGACAGCCTGTTGCTGCGTGGCCGTGAACGCCTGCTGGGTGCCCGTGAAGTTCTCTTGTGTGTACTTCGGATCTTCGTTACCGGAGGTAATCGAAAACGTATAGGTCAGGGTATAGACGGGTTTTCCGGCGGAGTCCGTCAAATAGTTCCAGTCGGGACCAGTATCGAGCAGGGCATCGATGTAGTTCAAGCCGGACAGGGGCGTGGTCGTGATATCGGATACGGTAGCCATGAAATTAACGATGCTTGCTGCTTAAAAATTGATTCATGAAAGTATTTCCCGAGCAACAGTTGAAGTCAAATAAGAATTTCAATCGTGCGCACCCTTGTCTGTAAAACAACAGATGACGACGAGATCAGACTTTCGGCGTTGCCAGCAGAGCTTTCAGGTTGGCAAGGCGTTCCTTGGGCGTCAGCACCTCGTTTTCCTTCGGCGGCGCGTCGCCCACGTCCAATGCCATTTCCTTGATGAAGCGCGATGGCTCGCAATGCACGAGCTCGCCCGCCCGCTTGCGCTTCTTGCACCACGTGACGTGCAGGCTGCGCTGGGCGCGCGTGATGCCCACGTACATCAGGCGGCGCTCTTCCTGGATGCGGGCCGCGATGCGCTCGACGGGATCGTCCGGATCGCCCTTGTGCGGCAGGATGCCTTCCTCGCAACCGACGAGGTAGACGTGCGGATACTCGAGGCCCTTGGACGCGTGCAGGGTCGACATGCGCACGGCGTCCGGCTCTTCGTCCTGGCCCTCGAGCATGGACATCAGCGCCACCATCTGGGTCAGTTCCAGCAGGTTCTTCTCGTCGCCGTCGCGGTCGCGTCCGCCGCGGCCCCGCTCCTTCAGCCAGTTGAGGAACTCGAGCACGTTCTGCCACTTGCTTTGCGCGGCCCTGTCGTCGAAGTTCTCGTACAGGTAGTGCTCGTAATTCATCTCCTTCATCATGTCGTCGATGAGTTCGGCGGCGTTATCGCCGCTGCCGGACGGGCCGGGGCGCGTGGCGCGCGATTCCAGTTCGTTGATCCAGTGGCAGAACTCGCGCAGCGGGTACAGCTGGCGTTCCTGCAGCAGCGCCTCGATGCCGCCCTTCAGCGCCGCCTCGAACAGCGAGCAATTCCACTGGCGCGAGAATTCGCCCAGCTTTTCCAGCGTCGTCATGCCAACCCCGCGCTTGGGCGTGGTGATGGCGCGGATGAAGGCCGGGTCGTCGTCCTGGTTCGCGATCAGGCGCAGGTAGGCGATGATGTCCTTGATCTCGGCCTTGTCGAAGAAGCTCTGGCCGCCGGAAATCGTGTACGGGATGCGCTCCTTGCGCAGCGCCTGCTCGATCACGCGGGCCTGGTGGTTGCCGCGATACAGGATCGCGAAATCCGACCATTTGTTTTTGCGCTGGAAGTGGTCGGCCGAGATCATGATCGCGACCTGGTCCGCTTCCGTCTCGTCGTTCGGCATGCCAAGCACCTTGATGGGCTCGCCCAGGCCGTGCTCGGACCACAGCGACTTTTCGAACAGCTTCGGGTTGTTGCCGATGACGGCGTTGGCCGCCTGCAGGATGCGCGTCGTGGAGCGGTAGTTCTGCTCCAGCTTGATCACTTTCAGGTCGGGGAAGTCCGTCTGCAACGTGCGCAGGTTTTCCACCGACGCGCCGCGCCACGCATAGATCGCCTGGTCGTCGTCGCCCACGGCCGTGAACATCGGCTTCTTGCCGAGGCCCGTCACCAGCAGTTTCACGAGTTCGTACTGGCAGGTGTTGGTGTCCTGGTACTCGTCCATCAACAGGTAGCGCAGGCGGCGCTGCCAGCGGTCGCGGATCGGCTCGTTATTGCGGAACAGTTCCACCGGCAGGCGGATCAGATCGTCGAAGTCGACGGCCTGGTAGGCCTGCAGGGTCGCGACATAGCTGCGGTAGATGCGGCCGGCCTGGGCTTCGTCCTCGTCGCGCGCGTTCCTGATCGCGTCCTCCGGGTCGACGAGGCCGTTCTTCCACAGCGAGATCGCGTTCTGGATGCGGCGGATTTCCTGCTTGTCGGTCGTGACGGCCAGGTCGGAGACGACGGTATAGCAGTCGTCGCTGTCCATGATGGAAAACTTGTCCTTCAGGCCGACGCCGGCCGCTTCCTGGCGCAGGATCTTGACGCCCAGCGAGTGGAACGTGGACACCGTCAGCTGCTTGGCCTGCTTGGGCTGCTTGAGCAGCTTGCCGATACGCTCCTGCATTTCGAGCGCGGCCTTGTTCGTGAATGTGAGCGCGGCGATCGTGCGCGGATCGTAGCCGCGGTGTTCGATCATGTAGGCGATCTTCTGCGTAATGACGCGCGTCTTGCCCGACCCGGCGCCGGCCAGCACCAGGCACGGACCGTCGAGATAGAGCACGGCTTCGCTTTGCGGACCGTTCAGGCCGAAATTCGGGGTGTTGGACATGGGAAATATTGGTGAGGACAGTCCAACATTGTAGCGAAGCTCGTCCGTGCGCTGTAGCCGGCCGGCACAAATGTGTGCGGCCGTGTTGCGCGGGAGGCTTGCTCAGCGGTAGCGGGCGACGTATTGCGCGGCCAGCTCGTCGATGTGCGGCGCGTAGCGGGCCAGTTCGGCCTCGGTATCCGGCGATTGCCAGTCGTCCTTCCAGGTCATGGTGACGCCGTCGGGCAGGACCAGGCGGGCGAACGCGTCGCCGTCGCGCTGGTAGTCGGCGATCGTGCCCCAGTAAAAATCGCGCCGGTACCACTTGCGCGCGCTCCCGAGGCCGAAATCCAGCACGAGCGCGTCGTCGATCACGCAGACGGCATGGCCGTCGATCTGGCCCGGCTTTGCGAGTCCCTTTCCGCCCAGCGTGAAGACCTTGCCCTGGTTTTCCACCGCGACCTGGCCCGATACGATGCGGGCCTGGTGGCCATGCAGCTCCGCCAGGCGCCGCACCAGCGAGGCGACGAGGAAGCACGTGCTGCCGAAATTGTGCAGGTACAGCCAGCCGAGGTCATACATCCGGTCGTACAGCAGGCGCCCGAAATCGGCGAGCTCCGGGTGGTTGGAACGGACCAGCAGCTGTTGGCCGCGCAATTCGCCGCGCACGATGAAGACGGTGTCGAAGACGCGGCCATAGCGGTCCAGCAGGGCCAGGAAGCGCTCCGTCGCCTCGACCGTGAGACCGTCGCCGGCATCGCTCGCCAGCACCAGCAGGCCGTGCTCTTCGAAACGGCGCAGCTGGGCGGCGATCGCCTCGGCGGAATACGGCAGGCCTTGCGCGAGCGCGGACAATTTCAGGCGCTGGTCGGCGACGACGTCGTTGCCGAGTTTGAGGAACAGGTCGTAACCGAGCATCGTGTCGGTACAGGGAACGTTTTCGACAAGCCAGTTACGGACGAGGGCAACGCTCCGGATGATGGGTGGGACGCGATGCAGCGACATTTGTAAATACTCAGCAATATGAATGACACAATTAAGCAGAGTGTGCCGTAATTGTCGCGATTCGTCGCGAGTTTTAACGCGCCTTTACAAATACATGGCGCGAGGTGTCGCGGTTCGGACACGGTATGCGTTACCATCGCCGTATGAGCGCCCTGCGCTGCCTGCACGAGATAGTCAACATGAAATTTGAACACCTGATCGAGATTAACGACCCGCTGAATCCTCTGGCGGACACCATGACACGCGAACAGCTGTGGCGCGGCCTCGTGCTGCGCGCGGAGGATCCGAAGATGTTCGTGCCCCACCTGGACGAGTGCACGATCAGCGACCGCGAAAGCGGCAGCTTCATGCGCCGTCTGCGCTATGGCGACCTCGTCATCGACGACAAGGTGGTCCTGCACCCGCTGCACGAAGTCCGCTACGAAGTGCCGGCGCAGGGCGACATCGCCCAGTCGCTGCTGACCATGACCATCGAGGCGCCGTCCGAGGGCGTGCTGTGGGTGCGTTTCCTGTACGACGACGGCAACGCGTCCGCGACCGACGAGATGGGCCGCATGTACGAGGACTTCAAGAAGTCGGCATACCAGGAAGCCGACATCGACACGATCAAGATCGTGCGGCAGCTGGCGTCCGAAGGGAAGCTGGACGCTTCGCTGCTCAATTAATCACGTTCCCGGCTCGACCGAGTCGGGATCGATGTCGCTTTCGCCCTTCGCGAGATTGGCGGCGAGATCGCGCAGCGCCGTGCGCACGCCCTCCTCGACCACGGGGTGATAGAACGGCATCTCCAGCATCTGGTCGACCGTCAGGCGCGACTGCACGGCCCAGCTGAGCAGGTGGCCGATGTGTTCGCCGCGCGGCGCGATCATCTCGGCGCCGAGAAAACGTCCCGTGCGGTATTCGCCGTACACGCGCAGCATGCCCTTGTTCTGCAACATGACGCGGCTGCGGCCCTGGTTCTCGAACGACACCTGCCCCACCGCGAATTTCGACTTGCCCGGCGCGCACAGGGCCTTGTAGCTGGCACCCAGCGTGACGATGTTCGGCTCCGTGAACGCGGCCGTCAGCGGCGCGCGGCGCAGGCCGGGGCGGATGTCCGGGAAGCGGCCGGCATTGTCGCCCGCGATCTTGCCATGGTCCGCCGCTTCCGGCAGCACCGGGCGTTCCTGGTTGGCGTCGCCGGCGATGAAGATGTGGCTGTTCCCGCACTGCATGGTGCGCGGGTCGAACAACGGAACACCGCTGTCGTCCAGCGCGATGCCCGCGTTTTCCAGGCCCAGGTCGTGCACGTTCGGCGTACGGCCCGCGGCCTGCAGCACGTATTGAAAGCGTTCCGTGATGGCTTCGTCGTGGCGGCCCGTCGTCAGCACGACGTCGTCGCCGTCCTGTTCCGCTTTCAGGATGCGCGACTGGAAGTGGATGTCGAGTTCCTCGCACAGCACGCGCGACGCCGTCTTGAGCACGACGGGATCGGACAGCTGCGCCACGCTGCCGCCGCGTGCATACACGCGCGTGCGCACGCCCAGGCGAGAAAGGGCCTGGCCGATTTCCAGGCCGATGACGCCTGTGCCGATCACGGCCACGGAGCGCGGCAGGTCGTTCCAGTAAAACACGTCGTCGCTCGTGATCACGCCGGGGCCCACGTTGTCCAGGGTCGGCAGGCGCGTGGGGCTGGAGCCGGTGGCGATGACGATGCGGCGCGCCACGATCTCCGTGTGGTCGTCCACCTGCAGCGTATGCGGATCGACGAAGCGGGCGTGACCGCGCACCTTGTCCTCATCCGGCATCGCGTCGACGCCTTCGAGCACGAAGCCGACGAAGCGGTCGCGCTCGCGCCGCACGCGCTCCATCACGGCTACGCCGTCGATGCGGGTGCTCCCGGGATGAACGCCAAATTCGGGCGCGAGAGTCAGCATGTGGGCGGCCTCGGCGGCCGCGATCAGGAGTTTGCTGGGCATGCAGCCCACGCGCGCGCAGGTGGTGCCGTACACGCCGCGCTCGATCAGCACCGTCCGCGCACCCTGCGCCTTCGCGGCGCGGTAGGCGACGAGGCCGGCGGTACCGGCGCCGATCACCGCAACATCGACCATCAGTTTTTTCATCTCACCTCCGGAAGTTCACGAGCGTGACGATACGCTTTTTTGAAGAACTCGGCTTGGATGTGAGAAATTTTCAAATATCGAGGGGATCCACCTCGAGCGACCACCGCACCCGCGTCTTCATCGCCCTGAGCACATCGACCCATTCGGTGAGGAAGGCCTGCAGCGCCGGCCGCGAATTCGATTCGACGAGCAGCTGCGCCCGGTCCACGTTGTGCACGCGGGTCATCGTCATCGGGATCGGCTCGTTGATGACGACCGTGTCCGACGGCACCGCATCGCGCGCCGCCTCGAGGAATTCGATCGCCGTCGCCAGCTCGGGCGCCTCGGCGCGCAGCAGCGCCTGGTACATGTACGGCGGCAGCGCGGCCTGGTGGCGTTCTTCCAGCAGGCTGCCGGCAAAGCGGTCGTAGTCGTGCCGCATGACGGCGCCGTACAGCGGATGCTGGCAGTAGCGCGACTGGATCAGCACCTCCGATTCCAGGCCCGCTCGGCCGGCGCGGCCCGCCACCTGCATCAGCTGGGCAAACAAGCGCTCGCTGGCGCGGTAATCCTGCGAGAACAAGGCGGTATCGGGATTCAGCACCCCGACGAGCGTCAGCTTTTTGAAATCGTGGCCCTTGGCGACCATCTGCGTGCCGATCAGGATGTCCACGTCGCCCCGATGCACTGTGTCGAACGCCTCTTGCGCGCTGCCCTTGCGGCGCGTGGAATCGGCGTCGATGCGCAGGATGCGCGCCTGCGGGAACAGCGATTGCAAACCTTCCTCGATGCGCTGCGTGCCGCGGCCCAGCGGCTGCAGGTCGATGTTGCCGCACGTCGGGCAGGCATGCGGGATGCGCAGCTCGAGCGAGCAGTGGTGGCAGCGGAGGCGACGCTCCGGGCGGTGCAGGACCATGAACGCGGTGCAGCGCGTGCAGTTGCTGATCCAGCCGCACGCCTCGCAGCACAGCACGGGCGCATAGCCGCGCCGGTTCAGGAACAGCAGCGACTGTTCTCCCCGCTCCATGCGCAGGCGCAGCGCCTGCATCAGGGTCGACGTGAGGCCTTCCTTCGGCTTGTCGCGCTCCATGTCGATGAGCTTCACGCGCGGCAGCACGGCATCGCGCACGGCGCGCTCGCGCAGTTCCAGCTTGCGGTAGCGGCCCGTCTGCGCGTGGTGCCAGCTTTCCAGCGACGGCGTCGCGGAGCCCAGCACGATGGGGATGCCCAGCTGGCGCGCACGCCATACCGCCAGGTCGCGCGCGGAATAGCGCAGGCCTTCCTGCTGCTTGTACGACGGGTCGTGTTCCTCGTCGATGACGATCATTTTCAGGTTCGGCAGCGAGGCGAGGATCGCGAGACGCGTGCCCAGCACGATGCGCGCGCGGCCCGTGTGCGCGGCCAGCCAGTGCAGCATGCGCTCGCCTTCGGACAGGCTGCTGTGCAGCGTGGCCAGCATCACGCCCGGGAAGCGTGCGCGGATGTTCGCTTCCAGCTGCGGCGTCAGGTTGATCTCGGGGACCAGGATCAGGATCTGCGCATCGGCGTCGCGTTGCAGGACCTGGGCACAGGCCTGCAGGTAGACCTCGGTCTTGCCGCTGCCCGTGACGCCGTACAGCAGCAGCGGACTGAATCCCTGCGCGCCGCCGATGGCGTCCGCCGCCTGCTGCTGGGCCGCGTTCAATACCGGCATGTCGGCAGGGGTCGGATCGTGCGCGTCCGGCAGCTTGGCCAGTTTTTTCAGCGCGCGGTCCAGCGCCACCGTCGTCGACAGCCGCAAATTCTTCGGCAGGCCCGGCATCGCCACCTCGCCCAGCGGCCGGTGGTAATAGGCGGCGGCGAAGCGCGCCAGCGCGATCCACCGCGCCGGCAGGGGCGCCAGCTGGCTGCGCACGGCGAGTGCATCCTTCAGCTTGTCGGCCGGGACGTCCGTCTCGTGCTTGACGGCGACGATCAACCCGACCGCCTCGCGCCGTCCGAAGTTCACGAGCGCCAGTTGCCCGACTTCCGGCTCGCTGCCGGGCTCGCATGCCCAGCGGTAGTCGAACAGGCTGTCGAGCGGCGTGTCGAGCGCGATTTGCAGGATGCAGTGGGACAATCCGGTACCTTGTCGAGAAGCTGTGGAAAACTGTGGAAAACTTTGTGGAAAATGGAAAAGTTGACCGTGGAGAAGGTTTACGCTAGATCAAAACGTTAGGAAATTCTCTATGTACAGCCTAGAATTTATCCAGTAAATTCAATGACTTAAGTTTTTCAACTTTGAGCCCGTGAAATATCCCATCGCTTGAACGCTTCTGTGCATAACTGTGCCTTTCCGGGTGTAAAACTTGTGCGCAGTGCAGCATAATCTTGATACAACACTTGAAGAAAATCCGTAAACCACGGTAAACCAAGCACTTTTCCGGATTATTCACAGAATCTGTGCATAACTTTGTGAACAATGGGCTGACAGCTTCGGTGGATAACTGGTCACCCTGCCGGGATCGCCTCGCCGGGCTCCTCTGACCCCGACAGTAAATCCCATAAAATCAATCACTTACCATATGCGGGCGGGCACTGTACATTTCTACAGTTCCTGCAGGTAGCGTCCGATTTTTTGTGAATAAGTGTGATTGCCTGCGCACCGTGCTGCTGAAAACACAGCACGGCTGCTGTGGATACATCAGGCGGTGCGCTGGCGGCGGCTGAAGTCGTGGACCGCGTCGACCATCGCCGTCACGGATTCCGGCGGCGTGAATTGCGAGATGCCGTGGCCCAGGTTGAACACGTGGCCGTGGCCTGCGGACGGCGTGCCATAGCTGGCCAGCGCCTTTTCCACCTCGGTGCGAATCTGGTCCGGACCGGCGAACAGGATGGCCGGATCGAGGTTGCCCTGCAGGGCGACGCGGTCGCCCACCTGCGCGCGGGCACGGCCCAGGTTGACGGTCCAGTCCAGGCCCAGCGCGTCCGCGCCGATATCGGCCATGGCGTCCAGCCACAGGCCGCCGCCCTTCGTGAACACGATGGAAGGGATGCGCACGCCGTCCTTCTCGCGCTGCAGCTTCGCGACGACCTTCTCCATGTACGCGAGCGAGAACTGTTGATAAGCGCCGTCCGCCAGCGCGCCGCCCCACGAATCGAAGATCATGACGGCCTGCGCGCCCGCGTCGATCTGGGCGTTCAGGTATTGCGCGACGGCTTCCGCGTTGATTTCCAGGATGCGGTGCATCAGGTCCGGACGCGAGTACAGCATCTTTTTGATGGTGTGGAATTCGCGCGAGCCGCCGCCTTCGACCATGTAGCACGCCAGCGTCCACGGGCTGCCGGAAAAGCCGATCAGCGGCACGCGGCCGTTCAGCGCCGTGCGGATCGACGTCACGGCATCGAAGACGTACTGCAGGGATGCCATGTCGGGCACGCGCAGGGCGGCGACGTCCGCTTCCGTGCGCACGGTGCGCTCGAATTTCGGGCCCTCGCCGTCCTCGAAATACAGGCCCAGGCCCATCGCGTCCGGCACGGTCAGGATGTCCGAGAACAGGATCGACGCGTCCAGCGGATAGCGGTCGATCGGCTGCAGGGTGACTTCGGTGGCGAAGTCCGGATTCTTGGCCAGGCCCATGAACGAGCCGGCCTTCGCGCGCGTGGCGCGGTATTCCGGCAGGTAGCGCCCCGCCTGGCGCATCAGCCACACCGGCGTGTAGTCCGTCGGCTGGCGCAGCAGCGCACGCAGGAAGGTGTCGTTCTGGAGCGGGGCAAATTGTGGCATGGCTGACAATCCGTTCGCGGGTTGGATGGGCAAACCTCTATTATCGCATCCCTCGGCCCCTTGCACCGCATCCACGTGGACATCCCCCCGCGCGGCAGAGACTTATAATGCCTGTCTTCCCGCTGCCCGTCTCCAGAACCGACCATGACCGACACCACCCGCAAACAGGCCGCGCCCTGCGGCACCTGGACTTCCCCGATCACCGCCGCCGTCGTCGCGGCCGGCGCCACGCCCCTGTCGCAGGTGCTGCTCGACGGCGGCGACGTGTTCTGGCTGGCAGGCCGCGCCAGCGAAGGCGGCCGCAATACGCTGCTGCGGCGCCGCGGCGGCCAGGTGGAAGAACTGACGCCGGCCCCGTTCAATGTCCGCACCCGCGTGCACGAGTACGGCGGCGGCGCGACGCTCGTCGCGGACAGCCACGTCTGGTTCTCGAACTTCGCCGACAACCGCATCTACCGCCTCGACCGCGCCGGCAGTGGCGAACCCGTCCCCGTCAGCGCCGGCGGCGACGAGCGCTGGGCCGATTTCGTGCTGGACCGCGCCCACCGCCGCCTGATCGGCGTGCGCGAAGACCACTCGCAAGGCGGCACCTACCCGGACAACACGCTTGCCGCACTCGGGGCGGACGGCACGGTCACCGTCCTCGTCGACGGCAACGATTTCTATTCGTCGCCGCGCATCTCCCCGGACGGCAAGCACCTCGCGTGGCTGAGCTGGGACCACCCGCGCATGCCGTGGCAGGGAACGGAGCTGTGGCTGGCCGAGATCGGGGAAGACGGCACCTTGCTGGACGGCCGCCTGATCGCGGGCGGCGCAGAAGAAGCGATCGTGCAGCCGGAATGGTCGCCGGACGGGACGTTGTACTTCGTTTCCGACCGCAGCGGCTGGTGGAACCTGTACCGCTACGAGCACGGCGTCGTCCATCCCGTGTGCCCGCGCGCGGCCGAATTCGGCGGTCCGCACTGGGTCTTCGGGAACAGCATGTACGGCTTCCGCTCGGCGAACGAGATCGTCTGCACCTACATCGAGGATGGCGTGAGCAGGCTGGCGCGCCTCGACGTGCGCAATGGCCAGTTGACGCCCATCGCCACGCCCTACGAACAGATCGGCGAGCTGCGCGTCGAAGGCGACACGGTCGCGCTGCTGGGAGGTGCGCCCACGCTGGCGGCGGAAATCGCGTGCATCGACCTCGCGACCGGACAGCGCGACGTACTGGCGCGCTCGATCGAGCAGCTGCCGGACGTGAGCTACCTGTCGGTCCCGCAAAGCATCCAGTACCCGAGCATGAACGGCAGGACGGCGTACGCGTTCTACTACCCGCCGACGAACCGTGATTTCGCCCCGCAGCCGGGCGAATTGCCGCCGCTGATGGTGATCGGCCACGGCGGCCCCACGAGCATGGCGACCAGCACGCTGAAACTGGCCACGCAGTTCTGGACGAGCCGCGGCATCGCCGTGCTGGACGTGAACTATGGCGGCAGCACGGGCTTCGGCCGCGCCTACCGCGACCTGTTGAAGGGTCAATGGGGCGTGGTCGACGTCGAGGATTGCGTCGCGGGCGCCCAATACCTCGTCGACAACGATCTCGTCGACCGCGAACGTCTCGTGATCCGCGGCGGCAGCGCCGGCGGCCTGACGACCCTGTGCGCCCTCGCCTTCCACGACGTGTTCAAGGCCGGCGCCAGCTATTACGGCGTGTCCGATCTAAAAGGCCTGGACGCGGACTCGCACAAGTTCGAATCGCACTACAACGAATACCTGATCGCGCCGAAGGAGAGCGCCGACCGCGTCTACGCCGAACGCTCGCCCATTAACCACACGGATAAGCTGCACCGTCCGATGATCTTCTTCCAGGGCCTCGACGACAAGGTCGTGCCGCCGCCGCAATCGGAGGTGATGGTGTCCGCGCTGCGCACGCGCGGCGTTCCGGTCGCCTACATCACGCTGGCCGGCGAAGGCCACGGCTTCCGCAAGGCGGACAGCATCGTGCGCACGCTGGAAGCGGAGCTGTATTTTTATCTGCGCGTGTTCGGCATTCCCGTCCCCGAAAGCCTGCCGGCCATCGACATCGAGAATCTCGCTGCATGAGCGATGAGGTATTGCATGCGGTCGTGGAAGCCTGCGACGAGCGCCGCAAGCTGATCCTGGCCCTGCTGGCGCTGGCCGGCGAGCCGATGGGACGGCGGCGCATCCACGACCACCTGGCGCCGCTGGAAGCGAGCAGCAACGAGGAAGACCTGGCCGAGCCGCTCGAGCAGCTGCGCGCCGATGGGCTGATCGGCGAGCTGCCGTCGCGCGGCTACACGATCGCGCCGGACGTCGCCTGGCCCGCCATCCAGTGGGCGTTGCGCGCACGCCGGTTCAACGAGTTGCGCGAGGTGTACCAGCAGGTGACGCCGCTGCGCGTCGACTGGCAGGGCACGCCCATGCTGCGCAGCTACCGCCAGGGCGTCGCGCTGCTGCGCTTCGCACTGCTCGCAGGCGAAGGCCCGAAAGCCATCGCGCCGCTGCTGGCCGCGTGCCTGCGCTGCCATGAAGCGGCGTACCTGCATCCGCTCGTCGACATCTGCGCGCGGCCGTTCGAGCCGGACCTGATGGAGCGCATCAACGGCCTCGTACGCGACGACGTGCTCGCGGTGCTCGTCAACCACGTGCAGCGCGAACCGGCCAGCGCACCGGCGATCCGCGCGTATGCCGAAGAACACGTCGCACAAGGCGGCGCATCGATGGCGCTGCGCACGGCGCTGGCCGAACACCTGATTTTGTGCGGACGCCTCGATGCGGCGGCCGACCTGCTCGTCGACCTCGACGAATCCGCGACGCTGTACTACCGCAGCGTGCTGCAGCTGCTGCGCGGCGACACGGAACCCGCGCTGGCCGGCTTCGACAAGGCATTGAAAGCGCTGCGGCGCGAGACGGGCAAGAGGAAGGCCATCTTCGAAGGCATCGGCGGCCATTTGTACGTGACGGCGTTGCTGAGAAGCGCCGATCCGAAACATGCGAAGGCGGTGGAGTCCTACCTGGACAGCGCCACGCGCGCCGTGCAAAGCCACGACACGGCGGTCTACCAGCAGCTGTCGATGCTGCGCCAGATCCGCGGCGGTACGGTCGATGCGGAAGTGCTCCCGTCGCGCAACTGGGAAACGAGCCTGCAGCCCGTGATGTTCCGCGCCCTGCTGCACTGGTGGCTCGGCATGCCGCAGCTGGCGGACAAGCGCGCCATGCTGGAGCAGCTGTTCGACATCGCACGCACCGCCGGTTTCGACTTCATCGCGGCGCAGATCGCGTCCGTGCTGGGCCAGCTGGGCATGGTCGGCCTGGACAAGCAGGCGATCGCGCTGCGCCAGCAGCACCGCTTCGTCGACCTCGCGCTGTGGTTCGAGCGCGAGCAGCCGTGGGAACGCCAGCTGAACGCCCTCATCAACCTGCAGCCCGCCGTGAACGTGGAAGTCGTGAAGGAATCGCGCCTCGCGTGGCTCGTGGCGTGGGATGCGCACCTCGGCATCCGCGCCATCGAACCGCGGGAACAGAAGCGCGACGTGCAGGGCGGCTGGACGCGCGGCCGTCCGCTAAGCCTCAAGCGCCTCGCGGAAGAGGCGGCGGAGCTGGATTTCCTGACCGCGCAGGACGTGCAGGTGGCCGCCAGCATCGGCGCCTACCGCTACTACAGCGGCACGGGCACGCGCTACGAATTCGACCTGGACAAGGCCGTGGCCGCGCTGGCCGGCCATCCGCTGCTGTTCTGGATGGACTCGCCGGGCACGCGCATCGAACTGCTGCCGGGCGAGCCGCAGCTGGTCGTGCGCGCCGGCGGCGGCAAGGTCCTGATCACGCTGGTGCCGCCCCTACGTGAGCAGCAGGGCGAAGTCGTCGTCACGAAGGAGACGCCCACGCGCCTGCGCATCGTGCGCGTAAAAGACGAGCACCGGCGCATCGGCGCCATCGTCGGCGACGGGCTCGAAGTGCCGCTGGAAGCGGAAAAGCGCGTGCTGCAGGCGATCAGCGCCATCTCCTCGATCGTCACGGTGCAGTCGGACATCGGCGGCAGCGCGGCGGACATCGAGCAGGTGACGGCCGACCCGCGCCTGCACATCAATCTTCTGCCGTACCAGCAGGGCCTGCGCATCCAGGTGATGGTGCGGCCGCTGCCGGATGCGGGGCCCTACTTCCGCCCCGGCGACGGCGCCGAAAGCGTCATCGCCGACGTGGGCGGCGTGCGCACGGAAGCGCGCCGCGATCTCAACGCGGAACGCGAGGCCGAGCGCCAGCTGCTGGCCGACCTGCCCGTGCTGGAGCAGGCGGAAGACGAACATGGCGAGTGGCTGCTGGCGGCGCCCATCCACTGCCTGGAGCTCGTCGTCCAGCTGCAGGAACTGGATGCAACGAAGGTCGTCGTCGCGTGGCCGGAAGGCGAATCGTTCCGCGTGTCGAAGAAAATCACGTCGAAGTCCGTGCGCCTGCAGATCCGGCGCGACAAGGACTGGTTCGCCGCGAACGGCGAAGTACAGGTCGACGAGAACAAGGTGATGGACTTGCGCGAACTGCTCGCACGCGTGCGCGAGGACCGTTTCATCGCACTCGGCGACAACCAGTTCTTGGCACTTACGCACGAACTGCACCGCCGCCTGATGGATTTGTCCGCCTACAGCGACGCCGACCAGGAAGCGCTGCGCTTCCATCCCCTCGCCAGCTTCGCACTGGAAGAGATGGCCCTGGAAGCGGGCGGCGTCGATGCCGACAAAGCCTGGCGCGCGCACCTGAAGCACATGCAGGAGAACGCGGAATACCGCCCGCAGTTGCCCGGCACGCTGCAGGCGGAGCTGCGCGACTACCAGGTCGAGGGCTTCGAATGGCTATCTCGCCTTGCGCACTGGGGCGTGGGCGCCTGCCTCGCGGACGACATGGGCCTCGGTAAGACCTTGCAGGCGCTGGCGCTGATCCTGTCGCGCGCGCCGGGCGGGCCGACGCTCGTCGTCGCACCGACGTCCGTCGCGACGAACTGGCTGGCCGAGGCGGAGCGCTTCGCGCCCACGTTGAACGTGCGCCTGTTCGGCCCCGGCGACCGCGCCGCGATGCTGAAGGAAGCGGGACCGTTCGACGTGATCGTCGTGAGCTACGGCCTGCTGCAGCTGGAGTCCGCCCTGTTCGACGGCATCCGCTGGCACACCATCGTGCTGGACGAGGCACAGGCCATCAAGAATGCGTACACGCGCCGCTCGGCGGCCGTGATGGCACTGCAGGGCGATTTCAGGATGGTCGCCACCGGCACGCCGCTGGAGAACCACCTGGGCGAGTTGTGGAACCTGTTCCGCTTCATCAACCCTGGCCTGCTGGGGACAAGCGACCAGTTCCAGTTGCGCTTCGCCGGCCCGATCGAAAAGGCGTCCGACAAGCGCGCGGAACTTGCGGCTCGCACGCGCCTGCGCCGCCTCACGCAGCCGTTCATCCTGCGCAGGACAAAAGCGCAGGTGCTGTCCGAACTGCCGCCCCGCACGGAGATCGTGCTGCCCGTGCAGCTGTCGGAAGAAGAGACGGCGCTGTACGAATCGCTGCGGCGCGAAGCGCTGGAACGCATCGCCGCGCTGGAGGCACCGCAATCCCAGAAACAGATCCAGATCCTCGCGGAGATGATGAAGCTGCGCCGCGCGTGTTGCAATCCGGCCCTCGTCGCGCCGGAGAGCGGCATCCGCAGCAGCAAGCTGGAGACGTTCGCGCGCCTCGCCGACGAACTGCTGGAAAACCGCCACAAGGCGCTCGTGTTCAGCCAGTTCGTCGACCACCTCACCCTGATCCGCAAGCATCTGGACGAGCGCGGCATCCGCTACCAGTACCTCGACGGGTCGACCCCGATGCAGGAACGGAAGCGCCGCGTGGACGCGTTCCAGGCGGGCGACGGCGATCTGTTCCTGATCTCGCTGAAGGCGGGCGGCGTCGGTATCAACCTGACGGCGGCCGACTACGTGATCCACATGGACCCGTGGTGGAACCCGGCCGTGGAAGACCAGGCCAGCGACCGCGCGCACCGCATGGGCCAGCAGCGTCCCGTCACGATCTACCGGCTCGTCGCACGCCACACGATCGAGGAAGGCATCGTCGACCTGCACCGCCACAAGCGCGACCTGGCCGACAGCCTGCTGGAAGGGACGGACGTCGCCGCGCGCATGTCGCCGTCAGACATGCTGGCCATGCTGCAGGCGGGGCTGGCAGGGTCGGCGGGGCCGCGGCCGCCGTCGGTCGCGGAATGGCAAACCGGCTGACGTTGAATGCAGTTACGGGGGCGTTGACGGCGGTTCGCGTTCGTGACGTATTGTTTCAGATGCCCGCAAGCACGGCAAATGATGCTAATCTGGCGCCCCCCGTCTGGCCCATCCATGAATCAGGCAGATAGAACATGATGAAATCGAAAATCGCACTGGCCGTCCTGCTGACCAGCGTCGCGCTGGCGCCGGCAAGTGCGCGTCCCAAGACGCATCACAAGGCCACCAGCAGCGCCAAGGCCAAGCCTTCGCCGAAGAAGGCCAAAGCCGAGGAAAAACCGGTACAAAAGGCCGCCGCGCCCGTCGCCGCCGCCACGCCGGTGAACCGCAACGACCGCTACATGGACTCGCTGTCCATGCAATTCCTCACCGCGCTGTGGCGCATCGATCCGGAAGACGGCATCTACGTCGGCAAGTTCGACGCCGCCGCCAAGCTGACGATTCCTGACGCCGCCACGCGCGCGAAAAAACTCGCCTTCCTCGACGAATGGCTCGACAAGTTCGGCAAGCTGAACGCCGACAAGCTGTCGCCGAACCAGCGCACCGACCTCGCTGTCCTCCTCAACAAGCTGAAATACGAGCGCTGGCAGCTGACGACGTTCCGCGAGTTCGAATGGAACCCGGCCGAGTACAACGTGGCGCAGACGTTCGACCTGATCCTGAATACGGAATACGCCGCGAAGGCCCAGCGCCTGCGCACGATCCTGAAGCGCCTGGCCGACGTGCCCGCGTACTACCAGGCCGCGCAGGCGTCCATCGTCAACCCGACGCACGAACACACGCAGCTCGCGATCCAGCAGGCGCCGGGCACCCTCGTCGTGCTGGCGGACCTCGGCAAGGCGGCGCAGGAATCGATCCTGACGCCGCAGGAGAAGGCGATCTTCGCGCAGCGCATCGCGAACGCCGGCACGGCGGTGGTGGCGTGGGTCGACTTCCTGTCGGACCTCGACAAGTCGCAGGTGCAGATGCAGCGCGCCCGCTCGTTCCGCATCGGGAAAGACCTGTACGAGCAAAAATTCGCGTTCGAGATCCAGTCCGCCAGCACGGGCGAGCAGACGTACCAGAAGGCCCTGGCCGCGCGCGACGAACTCCTCACGCGCATGGACGGCCTCGCCGACCAGCTGTGGGACAAGACGATGGGCAGCACCGCGAAGCCCGCCGACCGGTACAAAAAGATCGGCATGGTGATCGACAAGCTGTCGCTGCAGCACACGACACCGGCCAACTTCCTGCCCGAGATCCGGCGCCAGATCCCGCAGCTGCAGGAGTACGTGATCAGGAATAATCTCGTGACGATCGACCCGAGCAAGCCGCTCGTCGTGCGCGAGACGCCGCTGTACCAGCGCGGCGTGGCAGGCGCCAGCATCGACGCGCCGGGTCCGTACCGTCCGAAAGATAAAACCTATTACAACGTGACGCCGCTGGACGGCCTCACGCCCGAGCAGGCCGAAAGCAGCCTGCGCGAGTACAACAACTGGATGCTGCAAATCCTGAATATCCACGAGGCGATCCCCGGCCACTACACGCAGCTGATGAACGCGAACCGCTCGCCGTCGCTGGTGAAGGCCTTGTTCGGCAACGGCGCGATGGTCGAAGGCTGGGCCGTGTACGGCGAGCGCATGATGCTGGAATCCGGCTATGGCGACAACGCGCCGGAACTGTGGCTGATGTGGTGCAAGTGGAACCTGCGCAGCGTCTCCAACACGATCCTCGACTACAGCGTGCACGTGCTGGGCATGACGCGCGAACAGGCCATGGACCTGCTCGTGCGCCAGGCGTTCCAGACCCCGCAGGAAGCGGCCGAGAAGTGGAAGCGCGCGCAACTCTCGTCCGTGCAGCTCTCCAGCTATTTCAGCGGCTACAGCGACATCATGGAATTGCGCGAACGCCGCAAGGCGCAGCTGGGCGACCGCTTCAACCTGAAGCAGTTCCACGACCAGTTCCTCGGTTACGGCAATGCGCCCGTGAAGATCATCGGCCAGCTGATGCAATAACGTGAAGCGCTCGACAATTGTCGCGGCGCTCGCGGGCGTCGCCGTGCTGGCCGGCGGCGCGGCCCTGTACGTCTTCAACGCGCGCCAGGATGCGACGCCGGGACGCGCGTTCTGGCGCCCCGCCGACGCGCCGACGAAGCCCGCGTGGTCCGCGCGCGTGACGCCGCTGCCGGACCGCTACGGCGATCCGTTCGGCACCGTCGTCGACGCGCACGGCAATGTGTTCGTGGCCGACGGCGGCGAGTGCAGCTGCATCCGCCGCATCGCGCCCGATGGCCAGGTGACGATCTTCGCCGGCGGCCACGCGGGCTTCGCGGACGGCGTCGGCGCCGCCGCCGCGTTCGACACGCCGTCGGCGCTGGCCATCGACCGCCTCGGCAATCTCTACGTGGCCGATACGCACAACAACGCGGTCCGCAAAGTGGCGCCGGACGGCAGCGTGAGCACGCTGGCGGGCGCCGATGCCGGCTTCGACGGCCCGGTCGGCGTTGCCGTCGACCGCGACGGCAATGTCTATGTCGCGGACACCTACCACGACCGCATCCGCCGCATCGCGAAGGACGGCGCGGTGACGACGGTGGCGGGCAGCGGCACGCCCGACTACCTCGACGGCACGGGCACCGGGGCCGCCTTCGACACGCCGAGCGCGATTGCGGTCGACAAGCACGGCGTGCTGTTTGTCGCCGACACCGGCAACAACGCGATCCGGCGCATCGACAAGACGGGCGAGGTGACGACGCTCGCGCGTGCCCCTGAGGACGAGCGGCGTCCGCTGTTGCGGCGCCCCGTCGCGCTGGCGCTGACGCATGACGGCTACCTGTACGCGAGCGGCGCGGGTGGCCGCATCCTCCAGTTCGACCCGAGCGGGCAGTATCACGCGCTGGCGGACGCCGACCATCCGCCGAACACGAGCTACGCCAGCGACGGCAGCGTGCGGCTGTATGCGCCGCGCGGCATCGCGGTGAAGCGCGACGGTGCGCTGGTGGTGGCCGATGGCCAGGCGCAGCAGATGTTCGTGCTGGCCCCACCCCAACCGGGCACCCCTGCCCCGCAGGCGCGGCCGCAGGTGCTGCCGGCCGTGGCCTCCATGCCCTGGCCCGTGGGCCCGCAAACGGAACCGCACGAAGTGGTCGGCGTACTGGGCGAGGTGCGCGGCAGCTACGACGGCGAGAACCGCGACCATTTTCACGCGGGCCTCGATATCCGCGCGGACGTCGGCGCGCGCGTGCTGGCGGTCCTGCCCGCGACGGTGAGCGACCCTTATCCCAACTGGGCGTTCGGCCAGCTGGGCGAAGGCATGAGCATCGGGCCGCTGTCGTACATCCACATGCGCGTGGGCCGCGACGCGGCGGGCAAGCCGCTCGATCCGCGCTTCGAGGTGCTGCGCGATGCGAAAGGCAAGGCGGGACGCTTGCGCGTGCGGCGCGGCACGCGCTTCGCCGTCGGCGACGCGCTCGGCACGATCAATCCGATGGCGCACGTGCACATGGAGTACTACCCCGGCGGCGTCGCCGTCAATGCGCTGGCGCTGCCGTTCACGGGCCTGCGCGACACGGTGCCGCCCCGCATCCAGAGCATCGCCTTGTACGATGCGAACGGCCAGCGCCTGCCGCGCAAGAAGGGCCAGCGCCTGCACGTGGCGCGCACGCTCGGCGACGTGACCATCGTCGCCGCGGCCTATGACCAGATGGACGACAACCTGGCGCGGCGCCGTCTCGGCTTGTACAAGGTGGGTTACCAGCTGCTCCATGCGGACGGCAGCCCCGTCGCCGGGTTCGAGACACCGCGCATCACGCAGGTGTACGACCGCCTGCCGCGCGAGCGCGAGGCCGTAAAACTGCTGTACGCGGAAAATAGCGGCATCACGGTCTACGGCAGCAAGGCCACCGTGTTCGCCTATGCCGTCAACAACACGCTGCACGACGGCGTGGCGCTGCCGGGCACGTGGAAGGTCGACGGTCTCGAACCGGGCGATTACGTGCTGCGCATCTATGCGGCGGATTACGCGGGACAGGTGGCGCTGGAGGGGCGCGATCTGCCGATCACGGTGGAATAAGGTTCAGGCCAGTTCGGGATACCCCAGCGCCCGCGCGCCCGCCTCCAGCCGTGCGATGCGCGCGTACTCCGTATCGTCGACGTGGCGGAAGGCTTCGATCCGCAGCGGTTCCATCGCGTCCTGCAACCGCTCGCCCGGCGCCAGCAGAGCCGCGCGCAGCCGCCGCACCCACGTGGCAGGCACGGCGCTGCCCGCGATCAGCGGCAGGCCGGGAGACCGTGCCGACCAGCCGATCACTCTCAGGCCAGCGATCGCGGCCGGATCCTCGCCGCCGAGGTAGGCATACGTCACGCAATCGATGGCGGCGATGTCCGCCTCGCCCGCGCGCACGAGACGCACGCTCCCCACATGGCTGCCGGTCCACGCCACCTGCTTGAAAAAGCGCCCGCCGCGCGCCAGCGGCGCCACCGCATGGCGCAGCGCGTTCATGCCGCTGTTCGAGTGACGCTCGTTGGCGGCGGCCACGCGGCCGCGCGCGTCTGCCAGCGTGCGGATGCCGCTGTCGGTACGGACGACGAACGCGCTCGCATAATCGCTGCCGGCGCACCCGGGCACGTCGAAACAGGGTGTCGCCACGAGCGCCGCGCGGCCCTGCAACGCGTGCAGGTACGGATAGCCGCACGTCTGGCTGAACAACAGGTCGGACCGCTGCCAGAACGCGGGCAGCGTCACGTCGCGCACGACTTCTCCGACGCCTTCCAGGCCCGCCTGGTCCATCAGCGCGGCGAGCAACGTCTCGTAGCCGTCGCGCAGGCGCGGCGACACGTTGTACATCGGCAGGGCGATCTTCCAGGTCACGAGACCTCCGGAACGTGCGGATGCACGGGTGCGTCGATGGCGCGCCAACCGTGGCGGCGTGCGAGGTCGCCGTAGCCGTCGAAATGAAAGTGACCGTTGCGCGCGAGGTACTCGGCGCGGCGCGCATGGTACACGCGCGGCAGCAGATACCACGGCAGCGACGGCAGGTCGTGATGCACGAGGTGCAGGTTGTTGTTCAGGAAGAGCAGCCGGAGCAGCGGATCCGCCTCGTTCAGCACGATGCGCTCCTTGTCGCGCGCAGCGGGCCGGTGTTCGTAGAACGAGCGCACCATCGCCAGCGACTGCGCGGGGTACGAGACCGCGATCAGGAAATACAGCGCGCTCACGCCGCAGCGTTCCTGCATCCACCACAGCAGCGCGGCCAGCAGGGCCGAATGCGCCAGCCACATCGGCACGTCGCGCCACTCGCCGCGCAGCGGCCGGCGCACGGCGTCGATCCACGTGGCGCCGACGGCGAGCGCCGGCCCCACGAGCAGGCGGCCGAAGAAGGTCTTGTTGAACCAGTGCAGGCGGCGGCGCAGCGGGCCCATCTCGCCCCATGCGGCCGGCGACACGTACCAGCTTTCCGTGTCGCGCTCGGGCATCGTCAACTGGGAATCGTCGTGGTGGCGCAGGTGGCTGTCGCGGTACAGGCCGTACGGATACCACACGGCCAGCGGCAAATAGCCGAACAGCGCGTTGAGCCACGGGCGACGCGTCGGGTGGCCGTGGATCAGTTCGTGTTGCAGCGACATGTACCACGCGGTCCACCAGATCATCAGCGGCGTGCCGAGAACCGGGCCGATCGTTTGCCAGCACGCGAGCGTGCCGAACCAGCCGCCGTGGATGACGGCGATGAGGAGCCAGGTGGGCCATTCGGCGCGCCACAGCGGACGGGCGCGTTCGGCGGCGATGGTTTGGCGCTGGGTGTCGTCCAGGTAGGCGGAGCGTGGTGGTGCCATCTGCATCCTTCGGTTGCTTGTCGCGGGAACTCATCCCTTTGGAAAAAGTATAGGGATGCACGCTTAGTCGGAAAACGAAGATATTTGCGCTTCTTTATGCGAAATCTGCCTGTGCAAAACCGCACACCGTGCGTGCTCGTGCGCGGCCTTGTATGCATGCAACCGCCTCCTAGAATGAAACGCTGACAACAATCAAACAGAGGGGAGACAACGCATGCGGCATATCATTTCGCTCGTCCTGCTGGCGGGCGCAACCTGCACGGCGCAGGCCCAAGTCACGGCCGGGCCCGGCACATGGAGCGGCAACCAGACGTGGGCCGCCGACACCGTCAACGGCGGCAACCTGACGGGCTACTTCTACTGGCCGGCCACGCAGCCGGCGCTGAACGGCAAGCGCGCCCTCGTGCTCGTCCTGCACGGCTGCGCGCAGACAGCCGCCGGCGACGTCGTCGACAGCGGCAGCGACGGCGGCTTCAACTGGAAGAAGGCGGCGGACCAGTACGGCGCGATCATCCTGGCGCCGAATGCGACGGGCAATGTCTACAGCAATCATTGCTGGGATTACGCCAGCACGAACCACAACCGCACGTCGGGCCATGACGGTGTGCTGCTGGACCTGATCAAGCGTTTTACGGGCAATGCCCAGTACGCGATCGACCCGAACCAGGTCTATGTGGCGGGGCTGTCGTCGGGCGGCGGCGAGACGATGGCGCTCGGCTGCCTTGCGCCGGACGTGTTCGCCGGCGTGGGCATCAACGCGGGTCCGCCGCCGGGCACGACGACGACGCAGATCGGCGCCGTCCCGGCCGGCTACACGGCGACCAATGCGGCCAACAACTGCAAGGCGCTCGCGGGCAGCAGCAGCGGTGCGTTCGCGAGCCAGATCGCGAGCGTCGTGTGGGGCACGAGCGATTACACGGTGTCGCAGCAATACGGTCCGATGGATGCGCAGGCCATGCGCCTCGTCTACGGCGGCACGTTCACGAAGGGACAATCGACGACGGTGGCGACGGGCGGCACGAGTGTCCCCTACACGGATGCGAACGGCAAGCTGCGCACGACGGAGGTCACGGTCAGCGGCATGGGCCATGCGTGGCCGGCCGGCAGCGGCGGGCAGAACACGAACTTCGTCGACGCGACGCACGTGAACTATCCGGCCTTCGTGATGGATTTCTGGTTCAGGAACAACCTGCGGGCGGCACGCGCAGCGCCTCCCGTCGTCGACAGCTGCAACGCGAGCGTGTCCGGCACGACCGTCACCGTGTCCGGCAGCGGCACGGACAGCGCGGGCAGCATCTCGTCCTGGCGCGTCGTGCTGAACGGTCCCAGCGCCGTCAACGACACGGCCGCCGGCAGCGGCGCGAGTTTTACGAAGTCGTACACGAATCTCGCCAACGGCTATTACACGGGCAGCGTGACGGCGACGGACAGCGGCACGGGCCTCACGTCCAACGCCTGCTCCATCGCCCAGTTCCTCGTCGGGACACCGCCCGCGTTGCAGCCCCCGGCCGGCCTTGCGGTGGGCGCGACGACGTCGAACAGCGTGACCCTGACGTGGAATGCGGCCAGTGGCGCCACCGGCTATTACGTCTACCGCAACGGCAGCCGCGTGAATGCGAGCCCGGTGACGGCCACGTCGTACACGGATGGCGGGCTCGCGGCCAGCACGACGTACAACTACCAGGTGTCGGCCACGAACGGCAGCAGCGAGAGCGCGCTGTCGGCGGCGGTGGCGGGCACGACGGCCTCTAGCTGGACGTGCAGCGCGACGACGTCCGGCAACTACGCCCACGTGCAGGCGGGACGGGCCCACGACAGCGGCGGCTATGCGCTGGCCAACGGGTCGAACCAGAACATGGGACTCGACAACACGTTTTATACGAGTACGCTGGCGCAGACGGCGCCGGGCTATTACGTGATCGGCAGCTGCCCGTGAAACGAACAACGGCGCCCGTGGGCGCCGTTGGTTTGGATCAGGACTGTTCCTGCGGCGCCTGCGTGGCGCGCACGAAGATCGGCGCCATCAGCAAGCCAAGCTCGAACAGCAGGCACATCGGAATGGCCAGCGCCAGTTGGCTGACGGCGTCCGGCGGCGTCACGATGGCGGCGATGACGAACGCGCCGACGATGGCGTACGGGCGGATCGAACGCAGCTTCTCGACGCTGACGATGCCCATCCGGACGAGGATTACGACGACGACCGGCACCTCGAACGTGGCGCCGAACGCGAGGCACATGGACATCACGAAGTCGAGGTAGTTCTCGATGTCCGGCATCACGGCGATGGAATTCGGCGAGAAGTTGCCGATGAAGTGGAACACGCGGCCGAACACGAAGAAATAGCAGAACGCGACGCCGGCGATGAACAGGATCGACGACGAGATCACGAGCGGCAGCACGAGCCGCTTTTCGTGCGCGTACAGCCCGGGCGCGACGAACGCCCAGACTTGATAAAACACCCACGGCAGCGCGAGGATGAAGGCGATCAGCAGCGTGACCTTCATCGGCACGAGGAACGGCGCGACGACGCCCGTCGCGATCATCTTGGAGCCGGCCGGCAGCGCGGCCAGCATCGGGGCGGCGAGAAAATCGTAGATGCGTGCCGGGCCCGGCCACAGCATCAGCACGATGCACGCGAGGACGATGCCGTACGTCGCCTTGATCAGGCGGTCGCGCAGCTCGACCAGGTGGGAGATGAAGGTTTCTTCGCCCGCGGTTTCTTCAGTCATCTGGCGCTAGAGCGGCGCCCAACGGCGGCCGTCATCAGAAAAATTTGGTGTTGGAGGTGGCGCCGGGACGGAACTTGCGCACGCGCGCGGCGCCGGACAGAACGTGCTGGCGCGTGCCCTGGCGGTTCTTGTACCAGGCGGGCACGCTCGACGTCTTCGCCAGCTTCTTGCGGCGGAAATCGCGCGCCTTGCGCTCGATGTCGTCCGTCGAGGCCGTCGTCGGCATCACGGCCGTGTCGCCGCGCCAGGCGGACTCGACCTCGTCCATGTGGGTCGAGACGGTGTTCTCGACCTCGGACTTGAACGTTTCGACCTCGGACTTGAAGCTTTGCGCGCTGTCCTGGATATCCTTGTGCAGGTTGCGCAATTCTTCCATCTCGATCTCGCGCGAGACCTCCGACTTCACGTCGTGCAGGTAACGCTGGGCGCGGCCGTACAGGGTGCCGGCCATGCGCGCCACCTTAGGCAATTTCTCGGGGCCAATCACGACCAGCGCCACCGCGCCGATGATGGCGAGTTTGGTAAGACCGAGATCGATCATGCGGGGTCGGGCATGGGATTAATGGCGGGCTTAGTGGCGCGTTTTTTCGCGTGCGTCGACGTCGATGGTCGACTTGTCGGCAACCTGCTGCGCGGTCTGTTGCGCCGTCTGGCTGGCCGGCGTCTTGCCCTCTTCCTCGCCCTTCATGCCATCCTTGAAACCCTTGACGGCCTTGCCCAGGTCCGAGCCCGCATTGCGCAGCTTGCCCGTACCGAACACCACCACCACCACGACCAGCACGATCAACCAGTGCCAGAGACTCATCGAACCCATTGTTTTCTCCTTGCCGGGCGGCAGCCCGATCAGCGTAAGCTAAACCTACGCCAGTATAAGCCATGCAGGGCGGGAATGCCCTCTTTCCTTTGGGGAATTACGTACCGAGACCACGCCACGGACGCGGCCCGCCGTAGACGTGCAGGTGCAGGTGGTACACCTCCTGCCCGCCGTCCGGACCGACGTTGAACAGCGTCTTGTAGCCGCCGCTGCGGTGGCCGTCCGGGCCGGTCTTGACCGCGATGCCATGCTCGGCCGCCAGCTTCGGCGCCAGCGCCAGCATCTTGCCCAGCACGGGCGCGTGCGCATCCGTGCAGTCGGACAGGGTGGCCACGTGCTGCTTCGGGATCACGAGCAGGTGGACGGGCGCGGCCGGGTTGATGTCCTTGAACGCGAGCAGTTCGTCGTCCTCGTACACCACGCTGGCCGGGATCTGCTTGGCGACGATCTTGCAGAAGATGCAGTTATCCATGTTCTCTCCAGGTCTTAGTCTTTGGGACGCGAGGCCTTCTCTTCGATGCCGGAAATGCCTTCGCGCCGCGCCAGTTCGTCCAGCACCTGCTGCGGCGTGAGGCCGAATTGCGCCAGCAGGACGATCGAATGGAACCACAGGTCGGCCGTCTCGTACAGCAGCTTCGACGCGTCGGCACCGGCGCGCACGTCCTTCGCGGCCATCACGGTCTCGACGGCTTCCTCGCCGATCTTTTTCAGGATGGCGTCGTCGCCCTTGGCGAACAGTTTCGCCACGTACGAGGCCGCCGGGTCGCCGCCGTTGGCCGGCTTGCGGGATTCGATGACGGCCGCCAGGCGTTCCAGTTGCGTGCTCATTATTTCTTCTTCGGGTTGGTGTAGATGGTGTCCGGATCCTGCAGCACGGGCTCGACGCTGTTCCAGTCGCCGTTCTCGAACTTCTGGAAGAAGCAGGAATGGCGGCCGGTGTGGCAGGCGATGCCGCCGGCCTGCTCGACCTTCAGCAGCACGACGTCTTCGTCGCAGTCGAGGCGGATTTCCAGCACTTTCTGCACGTGGCCAGACTCTTCGCCCTTGTGCCACAACTTCTTGCGCGAGCGGCTCCAGTACACGGCCTCGCCAAGCTCCACGGTCTTGGCCAGGGCTTCGCGGTTCATCCAGGCGAACATCAGGATGTCGCCGGTGGCGGCTTCCTGGGCGATCACCGGCACGAGGCCATGCTCGTCCCATTGGACTTTCTTGAGCCAGGGCTGGGCCGGGATCGTCGGGGGGGTGGTCGGTGTCACCATGGTCGTCGGTTCCATCAATCAGTCGAGGCGCATCGGGATGCCGCGGTCGGCCATGAAGCGCTTGGCTTCGCCGACCGTGTGCTGCCCGTAGTGGAAGATGCTCGCGGCCAGTACGGCGTCGGCATGCCCTTCCAGCACGCCGTCGGCGAGATCCTTCAGGCCGCCCACGCCGCCCGAGGCGATCACGGGGATGCCGACGGCGTCCGAGACGGCGCGCGTCAGGCCCAGGTCGAAGCCGACCTTGGTGCCGTCGCGGTCCATGCTGGTCAAGAGCAGTTCGCCGGCGCCCAGGCTTTCCATCTTGCGGGCCCATTCGACGGCATCGATGCCGGTCGGGTTGCGGCCGCCGTGGGTAAACACTTCCCACTTGCCGGGCGCGACCTGCTTGGCGTCGATGGCGACGACGATGCACTGCGCGCCGTGTTTCTGCGACGCGTCGTACACGAGCTGCGGGTTGGTCACGGCCGAGGTGTTCATCGACACCTTGTCCGCGCCGGCGTTCAGCAGGCGGCGCACGTCCTCGACCTTGCGCACGCCGCCGCCCACGGTCAGCGGGATGAACACGGTCGATGCCACCGCTTCGATGATCGGCAGAATCAGGTCGCGGCCGTCGGACGAGGCGGTGATGTCGAGGAAGGTGATCTCGTCGGCGCCCTGCTCGTTGTAGCGGCGTGCGATCTCGACGGGGTCGCCGGCATCGCGCAGTTCGGTGAAGTTGACGCCCTTGACCACGCGGCCGCCGGTGACGTCCAGGCAGGGGATGATGCGTTTTGCGAGCATAAGAGTACTAAGTTAGCGTCGTCCCCGCGAAGGCGGGGACCCAAGTTCTATTGGGCCCCTGCCTCCGCAGGGGCGACGGTTTTGAGGGCGGTGGCCGAATTACGCCTGCGCGCCCTCGGTGAGTTCATCCGCACGTTCCTGCGCGCTGGCCAGGTCGAGCGTGCCTTCGTAGATCGAGCGGCCGCAGATCACGCCTTCGATGCCCTCGTCCTGCACGGCGCACAGGGCTTCCACGTCGGCCAGGTTGTGCAGGCCGCCCGAAGCGATGATGGGGATCTTGACGGCCTGCGCCAGGCGCACGGTCGCTTCGATGTTCACGCCGCCCATCATGCCGTCGCGGCCGATGTCGGTGTAGATGATCGATTCCACGCCGTAGCCTTCGAATTTCTTCGCCAGGTCGATGACTTCATGGCCGGACATCTTGCTCCAGCCGTCGGTCGCAACCTTGCCGTCCTTGGCGTCCAGGCCGACGATGATGCTGCCCGGGAAGGCGCCGCAGGCGTCGTGCAGGAAGCCCGGGTTCTTGACGGCCGCGGTACCCACGATGATGTAGGTGATGCCGTCGTCCAGGTAGCGCTCGATGGTGTCCAGGTCGCGGATGCCGCCACCCAGCTGGACCGGGATCTCGTCCAGGTCGTTGTCTTCGGCGTACTCCTGCACGACTTGCAGGATCGATTTGATCGCCTCTTCGTTCTTCGGTTTGCCCGCGAACGCACCGTTCAGGTCGACCAGGTGCAGACGGCGCGCACCCTTCTTGAGCCAGTGCAGCGCCATCTCGGCGGGATCTTCGGAGAACACGGTGGCGAGGTCCATGTCGCCCTGTTTCAGGCGAACGCAGTGACCGTCTTTCAGGTCGATGGCGGGGATCAGCAGCATGGTCGTAGTCGGTTGATTAGGTAACTCAGGGTTTCCAGTGGACGAAGTTGCGATACAGGCGCAGGCCGGCGGCCGCGCTTTTCTCGGGGTGGAACTGGGTGGCGACGATGTTGTCGCGCGCGACCGCGCAGCAGAAATGTCCGCCGTAGTCGGTCTCGCCGATGGCGTCCTGCGCCTCGGCCGGCTGGGCGTAATAGCTGTGCACGAAATAAAAATAGCTGTCCGGGGCGACGCCTTCCCACAGCGGGTGGGCACGCTTCTGGTGCACGCGGTTCCAGCCCATCTGCGGGACCTTGAAGCGCGAGCCGTCGGCCTGCAGCTTGCCGTCGAGCTCGAAGCGCACGACCTTGCCGGGCAACAGACCCAGGCCCGGCACGCCGCCGTTCTCGTCGCTGGAATCGAACAGCATCTGCTCGCCCACGCACACGCCCATCATCGGACGGGTTTTCGCCGCGCGCAGCAGGGCGTCCTCGACGCCGGATTCGCGCAGGCTGCGCATGCAGTCGCGCATGGCGCCCTGGCCGGGCAGGACGATGCGATCGGCCGCGTCGATGGCGGCCACGTCGCCGGAAATCTGGACGTCGGCTTCGGGCGCGACGGCGCGCAGGGCCTGCGCAACCGAACGCAGGTTGCCCATGCCGTAGTCGACAACAACAATCTTGTTCATGATTCTCTTTACAGGCTGCCCTTGGTGGACGGGATCGTGCCCGCGGCGCGCGCATCCAGCTCGGACGCCATGCGCAGCGCGCGGCCGAAGGCTTTGAAGACGGTCTCGCACTGGTGGTGCGCGTTCACGCCGCGCAGGTTATCCACGTGCAGCGTCACGCCCGCGTGGTTCACGAAGCCGCGGAAGAACTCGATGGTGAGATCGACGTCGAAGCGGCCGATCGTCGCGCGGGTGAACGGCACATGCCATTCCAGGCCCGGGCGGCCGGAGAAGTCGATCACGACGCGCGACAGCGCCTCGTCCAGCGGCACGTAGGCATGGCCGTAGCGGCGGATGCCCTTCTTGTCGCCGATGGCCTTGGCCACCGCCATGCCCAGCGTGATGCCCGTGTCCTCGACGGTGTGGTGGTCGTCGATGTGCAGGTCGCCGACGGCTTCGACTTCCAGGTCGATCAGGCCGTGGCGCGCGATCTGGTCCAGCATGTGGTCGAGGAACGGCACCCCGGTATTGAGTTTCTGGCGGCCGGTGCCGTCCAGGTTGAGCGCGACGCGGATCTGCGTCTCGCTGGTGTTGCGCGTGATTTCTGCGGTGCGGGTCATTGCAAGGTGCTCGGCGGTGTTCAGGCTTGCAGCGAAGCCTTCAGGGCATTCAGGAATACGGAGTTTTCTTCCGGGGTGCTGACCGTAACACGGATGCAATTGGCCAGCAATTCATGCATTCTACTCAAATTTTTAATCAACACCCGTTCTGCGAACAGTTTAGCGCAGGTCTTTTCCGCGTCCGGTACGCGCAAGGTGATGAAATTGGCGCTCGACGGGAACACCGTCACGCCCGGCAGCGCGGCCATGGCGGCCGCCAGTTCCGTACGGGCTTCGTTCAGGCGGGCGGCCTGCTCGTCCAGCACCTCGACGTGGTCGAGCGCGAATTCGGCCGCCACCTGCGTCAATACGTTGACGTTGTACGGCGGACGGACCTTGTCGAACTGTTCCAGCAGGGCGGGCGCGGCGGTCAGGTAGCCCAGGCGGATGCCGGCCAGGCCCAGCTTCGAGAGCGTGCGCATCACGACGAGGTTCGGGTACTTGGGCAGCTTGTCCATGAAGCTCGTGCGCGCGAACGGCTGGTAGGCCTCGTCCACGACGGCGATGCCGTGTTCGCCCAGCGCCTCGATGATGGCGACCATGTCGGCCTCGTCGTACAGGTTGCCGGTCGGGTTGTTCGGGTACGCCAGGAACACGAGGCTCGGCTTGTGCTCGGCGATCGCGGCCAGCATGGCGGCGCGGTCCAGCGAGAAATCGGCTTTCAGCGGCACGCCGACGAAGTCCATGCCCGCGAACTGGGCGGAGCGCTGGAACATCACGAATGCCGGGATCGGGGCCATCACGACGGCGCGGCGATCCTGACGCGCGGTGGCGGTGCACAGGATCGAGATGATCTCGTCCGAGCCGTTGCCGAGGATGACGTCGAACCCGGCCGGCACGCCCAGCTTGGCGCGGATGCGTTCCTTGATGCCCGCGTACGACGGCACCGGATAGCGGTTCAGGACGGCGTCCGCCAGGCGCTGGGCCAGTTCGGCACGCAGCGTGTCCGGCAGCTGGTACGGGTTTTCCATCGCGTCCAGCTTGATATAGCCGCTCGAATCCGGCACGCTGTAGATATGGCCGGCACGGACGTCTTCGCGGATCGTGTTGGCGATGAGGTTGTCGATGCTGGTCATTCCTGGTTCACTCCTTCGGTGGCGGTGGTTGAAACTTCGGCACGTGTGCCTTTGCGTTTTTTGGTGGCCGGCTGCGCGGGGGCGGACAAGCGTTCCGCGATGATCGCGCAGTAAGCGGGGTTCAGTTCGAAACCGGTGAAATGCCGGCCGAGGCGTTTGGCAGCCAGTGCCGTCGTGCCGCTGCCCATGAACGGGTCGAGCACGACGCCGCCCGGCGGGCATGACGCCTTGACCATGCGCTCGATGATCTCGAGCGGTTTCTGCGTCGGATGGTCGACCCGTTCCGCATGTTCGCGATGCAGGCGCGACACGCTCCACAGGTCCTTCGGGTTGTAACCCACTTCCAGCCACTTGGCGCCCACGAAGATCGAGCGCGATCGCGCCTTCTTCGTCTCGGCGTCGTACGGGATACGCACGGAGTCCAAGTCGAAATAATAATCCTTGCGCTTCACGAAGAAGCCGATGGTGTCGTGCACCGAGCTGAAGCTCCTGGTGCTGCCCCCCATCGAGGGGACGCGGCGGTCCCAGATGATCTCGTTCATCATCGTCATGCGCCGCTTGAGCATGACGAAGATCTCGGGCGCGAAGCGCCACGTGAGAAAGATGTACAGGCTGCCGTTGTCCTTCAGCTTCGGCAGCGCGCAATCGATCCAGCGCTCGGTCCACGCGAGGTAATCCTCCACGCTCTGCTGGTCCGAGCCGTTGCCGTAATCCTTGCCGAGATTATAAGGCGGGTCCGTCAGGATCAGGTCGATGCTGCCGTCGGGGATGCGCGCCATGCCGGCCAGCGCATCCTCGCAGAAGACCTGATCGAGCCAGGCCGTCATGATGTCGATTTAATCCTGAGTTCTGCGCTGCGCGCGTGCGCCTGCAGGCCCTCGCCGTACGCGAGTTCGGCCGCGACCTTGCCCAGCGTTTGCGCGCCGGCCTCCGACACGAACAGGATCGACGAGCGCTTCTGGAAATCGTACACGCCCAGCGGCGACGAGAAGCGCGCCGTGCGCGACGTCGGCAGCACATGGTTCGGGCCGCAGCAGTAGTCGCCCAGCGATTCGGACGAGAAGCGGCCCAGGAACATCGCACCCGCGTGGCGGATCTTGTCGGCCCACTGCTGCGGATCCTCGGCGGAAATCTCCAGGTGCTCGGCCGCGATGGCGTTCGCGATGGCGCACGCTTCATCCATGTCGCGCACCTTGATCAGCGCGCCGCGGTCCGTCATGGACGTGGCGATGGTGTCCTTGCGCGGCATCGTCGGCAGCAGTTTATGAATGCTCGCTTCGACCTTGGCGATGTAGTCGGCGTCGGGGCACAGCAGGATCGCCTGCGCCAGTTCGTCGTGCTCGGCCTGCGAGAACAGGTCCATCGCGACCCAGTCCGGGTCCGTCGTGCCGTCGCACAGCACGAGGATTTCCGACGGCCCCGCGATCATGTCGATACCGACCGTGCCGAACACGCGGCGCTTGGCGGCGGCGACGTAGGCATTGCCCGGACCGACGATCTTGTCGACGGGCGGAATGGTCGCGGTGCCGTAGGCCAGTGCGCCGACGGCTTGCGCGCCGCCGATCGTGATCACGCGCGTGACGCCGGCGATGGCGGCGGCCGCCAGCACCATGCGGTTCTTGACGCCGTCCGGGGTCGGCACGACCATCACGATTTCCTTCACGCCCGCGACCTGTGCGGGGATCGCGTTCATCAGCACGGACGACGGATACGCGGCCTTGCCGCCCGGGACGTAGATGCCCACGCGGTCCAGCGGCGTGACGCGCTGGCCCAGCACGGTGCCGTCGGCTTCCGTGTACGTGAAACCGTTCAGTTCCTGCTTCTGGCGCTCGTGGAAGACGCGAATGCGGTCGGCGGCCGTTTTCAAAGCGGCGCGTTGCGACTCGGGCAGCGCGTTCAGGGCTTCCTGAAGCTCGGCCTGGCCGATGTCGAGGGCGGCCATGCTCGTGGCGCCGCCGTTCGGCAGGCGATCGAACTTGTTCGTGTATTCCAGCACGGCGGCGTCGCCGCGCGCTTTCACGTCGGCGAGGATTTTCGCGACGGCCGACTCGATGGCGTCGTCGGTTTCCGCTTCGAACGCGAGCAGGGTGTTCAGGGTCTGCTGGAAGTCGGCGGCGGTGGAATCGAGTTTGCGGATCGTGATGGACATGGTCGTTAGCACTTCTGCTGCTTGGACGCGCGTTCGAACGCGTCGATGATCGGTTGCAGGCGCTCGCGCTTCAGTTTCAGCGCGGCCTGGTTGACGACGAGGCGCGACGAGATCTCCATGATCTTTTCCACTTCGACCAGGTTGTTGGCGCGCAGCGTGCCGCCCGTCGACACGACGTCGACGATGGCATCGGATAGGCCGACCAGCGGCGCCAGCTCCATCGAACCATACAGTTTGATGAGATCGACGTGCACGCCCTTCTTGGCGAAGTGCTCCCGCGCCGTGTGCACGAACTTCGTGGCCACCCGCAGGCGCGCGCCCTGGCGCACGGCGTTCTCGTAGTCGAAACCGGCGTTCACGGCCACGGACATGCGGCAGCAGGCGATTTTCAAATCGATCGGCTGGTACAGGCCCTCGCCGCCATGCTCGAGCAGCACGTCCTTGCCGGCCACGCCGAAATCGGCGGCGCCATGCTGGACGTAGGTCGGCACGTCGGTGGCGCGCACGATCAGCACGCGGATGCCGGGGTCGTTGGTGGCGAGGATCAGCTTGCGCGAGGTTTCCGGATTTTCCAGCACCTCGATGCCGGCTGCCGCCAGCAGCGGCAGCGTGTCTTCGAAGATGCGGCCCTTCGAGAGGGCGAGGATCAGCTGGGAGCTGTCCCGAGTGGTGTCGTTCATGTGACTAGTTTGGTTTTAGGGACCGCGCCAGAAAACCGTCGTTCCCGCGAAGGCGGGAACCCAAGTAATGTCTGCGTTTCGTTAGCGCTTAAAAATTGGGTCCCCGCCTGCGCGGGGACGACGTCGTTCGGGTTCCGGTCGTCCCTGTTCTTATCTTTATTTGATGCGTACGATATCCGCGCCCACCGCCGACAACTTCGCCTCCATCCGGTCGTAGCCGCGATCGAGGTGATAGATCCGGTCGACGAGGGTCGTGCCCTCGGCGGCCAGGCCGGCGATCACGAGGGAGGCCGACGCGCGCAGGTCGGTCGCCATCACGGGCGCACCCACGAGGCGGTCGACGCCCTTGATGAAGGCCGTGTTGCCCTCGGTGGAGATCTGCGCGCCCAGGCGGTTCAGTTCCTGCACGTGCATGAAGCGGTTTTCGAAGATCGTTTCGGTGACCTTGCTCGGGCCGTTCGCGATCGTGTTCACGGCCATGAACTGGGCCTGCATGTCGGTCGGGAAGCCCGGGTATTCCGTGGTACGGAACGACACCGGCTGCGGACGGCCGTCCATGCGCGCGCGGATGCTGTCGCCTTCGACGGTCAACTGGACGCCCATCTCGCGCAGCTTGTCGATGGCCACGTCGAAGATGTCGGTGCGGGTGCGGGTGATGCGGATGTCGCCGCCCGTCGCCGCCACGGCGCACAGGAACGTGGCCGCTTCGATGCGGTCGGAGATGACCGCGTGTTCGGTGCCGTGCAGGCTGTCGACGCCCTGGATCACGAGGCGGTCGGTGCCGATGCCGTCGATCTTCGCGCCCATTGCGACGAGCATGTTCGCGAGGTCCGTCACTTCCGGTTCGCGCGCGGCGTTTTCCAGGATCGTCTCGCCTTCGGCCAGGGTGGCGGCCATCAAGAGGTTCTCGGTGCCCGTCACGGTGATCATGTCCGTGTGGATGCGGGCGCCCTTCAGGCGGGCCGCCTTCGCGTAGATGTAGCCGCCCTCGATCGTGATGTCGGCGCCCATCTGGCGCAGGCCCTTGATGTGCTGGTCGACGGGACGCGAACCGATCGCGCAGCCGCCCGGCAGCGACACCTTGGCTTCGCCGAAGCGCGCCAGCATCGGGCCCAGCACGAGGATCGACGCGCGCATCGTCTTCACCAGCTCGTACGGTGCGACGAGGGTGTTGATGGCGGAGCCGTTCAGCACGACGTTCTCGTCGTCCTGCGTGACTTTCAGGCCCGTCTGTTCGAGCAGGCGCAGCATCGTGCGCACGTCGTGCAGGCGCGGCACGTTCGACAGGGCGAGGTCGCCGGCCGTCAGCAGGCCCGCGCACAGGATCGGGAGCGCCGCGTTCTTGGCGCCCGAGATGGGGATGTCACCGTTCAGGCGCTTGCCGCCGACGATCTGGAGCTTGTCCATCGATTATCCTTGGTACTCTTCGGGGGTCAGCGTCTTCATCGACAGCGCGTGGATTTCCTCGCGCATGCGGTCGCCCAGTGCGGCGTAGACGATCTGGTGGCGCTGGATGCGGCTCTTGCCGGCGAACGCGGGCGAGACGATGACGGCGCTGAAATGCTGGCCGTCGCCCTCCACTTCGAGGTGGGTGCATTCCAGGCCGTTCTTGATGTAGCCGTGGATGAGTTCGGGTGTAGTAACCATGTTTGTCAGTGACGCAGCTTGTAGCCGCGGCGAAGCAGATTGATTGCGATAGCGGCCAGGGCCACGAAGAAGACGGCGACGATGGCCAGGCTGGTCCAGGGCGACACGTCGGACTTGCCAAAGAAACCGTAGCGGAACCCGTCAATCATATAAAAGAACGGGTTGAAATGCGAGACTGCAAGCCAGAACGGCGGAAGTTTCTTAATGGAATAGAACACACCGGCCAAAAATGTTGCAGGCGTGATCAAAAAGTTCTGGAATGCGGCCAGCTGGTCGAATTTTTCCGCCCAGATGCCGGCGATGACGCCCAGCGTGCCGAGGATGCCTGCGCCCAGCAGCGCGAACACGATGATCCACAGGGGCGCGACGAAGCTCAGGTGCGCGAACCACGCCGTGATGACGAACACGCCCAGGCCGACGACGAGCCCGCGCAGCACGGACGCCGTCACGTACGCCGACAGGATCTCGACGTGCGACAGCGGCGGCAGCAGGATGAACACGAGGTTGCCCGTGATTTTCGACTGGATCAGCGACGACGACGAGTTCGCGAACGCGTTCTGCAGCACGCTCATCATCACGAGGCCGGGAACGAGGAAGGACGTGTAGCTGACGCCGTCCAGCATCTCCACGCGGCCGTCCAGCACGTTCCCGAAGATCAGCAGGTACAGCATCGCGCTGACGACGGGCGCGGCGATGGTCTGCGTGGCGACCTTCCAGAAACGCAGGATTTCTTTGTAAAACAGGGTGCGGAAACCCACCGAAAAGAGATTCATCGGACCGGGCTCCCTTCCATGATCTGGATAAAAATGTCTTCCAGGTCGGCCTGCTGCAGCTGCATCTCGTCGATCTCGGCGCCGGATTCGCGCAGGCGCGCGAGGATGCCTTCCACCTCGCTGTACTCGTTCACGCGCAGCGTGTATTTGTTGCCGCCATTGTGCTCGTCGTGCGCGACGAGGTGGCGCAGGCTGTCCGGCAGACCGCCCCGCTTCAGGTGCACGACGAGCGACGAGCCGGACACGCGGCGCAGCAGCTGCGACATGGTGTCCAGCGCGACGACGTTGCCCGTCTTGAGCATGGCCACGCGCTGGCACATGGCCTGCGCTTCTTCCAGGTAGTGCGTCGTCAGGACGACCGTGTGGCCTTCGCGGTTCAGGCGCGAGATGAACTTCCACAGCGTCTGGCGCAGTTCGACGTCGACGCCGGCCGTCGGTTCGTCCAGCACGATCACGGGCGGTTTATGGACGAGGGCCTGGGCGACGAGCACGCGGCGCTTCATGCCGCCGGACAGCGCGCGCATGTTGACGTCCGCCTTGGGCGTGAGGTCGAGGTTTTCCATGACCTCGTCGATCCACTTGTCGTTGTTCTTCAGGCCGAAGTAGCCCGATTGCAGGCGCAGGGTCTCGCGCACGGTGAAGAACGGGTCGAACACGAGTTCCTGCGGCACGACGCCCAGCTTCATGCGCGCGTCGCGGAAATCGCGCACGACGTCGTGGCCGTGGATGCGCACGCTGCCCACGTCCGGGCGGATGAGGCCGGCGATGGTCGAAATCAGGGTCGTCTTGCCGGCGCCGTTCGGGCCGAGGAGGCCGAAGAATTCGCCTTGCTCGATATTCAGTGAAACGCCCTTGAGGGCCTTGAAGCCCTTGTAGCTTTTCTCGACGCTGTCGATCTGGATGGCTGCTGTCATGCGTTGGGGATCCGTCAGGACGGAACCGTGCGGGGGAAACGAGCCATTATAGAAGAAAACGCCACGGCGTTCCGGGCCGTGGCGTTTTCGGAGATGCGGTTACGCGCGGCCCAGCAACCCGTCCACGCCGTACAACTTTGCCAACGCATCGACGTTGGCCGGCACGTTGATGAACTTCAGGCTGCGTCCCTGCCCCTGCGCACGGCGCTGCCAGGCCAGCATCAGGGCCAGGGCCGAGGAGTCGGCGGCCTTGACGCCGCCGAGGTCGAACACGGTTTCGCCGGCGGACACGGCCGCGCAGCCCTGCGCCAACGCCGCTTGGGCGTTGCCGAACGTCAGGGCTTCCAGCGAGAGCATGGGGTTCGCTTCCGCCATGCTTACTTCTGCGGCGCTTTGTTGAGAGGCTTGTTGGCCAGCTGCTCGTTGCGGTCGTGCAGCTTCTTGATCAGGCCGTCGATGCCGTTCTTGCCGATTTCCGAGGCAAAGGTGCTCTTGTAGGTTTCCACGAGCCACGCGCCCAGCACGTTCAGGTCGAAGATCTTCCAGCCCTGCGGGCCCTTGGCCAGGCGGTAGTTCAGGGTGATCGGCTCGCCGCGGGTCAGGTTGACCTGCGATTTCACCTCGACTTCCGTGTCGGCCGGGTCGGCGCGGAACGGCTTGAACTCGATGGTTTCGTTCTTGATCTGCGACAGCGCACCGGCGTAGGTGTACACGAGCAGCGTGCGGAACTCTGCCGCCAGCTGCTTCTGCTGCTCCGGCGTCGCCTGGCGCCAGAAGCGGCCGGCAGCCTGGGCGGTCATCTTTTCCGAATCGACGTACGGCAGGATCTTGGTGTTGACCAGGTCCATGATCTTCTTGCTGTTACCAGCCTGGATGTCCTTGTCGGCCTTGACGCTCTCGATGACGTCGGTGGAGACGCGCTTGACGAGGGCATCCGGTGCCTCGATGGCGGCACGGGCCGGGGCGACGAGAACGGCGGTGGACATGGCCACGGCGGCGGCGGTCACGATCAGTTGTGCGATGGGCTTCATACGCTTCCTTTATCTTGATGGGGTCTGGCCGGGCGGTCCCGCGTGCTGCGCGGACGGCCTGGCTGTACCGTAGTTAACTATTTACTGGCCGGTTCGGATGACACGGGGGCCGGCGCCGCTGCGGGCTCGTCCGCGCCGTCTTCCGGCACCGGTTTCGGGCCGAGCTTCACGCCCAGCTTCGATTCGACCTTCTCCTGGACCTTTTCCAGCTTTTCGTGAACCTTGTCGGCGCGCTCCTGCGCCTTGTCGGTGTCGAGCACCTTGCTGTTGCGGCGCTGCATGTAGCCGTCACGGATGAACTCGTAACGGTCGAGGGCGGCGTCTTCCAGCAGGTTCGAGGCGTCCAGCACGCTGGCGCGCTGGTCGACCGCGCGCAGGACGATACCGCTGTTGCGCCACGACACGTCGTTCACGTGGGTCCACGGATCCCCCCACCAGTCGCCCGGCAAGGCGACGGTGTCACGCACCGTAGATGGGCCCAGCAGCGGCAACATCAAGTACGGACCGCTCGGCACGCCCCAATAACCCAGGGTCTGGCCCAGGTCTTCGTTATGCTTGCGCATGCCGGCCGGGGTGGCGATGTCGAGCACGCCGGCGAGACCCAGCGTGGAGTTCACGGCAAAACGCATGAAATCGTTCAAGCCGTCTTGCCCTTTCAGCTGGGCAAAGTTGTTCAGCGAGCTCCACAGGTCGGTCAAGTTACCGAAGAAATTGTTCACGCCCGTTTGCACGAAGCTTGGGGTGACGTTCTTGTAGGCGGTGGCGGCCGGCTTCAGGGCGACGCGGTCGACCGTGTCGTTGAAGCTGAACATGGCCCGGTTGAACTTCTCGAACGGGTCTTTCGGGTTGGCGGTCGTCGCACAGCCACTCAGCAATACGGCTGCACCGAGTGCCAGCGCCAGGCCAGTGCGGGTGCGCGGCGCGGCGGAGTCATTGCGGTTCGTCATTTGCTACTGTCCTTTCCTTCGGCTGCCTTGCTATAGATAAATTGATTAATCAAGTCTTCGAGCACTGCGGCCGATTGCGTACGGGTGATGCGGTCGCCTTCGACGAGATTGTTCGTGTCGCCACCGGCCTCGATGCCGATGTATTGCTCACCGAGCAGGCCCGAGGTCAGGATCTTCAGGGAGCTGTCCTTCGGGAACTTGTAAGCAGGATTCAGATCGAGGCGGACGATGGCCTGGAAGCTTTTGTCGTCGAACGAGATGTCGCCCACGCGGCCCACGACCACGCCCGCACTCTTGACGGGCGACTGCGGCTTCAGGCCGCCGATGTTGTCGAACTTGCCCGTGATCGAGTACGTCTTGCTGAACGAGATCGAGCTCATGTTACCGGCCTTGAGGGCCAGGAAAAGGAGCGATAACGCACCCAACAGGACAAAAAGACCGACCCAGACGTCAATGGATTTACGATGCATAAGTTTTTCCCAACTCTTCAGATTACTTGTTGAACATCAAGGCGGTCATGACGAAGTCCAGCCCCAGCACCATCAGCGACGCGATCACGACGGTACGCGTGGTGGCGCGCGACACGCCTTCCGGCGTCGGCTGCGCTTCATAGCCCTGGAACAGGGCCGTGAAGGTCACGGCCATGCCGAACACGAAACTCTTGATGACGCCATTCATGATGTCGCGGCGCACGTCGATGTTCGCCTGCATCTGCGACCAGAACGCGCCCTCGTCCACGCCGATCAGCTGCACGCCCACCAGGTAGCCGCCGATCACGCCGATGGCGGAAAACACGGCGGCCAGCACGGGCATGGCGATCAGGCCGGCCCAGAAACGGGGCGCCAGCACGCGCTGGATCGGGTTGACGGCCATCATTTCCATCGCGGTCAGCTGCTCGCCGGCCTTCATGAGACCGATTTCCGCCGTAAGGGACGTACCCGCGCGGCCCGCGAACAGCAGCGCCGTCACGACCGGGCCCAGCTCGCGCAGCAGCGACAGCGCCACCAGCTGGCCCAGCTTTTCCTCGGCGCCGAACTGGCTCAGCGTGTAATAGCCCTGCAGGCCCAGCACCATGCCGACGAACAGGCCGGACACAGTGATGATCAGCAGGGAATAGTTGCCGATGAAGTGGATCTGTTCGGAGATCAGCGTCGGACGGCGCAGCGCGCCCGGCGACTTGCCGAGCAGGCCGCCGAACGAGCGCGTGACGAAGCCGATGCGCGCGATGGTGTCGAGGACGAAGCCCCCGATGAAGCCGAGGATATTGGTCATCGCTTGCCTCCCAGGCCCAGGTCCTCGGCCAGCGATTTACCCGGATAGTGGAACGGCACGGGGCCGTCCGGCTCGGCGTTCACGAATTGCTTGACGTACGGATCGGTGGAGCGGCGCATCTCGTCCGGCGTGCCGGCGGCGACGATCCGGCCCGCGGACAGGAAATAAACGTAATCGGCGATCATGAAGGTTTCGTTCACGTCGTGCGAGACGAGGATGGACGTCGAGCCGAGCGCGTCGTTCAGGTTGCGGATCAGGTTGGCGGTCACGCCCATCGAGATCGGGTCGAGGCCGGCGAACGGTTCGTCGTACATGATCAGCGCCGGGTCGAGCGCGACGGCACGGGCCAGCGCCACGCGGCGCGCCATGCCGCCCGAGATCTCGTTCGGCTTCAGGCTCGCGGCATTGCGCAGGCCGACGGCGTTCAGGCGCATCAGCACGAGGTCGCGAATGAGTTCTTCCGGCAGCTCCGTGTGCTCGCGCAGCGGGAAGGCCACGTTCTCGAACACGGTCAGGTCGGTGAACAGCGCGCCGAACTGGAACAGCATGCCCATCTTGCGCCGCAGCCGGTACAGGCCCTCCGTGTCGAGCTGGTTCACCACCTCGCCATTCACCGCGACAGTGCCCCGCTGTGGCTTGATCTGGCCGCCGATCAGGCGCAGAACCGTCGTCTTGCCCGAGCCGGAACCGCCCATCACGGCAATCAGCTTGCCGCGCGGGAAGTCCATGCTCAGGTTCTGCAGGATCGGGCGATCGCCATACGAAAAATGCAGATCGCGGATTTCGACGAGGTTGGACACAGTGGATATTGGTATTTTGAGAATCCCGTATTGTAGTGCAGAAACGGCAAGGCCTGCAGGACGCCGCCCAATTCCGGGCATGTTATCGACGTGATATTACAACATTACTAAACGAAGAGTCAGATATTTTGGCGCATAAGTGCTTGTTTTTACTAACTTATGCATACAACACATTGTTTCACATCAGTAAACAATCTTTACAAATGCCCTCAAGAAACCCCTTTGGTGGGGGCAGCCTGAAGATCCATTACATGCCGATCGGGCGTCATGTCCCGGAGGTCGGGAACGGCTGAAAACCGGACTTTCGCTCTCCCCATTTAACAGTCGGATACGGGATTTTTGCCCCTGCCAGATGGTCTAACGGTCATGAATAAGGCCCTCGTCCATATCGACAGCGGCGCGGCGACGATGGAAGGCATGCTCGAGCTGCCCCACGACGCATCCGGCGTCGTGCTGTTCGCGCACGGCAGCGGCAGCAGCCGGCTGAGCCCGCGCAACAACCACGTGGCGCACGTGCTGCGCGACGCCGGCATCGGCACCTTGCTGCTGGACCTGCTCACGCCGCACGAAGACCGTCAATACCATAACCGTTTCGACATTTCCTTGCTGACCGGCCGCTTGCGCGCGGCCGCCGCGTGGCTGGGCGCCCAGGACGCCACGGCCCCGTTGCCGCTCGGCCTGTTCGGCGCCAGCACGGGCGCGGCCGCCGCGCTGCAGCTGGCGGCCGACCCGGCGGTGCCCGTCGCGGCCGTCGTCTCGCGCGGCGGGCGTCCGGATCTTGCCGGCAGCGAGCTGCTACGCGCCGTCGAGGCACCGACCCTCCTCATCGTGGGCGGCGCCGACGAACCCGTCATCGCGCTGAACCGGCAAGCCTATGCCGAGCTGGGCTGCGTGAAACGGCTGGAGATCGTGCCCGGCGCGACGCATCTGTTCGAAGAGCCGGGGACACTGGAAGAGGTGGCGCGGCTGGCGGCGAACTGGTTCACGAGCTGGTTCACCCATGAACCGTGATGTGCGCCTCGTGTTCGGCGGCGACGTCATGCTGGGCCGCCACGTGCGCGACGTCATGCGGCGCGACGGCATCCACGCGCCCCTGGAAGCGATCTCTCCGCTGCTGCGCGCGGCCGATGCCGCCATCGTCAACCTGGAGTGCGCACTCACTGACAGTACGGAGCGCTGGCACGGCGTGCCCAAGGCATATTACTTCGCAGGGCCGTCCGCGGCCGGCCAGGCGCTCGTCGATGCCGGCATTCGCATGGTCAGCCTCGCGAACAACCATAGCCTCGACTACGACGTGCAAGGCCTGGCCGACACGCTGCGCATCCTGGATGCGCACGGCATCGCCCACACGGGCGCCGGTCCGGACCTCGCCTGGGCACAGTCACCGGCCGTCGTGGCGTGCGGCGACGTGCTGGTCGGGATGGCCGCGTTTTGCGACCACCAGGCCGATTTCGCCGCGACGGACGACCATCCGGGCATCGGGTGGCTCGGCCTGCACGACGAGACGGCCGCCACCGACGCCTTCGCCCGCGCGTTGGCGCCCCTGCGCGCGGCCGGCGTGCGCTGGCCCGTGCTGTCGCTGCACTGGGGTCCAAATAGGGTGACGGCACCCGCGCCGCACCTGCGCCGCCTGGCCCGCGCCGCGATCGACGTCGGCTGGAAGATCGTCTACGGCCACAGCGCCCACATCTTCCACGGCATCGAGCTGTACCGCGGTTGGCCGATCCTGTACGCGACCGGCGACCTCGTCGACGACTACGCCGTCGACCCGGACCTGCGCAACGATCACCAATTGCTATTCGAGGTGCACCTGGGCGAGGACGCCCTGCGCCGCATCGTCCTGCACCCCGTGTTCATCCGCCACGGCCGCGCGCTGCCTGCCGACCACACGCAACGCACCTGGATATATACGCGCATGCAGGCGCTGTGCCGCGACCTGGGCACGACGGCGCGGCTGGACGGCGACCTGCTCGTCATCGAGCCGGACGCCGCCACGCCGCACGAGTAGTCGGCGAAGGCCCGCCTCTTCCGACACGTTCAATGGCGTCCAAATGAAAACACCCTGCAAGCCGGAGCGTTGCAGGGTGTTCGGCCAGGCGAGCCGGCGGTCGATCAGCGCGGCAGCACCGACGATCCCATCAGGAATTCATCGACGGCGCGGGCGCACTGGCGGCCTTCGCGGATCGCCCACACGACGAGCGACTGGCCGCGGCGCATGTCGCCGGCGGCAAAGACCTTCGGCACCGACGTCTGGTAGCAGGTCTCGCCATCCGTCGTGGCGCGGGCGTTGCCGCGCGGGTCCTTCTGCACGCCGAACGCGTCCAGCACCTGCTGCACCGGCGAGACGAAGCCCATCGCCAGCAGCACGAGGTCGGCCTTCAGTTCGAATTCCGAGCCGGCCACTTCCGTCATCTTGCCGTCTTTCCACTCCACGCGGCAGGCGATGACTTTCTCGACCTTGCCGCCCTTGCCTTCGAAGCGCTTGGTGGCGACGGCGAAGTCGCGCTCGCAGCCTTCTTCGTGCGACGACGAGGTGCGCAGCTTGGTCGGCCAGTACGGCCACACGAGCGGCTTGTTTTCCTGTTCCGGCGGCATCGGCATCAGTTCGAACTGGGTCACCGAAGCGGCGCCGTGGCGGTTCGACGTGCCCACGCAGTCGGAGCCGGTGTCGCCGCCGCCGATCACGATCACGTGCTTGCCCGTGGCCTTGATCTGGTCCTTGACCTTGTCGCCGGCGTTCACGCGGTTCTGCTGCGGCAGGAAGTCCATCGCGAAGTGCACGCCCTTCAGGTCGCGGCCCGGGACCGGCAGGTCGCGCGGTGCCTCGGCGCCGCCGGCCATGACGACGGCGTCGTAATCCTTGACGAGGTCTTCCGGGAAGATGGTTTCGCGCGCCATGTTGCTGACGGTGGTCGGGAAATCCTTGCCGATCAGGACGCTGGTGCGGAAGGTCACGCCTTCTGCCTTCATCTGCTCGACGCGACGGTCGATCAGGCCCTTCTCCATCTTGAAGTCGGGGATGCCGTAGCGCAGCAGGCCGCCGACGCGGTCGTTCTTCTCGAACACCGTCACGTCGTGACCGACGCGCGCCAGCTGCTGGGCAGCGGCCAGGCCCGCGGGGCCGGAACCGATGATCGCGACCTTCTTGCCCGTCTTGACGGCAGCCGGTTGCGGAACGATCCAGCCGTGTTCCCAGCCGGCGTCGGCGATCTTACGCTCGATCGACTTGATGCCGACCGGCTCGTTGTTAATGCCCAGCGTGCAGGCGGCTTCGCACGGTGCCGGGCAGATGCGGCCCGTGAATTCCGGGAAGTTGTTCGTCGAGTGCAGGTTCTCGACGGCGTTACGGTAGTTGCCGTGGTAGACCAGGTCGTTCCAGTCGGGGATCTGGTTGTTGACGGGGCAGCCGGTGTTGCAGAAGGGGATGCCGCAATCCATGCAGCGCGCACCTTGTACCTTCGCTTGCGCGTCGGTCAGGGTGATCGTGAATTCTTTATAGTTCTTGAGGCGGGCAGCGGGTTCCAGGTGGTCTTCTTCCTGGCGCTGAAATTCCATGAAGCCGGTGATCTTACCCATTTGTATTCCTATCGTGTTCTGTTCGGTCTAGAGAGATGCGGCGGGCGCGTGGGGACGCCCGCCGGGAGCATCAGGCAGCCAGTTCGATCTTGTCGTTGGCTTCTTCCATGCTGCTGTTGTGCATCTCTTCCAGCGCGCGCTTGTACTCGGTCGGGAAGACCTTGACGAACTTGCTGCGGCTGTTGGCCCAGTCGTCCAGCAGGTTGCGCGCACGGGTCGAACCGGTGTGCTTGAAGTGACGCTCGATCAGGCGCTTCAGGATCGCTTCGTCCGACTCGCGCTCGCCGTTGCGGGTCTGTGCGTGCCAGCTCGACTTGTCGCTCTGTTCCTTGGTCGACAGCACGCGCTCCAGTGCCACCATCGCGGTGTTGCACTTCTGCTCGAAGTCGCCCTTCGGATCGTAGACATACGCCACGCCGCCCGACATGCCCGCCGCGAAGTTGCGGCCGGTGTCGCCCAGCACGACGACGGTACCGCCCGTCATGTATTCGCAGCCGTGGTCGCCCACGCCTTCGACGACCGCGGTCGCACCCGAGTTACGCACCGCGAAACGCTCGCCGGCCACGCCGTTGAGGAACGCTTCACCGGCGATCGCGCCGTACAGCACCGTGTTGCCCACGATGATGTTGTCGACGGCCCAGCCGCGGAACTCCGTGTTCGGACGCACGATGATGCGGCCGCCCGACAGGCCTTTACCGACATAGTCGTTGCCCTCGCCGACCAGGTCCAGCGTGATGCCGTGTGCCAGGAACGCGCCGGCCGACTGGCCCGCGGTGCCCTGCAGCTGGATGTGGATCGTGTCGTCCGGCAGGCCGGCATGGCCATAGCGCTTGGCGACTTCGCCCGACAGCATCGCGCCGACCGTGCGGTTGACGTTCTTCACCGGCGAGATGAACGAGACGCGCTCGCCCTTCTCCAGCGCGGCCTTGGCCTGCGCGATCAGCTTGTGGTCCAGGGCCTTGTCCAGGCCGTGGTCCTGGCCTTCCGTGTGCAGCAGCTGGCGCTTGTCGTCCACCTTCGGCTGGAAGAAGATGTTGCTGAAGTCCAGGCCTTGCGCCTTCCAGTGGCCGACGGCCTTCGACTTGTCCAGCAGGTCCGAACGGCCGATCAGTTCGTCGAACGTGCGGATGCCCAGCTGGGCCATGATCTGGCGCGCTTCTTCGGCGACGAAGAAGAAGTAGTTCACGACGTGTTCCGGCTTGCCCGAGAACTTGGCGCGCAGTTCCGGATCCTGGGTGGCCACGCCCACCGGGCAGGTGTTCAGGTGGCACTTACGCATCATGATGCAGCCTTCGACGACCAGCGGTGCCGTCGCGAAGCCCACTTCGTCCGCGCCCAGCAGGGCGGCGATGACGACGTCGCGGCCGGTACGCATCTGGCCGTCGGCCTGGACGCGGATACGGCTGCGCAGGCCATTCAGCACGAGGGTCTGCTGGGTCTCGGCGAGGCCCAGTTCCCACGGCGTGCCGGCGTGCTTCACCGACGACAGCGGCGATGCACCCGTACCGCCGTCATGGCCGGCGACGACGACGTGGTCGGCCTTCGCCTTCGACACGCCGGCGGCGACCGTACCGATACCGACTTCCGACACCAGCTTCACGGAGATCGACGCGTGCGGGTTCACGTTCTTCAGGTCGTGGATCAGCTGCGCCAGGTCTTCGATCGAATAGATGTCGTGGTGCGGCGGCGGCGAGATCAGGCCCACGCCCGGCACCGAAAAGCGCAGCGACGCGATGTACTCGGACACCTTGTGGCCCGGCAGCTGGCCGCCTTCGCCCGGCTTGGCGCCCTGCGCCATCTTGATCTGGATCTGGTCGGCGGACGCCAGGTATTCGGCGGTCACACCGAAGCGGCCCGATGCCACCTGCTTGATCTTCGAACGCAGCGAATCGCCTTCGACCAGCGGGATGTCCGCGACGACGCGGTCCTTGCCCAGGATCGAGGCCAGGGTCTCGCCCTTGGCGATCTTGATGCCCTTGAACTCGCCCATGTAGCGTGCCGGATCTTCACCGCCTTCGCCCGTGTTCGACTTGCCGCCGATACGGTTCATGGCGATGGCCAGGGTGGCGTGCGCTTCGGTCGAGATCGAGCCCAGCGACATCGCGCCGGTGGCGAAACGCTTGACGATTTCCTTCGCCGGTTCCACTTCGTCCAGCGGGATTGCCTTGGTCGGATCGATCTTGAACTCGAACAGGCCGCGCAGGGTCAGGTGACGCTTGCTCTGGTCGTTGATGATCTGCGCGTACTCTTTGTACGTGCTGTAGTTGTTGGCACGGGTCGAGTGCTGCAGCTTGGCGATCGCGTCCGGCGTCCACAGGTGGTCTTCGCCACGCACGCGGTAGGCGTATTCGCCGCCGACGTCCAGCGAGTTGGCCAAGATCGGATCCTTGCCGAAGGCCAGCGCGTGCAGGCGCAGGGCTTCCTCGGCCACTTCGAACAGGCCGATGCCTTCCACCGTCGACGACGTGCCACGGAAGTACTTGTCCACCAGCGACTTGTTCAGGCCGACGGCTTCGAAGATCTGGGCGCCGCAGTACGACATGTAGGTCGAGATGCCCATCTTGGACATGACCTTCATGAGGCCCTTGCCGACTGCCTTCGTGTAGTTGTAGATCGCCTTGTCGGCGGCCATTTCGTGCGGCAGCGTGTGCGCCAGGTCGACCAGCGTTTCCAGCGCCAGGTACGGGTGCACGGCTTCCGCGCCGTAGCCGGCCAGCAGGGCGAAGTGGTGCGTCTCGCGGCACGAACCGGTTTCCACGACGAGACCCGTCGATGCGCGCAGGCCGCGCTGGACGAGGTGCTGGTGGATCGCGGACGTCGCCAGCAGCGCGGGGATCGCGACCTGGTCGGCGTTGAGGTTGCGGTCCGAGACGATCAGGATGTTGTGGCCCGACTTGACGGCGTCCACGGCTTCCGCGCACAGCGAGGCCAGCGACGCTTCGATGCCTTCCTTGCCCCACGAGACCGGGTAGCAGATGTTCAGTTCATACGACTTGAACTTGCCGCCGGTGTGCAGGCTGATGTTGCGCAGGCGGGCCATGTCGTCGAAACCGATCACCGGCTGCGACACTTCGAGGCGCATCGGCGGGTTGACGTTGTTCGTGTCCAGCAGGTTCGGCTTCGGACCGATGAACGACACGAGCGACATCACCATCGCTTCGCGGATCGGGTCGATCGGCGGGTTCGTGACCTGGGCGAACAGCTGCTTGAAGTACGAGTACAGCGGCTTCAGCTTGTTCGACATGACGGCCAGCGGCGAGTCGTTACCCATCGAGCCGGTGGCTTCTTCGCCCAGCACGGCCATCGGGGCCATCAGGAACTTCAGGTCTTCCTGGGTGTAGCCGAATGCCTGCTGGCGGTCCAGCAGCGAAATCGCAGCTTTTTCGCCCTGCGCATCCTTGGCGCGGTTCTGCGACAGCTGGCTTTCCGACAGCTTGATCTCGTTCAGCTTGATGCGCACCGACTTGATCCATGCCTTATAGGGCTTGGCGTTCGAGTAGGTGTCCTTCAGTTCCTTGTCGTCGATGATGCGGCCGGCTTCCAGGTCGATGAGGAACATCTTGCCCGGCTGCAGACGCCATTTCTTGACGATGCGCGATTCCGGGATCGGCAGCGTACCCGATTCCGAGGCCATGACGACCAGGTCGTCGTCCGTGACGATGTAGCGGGCCGGACGCAGGCCGTTACGATCCAGCGTGCCGCCGATGTGGCGGCCGTCGGTGAAGGCCATGGCGGCCGGGCCGTCCCACGGTTCCATCATCGCGGCGTGGTATTCGTAGAACGCGCGGCGGTTCTCGTCCATCGTCGCGTGGTTTTCCCAGGCTTCCGGGATCATCATCATCATCGCCTGGGCGATCGGGTAGCCGGCCATGACCAGCAGTTCCAGCGCGTTGTCGAAGCAGGCGGTGTCCGACTGGCCTTCATAGATCAGCGGGAACAGTTTCTGCAGGTCGTCGCCCAGCACGGCCGACTTCATGACGCCTTCGCGGGCGCGGGTCCAGTTGAAGTTGCCCTTGACGGTGTTGATCTCGCCGTTGTGCGCCAGCAGGCGGTACGGGTGGGCCAGCGGCCACTCCGGGAACGTGTTCGTCGAGAAGCGCTGGTGCACCATGGCCAGCGCGGAGACGCAGCGCGGATCCTGCAGGTCCTTGTAGTACACGCCGACCTGGTCCGCCAGCAGCAGACCTTTGTAGACGACGGTACGGGCGGACATCGACGGCACGAAGAATTCCTTGCCGTGGATGAGTTTCAGGGCCTGGATCGCGTGGCCCGACGATTTGCGGATGACGTACAGCTTGCGCTCGAGCGCGTCCGTGACCATCACGTCCGGACCGCGGCCGATGAAGATCTGGCGGATGACCGGCTCTTTGGCGCGGACGGTCGGCGACATCGGCATCGTGTCGTCCACCGGCACGTTGCGCCAGCCCAGCACGACCTGGCCTTCGGCGCGCACGGCGCGCTCGATTTCCTGTTCGCAGGCGATGCGCGACGCGTGCTCTTTCGGCAGGAAGATCATGCCGACGCCATATTCGCCCGGCGGCGGCAGTTCGACGCCCTGCTTGGCCATCTCGTCGCGGTAGAACTGGTCGGGGATCTGGATCAGGATACCCGCGCCGTCGCCCATCAGGGCATCGGCACCGACGGCGCCCCGGTGGTCCAGGTTCTTCAGGATCAGAAGACCCTGTTCGATGATGGAGTGGCTCTTGTTGCCCTTGATATGGGCGACGAAACCGACGCCACAGGCGTCGTGTTCATTGGCGGGATCGTACAAACCTTGGGCAATCATGGGGGCTCCGCAGCATTTTGAAGATATTGAAGGCCGAGAATAAAGCAGGCTTCGGTAAACATCAACACCAATAATTAGGGTCGGAGTCGAATTAATTGCCGAGTTTTTTGGTCGTAAATTAAATGGGGACATAGTGGTGACCGCCGCCCATTTCGTCGATCAGATCAATAAAATCATATAGTTAGCCAAAAATCCGTCTTTCCCGCGAAGGCGGGAACCCAAGCTCTGCATGCACGCCAACAAACTTGGGCCCCTGCCTTCGCAGGGGCGACGGCGACAATAAAAAAGGAGGCCGAAGCCTCCCCATCATTCATTTGTTGCAATGACGCTGCGCACAAATCCTACTCCGCAGCCTTCACCTTGAACGGCCTCCCCCGCTTGGCCGGCAAAATCTGCCGCTTGGTCTTGTGCTCCAGCTCGACCTTGAACGCATGCGAGCCAAGCGGCGCCCCCTTCAGCACGGCCGCATTGATCGTATCCAGTTCCTGCCCCGACATGCCCTGCCGCGCCAGCTCGATGTATGCCGCTTCGCGCTGGAACGGCGTGTTGCCGAGTTCCCAGTACTTGGCATGATCGGTGATGAGCGGATCCGGCCGCACGCCGGCGTGATGGGCATAGCTGGACCACGGGTAGTCGAGCGGGTCGAACGCGAGCTGGTTGCGCAGCGGGTTCAGTTCGATGTAGCGGATGCAGGCGAGGAAGTACGCGTCCGCATCGATCACGGACGTGCGGAAACGGCCCTGGAACAGGGTGCCCGAGCGGCCGTACTTGTTGTTAAACCAGGGAACGTACAACCGCCCCACTTTCTGCATCATCGCCGCCAGGCCGTCCTCGTCGGACGGCGTCGCCAGCACGTGCAGGTGGTTCGGCATCAGCACGTACGCGTGAATGGCGACGCGATAGAACTTCGCGCTCTCGCGCAGGAACTCCAGGAAGCGGCGATAGTCTTCGTCGTCGCGGAAAATGACCTGGTTGTCGTTGCCGCGCTGGAGGATGTGGTGCGGCTGGTTCGGCAGGATGAGTCGGGGTTGGCGGGCCATGGCGTCATTCTAACGCAACCGCCTCGCTCTGTCCCCGATTAATTTTAGACGCACCAAGGTAGTGCGCCACTCTGTCCCCGATTTTCAGGCGAGCGTAAAACCGGCGGACAGGCTGTAGCCCTCGCCGTAGGCGCTGCGCAGCGGCAGGTCCTGGCCGAGGCCGGTGCGGGCCTTCTTGCGCAGGCGGTAGACGAGCATGTCGACGCGGCGGCTGGCATCCGGATCGTCGCCGCCCATGCCGGCCACGATCACCTGGCGCGGGACCGGCCGGGTGTTGATGGTCAGCAGGTGCAGGAAGTTGCACTCTTTTTCCGTCAGGTCGATCACCTTGCCCATCAGCTCGAGCTGGCGGGCCGACACGCGCAGCGTCCACTTGCTCGGCGCAGGCGCCGGCTCGGACGACGGCCGCACGCGGCGGTCCAGCGCCTCGATGTGGGCAGCCAGTTCCGGGAACTTGATCGGCTTGGTGAGATAGTGGTCGGCGCCGAGGCGCAGGCCGAGGATGCGGTTGTCGAAGGCCACGCGGCCCGTGAGCACCAGCAGCCCGATCTCGGGATACAGCTGGCGCATCCGTGGAATCACATTGAATCCATCTTCGTCGGGCAGGCCCAGGTCGAGCACGACCACGGCGGCCGGCGTGCGCGTCAGCGCGGCCCACATATCGCTGGCGGTGGTCGCGATCGTGACGTCGTGGCCGAGTTCCTTGAGGAAATCGGCCATATCGCCTGCGTATTCGCCATTGTCTTCAACAATCAGTATTTGCGTCATGGGTTTTGCCAATTCCTTGTTTCGTATTCCCGGCTTCGTTGTCGGGCGGCTAACCCCGGTCGCCATGCCGATTATCACTGCTGGTCAATCCGGAAGCAAGACTTTTTGCCCCGCTCGCCTGCGCCGGCAGCCATAGCCTGAACTCGGCGCCGCCCTCTGGAGGACATGCATATGTCAAACTGCCGCCATGCACTTCGACCACGGAGCGCGCCATGTACAGCCCGAGCCCGCTCCCCGCGACACCCTCGGCATTCGCACCGCGGTAGCCCTTGTCGAAGATGCGCGCGACGTCGTCCGGCGGCACGCCATGGCCCTCGTCGCGCAGCGCCAGCTCGATGCCGCCCTCGACCCGCCGTCCCGTCGCATGCAGCGCGGTGCCGGCCGGCGTATAGCGCAAGGCATTGTCCAATAACACCTTGAGCGCCAGACGCAGGCCGGACGGTTCGCCGCGCAGCGTGGCCGGCAGGTCGCTGACGGCCAGGGTCACGGGGCGTCCGGCCGCGCGCGCCTGCGCCACCAGTTCTTCCAGCAACAGTTTCGGCCCGACCTTGTTCTCGCGGCGCTGGCTGCCGAGCGCGGCCATGCGCTCCGGCGACAGATAGTCGTCCAGCATCGCGATCAGGCGGTCCGTCGCGGTGGCGATCTTGCGGTAGCGCTCGCGCGTCGCCTCGTCCGCCTTCGTGCCCAGCGCTTCCAGTCGCTGGATCGCGCCGTCGATCGTCGACAGCGGCGTGCGGAACTCGTGGTTCAGCATGCTGGCAAACCGCTTTCTCTCGCGCTCCCGCTCACGCCGCGCGGACACGTCGCGCACGAGGCCCAGCAACGCCCGCGGCTGGCCGGCGTCGTCCAGCGCCAGCGTCGAAATCACCTCGACGGCCACTTCGCTGCCGTCCGGCCGGCGCAGGTCGAACTCGCGCATCACGCGCAGGCGCGAACCGTCGCCGGCGGCAAACCGGCGCAGGCGCTCCGGCAGGCCGGCGCACAGCGCCGCCAGCGGGCCGTCGCCGCCCTGCTCCATCTGCGCGCGGATGTCGGCGGTCGAATAGCCGAGCATATCGTCGACGCCGGGGCTGACGTAAGCCGGCAGGCCCGTGGTGCAATCGAGGATGAACGCCAGGTCACCGCCCAGCTCGGCAATCGTGCGAAAGGCGTCCGCCGTGGAGATGTCCGCCGAGACGGATGCGCTGCGCGTCATGATGGCCTTAATGAGAATGATTCCAGACAATAAGTATAGTGCCCGATATAACGCTTTGCATAGATAACCTGCCTCGGCCGTTGCGCCAAATACGCATATTCAATATATGCATACGCAAATAAAAAAAGGCAAGCCACGTTGGCTTGCCCTCTTGACCACGACACTGGTGCGCTTAATCGTCCAGCGGCGCGAAGATCGCCTGCAGGTCTTCCTGCGTGAGCGCCATTTTCTGCGATTCGCCTTCGGCCAGGATCGACGCAGCCAGCTCCGATTTCTTTTGCTGCAGCAGCTGGATCTTTTCTTCCAGCGTGCCTTTCGCGATCAATTTATACACGAACACCGGTTTGTCCTGCCCGATGCGCCATGCGCGGTCCGTCGCCTGGTTCTCGGCCGCCGGGTTCCACCACGGGTCGTAGTGGATGACCGTGTCGGCCGCCGTCAGGTTCAGGCCCACGCCGCCGGCCTTCAGGCTGATCAGGAAGATCGGCACGGCACCCTGCTGGAACGCGGCCACCTGTGCGGAACGGTCGCGCGTCTCGCCCGTGAGGATCGCGTACGGGATGTTGCGCGCGTCGAGTTCTTCCTCGATCAGGCCCAGCATGCTCGTGAACTGCGAGAACACGAGGATCTTGCGGCCCTCGCCCAACAGGTCGTCGATCATCTGCATCAGGTCGGTCAGCTTGGCCGACACGGCCGCCGTGTTCTTCTTGGCCGGCATCGCCTTCACGAGGCGCGGGTCGCAGCAGACCTGGCGCAGTTTCAACAGCGCTTCCAGGATGACGATCTGGCTGCGCGCCACGCCCTTGCGGTCGATCTCTTCGCGCACCTTCTTGTCCATCGCCAGGCGCACGGTCTCGTACAGGTCGCGCTGCGGACCCGTGATCTCGATGCGGCGGATCATTTCCGTCTTTTCCGGCAGCTCCTTCGCCACGTGGTCCTTCGTGCGGCGCAGCAGGAACGGCTTGATGCGGCGGTTCAGCAGCATGCGGCGCACGGGGTCGTCCTGGCGCTCGATCGGGTGACGGAACTGGGTGTTGAACGTCTTCTCGTCGCCGAGCAGGCCCGGCAGCAGGAAGTGGAATTGCGACCACAGCTCGCCCAGGTGGTTTTCCAGGGGCGTACCGGACAGGCACAGGCGGTGGCGCGCGTTCAGCGAACCGGCCGTCTGCGCCGCCTTCGAGCGCGTGTTCTTGATGTAGTGCGATTCGTCCAGGATCACGAGGTGGTACTGGTGCTCGCGCAGCTTTTCCTCGTCGCGCGGCAGCAGCGCGTACGTCGTCAGCACGATGTCGGCACTGTCGATCTGGTCGAACAACTCCATGCGCTCCTTGCCCTGCAACAGGAGCACCTTCAGGTCCGGGGCGAAGCGCGCGGCTTCTTCCATCCAGTTCATCATGAGGCTCGTCGGCGCGATGACCAGCGCCGGATTCGTCAGGCGGCCCGCTTCCTTTTCCGTCAGGATGTGGGCGATCGTCTGCACGGTTTTACCGAGACCCATGTCGTCGGCGAGGATGCCGCCCAGGTCGTATTCGCGCAGGAATTGCATCCATGCGAGACCGTCGAGCTGGTAGTCGCGGAGGGTCGCTTGCAGGCCCTTCGGCGCGTCGACCTTCTTCACCTTGCCGAACTGGCTCAGCTTGCGGCCCGTTTCGCGCAGGCGCTCGCCGCCCGTCCAGGTCAGCTCGGTGCCTTTCGCGAGTTCTTCCAGGCGCGCCGCATCGAGCGTCGACAGCCGGACTTTATTCTTGATCTTGTCGTTGAAGTACAGCTCGCCCAGCGTCGACAGGATGGGTTTGACGCGGCCCCACGGCAGCGCCACGCGCACGCCGTCCGGCAGGGTCGCCAGCATCTGGTCAGCCTCGGCGTGCGCCGCCAGCACGTCCGGATTGAAGTCCAGCGGCGCCGTGCGAATGAGTTGCACGAGCACGGGCAGCAGCGGCACGCGCTTGCGGTTGACGACGATGCCCAGCTCCAGCTCGAACCAGGCGTTGCCGGCCTCGGGCGGCTCGTCGATGTCGGCATACCACTCTTCGACCGGCACGACGTCGTAGCGGTATTTCGGCGACTTCTGCACGTGCCAGCCGAGGTCGGACAGCGCGTCGAGGTCGTTCTCGGCAAAGCGCAGCCAGTGCGCCTGACCGTCCAGCAGCAGCGCGCCGGACAGCGCGGACAGCGGGGTCGTGGCCGGCTTGCGGAAGCCCAGCTTGTTCAGCGTCTCCAGTGCGGCGGCTTCCAGCGCTTCGTCGCGCTCGATGATCTCCGTCACGTCGCCGATCTGGCGCACGACGCGCTGGGCCGGGTCGAACGAGATGCGCTGGCCGTCGTAGTCGAACGACAGCACGGCGAAATCCTGCCAGCGCTGGCCATTGCCTTCGGCCTGCGGGATGGCGTCCAGCAGCAGGTGCGGCTGCGGTTTCACGTCCGTGCGGATGCGCTGCGTGAGCGGCTGCGGCAGCGGCATCAGCTGTTGCAGGCCGTGCGCCAGCAACAGTTGCGACACGCGCTTTTTATCGTTGCCGGCCAGCGGCGGCGCCTGCGACACGAGCGCCTGCAGTTCGGCCAGCGAGATGTCGATGCCGCCGCGGTTCAGGTCCAGCGGGCCGCACGACAGGTTGTCGATGTACCACGGCGGATCCGTCGGCAGCATGTAGTCGACGAGGTCGGCGCCGGCGTGCGTCGCACCCTTGGCCGGTTCCACGGACCAGCCGAGCTTGGCCGTACGGCCTTCGTCGCGCCACGTCAGGTTGGCCTTGCGCACGGGACCGGCCTGCAGCGGATACAGCAGGCCATTGGTCATGTCGGACCATGAGTTCGCCCACAACAATTTCCCCTGCGCGAGCAGTTGCTGCAGCAGGATGGCGCCGACCTTGCCCTTGGGTTCGGTCGCGCTCGTGCTCTGGTTCGAGCCGCTGCGCATGGCGATGAAGAACCGGACCAGGTCCTCGTCGTCGCCTTCGAGGTAAGCGGGCGGCGCCGACAGCAGCGAGAACACTTCGCTCACCGGGCTGGCCGCGGCGACGTCCCCGTTCGGGCGCAGGCGCGCCTTGCACAGGCAGATCGCAACGTGGCGGCCGCCGCTGGTCGGGGCCATGACATAAACGAATTTGTACTGGACGGCCTTGGGGTCAGTGACTTCCGCGGTCAGCTTCGGCTGGGGATGTGCTGCCGCCTCGACCCTTTGCAGCCAGCTTAACACCGGTGCGGGCAGGGCCGGAGCGCGTGCGGGTGCTCGAGCCGGCGGTGCGTCGCTGGTGTCGTCGCGATGAAAATCAACTGTGTGCATGGGTCTCACGAGTCTTTAATTTGAAAAAACAACAATTCCTATTATCCGTCATGCGACCCGAACAGCTTTGTTAAGGATCGCACGTAGTGGGCAAAACTTTACGAGACGAAAAGAGTAGAAGTTACACTCTGGCGCCCCGCTTTGCCAGCCCCCATCACGCATTTTTTTGCTCGATTGCGTCAAGACACGATGCGCCAGTCCGGTGCACTGAGGTGCTTGACGAAGAACCCGGCCAGGGCCTCCACCTTCGCCGGCCGCGCGCGCGCCGACGGCGTGACGAAATACAGGCCGCCGCGTGCCATGTGCCAATCCTCCAGTATGGGGACAAGCCGCCCGGCGCGCACGTGATCTGCCGCAATAAATTCCGGGAACTCGGCAATCGCAAGGCCTTCCAGCACGGTGGGCAACAGCGCGTCCGAGTTCGTCACCCGCAGCGGGCCTTCCGGCCTGATGGCGATTTCCTCGCCGGCCGCGTTGGTGAAGCGCCACACGTCGATGCGGGCACGATACGTATAACCGAGGCACGGATGATCCACGAGTTCGGAAGGATGGCGCGGCGTCCCCCGCGTCTCCAGGTACTCGGGCGAGGCGACGACGATCTGGGCCACGGGACACAGCTTGCGCGCCACGAGCGACGAGTCGGGCAGCACGGCGATGCGCAGGGCAGCATCGAAGCCCTGCCCCACGAGGTCGACGGTGGCGTCGGACAAATGCAGGTCGATCTGCACGTCGGGATATTCGCGGAAGAACGCGGGCATCAGCGGCGCCACCCAGCGCAGTCCGAACGACATCGGCACGGCCAGCCGCACGACCCCGCGCGGCCGCGCCGACATCTCGCGCGCGGCGCCTTCCGCCTCTTCCGCCTCGCGATAGATCTTCAGTGCGCTGTCCGCGATGGTGCGGCCGAATTCCGTCAGCGCCAATTGGCGCGACGTGCGGTTGAGGAGTCGCGCCCCGAGCCGCTCCTCGAGCCGCGCGACGGCCCGCGACACGGTCGCCACCGATACCCCGAGCGCACGCGCGGCCCCGGCGAACGAGCGTTCCTCGGCCACCTTGGCGAACATCGCGAGACCTTCGAAATCGGGCAACAGGGACATCGTTCGTCGTCGGCGTGGAACCGATGAGTTATCGAACCCGACATGTTACGGCATCCGGGCGCCGGTGCCTATCGGCCCTCCGACGTATGCACGACAAAAATGCAAAGATAGTTTGCGATCAGTGCTATTTTAATGCGGAGTCTGCCCCGGTACGATGGTTTCCGTCGACTTCGACATCAACCCAACGGAGAACATCATGACTGCCAAACTCGCCAACAAAATCGCTCTCGTCACCGGCGCCACCAGCGGCATCGGCCTGGCCACCGCCCAACGCTTCGCCCTCGAAGGCGCGCAGGTGATCGTCACCGGCCGCCGCCAGGCCGAACTCGACGCCGCCGTGAAGGCCATCGGCCACGACGCGGTGGGATTGCGCGTGGACTCCAGCGACCTGACCGCGCTGGACGGCCTGTACGAAGAGATCCGCGCCCGCTTCGGTCGCCTGGACGTGCTGTACGCCAACGCCGGCGGCGGCTCGATGCTCCCGCTGGGAGAGATCACGGAAGAACAGTTCGACGACACCTTCGGCCGCAACGTGAAGGGCACGCTGTTCACGGTGCAGAAAGCGCTGCCGCTGCTGTCGAAAGGCGCATCGGTGATCCTGACCGGCTCGACGGCCGGCAGCACCGGCACCCCGGCATTCAGCGTCTACGCCGCGAGCAAAGCCGCCGTGCGCGCCTTCGCCCGCAACTGGATCCTGGACCTGAAGGACCGCGGCATCCGCGTCAACACGATCAGCCCGGGCGCTACCCGCACGCCCGGCCTCGTCGAACTGGCCGGCAACGACGCCGCCGCGCAGCAGGGCCTCGTCGACTACCTGGCCGCGCAGATCCCGCTGGGCCGCGTGGGCGAGCCGGACGAGATCGCGAAGGCGGCCGTGTTCCTCGCGTCCGACGATGCCAGCTTCGTCAACGGTGCCGAGCTGTTCGTCGACGGCGGCCAGGCCCAGATCTGATCATGATCGACCATCGTCCCTGCTCCGCTCTCGGCGGCCATGACCTCGGCTGGCTGCAGGCCCGCCTCCACGTGGACGTCAAAGGCATGGGCCGTCCGGAGCACGGCGCCGTCGGCCCGCTGCTGGCCTGGAACGACGACGCTTTCGCCCCACATTCCGGGTTCGGGATGCACGGCCACCGGGACGTCGAGATCGTGACCTACGTGCGCCAGGGTGCCGTCACCCACGAGGACAGCCTCGGCAACCGTTCGACGGTCATCGCCGGGGACGTGCAGGCGATGCACGCCGGCAGCGGCATCCGCCACAGCGAACGCAACGACGGCGACGTGCCGCTGCTGCTGTACCAGATCTGGCTGCGGCCGCGCACGCCGGGCGGGGCGCCGTCGTGGAGCACGCGGCGCTTCCCGCGCGCGGACCGGGGCGGCGTCCTGCGCGTGCTGGCCAGCGGCGACGCGCGGGACACCGATGCGCTGCCCATCGACGCGGACGCGCGCCTGCTGGGGGCCACCCTGCGCGCCGGCGACGTGATCGCACACCGGCTGCCGCCGGGCCACGGCGCCTACCTCGTCACGACGGCAGGCCGCGTCACCGTCAACGGCGTGACGCTCGGTGCGCGCGATGGTGCCGGTGTCGCGGACGAAGCCGTGCTCACGATCGCGGCGCTGGAGGATACGGAGATCGTGCTGGCGGAACTCTTGCAGGATTGATACGCCGCGTTGTGCCACCTTGATATCGCTCTGCGTGTCAAGACTGGCGCATCGCGCGCGATTGCGTATCATTGCCCGTTCGATTCACCGACTGACCCGAACTCATGCTGCCTTCGATCGAACAACGCCTCGCCCAAGAACTGTCCGCCAAACCGGCACAGGTGGCCGCCGCCATCGCCCTGCTCGACGAAGGCGCGACCGTGCCCTTCATCGCCCGCTACCGCAAGGAAGCCACCGGTGGCCTCGACGACACCCAGCTGCGCCTGCTGGAAGAACGCCTGCGCTACCTGCGCGAACTGGAAGACCGCCGCGCCGCGATCATCTCGTCCATCACGGAACAGAACAAGATGACGCCGGAGCTGCTGCAGGCGATCTCGCTCGCGGAAGACAAGACGCGCCTGGAAGATTTATACCTGCCGTACAAGCAGAAGCGCCGCACGAAGGCCCAGATCGCGATCGAGGCCGGCCTGAAGCCGCTCGCCGATGACCTCCTCGCTGATCCGACGCGCGATCCGGAAGCGGAAGCGGCGAAATACCTGCGCGACGCGTTCACGAACGCGGACGGCGTCGCGAACCCCGGCGTGGCCGACACGAAGGCCGCGCTGGACGGCGCGCGCCAGATCCTGATGGAGCGCTTCGCGGAAGATGCCGAGTTGCTGCAATCGCTGCGCGAATACGTGCAGGAGCACGGCGTCGTCGAATCGAAGGTCGTCGACGGCAAGCAGGAAGAAGGCGAGAAGTTCGCCGACTATTTCGATTACTCGGAAACGCTGGCGACCATCCCGTCGCACCGCGCGCTGGCGCTGATGCGCGGCCGCCGCGAGGGTATATTGGACGTCACCCTGCGCCTCGATTCCGAGCCGGAAAAACCGAAATGGGACGCGCCGCACAACCCGTGCGAAAGCCGCATCGCCGCGCGCTTCGGCATCAAGGGCGCGGGCCGTCCGGCCGACAAATGGCTGCTCGACACCGCGCGCTGGACGTGGCGCGTGAAGAGCTTCATGTACATCGAGACGGAGCTGATGGGCGCCTTGCGCGAAAAGGCCGAGAGCGATGCGATCCAGGTCTTCGCGCGCAACCTGAAGGACCTGCTGCTGGCCGCGCCCGCGGGCCCGCGCGCGACGATGGGCCTCGACCCGGGCCTGCGCACGGGCGTCAAGGTTGCCGTCGTCGACGCGACGGGCAAGGTGGTCGACACGGCCACCATCTACCCGCACGCGCCCCGCAACGACTGGGACGGTTCGCTGCACACGCTGGCGAAGCTGGCCGCGAAGCACAACGTCTCGCTGATCTCGATCGGCAACGGCACGGCGTCGCGCGAGACGGATAAACTGGCGCAGGACCTGATCAAACAGCACCCGGAACTGAAGCTGACGAAGATCGTCGTGTCGGAAGCCGGCGCGTCGGTGTACTCGGCGTCGGAATTCGCGTCGCGCGAACTGCCGGAACTGGACGTGTCGCTGCGCGGCGCCGTCTCCATCGCGCGCCGCCTGCAGGACCCGCTCGCGGAACTCGTCAAGATCGATCCGAAGTCGATCGGCGTGGGCCAGTACCAGCACGACGTGTCGCAGACGCAGCTCGCGCGCCAGCTCGACGCCGTCGTCGAGGATTGCGTGAACGCGGTCGGCGTGGACGTCAACACGGCGTCGGCCCCGCTGCTCGCGCGCGTGTCTGGCCTGTCGAGCAGCGTCGCCCAGAGCATCGTCAACTACCGCGACCAGCAGGGCGCGTTCGCCTCGCGCGCGGCGCTGAAAAAGGTGCCGCGCCTGGGCGATAAAACGTTCGAGCTGGCGGCGGGCTTCCTGCGCATCGTGAACGGCGAGAACCCGCTGGACGCGTCGGCCGTGCACCCGGAATCGTACCCGGTCGTCGAAAAGATCCTGGCCGATATCCAGAAGGACATCAAGTCCGTGATCGGCGACAGCGCACTGGTAAAACGCCTGAATCCGGCCAAGTATGCCGACGAAAAATTCGGCGTGCCGACCGTGACCGACATTTTGAAAGAACTGGAAAAGCCGGGCCGCGATCCGCGTCCGGAATTCACGACGGCCACGTTCAAGGAAGGTGTCGAGGAGATCTCGGACCTGCGCCCGGACATGATCCTGGAAGGCGTCGTCACCAACGTCGCGGCGTTCGGCGCGTTCGTGGACATCGGCGTTCACCAGGATGGCCTCGTGCACATCTCGGCGCTGTCGAACACGTTCGTGAAGGATCCGCACACGGTGGTCAAGGCGGGCCAGGTCGTGAAAGTGAAAGTGCTGGAAGTGGACGTCAAGCGCAAGCGCATCGCGCTCACGATGCGCTTGTCGGACAGCGCGCCGCAGGCGGGGTCGCAACCCCAGCAGCGCGGGGATCGGGAGGATCGCAAGCGCATGGCGGATCACCAAAATAAGCACCAGAAACAGGAGCGTTCGGCACCGGCCGGCGGCGCGATGGCGGCGGCGTTTGCAAAGCTGAAACGCTGACGTGGCGGGCGGGCGCCTTATGCCGGCGCCCCCGTTTTCTTATAAAATGCCGTCATCTACTCAAATTCTCACCAAAGGCTGAACCAAATGAGCGACGTACAAACCTGGATCAAAGAGACCGTGACCAACACGCCCGTCGTGCTGTTCATGAAGGGCACCGCCCAGTTCCCGCAATGCGGTTTTTCGGGCCGCGCGATCCAAATCCTGAAGGCTTGCGGCGTCGATAACATCGCCACCGTGAACGTGCTGGAAGACGCGGAAGTCCGTCAGGGCATCAAGGAATACTCGAACTGGCCGACCATTCCGCAGCTGTACGTGAACGGCGAATTCATCGGCGGTTCCGACATCATGACGGAAATGTACGAGTCCGGCGAACTGCAGGCCCTGCTCAAGAAGAATGGCTGATCCCGGCCCGCGCCGGATCGTCGTCGCCATCACCGGCGCGACCGGCGCGATCTATGGCGTGCAGCTGCTGCGGCGGCTGGGCGCCATACCCGGCGTCGAAACGCACCTCGTCATTTCCGACGCCGCCACCCTCACCCTGCACCAGGAAGTCGGCCTGCAACGGCGCGATGTGGAAGCGCTCGCCCACGTGGTGCACCGCAACCGCGAGATCGGCGCATCGATCGCCAGCGGCTCGTTCCGGACGGACGGCATGGTGATCGCCCCCTGTTCGATGAAGACGCTGGCCGCGGTCGCGCATGGTTTGTCCGACAACCTGATCGCACGCGCCGCCGACGTCGTGCTGAAAGAACGCCGGCGCCTGATCCTGATGGTGCGCGAGACGCCGTTCAACCTGGCGCACCTGCGCAACATGACGGCGGTCACGGAAATGGGCGGCATCGTCTTCCCGCCGCTGCCGAGCTTTTATCACCGTCCCGCCACCATCGACGAGATGGTCGACCACACGGTGGCGCGCGTCATGGACCTGCTGGGCGTGACGAACGATCTCGCCCCACGCTGGGGCGGCATGAAAGACGACGGCACCGTCGTCTGACGCGCCCTGACTCAGGCGCGTTCGCCGTACGGGTCGCGTTCGGCCTGTCTCTGTTCTCTTGCGTCTTCGATTTTTCTGCGCTGCTCGTTACGCTTGCGCATGATTTCTGCGTGCTGGGCCGCCGTCATCGGCGGCTGGGTCATGAGGTCCTTCAACTGCGCGGTGTTGCTGTAGTTATTAATCATGAGGCGACTGCATCCTTATTGACCGATAACACTGGCGGGCGCCAGTCGGGAACGCGAACTCGACCGTCTTCGACGTTCCGTGAGCGTTACCGATTATGCGCGAGACTCGGCCGTTTGTGCGGACTATCGTACAAAAAATTGCAGTACAGAAGTGCGTGACGCGGCGCCCGGAGCTTGCCGGACGCCGCGTCATGGGATTCGGCCATCGTGATTCCGATGGCGATCAGGAAGGATTATTTCTGCTGCTGGTGATTCATGCGCACGAGCATGCGGATGAATTCGCGCGCCAGCTGCTTGTGGTGCTCGTCCAGGCGTTGCAGGTCGGCGATCAGCTTGACGTCGGCCGATTCGAACCGGGTGCTGCCGTCCGCGCCATCGCCATTGGCGGCGGCGTTTTCCGAACCGCCAAAGCGCAGCCAGTCGGCCGGCACGCCCAGCCATTGCGCGATCATGCGCAGCTTTTCCTGGGTCGGGATCGCCTCTCCGACCAGCCATTTACGTGCCGCGTGGACCGTAATCGGGCGGCCCTCGAAGCGAATGTTAAATTCCCGCGCGAGCCGGGTGGGGCTGTCCGGAGAATAATGGGCGTTTTTCAGGGCTTGCTGCAGGCGCTCGCTGAAGCTCTCCCGTTCGTTAGTCGAATTCATGGGTGGCACTAAGGGTTCATGCAAAGCCGTCATTAGGTCGCTCCGTTGACCAGACCGTCTGTGACGGCAGGAGAGGCTGTAGGTAACAAATAAGTGAGTATTGATCAATTCTCACAGTGCTGTCCAGCAATTCCCGTTGTGTTCAGCATTTCGTGAGATATGTGTGAAAAATATCCTACAGGAAAAGGAAAACGTTTGCTCGTTCAATTTCCTACTAAAAAATGGAACATTTCTTCCTCGGAGCACGACAAATGATGCCAAGAGTCAACAAAATGACGAGAAGTCCTGTTAGATTGTCGTGATTTTTGCGACATCTATTGGCACCAATTTGTTGTTTTAAGTCAACTTAAAACGGATGATGCCATCGTCGCCGGTTACACGCACGAGGTTACCGTTGTACCAAAGATAATGAAGGTGGGCTAAAGCCTCGCCGATCGCAAAACTGAGCTGGTGTGCATCGAGCTGCCGCTTGAACATCAACGGGACAATGTCAACTGCGGACTTCGGCTCGGCGCACACGGCGCGGACTTCGTCCAGCCGCGCTGCATGGTGCGCGCGCAATTGCGCGATGCGGGTGTGCAGGCCGCGGAAGGGTTTGCCGTGCGCGGGCAGGACGAGGGTGTCGTCGGGCAAGTCGGCGAACTTGTCCAGGGAGTCCAGGTACAGCTGCAGCGGATTGCCTTCCGGCTCGACGGCGAACACGGAGACGTTCGTCGAAATGCGCGGCAAGACCATATCGCCCGCGATCAGGATCCGGTCTTGTGTGTTGTACAGGGAGACGTGTTCCGGCGAATGGCCAAAACCGGTGATCACGCGCCATTCCCGCGCGCCGATAACGACCCGTTGGCCGTCCTGCAGGCGGGTGTATGCCGCCGGCACGGACGGAACGAGCGACGGGTAGTAATTCTTGCGGCTCTGCATCTGCTCGAGCATGCCCGCGTCGACGAGACCGTGGCGCTGGAAATGCGGGATCGCCGACGGGCCGTCGACGCCGGGCAGCGCGGCGGCCATCATGCGTGCGAAGCCGAACTCGCCGGTGCTTGTCCAGAACGGCGCGCCGAACCGGTCGCACAGCCAGCCGGACAGGCCGACGTGGTCAGGGTGACAGTGCGTGGCGAACACGCGCAGCAGCGGTCGGTTCGCCATCGCCTCCGCGAACAGCCGTTCCCAGGCGGATCGGGTCGCGTCGGTGCCGGCGCCGCAATCGACGAGGGACCAGCCGCGTTTGTCGCCCGCGGCATCGTCGAGCAGCCACAGATTGATATGGTCGAGGGCGAACGGCAGCGGCATGCGCAGCCACGACAGGCCGTGTGCCACGTCCGTCACGGTGCCGAGCGGGGGGATGACATCACCGAACGGATAGCTGAGCTGGGCTTCGAGAGGGTTCATGCGGTCGACTTTCGTAGGGATGCAGGGCGCAGGCGCGTTACAATGCCGCAAACGCTTTGACGTAAACGTAAACGGAAGGCGCAAATTGTGATTCTAAGCGATTCCGGACCGCGCCACTTTTGACCCGCAGAACAACCATGGCCACCACCTACACCATCGCCGAACTGGCACGCGAATTCGACATCACCGCGCGTGCGATCCGCTTCTACGAAGACCAGGGACTGCTCAGCCCGAAACGCGAGGGCCAGGGCGGACGCAACCGTGTCTACACCCCGCGCGACCGCACCCGGCTGAAGCTGACCTTGCGCGGCAAGCGCCTGGGTCTGACCCTGTCCGAGATCAAAAGCATCATCGACATGTACGAGACGCCGAAGGACACCGTGGCCCAGATCAACCGCTTCCTGGGCGTGCTGGCGCACCAGCGCGAGACGCTGGAACAGCAGCGGGCGGATATCGAGATGTCGCTGGCAGAGATTGCTGTCCATGAAGAAGAATGCCGCCGGCTGCTGGCGGAGTCGGGTGCAGCCGGCACCTTGCTGGATGAGGATGCCGGCGAGAAGGATGCCGCTTGACGTTTACGTTAACGTCACTCCGCGCTATCATCGAGTCTGGCCACGAGCCTTCCACCAGACAGACGACGAGAACGAGGACGACATGCTGCATCTCCCTGGCTTGACCTTTGACCACGGCGAAGACATCGCCGCCCTGCGCGAAGCTGTACAACAGTTTGCCGCAAGCGAAATCGCCCCCCGCGCGGCCGAGATCGACCGCACCGACCAGTTCCCGATGGATCTGTGGAAAAAGATGGGCGAACTGGGCCTGCTCGGCATTACCGTCGGCGAGGAATACGGCGGCGCCAACATGGGCTACCTGGCGCACATCGTCGCCATGGAAGAAATCTCGCGCGCGTCGGCGTCCGTCGGCCTGTCGTACGGTGCCCACTCGAACCTGTGCGTCAACCAGATCAAGCGCAACGGCAACGAAGAGCAGAAGCGCAAATACCTGCCGAAACTGATCTCGGGCGAGCACGTCGGTGCACTGGCCATGTCCGAACCGAACGCCGGTTCCGACGTCGTCAGCATGAAGCTGCGCGCCGACCTGAAAGGCGACCGCTATGTGCTGAACGGCACCAAGATGTGGATCACGAACGGCCCGGATGCCGACACCCTCGTCGTCTACGCCAAGACCGACATCGACGCCGGCCCGCGCGGCATGACGGCCTTCCTCATCGAAAAAGGTTTCAAAGGTTTCTCCATCGCACAAAAGCTGGACAAGCTGGGCATGCGCGGTTCGCACACGGGCGAGCTCGTATTCCAGGATTGCGAAGTGCCGGTGGAAAACGTGCTGGGCGGCGTGGGCAAGGGCGTCAACGTGCTGATGTCGGGCCTCGATTTCGAGCGCACCGTCCTCTCCGGCGGTCCGCTGGGCATCATGTCGGCCTGCATGGACGTCGTCGTCCCGTATATTCACGAGCGCAAGCAGTTTGGTCAGGCAATTGGTGAGTTCCAACTGATGCAGGGCAAGATCGCCGATATGTATTCGACGATGATGGCATGCCGTGCTTATGTGTACGCGGTCGGCCAGGCGTGCGACCGGGCGCAGTCGCCGGAGCAGGTTCGTGCCCTGCGCAAGGACGCGGCCGGCGCCATCCTGTACAGCGCGGAAAAAGCAACGTGGATGGCCGGCGAGGCGATCCAGACGCTGGGCGGCAACGGCTACATCAACGAATATCCGGTGGGCCGCCTGTGGCGCGACGCCAAGCTGTACGAGATCGGCGCCGGGACGAGCGAAATCCGGCGCATGCTGATCGGGCGCGAGCTGTTCGGCGAGACGATGTAAGTTTGTGGAGCGAGGAGACCGGGCGAATAACAAGATCGGCAAGAGCCGGCACAATAACAATCCACGTAGCCCGAAAAAAACCAAGTCCGCCGGTTCCGGTTTCCGTCTCGAACGGCGCCGGAGCCGGCGGGACTTGAAGCAGCCACTCTCATCGTTACCGTGCCATGCATTCGCGGACTACAATGACCGCTGCCCCGTCCACCGCGCGAGCCGCCCGATGACCCAGGCCACCTTCCCCAAGCTGCTGTCGTCCCAGATCGCCTTCGACATTGCGCGTACCATCCTGGACGGCTTCGACCGCCACTACACGCTGTTCCGCCAGGCCAGCAAGGCGGCCAAGACCTGGTTCGAACGTGCCGACTGGACGACGGCCCAGAAGGCCGCGCGCGAGCGTATCGATTTCTACGACAAGCGCGTGCAGGAATGCGTGCATGCGCTGGAAGACGAATACGCGCCGGAAGACCTCGACGACGATACCTGGCGCGAAACGAAGCTCCATTACATTGGCCTGCTGACGGACCACAAGCGCCCGGAGCTGGCGGAAAGCTTCTTCAATTCCGTCTGCTGCCACATCCTGCACCGCAGCTATTACCGCAACGATTTCATCTTCGTGCGCCCGGCCGTCTCGACGGAATACATCGAGACGGACGAACCGGCCCCGACCTACCGCGTGTACTACCCGGCGGCGGACGGCCTGCGCTTCTCGTTGCGGCGCATGGTGACGAATTTCCAGCTCGACTGTCCGTTCGCCGACCTCGACCGCGACATCGCCCTCGTCGAAGCGCGCATGGTCGAGCATTTCGGCCTCCACGAGCGCGAGCCGAACCAGCAGTTGCACGTGCTGTCGAGTCTATTCTTCCGCAACAAGGCCGCGTATATCGTGGGCCGCGCCATCAACGGCGCCCGCGAGCATCCGTTCGTCGTGCCGATCCTGCACGACCGCGCGGGCCGCCTCGTCCTCGATGCGGTGCTGACGGATCCGGAGCAGGTGATCCTGCTGTTCTCGTTCACGCGCGCCTATTTCATGGTCGACATGGAGGTGCCGTCGGCATTCGTCCAGTTCCTGCGCAGCCTCATGCCGAAAAAGCCGCGCAGCGAAATCTACACGATCCTCGGCCTGCAAAAGCAGGGCAAGACGCTGTTCTACCGCGACTTCCTGCAGCACCTGAAGCACAGCTCCGACGCCTTCCGCATCGCACCCGGCATCCGCGGTCTCGTGATGCTCGTGTTCGAACTGCCCTCCTTTCCGTACGTGTTCAAGGTGATCAAGGATTTCTATCCGCCGCCGAAAGAGACGACGCGGGCCCGCATCAAGGAAAAATACCTGCTGGTGAAGCACCACGACCGCGTGGGCCGCATGGCGGACACGCTGGAGTACTCGGACGTGGCCTTCCCGTTGTCCCGCTTCGACGAGGAACTGCTGGCCGAACTGCGCCAGTTCGCACCTTCGCTCATCGACGTCGAGGGCGACCACATCGTCATCAAGCACCTGTACATCGAGCGGCGCATGGTGCCGCTGAATATCTACCTGGACCGTGCACAGCGCAGCGGCGACGACGAGCTTATCGAACACGGCGTGTTCGAATACGGTAACGCCATCCGCGACCTCGTCGCTGCGAATATTTTTCCGGGCGATATGCTGTACAAGAACTTCGGCGTGACCCGGCATGGCCGCGTCGTGTTCTACGACTACGACGAAATCGAGTACCTCACCGACTGCAACTTCCGCGACATCCCGCAGCCGCGGAACGAGGAAGACGAGATGGCCGCCGAGCCCTGGTACCCCATCGGCAAGCACGACGTCTTTCCCGAACAGTTCGCGCGCTTCCTGCTCGCGAACCCAAAGATACGCGCCGCGTTCATGAAACACCATGCCGCACTATTGACGCGCGTCTGGTGGCAGTCGCACAAGGACCGCATCCTCGCAGGCGAACTCGAAGACATTTTTCCGTATCCGCAACACATCCGGTTCCATCTCGCGGACCCGGCGAACCCGGCGACACCCTCGCCGCCACCCCATTACTTGGAGACCTTACACAATGAATGATCCAATCGTTATCGTCGGCGCCGCCCGTACCCCGATGGGCGCCTTCCAGGGCGACTTCTCTTCGAAATCCGCGAGCGACCTGGGTGCCGTGGCGATCAAGGCGGCCGTCGAGCGCGCGGGCGTCGACGCGAGCCTCGTCGAGCACGTCTACTTCGGCAACTGCCTGATGGCCGGCCAGGGCCAGGCCCCGGCGCGCCAGGCACTGATCAAGGCGGGCCTCCCGCTGTCGACCGGTGCCGTCACCCTGTCGAAGATGTGCGGCTCGGCGATGCAGGCCGCGATCTTCGCGCACGATGTACTGAAAGCCGGCAGCGCGGACGTCGTCGTCGCGGGCGGCATGGAGTCGATGACCAATGCGCCTTACCTGATCCCGAAGGCACGCGGCGGCTACCGCATCGGCCACGGCGTCATGTTCGACCACATGATGATGGACGGCCTGGAAGACGCCTATTCGCGCAACGAAAAGACGGGCGAAGGCCGCTCGATGGGCACGTTCGCCGAGGAGTGCGTAGCGAAATACTGCTTCTCGCGCGAACAGCTGGATGCGTTCGCGATCGAATCCGTCAAGCGCGCGCAGAACGCCACCGAGTCCGGCGATTTCCAGTGGGAGATCGCACCGGTGACCGTGGCGACCCGCCTGGGCGAAACGATCATCGAGAAGGACGAGGGTCCGGTCAAGGCCAAGGTCGACAAGATCCCCACGTTGCGCCCCGCCTTCAAGAAGGACGGCGTCATCACGGCCGCCTCGTCGTCGTCGATCAACGACGGCGCCGCGGCCCTCGTCATGATGCGCGAATCGACGGCGAAGGAACTGGGCGTCACGCCGATCGCCCGCATCGTCGCGCACACGACGCACGCGCAGGAACCGGACCAGTTCACGACCGCGCCGATCGGCTCGCTGCAAAAGCTGTTCAAGAAGACCGGCTGGACGCCGAAAGACGTCGACCTCTTCGAGATCAACGAAGCGTTCGCCGCCGTGCCGATGGCCGCGATGCACGAGCTGGACATCCCGCACGGCAAGGTCAACATCCACGGCGGCGCATGCGCGCTGGGCCACCCGATCGGCGCGTCGGGCGCGCGCATCATCGTCACCCTGCTGGGCGCGCTGAAGAAGACGGGCGGCAAGCGCGGCGTGGCGTCGCTGTGCATCGGCGGCGGCGAAGCGACGGCGATGGCGATCGAGATGGTGTGACACGGCGCACGCGCGTTTCCAAAACACGGTATGGTGACGGACTGTCATCCATACCGTGAAGGAACTCTCCATGCCAACAGCTCTCATCATCGGCGCCTCGCGCGGCATCGGCCTCGAACTGGCCCATCAATACCGTGCCGACGGCTGGCGCGTCATCGCCACCGCGCGCAAGAGCGCGGATTGCGAGGCGCTGCGCCGGCTGGGCGCGGAAGCGCACCAGGTCGACGTCACGAATGCCGAATCGATCGGTGGCCTGGGCTGGAAGCTGGACGACGAAAAGATCGACGCCGCCTGGCTCGTCGCAGGGGTGTACGGCCCGGACCATGCGGGCTTCCCGACCGAGAAGGAATTCGACGACGTCATGCACACGAACGTGCTGGCCGCGATGCGTTTATTGCCCATCGTCGCGCCGCTGGTCGCCGCGACGCGCGGCAAGGTGGCCGTGATCTCGTCGCGCATGGGCTCCATCGGCGCGCGCACGAGCAGCCAGGGTTCGCTGTACCGCGCCAGCAAGGCCGCGCTGAATTCCGTGCTGGCCGACGCCGCGCTGACCTACGGACCGCAGGGCGCGACGTGCCTCACGTTCCATCCTGGCTGGGTGCAGACCGACATGGGCGGCGCGAATGCCACGCTCACCGTCGAGCAGAGCGCGAGCGGGCTGCGCGCCACGCTGGCCAGGGCGACGCCGGCGCAGAACGGCGCCTTCCTCAATTACGACGGCACGCCGATCCCGTGGTGAGCCGTCCACGATAACAACCGAGACAAATGATACTGACCGAAGAACACCAGATGATCCGCGATGCCCTGCGCACTTTCGCGCAGGAACGCCTGGCGCCCAACGCGGCGCGCTGGGACCGCGAGCACCATTTTCCGAAGGACGAGCTGAAGGAACTGGCCCAGCTGGGCGCGTTCGGCGTGGCCGTGCCCGAGCAGTACGGCGGCGCGGGCCTCGACTACGTCGCGCTGGCGCTGGTGCTGGAAGAGATCGCGGCCGGCGACGGCGGTACCTCCACCATCATTTCGGTCAACAACTGCCCCGTGTGCTCGATCGCGATGACGTACGCGAACGCGGCGCAGAAGGAACGCTGGCTGCGTCCGCTCGCGCAGGGCGACCTGCTGGGCGCCTTCGCGCTGACGGAACCACATACGGGCAGCGACGCCGCCGCCCTGCGCACGACGGCCGTGCGCGACGGCGATCATTACGTCCTGAACGGCACGAAGCAATTCATCACGAGCGGCAAGAACGGCGACGTCGCCATCGTCATGGCCGTCACCGACAAGGCGGCCGGCAAGAAGGGCATCAGCGCGTTCTGGGTGCCGACCGACACGCCCGGCTACATCGTGGCCGGCATCGAGCAGAAGATGGGCCAGCATTCGTCGGACACGGCGCAGATCGTGTTCGACAACTGCCGCATCCCGCTCGAAAACCTGATCGGCGAAGAGGGGCAAGGCTACAAGATCGCGCTGTCGGGCCTGGAGGGCGGCCGCATCGGCATCGCGTCGCAATCGGTGGGCATGGCGCGCGCCGCGTTCGAGGCCGCGCTGGCGTATGCGAAGGAGCGCGAAAGTTTCGGCACGCCGATCTTCGACCACCAGGCCGTACAATTCCGCCTGGCCGAGATGGCGATGCAGATCGAGGCCGCGCGCCAGCTGATCCTGCACGCCGCATCGATGAAGGACGCGGGCCTGCCCTGCCTGAAGGAAGCCGCGATGGCCAAGCTGTTCGCGTCCGAGATGGCCGAGCGCGTGGTATCGTCGGCGATGCAGGTATTCGGCGGCTACGGCTATGTGGCCGACTTCCCCGTCGAGCGCATCTACCGCGACGTGCGCGTGTGCCAGATTTACGAAGGCACGAGCGACATCCAGAAAATCTTGATTGCAAGGGCACTTTGAACGCATTGATGGACAACGCAGCGGCATTGACGATCCGCCCGGCCGGTGAAACCGACCTCTCGCCGTTCTTCGCCTACCTGGACGATCACCTGCGCGACAACGGCGCCGACGGCACGCCGCTGTTCCAGCCGATCGCGCCGGGCCAGCCGCGCCTGCCGGCCGGGCTGCGCATCGCCTTCATCAAGGGCATCGACATCCCCGTCGGCCAGCCGGGCTGGCGCCGCCTGTGGCTCGCGATCGACGCCTACGGCGACATCGCCGGCCACATCGACCTGCGCGGCCGCCCCGAACCTGCCGCCACGCACCGCGCCATGCTCGGCATGGGCGTGCACCGCGTGTGGCGGCGGCGTGGACTCGGGCGGCGTCTGCTCGAAACGGCGGCCCAGTGGGCACGGGCGGAAACAGACGTCGACTGGATCGACCTCGAGGTCTTGTCCGAAAACCTGCCGGCCGTCGACCTGTATGCGCGCGCCGGTTTTACCACCGTCGCGCGCGTGGCGGACATGCTCAGGATCGCGGGAATCAGCCACGACCTGAGCTACATGACGTTCAGGCTGCGCGAGGGGTGAGAATCGGTGAGCATGCGTGCCGTATCTGCATGCTAGAGTTGTACGATGAAAACCGCCCTGCCTCTCTTCCTGACAGTCTGCATCGCCCAGCTCGCCCACGCCGACGACTGCCAGGTCGGCAAGCTGCTGCCGGCCCCCGTCGACCAATCCGTGCACTGGACCGGTCCCTGCAAGGACGGCTTTGCGGACGGCAAGGGCGTGCTCGAATGGACGACGAAGGACGGCACCGTGCGCCGCATCGAAGGCACGTTCGCGCACGGCGCCGTCAGCGGCGAAGCGAAGCTGAAAGTGGGCGACAAATTCACCTACATCGGCTCGCTGACCGACGGCGTGCCGGACGGCGAAGGTTACCTGCGCTTCGCCAGCGAGCTGCGCTACGAAGGCGGCCTGAAGATGATGCGGCGCGAGGGCAAGGGCGTGCAGATCTACCCGAACGGCGACGTCTACCAGGGTGAATTCCACGCCGACCGTCCGAACGGCCAGGGGCGCCTCACGTACGCGCTGGGCGGCACCGTCGAAGGCGAGTTCCGTGACGGCCGTCCGCTCGACGGCGACCGCATCACGTATGCCGGCAGCGGCCGCACCGGCACGCTCGATGTCGCTGCCCGCAACGCGGCGCTGGCCCGTCCCAAGGCGGAAAACACGTTCCAGCAGCACCAGGCCGAACCGGAGACGGGCACGCTGCTGGCGAAGACAGAGGTGCGGTCCGCGCTGCCGACCAACGTCGGCTGGGATGGTCTCACGCCCGAACAGAAGGACATCGTCCGCAACGGCTACCCGGCCCTGGAGCCGGGCGACGATCCGCCGTATCCGCTGAACGGTACCGTCGAATTCAACCGGCTCGCGGTGGCCGTCGCCGGCAAGTACGACGCCCGTGGCGTGCTGCACCTGCACGTGCTGGTCGGCGCCGACGGCAAGGCGAAGGAAGTGCGCAAGGTGGGCAGCTTCGACGACGACGTGGTGCGCTACGTCGGCGCCGGCGCCATGGCCCTGCGCTACAAACCGGCCATGTGCCACGGCCAGCCGTGCGAGATGATCTATCCGATCGCGATGGAGTTCACGCGGCGGTTGTAATCAGAAACCCGCCAGCACGATCTTGCCCTGCGCACGGTTCGACTCGATCAGCGCGTGCGCGCGCTTGAGGTTTTGCGCGTCGATGCGCCCGAAGTTCTCGTTGGCCGTCGACCGGATCGTGCCCGCGTCGATCAGGTCCGCCACGCGGCCCAGGATCTCGTGCTGGCGGATCATGTCCGGCGTCGAGAACAGCGAACGCGTGAACATCAGTTCCCAGTGCAGCGACACCGACTTGCGCTTGAATTTGCGGACGTCGATCGGGGCCGGGTCGTCGATCAGGCCGAATTTACCCTGCGGCGCGATGATCTCGACGATCTGGTCGAAGTGCTGCTCCGTGTGCGTGAGGCTGATCACGTAGTCCGGCGCGCTCAGGCCGGCGCGCTGGATCTCGTCCGTGAGCGGCTTGCCATGGTCGATCACGTGGTGGGCGCCGTGCTTCAGTACCCAGTCGCGCGTTTCGGGACGCGACGCCGTGCCGATCACCGTCAGGCGGGTCAGCTGGCGCGCCAGTTGCACGAGGATCGAGCCGACGCCGCCCGCCGCGCCGATCACGAGCAGCGACTTGCCCTCGCCTGCTGCATCCGTCGGTACTTCCAGGCGGTCGAACAGCAGTTCCCACGCCGTGAGGCTCGTCAGCGGCAGCGCGGCGGCGGCGGCGAAGTCCAGCGATTGCGGCATCTTGCCGACGATGCGCTCGTCGACCAGCTGCAACTCGCTGTTGCTGCCGGCGCGGGCGATGGAGCCGGCGTACCAGACGCGGTCGCCCGGACGGAACAACGTCACGTCCGGTCCGACGGCCTTCACGATGCCGGTCGCGTCCCAGCCCAGCACTTTCCACTCGCCGTCGGCCGGTTTCGAGCCGGCGCGCACCTTCACGTCGACGGGGTTCACGGACACGGCTTTCACTTCGACGAGCAGGTCGTGGCCGGCCGCGACCGGATCCGGCAGGGTGATGTCGACGAGGGCGTCGGCGTGATCGATGGGCAGGTTGTTCTGGTAGGCGATGGCTTTCATGGTGGCTCCTTGATGATCGATGGTTGTCATTCTGGACGCTTCGATCTTTTTGATAAACTGTGCAATTACGAAATCAATTTCAATTTTTGTTTGAAAATGAATTTGCGCGATCTCGAACTCTTCGTGACCACGGCCGAGCAGGGCGGCCTGTCCGCGGCCGCGCGCCTGCTGGATGTATCGCCGGCCGTCGCGAGCGCGAGCCTGAAGCGGCTGGAGACGGATCTCGGCACGGCGCTGTTCGTGCGCACGACGCGCAGCATGCGCCTGACGGTGGCCGGCGAGCGCCTGCTGGCCCGCTGCCGGCCGCTGCTGGACGGCCTGCGCGACGCCGAGGCGGAAGTGCGTGCGGGAGAAAACACGATCGAGGGCCAGCTGCAGATTTCGATGCCGTCCGACCTCGGCCGCCACGTCGTGCTGCCGTGGCTGAACGCGTTCCAGGAACGGTACCCGGGCGTGCGCCTAAAACTGCAATTGACGGACCGGCTGGCCGACATCTATCGGGAACCCGTTGACATCGCGCTGCGCTTCGGCAAGCCGAGGGAATCCAGCATGGTGGCGCTGCCCCTATTGGAAACGAACCGGCGCGTGCTGTGCGCGTCGCCGGCCTATCTGGCGCGGCACGGCACGCCGGCGTCGCCGCATGACCTCGCGGCGCACAACTGCCTGTGCTTCATGCTGGACGAGACGGTCAACGACCGCTGGCGCTTCTACAAGGACGGCGCGGAGATCGAGGTGACGGTACACGGCGACCGCGTGGCCGACGATTCCGAGATCGTGCGGCGCTGGGCGCTGGACGGCCTGGGGCTGTGCTACCGCTCGCGCATCGACGTGCAGGCCGACCTCGCGCGCGGCGCACTACGTACCGTGTGCACGGACTGGGAGGGCAACAACCAGCCGCTGTACATGGTGCTGGCGAACCGGCGCCAGGTGTCGCCGGCCGTCAGGGTGCTCAGGGAGTTCCTGGTCGAGCGGATGAACGCGTTCGTCGCCGCGTGATCACACCTGCTCCAGCGCCAGCGCAATCCCCTGCCCGCCCCCGATGCACAGCGTCACGACGCCACGCCGCGCGAGACCACGGCGCATCGCATGCAGCAACCGCACCGTCAGCACGGCGCCCGTCGCGCCGATCGGGTGTCCATGCGCCACCGCGCCCCCTTCGACGTTGATCACGTCTTCCGCCAGCGACAGTTTTCTCGCCACGGCCAGCGGCACGGCGGCGAACGCCTCGTTGATTTCGTAGCGGTCGACGTCGTCGATGCCCCAGCCCGCGCGCGCGAGGGCCTTCTGCACGGCCGGCACGGGGCCCAGCCCGAACATGCCCGGCTCCACGGCCGCCACGCCTGACGCGACGAGGCGCGCGATCGGCCGCAGGCCCAGGCGCTCGGCCGTCGCGCGGTCGGCGACGATGACGGCAGCCGCGCCGCTGTTCAGGCCCGGCGCGTTGCCGGCCGTGATCGTGCCGTCCGGGCGGAACGCCGGTTTCAGTTTCGCCAGCGCCTCCAGCGTCGTGTCCGGGCGGTTCGCTTCGTCCGTGTCGAACAGCTGCACGCCGCGCTTGCCCGCGATCTCGATCGCCACGATTTCATCCTTGAACGCGCCGGCCGCCTGGGCTTCCGCAAAGCGCCGCTGCGAGCGCTCGGCCCAGCGGTCCTGCGCGGCGCGCGTGAGGTCCACGTCCTTCACGAGGTCCTCCGTGTGCCAGCCCGAGTGTTGGGCGGAGAACGCGTCGTTCAGGCCGTCGTGCAACAGGCTGTCGTAGATCTGCGCGTGACCCATGCGCGCGCCCCAGCGGGCCTGCGGCATCAGGTACGGCGCCTGGTCCATGTTTTCCATGCCGCCGGCCAGCACGACACTGGATTCGCCGGCGAGGATCTCGTGCGCGGCCGATGCGATGGCCTGCGCGCCCGAGCCGCACACGCGGTTCAGGGTCATCGCGGGCACGCTGACGGGAATGCCGCCGTGGACCGCGGCCTGGCGCGCCGGATTCATGCGGTTGCCCGCCTGGACCACGTTGCCCATCAGGACGGCGTCGATGGCGTCCGGAGAAATGCCCGCGCGCTCGACGGCGGCGCGCACGGCGGCCGCGCCCAGTTCGACGGCGGGGATGGATTTCAGGGAACCGTTGAACGCACCGATGGCGGTACGCACGGGGGCACACAGGACGATGTCGCGGGCAGACATGATGACTCCTTTCGGGTTGGATGACGGGATCGCACAAATAGGAGTATATACACGTATTTTGAAAAGCGCATGACGCGCGGCCTGCCGGCGAGCGGATTATTTGACTTCGGGTTCGTGGATGCCCGTCTCGACGACGGCGCGCAGCAGCATGCGCAGTTCGAGTGCGCGTTCGCTGCCGAAGTTCTGTTCGAAGGTCTGCTGGGCGCGGCGCCACAGCGGCAGCACGGCCTTTACCTTGGCCTTGCCGGCCGGCGTGAGGACGATGACGCGCTCGCGTTTATCGTGCTCGCTGGGCCCCGTCGTCACGAGGGCATCGCGCTCGAGCGGTTTGAGGTTGCGGGTGAGGGTCGTGCGGTCCATGACCAGTTCGGCCGACATCTGGTTGACGGTCATCGGCCCCAGTCCCAGCAGCTTGTACAGGATGGAGAACTGGGTGACGCGCAGGCCGGCCTCGCTCAGCACCTGGTCGTACACGCCGGTGATGTAACGCGACGCCTGGCGCAGGGCGAGGCAGTTGCACAGGGGGTCGTTCGATGTCATGTACGATGTTCCATTGCGGGGACGGCGTTAGTGCCCTCCCTCTAGCGAGTATAACCCCTGGAACGGCGGAACCTGTGCATAATCGGCACCGGATCGTTGCATATACACTCAATCACGTGAGGAGGTTCGCATGGAGACACAACAAACGGTGGCCGAGCAGTGGGAAGAACAGCTGCGCGCGGTGCGTGCACGCATCGTGCAGGGTGGCGGTCGCCCGGGCGTCGTGCCGGCGCAGGAAGCACGCGGCATGTCCGGTCTCGCCATCATGGAGGCGCTGCTCGCCGGCCGTTTCCCGTATCCGCCCATCGCCGAGACGCTCGACTTCTCTCTCGTCGAAGTCGAGAAAGGCAAGGCCACGTTCCAGGGCACGCCGCAGATAAAACACCTGAATCCGATGGGAACGGTGCACGGCGGCTGGTACGCGACCCTGCTCGACTCGGCCGTGGGCTGCGCCGTGCAGACGGCGCTGGAGCCGGGTTACGCGTACACGACGGCGGAGCTGAGCGTGAACCTCGTGCGCGGCGCGCGGCTCGACGGCGGACCGTTGCGCGCGATCGGCACCGTGCTCCATTGCGGCCGCCAGCTGGCCACGGCCGAAGGGAAGATCGTCGATGCGCAGGGCCGGCTGTACGCGCATGCGACGACCACGTGCCTCGTGTTCGAAGCGCGTTGAGGCTTCAAGCCGCGACGGCGTAGCGGCTCGCCGGCTTCGTGCGCGACAGCTCGGGATGCATCGCGCGTCGCGTGGCTTCGTACGCATCCCATTTCGCGCCGTCTTCCAGCGCCGGGATCGTCGCGAATTCTCCCTGGTCGTAACCGGCCAGCGCGGCATCGACGAGATCCTCGGCGCGCATCACGATCTCGCTGGGCAGGTGCTCGACGGGCGTGCCGGCGATCTGCCAGAAGTCCGTCGCCGTGGCACCCGGCAGCACCACCTGCACGCGCACGCCCTTGTCGGCCAGTTCATGCTGCAGCGACTGGCTGAACGCCACCACGTACGCCTTGCTGCCGCCGTACACGCCGTTCAGCACTTCCGGTGCGATGGCAACGATGGAGGCGATGTTGATGAAGGCGCCCTTCCCGCGCGCCACGAAGCCCGGCGCGGCGGCATACGTCAGGCGCGTCAGTGCGGTCACGTTCAACGCGATCATGTCCTGCATCTTGTCGACGTCCGAGCCCAGCAGCGGTCCCGTGCCGCCCACGCCGGCGTTATTCACGAGCAGCGTGATGCCGTCGTCGTTGCGCAATACCTCTTCCACGCGGCGCAGGTCGGCGTCGCGGGTCAGGTCGGCGGCGATCGTCCGTACCGTGCGGCCGTAGGCAGTGCTCAGGCGGTCGGCCTGGGCTTGCAGGCGTTCGCCGTTGCGGGCGACGAGGACCAGGTCGTAGCCGCGGCGGGCCAGGCGGTCCGCGTAGAGGGCGCCGATGCCGGTGGAAGCGCCCGTGACGACTGCAGTACCCAGGTTTGCGTTGCTCATGTTGTTCTCCTTAGCGAACTGTGTGTACGCACATATTGGTGCAAAAATTTTTGCTACGGTGCCAGCGTCGACAACGACTGGCGCAACTCGCCGGCCAGCCCGGCGCCGAATTTGCTCTCGAATTCCGCCTGCGCCGTCTGCCACACGGGCAGCGCTTCCGCCAGCTTCGCGCGGCCCGCGTCGGTGAGGCGCACGACGTTGCGGCGCGCGTCTTCCTCGTGCGAACCGATGACGACCAGGCCGTCCCGCTCCAGCGGCTGCAGCGCGCGGATCACGCTCGTGCGCTCCATCACCATCGCCTCGACGAGGTCCTTCATCGAGGCCGCTTCGACTTCGTCGACGTAGACCAGGATGGAGAACTGCGTACTCGTCAGGCCCACGCGCGACAGGTGGTCCTCATACATCTTCGTAATCAGACGCGCCGCCTTGCGGGTGGCGAAGCAGTTGCAGGCAATGAGGCGTTCGGAAGCAGTCATGGGCACAGTATTATGTGTGTACGCACACATGTCAAGCATTTTCGAAAAAATCACTCGCCCATGATGGCGTCCATGTGCGCCTTCAGCATGTCGACGAACACGCGCGTGCGCGCCGGCATCAGGCGCCGTCCGGGCATCACGCACCACAGGCCGGCCACCGGCAGCGACCAGTCCGGCAACACGCGGCGCAGGCAGCCATTGCCGACCCAGTCGCGCAGGGCGGCGTCGGCCGGCAGCGCGGCGATGCCCACGCCACGGTACGCCATCTCGCGCTGCAGCCGCGGCGAATTGCACACGAGCGGTCCCTGCACGACGTGCTCCCAGCGCTCGTCCCCGCGCGTCAGCACCCATGGCAGCGTCGCCCCGTCGCTCCCGGTGTAGGCAAGGCAGGCGTGCCGGTCCAGGTCGTCGGGCGTCTCCGGCGTGCCGTGTTCGGCCAGGTAATCCGGACTGGCGTACAGGGCCTGGCGCAGGTCGCACAGCTTGCGCGCGACGAGCGTCGCGTCGTCGGGCAGGTGCTGGGCGGCGCGCACGGCCACGTCGAAACGCTCGCTCAACAGATCCACGCGGCGCGGGGACAAGTCGACGCGCAGCCGGACCTCCGGATAGCGCGTCTGGAACGCCTGGAAAAAACCGGCGAAGTCCGATTCGATGAAGTCGGGCGGCATCGACACGCGCAGTTCTCCCCGCGGCGTTTCCTGCCGGTGCTGGGCCAGCGCCGCGACTTCCTCGGTTTCGTCGACGAGGCGGCGCGCATGCTCGAGGATGCGCTCGCCGAACGCCGTGATCGCCACGCGCCGCGTGCTGCGCACGAACAGCTTTTCGCCCAGCGCTTCTTCCAGCAGCGTCAGGCGGCGCGACAGCGTCGACTTGGGCAGGTCGGCCCGCTCGGCCGCCTGCGAAAAACTGCCGGCGTCGACGACACGCACGAACAGGATCAGATCGTTTGCATCCACCATGTGCCAGACTCCCGTCCCATAAATGGAACAATGATATCCGGAAAGCCGGCTTAATCCCGGCGGCAGGTCTCAATAGAATGTTCTCCATCGACCCAACACTTCTGGAGAACACGATGAACATCCTGCAAATCAACGGTAGCGCCCGTGCCAACGGTTCGAACTCGACCCGCGTCGCCGATGCCATCACGGCGCGCCTGAAAGCACGTCATCCGGACGCGACGGTCGAGCTGCGCGACCTCGCACGCGATCCGCATCCCGTGCTGGACGAAGCCGCACTGACCGCCCTGTTCACCCCTGCCGAACAGCGCACGCCGGAGCAAAGCGCGCGTGTGGCGCTGGACGACGCGCTGATCGCCCAACTGAAACGCGCCGACGTGATCGTGCTGGGCGTGCCGATGTATAACTTCAGCGTCTCCGTGCAGATCAAGTCCTGGATCGACGCCGTTGCCCGCGCCGGCCAGACCTTCCGCTACACGGCGAACGGTCCGGAAGGCCTCGTCACGGGCAAGAAAGTCTACGTGGGCCTGGCCCGCGGCGGCATCTACCGCGACACGCCGCTCGACTCGCAGGTGCCGTACCTGAAGGGCGTGCTGGGCCTGATGGGCATGACGGACGTCGAGTTCATCTACGCCGAGGGCGTGAACATGGGCCCGGACCGCGCGAACGCCGCCTTCGACGAAGTGGCCACGCAGATCGACGAGGTCGTGGCGTAATCAGGCGATCGTATCGACCACCCCGCCATCCACCCGCAGCGCCGCGCCCGTCGTGGCCGACGCCTGCGGCGAGCACACGTAGACGATCATGTTCGCCACCTCGTCCACGCTCGCCGTGCGGCGCAGGATGGAACTGGGCCGGTGCGTGCGCACGAAGTCGGTCGCGGCCTCCTCGACCGAGACGTGCGCCTCCTGTGCCGCGCCTTCCAGCATGGTGCGCACGCCTTCCGACAGGGTCGGCCCCGGCAGCACCGCGTTGACGGTGACGCCGCTGCCGGCCGCCAGCTTCGCCAGCCCGCGCGAGACGGCCAGCTGCGCCGTCTTCGTCATCCCGTAGTGGATCATGTCGGCCGGGATGTTCAGCGCCGATTCCGACGAGATGAACACGATGCGGCCCCAGTCCCGTTCCAGCATCCCTTTCAGGTAGTGCCGCGCGAGGCGCACGCCCGACATCACGTTCAGCTGGAAAAAGTGGTCCCACGTGGCGTCGTCGATCTCGAAGAAATCCTGCGGGCCGTACGTGCCCGCGTTGTTGACGAGGATGTCCACGCGCGGCTCGGCGTTGATGAGTGTCGCGGTACCTTCCGCCGTCGCGAGGTCGGCCGCGACGCCGCGTAGCTGCGCATCCGGCACGCGCGCCAGCACGGCGTCGCGGGCACGTGCAATGGCCTCCTCGCTGCGACCGTTGAGGATGACGGTGGCGCCCGCATCCGCGAGACCGATGGCGGTCGCGAGGCCGATGCCGGCGGTGGAAGCGGAGACGAGTGCGGTCTTGCCGCTCAAATCGATGTGCATGGTGGCTCCTTTCATTGGGCGACGAGGCCCAGTTGCCGCATCAGCGTGAGGTTGTCCTCGATGTGCCAGTTGTCGGCGATCTTCCCGTCCGCGATGCGATAGATGTCGGTGGCGATGAAGTCGACCGCCTGCCCTTGTCCCTGCGTGTTGCCCCACCGTCCCGTGAAATGGCCGTGGAAGCGGTAATGCACGGTGACGCGGTCGCCCGCGACGATCATTTGCCGCAGGTCGGCCTGCAGGTCCGGGATCGCCGTGCGCACGAACTTCGACGCGGCCAGCGGCCCCGGCACGCCTTGCGCGCGGCCCGGCGGCAGGGTGCGGTCCGTGAAATCGGCGGCGAGCGCGGCGCGTGCAAATCTCTCGTCGCCAGTGTGCCAGAACGTGGCGTAGCGGCGCGCCGCCTGCATTTCGGCATCCCGCTGCGCGGGCGGCAGCGACGGGTCCACGATGACTTGCTGGGCGCTGACGAGCTGTTCGTCCGCGCTGGCCGGCAGCGCCACCAGTAGGGCGGCGAGGATGGAAAAGGCTTTCATGGTCGGCTCCTGGTTCGATGAGCTCATCATAGATTTCACGCTCGCCGAAAAATAGCGGCAGAATACGAAATCATTGTTTCCAAAAAGCGCAAGATGGACACGCTCGCCAACAACTTCCCTGCCCTCGTCGCGTTTGCCCGGATCGTCTCGGCCGGCAGCCTGTCGGCCGCCGCGCGCGAGCTGGACGTGCCCGTGTCCGTCGTCAGCAAGCGTTTATCTCTGCTGGAAGCGAGCCTGGGCATGCGCCTGCTGCAGCGCACGACGCGGCGCCAGACGCTGACGGACGAAGGCCGGCTGTTCCACGCGCGCGTGCTGCGCATCCTGGACGAAGTCGAGCAGGCCGAAGCCCTGCTCGCGCAGCGCCGCGACGGCGTGCACGGGCTGCTGCGCATCACGGCGCCGGGCGAGTTCGGACGGCGCTGGCTGGCGCCCATCGCGGCCGCGTTCCAGGAGCTGCACCCGCAGGTGACGATCCAGCTGGAGCTCCTGGACACCATCGTCGACCTGCTCGACACCGGCATTGATCTCGGCATCCGCTACGGTGCGCTGGCCGATTCCTCGCTCGTCGCGCGCGAGCTGGCGCCGAACTACCGCGTGCTGTGCGCGTCGCCGGCGTACCTGCAGCGCCACGGCGAACCGCGCACGCCGGCCGAACTGGCGGGCCACCGCTGCATCGTGATCGGCGATCAACGCCGCACGGACTGGAAATTCGATGGCGACGAGACGGCGCCCGTGCGCGTGGACGCTACGTTCCTCACGAACGACGGCGGCGCCGCGCAGCAACTGGCGCTGGCCGGCAGCGGCATCGCGCTGAAATCGATCTGGGACGTGGGCGACGACCTGGAGGCCGGTCGCTTGCGGCGCGTGCTGCCCAATCACGCGATGGCGGCGGCGCCGCTGCATGCGGTGTATCCGCACCAGCGGAACCTGGCGCCAAGGGTGCGGGTGTTCGTGGGCTACCTGAAGGAGCGGTTGCAGGCCGCGTGGCGGTGGTAGCCGTCAGCTGACGGCTGCCTCCAGCAACGTCACCGTGCGCGCTTCCGTATCGAGCCTGCCTTTAATCCCGACGGGCATCGTGAACTGGTTGCGGATATGCCCGAACGAATACCCCGTCACGGCCGGCACGCGCAACGGCTGCAGGTGGACATCGAAGGTCTCGTCCAGGGTCAGCGATGGCCCGTCGCCCTGCGGCCCGCAGTTCTCGCAGATGCCGATCATGATTGCGGCCGCTTTATCGAAACCGACGGCGAGATCGAGCTGCGTCATCCAGCGGTCGATGCGGTACGGTTCCTCGTTCACCTCTTCGAGGAACAGCAGGCCGCCCGTGAAATCCGCCGCATACGGCGTGCCGGCCAGCGCGCTCACGAGCGACAGATTGCCCCCGATGAGCGGACCTTCGGCCACGCCCCCGTGTACCGTGCGCGTCGCGTACCATGGTTCTTCCAGCGCGCGGCGGTCGTTCTCCGCCGACATCGGGATCGTGTAGGCGTCTCTCGGCTCCATCAGCACGGCCAGCAGGTGCTCGGTCGAATAGGCCGACGGCGTGCTCGATGCGACCGGGCCATGGAACGTCACGAGGCCCGCGTGGCGGTGGATGGCGAGGTGCAGCGCCGTGATGTCGGAATAGCCCAGCAGGACCTTCGGGTGCGTGCGGATCAGGCGATAGTCCAGGTGCCGCAGCAGGGAGATGCAGCCGGAGCCGCCGCGGATCGCCCAGATGGCTTTCACGTCCGGGTCGCGGAACATCGCATGCAGGTCGGCGATGCGCGCCGCGACCGTGCCGCCGTAGTTGCCCCAGACCTCGCGCAGGTAATTTCCCTGCTTGACGCGGAAGCCCAGTGCCTCGATGTGCTGGACCGCTTTCTCGATGGACGCATCGCTCGTGTAGCCGCCCGGCGCGACGAGGCCGACGACGTCGCCGCGGCGCAGGCGCGGTGGTTTGATCAGTGGTGTCATGGTTTTCGATGCGGACCGCGCAGGCGTGAAAGGTAACAGCAGCGCCGCCGCCATCATCGCGTTGAATCTGCGCCTGCCGTTCATGGGATGAGGTTCAAGTAAAACGGCCCGCGCCGCGGAAGCTTGTGGCTTCCATGGACGCGGGCCGCAGTAGTGCCAAGGATACAGGCAATACCGGTTAGAAGAAGCGGTACTTGACGTCGAAGCTCAGCGAGCGGCCGCGCGGGTCGGCCACGCGCGGATCCCAGCCGGCGCCCACGACTTCGTCCACGTTGTGCGCCGTGAACGGCGGGTCGCGGTCGAACAGGTTCTGGATGCCGACGGTGATCGTCGTGTTCTTGAGGCCCGTGTACGTCGTCGACAGGCCCCACGTCGTGTAGCTGGACACGCGCGGATTGAAGCCGGCCGGCGGCGTGCCCTTGCCGCCGTTCGGCACCTGGTCCTTGTAGCCGTCGCGGTACAGGTTACTGAGCAGGAAGCTCCACGGGCCCTTGGCCACGCTGAACGTGGCGTTGTGCTTCCAGCGCAGGTACAGGTCGCGCGTGTAGAAGTTGCCGACGTATTCGATGTACGGCTGGCCCTCGAACTCGGCGAACTGGTAGCTCTGCGTCCAGGTGCCGTCGAGGGTCGCGTTCCAGCGCCAGCCGTCCGGCAGGTTGCCGCGGCCGCGCAGGCCCACGTCGGCGCCGCGCGTCTTGAGGCCGGCCGCGTTGATCCAGCCCGCGTCGACGTAGTCGATGGTGCCGTCCGGGTTGCGGTGGATGTACTCGGCCAGCGAGGCCGCGTTGGCCAGCACGACCTGCGGGGTGCGGTTCAGGATGCGGTCCTTGACGTTGATCGCCCAGTAGTCGACCGACGCCGAGAAGTTTGCGTTCGGCTCGATGATGAAGCCCAGCGTGCCCTGCTTCGACGTCTCCGGACGCAGGTTCGGATTGCCGCCGCTGAAGTAGTTCAGGCGCTCGATCGCGCAGTAGCGCGGGTCGCCCTGGTGGGCGGCGCAGCCGACCGGGTCGCTCACGCCGTTCGGCAGTTCCTGGTCCAGGCGGCCCGAATAGAGCTGGGCGAAGCTCGGCGCCAGGAAGCCTTTGTTTGCCGAGCCACGCAGCATCAGCCAGCTGGTGGGACGGTAGCTGAACGCGATCTTCGGATTCGTCGTCGCGCCGATCAGGCTGTAGTCGTCGCGGCGCAGCGCCAGCTGCAGTTCCAGGTTCTTCATGACCGGGACCACGAGTTCGGTGTAGATCGCCTTGACGTTGCGGTTGACCGTGTCCTGGTTCGCATTGCCCGGCGCCAGCAGGATCTTGGTTGCGTCGACGTCCTGCGCGAAGCCGTAGCCTTCGCGGCGCAGGTCGGTGCCGATCGCGCCCTGCAGCGGGCCGGCCGGCAGTTGCCAGATCTCGCCCGAGATCGATGCGTTGAACTGCGTGAGCGTCGTCTTGCCGTGCTGGAGGCGGCCATAGAACTTGGTCGCTTCCAGCGCCTGCATCGCGGCGGCGCTCTGGCCCTGCGACGGCGCGGCGAACGGGTTCACGACGCCGCTGCCCAGTACCTGGTACAGCGCGCTCGTCCAGGCGTAGCCGTCGACGAGGTCCGTCTTCGTGTGGCTCTCGCTGTGCGACAGGTCGATCTTGTAGTCCCACTTGCCCGCGAGCGTGCCCTCGGCACCCGTCATCAGGCGCACGGTGTCGGTCGTGTAGTTCTGCGTGCGGTTACCCAGCGGCCAGGCGCGCCATTTGTAGATGATCGGCTTCGTCTTGTCGAACGTGGAGATGTATTGCGACAGGTCCTGGTAGTACGGGCCGCCCACCGGATACGCGTTGCCGTTCGCGAGCGACGTGGAGATCTGCGTCGGCGTCAGGATCGCCAGCGAATTCGTGTGCGCGGCGACCGCTTCCGCGAACACGCGGTGCTCCGGCGTGACCTGGAACGTGGCGCGGGCGACGCCGTTCGTGCGCTCCGTCGGCAGCTGCATCACGTAGTCGCCGCCGTAGTCGTACGTGCAGGAATACTTCGTGCGCAGCGGCGACGTCACGTCGCGCCACAGGTCGGTGACGTACTGGTTCATGCCCGTCACGCTGTCGCACTTGCCTTGCAGGGAGAGGAGGCCCGCCTGCAGGTATTTGGTCGGATCGCCCGGCATCTGGAAGCTCGAACCGAGCGCGGTGCCGGCACCCGTCAGCTGGTTGGCGACGGGGGTGCCGGTGGTGTCCGGCGACAGGCCGCGCGCCGGCTGGTAGCCGTTCGCGAAGGAGCGCTGGCGCGAATCGAGTTCGTTGTTCCTGTCGTAGCCGATCGCCGCCATGATGTTGAAGCGGTCGGTGTCCAGGTTGCCGTGGCCGGCCACGACCTGCAGCCGGCGGGTGGCGCCGCCGCCATGTTCCGTCCAGTTGCCGGTGGCATTCGCCTGCAGGCCTTCGAAATTCGTCTTGAGAATGAAGTTGATGACGCCGCCGACGGCATCCGTGCCGTAGATCGCGGATGCGCCATCCTTCAGCACTTCGATGCGGGCGACGGCCGCCAGCGGGATCGTGTTCAGGTCGACCGCCTTGCCGGACAGGCCATAGCCGGAGATGCGGCGGCCGTTGATCAGCACGAGCGTACCGGTCGGGCCCAGGCCACGCAGCGAGGCGAACGAGCCGCCGCCGCTCACGCGGTCGGCATCCGCGCCGAATACGTTATTACCTGAAGTCATGTTGTCCGCGCCCGTGCCGTTGGCCGAAATCAGGCGCATCAGCTGTTCCGCGTTCGTGATGCCCTGCTTGTCCAACTGGTCCAGCGTGATCGTCTGCACCGGCAGCGCGCCTTCGGTGGCGATGCGCTTGATGCTCGAACCCGTGATCTCGACGCGTGCGATCGGTTTATCGGACTGCGCCTGCTGCGCGACCGCCGGGGCGGCGGCGCCAATCAGGGCGATCATGTACGCTAGCTTTTTCAACTTCACGGGGTTCTCCTTGGGTAACGCGGTGACGATGCTCGGGGCTCTTTTAATACCGGTGTAATGTCTTTGCATTACGATATGTGATTCAAAGGTAAGCGCACTAGCGCGCACCCATCCAATGAAAATTCCGGCGCTGACTATAACTGCAGGGAATATTTCACACAGTCAATCTAGCAAAAACTATCACTTCCCTCTTGCAGCACGTGTCCTTTCCGCAACATCGACATCCAGATAACGCCATTGCGTGAATTCGACGGGGTGGCGTTTGTAGTTTTTGAGCCACGGTTGCCGGATATCGGCCGAGAGCACGTGCGTCAGCGGCACCCAGGGGTTGTAGGCGTGGATCAGCTGGTTCATCTCGAAGTACAGCTTCTGGCGCTCGGGCCCATCCTTGAGCGCGTGCGCCTGCTCGTACCGTTCGTTATAGGCCGGCAGGTTGAAACGGGCGTAGTTGGCGCGGCCCGCGTTCGGGCCGTACAGCAGCTGATAAAAATTGTCGCCGTCGGGGAAGTCGGCGATCCAGTTACTCTCGAACATCTGCACCTTGCCGAGGCGGGATGCCTTGATGATCTCCGTCTTTTTATCGGACTTGAAGACGACGCGCAGGCCGACGGCGTTCAGGCATTTACGCCACAGTTCGTCGCGCAGGCGGCCACCGACCGTCGCTTCGCTGCTCATCTGCAGCGTAAGCGGTTCGGTGCCACCGCCCTGCTTCGGCTGGCGCCTGAATCCATCGGGGTCGCGCTTGTCGTAGCCGAAGCGGTCGAGCAGGGCGTTCGCCATCGCCGGGTCGTACGGGACGGGGCTGCGGTAATTCGGGTCATAGCCCAGCACGCCCGGCGGCAGCGGCGACTCGGCCTTGATCGCAAATCCTTGCTTCAGCAGGGCGATGTCTTCGGCGCTGTTGTAGCTGAGCGAAATCGCGCGGCGCAGCGCCACCCGCTCCTTCGAATAGCCGCCGAGGACCGGATCCTCCATGTTCATCCACATGTAGTAGGTCTGCAGCACGGGAAAGCGATAGAGCTGCATGCCGCGCGCGGCCAGTTCCGGCTTCAGCTTGCCGCCCTTGATGACCATGTCCGTCATCGATTCCGGCACCTGCTCCAGGTAGTCGTATTCGCCGTTCAGGAAGCCCAGCATGCGGCCCTGGAATTCCTCCGCGATCTTGATGTCGACCTTGTCCACGCGCGGCAGCTTCTGCCCTTCGAGCGTGCGTGCGATGGCGCGATCTGACGGATCGGCCGCCGGGTCCGTCGCCACGCTGGAGTGGAACACGGACGTCGACGCGGGATTTGCGACGAGCACGATGCGGTCGCTGCGCTTCCAGTCCCCCAGCATGAACGGCCCGGTCCCGACGGGGTGGTTGCCGGCCTGGCCCGGGTACGCCTCGATCACCTCGCGCGCGACGACTCCCGTCGCTGGGGTGGCCAAATAAAACAGGAAATTGTTGTCCGGCTCGGACAGGCGGATGCGCAGCGTGTACCGGTCGAGCGCCTGCAGGCCCGGGATGCTGGTGCCATAGCTGAAATGATCCTTCCATGCCGCGTCGCCCAGCAGTTTTCCTTCGAACATGAACGACCACGGCGATTTCAACGTCGGGTCGTACAGGCGCTGGATGCTGTAGACGTAGTCGGCCGCCGTCACCTCGCGCGGCGGGCCCTTGAACGCCGGATCGGGCGTGAACCGCATGCCGGGGCGGATGTGGAACGTGTACGTCAGGCCATCGGCGGAGATCTCGGGCAAGTCTTTCGCGCCATTGCCCTGCAGTTTGACGGGACGCGCCAGGTAGTCGTAACGCAGCAGCGGGTCGAACAGGTTTTCCAGCAGGGACAACGTGGCGATGTCGGACGCGACGGCCGGGTCCATGCCCGTCTCGCTCGTCGACAGGAACATGTGCAGGACTTTTTGTTCCGCCCCTTGCGCGGCGGCCAGTGGAGCGAGAGCGGTGAACAGCAGGGAGGCGAGGAAGGAGCGGCGAGTCGGCATGGCGGGGTCCTGGAAGCGTTGCGTATCATAGGCTCAGGCCTTGGGCGCAAGCAATACGCCATGCGATGACAGAACGCCAAGCTTCCCAGTGGCGCATAACTTTTTTACATATCCCCGGCCCATTCTTTCATCAGTGCAGCTTGCTCAGCGCCTATACTCTCCGCTGCACAATCGAGCTCAGGCAAAACTTGCCTGCATCTACGACACCATGGCTTTAAATTACATCTGGATCGGCTTCTTCCTCGTCGGCTTTATTGCGGCTTTAGCCCAATGGATCTTCCTCGGGGATACCGAAATCTTCAAGCGCATCATCGACGGCACATTCGACGCCGCCAAGATGGGCGTGATGGACATCGCCCTGCCGCTGGCCGGCGTCATGACGCTGTGGCTCGGCATCATGAACATCGGCGAAAAGGCGGGCGCCGTCGGCTGGCTGGCGAAGATCATCTCGCCCTTCTTTTCGCGCATCTTCCCGGAAGTGCCGAAGGACCACCCGGCCACGGGCCACATGGTGATGAATTTTTCCGCCAACCTGCTGGGCCTGGACAATGCCGCGACGCCGTTCGGCCTGAAGGCGATGGAAAGCCTGCAGACGCTGAACCCGAACAAGGACACGGCGAGCAACGCGCAGATCATGTTCCTCGTGCTGCACACGTCGGGCCTCACCCTGATCCCGCTCGCGATCATGGCGCAGCGCGCGATCCTCGGCGCGAAAGACCCGTCCGACATCTTCATCCCGTGCATGATCGCGACCTATGTCGCCACGGTCGCGGGCATCATCGCCGTGTCGATCCGCCAGCGCATCAACCTGCTGAACGGCGTCGTGCTGGGCTGGCTGGGCGGCATGACGGCCGCGATCGCCGCGCTGATCTGGTACTTCACGCAATACCTCACGAAACCGGAAATCGAGACCGTCTCCAAGGTCGCGAGCAACCTGATCCTGTTCTCCATCATCGTCGTGTTCATCGTGGGCGCGATGATCAAGCGCGTGAACGTGTACGAAGCGTTCATCGAAGGGGCGAAAGGCGGCATCCAGACGTCGCTCACGATCATCCCCTACCTCGTCGGCATGCTTGTCGCCATTTCCGTGATCCGCAATGCGGGCGTGCTCGGCTTTGTCGTGCAGGGCCTGGAATGGCTCATCCGCCTGGCCGGCCTCGACACCGCGTTCACGCCCGCCCTGCCCACCGCGCTGATGAAGCCGTTGTCCGGCAGCGGGTCGCGCGCGCTGATGATCGACGCCATGAAGACCTATGGCGTGGATTCGTTCGTCGGCCGCCTGGCCTGCATCTTCCAGGGCTCGGCGGACACCACGTTCTACATCGTCGCGCTGTACTTCGGCTCCGTCGGCGTGCGCAAGACGCGCTACGCGATTTCCTGCGGGCTGATCGCCGACCTGGCCGGCATCATCGCGGCCATCTCGGTGGCTTACGTGTTCTTCGGATAATCCGTTTTGACAAGGACAGGCATGCTTCGTCGTCACGCACTTACTCTCCTCTCCGCCGCGCTGCTGGGCATTGCCAACCCGGCCGCGGCCCAGCTGCAAGCCTCGCCGCCGGCGTCGATGACGGCCCCGCTGCCGATCCCCGTCACGGACGCGCTGCGCGCGGCGGCGATTCCCGAGGATGCCATGAGCGTGCTCGTCCTGCGCGGCGACAAGACGGTGCTGTCGCACCTGGCCGACCATCCGCTGCACCCGGCATCGACGATGAAACTCGTCACGACCCTGATCGCCCTCGAACAGCTGGGCCCCGTGTTCCGCGGCCGCACGGAGATGCGCACGACGGGCGAGGTCAAGGGCGACATGCTGCACGGCGACCTCGTGCTGCGCGGGGGCGCCGACGTCGACCTGTCCACGGAGACGTTGACGACCATGCTGCGCGCCCTGCGCTACCAGAGCATTCGCACGATCGCCGGCAACCTCGTTGTCGACCGCACGCTGTTCAACCCGGCCCGCGCAGACATCGGCGTGCCGCCGTTCGACGAGGCGCCGGAGGCGTACTACAACGCGATCCCGGACGCGCTGTTCGTCAACCGCAACATGCTGCAGCTGGACATCCGCTCGACGCCGCGCCCGGACGGCAAACCGGCCACGCGGGTGCGCGTCGCGATGCAGCCGGAACTCGACGGCGTGACGGTCGAGACAGACATGAAGCTCATCGATGCCGACTGCGCCACCTGGGAAAACGGGTGGAAGATCCCGGAAGCCGTGCCGCGCGCGGGCGGCGGCATCAAGGTCGTGCTGCACGGCACCTTCCCGAAAAACTGTGTGGCCAGCAATTCCATCAACGTGATCGACCGCCAGGAATACGTCGCCCGCCTCGTGCGCCGCCTGTGGAAGACGCTGGGCGGCACCATCACGGGCACGGCCGTCGAAGGCGCCACGCCGCCGGGCGCGCGCCTCCTGGCCGAGCACGTGTCGCGTCCGCTGCCGGAAGTCGTCCGCGACATCAACAAGCCGTCCGACAACACCCTCGCGCGCCTGCTCTTCCTGAGCCTGGGCGCGCTCGAATCCGACCCCGTGCTGGGCAGCCGCCCGCAGCCGGCCGCGTCGGCCACGTCCGCCACGGCGCCCACGACGCTCGCGCGCAGCGAGGCGGTCGTGCGCGCCTGGATGCGCACGCACGGCATCGACGATACCGGCTTCGTCGTGGAAAACGGTTCCGGCCTGTCGCGCATCGAGAGCATCACGCCCATTCAGATGGCGGGCCTGCTGCAGGCGGGCCTGCGCAGCAACTGGGCGCCGGAATTCCAGGCCAGCATGCCGATTGCGGCCGTGGACGGCACGATGCGCCGCCGCCTGCACGACAGCCCTGCCGCCAGCCGCGCGCGCCTGAAGACGGGCACGCTGTCCAACGCCGTCGCGCTGGCCGGCTACGTGCCGGATGCGGACGGCAGGCAGTGCGTGCTCGTCGCCTTCGTCAACAGCGACCGGGTCGGCAACGGGCGCGGCCGGGCCGTGCTCGATGCGCTCGTCGACTGGGTCGCGCGGCTGGATGGAACGCCGGCGGCCGTCCCTGCCGTCACGAACCCGGCACCGTAACCACGGTTACGGCTTGCTCGCCTCGCCCGTCGCCGTCTGCGTCGAAGCGAGCGGCGCATCGCCGCCCTCCAGCCATGGCGTGCCCGGCAGGTTCGGCTTCGCTTCCACCAGCGACACCTGCGCCTTCGTGTTCGCGCGGATCGAGCGCACGATGTCCAGCATCGTGGTCTCGGTGAATTTTTCCGGTGTGCCGAGCATCATGCCGCCCACCCGGCGCGGCCAGGACAGCCAGCCGCCTTCGGGCTTCGTGAAGACGGCGTACATGTCGAGGTGGTAGCCGTTCTTGTACGGGAACAGGCAGGCGACCATGTTCATGTTGTCGCCGCCGCGCACTTTCGGGGCGGCCTTGGCGGTCCAGGACGCGCCTTCGCAGCTCGGGCTCTTGTCGACGGCGGTACCGGGCGCGGCGCTCGCGGGGTCGGCCATCTTGAAGTGGCCGGGCAGATCGGTTGCCTCCACGCCGGCCGGTGTCGCGATGGAGGCTTCCTTCACGTTGCGGTTGAGGCCTTCCGTGGCGGCGCTGGCCACGGCCTCGCGCGCGGCGTCGGTCTTGATGTCGAACACGCGGTAGTACTCGACCGTGGTGTCGCGCGCGGCGAACCGGCTGCCGGCATCGGTGCTACAGCCGGCCAATGCGGTCATCGTCAGCAGAATAAAACAGGACAACAGCGAGCTCTTCATCTCTTTCTCCTTCGCGTGGGTCAGTGGACCGATTGTCCCGGCGGAGAAATGGAGGGGAATGAGCTTGCTCAAGCGTGCACGGATGCCGTCAGCGTGGCGCGACAGGACCGTGCGACGGGGTCAGAGCACGCGGCGGAAAGTCTGGCGCACGAGGTTGCGGTCGCCGCAATCGAAGTGCCACCACTCCGTGTTGATGCCGACGAAGCCGGCCTGGAACATGGCGTCGCGCAACAATTGCCGGTTCGCGATTTGCACAGGGGTCAGTTCCCCGCTGGCGAGAAAGCGCGCTTCCAGGGCGGGGTGGGAGAGTTCCGTCATGTCGTCGAAGCCCGTGCCCATGTCGAGCTCGCGGCCTTCCTCGTCGAGGATCGTGATGTCCAGCGCCATCCCGAACGAGTGGATCGACCCGCGCTGCGGATTCGCGAGATACATCTGCAGGTCGGTACCGGCCAGCGCATCCCACAGTTGCTGCTGCACGCGCTGCGGACGCAGGGCATCCAGCACGAGCGGCGTGCAGCCGGGGCGCTTGTCCTTCAGCCACGCGACGACGCGCTCCAGCGCGGCAGCCGCGTCGCGGTGCAGCCACGCGCAATCGTAGGGCGAGTACAGATCGCGGCCGACGAAATTGTTCGGGGTCGCGTAGCGCAGGTCGACGGCGATGCCTTCGATGGTGGAGAGGTGGCGGAAATCGGGGTGGCCGGCGATGTCCTCGCTGGCGATGGTATTCAGGAACATCGTTTATCCAACAGGTTGCGCGCCGTGGCGCCGATGCACATGGCCAGCTCGCGCGCACCGTGCGACAGCGGCGCGTGGCTGGCCGTCAGCAGGTACAGCTGGACGGGAATCGTCGGCGCCCACGGGCGGCATTGCACCTTGCCCGGCGCGGCGGACGCGGCCGTGAAGGGATCGAGCACGGCCGTGCCCGCCCCCGCCTCGACGAGAGAACGCGCGATCTGGTACGTCTGCACGACGGTGCGGAACACCGGGTGCACGTCCTGCGCCTCGCATGCGGCCACGACCATTTCACCGAGCGGATCGCGGTCGGCCAGGCCGATCAGCTCGCCACTGAGGCCGGACGGCGTGATCGGTTGCGCGCACTCCGCGTCGGTCCACGTGCCGGCCGGCGCCATCACCGTCAGCGCGCCCTGCGCGATCGGCTCCGCTTCGATGCCGGGGTGGCGCGGGTCCTGCAGCGACAGCGCGAGGTCAGCCTCGCCGAGACGCAGCGCATTCACGATCTCGCTCGTGTGGAACGTGGCGAGCTCGCAGCGGGTCTGCGCGAAATCGCGGCGCCACACGGTCAGCGCGGCGGGCAGCACGGAGACGGCGATGGTCGGCGTGGAGACAAGGCGTACGGTTTCCTCGGCACGGTTTTTCAGGCTCGCGGCCAGGCGGCGGATGCCCTGCAAATCGCGGTTCAGCTTTTCCGTCTCGGCGAACAGGCGGTGCGCTTCCGGCTTCGGAATCAGCTTGCCCCGCACACGCTCGAACAGGGGCATGCCCAGCTGCAGCTCCGCGTGCTGCAGGACTTTCGTCACGGCCGGCTGAGAAATGTGCAGCACCTGCGCGGCGCCGCTGATGGTGCCGACCTGCATGATGGCGTGAAAGACTTCGATATGGCGCAGGCGCATCGTTCTTTCCCCGTCACTGCTGCACGGGCACCGGCGGCGTCGGAGGAACAGTCTCCGGCGCGGGCGGTGCCGGCGGCGCGGGCGGTACAGGCGGCTGCGGCGGCGCGGGCGGCACCGGTGTCTCGCCCGGAATGATGACAGGCGCCGTGATCACCGGCGCCGGCAGCGGCTGCGGCAGCGGACCGGTCGGGTTCGTCAGCGCTTCCAGCAGCGCGGCCGTCTCGACGTCCGGATTGCCGTCGATATTGGCCGGACGGTATTTCATCTGGAAGGCCGACAGCACGGTGCGCGTCTGCTCGTCGAGCACGCCCGACTGCACGAGGCCGTAGCCCCACGTCGCCAGCTTCTTCTGGTACCACGCGATGTCCGGCAACTGGACCTGGAAGATCGGCACGAGCATGGCCACGCGGTTCGCATCCGGCCACGCGACGAGGCCGGCGGCCGCGAGCTGGCGCCACGGGAACATCGGGCCCGGGTCCTGCTTGCGCAGCGGGGCGATGTCGGAGTGGCCCAGCACGTTTTCCGGTGCGATGTGATGGCGCGTGACGATGTCGCGCACGAGCGGGATCAGCGCGTCGATCTGCGATTGCGGGAACGGCGCGTAGACGCGGCCATTGGGGGTATCTTTCCAGCCCGGGTTGACGATCTCGATGCCGATCGAGCTGTTGTTCAGCTGCGTGAAATTCTTCCAGCTCGAATTGCCCGCATGCCAGGCCGCGTTCTTCTCGTCGACGAGGTTGTAGATGACGGGGACGGGATCGTCCGTGACGAGGTAGTGCGCGCTGACTTCCTGCTGGGTCAGGATCTTGATGGAATCCGCGCGGTTGCTGACGGTGTAGTGCAGCACGAGGAAGCGCGCGCGGCTGCTCTGGCCTTTGGCCGTGTACGTGTGGTCGTATTGCGGTCCGGTGGGTGGCGGCGTGGCGCAGCCGGCCAGCAGGGCGAGGAGCAGGGTCGCGACGAGTGTCTTCATGTCGATGTCGTGGGGTTGAGTGGATCGGCGGCGAGCGCCATGCGCGCCGCCGCGTGATGGGCCTGGCCCGGTGTCTGGGTCAGCGCAATATCGGGCAGCGCCGTGCGCATCGTGGCGACGATGAGCGGATGCAGCTCCGCGGCCCGCCCGGAGACGGCGACGGGACGCGGTCCGAAGCGCCCCGTCAGCGCCAGCGCGAGGCGCGCCAGTTCGCGGCCGGCCGCGCGCAGGATGTCGGCGGCCACCGGGTCGCGGTCCGCCGTCGCGGCCACCGCGAGCGCCAGCTTGCCGACGGCGCCCCGTTCCTGGCCGTAAATGAACTGGCGCGAATATGCCCAGTCGGCGCCGCCGACGTAGTCGAACACGGCTTGCGCCATCGGCGACGATTCCCAACTGCCGGGCCGCTCGTCTTCGAGGCGCCAGATGTGGCGCAGCGCCTCTTTTGCGATCCAGAAGCCGCCGCCGCCATCGTCCAGCACGACGCCGCGTCCGCCCGCGCGATGGAACTGGCCGTGCGCGTCGACGAACGCGCCGATGGAGCCCGTGCCCGCGTACACGAGATAGCCTTCGCCCGGCGCGAAGCTGGCGCGGTAGGCGATCTCCATGTCGCTGCAGAAATGGATGCGGGCGGGGTCGACGTGCAGTTCTTCCGCGAGCCAGCGCTGCAGCAGTTCGCTGTCGCCCCCGAAGCCCGTCAGGCCCGCTTCCACCTTGCCGGGCACGCCGTGCACGAGGGCGTCGGTGGCCAGCTGGGCGAAGGTGGCACGGACGGCATCGCGGCCGTGCGGGGTGCCCATCTGCAGGGCGGACAGGCCGGCGACGCGGCCCTCGGCCACGATGGCGCCGCCGGGCGCAGCGAGGGCCCAGCGCGTCTCGGTGCCGCCGGCGTCGATGCCGAGTCCCAGGCTGCCAGCCGGACTCGGCGGTATAGGTTCGGGTTGCGAATCGATCATGATCACCCGCCAGTGTACGCCGTCAGGCGCTCATCGGGCGAATGAATGGTGGCGTGCGACGCATGACCCAAGGTTATGCCTTGCGCCACGCTTCGATCCGCGGACTCTCGTTACCGAGGCGGTCGACGGCGCTGACGACGATGGCATCCGCCGCGCCCAGCTTCGCATCGTCCGGCACGGCCCAGTCCACGCGCGACGCGGGCGCGACGGCGAAACGCCACTGGTTGCCGAAGCGCGACCAGATCGCGTACATCGCGTTGGCCTTCCCGGCCACGAGTTTCAGGTACACGGACGGGCCCTTGCGCACGGCCGCGACGGATGGCGCGCCCGGTCCCTCGTTGCCGAGCCACGGCGTGGCCGGAACGAGCGCGGGGCCCGGATAGGACACGGCGCGCAACTGGTCGCTGATCCCTTTGCGATTTTCCATCAGCGGCGCCATGCTGAAGTGCACGTGGCCATTTGCATTCGGACGCGCTCGCGTGTGGTCGATCTGGTCGAGGATTTCCTGCGGCGGATAATCCTTCGTCGGTGCACCGATGCGGCTCGTGAACAGGCCCGGCCATACGTGACGGCCCTTCGGATTCTGCGTCAGCCAGTAATCCAGCAGCACGTCGTACGCCTGGCCCGGCTGGCGGATGCCCCAGTACAACTGCGGCGAGAAATAATCGAGCCAGCCATTTTGAAGCCACGTCTCCGCATCGGCGTACAGCTTGTCGTACTGCGAAAAGCCGACGATGCCGCGCGGGCGGCGGTCCGGGCGGCCCAGGCCGAATGGACTGATGCCGAAGCGCACCCAGCTCTTTTCGCGGTGGATGCCGTCGTACAGCGCCTCGATCAGGCGGTTGACGTTCTGGCGCCGCCACGACGCGCGGTCGAGCCGCCCGCCGCCGGCCACGTAGCGCTGCCACGCGGGCTCGTCCGGGAAGTCCAGCTCGGCCTTCGCGGTGCGGCCTTCCAGCGCCGCGCCTTCCGCGCCGGTGGCCGTCGGGGCCTCGATCGGGTACGGATAAAAATAATCGTCGATGTGGACGCCGTCGATGTCGTAGCGGCGCACAACGTCCAGCACGACGTCCAGCGTCTGCTTGACGGCGGCTTCCTCGCCCGGGTCCATCCACTGGTATTTACCGTAGGTTTTGACGGCGGCGGGATTCGTGCGCGTGATGTGGTTAGCCGCGGCCGGCGAGCGGGCGCCGTTGTGGCGGGCGCGATACGGATTGAACCATGCGTGCAGCTCGAGCCCGCGCGCATGCGCCTGCGTGACCCAGAATTTCAGCGGGTCGTACCACGGCTGCGGCGCCTGGCCCTGCAGGCCCGTCAGGTATTCCGACCACGGCTCGATCTTCGACGGATAGATGGCATCCGCGGCCGGGCGCACCTGCAGCACGATGGCGTTCAGGTTCAGCGCCTTGGCGCGGTCGAGGATGGCGATGGCTTCGGCCTGCTGCTTGTCGGCGGAGAGGTTCGGCTTGCTGGGCCAGTCGATGTTGGCGACGGTCGACACCCACGCGGCACGGAATTCGCGAGGCGCGGGCGGCGGTTCGTCACCGGCGGGCACGTTGCTCACCAGCGGGGGCGTCGAACTGCAGCCCGACATGAGGCCACCCATCGCCAGCGCACCGGCGACTCCCGCGAACGCGAATGCGCGTCGTTTCTGATCAGGTTGCAACACCAACTCCTAGACTTTGACGAACCACCGTTTGCGCCACATGCCCCACGCGACGAGGAACATGCACGCATCGAACAACACGGCATGCAGCAGCGACGTATTGACGGCACCGATCGGCAATGCGGCGATCGGCGCGTACAACGTCCGGCCCAGCGACCGCAGGCTGCCGTCCGGCTGGGCGAATTTTACATAGCCCAGCATTTTCGCGATAAATCCGGAAAACGCAAAGATGAACAGTGCGTTCATGCCATAGATGACGAACGGAAGCGTCCAGCGCGCCGCCAGCGACCGTACACGGGCGGACGGGCTGACGTCCAGCGGCCAATAGAATGCGGAAAATGCCAGGCAGGCCAGGCCGGTCATCAGGAAGCAGTAGGATGGTGTCCACAGGCTCTTGTTGATCGGCATGAGGATGATATCGAGAAACAGTCCAATCGCGACGCACGCGATGCCGGCGACCACCAGGCCGGCGACCTGCCGGCTTCTGTCCACGTTCGACGCGAGCCAGCGCCCGGCCAGCACGCCGAACAGCTGGCTGCACAGCGCGGGCAAGGTCGACACGATGCCTTCCGGATCCCACGTCTTCGATTGCACCCACAGGTGATTGCCCAGCAGCGTGCGGTCGACCCACGCGCCGAAGTCCTGCCCGGGCTCCAGCACGCCGGCGCCGATGCCGGGCACGGGCACGTAGAGCATCAGCACGCTGTACAGCGCCAGCAGGCCCGCGATGACGGCCAGTTGCGCGCGCCAGCCGCAATACACGACGATGGGCGCAGCCAGCAAGGTGCACAGCGCGATCCGCTGCAGCACGCCGGGGATGCGCACTTTCTCGATATTGAAATACGGCATGAAGTTCAGCAGGAAGCCGATCAGGAAGATCAGCAGCGCGCGTTTGGCCAGCTTGGCGAGCAGCCGTGGCCTGTCCGCACCGGCCGCCGCGAGGCGCCCCAGCGACAAGGCCATTGCCACGCCGCCGATGAACAGGAAGAACGGGAAGATGCAATCCGTAAAGGTCCAGCCGTGCCACTTGGCGTGTTCCAACGGACCGTACAAATGGCCCCAGTCGCCCGGGTTATTCACCAGCACCATCGCGGCAATCGTAAAACCGCGGAAGGCGTCGAGCGACACGAGGCGGTTATTGTTCACTTCTTCCCGAACTCCGGATCGATTTTCACCAATGCCGCCATCGCGAATGCGGGAATGGTCGCAAGGCAGGTCCAGATGAAGAAGTGCTGGTAGCCGATCATCTCCTGCAGCTTGCCGCTCCACATCCCCGGCACCATCATGCCCAGCGCCATCAAGCCCGTGCAGATCGCGTAATGGGCCGTTTTATAGGGTCCTTCCGACACCATGATCATGTACATCAGCATGGCCGTAAAACCGAAGCCGTAGCCGAACTGTTCGATCGCGAGGAAGCCGCAGATGACGCCGAAGTTCTGCGGCTGCGCGGACGACAGGTACACGAACACGAGGTCGGGCAAGTGCACGGCAAACACCATGAGCCACAGGCAGCGTTTCAGCCCCAGGCGCGAGATCAGCCAGCCGCCGAACAGGCCGCCGATGGTCAGCGCGATGATGCCGATGGTGCCGTACGCCGTGCCGTACTGCTCGGTCGTGAGGCCCAGGCCGCCCGCGCTCACCGGGTCTTTCAGGAAGGGCGCGACGAGTTTCAACAGCTGCGACTCGCCCAGGCGGAACGTGAGGATGAAACCGAGGATCAGCCAGATGTCGCGCTTGCGGAAGAAGCTGGCAAAGGTGGCGAAGAAGCTGGCGACGGGATTGGTGCCCTCCGCCGCCTTGTGATCCGTGTCCGGCCGCGGCAGCACGGCCTGGTGCCACGCGCACAACGCAAAGAACAGGCCGCACAGCACGAAGAAAACGATGCTCCACGCCTGGTGCACGTCGCCCAGCGATGTCGACAGATGGCCGGCCAGGATCACGAGCGGTCCCTGCGCGGCCAGTGTCGCAAGCCGGTAAAACGTCGAGCGCACGCCGACATAAGCGGCCTGCTGTTGCTGGCGCAGGCCCAGCATATAAAAGCCGTCGGCGGAAATGTCGTGCGTGGCGGACGCGAATGCCATCACCCACATGACGGCCAGGCTGATCATGAAGAACGACGGTAGATGAAGTGTCCCGCCGACGGCCCCCAACGCGGCGGCCAGCACCAGTTGCAGCGAGACGGTCCAGCCCCGCTTGGTGCCGAACAGGTCGACGACGGGCGACCACAGCGGCTTGATCACCCAGGGGAGGTACAGCAGGCTCGTGTAAAACGCGATGTCGGTGTTGGACAGCCCCATGTCCTTGTACATGATGACGGACAGGCTGTTGGCGACGATGTAGGGGATGGCCTGGCCGAAATACAACGAGGGCACCCACAGCCACGGGTTCTTGGATTGCGTAGTCTGCATGTTCTTTCGTCGTCGGCCGGCGGGCGATACCGGAGCGCCCGCGCCTCGTCAGCCGGCGAGGGCGGCGCGCACGCTGCCGCGCGCGCTCTCCAGCAGGGCACGCGCCTGCTCGACAGGGATGTTCTTGGACAAGGCCACGATCGCGACCTTGACGTGGAAGTCGCACTGCGCCAGCACCGCGCGGGCCGCCTCCTCGTCGGCCCCGGTCGCAAACGACGTCAGGCGGATGGCACGGCGGACCAGCTTGGCATTGGTCGCCTTCAAGTCTACCATCAGGTTGCCATAAACCTTGTTCAAACGCACCATCAAGGCACTGGAAAAGGTGTTCAGCGCGATCTTCTGCGACGTGCCCGCTTTTAATCTCGTGCTGCCGGAAATGGCTTCCGGGCCCGTGTCCAGGGTGACGCCGATCTCGGCCTCGTTGGCGACGGGCGCCTCCGGGTTATTCGCAAAACCGATCGTCAGCGCCCCGGCCGCGCGCGCGGCACGCAGGGCGCCCAGTACGTACGGCGTTGCACCCGATGCGGCGATGGCCAGCACGACGTCGTCCGGACCCACGTTCGCATTGCGGACGTCGGCCGCGCCCTGCGCCACGTCGTCCTCCGCGCCTTCGACGGCGACGAACATCGCATCCGTTCCCCCCGCCAGCAAGGCGACGGCGCGCTCATGCGGCCAGGAAAACGTCGGGTACAACTCGACGCTGTCCAGCACGCCCAGCCGGCCGGACGTCCCGGCGCCCACGTACACGAGCCGTCCGCCCCTCTCCATCCGCGGCAGCGCGGCGGTGACGGCCGCGGCAATGCGCGGCGCGGCGGCACGGACGGCGTCGACGGCCTTGTACTGGTCATCGACGAGCACATTGACCAGCTCGGCGGTGGGATATTGATCGAGGGACGCGTGTTGCGGGGCGGGGGTTTCGGTGTTCAGCATCGCGTTGTTGTTCGAGTCGGAGGTGCGGACATGACCAGTGTAATACCAATGCCGCCGGGGCTGTCATGAAAGGATCGGCCGTTGTCATTCCGAAAAGTTATGCCGGATTGACATCGCTGCATTTGCCCGGCGCGGGCCGAGTCCGTATTCTCGCCTGTATATCGAGGATACGGGGATGACGATGAACAGAGTGCGACGGAATATGCTGGGCATGGCCTTGCTGGGAGCGGCCGGACCGTTGCTGGCCGCGCCGCCGCGCCGCGTTTCCGAGCTGGACGCGGAGCTTGCCGCCATCGCCGCGGATCCGGCCTGCGAGCTGGCGAGCCTGTCCGTGCTGGCCATTCGTGCCGGACAGGTCAGCTACTCGTATCAATGTGGCCGGCGCTTCATCGGGCACGACGGCTTGCCGGACAAGCCCGTCGGCCCGGACACGCTGTTCCGCATCGCGTCGATCTCCAAGATGATGACGACGCTCGGGCTGATGCGCCTGCTCGAGGACGGCAAGGTCAGCCTGGACGCCGACGTCTCCGGCTACCTCGGTTTTACGCTGCGCAATCCGCACTTCCCGGACCAGGCCATTACCCTGCGCTACCTGCTCACGCACACATCCTCGCTGCGCGACGATGCCGGCTATTCCTGGGGTGCGGACGTCGCGCTGAAGGATGCGATCGACTCTCGGATGTTCGCGGCCAACGCGGGGCCGGGCGCGTACTTCACGTACTGCAATCTCGGCTGGGGCGTGATCGGCACCGTGATGGAACGCGTGACGGGCGAACGCTTCGATCGCCTGATGCGGCGCCTGCTGATCGAGCCGCTGGGCTTGCAGGCCGGCTATCTCCCTTCGGAACTGCCGCCTGCGGCGCTGGCCAATCTGGCGACGCTGTACCGCAGGCGCACGGTCGACACGGAAGTGTGGGATCCGACCGGTCCGTGGATCGCGCAGGCCGACGACTACAGCGTCAAGCCGCCGCCCGTCATCGACCGTTATGTCATCGGTACGAACGCGACGCCGTTCAGTCCGACCGGCGGCCTGCGCATCAGCGCGCGCGACATGGGCGTCGTGATGCGCATGCTGATGGGGGATGGACCGCGGCTGTTGAAGCCGGCGACGCTGTCGCTGATGTTCAGCCGACAATGGACGTATGACGGCCGCAACGGCGACACGTCGGATGGATTGTTTCACTGCTGGGGGCTCGGCAATGAACAGTTCCCGGACGAAACGGGAACACGTCTCGTCGAGGGCGGCGGCTTCCCAGCGGTGGGGCACCTGGGCGATGCGTATGGGCTGATGTCCGTGTTCGCGTTCGATCCGAAGCGCCGGAACGGGATGATCGTGCTGGTGGGCGGCACGTCGACGGATCCGTTCGCGCCCGCGAACAAGGGCAAGTATTCGTCGCTGGCGCGCTTCCAGGAGCGCATCCTGACTGCCCTGTATCGGGGCGCGATCGTGCCCAACAACAGTGCATAACATGAACACCGGTTATGCCCCGCCGCTCTACATTCATTAGCCGAGCGGGGAGCCAGCCCCTAAGCTTCTCCGCATGTCCATGATCAAGAGCGTGCACGGATGCAACAAGTAATCGTCATCGGCGGCGGCGTCGTCGGCCTGACCTCGGCATGGTGGCTGCTCGAAGCCGGCTACCGGGTCACGCTGCTGGAACGCGCACCGGGCGTGGGCACCGGCACAAGCTACAGCAACGGCGGGCAACTGAGCTACCGCTACGTGTCGCCGCTGGCGGACGCGGGCGTGCCGCTGAAGGCGTTGAAATGGCTGTTCCAGGAACACGGGCCGCTCCGGTTCCGTCCGCAGTTCGACGCGCACCAGTGGCGCTGGCTGGCCGCCTTCCTCGCCAACTGCCGCGCCGACCTGAACCGCAAGATGACCAATAAACTGCTGCAGCTGGGCGAGCTGTCGCGCCAGGCAATGGCTTCGCTGGAACCCGTCGTGCCGCTGGACGCCTTCCAATGGCGCGACGCGGGCAAGCTGGTTGTCTACCGCACACGCGCCGCATTCGATGCGGCCACCGCGAAACCGGATGCGGGCGAGGTGTGGAATCCAGCGGAATGCGTCGCGCGCGAACCGGCGCTGGCGGCGATGGAAGACAAGCTTGCGGGCGGCATCTACAACGGCGGCGAAGCGGTGGCGGACTGCTACGCGTTTTGCGTGGCACTGGCTGAACGCATCGGTGCGCATCCGCGCTTCTCAGGCTTCGTGCGTGGAGAGGCGCAGCGCTTCGTCGTCGGTAACGGCCGCATCACTGGCGTGCAAACGTCGGATGGATTGCTCACGGCCGATTCGTATGTGCTGGCGGCCGGCATGCAAAGTCGCGCTTTGGGTGAATCGGCTGGTATTTCCTTGCCGATCTACCCGCTGAAGGGCTATAGCCTGACGGCACCCATCCGCCAGGACGACGTGGCGCCCGAGATCAGCGTCACCGACTTCGAACGCAAGGTGCTGTATGCGCGCATCGGCGACAAGCTGCGCGTGGCGGCCATGGTCGACATGGTCGGGGAAGACCTGAGCCTGAACGCTCATCGGCTGGACAGTCTCACGCGCCAGGTGAAGGAGACGATGCCGCGGGCGGCCGATTACACACAGATCACGCCGTGGGCCGGCTTGCGGCCTGCGACGCCGAACAGTGCGCCGATCATCGGGGCCACGCCGTATTCGAATCTATGGCTGAACGTGGGGCATGGGCCACTGGGGTTCACGTTTGCTTGCGGTACTGCCAGCCTGCTGGCGGACCTCATGCGGGGGAAGGCGCCGCCGTTTGGGTTGGATGGGTTGACGTTGGCCTGAGATTCGGGGTCAGAGCACATTTTCGACGACAGTTCACCTATTCGTCGGTCGGATGTTTTGGGCTTGGTGTCTTGACCTACTGTCGACATATTGCAGTGGTTGCACCCTCGACTGGTGCTTACGGACGCTCAAGCGTAGCGGATGCCTGAACTGGCGCAGAATCCCTTTTCGTCAAACATACTCCACGCGACACCCCACGGGAAATGTTCAACCTTGTCTCTGAATCTACGCTTTAACTGGTCGTGGAAGACTTTTCGTACAAACGCAATCTCTTGATCGCTGGACTCGCGAGTAGGCCAATCGTGCTCGAACTTCCTATTAGGTAAAACGACGTCCAGATGAACTTCTGTTAACGCCCCGTGATGAAAACAGAGAGAAATTCCGCAGGGCATAGATCCGAAGGTCAGACCATTAAAGCTCGACCATGAATAACCATTGCCATGGTCGACAACGCTCTTCGGAAATTGGGACAACATGGCCTCGACGCTAGCCCGTTCCATCCCTTTGCGAATGACCAATCCCGAGTCCAGGAGCTTCAGCGAGCCGTTAGAGGGATTTATAACGATGGGGGAAGGCATACATTTCGGAGAGCGAAAGATTGCGGGCTGAGAGCCAATATATGCTGAAAGCATTTCCGGCCGGATGATTCAGCTTAGCATGTTGATGGGACATGTAACGACAGAAAGCGTCAGACCTGTTGCCGATGTCGATCCTGATCAATTGTGACACTAAACGCCCGCACAACGATTCACGAATGTGTCGCGATTACCAGTTGAATCGCAACCGATTGCGAACGAAGCACCTTAACCTTTTCCCTGAAAATCTTCGGTCACTAAAGCAAGAAAGTCATGCAAGGCAATGTCGCAACCATAAATATTTCGCTCTTCGTCAGATGAAGCTAGGCTGTGAGCATGATCGTAGTACATGAGCTTCCAGGTGCCTGCGTCCTTCAACAAAATGAAGAACGCTCCGCCTGGATCGTTACCGATTACCGCACAATCTTTCGGGAGCTCGCCCTCAAGCTCTCTCTGCCAGAACTGGAAATCGATCCCTGGCTCGAGATCGAGTCCGAATAGGCAGTCGCAAAGCACTTCCGACCATTACTTAGTCTGATGGTCTGATCTTGCCGGCACATGCCACCGTTGCGGGTGCCCAAAAACTCGGCATACTCGATTGGCAATCCGAGGCTAGAGGCCATAGCGTAAGAAGCTTGATTTGCGTTCATTAAGTAACAGAATCGTGAGGTTATTGGGCCTTGCAATGACCGCGCCTGGCCGAGAGAGGTCGTCTAAATATCATCAATACTGCGCCAAAAATTTAGGCACCGTCCTAGCGACTATCGACCTGCACGCCACATTCCTGCAACCGCAACCGCGTCCTGCTGTTGTCATCAATCGTGACCGCGATGTCCACAAAACTCCCCACCTTCATGCTGTCGCAAGGCACCCGCAAATGATACTTCCCCGGTTTGACGTCGACAGGCTGCCCCCGATGGGCGATGGCATCCGCCAGTTCCCCCGCCTGCACCCGCTCGAAAAACCGCGCCTTCGCCCGCTTCGGCACTTCCTTCTCGACCGTGACCTCCGCCGCCACGGCCGTGACCAGCACGTTCAACAGGGCAGCGGCGAGGACAAGACTGCGGATTTCAAACATGGCTGTCTCCTTAAGGCACCAAAACGTTGCCAATATATAACCACTTGGACAATTTGTGCCATTCTTGCATCACTTTCCGGCGCAATCTCAGGCAAAAGATGTGGAACAGCCATCGCCGGCCCTCTGAAACAAAAAATTTCTCCGCCCATTTAATGAGCAGTTCATTTATTTTCGGCAAAAGATCTGCGCAGATGCATCAAACGCAGTGCATCTGCCGTTATCCCGCACAAGGACCCTGCTCACTCTGACCCCGGAAATGGCGGATAATTGCCGCCATGTCTACTCCTGCGAAGCCCCTCCCCTGTCCTTGCGGCGGCCCGTCGATCATGCGCTGCTGCGGTCCCTTCATCGCCGGCGCGGAACTGCCGCCGACGGCGGAGGCGTTGATGCGTTCCCGCTACACGGCCTTCGTCATGCGGGACGAAGCCTACCTGCGCGCGACGTGGCACCCCAGCACGCGGCCGACGGAACCCATCATCGACCAAAACCAGAAGGTGCAGTGGCTTGGACTTGAGATAAAATCTGCTTTACGTTTACGTCAACGTAAAGCAGACCTGCCGGAACAACCCAACGAAGACACCGTCGAATTCGTCGCCCGCTTCAGGGTCCACGGCCGCGCCCACCGGTTGCATGAAGTCAGCCGGTTCGTGCGCGAGCCGGATCCTGCCGTGGGTGGCAAGATGCGGTGGTTCTACGTGGACGGCAGTTTCCCTGAATAAAACCGCGCCACAAGCCGCGACACAGCAGGAGACAGGATCCGATGCCCCAGATCGACACGAAACTCAACCCGCGCAGCGAAGATTTCAAAGCCAACGCCGCCGCCATGCAAACCCTCGTCGACGACTTGCGCGCCAAGGTGGCGCAGGTCGCCAAGGGAGGCGGCGAGGCCGCGTGTGCCAAGCACGTCGCACGCGGCAAGTTGCTGCCGCGCGAGCGCGTGCAGATGCTCCTCGATCCGGGCACGCCTTTCCTCGAATTCTCCCAGCTGGCCGCGTACGCCATGTACGACGATGCGGCGCCGTCCGCGGGCATCATCACGGGCATCGGCCGCGTCGCGGGCCAGGAATGCGTGATCGTCTGTAACGATGCCACCGTCAAGGGCGGCACGTATTACCCGATGACGGTGAAAAAACACCTGCGTGCGCAGGAGATCGCCGAGCAGAACAACCTGCCCTGCATCTACCTCGTCGACTCGGGCGGCGCCAACCTGCCGAACCAGGACGACGTGTTCCCCGACCGCGACCACTTCGGCCGCATCTTCTATAACCAGGCGAACCTGTCCGCGAAAGGCATTCCGCAGATCGCCGTCGTGATGGGCTCCTGCACGGCCGGCGGCGCGTACGTGCCGGCGATGAGCGACGAATCCATCATCGTCAAGGAACAGGGCACGATCTTCCTGGGCGGTCCGCCGCTCGTGAAGGCGGCGACGGGCGAAGTCGTCACGGCCGAGGACCTCGGCGGCGGCGACGTGCATACGCGGCTGTCCGGCGTGGCGGACCACTTGGCGCAGAACGACACGCACGCGCTGGCCCTCGCACGCACGATCGTGTCGAACCTGAACCGCACCAAGCCGCAGCAGGGCGCGCTGCGCGAAAGCGCCGAACCGAAATACGCGCCGGAAGAACTGTACGGCGTCATTCCCGTCGATACCCGCAAGCCGTTCGACGTGCGCGAAGTGATCGCCCGCATCGTCGACGGCAGCGAGTTCGACGAGTTCAAGGCGCGCTACGGCACGACGCTCGTCTGCGGCTTCGCCCACATCTTCGGCATGAAGGTCGGGATCATCGCCAACAACGGCATCCTGTTCTCGGAGTCGGCACTGAAAGGCACGCACTTCATCGAGCTGTGCTGCCAGCGCAAGATCCCGCTCGTCTTCCTGCAGAACATCACCGGCTTCATGGTCGGCCGCAAGTACGAAAACGAAGGCATCGCCCGCAACGGCGCGAAGATGGTGACCGCCGTCGCGACGGCGTCCGTGCCCAAGTTCACCGTGATCATCGGCGGCTCGTTCGGCGCCGGGAACTACGGCATGTGCGGCCGCGCGTTCTCGCCGCGCTTCCTGTGGATGTGGCCCAATGCGCGCATCTCCGTGATGGGCGGCGACCAGGCGGCGTCCGTGCTGGCGACCGTCAAGCGCGACGGCATCGAGGCGAAGGGCGGACAGTGGAGTGCGGAGGAAGAAGCCGCGTTCAAGCAGCCGATCAAGGAACAGTACGAACACCAGGGCCACCCGTATTACGCCACCGCGCGCCTGTGGGACGATGGCGTGATCGACCCGGCCGACACGCGCATGGTGCTGGGCCTGGGTCTCTCGGCCGCGCTGAACGCGCCGATCGAGGACACGAAGTTCGGCGTGTTCCGCATGTGAGGAGACGGACATGGACTATCAAACGCTGACTGTCACCATCCTTGATCGCATCGGCCACGTCACGCTGAACCGCCCGGAACTGCGCAACGCGTTCAACGAACAAAGCATCGCGGAACTGGCCCTCGCCTTCGACGAGCTGGGACGCAATGAGCTCGTGCGCGCCATCGTGCTCGGCGCGAACGGCCCCGCGTTCTGCGCCGGCGCGGACCTGAACTGGATGAAGAAGATGGCCGGTTATTCGGACAGCGAAAACCGCGCCGATGCCATGCGCCTCGCCGACATGCTGCGCACGATTTATGTCTGCCCGAAGCCCGTCGTGGCGAAGGTGCAGGGCGATTGCTACGCCGGCGGCATGGGCCTCGTGGCCGCGTGCGACGTGGTCGTGGCCGTCGACACGGCGAACTTCTGCCTGTCCGAAGTGAAGCTCGGGCTGATCCCCGCGACAATCTCGCCGTACGTGATCAAGGCGATGGGCGAGCAAGCGGCGCGCCGGTACTTCCTCACCGCCGAACGCTTCGATGCGAAGGAAGCCCACCGCATCGGCTTCGTGCACGAGATCGTGCCGGCCGCGGACCTCGACACGAAGGTCGCGGGCATCGTGCAGGCGCTGGCCAACAACAGCCCGAACGCCGTGCGCGAAGCGAAGACGCTCGTGCGCGAGATCGCCGGCGAGCCCGTGACGGAAGCGCTGCTGGAAGACACGGCGAGCCGCATCGCGGGCATCCGCGCGTCGCTCGAAGGGCGCGAGGGCGTCGCCTCATTTCTCGAAAAACGCCGGCCTTCGTGGCTGGACTAGCTAGACCAAACAGGACGTAGATTGAAACCCACCACCACCTCCTCCGACTGGATCGCGCGCAGCCTGCGCAGCGTCTGGCATCCATGCACGCAAATGCAGCACCACGAAGAGGTGCCGCTGATCGCCGTCAGCCACGCCAAGGGGCCGTGGCTGTACGACCATGAAGGCCGGAGATATTTGGACGGCATCAGCTCGTGGTGGGTCAACCTGTTCGGCCACGCCAACCCGCGCATCAACGCGGCATTAAAGGACCAGCTGGACAAGCTGGAACACGCGATGCTCGCCGGTTTCACGCATGAACCGGTGATCGAGTTGTCGGAGCAGCTGGCCGCATTGACGGGCCATCAGCTGGGTCACGCGTTCTATGCGTCGGACGGCGCGTCGGCCGTCGAGATCGCGCTCAAGATGAGTTTTCATTACTGGCGCAACGCGGGCTATGCGGACAAGCAGGAATTCGTTTGCCTGCAGGGTTCCTACCACGGCGAGACCGTGGGCGCGCTGGGCGTGACGGACGTCGCGCTGTTCAAGGATGCCTACGGCCCGCTGCTGCGCACGGCGCGCACCGTAGCGTCGCCGGATGCGCGCAATGCCGTCGACGGCGAATCCGCGCAGGACGTCGCGCTGCGTGCGGCGAAGGATGTCGAGGCGCTGTTCGCGGAACGCGCGGACCACATCGCCGCCATCATCGTCGAACCGCTCGTGCAGTGCGCGACGGGCATGGCGATGCACGACCCGCTGTACCTGCAGCGCCTGCGCGAGCTGTGCGACAAGTACCACGTGCACCTGATCGCCGACGAGATCGCGGTCGGGTGCGGGCGCACCGGCACGTTCTTCGCGTGCGAGCAGGCCGCGATCTGGCCGGACTTCATGTGCCTGTCGAAAGGCATCAGCGGCGGCTATCTGCCGCTGTCGCTCGTCCTCACCACGGACAAGGTCTACGAGGCGTTCTACAGCGAGGACATCACGCGCGGCTTCCTGCACTCGCACTCGTACACGGGCAATGCGCTGGCCTGCCGCGCCGCGCTGGCGACCTTGCAGATCTTCCAGGACGACGATGTCCTGAACAGGAACCGCGAAACGGCCACGCGCCTGATGGTGGAACTGGCGCCCCTGCTGGACCACCAACGTGTGACGAACTTCCGCCAGCGCGGCATGATCCTCGCGTTCGATGCGGTGGAGCCTGACACGCAGCGCGCATCGACCTTCGCGCGCCGCTTCTTCACGAGCGCCGTGGAAAACGAATTGCTGCTGCGCCCCATCGGCCGCACCGTGTACCTGATGCCGCCGTACGTGCTGGACGAAGAAGAGATCGTGGGCCTCGCCGCGCGCACGCGCAAGGTGTTCGAAGAAGTGATCGCGGAATGATGACGAACCTGATCGACAACGTCCGCGCCCAGCTGGACGAGCTGGCAAGCCGCAGCCTGACGCGTCACCGGCGCACGGCGGAAACGCCCTGCGCGCCGCGCCAGGTCGTCGACGGCCGCGACATGCTCGCGTTCTGCAGCAACGATTACCTGGGTCTCGCCGCGCACCCGCGCGTGGTGGAAGCGCTGCGCGAGGGTGCGTCCTTGTACGGCGCCGGCAGCGGCGCGTCGCACCTCGTATCGGGCCACAGCCGCGCGCACGCGCTGCTGGAAGAGAGGCTCGCCGCGTTCGAGGCGCCGCATCTGGAATCCGCCCGCGCGCTGTACTTCTGCACCGGCTACATGGCGAACCTCGCCGTGCTGACGGGGCTCGGCAGTTCGCCCGATGCAATGATCTTCTCGGAAGCGCTGAACCACGCGTCCCTGATCGACGGTGCCCGCCTCGCGCGTGCGGGCGTGACCGTGTACCCGCACGGCGACGTGGCCGCGCTGGAAGAGAAACTCGCCGCGAGCACAGCACCCGTCAAGATCGTCGTGACGGACAGCGTGTTCAGCATGGACGGCGACCTCGCCCCGCTGCCCGCATTGCTGGCACTGTGCGAACGCCACGGCGCCTGGCTCGTCGTGGACGATGCGCACGGCTTCGGCGTCCTGGGACGGAACGGCCGCGGCGCGCTGGAACATTTCGGGCTGCGCTCGCCGCACCTGGTCTACATCGGCACGCTGGGCAAGGCGGCCGGCGTGGGCGGTGCGTTCATCGCCGCGCACGAGGACGTGATCGAGCTGATGATCCAGCGCGCGCGCCCGTACATCTACACGACGGCCGCCGCGCCCGCGCTCGCGCACGCGCTGCTCGCGAGTGTCGATATCATCGAGGGTGACGAGGGCGACAAACGCCGCGCAGACCTGCGTGCGCGCATCGCGCAACTGGACGCCGGCCTGCGCCTGGAACGCTGGCAGCGTCCCGCGTCGACGACGGCGATCCAGCCCATCATCATCGGCGCCAACGACGAGGCGATGGCGGTGGCATCCCGCCTGCACGAGCAGGGCCTGTGGGTGCCGGCGATCCGTCCGCCGACCGTGGCGGTGGGCACGGCACGCCTGCGCGTGACCCTGTCCGCCGCGCATACCGAACAAGACGTCGCGCAGTTGATTACTGCGCTCAACCAGCTGGAAAGGACCTGGGCATGAGTCTCAACGAGCCCGAACAATCCGTCGGCGCCGCCGAACCCGCGACGACGGCTGCCGCGATGCCTGCCGTCGTCCCCGCACCGCTCGCCGCGGAAGGCGTGCCGACCCGCTTCGCCTGCTTCGTGACGGGCACGGACACGGAGATCGGCAAGACGCTGATCTCCAGCGCCATCCTCCACAAGCTCGTGCGCCAGGGCGTGCGCGCATGCGGCATGAAGCCGATCGCGGCCGGCGCCGAGGAACGCGACGGCATGCTGCACAATGACGACGCCGCCATGCTGCGCGCGGCCGGCAACGTGCAGCTGCCGCAGTCGATCACGACGCCGTACATGCTGCGCGAACCGTGCGCCCCGCACATCGCGGCCGCGCTGGAAGGCGTGACCATCGAACCGGTGCCGATCATGACGGCGTATGCCGAAATCCTGGGCGCGTCCGACGCGACCGTCGTCGAAGGCGTGGGCGGTTTCTGCGTGCCGTTCTCGCCCGACTTCGACAGCGCCGATCTGGCCGTACAATTGGGGCTGCCCGTCGTTCTCGTCGTCGGCATGCGCCTGGGCTGCATCAATCATGCTTTACTGACGGCCGAGGCGATCGTCGCGCGCGGCCTCGTGCTCGCGGGCTGGGTCGCCAACCAGGTGGACCCGGACATGCGCTTCGCGGACGAAAACGTCGCGGAGCTCGAACGCCGCCTGCCCGCCCCGCTGCTCGGCCGCGTGCCGCGCCTGGACGAACCGACGGCCGCCAAGGCTGCCACTTACCTCGAACTCGCGAGCCTGCCCGGATGGCCGGCCAAGCGAGCCTGACCAAAACAAGGAATCCGAAATGACCCAAGTCGTTACCCTCCACCCGCCGGTCACGCCGGCCTCCCTGCCGAAAGACGCCACCTGGCCGCTCGCCGACGTGCTCGCGCTGTTCGAACTGCCGCTGCCGGAACTGATGTTCCGCGCCCAGCAGGCCCACCGCGCCGAGTTCCCCGACGGCGACGTCGAACTCGCGACCCTCCTGTCGATCAAGACGGGCGGCTGCGAAGAGGATTGCGGCTACTGCCCGCAGGCCGCGCGCTACGACACGGGCGTCGAGGCGAAGAAGATCCTCGACCTCGACACCGTGCTGGACGCCGCGCGCGAAGCGAAGGCCAAGGGCGCGACCCGCTTCTGCATGGGCGCCGCCTGGCGCAGCCCGAAAGAGCGCGACATGGAGAAAGTGGAAGCCATGGTGCGCGGCGTGAAAGCGCTGGGCATGGAAACCTGCGCGACGCTCGGCATGCTGGAAGAAGGCCAGGCCGAGCAACTGAAGCAGGCGGGCCTGGACTACTACAACCACAACATCGACACGTCGCCGGACTTCTACGGCGACGTGATCTCCACGCGCGAATACCGCGACCGCCTGGACACGCTGGGCCGCGTGCGCACGGCCGGTTTGAAGATCTGCTGCGGCGGCATCGTGGGCATGGGCGAGACGCGTGCGCAGCGCGCGGGCCTGATCGCGCAACTGGCCAACATGAACCCGTATCCGGAATCGGTGCCCATCAACCACCTGGTGCAGGTGGAAGGCACGCCGCTGCACGGCCTGCCGCCGCTGGACCCGATCGAATTCGTGCGCACGATCGCCGTCGCCCGCATCACGATGCCGAAGGCGCGCGTGCGTCTGTCGGCCGGCCGCCGCGAGCTGGGCGAAGCCGTGCAGGCGATGTGCTTCATGGCCGGCGCCAATTCCATCTTCTACGGCGACAAGCTGCTCACCACGGACAATCCGGAAGCGGACGACGACCGCAAGCTGCTGGAAAAGCTGGGCCTCAAGACGCGCTCGGCGACGCTGGAGTCGGTGCAGAAGGAAAGCTGCGGCTGCTGAAGCGCAGCACCGTCGCCCCTGCGAAGGCAGGGGCCCAATTTGGAGCAGTCGAGACGCATGCAAACTTGGGTTCCCGCCTCCGCGGGAACGACGGAGATGTCAGGCCACGAGCCAGGTTTTATAGAACGTAATCCGGCCACAAGCCGATCCCACAACACATAAAACAGACGAGACACCATGTTCACGAAGATCCTCATCGCCAACCGTGGCGAAATCGCCTGCCGGGTCGCCGCCACCGCGCGCCGCCTGGGCATCAAGACCGTTGCCGTCTACTCGGAAGCCGACGCCGGCGCGAAACACGTGGCGGTCTGCGATGAAGCGATCCTGCTCGGCCCCGCCGCCGCCAAGGACAGCTATCTGCGCGGCGACAAGATCATCGCCGCCGCGCTGGCCACCGGCGCGCAGGCGATCCACCCGGGCTATGGCTTCCTGTCCGAGAATGCGGAATTCGCGGAAGCCTGCGCGGCCGCGGGCCTCGTGTTCATCGGTCCTCCGGGCAGCTCCATGCGCGCGATGGGATCGAAATCCGCCGCCAAGCAGTTGATGGAAGGCGCGGGCGTGCCGCTCGTGCCGGGCTACCACGGCGATGCGCAGGATCCGGAACTGCTGCAATCGGAAGCGAACCGCATCGGCTATCCGGTGCTGCTGAAAGCCAGCGCGGGCGGCGGCGGCAAGGGCATGCGCGTCGTGGAACGGTCCGAGGATTTCCAGGCCGCGCTCGCGTCGTGCAAGCGCGAAGCCATTTCGTCCTTCGGCGACGACAAGGTGCTCGTCGAAAAATACCTCACGCGCCCGCGCCACATCGAGATCCAGGTGTTCGCGGACACGCACGGCAACTGCGTCTACCTGCACGAACGCGACTGCTCCGTGCAGCGCCGTCACCAGAAAGTGCTGGAAGAAGCGCCGGCACCGGGCATGCCGCCGGAGCGCCGCGCCGCGATGGGCGAAGCGGCCGTCGCGGCCGCGCGCGCCGTGGGCTATGTGGGCGCAGGCACCGTCGAATTCATCGCCAACCAGGACGGCACGTTCTATTTCATGGAGATGAATACGCGCCTGCAGGTCGAGCACCCCGTCACCGAGATGATCACGGGCACGGACCTCGTCGAATGGCAACTGCGCGTGGCCGCCGGCCAGCCGCTGCCGAAGCAGCAGCATGAACTCACGATCCACGGCCACGCGATCGAGGCGCGCGTGTATGCGGAGAATCCTGAAAAGGGTTTCCTGCCGTCGATCGGAACACTGCAGTACATGGACACCCCGAGCCACGTCGCGTTCGAACTGGGCGACGTGCGCATCGATTCCGGCGTGCGCGCGGGCGACGCGATTTCTCCGTTCTACGATCCGATGATCGCGAAGCTGATCGTGTGGGGCGCGGACCGCGCGCAGGCGCTGGCGCGCATGGCGCAGGCGCTGTCCGAATTCCACATCGTCGGTCTCGCGACGAATATCGCCTTCCTGAAACGCCTCGTCGAAGGCGATGCCTTCGCGCATGCCGACCTGGACACGGGCCTGATCGAGCGGAACACGGCGAGCCTGTTCCCGCCGGCAGGTCCGGCGCCGTTGCCCGCGCTGGCGCTGGCGGCTGCGGCCCTCGTCGCGGCGGAAACATCAACGAGCAGCAACCCCGCCGACCCGTGGGCCAGCACGCACGGCTGGCGCATGAACGGCACGTACCGCCGCCGGCTGGCGTTCGGCGACGAATACGCGGCCACGACCCAGGCCAAGGTCTATGCAATCGACATGACCTATCATGCGCATGGCTGGACGCTGGAGGCGGAGGGCAAGGTGCATCCGCTGGCGCTTGTCTCGCAGCATGACGGCCGCTACGCGATCCGCCTGGACGGCCAGGCCATCCAGGGCACGGTGCGGCGCGACGGCGAAACGCTGCACGTGTTCACCGGCGGCCTGCATCACGTGCTGGATTGGCACGATCCGCTCGCACATGCCGGCGAGCACGAAACTGCGGACGGCCGCCTGACGGCACCGATGCCGGGCAAGGTGGTCGCGGTGATCGCTTCGAACGGGCAGCACGTCAGGAAGGGCGAGCCGCTCGTGATCATGGAAGCGATGAAGATGGAGCACACGATTGCCGCACCGAGCGACGGCCTGGTCGAGGAAGTCTTGTACCAGGTCGGCGACCAGGTCGCGGATGGTGCACCGCTGCTGGCCTTCAAGGCGGCAGCATAATAACCGCCGCGGCGGAGATCGCGGCGCGAACGACCAACGAGACAGCACACGCAATCCATAACAACTATCTGGAGACGAACGATGCGGATATTGCTGTACAGGGGCGACGGTGTCATCGAACCGTGGGCCCGTGATTTTGCGAATGCATTGCCACACGCGGAGACCGTCGTGTGGCACGAAAACATGTCGCTGGCGTCGCAACCGCCTTGCGACTACGCCGTCGTGTGGACGCCGACGCCGCAGCTGCTCGACCAGCTCGCGCACGTCAAGGCGATCTTCCTGATGGGCGCCGGCGTGGACGCACTGCTGAAATTCGGCGACGCGCTGCCGCCCGTCCCCATCGTCCGCCTGGGCGATGCGGGAATGGCCGAGCAGATGGCGGAGTACGTGGCGTATGCGACCTTGCGCTACTTCCGCCGCTTCGACGACTACGAACAGCAGGCGCGCCAGGGCATCTGGAACCCGCTGGAAACGCGCCGCCGCAAGGCCGACTTCACGGTCGGCGTGCTGGGTCTCGGCAAGCTCGGGCTGCCCGTGCTGCGCACCCTGCGCCAGCTCGGCTTTCCCGTGCGCGGCTGGAGCCGGACGCCGAAGGACGTGCCGGGCGTGCCATGTTTTGCCGGCATGGACGAGCTGGGCGACTTTCTGTCCGGCACGCAGGTGCTCGTCTGCATGCTGCCGCTCACGCCCGAGACGACGAACCTGCTCGACCGCGCGCACCTGTCGCAGCTGCCCGAAGGCGCCTACGTGATCAACGTGGCGCGCGGCGCGCTGCTGGCCGAGCCGGACCTGCTGGCGCTGATCCGCGCCGGCCACATCGCGGGCGCCACGCTGGACGTATTCCGCAACGAACCGCTGCCGGCGCCGCATCCGTTCTGGAACGAACCGCGCATCACGATCACGCCGCACATCTCCGCGCTCACCCTGCGCGAAGAGGCGGTGCGCCAGATCGCAGACAAGATCGGGAAGCTGGAACGGGGCGAGGCCATCGACGACATCGTCGACCGCGCCCGCGGCTACTAGGAAACCACCATGCACAATTCACTCCCGAAACACGTCAAGATCGTCGAAGTCGGCCCGCGCGACGGGCTGCAGAACGAGAAGGAAGCGGTGTCCGCCGCGGTCAAGATCGAACTGGTCGACCGCCTGTCGCGCGCCGGTTTTGCCAACATCGAGGCGGCATCGTTCGTCTCGCCGAAATGGGTGCCGCAGATGGCGACCAGCACGGAGGTCATGGCCGGCATCGCCCGCCATCCCGGCACGCTGTATTCCGCGCTGACGCCGAACATGCAGGGCTTCGAGGCGGCGCTGGCGGCAAAGGCCGATGAAGTCGTGATCTTCGGCTCCGCGTCGGAAGCGTTTTCGCAGCGAAACATCAACTGCTCGATCGCGGAATCCATCGCGCGCTTCGAACCCGTGGCGAAGGCAGCGAAGGACAACGGCCTGCGCCTGCGCGGCAGCATCAGCTGCGCATTCGGCTGCCCGTACCAGGGCGACGTGCCGCTGGATGCCGTCGCGGACGTCGTGGGCCGCATGCGCGACCTGGGCTGCGACGAGATCGACATCGCCGACACGATCGGCGTCTCGACCCCGCGCAAGACGCAGGCCGTGATGGAGACGGCGGCGCGCGCCTTCGCGCTGGACCGCATCTCCGGCCATTTCCACGACACCTATGGGCAGGCGCTCGCCAACATCTATGCCAGCCTGGAACTGGGCGTCACGATCTTCCACTCGTCCGTATCGGGCCTGGGCGGCTGCCCGTATGCAAAGGGCGCGACGGGCAACGTGGCAACCGAGGACGTGGTCTACATGCTGAATGGACTGGGCATCGAGACGGGCATCGACCTCGATCTCGTCGTGGATGCGGGCGCGTTCATTTCGCAGCATCTCGGCCGCAAGGGCGCGAGCCGTGCGGGCAATGCGTTACTGGCGAAGAGGAGCTTGTAACAAATGAAAAAGGCCGACGATCTCTCGTCGGCCTCTTGCTATACTGGTCGGAGTACAAGGATTCGAACCTTGGACCCTCTGGTCCCAAACCAGATGCGCTACCGGGCTGCGCTACACTCCGAAGACAGCCATCATACCGTCCGGGTACTGTCCCGGTCAAGGAAAGCCCGTGGATCCGTGGTTTTCGCACAGGTGAAGACGTGACGTTTGCAATCGACAACATCGACGGCGCCCTCCCCGACCGCAAGCAGGTCAACCGCATCGCGGCCGGCATTGCGCTGTCGGTGCTCGCGCATGCGGTGCTGCTTGCTGTCTATCGCCAGCCTGCAACGACGTTGCCCGCCGCGCCGCCGGAACGGCTCACGATCCGTTTAAAAGCCGCGCCGCCGCCACCCGTGCCGCCCGTCGAAGTGAAACCGGCCGAGACGCCGGCCAAACCGATTCCGCGCGCGCAACCTCCCGCAAAGAAAACGCGTCCCGTGATCGCCGTACCGGTGGAAAAACGCCAGTCGACCGAGGAAACCTATGCCGTGAAACCGGCCCCGGAAACACCCGCACCACCGCCGGAACCCGCACCGACGCGGCATTTCGACGTCGACGCCGCCCGCAGCATGGCGCGCGGCATGGCAACGAAGCTGGCCAACGAACCGGATCCGGACAAGGTGGGCACGGCGCTCGAACGCCTGCCCAAGCCGGGGCTGCAAACGGAAAACAAGTTCGAACGGGCGATCAAGCAGGCCAAGCGGCCGGATTGCAAGGATGGCGTGCCGGGAGGCTTGCTGGCGCCGATCTTCCTGGCGATGGACAAGAAGGACAGCGGGTGCAAGTGGTAACGGCGCTTATTGCCGCCCTGCTTACTCGCCGCCCTTGATCTGCAACGCCCGCTCGTACAACGCGTTTTTCTTTTTTCCCGTGATCTGCGCCGCCAGCGCGGCCGCCTGTTTCACCGAACACTCTTCCAGCAGGATGCGCAGCACGCGCTCCGCTTCGACGTCGCCCTCATCGTCCGCCATCTGCGCGCCCTCGACCAGCACGACGAATTCGCCGCGTTCGCGGTTGGCGTCGGCCTTCACCCATGCGAGCGCCTCGCTCAGCGGGCAGCGATGGATTTCCTCGAACAATTTCGTCAGCTCGCGCGCAAACACGACCTGGCGCGCCGGCTCGAATGCGGCGACGAGAGATTCCACACAGTCCGTGATGCGATGCGGTGCCTCATAGAACACGAGCGTCGCCGGCACGGCCTTGAGCGTGGCCAGTTCCGCTTCGCGCTGCTTCGTCTTCGCGGGCAGGAAGCCGACAAAATAGAAGCGGTCGTTCACGAGCCCACTCGCCGACAGCGCCGCGATGGCGGCCGACGAGCCCGGCACGGGCACGACGTGCAGGCCCGCGTCGCGCACGGCGTCGACGATGCGCGCGCCCGGGTCGGACACGGCCGGAGTGCCCGCATCCGACACGAGCGCCACGCGCTCGCCCGCGCGCAGGCGCGTCACAAGCTTCTCGGCAACTTCGCGTTCGTTGTGCTGGTGCGCGGCGATCATCTGTTTGTTCAGGCCGAAGCGGGTCAGCAAAGCGCCGGTCTTTCTCGTGTCCTCGCAGGCGACGACGTCGGCCAGCAGCAGCACGTGCAGCGCGCGCAGCGTGATGTCGGTGACGTTGCCGATGGGTGTGGCCACCACGTAAAGCGTTGCGGTAGGATAGGACTGCTGGGCGGCCTCGCCCATGACGGGCAGTTGGGCGATCTGGCTGGACTGGGTTTCTGTCATGTTGGGGAATACGGATGAAGATTCTCGAGGCACTGTGCGCCCGGCTGGCCTGGCTGCTCATCATGATGAGCGTGGCCGGCTTTGCCCTGGCCGGCACGCCATGTGCCGGGCCGCAGCGATTGTGCGCGTCCGTGGACACTAACACAAGTGCGCACGCGCCCCTTCTCGCCATGCTGGATCCCGCCATCCAGCCGCGTCCCGCCCGGCCGCAACCGAACGAACCCGCCCCGCCGCCGCCGCCGTCCGCCGCCCCGATCCGCATCGCGCTGCTGCTGCCGATGCGATCGAGCACGCTGGCAACTGCCGCCGAAGCCGTACGCGCCGGCTTCATGGCCGGCATGGACCGGGACGGCACCGGCTTCAAGGCCGAGATCGTCTCGACGGGCGATGCGCCGCGCGACGTGCTCGACGCCTACACGCGCGCCGCGGTCGCCAGCGACATCATCGTTGGTCCGCTCGCGCGTTCCGCCGTCGCGGCGCTGGCCGACAGCGATGCCGTCACGCGGCCGACCGTCGTGCTGAGCGTGCCGGAAGGCCGCTCCAGCGTGCCACGGGGGATGCTCGTGGCCGGCCTGTCGATCGAGGACGAGGCCCGCCAGGTGGCGGAATGGGCCGCGCGCGAGCATCCGCACGGCCGCGCGCTGATCCTCACGGGCGGCGCGGCCTGGGCGCAGCGGGCGGCCGGGGCGTTCGAGGCGCGCTGGACCCAGCTGGGCCACACGAACCAGCGCTTCGCGATCCCGTCCGGCGCAGGGGGCAAGGCGGCCATCGAGGAACTGAAGCAGAAACTGGAGATCGACCCGCCCGACCTGTTGTTCGCCGCACTCGACAGCGCGGCGCTGCGCCCCGTGCGCGCACTGGCCGCCGCCACGATCCCCTGCTATGGCGGCGGGCCGGCGAATCCGGGGCGGTCGACGGCGCCCGATGTTCCCGGCCTCGACGGCGTGCGCATCCTCGACCTGCCGTGGATCGTGCTGCCCGACGACCCGGCCGTGATGGTCTACCCGCGGCCCCTGGATACGGAACAGCCGCTCGACATGGACCGTTTATATGCCCTCGGCATCGACGCCTTCCGCGTCGCGCGCGAACTGGCGCTGCGGGATGGCGCGCCGTTCGGCATGGACGGCGTCACGGGGCGGCTCGACGTAGTCGCCGGCCCCGGCGGGCAATTGCAGCTGCAGCGGCGGGAGGCGGCCGTCGTCGTGCGCGGCGGCGCATTCGAGCCGGTCGACAAGGGCCGCTGACATGTGGCCAACCCGGCTGTCGCACAAGCAGGAGCAGGGACGGGCGTGGGAAGACGTGGCCCTGGCCTGGCTCGAGCGCCGCGGTCTCGTGCTGGTGGAAGCGAATTTCCAGTGCAAGCCGGGAGAAATCGACCTGATCCTGCGCGACGGCGCCACGCTCGTGTTCGTCGAAGTGCGCCAGCGCGCGGAAGGCGCCCCGGTCAGCGCGGCGGAGAGCATCAGTCCGGCGAAGATCCGCCGCATCGTCCGCGCCGCCCAGGTTTATCTGCAGCGCTTCGACCGGCTGCCCCCTTGCCGCATCGACGTCGTGGCCATCGATGGCAACCATGTCGAATGGATAAGAAACGCCATTGAAGTGTAAGCATTTTTTGCTGGCCTTGATCGCCCGGCATTGCCACTGCACTATAATCTTTGACCATGAATACTCAACGCATCCTCGCCCACTTCCAGGAAAGCGCCGAACTCAAGATGAAGTCGGCGACTCTCCTCGCACAACCGATTTCCCAAGCGATTGAGCTGATGTTCAATGCGCTTTCCAACGGCAACAAGATCCTCGCCTGCGGCAACGGCGGCTCGGCCGGCGATGCCCAGCACTTCGCTGCCGAACTGGTCGGCCGCTTCGAGCGCGAGCGCTTCCCGCTGCCGGCCATCGCGCTGACCACCGACACGTCGATCATCACGGCCGTCGGCAACGACTACAGTTTCAACGAAATCTTCAGCAAGCAGGTGCAGGCGTTCGGCCAGGCCGGCGACATCCTGCTGGCGATTTCGACGTCGGGCAATTCGGCCAACGTGCTGGCCGCCGTCGAAGCCGCGCTGGAACGCGAGATGCGCATCGTCGCCCTGACGGGCAAGGATGGCGGCAAGCTGGCGCAGATGCTGACCGACGCCGACGTCCATATCAACGTGCCGCATTCCCGCACCGCCCGCATCCAGGAAGTGCACCTGGTCGCGATCCACAGTATCTGCGACGGTCTCGACGTCGCCCTGTTCGGAGAAGAAGATGCAAATTAACGCCGGCGCCGTGCTGCGTCCCCTGTCGAAGGCCGTGCTGTGCGTGGCCCTGCTGTCGTCCCTGCAAGGCTGCGTCGCGGTCGTGGCCGGTGCCGCCGTCGGCGGTGCCGTCGCGACGGCCGACCGCCGCACGCTGGGCGCGCAGACCGAAGACAAGGCCATCGCGGTGAAAGCCGAAGCCCGCATGGGCGACATCGTCGGCGACGCCGGCCACGTCAACGTCAACAGCTACAACCGCAAGGTGCTGCTGACCGGCGAGGTGAAGGATGAAGCGATGAAGCGCGCGGTCGAGAACGAAGTGCGCGGCATCACCGGCGTCGAAGGCGTCATGAACGAACTGGAAATCGCCGGCCCGTCGAGCTACACGTCGCGCTCCAGCGATGCGCTGATCACCAGCAAGGTGAAACTCAGCCTGGCCGACAAGAAGACCGTGTCGGCAACGTCGTTCAAGGTCGTGACGGAGCGCGGCACCGTCTACCTGATGGGTCTCGTGACGCAGCGCGAAGGCAATATCGCCGCCGACGTGGCCCAGGGCGTGTCGGGCGTCATGCGCGTGGTAAAAATGTTCGAATACATCAGCGAAGAAGACCTCCGCTCGATGCAACCGCCGCAACAGCAACAGGCCGAGCCGCGGGGCACCTCGTAAGGCATCGGCTTGACGGGATGAGACCATGACCACTTCACAACGTACCTGGATCAAACCGGCCGCCATCGGCGCGGCCGTGCTGGCCATCGCCGGCATCGGTTTCGCCACGTTCAGCCAGCAGCAGCAGGCGCCCGACGTCACGTTCATCACCATCGCCGGCCAGAAGATCAGCTCGCACGACTTGCGGGGCAAGGTCGTGATGGTCAATTTCTGGGCGACGTCCTGCGCCACCTGCGTGAAAGAAATGCCGCAGATGGTCGAGACGTACAACAAGTTCAAGCAGGACGGCCTGGAATTCGTCGCCGTGGCGATGAGCTACGATCCGCCGAACTATGTCTTGAACTACACCGAGACGCGCAAGCTGCCCTTCAAAGTGGCGCTCGATTCCGGTGGCGACCTGGCCAAGCAGTTCGGCGACGTCAACATGACGCCGACCACCTTCGTCATCGGCAAGGATGGCAAGATCCTCAAGCGCTACCTGGGCGAACCGGATTTCGCGTCGCTGCACGCGCTGCTGCAGAAATCCCTGAAATCGTAACAGTTCCGGCACACCGCTGACCTCCCGCAAACGCTGAGGTCTTGTTCGGCACAAGCTTGATGCCGGCAAAGGAGGATGCGATGCGCAAGCTGATCATGTACGCCCTCGTGCCGGGCCTGCTGACGGCAGGCTGCGGCAGCGTCGACACCGGTCTGCGCAACACCGTGGTGTTGCATTACCAGCACGTTGCCAACGTCCACCGGATCGATTTCACCAACCCCGTCGCGCTACCGAACCGCGCGCCCGTCCAGTTCGTGCTGCCGCTGGACTCGCACGGATTCTGGGCCGTGTTCCTGCTGTGCGACCTGGACGTCACGGGTGCCAATATCCCCAGTTTTTATTTCGACGCCGACCGCCTCCGCGTGCAATACGGCGACCAGCGCTTCGGGCCGCTGCGGCCGTACACGCTGCGGCTGGAAGACACGGCCGACATCAACAGCCGCTTCGACACGCAATCCCTCGCCGATGGGATCGCGGCCGAACTCCAGCGCGGCCCGTCGAGCCAGGTCTTCCGGCACGGCTATTACGCGGGTCTGGATTACCGCTTCGCCATCTACATCCCGCGCGCGCTGCCCGACTATTCCGGCGACCAGCTGCGCCTGCGCTACGAAGGCGGCCAGACGCTGGCACTGGGCAATGGCTATCCGCCCGCCGACATCGCGTTCGCCGGCCCCGGCGGTTCCGGCATTGCTGCGCACTGCCTGCCCTGAACGGCGTAAGCTGGCGTCATCGACACGGAGGCCAACATGGACGTGGGCAACCAGACATTGACGGTCGAGCAGGCCTACCGGGCCATGCTCGCTTTCCTCGAACGCGAAGTCGAGTTGACGGAGTCCAGCGACCTGGCCGACCTGCTGGCCGGCTACCGGCTGGATGAAGACGGCCGGACGAGCGATCCGGCCCTGTGGGAGGAATGGTTGGAAGCCGTCGGGCGGGCCCGGCAGCTGCCGTAAAGCGCGCTCACCAGCGCGCGCGCTCCCTCTTCGACTGCCGCTTGCGCGCCGCCGCGTTCTGCTGCTGCAGCAGGGCATCGACGCGCTCGGACGCCTCGCGCGCCAGGGTCTGGGCTTCTTCGATGCTGGGAAAGAATTCCGGCATGCGGTAGCCGAGCCAGGCATAGGCCGAATACATGCGGCACGTGTCCTCGACTTCCTGCAGGTTTTGCCAGAACAATTCCTGCGGATGAGGTTGCAGCTTGCAGACCTTCCGTTTCGCCAGCGATTGCGCCCAGTGCGACCATGCGCTTTCCAGCGTGGGCACCTTGGTCGAGATCGGCACGAGCGACATCGTGAATTTCTCCGCCACGCTCAGGTCCAGCGTATCGAGCCATTCCGCGCGCTCGTTCTGTTCTTCCGTGATGCGCGGGTAGAAAAAGCCATCCGGCACGTCGATGTTGTGCACAAAGCGTTTCAGCAGTTTCACCAGCGACGTCTCGCCCGTCACCGACGAGATGCGGTGTAATTGCTCCAGCGACGGGGCCACGGCGAAACCGCTAGCCGGCACGGGCGGGATCTTTTCCTTCATCAACGAGCGCATGATCTCGTGCGTGTCGTCGTTGTAGCCGGCCACGAAACCTTCCTCGTGGACGCCGTAGCGGCCCGCGCGGCCGGCGATCTGCTTGGCGAGCGCGGCGGAAATTTCCTCTTCCTCATAGCCGTTGTACTTGACGGCCGTCGTCATCACGATGCGCTGGATCGGCATGTTCAGGCCCATGGCGAGGGCGTCCGTGCCGACGACGATGTCGGCCTGTCCTTCGCGGAACCGCTCGGCCTGCGCGCGCCGCACTTCTGGAGATAAATTGCCGTAGACGGTGGCCACCGACAGCCCCATCTCCGTGATCATGTCGCGCCACATCAGCACGTCGCGGCGCGAGAACGCGATGACGGCGTCGCCCCGCTTCAGGTTACGCAGCTTGCGCACGGCGCTGGCTTCCATCGACAACGGCGCCTTGCGTTTCAGCACATGCACTTCGAGGGGACATTCCAGGCGCTCGGCCAGCGCCTCGATCGCGCGCCGCGCTTCCGGCGCGCCGACGAGGTACACGGTCGACGCCGGCGCGCCGCACACGGCCGCAGTCCAGGCGGCGCCGCGGTCGCGGTCGGCCAGCATCTGGATCTCGTCGATGACGGCGACCTGCACGGGCGTCTTCGTGTCCAGCATCTCGACGGTGCTGGCGACGTGCGTCGCGCCTTCCGCCAGGCGGCGTTCCTCGCCCGTGACGAGGCTGACCTTGATCGGTTCGCCATCCGCACCGACCGTGTTCTGCAGGCGCTCGTAGTTTTCCAGCGCCAGCAGGCGCAGCGGCGCGAGATAGACGCCGCTGTCGGCTTGCGCCAGGTGTTCCATCGCGCGGTGCGTCTTGCCGGAATTGGTCGGGCCCAGCAGCGCGATGAAGCGGCGCGCCATCCTGCTGGCGACCTCGAACGACGCGGGATACTCGGCCAGGTTGATGCTTTCCTTGGTGCGGGCGGCGTGGCGCTCTTCCTGCTCGCGCTCGATGGCGTGCAGCAGGCGCTGGCGGATGCGGTCGAACACGAACTCGGCCGGCTCGGACGTCTCCAGCTCTTCCAGCACGTGCAGGAACAGCATCGGGTCGAAGCCGAACTCGTCGGCCTGGTCCGCGATTTCCCGCACGAATTCCTCGACTTCCTGGTTCAGGTCGTCGACGGCATCGCGCGTGGCCCGCTCCTCGACGAGCTCGCGCCGGGCCAGCAGATCCATCTTGCGCCATTTGCTGGGCTTGGCCAGCACGCCGCGTGCCGGCACGAGGCGGTACTCGACATGCAGGCCGTCCACGCGCACGGCGCCGGCAAAGCGCAGGAAGACGCGGCCTTCCATGCGGACGAGCTCGACACCGCGCTCGTGCAGGCCGAGCTCGCGTTCGAGGAAGGCGTCGTCGTCCTGGGTGTCGTCGTCAGGTGGAGGGTTGCGGAAATGTTGGTTGCTCATGTTCTTATTGGCGGACTGCAGATGGCGCCACTATAACGCGTAAGGTGATCGGGCACGGTTCAGTGAGCTTCATGCAATAAAAAAGGCCCCGCAGGGCCTTGTTGATGGCATCCACGGCGACGGTCAACGCTTGTCGAGCTGCGCCAGGAAGCTGTCGATCTTGCCCTCAGGCAGTTGCAGAAACTCTTGCAGACTTTCGCGCCCGACCTCGAAACGTACCCTGAACTCCCACGGCGTCAGACCGAGCTTCTCCACCTTTCCCGCGTAATGGCACACTTCGAACCCGCTCTCCGTGCGGCCCGAGAATTCGAGGGAAAGCTTCTGCGGCGAATAGGCCACCCTGGCCGTGAAGGCATGCACGGGCCGTACTTCGAACTCGCCGTCGGCTGGATGCCCGAGCGGTCCATATTCCAGTTCACCCAGGTGGGTTCCCGCGATTTGCCATTCGCGATCCGGGAGCGTCCAGGTCGTCTTGCCGAGCACCGGCTGGAGGACGGATCCCATCAGCGTAGCCGGATCGAAAGGGGACAGCGTCAGTTTTGTTTTTGGGAAAAATGGCAGCCCGTTAAGCGGCTGCACATCCGCGCCCAGGTAAAGGGACCCATGCATGAAAACCGCCGTGACCATGTGCGATTCCACGGAGCCGCCACGCTCGAAGCGTCCCGGGCAGGAGATCGACATGGGCATATCCCGACCTTACGCCGCGACGCCCGCTTCGTGCGCCTGCTGGTCCGCGTGATAGGACGAACGCACCATCGCGCCGACGGCCGCGTGCACGAAGCCCATCTCGTACGCCTTCTCCTCGAACATTTTAAAAGTGTCGGGGTGGACGTAGCGGCGCACCGGCAGGTGCGAGTTCGACGGGGCCAGGTACTGGCCGATGGTCAGCATGTCGATGTCGTGCGCGCGCATGTCGCGCATGACTTCCAGGATTTCCTCGTCGGTCTCGCCCAGGCCGACCATCAGGCCGGACTTCGTGACGGCGTTCGGGTACATCTTCTTGAAGTCGCGCAGCAGCACGAGCGAGTGCTGGTAGTCGGCGCCCGGGCGCGCTTCCTTGTACAGGCGCGGCACGGTTTCCAGGTTGTGGTTCATCACGTCCGGCAGGCCGTCGGCGAAGATGTTCAGCGCCTTTTCCAGGCGGCCACGGAAGTCCGGTACGAGCACTTCGATCTTGGTGTTCGGCGACAGCGCGCGGGTCTTCTGGATGCACTCGACGAAGTGGCCGGCGCCGCCGTCACGCAGGTCGTCGCGGTCCACCGACGTGATCACGACGTACGACAGGCGCAGGTCGGCGATGGTTTTCGCCAGGTTGGCCGGCTCGTTGACGTCGAGCGGGTCCGGGCGGCCGTGGCCGACGTCGCAGAACGGGCAGCGGCGCGTGCACTTGTCGCCCATGATCATGAAGGTCGCGGTGCCCTTGCCGAAGCATTCGCCGATGTTCGGGCAGCTCGCTTCCTCGCACACGGTGACGAGGTTGTTGGCGCGCAAGATGTCCTTGATCTCGTAAAAGCGCGACGACGGGCTCGCGGCTTTTACGCGGATCCAGTCCGGCTTCTTCAGGCGCTCGTGTTGCTCGAGCGGCACGATCTTGATCGGGATGCGCGAGGTCTTGCTCGCGCCCTTTTGCTTTTCGCTGGCGTTGTAAGAAGCTGCTGCGGCGGTGCCGGTGTCGATTTCGGAAGTCATGTGCGTAGTCAGTTGGTTGCGGCCTGCGCGACCGCTGCGGTTGAAGAGGGTGCCGTGGACAGATGCTGCACGAGGGCGGCGGCGAGGGCCTGCTGCACGTCGGCCAGGGGCACATCGACGCCCATCGTTTTCATGTCCACCGTGGCCAGGCCGGAATAGCCGCACGGATTGATCCAGGTGAACGGCGACAAATCCATCGCCACGTTCAGCGAGACGCCGTGGTAGGTGCAGCCGTTGCCGCGTACCTTCAGGCCCAGCGCGGCGATCTTGGCGCCCTTGCGCGGACCGTCGGCGATATAGATGCCGGGCGCGCCTTCGACGCGTTCGCCCGCCAGATTATACGCCGCCAGCACATCGATCACGGCCTGCTCGATCTTGTGGACGAACTGCCGGGCGTACAGCTTGCCGCCCGGTTTGTTGCGGCGCAGGTCCATCAGCAGGTAGATCACGACCTGGCCGGGGCCGTGGTACGTGACCTCGCCGCCGCGGTCGGTCTGCACGACGGGGACGCCATGCGCCCCGACGCTCAGGAGGTGGCCGCGGTCGGCGCCCAGCCCGAGCGTGAACACGGGCGGATGCTCGACGATCCACAACTCGTCGGGCGTGTCGGGCGTGCGCGCATCCGTGAAGGCGCGCATCGCGGCAAAAACGGGTTCGTAGTCGGCGCGGCCAAGCTCACGGATAGCCGGCTGGTTCGCTTGCATGGATAGGGTCTTTGAAGGGATACCCCGTCATTATAAGCCAGCCTGATGGCTGACGTTGTAAACCCGGCTTTACAAGACGATCTTCACCATCGGATGCGACGACAGTTCGCGGTACAGGTTGTCGAGCATTTCGCGGCTGGTGGCGCGCACGATCACGGTCAGGCCCGTGTAGGCGCCCTTGGCCGACGGCCGCACTTCCATCTTGCCGGCATGGAAAGTCGGATCGTGGATGGTAACCACTTCGACAATGGTCGTGGCGAAATCGTCGTGCGTCGGGCCCATGACCTTGATCGGGAAATCGCTCGGGTATTCGATGAGGGAATCTTTCGGGTCCATAGGCCACTCCTTTTGTAAAACAGCATTGTAGCCAAACCGCTTCGTTTCCGCCCGGATCACCGCTCCTTCTGGTCCCGCCCGCGCTGGTCGACGTGGCGCCGCTGCTCCTCGGACCTGGTCGGCGCGGGGGCCGGTGCGGGGGCCGGGGCCGGCGCGGGTGCCGCGACGGGTGCCGGGCGCGGAGCCATCTGCACGGGTGCCGGTGCCGGTGCCGGCGCTGCGGCGGGTGCCGGCCGCGGGGCCATCTGCACGGGCGGCGGCGCCGGACGTTCGATACGCGGCTGCGGCGCCGGCGCTGGCATCATGGGCTGCGGCTGTGGTTGCGGCTGCGCCTGCAGCTGGGCCTGGGGGACAGGCTGGCGGTTGCGGCGCCATTCTTCCAGCTGTTCGCGGCGTTCGTCACGGCGCGCGTCGCGCTCCATCCGCTCGCGCTCGCGCTCGAAGCGGTCGCGCTGCCAGGCACCGGGGACGCCCGCCGGCGGCAGCGCCTGCGGCTGCTGGATCGTCGGGCTGACGGTCGACAGCGGTTGCGGCGGCAGGTGCGGCGTCGGGCTCGTCACGGTGCTGAGCGGCTGCGGCGGCAGGTGTGGCGTCGGACTCGTGACGGGCAAGCCCTGCGCCGAATTGACGGGAGGCGCCGTGAGCACCTGGCCCGGCTGGCGTTGGCCGACAAAACCGTCGCGCTCGGCGCGGGCCGACTCGATGCGGCGCTCGCGGCCCGGGTCCGCGTGGCGGCCGTCCATGCGGGCGATGCCGACGGGGCCGCGGATGCCGTCCCCGTCGCGGTCCGCGCGGTCCGGGCGATCCGGGCGGTTCGGCCGGTTCGGCAGCACCGGGGCGGGAGGCGGCGCGCTGGCGGGAACGTTATGCACCAGCACCGGCGGCACGGTCGCGATCGGCGTACGCGGGACGTTCACCCGGCCCGGCCGGTCGAAGCGGTCCTGCGGCACGACCGTGAGGCCTTGCGGGCGGTAGTCGCGCGGGCGGCGCGGGTTGTCGCGCACGTGTTCGTTCAGCCAGCGCAGGTGGTGGTCCGGTGCGCGCCAGGTGGGCACGTAGCGGTCGTGCGGCGTCAGCGGATACCAGCCGGCGGCCGGCAGCGGGCGGTTGCGGTCGCGGAACGTGAGGTTCCAGCCCGCGCCGCCGACCCAGCCGACGAGCGCCGGTGCCCAGACAAGATGCTCATGACGGCGGCCCGGTGCCCAGGCCCAGCGATTGTGCACGTGCACCCAGCGGCCGTAGTGGAACGGCGCATAGCCCCACGGCGCATTGTCGACCCAGGTCCAGCCCCACGGCTCGAGCCAGGTCCAGCTGCCGTCGCGGTACGGCACCCATGTCGAGGCCACGGTCGGGATCCACAGCGGGCCATATTCCGGATCCTCGCGCCAGCTGCCGTAGCGGTCGAGGTCTTCGTAGCCCGTCATCTCCGTCGTCACGTAGCGGCTCGATGCGGCATTGTCCTCGTAGCGGTCGCGCCCGAGGGCCCATTCGTCGAAATCGTCGCGCACGGCGGCCATGGTGCGCACGTCGGCATCGCCCACTTCGGCGCGGCGGCCGGCGCGCAGGGTCAGCTGCGAGTCGCCGTCCTCGACGAGCGCCGTGCCGTCGAACACGGTGACGAAGCTCGTGTCGCGCACGCGCTCGGCGTCCACGCGCAGGCGGCCGGGCTGCTGCAGGCGCACGCGCGCCTGCGGGGTCTCGAGTTCGAAGCCGGCCAGCACGTCCGCATTGAGCACGCGCACGCTGGCGCTGCCGTAGTGCAGGCGCAGGCGGAGGCTGTCGTCGTCCATCTGCAGCACTTCCAGCGACGAGTCGCCGTCCAGCCGGATCGACGTTGAGCCGACGCGCAGCTCCGTGCGGCTGCCGGCCGCCGTGCTGATCGTGTTGCCCGACGTGACGGGCCAGTTGACCTGCGCCGCCATCATCTCGGCGCCGACGTCGCTGCCGATCGTGACCTGGCCCTGGGCCAGCGCGACACGGCCCACGCGCGCGGGCGGATCGGCCGCCACGGCAAGCGCCGTCAGGGTGGAGAAAGCAAGGAGGACGGCGGTTTTCGCGACGCGGTTCGGCATGATGTCTCCAGGGCGGGAGTGGGCGTATTGTTATTGGTAGACGCGGCGGATTGCGTCTCCTGCATTACAACGCACGAGCGTACGAAACGACGACACGAATTACAAATGGTTGCGAAATGTTTCCGCGCTCAGGCGTGGTTGCGTTTGACGAAGAACATCAGCGCGCCGACCGCCATCAGCACGCCGCCGAAGAAGCGGTTCTGGAGCTTGACGGCACGCGGGTCGCGGAACCAGCGCTGCATCGTCGATGCCAGCAGGGCGTAGCCGTGCATGACGGTCGTGTCGATGGTGACCATCGTGACGCCGAGGATCGCCAGCTGCGGCAGCACGGGCGCCTCGTTCGAGATGAATTGCGGCAGCACGGCGACCATGAAGATGATGCCCTTCGGATTCGTCGCGTTGGTGAGGAAGCCGGTCAATACGCGGCGGCCGAACGACGGATGTTCCGCGAGGCCGGCGGTGGACACGTTCGACGCTTCCGCCTTCGAGCGCCACTGGGCGATGCCGAGCCAGATCAGGTACAGCGCGCCGACGATCTTCACGATCGTGAACGCCGTTTCCGACGCGAGCAGCAGCGAGCCGACGCCGGCGCCGGCGATCACCAGCACGAGCACGAGGCCCAGTTGCAGGCCCAGCACGGTGGCGCTTGCCTTTTTCAACCCGTAGGCGAGGCCGTGCGACATCGACAGGATGGCGCCGGAACCGGGCGAAATGGCGATCAGCGTGCCCGCGATGACGAAGGCGATCCAGGTGGCAAAGCTCATGGGAGAAAAGCGGAAGGGGAAATGGGGAGCGCGGGCATGGCGCACGGCGCCGGCGATTGCCGGGCGGCCGCGGCCAGCCGCGGGGTACTGCTTACTTCTTCTTCGGGTTGACGGCGGCCTTCAGGGTCGCGCCGGCAGCGAAGCGCGGCGTCTTCGACGCAGCGATCTTGATGACTTCGCCGGTAGCCGGGTTGCGACCCTTGCGGGCTGCGCGCTTGGTGACCGAGAACGTGCCGAAGCCGGTGATACCCACCGTGTCGCCTTTTTTCAGACGCTCGGTGATGATGTCGATGATGGTGTTCACTGCGTCGTTCGCAGCGGCGCCCGACATCTCGGTACGCTTCGCAAATTCAGCGATCAGTTCGCCTTTTTTCATAAATCCTCCGGGTTGAAAGAGCCGGAAGATTAGCATAATTAATTGCTCCGTGTAATCTTCTTACACGTCATACACCCTGTACTGGCGGGGTTTCTGCGATTTTTTGCTCAGGCCGCGGCCGGATTCGCGTCGCCGCTGGCCAGGCGCAGGCGCAGCGCCGCGTTGATCAGCGTCTGGTAACCGGTGCCGGTGCGCTCGGCGCGCGAGCGGAATTCGTCCAGGACCTCGTCGTCGAGGTAGATGGTGATGCGGGTCTTGCGCTTCGGAGGACGGGCACGGCGGCGCGGAACGGACGGCAGGTCGAGGTTCTGGTTCATGGGCATCTCCTTCAGGTCGGAAAGGCTGCTGCACCGCAGCCAATGTTGTCACTATACGTATGGCCCGGCATGAGCTGCACGGGAAAGCGACGAGATGCAGATTTGCGGGTTTGAAACGCAGAAAACGCGCCTGAACCGTGTGCCGGGGCCGACAGACTGCGTCGGTTAAGATGTGAGCATATTGATATTGAGGAGTGGTACATGGCTGCAGGAAGTTTGTTGGCACTCATCGACGACATCGCCACCGTGCTCGACGACGTGGCCCTGATGAGCAAGGTCGCCGCCAAGAAGACGGCCGGCGTGCTGGGCGACGATCTCGCCCTCAACGCCCAGCAGGTGACGGGCGTGAACGCGGACCGCGAGCTGCCCGTCGTGTGGGCGGTGGCGATGGGCTCGCTGCGCAACAAGGCGATCCTCGTGCCGGCCGCGCTCGCCATCTCCGCCTTCCTGCCGCAGGCGATCACGCCGATGCTGATGGTGGGCGGCGCCTACCTGTGCTTCGAAGGCTTCGAAAAAGTCGCCCATAAACTGCTGCACAGCGCCGCCGAAGACGCGGCGCACGAGGAAGAGCTGGCGACGGCGCTGGCGGCCAATGCCGACATGCGCGCGGTCGAGCAGGACAAGATCAAGGGCGCGATCCGTACCGATTTCATTTTGTCGGCGGAAATCATCGTGATCTCGCTCGGCGTCGTCAGCGAACAGGGTGCGTCGTTCGGCGCGCAGGTGGCGGCGCTCGTCGCGGTGGCGGTCGCGATGACGATCGGCGTCTACGGTATCGTCGCGGGCATCGTCAAGATCGACGACCTCGGGCTGTACCTGAGCCGCCGCGCGAGCAGCGCCGCGCGCGCCATCGGCAACCTGCTGCTGGCGGCCGCGCCGCGCCTGATGAAGTCGCTGTCCGTGATCGGCACGGTGGCCATGTTCATGGTCGGCGGCGGCATCATCGGCCACGCGTTCGAACCGCTGCACCACGTGGCCGAAGCGGCCGCCGGGGCGGTGGCCGGCGTCCCCGTCGTGGGCGGCCTGCTGGCGGCCGTGGCGCCGGGCGTGGTCGATGCCGTGGCCGGTGTCGTCGTCGGTGCGGTCGTGCTGGCGGTGGTGACGCTGATCCAGAAGCTGCGCGGCAAATAAGCAGATCCGGTCCAGCGCGGTGCAACCATGCACCGTGCATGGGCAACTGTTGCGTCCTTACATCTATTGCGGGTTGGCACAATTGACAACGATAACAAGCACGCGCCAGTATCGACGAGCTTGCCCGTTGTATCCGCAACCCGCTGCCCCGCGGGCCTAGACCAAGAATAAGGATCAAGAGAATGCAACAACGATTTGTGCCGGAAAAAACCGTACTCGCCCTTTCCATCGCCACCCTGTTCGCCGGCACGCCGCTACTGGCCCAGTCCCAGGACAGCACCGCCACCGTCGTCGTGACCGGTACCCGCGTCGCCAACCGCACGGCGCTCGACACGGCGTCTCCCGTCGACATCATCTCGGCCGACACCCTCAAGACGACGGGTTCGACCGAACTGAACCAGGCCCTGTCGGTGGCGCTGCCGTCGCTGAACTTCCCGCGTCCCACGCTGACGGACGGCACGGACACCGTCCGCCCGGCCACCCTGCGCGGCATGGCGCCGGACCAGAGCCTCGTGCTGGTGAACTCCAAGCGCCGCCACGCGTCGTCGCTCGTGAACCTGAACGGCTCGATCGGCCGCGGCTCGGCCGCCGTCGACCTGAACACGGTGCCCTCGGCCATCGTGAAAAGCATCGAGGTGCTGCGCGACGGCGCGGCCGCGCAATACGGCTCGGACGCGATCTCGGGCGTGGTCAACGTCCGCCTGCGCACGGACCGCACGGGCGGCGAAGGCACGATCACGTACGGCGCCCATATCTCGGAATACGACCTGCTGAACGCCGCGCCGCCGGCCGGCGCCACGTGGACCGGACCCAATTCGCGCAAGCGCACGGACGGCCAGACCACGACCGTCAGCGCCTGGAAAGGCCTGCCGCTGGGCGAGACGGGCTACATCACCATCGCGGCCGAATACAAGGACCAGAACCACACGGAGCGCAGCGGCTACGACATGCGCCAGCTGTACGCGAAGGTGAACGGCGCCTACGATCCGCGCGAACTGACCATCAACCGCTTCGACGCGTGGTACGGCGACCCGGAAATGCAGCAGAAGACGGTCTTCGTCAACGTGGGCAACAACCTCTCGCCCGACGTGAAGGTCTACGGCTGGAGCAGCTACCAGCTGCGCGACGCGCGCTCGGCCGGCTACTTCCGCATGCCGCAGGATGCGCGCAACGTGCAATCGATCTATCCGAACGGCTTCCTGCCGATCATCGCCCCGACGGTCGAAGACTTCAGCGCCGCCGGCGGCATGACCTGGAGCCTGGGCGACTGGGACATGGACACGTCGCTCGTGTACGGCCAGAACGGCATGAACTACGACGTGCAGAACACGCTGAACGCGTCGATCGGCCCGACCAGCAAGACGAACTTCGACGCGGGCGGCTTCTCGTACAACCAGCTCGTGTACAACCTCACGGGCGTGCGCAAGTTCGACGTGGGCGGCCTGGCGTCGCCGCTGAACGTGGCGGTCGGCGCCGAGGCGCGCCGCGAAGGCTACGAGCTGCACGCGGGCGAGCCGGATTCCTGGCGCAACGGCGGCGTGATCCTGCCGAGCGGCGTCCCGGCCGCATCGGGCGCGCAGGTGTTCCCGGGCTTCCGTCCGGCCAACGCGGGGCGCAGGTCGCGCACGGCGATCGGCGTGTTCGTCGACGTCGAGGCGAACATCACCGACAAGCTGCTGGCGTCGGCCGCGATCCGCGAAGAACATTACAACGACTTCGGCAGCAACCTGTCCGGCAAGCTGGCCGGCCGCTACGACTTCACGAAGAACTTCGCGCTGCGCGGCGCCGTGCAGAACGGCTTCCGCGCGCCGTCGCTGCAGCAGCAGAGCTTCACGTCGACGTCGACCAACTTCGTCAACGGCATCCCGTACGAGATCACGACGTTCACGCCGAGCGACCCGGTCGCCGTCGCGCTGGGCGCGAAACCGCTGAAGGCCGAGAAGTCGACCAACTTCTCGCTGGGCGCCGTCATGCGTCTCGCCCCGTTCAGCCTGACGGTGGACGCGTACCGCATCAACGTGCGCGACCGCATCGTGCTGTCGGAAAACCTGCTGTCGACGGCCGTGCGCAACTACATCGTGTCGCAGGGCTTCACGGGCGTCGGCGGCGGCCGCTTCTTCATCAACGGCGTCGACACCAAGACCCGCGGTGTGGACATCGTGGCCAGCGCGCCGTGGAACGCGGGCGCGGCCGGCCGCTTCGACTTCACCTTGGCCGGCAACTTCAACCGCACCGAAGTGACGAAGGTCCCGACCACCGCCCAGCTGGCCGCGCTGAACCCGGCACCCGTGCTGTTCGACCGCGTGAACGTGCTGACGCTCGAGAAGGGCCAGCCGAAGAACAAGATCACGGCGAGCGCCAACTGGAAGCTGGACCAGTGGGGCGTGACGGCCCGCGCCACCCGCTACGGCGAAGTGCTGTCGCCGGGCACGACGCAAGCCTTCGACTTCACCCTGAAGGCCAAGACGATCGTCGACCTGGAAGCCCGCTACGCGTTCACCCGCCAGTTCAGCCTGGCGCTCGGCGCGGATAACCTGTTCGACCAGTACTCGGAAACCCTGCCGCCGGCGCTGAACACGACCAGCAACACGCCGTTCTCGAACTACACGCCGTTCGGCAACAATGGCCGCTACGTGTATGCGCGCGCGAACTACAGCTTTTAATTAAGCTTGACTCGGCAACGGCGTATCGTGACACTGCACGGTACGCCGTTTTTCTTTGGGGAGCCGCGCCATGACGATCACGATCACCGCCTTTGAACGTTCGCCCGACGGCGGCAAGGGCCTCGCGCGCGACACGCGCGTGCGCTGGGCGCTGGAGGAAGCGGGCCTGCCGTACGATGTCCGCCTCGTGTCGTTCCGCGCCATGAAGGAACCGGCGCACCTGGCCCTGCACCCGTTCGGCCAGATCCCGACCTATGAAGAGGACGGCCTCGTCCTGTTCGAGACGGGCGCCATCGTGTTTCATATCGCCACGCACCACGGCGCCCTGCTGCCGAGGGACGACCACGCGCGGGCACGCGCCATCACGTGGCTGTTTGCCGCGCTCAACACGGTGGAACCGCCCATCCTGGAACTGGTCACGGCCCGGATCTTCGAAGGCGACAAGCCGTGGGCCAAGGAACGCGTCCCCCTCGTCGAGGAACGCGTGCGCGACCGCCTGAACCCCCTGGTGGCGCGCCTGGGCGATGCCGACTGGCTCGACGGCGACTTCAGCGCGGGCGACCTCATGATGGTGTCGGTGCTGCTCCGGTTGCGGCCGTCCGGCATCCTGGACGAGTTCCCCACCCTGGCTGCGTACGTCGCCCGCGGCGAGGCACGGCCCGCCTACCAGCGCGCGTTCGCGGCGCAACTCGCCATCAACGCGCCCGCCGCCCATCCCTGACCGCCCACACGAGGGCGCCGATCCCCATCACGGTCAGCACCCGGCTGGCCCACCCGTGATCGACGAACACGATGGCGGTCGGCAAGGCGCTCCAGCCGAGCAGCGCCTGTCCCACGAGCACGATCAGCGCGCCCAGGTTCATGAACAGGAACAGGTGCAGCACGCGTTCGGGCCGCGGCAATACGCGGATCTCGCCTTCGACGAGCACGTCGACGGCGGAGACGAGCACCTCGCCCGCGTACAGCAGCACGATCCACCAGACGGCCGCGCCATGCCACTCGAACCAGCCCAGCGACAGGAACGCGAAGCAGAACAGCAGCTCGCGTGCGCTGTGCAGCTTTTCCTCCGTCAAGGCATTGCGCCGCGACGGCAGGCGGGCCAGCCATTCGTGATTGATGAATACGTCCAGGCCGCCGATCACGCCGTGCAGCACAAGGGCCAGCACATAGAACGGCACGTTTTTCCGGACTCCCTTAGACTGGCAGCGGGATCATGAACGGCGGGTGAGCATCGCGCCGAGCGCCAGCCCGACGCCGAACGCACCGTAGACGACGGCCAGCGACGGCTTCGACAAATGGCTCTCGTAGCCGGGCTTGAAGCGCTGGGGCGTCAGCTGGTAGTCGGCGAAGCAGGCCACGGCCGAGGCGGCGGTCGCCACGCCGAGCGTCGTCGCGGGGTCCTTGCGGTCCAGCAGGTGGCCGCACAGGCGCTCGAACAGCACCGACCAGAACATCGCGCTGCCGTGGTGGATCAGGTAGCCGGGAATGGTGTGGCGCAGTGTGGGCGTGTGCTCATGCAACGCCTCGTCGCCATGGATCCAGTGGCTGACCGCGTTGGTGGGCGCGTAGGCGCTGCCGGCTTCACGCCGGCCGAGCAGGGTCAGCGCCGCGGTCGACAGCAGGCTGGAGGTGGCGCCGCCGACGAGGCCGCGCCTGAATGCCGTGTTCCATGATTCCATGAAGTCCTCTTGGTACGAAACAGTGATCGACGAAAGGAGAGTGCATGCGGATCCTGCTCACGGGAGCAAGCGGATTCATCGGGAAACACCTGCTGCACGCGCTGCTGGCGGAGGGCCACGACGTCGTGTGCGCGGTGCGGCATCCGGAACGGTTCCCCGCCCATCCGCACCTGTCCGCGATCCGCGCCGACTTCGCCAACGATACCGACAAATCCACCTGGCTGGCGCGCCTTTCCGGGGTGGAAGCCGTGATCAATACCGTCGGCATTTTCCGCGAGCGCGGCACGCAGACATTCGAGAACCTGCACACGAGAACGCCGCGCGCCCTGTTCGCCGCCTGCGCGGAATCGGACGACGTGCACATGGTCGTGCAACTGTCCGCGCTGGGCGCCGACGAGCAGGCCGACACCGCGTACCACCTGTCGAAGAAGGCCGCCGACGACTACCTGTCCACCCTGCCGATCCGCGCCGCCATCGTGCAGCCGTCGCTCGTCTACGGCGCGGACGGCGCCAGCGCGCGCGTGTTCAAGGCGATGGCGTCGCTGCCGTTCGCGGTGCGCCTGGGAGACGCCCCGCAACTGGTGCAGCCGATCCACGTGGACGACGTCGTCGCCGCCATCGTGACCCTGCTGCGCCAGCGGCTGTACGCGGACAAGGCCGAGAGCGGCCCCGTGCGCCGCATCGCCCTCGTCGGCCCGCAGGCCGTGCCCTTCGTCGACTACCTGGCCACCCTGCGCCGCGCGATGGGAATGGGAAAACTGCGCGTGCTGCCGCTGCCGGGCGGCGTGGCGAGACTGCTCGCGCGCCTGGGCGCGTGGCTGCCCGGCGCCCTGCTCGACCCGGACGCGCTGCGCATGCTCGACCGCGGCAACGCGGCCGACCCCGGCCCCACGCTGCGCCTGCTGGGACGCCCGCCGCGCGACATCGCCTCGTTCGTCGTCGACCCCGGCGCCGAGCGGGCGCGCGCGAAGCTGGACTGGCTGCTGCCCGTGTTGCGGCTCGCGATCGCCATCGTATGGATCGCCACCGCCATCGTCTCGGCGTTCGTCTACCCGGCCGCGGACAGCTACGAACTGCTGGCGCGCAGTGGCATCCCGGAGCACCTGCGCCCGTTGATGCTGTACGGCGCATCCGTGTTCGACCTGGTGCTGGGCTTCGCGACGCTGTTCCTACGCCGGCGCCGCTGGCTGTGGCTCGCGCAGCTGGCGCTGATCGGCTTTTATTCGATCGTGATCGCCATCCGGCTGCCGGAATTCCTGATCCACCCCTACGGCCCGCTGACGAAGAACCTGCCGATGCTGGCCGCGATCTGGCTGCTCTACGAACTCGAGAAAGAGGAGAAGTGATGGACTACGTCGTCGTGAAATGGCTGCACATCCTGTCGTCGACCTTCCTGTTCGGCACGGGCATCGGGTCGGCCTGGTACATGCTGTTCGCGAACGTGAGCCGCGACGTGCGCGCGATCGCCGTCGTCAGCAAATACGTCGTCATCGCGGACTGGCTGTTCACGGCCACGACGGCCGTCGTGCAGCCGGCCACGGGGTTCTACATGATCCACCTGGCCGGCTATCCGATGAGCAGCCGGTGGATCATGTGGTCGCTGGCGCTGTACGTGCTGGCGGGCGCCTGCTGGCTGCCCGTCGTGTGGCTGCAGATGCGTCTGCGCGACATGGCGGTGGAGGCCGCGCGCGACGGCACGCCGCTGCCGCCCCTGTACTGGAAATACTTCCGCACGTGGGTGGCGCTCGGCATCCCCGCCTTCATCGCGTTCGTCTTCATCTTCTGGTTCATGGTGTCCAAGCCGGTCTAGCTCTAGAATGCCTGCTTCACCACTGAAAGGCAGCATCATGATCCGTCTCGGCCTCGCCCTCCTGTTCGCCTCCGGCGCCGCCTGCGCCGCCGTCGCAACACCACCCGCATGGGTCGCGCGCAGCGACGCCTACACCCAGCCGGTCCTGCAGGACACCGGTAAATACGTACCCGAGGAGTCCACGGAACTGGGCGACGAACACTACGACACGCAGGTCGCCGACCTGAAACCGCGCGTCTGGGAGCGCGAGCTGGCCGACACGGAAAAACGCCTCGCCGAGCTGCGCCGCCAGCGCGCGCAGGAGAAGGATGTCAAAGTGCGCCAGGACCTCGACATCCTGATCGACTCGCGCGAAAAGAAGATCGCGACGATGAAGCTGGAGCACCAGTACCTGCTCGAATACGTCAACGTGGGCGAAGTCGTGTACGGCGGCCTGCGCGCCCTGCTCGACCCGCGCAACAAGCCGGAACGCCAGAAGCTCGCGCTCGTGCGCCTGAAGCGCTACGCCGGCAAGGAGGCAGGTTTCACGCCGATCGCGACGCTGGCCCGCGCGCGCGGCGAGGAGCGCCTCGCGAACAAGACGCTGATCGGCCCGTACGTGGGCGAGGTCGAGGAAGGCCTGAACAACAACGCGACCTACATGGACGGCATCGAGGAACTGTTCAAGAAAGCCAACGTCACGGGCTGGGAAAGCGACTTCGCGGCGCTGAAGGCGCAGGTGAAGGACTACGACGACTGGGTCCGCAACCGCCTCATGCCGCGCACGCGCAAGGAAGTGCGCCTGCCGGAAGTCATCTACGTGAACCGCCTCGCCAACGTGGGCGTCGACATCGCGCCGGAGCAGATGATCGAACGCGCCGGCTTCGACTTCCAGGAAGTGCGCGACGAGATGCAGGTCGTGGCGGGCGTCATCGCCGCGCGCAACCACTTGCCGTCGTCCGACTACCGCGACGTGATCCGCGAACTCAAGAAATCCTCGATCGCGCCCGACCAGCTGATGCCGTACTACCGCGAGCGGCTGAAGGATATCGAAGGCATGGTGCGCGCGCACGACCTCGTGACCTTGCCCACGCGCGAGGCGAACATCCGCACCGCGACGCCGGCCGAAGCGGCCCGTTCGCCGGCACCGTTCATGAGCCCACCGCGCATGATCGGCAACACGGGAGAGTATGGCGAGTTCGTGATCCCGCTGGCGAACCCGAACGCGAAGTCGAAGGACAAGATGAACGACTTCGATTTTTCCGCGATGGCGTGGACGCTGACGGCGCACGAGGCGCGTCCGGGCCACGAGCTGCAGTTCGCGTCGATGGTGGAGCAGGGCATGTCGGTGGCGCGCGCCCGCTTTGCCTTCAACAGCACGAACGTCGAAGGCTGGGGCCTGTATTCGGAAGCGATGATCCTGCCGTACATGCCGCCGGAAGGCCAGCTCGTCTCGCTGCAGGCCCGTTTGCTGCGCATGGCGCGCGCCCTGCTCGACCCGCAGATCAACCTGGGCCGCATGACGCCGGAGCAGGCGAAGCAGTTCCTGATGCGTGAAGTCGTGCTGTCCGAACCGTTCGCGCAATCGGAAGTCGACCGCTATTCGTACCGCATGCCGGGCCAGGCCACCGCGTACTACTACGGCTATGTAAAACTGCGCGCGCTGAAGACGCAGGCCGAGATCGCGCTGGGCGACCGCTTCAGCCTGAAGGCCTTCAACGACTTCATCATCGCCCAGGGCATCCTGCCGCCGGCGCTGCTGAAACAGGCCGTGCTGGAGGAGTTCATCCCGAGCCAGCAGGGCAAGGCGGTGGCGGCGAAGTGAAACGGAGCCACATGCCGCTGGAGCTCAGCCTGTGCCTCGCCGCGCTGTCGCTGGCGGCAGTCGTGGTGCTCGCGCTCATGGAACGCCGGGTCGCATCGTACCGCGCCCGGAATGCGTCCGGCGCATGCGCGCATTGCGGGATCGGGCTCGACGACGGCGCCGTGCGCCGCATCGCCTACCGGCTGTCGAACAAGGAACCGGCCGCCGACATCTGCGTGTGCCCGCCCTGCTTCGAGCGCCACCGCGGGCGGCGTATCATGTTCTGGAGTCTCTTCCTGTCCTGTGCCGCGGTGCTGTTCTGGTGGCTGAAGCGATAGCGCCCACGTCGGACCGTGCGCCGCTCCCTCGTGCCTTGCGGCGACAATATTCTCCCGCCCGGCGTGGGCGGCCGACCAACCATGGAGGACAGCGATGCGGGCTTACCAGATCTTACCCGGCGATGGCATCGACGGGCTGCAGTGCGTGGATTTTCCTCACCGTGAACTGGGCAATGGCGAAGTGCGCATCCGCGTGCACGCCGTCTCGCTGAACTACCGCGACCTGATGGTCGCCGCCGGCAATTACCTCGTCACGGTCGACGACCCCATCGTCCCCTGCTCGGACGGCGCCGGCGAAGTCGTCGCCACCGGCCCCGGCGTCACGCGCGTGCAGCCCGGCGACCGCGTCACCGCGTCGTTCTTCCCGTACTGGCACGACGGTCCGACCAGCCCCGATAAAGTCCGCCACGCGCTCGGCGGCGACGTCGACGGCATGCTGGCGGAAGAAGTCGTGCTGGACGAGGACGCGCTCGTGAAAATCCCGGACGGGATGAGCTTCGTCGACGCGGCGACGCTACCCTGTGCGGGCGTAACGGCGTGGAATGCCATCTTCGAATCCAGCAATAACGTCCGCCCGGGCGACACCGTGCTGCTGCTGGGGACGGGCGGCGTCAGCATCCTCGGCCTGCAGCTGGCCCGCGCGGCCGGGCTGAACGCGGTCATCACGTCGTCCAGCGACACCAAACTGCAGCGGGCGCAGGAGCTTGGCGCGCGCCACGTCATCAACTACCGCACGACGCCGGAATGGCAGGAGGAAGTGCTGCGCGCAACCGGCGGCACCGGAGCGCAGGTGGTGCTGGAAGTGGGCGGCCAGGGGACCGTCAACCGTTCGATCGCATCCGCCGCGATGGGCGGCAGCATCGCCATCATCGGCGGCGTCAGCGGCTTCGGCGGCGACGTCAACCCGGCCACGCTGCTGGCGACCGCCAAGCGGCTCGTGGGCGTCTACGTCGGCAGCCGCGCGATGCTGGAAAAGGTCGTGCGCTTCGCCGATGCGACCGGACTGCAGCCCGTCGTCGACCGCGTGTTCACGTTCGACCAGGCGCGCGAGGCGTACCGGCACATGGAATCCGGCTCTCACTTCGGCAAGGTCGTGATCGCGGTGACGTGACAATCAGGGCCGCTTGATCGGCACCAGCTCGATCTCGAACAGCTTGGGCCACAGCTTGCCCGTCACGTAAAGACGGTGCTGCTTCGGCTCGTAGGCGATGCCGTTCAGGACCGCGTCCGGATTCGTCGTCCCGCGCTGGTCCGGCGGCAGCAGGCCCGTGCAGTCGATCCAGCCGACGACGTTGCCGGTGTCCGGATCGATGCGGGCGATGACGTCGGTGCCCCACACGTTGGCGAAGATCTGGCCGTCGACGATTTCCAGTTCGTTGAGCTGCGTGATCGGCTTGCCCTCGGCCGTCACGCGGATGCGGCGCTGCTCGTCCAGCGTCTTCGGGTCGAGGATGCGGATCTCGTTCGTGCCGTCGCTCATGTAGACGTGCTTCGCGTCGCTGGCCAGGCCCCAGCCTTCGCCCTTGTAGTTGAAGCGGCCCTTCAGCGCGAACGTCTTCGCGTCGAACAGGAAGCCCACGTTCGACTGCCACGTGATGTTCACGATGGTGTCGCCGACGGCCGTGGAGCCTTCGCCGAAGTACTCGTCCGCCAGGTCCTTCTTCTGCAGCACCTTGCCCGTTTTCAGGTCGACCTTGCGCAGCGACGACTGGCCCTTCTGGCCCGTGGATTCGTACAGCTGGCCGTCCCTGAAGAACAGCCCTTGCGTGAACGCCTTCGGGTCGTGCGGATAGGTGTTCTTGACGAAGAAACCGTACACGGGGATGGCCGCCTGTGCGGATGCGACGGATGCGGCGGCGAGCGCCAGGGAAGCGAGGATTTTCATGAGACTCCGCGAGAATCTGGGTATAACGCAGGATGGTAACGCAGAGCGGCCGTCCCGGTTGACCTGGCCGCGCGCTTTTACTCGGGAGGCCGGCGCGCCGCCATCGTGCGCGCGATGCCGGCCAGGCCGTCGTACAGGCGGCTCGGGGTCGCCAGCGTACCCGGCGCACCCAGCACCGCTTCCGCCGCCAGCATCCCCGATTTGACGGCGCCCTCCATCGTGCACGGCATGTGCGTGCGGGTCCAGTCGCCGGCCAGCACGAGGCCGGGCAGCGGACTGGCCGCCGCGGGGCGGCTGCGTTCGAAGCCGACGAGCGGGCACGGGATCGCCATCGGGATGCGGTGCACGTCCGCATGCACGACGTTCGCATTGGCCGCCGCCGGCGCGAATTCCGCGATCTCGGCCTGCGTCGCGCGCACGATCTCGGCGTCCGTCATGCCGTGCGCGCGATGGCTGTAGATGATGTTGGCGGCGACGATGGTCGGCCGGCCGCGCCAGCCTTGCCGGATCTGGCACAGGTCGTAGAAATCGTAGTTCAGGCGCCCGGGCGACCACGGGTGCGACACGAAGCGCTCCATGCCCAGGTCGCGGTCGAACCATACATAGGTCGAGATATACGGGCTCGGTTCGAACGCGCCGAGGCCATCGAATGGCCGTGTCAGCAACGGCGCCAGTTCCTGCGGCGGCACGGCGCTGACGACGACGTCCGCGTGCAGCCGTTCCCCGCCGGCCAGCACGACACCCTCCGCACGCGCCTCGCCCAGGATGGCCGTGACGGCGGCGCCCGTGCGCACGCTGCCGCCCGCATCCTCGACGACCTTCGCCGCCTGCGCGGTGTAAAGATCGCCCAGGCCGACCATGCCGAAACCGAAATGCAGGCCGCGGTAGCCGGACAGTTGCGCGTGGATGCGCAGCAGCGACGCGGCCGAGCAGCGCTCCAGCGGCACGTTCGTCACGACCATCGCGGCGAAACGCCACCACCAATCGATCATCCGCTCGCTCACGCCCTGGTCGCGCAGGAAGTCCAGCATCGACATGCCGTCCAGCGCGTCGACCTCTTCCTCGCCGAACGTCATGCCGCGCAGGGCGACGCGGCGCATCGACAGGTAATCCGGCAATGCGAGGCCGGGTGCCGCCAGCAGCGACGGCATGAGGCTGAGTGGCGGCGGCAGCGGCCAGTGGCGCAGCCTGACGGGGCGCGGCCTGCTCGCGATGGTGAGCACCTTGCCCGGCTGCCAGCAGATCAGGCGACTGGTGCCCAGGCGCTGCAGGAACGCGAGCATGTTGTGGTATTCGGAATGAAAGATGTGCGGGCCGATGTCGACGGTGTCGCCCGTGACGGGCTCGATCCAGCTGGATGCGCGCCCGCCCAGGCGCGCCGCGCGCTCCAGCACGGTCACGCGCAAGCCACGGTCGGCCAGCGCCACCGCGCACGACAGGCCCGCCAGGCCGCCGCCGATCACCACCGCTTCCTTCATCTCCGTCCCTCCACCGTCCGGTCCGCCATGGTGGGCGAACGCTGCCGGTGCATCGGTACGGACGCACACATAGCGCCGCCGGTGGTAAGCTGGCGCCATGCAAAGAAAGACTCTGACCTATCTGCACCTGCCGCCCGACGCCGACCTGCCCGACCTGGGCGCGCGCCCGCCCTTCCTCGCCATCGTGCTGGCCGAGGACGAGGTCGCGGAAATGTGGCTGTGGGACGTCGCGCGCTGGCTCGTCGCGTCCGGCGCGCGCTATGTGCAGGCCTGGGGCAAGGAGGCCGAGGCCTGGATCGAGGCCGTCGACGATGCGGCGCTGGAAGCCGTCGACTACGAGGATGTCCCCGAGGACCGCCGCGTCCTGGCCACCGCGCACGATGCCGAAGACGAGGACGTGGACGAGGTGTTCTGGTTCACGAAGCACCGCGCCGCACACCCTGCCCTGCCGCTCGACGCCGTGCTGATCGTGCACATTGCATCGAGGCCGCGCAAGGAAGCCCTCGAGACGGCCTACGCCGACGCCTGAGCCAGCTCCTCGCCGAGCAGGCGCACCAGTTCCCCTGCGGGCAGTGCGCGCGCGAGCGCGAATCCCTGGCCGGCCCAGTTGACCGTGAAGTCGTTGTTGCCGGCCTTCGTGGCCGCCGCGTTCAGCGCCTTCACGGCATCGTAGGCGATCGGATAATCCGGCAGCGGCGGGTGGCCGGGCGCGCCGATCTCGCTGAACAACCGGTTCACGAGGCCGCGCGCGGGCCGGCCCGAAACGACGTCCGTCACGGCCGTGATGACGCCCTCCCCCTCCTGCATCAGCGCGCGGTGGTGCGGCGTGGCCGACGACTCCGGGCACAGGATGAACGCGGTGCCCATCTGGACGGCACTGGCGCCCAGGCGCAGCGCGGCGGCGATGCCGTTCCCGTCCATGATGCCGCCGGCCGCGATCACGGGAATGCGGACGGCGTGCGCCACCAGTTGCGTGAGCGCGAACGTGCCGATGGCGGGGTCGCCCCGCTCCGGGTCGAACAGCCCGCGGTGGCCGCCCGCCTCGTAGCCCTGGGCGACAACGGCGTCGATGCCGGCCGCCTCCACCTGGCGCGCCTCGTCCACCGACGTCGCGCTGGCCAGCAGCACGATGCCCGCATCCTTCAGCGCCTGGATGCGGCGCGCATCGGGCAGGCCGAAGTGGAAACTGACGACGGCGGGACGCGTCTCCAGCAGCACGTCCAGCATCGGATCGTCGTCGACGAAGCTTTTGTAGATTTCACGCAGGGCCGTCGGCGGCTGCGCGCCGTTGGCGGCGAAGTGCGGCGACAGGTAATCGAGCCACACGGCTTCGCGCACGGCGTCGGCCTGCGCGGGGCGGTGGCAGAACACGTTGACGTTGAACGGCCGGTCCGTCAGGCGACGCACGTCGGCGATGGCGGCGCGGCCCTGTTCGGCGTTACCGGCGCCGACGGAGATCGAGCCCAGCGCGCCCGCCTGGGACACCGCGGCCGCGAGCGCCGCCGTCGAGACGCCGGCCATCGGGGCCTGGATGATGGGAAGATCGATGCGCAGCAGGGACAGCAGGTCTGGCTTCATGATGGTCTCCAACACGGGTCGCGATCCGACGAGTATAGCGCCGTCCGCGCACGAAACGATATAAACCGTTTTTTCCCCTGCACTCTTGCCGGGTACCGCGGCCCGTCGCAGTTCGCATTTTTGCGTTAGGATTCACATGGCCTGTGGGCTTAAGAATTATCGATTGGCAACAAAAGGAAGGCAATGGACAGTATCGACCTCGAAGTGCTGCACGCCAGCGACCAGTGGCTGCGCGCCGGCTGGCGCTGCGAGTACGTGACCGTCGTCAGGACGTGGGGATCGAGCCCGCGACCGGAAGGCGCCACGATGGCGATCCGCGCCGATGGCGTCGTCGTCGGCTCGGTCTCGGGCGGCTGCATCGAGGACGACCTGATCGCCGCCGTGCGCGAAAAGGGCATCGTACGTACGGCGCCGGAAGTCATCACGTACGGCATCTCGGCCGACGAGGCGCACCGCTTCGGCCTGCCCTGCGGCGGCACGATCCAGCTCGTCGTGGAACCGCTCGGCACGCACAGCCGCATGGACGAACTGCTCGCGCTGGCGCAGCGCCGCGTGCTGACGCGGCGCACGCTGGACCTGACCACGGGCGCGGTCGAACTGGCGGAGGGCAAGGCCGACGAGCAGCTGCGCATGGACGGCCAGACGCTCGTCACGATCCACGGCCCGCGCCTGCGCATGCTGATCATCGGCGCCGGCCAGCTATCGCAATTCCTCGCGCAGATCGCCGTCGGCCTGGAATACCAGGTGACCGTGTGCGACCCGCGAGAAGAATACCGCGCGAGCTGGAGCCTGCCGGGCGTGGAGGTCGTGCACGCGATGCCGGACGACCTCGTGCTGGAGATGAAGCTGGACAGCCGCAGCGCCGTCATCGCCCTTACCCACGACCCCAAGCTGGACGACCTCGCGCTGATGGAAGCGCTCAAGACGGACGCGTTCTATGTCGGCGCCATCGGCTCGCGCGCCAACAATGCGCGGCGGCGCGAGCGCCTGCGCGAATTCGACCTCACCGAGGACCAGATCGCGAAGCTGCACGGCCCCATCGGCCTGTACATCGGCAGCAAGACGCCGTACGAGATCGCCGTCTCCATCCTCGCCGAACTGACCGCGGTGAAGAACGGCGTCGCGCTGCCGGTGCAGATGTCGGTCGAACACGGCAAGGCGCTCGCCGCCTAGCGTTCGAGCAGCAGCAGCGCCGCCAGCACGAGCATCGTCATCCCCGTAAAACCTTCGATGGCGCGCCAGACGGCGGGCCGCGCCAGCACGAACGCGCAACGGCGCGCGCCGAGGCCCAGTGCGGAAAACCACAGCAGCGACGCCGTCATCGCCCCGGCGGCGAACGACACGCGGTGATTCGCCGCGAGACTGCTGCCGACGGCGCCCAGCAGCACGACGGTGTCCAGGTACACGTGGGGATTCAGAAGCGACATCGCCAGCACGATGCCCAGCGCGCGCGCTGCGGAGACGCCCACCTGCCCGTCGCCCGTCGCATTCGGCGCCGCCGCACCGCGCCAGCAGCTTTTCAGGCAGCGTATGCCGTACCACAGCAGGAAGACGGCGCCGCCCCAGCGGGCTGCCAGCAGCAGCGTGGGAGAATGCTCGATCAGCGCGCCGAAGCCGGACATGCCCAGCGCGATCAGGGTGACGTCGATCAGCACGCACGTGAGGACCGTCAGGACGACGTGGCGGCCGGCCACGCCCGTGCGGATCACGTGCGCGTTCTGGGCGCCGATCGGCATGATCAGGCTGGCGCCCATGCCGAGGCCTTGCAGGAAGATGGGTTGTGAAAACATCGTGCTCTCCGTTGTTATTGCGGAGCAGCATGCCTTCCCGGCGCGGCCACATCAATTATATTAATGACTTCTAAAGTTCATTAAGCTGGGCTAATCCAATGAAAATCGATCCGCGCCGCAGCGAGGCGTTCGTCGCCGCCGTCGACAGCGGCAGCCTGGAGCAGGCGGCCGCGCTGCTGAAGGTGACGCCATCCGCCATCTCGCAGCGCATCGCCGCGCTGGAGCACGACCTGGGCACGCCGCTGCTCGTGCGCGCCCGCCCCTGCCGGCCGACGGCGCCCGGCATGCGCCTGCTGCAATTCCTCCGCCGGCGCGCGCTGCTGGAAGACGAATTCTTCGCCGAGCAGCAGGCCGATCCCGGCCCGGTGCGCGTGGCGCTGGCCGTCAACAACGACACGCTGGCGACCTGGCTGCTGCCCGTGCTGGCGCCCGTGCTGATCGAGGAAGGGCTGCTCGTCGAATTCGTCACGGGCGACCAGAGGCACACGTTCGCGCTGCTGGAACAGGGGCTCGCCCTCGCCTGCGTGTCCGGCGAAACGGAACCGATGCGCGGCTGCACCGTGAGCCCGCTCGGCGTGATGCGCTACCGGATGGTGGCGGCGCCCGCCTTCGCGTCGCGCTGGTTCCCCGGCGGGATCACGCGGGAGGCCGCGCGACGGGCGCCGGTGATGGTCTTCGACCGCAACGACCGCCTGCAGACCGCCTTCCTGCTGCAGCACTTCGGCCTGCCGGAAGGCGCGTACCCGTTTCATTACGTGCCGTCCAGCGATCCATACGTGCAGGCGATCCGCCTCGGTCTCGGCTACGGCCTGCTGCCGCTGGAACAGTGCGCGGACATGCTCGCGAGCGGCGTCCTCGTCGACCTGACACCGGATCTGTTCGTCGACGTGGCGCTGTACTGGCACGCCTGGCGTATTCAGCCGCCGCGGCTGGAGCGCATGGGCGCGGCGCTGGTGAAGGGCGCGCGCGCGGCGCTGCTCCCCTTGTCCTGAGCGACGGGCAGCCACTGCGCCACACCCCAGCAGAATTCCGGCACGAGGAACAGCCACAGCAAAGGCGCGCCGCTGGCCGCGAGCGTCCACGCCATCCAGGTGGAAAACAGGAAGCGGCCGACGCCGTCGTAGCGGCCCAGCGTGACGCTGGCGGCGCGCAGGCGCAGCACGGACCACACGAGCACGATGCTGCCCATCAGGCAGGCGAACAGGACGTGGAACGGGCCGAAGTCCGGCAGGGCATTGCCGCCGAGGCTGCGGTTGAGGCTTGAAAGCTGCGCGTGCGCGAAGGCGAAGGTCCACGGCGTGGCGAACGGCGCCGTGAGCAGCAGGTCGTAGGCGGCACTGGCGCGCACGACGGTGAGAAAAACGGATCGGCTGAGTTGCATGGAAATCTCCCGGTATGAAGGTTCCGGGATCATGGACCCTGGAGTACACTCCAAGGTCAAGCCCTTTATCGCACCACGCCATGCAGATCGGAGAACTCGCCGCCGCCACCGGTCTCACCCGGGACACCCTGCGCTTTTACGAGAAACGCGGGCTGTTGCTGTCGCGCCGCCTCGCCAACGGCTATCGCGACTATCCGCCGGAAGCCGTGCAATGGCTGTGCTACCTGCGCGCCGCCCAGGCGCTCGGTTTTACGCTGGCCGAGATCGAGACCGGCATGCCGCTGCTGGACGATCCGGCCGCCGCCGCGCCGCTGCTGCGCGACGCGTTACAGCGCAAGCTGGCGGACATCGATGCGCGCATCGCGGGCTTGTCCGCGCTGCGTGACGACCTGGCGCGCGAACTGGCGCAGCCGGGGTTCGGCTGCCCCGTGCTGGAGGAGCAGGCCGCCGCGTGAGGTGCCAATCCGCGCCATCGGTATGCCGCCGGTCGCGTAAAATTTTGTTACAAGGAAACTGTCAGCCGTCCGTACGGCGCCCGCGTTAACAGCACAGGCGCCGACGGATGGCGCACACCCATGGAGAAATCATGAAACGCCTGCTTGCCGCCGCCGCCGTGCTGGCCACCTTCACCCACGCCGCCTTTGCCGGAGAGCTGACGCTGTTCTCGGACAGCAATTTCCGCGGCCAACGCGTGACCATCGACCGCGACGCCGCCAGCCTGGGCGATTTCAATTTCAACGACCGCGCGTCGAGCGTCGTCATCCGCTCGGGCACGTGGCTGCTGTGCGAGCACGCCAACTTCGGCGGCCGCTGCGAAGAATTCGGTCCGGGCGAATACCGCGAGCTTCCGGGTTTTAATGATGCCATCTCCTCGGCGCGCCAGATCGACCGCGGCCGCGGCCGCTGGCGCGACGACGACCGCGGTGGCTGGCGCGGTGACGATCGGGGCGACCGCGGTGGCTGGCGTGGCGACGACCGCGGTGACCGGGGTGGCTGGCGCGGCGACCGCGGCGGTCCGGACGTCGTGATGTTCGCCGGCCCCCGCTTCGAAGGCCCGCAAGTGGAACTGTCGCAGGATGTGCGCGCGCTGAACGACGTCGGCTTCAACGACCGCGCCACGTCGCTCATCATCCGCGAAGGCCGCTGGGAATTCTGCGAACACGCGGACTTCCGTGGCGAATGCGTCGTGCTGGGCCCGGGCCGCTACGAGATGCTCGACCGCATGAACAACCGCATCTCGTCGATGCGCCGCGTGCGCTGAATTAACTCAAGAGCGCCACGCCCTTGATCTGCACCCACAGCCGCAGCCCGGGCGCGATGCCCAGCTCGCGGCGCGAGCGTTCCGTGATGCGGGCCAGCAGCGGGGATTCTCCCATCCGCAACTGCACGAGCACGTGGCCCGGCGTGTCGGTGGCGGCCACCGCCGTCACCACGGCCGGCAGGCGGTTGACGATGCTCGTGCCTTGCGGACGGTCCAGCGCGAGGCTGACGTCGCGCGCGTGGATGCGGCAGCGCAGGTGCGTGCCGATGGCTTCGCGGCGCCTGCCCACCAGCAACGTGCCGCCCGCGAATTCCAGGCGGGACAGCGCGTCTTCCTCATGGCCGACGAGGATCGTGTCCAGCACCACGCCCGCATCGTCGGCGAAGCTGGGCGGCAGGTCCACGCGCGCCAGCGTCTCCGTCAGCGGTCCGCTCGCGACCGCCTTGCCGGCATCCAGCAGCACGAGGTGATCCGCGAGCCGCGCGACCTCGTCCGGCGCATGGCTCACGTACACGATCGGGATCGCCAGTTCCCCGTGCATCCGCTCCAGGTAGGGCAGGATCTCCAGCTTGCGGCGCAGGTCGAGCGCGGCCAGCGGTTCGTCCATCAGCAGCAGCCGCGGCGACGCGAGCAGGGCGCGTGCGATCGCCACGCGCTGGCGCTCGCCGCCCGACAGACTGTCCGGCCTGCGCTCGAGCAGGCCTTCGATGCCCAGCAGGGCCGTCACGGGTTCCAGCGCGAAGCGGCGCTCGTGCACGGGCACGCGCTTGCGGCCGAACTCCAGGTTGGCGCGCACGGACAGGTGCGGGAACAGGCTCGCTTCCTGGAACACGTAGCCGATGGCCCGTTGATGCACGGGGACGAACACGCCGCGCGCATCATCCTGCCAGACGTTATCGCCGAGCGCGACATAGCCGCCGGGCGCACGTTCCAGGCCGGCAATGGCGCGCAGGACCGTCGTCTTGCCCGAGCCGGAATGGCCGAACAGGGCGCTGATGCCGCGCTGGGGCAGGTCGAGGTCGACGTCCAGGCAAAATGCGCCGCGGTCCATGCGCAGGCGTACGCGGAGTCCGTCCGTCATCGGCGTCCTTTCATCGCTTGCGGATACAGCGTGTACAGCGCGAGCAGCACGATGAAGCTGAACGCCAGCATGCCGCCCGCGAGCCAGTGCGCCTGCGCGTATTCGAGCGCCTCGACGTGGTCATAGATCTGCACGGAGACGACGCGGGTCTTGTCCGGGATATTCCCGCCGATCATGAGCACGACGCCGAATTCGCCCACCGTGTGCGCGAACCCGAGCACGGCGCCGGACAGGAAGCCGGGCCGCGCCAGCGGTACCGCCACCGACCAGAACGTGTCCCACGGACTCGCGCGCAGGGTGGCCGCCACTTCCAGCGGCCGCGTGCCGATCGCCTCGAACGCATTCTGCAGCGGCTGCACGACGAACGGCAGCGAATAGCACACGGACGCCAGCACGAGACCGCCGAAAGAGAAGGGCAGCAGGCCGATGCCGAGCGCCTCCGTCAGCTTGCCGACCGGGCCGTTCGGTCCCAGCAACAGCAGCAGATAAAAACCGATCACGGTGGGCGGCAGCACGAGGGGCAACGCGACGACGGCCCCGACCGCATGGCGCAGGCGCGAGCGCGTGCGCGCGAGCCACCAGGCGATCGGCGTGCCGATCGCCAGCAGCAGCAGGGTCACGACGGTCGCCAGTTCCAGCGTCAGGCGAACGGCCGCGAGGTCGGCGGCGTCCAGTGTCACAGTGCGTAGCCGTAGGAGCGGATGATGTCCTTCGCCTTGTTCGATTTCAAATAGCCTTCCAGCGCCTTCGCGGCCGGATTGGCCCCGCCCCTGGCGAGGATGACGGCGTCCTGGCGGATCGGACCGTGCAGGTTGTCCGGCACGATCCAGCCCGAGCCGGACGTGAACTTACCGTCGCGATACACCTGCGACAACGCGACGAAGCCGAGCGACGCGTTGCCCGTGCTGACGAACTGGTGCGTCTGCGCGATGTTCTCGCCCTGCACGAGCTTGCCCTGCACGCGGTCGTAGACGCCCAGTTTATTCAGCGTCTCGACGGCGGCCGCGCCGTACGGGGCCGTCTTCGGATTGGCGATGGCGAGATGGGCGTAGTTGCCCGTTTTCAGGATCTGGCCTTGGCCGTCGACATAGCCATCCTTCGCGGACCACAGCGCCAGCTTGCCGGTCGCGTAGGTAAAACGCGTGCCGGGCATGGTAAGGCGCTCGGCTTCCAGTTTCGCCGGCGTCTCGTCGTCGGCCGCGAGCAATACCTCGAACGGGGCGCCGTTGACGATCTGGGCGTAGAACTTGCCGGTGGCGCCGAACGCGAGGACTGCCTTGTGGCCCGTATCCTTTTCGAATGCCGCCGCGATCTTTTGCATCGGCGCGGTGAAATTGGCGGCCACGGCGACCTGGACCTCGTCCGCGTGGACGGCGTGGCATGCGATCAGGGCCAGCAGGCCGGCAAGTTGCTTCATGGTCTTTTCCAGGTCATTAGCGTTATGTAGTACAGTATATAACGAAACGGAACAGGGGAGATCGTGGAAAACGACAACGCAGGCTTCGCGCTGCAGGGCGCCGTCTGGATGACGGTGGGCGGCGAAAAATTCGGCGGCCAGGGGCGGGTCGAGCTGCTGGCCGCGATTGGCCAGACGGGGTCGATCAGCCAGGCCGCGAAAGCAATCGGCATGAGCTACAAGGGGGCATGGGACGCGATCGACGCGATGAACAACCTGGCCGGCGAAGCGCTGGTGGAACGCGTCGCCGGGGGCAAGGGCGGCGGCGGAACCCGGCTGACGGCGCGCGGCGAGCAGCTCGTCAGGAACTTCCGGGCGCTCGAGCAAGTCCATCGACAATTCGTGGAACAACTCAACGGGCGGGCCGGCAACCTGTCCGCCGACCTCACACTGATCAGCAGGCTGAACATGAAAACGAGCGCACGCAACCAGTTCTTCGGCACGGTCTCCCGCGTCCAGTCCGGCGCCGTCAACGACGAGATCGAACTCGACATCGCCGGCGGCCACAAGATCGTCGCCATCGTCACGCACGAGAGCACGGCCAGCCTCGGCCTCGTGCCGGGCGCCCAGGCGTTCGCGCTCGTGAAGGCTTCGTCGATCATCCTCATGACGGAAGGCGAGGGCGCGCGCTTCTCGGCCCGCAACCAGCTTGCCGGCACGATCTCCCGCCTGACGCCGGGCGCCGTCAACACGGAAGTCGTCCTCGACCTGACGGGCGGCGGCAGCATCGCCGCCATCGTCACCAACGAGAGCGCGCGGTCGCTCGAGCTGGCCGAGGGCAGGACGGCGACGGCCATGTTCAAGGCGTCCAGCGTGATCGTGGGGGTGCCGGGTTAGGCGTTGATCGCGCATAATCGACGCATCCTGGATGGGCGTCGAGAACGATGAACGATTTTCTACCGAAAGAATGCGATATCGTGATGGAAGGCGGGGTGACCTCCGGCGTGGTCTACCCCGCGTTCGTGGCGCGGCTGGCCGAAAAATTTACCTTGCGCTCGATCGGCGGCACGAGCGTCGGCGCCGTGGCGGCGATCGCGGCGGCGGCCGCCCAGTTCAAGCGCAATCGCGTGCGCAAGGACGGGCAGGGTGAGGACGACGGCTTCCATCTCCTGGCCCGGCTGCCGGGTAGCCTGCAGGAAGCCGTCGGCAGGCATACGCGCCTGTTTTCGCTGTTCCAGCCTTGCGCCGCACTGCGTCCGCACTTCCGCGTGATCGCGGCGGCGCTCAACGAAACGAGCAAGACGAAGGCGTGCGGCTATCTGTCCTTCGCAATGCTGTGGAATTTCCCGCTCGGTGCCGTGGTGGGTGGCGGCCTGTGGCTGCTGGGCTTTCTGATCAGCAGCAGCCTGCTCGGCGGACACTGGCCCAGCGTGCCCCTGGTCGGCGTCGCCAGCATCCTGTGGTTCGGCCTGTGCATGTTCGTGGGCGCGCTGGCCGGGGCGCTGCTGCAGGCCACGTGGTCGGCGTGGCGCGGGCTGCGTGCCAACCGCTGCGGCATCTGCTCCGGCCTGCGCACGGCTGCGGACAATCCGCCCGCCCTGACGGAATGGCTGCATGGCCTCGTGCAGGACATCGCCGGCCTCCCGCTCGACGCGCCGCTGACGTTCGGCCAGCTGCGCACGTCCGAGCCGCCGATCGAGCTCGCGCTGATGACGACGGGCCTCTCCGAACTGCGCGCGCACCGCCTGCCGCATTCGAGTGCCGACCTCGTGTTCCGCGCCTCGGAAATGGCCGCCCTGTTCCCGCCCGCGATCGTCGACTGGATGAAGGCGCGCTCGCGCCACACGCGCCACGGCGCACGCACGGTGACCGTCCTGGAGCGCGTGAACGCGGGCGGCGAGGATTACTACTTCATGCCCGATCCGGACGACCTGCCGCTCGTGGTGGCCGCGCGCATGAGCCTCAGTTTTCCCGTGCTGCTGCAAGCCGTGCCCCTGTACCGCCTGCGCGCGCTGCCGGTGCACGGGGAAGGCGTCGACCTGCTGCGCGTCTGGTTCTCGGACGGCGGCCTGACCAGCAATTTTCCCATTCACTTTTTCGACAACATCCTGCCGACCCGCCCGACCTTCGGCGTCACCTTGCAGGCCGACCTGGCCGAGGATGACCCGTTCGCCGCGCGCGTGTCGCTCCCGACGAACAACAACACCGGCGTGACGGCGGCCTACATGCCGGTCGACGAGACCGACGGTCGCCCCTCGCTGCCGCGCTTCGCGGGCGCCATCCTGCGCACGATCCGCACCTGGCGCGACGAAGCCCTGAAGCGCACGCCGGGCTACCGCGACCGCGTCGTGCAGATCCGCCACACGAAAAAGGAAGGTGGCCTGAACCTGAACATGACGCGCGCCGCCATCGAGGTGATGAGCCGCAGCGGAGAAGAGGCGGCACGCCAGGTGATCGAACGCTTCCTGCATCCCGTCGAGAAGGAAAACGGCTGGCTGAACCACCGCTGGGTGCGCATGCGCAGCACGGCCGCCGTCCTGCAGGAGACGTTCGCGCCCCTGTCCGAAGCCTGGCACGACGCGCGCCTGACACCCTCGTACGCAGCACTGTGGATGGCGCACGGCATGGACGCCTTGCCCGCCTACCAGCTCAGCAAGGCAAACCGCACGGCCGGCTTCGCGCTGTGGGAACGCATCGTCGCGCTGCCGCAGGAAGTGGCGCCGGCGGAACTGTCCGCCCACGCACCGCGGCCGCAGCCGGAACTCGTCATCGCGCCGCGCCTGAACTGACGGTCAGGCGTCGCGGCCGTCGTAGTGCTGCACGGGGATCGCGTCGAGATCGATGCCTTCGATGCAGCGCAGGTTGATGGCCGCCATCGGATTCCCCTTCGGATCGATCCCTTCCGCATACGGATGAATGCCGCACGTGGGACAGAAACGGTGCTTGATGACGTGCTTGTTGAACGTGTAGGTGGCCGCCGCATCTTCGGGCGTGCGCAGGCGGAACTGCGCGCGCGGCACGAACCAGAGCAGGGATCCCTTGCGCTGGCACATCGAACAATTGCAGGCGAGGGCGCCCTGGATGTCTCCCTCCACTTCGTACGCCACCTGGCCGCAGTGGCAACTGCCTTGATAAATCATGTGTCGTCTCCTCCGTGAGATGAACTACGGGGCTCATGGTAGCGCAGCATTTTTGCAAGCGCATGTGTCGGAACGCGCGCCCGACACAATCGGACACCAACCGGTGCACGCAACCCGCTACAGTGGCCGCATCGTCATCGACAGGGTGCAGACCATGACCTCCGGTTTGATCAGGAAGCTCCTTCCACTGGCCGCCGCCGCTCTTTGCGTGCCCGCATTTGCACAAGGCGTGAACGTCTGCGCACTCGTCTCCTGCAGCGCCAGCGGCCAGCGCGCCGCCGTGCTCGACGAACCGGCCCCGGCGCGGCCCACCGCCCGGACGACGACCGTAGCGCGCCGTCCCACGCAGGACGCGACCCCGCGCGATCCGTGGGCACGCCGCTTCCAGGGACGGGACAACGAGGACGAGGATGTGTGCCTGCTGAACTTCGGCATCGGCGGCCAGCTGGCCAGGAAGGGATCGATCGACAGCCACGTGCTGGGCCGCACGCAGGCATGGCGCGCGCCGGCCCGCTGAGCGTTCAATCCACGGGTTGCACGACCGTGGCGATGCGGCGGCCCGGCATCTCGCTGGCGAGGCACAGCACCGGCGCCCGGCGCACGCCCGCGTAGTGCGCCCCCAGCGCGAGCGCCGTCACGAACGGGACCACGCCGCAATCACCGCTCGCCGCGCCCACGCGCACGATGTCCTCGCTGCCATCGAGCTGCCGCATCGTCGTGGCCGCGTATTCCATCAGCTCGTACACGGGGCGCGACCGGTGCCCCGTATCGGCCACGATCATCGCCACGTCGTCGGCATGCCCACCCGCATCGGCCAGCGCGCGTTCCACGAGTCCCGCGAGCACGCGCCCGGTACCGCGCCGGCGCGCGTCGGCCGACGCATCGACCTGCACGTCCACGAGCGGCGCCAGCAACGCGACGGCCTGGCCATCGGATGCCCCGGCCGGCACCTCACCGCCCAGCAACAGGCCGGCGGCGCCTTCGCCCGGCATCATCCCCTGCGGCTGCGCGGACGTGAACAGGGTCTGTTCCGACGCCCAGCGCGCGACCGTCGCCTCGCCCACATGCGACGCTGCCGCGACCACCAGCGTGATGGCGGACACTGATCTTGCCCTGACTCCGGCCGCAGCCATGCTGGCCACGGGATCGGTGTCGCATGCTGCGGCGCCGATCTCGCCTCGCCATCCCGCCTGCGCCGCCGTGTGCCGCAACCACGCTGCAGCGGCATCGCGCTGCCCTTCGGACCAATCGGCCGGCAACAGCGGCAACACCTGGAGCTTGGGCATGGGATCGTCGCGCACGGTCCACTCGATCGCGGCACGTCCCGCGAGCTCCGCGACGACGCTGCTCGCCAGCGTCAGCGCACGCCATTGCTCGTCGCTGAAGTCTGGCTCGATACCGCCGTGCGCCGCCAGCCAATCGGTGACGTCTTCCCGCAACGCCTCGTCGCGGGCGTCCTCGCAGCGGGCGCACATCACGGGAAAACCGTCGTCGTCGACGAGCTCCCGGTCCAGGTCCGGCCGCGCCTTGTTGTCCGCGATGGCGGCCGCCAGTTCCTCGGGCGACCCACCGTGCGGGGACCGCAGTGCCGTCGCGAGGATCGCCAGGTGCTGCGCGGGCGCCGGGCTTGCGGCGGTCGCGGCCGGCGTCGTCGCCTGCTGGGGAAGCGTGTCCGCCTGGACGGCGCCGCGCTGCGCGATCCATTTATGTCCGATAGAACCCGCGATCAGAAGAGTCACGGGCAGGCCGATCAGCAACAGCATCCATTCCGACGTGGCGGGCACGCGCCCACTGGTGCGCCACCAGACGATCGCGCCGCCCCAGCAGGCGACGAAGACGGCGACCGCGACCAGGGCCTGTCTGATCCAGGCGGGGAACGTATGAGAAGCGGGAAGCTGTTCGGCGGTAAGTGGTGTCGACATGATCGTGCGTCCATCAAAGGTTGTCGATGGCGGCCTGCTGGCCGGCGATGAGAACGGCGCCGCAGGCGGTCTTGTCGCCGTGGCGGGCTGCCGGCTTGCCGTCGATGATCAGGCAGGCATCGCCCCCGGCGATGGGGTTGGTGCCGTGGATGGGGCAGCTCGTCTTGTCGCCCATGCGCGCGATGGGGGTGCCGGCAATATCGCTGTGCTGTGATGCTTCGATGACGGTGCCGCCGTGGGAGGTTTTGTCGCCGAGTCGGATCAGAGGGCCTGCCATGATGACTCCTTTTACGTGAAGTGATTCCTTAGTCGGAGTAAGACATTTCAGTTCTTACTTAGGGTTCCATTGTTAGATCGTTGTGCCACATTCATTCAAGCGTTCTACCAGATACCAGACACACGCCCTCTGTTCGAGGACGGGGTCCTCGTCATATTTTTCTCCGGTTTCCGGGTGGAAGAGATCTTTAAATCCAACTAAAACGTAGGCTTTCGGCGCAGGCCTGCGGTATGTGCTCAGGAACTGAGCACAAGTGTTCTCCACGTCGGGCACATAAATCCCGCTATGCCTTGTATTTTCCCCAGTACATACGGAAATATCTTTGTTGATTCGGTAAGTTGGCCAGCGACTTGGAAATTCAATCGGAACAACTTTATCGATGTAGGTTGCTAGTGTGGGCGGATGCCAAAAAGCCTCGACCGTTAAAACAATCTTATGCGCCATGCTTGATGCTTTCTCCATCAGGAAGTCAAACAAACTCCTGTCTGCGCTCGACATCCAATCCGCAGGATAGTCCCTCTGCCCTTTGTAATCGTTTAAAGGGCTATGTGCACAATCTAAACCCTGTATATCGCCATGAGTGAGCAGAGTAAAACCATCGTTCAAATTCCGCAAAGTATTCCTGAAGTTAGGCAGTACCCGGTGTCTCCAGACAATATCTGGTTGATTATATAAAGGTTGTTTCCTGTGATTATGTGGAATCGCTTTCATGAATGAATCAAGACAGGACTCCGCATGCACAATCATCTTTTCCCATATATCACGCAGTTCACCGAAGTATTCAATCGAAGAATATTTTTCCAATGAATATACTTCACGCGGATCGATAATTGCTTTCATTGCCGCCCTCGCTCAAGAATGCAGTTACGTCTGATTTCCATCCCACTGCCAGATCGTCTTTCCATACTGCGAATTTTCTTCTGGAAATCTCTCGCCGAGTTCAAACCGGCGCCGCGAATCAACCCGGGCTGGCGTAAAGTACATTCCGGCTTTTTGGCAGATAGATCCAGATTCGAAGCGAAGGGTTTCATCAGACGAGTGCTCTAGCTCGGCTTCGACTGGTTCGAATTCATCCTTTATAATCTCGACGTAATACCAGCTGCTCGGATGTGATGTAAAAGCGTTACCCGCAACCAGGCTGGGTGCCAAATTTGGTTTAAACGAATCCTCAAAAAAAGAATCATTTTTTAAAACAGGATCGTCCTGATTTTCGATAACGAAGTCGAGCATCGCCTGACCGTCCAACCATAGTTTGGATCGTCCCACTTTTTTTAGTGCAGCTTTGCCAAGAGAATTGAAGGTACTGCACTCAAGTAATTTTCCGTATACGGATCCCGTCCATGCGAATTGCAAAGCAGCGTCAGGATCATCGGTAGAAACATAAACACCGGTTTTCGGCGGTAAACGACCGTGTTCCGCGACAACATCAGTATGGACCCGAAGCTTCGGAAGCATTGGAAAATGCTGCTTTTGTTCTTGCCAAGCCATGGTTAGACCAAAGTCGTTCCATCTGCTGACGTGATAGTTCTTATCCATTGTATCGTCGATATTTCCAGCGTATTCCGATAGCTCTGCGAACATTTTGTCAAAACGTTCTTGCTCCTCCAAAGCCATCCATTGAGTCGAATACTCAGCCATGCCACGACCACATTGATAAGCACCGGTAACGTGATATATCTGTGCAGCCCTATCAGCAATGTCCCTTGTAATCGCCAACTGAAAATCTGCAAGAAAATGCCAAGCATTAGCTACCCAGTTCTGGGTCGTATCACGATGTCCCCAACGCGATTTCTTTCTAATGATCCTATCTCTTCCCTGAGTTTGAGAAACATCTATCAGGTTGTCCGAAAAACCTCTTAACTCGAGTAAACGTTTTTGCAACCCCAAGAGATAATCCATTGATGAGAAATAATATAAAAGTGCAGCCTGCTTCTTTCTCCAGCTAGACAATTCAAAATCTGCATCCATGTTGGCACCTGCGATATAGTTGAATACGTTTCATCCCATTTCTCAACTTTGAAGAGCAGTAACTTGCCCAGGCAATGTTGGTAGGCCTATTCTCTCAGGGAGACCCTCACCTTCGAAATCTGTATATCCCCATCCTGTTTCAAACGGTCCACTTATGTTAGGATGATTTATTGATTCTCTGATGCCCACATATTCATTTTTCTGCAAATCGTTCAATTTATTATATTCTGCCTGGCTTATCGGCTTTCTTAAAATATTTTCTTTTGCGCCTCCCAATTTATAAAAACGCATCACGTCGTTTCTATTATCATTCCTTTCAATATTAAAGACTATCTGTTCTGCTCCTCCATCCAAACACAGGTCGGGAAGCTCAGCCCGAATTTGGCTGGACGCTGGGCCTCGCCACACCTTCAAAGTTTCGCCAGGCTTGACATCGTAAATTACGAATTGTCCATTGCCATTCCAATCTGGCCATACCGCCAAGTACTTACGCCATGCAGCTCGGGGATCGGGTGAGTTCTGGATTTCTTTGAAGACCTCTTCGCTTATCCAACAATCACTCATGGCTCGACTGTTTGGCGAAACAATCCGGTACATGCGCGCTGGGCCTTTGATTTCCGCCGCCGCGAACACATGGAAAGATTCAATACCTTGCTTATTTAAAGGCGGCCATCCTTCCTTAACCTTCTCGTCAACCCTAGTTTTCATCTCCTTATAATTAGCTTTAGGCCAGCGTCCAGAACCGTCGCTAAGCCAGCTCGGCCTTGGCTTCTTCGTGCGCATCAACGTTACCGCCGCCGCCTCCGGCAACGCGCCGCGATAGTGGACATTTCTTACGTCCAGAATGCCGTGACGGCTTTTCAAAGCGTCGTGCTCGAGACGCAATACGATCGTATCGAAAATATTGTCGATCCTGGCGGTGACGCTTTCGATGCCCTCCCGGGCTCTGGACCGCACCCACATGACAGTTTCGAAAGCGCTTTTCGCTCTCTTGCCAACGGCAGGAATGTGCTCGACCTTTTTGACCAGCGTATCCAACGTGCGAATTGCAGTATCAAAAGCCGCCAGAAGCTGCGTCGGCCTGATCTTGTTTTTTACCGTCCTGATCTCCTTGGCGAGCCAGGAAAAAACTTCATCGACCTGATGCAACTTGAGATATTTCTGAAATTCTTTGCGCCGCAATAAGGTGATCACCCATGTCATCGCGCCCTCGACGGCTTTGGCAATGGCAGCACCGCCTGCGCGACGAACGAACGCAAAAAATACCTTCAACACGCCTTTGACGAGCGAACCGACAAAGGGAACGAGGCCGATCAGTGTCAGCACCAGACTGACCCATCCCCAGCTGTCCGATTCATCCTCGTGCAGCTTCTTGCAATTGGCGATCAGGTCGCGTACGTCACATACTTGATCCACCAAGGGAATCATCGAGATGGCTGCGTCGACAACGATTTGCCCGGTAGACCGGTTTTCGTTGAAGTCGCCTTGCACGGCCTGCCAGAACCATTCCCATACGTTGGTGTGGCTGTCCTCTTCTGCACTCTGGTCGTTAGTTGTCCATGCCAGTGCATCGCGCATTTGGGTTGCATCTGCCTCGGCCATCGGTCTGCTCCCGTCAAAACAATCAACCAATCAGCTTTTGCAGCGGATCGTGCGGCTCTTCCTTCCTGGGCTTGCGAGGGTGATAAATGACTTTCTTTACGCGCTTGTTCAGGACGTTCTCGCGCAACGCCTTGCCATCCTTGTCCAGGGTCCCTGTAAGAACCGGGCCTTTGTCGAAATGGATTTCGTAATCGGCATTCGCGATGCCTTCGGCCGATTCCGCGTCGACGTAATGCAGTGCGATCCAATGGCTGGCCTCCTTGCCGAGTTCACCCGGCAGATTGGACAGATTTGCTACCTTGCTCGCCCCACCATCGAACACATGCTGCCCGCCCTTGACGGAAAACGTCCCCGGACAAGCAAACGTGATATCGCCACCTTCCAGGGTGACCGCCGACTGCCCGGCCTGCAGAACGATCTTGTCCTTGGCCTTGATCTCGATCCCGTCGTTCACCGACACGACCGTCACTTCCCGATCCGCCAGAATCTCCAGCCGGTCCGTATGTGCCTGCAGAGAAACGGGCCCGTTCGCCGCGATCGCCTGGATGCCGCCCGCGTGCGTGAAGAAACTGGCCGCGTTGCCGGCAACGGCGGAAAACGTGCGGCCGGCCGTCATGTGCAGGTCGGATCGCGTCGTCCAGTGCAATTGCTGGCCCGCATACAAGACGGTCGAAGCCGGCGTGGCCCAGTTAATGCTGGCGGCAGAGTCCATCAGGACGAGGGACGCACCGAACTTTTCCACCGGCTGACCCGGATCAGGCTCGCGCGTGCCACTCCTGGGCTTGAGCGCTGTCTGACCATTCACCGCGCCTTCGTATTTGCCTTTGGCCTGCGGATCGATCAGGTCGATGACGCCCGCCTGCGCCTGGGCCGCTTCCTTGCTGGACAGCGCCTGTTGCGCCGCGGCGGCCTGGCCCAGCGCATCGCTCAACGCCTTGGCCGCTTTGAAGCCGGACAGCGCCTCGGCGATGTCCATCTGAGTCGACGTCACGCCGCTGCCGCGGGCGGGGCGGGATCGTGTCGACAACAGCACGCCCTCGGCGCCGCGCAGCACCGCCCAGGCGTCGGTGCGCAGTTCGAAGCCGCTGCCGCGCCATGGGCCGCGCCGGGCCGATCCGGGTTCTTGCTGGATGAGGTAGCCCAGATTCAGTTGCGTCGCCGCAGTGCTGGTGGCCAGGCGCATGCGCAATTGGCCGGGCGTGTCGTCCAGTTGCCACTGGTTGTAGCCGCTGCCGTCGAAATTCAAAGTGTGGATGCCGGACAGCACGCCGGCATGGTCGACGCCGGAATCGACGCCGGCCGCAAACGGCGGCGGATCCGCGCCCGTGTACAACTGCGCCACGATGACGGGGCGGTCGATGTCGCCTTCGATGAAGTCGACCAGGACCTCGGTGCCGATACGCGGCGTGAACTGCGTCCCCCAGTTGGGCCCGGCCAATGCTTCCGCCACGCGCACCCAGGTGCCGGAGCGGTCGTCGCCCGGTGCGCAGCCGTCGGCATCGGTGTTGTGCGCGATGCCGCCCGGGTTCGGACGCGTGCCGCGCTGCCAGAGGAACTGGATGCGCACCTGCATATCGCGCGTGGTCGTCGCCACCGCGTCCGGCAAGCCGACGACGAGGGCGGTCTGCGGTCCCGGTGCCGTGCGCGGATGCGGTGCCGTCATCGACGGCGGAACCAGGGCCACCGTATCGCGCACGCAGGCGAAGGTGTTGCGGTAGGTCCCGTCTTCCACATCGGACGCGGCGGTGCGGACGATGCCGCTGTCCAGGTTGTTGCGCGCTTCGTGCTCGACCCACAGCACGACAAAACCATTCTCGCCGGTGGGATAGCGCTCGTGCTGCGTCAGGCGGAATGCGTGACCGGCCGCCAGGCGGCGTACAGCGCCGGCGCCTTCGAAGATCTTGTTGTCCCGCTCCAGCGCCTGCAGCATCAGGCGGCTGTGACGGTGCGGAGCGTCGCTGGCGATGCGCTCGCCGCTGCCGTCGTAGACCGCCACCGGCGGCACGTCGCCCGCGTCGAGCATCGATTGTTGTTCGCTTGCCGGCGCCAGCAGCCGCGCCGGGTCCCAGCTGCTGATGCCGACGGCATTCGCGGCCACGCGCCGGCGCGCACGGAAGGCGTCGATGGCATCGTCGGTGTCGGTCGCGCGCACGCCGTGGAAACGCAGGATGTCGCCTCCGGGCATCGCCGGCACAAGCGCCTGCGCATCGAAGATGACGAGGCGGTGACCCGCGTCGTCGTGCTCGAAGCGCCAGTTCAGCCCTTCGGCGGCAAGCAATCGGGTAAAAAAGTCGAGGTCGCTCTCGCGGTACTGCGTGCAGATCGGGCGCCGGTCCAGCGGTTGCGTGACGTCGAAGGTGAATTGCACCTGTGGATAATCGGCGAGTAATTCACAGACGATCTCGCGCGCATCCTTGTCCTGGAAGATCCAGCTGTCGCGCCGCAGCGCCAGCATGGACAGTGCCGGTTCGAGGCGCAGGCGGTAGCGCGCGACGCCGCCGTCTGCGCCCAACCACGACGCCGCCGTGCACAGGCCGTGCCAGGCGCGCCGACTGCCGTCCGGTTGCAGCAGGCCGACGGTGAGTCCGGTACCGATGAAGCCGGCCAGGTCGAGGTCGGTGGAGACGCTCAGGGCATCGATGTCGAAGCCGAACAGCATATTGATGCCTTCGCGGCCGCTGAAGCGTTCCACGACGAGCGAATCCGGCACGCTGCCGTCCTGGACGCTGGCCAGGGTCAGCAGGCGTGCGTGCTGGCTCAGCCCCGTGCCAAAGCGGCCCAGGGCGCTGATCTCGGAAGGGAGGTTCATCGCCCGCGGCTCAGGCGGCGACGGCCAGCAATTCCAGCTTCAGGCCCTTCATCCCCGACGGCACGTAGATCGCCATCGATTGCGCCTGCAGCATGCGCTCGTACATCTGTCCCTTGGCATCGAGGATGAAATAACACGTGTCGGGACGGACCGGTACGGCGGCGGGCAGTTGCGGCGCATATTGCAGGCGCACGCCGGGCAGGGCGGACAGCACGCATTTCTCGACGTCGTCCGGCGCACCCACCTTGAAACGGAGGGGCACGGTGTCGACGAGTTCCAGGGTCGGGATGTCGGCCGAGACGGCGATGTAGAACGTGGTCTTGTCGTCGATCTTGCCGGAGTCGAGCATGCCGTGGTGGTACGACGGCCGCACTTCGTTCAGGACGATGGCGAAGTACTTCGACGAGATCACGGTGTCGAGCAGTTCGCGGATGATCTGGAACAGCTTGGCGAAGGCGGGACCAGGTTCGGCATGCTGGTAAACCGGCAGGTCGGTCAGCGTCCAGCTTTTCGAAAACGTCATCAAGGCGCCGGCCACGCCGAGCAATTGTTCGTGCAAGCGTTCCGGGTGCAGGTCGGGATGGTGCAGGTAGTGCGATAACGATGCGCAGGCGGAACTGGCTGTGTGCAATAGCCAGAACGACGACATGTCGCCGGAACGGAATTCGATCACGTTGCGGCTCGGCTCGCGGTGGTGGCCGTACAGCGAGCTCACCTTGGCCTGCAGCGCTTCGAGCAGGCGACGCAGTTGCTGGAACAGGGCGGGTGCAGAACCCACCGACAGGCTCGGCGGCAGGAAGGACGGGTCCAGTTCGAAACCGCCGGACGGGGCGCGGCGCAGACGCAGCACGGGAAAGCTCAGATAGGCGTCGCGCGGCTCGAAGTCCGGGACGAGACGCACCGTTTTCCTGAGGTAGGACACGGACGCCGGCGCCGCTTGCGTGTAGAGGTCGGGCGTTTCCTCATTGGTTTGCACGAAGCGGACCGTCTTGGTCGGCTGGCCCGGCTGGGCGAAATTGCCGCTGAAAGGTTTCAGGCCGGGCAGGGCGGCGTAATACGTGACGGTTTGCTGGGATTGCGGCAGTTGGCCGAGGTCGACGGTGTCGGGCAGTTCGTCGGCACCCGGCGCATCGACCAGTTCGCCATCCTGGAAGCGCAGCGCCAGCTCGAGGATGCGCAAGACATTGCTGGACAACGCCTCGCGGTCGATCTGCAGCGCTTCGATGCCCCAGGCATACGGGTGTACGGCCCGGATGCTCTTGTACAGGCGGTGCTCATGATACTGGTCCTGGCGCTGGAAATGCTGCGGACGCAGGAGCAGGCCTTCGCCCCACAAAACCTTGCTGGCCATGTTGCCGATCATCGTGCTCGTCATGCATGTCCTCCAGTCATTGACTTGTCCCAAGTCGATCACCTTAGTCCTTCGCGACGGTTTTTTTTCTGCAATGACCTGCAGTTTTGCTACTGCTCAAAGTAACCGTGGGTCATTCCCAACTGAACTATTTTTTCGCGCCCGACTGTGTGAAGATGCCGGCTTGCGCTGCCGGCATGGAGGAGTTCGATGGAAGGATTCACGCCTGGTTTTTTCGACCGTCTGCTGGGCACATCGGTGCGCGGCGCCGCCAACGCCACCGTCTCGCGCATGACCGCCGAGGAGTTCAAGGATGCCGTCGCGCGTGACCTGGAGGCGTTGTTGAACACGCGCTCTGTCATCCCGGAAAACTCACTGCAGGGCTTTCCCGAGTGCAGCGAATCACTCGTCACCTATGGCTTGACGGATTTCGCCGACCGCTCGCTGTCGAGCCCGAGCGACCGCGCCTACATCTGCGAGTGCCTCGAAAAGACCATCGCCCGCCATGAGCCGCGCCTGCGCAACGTGAAAGCGGTGCTGGAAGTGCGTGACGAGAGTCTCGTGAACCGCCTGAAGTTCTCGATCACGGCGGTGCTCGTCGCCAGCGCCTCGGAAGAACCCGTCAATTTCGATGCGCTGCTGCAGCCGTCGACCCTGCAGTACAGCATCAGCAAAGCGGGCAGGGCGTCGATGGCCGCGTCCACGGGAGCCTGAGCTTGGAACAATTGCTACCGTATTACGAGCGCGAGCTCGGCTACCTGCGTCGCCACCTGCGCGAGTTCGCCGAGCGCTATCCGAAGATCGCAGGCCGCCTGCTCATCAGCGGCGAAGTGTGCGAAGACCCGCACACGGAACGCATGATCGAGTCGTTCGCGCTGCTGAACGCGCGCATCGCCAAACGGCTCGACGACGACTATCCCGAATTCACGGAAGCGCTGTTCGACGTGCTGTACCCGCATTACCTGCGCCCGTTTCCCTCCTGTTCGATCGCCTGCATGGATTTCGGCGGCACCGCCAACCAGCAGACGGGCATCAGCGTCATGCCGCGCGGCACCGCGCTCAGTACGCGGCCCGTGCGCGGCGCGGCCTGCACGTTCCGCACCGTGTATCCCGTCACCGTCGCGCCGATCGCGCTCACCAAGGCCGCGTTTTCCGCCATCATCGACCATCCCGAAGCCGTGCGCCTGCCGGAAGGTGCGGGCTCCGGACTGAGCCTGACCCTGACCGCCACGGCCGACCAGCTGCGCCTCGGCCGGTTGGCCCTTCCGCGCCTGCGCGTGTTCATCGACGGCGAAGCGTCGTTCTGCGCGGCGCTCCGCGACACGCTGTTCATGCGCGCGGTGGGCGCCTACGTCGAGGCGGATCGCAATGGCCGCTGGTTCCCCCTGGACGCGATCCCGATCGAACCTGCCGGCTTCGCCGACGACGAATCCCTGATCGATTTTCCCGCCCGCTCGCATGCCGCCTACCGCCTGCTGACGGAGTACTTCTGCTTTCCGGACAAGTTCAACTTCTTCGACATCGACCTGGCCGCGCTCATGGCCGCGCTGCCGTCCGCGCTGGCGGCCGGGGCGACGACGGTCACCTTGCACCTGGCGCTGGCGGGCCTGCGCGCCGATTCGAACACGGCACGCATGCTCGGTACGCTGTCGACAAACAACCTGCTGCTCGGCTGCACGCCCGTCATCAACCTGTTCAAGCAACGCGGCGAGCCGATCCGCCTCACCCACGCCAGCGCCAGCTACCCCGTGCTGGCGGACGCGCGCCGCGCCTTCGCGTACGAGGTGCAATCCATCGAATCCGTCAACCTCGTGCGCCAGACGCCGCAGGGAGAAACGGTCGTCGAGTTCCACCCGTTTTACTCGCTCAAGCACGCCCAGACGCCCGAGCAGAACGGCCATTACTGGGTGCTGCGGCGCGACGAGACGCTGGCCGAGCGGAGCCCCGGTTACGAGACGCAAATCGCCATCGTCGACATCGATTTCGATCCCGCTGCCGTCGAAACACAGACGCTGAACATTGAACTCATCTGCAGCAACCGCGACCTGCCGGCCTCGCTCTCCTACGGCCAGCGCGGCGGCGATTTGTTCCTCGAAGGCGGCTCGAGCGTGAAGACGATCAACTTCCTGCGCAAGCCCACGATCACGTACCGCTTCGAGAGCGCCCGCAGTGCCCACTGGCGGCTGATTTCGCACCTGACGCTGAACCATTTGTCGCTGGCAAATGGCGGCGTCGACGCCTTCCGCGAGATGCTCGCCCTGTACGACCTGCCCCGTTCGCCGTCGTCGCAGCGCCAGATCGGCGGCATCGCCGCCATCGAACTGTGCACCGCCAGCGCCTGGATGGCAGGCAATCCGTTCGCCTGCCTCGTGCGCGGCGTGGAAGTGCGCATCGTCATCGACGAGGAAGCCTTCGTCGGCAGCGGCATCTACGCATTCGCCCACATCATCGAGCGGTTTCTCGCCCTGTACGTGCACGCCAACAGCTTCACGCAACTGGTGGTGGTGTCCAATAAAACCGGAGAGGAATTATTGAAATGCCTACCGAGAAGCGGCGATTTGAGCCTGCTGTAATCGAGCGCCTGTTCAGGGAACCCTATCGTTTCGAGTACTTCCAGGCCGTACGCATGCTCGAGCTCTGGCTCAAGCGGCACGGCCGGCCCCAGCACGATGCCATCGCGCATTACGTACGGTTCCAGAATTCGACGTCGCTCGGCTTTCCGGCCAGCCAGCTGGAAGCCATCCAGCCCGAGCCGCGCGACCTCGAACGCGGCGCGCACGCGCTCGGCAAGGCCCTGCAGGAAGCCCGGCTCAGCTACATCCGCGTCACGCCATCGTTCATGGGCCTGCTGAGCGCCACCGGCGTGCTGCCGGCCCATTACACGGAACGCATCGCCGAACACCAGCAGCGCCAGTCCGACGAAGGTCCGCGCGCCCTGCTGGACACCTTCTCGAACCGCTCGCTGGCCCTGTTCTACGCCGCCTGGCGCAAATACCGGCTCCACTTCAAATACCAGCTCGACGGCCAGGACACGTTCCTGCCGCTGCTGCTGGCGCTGGCCGGACTCGGCAACAACGCGCTGCGCCGCCGCCTGGCGCACGAGCGGGACGGCGCGCTGCTGGACGAAACGATCGGCTACTTCGCCGCGTCGATCCGCCAGCGGCCGTCGTCGGCCGTGCAGATGGGGCGCGTGCTGTCCGAGTATTTCGGCCACCCGGTGCGCATCGAGCAATTCGTCGGTGCCTGGTACGACGTGCCGCCCGCCCAGCAGACCGTCCTCGGCCATCCCTCCGCCGTGCTGGGGACGAGCGCGATGGCCGGCGTGCGCGTGTGGCAGCGCGACCTACGCCTGCGCGTCGTCGTGGGTCCGCTGGACCACGCCGGTTTCACGTCGTTCCTGCCGGGCGGCCTCGCGGCGCGTGCCCTCAAGAGCCTGCTGGGCCTGCTGGCCGGCGTCACGCTCGAATATGAGGTCGAACTGATCCTGCGCGGCGCCGAAGTCCGCAGCACCGTCCTTGGCCCCGCGCCGAGCGGGCGTCTGGGATGGGATGCCTACCTCGTCACCGGGCCGCAGCTGGACGACCGCGGCGACGTCCGCTACGGCCTGCAGCCGATCGAACAGCCGACCACGCAGCCGACCGCGCAGCCGGCCTGACAAGCATGCCTACGGCACGACCTCGGCGGAAAACAACCGTTCTGCCGGCGCGGGATCGAACAACCCGTGCCCATCCCAGCGCGGCAAGGCGATATCCGATTGCGAGGGCACGGCCTTGCCCGCATAGCGCGGCCCGAGCCGGGCGATCATGCCGGGGAATGCGCGGCAATAGCTCGATGCGACACCGGCCAGCTGGGCCAATCGTTTATACGTGATCACGCTGGCGGGCGGCAGCGTATCGAGCACGTGGACGATGCGCTCGCGCCAGTCGTCGGACCACGCGGGCAGCGGTGCGCCCGCCGTGCGGATGCGGTCGCCCAGGCGGATCTCTCCGCCGCGCAGCACGCGCGCCAGCATGCCGCGCCGCGTGCCGATGCGCGTCGACAGGCCGGGTCGCGACAGGCCGGGTTGGTGCGCATCCAGGTGCCCGCACGCTTCGCACTGGAACATCAGCCGCAGCAGGACGCTGTCGCCGACCTGCAGCACGGTGCCGGAGACGAGCCGCGACGTGTCGACGTCCACGAGCAGGTTCTCGCGCAATGTGTGCGGCGGCAGCGCGAACGCGTCGTACGCATCCGTCCCGGCCAGCAGCAGCTGGCGCGGCGACAGCGGGTCGGCGTGTACGTCGCCTTCCAGTCCCTGGAACGCGATGGCGCGCACACGCTCCACGCGCTCGGGTGGCACGGCCAGGCTAGGGCGCAGGGCCAGGGCTTCGATCCGTCCGATGTCCATGTGCGTGTCCGTGTCGGTAAGGGATAAGCGATAAGTGATAAGCGATGACCAAGTCTGCCACAGGTGCGGCCGGTCCGGATGACGTAGCGGACCGCCGCACCATGACGCTCAACGATAGGCCGGATCGCGGGAACTTCCGTGCACCCACGTGTACAAGGCCGGCAGGATCAGGAGGGTCAGCGCCGTCGACGACAGGATGCCGCCGATGACGACCGTCGCCAGCGGCCGCTGCACCTCGGCCCCGGTGCTCGTCGCCAGCGCCATCGGCAGGAATCCCAGCGACGCGACGAGGGCCGTCATCAGCACGGCCCGCAAGCGCACCTGCGCGCCTTCGCGCATGGCTTCCCCGGCCGAGTGGCCCTGGTCGCGCAGCGAGCGCACGAACGCCAGCATCACGAGCCCGTTCAGCACGGCCACGCCGGACAGCGCGATGAAGCCGACCGCCGCCGAAATCGACAGCGGCAACCCGCGCAGCCATAGCGCCAGCACACCGCCCGTCATGGCGAACGGGATGCCGCTGAACACGAGCAGGCCATCCTTCACGCTGCCGAACATCAGGTACAGCAGGGCGAACACGAGCGCCAGCGCGGCCGGCACGACGAGGGCCAGGCGCTGGCCCGCGGCCTGCAAATTTTCGAATTGCCCGCCGAGACTCAACCACACGCCCGCCGGCAGTTTCACCCTGTTCAAATCGGACTGCAGCGCGGCGACGAACGACCCGAGATCGCGCCCGCGCACGTTCGCCGTGACGACGATGCGGCGCTTGCCGTTCTCGCGGCTGATCTGGTTCGCTTCCGGCACGAAGTCCAGGGTGGCGATCTCGGACAGCGGGATGCTGCTGCTACGGCCTTCGCGTTCGGGCAGGGAGATGGGCAGGCGGCGCAAGGTCTCGACGTCGTTGCGCGCGCCTTCCGGCAGGCGCACGGTGATGGCGAAGCGGCGGTCGCCTTCGAACACCGTACCCACGTCGCGGCCGCCGACGAGCGTGCCGAACGCTTCCTGCACGTCCGCCACGTTCAGGCCGTAGCGCGCGGCCTTGATGCGGTCGACGGCCAGGGTCAGCGCGGGCAAGCCTTCCGTCTGCTCGATCTTGACGTCGACCGCGCCCGGCAGCCGGTCCAGGACCTGGGCAATGCGCTGGGCCGTCGCGAGCATCGTCGCCGTGTCGTCGCCGAACACTTTGACGGCCACGTCGCTGCGCACGCCCGAGATCAGTTCGTTGAAGCGCAATTGAATCGGTTGCGAGAACTCGTAGTTGTTGCCGGGGATGCGGTTCGCAGCCTCCGCGATCGCGGCCACGAGTTGCGCGTGCGTTCGTCGCGGCTTCGGCCACTGGCTTTCCGGCCGCAGGATCAGATAGCTGTCGGCCGCGTTCGGCGGCATCGGGTCGGTCGCCACCTCGGCCGTGCCGATGCGCGCGAACGCCCGCTCGATCTCGGGGAATTCGCGCAGCAGGGCGTTCTCCAGCTTCTGCTGCATCGCGACCGACTGCTGCAGGCTCGTACCGGGAATGCGCAAGGTCATGACGGCCAAATCTCCCTCGTTCAGGTTCGGCGCGAACTCGGTGCCGAGGCGCGTCGCCAGCAGGCCCGTCAACAGCACGGACAGCGCGGCGAACGTCAACGCCACCGGGCGGTTGCGCAAGGTCCAGTCCAGCAGCGGCCGGTACCAGTCGCGCGCCTTGTGCATCAGGCGGTTGTCATGCTCGGCCACGTCACCGCTGACGAACAGCGCGACGGCGGCCGGCACGAACGTCACGGACAGGATCATCGCGCCGACCAGCGCCATCACGACCGTGAGCGCCATCGGATGGAACATCTTGCCTTCGATGCCGGACAGCGCCAGCAGGGGCAGGTAGACCGTCATGATGATCAGCTGGCCGAACAACAGCGGCCGGCGCGCTTCCGCCGCCGCGAGCGCGACCTCCGTGCGGCGCTCGGCCGGCGTCAATGGCCGCCCGACCTCGGCCTGGGCGATCCCGAGCCTTCGGATGCAGTTCTCGACGATGACGACGGCGCCGTCGATGATGATGCCGAAGTCGAGCGCGCCCAGGCTCATCAGGTTGGCGCTGACGCCTGCCTGTACCATGCCCGTGAACACGAGCAGCATCGTGAGCGGAATGACGAGCGCCGTGACGAGCGCCGCGCGCAGGTTGCCCAGGAACGCGAACAGGATCGCGATGACGAGCAGCGCCCCTTCGACGAGGTTGTTGCGGACGGTGCGGATCGCCTTGTTGACCAGCACGGAGCGGTCATACACGGGCAGCGCCTGCACGCCGGGCGGCAGCGAGCGGTTGACCTCATCGAGCTTGCGGCGCGCGCTGTCCGCGACGGCGCGGCTGTTCTGGCCGATCAGCATGAAGACGGCGCCCAGCACGACTTCTCTCCCGTTTTCCGTGGCGGCGCCGGTGCGCAGTTCGCGGCCCGGTTCGACGTCGGCCACGTCGCGCACGCGCACCGGGGCGCCGTCGACGACGTCCAGCACGATGTTGCGGATTTCTTCCAGCGTTTTCACCTGGCCCGGCGTGCGCACGACGAATTGCTCGCCCCCCCGTTCGATGTAGCCGGCACCCGCGTTGACGTTGTTGCGGTCGATGGCGTTCACCAGGGTTGCCAGCGACAACCCGTGCGCGGTCAGCTTTGCCATGTCCGGCGCGACCTGGTACTCCTTCAGGTAGCCGCCGATCGTGTTCACTTCCGTCACGCCGGCGACGCCGCGCAGTTGCGGCGCCACGATCCAGTCCTGGATCTCGCGCAGGTCGGCGGGCGAATAGGGCGTGCCGTCCGGTTTCAATGCGTCGGGGCGCGCTTCGACGGTCCAGTAAAAGATTTCGCCGAGGCCCGTCGCGATCGGTCCCAGCGCCGGATCGGCCTTGTCCGGCAGCCGGCTCTTCGCCTGCTGCAGCCGCTCGCTCACGAGTTGACGGGCGAAATAGATGTCGGTGCCTTCCTTGAAGACGACGGTGACCTGCGACAGGCCGTAGCGGGACAGCGACCGCGTCTGCTCGAGCCGGGGCAGGCCGCTCATCGCCGACTCGATGGGGAAGGTGATGCGCTGCTCGACTTCCAGCGGCGAGTAGCCCTGCGCGGCCGTGTTGATCTGCACCTGCACGTTCGTGATGTCGGGCACGGCGTCGATCGGCAGGCGTTGGTAGTTGACCACGCCCAGTCCGGCGAGGGCGACGATGGCGAGCACGACCAGCCAGCGGCGCGCGATGGCGAATGCGATAAGTTGTTCGAACATGGGCGCCTCGTCAGTCGTCGTGTCCGGCTTCGCTCTTGCCGAGGTCCGCCTTCAGCAGGAAGCTGCCGCCGGCTGCGACGACCTCTCCGGCCGCCAGCCCGCGCACGATCTCGGTCCGCCTGCCGTCTGTGCGTCCCGGCACGACGTCGCGTAGCGCGAATCCGGCCTTCGTGCGGACGAACACGACGCTGTGCTCGTGGATCGTCTGGATGGCGTCGCCGGCTACCGTCACCGGCACCTGCGATTGCGGCCCCATCAGGTCGACGGTGGCCAGCATGCCCGGCCGCAGGCGCGCGTCGCGGTTCGGCAGGACGACGCGTGCCGTCGCCATGCGCGTCGACTCGCCGAGGACGGGGCCGACGAATGCGACGGTGCCGTCGATCTCGCCCGGCTGCGTGCCCACGCTGATCTTCGCCGCCATGCCCGTGCCGACCTGGCCCAGGCTGTCGGCGGGCACGGCCGCTTCGATCCACACGTGCGACAGGTCGGCGATCGTGAGGAGCGGCCTGGTCTCGTCGACGGCCTGGCCCGCCACAGCCGGCTTCTCGACGACGACGCCGGCGATCGGTGCCCGCATCGTGACGCTGCCGGATACAGTGCCCGCCTCGATGCCGAGGGCGGCCAGATGCTGCGCGGCGGCCTGTGCGGCGATCTCCGCTTCCTTCATCGCCGTCGCGGCGGCGTCGAGGTCCTGGCGAGCCGAGATGCGCTCGTCCCACAGCGTCTTTTCGCGCTGGTACGTCGTGCGCGCGAGCTGCAGGCGCTGGCGCGCGCTGGCGGCGTCGGCACGCCATTGTGCGACGGCCGGGCTCCGGATCGTCACGAGTGCCTGGCCCTTGCGCACGAGGGTCCCCGGCGACACGAGCACGGCCTGCACGATGCCCGGCGCCGGTACGGCCAGCGCGACGGTGTGTTCCGCATCGGTTTTCACTTGCGCGGGAAGGTGCAGCCGCTGCCGCAAGGTGGCCGCGCCGGCCGTGTCGAGGGCGATGCCGTTGGCCTTGATCTGCGCCGCCGTCATCGCGATGCCGCGTTCGCCGGCGTCTTCTGAAGCGGCGCCGGTTTCCGCGCCGCGGTCGTCGTGGCCGTGCGCATCTTTCGCAGGGACGGTGTCCTGGCGCGTGAACAGCATCAGGCCGGCAAGGAGGAGGGCGAACGCGCACATCAGCGCGATCGCCATTTTTTGTGTCTTCGTCATGATGTTCTTTCAGTCTTGATCGGTGCCGGCGAGGCGTTCGATATCGGCCCAGGCGCGCCAGGCGGCCTCCAGGCTGTCCCACTGGCGCGCCTGGGCCTGGAACCACGTGCGTTGCGCGTCGAGCACGTCCAGGAAGGAAAACTTCCCGTACTCGAATCCTTTCAGCGTCTGCTCGTACGCGGACTTCGCGCCCGGCACGACGTCGTCGCGCAACAGCCGGACCTCTTGCGTCGCCGTTGCGTAGCGCGTGTGGGCGGCCGTCAGCGCAGACGCCGTCTCGCCCCGGGCAGCAGCCAGTTCATCGTGCGCGGCATCGGTACGGCGCAGGGCCGCGCGCAGGGCATCCGCGTTGCGGTTGAACAGGGGCAGCGGCACGGACAGGCCGACGACGGCCTGGCGCCGGCCCACCTGGTCATCCTTTTGCGTGCCCACGGACAGGGTGACGTCCGGCACACGCGCAGCGCGCTCGACGTCCGCCTGGGCCTGCCGCGTCGACAGCTGGCCGCGTGCGCGGCGGACGGCGGCGGCTTCACGGCTCAGCAAGGACGCGATGGGTGGGGCGTCCGGCAGCCGGTCGCTGTCGTCGTCCAGTGCGAGCGTTTCTGGAGGACGGCCGATCAGCGCGCCCAGCGTCGTACGGGCGATGGCCAGCGTCGCCGTCGCCTGGGTCAGCGCGGTCGATGCGTCGACGGCGGCCAGGCGGGCCCGCGTCTCGTCGATGGGCGAGATTTTTCCGGCCGCCACGCGCTTGCCGGCCACGTCTACGGTGCGGCGCGCGAGGTCCGTCAATGCCTGGGCGAGTGCCAGCCGGTGCCCCGCGATCAGGACGTCGTGGTAGGCGGCGATGACATCGGCCCGGATGGCCAGCCGCTGCGCCTGGCGGTCGGCGCGCGCCGCGTCGGCCTCGCCCTGCGCAAGGGCGACGCGGGCCCGGCGTTTGCCGCCGAGCTCGATCGGCTGGTTGATCTGCACGGTGGTCGTGCGCGTGCCCGCCTGCTGGCCTTCGCGCAGCCAGGACAGTTCGGGATTCGGCAGGCGGCCCGCCTGGCCGACGAGGGCATCGCTCGCCGCCACCTCGTGCGCGGCCGCGCGCGCGGCGGGCTGGTCGAGGGCGAGCCGGATCGCTGTGGATAAGTCGATGGGGGCGGTGTCCGCCGCGACGCGCAGGGGCTCGGCGCCGCAGCGCCATGCCAATGCGGATGCGAGGACGACCACCGCCAGCTTTTGTCTGGGTGTGTTCATGCGTGCTCCTGAAAATGGTCGATTCAGGCGCGCGGGGATTTGTGAGGGATCAATGCCGCGCGCAGGTCAGGCGGCGGCAGGCCATTGGGGCCGTTCGGGACGGCTTGCGGGAGGCGCTTTGAGGTAGGGCGGGTAGAAAGCGACGCCGGATGCGTGCCGGCGCTCGGCCGGGATGACGACGAAGGGCGCCGGCAGGCAAGCGGTGTGGCCGAACGTGCAGGCCGCGCAATGCGGATCGGCGAGGGACGCGCCGTCGTCGTCGGCCACGAACACGGGCCCGGCGTCCGCGGCGACGCTGTGGTGGCTCACGCCGGCCGGCGTCATCGCGCAGCACTTGTCCGCCACGGCCAGGGCGACCTGGAATGGATAGACAACCAGCAGCAGGATGAGGATCAGGCGGCGCATGGCGCAATGATACCGCAATAAAAGATGGCGTTATTCATCAATGAGCGGCCTCAACAGATCACGGGAATAAGGTTGGGTTGGCAACCGGTCTGCATATACCTTTATCGGGAGGGTTTATCCATATATGGATGATTCCCGAAATAAACGATTGAACTCGCTGGAGGGTCGCCGTAATGAAAAGCGCACATATTCTTGGCGGAATTTTTTTATTGGGAACTTTATCCGCCTGTTGTCATCCCCCATTGGTAGCGACGATCGACGTGCCTAAATTACCGCAGCAGGCGTCGAACTGGTGCTGGGCGGCGAGCGGCCAGATGACCATGCGTTTCCTGGGCCACGACGTCGCCCAATGCGTCGAAGCCAATAACCGTTTCGGTCTCACGACGTGCTGCGAAAATAATTCCGGCAGCTGCAATAACGGCGGCTGGCCGGAATACGAGAAATACGGTTTTACGGCCGACCAGACGTCCGATACGGCGCTTACGTTCAGCCAGATCAAATCGCAGATTTATTGCAAAAAGAAACCGATTGCGTTCAGCTGGCATTGGCCCGGCGGCGGCGGTCACATGATGGTCGTAAAAGGTTATTTCACCGTGAATGGCGTGCAATACGTGGACGTCAACGATCCCGAGCCTTATACGGATCTGAATACGCTGGTCGGCGGCACCGAAACCATCATGACGTATGCCGATTACGTCAGCCGCGCGGGCGACCACACGCACTGGAACGACTATTACAACATCACGTACAAAGGTGACTGACATGCGCAAATTTCCTTTCGCGGTGATCGTTGCGCTGGCCTGTTTCCTCGGCGGTTGCCAGACGAGCCAGCCCCGCCCCAACCACAGCCAGCAGACGGCCGCCCAGCACGGCCTGGACACGCTCAGGCACATCGTCAATGCCGGCAACTATGCGTCGCTCGGTTTCGAGTCGGAGGCCGAGGTACGCCAGGCCACCCTCGGCGAACCGCTGCAGGTCTACCGGGTCCAGCTCGACGCCCTGCGTGCCTTCGCCGAGAACACCGATCCGGAAACGCTGCTCGTCGACATCCGCCGCAGCCTGTACCCCGTCAAGGTCGGCGACCGCGTGGCCACGTCGATCTTCGTCACCGGCGCGCGCGACGGCTGGCGGGCGTCCGAACTGGGCAACGCGGCCGTCGCACGGCTCGTCAGCCGCTATCGCCATGGCGCCGGCGATTTCGTCGTGCACGTGCCCGCGATGAAATCCTGGTTCGTCGCCGACCGGGTCGAAGGCAAGCTCATGCTGACGCCCGTGATGGACGACCCGCGCACCAAGCTGCGGGCGGGCGAGACCTTGCCGGCCGACGTCGTCTTCCTGCAGCTCAAGGCGGCGTCAGAAGGCTACAACGGCTTACCGCAGTAGAGGCTCTCACCCGCCGAGCTGACGGAACGGGTCGAACGCCAGGTCGATCAGGCGGCGCTTGCGCACGACGATTTCCGCGCTCGCCGTCATGCCGTAACGCAGCGGGTACGACGTGTCGCCCACGGTGTAGTGGTCGCGCTCGAGGGCGACGCGGCCTTCGTACACGGGCAACCGCGTCTGCGCCGAGGCGCGGGTCGCGGGCGCGATGGTCTGCAGGGTGCCGTTGATGACACCGTAGCGCTGGTAGGGAAAGGCGTTGAACTTCACCTGCACCGGCAAGCCCTCGCGCAGGAAGGCGCGGTCCTGTTCGGGAATCTCGATCTTGAGCAGGGGCCGCGTGTTCTTCGGCACGATGCCGCCCAGCGGCGTGTTCGCCTGGATCTTGTCGCCAGGCTGTGTGGACGTCACGTCCGTGATCACGCCATCCACCGGCGCAAGGATGCGCAGGAAATTGTCCTTGTCAATGTTCTCGAACTGGATACGCGATGCCGCATCCGCCACCAGTCGCGCCGTCTGCACCTGCAACCGCAGTTTTTCCTCGACATTGGTCGCCTCGCGCTTCGCCGCTTCGTACTGCAGGCGCAGGCTCGCGAGCTGCTGGCCGCTCGTCTCCAGCTGCGACCGCGCCTCGGTCGTTTCCAGGCTCTGGCGCGCCGACAATTCGCTCACGCGCGATTCCGCCACGCGCACCGCGTTCTCGGCCGCCTGCAGCGCATTCTTCTTGCCCTCGACCTGCAGTTGCGAGACCCCGCCGCCGCCCGGCAGCGCGAACAGGCGCTCGTACTTGGCCGCCTCGTCGCGCGCCGCATCCCGTGCGCGGCGCGCGTCTTCCAGGTTCGTGCGCGCTTCCTGTGCCTGCGCGCGCTGGCCGGCGGCGAGGCGGCTCGTCCCCTCGGCCAGGCGGCGCTCGTGCTGGCGCTCCTCCGTGTCCATCGCTTCCTTCAGGGCCGCCACCCGCTCGTCCAGCAGCGCTTTCTTTTGCGGGAATTCCTTCCATTCGCGCTCCGCGTCTTCCAGTTTCAGACGCGCTTCCAGCGCATTGCGCGCCGCTTCGATGGCGCCGCGCGCGTACAGCCGCGCCACCACGTCGCCCTTCAGCACGGGCTGGCCTTCCGCGATGTAGATGTTGGCCAGCTCGCCGTCGATCGGCGCATACAACCGGCGCACCTCGGACGCCGGCACGAGCGTGCCCGGCGCCATCACGAGGACGTCGGCACGGCCGAAGAACGACCACGCCAGGCCGGCCAGCACCAGCGCCACCATCACGTAGATGGCCAGGTGCGTCAGGCGCGCCGGCGTGGCCGTCAGGATGCCGATGCCTTCGTCGCTGTGGTCTTCCAGCGCGCCGATCAGCGGTCGCAGGGGCTTGTTACTCGTTGCCATCGCCGCCTCCCGCCAGCGCCAGCTTGCGCAGGTCGCTCGCCGCCTGCGCATACGTGTCGCGGAATGCCGGCACGTAGGCCGAGATCGTTGCGAACGCGCGCTGGTGCGCCGGCTGCTCGTCCTGCCATTGGCGAACCATCCGGCGCACGCGCGCGCCGTCGGCCGCGTCGCGCACGGGGGCCGCCGCGCCGCCGCGCGCATGGACGAAGCGTTCCACGTCGCCGACCCAGGCGATTTCCGCGACGAGCGGCTGCGCATCCGCATTGTGGCCGGCCAGGCGCCGCATGCGCGCCTCGGCCTGGCTGGCGCGGTCGAACCGGCCCGCCTTCAGGTCCGCCATCCACTGCGGCAGTTCCGCTTTCAGCAAGGCTTCCGTGCCCAGCGACTTCACGTCCGCATTGTCCGGGTCGCGCGCGAGGCGGTCGTCGGCGAGGCGGGCAGCGGTCACGAAATCGCCGCTGTCGACGAGGCCCTGCAACGCCCGTTCCGGCGCACCGGCCAGGTGGAACAGCAGGATCATCGCCACGACCACGGCCCCCGCCACGGCCAGCCAACGGCGCAGGCGCGCGGGGTCGGCGTCGCCGGCGGCGCCCATTGCGTCCAGCAGGGCGGCCGTCATCAGGGCGGCCTTGCCGCGCGTGTCCCTGGGCGGTTCCGCGGCGGCGGGGTTCACTTCGTCGTCCTGGGCGCCGGCCTGGTCGTCTGCGCAGAAAATGTCGAGGAACGAGCCGGCGGAGGCGACGAACGTCGTATGGTCCGCATCCGTCGCCGCGGCCGGAGCGTGGGCCGCCGGCGGGGACGACACCCGCGTGATGGTCGGCTCCGGGCCGGCCTGCTCCCATTGCAGGCGCACGCGATAGACGAAATGGTGGCCGCCGAACGCGAGCACGTCGCCGTCCTCGAGCGCGTGCGCATGTTCGTCGAGTCGCACGGCGCCGATGAACGTGCCGTTCGTGCTGCCCAGGTCTTCCACGTACGGCACGCCTCCCTTGAGGAAGATGTGCGCGTGGCGGCGCGACAGATAGCCCACCTGGTGCGGCTCCTTCTCCTTGTAGCGCGCGAACGTGTCGTCGACCTTGCTGATCAGGAAGGGAAAGCTGGTGATGACGATGGGCTCCAGCCCGAGATCGGTACGCTCCGGTTCCAGCGTGAGACTGGCGAGCCGCGCCACCGGCGCCGCTGCGGGCGGTGACGCCTGCAGCCGCACCCGGTACGCGAGCACGCGGGCGAGGCCGACCTCGTCGCCGTCGTGCAGCCGCACGATGCCGTGGCGCACGGCCACGCCGTTGACCGTGGTGCCGTTCTTGCTGCCCAGGTCGGCGATATACGCATCGCCACCCTCGACGAAGACGCGCGCATGGCGGCGCGACAGGTCGGCCACGATCTCGGGCGGATACGCGGCGAACGGCTGCTCGGTGCGGCCGATGGCGAACAGGCCGTCGTCGATGGCGACGGGGCCGAGCTCGGGATGGTTCAGCGGTTCGAGCACGATGCCGACACGTTGAAAAGGCGGTGCCTGCATCTTGCCGACCAGGACTTCGTCAGGCGCCATCGGAGCGTCTTTCAATGCTGCGCGGCATCGGCCACCTCCACGGGCGGCCAGCCGCCGCCCAGTGCCTTGTACAGCGTCACCGTGTCGGACAGGATCTGCTGCTGGTTGGCGAGCAGCGCCAGCTGGGCCCCCAGCAGGGAACGCTCGGTCTCGAACACTTCCAGCTGCGACGCCACGCCTTCCTTGCGCTGCGCATCCGTCGTGCTGGCCACGAGCCGCAACTGGTCGACCTGCTGCTGCAATTCTGTCCGCTGCTTCTTGTGCGCCTCCAGGTTGACGAGCGCGTTCTCGACGTCCTCGAACGCGGCCATGACGGTCTGGCGGTACGCCTGCTCCGCCACCTTGGTCTGCGCCTCGCTCGTACGCACGCGTGCCTTCACGCCCGGGTCGAGAATCGGAAAATTAATGCTGGGCAGCAGCCCGAACGTGAACGATTTCAGCAGGGTCGACAGCGCGAAGCTGGACGTGCCGCCGCGCCCCGTCAGGCTGATCGACGGCAGTTGCGCCAGCTTGGCCTGCCCCGTCAGGTCGTACGCTTCCAGCACGCGGTATTCGGCCGCGACGACGTCGGGCCGGCGTTTCAGCAATTGCGACGGCAGGCCGCTTGGCACCTCGGGCACGCGCACCCGCTCCTGCAGGCGCCCGGCAGGCATCTGGAAGTCGCCGGCCGGTACGCCGATCAAGGTCGCGAGCGCATTGGCGGCCAGCGCACGCAGGCGCTGCAATTCGATCAGCTCCGTGCCCAGGCGGTTGACCTCGGCCGATTGCTGCAGCACGCGCGTCTGTGGAATGAGACCGTTCTGCGCCATCGCCTGGTACGTGGTCAGGATGTCGCGGTTGCGGGCGAGCGTCTGGCGCTGCTGGGCGATCTGTTCGTCGAACTGCAGGATCTGGAAATACGTCGTCGACACGTCCGACACGAGTTTCAGATAGCCGGCGCGCCAGTCGGCCTCGGTGGCGGCGAATTCCGCCTTCTGCGCCTGCACGCCCTTCTCGACCTTGCCCCAGATGTCGATGTCCCAGTTGGTCTGCGTGGCCAGGTTGAACTGCTTCGTGAACGGCTGTCCCGTGACCTTCTGGAAGCTCGCACCCGCGCCCGCGTCGAGCGTGGGCAGCGCGCCGGCGCGTGCTTCTCCGATCTGCGCGTTGGCGACGCCGATGCGCGCGGCGAGCACGGCCAGGTCGAAATTGCCGGCGAGCGCGCGGCTGACGAGCTGGTCGAGGTAGGGATCGCGGAACTCGTGCCACCAGTCCGGGACGATCAGGTCCGTCTTGGACAGCGGCAGGCTGGCCGAGTTCGCCCATGCCGTCTTGGCCGGCACGGACGGCCGCGCGTACGGGCGCATGCTGACGTCGGCGCAGGCGGCGAGCAGCAGGGCGGCAATGAGGCAAAGGAAACGGGCAGTCATTGTGCCGCCCAAGATGTCGCCCAAGCATGGGAATCCACGAACACCTGGAACAGGCGTGCATCGATATGCCCCGCATTGCATTCCTCGTGCATCAGGTCCAGCGCCTGTTCCACGGGCACCGCCTTCTTGTACGGCCGGTCGCCGGCCGTGAGCGCGTCGTAGATGTCGGAGATCGTCAGGATGCGCGTCTGGATGCTGATCTGCGGCCCGCGCAGGCCCGACGGATAGCCGGACCCGTCCAGCTTTTCGTGGTGGCCGTGCGCGATCGCGGGCACGCCGGCCAGGTCTTTCGTCCATGGAATCAGGACGAGGAACGAATACGAATCCACCACATGTTCCTCGATCTGGCGCCGCTCGTCTGCCGTCAGGCAGCCTTTCGCGAGGCTCAGCGCGGCCACTTCGTGGTCTTCCAGCAGCGCGAACGGATGGCCGTCCGGGTCGTGGCAGCCGTAGTGGACGATGTCGCGCAGGTCGGGCAGCGTGCTGCTGCGCGAGATGGCGGGCTCGTTGGCGCTGCGGATCGTGGCAAGGAAGCCGTCGAGCCGGGCCGCTTCCTCCGCCAGGCGCGCGTCGGCGGCTGCCTTTTCGGCCCGGAACGTCGCCGCGCTCCAGCCTTCGTCGATGTGGCGCTGCGCGAGCGTGTGGTATGCCTGGCGCTCCAGGCAGGCGCGCGCGTACAGGAAGCGCTGCTCCAGCAGGCGCATGTCGGCGTGGTGCAGCTTTTTTTCCTTGCGCAGCACGTGTTCGCGCACGCCGACCTTGCCGAAGTCGTGCAGCAGCGCGGCGTAGCGGATCTCGCGCAGCTGCTCGCGCGTAAAGGCGATACGGCGCACGTCCGGATCCTGCGCGCGGTCGAGTGCCGTGGCGAGGCGCTCGGCATAGCCCGCCACGCGGAACGAGTGGCCGGCCGTGACGGGGTCGCGCTCCTCGATCGCCTGCACGGACGCGCGCACGAAGCCGTCGAGCAGGCGTTCGATGTCGGAATACAGCTGGAAATTCTTGAGCGCGACGGCCGTTTCCGCGCACACGCCCGTGAGCAGTTCGAGATCGGCCTCCTGGAAGGCACGCGGGTCGGACGAGCTGTCGACCTGGATCAGTCCCAGCACTTCCTCGCCCACGATCAGCGGCGCGCACATGACGCTGCGGATCGCCTGGGCGACGATCGAATCCTGCGCCGCGAAGTGGCGGTCGGCCAAGGTATCGACGGACAGGATGGCGCGCTTCCTGCCCAGCACTTCGTCGACGATCGTGTGCGACAGGCGCGCCTGCCTCGGGTCCTCGACCATGCCGTTGCGCCGCCGCGCCGCGACCGGCACCGGCGGGTCGCGTTCGTTCTGGCGCAGCAGGATGAACGCGCGCTCGGCCAGCGGGAACAGGTCGAAGATGAAATTCATGATCTTTTCCGTCAGGGTCGCGCGGTCCGTGACGGCGCCCAGCGCGATGCTGACCTGGGCCATCGCATGCAGCTTCAGCACCGACTTCTCGAGCTCGCCGCGGGGCGCATCGCGCGGACCGGCCGGCGGCACGTACTGCGTGGCGTCGACGGACTTCCTGATCACCGTGGGCAGGCTGGCCGTGCCCGGTGCGACCAGCGAGCGGAACACGAGCTGGGTGGACGCGAGCGCCAGCTCGTCGCCGTCGCCCAGCACGTGCCACGACCCGGGCTGCAGCCTCTCGCCGTTGACGAAGGTGCCGTTCGACGAGTGCAGGTCCTCGACCGACCAGGCCTCGCCGCGGCGCCGCACGCGCGCATGGCGGCGGCTGATCGTGTGCAGCGGGATGCAGATGAACCGGTCGGAGGCGAGCGCGTCCTGGCGATCGCGGCCGATCACGACCTCGTCGTGCAGCGGAAACAGCCGCGGCCTGACGTCGCGCCCGCCCAGCAGCTCGAGATACGCGCTGACGCCGCCTTCCACGTGCGGTGCTGCATGCTGTTCCGGTGCCGGTTCGATCGCCATGTCGTCCTCGCCATAAGACCCGTAAGACAATGACGCGGCGCTACAGTTCGCGATCATTTCACAGTGATCGTGATTTTTTTAGACTGGACAGACGGGTCGAAGGTGACGTGCTGGTCGTCGCCCATGACGAGTTGCAGCGTATGCCTGCCGGGTGGCAGTTCGATCGTCGTCTCCGTCTCGCCGGCGCCGAAGTGCAGGTGGTTGCGGTCATTCGGGATCTCGACGCCGGGCGCCGGCGCGTCCGTGTCGATCAGCAGGTGGTGGTGCCCCGTATTCGGAAACTTCACGCCTTTCGGCGCCACGCCCATGTTGCGCAGCCCGAACCAGACGCGGATCGGCTTGTCCGACGATACCACCTGGCCGTCGTTGGGCCAGCCGATGTACAGGTAGGCGTTGGGCGGCGCGGGGGTCGGCTCGGCGCCATGACCTGGGACGGTGATGGCAAAGAGGATGACAGCCAGTCGCATGCGCATGGAAGGCTCCTGTCTCACTTGACCGTGACCGTGATCTTTTTTGAATACACGGGAGGATCGTGCGGAATATGATCCTTGTCGGCCAACAGCAGTTGCAGCGTATGGGAACCCGGCGGCAGTTCTATTCTCGCCTCCGTTTCGCCGGCGCCGAAATGCAGGTGGTTGCGGTCGTTCGGCACGGCCAGGTCCATGTTCTCGGGCAGGTCCGTGTCGATCAGCACATGGTGGTGGCCCGTCTTCGCGATGTCCGTGCCCCTGGGCGCAACGCCCATGTTGCGCAAGCCCATGCGGACCCAGAACGCGTGGTGGACGGTCGTGCCATCGTTGGGCCAGATGAAATACACCTGCGCGTTCTCGGGCGACGGCGTGCGCGCGAGCACCGGCACGGCCTGCAGCACCACCGCGCTAAGCATCAAAACAATTGTTTTGCGCATCGTCCTCTCCTCCCGTCGTGCAGGCCGCTGTTCCGGCAGCATCCATCAACCGGAACGCCTGGCACCTGTGCCAGCACAAACGTGCGGCCGGCACAATCGCGGCGGCCGGTGGTCTAAGCGGTTTCCTGACCCTTGTGGAGGCGGCCTGTGTGGATGAGGCTCTTGATCCTGTGCAGCCTGATGGCGCTGGCGGCCGTCGCGCACGCGCACGGGGTACCCCCGACGTTCCAGGTGGCGGGCGTCCTGCCCAAGAACAGCGCTGAACAGTTCGAGCTGGCGTTCTGGAATTCCGTCAAGGACAGCAAGCAGATCGGCGACTACGAGGCGTACTTGCAGGCCTATCCCAAGGGACGGTTCGCGTCGCTCGCGCGCACGCGCATCCAGCAGCTGAAGGCGGCCCAGCCGCAGGCGTCCGCACCGGCGCCCGCGCCTGCGAAGCCGGCCGAGAGCAAGCCCGCCGCCACGCAGGCCCAGACGAAAACAACGCCGAAGCCGCAGCCAGCGAAGCCGCCCGACAACAAGGTCCGCCCCATACCGCCACCCGTCGAGGGCGGCCACGAGGCGGCGCCCGTGGCGGGCCCGGCCGGCTCCGTCGCCACGATCAAGGATTGCGACGTCTGCCCGGTGATGGTGGTGTTGTCGCCGCGGCCGTTCACGATGGGCAGCAACAGCAGCGATCCATCCGAGCGCCCCGCGCACAAGGTGGCGCTGCACACGCCGTTCGCGATCGGCAAGTACGAGGTCACGGTGGGCCAGTGGAACCAGTGCGTGCGGGCCAGCGTGTGTCCGGCAATGCCCTCGCTGGGCAACGTGCCGGACAACCTGCCGATGCGCGACGTCAGCTGGGACGAGGCGCAGCTGTACCTCAAATGGCTCGGCACGGTGAGCGGGAAGCCGTACCGCCTGCCGACCGAGGCCGAATGGGAATACGCGGCACGCGGCGGCACCACGACCCGCTACTGGTGGGGCCACGAGATGAAGGGCGGGAATTCGAGCTGCGAAGGCTGCGGCGAGCCCTGGAATGCCGAGCGGCCGCCGCCGGTCGGCAGCTTTCCCGCCAACCCGTTCGGCCTGAACGACATGAACGGCAGCGTGTGGGAATGGGTACAGGATTGCTGGCACAGCACCTACAAGGGTGCGCCCGCCGACGGCAGCGCCTGGGTCGATGGGAACTGCCAGGCGCGCGTCATCCGCGGCGGCTCTTGGCGCGAGAACGGCAGCTACATGCTGTCCACCACGCGTTTCAAATACGACGCCAGCGTACGCCAGTCGCAGAATGGCTTCCGGGTCGCGCGTTCGTTCGACTGACCTGGAGTGCCTGCTAGCGGCGCGCGTGCGTCGTGATCTGCAAAAAGTCCACGGCGATAGCACCATGCGCCCTGGCGATCGTGGCGAGGCGCTCGTCCAGGGCGCGCAGGTAGGCCGCCCCCGGTTCCGCATCCGGACGCAGGCTGTCGAACAGCGGCACGGACGTCGTCACCAGCACGAGCATCTCGGTGCCGAATGGCGGACCGATCACCCAGTTGCCGAGACTGCCGATGGTGGCCGTGTAGCGCGGCGGCGCCAGGTTTTCGCGCGCGGCCGCATTGGGCAGCAGGTGGACGACGTTGCCGTCCAGGACGAAATAATCGACCGACACGTACGACTGGTAGTCCGGCGTGGACACGTCGACCATCAGCGTATCGCCCGCTACCAGGTTGCCGGCCCGGCCGCTGCCCGGGTTCAGGCGGAGCGACACACTGGCCGTGCGGGAGGCGACCCAGTAACGGCCGAGGACGCGCATCACCGGACATTTCGCATCGTCGACGTCGTGCAAGGTCAGCTCGACCCGCGTCACGCCCGGCAGTGCCGCCAGCATCGCCTTGAGGCGCGCCGGACCGACGCTGTGCGCGAGATAACCCTGCACGCGCACGACACGTCCGTCGATGGCGGGCGCGAGCGCCGAGCACGGCACGCCAGCCAGGACGGTGGAGACGGCCGCCAGGGTCGGCGGAGGCGCCGGCGCGGGCGGTGCGGTGTGCGTGGGCGGTGCGGATGGCGTACCCGCGACGACAGCAGGCGTGGACGGCACCTGCGCAGGGGGCGCGGTGCCATGCCGCGGCAACAGCAGGCGCAGCGCGACGAACACGACCAGTGCGGCGGCCGCGGCGGCCAGCGCGGTGCCCGCCCCGATCAGCAGCGGCTGCCGGCGCCGCAGGTCGCGTGCGCCGATCTCCTTCAAGAAGCCGTTGACGGTGGGCGTGCGGAGTTCGCGCCGCAATGCGAGCGCATTGCGCAGCGCGCGCCATTGCCGGTGGCCGAGGCCGGGCGGACGCTGCGCACGCAATCCCGCATCGCGCGCCTGGAGCGCGGACAGGCGGTTGAACGGGTGGCGGCCCGTCAGCAATTCATACGTGATGCAGCCGAGCGCATAGATGTCGTCGCGCGGATCGGGCTCGCGGTTTTCCAGCATCTCGGGGCTCGCATAGGCCGGTGTCAGGGCACCCAGGCTGCCGGGGTCGAAGACGGTCACGTCCGCATCCTCTTCCGCCTTCTGGAACACGCGCGCGATGCCGAAGTCGATGACCTTGACGCCGCCGTTCTCCGTCAGGATCACGTTGGCCGGCTTGAAGTCGCAATGGACGAAGCCCCGCTCGTGCGCATAGGCGAGCGCACGGCCCATGCCGCTCACGATCTTCATCGCCTCGTCGAACGGCAGGGGGTGGAAGTCGGGCGCGCGCAGCATCTGGCTCAGCGATTTACCGGGCAGGTATTCCATCGTGATGTAGACCATCGAGCCGTCGCGGTCGAAGTCGTATACGGCCACGATGTTCGGATGGGCCAGGGTCTGCGCCTTGCGCGCTTCCCGCTGCAGCGCGATCAGCGATTTCGGATGGCCCTGGAACTGCACGTTCAGCACCTTGATCGCGATATAGGGATGGCGGTCCGACGCCTCCAGCTTGCGCAGGTCGAGCGCCTTGTAGACGGTGCCCATGCCGCCGAAACCGACGCATTCCTCGAGCACGAAGCGGCCGTTGAGCGTGTCGCCCACGCCTTTCATGCGCTCGACGGCCGCGCCCGGCGGACCCGCGATGCCCGCGGGCTGCGTCGGCGGCTGCAGGGGCTTGGTCTGGACATAGGTCTCTTCTTCGCCGACGCGCTGGCGCTGGCGCGCCTCGATCGCCTGCGCGATGCGGCGCTCGACTTCGCCGTAGACCTCGGCCGGCAGCGGCGCGCGGCGGTGCGCGTCGTTGAGCGTCTTGAGCAGGCTCGAGACGCTCTCGGGCGTACTTGCCAACAGACGATCGACGCGCGCCAGCATCTCGGCTTGCCCGAGGGTGCCGCTCTGGAACTGGCGAAGGGTATCGGCGAGGTTGTCCATTCTTCCTCTGACAGGTGCGCCGTGTGCAAATTCACCGCACAGGCGATGTGTTGTTCCCGGCCAAACGCCGTGAAGACAGGTGTTGGAATGAACCCACCGGATACCCGATAAAACGCCGCAAATGAAGGCAAAACCCACTGGCACGGTTCTCGCAAAGAGGTGGGTGAGCACGACGAAAGCGGCTCACCAACCAACTTAACCAGATACTCTCAAGGAGAAACACGATGAACATTCTGTCGATCAAAGACCTGGCATTGACCTGCGAACTGGACCGCGGCGCGATGGTGCGCGTGCGTGGCGGTCACGGCAAGATACAGCAACAGTCGCATGGGCTGTCCCCGATGCCGGTCTACTTCCCGGGCTACGACTCGACCGTCGACGTCAACCAGAACCTGCAGCAATTCCAGAATGTGACGAACGCGACGGCCAACGGCTCGGCCTTCATCGACGGCGTCACCGTACACAACAACACGAGCCAGTTCGGCCAGAACAACGCGCTGGTTTCCCACTGAGCGGAACCAAACCGAATTAGACAGGTCACTCATGCCGGCCCTGCCATCTCGCGATGGCAGGGCCGGTATTCTCATTCAGGAGAACGACATGGCAACCATCACCATCAAGGATTTATCCGAGAACACCGACCTGGACCGCAAGGCAATGCAGGCGATCTCGGGCGGTTCGCGCGCGCGTTCCCAGGCGGGCGTGCTGCGACCGGCGCAACCGCAGCGGATCGTGGACTTCCGCACGGGCACGAAAACAAGCCGCCCGCCTTCCAGATAAACCATATAAACCGTTTATACGATCATTACGCCGCCCGGCCCGCCAGCCGGGCGGTTTTTTTTGTGCCTGCGGGTCCGGTGTTCGTATGGATCCAACAGATACGGCGCGATGTTGGTCCGTACCCGCCACGTTCGCCTCCCGGACAGCAGGAACGCCTGTTTTTACGGGCTTTTTGGCCTGGCACGCATTCTGCTCATACCCTGGTGAGCGCAAATCAAACGCTCTTTCAACCAAATCACCGACTCAAGGAGAACCGACATGAAAACCCTGATCATCAAAGACCTCGCCAAAACCTGCGAACTGAGCCACAGCGACATGATCGCCATCCGCGGTGGTCACGGCGCCACGTCCATGCCCTGGCCGCCCATGTATACCCCGTCGTACGACACGTCGGTCAAGGCAAACCAGAACCTGATGCAGTTCCAGGACGTGAAAAACCTGACCGCCAACGGTTCGGCCTTCATTTCCGGCGTCAGCGCCACCAATAACACCGATCAATTCGGTCAGAACAACATCACCGTCCTGTAAGGAGAATGTCATGAAAACCCTGATCATCAAAGACCTGGCCCAGAGCTGCGAACTGGATCACAAACAAATGGCACGCGTGCGCGGTGGCCACGGCATGAGCAGCCCGTCGTACTCGCTGTATCCGATGCCGTCGTATGCGAAAACCGTCAACGCGACGCAGAACCTGACCCAGTTCCAGAACGTCCTCAACGAGACGGCCGACGGCTCGGCCTTCGTGAGCGGTGTGACCGCGAACAACAATACGTCGCAATTCGGCCAGAACAACCTGCTGGTCATCTGAGGAGAACACCATGTCGTCGATCGTCATCCAGGACCTTTCCCGCAGCCGCGCACTGGACACGCATGCCATGTCTGCGATCCGGGGAGGCCACGCCTTCGGGCCGAACGTGAACGTCAACCTGAACCTCGACCAGCGCATCGCCCAGGTCCAGGACATCAAGGTCAACGTCCTCAACAACAGCGTGATCGGCGATGGCTTCACGGCCCCCGATGTGAGCTTGAACCCGCTGCAATTTGCTACCAACAACGCCGTCGTCCCGCTCTAATTTTTAAGGAGAACATCATGAAAACCCTGATCATCAAAGACCTGTCCGTCACCTCCGAACTCGATCACGGCGCCATGGCCGCCGTGCGTGGCGGCCACAGCATGACCCAGACATCCTGGTACCCGCTGCCGTCGCCGACGTACGGTACGTCGGTAGACGCGACGCAGAACCTGACCCAGTTCCAGAACGTCGTCAACGCGACCGCGAACGGATCGGCCTTCGTCAGCGGCGTAACCGCGAACAACAACACGAGCCAGTTCGGCCAGAACAACATCGCGGTGATCTGACCCGGGATGGCGGGGATCCGCAGCGGTCCCCGCCAAATCGACTGAACCAAAACGATTTGCCGTTGTCTTTCAACCAGGAGGCCCACATGGCGCACATCAGGATTGATGACCTTCGCGTCGAGCGCACCCTCGACGCCCGCGCGATGGCGCGTGTCCGCGGCGGCGACGGCGCGGCGTGGTGCTTCGGCTGGATCCAGGCCTACCTGCCGCCGGAACTGCGGCCCCTGCCTGTCATCAATTTTTACCAGATCAACAATTACGCGGACCAGATGATCAACCAGTTCCAGACGGTCAGCGTGAGCAATGCGGCGCCGAACGCGGTGGTCACCGTCGGTGTCGATGAACGGAGCATCAACAACGGACACGTCTGATGGGCGAGGCGCTGCAACTCCGCTGGACCTCGGCGGCGCGCACCGACACGGGACTGGTGCGCAGCAATAACGAAGATGCCGTGCTGGATCGGCCGGCGCGGCGCCTGTGGGCCGTCGCCGACGGCATGGGCGGTCATGCGTTCGGCGAAATCGCGAGCCGCATGACGGTGGAGGCGCTGGATGCGTTACCGCCGGACGATTCCCTGCAGGATGCCGTCGCCGCCGCGCGCGTCTGCCTGCTCGAAGTGAACGGCCTGCTCGTGGCGGAAGCCGCGGCGCGCAACGTGCCCGTCATCGGGACGACACTCGTCCTGCTGCTGGCCTCCGGACGCACGGGCGTCTGCGTCTGGGCCGGCGACAGCCGCATCTATCTCTGCCGCGGCGGCAGCCTGCACCAGCTCACACGCGACCACAACCAGTTCGAGGAACTGCAAACGCGGAACCATTTGTCGCCCGCCGACGCATCGGCTTACCCCGGCGCGGCCATGATCACGCGCGCGCTCGGTGCGTCCACGACGCTGGAGCTGGATGAAGTGCAGGTGCAGGTCAGCGACGGCGACGTGTTTCTGCTCTGCAGCGACGGCCTGAGCAATGCGGTCAGCCCGGAGGCCATGTTCGGCGCACTGACCGGCGGCGACTGCGCGCAGGCCGCCGATACGCTCGTCCGGCTGGCACTGGAAGCGGGCGGGCGCGACAACATCTCCGTCATCGTCGTGCGCGCGGACGACGTCGAGCCCGACCAGACCGTCCTCAATCCATCGTTGTGAAAGCTCGGCTAGTGCCGGCGGAAATCCTTCGAATGCAGGCCGTGTTTCTTCAGCAGGATCTGCAAATGGGAGCGATTCATGTCCCAGCGCCGCGCCAGTTCGGCCACGGTGCCGCCCACATCTTTGAGGCCGCGTTCCAGGCAGGCGCGTTCGGCCTCGTCGCTGGCGGCGCGCTTGGCCTCGGCCAGCGATGCCGGCGGCGCCGGTGATGACGCTTGCGCCCGGACAGGAGCGGCCGGGCGGATGTCCTCGGGCAGGTGCGCGATGTCCGCCGTGTCGCCAGCCAGGCAGGCCAGCCGGTACATCAGGTTGCGCAATTCGCGTATGTTGCCGGGGTAGGCGTAGTCGAGCAGGAAGGCGCGCAATGCCGGCGTCATCGCGACCGGCCGCCGCTTCAGCGCTTCGGCCGCCTCGTCGCCGTAATAAGCCAGCAGCAGGGGGATCTCGTCCTTCCGCTCGCGCAGCGGCGGCAACGTCACGTGGATCACGCTGAGGCGATAAAACAGGTCTTCGCGGAACTGGCCCAGTTCGATCAGCTTGCGCAGGTTCTTGTTGGTGGCGGCGACGATGCGGGTGTCGACGGCAATCGTCTCGTCCGAGCCCACGCGCTGGATCTCGTGCGACTGCAGCACGCGCAGCAATTTCACTTGCCCCTGCAGGGGCAGTTCTCCGATCTCGTCCAGGAAGATCGTGCCCTTGTGCGCGCTTTCGAACTTGCCCTTGCGGTCCGTCGCCGCGCCGGTGAACGCGCCGCGCTTGTGGCCGAACAGTTCCGATTCGATCAGGCTCTCGGGAATCGCGCCGCAGTTGACGGAGATATACGCCTTGTCGGCGCGGGCGCCGTTCGCGTGGATCACCTTGGCCATCAATTCCTTGCCCGTGCCGCTTTCGCCGTCGACGAGGACGGGCAGGTCGGTCGGGGCCGCCTTTTCCGCGATCTCGAGCGCGTCCAGCAGGCGCGGGTTGTCGCCGAACGTGCCTTCGAACACGAAGCTGCGCGCGAGCAGGGCCTGGCGGCGCTCGCCAGGCGTCTGCTCCGGCGCGTGTTCAGACGATCCTTGGCCGGCAACCGCCTGCACGAAGCGCTCCTTGTGCGACAGCTGCATCACCTCGTCGCGCACGGCATTGGCCTGGCGCAGCAGCTTTTCGATGTCGGGCCGGTCCAGGCGGTTCGCCCAGCGCAAGGTGGAGCGCAGGATTTCCAGGCGCTCCAGCAGGCCCGCGTACGACATCGACGATGCGCCGCGTGGCAGGTCCTGGTTGAACAATTTCATGATAATTAAGCTGCGGCCAATTGCTTCTGCACGAGCTCGTAATACATGCCGCGCCCCGCCAGCAGCTCGTCGTGCCGGCCCTGTTCGACGATGCCGCCCTCGTACAGCACGACGATTTTATCCGCCCGCATGATCGTGCTGAGACGGTGCGCGATGATCACGGCCGTGCGTCCCGCGAGGATCTCGTGCATGTTCGCGATGATATTGCTTTCGGATTGCGTGTCGAGCGCCGACGTCGCCTCGTCGAACACGAGCAGGCGCGGGTCCTGGTACAACGCACGGGCGATGCACAAACGCTGCACCTGGCCGCCGGACAGCCCGACGCCGCGCTCGCCCACGACCTGCTCGTACCCGAGCGGCATCTTGCTGATGAAGGCGTGCGCATCCGCCATCTTCGCGACCTGTTCGATGCGGCGCCGGTCCGGGCTCTCGTCGCCGCTCGCGATGTTTTCCGCGATGGTGCCGGAGAACAGCAGATTGCTCTGCATGACGTAGCCGACCTGGGCGCGATAGTAATCCTTGTCGATCGCGCTCATGTCGTAGCCGTCGACGAGGATCTTGCCGTCCGTGGGCGCGTAGAAGCCGACGAGCAGTTTCGCCAAGGTCGTCTTGCCCGAGCCGCTGCGGCCGACGATGGCGACGAGCTCGCCCCGGCGGATGTCGATGCTGATGTTTTCCAGCACATACGACGTGTCGTTGCCGCCATAGCGGAAGTACACGTTCTCGAGTTTCACGTCACCGCGCAAATCGGGCAGCACGACGCGGCTCGCCGCCTCGCTGGGTTTTTGTTCCGGTTCGATGTCGAGCACGTCGCCGAGGCGTTCCATGGCGACGCCGGCGTCCGCAAGGCGGCTCCACAGCGCCACCAGTCCCATCAACGGCGCCAGCACGCTGCCCATCAGGGCGTTGAAGGCGATCAGCTGGCCGATCGTCAATTCGTGGTCGAGAACGAGGCTCGCACCGGCCCACAGGATCGCGATCGTCGTGCCCGCATTGAGTAGCTGGCTCCCAAGGCCGACGAGGATGTTGAATTGCTGCGCGCGGTACTGCGTGTCGAGCGCCTTCACGTATTTCTTTTCCCACTTCAGGCGCACGGGACGCTCGCTCCCCATCCCCTTGATCGTCTCCACGCCGCCCAGCGCTTCCATCAGGAAAGCGTGCGCGTCGGTGGAGGCATTGAAGACGTCGCGCGCGTACTGCTTGATGTGCGGCGTCGTCAGGATCGTCAGCGCCATGATCGGGATGACGAATGCGATCAACAGCAGGGTCAGCTTGACGTTGTAGACGAACAGGATGGAGAAATAGATGAACACCATCAGCAGGTTCAGCATCGTCGTGACGGTGGACTCGGTCAAGAAGGCGCGGATCGTCTGGTTTTCCTGGAAGCGCGCGACGATGTCGCCCGTCTTGCGTTTGGCGAAGAACGAGAACGGCAGCGACATCGTGTGCTTGAAGAACCCCGCCATCATCGAGAAGTCGAGGTTGCGCACCATGTAGTTGGCGAGGTAGGCACGCACGGTCGCCATCAGTTGCGAGAACACGTTCGCGATGACGAGCCCGGCAATCAGCACATGCAGCAGGCTGACGTTCTGGTGCACGACGACGCCGTCGAGGATGTTCTGGATGATCAGGGGCGGCACGATGCCCAGCATCTGGATCACGAACGTGGCCAGGAACAGGTGCAGCAGGATCTTGCGGTAGGGCCGCAGATAGCCGACGAAGCGCAGCCACGGCGACCGAAGGGCGGCCTGCGCCGCCATGTCCTGGCCGGGCGTGAAGACGAGGCAGGTACCGCTCCAGCCCCGCTCGAATTCCTCGACGGACATCTTGCGGAAGCCCACGGCCGGATCCGCGACCCAGATGGTGCGCGGCGAGATGCCGTACACGATCACGTAGTGGTAGCCCTCCCAGTGCACGATGAACGGCAGTTCGAACCCCTGCAGTGCGTCGAACGTGCACTGGACGCCGCGCGCGGAGAAGCCGAGCGTCTCGCCCGCGCGCGCGAGGCTGTCCAGAGTCGCGCCCTGTGTGGTGACGTTGGCCAGTTCGCGCAGCTTGCCCAGTGTGATCTGCAGGCCGTAGTGGCGGCACAGCATGGCCAGGCAGGCCGCGCCGCAATCCATCTCCTCGGCCTGCTCCACGAGGGCAAAGCGACGGATCACGCGCTCGCCGTGCTCGGGCTCGGCCAAATCCAGCCGCAGCGGCCGCTTGCGCCGTTCGGCCAGTTTCTTTTGCCGTTCCAGCTCCCGTTCGAGGAAGCGGATGCGGTCTTCCAGCACCTCGCGCAGGCCCGCGTTGCGCTCGAAGATCGCGTGCGCCGTCTTTTCGGGGATGACGAGCAGGGTGGCGGGAGATACCGCCACGGCCGACGCCATCTGCTCCTGCCGCATCAGGCACGCCTTCTCGCCGAACGTATCGCCGGCCTGCAAGGTGGCCAACGTTAATTCGTCGGCGCCGTCGTGGTAGACCAGCTTCACCTGGCCCTGGCGCAACACGTACAGGCGGCGGTCGTCGCGCCCGTCCTGCCTGAGGATTTCCTTGCCGGCCGGGACGCGCTTGACGCCCACGCTGCGCACCATCTCTTCCAGTTCGTCCTTGCCGACCTTGCCCCGCAAATCGAACAAACGCGCCACGAGGCCGCCGGCGGACCCGATCGCGACATAGCTCGTGACGAAGTCGAGCGCCTGCGGATTGCGCGCCAGCACGGGCTCGATCGCGGCGCGCGGGATCAGCCACAACGCCGTCTTGAGCGACGCGCGCGCCGACACCTCGTGGTGGGCGTCGCGCAGCATGGCGATGTCGCCGAACGTCTCGCCCGTTTTACGGACGCCGATGCTGATCTCCTTGCCGTGCTCCTCGGAGAACACGCGCACGGAACCCGACTTGATCACGTACAGTCCCTCGGCCGGATCGCCCGCCTTGCAGATCGTCTCGCCGAACGCGTAATGGCGCACCTGCACCGCTTCCGCCAGCTGTTCCAGCGCCTCGCGTCCCAGCGGCGACAGGATCTCGACGGTGGCGAGGAAATCCGTGGATGGCGGTGCTCTGGACGGTGTTTCCATGATGCGCAGGGCTCAGCGCGTGGGGCACGCTTCGATCACGTGTTCCTGCGCGCGCGCCATCAGCCATTCTTCGCGCAGCAGGCGCCGCACTTCGGCGGCCGTGTCGGCATCGAGCGTGGCCGGGTGTTTCGCGTTGACGCAGAAGATTTCGTAGCACGCGCCGTCGGGCGATAGAAACGGCCCGAGCAGTTCACCCTCGCGCGCATTGAACACGCGCGCCTCGATGTCGCCCTTGAGCGAGCCGCGCAACACCTTGCCGATGACGCCGCCCTGCTGGCGGGTGCCCTCGTCGATGGAGTGCTCGCGCGCCATCTCGGCGAACGCCTCCGGTTCCTCCTGCAGCACCGACAGCATCTCGCGGGCCGCCCCTTCGGAATCGAGCACGACGTGGCTGATTTCCACGCTGTCGAAGCGCGGCGAATTGAGCTTGAAATACTGCGCGACAGCCGCGTCGCTGCACACCTGTTCCAGCATCTTTTCCTGGTACAGGCTGTCGGTGATGTAGGCCTCGAACTCGTCCAGCGAGACGCCGAGCGCGTCGAGATAGTGATTAGTGTCGGCCGCGCGATGCAGGCCCAGCGCGCGCCGGAATGCGTCGGCGCGCTCCTGGATCTGCTCCGGCGCGAGCACGAGGCCGGCCTGCCGCGCGGCGCGCGCCGTGAGGCGGTCGCGCACCATCTGCTCGACCAGGCCTTCGAACTGTCCGTTCAGCTTCAACGTACGGATGAAGTCATCCGTCGTGATCACTTCGTCGTCGATGCGCACGATGCCTGCCATGGTCACGCTCCTGCGTCCGGTCGATGTCCGGGGCAGGTGTTAGAGCGTGCGGCAAAGCTTAGGTTCGCATTCGTTCGACGTTGCTAATCAACAACATCAGCGGCGCGTGTCTCCTGCATGTAACTGGCTGAAAGCAACGGCTGGTGAATTTCATGTCTTAACTTAAAAGTTATTGTAATTGTGGCCATGCCGCGCTCAATGGCATCATAACTCATGAAAATGTCCGTTATATATAAAGAACAATAACTACGGACGTCACGGACATCCCGTCCTGTCACCAGCCCATTGCATCCCTTCGGAAGCATTCACCCGACGCGTGTCTGTGCGCGCACGGTGCCATGGGCCCATGAATAACGCATTAACACAACGGAGAGGAACACCATGAGGAGAGAAGCGATGACGTTCAAGGTATCTGCGATTGCGCTTGGCTGCGTCGCGCTGCTGAGCGGTTGTGGCGGCGGCGGCGGCAGCGGCGACGGCACGTTGGAACAAACGATTTCGTTCAACTTCCCGGGCGGACAGCCCGTGGCCGTTCCGCCCAACGTCGCGACCGTCAAGCTGGTGGCGACGGCGTCGTCCGGCGGGGCCCTCACCTACGCGTCGAATACGCCGGATACCTGCACCGTCAGCGGCGAGACCCTGACGCTGGTGAAAGCGGGCGAGTGCTCGGTGACCGCCAGCCAGGCGGGCGGCAACGGCTATGCGCCGGCCTCGAACCGCCAGCTGTTCGTGATTCCCAAGCAGCCGCAGATGGTCATCTTCCGCAATCCCGGCGCGCAGCCGCTGGATGCGAAGCCGGTGACGCTGGCGGCGACCAGCACCGTCGCGGGCCGGGCCATCGTCTATTCGACCACCACGCCCTCCGTGTGCTCGATCAGCGGCAACGCGCTGCAGAAACTCGCCGACGGCATCTGCACCGTCACCGCCACGCAGGAAGGGGACGACATCTTTGCGAAGGCATCGACGGTCAAGAACATCCCGATCGGTAACGCACCGGCGCCCACGCTGACGTTCCTGAGCGGCTTCAAGGACACCTCGAACACCAAGGAATCGGGCGCCATCGGCACCTTCTCCGGCAGCAGTGCCGACAACTGGTGGTGCGGCACGAACTGGTGCGGCAGCAGCGTGTCCAGCGACGGCAACAGCTTCACGTATCACTACGACATCCAGCCGCCGTCCGCCAACGGGCTCGGTGCCTATTGGGGCTTCACGTTCCTGGCCCCCAACCTGACGAAGCTCGCCGACAACGGCAACACGCCTGGCGTGCAGATCGATTCCCAGTCGACGTTGAAATTCACTGCCGCGCCGAACGCCGAGTGGTTCAGCACGAGCAACAACGCGATCGCGATCGACTTGAAGCTCGGCCATTTCGCCGTCAAGGACGGCAAGGCCTGCAACGTGACGCTGCATGGGGAAGTGAAGCCGACCGCCACGGCCGCCACGACGTACACCGTCGGTCTCAAGGACAAATTCAAGATTTCCGAGTCCTGCGGCCTGACCGGACTCGACCTGTGGAACGAGCTGCAGGACTGGCCGATCTCCCAGATCCAGTTCGGCGCGGCGGGCGTGAACACCTCGGTGGCAACCCCGGGCGCAGCCAAGCTGACCTTCTCGACCAGGCTCACGGTGACCGGCCCCATCACCTTCCAATGATCCGGACAGCAACCAAGGCAATTACAAAGGACAGAGAGAATGACAAGAATTGAGACGAAGAGCGCGCCGAAAACGATCAAAGTGACCGCGCTGGCGTTTGCTGCTGCGCAGGTCGCGCTGTTGTGCGGCAACGCGTACGCACAAACCAATACGTCCACATCGGAACAGGATGCCAAGGACGGCGCCACCAATACCGTCGTGGTGACCGGCCAGCGCAAGCAGTTGGAGACCGCGGCGGCGATCAAGCGCAATTCCGACCTGATCGTGGATTCGGTCGTGGCCGACGAGGCGGGCAAGCTGCCGGACAAGTCGATCACCGAAGTGCTGCAGCGGGTGGTCGGCGTCACCATGGACCGTAACCGCTCGCGCCAGGGCGCCAGCCTGGCCGCGACCGGCCTGGAATTCAACGTCGAAGGCTCGGGCATCCAGGTGCGCGGCCTGTCCTGGGGTTCGTCCACGCTGAACGGACGGGAAACCTTCTCGGCCGGCTGGCCCGGACGTGAATTGAGCTGGGGTGACGTGCCGCCGGAACTGATGGCGGGCGTGGATGTGTACAAGAATCCTTCCGCCGAACTGATCGAAGGCGGCATCAGTGGCCAGGTCGACCTGCGCACGCGACTGCCGTTCGATTCCAAGGGCCAGTATGGCGCGCTGACCGCGTCGGGCAATTATGCCGAGCTGGGCAAGACCAAATCGCCGGGCTTCTCGGGCCTGTATTCCAACCGCTGGAAAACGTCCATGGGCGAATTCGGCGCGCTGATCGATTTGTCTGTCAATAAAAACAAGAACCGCTCCGATTCGATCGGCCAATCCGTCTATTACCCGAGGAGCGATCTCATCGCGGGCAAGACGGCGTGGGTGCCGGTCGGCGTCAACTACGGTACCACCACCGGCGACAACCAGCGTACGGGCTTCTATGGCGCGTTGCAGTGGAAGAACAACGGCATGGAATCGGCGCTGACGTACTTCGATTCCGCGTTCCACCAAACGAACTCGCAAGGCAGTATCGGCGTCACCGCCGGTTCCAATTTCGGCGACTCCGAAGATCCCTACACGCTCAAGTTCAGCAACGCCAAGTTCGACAACAATGGCGTGTTCCAATCGGGCATACTCAGCCATCCGATCGGCGGCCAGGGCGCGAACCAGTTCGTGGACGGCGGCATCGGCACGAACATCACGCGGAATTTCAGCGAAGTGCGTGGACGCACGCGCGAGCTGGCCTGGAACTTCAAGTGGCGCGTCAACGAGAGCTGGTCGTTCCAGAACGACCTGCAATGGGTGCATGCCACCAACTCCGGCAATTACGGCATGATCAACCTCGGCACCTTCGTGCCGAGCATGGGCATCGACGAGACCGGCTCGCGGCCGTCGTTCTTCTTCGACGACAAGGCCCGCGCTTTCCTGGCCGATCCGCGCAACTACTACTGGGGTATTTCTCAGCCAGATGTCAACAAGGCCAAGGCGGACCTGTATGCATGGAAAGTGGACGGCAAATACACTTTCGACCATCCAGTGCTGCGCGATTTCCGCTTTGGCGTGCGCCTGACGGAACGCTCGTCGCGTAAGGACAAGAATGCCGGGACGGGCTGGAAATCCTATTCCGAGGGATGGGGCGTGCGTCCGACCGACGTGGCGGGGCAGTTGCCGAAGGTCTCCGACCTGGGCTGGCAGCGCAGTAACTTCGGCTATCTGAGCGATCCACGGTATGCGGCCCTGGGCAACGTCGAACCGTACACGTTCCCCGACTTCTTCAACGGCAGGATGTCTGCGCCGCCGACGATCATCGCGCCCACCGAGGCGTTGATCCACGATCACCCGAACGCGTACCGGAACCTGTTGACCGCGCTGAAATATAACTGCGAGGACAACAACAAGATCAAGGGAGAAAATACCGACTGTTCGACGATCGGCAATGACTGGAAGCCGGCCGGCTACGACAACGATCCGGCCCACGTCAGCAAGCACAGCGAAGGAAGCCAGGCTCTGCATGGCACCTTGCGCTTCGGCTTCGACGACTGGAAGTATCCGGTGGACGGCAATGTGGGCGTGCGCGTGGTCAGGACCAGCACGACGGCCCATGGCTACACGGTGTTCAAGCCCAGTTACAGCGTGAACACCAATCCGGCCGTTCCCCGGTTCGGCGAGGTCAACGACCCGCTCGACCTGAAGGCCAGCCATGTCGACGTGATCCCCAGTCTGAACCTGAAGATGAGCCTGACGGACAAACTGCAGTCGCGCCTGGCGCTGTCCAAAGGCATTTCCCGTCCGGGCTTCGATCAGATGCAGGAGTACATCACCCTGTCGCAGGAGGTGGTGAACGACCCGAAAGATCCGAAGCAGATCAAGACGATCAACTACACCGGCAACAACGACGGCAACGTGAACCTGAAGCCGCTCAAGTCGAACAACTTCGACCTGTCGCTGGAATGGTATCCGCACCCTGGCCAATCGCTGACCGGCGCGGTGTTCTACAAGCAAGTCAAGGACATCATCCTGAAGGAAACCTATACGAGGACCTACAAGGATCTGGCGGGTCAGGACATGGAGTTCACGATCACCGGGCCGGCCAACGCGGCCAAGGCCCGGGTACGAGGATTCGAACTGGCCGGCATGACCTACCTCGACAATCTTCCCGGCATGAGCGGCCTGCCCGACTGGGCAAAGGGTTTCGGCGTATCGTCGAACTTCACCTACATCGACGGCAAGCAGCAACTGTATCACCCGTTCAAGGGGGATTATTGCCCGGCCGGCAAGCTGACGGGTACCGTGTTGCTGTTCGGTTGCGACACCAATGGCTTGCCGTACAAGGATTTGCCGGTGCCGTACATGTCGAAGCGTGCATTCAACCTGGCGTTCATGTACGACCGCGGTCCGGTGTCGGCACGACTGGCCTACAGCTGGCGTGACCGCATGCTGCTGGCAACGGGTATCTATGCCGCCAACAGCACCAACGGCACGAGCGCGGATCCGGCGCGCGTGGACGCCAACGGCGTCGAGCCGCGTGACGTGGGCTTTGCGACGCCGATCTGGCAAGAGGCCGTGGGCCAATGGGATGCGGGTATCAGCTACCGCTTCACCGACCACTTCTCGGGCAGCTTCAATGCCACCAACCTGACCCGTACCGTGACGAGGCAGACGACCCAGCAGACGCCCGGCAACATGGGCAGCTCCTGGTTCGATCCGGGCCGCAGCTTCCGCATGCAGGCGACCTACGTGTTCTAACCTGATGTCACCACGGCCCCGGAATCGGGGCCGTTTTTTTGGAAAGGCATGCAATGAAATCGATGCTCATCACCGCCGCCGCATTGGCGGCCGTTGTCGTCGTACCGGCCAAGGCCGCCGACCAATCCTACTGTTTTTACCAGGACCAGAAGTTTTCCGAAGGTGCCGTCTTGAATGGCCGCGTGTGCACGCGCGGCAATGCGAACGGCAAGACCGCGGAATGGGCCTGGGCGCCGCAAGAGAAAGCCGAACTCGCCGGCATGCAGCAGGAGGCGGAGCGCATCCGCATGCAAACCCAGCTCATCTCGGCGCGTATTGGCCTGGCCGAGACGGAAGCCCGGTATCGCGAAGCGGCGGGCAAACTGTCCGGCAAGAACTGACAGTCCTTGCGGTTTGTTGGCCCCGAACCAACACAAGACACGGCCTGCCCGCTACGGCGCAGGTGGCATGCTCCCTGCATGGTCGGAAGTGGGCGCGCGACATATGCGCCCTCCATTTCCAACTATGTGAGGAACATCATCATGAAGACACTGATTATCGACGACCTGACCTTCGGTGACACGGCGGCAGGCAGCGGACGCGTGCGTTTATTGTCGGACGAGGAGATGAAGCGGGTGCGCGGCGGGCGGTCGATCAGCGTGCTGGTCGACGGCCGAACTGCCGGCACGGTGGACGACTTCTCGCTGAATATGGAAATATTCAAAGGGAACATCGGAGGGCCGATGGTGCTGTGACCATGGCACACCGAGATGGCCGTGCGACCTGGGCCGCACGGCGCATTCGACCGTCTTATTCGACGGTCACCGACTTCGCCAGGTTACGCGGCTTGTCGACGTCGGTACCGCGCGCCAGCGCCGTGTGATACGCCAGCAGCTGCAGCGCCGCCACGTGCAGGATCGGCGACAGCAGGCCGTAGTGCTCCGGCAGGCGGATCACGTGCAGGCCTTCGCTCGACGTGATCTGGGTGTCGACGTCGGCGAACACGTACAGCTGGCCGCCGCGGGCGCGCACTTCCTGCATGTTCGACTTCAGCTTTTCCAGCAGGGCGTCGTTCGGGGCGATCGTCACCACCGGCATCTCTTCCGTCACCAGCGCCAGCGGGCCGTGCTTCAGTTCGCCGGCCGGGTAGGCTTCGGCGTGGATGTACGAGATTTCCTTCAGCTTCAGCGCGCCTTCCAGGGCGATCGGGTAGTGGAGGCCGCGGCCCAGGAACAGGGCGTTTTCCTTGCGGGCGAATTCCTCGGCCCATGCGATCACCTGCGGCTCCAGCGCCAGCACGGACGACAGCGCGACCGGCAGGTGGCGCATCTGCTTCAGGTAGTTCGCTTCCTGCTCGTCGGTCAGGCGGCCATTGACCTGGGCCAGCGTCAAGGTCAGCAGGAACAGCGCGGCCAGCTGGGTGGTAAAGGCCTTCGTCGAGGCGACGCCCACTTCCACGCCGGCGCGGGTGATATAGGCCAGCTTGCACTCGCGCACCATCGCGCTCGTGGAGACGTTGCAGATCGTCAGCGTGTTCGTCATGCCGAGGCTGCGTGCATGCTTCAGCGCGGCCAGCGTGTCGGCCGTTTCGCCGGACTGCGAGATCGTCACGACGAGGGTGTTCGGGTGCGGGACGCTGTCGCGGTAACGGTATTCGCTAGCGATCTCGACGTTCACGGGCAGCTTGGCCACCGACTCGATCCAGTACTTGGCCGTCAGGCCCGCGTAGTAGCTGGTGCCGCAGGCCAGGATCAGCACGCGGTCGATTTCCTTGAACACGCGGAAGGCCTGGTCGCCGAACAGTTCCGGCATGATGCCCGTCACGCCTTCCAGCGTGTCGCCGACGACGCGCGGCTGTTCGAAGATTTCCTTCTGCATGTAGTGGCGGTACGGGCCCAGCTCGGCGGCACCGGTGTGGGCGTGCACCGTCTTGACTTCACGCTCGGCCGGACGGCCTTCCGCATCGACGATCCAGTAGCGGGCCAGTTGCAGGTCGACGACGTCGCCTTCTTCCAGGTAGATGATCTGGTCGGTGGTGCCGGCCAGCGCCATCGCGTCGGAGGCGACGAAGTTCTCGCCTTTGCCCAGGCCGACGATCAGCGGCGAGCCCTGGCGGGCGGCCACGACGCGGTGCGGCTCTTCGCGGCAGAACACGGCGATCGCGTACGCGCCGTGCAGGCGTTTCACGGCCTGCTGCACGGTATCGAACAGGTCGCCGTTATACATGTGGTCGACCAGGTGGGCGATCACCTCGGTGTCGGTCTGGCTCTGGAACACGTAGCCCAGGCCGGTCAGCTCGGCGCGCAGCTCGTCGTGGTTCTCGATGATGCCGTTGTGGACGAGGGCGATGCGCGCGTCGTCGCCGTTCGGCGAGAAGTGCGGGTGCGCGTTCTTGGTGGCCGGTGCGCCGTGCGTCGCCCAGCGCGTGTGGGCGATGCCCGTGAAGCCTTGCAGTTGGGTTTCCTGGATCTGGGCTTCCAGATCGGCCACGCGCGACGTGCTGCGCGAGCGCGCCAGGCGGCCGTCCACGTGCAGCGCCACGCCGCAGGAATCATAGCCGCGGTATTCGAGACGCTTCAGACCTTCGATGAGCACTGGGGTGATGTTGCGCTGGGCGACTGCGCCGACGATGCCACACATGGGAAACCTCCGAAATCGATGAATGCATGCACTGTAGAGTAGAGGTAATGAAATATGCTTTCTAAGTGCACGCCTTTTTGATAGATTATTTCACCACACATTCAGCATGAAATATCCTTTCATTTTCCGATAAATATTTAACTTATATGTCATCAGAGGACCCAATCCTTGACGATCTGGATCGTCGCATCCTGAACATCCTGCAGGTTGACGCTTCGCAGACCAATGCGGAATTGGCGGAATTGGTACACATCTCGCCGCCCACTTGCCTGCGCCGCGTCAAACAGCTCAGGGAGAACGGTGTTATCGAGCGGCAAGTCGCGATCGTCGCGCCGGACAAGGTGGGGGCGCGCCTGTCCGCCATCGTCGAGATCACGCTCGACGTGCAGGCCGCCGACCGCATGGCGGAGTTCGAACGGGTGGTGGCGGACGAGGCGGCCGTGCTGCAGTGCTACCGCGTGTCGCCCGGGCCGGATTTCGTGCTCGTCGTGCAGGTGGCCGAGATGCCGGCCTACCACGCCCTGGCGCACCGCCTGTTCACCACACACAGCAATGTGCGCAACGTCAAAGCTTACTTCTCCACATTCCGCAGCAAGTTCGAAACGCGTATCGCCATCTGACAACCTGTGGATAACTCTGTGCGCTTATTCCCGACGCATCGGCACCCCATCGCCGTCATCTTCGGCCACATGCGCATTTCACCGGGTTTCTGAAACGATCAGGCCCGCCGGGAGAACGCGGCGGGCCTGTGGATGACTCTGTGGATGATGTTGTGGACGGTCGGTTGACATCCCTGTGCACAGGCAGTGGACCAGGCTGTGATTAGCCTGTTGGTTTGCCGTGGATTGCCTGTGCGTATGCGGTGGACAAGCTTACTTCTTGACCTTGACCGGGCGCGTCCAGTTCTCGATCGTCAGCTGTTTCGGACGCGAGATCGTCAGCTTGCCGGCCGGCGCATTCTTGGTCAGCGTGGTGCCCGCGCCGATCGTCGCGCCCTTGCCCACCGTGACCGGGGCCACCAGTTGGCTGTCGCTGCCGATGAACGCTTCGTCTTCGATGATCGTGCGGAATTTATTGGCGCCATCGTAGTTGCACGTGATCGCGCCCGCGCCGATGTTCACGCGCGAGCCGACGTCGGCATCGCCCACATAGGCCAGGTGGTTCGCCTTGCTGTGTGCGGCGACCTTGCTGTTCTTGATCTCGACAAAATTGCCCACGTGGACGTCTTCGCCCAGTTCCGTGCCCGGGCGCAGGCGCGCATACGGGCCGATGACCGATTTTTCGCCCACGACAGCGTCTTCCAGGTGACAGAACGGCTTGATCTGGGCGCCCGCGGCGACGGTCGCGTTCACGAGCACGCTGTGCGCGCCGATCGTCACGCCATCGCCGATGACCACGCGGCCTTCGAACACGCAGCCGACGTCGATGGTGACGTCGCGTCCGCAGACGAGTTCGCCACGCACGTCGATGCGCGCCGGATCCATCAGGGTCACGCCCTTTTCGAGCAGGGCGGTGGCGATGTTCAGCTGGTGGCGGCGCTCGAGCTCGGCCAGCTGCACCTTGCTGTTGACGCCGGCCACTTCCCATTCGGCCGACGGCTGGGCCGACACGACCGGTACGCCGGCCGCGACGGCTTGCGCGACGATGTCGGTCAGGTAGTACTCGCCCTGCGCGTTGTTGTTCTTCAGCGAACCGAGCCAGGTCGTCAGGTGACGCGTGGGGATGACCATGATGCCGCTGTTGATTTCCTTGATGGCACGCTCCGCCTCGTTCGCATCCTTTTCTTCGACGATGCGCACGATGTTGCCGTTCTCGCGGACGATGCGGCCCAGGCCGAACGGATTCGCCTGTTCGACGGTCAGGATGGCCAGCTTGTCGTCGCCGGCCGCCTCGACCAGGCGGCGCAGCGAGGCGGCCGTCGTCAGCGGGACGTCGCCGTACAGGACGAGCGTCGGCGCGTTCTCGTCGATCTGCGGCAGGGCCTGCATCACGGCGTGGCCGGTGCCCAGTTGGGGTTCCTGCAGGGCCGTGTCGATCGCGACGCCGCCCTGGGTCGACCAGGCTTGAACCGCACTCGGCACCGCTGCGCCGCCGTGCCCGTAAATCACGCATAATTTACTCGGGTTCAGGCTGCGCGCCGTATCGATAACATGCTGCAACAGCGGCTTGCCGGCCAGTGGATGCAAGACTTTCGGCAGTGCGGATTGCATGCGCTTTCCCATGCCGGCGGCGAGGATGACTACGTTCATAAGCCGTTCTCAAACGAGTTAAAAAAGATGAAAAAGTTTAACACGCCCCCTACCGTGTTCCTTCGGGCACGCATGCTGTTCCTGATCGCCTTCGTGGCGCTGCTGAGTGCGTGCAGTACCATCCGGTTCACCTACAACCACGGTGACACGCTGCTGTACTGGTGGTTGAACGCGTATCTGGATCTCGACAGCGACCAGTCCGACTGGGTCAAGAAAGACATCGACAAGCTGTTCCAGTGGCACCGCACGACGCAGTTGCGCGATTACGCCGGGCTGCTGACCAAGATGCAGCGCCAGCTCGGCGACGGCAATGTCACGCAGGACGAACTGCTGTCCGACTACCGCGACATCAAGGCGCGAACGGAATTGCTGGCCTTTAAGGCGCTGCCGGATCTGGCCGACCTGGCGATGTCGATCAAGCCGGACCAGATCGCGCAGATGGAAAAGAAGTTCGCGAAGAATAACGAGGACTTCCGCAAGAAATTCATGAGCGGCAGCGTCGAGGACCAGCACAAGGCCCGCTTTAAAAAGGCGATGGAACAGCTCGAACTGTGGTTCGGCAGTTTCAGCCGCGACCAGGAAGCGGCATTGCGCAAGGCATCCGATGCGCGCCCGCTCGACAACGAGATCTGGCTGCAGGAACGCGTCATGCGGCAGAAAAAAATCGTCGCGCTGCTGCAGCGTATTCAAAAGGAGAAGCTGAACAAGGAACAGACGATGTCGGCGATCCACGACCTGCTGCGCGACCTGTTTGACCGCATGGAGGCGCCGGACCGCAAGGCGTTCTTCGACGCCTATGTGGACAACACGGCGAAATTCATCCTGACGGCGATCCGCCTGACGACGCCGGAACAGAAAGCCCATGCGCAGAAACGCATGCAGGGTTGGATCAACGACTTCAATGCCCTCGCGGCCGGAAAATAAGATGCTATATTCCGGCCCATGCAAAAAAAGAAGTCCGCCCCTACCTACGCCCGCCGCCCGGGCCCGCCGCAGCAAGTCCGCATTATCGGCGGCGCCTGGAAGCGCACCCCGCTTCCCGTTCTCGATGCGCTGGGCCTGCGTCCCACGCCCGACCGCGTCCGCGAAACCGTCTTCAACTGGATCAACCACCAGATGACGGGCGACTGGGACCGCGCCGACTGCCTCGACCTGTTCGCCGGCAGCGGCGCCCTCGGCTTCGAGGCGGCCAGCCGCGGCGCGCGGTCCGTCACGATGATCGATACCGTCGGCCCGGTCGTGCGCCAGCTCGAACTGATCAAGGACAAGCTCAAGGCAGACAATGTGCGCGTGCTGCGCGCCGATGCCCTGGCCGTGGCCCGCGACTGCATCCAGCGCGGCCAGCGCTTCGACGTGATCTTCCTCGACCCGCCGTACCAGCAGGATTTCCTGATCCAGGCCCTGCCGCTGTGCGCGCAACTGCTGAACGAAGGCGGTCTCGTGTATGCCGAATCGGGCGAGCGCCTGCCGTTCCCGGAGACGGAGCAGGCGGACGACGACACCCCCGAGTGGCTGCAGCCGTGGCAACTGGTGCGCGCCGACAAGGCCGGCATGGTGCACTACCACCTGCTAAAGTTGCATTAAAACACCGCTTTTCTGGGTAAAACTGCCTAATCAATAGGCAAAGGGCGCCCCACCCTGGGGCGGCTGCCGAAATTTCAGGCATAATGCGCGTCTATTCAGGTGCATTCTCCAGGGAGCCGCAATGGTTGTAGCCGTTTATCCAGGAACTTTCGATCCGCTCACGCGCGGCCACGAGGATTTGGTGCGTCGCGCATCGGGTCTGTTCGACACCCTGGTGGTCGGGGTCGCCGACAGCAAGAACAAGCGCCCCTTCTTCTCGCTCGCCGAGCGCCTGGAAATCGCCAACGAGGTGCTGGGCCATTATCCGAACGTGAAGGTCGAAAGCTTTTCCGGCCTGCTCAAGGATTTCGTGCGCCAGCACGATGCACGGGTGATCGTGCGCGGCCTGCGCGCCGTATCCGACTTCGAATACGAGTTCCAGATGGCGGGCATGAACCGCTATCTGCTGCCCGACGTCGAAACCCTGTTCCTGACGCCGTCCGACCAGTACCAGTTCATCTCCGGCACCATCGTGCGCGAGATCGCGATGCTGGGCGGCGACGTATCCAAATTCGTGTTCCCCTCGGTCGACCGCTGGCTGCAGAAGAAAATCGCCGACATGGCGGCCGCACCGAAAGCCTGAGGTTTTATTCTGTCATGGCATTACTGATTACCGACGACTGCATCAATTGCGACGTGTGCGAGCCCGAGTGCCCGAACGAAGCCATCTCGATGGGCGCGGAGTTCTACCAGATCGATCCGCACAAATGCACGGAATGCGTCGGCCATTTCGATGAGCCGCAGTGCCAGCAGGTGTGCCCGGTCGCCTGCATTCCGTTCAATCCCGAATGGCGCGAGACGCGCGAACAGCTCCAGGCGAAATACGAACGCCTGACCGCGGACAAGGCCAGGGCGGCCTGAATCGCAAAGCCGGCTTGAAGCCGGCTTTTTTTTCGCGTCCGCGGCGTTTCGGACGCCCGTGCTATGCTCGATTCATGAGCGACGATCCCGATTCCCGAGCCCGCTTGCCCTCTTCGGTGAGCGACAACATCGACACCGTCGCCGAGTTCTATGCGCGGCACGAGGAGCAGGTGTCGCCCACCCAGCGCTTCGTGGAAAAGGTGGCGCTGTTCCTCGGCAGCCCCGGCTATGTGGCGGCGAACATCCTGTTCATCGTCGGCTGGATCGCCGCCAACCTGCTGGCAGAAGATTTCGGCTGGAAGCAGATCGACGAGCCGCCGTTCTTCTGGCTGCAGGGCGTCATCGGCCTGAACGCCTTCGTCATTTCGACCACCGTGCTGATCCGCCAGAACCGCATGTCCAGGCTCGCCGACCATCACGCCCACCTCGACCTCCAGGTCAACCTGCTCACGGAAGAAAAATCCAGCAAGATCATCCAGATGCTGGAAGAGTTGAGACGCGACATGCCGAACGTGCGCAAGACGGACGATCATGAAGCGGCCGAGCTGGCCAAGCCGGCGGATCCCATGGCCGTGCTGACGGAGATCGAACGCACGCATGACGAACCGTACGGTCAGGCGGGCGTGCACAAATCGTGACACGCGTCGGGATTGTTCCAAATCACAACACTCTGTGCATTCGCAGCATTGAAATAGTTCTGAGTCTCTAATTTTGCCAACGCTTCGGTGCTATATTTATCTTGCAAAATTAGCACGCCCATTCTTTTTTTCGGACGGGGAGACTCACAATAATGATTAGAAATATGAGTATCGGCCAGCGTCTGGCCGTCGGGTTCGGGGTCGTGATTGCCTTGCTGTTGCTGCTTGCGGGGCTGTCGTATGTGAGGATTGCCAGCCTGAACAAGGAAATGGAGACGCTGGTCAATGTGCGTTACGCGAATACCGTCGCGGCCAACCACATCAAGGAAGACGTGAGCGAAGCGACGCGCAGCATGCTCAACGTCCTCATCATGACCGATCCGGACCAGATCAAGAAGGAGCTGGCGAACACGGAAGCGCGCAGCGCCAGCGCCACCGCCCAGGTCGCCGAACTGGCGAAGAGCACGGGGGATGCCGAGGCCGCCGAGATCCTGAAGGCGCTGGCCGCCATCCAGAGCAAATTCCTGCCGGCACAAACGGCGTTCATCAAGCTCGTCAACGAAGACCGGAAGGACGAGGCGATGATGAAATTCATGTTTTCGCTGCGTCCCCAGCAAACGCGCTATTTCGAGCAACTGGACAAATTCGTCGCCTGGCAAAACGCGGCGATGCACCGGGCCGGCGACGACACGGCCGCCGTCACGCAGCGCACGCAGATGCTGATCCTGGCGTTGACGACGATCGCGGCCGGGCTGTCGCTGGGCGTCGCCTGGCTGGCCACGCGCAGCATTACCCGTCCGCTGGGGCAGGTGGTGGAGATCGCGCGCCGCGTCGCCGACGGCGATCTCACCAGCGACATCGCCGTCGACAGCCGCGACGAGGCGGGCCAGATGATGGAAGCGCTGCGCCACATGAACGCCAGCCTGACCCGCATCGTCGGCGAAGTGCGCACGAGTACCGAATCGATGTCCTGCGCATCCGGAGAGATCGCCACCGGCAACCAGGACCTGTCGACGCGCACGGAATCCCAGGCCATGTCCCTCGCGCAAACGTCGAGCTCCATGCGGGCGCTGACCGGGACCGTGCAACAGAACGCGGACAACGCGCGCCAGGCGAACCAGCTGGCGGCCCAGGCGTCGGAAGTGGCGGCGCGCGGCGGTTCCGTCGTCGCGCACGTCATCGAGACGATGGGATCGATCACGGCATCGTCGAAGAAGATCGTCGACATCATCGGCGTGATCGACGGCATCGCCTTCCAGACGAACATCCTCGCTCTGAACGCGGCGGTCGAGGCCGCGCGCGCGGGCGAGCAGGGGCGCGGCTTTGCCGTCGTCGCATCCGAAGTGCGCAGCCTGGCGCAGCGCTCGGCCGCGGCCGCCAAGGAAATCAAGCTGCTGATCGGCGATTCCGTGGACAAGGTCCAGGAAGGCAGCACGCTCGTCGAGCAGGCCGGCGTGACGATGGAAGAGGTCGTCGAAAGCGTGCGCCGCGTCACCGACATCATGGGTGAAATTACGGCTGCCAGCCTCGAGCAGAGCGCCGGCATCGCCCAGGTCAGCCAGACAATCGTCGCGATGGATGAAACGACCCAGCAGAATGCTGCGCTCGTCGAGCAGGCCGCCGCAGCCGCCGCATCGATGCAGGAACAGGCGCAGCGCCTGGCGCGCGCCGTCAGCGTGTTCAAGCTGCAGAATCCCCATGCCACCCTGGCGCTGGCCGCCGCCTGAACCGCGGCCGACGATGTTCACAACGATAGCTTTCCCACGAAGGAGACAACCATGACTACCCCGACATTTGCCGTCAAGAGCCTGCTTGCAGGCGCCATCCTGACCCTGGCCGCCAGCCTGCCGGCCGCCGCCGCCGTCGACGTGAGCGGCTACAAGTTCGACGACACGGCCAAGGTCGCCGGCAAGGACCTGAAACTGAACGGCGCCGGCATGCGCACCAAGTTCGTCGTCAAGGTCTACGCGGCCGGCCTGTACCTGCCGGAGAAGAAAAACACCACGGCCGAGATCCTGAAGGAAGAGGGCCCGCGCCGCGTGACCCTGCAGATGGCGCGCGACATCTCGTCCGAGGATTTCGGCAAGGCCTTCATGGATGGCCTGAACGAGAACATCGACAAGGCGGAAAAACAGCGCATCGTGGCCCAGATCAGCAAGATCGGAGAGATCTTCGCCTCCGTGGACGGCCTCAAGAAGGGCGACGTGCTGCACCTGGACTGGATCCCGGGTACCGGCACCCAGGCCGAACTGAATGGCCAGAAGCTGGGCGGTCCGATCCCGGACATCAACTTCTACAACGCGATCCTGCGCATCTGGCTGGGCGACAAGCCCGTCGACCGCTCGCTCAAGCCGGCGCTGCTGGGCGACACGAAGTAATCCCCCCGTTTTCCTCGAAAACGCGGCCCCGGGTAACCGGCGGCCGCGTTTTTTTTCGCCCCTCGTTTTTTGACTGCGCACACCCCGGATTTTTGGATGAGGCGGGGTCCCGGCCGGCCCGTCGGCGCCTCTGGCGGCGCATCCATTCGATCAGATCGAAGATAACCTGAACTCATCCATATGTCATAACCAATCATGAACTTCTTACATCCTGCACCTAAATTGCGAATACTCGCTGAGATACCACCTGCATATCACCGATATACCGCGTATTTGTTCCGCGCAACACCTCACGCGTCGAAATCGCCATATCTCATCAATATGATGACATCTTGTCTCAACTTATCGCTAACTCATCAATTCATGAATCATCGATTTTTTGATACACCATCACTTCATCGACCAATTGTTAAATGAAATCGGCGAAAAATCGCCTGGTAACTCGAGCGACCGCGAGTTACCCGCGACGGGTGGAAAACAGGGCGAAAAAAAAGCGGCGCCCGGTCATCCGGGCGCCGCTTTCGGGAAAGAAGCGAGCTGTGTAGACTAGACTGTAAGGATCAGTGCGATCCCACGGCTGCGGCCTGCGCACGCTGCCTGCGTGCCGCGAGTTCGTCCTTGGTCGGACGGGGGCGCACCACCAGCACCAGCGCGCGTACGATGCCGACCAGCAGCGGGCGGAAGAACATCAACACGCCGCCCAGCAGGGTCAGCTGGACCATGCACAAGAGCAGTTGGGTGAAGGGCAGAGCCATCACCGGGGTCTGGAAAAGGGCGTCGGAGAAGGACATGGGAAGTCTAAGTGGCAAGCTGATCTATTCGTTCGATGTAACTATAGTGCAACGCAACATATAAATCTAATTACACTTAGTAATAGCTATTATATTGATCGTGAATGGAAATCGGGTACACTTACCGTACCGACAAACCATACTGCCAGTCCTGAACGGAGTCCCATGAGCTTCCTCACGCTTGATCTGAACCTGCTCCGCGTCTTCGACGCCGTCATGACCGAGCAAAACCTGACACGCGCCGCCGGCCACCTCGCGATGACCCAGCCGGCTGTCTCGAACGCCATCAAACGCTTGCGCGAAAGCCTCGGCGACGAGCTGCTGATCCGCACGGCCTACGGCGTGAAACCGACGCCCCGCGCGGAAGCATTGTGGCCCGCCGTGCGCCAGGCGCTGGCCGCGCTGGAAGCGGCCGTGATGCCGGAAACCTTCGATGTTTCCAAGGCCCAGGCGACGTTCCGCATGGCGATGGCCGACGCCACCGCCGCCCTGTGGCTGCCGTCCCTCGTGCGGTCGATCGAAAAAGAAGCGCCTGGCGTCAATATCCGCATGGTGCCGCTGACCACGCGCGAACCGCGGCCGATGCTGCTGCGCGGCGACATCGACCTGGCCGTCGGCTTCTTCCCCGGCGTCGCGGCCCAGCTGTCGTACGAAACGGGCTCGCCGATCCGCCACGAGCGCCTGTATTCGGGGGAATACGTCGTCGTGATGCGCAAGAATCACCCGCTGGCGCAGGGCACGCTGTCCCTCGACGATTATTGCAAGGCGAACCACCTGCTCGTGAGCTTCTCGGGCCGCGCCCACGGCCTCGTCGACGAAGCGCTGGCGCAGATCGGCCGCGAACGGCGCATCCTGCTGACCGTGAACCAGTTCTTCACGGCCGGCCGCGTCGTCGCGAACTCGGACCTGGTGACGGTGTTGCCGAAGCACCTGATCGCGTCGACCGGTGCTGCCGACCAATTGATCTGGCGCGAGCTGCCGTTCCAGCTGCCGGCCGTGCACCTGGACATGCTGTGGCACGAACGCGACGGCCGCAGCCCGGCGCACCGCTGGCTGCGCAAGAACCTGGAAAGCCTGTCCGCGACAGCGCAAAAGATGCTTCCGCAGAAGTCGGAAGCGTCGGAGAAAATGGAAAAGATTGCCTGAAGATACAACGCCCCGCCTGCCGGGGCGTTGTTCATTTGATGGGCAGCTTGGTCGTATTCTTGACTTCTTCCATCACCGCATACGTGTGCGTCTCGCGCACGCCTTTCTGCAGCAGTGTCTTGCCGAGGAATTCGCGGTAAGCTGCCATGTCTTTCACGCGCGCCTTGACGAGATAATCGAAACCGCCGGCCACCATGTGGCATTCGAGCACTTCGGGAATCAGTTGCACGCTCTGCTTGAACGCGTCGAAGACTTCCGGGGTGGTGCGGTCCAGCACCACTTCGATGAACACCAGCAGCGACACGTCCAGCAGCTGCGGGTTCAACTGGGCCGTGTAGCCCATGATGTAGCCGGACTCGTGCAGCTTGCGGACCCGTTCGAGGCAGGCGGCGGGCGACAGGTTGACCCGTGCGGCAAGCTCGACGTTGCTGATACGCCCGTCGCTCTGCAGTTCGGCCAGGATTTTCTTGCTGATCTTGTCCAGCATGTGTGCTCTCTCCACTATAAATATTATTTGGTGAAATTCTCTCACCAAAAACTATCTATTGCTAGTCTTCTGTAAAAACAGAATTAATCCAGAAGATTTCCTTCTACAATCGAATCATCGATCCGCACTTCAGTACGGCGCTTGCCGGTGCTCGTCCTCATCCAATTTTTTCCAGACCGTCCATGAACATTGCCGCCATCCCGGCTTCCACCTACGTCCCCTTCGACGCCTTGCAGGCCGAAACCCGCCGCGAACAGACGCCGCTGCGTGCCGCGATCACCGCCGCCTATCGCCGTGACGAGACCACCGCCGTGGAATGGCTGCTGGCCCAGGGCGCCTGCGCCAACGCGGACGCCTACATGCTGGCGCACCGCCTCGTGTCGGCCGTGCGCGAAAAACGTACGCGCTCGTCGGGCGTGGATGCGCTGATGCATGAATTCTCGCTGTCGTCCGAAGAAGGCGTCGCACTGATGTGCCTGGCCGAAGCGCTGCTGCGCATTCCCGACACGGAAACGGCCGACCGCCTGATCGCCGACAAGATCAGCAAGGGCGACTGGAAGAAGCACCTGGGCGAATCGCCGTCGCTGTTCGTGAACGCCGCGACCTGGGGCCTGCTCGTCACCGGCAAGCTCGTGTCGTCCAGCAGCGAGAAGGGCCTCGGCGCCGCGCTGACCCGCATGATCGCCAAGGGCGGCGAACCACTGATCCGCAAGGGCGTCGACCTCGCGATGCGCATGCTGGGCAACCAGTTCGTCACCGGCCAGACGATCGATGAAGCGCTGAAGAACAGCCGCGAGAACGAAACCCGCGGCTACCGCTATTCGTACGACATGCTGGGCGAAGCGGCGCTGACGGAATCCGACGCCGACAACTACTACGCCTCGTACGAAGCGGCCATCCACGCGATCGGCAAGGCCTCGAACGGCCGCGGCATCAAGGATGGTCCGGGCATCTCGATCAAGCTGTCGGCCCTGCATCCGAGATATAGCCGCGCGCAGTACGCCCGCGTGATGGGAGAGTTGCTGCCGCGCGTGCGCAAGCTCGTGCTGCTGGCCAAGGAATACAACATCGGCATCAATATCGACGCCGAGGAAGCGGACCGCCTGGAAATCTCGCTGGACATGCTGGAAGCGCTTGCTTTCGATCCATCTTTGTCCGGCTTCGAAGGCATCGGCCTCGTCGTGCAGGCGTACCAGAAGCGCTGCCCGTTCGTGATCGATTTCGTCGTGGACCTGGCCCGCCGCAGCGGCCGCAAGTTCATGGTGCGCCTGGTGAAAGGCGCGTACTGGGATGCGGAAATCAAGCGCGCCCAGGTCGACGGCCTGCCGGGCTATCCCGTCTACACGCGCAAGATCTACACGGACGTATCGTACCTGACGTGCGCGCGCAAGCTGCTCGCCGCGACGGACGTCATATACGCCCAGTTCGCCACGCACAATGCGCACTCGCTGTCCGTGATCTACACGTGGGCAAAGGCGGACAACGTCACCAATTACGAATTCCAGTGCCTGCACGGCATGGGAGAAACCCTGTACGACCAGGTCGTCGGCAAGGACAACCTGAACAAGCCGTGCCGCATCTACGCCCCGGTCGGTTCGCACGAGACGCTGCTCGCCTACCTCGTGCGCCGCCTGCTGGAAAACGGCGCCAACTCGTCGTTCGTGAACCAGATCGTCGACGAGAGCGTGCCCATCGACACCCTGCTGACCGATCCGTTCGAGGCCGCGCGCGCCGCGCACTGCCTGCCGCACCCGCGCATTCCGCTGCCGCTGGATCTGTTCCCGGACGGCCGCCGCAACTCCGCCGGCCTCGATCTTGCCAACGAACACGTGCTGGCCGACCTGGCCGCCGACCTCGGCACGCCGCGCCACTACCTGGCCGCACCGCTCGTCGACGGTCCCGTCGCAGCGGCCGGTGCGCTCAACATCGTGAATCCTGCGCAGTCGGCGGACATCGTCGGCCAGGTGACGGAAGCGACCACCGCCGACGTCGACACGGCGCTGCAGGCCGCCGTGAATGCGGCGCCGGGCTGGGAAGGCGTCGGCAATGCGGCCCGCGCCGACATCATCGCCCGCGTCGGCGATTTGTTCGAGCAATACCGCGGCGAACTGATGGCCCTGGCCGTGCGCGAAGCGGGCAAGTCGCTGCCGAACGCGATCGCGGAAGTGCGGGAAGCCGTCGATTTCCTGCGCTATTACGCGGCGGAAATCCGCAATGCCCCGCAAGCCCGCGCGCTGGGACCGGTGACGTGCATCAGTCCGTGGAACTTCCCGCTCGCCATTTTCACGGGCCAGGTCGCGGCCGCGCTGGCTGCCGGCAATGTCGTCCTGGCAAAACCTGCCGAGCAGACGCCGCTGATCGCCCACCGCGCCGTGCAATTGTTCCACGAAGCCGGTGTGCCGAAGGGCGCGCTGCAGCTGCTGCCGGGCCGCGGCGAGACCGTCGGCGCCGCGCTCACGGGCGATGCGCGCGTCAAGGCCGTGATTTTCACGGGCTCGACGGAAGTTGCGCAATTGATCAACCGTACGCTGGCCACCCGCGCCGCGGAGGAAGGGGCCGACATTCCGCTGATCGCCGAGACGGGCGGCCAGAACGCGCTGATCGTCGATTCGTCCGCGCTGCCGGAACAGGTCGTGCAGGATGTGCTCAGTTCCGCGTTCGACAGCGCCGGTCAGCGCTGCTCCGCACTGCGCGTGCTGTTCCTGCAGGAAGATATCGCGGATAAAACGATCAGGATGCTCAAGGGCGCCATGCAGGAACTGCGCGTGGGCGTACCGGACCGTTTGTCCACCGACATCGGCCCCGTCATCGACAAGGAAGCCCAGCAGAACCTGCTCGGCCACATCGAGCGGATGAAAACGACGGCGAAACAGCATTTCTCGCTGGTCCTGCCGGACGCGCTGCTGGCGCAGGGGACGTTCGTGCCGCCGACCGTGCTCGAGATCGGCTCGATGAACGAACTGAAGCGCGAAGTCTTCGGCCCCGTGCTGCACATCGTGCGCTGGCGCCGTTCCGAGCTGGACAAGGTCGTCGACACGATCAACGCCACCGGCTACGGCCTCACGCTGGGCGTGCATTCGCGCATCGACGAAACCATCGAATTCATCACGACGCGCGCCCACGTCGGCAACATCTACGTGAACCGCAACATCGTGGGCGCCGTCGTGGGCGTGCAGCCGTTCGGCGGAGAAGGCAAATCCGGCACCGGTCCCAAGGCCGGCGGTCCGCTGTACCTGAAGCGCCTGCAAAAGGATCCGGCACCGCTGTTGCGCCATGCACGACGCGGCAACAACGCGCTGGACGGCCTGCTCGCCTGGGCGTGCGCGAACGGCCACGGCGACATCGCAAACCTGGCAAATACCTACATGGAAACGACGCTGGACGGCGTACGCATCGACTTGCCGGGTCCGACGGGCGAGCGCAACCAGCTCGAGTTCGTCCCGCGCGGCACCGTCCTGTGCGCGCCGAACGGCACGGCGAGCCTGCTGAACCAGCTGGCGGCCGCGTTCGCGACAGGCAACCGCGCGCTCGTCCTGGCCGAAGCGCTCCCGGCATTGCCAATCGCCGTCAAGGAACGCGTGCGTTTCATCACCGCGCAGGAACTGGATGGCAGCGAATTCGCCATGGCCCTCGTCGAGCACGGTCTTGCGGGAAATCTGCAGGCGAAGCTGGCGGCCCGTCCGGGCGCGATCGTCGGCATCGTCGATACCCGTGCGGGAGAGCCCGTGGCGTTGTGGCGCCTCGTGGCGGAACGCGCTCTGTGCGTCAACACGACCGCGGCTGGAGGTAACGCAAGCCTGATGACGCTCGGGCTGTAAGCCGGGTCCAGATGGCTTCGACGCCGCGGTAGTAGGTTTTCAACCTGCGCCGCGGCGTTTTGTTTTTGGAGATGTTTTTTGTAGGTTTAACCTGGAGGCAGACATGTTGATAGGCGTACCAAAAGAAATCAAAAACAATGAATTCCGGGTGGGCTTGACGCCCCCCAGCGTGCACGAACTGGTCGCGCGCGGCCATCAGGTCATCGTGCAGACCGGCGCCGGTGCCGGCATCGGCCTGACGGACGAGCAATACACGGCCGCCGGCGCCACGATCGTCCCGTCCGCGCAAGAGATCTTCGCGCGGGCCGAGATGGTCGTGAAAGTGAAGGAACCGCAGCCGCAGGAATGCGCGATGCTGCGGCCGGGACAGATTCTGTACACGTATCTGCACCTGGCGCCGGATCCGGAACAGACGGCGGCCCTCGTGAAATCCGGCGCCGTGTGCATCGCGTATGAAACCATCACGGGCCCGGGCGGCGGGCTGCCGCTGCTGGCGCCGATGAGCGAGGTGGCGGGGCGGATGTCGATCCAGGCCGGCGCCAGCCACCTGGAAAAATCGAAGGGCGGCGCCGGCATCCTGCTGGGCGGCGTGCCGGGCGTGGCGGCGGGCCACATCGTCATCATCGGTGCCGGCGTCGTCGGCACCAACGCGTTGCAGATGGCCGTGGGCATCGGCGCGCGCGTGACCGTGCTCGACAAGAACGTCGACCGCCTGCGCCAGCTCGACCTCGTCTACGGCAACCGGATCTCGACGATGTATTCGAACGCCCACGCGATCGAGGAAGCGGTGCTGTCGGCCGACCTCGTCATCGGCGGCGTGCTCGTTCCGGGCGCTGCCGCGCCGAAGCTCGTCACGCGCACCATGGTGTCACGGATGAAAAAGGGATCCGTCGTCGTCGACGTGGCGATCGACCAGGGCGGCTGCTTCGAGACGTCGCATCCGACGACGCACGCGGATCCGACGTTCGTCGTGGACGGCGTCGTGCACTACTGCGTGGCGAACATGCCGGGCGCGGTGGCGCGCACGTCGACGTTCGCGCTGAACAACGCGACGATCGCCCACGCCGTGGCGCTGGCGACCAAGGGTTGGCGGCAGGCGATGCGGGACGATCCGCACCTCAAGAACGGCCTGAACGTCTGCGAAGGGAAAGTCACGTACGCGGCCGTCGCGAAGGATCTCGGCTACGACTACGTGCCGGCCGATACCCTGCTGGCCTGAGTTATGCCCGCTTTTTGCCAGCCCAGGCAGAACTGCCTGACGATGTGAAAGGCATAACGTGCGGCGACGGATTTCACGAAACGCATGAAATCCGTGGCCGCGTGTTCATTGGCGTTGTCGGAAATCGTCCGGATGACGCCGAACGGGACGCCGAGCTCGAAACAGGCCTGCGCGACCGCGGCGCCTTCCATCTCCACCGCCAGCAAACCCGGCAATGCCGCATTCAACGCGTTCAGACGGTCCCTGTCGCTCACGAACTGGTCGGCGCTGGCGATCAGGCCACGATGCAGCCGCGGCCCGCTGAGCGCGAATACGGCCCTTTCCCCGGGATCGACGGCAAGCGCGAAGTCGTCTTCCAGGAACCGATGTGCCGCGTCGGCCAGTTGCAGCGCCATGTGATGGTCGGACAGGAAGTGCGTCAAACCCGTCAACGGCACTTCATAACGCGGGAATAACGGACTCGCATCCATGTCGTGCTGGACAAGCGATTCGGCCACGACGATGTCGCCGACACGGATGGAAGTGTCGCCAGCGCCAGCCACACCCGTAAAGAGGATGTGGGTAACACCGAACTTCTCCACAAGCGTTGCGGTAGTCAGTGCCGCTGCAACCTTGCCTATACGCGATAAAACGCACACAGCGTCGATTTCCCACAGTTGTCCGAGGAAATACTCGCGCATGCCGTGCGTGAGCTTGTAGGGCCCTTTCATGGCTTCTACGAGCCCCTGCTGTTCTTCGTGCAATGCACTGATGATCCCTAATCGCATAGTTCAGCCTGGTTTTTGACGGGTTGGCGGCGGTTGCGGCGGCTTGTGCACGCTGTTCACGCTGTTTTTGTATTAATAAAACAAAGAGATATATAAAAACTGGTAGTGATAGTAAACGCGTTCTTATCTGTGGATAAGAAGAAATTTATCTACAGCGTCAACGGTTTACGCGATCGCGGATCGGCTGGACAAGCATTGTATCGATGCTGCACCGATGTTGGACAAAAAAGCCGACAGGGAAAAATCCGGTCGTTTTGCACATCCGGTCCTGTGGATATGCAGGACCTTTTCCACAGTTGAGCCGGTTTTGCAGTGGTTTGCTTGCAGTTTTTGCATGCAGACAGGGAGCGAAGCCGGTTTTCTGCTTCTCATGCGTGCAGGACGCAGTGCCTGTTCCGGATGCGGCAGGGGTGTCTTGTTCTTCCTGCAGACAAAACGGACGTTGCGCAGTCGTCGGCACTCTTGTGGCCACGACGGGTGCTTTGCTTTTTTTTTTTGCAGACAAAAGGGCGTGTGCGTCATGCCGGCGTTGCCGTCAGCCGCGCAGCGAGCGGGACACGTTCGAAGCCGCGACAGTTTTCCTCTTTTAGTTAACTTGGATAGAAAGAAAGGATGGTAATGATAGTAAACGTCGCCTGAACTGTGGATAAACGGGATTTTTTCCACATGCTCAAGGGTTTACGTGTGCCGGAAGCGCTTGAACAAACCCTGCTTCTGGCTGGGACCAAAACTGGACAAAAATTTCCCGGTCGCGTCGCGCGGCGGTTGCGCACATTCGATCCTGTGGATATTCAGCAGCTTATCCACAAAAGGGGCGAAAACAGGGGGGCAGTGGTGTTTGCAACCAGCCTGGTCGACGTCGTGCAGGTGTCGAAGTTGCGTTCGTATCCGGAGTCGGGAAAATTTTTTTTTCGGCAGGACCGCAGCGTCCGCAGCGGCTCGTCAGGTTTACAACCAAAAGCTTATATACAGAATGATGGTAATAGTTAACGGTGGTGCTCTTCTGTGGATAAGCCGGATTTTTTCCACAACATCAAACGTTTACGGTTCGCATAAGGCGGTGGGCTGGTCTTGTATGTGCCTTGTGGCAAAACTGGATAAAAATCCGGGCTGTGCGAAAAATCGATCTTCCTCACATTTCGTACCTGTGGATATTCATACGCTTATCCACAGCCCCGGGATCCCTTGTTGAGCTTAATCATCTGGTAAGCTTGCTCAACCGAATCACGATGCGAGGGTCCATGGAGTCCGCAGGGGAATTCGATGTCATCATTGTCGGGGCCGGTACCGCCGGCTGCGTGCTGGCCAACCGCCTCACCCGCAAGTCCGACGTGCAGGTGCTGCTGATCGAGGCGGGCGGCAAGGACGATTACCTGTGGATCCACATCCCCGTCGGCTACCTGTACTGCATCGGCAATCCGCGCACGGACTGGCTGTATAAAACGGAAGCGGATCCGGGCCTGGCGGGGCGGTCGCTGATCTATCCACGTGGAAAAGTCCTGGGCGGCAGCTCGTCGATCAACGGCATGATCTACATGCGTGGCCAGGCCGAGGACTATGACCGCTGGGCCGCCATCACGGGCGATTCGTCCTGGCGCTGGGATAACGTCCTGCCTATTTTCAAGGCAAGTGAAGACCACCACGGCGGCGCCAGCGCCATCCACGGCAGCGGCGGAGAGTGGCGAGTCGAGCGCCAGCGATTGTCGTGGGAAATCCTCGACGCCTTCCGGGAGGCGGCCCACCAGACGGGCATTCCGAAAGTCGACGATTTCAACGGCGGCGACAACGCCGGCTGTGCCTATTTCGAAGTCAACCAGCGGCGCGGTATCCGGCTGAACACGGCCAAAGCATTTCTCCGGCCGGCCTCCACGCGGCCGAACCTGACGATCATGACGGGTTGCCATGTCGAAAAACTCGTCATCGAGCAGACGGAGCAGGGGCCGGTCTGCCGCGGCGTGCAATTTACGGGCGGCGGCCGCGCATTTTCAGCTACGGCACGGCGCGAAACCCTGCTGGCCGCCGGCGCCATCGGTTCGCCGCATATCCTGCAATTGTCCGGCATCGGGCCGGCGGATCTGTTACACCAGCACGGAATCGCACCCGTCGTCGATGCGCCCGGCGTGGGCGAAAATCTGCAGGATCATTTGCAGCTGCGCATGGTCTACCGCATCACAGGCGCCCGCTCGCTCAATACGAGCGCCGCATCCTGGTACGGGAAGATGAAAATCGGCGTGCAATATCTGCTGTTCCAGAGCGGGCCGATGTCGATGGCACCGTCGCAGCTGGGCGCGTTTGCCCGGTCCGATCCGGGCCAGGCGACGCCGAACCTCGAGTACCACGTGCAGCCGCTGTCCCTGGAAAAATTCGGCGATCCGCTGCACGGTTTTCCCGCTTTTACTGCCAGCGTGTGCAACCTGCGGCCGACGGCACGGGGCCACGTCCGGCTGGCGGCGAACGACAGCTATGCACCGCCGAAGATTTCGCCGAACTATCTCAGCACGCCGGAAGACCGCAAGGTGGCGGCCGACGCGCTGGCGCTGACCCGGCGCATCGTCGCCGCGCCCGCACTGGCGAAATACCGGCCGGAAGAGTTCAAGCCGGGTCCGCACTACCGCACGGAGGAAGAACTGGCGGAAGCGGCCGGGCTCATCGGCACGACGATTTTTCACCCCGTCGGCACCTGCCGCATGGGCAAGCGGGACGATCCGCTCGCCGTCGTCGACAGCGAACTCCGGGTCAAGGGCGTCCAAGGGCTGCGGGTCGTCGACGCATCCATCATGCCGACGATCACGTCCGGCAATACGAATTCTCCCACCCTGATGATTGCCGAAAAGACGGCCGCGCTGATCGTCCGCGAATGGGACACGCTGGGCAAAAATGCACAACTGGTTTGCGCGCCGTCATGACGTAACGCAGGGCGATACGTGTGCCGCGTGCTGTATCTTGACGAGTTCCAAAAGTGTGTATGATTTGTAAAGCTTGAATGGACGAAAGCGGGGAGACGCAATGCCGGACGTCATTCTGGAAACACGTGATCTGACGAAGGAATTCAAGGGTTTTACGGCGGTCAACCAGGTGAGTCTGCAGGTGCAGCGCGGCCATATCCACGCGCTCATCGGACCCAATGGCGCCGGCAAGACGACGTGCTTCAACCTGCTGACGAAATTCCTGGCGCCCACCGCCGGGCGCATCCTGTTCAACGGCACCGACATCACGCCCCTGAAACCCGCGCAGATCGCGCGCATGGGCATCATCCGCTCGTTCCAGATCTCGGCCGTGTTCCCGCATCTCACCGTGCTGGAGAACGTGCGCATCGGCCTGCAACGTGCCCTCGGCACCAGCTTTCACTTCTGGCGTAGCGAAAAATCGCTGGACCGGCTCAACGACCGCGCCATGCAGCTGCTGGCCGAAGTGGATCTGGAAAACTTTGCCGACACCATCACGGCCGACCTGCCGTACGGCCGCAAGCGCGCGCTCGAGATCGCGACGACGCTCGGCATGGAACCGGAACTCATGCTGCTTGACGAGCCGACGCAGGGCATGGGCCACGAAGACGTGCACCGCGTGACGGAACTGATCAAAAAAGTGTCGGCCGGCCGCACGATCCTGATGGTGGAACACAACATGAACGTCGTCTCCGGCATCTGCGACCGCATCTCCGTGCTGCAGCGGGGCGCCGTGCTGGCGGAAGGCAGTTACGCGGACGTGTCGCGCAATCCGCAGGTCATCGAAGCGTACATGGGCAGCGCGGACAGCAACCTGGCGGGAGCACACGGATGACGGCCGCACTGGACATCGAGAACCTGCAAGCCTGGTATGGCGAATCGCACATCCTGCACGGCGTCAGTTTTACCGTGCAGCCGGGCGAAGTCGTCACTTTGCTGGGCCGCAACGGCGCGGGCCGCACGACCACGTTGCGCGCCATCATGGGGCTGACGGGCGCGCGCACCGGGTCGATCAAGGTGAACGGCGTCGAGGCGATCCGCCTGCCCACGCACCGCATCGCCCACCTCGGCATCGGTTATTGCCCGGAAGAGCGGGGCATTTTTGCGTCGCTGTCGGCCGAGGAAAACCTCATGCTGCCGCCGCAGCTGTCCGGTCATGGCGCGGGCATGAGCGTCGCCGAGATCTACGAGATGTTCCCGAACCTGTACGAACGGCGCCACAGCCAGGGCACGCGGCTGTCCGGCGGCGAGCAGCAGATGCTGGCCGTCGCGCGCATCCTGCGCACGGGCGCGCGCCTGTTGCTGCTGGACGAGATCTCGGAAGGACTCGCCCCCGTGATCGTGCAGGCGCTGGCGAAGATGATCACGACCCTGAAGGCGAAGGGCTACACGATCGTCATGGTGGAACAGAATTTCCGGTTCGCGGCCCCGCTGGCGGACCGGTTTTACGTCATGGAACACGGCCGCATCGTCACGACGATCGCGGCCGCGGAGCTGCAGGCCAGCATGCCGGCATTGACCGAGCTGCTGGGCGTTTGATCATCGATAACGGAGACCACATGAAAACAGCGATTGCCTTTGCCGCCGCCGCCTTCGCGGCCGGTTTGTCCATGCCGGCCATGGCCCAGATCTCGGGCGACACCATCAAGATCGGCATGATCACGGATTTATCGGGCGTGTATTCGGACATCGATGGCAACGGCGGCGCCGAAGCCGTGCGCATGGCGATCGCGGATGCGGGCGGCGCCATCAATGGTAAAAAAATCCAGTTCATCGTCGCCGACCACCAGAACAAGCCGGACATCGCCGCCAGCAAGGCCCGTGAATGGTTCGACCAGCAGGGCGTCGACATGCTGATCGGCGGCACGAACTCCGGCGCCGCCCTCGCCATGGCCAAGGTGGCGGCCGAAAAGAAAAAAGTGTTCATCGCCATCGGTTCCGGCAGCGCGCAACTGACCAACGAGCAGTGCTCGCCGTACACCGTGCACTACGCCTATGACACGGTCGCGCTCGCCCGCGGCACGGGCGCGACGATCGTGAAGCAGGGCGGCAAGAGCTGGTATTTCCTCACGGCCGACTACGCGTTCGGCCAGTCGCTGGAAAAGGACACGACCGACGTCGTGAAGGCCAATGGCGGCACCGTGCTGGGCAGCGTAAAGCACCCGCTGGGCGCGTCCGACTTTTCCTCGTTCCTGCTGCAGGCGCAGTCGTCGAAAGCGCAGGTGCTGGGGCTGGCGAACGCCGGCGGCGACTTTATCAACTCCGTCAAGGCGGCGAAGGAATTCGGCCTCACCAGCAAGATGAAGATCGCGGGCCTGCTCGTGTTCATCAACGATATCCACACCCTCGGCCTGCAGACGACGCAAGGGCTCTACCTGACGGACGCCTGGTACTGGGACATGAATCCCGACACCCGCGCGTGGGCGAAAAAATACTTCGCGAAGATGAAGAAGGAGCCGTCGTCGCTGCAGGCGGCCGATTATTCGGCGGCGATGAATTACCTGAACGCCGTCAAGGCGATCGGCACGGACGACGGCGACAAGGTCATGGCGCAGCTGAAAAAGACCAAGATCAACGACATGTTCACGAAGAATGGCGAGATCCGTCCGGACGGCCGCATGGTGCACGACATGTACCTGATGCAGGTCAAAACGCCGGCCGAATCCAAAGCGCCATGGGATTACTACAAGGTCGTGGCCACGATTCCGGGCGCCCAGGCGTACACGACCAAGGCCGAGACCAAGTGCGCGGCCTGGAAATAAGCTGATCCGGGCACGTTGGCTATCATCGTTTTCTGGTTGAACTCATGGAAATTTTCGGCGTCCCCCTGCAGGCGATGATGAGCCAGCTGCTGCTGGGCCTGGTGAACGGTTCGTTCTACGCGATGCTGTCGCTGGGCCTGGCCGTCATCTTCGGCCTGCTCAACGTGATCAATTTCTCGCACGGCGCGTTGTACATGATGGGCGCGTTCGCGGCATACATCGGCGTCACGTCGTTCGGGTTGAACTACTGGACGATGCTCGTGCTGGCGCCATTGATTGTCGGCGTGTTCGGCATCCTGATCGAAAAGACGATGCTGCGCTGGCTCTACAAGTTCGACCACTTGTACGGCCTGCTGCTGACCTTCGGCATCACCCTGCTGCTCGAGGGCTTGTTCCGCTCGTTCTTCGGCGTGTCCGGCCAGACCCTGGACGTGCCGGAAGCGCTGTCCGGCGCCACCGACCTCGGCTTCATGATCCTGCCGAACTACCGCGCCTGGGTCGTGGCCGCTTCCCTCGTCGTGTGCCTGGCGACGTGGTTCACGATCGAAAAGACGAGATTGGGCGCCTACCTGCGTGCCGGCACGGAAAACCCGAAGCTGGTCGAAGCGTTCGGCGTCAACGTCCCCATGATGGTGACATTGACCTACGGCTTCGGCGTCGCGCTGGCGGGCTTTGCGGGCGTGCTGGCGGCGCCCGTCATCAACGTCACGCCGCTGATGGGTTCCAACCTCATCATCGTCGTGTTCGCCGTCGTCGTCATCGGCGGCATGGGTTCCATCCTCGGCTCCATCGTCACGGGCCTGGCGCTGGGCGTCATCGAGGGGCTGACGCGCGTGTATTACCCGGAAGCGTCGGAAGTCGTCGTGTTCGTCGTGATGGTGATCGTGCTGCTGCTGCGTCCCGCCGGCCTGTTCGGCAAAGAAAAATGAGGCCTGGATCAAGATCATGACCATGAACAGAACACTCGGCTACGGCCTCGCGTTGGTGGTGGCGCTGGCGGCGCCGTTCGTCGGCTATCCCGTATTCCTGATGAAGCTGCTGTGCTTCGGCCTGTTCGCCTGCGCTTTTAACTTGCTGATCGGCTACACGGGCTTGCTGTCGTTCGGCCACGCGGCGTTCTTCGGCGGCGCCGGCTACGTCACCGGTCACGCGCTGGCGGTGCTCGGGTTGCCGTTCGAGGTGTCGCTCGTGCTGGGCGTGTTGGCGGCCGCCGCGCTGGGTGGTGTCATGGGGCTGCTGGCCATCCGCCGCCAGGGCATTTATTTTTCGATGATCACGCTGGCGCTCGCGCAGATGGTGTATTTCGCCGCGCTGCGTGCGCCGTTCACGCATGGCGAGGACGGGTTGCAGGGCGTCCCGCGCGGCCGGCTGCTGGGCGCCATCGACCTGGGCAACGACCTGACCCTGTACTTCGTCGTGCTGGCGATCTGCACCGCCGGCTTTGCCCTGATCGTGCGCACGGTGCATTCGCCGTTCGGGCAGGTGCTGAAGGCGATCAAGGAAAACGAGGCGCGCGCCATTTCTCTGGGTTACGACGTGGATCGCTACAAGCTTGTCGCCTTCGTGCTGTCGGCCGCGCTGGCCGGCCTGGCGGGTGCGACGAAGACCGTCGTGCTCGGCTTCGAGACGCTGACGGACGTGCACTGGACGATGTCCGGCCTCGTCATCCTGATGAGTCTGGTTGGGGGCATGGGCACCCTGGCGGGGCCGATCCTGGGCGCCTTCCTCATCGTCGCCCTGGAAAACAAGCTGGGCGACCTGGGGAACTTCCTGGCCGAGACGACGCATGTAGAATGGTTCGCATCACTCGGAGAGTCCGTCGGCATCGTCACCGGCCTCATCTTTGTTGCCTGCGTGCTGTTGTTCCGCCGGGGTATCGTCGGCGAGATCGCGGCGGTACTCCACTCTCCGGTTTCGAGGAGGTGAACGTGATCGACGAATCCCTCATGCTGGACGTGAACGGCATCCGCATCCACACGACGACGACGGGGCAGGGGCCGGCCGTGCTGCTGTTGCACGGTTTTCCCGATACGCACATCGTCTGGCGCAAGCAGGTACCGGTCCTGGCGGCCGCTGGTTTCCGCGTGCTGGCGCCCGATCTGCGCGGCTATGGCCGCAGCGATGCGCCGGGCGGCGTCTTCGACTACACGCTGGACAAGCTGCGCGGCGACGTGCTGGGCCTGCTGGACGCCCTGCACATCGACAAGGTTTTCCTCGTCGGCCACGACTGGGGCGCTACGATCGGCTGGCAGATCGCGGCGCTCGCGCCGGAGCGCGTACATCGCTTCGTGGCGATGTCCGTCGGGCACCCGTACGCCCTCGTGCGCGCGGGCATCCTGCAGCGCTTGCGCATGACCTATATCCTCGGCTTCATCATGCCCGGCATCGCGGAGCATACGCTGCGTGCGGCCGACTGGTTCATCATGCGCCAGTTCACGGACGAGCCCGGCCAGGCCGATCACTGGAAGCGCGACCTGTCGCCACCGGGCCGGTTGACGGCCGCCTTGAACTATTACCGCGCGAACCTGAGCCTCGCGCTGCCGCGCGAACATCGCCAGGTCAAGGTTCCCGTGATGGGCTTGTGGAGCGACCGCGACCCGGCGCTGGGCGAAAAGCAGATGCGCGATTCTGCCCACTACGTCGACGGCGAGTTCCGTTTCGAGCGCATCCGCGGTGCCGATCACTGGCTGCAGCTGACGGCCGCCGACGAGGTCAACCGCCTGCTGCTGCAATTCCTCGAAGAGGGACGCGCGGCCGCCGTATGAGTTTGTTGCGTCGCAACAAGGGTGTCGGACTACAATAGCGCTTTTACGCGCTATTCATCATGTTCGATTTTGCCCTGCTGGCCGTCGCGGCCTTCGTTGCCGGTCTCGTGGATGCTGTCGTCGGTGGGGGTGGATTGATCCAGATCCCGGCGATGTTCGCCATGTTCCCTCGCGAGGTGCCCGCAACGCTGCTGGGGACGAACAAGCTGGCCGCAATGTTCGGCACGGCTGTCGCGGCCGTCAAATACAGCCGGCGTGTGACGGTCGCCTGGAGTACGGCGGCACCGGCAGCGCTCGCCGCGTTCGCGCTGTCGTTCGTCGGTGCGTGGACGGTGACCCGCGTGCCGGGCGACTTCGTCAGGAGTTTACTGCCGCTGATCCTCGTGGCGGTGGCCGTGTACACGTACAAGAAGAAAGACCTGGGCGCCGTGCATGCGCCCGCCCACAGCGGCATGACGGAACGGCTGCTGGCAATGGGTGTCGGCGCCGCCATCGGCTTTTATGACGGCTTCTTCGGTCCCGGCACCGGCAGCTTCCTGATCTTCCTGTTCGTCCGCTTCTTCGGGTTCGATTTCCTCAGCGCGTCGGCGGCGGCGAAGATCGTCAATGTCGCCTGCAATATCTCGGCACTGATCTGGTTCGGCTACAGCGGCCACCTGCTGTGGCAACTGGGCCTGCTGATGGCCGTATGCCAGATCGCGGGTTCACTGGTCGGGACGCGGCTGGCGCTGAAGCACGGCAGCGGCTTCGTGCGCAAGTTGTTCCTTGTCGTTGTCGGGCTGCTGATCGTAAAGACAGCGTTCGACACCTTCAAACGCCTGGGCTGGTGATTGTTTCACGTGGAACAGTCAACGCGACTTGTGTACTCGCGTGACGAGCGTTGGCAGATCCCATGCGCCTCCCGGCGTGATCTGACGGCACATGCCCGTCGTCTTGCCGGAGGTGTGAGCGAAAGCGCGGCCGTCCCACGTCCAGGTCGCGGTCGCAACGCAGTCGGCGATGCCGCGTCCCTTCTGGAATGAGGTAATGACGCCGTCGTCGTAATCGGTGGCGGATGTGGTGACGAGCACGGCGGAGTAGGGCGGCTTGGCGTCGACGACCCAGTAACCGTCGCCCGTGTTGTAGGCCGCGATCCAGCAGGTGTGGGACACGAGCAGCTTGTCCTTCGTGAAGCGACGGACCTCGAGTTCGCCGGCGGTCTCCGCCGTCGAGTCGAGCAGTTCGCAGTCGCCTTCCTTTACGGTCTTCCGCAGCGCTGCCTTGAGTTCGCGCGTTTCGGCCGCACTCAGCTTGATGGGGTTCTTGTCCTGGCTGACCGGTGCCGCCTGGATGTCGGGGGCGGGCAATGGTGGCAGAACATTTGATTCCGGTTTGCTTCCCTTGCGCACCAAGGCGCCGGGTGTGTCGATGCGGCCCTGGAACTCATCCATCTTCAGCAGCACGGCATTCGCGCCTGCCGTCGATATCGTCCACGTCGTCCCTTTACCCGTCCACGCGATGCGGCCGTCCTTCAGCAGCGCCGGCAGCAGGGTGCGGACTTGTGCATCGGTCAGCGTGAAGAGGGACGACTTCGGGTCCGTGCGAACCGTGCCGAGTGCGCGGCCGTCGATGGACATCGCGAGCTGGTCGGGCGCCGGGTGACGTTCGTCGTCGGCCAGTTGCAGTTCGACTTTGATCGGCTGGTTCGGTCCAGCCGCGCGCGTCAGCAGGATGGTCGCGTTCGGACCCTCGTCTTCTTCGTGATAGCCGGCGGCGCGGCACGTTCTCGTGTTGTCGCAGGCGAGCTCCCAATCCTTATGGCTGAACGTCGTGGACGGCAGATCGGAGCGCGGATAAGCGCCGACGGTGGCGCTGGCGGCGAGCAGGATGCTGGTCAGATAGGGACGTTTCGGCATGGCGGCAAGGTAGAGTGAGTGTGGCGGAAAGCCTAACACGGCACTGTTTCACGTGAAACAAATCGTCGTTTTCGAGGCCGAGCTGAAGCCGCACGGAAAAAAGAATCTATAATCCCTTCTTAATCCTCCTCGCAACACACTCCATCATGCTATTTCCGACAGAATTCGACGTGATCGTCGTTGGCGGCGGCCATGCCGGCACCGAAGCGGCGCTGGCGTCCGCGCGCATGGGCCAGAAGACCCTGTTGCTCACTCATAACATCGAAACCCTGGGCGCGATGTCCTGCAACCCGTCCATCGGCGGCATCGGCAAGGGCCATCTCGTCAGGGAAGTGGACGCCATGGGCGGCGCGATGGCGATCGCCACCGACGAAGCCGGTATCCAGTTCCGCATCCTGAACTCCTCGAAGGGCCCCGCCGTGCGCGCCACCCGTGCCCAGGCCGACCGCATGCTGTACAAGCAGGCCATTCGTTCGCGCCTGGAAAACCAGCCGAACCTGTGGCTGTTCCAGCAGGCCGTCGACGACCTGATGGTCGAAGGCGACCGCGTCGTCGGCGCCGTCACGCAGATCGGCCTGCGCTTCCGTTCGCGCGCCGTCGTGCTGACGGCAGGTACTTTCCTCGACGGGAAAATTCACGTCGGCCTGCAGAATTACTCGGCCGGCCGCGCGGGCGACCCGCCGGCGGTATCGCTGTCGTCGCGCCTGAAGGAACTCAAGCTGCCGCAGGGCCGCCTGAAAACGGGCACGCCGCCGCGCATCGACGGCCGCAGCATCGACTTCTCCGTGATGACGGAACAGCCGGGCGACCTCGATCCGGTCCCCGTGTTCTCGTACATGGGCAATACCGCGATGCATCCGAAACAGCTGCCGTGCTGGGTCACGCACACGAATGCGCAGACGCACGACATCATCCGCAACGGCCTCGACCGCAGCCCGATGTACACGGGCGTGATCGAGGGCGTCGGCCCGCGCTACTGCCCGTCGATCGAAGACAAGATCCACCGCTTCGCGTCGAAGGAATCGCACCAGATCTTCCTCGAGCCCGAAGGCCTCACCACCAACGAGTTCTACCCGAACGGTATCTCGACGAGCCTGCCGTTCGACGTGCAGCTGGCCATGGTGCGCTCGATGCGCGGCCTGGAAAATGCATTCATCCTGCGTCCCGGCTATGCGATCGAATACGATTATTTCGACCCGCGCGGCCTGAAGGCATCGCTGGAGACGAAGGCGATCCAGGGCCTGTTCTTCGCGGGCCAGATCAACGGTACGACGGGCTACGAAGAAGCGGCGGCCCAGGGCATGCTGGCCGGTATCAATGCGGCGCTGCAGACGCAGGGCCGCGACGCGTGGACGCCGTCCCGCTCGGAAGCCTATCTCGGCGTGCTTGTCGACGACCTCACGACGCAGGGCGTGGCGGAGCCGTACCGCATGTTCACGAGCCGCGCGGAATACCGCTTGTCGCTGCGCGAAGACAACGCGGACATGCGCCTGACGGAGATCGGTCGCAAGCTGGGCGTCGTCGGCGATGCGCAGTGGGAAGCGTTCGAGCGCAAGCGCGAAGCCGTCGCGCGCGAACTGGAACGGCTGCGTTCGACGTGGGTGAACCCGCGCATCCTCGCCGCGGCCGAATCGGAACGCGTGATCGGCCAGGCGATCGAGCGCGAATACAACCTGGCGGACTTGCTGCGCCGTCCAGGTGTCGAGTACGACAAGCTGGTGACGCTGCAGGGTGTCGACGGCCAGGCGCTGGGCGGCCCGGGCGTGGAAGATCCGGCCGTGAAGGAGCAGGTCGAGATCCAGTTGAAGTATTCGGGCTATATCGACCGCCAGGCGCGCGAGGTCGAACGCCACGACCATTACGAAAACCTGAAACTGCCGGAAAACCTGAACTATCTGGAGATCGCGGCACTGTCGATCGAAGTGCGCCAGAAGCTCGATAAACAGCGTCCGGAAACGCTGGGGCAGGCATCGCGCATTTCCGGAGTGACGCCGGCGGCAATTTCGTTGCTGCTCGTGCACCTGAAAAAACGCGGCGCGAAGGGTTTTGGGAGTGTCCCGAACGAGGAATCGGCCGCATGAAGAATTTCGACCGAGCGGCCTTGTCCGCCGTGCTGGGGGAGGGCATCGATGCGATGCGTCTGGACGTGAGCCCGGCCCAGCAGGACAAGTTGATGGATTACCTGGCGTTGATGTTCAAGTGGAATGCCGTCTACAACCTGACGTCGTTGCGCGACCCCATGCAGATGGTCACGCACCACCTGCTGGATTCGCTGGCGGCCGTGCCGGCGTTCGCGGGCGCGCAAAACGTGCTGGATGTGGGTTCCGGCGGCGGCTTGCCCGGCATCGTGCTGGCGATCGTGCGTCCGGACATGAAAGTGTCGATGATCGACACGGTCCATAAAAAAACGGCGTTCCTTACGCAGGTGAAGGCGGAACTGGGCCTGGCCAACGTCACGGTGTACACGGCGCGGGTGGAGCAATTGCAGGTGAGCGACAAATTCGACGTCATCACCTCGCGTGCTTTTGCCGACCTGTCCGATTTCGTCAACTGGTCTTCGCACCTGCTGGCCGACGGCGGACGCTACATCGCCCTGAAAGGGGTGGCGCCGAAAGACGAGCAGGAACGGCTGCCGGCAGAGTGGAAGGTCGACAGGGTGCAGCCGCTGGACGTACCGAGGCTGGGCGCCGAACGTCACCTGGTATTCATCCAACGTTCCACGTGAAACAATCCAGTCGAAGCACAAGCATATAAACTGTATAAACAGTTTATACCGTTACTACCATATAAACCGTATAAATCGTTTTAATGGTATTAACCGTATGACTGATAAAGGCATACATGGCGAAAATTTTTTGCGTAGCAAACCAGAAGGGCGGAGTCGGCAAGACCACCACCAGCGTGAACCTCTCTGCCGGCCTCGCCAGGCTCGACCAGCGCGTGCTGCTGGTCGACCTCGACCCGCAGGGCAATGCCACCATGGGTGCGGGCATCAACAAGGCGGGGCTGACCTCGTCCATCTACGAGGTGCTGCTGGGCGAGGCGGACGTGGCCACGGCGCGCCTGCGCAGCGAAGCGGGGCGCTTCGACGTGCTACCCGCCAACCGCGAACTGGCCGGCGCCGAAGTGGAGATGGTCGAGCTGGAAAACCGCGAGCGCCGACTGAAGGATGCGCTGGCCAAGGTCGATGCCGATTACGACTTCATCCTGATCGACTGCCCGCCCGCGCTGTCGATGCTGACCCTGAACGGTCTCGTGTCCGCGCACGGCGTCATCATTCCGATGCAGTGCGAGTACTACGCGCTGGAAGGCCTGTCCGATCTCGTGAACACGATCAAGAAGGTGCATGCGAACCTGAACCATGATCTGCGCATCATCGGCCTGCTGCGCGTGATGTTCGATCCGCGCATGACCTTGTCGCAACAGGTGTCGGCGCAGCTCGAGCAGCATTTCGGCGACAAGGTGTTCAAGACGATCATCCCGCGCAACGTGCGCCTCGCGGAAGCGCCGTCGTACGGCATCCCGGGCGTCACGTTCGATCCGTCTTCGAAAGGCGCGCAGGCCTACATCGCCTTCGGTGCCGAGATGGTCGAGCGCATCAAGACAATGTAACCAGAACTTATCTACGTCATGGCAACCAAAAAACTCAAAGGACTCGGCCGCGGTCTCGACGCGCTGCTGGGTGGAGACGCTCCCGAGACGCCGGCCGCGCCGAGCGGCGCGCCGTCCCTGCTGCCGGTCGGCCAGATCCAGGCCGGCAAATACCAGCCGCGCACGCGCATGGACGACGGCTCGCTGGCCGAGCTGGCGTCGTCGATCAAATCGCAGGGCATCATGCAGCCGGTGCTCGTGCGGCCGATCGACGCGTCGCCGTCCGGTGCGCGCTACGAGATCATCGCCGGGGAGCGTCGCTTCCGCGCGGCCCAGCTGGCCGGCCTGGACGAGATCCCCGTGCTCGTGCGCGAAGTGGACGACCAGAATGCCGCCGCGATGGCGCTGATCGAGAACATCCAGCGCGAAGACCTGAACCCGCTGGAAGAAGCGCAGGGCATCGCGCGGCTGATCTCGGAATTCAGTTTCACCCACGAGCAGGCGGCGCAGGCCGTCGGCCGCTCGCGCAGCGCCGTGTCGAACCTACTGCGCCTCGTGAACCTCGCCCAGCCCGTGCAGACGATGCTGATGGCGGGCGACATCGACATGGGCCACGCCCGCGCGCTGCTGGCCGTCGACGCCGCCAGCCAGATCGCGCTCGCGAACCAGGTGATCGCCAAGCGCCTGTCCGTGCGCGAGACGGAAAAGATGGTCGCGCGCGCGCTGGAAGAGCAGAACGCGCCGCCGGTCACTGCGCGCCAGAAAGAAAAATCCGGCGACATCGTGCGCCTGGAGGAAGAATTGTCGGACCGCCTGGCGACGCCCGTGGCGTTCAAGATGGGGCCGAAGGGCAGGGGACAGCTGATCATCGACTTTGCCGACCTCGACGTCCTCGACACCGTGCTCGCGCGCCTGCGCGCCTGAACGCGGACACTCCCGCACCGATGCCGGGCCCAGTGCCCGGCATTTTTTTTATCCATGGCGCGTGCACCATGGCGACGCGCCCGCGCACTCCCGGCGAACAGCGTCCTCACTGCCGCGGTGCAAAACGAGCAGCCCCGTGAGCGTCCCCTGGTCGCGCTACCACGCGGCGCCGGCCGGTATATGCATGGCCGGAACTATCGGTTTACCTCGCTCAACAGTCGCAAATACACAACATTTCGTAGGAAATTTAACAGTTTCCAGGTAATTTATTTTGTCGTTTTTACACCCGATATAAGCGAGCGCAAGGACGGAAGAGTTTGACTATGGCTCCGATAACACCTTATAATCCCGCTGATTCATGTAATTACCATACCGTTACAACGGTTCCACCACGGCTGGCGCGAAAAGAACAGAAAAATGCTGCGCTTGGTCTCCCTGCAAATCCTGGCAACACTTGTGGCCGGCCTGATCGCCGGACTGCTTGGGGGGTGGGCTGCGATGTTTTCGGCGGTACTTGGCGGGATGTGTTGTGTCGTGCCCAATGGCATCATGGCGATTCGCCTGTTCGCCAGTTCACAAAAAATGGGCGGTGCAAACCCTGCCACATTTTTCATCTGGGAATTTGTAAAGATTGCTTTAACGCTCGCGCTGCTGTTCGCAACGGCGCGGCTGTACCACGGCCTGAACTGGCTGGCCCTGCTGGGCGGGTTCATCGTGGCGCTGAAAAGTTACATCATTTTATTATTTGGGCATAAACAATGACGAGTACGGTAGAAACCGCGGCGGAGCATGCGCCAAACGCGAGCGAATACATCAAACACCACCTGGGCCACCTGACGCAGGGCCATCAATCCTTCGTGGTTGACTTCAGCGTGTGGAACCTCGACACGATCCTGTGGTCGGTCGTCATGGGCGTGATCGGTATTACCCTGATGTGGCTGGCGGCGCGTCGCGCGACCGCCGGCGTGCCTGGCCGTTTCCAGGCGTTCGTCGAGATGATCGTCGAAATGGTCGAAGACCAGTCGAAAGCCATCGTCCACGGCGACCGCACCTTCATCGCCCCGCTGGCACTGACCGTGTTCGTCTGGGTCGTGCTGATGAACTCCATGGACTTCCTGCCGGTCGACCTGTTTGCCGGCATCTTCCGCGCCCTGGGCATGGGCGAACCGCATTTCCGCGTCGTGCCGACCGCCGACCTGAACGGTACGCTGGGCATGTCCCTCGGCGTGCTCGCGCTGATGCTGTACTACAGCGTCAAGATCAAGGGCCTGGGCGGCTGGATCCACGAACTGTTCGCCGCTCCGTTCGGCATCTGGATGGCGCCGTTCAACTTCCTGTTGAACATCATCGAATACGCAGCAAAAACCGTGTCGCTCGGCATGCGACTGTTCGGCAACATGTACGCCGGTGAGCTGCTGTTCCTGTTGATTGCACTGCTCGGCTCCACGGCAACCGTGTTCGGCTTTGTCGGCCACGTCATTGCAGGTTCGATCTGGGCAATCTTCCACATCCTGATCGTCGTGCTGCAGGCATTCATTTTCATGATGCTGACGCTGGTGTACATCGGTCAGGCCCACGAAGGCCACTGATCGGCACGATCGCAAGAACGACCAAGATAGTGGTAGTAAAGAAGTTGTAATTTTTCAATTTTTTAAATTAACTTTTGGAGTAAATCTCATGACTGACGTTTCTTTCGTTGCACTGGCTTGCGGTCTGATCATCGGCCTGGGTGCTATCGGCGCATGTATCGGTATCGCGATCATGGGTGGCAAGTACCTGGAAGCCTCGGCACGTCAGCCTGAACTGATGAACACCCTGCAGACCAAGATGTTCCTGCTGGCTGGTCTGATCGACGCTGCATTCCTGATCGGTGTCGGTATCGCCATGCTGTTCGTGTTCGCCAAGCCGTTCACCAGCTAAGAGCTTCCCACGATAAGTGATCTGAAGCGCCGAACCGACAGCACGGTTCGGCATCCGTTTTTGTGAGAAGGAACCTACCGTGAACTTGAACGCAACTTTGTTTGCCCAGTTCGTGGTCTTCTTCATCCTGGCGTTCGTCACCATGAAATTCGTGTGGCCGCCGCTGATGAAAGCGCTCGACGAGCGCGCCGAGAGGATCGCGAATGGTCTGGCCGCCGCCGACCGTGGCAAGGCCGAAATGGCCGCCGCAGAAAAGCGCATCGCCGCCGAACTGGCCGCGACGCGTGACGAAAGCACCAAGCGTATCGCCGACGCCGAAAAGCGTGCCGCAGCGATCATCGAAGAAGCCAAGCAGCAGGCAACCGTCGAAGCCGCACGCATCATCGAAGGTGCGAAGGCCGACGCCGAACAGCAGATCACCCGCGCGCGCGAAGAACTGCGTGCCCAGGTCGCTGCCCTGGCCGTCGCCGGTGCCGAGCAGATCCTGAAGCGCGAAGTCAACGCAGCGGCCCACGCCGACCTGCTGAACCGCCTGTCGACCGAGCTCTGATCATGGCTGAACTCGCAACCGTCGCCCGCCCTTACGCCGAAGCCCTGTTCCGCGTCGCCCAACAGGGCGACCTGGCCGCCTGGTCGGCCATCGTCGCGGAACTGGCGCAGATCGGTGCCAATCCGGATGTGCAGGCTTTTGCTGCCAATCCGAACGTCAAGCAAGCACAGCTGGCCGATACGATTGCGTCCCTGGTCAAGTCGCCGCTGAACGCTGAAGCGAAGAACTTTATCGCGATGCTGGCCGAGAACGGCCGCATTGCCCTGCTGCCGGAAATCGGTGCCCAGTTTGCTGTGCTCAAGAATGCACAGGAAGGTGCCGCCGACGCGACGATCTACAGCGCGTTCGACATTTCGGCCGACCAGCTCACCCCGCTGGTTGCCACGCTGGAAAAGAAATTTGGCCGCAAGCTGAACCCCACGGTCGTGGTCGATCCGTCGCTGATCGGTGGCGTGCGCGTGGTCGTCGGCGATGAAGTGCTCGATACCTCGGTCCGCGCGAAGCTGCAGCAGATGCACAACGCGCTGGTTGCCTGAGAAGTCGCACCATCTCCGCGTCCAGGACTTGCCCTACGCATCAAGAAACTATTAGGAGTTAGCACTCATGCAACTTAATTCGTCTGAAATCAGCGAACTGATCAAGAGCCGCATCCAGGGCCTCGAAGGTCAGGCTGATGTTCGTAACCAAGGCACGGTGATCTCCGTCGCCGACGGTATCTGCCGCATCCATGGTCTGTCGGACGTGATGCAGGGCGAGATGCTGGAATTCCCGGGCAACACCTTCGGTCTCGCCATGAACCTCGAGCGCGACTCCGTCGGCGCCGTGATTCTGGGCGCCTACGAAGGCATCTCGGAAGGCGACACCGTCAAGACCACCGGCCGCATCCTGGAAGTGCCGGTCGGCCCGGAACTGCGCGGCCGCGTCGTCAACGCCCTGGGCCAGCCGATCGACGGCAAAGGTCCGGTCGATGCCAAGCTGACCTCGCCGATCGAAAAGATCGCCCCGGGCGTGATCGCCCGCGAATCCGTGTCGCAGCCGCTGCAGACCGGTATCAAGTCGATCGACTCGATGGTGCCGATCGGCCGTGGCCAGCGTGAGCTGATCATCGGCGACCGCCAGACCGGTAAATCGGCTGTCGCAGTCGACGCGATCATCAACCAGAAGGGCCAGGGCGTCACCTGCGTGTACGTCGCAATCGGCCAGAAGGCATCGACCATCAAGAACATCGTGCGCTCGCTGGAAGAGCACGGCGCGATGGAATACACGATCGTCGTCGCCGCCTCCGCTTCCGAATCGGCAGCGATGCAATACATCTCGGCCTACTCGGGCTGCGCGATGGGCGAATACTTCCGCGACCGCGGCGAAGACGCGCTGATCGTGTACGACGACCTGTCGAAGCAGGCAGTTGCTTACCGCCAGATCTCGCTGCTGCTGCGCCGTCCGCCGGGCCGCGAAGCTTACCCGGGCGACGTGTTCTACCTGCACAGCCGTCTGCTGGAGCGTGCCGCACGCGTCAACGCCGACTACGTCGAAGCCTTCACCGGCGGCGCCGTCAAGGGCAAGACCGGTTCGCTGACCGCACTGCCGATCATCGAAACGCAAGCGGGCGACGTCTCGGCATTCGTGCCGACCAACGTGATCTCGATTACCGACGGTCAGATCTTCCTGGAAACCTCGCTGTTCAACGCCGGTATCCGTCCGGCGATCAACGCAGGTATCTCGGTGTCGCGCGTCGGTGGCGCAGCCCAGACCAAGGTCATCAAGAGCCTGTCCGGCGGTATCCGTACCGACCTGGCACAGTACCGTGAACTGGCCGCGTTCGCGCAGTTCGCTTCGGACCTGGACGAGTCGACCCGCAAGCAGCTGGACCGCGGTGCGCGCGTGACCGAACTGCTGAAGCAGAAACAGTTCTCGCCGCTGCCGATCTCGCTGATGGCCGCTTCGCTGTTCGCCGTGAACAAAGGCTACTTCGACAGCATCGAAGTCAAGCGCGTGCTGGACTTCGAAGCGGGCCTGCACGGCTTCCTGAAGTCGAGCCACGGCGCGCTGCTGGCCAAGATCGAAGAGACCAAGGCACTGGACAAGGACGGCGAAGCAGCGCTGGCCGCCGCCATCGCCGATTTCAAGAAGTCGTTCTAAGACCGGCTTATTGATGGATCTCGGGACGGGGTTGGACCCCCGTCCACTTTAGGAGTAAGGGCTCATGGCAGCAGGCAAAGAGATACGTGGCAAGATCAAGAGCGTAGAAAATACGAAGAAGATCACCAAGGCGATGGAAATGGTCGCCGCGTCCAAGATGCGCAAGGCGCAGGACCGGATGCGCGCCGCCCGTCCCTACAGCGAGAAGGTCCGTAACATCACGGCCAACCTCGCCACTGCGAACCCGGAGTACACCCACGCGTTCATGGCGCAAGCCAAGGACGTGCAGGCGAAAGCCGTCGGCTTCATCGTCGTCACGACCGACAAGGGTCTGTGCGGCGGCATGAACACCAACGTGCTGCGCCAGGTGACGCAGAAGTCCCGCGAGCTGGAAGCCGCGGGCAATCGCATTGAAGCCGTTGCAATCGGCAATAAAGGTCTGGGTTTCCTGAACCGTGTCGGCGTGAAGGTCGTGTCGAGCGTCACCCAGATCGGCGACACCCCGCACCTGGAAAAGCTGATCGGCCCGATCAAGGTCATGCTCGACGCTTACCAGGATGGTCAGCTGGACGCGGTGTACCTGTGCTACACCAAGTTCATCAACACCATGCGCCAGGAACCGGTCATCGAGCAGCTGCTCCCGCTGCCGGCAGGTCACCTGGAGGCGGACAGCGGCGCCCACTCGTGGGACTACATCTACGAGCCGGAGGCGCAAGTCGTGATCGACGAGCTGCTGGTCCGTTACGTGGAAGCGCTGATCTACCAGGCGGTGGCCGAGAACCTGGCGTCCGAGCAATCGGCGCGTATGGTGGCAATGAAGGCCGCGACCGACAACGCGGGTAACGTCATCGGCGAGCTGAAGCTGGTCTACAACAAGACCCGCCAGGCGGCGATTACCAAAGAACTCTCCGAGATCGTGTCGGGCGCAGCTGCGATCAGCGGCTAAGCGACGAATCGACCTCACGAAACGACATTAAAACTATATCTGAAGGAACGAAAATGGCTGATGGCAAAATCGTTCAGTGTATCGGCGCGGTGGTTGACGTGGAATTCCCGCGCGACGCCATGCCGAAGGTGTATGACGCACTGAAAATGGAAGGCTCCGAACTGACGCTGGAAGTGCAGCAGCAGCTGGGCGACGGCATCGTCCGCACCATCGCGCTGGGCAGCTCGGAAGGCCTGCGTCGCGGCATGACCATCCAGAACACCGGCAACCCGATCATGGTCCCGGTTGGTCCGGCGACCCTGGGCCGCATCATGGACGTGCTGGGCAACCCGATCGACGAGCGCGGTCCGGTCAGCCAGGAACGCACCGCGTCGATCCACCGTACCGCCCCGCAGTACGACGAGCTGTCGCCGTCGCAAGACCTGCTGGAAACCGGCATCAAGGTGATCGACCTGGTCTGCCCGTTCGCCAAAGGCGGTAAAGTCGGCCTGTTCGGCGGCGCCGGCGTCGGCAAGACCGTCAACATGATGGAACTGATCAACAACATCGCGAAAGCGCACTCGGGTCTGTCCGTGTTCGCCGGCGTGGGTGAGCGTACCCGTGAAGGTAACGACTTCTACCACGAAATGGCCGATGCAAAGGTCGTCGATCTGGACAACCTGGGCAACTCGAAGGTCGCGATGGTCTACGGCCAGATGAACGAACCGCCGGGCAACCGTCTGCGCGTCGCGCTGACCGGCCTGACGATGGCGGAAGCGTTCCGTGACGAAGGCAAGGACGTTCTGTTCTTCGTCGACAACATCTACCGTTACACGCTGGCCGGTACCGAAGTGTCGGCACTGCTGGGCCGTATGCCGTCCGCCGTGGGCTACCAGCCGACGCTGGCCGAAGAAATGGGCCGCCTGCAAGAGCGCATCACGTCGACCAAGACCGGTTCGATCACCTCGATCCAGGCCGTGTACGTCCCTGCGGACGACTTGACCGACCCGTCGCCGGCAACCACCTTCGCCCACCTGGACTCGACCGTCGTTCTGTCGCGTGACATCGCTTCGCTGGGTATCTACCCGGCCGTGGACCCGCTGGACTCGACCTCGCGCCAGCTGGACCCGCTGGTCGTCGGCGAAGAGCACTACGCCACCGCGCGCGCCGTGCAGGGCACGCTGCAGCGCTACAAGGAACTGCGCGACATCATCGCGATTCTGGGCATGGACGAACTGGCACCGGAAGACAAGCTGGTCGTCGCACGCGCTCGCAAGATGCAGCGTTTCCTGTCGCAGCCGTTCCACGTCGCTGAAGTGTTCACCGGCGCACCGGGCAAGTACGTCTCGCTGAAAGACACGATCAAGGGCTTCAAGATGATCGCGTCGGGCGAGCTGGACCACCTGCCGGAGCAGGCGTTCTACATGGTCGGTACCATCGAAGAAGCGATCGAAAAGGCCAAGAAGCTGGCTGCTTAATCGCTAGCCTCTTCAAAGGACACTTATGGCAAATACCATTCACGTTGACGTCGTCTCGGCCGAAGAGCAGATCTTTTCGGGCGAAGCGGAATTCGTCGCGTTGCCGGGTGAAGCGGGTGAGCTGGGTATCTACCCGATGCACACCCCCTTGATCACGCGCATCCGCCCGGGTGCCGTGCGCATCAAGGTGCCGGGCCGCAGCGACGAAGAGTTCGTGTTCGTTGCCGGCGGCATCCTGGAAGTCCAGCCGAAAGGCGTGACCGTCCTCGCCGACACCGCGATCCGCGGCGCCGACCTGGACGAAGCGAAAGCCCAGGAAGCCAAGCGCAAGGCCGAAGAGCTGATGGTCAACAAGGACTCGGCGATCGACTACGCCAAGGCGCAAGCCGAACTGGCGGCGGCGGTCGCCCAGCTGGCGGCCATCGCCAAGCTGCGTCATAAAGGACGCTGATCGCTCGTTGTTCGAGTGCTCAAAAAGAAGGCAGCCTGCGGGCTGCCTTTTTATTTAGAGCTAGTTGTCGAAGACCTCATCTTTACCCCAAAATCTATGGTGACGACGTATCTTGATCACAGGTATGATTGTAAGCAACTTTGCATGAAGCAATGGTTCATTCAATCTTGCTTGGAGGTCAAATGGCGGACATTAGAGAACAAAAACTTTTGTATCATCTGACTGCATTAGATAATTTGCCATCAATTTTGCGTTCAGGACTTCATCCGAGAGCAAACCTCCGTCAATTTGCAGATGTCGCCGATGCCGAGATTATCGACGGCCGTCGCGAACAAGGACTAGAAAAGTACGTACCTTTCCATTGGTTTGCACGTAATCCTTTTGACGGGCGCGTACAGCGTGATCATCCCAGAAAGGATTTTGTACTCATTACTGTACAGCGTACGCTAGCTGCTCGTGAAAACTGGATCGTCATACCACGCCATCCGTTAGCCAGCAGCGGAGTAGAATTGCTCAGTTATAAGGCCGGAATTGCCGCGATTAACTGGGAAGTGATGAATGAACGTGACTATCACGATAGCGAGTGTAAAAGTATTTGTATGGCAGAATGTTTGTCACCTCGCCCTCTTGCTCCCGCCGATTTCTTTAGCATTTTTGCACCCACAGAGGCGATCGCCAAGATTGTACGGCACATGATCAAAGAAAAAGACCTATACATTGATGTCGTTGTCAATTCTGGAATGTTTCTTAGATGACGTATACAAATTTAAATCCTGAAAAAGCTTTAATTTGGCGAATTGTCCACAGAGATAATATTCCTTGGATTTTGAAAAACGGTTTGCATTGTGCAAATTCGAAGGTTCGCGACCCCCATTATGTCAATATCGGAAATGTTGACTTGATTGATAAGCGACGTCATCGTATTGTTCCAATATCTCCGGGGGGGACGCTTACCGACTATATTCCATTCTACTTTACGCCCTTTTCCGTAATGATGATGAATATTCATTCTGGGCGAGGCGTGATAAGACGACAGAATGAAGAAATTGTAATTCTAGTTTCAAGTTTATACCGCGTCAAAAAATTAGGTCTGCCATTTGTTTTCACTAATGCTCATGCGTATCCTAGTTGGACTGAGTATTATAGTGATTTACAACACTTAGATCAGATTGACTGGCCTTTACTTCAAGCAAGAGATTTTAGGCGCGATCCGGATGACCCCCAAAAAGTAGAGCGCTATCAAGCCGAGGCATTAATATATAAGAACTTGCCAACTCAAGCTCTATTAGGTATTATTTGTTATAACGAACTGCAAGAAAAACGTATTGAAAATCAGATGTTGGCGCTCAATCTAAACATAAAGATTCACGTGCGTAAAGGCTGGTATTTCCAATGATTAAATTTACGACCGGAAATCTATTGGAAGCTAAAGCTGACGTTTTAGTGAACACCGTGAACACCGTAGGGGTCATGGGGAAAGGTATCGCCTTAATGTTTAAAGAGCGCTTCCCTGAGAACTTCCGGCTTTACGCGGCCGCTTGCAAGGCGCACCAAGTTAAAACAGGTGAAATGTTCGTTACTCAAGTAGGTGAGCTTGATGGACCTAAATGGATAGTTAATTTTCCGACGAAGCAACACTGGCGGTCTCCCTCGCAGCTCATATGGATTATCGATGGATTAAAAGATTTGCGCCGCTTCTTGCAGGAACAAAGAATTTCTTCTATTGCCATACCACCTTTGGGCGCTGGCAATGGCGGTTTAGATTGGGCAAAGGTTAAACCTGAAATCGAACGCGTGCTTGGTGATCTTGATATTAATATCTTGGTGTTCGAGCCGACTGAAAAGTATCAAAATGTCGAGAAAAAGAATGGCGTAGAAAAGTTGACGCCAGCTCGAGCTTTAATTGCTGAGTTAGTTCGACGATACTGGGTTATGGGGATGGAGTGCAGTTTGCTCGAAATTCAGAAGCTAGCGTGGTTTCTAGAGAGGTCGATCGAAAGATTTAACCCAGACGCTAATCCATTGAATTTAAAATTCGTGGCGCACAAATACGGTCCATATGCCAATAGACTTGATCATCTGTTAAACAACCTTGATGGAAGCTATCTGCATTGCAATAAACGTATAAGCGATGCTGATCCATTAGAAGTAATTTGGTTTGACGAAAAACGCAAAGACTTATTGCAGGCTTATCTTAAGAGTGAAGCTCGTGAATATCATGAGGCACTTGAATCTACAGCTACTTTGATTGATGGATTTGAGTCACCTTTCGGTATGGAATTGTTAGCGACTGTCGATTGGCTACTTGCAAAAGAGGGTGTCGAACCAAATATCTCGGCATTGCGAGAAGGGCTTTTAAATTGGCGTGGTGGGGACCGCGCTGCTGAGCGGAAAACAAGATTGTTTGACAACAATGCATTATCAATTGCCCTCGATAAATTGAAAAATAGTAATCTTTTCGCTCACTAACTAGTCGTTTTAAGCTAACTCTAGCTTAGAACAATAGCATCGGCTAATGATCTGAGATCGGCCATGCGAAGGTGAGGGGTGAATTAGCGCTCACGAAGTTCAATGATAGGTACGCTGATCGTTGTTGTTCGAGCGGTCGACAACAGGCAGTCTGCAGGCTGCCTTTTTTGTTTGCGGGACTAGGCGGCGCCGCCCGAAGATGCAAACCTGATAAGCTAGCATCAACGACAAGACAAACTCAGGCCTAGCATGCGAACCATCGAACAAATCCTCCGCGCCGCCCGGACCGTGGCCGTCGTCGGGCTTTCGAACAAGCCCGAACGCGCCAGCCTGGAAGTGGCCACCTACCTGCAGCAGCAGGGCTACCGCATCATCCCCGTCAACCCCGCCTACGCCGGCCAAGAGATCCTCGGCGAGACCGTCCACGCCACCTTGCAGGAAGCGGCCGATGCGCTCGCGCCGTCCGGCACACGCATCGACATCGTCGACTGCTTCCGCAAGCCGGAAGAGATCCCGCCGATCGCCAAGGATGCCATCGACGTGCGCGCCGGGTGCCTGTGGATGCAGCTCGGCATCGAGAACCAGGTCGCCGCCGACCTGGCCCGTGCCGCCGGCCTGGACGTGGTCATGAACCACTGCATGCTGATCGAGCACCGCAAGTTGGGAGAACAGGCCGCATGAGCATGCTGGAACGCTTCCGCGCACCCAAGAACCTGGAACTGCGCGACAAGGATGCCGGCGCCACCCCGTTGCGCGACGACAGGAAGGGCAAGCTCAAGAATGGCGAGATCAAGGAGCGCGAGCGAGCGCTCACTGCCGAGCTGACGGCCGAAGTGGCCAAGCTGCAGGAAAAGCTGTACGCGGCGCGGGATCAAAAGCTGCTGTTGATCCTGCAGGGCATGGACACCTCCGGCAAGGACGGCACCGTGCGCGCGCTGTTCTCGCAGATCAATCCGATGGGCCTGCACGCGACCGGCTACGTGGCCCCGACGGACAAGGAAAAGGCCCACGATTTTCTCTGGCGCGTGCACGCGCGCGTGCCGGCCAAGGGAGAAATCGGGATCTTCAACCGCAGCCATTACGAGGACGTGCTCGTGCCGCGCGTCCTGGGCACCCTGGACGGCAAGGACCTCGAGCGCCGCTACGCCCACATCCGCGACTTCGAGCGCATGCTGGCCGAGACGGGGACGACGGTCATGAAAGTCTTCCTGCACATCTCCAGGGACGAGCAGCGCGAGCGCCTGCAGGCACGCCTGGACGATCCGGAGAAGCACTGGAAGTTCGACCCGGCCGACCTCGTCGCGCGCGAGAAATGGGACGACTACCGGCGTGCCTACGCCGACGCGATCAACGCGACGGACGCCGGCCACGCGCCGTGGTACATCGTGCCGGCCGATTCGAAGACGCACCGCAACCTGATCATCGCCCATCTGATGCTGGAGACGATGCAGGGCATGAAGCTCGAATGGCCGGCGCCGAAGGCCGACATGTCCAAAGTGAAGATCGACGGCTGAGCCTGCCGGTCCGCGCGGATTGTCATAGAATGAAGATCCACCAACCCGTGCGATTTCCGACCATGTTCAAGTCCACCGCTTTGCTGCTTTCCCTCGGCGCCGCCGCGACGTTCTCTACAACGACCCCGGCACTGGCGCAGACGCCGGCCGCCCAGCCCGCGGCCCACCCGGCCAGCTGCCCGGCCGTGCTGAAGCACACCTTCAACCGCCTGCAGGACGAAGCGCCGCAGGACCTGTGCCAGTACGCCGGCAAGGTCGTGCTGGTGGTGAATACGGCCAGCTACTGCGGTTTCACCAAGCAGTACGAGGGCCTGGAAAAGCTGTACGCGAAATACGCGCCGCGCGGCCTCGTCGTGCTGGGCTTTCCGTCGAACGACTTCAAACAGGAAGACGCGGACGCGAAGAAGATCGCCGACCTCTGCTACAACACGTACGGCGTGAAGTTCCCGATGTTCACGAGCACCGTCGTCACCGGCGACAAAGCCAATCCGCTGTATTCGGAGCTGATCAAGGCGACGGGCAACCAGCCCAAGTGGAACTTCAATAAATACCTGATCGACCGGAATGGTAAAGTCATCGATTACTTCCCGAGCAAGGTGACGCCGGAGGATCCGACCCTCGTCGGCAAGATCGAGCAGGCGCTGAAGGGCTGATTGGTATAACCCGCATGGCTTCATGGTCATTTTGATGCACATCAACGATTTTGTTGAGGTGGCTCAATAGACTGATCTTCGTTGAATAACAACACGAAGAAAGGTCTCACCATGAAGAAGTCGATGCTGAAACTGGTGTTTGCCGCCCTGGGTCTCGTCGGGGCTGCCGTGCCCGCGCTGGCGCAGGAATCGCCGTGGCTCGTGCGCGTGCGGGCGGTGCACATCGATCCGGCCGACAAATCCGACCCCGTGGGCGGTACCGGCGCAAGCGACCGCCTGCACGTCAGCGACAAGTGGATCCCTGAAGTCGACATCTCGTATTACTTCACCCCCAACTGGGCCGCGGAACTCGTTCTCACGGTGCCGCAAAAGCATGACGTCACGCTGGACGGCAAGCGCATCGGCAGCTTCAAGCATCTGCCGCCGACCCTGCTGGCGCAATACCACTTCCTGCCGGGCGCGCAGATCGACCCCTACGTCGGCGCCGGCATCAACTACACCCTGATCTCCAAGGTCGATATCCTGAACGGCGCCGGACGCCTCGAGCACGACAGTGTCGGCGCGGCGCTGCAGGCTGGCGTCGACATCCGCATCGACAAGCAATGGTCGGTCAATCTCGACGTGAAGAAGGTGCAGATCCGCAGCGACGTCGATATCGGCGGCGCCCGCGCAAGCCGCGTGAAGATCGATCCGGTGCTGCTGGGCGTCGGCATCGGCTACCGGTTCTGACCCGCGTAACGAACCCCGCTTCCTCCAAAAGCGTGCCGGTCGTAACAGGCCGGTTTTGGCCGACTTCGTGTCGGCCCTTTTTATTTGCGCAACACGGCGCGCAGCGGTCCGCGCAGCGCGTTGCAGACGACGATCTCCTGCGCGCGCGCGAGGCTTTCGCGCGTGAGCGGGCATTCGATCGCACCCCACGCCGGATCGTCCAGCAGCACGCCCCGCATCACGCCCGGCAGCACGCCGGACGACAGGGGCGGCGTGTACCAGTGGCCGCCGATCTTGACGAACACGTTGCTGCGGCCGCCCTCCGTCAATTCGCCCCGTTCGTTGAAGAATAGCGTGTCGAAGGCGCCCACGCTTTCCGCCGCGCGCCAGGCGGCGTCGTAGCGGCTGCGGATGCTCGTTTTATGACGCAGGAAGACGTCGTGCGCGCGTGTGGGAGCGTCCGCCAGCAGCACGGCGACCGGTTCCTGCAGTGGCGCCAGCGCGCCCGTCTGCACGACGATCTCGCCGTCCGGGCGCAGCGCGAGCCGCACGCGGTGCGGGGTATCGTCCGGCAGCGTGGCGCAGGCCTGGAGTGCCGCGGCGCGCGCCAGGTCCGGCTTGAACGGATGCCCGAAATACGCGGCGGACGCCTGCAAACGCGCGAGATGGCGCTCCAGGTGACGGCATCCGTCCGCGCGCGTGGCGTAGATCGTCTCGAAGATCTCGAAGTCGTTCGGCAGGCCCGTGAGGAAGCTGGCCTTGAGCCGGCATTCCGCAAACTCGGCGCCCGCGTCGCTGTCGTATACGATGCCCGCGCCGACGCCGAGTTCTCCGTGCCGCACGCCGTTCTGCTCCGGCTGCAGGGTCAGCGTGCGGATCGGGACGGACAAGCAGAAGTCGCCGAACCGGGCATGCTGCAAGGTCCCGAATCCGCTGCCCGCCGGCGGATCGATCCAGCCGATCGCGCCCGTGTAGATGCCGCGCGCGGCCGGTTCGAGTTCGCGGATGATTTCCATCGTGCGGCGCTTGGGCGCGCCCGTGATCGAGCCGCACGGGTACAACGCGGCGAAGATGTCCTGCAACGTGGTGCCCGGCGCGAGCTGGGCCTGCACCGTGGACGTCATCTGCAGCACGCTGCTGTAGCGCTTCACTTCGAACAGCGCCGGCACGCCCACGCTGCCGGTGCGCGCGATGCGTCCCAGGTCGTTGCGCAGCAGGTCGACGATCATGAGGTTTTCGGCGCGGTTCTTCGGGTCGGCGGCCAGCTGCTGCGCGCGCACGGCGTTCACGACGTCGTCGTGCGGGTCCGCGGGCGCCGTGCCCTTCATCGGACGCGCCAGCAGGCGGCCCGCATCGTGGCGCACGAACAGTTCCGGCGACAGCGACAGCACCGCGCGTCCATCCGGCAGGGCGATGAGGGCGCCGTAGGGCACCGGCTGGCGTGCGCGCAGGCGCGCGTACAGCTGCCGGATGTCGCCGAAGGCATCGAAGCGGAGACGGTAGGTGTAATTGACCTGGTACGTGTCGCCGGCCGCGATGTAGTCGCGGATGCGGTCGATGGCCTGCGCGAACGTGGCCTCGTCGACGTTGGACCGCACGGCGCCGATGCCGGCCGGGCCGTCTTGCGCGTCCGTCGTGAGCCAGGCATCCACCTGGTCCGCATCCAGCATGGTGTAGCGCTCAAACAGCAGCACCTGGGCCAGCGGCGCGTGCAGTTCGCGCGGCGGTGCGATGTCGAGCAGCTGCTCGCCCAGTTCATACGTCAGCACCGGCACGGCGTGCAGGCCGCGCGCGAGGGCGTCCTGGACACCGTCCAGCAGGCGCGGCCAGTCGTCCACGCGCTGGCATGCCAGCATGCCCACATAGCCCTCGTACAGGCGCGAGCGCGCCTGCGTATGGCCTTCGGGGCTCGCATCGTCGAGCAGGGCGAACACGGTGGCGTCCATGGCGGTGGTCAGGCGAGGAGGAGGGCCAGCTGCAGCGGGCTGTTCTCGGTGGGGTGTTGTTTGAAACCGCTCTTGGCGTAGCGGTGCCAGCGCCCCGTCACATACGCGACGAGCATCCCGGCGCGCGCGGCCACGTCTTCCTCGCGGCCGTGGCCCTGCGTGCTGGCCACGCGCAGCGCCTGCTTGAACGCCAGCTCGACCTTGTCGTAGAACTGGTTCATGCGCAGCACCAGGCGGTCGTCTTCGCCGACGAGGGCGTCGCCGATCAGCACGCGCGTCATGCCCGGATTGTTGGCGGAGAACGACAGCAGGATCTGCAGCATCGCATGCGCCTGCGCGAGGCCGTTGTCCTCGCGCTCCGCGACCTGGTTGAACAGGGTGAACACGGTCCCCTCGATGAATTCGATCAGGCCCTCGAACATCTGCGCCTTGCTGGCGAAATGGCGATACAGGGCCGCTTCCGACACCGACAGCCTGGCGGCCAGCGCCGCCGTCGTGATCTTCTCGCCCTTCGGGTGTTCGAGCATGGCCGCCAGGGCCTGGAGGATCTGCTGTTTGCGTTGGCCCGGCTTGGTGCTTGCCATGTTGTTAGAGGTTCTCCGATTGATGTCGAGGTGCGAGCCGGCGCAGGTGCGCGGGCAGCCGAAGAACGGATTTTACTTTGACATCGACGTAACCGGGGCGTTTGACCATCTTCGGCAGGGGGGCTTTGCCGATCGGATCGCTGAAGTGCAGGTATTGCGTGATCCAGGCAGTGCGCAGGCCGAGCTGCTTGGCGCGCTTGAGGTTCATGAGCGTGTCCTCGACGAGGATGCAGCGCCCCGCCGACAGGCCGTGACGCCGCAGCAGGCGGCGCAGCATCAGCTTCGACGGCTTGGGTCGCAGCTGGCCGTGCACGCGCATGTCCTCGATCGAGACGTGGTGGGCGAACTGGCGCTGCAGGCCGATGTGGCGCACGACGCCCGTCGAATACGCGGTCGGCGCGTTCGTCAGCAGGATCTTGCGTCCCGGCAGGCGGCGCAGCAGGCGTTCCAGGCCGCGTTCGTAGCGCACCAGCTCGTGCAGCGCGCCGATGTCGTGCGTCTGGCGCAGGAAGTCGGCCGCGTCGACGCGATGGTGGCGGATCATGCCCAGCAGGGTCGCGCCGTAGCGCTTCCAGTAACCGACGCGGGCCGCATTGACGGCTTCCTGGCTCGCGGGCGTGACGCCGTCGCCGAGCACGCGCGCGATGTACGTGTTCATGTTGGCGCTGATCGCCGGGAAGATCGCGTGCGATGCATCGTGCAGGGTGTTGTCGAGGTCGAACAGCCAGACAGGCGAGGGGAGCTTGGACACGGTGGGAACGGAACAGACAAGGGAATCCGAATTATATCGGCATGACGCAGCGCGTTTCCTCCTCTGATCCAGATCGCATGCCTCGCTGTCGGGCCGATCCAGAATGGGTCAAGGATGACTTTCGCGAGGTTGCGTATGCGTCGCTTCTTCCACCTGGTTCTGGTGTGGCTGCTGGCCATGCCGCTGGCCCACGCGACCGACCGCGGCGCCCTGTTCCGGCTCACGCTGGACGGCCGCGTGATGCATCTGTTCGGCACCTTGCACGTCGGCCTGCCGGAATTCTATCCACTGGAAGACCGTCTCACGGGCGCGCTGGCCGAGGCATCGACGCTGGCACTCGAGATCGATCCCGACCAGCCGCGCGCCGACCTGCAGCACGCGCTGCGCACGTACGGCATGCTGGCGCCCGGCAATCCTGCCTACGACAGCCTGCCGTCCGACCAGAAACGACGCCTGGACCGGTTGCTGGAGCAGGGCGGCCTCGACGCGTCCTCGATGCTGGGCTTCAAGCCGGTGCTCTTGGCGACGATGCTGACATTGGCCGAATACACGCGCCAGGGCTACCGGGCCGACCTGTCGAGCGATGCCTGGCTCGCGCGCCAGGCGCGCCGGCGCCACGTCCGCGTGCTGCCGCTGGAATCGCTGGGCGGCCAGCTGGCGCTGCTCGACCGCCTGCCGGTGCCGGACCGCTGGCGTTTTCTGGAAGAGATGATGGACACGATCGAATCCGGCGCCCAGCGCACGGAAGCGCGCGAAGTCGTGCGGGCCTGGAGCACGGCGGACCGGCAGGCGCTCGACCGGATAGCGGAAAAATGCGAGACGGACCGGAGCGTGTCCGGCCGTTTCGTGACCCAGGTGCTGCTCAAGGAGAGAAACGTCGGACTGGCCGATCGCCTGCTGCAATTGCTGCGTGCGGAAGACCGGACCGTGGCCGCGATCGGCGTGCTGCATTTGCTGGGGACGGGGAGTGTGCCTGAGTTACTGGCGCAAAATGGGGTGGCGGTCGAGCGGATCTACTAACAAAAAAGGGTCCGACGAATCGGACCCTTTTTCTAAATTTTGGCGGAGCGGACGGGGCTCGAACCCGCGACCCCCGGCGTGACAGGCCGGTATTCTAACCAACTGAACTACCGCTCCAGCTTTTACTGCTATCTCGCATCATGACGCTTGTCATCGCGCCGCGAGTGTCCTTCTCTCCTGCCGCGCAAACGCGCGGCGTGGACAAGATGCTTGTCTTATCCGTTACGTCAGGCATCGGGGATACCAAAACAGGCGGGAATCTGGACAAATCCTGGTGCCCTTGACGTGGATTGAACACGTGGCCTCTCCCTTACCAAGGGAGTGCTCTACCACTGAGCTACAAGGGCAGTGATTTTTGTGGCGCCGTTGAGACGCCACAGAAATTCAGTGCGAGCGGATCATAGTGCCAAAAGCCTGTTCGGTCAAGACTTCCAGCAACAAAGAGTGCTCGATGCGGCCATCGATGATGTGCACGGTGTTCACGCCCGACTTGGCGGCGTCCAGGGCCGACGAGATTTTCGGCAGCATGCCGCCGGAAATCGTGCCGTCCGCGAACATCTCGTCGATCTCGCGTGCCGACAGGTCGGTCACCAGGTTGCCGTTCTTGTCCTGCACGCCGGCGATATTGGTCATCATGATCAGCTTTTCGGCTTTCAGGATTTCCGCGATCTTGCCGGCGACGACGTCGGCATTGATGTTGTAGGCCTGGCCGTCCTGGCCGAAACCGATCGGCGAGATGATCGGGATGAAGGCGTCGTCCTGCAGCGCTTTCACGACGGCCGGATTGATCGCTTCGATTTCGCCGACGAAACCGATGTCGAGGAATTCGCCCGGCTTGTCCTTGTCCGGCATCGACATCTTGCGTGCACGGATCAGGCCGCCGTCCTTGCCCGTCAGGCCCACGGCTTGGCCACCGTAGTGGTTGATCAGCATGACGATGTCCTGCTGGACTTCGCCGCCCAGCACCCACTCCACCACTTCCATGGTTTCTTCGTCGGTGATGCGCATGCCTTGCACGAAGGTGCCCTGCTTGCCGATTTTTTTCAGGGCGTTGTCGATCTGCGGACCGCCGCCGTGCACGACGACCGGGTTCATGCCGACCAGCTTCAGCAGGATGACGTCGCGGGCGAAGCCGTGCTTCAGGCGCTCGTCGGTCATCGCGTTGCCGCCGTATTTGATGACGATGGTCTTGCCGTGGAAATTGCGGATGTAGGGGAGTGCTTCGGCCAGGATCTGCGCCTTGATCTGCGGCGAGACCGCAGTCAGGTCGTTATTCTGGTCGTCGCCCGTCAGATTGGTCAGCGTTGCGTTCATTGGGGGTCCGGAAAAGAATTTGCGAGATTTTACAGGCAATAGCCTACCGCAGTGGCCATTATAGAAGTTCTATGTTGTATTTTCTGGCAGCGGCCGTTAAGGTGCATTACATCTGGATACACGATGTCACCTTCGATGAGCACTTGTTCACAATGCGGCGCCGAATTCGGCTGCGCGATGGTCGACGGCACCGACGGCGCACCGTGCTGGTGCACGAAACTGCCGCCCGTCGTCCCGCTGCCGTCGCCCGGCGCGGCGGTCGGATGCTGGTGTCCCGCCTGCCTGGAGCAGCATATCGCGCAACGGACCGACAAGGCGCCGGGTACGTCCGGCCACTAAGGTCAGCGCGCCGTCCGGAAGAACCGCATCATTTCGCGGCTCGCGTTCGGGCCCTTGCCATCCGTATAGCTGCCGCGCGTATCGCCGCCGGACCATGCGTGGCCGGAACCGTGGATCTCCCAGTGTTCCGCGTGGATAGTGCCGTCGGGCCGGCGGTGCACGGTGCGCGTATAGGCGTGGCCATCGGGCACGTTGCCCCCTTCGACCACGACGTCTTCCGACGGATGGCGCCGGCGCTGGTTGATCAGTTCATGGCCGTTGGCCGGATGCACGGTGGTGTCGCGGTCGCCGTGGAACACGATGATCGGCAACGATTTACCGGGCTTGTGGCCCGTGCGGAAATCGCCTTTCATCGCGGCCATGGCAGACGGCAGGTCGTGCGCCGCCGCGAACGGCAGGCCGGAGTGGACGCCGACGGCCGCGTACAGGTCCGGATACAGCGTGCCCATGATGGCCGCCATCGCGCCGCCCGCGGACAGGCCCGCGACGTAGACGTGCTTCGGATCGATCACGTAGCGCGCCATGATGTCCTGCGTGAGCCCGGCGATGATGGAAGGCTCGCCCTGGCCGCGCTGCTGGTCCGCGGCGCTGAACCAGTTCCAGCAGCGCGACGCGTTGGCCTGCTGCGACTGGGCAGGATAGGCGACGAGGCAGCCGTATTCCTCGGCGAGGGCGTTCATGCCCGTGCCGAGCGCGAAGTCGTCGGGATTCTGCGTGCAGCCGTGCAGCATGACGAGCAGCGGGGCCGGCTGTCCGGCATAGGTGCTCGGGATGTACAGCTTGTAGTCGCGGGTGCCCGCGTCGTTCGTATAACTGGCGTCGATGAAATGGCCGGGCATGCCGATCGCGGCCGCGCCGGTCGACAGCGGCGGCACATTGAACGGGTTGGCACTCTGGCCCAGGCGGGACAGGTCGGCCAGCATGTCGGAAAAGGCGTCGTAAGTCGGATAGTTCGAAGCTGGTGGCGTGATGGTTTCCACGTGTTTGACCGCCGCGGTCTGCACGGCGGTGGCATTCTTGACGGATTCCCGGATGACGGTGCGGGCAACGGACGGGCCACGGCGCATCAGGGAGCGGGTCGCAGCGCGCATTTGCGCCAGGAACTTGTGATTCAGGGTCATCGGCACTCCTTGTGGGGTGTGTCGGCAATGCCGCCGGCGCGTGGCTGAGGCATCGAACGAGGGTTCAGTCTTGATGGCGAAGCTTGCGCGAACCTTACAGATGGGGTAAGCGCAACGCGCAACGGAAGAGTCCCAGTCTACGCGGGTGGGCTCGCCGGTCAAGCGCAATTCGTTCCGGTAGGTTAATCTGCGCACCATGTGTCCCATATCCCAGACTCGTTCGCGCTCCAGGTGGCGCGACACAATACCCAGACTTGCACAGGCCGCGGCATGAACGACACACGTCTTCCCCCGGAACAACAGACGCCGGTCCCTTCTCCGTGCATCCATGTGTGCAAGATGTCGCCTGTGACGGGCTTGTGCGAGGGCTGCCTGCGCACGATCGACGAGATCGTCGCCTGGGGCCGTGCCGACGACGACTTCAAACGGGCCGTGTGGGCGGAGATCCGCCGGCGCGAACAACAGATCCCGTTCGATTGAAGCGGACGGTACACTGGTCGTTATCCGACGGCCCCAGGAATTAGAGCCTGGAATCTAGCACGGTCGTGCTTTTCTAATCCATAATCGACGGGTCCGATCAACTATCGCGAGAAACCCATGGCGCTGCCTCCCGTCCTGCACAACCTGTCCCTCCCCGTCATCGCGTCGCCGATGTTCATCGCCAGCGGTCCCGCGCTGGTGGCCGCGCAGTGCAAGGCGGGCATCGTCGGTTCCTTCCCGGCGCTGAACGCGCGTCCGGCCGAGTTGCTCGACACGTGGCTGACGGACCTGCAGCGCGAGCTGGCGGATTACCAGGAACTGCATCCGGACCGGAAGGTCGGCCCGATCGCCGTCAACCAGATCGTGCACCAGTCGAACGACCGCCTGGAACACGACGTGGCCGTGTGCGTGAAGCACCAGGTGCCGATCATCATCTCGTCGCTGCGCGCACCGCCGAAGGAGATGCTGGACGCCGTGCACGCCTATGGCGGCATCGTCATGCACGACGTGGTCTCGATCCGCCATGCGGAAAAGGCGCTGGAAGCGGGCGTCGACGGCCTGATCCTCGTCGCGGCCGGCGCCGGCGGCCATGCGGGCGCGCTGTCGCCGTTCGCGCTGGTGGGCGAAGTGCGCAAATTCTTCGACGGCCCGGTCGCGCTGTCGGGTTCCATCGCCACGGGCGATGCCATCCTCGCCGCGCAGGCGATGGGGGCCGATTTCGCCTACATCGGCTCGCGCTGGCTGGCCACGCGCGAATCGAACGTCACCGACGCGTACCGCAACGCGATCGTGGAATCGACGGCGGCCGACGTCGTCTACACGAACCTCTTCACGGGCGTGCACGGCAACTACCTGAAGAAATCGATCGTGGCGGCCGGGCTGGATCCGGACAACCTGCCGGTGTCGGACAAGAGCAAGATGAGTTTTGGGTCCGGCAGCGCCAAGGCGTGGCGCGATATCTGGGGCGCCGGGCAGGGCGTCGGCCTGATGGACGACGTGCCGACGGTTGCCGAGATGGTGGCGCGCCTGACGCAGCAGTATCAGGCGGCCCGGGAGCGGCTGGCCCTGAAGGCCTGAACGGTCAGCCCAGCACTTTATCCGCGTCGCGGATTACCCACAGCCCCGGCAGGTTGCGCCAATACCCGTGCGCATCCATGCCGAAGCCGACGACGAACTGGTTCGGCACCGTGAGGCCGACGATGTCCGCCTGCACCGGTTTGACTTTACCGAGTTCCTTGTCCGCAAACACGGCCAGGATCACCTCGGCCGCGCCCATGTCGAGCAGGCGCTGCTTCACGTGCGCCAGCGTCTCGCCTTCGTCGAGGATGTCGTCCACGATGATGATCGTGCGGCCCTTGACGTCCTGGCGCGGGATGACTTTCCACACGACTTCGCCGCCGCGGTCCAGGTCGCCGTAGCGGGTGACGTGGATGTAGTCGAATTCGAGGGGGAACGTCAGTTGCGGGAGCAGGTTGCCGGTGAACACCACCGCGCCGCCCATGACGCCCAGCACGAGGGGGAATTCGCCCGTGGCGTCGTTGTCGAAACGCTGGTTCAGCACCTCGGCGACGTTGCGTACGGCCGCCTGGACCTTGTCCGCGCTGACGATTTCCTCGGCATTGGCCAGCAGGGCGCGGGCGCGGTTGTAGTGAAAGTCTTGCATGATATTTCAGAGTCGGTTTGCAGGATCGGATTGATCCCTGGGTGTGCGATTATCCGTCAGTTTGCGCTTGCGCGCGATTCCCGGCGGTACGGGTCGGCGGTATGCTCCGGAGGGCGTATCATACCGGCTTGATAAACACATCACCCGACAACCGAGCACCATGCCAGCACCAGACTCCACCCACGTGCGCGCCGAGCGCCTCGCGAAGCTGCGCGCCGCGATGGCGCGCCACCAGGTCGATGCCTTCATCGTACCGTCCGCCGATCCGCACCTGTCCGAATACCTGCCCGGCCGTTGGAAGGGGCGCGAATGGTTGTCGGGCTTCACGGGGTCCGTCGGCACGTTCATCGCCACGCGGGATTTCGCCGGCGTCTGGACAGATGGCCGCTATTACACGCAGGCCGAGAACGAACTGGCCGGCACGGAGATCAGGCTGATGAAGATCCCGTCCGGTGCGAGCCTGCTGCACATCGACTGGCTGGCCGACAACCTCGACGAGGGCCAGACCGTCGCCGTCGATGCGCGCGTGCTGGGCCTTGCCGTCGCGCGCCTGCTGGGCGATGCGCTGGCCGCCCGCGGTGTGACACTGCGCACGGACCTCGACCTGTTGGACGAGATCTGGGATGACCGCCCCGGCCTGCCGCCCGAACCCGTGTACGAGCACGCGGCGCCGTTCGCCGTGCTCGATCGCGCGGATAAACTGCACGCGACGCGCAATGCGATGGCGAAGCTGGGCGGCGAACGCCATTTCATCTCGACGCTCGACGACATCGCCTACCTGTTCAACCTGCGCGGCGCCGACGTCAGCTTCAATCCCGTGTTCCTCGCGCACGCGCTCGTGGAAGCGACGGGCGCCACCCTGTTCGTCGCCGACGGCAAGATCGACGGGAATCTGCGCGCGAGACTGGAGCAGGATGGCATGCGCGTGGCGCCGTACGACCAGGCGCAGCAAGCGTTGGCCGCGCTGCCGGCCGACAGCACGCTGCTGATCGACCCGCGCCGCATCACGGCCGGCATGCGCGCGGCCGTGCCGGCGCACGTGCGCGTCGTGGAAGCCATCAACCCGACGACCCTGGCGAAATCGCGCAAGCTCGATGCCGAGATGGACCATGTGCGCGACACGATGGAACAGGACGGCGCCGCCCTGTGCGAATTCTTCGCATGGCTCGAGCAGACGCTCGCCGATCCGAACCGTTCTCCGCTGAACGAAGTCCACATCGACGAGCAGATCACGGCAGCGCGCGCACGCCGTCCCCATTTCGTCAGCCCCAGTTTCGGCACCATCGCCGGGTTCAATGCCAACGGCGCGATCATGCACTACCGTGCGTCCGCCGAAAATTGTGCCGTGATCGAGGGCGACGGCCTGTTGCTGATCGACTCCGGCGGCCAGTACCTGGGCGGCACGACGGACATCACGCGCGTCGTCCCCGTCGGCACGCCGTCCGCCGCGCAGAAGCGCGACTTCACGCTGGTGCTGAAAGGGATGATCGCGCTGTCCGTCGCGCGCTTCCCGCGCGGGACGAAAGGGCCGATGCTCGATGCGCTGGCGCGCGCCCCGATCTGGGCGGCCGGCATCGATTACGGCCACGGCACGGGCCACGGCGTGGGCTACTTCCTCAACGTGCATGAGGGGCCGCAGGTGATTTCGCCGTCGGCGCCGCCCGAGCCGCATACGGCCATGGAGCCGGGCATGATCACGTCGAACGAACCGGGCATCTACCGCCCGGGCCAGTGGGGCATCCGCATCGAGAACCTCGTGCTGACGCGCAGCGTGGGCGACGCGGGCTTCGGCGAATTCCTCGGCTTCGAGACGCTCACGCTGTGCCCCATCGACACGCGCTGCATCGACCTGTCGCTGATGCGCGGCGACGAGGTCGCGTGGCTCAACGACTATCACCGCAGCGTGCGTGCGCGCCTGCTGCCGCACGTGAGCGGCGCGGCGCGCGACTGGCTCGAACTGCGTACCAAGGAGATCTGACATGGCAGGCGTGCGTTCCACCCGGGCCAGTGCGGCCGTCGACCGGCTCAAGCGGCGTACCGGCGTGACGTCGTATTCGATGGCACGCACCGGCGACGGCCTGTTCTTCCTGTCCGAAAAGCCGGGCGCGCCGCCGCTGTGCGCGCCGCTCGAACTGGACGAGTTTGTCGCATTCGTCAACGGCCTCGGACCGCAAGAGGTCAAGCGCGTCAGCAAGCACGACGTCGAATTCGAAAAACAGCTCGTCAGGAAAAAGTCTTGACGGCTCCCGTATCGAACGACCTGGGGCTGTCCCTGCCCGAGCTGGTCGGCGCGTACTGGTCGCAGGCCGAACTGGCCACGAACGCGCTGATCCTCCTGAACCTCGCGGGCGCGCTGCTGCTCGGCCTCATGGTCGGCTACGAGCGTTCGTACCACGGCCGCGCGGCCGGGATGCGCACGTATGGCCTCGTGTGCATGGCGTCGTGCGCGCTGACGATCGTCGCGGGCTATCCGAGCCACTGGTTCGGCGGGCACGGATCGTCCGTCGCGCTGGTCGACCCCACGCGGGTGATCCAGGGCGTCGTAACGGGCATCGGCTTCCTCGGCGCCGGCGTCATCATGCGGTCGGGTTTCAACATCAGCGGCCTGACGACGGCGGCGTCGATCTGGTCGTCGTCCGTGATCGGCATCCTCGTGGGCCTCGGGTTCTACATGGCCGCGATGGGACTCGCGTTCTTCTCCGCGATGATCATGATCTACCTGAACAAGGCGGTGGGCCTGCTGCCGTCGCGGCATGCGGTGGCCGTCACCCTGCACTTCAAGCCCGGCGTGTATCCGCAGGAAGAGACGCTGCGCCGGGCGGCGCTGGAGCGTGGCTACGAAATCGCCGGCGGTTCATTGACCATCTCCAGCGAGAAGGGGTGCCAGGAGTGGCATTTCGTCGCGCTGGAATTGCCCGGCAAGCCGGGCGCGCCGCTGTCGCTGCTGGCCAGCGAGCTGTCCACGTTCGAGGGCGTGGACGGCTTCCAGCTGTCGCACGCGCGTAACTGACAAGAAGAGAATAACAACGCGAGGAGCACATGACACCCCAGGACGTTCTCGATTTCTGGTTCGGCGCACCGGGCAGCCCGGAGTCCGGCAAACCGCGCCGCGAATGGTTCGTCAAGAAGGACGAATTCGATGCCGTCATCCGCGAGCGCTTCGGCGCCGCCATCGACCAGGCGCTGGCCGGCGGCCTGCGCGAATGGGATGAGAAGGGGCCGCAGGGCGTGCTGGCGCGCATCCTCGTGCTCGACCAGTTCACCCGCAACGCCCACCGCAACACGCCCCTGTCGTTCGCCGGCGACGCCCTGGCGCTGGCGGCCGCGAAGTCGCTCGTCGACAGCGGCGCCGACCGCGCACTGCCCCCGCTGCAGCGCGCCTTCGTCTACATGCCGTTCGAGCACGCCGAGGACGCGTACATGCAGGAGCGCGCCGTCGAACTGTTCGGCGTGCTGGCGGCCGAACACCCGGGCTTCGACGAGATGCTCGATTACGCGCACCGCCACCGCGGCGTGATCGCGCGCTTCGGCCGCTTCCCGCACCGTAACGAGATCCTGGGACGCGCGTCGACGCCGGAAGAAGTCGAATTCCTGCGCCAGCCGGGCTCCCGTTTCTGATGACGACCTTGAACATCGTCGGCGCCGGCCACGTGGGCCGCGTGCTCGGCCGGCTGTTGGTTACGCGCGGCGTGTTCGCCCTCCAGGACGTCAAAACGCGCAGCGCCGACAGCGCGCGAGACGCCGTCGCATTCATCGGCGCCGGTGCGCCGGTCGATGCCGATGGCACCTTGCGGCCGGCCGATGTGTGGATGCTGGCCGTGGCGGACGATGCCATCGCCGGCGTCGCCGCCGCGCTGGCGCAATCCACGCCGATGGCGGGCGCCGTCGTGTTCCACTGCAGCGGCGCCAAAGCGTCCACCGAGCTGGATGCGCTGCGCCAGGCGGGGGCGTCGGTCGCCAGCGTGCATCCGGTGCGCAGCTTCGCGGATCCGGCCGCCGTAGCGGCGGCGTTCGACGGGACGTTCTGCGGCGTGGAGGGCGATGCCGCCGCGCTGGCGATCCTGCTGCCCGCGTTCGAGGCGATCGGCGCACGGCCCGTGCGGATCGACCCGGCCGCCAAGACCGTGTATCACGCGGCCGCCGTGTTCGCGTCGAACTACCTCGTGACCGTGATGGATGCCGCGTTGCGCGCGTACGAGGCCGCGGGCATCCCGGCCGACGTGGCGCGCGAACTGGCGCGGCCGCTCGCGACCGAAACGCTGTCGAACGTGCTGCGGCTGGGACCGGAAGCGGCGCTGTCCGGCCCCATCGCGCGCGGCGACGCGACGACCGTGGCGCGCCAGCACGCGGCCGTCACTGCGTGGGATGGCCCCACGGGTGCGCTGTACGATGCGCTCGCGACGGCCACGTGGGACCTGGCGCGGCGCAGGATGTGACGCCATGTCACGTATTTTGTCGATGAAATTTACAATTCGGCGTCCAGATTTTTCCCTGATCGCGTAATACCTTGTATTTTCAGAAGAAAAAAATCGGGCATTATTTTTGCGTCTTCTCTCGCGCTAAAACACTAGGGGAGGCAAACCAATGTTTAACAAATTCTGGAAAGCCGGTGTAGCAAGCACGATGTTTCTGGTGAGCAGTTTGGCGGCTGCCACGCCGATCGCTTTTATCCCGCCTAACGACCCGATCGGGTACATCGGAGCGACACATTCGAACCATGGGTGGTCCATGGGGCGCGGTATCGGTTTCAGGGTGACGACACAGGAAACGATATCGAGCGTCGGCGTCTACGTGGACCTGATCAATACGGAATTGCGCTGGGGGATATACACGGTCGACTCGTTGGGCAACGATTTCTCGAAGATCGACACGCTCGCATCCGGTAGTTCGGTCGTCACCACCAATGGGCTCGAGTGGATCGACTTCAGGGTTCCCAACGTTGTTATCGACGAATATTGGAATTACCTGATCGAGTTCTCGTTCGACGGTGAATCCAACCAGATCTTTTATTATTACAACCGTGACGAATCCTGGGATCAGGGGATATACCGTTCACTGGACGGTGAAGCACTGGGCCGTTTCGAGAGTTACTGGAACGTGCCGGCAATCCGGGTCAATAGCGTCTACGTACCGGAACCCGCATCGCTCGCGTTGGTCGGTGCCGGTTTGCTGGCGCTGGGTGTGCGCCGCCGCCGACGCTGAATTGCGCCGTTGTGCGTCTTGTTGTAAAAAGCCTGTCTGCCCAAACAGATGGGCTTTTTTGTTGGAGACCACATGGTTTTGACCGCATGGGCGACGCTGGCTGCACTGGGCGTCTATTTCTGGACCGGTGTGATGGCCGGCTGGGCCAGGAACAAGTACAACGTGCCGGCGCCGTCGATGGACGGCCCGCTGCCGTTCCAGAGCGCGCAGCGGGTGCAGGCGAACACGCTGGAACAGCTGCCGCTGGTGCTGGCGCCGCTGTGGCTGTGCGGCCACTACCTCGGCGACCGCTGGGCGGCCGCGGGCGGCTTGCTGTGGTGCGTCGGGCGCATCCTGTATGCGCTGGGCTATTACCGCGATCCGGCCAGGCGCGAGATCGGCTTCATCATTGGCATGGTCGCGTGCGGTGCCCTCGTCGCAGGCAGTGCAGTCGGGCTCTTGTCCGCCTGACCTGTTGCAGTAGAGCAAAATCTTGAAAACCATTCGTCGACAAAGTTCCCATACTGCAATAAGCTGTGTCTGATTTCAATTTATTGAATGGCGGTGTCCTTGCCGCCATGCGTGGAGGACGACAGCATGCTGTTCCTGAAAAGTACGAGTGTCACCAAGGCACCGGGCATTTATGAAGTCGACGTGGCGGCCAAGCCGCCGGGTAAAACGTTCGGCGTATTCCTGGCCACCGATCCGGACAATCCGCCGCGGGCCGTCCTGACGGCCCTGGCCGAGCTCGGATTCGAGAACACTTATCAACAGACCTATGTCCACAAGGACAAGGGCAAAGTCCTCGACCTGCATTTCCAGAAGAACGGTACCGACCTGTTCAACGGCTGGAAGACCGAGGAATGCGCCGCCAACCTGGCCGCGATCGACACCCTGTTCGGCAACGTCGGCATCAAGATCACGCCGCGCGTGATGAGCCTGGCCGAAGCCTACGCCTGATCAGCTTTTCACCTCGATGTGATACAGCGCCCACGGGCAGGCGGCAAAGCGCTGCGGCAGCGGCAATGCCGCCATCTCCGCCACCCGGTCGGCGTCGTACACGGCCCATAGCGGCCCCAGACCTCCCAGCGGCATCGGATTGGCGTCGATGTGCGTGGCGACGATGAAGCGCCGCGCACGTGCCTGCGCGATGGGCAGCTCCACGTTGTAACCATCCACGGCGCGCAGGATCAGGATCGTCTTGTCGTTCACCGTGGCGCCGGCGCGCACCAGCACGTCCGTCAGCAGCGGGCCGCGCAGCGTGTGCGGCTTGCCGTCGTATTCCAGGGTCGGACGGATCGTCACGGGCGGCAGGGCCAGCAGGCTGGCGTAATCGAATGCCCATGCTTTCGTGAACGTGACCTGGTGCTTGTGCATCATCTGGTCCAGCGCCGGGTCGAGCGGACCGCGGTTGCCGTGCGCAATGGCGCCCGTGACCGTCAGCAGGGCAGGGCCACGGCCGGACGGTTGCGCCGCCTGGCCGGCGATGGGAAAGGCGCCCGCGACCGCCGCGGCGCCGAGGAACTGGCGTTTGTTCATGAGAAAATGCTTGGTCGGTAAGATCTTCTCATCATAGCAATATTGTCGAATGGATTTGTTTTCCACAGGCATGGATTTGATCCCCGTTCCGATCGAGGACGGGGAATTGTCCATGCTGGCCCAGCTTCCCATGCCGATTGGTAACGCCGATATCCTGGCGCGCCTGCTTGCCGAGACGCCATGGCGTGCAGACACTGTCGTCGTGTACGGCAAGCGTTATCTGCAGCCGCGCCTGACGGCCTGGTATGGCGAGGCCAGCTATACCTATTCCGGCCTGACCCTGCACCCGCTGCCTCTGACGCCGCTGCTGGAACAATTGCGCGCCGCGGTCGAGCAGGCGACGGGCCGGCACTACAACAGCGTTCTGCTGAATTACTACCGCGACGGCGCCGACAGCATGGGCATGCACAGCGACGACGAGCCGGAACTGGGACCGCAGCCCGTCATCGCCTCGCTCAGCTATGGTGCCACCCGCACGTTCATCCTGCGTCACAAGCGTACCAAACGTACCGTCAAGCTGGACCTGACGGATGGCAGCCTGCTGTTGATGGCCGGCGATCTGCAGGCCAACTGGCAGCACGGGATCAACAAGACGGCCAAAGTGGTTGGACCACGGCTCAATCTAACTTTTCGTTACGTGAACTAAATCGTTGTTATCTCTGCCCAATTTTCGTTAAAGCACTACTGAACTTAGGGTCATTAAGTTACATTCGATTACAAGTCTTACGAGTTCAGCACGGACTTCACCAATTTGCGGTGCTATCTTGACCACATCACGATTCACGATCGAATCGCGAACCAGTCAAACAACGCAAAGGGAATCCGTAACATGAAAAAGCTCATCGTTGCACTGATCGCCACCACTGCCGCCGTCGGCGCGGCGCAAGCCCAGACCACCCAGACCCAACCGCGCGCCTATGTCGGCGTCGGCATCGCCACGGCGGACCACGTGAATTCGTCGGTCGGCGGCCTGACCAATTTCGACAGCGACGGCTACAAGGCCTCGGGCAAGATCTTCGGCGGCTATGAATTCGACCAGAACTGGGGCGTCGAAGCCGGCTACACCGACTTCCGCAACTCGGATTTCAACTACACCGCCAACGGCGTCAACGGCAGCGGCCGCACCAAGGGCAACAGCTACTATGTCGCCGGCAAGTACAACGTCCCGGTCAACGACCAGTTCTCCGTGTACGGCAAGCTGGGCCTGCAGCACAGCGAGCGCAAGCTGGAAAGCGCCGCGCTGAACCTGAAGGACACCGACACCGGTGCCTACGGCGCGGTCGGCGTGCAGTACAACCTGAACCAGCAGGTCGCACTGACCGCCGAGTACGAGCGCTACGGCAAGAGCAAGGATTTCGGTGCCAAGGCCGACGTCTGGACCGTGGGTGCACGCTACAGCTTCTAAGCGTCTCCAGCTTTGCTCCTAGGGAAAAAGGGCCTTCGGGCCCTTTTTTTATGCCCTCGCGATATGTGACGCCAGCGCATCCGCCACCGCCCGCACGGCCGGCAGCTGGCCGCGCCGGTGCGGCATCAACAGGGTCGTCGTGACGGTACCCGCGGTCCACGCGGGTAGCACATGCACCAGGTCGCCGCGCGCCAGCAGGGGACCGCACAGCCGGCGCGGCATGCAGGCAATGCCGAGCCCGCCGCATGCGGCGCGCAACAACACCTGCGATTCGTCCGCCGCCAGCCGAGGCCGCGGACGTGCTTCCGCCGTCGTGTTATCCCCGTCTTCCAGCCGCCACACGGATTGTGTCGCACTGGTCATCAGGCCGGCGTGTTCAGCGAGCGCATCGGGCGCGGATGGCGCACCGTGCCGCGCCACATAGTCGGGCGACGCGACCAGATAGATCGGATCGCTGCACACGCGCCGCTGCACGAGGCCCGAGTCCGGCAATGGCGCGAAATGGTCGCGCACGGCGATGTCGATGCCTTCCTGCACCAGGTCGACGAAGCGGTCCGTCGTGTGCAGCGCGACGCGCAGTGCCGGGTACGCATGCGCCAGTTCCAGTAACGGTTCCGCCAGGCTCAGTTGCGCCGTCGGGACCGACGCCGTGATGCGCACGAGGCCGCTGGGTTCCGCGACCCTGCCTTGCACCACGGCCGCGGCCGACTCCGCCTCGATCACCATCGCCGCCGCGTGCCGATACACCTCCTGGCCCAGGTCCGTCACGACGAAACGGCGCGACGAACGCTGGATCAGCCGCGCGCCCAGCGCCGCCTCCAGCGCGGCGACGCGCTTGGCCAGGGTCGATTTCGGGATGCCCGTGCGCCGCGCCGCCGGCGCGAAACCGCCGTGCGTGACCACGTGCGCGAAATGGGACAGGTCGTTCAGGTTCATGCTCATCGTCTCCATTTGGAAACGATGATTCTACATTTGCCCGTCTGTTGCGGCAGCGTCCACGAACGTATAGTGGCGACACGCACTGCGCAGCGCGATCCTTCAACAACCCATCAAGGAAACGACATGGAACCGATCCTGTTCTACGGCGTGCCGAGCGGCTGCTCGCTGGGCGCCGTCATCGCGCTGGAATGGCTGGCGCAGCCCTACCGCCTGAGCCGCATCGAGATGATGCAGCAGCCGTGGCCCGCCCCGTATGCGCACGTGAACCCGCGCATGAAGACGCCGGCGCTGTTGCTGGAAGACGGCGCCAGCCTGACCGAAAGCGCCGCGATCCTGCAACACATCGCCCGCCGCGGCGGCATGCGCGAGAACGACCGCCTGAACGAAATGCTGGCCTACCTCACGACGGATTATTTTGCGGCATACGCGCCGTTGTGGAAGCTGTACGACGCGGGCGACAACGATGCGACGACCCGCACCGTGCTGCGCGCCTGGGGAGAAGAGTCCGCGCGCAAGGAGTGCGCCTGGGTGGACGGCCTGCTGGCGGACCGGACATGGCTGCTGGGCGCGCAGCGTACGGTGGCCGATGCGTATCTCTACGCCGTCGGCCGCTGGGCCCGCTACCACGAGGTCGCCGACCTGGACGCCGATTACCCGCACCTGGCCACGTGGTTCCGGCGCATGGAGTGCGACCCCGCCGTGCAGTTCGCACTGGCCATCGAACGCGGCGATGAACCCGCGGGCAATGGCGCATTCAGGGGCCACGTCGCGCTGGACGCGTTGCGGGAACGCCTCGCGGCCTAGGGCCGCACGGTCCGCCCGGGCTGGCCTGCCGGCCGCATCCACGGCGGCAGCGCCAGCGGCAGCGTTGGCGGCGTAAAACCGGCCGAGATAAAGCGGTGCAGTGACGACCACGGCCATTCCGATGGGTGCTGGCAAAGGCCGTGGCGCATCGGATTGCTGTGCACGTAGTCGATGAGGCTGGCGTATTCCTCGTCGTCGCCCACGCGGTAGTCGCGATAGTGACGCTCCCAGATGGTGCCGTCGCCCGTGCCGCCATCGCCCTTCGCCTTCTTGCCGCCCGGCAGGCAGGCTTTATGCAGCGCCTTGGAAAAGGCGATCTTGACGGCGCGCCAGCGTGACGCGCAGTCGTGGTCGCCCGGCGGCAGGGTCCAGATGGCGTGCGCGTGGTTCGGCAGCACGACCCAGGCATCGACGTGGAACGGTTTGCGGATGCGCGCCTGGCGCATCGCTTCGCCGAAAGCCGAGAAATGGTCCGTGAGTAAGGTGCTGTTCCGATCCAGCAAGCGCACCGTGAAGAAAAAGGTCCCGCCCGGGACCCGGTAGTCGCGGTAATGTGTCATGAACGTAGTCTGCCAAGCGGCGCAGCCATGCCGTGTCGATCTGGCGCAAACGCGCACGAGTTGAAGAGCCTCAACCACATCGATTCTACCCACGATGTCGCTTTGACGACGATCCATTTCCGCGCATTAAACCGTGTGGCGAATGTTGCAAACATGATGTTTTGACACCGCAACGGCGTCATTTGTTCGTCCAGCGAATTTTTTTTTCAAACGGACTGAACCTTTTCACAACGGCCGGTATTAACCGGACGATTTCCGCAGTAGCAACCTTGATATGCCACCCATTGCCTTGCTGTCCCAGCACCTGGTCTGCACCGGCCAGCTCGTTGCGCCCGACGCCGCCGCGCTGGCGCGCCTGCTGTTGCTGGCGCCCGTGCTGGAGGAGTGGGTGGTGCGCGCCGGCTTGCAGGAGTGGCTGATCCGGCGTGCCGCGCCGGTACCGGCGGTCTGGTCGGCGGCCGCGTTCGCGCTGCTGCACGTGGGGTCCGGCTGGCGCGCGGCGGGGCTCGTGCTGGTGCCGGGACTGGCGCTGGCGCTGCTCTACCAGCGCGGCCGCGACTGGCGCTGGTGCGCGCTGGCGCACTGCGGGATGAATGCACTGGCCCTTGGTGGCTGTGCCCTTTGAACGAATCTGGGAGTCACTATGATCGGGTTGCAAAGAAGTGTTTATACCGTTCTCGCCGTGCTCGCGTGCGTGCCGGCCGTGCACGCGGCCGATGCGTTGAACGGCAAGAACCTGTACCTGAACGGGCCGACCGGCGGCGGCACGTCCTGTGCGTCGTGCCATGGGCCGTCGCCCGCCGCCAACGTCAACGGCATCCTCGCCGCGGCCAATAAACCGGACGTGATCAGCAACGCCTTCAGCGCCAACAAGGGCGGCATGGGCACGCTGTTCAACGGCAAATTCACGACGGCGGAAATCGCTGACCTCGCCGCCTTCATCGGCAACCCGACCGTGACCGCCGCGCCCGCGGCCGTCGTCAATCCGGCCTCGCTGAGCTTTGCGGCCACCACCATCGGCCAGTCGGCATCGCCCCTCGCCACCACCCTGTCCAACACGGGCAATGCGGCGCTGAACGTGGGGTCGTTGACCCTGTCCGGCGCGGCCGCGGGCGACTACGCCATCAGCGGCGGCACCTGCGCCAACGGCACGTCGCTGGCGGCGGGCGCCAACTGCACCGTGCAGGTCACGTTCAAACCGACCGCTTCCGGCGTGCGCGGCGCGTCGCTCGTCATCGCGCACAATGCGACGGGCGGTTCCAGCACCGTGGCCCTCTCCGGCACCGGCAACGCCGTTCCGCAGGCGACCGTCGCGCTGTCGGCCAACGCAATCGACTTCGGCGCCCTCGTCGCCGGCACCGCGTCGCCCGCGAAGAGCATCACCGTCAACAACACGGGCCAGGCCGCGCTGACCTTCTCCAGCATCACCGTCGGCGGCGCCAACGCGGGCGTGTTCACCCTGGGCGGCACGTGCGCGACCAGCACGTCCGTCCCGGCCGGCGGCAGCTGCACCGTGACGGTAACGGCGAATCCGTCCGCCAACGGCGCGTTCAGCGGCAACCTGGCGCTGGCCTCGAACGCCTCCAACGGCGCCGTGTCGGTGGCCTTGTCCGGCACCGTGTCCGCACCGGCACCGGCCGTCTCGGCCACCCCGTCGGCCGTGGCATTCGGTACGCAGACGATCGGTGCGCCGGCCGCGACGCAGACCGTCACCCTGGCCAACACGGGCAACGTGGCGCTCACGTTCAACGGCATCGCCGTCTCGGGCGCGTCCACCGTCACCATCGCAAGTAAAACCTGCGGCACGACCCTGGCCGTGGGCGCCGACTGCACCGTCACGCTGGCCTTCGCACCGACGGCGTCCGGCGCGGCCGCGGCCACCCTGGCCGTGACGTCGAACGCGGCGCCGCTGCAGGTGTCGATCAGCGGTACCGGCACGACGGCGCCCGTAGCGAAACCGACGCTGTCGGAAGCGGGCCCCGTCGCCTTCGCGGATACGCAAGTGGGCAAAAGCGCTGCCGCCCACACGATCACGTTGTCGAATGGCGGCACGGCCGCGCTGAAGGTGTCGTCGCTCGTGCTGAACGGCGCGCAGGCGTCCGACTTCGTCCTCGGTGGCACCTGCGCGGCCAACGTGTCCGTCGCCGCCTCGGGCAGCTGCACGATCGACGTCGGCTTCAAACCGACGGCCGCCGGCCAGCGCGCCGCGACCCTCGTCCTGATGACGGACGCGGGCAACCAGTTCACCGTCGCGCTGAGCGGTACCGGCGTCGCCGTGCCCGTGCCGATGCTGACCGTGAATCCGCAATCGTTCGATTTTGGCGCCGCCGATGTCAACGGCACGTCGCCCACGCACCGCTTCACGCTGACCAACACGGGCGCCAACGCGGCCACGGTGACGGCCGCCACGTTCACCGGTCCGTACGCGCTGCAGGCGGATACCGGTGCCTGCGCGGCCGTGCCGTTCACCCTGCAGCCGGGCGCGAGCTGCGACCTCGTCGTGCGCTTCACGCCGGTCGGCGCGGGCGATGCCGCCGGCAGCCTGGCACTGACGGCCGACGGCGGCGGTGCGTGGAATGTCGCACTCACCGGCAAGGGCAATGTGCAGACCGCGCAATCGCCGCAGAACGCCGGTGGCGGCGGCTGCTCCTCGATCAAGGACGGCAACGATCCGGTTCTCGCGCTGCTGGTGGTGCTGTCGTTCGGTGTACTGGGCTGGCGCCGTTTTGCGAAGAAGGAGGTGAGCCAATGAGCGCCCGGACGACGCGCGTACTGCGCATGGCGGTCGTGCTGGCCGCCGCGCTGGAAGCATCCGGCGCCTCCGCACTCGATAAAGGCGCCGCCGCGCCGCCGTTCGACCTGCCGGGCAAGGACGGCACGGTGCAGCTGGCGAAGTACCAGGGCAAGGTCGTGTACGTGGATTTCTGGGCCTCGTGGTGCGGTCCGTGCCGCCAGTCCTTCCCGTGGATGAACGAGATGCAGGCGAAATACGGCGCGCGCGGGCTGCAGGTCGTCGGCGTGAACCTCGACGCGAAGACGGACGACGCGCGCCGCTTCCTCGCCGAGACGCCGGCCCGCTTCACGATCGCGTTCGATCCGGCCGGCGCCACGCCGCGCGCCTACGGCATCAAGGGCATGCCGAGCAGCGTCCTGATCGGACCGGACGGCAAGGTCTTGTTCGAACACGCGGGTTTCAAGGAAGCCGATCGCGCGGAGCTCGAGCAGGCGATCCAGAAAGCGCTGGGAGGTGCGAAATGAAGGCGTTCGTCCTGATCGTTCCCGCGCTGCTGGCGCTGGCCGGCTGCGCCACCGTGCAGCCGTGGGAAAAAGGCAAGCTGGCCAAGCCGGAGATGACCTTCGGCGGCGACAAGCTCGAGACCCGTTACGCGGACCACATTTATACGAGCCGCGAAGCCGCCTCCGGCGGCGCGGGCGTGGGTGGCGGCGGCTGCGGCTGCAACTGAGGAGAGTTCATGACGACATCCAAGCAAGCTCCCCAGGATCTGGCGGCGTCTCTGCTCGCGGCCGCGCTGCTGCTGCCCGGCGTGCAGGCGCAGGCCGACGAGCCGCCGCAGGAAGGCAGCATCAGCCTGCGCTATCTCGACTATGCCGACCGCCAGAGCGGCCTCGATCGCATCCGCGCGCATTCGCCGTCGATTTCGGTGACGGCGCCTGTCGCGGGCGACTGGTCCATCGAAGGCACGCTGACGGCCGACGACGTGTCCGGCGCCTCGCCGCGCTACCACACGGCGATCTCGGGCGCCTCGCATATGCAGGACGAGAGAAAGGCGGGCGATTTCGCCGTCACGCGCTACTTCCGGCGCGGCACCCTGACGGCCGGCGCCGCGTATTCGACGGAGCACGATTACGTGTCGCGCGCGCTGTCGCTGAACGGCACCGTGTCCAGCGAGGACAACAACACGACGTGGGCGTTCGGCGTCGCGGGCAGCCGCGATCGCATCGACCCCGTGAACCACGTCGTCGTCGATGAGCACAAGCGCACGCTCAGCGTCCTCGCGGGCGTGACGCGCGTGCTGACGCCGAACGACATCGGCCAGTTGACGCTCACGCGCACGAACGGCGACGGTTACTTCAACGATCCGTATAAATTGTTCGATAACCGGCCCCGTTCGCGCCGCCAGAACACGATGCTGCTGCGCTGGAATCACTACGTGGACAGCACGGGCGGCACGTCGCGCCTGTCCTACCGCTACTACAGCGACTCGTTCCGCATCCGCGCGCACACGCTGTCCGGCGAGTACGTGCAACCGCTGGGCGGTGGCTGGAGCATCGTGCCGGAATTGCGGTTATACACGCAGAGAGCCGCTTACTTCTACTACGACCCCGTGTACGACGGCACGCTCGGCCCGCCGTTCCCGCCCGGCTTTGCGAATGCGGACCCGAACCGGCTGTCGTCGCCCGACCAGCGCCTGTCCGGCTTCGGCGCCGTCACGGCGGGGCTGAAAGTCGTGCGCGAGATCGGCAAGTTGTGGACCGTCGACGTCAAGGTCGAAGGCTACGAACAGCGGGGCAACTGGCGTTTGTTCCACGACGGCAGTCCGGGCCTGGCACCGCTGCATGCCCGCATCTTCCAGGTCGGATTGACGCGGCGATGGTAGACGCCATCTACCGCTTTCCGTTCGATGCGATGGCCAGCCGGTGCGAAATCCGGCTGGCCCTGGGGTCCGGCTCTACCTTGGATGGTCATGCGGCGGAAGAACTGGCCTATGCGGCCATCGCCGAGGTGCGGCGCATCGAGCGCACGTATTCGCGCTACCGCGCCGACAGCATCGTCAGCCGCATCAACGCCGCGGCGGGCCGCTACCGCGTCGAATGCGACGAGGAGACGGCGCAGTTGCTCGATTACGCCGACCACCTCCACCGCGCCAGCGACGGCCTGTTCGACATCACGTCCGGCGTGCTGCGCCGCGCCTGGGATTTCCGCCAGCCGCGCGTGCCGCACGCGCGCGAACTGGCGCCGTTGCTGGCGCTGGTGGACTGGCCGGCCGTGCAGCGCGACGGCGGTGCGATCTTCCTGCCGCGCGCCGGCATGGAGATCGACTTCGGCGGCTTCGGCAAGGAATACGCGGCCGACCGCGCCTGTGCGCTGTTGCAGGAACGGGGCGTGCGGCACGGCTACGTGAACCTCGGCGGCGACATGCGCTTCATCGGGCCGCAACCCGACGGACGCCTGTGGAGCATCGGCATCCAGGACCCGCGCAAGGCGGACGGCACCGTCGCCAGCATCGCCGTGAGCCACGGTGCGCTGACGACGAGCGGCGACTACGAACGTTTCATCGACGTCGACGGCAAGCGCTATTGCCACGTGTTGAACCCGCGTACCGGCATGCCTGTCTCGCATTGGCGCTCGGTGAGCGTGCTGGCGCCGCTGGCTGTGCTGGGCGGCAGCGTGTCGACCATCGCCATGCTGAAAGAGGACGAGGGCTTGTCGTTCCTGGCCGCGAGCGGGCTCGCGTACTTCGCCATCGACAGTATGGGACAGGCGCATCACCACAGCATTTCAGGAGATTACGCATCATGAAGCAGCTTTTTCGATGGATGGCCGCGCTGGTCCTGCTGGCCAGCACACTGGGCCGGTCGGCGCTTGCCGCCGACGACTTCCTGCCGCCCGAGCAGGCATTCAAGCCGAGCGCCGAGCTGCGCGCCGGCGGCATCGTGCACGTCACCTGGGCCATCGCGCCCGGCTACCACCTGTACCGCGACCGCCTCGTGTTCGACGCGCCGCAGGTGGGCGCGCCCGTGCTGCCGGACGGCGTGCGCAAGTTCGACAGCAATTTCAACAAGGAGATGGAGACGTACGCGGGCCAGCTGGCGGCCGACCTGCCCGTGAAAGCGGATACGAAAGCACCGTTCGTGCTGCGCGTGGGTTACCAGGGTTGCGCGGATGCGGGCCTGTGCTATCCGCCCGCCGAAGTCGCGTACACGGTGAACCCGGCGGCGCCGGGTGTGCTGCAACTCGCGACACCGGAGGCGGCGCCCGCGCCCGCGCCTGCGCATGAAGACGACAGTTCGCTGGCCCAGCGTACGCTGCAATCGGGCAGCGCCTGGCGCATCGGCCTCGCATTCCTCGCGTTCGGCCTGCTGCTGTCGTTCACGCCGTGCGTGCTGCCGATGGTGCCGATCCTATCGTCGATCATTGTCGGCGAGGGCAACGTCTCGAGGAGTAAAGGTTTTATCCTCGCGCTGGCCTACAGCCTGGGCATGGCGCTCGTCTACACGGCGCTCGGCGTCGCGGCCGGCCTCGCCGGTGAAGGTCTCGCCGGCGCGTTGCAGAAGCCGTGGGTGCTGCTGACGTTCGGCGCGCTGCTCGTGGCGCTGGCCCTGTCGATGTTCGACGTCTACCAGCTGCAGCTGCCCAGCAGCCTGCAAAGCCGCTTGAGCGAGACGAGCGGCCGCATGAGCGGCGGGCGGTTCGCCGGCGTGTTCGTGATGGGCGCGTTGTCTGCGCTGATCGTGGGGCCCTGCGTGGCCGGTCCGCTGGCGGGCGCGCTGCTGTACATCAGCCAGACGAAAAACGTGTGGACGGGCGGCTGGGCGCTGTTCTCGATGGCGGCCGGCATGAGCGTGCCGCTGCTGCTGACGGGCGTCTCCGCGGGCAGCCTGCTGCCGCGCGCCGGCGCGTGGATGAACCATGTGAAGCGCGTGTTCGGCCTGCTGCTGCTGGCGGTCGCGATCTGGATGGTGACGCCCGTGTTCCCCGTCACCGTCGCGATGCTGCTGTGGGGCGCGTTCGCCGTGCTGTGCGCCGTATTCCTGCGCGTGTTCGAACCCATCGCCGCCGGCGCTGGGCTGGGCCGTTATGCGGGCAAGACGCTGGGACTCGTGCTGTTGACGGGCGGCCTGTTCGAACTGGTGGGTGCCGCCAGCGCGGGCCAGGACGTGCTGCAGCCGCTGGCGCACCTGCGCGGTACGAGCGTCGCCGTCACGGCCCAGGAAGGCAAGGCGCAGAAGTTCGAGCGCATCCGCACGGTGGCCGAACTGGATCGGGTGCTCGCGTCGTCGCCCACGCCCGTGATGCTGGATTTTTATGCCGACTGGTGCGTGTCGTGCAAGGAGATGGAACGTTTTACGTTCTCCGAACCGAAGGTGGAAGCGCAGATGAAACAGGTGCGCCTGCTGCAGGTCGACGTCACCGCCAACAACGACGAAGATCGCGCGCTGATGAAGAAATTCGGCCTGTTCGGGCCTCCCGGCATCATCCTGTTCAAGCAGGGCAGGGAAGTGCCCGAGAGCCGCGTGATCGGCTTCATGCCCGCCGACCGTTTCGCCGAGCACCTGTCCCGCCACTTCGCGTCCTGACATCATGAAAAAACATGCCAAGGTGTTGATCCTGGGTTCCGGCCCTGCAGGCTATTCGGCCGCCGTTTATGCGGCGCGCGCCAACCTGAATCCGCTGCTCGTCACGGGCGTCGCGCAGGGCGGACAACTGATGACGACGACCGACGTCGAGAACTGGCCCGCCGATCCGGACGGCGTGCAGGGCCCGGACCTGATGCGCCGCTTCGAGCTGCACGCGCGCCGTTTCGATACGCAGATCGTGTTCGACCACATCCACACGGCGCACCTGCACGAACGCCCGCTGCGCCTGTGCGGCGACCAGGGCGACTACACGTGCGATGCGCTGATCATCGCCACGGGCGCGTCCGCGCGCTACCTGGGCCTGCCGTCGGAGCAGGCCTTCATGGGCCGCGGCGTGTCGGCCTGCGCCACGTGCGACGGTTTCTTTTATCGCGGGAAGGAGGTCGCCGTGATCGGCGGCGGCAACACGGCCGTGGAAGAGGCGCTGTACCTGGCGAACATCGCGTCGCGCGTGACGCTGGTGCACCGCCGCGACCATTTGCGCGCGGAAGCGATCCTCGTGGAGCGCCTGCTGGCGCGCGTGGAAGAGGGCAAGGTGGACGTCCTGTGGAACCACACGCTGGACGAGGTGCTGGGCGATGCGGCCGGCGTGCACACGCTGCGCCTGCGCGGTGAGCGCGGCAGCATCCGCGTGCTGCCGGTGCACGGCGTGTTCGTGGCCATCGGCCACCAGCCGAATACGGGAATCTTCGCGGGTCAGCTGGAGATGGAAAACGGGTACATCGTGACGCGCGCGGGACGCAACGGCCTGGCGACCGCCACGAGTATCCCCGGCGTGTTCGCGGCCGGCGACGTGCAGGACCACATCTACCGGCAGGCGATCACCAGCGCCGCCAGCGGATGCATGGCGGCGCTGGATGCCCAGCGCTATCTGGAGGAATGAAGCCGATCAGCTGGTGAGCGGCTTGTAGCGGATCCGCTTCGGCTTGGCGCCTTCTTCGCCGAGGCGCTTCTTCTTGTCGGCTTCGTACTCCTGGTAGTTACCGTTGAAGAAGGTGACCTGCGACTCGCCTTCGAACGCGAGGATGTGGGTGGCGATGCGGTCGAGGAACCAGCGGTCGTGCGAGATGACCATCACGCTGCCCGCGAATTCCAGCAGCGCGTCTTCCAGCGCACGCAGGGTTTCCACGTCCAGGTCGTTCGACGGTTCGTCCAGCAGCAGTACGTTGCCGCCCTTGAGCAGCGTCTTGGCCAGGTGCAGGCGGCCGCGTTCGCCGCCGGACAGGTTGCCGACCAGCTTCTGCTGGTCCGCACCCTTGAAGTTGAAGCGGCCGAGATAGGCACGCGACGGCATCTCGAAGCGTCCGACGGACAGCATGTCGGCACCGCCGGAGACGTCTTCGAACACGGTCTTGTTGGCGGCGAGGCTGTCGCGCGACTGGTCGACGAGCGAGATCTTCGCGGTCTTGCCGATGATGACTTCGCCGCTGTCCGGCTGCTCGATCCCCGCGATCATGCGGAACAGGGTCGACTTACCGGCGCCGTTCGGGCCGATGATGCCGACGATCGCGCCCGGCGGCACGGTGAACGACAGGTTGTCGATCAGCAGGCGGTCGCCGAAGGCTTTCGAGACGTTCTTGAATTCGATGACTTCGTTACCGAGGCGTTCCGCGACGGGGATGAAGATCTCCTGCGTCTCGTTGCGCTTCTGGTATTCGTATTCGGACAGTTCGTTGAAACGGGCGAGACGCGCCTTCGACTTGGCCTGGCGTGCCTTCGGATTCTGGCGCGCCCACTCGAGCTCTTTCGCCAGCGCCTTCTGGCGCGCGGATTCCGTCGCTTCTTCCTGCTTCAGGCGGGCTTCCTTCTGCTCCAGCCAGGACGAGTAATTGCCCTTCCAGGGGATACCGTGGCCGCGGTCCAGTTCCAGGATCCATTCGGCGGCGTTGTCGAGGAAGTAGCGGTCGTGGGTGATGCCGACGACGGTGCCCGGGAAGCGCAGCAGGAACTGCTCCAGCCATTCGACGGATTCGGCGTCCAGGTGGTTGGTCGGTTCGTCGAGCAGCAGCATGTCCGGCTTGGAGAGCAGCAGCTTGCACAGCGCCACGCGGCGCTTCTCGCCGCCGGACAGCACGCCGATCTTCGCATCCCACGGCGGCAGGCGCAGCGCGTCGGCGGCCATTTCCAGCTGCAGGTTCAGGTTGCCGCCGTCGGACGCGGCGATGATCGATTCCAGGCGCTCCTGCTCCTTGGCCAGCGCGTCGAAATCGGCGTCCGGTTCCGCGTACGCGGCGTACACGGCTTCCAGCTTCGCCTGCGCCTCGAAGGCTTCGCCCAGGCCGCTTTCCACTTCCTGGCGCACGGTTTTTTCCGGATCGAGCTGCGGTTCCTGCGGCAGGTAGCCGATGTTCAGGCCCGGCATCGGGCGCGCTTCGCCCTGGATGTCGGTGTCGATGCCGGCCATGATCTTCAGCAGGGTCGATTTGCCCGAGCCGTTCAGGCCCAGCACGCCGATCTTCGCGCCCGGGAAGAACGACAGCGAAATGTCCTTCAGGATCTGGCGTTTCGGTGGGACGATCTTGCCCACGCGGTTCATGGTGTAGACGTAATTGGCCATTGATTTGTTGTAATGCTTCGATTTGGAATGAGGACGACAGGATACTGAAAATTCGGGGTCAGGGCAGTTTTTTATTTTCAGGCTTGCTTCGCGACCGGTTGCGGCCGGTTAAGCAAGCCCTCGGCCGCGAACAACCCCAGTGCAAGCCAGATCAGCACGAAGCCGACGAGGCGGTCCGCCGTAAATGCTTCGTGGAACAGCCACACGCCCAGCAGGAATTGCAGGGTGGGCGACATGTACTGCAGCAAGCCGACGATCGACAGCGGGATTTTTCTCGCGCCCGCCGCGAACAGCAGCAACGGGATCGCCGTGATCGGCCCGGCCGCGACGAGCAGCAGGCGCGTCGTGTTCGAATCCGTGTTGATGAAGGTATTCTGGCCGTGCACGCTGAGCCAGACAACATAGGCGGCCGCGAGCGGGAACAGGACCATCGTCTCGAACGACAGCCCCTCCAGAGCGCCGAGCGCGGCCGTCTTGCGCAGCAGGCCGTAGCCGCCGAACGACACGGCCAGCGCCAGCGCGACCCACGGCAACTTGCCGGCCTGCCACGTCAGCCAGGCAACGCCCAGCGCCGCGAAGGCGATCGCCATCCATTGCGTGCGCCGCAGGCGTTCCTTCAGCAGCACCGAGCCGAACATGATGTTGACGAGTGGATTGATGAAATAGCCGAGGCTGGCCTCGATGACGTGGCCATTGTTTACGGCCCAGATGTAGATGAGCCAATTGACGCTGAGCAGCAGGGCCGACGCGACGAAGCTGCCGAACACGCGCGGCTGGCGCACGAGGTTCAGCCAGGCCCACTGGCGGCGCACGGCCAGCACGATCACGAGGAACAGCAACGACCACACCATGCGGTGCGCGAGGATCTGCAGCGGCGGCACTTCGTCGATGGCGTGGAAATACAACGGAAACAGGCCCCAGCACAGGAAGGCGAGGGCAGCGGACAGGATGCCGGTGTTCATGGGGAAGGTGATACGGGTGAACGGTCTGACATTATCCCCGAACGGGCGCGGCCTTGCTGGCGGGGCCCCATTTCCGGCGCCCGATGCGTGCGCTCGGCCCGCCTCCGTTGATGCAGACTTTGAGAAAATAGCATCCGGGCAAAAGGACGCATCTTGTCTTTCCTTGTCAATTATTCTATTGTGCAACGCACCAGAACAACAAAACGGTGAAACCTTGACGGCGCAACACAAGAAAAGCAGCCTCGCAGGGCTGACGCTGGCGGCGGTCGGTATCGTCTACGGCGACATCGGCACCAGTCCGCTGTACACGCTCAAGACCATCTTCGATCCCGTCCACGGCCTGGCCCTGACCACGCCGAACCTGCTGGGCATCGTATCCCTGATCTTCTGGGGCCTGACGATGATCGTCTCGCTCAAATACGTCACGCTGGTGCTGCGGGCCGACAACCGCGGCGAGGGCGGCATCATGGCGCTGATGGCGCTCGCGCTGAATTCCGTCACGCGCACGTCGCGCTGGCACTACGTGCTGATGGTGCTGGGCGTGTTCGGCGCCACGATGTTCTACGGCGACAGCGTGATCACGCCGGCGATCTCCGTGCTGGGCGCGATCGAAGGTCTCGAAGTGGCCACGCCCGGCCTGGAAAAATACGTCGTGCCGCTGACGATCGTCGTGCTGGTGGGGCTGTACAGCGTGCAGCGCCACGGCACGGCCGGCATCGGCCGCTGGTTCGGTCCCGTCATGGTCGTGTGGTTCGTCGCGCTGGCCGTCATGGGCGTCATCAACATCGTGCAGGCGCCCGTGATCCTGCACGCCCTGAACCCGCTGAACGCCTTCCAGTTCATGCTGCGCGAGAAGATGATCGCGTTCGTCGCGCTGGGCGCCGTCGTGCTGGCGTTCACCGGCGCCGAGGCGCTGTACGCGGACATGGGCCACTTCGGCAAGAAACCGATCCGCTTCGCCTGGTTCATGGTCGTGTTCCCCGCGCTCGCCCTGAACTACCTGGGCCAGGGCGGCCTGTTGATCACGCATCCGGAAGCCCTCGAGAACCCGTTCTTCCACCAGCTGGGCAGCTGGAGCGTGCTGCCGCTCGTGCTGCTGTCGACGATGGCGACCGTGATCGCGTCGCAGGCCACGATCTCCGGCACGTTCTCGATGACGCGCCAGGCCATCGCCCTGGGCCTGTTGCCGCGCATGCGCGTGATGCACACGTCGGAAAGCGAGATCGGCCAGATCTACATCCCGGCCGTGAACTGGCTGCAGCTGATCGTCGTGCTGCTGGCGGTCGTCGGCTTCGGTTCGTCGGACAAGCTGGCCGGCGCCTACGGCATCGCGGTGACGGCGACCATGTTCGCGACGACGATCCTGACGTTCTTCGTGATCCGCTACCGCTGGCACCTGCCGTTGTGGCTGTGCTTCGGCGCCACCGGCTTCTTCATGGCGATGGACATCATGCTGTTCTCGGCCAGCACCCTGAAACTGCTGCACGGCGGCTGGTTCCCGCTGCTGCTCGGCGCGATCCTGCTGACGACGATGCTGACGTGGAAGCGCGGCCGCGAACTGGTGTTCGAGAACCTGGAAAAGCACGCGATCCCGCTCGAGGACTTCCTGCAGTCGCTGTTCGTCGCGCCGCCCGACCGCGTGTCCGGCACCGCCATCTTCCTGCGCGGCGAAACGGACGGCGTGCCGCACGCGCTGCTGCACAACCTCCTGCACAACAAGGTGCTGCACGAGCGCGTCGTGTTCCTCACGGTGCGCATCCGCGAGGAACCGTACGTGCCCGAGAGCGAGCAGGTCGAGGTCGTCCCGCTGGGCCACAACTGCTACCAGCTGAACGTGACCTACGGGTTCAAGGACGAGGCGAACATCCCGGACATCCTGCGCCTGTGCGCGGACAAGGGCCTCGAATTCGAGATGATGGAGACGTCGTTCTTCATCGCGCGCCAGACCGTGATCTCGGTGCCGGGCCAGGGCATGGCGCCGTGGAGGGAACACCTGTACGTGGCGATGCAGCGCAACGCCCGCACCGCCGCGGACTATTATCAAATCCCCTCCAACCGCGTGATCGAGCTTGGCACGCAGGTCGAGATCTGACCCATTTACAAAGCTATACAAATACTCAACAGACGCTTGCAGGGCACGTTGGTAAGGTTCGGTTTTCCATCCGATCACCAACCTGTCCTGTAGGAGTCCCATGAAACTGTCCTTCCCGCTGGCCGCCGCCTTCGCCGCTATCCTGAGCCTGTCCGCATGCGGCGGTGGCGGCGACTCGGGCGGCGGCAGCACCCCCGTCGTCAACAATCCCGCCGCGCTGACCAAGACCGACATCTCGATCGGGACCGGCGCCGAAGCCGTCAACGGCGCGCGCGTGCAGGTCAATTACACGGGCTGGCTGTACAGCGCCGCCGCCGCCGATTTCAAGGGCACCAAGTTCGACGCGTCGCAGCCCGGCAAGCCGTTCACGTTCGTCATCGGCGCCGTGGGCACGAATGAATCCGTGATCCCCGGCTTCGGCCAGGGCGTGCAGGGCATGAAGGTCGGCGGCAAGCGCACGATCCTGATTCCGAGCAGCCTGGGTTACGGCGCGGGCGGCGTGCCGGGCGCGATCCCGGGCAACACCGGCCTCGTGTTCGAAGTCGAACTCGTGAAGGTCTGCGGCAGCGCGGCCTGCTGATCCGCTGAAGAAAGAGCGCTGCGGAATCAGGCTGCGCACGCCTGATTTCGCTCAGTCCCGCGCGTCGCGCCGGGCCGTATCGTTGGCACGCCTGAATGTCATCCGGAGCCTGCCATGTCGATACGCCATTGTCTGTCCGTCCTGTTGTTGTCCTTGTTCGCCGGCGCGCACGCGCGGGCCGATCCTTTGTACGCCTTCGATTTCCTGCCTGCCGGTTTCGCACCGTCGGCGCTGAATAACTCGGGCCAGATCGTCGGCACGTACGGCGGCGCGGCCGCCATCCTGTCGGGCGGGACCATCACGAGCCTGGGCGACGTCGTGCCGAACAGCTATGGGCTTGCAATCAATAGCCATGGCGATATCGCGGGGGCGCAATACAGTCCGTACAGCGGCAGCGCGTTCGCATATGTGGGCGGCACCGTCGTGCCCGTGGCCGCGAGCCTGCCCGACATGTACGCATATTCGAACGCCAGGGGCATCAACGACGCCGGCATGGTCGCGGGCAATGCCCAGCCCTATGTCGGCGAGGCGCAGCGCGGCTTCCTGTACGACAGCGGAGGCGTCCACCTGATCGGCACGTTCGGCGGCGACTGGAGCTATGCCGCGGCCGTCAACGCGAGCGGCACGGTGGCCGGCACGGCCACGCTCCCCTCCAACTGGTTCGACCCCGTCCGTCACGCCTACCTCTACCAGGGCGGCACGATGCTCGACCTCGGCACGCTGGGCGGCTCGAGCAGCGAAGCCTACGACGTCAACGACGCCGGGCTCGCGGTGGGCTGGTCGGAAACGGACGTCGTCCTGGCCAACGGCGTGCTGACGCGGCCCTTCGCGTACCGCGACGGGCACCTGGTCGACCTCGGTTCGCTGGGCGGCGAGTGGGGCTATGCGCGGGCGCTGAACAATGCGGGCGTCATCGTCGGCGCGTCGGACCTCGTCACGGACGCCGGCTGGGGCTATCATGCCTTCATCTATCTCGACGGGCACATGGTCGACCTGAACACGCTCGTGACGGGCGCGAACGGCTGGGAGATCATCGACGCCACGGACATCAACGACGCCGGCCAGATCCTCGGCCGGGCCTGCCGCCTCGGCACGTGCACGGACGTGCGCCTGGACCTCGTGTCGGCCGTCCCCGAACCGGGCAGCGGGGCACTGCTGGCGGCCGGGCTCGTCCTGCTGGCCTGGCGCGCGCGCCGGCGCCGCGCGAAGCCGGCGCTGGTGCTCGGCGTATCGCTGGCGCTGGCGGCACCGGCCGTGCTGGCCGACCCGCTGTACACGGCGACCTTCCTGCCGGATAACTTCACGGCCTACGGCATCGGCAACGACGGCAGCGTCGTCGGCAGCGGCCTCGATCCCGACAGCCAGCTGCGCGCCTTCGTGTGGCGGGACGGCACGACGACCTTCCTGCCGACGCTGGGCGGCCCGTCCGCCTGGGCGTCCGCCACGAACGGCGGCTTCGTGGTCGGCGCCTCGATGTCCGGCGACGCGACGCGCGGCTTCATCTATCGCAACGGCGAGATCCGGAGCGTCGGCACGCTGTACGGCGGCGACAGCATCGCCTACGGCGTCAATGCCGCCGGCCAGGTGGTGGGCGATTCCACGGATGCGTCCGGCAACACCCGCGCGTTCCTGTACAGCGGCGGCACGCTGACCGACATCGGCACGCTGGGCGGGACGGTTGCGGCGGCGCGCGGCATCAACGATGCGGGCATGATCGTCGGCGATTCCGATCCGGGCCCGGGCTTCCCGGACGACGGTCTGCACGCTTTCCTGTACCACAACGGCACCATGCAGGACCTCGGCACGCTGGGCGGCGGCTTCAGCCTGGCAGAGGCGGTGAACAATGCGGGCCAGGTGGCGGGGTACAGCCTGATCGGCGCCGAGGCCGTCTGGCATCCGTTCCTGTACAGCGGGGGCGTCATGCACGACCTCGGTTCCTTCGGCGGCGATTTCGGCGAAGCCCATGCGATCAACGCGGCCGGCATGGTGGTCGGTTATTCCAGCTTCGCCGATGACGGTTTCTCGCACGCGTTCGTGTATGCCGACGGCAGCCTGATCGACCTGAACGCCGTCACGGGCGGGCTCGGTATCCAGGTGCTCATGGACGCCGTCGGCATCAACGACGCCGGCCAGATCGTGGCCAACAGCTGCAACGATTTCGGGTATTGCGCGCCGGTCCTGCTCACGCCCGTGCCGGAGCCGGCGGCGGCGCTGTTGCTGCTTGCCGGCATCCCGGTGCTGCTGTGGCGCCGTAAAAATTGAGGAACTGCTATGCTGGGTCCGGACCCGGAGGATAGCAATGACCACGACGGATACAGCAGACCCGCATGCCATCGAACATCTCACCTCGCGCCAGCGTGTGTTCGCCATCGTCGGCGCCTCGTCAGGCAACCTGGTCGAGTGGTTCGACTTCTACATCTATTCGTTCTGCGCACTGTATTTCTCGTCCGCGTTCTTCCCGAAAGGGAACCCGACGACCCAGCTGCTGAACACGGCCGGCATCTTCGCGGCCGGCTTCCTGATGCGCCCGATCGGCGGCTGGCTGTTCGGCCGCATCGCCGACCGCTACGGCCGGCGCAACGCGATGATGATTTCCGTGCTCATGATGTGCGGCGGCTCGCTGATGATCGCCGCACTGCCGACCTATGCCAGCATCGGCACGGCGGCGCCGGCGCTGCTGCTCGTGGCGCGCCTGTTCCAGGGCCTGTCCGTGGGCGGGGAATACGGCACCAGCGCCACCTACATGAGCGAGGTGGCGGAGCCGGGGCGCAAGGGGTTCTTCGCGTCGTTCCAGTACGTGACCCTGATCGGCGGCCAGCTGGCGGCACTGCTCGTGCTGGGCATCCTGCAGTTGTTCCTCACGCATGACGAACTGAAGGCCTGGGGCTGGCGCATTCCGTTCGTCGTCGGCGCCTGCGCCGCCCTCGTGTCGCTGTACCTGCGCCGTTCGCTGCACGAGACGACCACCGCCAGCGAGCGCAAGAGCGAGGCCGCGGGCAGCGTCGGGTCGCTGCTGAAGCACCACCGGCGCGCGTTCGTCACGGTGCTGGGCTTTACGGCCGGCGGTTCGCTGATCTTCTACGCGTTCACGACGTACATGCAGAAATACCTCGTCAACACGGCGGGCATGAGCACGGAAACGGCCAGCCGCATCATGACCGTCTGCCTGCTGGTCTACATGCTGCTGCAGCCGGCGTTCGGCGCGCTGTCCGACCGCATCGGCCGGCGCACGTCGATGATCTGGTTCGGCGCGCTTGCCGCCATCTTCACGACGCCCATCATGATGGCGCTGCGGAACGTCTCGAGCCCGTTGACGGCCGGCGCCCTGATCGTGTGCGCGCTGGCGATCATCAGCCTGTACACGTCGATCGGTGGCCTGATCAAGGCGGAGATGTTCCCCGTCGAAGTGCGTGCGCTGGGCGTGGGCCTGTCGTATGCCGTCGCCAACGCGATCTTCGGCGGCTCGGCGGAATACGTGGCCCTGTGGTTCAAGCAGGCCGGCCACGAGCCGTATTTCTACTGGTACGTGAGCGTCATGTGCGCGCTGGCCTGCCTCGTCGCGATCCGCATGCCCGATCCGACGAAATCTGGCCTGCTCAAATAACGGGCACTAACTGCGGGCGGCGGGACGCAGCATGTCGATGTGCATGATGCCATCCTCGTCATAGGGTTCGGACACCGTGCGGAAGCCGAAGCCCGCATAAAAGGCTTCCAGGTGGGCCTGGGCGCCGATGCGGATCGCGTGGCCGGGGTGCAGCCGCTCCGCGCACGCGATGCCCTGCGCGACCAGCTCGCGTCCCAGGCCCGTGCCGCGCGTGGACGGGCTGGTGACGACGCGGCCCAGCGACATCTCCTCGTATTTCGCGCCCGGCGCGAGGCAGCGCAACGTCGCCGCCAATTCCCGCTTGCCGTCGACGGTGCGCCAGCCGAGCAGGTGGTGTGCGCCCGGATCGAGGCCGTCGATGTCCGGGTACAAACACGCCTGCTCGAGCACGAATACCTGCTGGCGCAGCGCCAGCATTTCGTACAGCTCCGCCGCCGTCAGGTCGGAGAAACCGCTCCACTGCCATTCGATCATTGTTGTTTCCTGGGTAAAGATTCAGGCCGCCGTCTCGAAACCTTCGAGCACGTTGACCACGTTGATGCCGAGTTCGGGCACGACGGAGCCGCCTTCGAACACGAAGACGGTCGGCAGGCCGAGGAAGCCGATGCGCTCGCCGATGCGTAAAAAATCGCCGCTGGAGAGGCCGAAGTGCGAGCGCGGGTCGCCTTTGACACCATCGGCGCCGAGCGAGACGACGAGTGCCTGCGGCGCAAAGCCCGCCATCCTGACGCAGGCCGTTTCCAGCGCGAGGAACCACTGCGATGCGCTCGTGCCGCGCGGCAGCGGCACGTTCAGGTTGAAGCCGAGGCCCGCGCCGGTACCCGTCTCGTCGGCGTGGCCCGCATAGTACGGGTAGTCCGTGCGCGGGTCGGCGTGGATCGACGCGAACAGGACGTCCTTGCGGTGATAAAAAATGTCCTGCGTGCCGTTGCCGTGATGGTAGTCGAGGTCGAGGATGGCCACCCGCTGCAGGCCGTCGTCGAGCAGGTGCTGGGCCGCCAGCGCGGCGTTGTTCAGGAAGCAGAAGCCACCGCAGTAATCGGCGCCGGCGTGATGGCCGGGCGGCCGCGTGAGCGCGAACGTGCCGCGCTCGCCCAGGCGCAGCGCATGCGCCGCATTGATCGCGCAGTCGGCGCCCGTCTTCGCGGCGATCCACGTGCCGGCCGTCAGCGGCGTGGTGCCGTCGAAAGCGTACAGGCCGAGGCGGCCGATAAAACTGTCCGGCTCGACGTCGCGGCGCATGCCCTGGCCGGGCCACACGGAAGGCAGCGGAGCGCGGTCGGCGTGATGCGGGTCGAGAGCGAGCCACTCGTTCCAGGCGCTGCGCAGGAAGTGCAGGTAGCGGGGCGTGTGCGTGCGTTCCAGCGACGTCAGGGGCACGCCGTGCGGCGTGACGATGCGGCCCAGGCCACGCCGCGTAAACTCGTTCGCCACGACGTCGATGCGCTGGGGCGGCTCCGACGTCGTGGCGTGCTGCGCGTGATGTTCGTTGAAGAAGGTAAGCACTGGTGGGGCCTCGATAAACCTACTGCGCGTTGCATTTTTGGCCTGCGATGCTCGCTGTACCGTAAGTACAGCTGCGCTTCTCGGCCAAAACTGCCGCCGCTCGCTACGGTTTCTCGAGGCCCTTTTAGGCCTCAGGTGTTTACGGCGACTTTAGCTGTTACGGCACAGTGTACTACTGTTATATGCCGCCACGAAGTCGTCGAAACTGCCGGTATCCGTCGCCTCGATCTGCGCCTGCTCGGCCAGCGACGCCCGCGCCATCTCGTCAAACAGCGCCGTCTCGGCCGGCATCAGCGGTTCGGTGCGGAACGCCTCGGCGTGCAGTTCGCTCTGGCGCAGGCCGAATTTCGCGAACGAGCCGAGCGTGCGCACTTCCTGCAGCACGCGCGCGGACGGCGTCTTTTCCGGGTCCGCGACCTTGGCCTTCTGCGCGTTCAGCGCGTCCATGTGCGCGCCCTTGTAATTGTGCTCGTGGTCCAGCAGCTCCGCGACGGGGCGGATGCGTTCCAGCAGCTCTTCCGCCCAATCCTTCAGCAGCACTTCGTGGTCGTTGCGGGTGAGGGTCAGGCCCGGACGGCGGCCTTCCTTCACGGTGCGCGCGAAGTTGCGGGCGTGGACCTGGCCCTCCATCGCGTTGATCAGGGGGCTTTCCTCGAGGGCGCAGAACAGCAGGAAGGCGTCCAGGAAGCGGCCCGTCTCCAGCGCGATGCCGACCGGTTCGAACGGATCGACGTCCATGCAACGCACTTCGATGTATTGCACGCCGCGGGCGCACAGCGCCTGCACGGGGCGCTCGCCCGTGCGGATCACGCGCTTGGGGCGGATCGTCGAATAGTATTCGTTCTCGATCTGCAGGATGTTGGTCGACAGCTGGACCCACTCGCCGTCCTCCTTCGTGCCGATCTCCGCGTACGGCGGATACGGGCGCTTGACGGCGTCCATCAGCGAGGTCACGTAGCTTTCCAGGCTGTTCTCGTGCGGACGCAGGCCGGACTGGGCGTCGTTCTGGTAACCCAGGTCGCTCATGCGCAGGCTCGTCGCATACGGTAAATAAAGCGTGTCGTCCGACAGCGTCTCGAGATTGTGCTCGCGGCCGCGCAGGAAGCCCTTCGACAGGGTGGGCGATGCGCCGAACAGGTACATCAGCAGCCAGCTGTAGCGGCGGAAGTTGCGGATGGTCGCGATATAGCTCTCGGACTGGAAGTCGCGCAGCGCGTTGCGGCGTTCTTCCGCGATGCCCTCGTGTTCCGCCAGCAGCTTCCACAGTTCTTCCGGCAGCGAATAGTTGTAGTGGATGCCCGCGATGCATTGCATGGCCTTGCCGTAGCGCAGCGCGAGGCCGCGGCGGTACACGTGCTTGAGCATGCCGAGATTCGACTTGCCGTACCAGGCGATCTCGATGTCTTCCTCGGCCGGCAGCTCGCAGGGCATCGACTGGCTCCACAGCAGTTCGCCGTCCAGCTTCGAATAGGCGAAGCGGTGGATCGCGTCCAGGCGGTGCAGGGCCAGGCCGATGTCGTGTTCGGCCGGCGTGATGAATTCGAGCAGCGCTTCCGCGTAATCCGTCGTGATCTGCGGATGGGTCAGGGCCGAGCCGAGTTGTACCGGATGCGGGGTCCGGGCCAGATGGCCCTGGCCGTCGACGCGCAGCGTCTCGCGCTCGATGCCGCGCAGGCCTTGCAGCAGCAGGCCGCGGTGGGCATCGTCGTCCAGCAGGGCCAGGCGGCGGGTCAGTTGGTTCGACACGAGGATTCCTTTCTTATACTGCCATGAGACGCAGAGAGTAACCGAAATTGGCCAAGCGCGCCGGGCGGCCCTCAATGTGACAATCAATTAACGAACCGCCGCCGGCTCGGGGACATTCTGTGCCGCGATCCAGCGGTCGACGCGCTTCTCCAGCACCTCCAGCGGCAGGGCGCCGTTTTCCAGCACGGCGTCGTGGAAGGCGCGCACGTCGAAGCGCGGACCCAGCGCCGCCTGTGCGCGCGCACGTAGCGCGGCGATGCGCAACTGGCCGATCTTATAAGCCAGCGCCTGACCCGGCCGGGCGATCATGCGGTCGACTTCGACCTCGTTGTCGGACGGCGGATTGGCGGTGTTCGCGTTCAGCCAGTCGATGGCCTGCTGGCGCGGCCAGCCCAGCGCGTGGATGCCCGTATCGACGACGAGCCGCGCGGCGCGCAGCTGCTCGTCGGCCAGGCGGCCGAATTGCGAGAACGGGTCGCGCATCAGGCCGAGCTGCGGCCCCAGGCTTTCCGCATACAGCGCCCAGCCTTCGCCGAACGCGGGATACCAGGCGTGGCGGCGGAATGCCGGCAGGCCGTCGATGGCGTGGGCGCGCGCGACTTGCAGATGGTGGCCGGGAATGCCCTCGTGCAGGGCGAGCGTCTCGACTTCCCACAGGGGCCGCGTATCCAGGCGGCTCGTGTTGACGACGAGGGCCGCGACCCGCTCCGGCGTGCCCGCTTCGTAATACGCGCCGCCCTGCGTGTCCGCGCTCGCCTGCTGCACGGGTTTGACGGCCAGTTCTTCCTGCGGGATCGTGCCGAACTGCGTGGGCAGCTGGGCCTGGACGCGCGCGATCGTGCGCCGGTAGCGGTCCAGCAGCGCGTCGGCGCCCGTCGGGAACAGGCGCGGATCGCTGCGCACGAACGCGACGAATTGCGGATAGCTGCCCTTGAAACCCGTGCGCGCGGCCGTCGCTTCCATCTCGGCGCGCAGGCGCGCCACTTCCTTCACGCCCAGCGCGTGGATCTCGGCCGGCGTCAGCGTGGTGGTCGTCGCCGCCTTGACGAGAAACGCGTACCACGCCGCGCCGCCGGGCAGGCTGGATGCGCCGATGGTCGTGCGCGCGGCCGGCAGGTAGTCGGTGCGCACGAAGTCTTCCAGCTTTTGCAGCGCGCCCGCCGCCGTGCGCAGGGCGGCCGCGCCATCGGTCGCCAGCTGCGTGCGCGTCTCCTCGGGAATGGTCGCGGGCAGGCGCTGGAACGGCGCGCCGAGCGCCCCGTCCTGCACGTGCTCGCGCATGGCCCGCAGCTGCGCGGCCAGGCCGGCCATGATGGCCTTCGGCGCCGTCCAGCCGGTACGCATCCCTTCGCGCATCTGCTCGATGATGCCGTCGATGTGGCGCGGCAGCGCATTCAGGCGCGCGATGTAGTTGCGGTAGTCGTCTTCCGTGAAAAAGGGCATCTGCGCGACCAGTTGCGGGAAGCGGATCTGCAGGCCGTCCTGCGCGCTGACCGGCTGCGGATCGAACGCGACGAACGCGGCGCGCGCGAGGATGCGTTCCTGGTCGCCCGTGAACAGGTCCCAGGACAGGCGGTCCTGGCCGGCCAGCTGCGCGCGGTCGATCTGGCGCGCGAGGTCGAGCATGCGGCGCGCGTGCTCGATGACGGCCGTCTGTTCCGCGAGCGACGTGTCGGCCAGCAGCGCATCGTAGCGGTGGTCGCCGACGTTCGTGGCGAATTCGGGCTGGTGCTTGAGGCGCCATTGCCAGTCGCGCTCGAACAGGGCTTGGGCCTGGTCGGCGGCGTCCGCCGCGAAGGCGACGAGAGGTCCCAGCAGGATGAGGGTCGCGAACAGTCGACGCATCGTGTTGGCTTCCGGGTGATGGACCCGAAATTGTAACAAACGAGGCGTCCGGGCCGCGCCGGGCAGGGCGTCAGTCGAACCGGCCGCCGCTCACGCGCTCGATGCCGGCCAGGTCCCGCCAGCTCTGCACGTCCGTGAAGCCGGCGTCGACCAGCAGCGCGCGCACGGCCGCCGCCTGGTCGTAGCCGTGTTCGAGCAGCAGCCAGCCGCCCGGCACGAGGTGGCGCGGGCTGCCGGCGACGATGGTACGCAGCGCGGACAGGCCGTCCGCATGGTCCGTCAGCGCGCCCACCGGTTCGAAGCGGAGGTCGCCCTGGGCGAGGTGGTCGTCGCCGGCCGCGATGTACGGCGGGTTGGAGGCGATGACGTCGAAGGTTTCAGTCGCGGCGAGCGCGTCGAACCAGCTGCTTTCCAGGAAGCGCACGCGCGCGCCGTTGGCGGCGGCGTTGGCCTGTGCAACGGCCAGCGCATCCGGGCTGACGTCCAGCGCGGTGACGTCGGCATCCGGCCGCGTGTGCGCGACGGCGACGGCGATCGCGCCGCTGCCCGTGCCCATGTCGAGCAGCCGCGCAGGACCGCGCGGCAGGCGTTCCAGTGCCAGTTCGACGATCAGTTCCGTGTCCGGCCGGGGAATCAGCACGGCGGGGCCGACCCGGAACTCCAGTCCGAAGAATTCGCGCCTGCCGACGATGTAGGCGATCGGCTCGCCATGCAGCCGGCGCGCCACGAGATCGTCCAGGCGGGAAGCTTCATCCGGCGTGAGGGCGCGGTCGCCCTGCGTGATCAACTGGACGCGCGTGAGGCCCGTCGCCTCGCACAGGAGGATGCGGTTTTCCAGCGGGTCGAGCGGCAGGCCTGCCTGCACGGCCGCGATGGTGGCGCCGGGCTGGATCGCCATCAGCGTGCGCGCCGCACCAGCACCCAGACGAGGGCCAGCGTGAGGATCACGAACCACACGGCCGACCACTGCGGCACGTTCAGGCCGAACACGGTTTCCTGGGCCGCTTCGCACAGGCCGTCGGCGCGGAACAGGCCGGGCAGCAGGGTGGCGGTCGGGATCTTGTTGAGGGTCGTCTCCATCGGATCGATCCCGCACGAGAAGCCCGGGTGCGCGAGCACGTACAAATGCTTGCCGACGACGCCGAGGCCGCCCAGCGCGCACAGCAGCGCGAGCCCGGCGCCGGCCTTGATCTTGTTCGCGAATGCACCGATCAGGCTGAAGATGGCGATGCCGATGAACAGGTAGCGCTGGATCACGCACAGCGGGCAGGGCAGCAGGCCCTGCGCGTGCTGGAGATACAGGGCGGCGCCGATCAGGGCAATGCTGACGGCGGCGATGGCGAGCAGGAGGTTGCGGGAGGAGGACATGGGTTTCCTGATGGCGTTGTCGAAATAGAGATTTTCAGTCTAGCAACTTATAACCGTCTTAATTCGGGGTCAGAGCACTTTTTCGATCAATTGCCGAGAAATGTGCTCTGACCCCGAATTTTTAGTCGCCCAGCGCTGCCAGTTGTTCGGCCTGGTGCTCGGCCGACAGGGCATTCGTCAGTTCGGACAGGTCGCCGTCCATGATCATGTCGAGCTTGTACAGGGTCAGGTTGATGCGATGGTCGGTCAGGCGGCCCTGCGGGAAGTTATATGTGCGGATGCGCTCGCTGCGGTCGCCCGAGCCGATCAGGCTTTTACGGGTCGCGGCTTCCTTGCTCTGTTGCTCGCGCAATTGCACGTCCTTGATGCGGGCGGCGAGGACTTTCATTGCCTGCGCCTTGTTCTTGTGCTGGCTGCGGTCGTCCTGGCATTCCACGACGATGCCGGTCGGCAGGTGCGTCAGGCGCACGGCGGAATCCGTCTTGTTGATGTGCTGGCCGCCGGCGCCCGACGCGCGGAACGTGTCGATGCGCAGGTCGGCCGGGTTGATCTGCACGTCCTCCACCTCGTCCGCCTCCGGCATCACGGCGACGGTGCAGGCGGACGTGTGGATGCGGCCCTGCGTCTCCGTCGCCGGCACCCGCTGCACGCGGTGGCCGCCGGATTCGAATTTCAGTTTCGAGTAGGCGCCCTGGCCGACGATGCGCACGATGACTTCGCGGTAGCCGCCCAGGTCGGACGGCGATTCCGACACCATTTCGACCTGCCAGCGGTTGCGTTCCGCGTAGCGCGTGTACATGCGCAGCAGGTCGCCCGCGAACAGCGCGGATTCGTCGCCGCCCGTGCCGGCGCGGATTTCGAGGAAGATGTTGCGCTCGTCGTTCTCGTCCTTCGGCAGCAACATCTTCTGCAGTTCGAGGTCCAGTGCCGCCATGCGCGCCTTCGCCGCGTCGATCTCGTCCTGCGCGAATTCCTTCATGTCCGGGTCGGCCAGCATGTCTTGCGCGGCATCGATATCGGCCTGCGCGGTCTGGTACTGGCGGTAGACGGCCACGAGCGGACTCAGTTCCGCGTGTTCGCGGTTCAGCTTGCGGAAGCTGTCCATGTTCGCGGTGGCGCCTTCGGACATCAGGAGTTCGTCCAGTTCGACGAGGCGGTTGGCCAGTTGGTCCAGCTTGGCCAGCATGGATGGTTTCATAGTGTTCTTATCGGAATGACAGCGGAAAGGCCGCGGGAAGCGGCACGCGGGTGCAACGAAGGATAGCAGGCCGCTAACGGCGGCCGCGGAACAGCTGGGGCAGCAGGCTCGCGAGGCGGGCGCGTTCGTCGCCCTGGGCTCGGTGCAGGGCCTGTTGCGGGCCGTGCAGGAATTTCGCGGTGAGGCCCTTCGACAGGGCGTCCAGCACCGTCTCGATGTCCTCGCCCTTCGCGAGCAGCTTGCGTGCCCGTTCCAGTTCGGCCAGGCGCATCGCCTCGCTCGATTCGTGCAGGTCGCGGATGACGGGCACCACGGCGCGGTCGCCGATCCAGTGCATGAACGACTGCACACGCGTCTCGATGATGGCCTCGGCCTGGGCGACGGCCGCCTGGCGGCTTTCCACGCCCGTGCGCACCACCTCGGCCAGGTCGTCGACCGTGTACAGGAACACGTCGTTCAGGCGGCCCACTTCCGGTTCGATGTCGCGCGGGACGGCCAGGTCGACCATGAACATGGGGCGGTGCCGGCGCGCCTTGATGGCGCGTTCGACGAGGCCCTTGCCGATCAGCGGCAAGGTCGAACCGGTGGAGGAGATGACGACGTCGAACTGCGACAGGCGCTCGGACAGGTCGGCGAGGCCGATCGCGCTGCCGTTGAAGCGCGCGGCCAGCGCCTCGCCGCGCGCGAGCGTGCGGTTGGCGATCGTGATCGACTTCGGATTGTGGCCGGCGAAGTGCGTGGCACACAGTTCGATCATCTCGCCGGCGCCGATGAACAGCACGTTCTGCTCGCTGACGCGGTCGAAAATGCGTTCCGACAAGCGCACGGCGGCGGCGGCCATCGACACGCTGTGCGCGCCGATCTCGGTCGTCGTGCGCACTTCCTTCGCGACGGCGAAGCTGCGCTGGAACAGCTGGTGCAAATAGGTGCCGAGGCCGCCCGCCTCGTCGGCGACGCGTACGGCATCCTTCATCTGGCCGAGGATCTGGGCTTCGCCCAGCACCATCGAATCGAGGCCGGAAGCGACGCGGAACGCGTGGCGCACGGCGTCGTGCTGCGGCAGCATGTACAAATGCGGACGCAGGTCGGCGAAATTCAGCTTGTGGTAATCCGCGAGAAAGCGCGCGGACGCGTCGAGCGGATCGGGTGCGCAGCTGGCGGCGTACATCTCGGTGCGGTTGCACGTCGAGAGCAGCGCCGCTTCGTCTTCGCCGCGCGTATTGAACTTTGAAAACCACCCGCGCGCCGCCTGCACGGCCTCCCCGAGCTGCTCGGGCGCCAGCGCCAGTTGCTCGCGCAGCGAGACCGGTGCTGTGGTGTGATTGAGGCCGACGGCGAGCAGTTGCATGGGTGATCAAAAAATGGGCAGCGCACCCATTATACCCCTACCGCGTCAGGGTTTCACGCGCCCAGCTTTTCCAGCCTGTAGCCGTAGCTATAGACCGGCACGAGGCGGAAACCGTTCTCCGGACGCAGGCGCAGCTTGTTGCGGACGCGGGAAACGTGGGTGTCCATCGTACGCGACGGCACGGCCGTTTCGCGCACCCAGATCGATTCGTGGATGTATGCGCGCGACAGCGGACGGCCCAGGTTGCGGAAGAACAGCAGCGCCAGGTTGAATTCCTTGTGCGTGACGTCGATCTGCTCGCCGTCCATCATCAGGCGGCCCGGGCGGGTTTCGAACACGTACGGGCCGAATTGCAGCTGTTCGGCGCCGTTCTGCGACGGGTAGGCCCGGCGCAGCAGGGCTTGCGTACGCGCGACCAGCTCGCCGCGGCGCAGCGGCTTGACGAGGTAGTCGTCGGCACCGGCCGTGACGCCGGCCACGATGTCGTCTTCGGCCGAGCTGCCGGCCAGGAACATCGTCGGGGTATTCGGCGCCAGTTTTTCCTTGGCGCGGCGCAGGAGTTCCGCTGCCGGGACGTCGGTCACTTGCCAGTCGACGATCAGCAGGTCGGTGCTGTCCTTGCGGAGTTGCCCCAGCAATTCTTTACCGCTGTCAAAGGCTTGACAGCTGTGCCCAGCTCCGTTCAGAACTTGGCAGATGAGTTCTGCCTGGGTTGTGTCGTTGTCCAGTACGGATATTCTCATGATGTTCAGGCTGTCTCGGCTTGTGGGACTGTAAGACGTCGCTGTAGGAACATTCCTACAATGTCACTAAATATATCAGACTTTTAAAACGTAAAGCTACCGATGCCTCAGATAAATTCACATTTTCGTTGGGAAATTGCGTCATAGTTGTGTCAGACCGTAGACAAACTCCCGGTTACACTGACTTTAAATTTGTGGTTGAGGAGCTAACATGTTCATGAGAAAGAACAAGGACGGTGAAACGGCGCTGCTGCCGGTCTCCAGCGAGGACATCGAGCGCGTGCGCGAACGCTGTCGCGGCCTCGTGCGCAAGCGCGCGGCCATTTCCGCCGGCGTGTCCGTGATCCCTGTGCCGGGCGTGGACATCGTGGCGGATCTGTCCAGCTTTGCCGTCATGGTGGAAGAGATCAACCAGGCGTTCGGCCTGTCGCCCGAGCAGATCGAACGGCTGCAGCCGCGCATGCGCATCGCCGTCTACCAGGCCGTGGCGGCGATCGGCAGCACGCTGGTGGGCAAGATCGTGACGAAGGAGCTGGTGCTGAAGCTGTTGCAGAAGTCGGGCGCCAAGCTGGCGGCCAAGTCGGCGGCGAAGATCGTGCCGCTGGCGGGACAGGTCGCGTCGGCCGCGATCGGCTTCGCGTTATTCAGGCAGATGGGCTACCAGCACGTGGAAGCCTGTACGCGCGTGGCGCGCGAGGTGGCGGCCACGCCGGCTTGAAAACCGGCGCGGCGCGAAAGACGGAGTCAGGCGTCGGGCAGGACGACGTTGACGTCGAGCACTTCCAGGTTGCCCTGGCGATCGAGGGAAATCTTGATGTCCTCGGCGTTGACCTTGGTGTACTTGGAGATCACTTCGATCAGCTCGCGGTGCAGGGCGGGCAGGAAATCCGGGCCGCCACGGCCGCTGCGTTCGCGGGCGATGATGATCTGCAGCCTTTCCTTGGCCGCCGTCGCGCTTTTCTGATTCTTGGGAAACAGGAATGAGAGCAGGGGCATGTCACTTCGCTCCGAACAAACGCTGCAGGAAGCCCGGCTTCTCGTAGTTGGTGAAGCGCAGCGGGACGTCTTCGCCCAGGAAGCGGGCCACGACGTCCTGGTAGGCCTGGGCCACGTCCGTATCCTTGAAGTGAATGGCCGGATTGCCCTGGTTCGAGGCGTGCAGCACGGCTTCCGATTCCGGAATGATGCCGAGCAGGGGGATGCGCAGGATTTCCTGCACGTCCTGGTACGACAGCATTTCGTCGTTTTCCACGCGGCGCGGCGAGTAGCGGGTGATCAGCAGGTGTTCCTTGACCGGTTCGCCGCCGCTCTGGGCGCGGCGCGACTTGGCCTGCAGAATGCCGAGGATGCGGTCGGAGTCGCGCACGGACGAGACTTCCGGGTTGGTGACGATCAGCGCCTCGTCGGCGAACGTCAGCGCCATCAGGGCGCCGTGCTCGATGCCGGCCGGCGAGTCGCAGATGATGAACTCGAAGTCCATCTTGACCAGTTCGTTCAGCACCTGCTCGACGCCTTCTTCCGTCAGCGCGTCCTTGTCGCGGGTCTGCGAGGCCGGCAGGATGAACAGGTTGTCGCAGTGCTTGTCCTTGATCAGGGCCTGGGTCAGGCTCGCTTCGCCGTTGATGACGTTGATCAGGTCGTAGACGACACGGCGCTCGCAACCCATGATCAGATCGAGGTTGCGCAGGCCGACGTCGAAGTCGATGACGGCAGTCTTGTGGCCGCGCAGCGCGAGGCCAGTCGAGAAGCTTGCGCTCGAAGTGGTCTTGCCCACACCGCCCTTACCGGACGTTACAACGATAATTCTTGCCATGAAAAAATTGTGTCCTTTTCAGTATCTGGTCAGTGCTGGTACAGGGGGCGCGCCTTAATTGCGGGTCGCCGAACCCAGCGATGATATATCGATTCGGTCGCCGACCAAACGGATTTGTGCCGGCTGGCGCGCGACCTCTGCAGGGAAACCTTCGTCGAACGTGCGGTAAACGCCCGCGATCGACACCAGTTCGGGCTGCAACTGCAGCGCGAAGATGCGCGCACCCGCATTTCCGGACGCACCCGCCAGCGCGCGGCCGTGCAGCGGCGCGTACACGTGGATACTGCCGTCGGCGATGAGCTCGGCGCCATTGTTCACGACGGCGGTCACGATCAGGTCGGTGCCGCGCGCATAGATGCGCTGGCCGGCGCGGACCGGCGTGTCGACGATCATGGCATGGACTGGTGCCGGGGCCGGGGCAGGCGCGGCCGATGGCGCGGGGGTGGGCGCTGCCGCTTCGGCCGGCGCGGCCGGGGCCGCGGGCATCTCCCGTTCGCGGCCGGCGCTCGTCGAGAGGCCGCTGGTGCCGTCGTCCAGGAACAGGTCGTGGGCGCGGATCACGTCGTGCAGCGCGGCCGGCGCGCCGCGCACGGCGACGGCGTTCAGACGGTACTTCCGGAGCAGCGCGACCAGCGCCTCCCAGTCGATGTGCGCGGCGTCGTCGGCGATGCCGGCGACGTCGATGACGGCGAATTCATCCTCGAAGAAATCCGAGACACCCCCGGTCATCTGCTTCAGCGCGGCGTCGATCGCGATCGGATCGGCCGAGTGCAGGATGGTCGAAATGGCCACGACCGTGGAGATCTTGATTTCGATGGGCAGGGAGCTCGAGCTTTTGGGCATAAATCAATGTGGTTGGCTTAGCCCGTGCATTCTACTGTGAAATTTCACTCAAAGGAAAAGGGTTTTGGCCAAGGTTTGGATGACCGGAAACTCCTGTTTCCTGAACAAAAATAATGTCTGATAAAGATGCTCAGCCTTAAGCAAAATCAATAAAAAGGCTGTTTTTTCCGATGAATAAGCTGATAAGATTGATTTTGCTTAAACAAGATTTAAGCGAGGTCACTAATATTGTTGGCTTTCTGTCCAAGCCTGAGCGGAGATTGTGATTCCTCAAGCGCGCGTTGTGCTGGTGTTCGATTCTTCCAGGCCTGGCCAGAAAAAGGCCGACAGCAGGGCTGTCCACTCATTGAACCCCGGCCGCTGGGGCCGGGATACCGGAGATTGATATGGAAGATGTCGTAATCGTGGCCGCCGGCCGTACTGCAATCGGCAAGTTCGGTGGCACGCTCTCAAAAATTCCGGCTGCCGAGCTAGGCGCCCAGGTCATCAAGCACCTGCTGACGAAGACCGGCATCGATCCGGCCGCGGTCAGCGAAGTCATCATGGGGCAGGTCCTCACGGCCGGCGTCGGCCAGAACCCGGCCCGCCAGGCTGTCATCAAGGGCGGCCTGCCGGACAAGGTTCCGGCCTTCACCCTGAACATGGTGTGCGGCTCCGGCCTGCGCGCCACCCACCTGGCGGCCCAGGCCATCAAGTGCGGCGACGCCTCGATCGTCATCGCCGGCGGCCAGGAAAACATGAGCGCCTCGCCGCACGTGCTGAACGGTTCGCGCGACGGTTTCCGCATGGGCGATGCCAAGCTGACCGACACGATGATCGTCGACGGCCTGTGGGACGTCTACAACCAGTACCACATGGGTGTGACGGCCGAGAATGTCGCGCGCAAGTACGAGATCTCGCGTCAGGAACAGGACGAATTCGCGCTGCAGTCGCAGCTGAAGGCCGAGGCCGCGCAAAAGGCCGGCAAGTTCAAGGACGAGATCATCCCGATCGAGATCGCCTCCAAGAAGGGCACCACCGTGTTCGATACCGACGAGTATCCGAAGCACGGCGCCACGCTGGAAGGTCTCGCGAGCCTGCGTCCGGCTTTCAATAAAGAGGGCACCGTCACCGCCGGCAACGCCTCCGGCCTGAACGACGGCGCCGCCGCCGTGATCATGATGTCGGCCTCGAAGGCCAAGGAACTGGGCCTGACCCCGCTGGCCCGCATCAAGGCCTATTCGTCGGCCGGCCTGGACCCGGCCATCATGGGCATGGGCCCGGTCGACGCCGCCCGCCAGGCACTGGAACGCGCCGGCTGGACGCACGAAGAAGTCGACCTGATGGAAATCAACGAAGCCTTCGCCGCCCAGGCCGTTGCCGTCAACAAGCAGATGGGCTGGGATACGTCGAAGATCAACGTCAACGGCGGCGCGATCGCGCTGGGCCACCCGATCGGCGCCTCGGGCGCGCGCGTGCTGGTGACCCTGCTGCACGAAATGATCCGCCGCGACGCCAAGAAGGGCCTGGCCGCGCTGTGCATCGGCGGCGGCATGGGCGTGGCGCTGGCAGTCGAGCGCTGAAAGTAAATCCCGCACGGCGCCACGGAGGGCGCCGTGCGTTCGTAGTCAACAGGTGTAAGCAATAAGCGAAAAACAGGAGAAGACGATGGCTAGAGTGGCATTAGTGACCGGCGGCATGGGCGGCCTGGGTGAAGCGATCTGCATCAAACTGGCGGCGCTCGGCTACAAGGTCGTGACGACGTACTCGCCGGGCAGCAAGAAAGCGGAGGGCTGGCTTGCTGCGATGCGCGAGCAGGGCCACGACTTCAAGGCGTATGAATGCGACGTGTCCGATTACGACTCCGCCCAGGCCTGCGTGGCCAAGGTCGTGCAGGAAGTCGGTCCCGTCGACGTGCTGGTCAACAACGCGGGTATCACGCGCGACATGACCTTCAAGAAGATGGACAAGGTCAATTGGGATGCGGTCATGAAGACCAACCTGGATTCCGTGTTCAACATGACCAAGCCCGTCGCCGACGGCATGGTCGAGCGCGGCTGGGGTCGCATCATCAACATCTCGTCGGTCAACGGCCAGAAGGGCGCGTTCGGCCAGACCAACTACTCGGCGGCCAAGGCCGGCATCCACGGCTTCACGAAGGCCCTGGCGCTGGAAGTGGCGCGCAAGGGCGTCACCGTGAACACCATCTCGCCGGGCTACATCGGCACCAAGATGGTCACCGACATCCCGGCCGAAGTGCTGGAAACGAAGATCCTGCCGCAGATCCCGATGGGCCGCCTGGGCAAGCCGGAAGAAGTGGCCGGCCTGGTCGCCTATCTTGCTTCGGACGAGGCAGCGTTCGTCACCGGCGCCAACATCGCCATCAACGGCGGCCAGCACATGCAGTAAGCGGGTACCGCCTGCACGCAGCGACACCGCCTCCGGGCGGTGTTTTTCATTCGGAGCACCCATGCCGCCGTTGACCGCCAAGCCCTACCTGCGTTCCGTCCAGGTCGACCCGCAGGCCGACATCGACTTCGACCGCTATCCGTTCACCATTCCCGCCGTGCGCGACCTGGGCGTGCTCGAGCCGCATCCCGACGTCACCTTTTTCGTCGGCGAGAACGGTGCGGGCAAGTCGACCGTGCTGGAAGCGATCGCGGTGGCGCTGGGACTGCCGGCGGAGGGCGGCACGAAGAACGTGCATCGGCAGCAGCAGGAGGTGTCGCCCCTGCATCGGCTGCTGCGCGTGGCCAAGGGCTGGCGCTGGCCCCGCAACAGTTACTTCCTGCGCGCGGAAAGCCTGTTCAACGTGTTCACGTATCTCGACGATCTCGGCCCCGATCCGCTCGGACGCCCTTCGCTGCACACGCGCTCGCACGGCGAAGCCTTCATGGCCGTGCTGCAGGATTTCAAAGGCGAAGGCTTTTACCTGCTGGACGAACCCGAAGCGGCATTGTCCCCGAACCGCCAGCTGGCCGCGCTGGCCGTCATCGACGGGCTCGTGAAGCAGGGGGCCCAGTTCATCATCGCGACGCATTCGCCTATCCTGCTCGCGTACCCGCGCGCGAAGATCCTCAGCTTCGACGGCACGGGCATCGCGGAGATCAGCTACGAAGATACGGAACACTACGCCGTCACGCGCGACTTCCTGAACCACTATCCGCGCCGCCTCGAACAACTGCTGGACGATGCCGACTAGCCCGCGCGCCGTGGTGGAGTGCATATGGCGTATCCTCGTCCCGACGGCCGCCGCCGGGCGCGCGTGGGAACAATGAATGATCGATGCTGAACAAGTGAAGGCCGTGGTGCGCCTGCCGGCACCGCAGCGCTATGAATATTTCGTCAAGCGGGTGGCCGCGTCGGGCACCGTGTGGGGCCTGTACCGCAACGGCTGGGCGCTGGCGAAGAAGGATGATGGTACGCTCGTGTTCGCGATGTGGCCGGACGAGGAATTCGCCCGGCTGTGCGCGGAATTCGAGTGGGAAGGCTACGAACCGCAGGCGTTTGCGCTGGACGAGCTGTTGTCCGAGCTGCTGCCCCAGCTGCAGCAGGACGGCCTCGTGCCCGGCATCTTCCGCACGCCCGGTTCGAAAGGCGTGATGCCCACGCCGGGCCTCCTGCGCGTCGACCTCGAGGACGAGTTGCGAAGGGAAACACCATGAATGCATTGCCGCACGGTGCGCTGGCCTTGTCCAGCCTGGAAGAACAGATGCTGCAGCCCGGCGTGAAGGGCTTGCCGTTGACGGCGCCGCTGCGCCAGGGCGCGATCGGCGTGCAGGGCTGGAACGTGCTGCATGGCGACACGAGCTACCCCGTCGCCGTGCTGAAAACGTCCGCGCTGCGCCACAACCTCGAATGGATGCGCGATTTCTGCGCGCGCCACGGCGTGCGCATCGCGCCGCACGGCAAGACGACGATGTGTCCGCAGCTGTTCGGCGCCCAGCTGGCCAATGGCGCCTGGGGCATCACGCTGGCGAACGCCGTGCAGGTGCGGGTGGCGCACCGCTTCGGCGTGCGCCGCGTGCTCGTCGCGAACCAGCTCGTCGCGCGCAGCGACGTGCGCATGGTGCTGCAACTGCTGCACGAGGATCCGGGCTTCGAATGCGTCGTGCTGGCCGACTCGCTCGCGGGCGTCGCGCGCCTGTCCGAGGAAGTCGAAGCGCATCCGCTCACACGGCCCTTGTCCGTCCTGGTCGAACTGGGCCTGTCGGGCAAGCGCGCCGGCTGCCGCACGCCGGAGGAAGCGCTGACGGTAGCACGCGCCATCGAACGGGCGCCGGGCCTCGTGCTGGCCGGCTTCGAAGGCTATGAAGGCTTGCTCGTGTCGGACGATCATGAAGCCGACCTGCGCGCCGTGTCGAACTTCGTCGGGCGCCTGTGCGCGCTCGTGCGCGAGGCCGACGACGAAGGCCTGTTCGGCACGCGCGAGATCCTCGTGACGGCGGGCGGTTCGTCGTACTTCGACCTCGTCGCGCGCGGCTTCCAGGAACTGCACGGGCTGTCGCGGCCTCTGGTCTCCGTGCTGCGCAGCGGCTGCTACCTGACGAGCGACCACGGCATGTACCAGCGTCACATCGAACAGCTCGACGCGCGCGAAGGGACGCCGGCGGGCGAGGGCCTGCGGCCGGCGCTGGAGATCTGGAGCGTCGTGCAGTCGCGTCCCGAGCCGGGGCTCGCGATCCTCACGATGGGCAAGCGCGACGCGTCGCACGACGCCGGCCTGCCGGTGCCGCTGTGGCACCACCGTCCGGGCCCCGGCGCCGCGCACGCGCTGCCGGCGGACTGCGAGATCGCCAAGATGAACGACCAGCACGCGTACCTGCGCCTGCCGGAAGGTCCCGTGCGCGAGATGCTCGCGGTGGGCGACCTGGTCGGTTGCGGCATCTCGCATCCGTGCACGACGTTCGACCGCTGGCCGCTGCTGCTGGCCGTGGACGACGACTACGCGGTGCGCTTCGCGCTCAACACTTTCTTCTAGAATGGCCGGGCGGTACGCTACAATCGGTTGTCGTTTTTTCGCTGACCGATCATGCCTGCCACCCCGCCGTCGCTGTTCCCGCCCATCCTCCCGAACCGTCATGGCATGCTGGCCGTGGACGACCTGCACACGATTTATTGGGAAGAGGTGGGTAACCCGAACGGCATCCCCGTCGTGTTCCTGCACGGCGGTCCGGGCGCGGGCCTGTCGCCGCAGCACCGCCGCTTCTTCGACCCGAGCGCCTATCGCGTGATCCTGTTCGACCAGCGCGGCGCCGGCAAGTCGACGCCGCTGGGCGAATGGCGCAACAACACGACGCAGCTGCTCATCGAGGACATCGAACGCCTGCGCACCATGTTCGGCATCGAGCGCTGGCTCGTGTTCGGCGGCTCGTGGGGCTCGACCCTGGCGCTGGCCTACGGGCAGGCGCACCCGGAGCGCTGCCTCGGCTTCGTCCTGCGCGGGATCTTCCTGTGCACGCCGGCCGAGATCGAATTCTTCCTGTACGGCGTACAGTGGTTCTATCCGGAGCTGTACGACGAATTCATCGCGCCCATTCCCGTCGAGGAACGGGGCGATCTGCTGAAGGCCTACACGAAGCGCCTGCTGTGCGACGATCCGCAGCAGTACTGGCCCGCCGCGCGCGCGTGGAGCCGCTTCGAGGGCCGCCGCGTGTTCCTGTTGCCGCAGGAAGAAGAGCACGCGTCCGACACGCTCGACCTGGGCGTGGGCCGGCTGGAATCGCACTACATGGCGCACGGCGGCTTCCTCGAACCGGACCAGCTGCTGCGCGACGTCGGCCGCATTTCCCACCTGCCGGCCGTGATCGTGCAGGGCCGCTACGACGTGATCTGCCCGCCGCTGTCCGCGTACCGCCTGCACCAGGCCTGGGCCGGATCGCGCCTGCGCATGATCCCGGACGCCGGCCACGGCGCGCTGGAAGCGGGCATCGCCCGCGCCCTCGTCGCCGCGACGGAACAGTTCAAGCGGCACGGCCGTTTCGATTGAAACGGTGTTAATCCGGACAGAGGCCGCCGCCTGCTACACTGTCCCCAGCTTCTTACAATAACGACAAGCTACCCGCATGAATATCCAGACCAACGACATCGGCCATGTCATCCAGCTGTCGATCGCGCCCGTGTTCCTGCTGACCGGCGTGGCGACCAAGCTGACGGTACTGATGAACCGCCTCGCGCGCATCATCGACCGTACCCGCGACCTCAAGATCGAACTGCGCAAGGGACCGGATCCGGATTGCAGCGAGGAGCTCGACGTGTTGTACCAGCGCTGGCAGCTGATCAATTATGCGATCACGGCCAGCACCGGCTGCGGCTTCCTGATCTGCGTGGTGATCGCCTGCCTGTTCCTCGGCGATACCACCAACCTGCCGCTGGACCGCTACATCGCCGGCATGTTCGTGGCGGCCATGGTCGCCCTGATTGCCAGCTTCATTTTCCTGCTGCGCGAAGTGTCCGTCTCGTTCCGCTACATGCGCATCCACCGCCACGACGCTCCGTCCCGGCTAGACTCCACGAATCGAGACCATCATGCATGACTATCAACGTCCCCCCACCCTGCACCGCTACGGCCTGCGCGCCGAGCTGGAACTGGCGCTGTCCACCGGCCAGTTCAAGCTCCAGCCCGAAAACGGCTTCCTGACCCTGTCGTTCTCGACGGCCTGGAACAAGGGCCTGTTCGACGTCCTCGGCCCGGCCGACAGCTGCCTCGTCATCCACAACACGGAAGAATTCGGCGAGCGCCTGCACCGCGCCGTCCAGCGCACCCTGCCCAACTGGGCCGGCATCGACGGGCAGGTCGAATACGGCATCCGCTCGCGCCTGGGCTCGGCCTTTTCGCGTCCCATCGCCGATGCGCGCGAGAAGGAATGGAAATTCGCGTGGCGCTCGATGGCGCCGCACACGAGCCTGAATCCCGTCACGGTGCGCATCGGCAGCATCGAGCAGTTCGCCGAATTGCGCACGCCGGAGAGTTATCCGGCGTAATCCGTACGCTGCTTGCGATTAGAACCACGGCTCGACGAAATCCCGGTGTAATGCCGGGATCATCACTATCGTCGTGCCCATGACCGCTTCGCTTCCCGACACCGCTTATCCACATCTCCTGTCCCCCCTGGACCTCGGCTTCACGACGCTGAAGAACCGCGTCATCATGGGGTCCATGCACACGGGGCTCGAAGACCGCTTCTGGAACTACGGCAAACTGGCCGCGTTCTACCGCGAGCGGGCGCGCGGCGGCGCGGGCCTGATCGTCACGGGCGGCATCTCGCCGAACCGCCAGGGCTGGCTGCTGCCGTTCGGCGGCACGCTGAACTTCCGCGCCGACGTCCTGAATCACCGCAAGGTCACGCGCGCCGTGCACGAGGAGGGCGGCAAGATCCTGCTGCAGATCCTGCACGCGGGCCGCTACGGCTACCAGCCGCTCGTCGTGTCGGCCTCGAACGTCAAGTCGCCGATTTCTCCGTTCCGCCCGCGCGCGCTGACGCCACGCGGCATCGAGTCGACCATCGCGGCCTATGTCCGCTGCGCGAAACTGGCGCAAAAGGCCGGCTACGACGGCGTGGAGGTGATGGGCAGCGAGGGCTACCTGATCAACCAGTTCCTGTGCGCGCGCACGAACCGCCGGACCGACGCCTGGGGCGGTCCGATCGAGAACCGCATGCGCCTGCCGGTGGAGATCGTGCGCCGCATCCGCGCGGCCGTCGGACGCGAGTTCATCGTGATGGTCCGTCACTCCGTGCTGGACCTCGTCGACGGCGGCAACACATGGGACGAGGTCGTGCAGGTGGCGCAGGCGCTGGAAAACGCGGGGGCCACGATCCTCAACACGGGCTACGGCTGGCACGAGGCGAGGGTGCCCACCATCGTCACGTCGGTCCCGCGCGCCGCGTTTGCGGGAGTCTCCGCGCGGTTGCGGGATGCCGTCGGAATACCTGTCGTCGCGTCGAACCGCATCAACATGCCGGCGGACGCGGAACGCCTGCTGGCCGAAGGCAGTGCAGATATGGTGTCGATGGCGCGGCCGTTCCTGGCCGATCCCGACTGGGTGAACAAGGCCGCGGCGGGACAGGCGGACCGCATCAACACGTGCATCGCCTGCAACCAGGCGTGCCTGGACCACACGTTCGCCAACAAGCGCGCGACCTGCCTCGTGAACCCGCGCGCGTGCCACGAGACGGAACTGGTGTACACGCCAACCCGCCGGCGCAAGCGCATCGCGGTCGTCGGCGCCGGACCAGCCGGGTTGTCCGCCGCGACGGTGGCGGCGCAGCGCGGCCACGCCGTCACCCTGTTCGATGCGGCGGACCGCATCGGCGGCCAGTTCAACATCGCCATGCGCATTCCCGGCAAGGAGGAATTCGCGGAAACCATCCGCTATTTCGGCCGCCAGCTGGAGCTGACGGGCGTGGAGCTGCGGCTCGGCCAGCGCGTGACACGTGAAGCGCTGATCGCGGCCGGCTACGACGACGTGATCGTGGCGACGGGTGTCACGATGCGCCGTCCGCGCATCGACGGCATCGATCATCCGAAGGTGCTGTCCTACCTGGACGTGCTGCGCGACGGCGCGCCCGTGGGCCCGCGCGTGGCGATCATCGGCGCGGGCGGCATCGGCTTCGACACGGCGGAGTTCCTCGTGCACGACGCCAAAGCACCGCGCCCGCAGCCCGTCGCGGACTGGGCCGCCGAATGGGGCGTCGACCTGGACGTGGCCGCGCCGGGCGGCCTCGTGAAGCCGCACGGCGTGACGCCCGCGCGCAGCATCTGGCTCCTGCAGCGCAAGACGACGCGTCCGGGCGCGGGCCTGGGCAAGACGTCGGGCTGGGTGCACCGCGCCACCTTGGTCCGCAACGGCGTCGCGATGCTGGCGGGCGTGCAGTACGACCGCATCGACGACGCGGGCCTGCACATCACCGTCGGCGGAGACGCCAAGCTGCTGGAAGTGGACAACGTCGTGATCTGCGCCGGGCAGGAAAGCCTGGCGGAACTGATGCCGCCGGAAGGACAGCAGGGCGGACCGGCGTTCCACAAGATCGGCGGCGCCGCGCTGGCCGCCGAGCTGGATGCGAAGCGGGCGATTCGCGAAGGGGCGGAACTGGCGGCGCGGCTGTAGACACCGAAACGCGTAGCGTATTCGCAACTATTGGATAGAATTCAAGTTAACATATTGGCAAATAAGTGGTAAGTTGCACCGTTGATCCCTCTGTTTCGGCCTGACAATGTCCACTGCACCCAAAACGATCCCGTACCTCGACGGCTGGCGCGGCCTTGCGATCGTGCTCGTCCTGCAATCGCACTTCGGCCTCGGTGGCGGGGGCAGGCTGGGCGTAGCGCTGTTCTTCGCGCTGTCCGGCTACCTGATGGGAGAACTCCTGTTCGTCAAGAACGTGCCGCTGGGTCGTTTCTTTAAACGCCGCATCAGCCGCATCATCCCGACGTACTGGCTGTACGTCGCCGCGGCGTTCGCGCTGGCGGGCGCGGCGTGGTACCAGAAGCCGTACGAGGTGCCGGCCGACGAACTGGTCTCGACGCTGCTGTTTGCCCGCACGTATTATCCGGCGGACGTCAGTATCTGGTCGGGCACCTGGCAGATCGGGCATTTCTGGTCGCTGAACGTCGAAGAGCACAGCTATATCTACCTGGCATTGCTGGCCCTCGTGGCCGGGGTGGCCGGTGTCAGGCGGACCTGGCTGCTGGCACTCAGCACGCTCGCATGCCTCGGCCTGAACATCTACTACACGTTTTATCCACCCGGCGGCGCATCGCCGTGGTTCGCGCGGTCGGAATGCGCGGCGCTGGGCCTGATCGCATCGGCGACCCTGCGCGCATGGCGCCACGAGATGCCGGCGCTGCAAACGGGCGCCGCCTGGATCGCCCCCGCGACGCTGGCGCTGGGCGCCGTCTGCTTCAGCTGGACGGACCTGCCCATCCTCGCGATCACGCTCGGGCCGCTGCTGCTGGCCGTGTCCATCAATTACGTCGGGAATGCGCCCGCGCTGCTGCGCGCCGCGTTGTCCGTGGGCGTGCTGCGCTGGTTCGGGATCTGCTCGTTTTCGCTGTACGTCTGGCAACAGCTGGCCTACGTGGCCTACCAGAACCACCTGCTGCAGCGCCAGCTGGCGGGTGCGCTCGGGATCCTGGTCGGCATCGTGGCGTTCTACCTGTACGAAGATCCGGTGCGGCGCTGGCTGAACGGCGAGCGCCGCACGAAGACTGTCGCCGCCGCCGCGCCGATCCAGGCGGAAGGCCAGGCGTAACGGCGCTTATTGCCCCGCGCCGCTGCTGCGCTTCTTGCTCTTCTTGCTGCGATAGTCGGACGCCGGCTGCGCCGTCTGGTCACCCTGGCGCGGCGTGTTGAGGTCGCTTTGTCGGGAGCCTGCCGGCGATTCCAGCGAGCCGCCTTTCTGCTGCTGTTCCATGCCGCCGTAGCCCGACTGGCGCGAGGCGTTCAGGCGGTCTTCCTCGCCCCGCGCCTGCATGCGCTGGGCGCTCTGGCGGGCGCTCCAGCCGGCCTGCTGGGCGCCGGGACCGCCACGCTGGCTGCCCACGTTCTCGCTGACACTACCCTGCAGCGAGCCGCGGGCGCGCAGGGATGCGCCCTGCTGTTCGATATTCGCCGACTGGACGTTGGCCCCGCCCGGCGCCACCCAGCCTGGCGCGCGCGGCTGCTGGCTGCCTTCCGCAACGGGAACGATTTTTTCCTTGGCGATGCCGCGGGCGCGCGTGGCGTCCGGTCCTTTTTGTTTGGTCATTTGATCCTCCTGTGGGCTGCACATGCTGATGCACTGACAGGAGGATCATGCGCGCGGGGAACGCGCTATTCCAGAGGAAGAGGGAGCGCACCTTTGTAGGACTAAAACTACCGGATTTCCTGCCCGACATCCACGGCGATGTTCACCAGCCAGCGTCGCACCACCGCTTCTTCCTCCGGCGTCATCCTGGCCAGCAGCGCCGCTTCGACGGGTGCCACGGCTTGCCTGCAACGGTCCAGGACGTCGTTGCCCAGTGCCGTCATCAGGACTTCCTGGATACGGCCGTGTTCCGGATGGGCGCGGCGCTCGATGAGCCGTGCCTTCTCGAGGTTCGCGACGATGACGGACATCGTTTGCGGCGTCAACAGAGAAAGCTGTGCCAGCGCCGCGCCGGACGCCCCCGGATACGCCGCGATCATGGTCAACACGGAAAACTGCGGCAGCGTCATGCCGGTCTCGGCCAGCGCCTTTTCCATCCGGATGCGGTGCGCCGAATGCGCCTGCCGCAACAGGTAGCCGATGTGCCCGTCGACTCCACGCTTGCCCTCGCCGATGGCGGGAATGGACGGGCGGGTTTTCCTGGAGATTTGCATAATGTTCGAATTCGAATATACTGAACAATGTTCGAATTCTGATATTAACACCGGCGCGGCGGCGCCGATCAAAAAGGAGTGACGAATGGAAGCACGCGTCGACAACGGCGTCCGCATGGACTGGGACGAATTCAGCATGACGGCGCCTGCCGTGCTGGCGGCGCTGCGCGCCCTGGGCGCGGCCGTGGATGAGAGCGGACTCGACAAGGGGCTTACGGAATTGTTGAAGCTGCGCGCATCGCAGCTGAACGGCTGCGCGTTCTGTCTGCAGTTCCACCTGAACATTGCACGCAAGATCAAGATACCGCAGGCCAAGATCGACCTGGTCGCCGTCTGGGCGGAGGCGCCCATCTTCTCGCAGCGCGAACGCGCTGCGCTCGCCTGGTGCGAAGCATTGACGACCATGGCGCAGGGCCACGTGGCGGACGCCGTGTACGACGAGCTGTGCGCTCATTTCACGCGGACGGAAGTACTGCACCTGACGGCCGCCATCGGCGCCATCAACGCGTGGAACCGCCTGGCCGGCGGCCTGCGTTTCACGCCGCAGGTGCCGGCATGAGCACCGTGCGGGAAATCGCGGCCGAGGAAGACGTGAGGGCGCTGTTCGGATTGATGGTGCAGCTGCGTCCGCAACTGCGCAGCGCCGACGCCTTCGTGGAATACTGGCGGCGTCAGGCAGACTCGGGTTATCGCCTCGTGGCCATCCACGAAGGCGCGACGGCGCAGGCCATGGCCAGCTACCGGCTCCAGGAAAACCTGGTGCACGGCCGTTTCCTGTACGTCGAGGACCTGGTGACGGATGCCGGCGCGCGCGGCCGCGGCCACGGCGAGCGGCTGATGGCATGGTTGCGCGAGCAGGCGCGGTCGTCCGGCTGCGCCAGACTCGTGCTCGATACTGGGCTCGACAACGTTCTGGCGCACCGTTTTTATTACCGCTGCGGCCTGCTGGCGGGGGCGCTGCGCTTCAATGCGCCGGTGGCGGGCTGAATCCGCGCAGGTCTTATTTCTTGCGCACGACGACGCAGCCGATCGAATAGCCGGCGCCGAACGAGCAGATGACGCCGTTGGCGCCGCTGGGCAGGTCGTCCTGGTGCGAGTGGAACGCGATGATGGAACCGGCCGACGACGTGTTCGCGTAGCGGTCGAGGATGACGGGCGCTTCTTCCGGCGTGGCGTCGCGGCCCAGCAGGGTGCGCACGATCAGCTGGTTCATGCTCAGGTTCGCCTGGTGCAGCCAGAAGCGCGAGATGTCCTCGATCTGGAGTCCCGCGCCTTCGACCGTGTCGCGGATCATCGCAGCCGCCATCGGGCACACTTCCTTGAACACCTTGCGGCCCTGCTGGCGGAACAGTTTATCGGGCTGGCCGATGCCGTCTTCGTCGAAGCGGTTCATGAAGCCGAAGTTGTTGCGGATATTGTTCGAGAACTTCGTCTTCAGTTTCGAATCGAGGATCTCGAACTGGTGGTCGCTCGTGGCCGTGTCGGCCGCTTCGATGATCATCGCCGTGCACGCGTCGCCGAAGATGAAATGGCTGTCGCGGTCGCGGAAGTTCAGGTGGGCACTCGTGATTTCCGGATCGAGCACGAGCACGGCGCGTGCCTGGCCCGTCTGGACGGCGGCGGCCGCGGTCTGGATCGCGAACGTGGCGGACGAGCAGGCCACGTTCATGTCGAAGCCGTAGCCTTCGATGCCGAGCGCGTCCTGCACCTCGACGGCCATCGCCGGGTAGGCGCGCTGCATGTTGCTGGCGGCGACCAGGACCATGTCGATGTCGGCCGGCGTGCGGCCCGCGCGGGCCAGGGCTTCACGGGCGGCCGCGACGCAGATTTCCGCCTGCAGCGACAATTCCTCGTCGGCGCGCTCCTTGATGCGCGGCGTCATGTGGGTCGGGTCGAGGATGCCTGCCTTTTCCATCACGTAGCGCGACTTGATGCCCGACGCTTTTTCGATGAAGGCGCTGCTGGACGGTTCCAGCGCGGTGATCTCGCCGGCCGCGATTTGATCGGCGTGCTCGGCGTTGAACAGTTCGACATACTGGTTGAAGGCCGTCACCAGCTCATCGTTGGAGATCGAATTCGGTGGCGTGAACAGGCCGGTGCCGCTGATGACGACAGATTTCATATTTGACTAGCTTTCATGGACGATAACGGGAGGAAACACTCCCTGAACCAGGCGATTCTACACAATCGTACCGACAGTGGGAACCGAGGCTCGACTCCACAGGAAGCCCGTCAGTACAGGCGTTGTGCGGTATCAGTGAGCCTGTTGTGCGAGCGGCGGCGGCGTTGTCGCGCGCTTGGATAATTGCACCGGCAAGCCCTGCAGATGATGCAGTGCCTGGGTCAATTGAAAATCGTCCGCGCTGCCGAATTCGAGCGGCTTGCGGTTACGCTCGGCCGCGAGGATGCGCATCTGCTTCTCGATGTCGTCGTGGTTCGTCGCATCCTCGGCCGCGCGGCTGGTGTCGTTCTTGAGGTGGTGCTGCAAGTCGGCCTCGCGCATGCGCAGGGCGTTCAGGCCGTCGCCGTCGGCGTTTTCGTCGACGGGGACGTCGGGCACGATGCCGCGCGCCTGGATCGAGCGGCCGCTGGGCGTGTAATAGCGCGCCGTCGTCAGTTTCACGGCGGTGTCGCCGGCCAGCGGGCGGATCGTCTGCACGGATCCCTTGCCGAACGTCCGGCTGCCGACGATGGTGGCGCGTTTATGGTCCTGCAGCGCGCCCGCGACGATTTCCGATGCCGATGCCGAGCCCGTGTTCACGAGCACGACCATCGGAATCGTCTTGAACAGGTCCGGCACCTTGTCGAGCGGATCGTTGCCGCGGCTGAGCAGGTAGTACTCGGGGCTGCCGTAGAAACGGGCCTTCGAATCCTCCAGCTGCCCGTTCGTCGAGACGATCTCGGCATTCTTCGGCAGGAACGCGGCGGACACGCCGATCGCACCCTGCAGCAGGCCGCCCGGGTCGTTGCGCAGGTCGAGCACGAGGCCCTTCAAATCCGGCTCCTCGCGCGCGAGCGCGGCCAGTTTATTCGCGAGATCCTCGACGGTCGGTTCCTGGAATTGCGAGATCCGCACCCACGCGTAACCGGGCGCGACGATCTTGCCTTTCACGCTCTTCTGCACGATCTCGTCGCGCACGATCGTGAACGACAGCGGCGACGCGGCGTCCTTGCGCAGCACCGTGAGCACGACCTTCGTACGCGGCTCGCCACGCATGCGCTTGATGGCCTCGTCGAGGTCCATGTCTTTCACCGCCGCGCCGTCGATGTGCGTGATCAGGTCGCCCGCCTGGATGCCGGCGCGGGCGGCCGGCGCGTCCTCGATCGGGGTGACGATGCGGACATAGCCTTCTTCGCTCTGGTTGATCTCGATGCCGAGGCCGACGAATTTGCCTTCGGTGCCTTCGCGCAGTTCGCGGTAGGCCTTGCGGTCCAGGTAGGCCGAGTGCGGGTCGAGCGCGCCCACCATGCCGGAAATGGCCTGCGTGAGGAGCTTGCGGTCTTCGACGGGCTCGACGTAGTCGGCCTTGATCGTGTTGTAGGCGTGCGCCAGCTGGTGCAGGCCTTCGATGGGCATGCCGTCCACCGGCTTGTGGGCCAGGGCCGAGTATTGCATCGTGACGCCGACCCCGAGGATCACACCGAGGGTGACCAGGGCAGCGTTCTTGAAGCTGGAGCGCATGGGCGATGAGCGAAAGGAGACTGCGGTCCAGTATAACCGTCCCGCGGCCGGGGTGTGGCCCCCGGACGCGCGGGAACGCCGTCAGGCGACGGCGCGCTTGCCAGCCGGCAAGGTGCTGCGGCTGTTGATGATGCGGGAAAACAACGTCAGCTGGCCATTGGTCGTGTCGTCCCAGCTGAAACCTTCGGCATAGCGGCGGGTGGCGGCGTGGTCCGGGTAGTTGCGGCGCAGTTCCGTCAGCGCCTCCGCAATGCCTTTCGACGTGCGTTCCTTCATCAGGACGCCCGCTTCCGGCTTCGCCACGACTTCCGGCGTGCCCCACACGTTGCTGGCCACGACGGGCGTGCCGCAGGCCATCGATTCCAGCAGCACGTTGGCCCAGCCTTCGCGGCTGGACGCGAGGATCATCGCATCGGCCGCGTTGTAGTAATGCTTGAGCTCCGTCTGCGCGACGGCGCCGAGGAATTTGACGCGGTCGGCCACGCCCAGGCTGGCGGCCAGCGCTTCCAGCTTCTTGCGCTCCGGGCCGATGCCGGCGATGAGCAGTTTCACGTCCGGCAGCAGCGGCAGCGCGCCGATCGTCAGGTCGTGCGCCTTGCGCGGGTCGAGCACGCCGACGGAAATCACCGTGAAGCCGTCGATGCCCAGCTGGGCGCGCGCGGCCGCCCGGTCCATCGGGACGAAGCGCTGCAGGTCGACGCCGTTGCGCAGCGACACGATGCGGTCGCCCGGAATGCCGAGGCCGATCATCTCTTCGCGCAGCGCCTGGCACACGGTGATCATGCCGGCGGCGTTGTTGGCGGCCCACATGAGTTGCTTTCTCGGCAGCGTGAACTGCGGAATCAGGTTAATGTCGGTACCGCGGGCCGTAATGACGACGGGCTTGTTGAAATACTTGCCCAGCATCACCGCGGCGACGCCGTCCGGATAGAAATAGTGCGCGTCGATGACGTCGAAGTCATAGCCCTCGTCGATGATGCGACCGATTTCTTTCTTGCAGGCCTGGGCCATCAGCCACGGTGCCGCCGTCATGCCGACCTTCGGAATGACGAGGTAGCGGGGATGCGTAACCTCGATGTCGTAGCGGGTTTCGGCTGCCGGCACTTTGGAAAAGGCCGCGTAGTCGCCGAAGCGCGGGTGCTGCGACGGGAACCAGGGCACCGGCGCGACGACTTTCGATTCGACCTGGCCGCTCGCGAGCAGGTAACGCAATCTGGTTTCGACAAAGATGCCGTGGCTGGGTTTGACCGTGTTCGGGAAGAGGGAACTGAATGTAAGGAGCTTCATCGACGATGTGCGCAGGGCGGATTGTGCAGAGCGTAGCATCTATTATGTAATAGATTGCAATTACTTGGCTTTTCTAACGGAACGTGCGCCAGTTTAATAGCAAAAATGCAAACGTGTAGCGTGCTCGTCAGAAATCTGTGATAAATTCGTCTAGTTCTTAGCCCGGCGGCAAGTCCTCCGGCCCACTCCCTCATGAGGCGAACCGGCATGCAGCGCGGGCGTCCCATGGTCCAATACCTCAATCTGTAGAAGATTATGAAAATTTCAGTTATCGGGACTGGTTACGTCGGACTGGTGTCTGGCGCTTGCTTCGCCGACGTCGGCAACACCGTGCTGTGCCTGGACGTCGATACGCGCAAAATCACGATGTTGAAGGACGGGATCATCCCGATCCACGAACCCGGCCTGGACAGCCTCGTCCAGCGCAACGCCGCCGCCGGCCGCCTGCTGTTCTCGTCGAACTACGACGACGCCGTCAGCCACGCCGACATCATCTTCCTGGCCGTCGGTACGCCGCCGGACGAAGACGGCAGCGCCGACCTGACCCACATCCTGTCGGCCGCGCGCAGCATCGGCGAGCGCCTGACGAAGCCGGCCGTGATTGTCGACAAGTCGACCGTGCCCGTCGGCACCGCCGAGAAGGTCAAGCGCGCCATCGCCGGCGAGCTCGAGAAACGCGGCGTGAACGTCGCGTTCCACGTCGTCAGCAACCCCGAATTCCTGAAAGAAGGCGCCGCGATCGACGACTTCATGAAGCCGGACCGCATCGTGGTCGGTTTCGATGACGCCGATGCCGGCAAGCTGATGCGCCAGCTGTACGCGCCGTTCAGCCGCAACCACGAGAAATTCGTCGAGATGGACATCCGCAGCGCCGAGCTGACGAAGTACGCGGCGAACGCGATGCTGGCCACCCGCATCAGCTTCATGAACGAGCTGGCCAACCTGTCCGAGCTGCTGGGCGCCGACATCGAGGCCGTGCGCCTGGGCATCGGCATGGACCCGCGCATCGGCCCGGACTTCCTGTACGCCGGCATGGGCTATGGCGGTTCCTGCTTCCCGAAAGACGTCAAGGCGCTGATCAAGACGGCGTCCGACCACGACAAGCAACTGCATCTCTTGACCGCGACCGAGAAGGTCAACGAGGAACAGAAGAACGTGCTGTTCACGAAGCTCGTGCGCTTCTTCGGCGGTAAAGACAACCTGAACGGCAAGACGATCGCCCTGTGGGGCCTGTCGTTCAAGCCGAATACGGACGACATGCGCGAAGCGCCGAGCCGCATCCTGATCAAATCGCTGTTCGACGCCGGCGCCAACGTGGTCGCCTATGACCCCGTCGCCAGCACGGAAGCGAAGCGCGTCCTGGTGGCCGAGCATGGCGAAGACCTGTGCAATGCCCGCCTGCGTATCGTCGAGTCGGCCAAACAGGCCGTCGAAGGCGCGGACGTGCTCGTGCTGGTCACGGAATGGAAGGAATTCCGCGCGCCGGACCTGCCGTTCCTGGCCGAGAACCTGAAACTGAAGGCCGTGTTCGACGGTCGTAACATCTACGATCCGGACGCCTTCGCCGCCGCCGGCCTCGTCTACGAAGGCATCGGCCGCCGTTCGGGGAAAGCGGAACAATGACGGAAAGCAATAAAGGAACGATCCTCGTCACCGGCGCCGCCGGCTTCATCGGCAGCGCGGTGGCGGTGCGCCTGACCGCCATGGGTCATACCGTGGTCGGCTGCGACAACTTCAACGATTACTACGACCCGGCGCTGAAGCACCACCGCGTCGAGGCGCTGCTGAAACCGGCCGGCGTGCCGTGCGAGACCATCGAGCTGAGCGACGGCGCGCAGGTCGCTGCGCTGTTCGAGCGCGTAAAGCCCACGCTCGTCGTGCACCTGGCCGCCCAGGCCGGCGTGCGCTACTCGCTGAAGAATCCGGCCGCGTACGTACAGGCGAACCTCGTCGCGTTCGGCCACATGCTGGAAGCGTGCCGCAACCACAAGGTCGAGCACCTGCTGTACGCGAGCAGCAGCAGCGTCTACGGCGCCAACGCCAAGACGCCGTTCAGCGAGGACGACGTTACCGACGCGCCCGTGTCGCTGTACGCCGCGACGAAGAAGTCGAACGAGTTGATGGCCCATTCGTACAGCCATCTGTACGGCATCCCGACCACCGGCCTGCGCTTCTTCACGGTGTATGGACCGTGGGGCCGTCCGGACATGGCGTACTTCAGCTTTGCGCGCAAGATGCTGGCGAACGAGGCGATCCCCGTGTTCGCCGAAGGCAAGCTGTACCGCGACTTCACGTATATCGACGACATCGTCGAAGGCGTCGTCCGGTTGCTGTTCAAGCCGACGAAGCCCGAGGGCAAGCCGCCGCACGCCATCTTCAACATCGGCAACCAGACGCCGGTGCAGGTGCTGGACTTCATCCGTACGCTGGAAGGCGCGTTCGACGTCAAGGCGCAGCTGGACTTTCAACCGATGCAGCCGGGCGACGTACCGGCCACGCACGCCGACACGAGCAAGTTGCAGGACTGGGTCGGTTACAAACCCACGACCTCACTGGAGGCGGGCTTGCGTGAATTTGCGCGGTGGTATAATCGGGCGATACGTGAAAATGTTTCCTACCTGAAATGAAAAAAGTCCTCATCCTCGGCGTCAACGGTTTTATCGGCCACCATCTCTCCAAGCGCATCCTGGAGACGACCGATTGGGAAGTGTACGGCATGGACATGAACTCCGAGCGGATCGCGCATCTGCTGGACCATCCGCGCATGCACTTCTTCGAAGGCGACATCACCATCAACAAGGAATGGGTCGAATACCACGTCAAGAAGTGCGACGTGATCCTCCCGCTGGTGGCGATCGCGACGCCGTCGACGTACGTGAAGGAGCCGCTGCGCGTCTT
>NZ_FMZS01000015.1 GCF_900101265.1 Massilia sp. PDC64
TTGCGCTCGGTCGAGATAGATTTGGTTTTGTCCATAGAACGTATTGTCCTCTATTTGGATGTCCACCAAACCCGGTACACCTCAGAGCACTTTTTAAGGCAAAGGCCAAAGGGTAAGGTTCTTAGGCAGGGAGCAGGCAGTGTGCCCTTGCGGCCGCCATGTCGCCGCGTCGTGGCTCGTCCACGAGCAGTCGTCGGGGTCTTTGGTTGGTCCAGAGACATTGACCCGAAATGTGCTCTGACCCCGAATGCGACTACGGCAAGGTCATGCCGTGCACGCGCTACGAAGCGCGCGAACTGCCCGCCGGTCCGGTCGCGAAACAGGCGCGCGACCTCTATCTCGCCTTCACCGAGACCACCTGAGCGACGAAAAAAAGCCAGGCACGCGGCCTGGCTCGAACATCCCGATGGGGTCGACCCGTACTACTTTGCTCGCGGGATAGGGATGGGACGGATGTTGCCGCAATCGGCCGACAGCCACTTGCCGGTGACATCCATGTCCACGGTCTGGTTGCGCCCCTGTTCTTCGCTCCGGATCTTCATGTGGGCGCGATAGCTCGTGTCGTTGTCGGCGACGAGGTCGCCTTCGCCGCTCACCTTCGGTTTCGTGCAGGTGAACGCGATGTGGCCCCGCGTGGCCGATTGCTGCGTGAACGTCTGCCTGCAATCGCCCTGCTGGACGGGGAACTCCTTGCGCTCGGCCATCTCGCGCGTCATGCACAGCTTCGTCTGCAGGGCGCCGTTCGCGCCGACGTCGAGTTGCACGCCGTTTTGCTGCATGATCTTCTGCATCTGCTGGCGCTGCTCGGGCGACATGTTCGCCATGTGCTGCTGCATGGCAGACATCGCCTGGGATATTTGCGGATCGGTCGACGTCATCGTGTTCGACAGCGACCACAGGCCGGGTTTCAGCGTCTGGGCGCCGGCCGGGAGCGCAGCGCAGGCGCACGCGAGCAGGAGCGCGGGTGCAATGGTTTTGTTCATCGTAATCTTGTCCTTTCAATCATTGTCGCGGCGGCGCGCCTTGCCGAACAGCACCACGGGTGGGGGCATCAGGACGCTTCGCCGTGCCGTCCCAGCACCTTGCGCTCCAGGTACATGAGCAGCAGGACGGTCTTGGCATCGACGATGTCGCCTGTCTCGATCATCGCGAGCGCGTCGTCGAAGTCCAGTTCCACGACTTCGATGTCTTCGCCTTCCTCCGGGTTGCCGCCGCCGTCGTCGCAGCGCCGGGCCCGATCATACTCCGCGACGAACAGGTGAATGCGTTCCGTCGTCGATCCCGGGCTGACGTACAGCTGCAGCGCGCTCTGCACGTGGTCGATGGCGTAGCCGGTCTCTTCGCGCGCTTCCGCGATGGCGCGTGCGGCCGGGTCGGCGCCGTCCAGCATGCCGGCCGCCGCTTCGAGCAGGTAGCCGTCGTGGCCGGCGAGGCGGGCGCCGAGGCGGAACTGGCGCGTCAGCACGACCGACCGGTGGGCGCGGTTGTACAGCAGCACGGCGGCGCCGTCCGCACAGTCGTAGACTTCGCGCGACTGGACCTGCAGCTCGCCGTCCTGGCGACGCTGGGCATAGGTGACGTTCTTGAGGGGCAGATAGTGGTCCGAGAGGATCTCCTCGCGGACGATGCGCACGGTGTCGCGGGTCATGGCATCTCCTGTGGTTGGCCTTGCCCGAGGATACACCGTGCGCGTAGGAACGGGCGCGCATCGGCGCGCCGTCGCATCAGCCCTGGCGGGCCGGTTCGCTGACGTAGATCTCGACGCGGCGGTTGCGTGCGCGGCCGGCCGGATCGTCGTTCGAGGCGATCGGTTCGCGTGCGGCGCGGCCTTCGACCGTGATGCGGGCCGGATTCACGCCGCGCGCCGCCAGGTAGTCGCGCGTGTGGGCGGCGCGGTCCAGCGACAACGGCTGGTTGATCTGGTCGCCGCCCGTGTTGTCCGTGTGGCCGATGATGGTCACGTTGGTGGCCGGGTTCTCGTTCAGGGTCTGGGCGAAGCGGTCGAGGATCGGGCGGAAGTTCGGCTTGATGTCGGAGCGGTTCGTGTCGAACGAAATGTCGCTCGGGATCTCCAGCTTCAGGCGGTTGTCGGACGTCTGCGAGACTTGCACGCCGGTGCCGCGCGTGGCCTGTTCCATCTGCTGGCGCTGCTGTTCCATGTGGCGCGACCAGACGTTGCCGGCGACGGCGCCCGCCGCCGCGCCCAGGATCGCGCCGCGGGTGGCCCGGCCGGAACCGCCGCCGCCCGTCGAGGCGCCGAGGATCGCGCCAAGGCCGGCGCCGATGCCGGCGCCGGTGGCGGTCCCGCGCTGGGTCTGGTTCATGTCGGCGCAACCGGTGGCGGCCACGGCGAACGCGGTGGCGCACAGGGTCGAACGGATCAGGGTCGTTTTCATAATGGTCTCCTTCAAAAAAATATCCGTTTCGTAGTCGCACCCGCAGGAGTGGGCACGACCGCGAAACGGATCGGTCAGGTCCGCAGGTCACTGCGGCTCGGCACGACGCTGCGTGCCGCTATGATACTGCTATATGCCTCGGCCACTGATCAGGCGCACCAGGATCATGATGACGGCGACGACCAGCAGGATATGGATGAAACCGCCGACGGTGTAGGAAGTCACCAGACCGAGCAGCCACAGAATGATAAGAATGACGGCAATTGTGTAGAGCATGATAGTGTCCTCATGGTTGACGGCGTTGCTGTGCCGTGGAATCCAGTATCGAACTAACAAGCTCCGCGCTCCGTACGATGCCGTACATTACATCGCGCTTTTTTGTTCCTTGTGCAAGCCGGGGATCCACCCCATGAAGCCCATCAGGCCGAGAAAGCCGATCAGGCAGGTCAACAGGCCTCCCGTGATGAGGAAAAAGACGTCCTGGGCCGCCATCTCGGCCGCCGTGGCCTGCGGTGCCGGACCCGTGCTGGCGAGGCCGAAGCCCGTCAGGAGAAGTCCCCAAAGAATGATGCCGATCCATGCCAGGCTGTTCATGTCGCGTCCTTTCGCTTGAGTGTTCTCTGCCGTATGAAGCTGATTCTTATGTGCGCAGCCGAACTGCTCCGTGCGCTAGCGCACATTGCGAAAAAGAAAACTTAGTGAGCGATCGTACAAGGCGCAAACGCTTGCGCGCCTGTCTCCAACATAGCACGCGGCTGGACAAAACAAAACCGGGGCCGCAGCCCCGGTTGTCGCTGGATGCAGGTTCCCTCAGGCCGAGCGGAGCGAGCCTTTCACGATGCGCACGCGGTCGCCCGTACGCCACGGCGGCGCGCTGTGCTGGTGGAACGTGCGCAGGGTGCCGTCGTCGAGGCGGACACGGATTTCGTAGCTGACGTCGGCCTTCATGTTGCCTTCGACCTGGTTGCCCATGACGGCACCGCCGACCGCGCCCGCGACCGTGGCCAGCTGCCGGCCGTGGCCGCTGCCGATCTGGTTGCCCAGCAGGCCGCCGAGGATGGCGCCGCCCGCCGCGCCCACGCCGCTGCCCTGGGCACGCGTCTTGATCTGGCGGATCGACTCGATGTTGCCGCAGTTGTTGCACCAGTTGCTGCCGGTGTCGTTGGATGCCAGCTTCGTTGATTTATGCGTGACCTTCGGCGCCGGTGCCCGTTCGGTCGGTGCGTATTGCGGGGCCGGGGCGGGCGCGTAGTCGGCGCCGGCGCTGGTCGAACCCTGGCTGCCGCCGTAGCCGTACGCGGTGCTCGGTGCCGCATAGGACTGCGCGGGGGCCGGGGCAGGGTAGGCAGGCTGCACCGGCGTCTGCACCGGATAGGCGGGCTGCGGCTGGCTCGCCAGCGGCGCGGCGGGTGCCACATAGCCCGGCTGGCCCGGCTGTTGCATGCCGGCCGACAGGGCCGCGCGGTCGGCATCGCTCAACTGGCCGCGGTTGCCGCCGGTCGACGACGGCAGCCAGCCCATGATGGCCGCCGTGCCGATGGCGCAGAACAGGATGACCGCGATCGCGGCGGCGATCAGGAGGGGATGTTGCCTGGCCCGTACGGGCGTGGTGGGATGCGTGTCCATGGCTTTTCCTTTCGGGTGTCGGTGGGGCCGAGGCGGTGTCGCGAGCCTCGAGTCCGGTACGTTTCATTGTCCCTTGCAACAACACCCTATTCCGTGCGTCACCGTACATACTTGGCCCGGCGCGGCCGTTACGCTGACTGAAAGTTGTTTGCAAATGTTTCCGGACAGTGTAAAGACGCCGTTCCGAATCTCCCAAACGAGTGAACCGATGAAGTCCAACCGCGAGGGTCCGATGAATTCAGCTGCTCCACCTGTGGTCGCCGAGCACAATGCCAACCTGCTGCTGGCCGCGCTCCCGCCGCAGGAGCTGGCCCGGATGCTGCCGGCGCTCGACCAGGTCAAGGTGGACGTCGGCGCCGTGTTGTGCGAGCCGGGCGACACGATCCGCCACATCTATTTTCCGCACGACTGCCTGATCTCCCTGATGGCCGTGGCCGAAGGCCGCATGACGCTCGAAGTGGGCCTCGTGGGCCGCGAGGGCATGCTGGGCGCCACCGTCGCGCTCGGCCACGACACGACGCAGGTGCGCGCCGTCGTGCAGCGTGCCGGCAGCGCGAGCCGCATCGACGCCGACCGCCTGCGCACCGAATTTGCCCGCAACCCGGCCCTGCAGCGTGTGTTGTACCGCTACACCGATGCGCTGCTGGCCCAGGCCATCCAGATCGCCGTCTGCAGCCGCTACCACGTGCTGGAGGCGCGTCTCGCACGCTCGCTGCTCGTCACGCGCGACCGGCTCCAATCCGACAAATTTCACCTGACTCACGAATTTCTCGCCCACGCGCTGGGCGTGCGCCGCGTGGGCGTCACGAAGGCCGCCAGCGCCTTGCAGCAGCAGGGGCTCATCAACTACAGCCGCGGCAATATCGAGATTCTCGACCCGGAAGGCCTCGCCGCGGCCGCGTGCACCTGCTACGAAATCGTGCGCGAAGCGGGTGCCGGCGTCGGCGCGCCCGTGCTGGTCTGATTCCCGTCGCTCCAAAAGAAAATGCCCCGGCAAGCGGGGCATTGTTCATTGCGAAGCAGGACGCGATCAGTGCGTCGACTTCACCTGATTGCCGATCACGCCGCCCACGGCTGCGCCACCGATGGTGCCGGCTGCGCTGCCGCCCGTCAGGGCGCCGCCGACCACTGCGCCTGCGCCGGCGCCGATGGCGGTGTTACGGTCTTGCGTCGACATGCCGGCGCAGCCGGTCAGGCCCAGGGCCACGGTTGCCAGCGATGCGGTCACGATGATGTGCTTGATGGTTTTCATGATGATCTCCTTAAGGTGGGTTGCTTAGTGGGTTGCTACTCACTTCAGGCGCAGCTCATTCCTGACCGATCTGACGCCCCTTACGGTGCGCGCGGCCGCGGCGGCCGCCGCCACGTCGTCCGCAGAGCTCACGAATCCGCTCAGCTTGACGACCCCCTGGTCCGTATCGACGTCGATCTCGTTTGCCTTCAGGCTGGCATCGCCGAGGAGGGCAGCCTTCACGCCGGCCGTGATGCCGGCGTCATCGGTTTGCCCCACGACAGCCGCCGGGCTGTCCGTCGCGCATCCCGTGATTCCGCACAGGCCCAGAGCCGCCAGCAATGCCGATGTCGATAGTGCTGCCGGGATCCTGCCTGTACTGAATCGTTTCATGCCTTCTGCGCTTCCTCGCGATGCCGGCCTGCTGTTCGGGAACGGCGCCGGCCTTACCATGACTCCAGAATAAACCCCGTCCGCATAGCGGTCTGTACGACAAATAACACTGTGTCATGCCGACCTCAACGCTTGGCGCTTTTTCCTGGCGGCGGCGCAACAGGCTTCGCGCCCGCCTTGGCCAGCAGCGCGTTGCAGGGGCTGTCCTTGCCCGGTCCCGTGTTGATCAGCGGGAGGAGGGCGGCCGCCGGTGCCGCGACGACGGCCAGCGCGGCCGCCGCGCCACCTTTTATCGCCAGCACTTTCTTGTCGAGCGACAGGTCCGGATTCTTGAACGTGCCGCGCACGTAGAACGGCGTGCGCAGGGTGAACAGGCGCAGCGCCTTCGTCTCCGGCTTGATACGCAAGTCCAGCTGCTCAGTTGACATGTTCACCCAGCCATTGATGTCGACGATGGCCTCTTCCGTGTCGAGTACGAACGTGCGCGTACGCGCCACGCCATCCGTCACGCCGAGGTCCGCGGCCAGGCAGTTCAGCTTGACCTCCTTGTCGCCGAACAGTTTCGTGATAATGATGTTGCCGACGTTCAGTCCGGCTTCCTCGAGCAGCAGCTTGCTGACGACGCCCTGGCTGACGAGACCCTTCACTTCGCCGTTCGCATCGGCCAGCATCGCGCCGACGGAATCGCCCGTCGCGGTGAGCTTCGCTTCGCCATAGATCGAGCCGACGGTCGCCTGCATCTTTTCGATTTGCGGAAACAATTCCTTGATGTGAATGTCGCGCGCCTTGACGTCGGCCGTCGCCTTGATCGGGCTGTTGGGGTTGCTGCCGTCCAGCTTGATGTTCGAGTTGACGTTGCCGCCGGCCATGACGAAATTCAGGGGCTCCAGGGTCAGCACGCCATTGTTCATCACGACATGGCTTTGCAGCTTGCTGATCGGCAGGTCCTTGTCCTTGACGATGCGGTCCGCGGTGAAGCGCACGTCGGCGTCCAGCACCTTCCACCGCTCCGTATGGAATTTCTCGACAGGCAGGGCCTTGTTTTCCGGCTGCACGGCCTCGACGCCGCGCGCGCGCTTGCTCGCGTTGGAATCGGCGCCGATCAGCGGGCCGAGGTCGGCGAAACGCAGCTGGTGCGACACGACGTTGCCGGTCAGCTTGTTGCGCGGCTTGCCCGTCGTAAATTCGAATCGGCCCGCGATGTCGGACTGGCCCACCTTGCCCTTGAACTTGTCGTACACCCAGCGACTCCTGTTTTCGCCCAGTTCGCCCGTCAGGTGGCCGTCGGTCGTGAACGCGGGCGTCTCGGGAAGCAGTACGCCCGTGAATGGATACAGCCGGGCCATCGACGGCGCCGCCAGGGTCAGCTTCAGGTTGACCGCCGACAAGTGCGCGGGCCGCGTGACCGTCCCCTCGACGGCGACACGCGAATTGGTCGAGTGCACGTCGACCTGCACGGGGAAGGGCTCGTCCTGGTCGCGCAGGGACAGCACGGCGCCGGCCTTGCCGCCGCCGTTCACGGGCGCGCCGTTGTACTCGCCGCGCAGCTTGAAGGCGATGCCATAGGTCGGGTCGTTCGCGATCGTATCGATGTCGGCCGTGACGTCGGCCTTGGTGACGGCGTCGATCACGTGCAGGGTGCCCTTGTTCAGCACGACGCGTTCGAGGTCGAGCGTCCACTTCGATTTCTTCTGCTCGTGCTTGTAGACCCAGTTGTAGTGCGTGGCGTCCGTGCGCAGCAGCTCGGCCTGCGGGCCGTCGAAGCGCAGCACGGGCACGTGGATGCGGTGGCCCAGCAGGGCGAACGGATCGAGCGAGAACGAGAACTGGCGCACGCTGGCCATGTCGCGCTGGGGCAGGCCTTCCGGGTTGCCCACGTGGACGTCGTCCGCGTACAGGTGCGGCCACGGGATGTAGTCGCGCCACGTGCGCTGGCCTTTCGGTATGCTTTTCGACGGCTGCTCCCAATGCACGGCGAGATTGCCGCGGATGGCGAACGGGCGCTCGATCGCGTCGCTGACCTTGTCGTTGAGCCAGGGTTTGACGCGGTTCCAGTCGAACGTGAGCAGGATGATGATGGCGATGACCGGAATCGCCACCAGCACGCCGACGATGCCGAGCGTGATCTTCACCGGGCGCGACAGGTGCGCGCCCTGACTGGGCTGTTGGGCTGTCATGGCCTTCCTTCTGGTGGGATGGGTTGATCGCAGATTAACGTAAAGGTCCTTGTGTCAATGTGCGGTGCCGCACCGTAGCCCGGCCGCAGGCGGGACAAGGCCGTGTCTATGTGCGCCAGCGAACCGATCTCGTCGGGCGTGAGGGTTATAACGTTACCAACACAATCTAAACCAGGAGTCGCAAGATGGATACGAAATCGATGAACCTGCTGATGCGGGTCGGCGCAGCCGCCGTGGTGCTTTCGCTGGCTGCTTGCGCCAGCCCGGAAAAGACCCCGGCCACGGCTGCCGTCGCGGTTTCGCACAATGCCGTCGAGAATGCCGTCACGGCGGGCGCGCCCGAGCTGGCGCCGGCCGAGATCTCCGCCGCGCGCGACAAGATGATGCGCGCCAACCAGGCCCTCGCCGCCAAGGATTACAAGACGGCCCGCGAACTCGCCGTCCAGGCCCAGGCCGACGCGAAGCTGGCGCAGAGCAAGGCCAATTCGGCCAAGGCCACGGCCGCCGCCGACGCGCTCAACGAAGACCTGCGCGTGCTGCGCCAGGAAGTCGACCGCGCCAATTCCGACCAGCAGCAGTGATACCCAATAACAAGAACCGCAGAAAGGAAGCATCATGACAATGAATTTCCTGAAGGCCCTCGTCGTTGCCGGCACGATCGCCCTGGCCGGCTGCAGCACCGTCCCGACCACCACGCCCACGCTGGACGAGGCGCGCGCCGACTTCGTCGCGGCGAACAACAATCCGCAGGTCGCGACGTACGCGCAGATGGAATTCAGGCAGGCCAGCGAAGCGCTCGACCGCGCCAACCAGGCCGCCGCCAAGCGCGAGAGCCTGGACACGATCGACCGCCTGGCCTATGTCGCCAAGCAGAAGATCGCCACGGCCCAGGAAGTGGCGAAGACGAAGGCCGCCGAGGCCGAGGTCGCGAATGCGGCCCGCGAACGCGACCGCGTCCAGCTGGAAGCCCGCACCGCCGAAGCGGACCGCGCCAAGCGTGACGCCGTCGCCGCCCAGGCCCAGGCTGCCGCCGCCCAGGCACAGGCCCAGGATGCGCAGGCGCAGGCCGCCGCGGCCCAGCAACAGGCCGCCCAGCAGGCCGACCGCGCCGCACGTCTGGAAGCCCTGCTCGTCGAACTGCATGCGCAGAAGACGGAGCGCGGCATGGTCGTCACCATCGGCGACGTGCTGTTCGCCACGGACCGCGCGGAACTGAACGCGAACGGCATGGCAACCGTGAAAAAACTGGCCGAGATCATGACGCAGAACCCCGACCGCACGGTCATGGTCGAAGGATTTACCGACAGCACGGGCACCGCGGCCCACAACAAGGACCTGTCCGAACGCCGCGCGGCGTCCGTGGCCCAGGCCCTCGTCGGCCTCGGCGTGGCGCGCGAACGCATCGCCATGCGCGGTTATGGCGAGGCATTCCCGGTCGCGCCGAACGACACGGCCGCGAACCGCCAGCTGAACCGCCGCGTGGAGATCGTGCTGTCGAACGCCGGCGCACCGATCCCGCCCCGAGCGGCGCAGCGCTGAAGCGGGGGCCTCGCAAACCTGCTGCGCGTTGCATTTTTGTCCTGCGATGCTCGCTGTACTCAAGTACAGCTCCGCTTCTCGAACAAAACTGCTGCCGCTCGCGACGGTTTTCGAGGCACCCGGATTTAAAACTTACTGAAAGAGGAACGATTCATGGAACAGAACGCATCCAACCTGGCGCACGGCTTCGACATCGCGGAAATCCGCCGCGCGGCCGCGAATCTCGAAGACGGCGCCGTGACCGATGGCTACGCGGCCGACCGCGAAGCCGTCATCGCCATGCTCAACGCCGCACTGGCGACGGAACTGCTGTGCGTGCTGCGCTACAAGCGCCACTACTACACGGTCAGCGGCCCCAACACGGGCCACATCAAGGCCGAGTTCCTCGAGCATGCGCAGCAGGAGCAGGACCACGCCGACCGCATCGCCGAGCGCATCGTCCAGCTGAACGGTTCGCCGAACTTCAACCCGGCCACGCTGACCCAGCGCAGCCATGCGGAGTACGACGATTCGGAAGACGTGCAAGCGATGATCCGCGCCGACCTGATCGCCGAGCGCGTCGCGATCGAATCCTACCGCCAGATGATCCAGGCCATCGGCGACAAGGATCCGACCACAAAGATCATGCTGACCGAGATCCTGGCCACCGAGGAAGAGCACGCCGACGACATGCGTGACCTGCTGGCCTGAACCTTTACCCACCACTACCTACAACAAGGAGTACACCATGTTAGAGTCCATCCGCGCCAACGCCAACGCTTCCCAACTCAACGGCGCAGCGAACAATGCTTCCAGCGACATGAAGTCGCTCGTCAAGGACGCACAGTCGCTGCTGAGCGCCGCCGCTTCCCTCACCGGCAACAAGGCCGACGAACTGCGCGAGCGCGGCATGGAACTGCTCGACCAGGCGTTGGGCAAGGCCGGCAAGTACCAGGATCAAGCCGTGGTCAAGAGCAAGGAACTGGCGCGCGCGACCGATGTCTACGTGAAGGACAACCCATGGCGCACCGTCGCCGTGGCGGCCGGCGTCGGCCTGCTGCTGGGTGTCATTCTGGGCCGCAAATAATTCCGGTCGGGGGCAGCCATGGATAACAATGAAACCGTCGTGCATAGCCCCGGCCTCATGGGTGGGATAACGGGCCTGGCAAAGAACCTGTTCGGGCTCGTGGTGTCGCGCGTGGAACTTGCCGCGCTCGAGCTGTCCGAAGTGCGCAACCACGTGATCGAACTCGTGGCCATCTTCGCGATGGCCGCCCTGGCCACGTGGTTCGCACTGGCCTACGGCACCGCCACGATCGTGGCCCTGGCCTGGGATGAAATGGGCTGGAAGATCCTGCTCGTCATGTTCGTCGTGTTCGCCGTCATCACGCTGATCCTCGTGATGAAGGGGCTGTCGCTGCTCAAGCAGGGCAAGCTGGCGTTCCCGGAGACGATGAAGGAATTGCGCAACGACCGCGACATGCTGTTGTAACCGGACCGGAGAAGAGCTATGGAAAAAACGATCGGCCATCACACGCATGGCTCCCTTGAAGAGCGCAAGCGGGCGTTATTGCGCGACGGCGAGTTCTACCGCAGCGGTGTCGCCCACGCGCGCGCCCAGATCAAGCACGCGGCGCGCCCCGAAGTCATCTTTCATTCGGCGCTCGACCACGCGACCTGGGTGCTGCGTACCCGCGCCGATGCATTGCTCAAGCCGACCGGCACGAGCATCTCGGTACTGGCCCCGTATGCCCTGACCGTGCTGGGCTTCATCCGCAAGCGCAAGCTCGGCAAGCCGGCGCTGGGCGTGGCCGCCGTCCTGGGCGCGCTCGGTTGGTACTTGCAGCGCAAACGCGCGCAGCAAGTGGCATACTAGGGACAACGCGGCGTGATCCACTCGATCGCGCCTTGCACGAATATGGTGGGGCTTGAGCGGCGTCGCAATCTACGATTGGACGCCGTCTTTTTTTTGCCCCACGCCACCATCCCATGAAAAAAGCCGGCAGAGCCGGCTTCAAGATGACGCGAGGCGCACCGCTCAATAACGGTAGACGCGGCCGTCGACGATGCGCACGCGGTTGCCCACGCGCAGGTCATACACATTGTCCTGGACGATGGTGCGATATTCGCCATTGTCGAGGCGGACATTGACTGCGTACTGTTGTTGACCTGCGCCCTCGCGGTTCGCTTCCACGCGGTTACCGATGGCCGCGCCCGCCACACCGCCGGCGACGGTTGCCGCGGTCCGGCCGCCGCCACTGCCGACCTGGTTGCCGGCCAATGCACCGACGAGGCCGCCGACGATCGCACCGGCACCGCTCGTGTGGCCTTCACCGCTGGTCACCTGGATCGATTCGATCGTGCCGTAGCCCGTCGAAGCCGTGTTGTCGTAGCCGTTGCGGTAGCCATTGTTGTAGCCATCGTTGGCGTAGTACGGCTGGGACGACTGGCTGGCGCAGCCACCGAGGAGCGCACTGGCCGCGACGAGGGCGGCAAGGGTACGAGTAGCTTTCATGACTTGTTCTCCTGGCAAAGATGTAGGACCAGATTACGCAGTCATGCGTAAGGGGTCTGTGCGATGACGCACACCTCCCGGCTGCTCATCCGATGCTTTTTCATCATCTTTTTTCGTGTGTTCGTCAGCGAACAGAAATCGTCGTTACGGCAGAGTACAACGTCACCATTGGTTGGAAAAAAAGAGTGTCACAAGGAGAACAAGAATGCGAACACCACACATGATCCTGCTGCTGGCTGCTGCCCTGATGTGGGCTGCAGGCCATGTCCGCGCGGCGACCCCGGAAGCGAAGCTGGCCTACCAGCAGGCACGCGACGCGGCGGCGGCCGAGTACAAGAACGCGCGCGCCCGCTGCGATGCCATCACGGGCAATCCGAAGGACGTCTGCGTGCTGGAAGCGAAGGCCGCACGCGTGCGCACCGAGGAAGAAGCGCGCGCCAAATACGAGGACACGCTGAAGGCCTATACGCGGGCACGGATGCGCATCGCGTCCGCCAACTACGACCTCGACAAGGCACGCTGCGCCGGGCTCACGGGCAACGACAAGGATGTGTGCCAGGAACAGGCCAAGGCCCGTCTCGTCGCCGCGCAGGCCGATGCGAAGGCGGACCAGAAAACGATCGAAGCGCGCAACGAAGCGCGCGAGGACAAGCTGTCCGCCGCGTACCGCGTCGCCCTGGAGAAATGCGATGCGTTCGCCGGCGCCGCCAAGGATCAATGCGTCTCGGCCGCCAAAGCCGAGTTCGGCAAATAAGCGGAATGATCCGCACCTCGCTCATGTAGAGCATAACCAAGTACCACCACTGACAAGGAGTTCACCATGAACGTCACCAAACGCATCGCCACCGCCATCTTCACCGCCACCGTCGCTTTCACCATCGTCGGCTGCTCGTCGAGCCCGACCCGTGAAAGCACCGGCGAGTACATCGACGATGCCGCCATCACCGCGAAAGTGAAGGCCGCGATCTTCAACGAGCCGACCCTGAAGGCGACCGAGATCAATGTCGAGACCTACAAGGGCGACGTGCAGCTGTCGGGCTTCGTGGCCCAGCCGCAGGACGCGCAGAAGGCCGCTGACGTCGCACGTGGCGTGAAAGGTGTGTCGTCGGTCAAGAACGACATCCGCGTAAAATAAGCTGACCGGGCGGCTCGCACGCGGGCCGGCCCGGCAGTCGTTCGATTGCTGCGCCATGCGGCATCCGCCGGGCAGGAAACTGCCGGTGGATGCCCGGGTCCGGCTGTTTTGTTTGAAGGCATGTATGGTGCAGCTCGCCCAATCCGGCCCCGCGACGTCCGAGGCATCCAACCCAGTCACGCCGGTTGCCGCACCGGCGGTGGACGTGGACCAGGCGGCGCGCGACGCGGGCCTCGTCAGCGCAGGCGGAGCACCCACGGGCGAAGAGCTCGGTGCCGTCCACGGCAACCTGCGCCTGCCCGTCCACGTGAATGCGCGCGGCCTCACGCTCGGCGTGATCGCCACCGTCGCGTTCATCTTCGGCCTGCAGTGGGCCAAGAATTTCTTCGTGCCGCTTTTGCTCGGCATCTTCATCGCCTACACGCTGAGTCCCGTCGTGCGCTGGCTGGAGCGCTGGCACATCAGGCGCGCTATCGGGGCCACGCTCGTCACGGGCCTCATCCTCGTCGGCATGGCGCTCACGATGCAGCGGGTGCAGGGCGAATTCCTCAACATCGTCGACGAACTCCCGACCCTGACCCACAAGGTCACGCGCATTCTCACGGACGGATCGGACGGGCCGTCGACGATCCAGCAGGTGCAGGCCGCCGCGGCCGAGCTCGAACAGGCCGCCGCCAACGCGGGCGGTGCGAAGCGGGCCACGCCGCCGCGGCGGGCGGCGGCACCGGCCGTCGCACAGACGCCCGGCGCCAGCAATTTCCGCATCATGGACTGGCTGCTGGCCGGTTCCGTCGGCCTGGCCAGCTTCATCTCGCAAGCGACGATGGTCGTGTTCCTCGTGTTCTTCCTGCTGCTGGCGGGGGACACGTTCAAGCGCAAGCTCGTCAAGCTGACGGGACCGTCGCTGACGCAGAAAAAAGTGACGGTGCACATTCTGGAAGACATCAACACGTCCATCCAGAACTATATGTTCATGCTGCTCGTCACGAACGTGCTGCTGGCGCTGCTGATGTGGGTGGCGCTGCGCCTCATCGGCCTGGAAAACGCGGGCGCGTGGGCGATCTTCGCCGGCGTGGCCCACATCATGCCTTACTTCGGCCCGCTCCTGATCACGTCGGCCACGGGCCTCGTCGCCTTCCTGCAGTTCGAATCGCTGCAGATGGTGATCCTCGTGGCGGGCGCGTCGCTGGCGATCGCGACGCTCGTCGGCATGGTCGTCACGACCTGGATGACTGGCAAGATCGCCAAGATGAATCCGGCCGCCGTATTCGTCAGCCTGCTGTTCTGGGGCTGGCTGTGGGGCATGTGGGGATTGCTGCTCGGCGTCCCCGTCGTCGTCGTGATCAAGGTCGTGGCCGAGCGCGTGGAAGGGATGGAAGTCATCGCCGAACTGCTGGGCGAATGACGGCGCCGCCCGGCATGGGCAGCGCCGCGGTCGTTCAGTGCACGGGCGAGGGGCGCGCGTCCGGCGGCGGTGCACCGGGGACGTGCTTGTCCTTCAGGCTGCCCATCTGCAGCGCGTACTGGCGGGCGAATTCCGCGCCGAGAAAAAAGATCTGCGCCGAGTAATACACCCAGAGCAGCAGCGCGATCAGCGAGCCGGCCGCGCCGAAGCTGCTCGTCGTGCCGCTATTGCCGATGTAAAGGCCGATCGCGAACTTCCCGACCGTGAACATGATGGCGGTGCCGAGCGCGCCGATGGTCACGTCATGCCACGACAGTTTTACGCGCGGCAGCAGCTTGTAGATCGCGCCGAACATCACCGCGATGACGAGGAAGCTGACGGCCCAGGCCACCCAGCCCAGGATGATCGTCGCGGAATGCCACATGCCGCCCAGGTATTTTTCCAGCACGGACAGCGCAGCGGACACGACGAGCGTGAACATCAGCAGCAGGCCCAGGGTCAGGATCAGGCCGAACGACAGCAGGCGGGTGCGCACGGTGTCCCACCAGGTGGCGTCCTTGGGTGCCGGGACGTCCCAGATTTCATCCAGGCTGTCCTTGAGTTCGGCAAACGCACTGGTCGCACCGACCAGCAGCAGGACCGTCGCGATGATCGTCGCCAGCTTGCCGCTTTCCTTGTTGCGGGCACCGGCCAGGATCGCCTGGATGGTTTCCGCGCCCTGTTTGCCGACGAGACCACGCAGTTCGTCCAGCAACTGGCCCTGGGCAGCGTCGGTGCCGTAGAAAAAGCCGGCGATCGCGATGACGAGCACGAGAATGGGCGCCAGCGAGAACAGGGTGTAGAACGCGAGGGCGGCACCTTTGCTCGATGCCCGGTGGCTCAGCCATTCGGTCACGGCGCAGCGCATCACGTGGACGACCTGGCGGGAGAAGGGGATCCAGTTTTGTACTGCCATCGGGTTACCTCCAAAAAGACGAACGCGCCCGAAGGCGCGTTCAGGGGGCTACGCCCAGAATCGGTAGCGCGAGCGGGGCGGGGCATCCGGCACCCGCGCCCCGCATGCCCGCGTTACTGCACGCGGCGCTCGACGGTGATCGGCTCCACTTCGACGCGGCGGTTCGGTGCCAGGCAGGCGATCAGCTCCGAACGCTTCTTCTGGTGGCAGTCGGTCACGACCGGGTTCTGCTCGCCCTTGCCGTAGGCTTTCAGGCGGTTGCCGTCGATGCCCTTGGCGATCAGGTAGTCGCGCACGGCGTTGGCGCGACGCTCCGACAGCTTCTGGTTGTACTTGGTCGAGCCCAGGCGGTCGGTGTAGCCCGTGATGTCCACGTCGGTGATCGACGGATCGGCCTGCAGGGCGGCGGCGATGTCATCCAGCTTCGGCTGCGGCGACGACAGGGTGGCGCTGTCGAAGGCGAACAGTTCGCTGGCCGACAGGGTCACCTTCTCGAAGCGGGCCGGCGGCGGCGGCGGAGCGACCGGTGCCGGCGGCGGGGTCTCGACGACCGGTGCCGGAGCGGGGGCCGGAGCCGGAGCCGGTGCCGGGCGCGGCGGCGGGTTGAAGGCGTAGTTCAGGCTGAACGTCGCGTACTTGGTGTTGGCGCGCGAGAAGCCGAACTTGTCGTCGTCGCGCAGGTGGGCGCGCACGTCGCGCACGTCGGCCTGCAGGGACCACTGTTCGTTCATGCTGACCTGGAAGCCGACGCCGGCCTGGTAGTACGGCGACCAGCCGGACACGTTACGGATCGGATTGCTCTCGTGGTCGCGTTCGCCGCCGACACCGATCAGCAGGTACGGACGGAAGGTCTTGCGCGACAGCATCAGCAGGGCATCGACGCCGACGAGGGTCTGGCGGTAGTTGAAACCGTTGTCGTCGACGCGCGCCTGGGTGGCGCCAATCTGGATATCCCACAGCGGATGCACGGCCTTACCGAACTTCAACCCGCCGCCCCAGTCCTTCTTCGAGGTCAGGAAATCATGGTCGGGCTTGATGCCGACCACCGTCGGGGCGATGTACCACGACGGATTGATGACCTCGGTGGTGTCCTGAGCCAGGGCCGTTCCGGCAGAGCACAGAATGGCGGCGGCCAGAGCGATCTTCTTCGTATTATTCACAGGTAACTCCCATAAGTTGTAAAGGTACTTGACATCGCATGGCTTGCAGTGATGTTGATGTCAAGCTTACAAGTCGGCCATTTTTTGGGTCAGTGCGCTAGCGCACCTAACGGCCGGTTGTTGTGGCGATTTTACAACGTAGCCATTTATGCCATGATTGCTGTTTGTTTCAGGATGTTACGAACTGCGGGGTAATCGTCGCCTATTGCGTGTAACGTCGCCTTTCGTGGTTTCATGACGCCTTTCATTACAAGATCGTCATGTCCACGTCCGGATCGATACCGCTTCGATTGCAAGCGGTGCAGCCGGTTCCCGTTGAGCCTCACCAATTTGTCTCGCGTCAATACGTGATCGGGTTTCTCTTGCTTTGAAGGACGAATAACTTTCAGAAATTTTTAGAAATGTTGGATGGCGCACAGACCGGGCATGGTGAGGCAGGCAATCTTGTACCCAGTTAAGCGGAACCGGCGTGTTGTCAGGTGGTCATACACGAATACGGCGGTCCGGGCCATACACAGAACATCGTCCTTTTCACGGAGTAGACCAATATGCATGCAGCGACTCACCACAATGCGGTACAAGGCGAACTCAACGCGGTGCACACTTCCAGCAACTCTGCACTGATCGAACGCGTCCCACCGCAACCGACCGAGCGCGCTCCGATTTCGCTCGCGCCGATCGAGCGGGTGCGGTCGACGTCGGCCACCCAGCGCCGTATCGAAAACATGCAGAAACTCATCGGCGAACTGCAGACCCACGAGATGCTGGCCGACGAAATCGCATGGTTCCTCAAATTCTCGCCGTCGGGCGCCCGCAAATACATCCGCGACCTGCGCGAAGCCGGCGTCATCGAACTGGCCCGCTATATCGAAGGTACCGCCACCTACCTGGGCAAGGCCGTGTACCGCATCTCGCCGGATCCGGAGCGCGTCAAGGCCTTCCTGGGCGCCATCTGCCAGCCGAAGCGCGAAGGCGCCGCCCCGCGCAAGGAGCGTCCGGGCCTGCGCGAGCAGAGCATGGCCGGCACCGGCCGCCACTTCCACATCCTGGCGGACGACACCCATTACGCGATCCGCGTCAACCGCAGCCCGGTGACCCGCGATCCGCTCGTCGCTGCACTGTTCGGCCCGGCTCCGAGCCAGGTCGCCAAAGAGCGCGCCTGAGCGCGCTGGCGTTGACAGGGGCGGCAGGAAACAGCCCCTGCCAGCTGCGCCACCCCGCCGCGAGGCCGGGTGGCGCTGTTTTTTTGCAGGATTCCAATTGAAAAGGCGACAAGCGTGCGCATATGCCGGGTGCGGCACCCCGACCGCTTACCCATCAAGGAGACTCCATGCTGCCGAGTGCCGAATCGCTGGAAGGCAAACCCGTTCCCCAGGTGACGTTCAAGGCGCGCCCCAACGACCAGTGGCGCGACATCACGACCGATGAATTGTTCAAGGGCAAGACGGTCGTCGTGTTCGCCCTGCCGGGCGCCTTCACGCCCACTTGTTCATCGGCGCACCTGCCGCGCTACAACGAGCTGGCGCCCGCGTTCCGCGAGAACGGCGTCGACGAGATCGTGTGCATCTCCGTCAACGATGCCTTCGTCATGCAGTCCTGGCAGGCCGGGCAGGAAGCGGCGAACATCACGATGATCCCCGACGGCAACGGCGACTTCACGGAAGGCATGGGCCTGCTCGTCGACAAGCGCGACCTCGGCTTCGGCAAGCGGTCCTGGCGCTATTCGATGCTCGTCAAGGACGGCATCATCGCGAAGGTGTTCATCGAGCCGGACAAGGAAGGCGATCCATTCGAAGTCTCGGACGCCGACACCATGCTGCGCTACATCAACCCGAACGCCACGCCGCGCGAACCCGTCGTGATGTTTTCCAAACCCGGCTGCCCGTTCTGTGCGCGCGCCAAGGCCGTGCTGAAGGCGAACGGCATCGTCTTTACGGACATCCCGCAGGATGCGAAGATCACGACCAGCGTGCTGCGCGCCGTCTCCGGCGCCACCACGTGGCCGCAGGTCTTCATCGGCGGCAAGCTGGTCGGCGATGCGGAGGCGGTCGCGGCGTATTTCGCGCCGCGCGCGCAAGAGGCGCAATAACGCCGGTCTCTGGAGAACACGATGGAAGCCGCTCTCGTCTGCGCCGTGCTCGCGCTCGGCGTGCTGCTCGCGTGGCTGCTGCCGCGCTGGCGCCTGCGCCGTGTGCTGGCGCGTCCGCTCACCGCGACCCAGCTCGGCATCATCGAGCGCAATGTCGCCCAGTACCGGGGCATGCCGCCCGACCTGCGCGCGCAGTTGCAGCGCCTCGTCAAGCAGTTCCTGCACCAGAAGACATTCGTCGGCTGCGCCGGGCTCGAGGTGACGGAAGAGATGCGCGTGACGATTGCCGCGCAGGCCTGCCTGCTGCTGCTGAACCGGCCCAGCCGCGTATACCCGGGCCTGCACGCCGTGCTCGTCTATCCCGGCGCGTTCCTCGTGCCGCGGCGCGAGCAGGACGCCGCCGGCGTCGTCACGGAAACGCGCCAGGACCTGCTGGGCGAATCGTGGGGCGACGGGCGGGTCGTCCTGTCGTGGGAACACGTGCGCCGCGCGGGCCTGGCGGCCGAGGGCACGCACAACGTCGTGCTGCACGAGTTCGCGCACCAGCTCGACAGCGAATCGGGCAGCAACAACGGCGCGCCTTTCCTCGGCAGCCCGGAGCGTTACCGGAGCTGGTCGGAAACGCTGTCGCGCGATTTCGCCCTGCTGCGGCGCGACGCGTACTGGGGCCAGCGCGACGTGCTCGATCCGTACGGCGCCACGAATCCGGCCGAGTTCTTCGCGGTGGCGACGGAGAGTTTCTTCGAGCAGCCGCACGAGCTGGCCGCGCGCCATCCGGAACTGTATGGGGAATTCCAGTCGTATTACCGCGTGGACCCGCGCGACTGGTTCCCCGCGCCGGCACCGGAACCGGAGCACTACGGCATGGTCTACGGACAGTGGCGGTAGCGGTTCCGCTGCGTGCGCTCGCGTACAGAGACCGAGCCCAGCGGGAGGCATCATGGCCACACCTTTTCATGCAGGAGGCCATCCATGTCCACGATCATTGCAGGGCACTTCCAACTGCAGGATGACGTCGAGCGGGCGCGCCGTGCCCTGATCGACGCCGGTTTCGCGAGCGAACGCATCAGCGGTTTCTACCTGAGCCAGCCGGGCCAGCACGACCTGACGCCGATCGGCGGCGACAATATCCACTCGCCGGGCGCCAAGGAATCGCCGGAAGGCGTGGCCCAGGGGGCGGGCGCCGGCGCGGCCGTCGGCGTCGTCGCCGGTGCCGCGACGGCCCCCGTGACCGGGCCGCTGGGCCCCGTGGTCGGCGGCCTGTTGGGCGCCCACGTCGGCTCGCTGTTCAGCTTTTCCAAGATGAAGGATCCGGGCGAGCGCGAGGAGGGCGGCCGCGCGCCGGTGGAAAACCGTCCGGCCGGCATGCTCGTGGCCGTCGCCTTCGACGATCCCGGCCTGGAATCGCGCGCCGTCGACCTGCTGCGCGACCTGGGCGCCCACCACATCGAGCGCGCCAAAGGCAATATCGTCGATGGCGACTGGGCCGATTTCGATCCGGCGTCGCCACCCGACATCATCCACTGATCCGCCTGACCGAATCCGCCGGTACACCGTTTACCCGGTTGCCGGCGGCCGCCTCGGCCATATTCCCCTTTGCGTTTCGTCAAGAACGGCTTTGTCCGTCGCCCTAGACTCGGTGCTTCGTGCTGCGCACCCGGCGCGGCAGGTTGATGACAGGACGACGAAACCATGCACGATAACAAAGTAGCCTTGGTGACTGGAGGAATGGGGGGACTGGGCACGGCGATCTGCCGGCGCCTGCAGGCGGAGGGGTTCCGCGTGGCGGCAACCTATTCGCCCGGCAATGCCACGCCTGACGCGTGGCTGGCCGCCCAGCGAGACGAAGGGTACCGCTTCACGACATATCGCGTCGACGTCACCGACTACGGCGACTGCGAATGGATGATGCAGAAACTGCTGGCCGAAATGGGCCGGCTCGACGTCTTGGTGAACAATGCCGGCATCACGCGCGACCGCAGCCTGCGCAAGATGACCCTGGAAGATTGGCAGGCCGTCCTCCGTGCCGATCTCGACAGCGTGTTCAACATGAGCAAGCAGGCGATCGAACCGATGATGGCACAGCAATGGGGCCGGATCATCAACATCTCGTCCGTCAACGGCCAGCAGGGGGCCTTCGGCCAGACCAATTACTCGGCCGCGAAGGCCGGCATGCACGGCTTCACGAAAGCGCTGGCGCTCGAAATGGCGCGCCATGGCGTCACCGTGAACACGGTGTCGCCCGGCTATCTGCGCACGAAGATGGTGGAGGCCGTGCCGGCCGAGGTGATGAGCGGCAAGATCCTGCCGCAGATCCCGATGGGCCGGCTGGGCGAACCGGACGAGATCGCCGGCCTCGTCGCCTACCTCGTGTCCGAAGACGCCGGTTTCATGACGGGCGCCAATCTGGCCATCAACGGCGGCCAGCACATGTATTGACCCTAGCGTCGCTCGGCCCGCGTCTGGCAATCGATGCACAGGCGCGCTTCGGGCCGGGCCAGCAGCCGCGATGCGCCGATCGGCTGGCCGCATTCCTCGCAATAGCCGTAGCTGCCGTCTTCCATCCTGGCCAGCGCTTGCCGCAGCTGGCGCATCTCGGCCGAATGATGGCCGGCCGCTTCGCGCGACAAATCGTTCAGCAGGCGGACGGTGGCGCGGTCCAGCGGCGACGTCTCCACCTCGTCCACCGGCAATTCTCCCGCGTCCGGGCGCGGTTCCTCGACGCGGGACAGCGCCTCCAGGCGTTGCTCGAGCATGGTCTTGAGCAGCGCCAGCTGCTCGGGTGTCAGGGTCTCCATGGTCAAACGACAGGAAAGGCGTGACGACAGGCGCCGGCGTCGGCGTGAAGATTGGCTTTCATGGATGTCCCCTCGTTCGTGTCATGGATGCCGTGCGGCGGCAATTTCAGTGTAGCGCGGAACGAGGGGCGTGGATACCGCCGCACGGCGGCCGCGTTCAGGCGGAGGAGGCGGGCAGGGACGGGGCGTTGTCGATGGCGACGATGTCGAGCTGGGTCTTGAGCCCTTCCACCGCCGCGAGGATGGGCACGACCTGGCCCGTGCTGGCGGCCGCGGCCAGCCCCAGCAGGCGCGCGACGAGCGTGATCCCGTCGCCGATGCGGGTGATGCGCTTGATCTTGTCGGCCGCGTCCACCGTCAGCCGGATCAGGTGCGCCTGCGGCTGGCCCAGCGACGACACGATGCATGCCGCCGCCTCCGCATACAGGCGGTTGGCGCGCTGGCGCAATTCCATCTCCGCATTCAACAGGGCGCGGGCGGCCATCTGCTCCGGTTCCGGCACGTCCTGGCCCTGGTGGCGGCGGATGTCGCGCATGACGCGCTGGTGGATGCTGTCCGCGCACTCCGACAGCTTGTCGGCCAGTTCCTCGACCTGGTGCGCCGTCGACAGGGCCTCGGCCGGACTCGGCGGCGGCGCCTTCGCGGGCTCTTGTTTCGCGCCGTCCAGTTTCAATTTATCGTCGTTTGCCATGTTCTCTCCTCAAGCGCTCAATCGGACAGGGCGTCGCGCAGTTTCGTCAGGTCGCGGGCATAGGTGGCCAGAAGCTTGCGTACTTCGTCGCCGTGCAGGTTATTGAGGTTTTCGCGCAGTTTCTGATGGCCGAGGGCGACCTTCGTCAAACCCTGCAAGGCCAGGTCGTAGCGTTTGTCGACCAGCTTGTATTCCGTCGACTTGTTGAGATAGTGGACCTTGGCCAGGGTCACGAGCATGCGGTCCGATGTCTTGGTGGAGAAGGGGATTTCGACGTCGAAGATGCCGAGCACGGTCTTCTTTTCGTTGTCGTTGGTCTTGGCGTACAGGCGGGTCAGTTCGATCATGGCCTCCAGCAAGACCTGCACGTCGGCATCGCCGTCGCGCACCATCGTCTCGACGCTGCGATTCTGGTAGCCGGACGCGATCACCCGCGTCAGCAGCCGCGTCAGGCCCGTGTACGCGGCGATCTGGCGCTGCTGCAGGCCGGATTCCGCATTCGCCTTCAGACCATTGCCGAGGTCGTCGATGCGGTCGGACAAGTCGTAGCGTGCATCGCCGGCCAGCACGCTCAGCGTCTGCATGTACAGCACGACGGTCTTCTGGATGCTGACGAAGTCGTCGTACACGGCACGCCGGCGCGCATCGTTTTCTTTCGCGATGCGGTCGGCCGCGGGCGACAGATATGGTTGTTCGCGCTCGTAGGTATCGCGGTAGCGGCGCGACAGTTCGCCATAGCCGCCCAGTCGGGCCGAGGCGTCGGCGAATTGCCGCACCTCCGCCAGGCTCACCGGGCCGGTACTGGCACAGCCGCCGAGCACCAGGCTGGCGGCAAGGACGAAACAGGATAGGCAGCGTCGCAGGTCCATGGGTCCTTTCTGGACGGCAAAAGGCCGGCCCGAAAAGTCCTCATTCTTTCAAACCTGCGCCGCTTCGTTATTGCCGGTGATCAAGCCGACGCGGGACGCCAGCCGAGGCCGGCCACGGTGTCGCCCAGCGGGATGTATTCGCAGCCGACCCAGCCGTCGTAGCCCAGCTCGTCCAGCGTGCGGAACAGGAAGGGAAAATTGATTTCGCCGGTGCCCGGTTCGTGGCGGCCCGGCACGTCGGCCAGCTGGATATGGCGGATCAGTGGCATGCGCTCGCGCAAGGTGTTGGCGAGGTCGCCTTCCATGCGCTGCATGTGATAGATGTCGTATTGCAGGAACAGGTTCGGTACCGCGGCTTCCGCGATGATGGCGGCGGCCTGCGCACTCTTCGTGAGGAAATAGCCGGGGATGTCGCGGTCGTTGATCGGCTCGATGAGCAGGTCGATGCCGTGCGGGGCCAGTGCCGCGGCGGCGAAGCGCAGGTTGTCGACGAACGTCGCGTGGGCGCGCTCGGGCGCGACGTTCGGCGGGAGCTTGCCGGCCAGGCAGTGCAGGCGTTTCACGCCCAGGTCGAGCGCGTATTCCAGCGCCAGCTCGACGGTGTCCTGGAATTCGCCCACGCGGCGCGGATCGCAGGCCATGCCCCGCTCGCCGGCCGCCCAGTCGCCGGCCGGAAAATTATGCAGCGCCAGTTCCAACTGGTAGCGCTGCAGGCGGCCGGCGATCTGTTCCGCGTCGAAGGCGTACGGGAACAGGAACTCGACGCCGTCGAAACCGGCCGCGCGGGCGGCGGCAAAGCGTTCCAGGAAGCCGAGCTCGTTGAACATGAGGCTCAGGTTGGCGGCGAAGCGGGGCATGCGATGTCCTTTGCGATGAGAACCCGCTATGCTAAACCATCGTGCCGGCCGGCGCATCCTCCAGCGTGCGCATCGGCGTGAACAGCCAGGCCAGCAGCGCGGCGCCCACGAGGGCCAGGCCGGCACCGCCGAACAGTGTCGCCAAGGTGACGCGGCTCGCGATCCATCCGGCCACCACGGCCGCCAGCGGCGCGAGGCCCATGAAGATGAACATGAACAGGCTCATCGTGCGGCCCAGCAGCTCGCGCGGCACGCGTTGCTGGATCCACGTGAACACGGCGACCTGCACGAACCCGCCCAGCACGCCGATGGCGAGGATGAGCAGCATGCCTTGCCAGCTGGCGCTGATCATGCCCAGCGGCACGAGAAGCACGCCCGCAAGACCGTCGATCAGCAACAGGGTCATGCCGAGATTGCCGGCGCGCCGTTTCCCCGCGATGCCGCTGGCGGCCATGCCCAGCAGCGCGCCGGCGCCATGTGCGCCCATCAGCAAGCCCAGCGCGGACGCGCCGTGCAGGCGGCTGTTTGCCAACAGCGGCAGCGCGACCTGCATCACGCCGCCGATCACGCAGGCGCACAGGCCCCAATACATGAAGCAGGTGCGCAACAGCGTGTCGTTCCATACGGCGGAGAGACCGTCGCCCACCGACTTCAATACCGGCTGCCTGGCGGCCGGCGCGAACGGGCGCGGCTGGACCCTGGCAAGCGTCCACGCGGACACGGCGTAGCTGATGCAGTCGACCGCGAACGCGAGGGCGAGGCCGCGCATGTGCTGCGGGCCGTCGCTGCCGTCGCCGGCCAGTGCGAACAGCAGCCCCGCCAGCAGCGGCCCAGCCAGCATCGTGAGCTGGCGCAGCCCCATCATCATGCCGTTCGCGGCCTGCAGGTGCTGCGGGGCGACGGCATGCGGCAACATCGACGTGCCCGCCGGGATGCTGAACGCCGACGCGAGCGACAGGCCCAGCGCCAGCGCGAGTACACCGGGCAGGCGTGCCTGCCCGGTGTAGACGAGGAACGCGAGCACGGCCAACAGCACCGTGTTGACGTGCTTGGTGAGCATCAGGATGCGCTTGGGCGAGTGGCGGTCGACGAGCGCGCCGCCGAACAGGATCAGGATGGCGCGCGGGATGCCCATCAGCGCGACGGCCATGCCCAGTGCGACGGCATCGCCCGTCAGCTTCAGCACGAGCCAGGGCAGGGCGATCTGGGTGAACTGGTCGCCGAGGGTGGAGATGGCGCCGCCACTCATTAGCCAGGTGAAATTACGGTCGCGCAGCAGGGCGGCGCGCGGGTTCGGTGCGTCTTGCATGCCCGGTCTCCTTGTCGTTGTGCGGGCGTGCGCCGGCCTGGCCGGCACGCCATCGTGTTATTGATGCGAAAGTGGATCAGTGAATCAGTGCTGGATGCCGGCGATCTGCGCGAGCAGGTCCGACGTCGCCCGCAACTGGTCGCCGGACGGCGCGCCCAGCATGGCGCGGCTGATGTTGTCGACGACGGTCGTCGCGTTCGTCACCAGCTCGTCGCCCGCCGGCGTGATCAGGGCGTAGCCGACGCGGGCATCGCGCGGGTCGCTCTGGCGGGTGACGAGGCCGATCTTTTCCAACGGCAGCAGCGAGCGCGTGACGCCGGACGCGGTCAGGCCCAGCCGCTCGGCCAGGTCGACGCGGCGCAGCCGCCCGCCCGGTGCACGCTGCAGGTGCAGGAGCAATTGGTAATCGGCAAAGCTGATGCCGTGATGGCCGCCCAGCGCGCTGTCGAGACGGCGCGCAAGCGTCGCCCAGGCACGTGCAAGGCGCAGGCAGAATTCGGTGGTGAGGCTGTCGGACATGATGACTCCAGGAACTTAACGGTTACTTGATTCGTCAAGTATATGGAGAAAATCGACCGTTGGCAAGTACTTGAGTGCGCAATTAAATTCAGGGTCAGGTCCCATTTTTCTGCAACTTCGGGGTCAGAGCCCATTTTCGTGAATGATCTTCGAAGCAAGTCTCCGGCCCAAGTCTGCCTGCGCAGGGGGGGCAATCCGCAAATCGGACGAGTTGCTGGCTTACCGGACATTGATCGAAAAACTGCTCTGACCCCGAATTTGGGAAAAAAAAGACCGGGAGCAAGTCCCGGTCTCGTGTGCGGACAGTGTGGCGTCAGCGCTCGCCGCCCGAACGGGCTGCGGATGCCGGACGCGGGCCGCGGCCCTGGCCGCGACCGCCGCCATTGCCGCCGTTGCGGTTGCCGTTGCCGCCATTGCCGCCATTGCGCTGGCCCGTCGCCGGTGCGCCCTGGACGCGTGGCTTGCCGCCGGCTGCGCCCGCGCCATTGCCGGCGCCGCGGTTGCCGCCCGGGCGGCCGCGGTTCGGGTGGCCCGGCGCGCCGCTGCGCAGCTGGATCGGTTGCGGCTTCGCCGTCGGATCCGGTTCGAAGCCCGGGATCACGTGGCGGGGCAGCGTCTGCTTGATCAGCTTTTCGATGTCCTTGAGCATCTGGTGCTCGTCCACGCAGACGAGCGACACGGCCTCGCCGGTGGCGCCGGCGCGGCCCGTGCGGCCGATGCGGTGGACGTAGTCTTCCGGGACGTTCGGCAGGTCGTAGTTGACCACGTGCGGCAGCTGGTCGATGTCGATGCCGCGCGCCGCGATGTCGGTGGCGACGAGCGCCGTCAGGCTGCCGTCCTTGAACTCGGCCAGGGCCTTGGTGCGGGCCGACTGGCTCTTGTTGCCGTGGATCGCCATCGCGCCGATGCCGTCCTTGCCCAGCTGCTCGACGAGTTTATTGGCGCCGTGCTTGGTGCGGGTGAACACGAGCACCTGTTTCCAGCCGTTCGACTTGATCAGGTGGGCCAGCATCGGGTGCTTCTTGTCGCGGTCGACCGGGTGGATCTTCTGGGCGATGACTTCGACGGTCGAGTTGCGCGGCGCCACTTCGATCATGGCGGGGTTGTCCAGCAGGCGGTCGGCCAGGGCCTTGATCTCGTCCGAGAACGTGGCCGAGAACAGCAGGTTCTGGCGCTTCGGCGGCAGCACGGCCAGCACTTTGCGGATGTCGTGGATGAAGCCCATGTCCAGCATGCGGTCGGCCTCGTCCAGGATCAGGATTTCGATCTTGTCGAGCTTGACCGTGCCCTGGGCAACGTGGTCGAGCAGGCGGCCCGGCGTGGCGACGAGGATGTCGACGCCGTTCGCGAGCAGCTTGATTTGCGGGTGGATGCCGACGCCGCCGAAGATCACGGCGGAATTCAGGTTCGTGTGCTTGGCGTACATGCGCACGTTTTCCTCGACCTGGGCCGCGAGTTCGCGGGTCGGGGCGAGCACGAGCGCGCGGATCGGGCGCTTGGACGTCTTGCTGGTCAGCGAAGCGCCGAACTTGTCGGTGGACAGGCGGTGCAGCACGGGCAGCGTGAAGCCGGCGGTCTTGCCGGTGCCGGTCTGGGCGCCTGCCAGCAGGTCGCCTCCGCCCAGCACGGCGGGGATCGCCTTGGCCTGGATCGGAGTCGGAGCGGTATAGCCCGCTTCAGTGACGGCGCGCACGATGGCGTCGGACAGACCGAGAGTATTGAATGACATAGTTATCTGGTAGGGATCGGCCCGTCGTTTCTCGTGTTGCCACGGAAGCGCCAGTCCAGCCGATCGGTTTACACACTCAGGACGGCCGGTACTGGTGCCGGGCCGCCAAGACGCGAACGTGATGACAAACGTCAACGATCACGCGACATTATAGTTAAATATGTTTCGCTATGGAAATTTTAGCGCGGCCTGTGTCGTTTATGACAGGGCCGGTGAAGGCGGGGGCGCGGCACCTCGTGGGTGCCGGAGGCAATCTTGACAGGCCGACAACGCCGCCTGCGGCGGGAAAGCCGCGCGGCCAGCAAGGCCCGCGGCATTCCCCGGACTTACACAGGGCGTATTTTACGCGAAACGGCGCGAGGCCGCTCAGGCGAAGGGCTTGAGCAGGGAGACCATGCCGGCGAAGACCTTCGGGCCGGCGGCGATGATGTCGCCCTTGTTGAGGTATTCCGACTCGCCGGTGAATTCGCCGACGATGCCGCCCGCCTCGGTCACGAGCAGCGAACTGGCGGCGATGTCCCAGATTTTCAGGTTCTTTTCGAAGTAGCCGTCGACGCGGCCGGCGGCCACGTTGGCCAGTTCCAGCGCGGCCGAGCCGCTCGAGCGCAGGCCGTGGCAGCGCGGGGCGACGACTTCGTACATGCGCAGGTATTCGGCGAGGTCGCGCGGCTCGGCGCCGTGGCCGGAGCCGATCAGCGCCTTGTTGATGCGGTCCGGATTGCGCACGCGGATGCGCTTGTCGTTCAGGTAGGCGCCGGCGCCCTTGGTGGCGGTGAACAGGTCGTTGCGGACCGGGTCGTAGATGACGGCCTGCGTGATCACGCCGCGCTGTTGGAGCGCGATCGAGATGCAGTAGTTGGGGTAGCCGTGGAGGAAGTTGGTGGTGCCGTCGATCGGATCGATGATCCAGACGTATTCGCTGTCGTCGTTCAGGTTCGCGGTGGGGCCCGATTCTTCGCCGAGGATGGCGTGGTCGGGGTAGGCTTTCAGCAGCGTTTCGACGATGGCCTGTTCCGACGCCTGGTCGATGTCGGTCACGAAGTTGTTGTGGCTCTTTTCGCTGACGGTGATGCGGTCGAGGTCGAACGATGCGCGGTTGATGACGGTCGCGGCGCGGCGGGCGGCCTTGATGGCCGTGTTGAGCATGGGATGCATAGAGGGCTTCCGTAAAAAAATGCTGACGCCCACCGCGCGCGGGCGCCGTGAACGATCTGAACGAGAAATAATTAAAGAGCAAAGCGGTGCCGAAGCCGTTAAAATCGCGAGCTTCTTGCCCGCATTTCAACGCTCGTCACCGCGCGATGGCGTTATTTTAAATGAACCCGACCGAAACTGTCTCTTCTCTTTTCAAACGTCTACGCTTCGTGCTGGTGGAGACGAGCCGCGCCGGCAACGTCGGCTCGGTGGCGCGCGCCATGAAAACGATGGGATTTTCCGACCTCGTGCTCGTCGCCCCGCGCTGCAACGACCCGCTGTACGATGCCGAGGCGGTCGCTTTCGCCAGCGGCGCCGTCGACGTGCTGCACGGCGCGCGCATCGTGGACTCCATCGGCGAGGCGCTGGACGGCTGCAATTTCGCGGCGGCCGTGTCGGCCCGGCTGCGCGAGTTTTCCCCGCCCGTGTGGTCGCCGCGCGAATTCTCCGCGCACGCGGCAGGGACCGAAGACCTGCGCCCGGCCCTGATCCTCGGCAACGAGCGCTTCGGCCTGCCGAACCAGATCGTCGAGCAGTGCAACGTGCTGATTAATATCCCCGCCAATCCCGAGTATTCGTCGCTGAACCTGTCCCAGGCCGCCCAGGTGCTCGCCTACGAATGCCGTCTCGCCGCGCAGGGCGAGAATCGCACCCAGCAAGGCATCGGCTTCCACGGCGAGGCGGCGAGCGTCGCGCAGATCGACGGCATGTACGCCCACCTGGAAGAAGCGCTCGTCGCGATCGGCTTCCTCAACGCGAGCAACCCGAAAAAGCTGATGCCGCGCCTGAAGCGCCTGTTCGCGCGCACGCAGCTGGAGACGGAAGAGGTCAACATCCTGCGCGGCATCGCCCGCCAGATGCTGAAATCCACGGGGCGGGATTCCTAGACGGCTTGCTCTAGTCCGAGTTGGTCGCCTGACCTGTTCTTTCGCTTACACTTTGAAAAACACATACAAAGGGTAGGCATGGAGACAACCCGCAGAACCTTCCTGAAGGCCGGGCTGCTGTCGGCCGCGGTATTGGCCGCGGGCGGCGGCTGGTACCGGCACACGCATCCGGCGCCCCCGCGCGGCTTCGTCCTCGACGGCGAGGCGCGCGCCGCCCTCGATGCCATCGTCGCCGCGATCCTGTCTGGCGCCTTGCCGGATGCGCCCGCCGACCGGGCCCGCGCCATCGCCGCGACGACTGCGCGCGTGCACCAGACCATCCTCGGCCTGCCGCTGTCGGCCCAGCAGGAAGTGCAGGACCTGTTCGGCCTGCTCGCACTCGGCCCCGCGCGGCGCCTGCTGACGGGCATCCCGGACGGCTGGGCGAATGCGAAGGAAGCGGACGTCGCCGCGTTCCTGCAGGACTGGCGCGTGCATCGCCTGTCCCTGCTGCGCACGGCATACGCGGCGCTGCACGACCTCGTGCTGGGCGCCTGGTACAGCGAGCCGGCGCACTGGGAGGCCATCGGCTACCCCGGCCCACTGAAGGAGCTCGCATGAGCAACCAGGCCGTGATTCCCGATCCGATCGTGGCCGGCCTCGCGCGCGGCTGGAAGGTCATCGACGGCGCGCGCGAGGAGCAAGACCGCGATCTCTCTGCCGACGTCGTCATCGTCGGCAGTGGCGCGGGCGGCGGCGTGACGGCGGAGATCCTCGCGCTGTCCGGCCTGTCCGTCATCGTCGTGGAGGAGGGTGCTTTGAAATCCTCGCGCGATTTCAGGATGCGCGAGGCGGACGCCTACCCGGCGCTGTACCAGGAGTCGGCCGCGCGCAAGACGCGCGACAAGGGCATCAACATCCTGCAGGGCCGCACGGTGGGCGGGTCGACGACGGTGAACTGGACGTCGAGCTTCCGCACGCCGCCGTCCACGCTCGCGTTCTGGCAGCAGCGTTTCGGCCTGGCGACGTATGGCGAGGCCGAGCTGGCGCCGTGGTTCGCGCTGATGGAAGCGCGCCTGCACGTGGCCGACTGGCCCGGCGCGCCGAACGAGAACAACGCGCTGCTGCGGCGCGGCGCGGAGAAGCTCGGCATCCCGACGGGACTCATCCGCCGCAACGTCAACGGCTGCTGGAACCTCGGGTATTGCGGCATGGGCTGCCCCACGAACGCGAAGCAGTCGATGCTCGTGACGACGATCCCGTCCGCGCTCGACCACGGCGCGACGCTCGTCACGCGGGCCCGTGCGGAACGCCTCGTGTTCAAGGGCGACAAGGTCGACGGCCTCGATTGCACGCTGCTCGATGCGGGCGGCCTGCACGCCACGGGCCGCCGCCTGCGCCTGCGCGCCCGCCACTACGTGCTGGCCGGTGGCGCCATCAACACGCCGGCGCTGCTGCTGCGTTCCAAAGCGCCGGACCCCAGCGGGCAACTGGGCAAGCGCACGTTCCTGCATCCGACGCTCGTATCGGCCGCGCTGTTCCCGCAGCGCGTCGACGGCTATGCGGGCGCGCCGCAGACGGTATATTCGGACCACTTCCTGCACACGCAGGCGATCGACGGCCCGCTCGGCTTCAAGCTGGAAGCGCCACCGCTGCATCCCGTGCTGCTGGCGACGACGATGCAGGGCTTCGGCCGCGAACACGCGGAGATGATGCGCCACTTCCCGCATTTGCAGGGGATGCTGGCGCTGCTGCGCGACGGTTTTCATCCGGAATCGCAGGGCGGCACCGTCGGCCTGAACGGGGACGGTTCTCCGGTCCTCGACTATCCGCTGAACGATCCCGTGTGGGACGGCGCCCGGCACGCACTGCTGACGATGGCCGAGATCCAGTTCGCGGCCGGCGCCACCGGCGTGCAGGTCGCGCACGAGCGGGCGCCGCGCTACGCCGGCTGGAACGAGGCGAAGGCCGGCATCGCCGCGCTGCCGTTCGAGCGCCACCTGACGCGCGTCGTGTCCGCGCACGTGATGGGCGGCTGCGCGATGGCGGGCGGGGACCATGACGGCGTCACGGGGGCGGACGGCCGTTACCGGGGCCTCGCCAACGTGTCCGTGCACGACGGCTCGCTGTTCCCGACGTCGATCGGCGCCAATCCGCAGCTGTCGATCTACGGCATCACGGCGCGTCTCGCCAGCGAGCTGGCGCAAGCGCTCACGGGGCGGCCGGCCGCGCGGCCCGCGTGATCATGGCCAGCGCCCGCACCCTGCTGCGTCTCGTCCTGCTCGTGCAGCTGGCCGCGGCGCTGCTGATCGCGTGGGTGCTGCAGCGGCGCGGCGTGCCGCTCTGGGGCGCGCTGGTCGGCGGGATCGGCGCCGTCGTCCTTGTGCGCCTCGCGATCAACATGAACAATTTCGTCATGGCGGCGCGCGCGGCGAGCCATACGCCGCCCGAGTACCGCCTCGGCGCGGCGGCGCGCCTGCGCATGCTGGCCGAGGAATTCCGGGCCAGCATGCTCGTGACGTCCTGGCACGTGCCGCGCGGCTGCGCGCGCATGACGGTCCACCGCGACAGCCGGCGGGTTCCCGTGCTGCTCGTGCACGGCTACGGCTGCAACAGCGGCTACTGGGCGCACCTGGAGCCGCTGCTGGACCGCGAGCGCATCAGCCACGCGAGCATCAACCTGGAACCGGTCGCGGGCAGCATCGACGATTACGCGCCGCTGATCGAGGCGCGGGTGCAGGCGCTGTGCGCCGCGACGGGCGCCGCGCGCGTCGCGATCGTCGCCCACAGCATGGGCGGCCTCGCGGCGCGTGCGTGGATGCGGACCTACGGCAGCATGCGCGTGGCGAAACTGATCACGCTCGGCACGCCGCACCACGGCACGGTGCTGGCGAACCTCGGCCCGGGCGCGAACGCGGCCCAGATGCGCCGGGACAGCGCGTGGCTGCGCGACCTCGCGGCGGGCGAGGCGCAGGACGTGCGCGCGCGCATCGTCTCCATCTACACGCACCATGACAACATCGTCGCCCCGCAGGATTCGAGCATCCTTCCGGGCGCACGCAACGTGGCGTTCGGTGGCGTGGGGCACGTGGCGCTGGGCAGCAACCCCCGCGTGCTGGCCGAGGTGTTGCGTGTTCTGCGCGAACTGCAACCGGCCATGGCCTGAGGGTCCGGTCGATGATATCCTTGCGGGTGACTCCACCCATACTTGTGTCCATGCAACAGAAAGCCCCGCGCCGAACCCGCGAACGCATCCTCGAGCTGTCGCTGCGGCTGTTCAACGAATTCGGCGAACCGAACATCACCACGACCGTGATCGCCGACGAGATGAACATCTCGCCGGGGAACCTGTACTACCATTTCCGCAACAAGGACGACATCGTGAACTCGATCTTCGTCCAGTTCGAGGCGGAGATCGAGCGCATGCTGACCGTCCCGGCCGGCCGGCGCTCGAACATGGAAGACGTGTGGCTGTACCTGCACCTCATGTTCGAGTTGATCTGGAAGTACCGGTTCTTCTACCGCGACCTGAACGACCTCCTGTCGCGCAACCGCAAGCTGGAACTGCACTTCAAGGCGATCCTCGCCCATAAGATCAAGGTCGCGCGCCAGCTGTGCGAAGACCTGCGCAGCGAAGGTTCGCTGGAAGCGGGCGACGCGCAGATCGGCGCGATGGCCACGAACATGGTCGTCGTCGCCACGTACTGGCTGTCGTACGAATACGTGCGCAACCCGCGCAAGTACAGCGAGCAGCAGGCCATCGCGGACGCGCTCGCGCGCGGCTGCTACCAGGTGCTGTCGATGCTGGGGCCGTACCTGCGCGGCGAGACGCTCGCGCTGTTCCAGCGTCTGTCCGACGACTTCCTCGCGAAGCTGCCGCCTGAATCCACCTGAGGAACACATGAAATCCATTGCCGTCTACTGCGGCGCCTCGCTGGGCGCCGATCCCGTCTATGCGGACGCCGCGCGCGGCCTCGCCCGCGCCCTCGTCGAGCACAACATCGGCCTCGTCTACGGCGGCGGCAAGGTGGGCCTGATGGGCGTGATCGCCGACGAAGTGCTGCGCCTCGGCGGCGACGCGACGGGCGTGATCCCCAAGCACCTCGTCGAGCGCGAAGTGGGCCACGCGGGCCTCACGCGCCTGTTCGTCGTGAAGGACATGCATGAGCGGAAGGCGATGATGTCCGACCTGGCCGAAGGCTTCATCGCCATGCCGGGCGGGATGGGCACGCTGGAAGAACTGTTCGAGATGGTCACGTGGGCCCAGCTGGGCATCCACGCCAAGCCCATCGGCCTCCTGAACGTGAACGGCTTCTACGACGGCCTGGCCGCCTTCGTCGACCACCTCGTCAACACGGGCTTCGTGCGTCCCGCGCACGCGGAGTTGCTGATGCGCGACGCCGACCCCGACGCCCTGATCCGCCGCTTGCGCCAAGCCTGATTCTTTCGCTCGATGTTTGCGGAAACATTGATCGTTTCCTGATCGCTGCGCACGTGCGGCGGCGTGCCGTTGCGCGCCTTGAAATGATATCGATTGTGCGTTCCTAACAGCTTTGTTGTGCGCTATCATGAATCGGCAACACCGGCCGATCCGGCATGCGCCCGATGAACGCGATACGCGTCGATCCCCACCACCACGAACGGGGCCGCCGCACGCCGGATCGATTTCGATATCGAGAAGGAGACCTCATGATCAACAAGCGTCGCAACCGCCTGCTGAAGCTGCTCGACGAGCGCAAGGCGGCCACCGTGCACGAGCTGGTCGAATCGCTGGACGCATCGCCGTCCACGATCCGGCGCGACATCAGCTGGCTCGCCGCCCGCAACCTCATCCACCGCACGCGCGGCGGGGCCGAGACGTCCCCGCAGAAGAAGCGCCTCGGCGGCCTCGCCAACGACACCTTTGCCGGCAACCTGCGCGCCAATGCCGCCCGCAAGTACGCCATCGCCCGCCGCGCCGCCGCGTTGTGCGAGGACGGCGAGACCATCATCATCAACGGCGGCACGACGACGTTCATGATGGCCGACTTCCTGGCCGACCGCAGCCTCAAGATCATGACCAATTCGTTCCTGATGGCCGACCGGCTGCTGGCAACGAGCCAGAACGAAGTGCTGATCCCGGGCGGGACCGTCTACCGCAACGAGAACGTGATCCTGTCCCCGTTCGACAACGATGCGACGGGCGACCAGTACGCGTCGAAGATGTTCATGAGCGTGTCCGGGCTGTCGATGCTGGGCCTCGTCGAGACGGACCCGCTGCTGATCCGCGCGGAGAAGCGCCTGATCGGCCAGGCCGAGAAGCTCATCGTGCTGGTGGACAGCTCCAAGTTCGCGCGCCGCGCGGGCCTGATCCTGTGCGGGCTGAAGCAGGTGCACACGGTGATCACGGACAGCGACGTGGCCGACTTGTCCGTGCAATGGCTGGAGCAGGCGGGCGTGAAGGTGATCGTCGTGGAGCCCGAGGCGCCACCGGCGCGGGATTGCATCGCGCTGGAGGGGGCACATCTCGGCCTGCAGGGCGCGATGTGCACGATGCTGGCCTAGGGCAGCGGCTTCAGGCCCTCGGCACGCACGACCCACGTCCCGTCGTGCGGAAAGCCGGGGGTGTCCCCGGCCGGCGCGCCATCCCACCCGCCGGCCATCATCGCGACGGCCGCCAGCAACGCCCCGTTCCCCGGCAGATAGACGGGCAAGTCCGTGTTCGGATTGTGCCCGGCCGCCGTATAGCCGTTGTTCGGCACCCCGGTCTTCAGCAGCACGTCGACGGCCGTGTCCGGTCGCCCCAGGCGCGCGGCCGTCATCGCGATCATCGGGTAATCCCAGCCCCAGATCTTCGCCTTCCAGTCCCAGTGCGCGAGCACGGCGTCCAGCGTGCGGTCCATGACGGCGCGGTCGACACCGGCGCCCGGCAACTGGCCCAGCGCCATCAGGAACGACGGGTGGTCCTGGCGGCTCGCCACGTTGTCCCACGTGTCCGGGATCGATTCCAGCGCGACGTACTTGCCGTCCCTGACGGGCAGAGCGGACAGGTGACGGCGTTTCTCGTCCCAGTCCGTATTCCTCGGCAGGCCCAGGCGCTCGCGCCAGCGCTGCGCGATGTCCAGCGCCGTCGACCAGTACGACAGTTCGTAGGCCGGATTCATGCTGGCGGCCGGATCGTGGATCTCCTGCGCGATCCACAAAGGCGGGCCGAGGACCCAGCGTTTGTTCTTGTCGTCCCACGCGAGCATGGACGCCATCGCATCGGCCGTCGCGAACACGAGGTCGCGGTAACGCCGGAGCGTGGCAGGCGTGGGTTCGGCGCGGTACAGCAGTTCCGCGAGGTGGATGGGGTGCGGCTGGTTCCACACGATCAGCGGATTGCCGCCGGGGCTTTCGCGGCCCTGCGGGCTCGTCATCTTGGGCCAGCGCGCGCCCTGCAGGCCGCGTGATGCCGCGATCGCGCGCGCGGCCGGCAGCGTGGCGCGGAACCAGTCCAGCGCCCGCGCCAGGTAGGCCGGGCGGCCCCACAGCGCGAAGTGCGCCGTGTGCCACCAGATCATCTCCGTGTGGTGCTTGCCGTACCACGTGGACGTCGTCAGCCCGCTTTCCTGCGGCGGGAAAGTGCCGCCCGCCTGGATCGCCGTGAGGTATTGCGACAGCACGACGCGCCGTTCCAGCTCGGCCGCGCGCGGGTCCGTGCTGCCGCTGAAGTCGACGGCGCCGCCGCTTTGCCAGAATCCGGGCCAGTGCGCGGCGCTGCGGGCGAAGACGTCGGCAGCGTCGGGTTTCGGGATGTCCGGCCCGTACGCGAGTGTGAACTCGAGCACCTGGCCGGCCGCCGGCCGCAGCTCGAACGTGTGCGGCGCGGGCGTCGCGATGCGCAGCGGCGTGGACGCACGCAGCGCCGCACCGTAGCGATAGCCGTCGCGCGCGTGCGCGAGCACGAGGGTCCGGTCCGTGCGCGTCACGATCGTCGTCGTGTGCGACGCCGGCTGCGACCAGTCCAGCGGCGGATTCTGCTTGATGCCCGCGACGTAGCCGCGCGGCAGCGCCAGCCGCACGGCGAGGCCCCGCGCGAGCAGCGTCGATTCGATGCGCACGGCCAGCGTGTCGCGGTCCGGCGAGTCGCGGTCCGGGGCTACGGCCGTCGTCACGACGACCCGTTCGCCATCGATCGTGTACGCGCTCGTGAGGATGCCGCGCCACAGGTCGAGGCGCTGGTCGACGGCGTCCACGTCCGCGAGCGCGAGCGGCCGGCCGTCGCGGTGCGTGTATGCGAGCGCGAGCTGGCCGAGCGGCTGCGGATGCGGATTCTCGCGCAGCCAGGCGGCGGCCGGCACGTCCATCCGCGTCGGATAGTCCACCGTCTTGCCGTGTGCGGTATAGGACTTGTTCGCGTTGGCGAGCTTGTACCCGTGCGGATTCGGGTCTTCGTGCCACGCCCACCGTGCCTGCGTCTCGAGGCCGATGCCGTGCGCGCGGTAGTGGTCGGCGAAGGTCTGCAGGCCCGTCACGTCGGCCGTAAAACAGAAGCGGCCGTTGCCGACGCTGAGCGGGGCCCACGGGTCGGGCGCCGTCAAATGCGGGGCATGGCGCGCGACGAGCGCCTGGCGGTCGATGCGGTCGGCCGCGCGGGCAGGCAGGACCGTCACGAGGATCAGCAGGGCGGCGATGGCAAAGGCGGGCATGGTGTCTCCAGGGATGCGACAGCCGATGATAACCGCCCGTTTTTCACGTTGCGATCACGTTTTTGACCAGATTTCCTTTCGGTCAGTCCGCTGAGCGGTCGCCGATTGACCCTGTTCGCGGCGGCTGTCTACCATCTTTACGCCATCGAAAACACATAAGGAAAAAGGCATGAAGACGAGACGCAAGCACAAGCGGGCCCGCGCCCACCACACTACAACGATGTCCGCGCTGCTGATCGCGGCACACCTCGGTTGCCACGCGAACGCGCAGGAAGCCGACGCGGCGAAGCCCGAAGAAAATAAAGTCGTCGTGACCGGCTCCCGCCTGGTCAGCCGGGGCTTCCTCGCGCCGACGCCCGTGACGACGGTCGACGCGCAGGAACTCAAACTGACCGGCACGCAGAACCTCGAGGTGATGCTGTCGGATACGCCGCAGTTCACGGCGAACCAGCTGAGCAGCCCGACGGCGAACACGGTGCAGCCGGGCCAGCCGTCCGGCACCTCGACGCTGAACCTGCGCAACCTGGGACCGACGCGCAACCTGGTGCTCGTCAACGGCCGCCGCTTCGCCATCACGGGCCCGGACTTCACGACCGACGTCAACACGATTCCCGCGGCGCTGGTCAAGCGCGTGGAGACGGTGACGGGCGGTTCGTCCGCCGTGTACGGCTCGGATGCCATCTCCGGCGTCGTCAACTTCATCCTGCGCGATAACTTTTCCGGTGTCGAGATCAATGCGCAGCGCAGCGTCGACCAGCCCACGCGCACGCCGAACGATTCGCTCGACCTGACCGTAGGCGGAAATTTCGGCGAGGGCAGGGGCAATGTCGTCGTCTCCGTCAACTACATGGACCGCGAAGGCTTTACGCGCGGGGAGCGGGGCGGCTGGGCCCTGCCGTCGCTGGGCGACGGCTGCGTGACGGCGTCGTCGTGGTCGTCCACGCGTCCGGGCACGCCGCTCGCCGTGCCTGCCGGGCAGACCTGTCTGTCGGCCGGGGGACGTCCGGGCCTGATCTTCAGCGGCTCGTCGAACGTGCCGACGGGTCGCATCGGCAACCTGCCCGTCGTCGGCTCCGCCGCGTCGAATCCCGCGTTGAACGCCGCGTTGATCGCGGCCGGGCTGCAGAACATGACGACGCTGGGCGCCATCTTCGACCCGACCGGCAGGACAGTGCGTCCGTATGCGGCGCCGGGCGACGCGTACGATCTCGGCCCGCTGTCGTACATGGTGACGCCGCAGAAGCGTTGGATGAGCAATGCGTTCGCCCACTACGATTTCAGCGATCGCGCCACGGGCTACATGGAGGCGCACTTCAGCAGCAATTCCGCCAGCGTGCAGATCGGCCCGACGAGCGCCAGCGGCAACTTCCTGTTCAATACGAACAACCCGTACCTGAGCCCGCAGATGCAGGAAGTGCTGCGCCAGCTGGACCTGCGCGAGACGGGCACCACGCGCGTCACCAACGGCACGTCGACCCTGACGACCACGCCGGGCGACGGCCTCGCCGTGTTGAACTACAACCGCCGCTTCTCCGACCTGGGCGGGCGCGTGGCGGACACGGACCACCAGGTCTACCGCATCGCGCTGGGCCTGCGCGGCAGCCTGCCGGACGTGTCGGAGCGCTGGCTGCGCGACTTGAAGTACGACGTGTACTACACGAAGGCGCGCACGACGGAGACGCAGGACCAGGCGGGCTCCATCTCGCTCAGCCGCTTCCAGAACGCGATCCTCGCGCAGAACGGCGCGGCGCCCGTGCTGAACCCGTTCGGCCAGAACCTGACGGAAGCGTCCGCGAATGCGATCTCGGTGGCGTCGAAGTCGAAGATCACCGCGGAGCAGAACGTCCTCGCCGGTAACGTGGCGGGTTCGCTGATGGACGTGCCGGCCGGCGCCATCGACTTTTCGACGGGCTTCGAGCGCCGCTACGCGTACAGCGCCTACAGCCCGGACGTGTTCCTGGCGTCGGGCGACGTCTCGGGCTGGAACGCGGCGCGCGCGACGAAGGGGTCGACGACCGTGAAGGAGGTCTACGGCGAGGTGCGCGTGCCGCTGCTGGCCGACAAGCCGTTCGCGAAGAGCCTGTCCGTGTCGGGCGCGTTCCGCCGCTCCGACTACGACGTGAGCTCGGTCGGCAAGGTGTGGACCAGCTCCATCGGCTCGGAATGGGCGCCGACGCGCGCGCTGACGTTCCGCGCGCAGAAGCAGAAATCGATCCGCGCGCCGAACGTGGGCGAACTGTTCGGCGGCCAGGGCACGAACGGCCCGACGGCCATCGACCCGTGCTCGAGCCGCGCCCCGCTGGCGCAGCAGACGCAGGCCGTGCGCGTGCTGTGCGAAGCGACCGGCGTGCCCGCGAACCTCGTGTTCGACCCGGCCGTGCAGCCGTCGCCGTTCATCACGCAGGTCGTCGGCGGCAACCCGGACCTGGCGGCGGAAACGTCGCACACCGTCACCGTCGGCGCCGTGTTCATGCCCCCGTCGGTGAAAGGCCTGCAGCTGAGCGTGGACTGGTACCGCATCACCGTCGACGACGCCATCTCCACGCTGGGCGGCGGCGGCATCCAGTCCGTGCTGGACCTGTGCTACAACACGATCCGCAACGCCGCCAGCGTCTACTGCCGCGCGATCAACCGCGACCCCGTCACGGGCCAGATCGCGGCGCCGACGTATGTGATGACGACGAACGCGAACATCGGCGGCATCGCGACGCGGGGCGTCGACCTCGCGGGCCACTACAACTTCACGCGCGACGGCATCCAGTGGACACTGGACTCCAACTGGACGTACGTGAACGAGCTGACGTTCACGCCGATCCAGGACCTGCCGGGCCTGAAGAACCGCTGCGTGGGCACGTGGGGCGGCACCTGCGGCCAGCCGGTGCCCCGCTGGAAGGGCACGACACGCGTCAGCATGAAGCGGGGACCGCTGCTGCTGTCGGCCCGCGCGCGTTACACGGGGCCGGTCACGGTGGACTCGTACGCGCTGGCCGCGAATCCGCCCGCGCTGGAATCGCTGACGAATCCGAAGATCAAGTCCTATACTTGGCTCGACCTGACGGCCGGCTGGGAATTCAACCGCATGGTCAACCTGACGGGCGGCGTGCGCAATGTGCTGGACAAGGACCCGCCGATCCTCGGTTCCTCGCAGCTGCCGTCGAATAACACGATCCCGGCATCGTACGACACGCTCGGGCGCCAGCTGTTCCTGACCCTGAACGTCAAGCTGTGAAGGAGACCCGCACGATGATGGAACGACGTACCCTGTTGCAGGCGGCGCTGCTGGCGCCGTGGCTGCTGCCCGCCGTCGCGGGGGCCGCGGTGTGCGCGGCGCCGGCCTGGGCCGACGCCTTGCGGCGCGACCTGGACGCGATGGCGGACGAGCTCACGCGCACCCTGCGCCCCTGGCCCGTGCCGGACAGGGTGTTCGTGCCGGAGGCGTACGGCCTGCGCGCCGGCGAGCCCGCGACGGCCGCGATCCGCCGCGCCGTCGACGCGTGCGCGGCGGCCGGCGGCGGCGTCGTCCGTCTCGGCAAGGGCGACTACGTCAGCGGCACGATCGACCTGCGCTCCGGCGTGATGCTGGAAGTGGCCGAAGGTGCGCGCCTGCTGGCCAGCACGGACTTGCGGGACTATCCCGAGCGGCGCGCGCGCCGGCCCACCGTCCAGGACAGCAACATGGGGATGAACCAGTCGCTGATCTTCGCCGAGGGCTGCACGCGCGTGGGTATCCGCGGCAAGGGGCTCATCGACGGGCGGGGCACGCCGGACAACTTCCCGGGCCAGGAAACGACGGGCGCGACGCCGGGCCGGCCATTCGTCATCCGCATGCTTGACTGCAGCCAGGTGGTCGTCGCGGACATACGCCTGAAAGATTCGCCGTGCTGGATGCAGAACTACCTGAACTGCGAAGACCTGATCGTGGACGGCATCCACGTCGAGAACCAGGCGAACCACAACAACGACGGCATCGACATCGACGGCTGCCGCCGCGTCATCGTGCGCAACTGCTTCATCAGCGCCGAGGACGACGCACTGTGCTTCAAGGGCGCGAGCCAGCGGCCGATCGACCGCGTGCTCGTCGAGCACTGCCGCCTGTACAGCACGTGCAATGCGCTGAAGTTCGGCACGGATTCGCAGGGCGATTTCCGCAACGTGCTCGTGCGCCACGTGGAAGTGGGCGGACCGTCGGCCGACATGCGGGCCATGAAGCGCCGCAAGGCCGACGGCGGCATCTCGTGGGAATCCGTCGACGGCGGCACGGTCGAACGGGTGCTCGTGCACGACGCCCGCATCGTCCGCGCCGAGAGCCCGTTGTTCCTGCGCCTGGGCGACCGCGGCCGAGTGCGGCCGGAACAGGCGCGCCCGCAACCGGGCCGGCTGCGCCGCATCGTGTTCGACCGCATCACGGGCAGCGACAACGGCGCGCGCGGTTCGTTCTTCACGGGCGTGCCGGGCCACGCCATCGAGGACGTGCTGTTGCGCGACGTCGACCTGCCGATGGGCGCAGCGGCCGGGCCGGCGATCCGCCAGCAGGACATCCCCGAGGCGCCCGCCGAGTATCCCGACCCGCACATGTTTTCCACGGTGATGCCGGCCTACGGCCTGTGGACGCGCCACGTGCGCGGCCTGGCCCTGCACCGCGTGCGCTTTACCGCCACCGGCCCCGACCCGCGCCCGATGCTGCTGACGGGCCTTGACGCCGATCCTCCCTGCACACCATGAAACGACTCCTCTTCCTGCTGGCCGCCGTACTGGGCACCGCGCACGCCGCGGAACCCGTGCGCACCTATCGCAACCCGATCCTGTACGCCGATTATTCCGACCCGGACGTGATCCGTTCCGGCGACGATTACTGGCTCGTCGCATCGAGCTTCCACTTTGCGCCGGGACTGCCCGTGCTGCGCTCGAAGGACCTCGTGCACTGGACCATTGCCGGCCACGTGCTGCCGCGGCTCCCGTTCGATCCCGCCTACGACATGGTCCCGCCGTACACGCTGACGGACAGCACGTCGAAACCCGTCACGGGCCAGCGCTACGCGCGCGGCGTGTGGGCGCCCTCGCTGCGCGAGCATGCGGGTAAGTTCTACGTGTACTGGGCGACGCCGGACGAGGGCATCTTCATGAGCACGGCGAGCCACCCGGCTGGGCCGTGGAGCGCCCCCGTCGCCGTCATCGCCGGTCCCGGCTACGAGGACCCGTGCCCGTTCTGGGACGACGACGGCAAGGCCTACCTCGTCCACTCGAAGGTGGGCGCGGGGCCGCTGATCCTGCACGGCATGAGTCCGGACGGCACGCGCGTGCTCGACGGCGGCAGGACGATCGTCGAGGACAAGGTCAACCTGCCGACCCTCGAGGGCCCCAAGGTCTACAAGCGCAACGGCTGGTACTACATCTTTGCGCCCATCGGCGGCGTGGGCCACGGGCCGCAGGCCGTGCTGCGCGCGCGCCGCATCGACGGGCCGTACGAGGCGCGCAAGGTGCTGTTGCCGGGGAACGGCATCGACGGGCCGCACCAGGGCGGCTGGGTCGAGACGCCGTCGGGGCAGGGCTGGTTCATCCACTTCAACAGCACGGGCGCGTTCGGCCGCGTCGCGCACCTGCAGCCCGTCGTGTGGAAGGACGACTGGCCGGAGATGGGGCAGGGAGGCCTGCCCGTGATCGAGGGACCCGTCCCGGACACGGGCCGCAGCGCGCCCGCGGACCGCCTGCAGGATTCGGACGAATTCTCGGCGCCGACCCTGGGCCTGCAATGGTCGTGGAACCACAATCCGGACGACGCGAGCTGGAGCCTCACGCAGCGGCCCGGCTATCTGCGCCTCCAGGCCAACGAGGCGAGATACCTGGTCGGCGCGCGCAACGTTCTCACGCAGATCCTGCAGGGACCCGCGTCCGAGATCACGACGCGGCTGGAACTGAAGGGGCTGGGCGAACGCCAGCGGGCGGGTCTCGTGCTGTTCGGCGTCGGAGTGCCGTGGGTGGGCGTCGTGCACGAGGATGGGCGGGACTACGTGACCGTGGCCGACCACGGCGCGGAGACGCGCATCGCGCCGCTGGAGGGCAAGGCCGTCATCCTGCGCGCGGCCGTGGCGGAAGACCAGACCGTGCGCTTCTCGTATGCGCGGGACGGCTCGGACGACTTCCGCGCTGCCGGCGCGCCGGTCAGGCTCGCGCCGTTCTCGTGGTGGAAGGGCAGCCGGCCCGCCGTGTTCACGTGGATCAAATCGGACACCGACGCGCCGAAACAAGGCGGGGGACCGCGGGCGATCGTCCGCGATTACGTCGACGTGGACTGGTTCCGGGTGACCCGGCCCGGACACTGACGGCGTCAGGCTTCGACCACCCGGTTGCGTCCCGCCGCCTTGGCCGCGTACAGGGCCTTGTCGGCGCGGTTGACGGTGTCGACGATGGGCTCGTCGGGCTGCCAGATGCTCAGGCCGGCCGAGAAGCTGACGCGGTGTTCCGCGCCGCTGCCGGGTTCCACGGCGGGCGCCAGTGCCGCCACGCGTTCGCGCATGCGCTCCAGCACCGCGCGGGCGCTGGCGGGTGTCGTGTTCGGCAGCATCAGCAGGAATTCCTCGCCACCCCAGCGCGCGAGCGCGTCGCCTTCGCGCAGCTCGGCGCGCGTGGCCTGCGCGAAGTCGCGCAGCACGGTGTCGCCCGCCGCATGGCCGAAGCTGTCGTTGATGCGCTTGAAGAAGTCGATGTCGAGCAGGGCGATGCAGGTCGGACCGCCACCGGCGTCGCGCCGGCGCTCTTCCTGCGCCAGCAGTTCGTTCATGTGGCGGCGGTTGGTCAGCTTGGTCAGCTCGTCGATGGTGGCAAGCGTGCGGATCGTGTCCAGCGCCGTCAGCAGGTCGTCCTTCTGGGTCTTCAGGCGTGCGCGCAGCTTGCTCATTTCGCCCGTCAGCAGGGTGACCGCGAGCGAGGCGACCGCCACGAACGCGAAGTTCACGGCTTCGGCCGCCGGCGGGAAATGCACCGGATCATGCGTTGCGAGCCACCGCATCGTGCCGCCCATGACGGCCAGGTTGAACGCGGTCAGCGTCAGGGTCTGGCGGGGGCGCAGGGCGAAGACGCAGAAGACGACGATGACGGGCAGCCCGACCAGGGTCACGCCCCGCATCGGTCCGGCGATCGCATAGCCCCAGACGTGGCAGCTGATGCTGAACACGCCCTGCAGCCCGGCGAGGATGGTCGGCGCGAGCCCGATGCGCGCGCCGATGCGCACCAGCGGGTAGAACACGGCAACGCCCGCGGCGACGTAGAGGCAGATGGCACGCGCCTGCGGCTGGCCTTCGAGCGCGCCCGGGCCGAACATCAGGCCGATGACGATGGTGTACATGATGGCCGTTCCGGCCCAGTACTGCAGCATGCGGTGCAGCTTGCGGTCCGCGCCGAACAGCATGCGCGCGGCCTCGCGGCGGGTGATCATGCTCACGCCTTCTCCAGCGTGCTCGAACGAGCGACATCGCGTGGCTGGCGTTGCTGGGCCTGCAGCATCTCCGTGATGCGTTCGGCCGGCACCGGTGGGCTGAACAGGTAGCCCTGCATCTCGTCGCAGTCGTTCGCGAGCAGGAAGTCGCGCTGTTCGACCGTCTCCACGCCCTCCGCGATCACGCGCAGGTGCATGCGGTGGCCCAGCGAGATGACGGCCAGCGCGATCGCCTGGTCGTCGGAGCTCGACGCCAGGTCGCGCACGAACGACTTGTCGATCTTGAGGGTCGAGATCGGGAACGATTTCAGCGCCGACAGGCTCGAGTAGCCGGTACCGAAATCGTCGATCGACAAGGTCACACCCATCTCCTTCAGCTCGCGCATGCGTTCGATGGCCTGGTTCAGGTCGCGCATCAGCAGGCTTTCCGTCACTTCCAGGTCGAGCGCGCAGGGCGGCAGGCCGCTGTCGCGCAGGGCGCCGGCGATACGCTCGACGAGGCGTTTTTCCTCGAACTGGCGCGCCGACACGTTGACGGACACCGTGAGCGGATCCAGCCCCGCGGCGCGCCACAACTGGGCCTGGCGGCACGCGGTGCGCACGACCCATTCGCCCAGGCCGACGATCAGGCCCGATTCCTCCGCGAGCCCGATGAAGCGCATCGGCGGCACGATGCCGTGCTCCGGATGGCGCCAGCGGATCAGCGCTTCGACGCCGAACACGCGGCCCGTGCGCAGGTCCACCTTCGGCTGGTACAGCAGGTGGAAACGGCCGGCCGGCGCTCCGGCGGCCGGCGCTCCGGCGGCCGGCGCGCGCGCCGTGGGCCTCTCCCCGTCGGCAGCGTCGTGCGTCTCGTCCGCCAGCGTGGCGTCCAGCGCCATGCGCAGGCCTTCCAGCAGCACGAGCTTTTCCTCGACGCTGGCGTTCATCTCGCGCGTATAGAACTGGAAGTTGTTGCTGCCCAGGTCCTTGGCGCGGTACATCGCGGCATCCGCGTTCATCATGAGGGTCTTCGGATCCTCGCCGTCGCGCGGGTACACGACGACGCCCATGCTGCAGCTCACGCGCACGGCCTGGTCGCCGATCTGCACGGGTTCCGTCACGGCCTGCCGGATCTTTTCCAGCACGGGCGTCAGGGCCAGCGGGCTTTCGCCGGCGTCGGGCAGCAGGATCACGAATTCGTCGCCGCCCAGGCGGCCGAGGGTGTCCGTGCGGCGCAGGCAGGCCTGCATGCGGCTGCCGACGACCTTCAGCAATTCGTCGCCGGCGTTGTGACCGAGGCCGTCGTTGACGAGCTTGAAGCCGTCCAGGTCGACGAACGCGAGGGCAAGATGGCCGCCGTTGCGCTGGGCGTTGCGCACGGCCTGGTCCAGGCGGTCGCGGATCAGGCTGCGGTTGGGCAGGCCGGTCAGCTCGTCGTGGTGGGCCATGTGGCGGATGCGGTCCTCGGCCAGCTTGCGCTCCGTGATGTCGCGCACCATCGCCACGGCGCCGCCGTCGACGGGCACGATCTGGCGCTGCAGCCAGCGCCCGGCCGTGGGGCCGGACGTCGCCTGCCACTCGGCCTCGATGACGCGCTGCTCGAGCACCACCTGCACGAGGTGGTCCCACATGCCGTTGGTGCGGTAATAGGGCAGCGCGTCGCCCAGCAGCTGGCCGCGCAGCGCCTCGTTGGCGATGCCCGTGAACAGTTCGGCGCGGCTGTTCGAGCCCTCCACGAGGAAGTCGACGATGGTGCCGTCCGCGCTGGTCACGCTGCGCAGGACGAAGAACGCGTCCGGGCTCGCTTCCGACGCGGCCGCATAGGTCTGCTGCGCCTGGCGCTCGCGCCGGCGTGCCTTGGCCACCTGCCACGACCACGCGCTGATCATCGCGACGACGGCGACGAGCAGCGAGCTGGCCGCCGTCGCGCCCACGAGGTACGTCCCGTAGTGCTGCTCGTACTGCGCCATCTGTTCGCTGTCGGCGAGGCCGACGACGGCCGTGAGCGGGAAGCCCGCCAGGCGGCGCGCGGCGGCGTAGCGTTCGATGCCGTCCGGCGCCGTCGGGTGCGCGGCCAGCGCTTCCTCCTTCATGCCGTCGAGTGCGATCGGCTGGCCCCAGGTCACCTTGTCGCCGATGCGCACGGCGCGCGCGACGCCGTCGTTGCCGACGAGCGCCAGCAGCCCCAGTTCGCCCGCGCGCGAGCGCTCGTACGAGCTGGTGAAATAGGCCGGGTCGACTTCGACGATGGCGACGCCCGCGAAGCGCCCGTCGCCGTCCTCGATGCGGCGGGTGAAATGCAGGTGCGGCTCGGACCGGGCCGGGTCGCCCACGGTCTGGCTGACGAACACCGCGTGGCCGGTGCCGTTCGCGTGCACGGTGAAATAGGGGGCGCGCGACACGTCCTGCGGCGGCATGGACGGGTTGCTGTCGACGATGGTGCCGTCGCGGTCCGCGACGCTGACCTGGAACACGAGGCCGGGCGGCAGCAGCTCTTCCGCGCGCAGCGTGGGCAGGGCGGCGCGCGTGCCGTTCATCTCGACGGAATACTTGATGACCTTCAGCGTCTGGTCGATGGCGTTCAGGTTGCGCGCGACCTGCGCTTCGTATGTGTCGAGCTGCTCGCGCACGGCATCGTGGGCCGCGTCGACGGCCGCGCGCCGTTCGGTTTCGACGAAGTGGAAACAGGCGGCCCAGATGGCCACGAGCGGCAGCAGGGCGAACAGCGGCAGCGCGATGTGCGTCTCGAGGGCGCGCGCGAGCCAGCGGGGCCGGCGGCGGTCGGAGGCGGCGGACGACGTCATCACTGCACCACGAGGACTGCGCGCACGCTCGCGTCGAGCGCACTCCGTTCGATATACCCGATCGCTTCCGGATCGTCGGCGACCTTGCGCCGCACGGCCATGCTGTCCTGCAGCTCGATGGGCGGCTGGCCGCGGCCCGTGAACACCATCTTCGACCAGTGCGCCTTCAGCAGCGCAGGCGACTTGTTCGTCACGCGCGCATAGAATTCGTCGCGCATCGGCGTGCCGAGGCGCAGGTCGAACGGCACCGCTTCCGTGCCGTCGGGGAAGCGCACGGACTGGCCGAGGAAGATCGCGGCCACCTGGTCCGCGCGCAGCGTCGCAACGGGATTGCGCGCGGAGACGATCACGACGAGATCGGCCGCACCCGCGGGCGCGCCGGCCAGGATGCCGAGCAGCACGGACGTGCCCAGCAGGCGGAAAGACTTGATGGGCGCCATGCTAGTACACGAAGTCGAGTGCGACGCTGGCCACGTGGACCGGGTGCCCGGGCGTGAAGTGCGGCGTCGGGTTGATGAAGGTGCCGCGTGAGCCTTCCTGCGGCGTGACGCGGTCGTATTGCAGCTTGAGGGCCATATTCGTGCGCAGGTCCCAGCGCACGCCCACTGCCTGCGACGTCTGTTGCGGGATCGTCCACAGCAGGGTGTTCAGGCCGGCGTTGAGCGCGGCCGCCGTCGGCGCCAGCGCCGGGGGCAGGGCGGCCACCGGCAGGCCGGGCTCCGTCGTCGTGCCCGCCACGCGCACGCGCGCATACGTCGCGTACGGCGTGAATGCCTGCCAGCGCCAGCCCGCGCTGACGTAGGCGCTGCGCGTCGCGCCGAGGAACGAATGGCTGACCGTGTGACCCGCTTCGGCCATCACGAACCACGAACCGGGGTCGTAGTTCACGCCGATATTCGCGAGCATCATGCGCTTGTGGTCCATCGCATGGCGCCGGGTGAGGTCCTGGCCGATGGGACCGAAGGCGTCGAATGCGCGGAACAATTCGGCGCCGATGTCGCTGGAGATCTCGGCGCTGATCACGTTGGCGCGCACGCTGAGCGCGCCCCAGTCGCTCGTGTTGGAGATGCCGATGCCGCGGCGTCCGTACACGTGCAGCGGTTCGATGAGGGACACGGCACTGTGTCCGTAGAACACCTGCGACGCATTGCGCACGGGGCCCATGTCCCAGCGCAAGGTGGCATCGATGCCGTCGCTGCTCGTCACGGGCAGGACGTTGTAGCCTTCGACGGGAGGACGCACCCACGGATACGCATACCCGACCTTGCGGTAGTCGGCCGTCAGGAAGACGGGCAGCGCGATGCGGCCCACGCGCAGCGCCAGTTCGGGCGTCGCCTGGTACTTGATGTTGGCCCATTCGACGCGGGGGCCGTACGTGTTGTCGAGGCCTTGTTCGCCGACCACCTGCAGCACGGCCGACCAGTGGCGCGCGAGCGTGGCGTCGACCTGCACGCCGAGGCGGGTGTCGACGTCGGTGCTCCAGCGGCGCGTGGCGCCGGCGCCGTTGGCCTTGAAGACGGACGACGTGTAATCCGCCTCGCGTTCGCTGGCGTGCACGACGCCCAGCGTACCGAAGCCGGAAATGCGCCAGTCCGGCTTGTCCTGGGCGCGGGCAGCGCCGGCGAGGGCAAGTCCGGACAGCGAGAGAAGCAGGAATTGAACGAGGCGTTGTTGCTGCATGGTGTCGACGGATGGGCCGATCGGACCGGCGGATTGCGCGGCGGGATCCGATGGCCGGAATTCTCATCAGCCTGCGGAGATGGGCAGGCGCGGGGCGCAGGGGGCGCGGAACCCACTCTAATACTTGCGTATGGGAAAGTCGACAGCTTTTGGCCGGAAATGGCCGGTGTTCAATATCCTGTTGTGCTAAGACAACGAGGGATTACCCCATAATCGGCCACCGCCGAGCTCGAGTTGCGTGAGATACAAGCGCACGTCGAATTCGAGCTGGTGATAGTCCGGCTCCATCCAGCAGCACAGTTTATAAAAGGCCTTGTCGTGGTCCTTTTCCTTCAGGTGGGCCAGTTCGTGCACGGCGATCATGCGCAGGAAGGCGGGCGGCGCGTCGCGGAACACGGTGCCGATGCGGATTTCGTGCTTGGCCTTCAGGCGGTTGCCCTGCACGCGCGAGATCGCGGTGTGCAGGCCCAGGGCCTGCTGGACGATGCCGATCTTGCTGTCGTACGCCACTTTCGAGACGGGCTCGGCGTTGCGCAGGTATTCGTCTTTCAAATCCTGCACGTAGCCGTACAAGGCCTTGTCGGTGCGGACGTCGTGCGCGTCGGGATAGCGCTGGCGCAGGTGGTCGGCCAGGCGTTTGTCGGCGATCAGGCGCTCGACCTGGGACAGGATGTGCGCGGGATACGCAGCGAGATATTTCAGGTGGGAGGCGGTGGACATAAGCTTGGAACTGTAGCACGGCTATGTTCCTGGTGCATCTCCCGATGATGCGTTGAACGACCGCGCCCGGCACGGCGACGCGGTCGGCGCTTGCGCGCTGTGTTGAGGGGACCGGAACGGCCCCCGGATGTCATTGCTCCTTGCCGCCCTGGCGGTTGCCCGCCTGGTTGCCGGATTTGGCGGCGGCGGCGGCGCGGTTGGCCGATTGCCGGCTTTCCCCGCCCTTGCGGCCGATGTCGGCCATGTGGGCGCGGTTGCGGCTGACGACTTCCCCGCCTTTCTGGCCCGCCCGGCGCGCTTCTTCCGAATCGAATTCGTGCGCCGTGCCCTTCTGGTGGGCGGCCTGGCCGCCCTTGCTGGCGATTTGACGCTGCTGGTTCTGGTCCATCGCAGCGAAACCGCGCTTGGCCGGCTGGCTTTTCTGCTCGTTGCCGCCGGAGTCGGCAGCGCCCTTGCTGCCGCCTTCCTTGCTTGTCGCCATATCGATCTCCTTGTGCCTGAACAATCAACGAGCGTTCATGGATGCGCTCGTGCGTTTAGAGAGGCAGGGGATGAAATGGTTCCGGCGGCGTGCGGTTGATTAGTGCCTGTCGTCGGCGACCTTCAGCACCAGCTTCCCGAAGTTCTTCCCTTCGAACAGCATCGTGAGGGCGTCGGGGAATCGTTCGAGGCCTTCGACGACGTGTTCGCGGCTCTTGATCGCCCCTGCTCGCAGCCAGGCGCCAAGGCGTTGCACGCCTTCGGGATAGCGCGCCGCGTAGTCGAAGACCACCATCCCTTCCATGCGCGCGCGGTTCACGAGCAGGGACAGGTAGTTGGCCGGGCCGCGCACGGGCGCCGTGTTGTTGTACTGCGAGATCGCGCCGCAGATCACGATGCGCGCCTTCAGGTTGATGCGGGCCAGCACGGCGTCGAGGATGTCGCCGCCCACGTTGTCGAAATAGACGTCCACGCCCTGCGGGCAATGTTCCTTGAGCCCCGCCGCGACCGGTCCCCCCTTGTAGTCGATGCACGCGTCGAATCCGAGTTCCTCGACGACGTAGCGGCATTTGTCCGGCCCTCCGGCGATGCCGACGGCGCGGCATCCCAGCTGCTTCGCCACCTGGCCCACCGTCGCGCCGACCGCCCCCGCCGCCGCCGACACGACGACCGTCTCTCCGGCCTTCGGCTGGCCGATGTCCGTGAGGCCGAAGTACGCGGTCATGCCGGGCATGCCCAGCACGTTCAGCCAGGTGGGCAGCGGGGCGAGCGCCGGATCGACCTTCATGGCCGCGGCCGCCTTCGCGTCGACGGGACCCGTCCAGTACTCCTGCACGCCGAAGCTGCCGGAGAGATAGTCGCCGACGGCCGCGTGCGGCGAGTTCGACGCCTCGACGACGCCGATGCCGCCCGCGCGCATCACCTCGCCGATGGCGACGGGACGGATGTACGATTTGCCTTCGTTCATCCAGCCGCGCATGGCCGGATCGAGCGACAGGTACAGCACGCGCACGCGCACCTCGCCGTCCTGCAGTGGGGCGAGGGGTTCCTCGGTGCGCTGCCAGTCGGTGGCCTGGGGCATGCCGACGGGGCGGGCGGCGAGGCGGAATTGCCGGTTGATGGTCATGCGTGTCTCCTTTGTATCGTTCGTGAAAATGCCGGAATGGCAATCCATGCGACAATGGCCGGGCTCAGTCAACCTCAACCATTCTGAAGTTTTTAGCAATGTATCCAGAATATATCCTGACCTTGTCCTGCCTGGACCACCGCGGCATCGTGTTGCGCGTCTCGGGCTTTTTGGCCGAACACGGCTGCAACATCATCGACTCGGCCCAGTTCGGCGATCCGGAATCGAAACTGTTCTTCATGCGCGTGCACTTCGCGCTGGAAGACGACGCCATCTCCGACGAATTGCTGCGCGCCGGCTTCGGCTCGCTGTGCGCGGACCTGGGCGCGGACGGCGCGCTGCACGACGCCAAGCGCAAGCCGCGCGTGCTGATCATGGTGTCCAAGATCGGCCACTGCCTCAACGACCTGCTGTTCCGCTACCGCAGCGGCCTGCTGTCGGTGGAGATTCCGGCGATCGTGTCGAACCACATGGACTTCTACCAGCTCGCAGCCAGTTACAATATCCCGTTCCACCACTTGCCGCTCGAGGCCGGTGCCAGCGAATCGGCCAAGCTCGCCCAGGAGGCGCGCATCATCGAATTGCTGGACACCCACCATATCGACCTGGTCGTGCTGGCGCGCTACATGCAGATCCTGTCGCCGGGGCTGTGCGATGCCTTGAAGGGCAGGGCGATCAACATCCACCATTCGTTCCTGCCCAGCTTCAAGGGCGCGCGTCCGTACGCGCAGGCGCATCGCCGCGGCGTCAAGCTGATCGGTGCGACGGCCCACTTCGTCACGGGCGACCTGGACGAAGGCCCGATCATCGAGCAGGACGTCGAGCGCGTCGACCACGCCATGAGCGTGGAGCAGCTGACGGCTATCGGCCGCGACGTCGAGAGCGTCGTGCTGGCCCGCGCGGTCAAGTGGTTCGTGGAACACCGTATCCTGCTGAACGGCGACAAGACTGTCGTGTTCAGCTGAACCGACCGAAAGAAAAGAACGACCTGATGGCACTGAAAGCGACGATTTACAAGGCAGACCTGAACATTGCGGACATGGACCGCAACTACTACCAGGAGCACGCGCTCACGATCGCGCGGCATCCTTCGGAAACCGACGAGCGCGTGATGATCCGCCTGCTCGCCTTCGCCTTGCACGCCGACCCGGCGCTCGCGTACGGCAAGGACCTGTTCGACGTCGAAGAGCCCGCACTGTGGCTCAAGGACCTCACCGGTGCGATCGACCTCTGGATCGAGGTCGGCCAGCCCGACGAACGCCGCCTCATGAAGGCGGCCGGCCGCGCCGAACACGTGATCGTGTACAGCTACAGCGCCACCAGCAACATCTGGTTCAAGGGCCTCGCCAGCAAGCTGGAACGTACCAAGAAAATCAGCATCATCAACATCCCGGCGGAAACGAGCGCCCAGCTGGAGCAGATGGCCCAGCGCTCGATGCAGCTGCAATGCACGATCCAGGACGGCCAGGTGTGGCTGACGGATGGCGAGCGTACCGTGCAGGTCGAGCGCGAGGTCCTGCTGGCCGAGCGCTGATCGCACTGGACAATTTGTTACAGGGACCCCGTACGCCACAGCGTGCATACGGGGCTATAATCGGAGCATGCCGATTCGTTCGATAACCAAGCGCCTGCGTTTCGTGTGGCTGGCCCTGTTCGCCGTGCTGCTGAACGCGCTCGCGCCGACGGTCTCGCATGCGCTGGCCGCCAGCCGGCCCGCGATTCCGCTGGACGTCTGCAGCGTCGACGGCGGCGCCTCGTTCGCCGCCGCGGCCGCGCTGCTCGTGCAGGACGAGCATGCCGGCATGAGCGCCCTGGACGATTGCGGCTATTGCCTCATCCACGCGGGCAGTCACGGCCTGCCGCCGCCCGTGCACGCGCCGCTCGCGCTCGTGGATGGCGCCCAGGTCCGACCTTTCCTGTTCCACCACGCGCCCCGTCCGCTGGCCGTCTGGCTGGCGGCCGTGCCGCGCGGTCCTCCTGTCTTTGCCTGACTTTCGTTTCGATTCATTCCAATTTTTGTCAGGTAAAGTCATGTACAACAAATTCCTCGTGCTGGCCGCGGCCAGCCTGTTCTCGTCCGCCGCGTTCGCCCAGGTGACCGTCGGCGACCCGTGGATCCGCGCCACCGTGCCGGCCCAGAAGACGGCCGGCGCCTTCATGCAGTTGCGTTCGCCCAAGGCCACGCGCCTCGTCGACGTGCAAAGCCCCGTCGCGGGCCGCGCCGAAGTCCACCAGATGGCCATGGATGGCCAGACCATGCGCATGCAAAAGGTCGACGCCATCGACCTGCCGGCCAACCAGCCCGTCAACCTGTCGTCCGGCGGCTACCACGTGATGCTGTTCGACCTGAAGAAGCAGCTCAAGGAAGGCGAGCAAGTCCCGCTGACGTTGACCTTTGTCGGGGCGGACAAGAAGCGCGAGAACGTCACCGTGCAGGTGCCGGTCAAACCGCTCACGTACACCGCAGCGCACTGACGGAGGCCCCATGAAAGCAATCTGGATCGTCGCCTTGCTCGCGGCGCCGTTGGCGCACGCCCATATCACCGTCGCCCCGGCTACCGCGCCGGCGGGCGCCTATCAAACCCTCGTGTTCAAGGTCGGCCACGGCTGCGCCGGCAGCGCCACGACGGGCATCACCGTGCAGCTGCCCGAAGGCGTCACCGCGAAGCCGATGCCCAAGCCGGGCTGGACCATTGCGCTGGCCCCGCGCGAGATCGCGTGGCGCGGCGGCCCGCTGCCGGACGCGTACTACGACGAGTTCACCGTCCAGGCCAAGCTGCCTGATGCGCCGGGCCGCTACGTGTTCAAGGTCGGCCAGCAGTGCGAGAAGGGCCGCATGGACTGGGCCGATGTGAACCCCGAATCGAAGACGCCCGCGCCGGTGCTGGAAGTGACGCCCGCCGCGATGCCGATGCACCATCACTGAGGTGTCCATGCGATTCCAACATCATCGCCTAGCGCTTGCGGCGCTGGCGTGCTTGACCGCGCACGCCCATGCCGACGACACGCACCTGGAAACCGTCGTGATCACGGGCGGCCGTCCCACGTCGCTGCCCGCGCAGATTCCGACGACCATCGAGGGCATCACGGGCGCCCAGGTCGAGGACCGGATCAATGCCGTCGACAGCGAGGACGCACTGAAATACCTGCCCAGCCTGAACGTGCGCAAGCGCTACACGGGCGACTACGACCACGCCGTGCTCGCGAGCCGCGCGTCCGGCACGGGCAACAGCGCGCGCTCGCTCGTGTACGCGGACGGCATCCTTCTTTCTAACCTGCTCGGCAACGGGGCCACGTACACGCCGCGCTGGGGCCTCGTCACACCGGAAGAGATCGAGCGCGTGGACGTGCTGTACGGCCCGTTCGCGGCCGCGTATCCGGGCAATTCCGTCGGCGCCGTCGTCGACTTCCAGACCCGGATGCCGACCAGGCGCGAAGCCCACGTGAAACTGTCCGGCTATTCGCAGGGCTTCAAGTTGTACCGGACCGACGACCGCTACGACGGCTGGCAGGGCAGCGCGTCGCTGGGCGACCGCAACGGCGCGTGGTCGTACTGGATCGACGTGGCGCGGCTCGATAGCGATGCGCAGCCCATCGCGTTCGCGAACAAGCTGCTGTCGGCCGGTATTCCGAACGGCGGCGGCATCCCCGTGACGGGCGCGGTGGCCGGCCGCAATCCGTCGAACAGGGACTGGTGGCTGATCGGCGCGACGAGCCAGACGCACACCGTGCAGGACCATGCGAAATTCAAGCTCGCGTGGGACATCACGCCGCAGCTGCGCGCCAGCTACACGTTCGGCTGGTGGCGCAACGAGGCGAAGCGCGTGGCCGAATCGTACCTGCGCGACGCGGCCGGCAACCCGGTCGTCACGGCGACGCGGGTCAACATCGACGGCCGCGCGTATGACATCCGCGCCTCCGATTTCGCGCCCAGCCGCGGTACGCTGGAACACGCGATGCACGGATTGTCGCTGAAGAAGCACAGCCGCGACACGTTCGACTGGGAGATCGCGGCGAGCCTGTACGACTATGCGCGCGACCTCGTGCGCACGCCGACGGTGCTCGTGCCCGATGCGGACACGAACGGCGCGGGCCAGGTCACGGACATGCACGGCAGCGGCTGGAACACGCTCGCGTTGAAAGGCATCTGGCGGCCGGAGAACCACACGGTCGAATTCGGCCTGCAATCGGACCACGCGAAGCTGCGCACCCGCGTGTTCGGCAGCACGGCCGACTGGCTGCATGCGGGCGACGGCCGCCAGGTCTCCGTCTTCAACGGCAATACGTGGCTGGAGAGCCTGTATGCGCAGGACAGCTGGCGCATCGGCGACGCCTGGCGCGCGACCGTGGGCGCCCGCTACGAACGGTGGCGCGCGTACGGCGGCGAACTGTCGAACGCCGTGCTGGCGGCGCCGCTGCCTTTCCCGTCCCGCAGCGAGACGGCATGGTCGCCGAAGGCGGCGCTGTCGTGGCGCGTGATGCCCGACTGGACGCTGAAGGCCTCGACTGGCCGCGCCGTGCGCAACCCGACGGCGGCCGAGCTGTTCCAGGGTTCCATCGTCGACAACGCCATCGTGGGCAGCAATCCGGACCTGAAGGCTGAGAAGTCGTGGACGAGCGAGCTGTCGGCCGAGACGCTGAACGACAAGGGCTCGCTGCGCGTGACCCTGTTCCGCGAAACGACGCGCGACGCGCTGTACTCGCAGCCGCTGCTCGTGTCCGGCGGCACGACCGTCAACACGGTGCAGAACGTGGGCCGCATCCGCACGAACGGCCTGGAAGTCTCCGCGCAGGCGGACGACGTCGGGGTGAAGGGACTGGACCTGACGGGCAGCCTCACGTACGCCGATTCCATCATCACGGAAAACGCGGGGTTCCCGGCCAGCGTGGGCAAATGGCAGCCCCGCGTGCCGCGCTGGCGTGCGACGATGCTGGCGACGTGGAAGGCGAACGACCACTGGACCGCGACCCTGGGCGGGCGCTACAGCGGCCGCCAGTACGGGACGCTGGACAACAGCGACCCGAATGGCGAGGCGTACATGGGGGTGTCGGACTACCTCGTGTTCGATGCGCGGGTGCGCTACCGGCTCGACCGCCACTGGAGCGCGGCGGTCGGGGTGGACAACCTGGGCGACCGCACGTACTGGGCGTTTCACCCGTACACGCAGCGGACCGTCGTGGCCGAGGTGCGGTGGGATCTGTGATTACCGCGGCGCGGCGCCCAGGCGCTTCACGTTGCCCGAGCCGACCACCGAGCGGGTGACCTGCGGATCGCCGTAGTAATTGACGTCGCCGGAACCGGCCACGGTCAGGCTCAGGCTGTCGCGCACCCACAGCGTGGCGTCGCCGGAGCCGGCCACGGTGACGCTGGCGTTCTCGGTGCGCACGTGGCCCATGTCGACGGTGCCCGAGCCGCCGATCGAGATCGACGTGCTGCGTGCCGTGCCGTCCAGCGCCTGCAGGTTGCCGCTGCCGCCGAGGGCGACGTTGACGGACTCGCCTTCGAGCTTGCGGACCTTGATGGAACCCGAACCGCCCACGTCGAAACGCACGCGGCTGCCGCGCACGACGTCGGCGTCGATGTTGCCGGAGCCGCCCAGCGCGAGGCGGTCGATGTCGCGAGCCTGCACGACGACCTTCAGGTTACGGGTACGCAGGTTCGTGTTGCGCTTGGCGCGGATCTTCAGGGTGCCGTCTTCGACGACGGTTTCGATCAGCGGCAGCAGGTTGTCGTCCGCCTCGACCGTCACGCCTTCGCGGCCGCTGCCGCTCCTGATTTCGACGTTGCCCGGCAGGGACATGGCGAGACCGCTGAAGTGGGCGACGTCGCGCGCCTGGCTTTGCACGCGGCCGCTGCCCTGCACCTGTTCGCTCCTGCTCCAGGGCCAGTCGCCCGCTTCGGCCTGCGGCGCGATGGCGATGCAGGCAAGGGCGCAGGCGGCGATGAGGAAACGGCGGGTTTTATGGTTGGTCATGATGTTCTCCCTGGTGTGCATGGTGTCGATGTGCACATCCTAAGCGGGAGGGAACCGGCGGGGTACCGCTTTGCGACAAAACGCACGAAAACCGGACCGGAATGCACGCACGCGGGGTGAAACGCGTGCATGCCGGCCCGGTTTGCCCCCTTATTTCGGCAACGCGGACGCCGCCCCGGTCACCGCGAGGGAGGCCTTGACCGTCTGCGCATGCCCCGGCTGCCCGCCGCCCACGTGGATCGTGTACGTACCCGGCACGACCTTGCGCGCGCCGGCCGCGTCGACCTGCGACAGGGCACGGGCATCCAGCGCCAGGGAGACGCGCTGGCGTTCCCCGGCCTTCAGGTGGATGCGGCGAAACGCCGCGAGGGTCGGGTTGGCGCTGTCGCCCGGCTTGGCCACGTACAGCTGGACGACTTCGTCGCCGTCGCGCTTGCCCGTATTGGCCACCTCGACGTCCACGTTCACCGGGCTGCCCGCCGCGATCGACGGTGCCGACAGCGCCGGCGTGCCGTAGCGGAACGTCGTGTACGACAGGCCGTGGCCGAACGGGTACAGGACGTCGCCCTTGAAGTAGCGATAGGTGCGGCCGTCCATGCGGTAGTCGCCGAACGCGGGCAGGCCCTCCACGCCGCGGTAGAACGTGACGGGCAGGCGGCCCGCCGGGCTGTAGTCGCCCGCGATCAGGCCGGCCACCGCATGGCCGCCTTCGCCGCCCGGATACCAGGCCTGGACGATGGCCGGCACGTGCTTGTCGGCCCAGTTGACGGACAGGGCGCTGCCGCTCATCAGCACGAGGACGGTCGGCTTGCCCGTGCCGACGACTTTTTCAAGGAGGCGTTCCTGCGGCGCCGGCAGGTCGAGGCTCGTGCGGTCGCCGCCGGCAAAGCCGGGCACCTGCAGCTTCAGTTCCTCGCCTTCCAGGTTGGCGGTCAGGCCGGCGACGAACACGACGAGGTCCGCGCGGCGGGCCAGGTCGACGGCTTCCCTGGTCCCGTCGATGGGCGTGCTCCACACGAGCTTCTGGTCGCCGCGCGCACCGCGTTGCACGGCCTCGATCCGGATCGGATACGTCTTGCCGGCCTGCAGCTTCGCCTTGCCCGCCTCGATCGACGGCGAGTCCGTGACGTCCCACGCATCCACGACCTGCTTGCCGTCGATCCAGATGCGGTAGCCGGCGTTGCTCAGGTAGCGCAGGCTGTAGTCGCCCGTGCGCGGCGCTTTCAGGTAGCCGGTCCAGCGCGCGGACGCATTGTGGCCGCCTTCCTGCCACGCGGCGCGGGCGTTCTTTTCGACGGCGCTCTGCGCCGTGCCGGCCAGGTCCGGTCCCTCGAAATGCTCGGCCTTCAGGCCCGGCGTGCGGCAGGCGGCATCCACGCACAGGTTCGCATCCGGCACGGGCGGCTCGGCCGGTCCGACGAGGCCCGTGCCCGGTGCGTACAGGACCTTCGCGTCCGGGAAGCGGGCGCGGATACCGGCCAGCACCGTCACCGGATGCGACGGCTGGCCGTTGTAGTTGCCGACCAGCGCATCCTCGCTGTCCGCGTTCGGGCCGATGACGGCGATGGTCTTCGGCGTCTTCGTCAAAGGCAGCAGGCCGTCGTTCTTCAGCAGCACCATCGCTTCCTGTGCTGTCTTCAGTGCGACGGCGCGGTGCGCCGGGGTGTCGTTGTCGGTCGGCTTGATGCCGGCGTACGCCTGCGGCGGGTTCGCATCGAGCAAGCCCAGGCGGATGCGGTATTCGAACAGGCGCTGGAGGGCGCGGTCGACGACGGCTTCCTTCAGTTCTCCCTGGCGCACGGCGTTGACGATGGGGCCGGCCTCAGTCGTCATCTTGTTGCGGTAGTCGCCGCAGATCAGGTCCATGCCCGCACTGAACGCGGCGGCCACGGCCTGCTCGGGCGTCTTCGTGTAGCGCAGGCTGTCGTCGCGGTAGATGTTGGCGGCCGCGCCGCAGTCCGACACGACGAAGCCCTTGAAGCCCCAGGCGCGACGCAGGTGCTGCTCCATCAGGTCGTCGCTGGCGCAGGCGGGGATGCCGTTCACGGCGTTGTACGCACACATGACGGAGGCGACTTTGCCTTCCGTGACGGTGGCGCGGAACGCCGGCAGATACGTGTCCTCGAGATCGTGCGGCGACGGGTGCACGTCTTCGCGGTGGCGGTTCGATTCCGGTCCGCTGTGCACGGCGAAGTGTTTCGCCGTCGCGATCGTTTTATACGATTGGGCATCGTCGCCCTGCAGGCCGTGGATGAAGTTGATGGCAATGCGCGACGTCAGGTAGGGGTCTTCGCCATACGTCTCCTGGCCGCGGCCCCAGCGCGGGTCGCGGAAGATGTTGATGTTGGGCGACCACACGGTGAGGCCGCGGTACCAGTCCGTGCCGCCGTCCGGCGCGCGCGTGGCGAGGTACTTGGCGCGGAATTCCGTCGCGATGACGTCGCCCACGTCGTGCATCAGGGCCTCGTCCCACGTCGCGGCCATGCCGACGGCCTGCGGGAACACGGTCGCGTAGCCCGCGCGCGCGACGCCGTGCAGGCCTTCGTTCCACCAGTTGTATTTCGGGATTTTCAAACGCGGGATCGCGGGGGCGTCGTTGCCCAGCTGCGCGGCCTTTTCCTCGAGCGTCATCTGGGCGACGAGTTGGGCGGCACGGGTTGCCGGATCCTGCTGGGCCAGCGCGGGTGCGGTGGCGACGAGGGCGGCCAGCGCCAGCGGCGCCAGCGCAAAGGGGAGGTGGCGAGTCATCGTAGTCTCCTGTTATAAATTTTTAAAGATGCTAACACGAAAATGTCGTGCGCTAACAGTCGATGCGATGTGGCGGCGAAGGCACGCCGGAAGCTTGGTGTTGGAAAAAATATCTTTCCAGTTGGAATTTTGACAGGATGCCGGTTTTATAATGAATGGATCGCTCAGTCGAGCCTGTTTGAACACGTCGAAGCATGATGGAACACCACCAGTCCTCGCAGATTCCCACCCTGTCGTATATCGAAAACGAAGACCATCCGGTGTTCGGCACCCTGGTCGAGCAGATCCTGCACCTGCTGAATTCGAAGCTGGTGTTTTCCGACATCATCATCCACCAGAACAGTCCGCTGATGCTGCGCCAGCCGAAGGGCCTCGTGGCGGTGACGGACTCGCCCATCACGAAGGAAGAGCTGGAAGAGTTCTTCGACGTCATCGAGCCGAACTGGGCCGAGCGCATCGCCGACCGCGCCTTCGACCGCTCGATCGACCTGCACACGGCGCGCATCCGCGCCAACTGCTTCAGCTTCCAGGGCAAGAAGCGCCTCGGCTGCGTGATCCGCCGCTTCCCGAAGGAACCGCTGGCGCTCGACACCCTCGGCCTGCACGCGGACGAACGCGAATTCGCGCGCCTGACGAGCGGCCTCGTCCTGATCATCGGCGACACGTGCCAGGGCAAGTCCACGACGATCGCGTCGATGCTGGACGAGATCAACAAGCAGCGTTCGGGCCACATCATCACCATCGAAGACCCGGTCGAGACCCTGATCCCGCAGCGCAAGTGCATCATCACGCAGCGCGAGGTGGGCGTGGACGGCGACGTCGAAAGCTATTACCTCGGCGCGCTGGATGCGCTGCGCGAGCGTCCGGACGTGATCGTCATCGGCGAGATCCGCGACGCGCAGACCGCGCAGGAAGCGCTGGCGCTGGCCGAATCCGGCCCGCTCGTGCTGGCCACGCTGCACGCGCGCTCGACGGAACTGGGCCTGCAAAAGATGCTGCGCCTGCTGGGCAATTCGGAAGCGCAGGGCCAGGCCCTGGCGCATGCGCTGCGCGGCGTGCTGTGCCAGGCGCTGCTGCCGTCGAAGCAGGGCAACCGTTACCACCTCGCGACGGAGTGTTTGACCATCAATCCTGCCGTCGCGGCGATGATCGAGGAGGGCGACCTGGGCGCCATCCGCGCGCACATGAACGCGGGACGCGGGCCCGGGTGCCACACGATGAACAGCGTGCTGGAAGCGCTGCTGGCCGCGCACGTCGTCGGCGTGGAAGAGGCGCGCGCGGCGACGACGGACCGGATCGGGTTTGCCGAGATGGTGTAACGGGCGCTAGCCCACGATGTGTTCCTTGATGAGCGCGGCCATGCGTGCGCAGGCCGGGGAGGGCGTCGCCGCACCGCTGTACAGCGCGAGGCGGATGCCAGGGAGCGCCGGCAAGCCATCGAGCACGCGCACGTCGCCGGGCAGCCCGAGGTTCGTCCGCACGGTCACGCCGAGCCCCGCCGCGACTGCCGCCCAGATGCCCGCCAGGCTGGCGCTCGTGTAGACGACTCGCCACGGGATGCCGGCCCGGTCGAGCGCATCGGTCGCGGCCTTGCGCATCAAACAGGGGGCCTGCAGCACGACGAGACGCACGGGTTCGCGGGCCGGTTCCTGCGCGGCCGATCCGATCCAGCGCATCGGATAGTCGCCCAGCAAGTCGACGTACGGCAGGTCCGCAGCCGTGTGCCAGCCGAGCGCGAGATCGATCTTCCCCGCCTGCAGTTGCGCGATGAGTTCGCTGTTGCGGGCGATGACGGCCTCGATCTGCAGGTCCGGGTGGCTGCGCATGAAGCGGCCGAGGACATTGGACAGCAGTTGCTCGCCGAAATCTTCCTGCAGCCCCAGCCGGACGGTGCCTTCGAGTTGCAGGCCGGCCAGCGCCGTGCGCGCCTCGTCGTTGAGGTCGAGGATGCGGCGCGCGTAACCGAGCAGCGTTTCGCCGGCCGGCGTCAGCTCCAGCCCGCGCCCCGATTTGCGCAGCAGGTCCGTGCCGGCCTGTCCTTCCAGCTTCTTCATCTGCATGCTGATGGCCGACGTCGACCGTCCCAGCCGGTCGGCCGCCTTCGCGAAACTGCCGAGGTCCACGCCTTCGCAAAAGCTGCGCAGCGCGTCCATGTCGAAATTCGTGCGACGCATGATCGTCCCGTTTTATTGAATCGTCGGTTCAAATATATTCGATTTTCAGAATGGTTTGACGGCGTTACGATGGCCGCGTCAACCATTCATTCAAGGAGCCATGACGATGACGATCACGCTGAAAGGCCAGGGCCAGCGCGCCCTGGGCGATGTGCCGGCGCTGGCCGAGATCACGGACCGCGTGCTGTTCGGCGAAGTGTGGGAGCGCGAGCAATTGAGCAAACGGGACCGCAGTCTCGTGACGGTCGCCTGCCTGATCGCGCTGTGCCGGGACGGCCAGCTGCCGTTCCACTTGCAGACCGCGCTCGGCAACGGCGTCACCCGGCAGGAACTGGAGGAAGTCGTCACGCACCTGGCCTTTTATGCCGGCTGGCCGGCGGCCGCCACCGCCGCGCGCCTGCTCGGCGACCTGCGTTGAGGAGATTGCCATGCCCTTCGTTCGCCTCTCCCTGCGCCGCGGCAAATCGCGCGACTACCTGCGCGCCGTGTCGGACGCCGTGCACCAGGCCCTCGTCGACGCCTTCCGCATCCCGCCCGCGGACCGCTTCCAGGCCATCCATCAACACGATCCGGAGGAACTCGTCTTCGACCGCGATTACATGGGCGGCCCGCGCAGCGACGACTTCCTGCTCGTCTGCGTCACCGGCGGCAAGCCGCGCGACGCGGAGACCAAGCAGGCGTTCTACCGCCGGCTCGCCGGGCTGCTCGCCGAATCGCCCGGGCTGCGTCCCGAAGACCTCATGGTCATCGTCCAGACGACGGACATCGCCGACTGGTCGTTCAGCAACGGCATCGCGGCGCCGCTGGCGGAGGCGAAGCCATGATCGCGATGGACTACCGCTTTCCGCTGCCCGCCGACTACGACATGGGGATCATCGACCGGCGCATCGCGGAGAAGGGCCATTTGACGGATGGTTTTCCGGGGCTGCTGTTCAAGGCCTACCTCAGCGCCCGCAAGGGCGGGCCCGCGCAGGACAACGCGTATGCGCCGTTCTACGTGTGGAACACGGTCGACGGCATGCATGCGTTCCTGAACGGTCCCGGATTCGCGGCCCTGGCGCAGGCGTTCGGCCGGCCGGCGGTGGCGACGTGGCTCGTGTCGCACGTACGATGTGCGCCCGGGTTCGAGCACGCCCGCCACGCGTCCATCGAGCGGCGCGCGATCCCGCCCGGCACCGACATGGAAGTATTGTGCACGGACGAGGCGGCCCGCGCCGGCCACGCACTGGCGGTGGTGGTGGGCTATGAGCCGGAAACGTGGACGCTGGTGCGCTTCCGCCTGTGGGACAGCGAACCGGTGGCCGACGCGGCGACGCGGGTCTACGCGGTCGGCCACGTGTCCACGGGCTAGCCTAGCGTGTTCATCTCGCTTTCGTCTTCCGTGTAGCGCACGGGCGCCAGGCCGTGGGTGGCGATGAGCGCCTGCACGGTCGACGGACCCGTCGGCTCGATACCTTCGCGGGCGAGAACCTGGTCGAGGATCTCCGCTTCGCTGATGCGCCCGGGCGTGGCGAATTCCAGCGGCTCCTCGTTGTTGCGGTACCAGACGCGATACATCGGCATATCAGTCTCCTGATGGTGGACGGACACCAGTATGCCAGAGCCGACCCACGGGTCAACGGTCGTCCCGCGGCATGGACTGCGCCAGGACGTCGACCGCGGCGTGCGCCGTGTACGGCTTGGTCAGCAGGCGGACGCCGGGCAGCGCGACGTCCTTGTCGACGTATCCGGTGGCGAGCACGACCGTGATGTGCGGCCAGCGTGCGCGTACGTGCCGGGCGAGCGTGACACCGTCGTGTTCCCCAGGCATGACGATGTCGGAAAACAAGACGTCGACACGGCGGCCGGAGGCGAGGAGCCGTAACGCTTCCGCGCCGTCCGGCGCGCACAGCACTGTCGCCCCTGCCTGCTCGAGGATCGGGACGACGCTTTCGCGCACCAGTGGGTCGTCTTCCACGAACAGCACGGTGCCGGCCAGCGCGGCGCCGCGTGCCGTGTCGTCGCGGGCGGCAGGGGGTGCCGCCGCCTCGTGTTGCGCGCGCGGGAGGTACAGGCGGGCCGTCGTGCCCGCGCCGACCGTGCTGTCGAGCTGGAGCGTTCCGCCGGACTGGGTCGCGAACCCGTAGGCCTGGGCGAGCCCGAGGCCGCTGCCCTTGTCCACCGGCTTCGTCGTGAAGAACGGGTCGAACGCCCGGGCCAGCACGTCCGGCGGCATACCGGCGCCGGTATCGACGACCTCGATGCGGACGTACGGGCCGGCCGGCAGCGTCGCCGTGCCTTCCGCCACGACGTCGTTGGTCGCCCGGAGCGTGATTCGCCCCCGGCCGGCGATGGCGTCGCGTGCGTTGATGACAAGGTTCAGCAGCGCCAGTTCGAACTGGGTCGTGTCGACGTGGATCGGCCACAGGTCGCCCGGCTGGACCGTTTCCAGCGTGATGGCGGCGGGCAGGCTGTTCTCGAGCATCGGCAGGACGGACTTCAGCGCATCGCCTGCGCGCACGGTCTCCAGGTAGGCATCCTGCGTGCGGCCGAACGCGCGCAACTGGGCCACGAGCGCCGTGGCGCGCGCGACTGCCTTGCGGCACGTGGCGATGCGTTCCGGGAGTTTCGCCGGGTTCGACTCCATGGTCATCAGTTGTAGCGCCGAGGTCAATGTTTGCAGGACATTGTTGAAGTCGTGTGCGACGCCACCGGTCAACCGCCCGAGCGCCTCCAGCTTCTGGGAATGCAGCAGGGCGCGTTGCGCGCGCTCGGTCGACTCGATGGCTTCGGCGACGCGGCGCTCCATGATCGTGCGCGCGTCGCGCAACTCGGTGCTGGCATTGACCAGTGCGCCGTTGACGAGGTCGAGTTCGTCCAGTCCGGACATGAACGGCGTCACGGCGTGCCCCTGGCCGAGCCGCCGGGCATCGTCGCGCAGGCGGTGGATCGGGACGAGGAACCGGCCCAGCTGGCGCCGGGTCAATACCAGCGCACCCAGGAAGGTCAGCGTGACCAGGCCGGCGAGCAGCAGCGAGGCATGCAGGGCCGGGCGCATCAGTTCGGCAGTCGGGACGCTCAGGATGACCGTCCAGTTCGAGCGGGGTCCGCGGTGGTAGAACGCCTTCACGGGCCGGCCATCGAGCGTGACGCCGTCGTTCGTGCCGTGGGGACTGCCCGCGCGAATCTTCGCCAGCAGGGGCCCCGTGGCACTCTTGCCGACGTAATGCTCGAAACTGACGCTGCGGGCGATCACCGTGCCGTTCCGATCGACGATGGAGGCGATCCAGCTGTCCGGAAAACCCTGCTTGCCGAGGAAGCGCTGCATGGTCTTTGCCTCCATGCCGCGCGACATGTAATACCTGACTGCGCCATCCAGCACGACCGGGATCTGGACCGCGAAATCATAGCGTTGGCCGAGGGGCGAAAAGAACAGGTCGGAGAACGCCGTCCCGCGCGGCCCGAGCGTCCGCCTGATGTCGAGCAGGCGCGGATTGATCGTGCGGCGCGGCGCCCCCCAGGGCAGGCGGGTGTTGAGGATCTGCTGGCCGTCGGTCGTGCTGAGGATGATCGTGTTCTGTCCGTTCAGCGACAGCGTCTTCGCGTGGTGATAGAAGCGCTCGAGGTTGCCGCTCGCCAGGTCGGGCGAGCCGGCCAGCGCCGTCAGGAATTGTTCGTTGCTCTCGAGTTCATTATCCACGAGCTGGGACAGGACGCGCGCGGCTTCGGCGAGCATCCTGTCCTGGGCTTCGCGCTGTTCGGCATACACGTACCACACGGCGGCCATCGCGGCGATGGACGCGGGCAACAGCACGGACAGGACGAACAGGGTCAGCCGGGAACGTATGGTCATCGCACCGCCACGGTCAATCCCACGGCACCGCCCGCCACCGGTTCACTTCCGGCGGCGTGACGGCCGGTGCCGCATTCCCCCAGCTGTTCCTCACATACGTGACGACGGCGGCCACCTCCGCATCGCTCAGCACGGGGCTGTAGGGCGGCATCCCGAACGGCCGCGGATTCCCGGCCGTGCTGGGCGGGAAGCCGCCGTTCAGCACGATGCGGATGGCGTTGACCGGATCAATCATCGTCAGCGCGCCGTTGCCCGCCAGCGGCGGATACGCGGGGTGGCCGGCGACGCTCGTGCCGCGGCCGTCGGCGCCATGGCAGTCCGCGCACTGGCGCTCGTAGATCTTCCTGCCAGCCTTCATGACGTCCTCGGGCGGCGGTATGGACGCGCGGCGGGGCGACGGATCGGCCGGCAGCGATTTCAGGTACGTCGCCATCGCCCCCGCATCCTCGTCCGTCAGGTATTGCAGGCTTTGCCCGACCACCTCCGCCATCGGCCCGAACACGGCGCCGCGCGGCGCGACACCCGTGCGCAGCAGTTGGACGATGTGGGTCTTGTCCCAGTTGCCGAGACCCGCCTCGTTGTCGGCGTCCAGCGCGGGCGCATACCAGCCGACGACCGGGATGTGGCCGCCGGACAGCCGCGCGCCCGTCGCGCCGAGGCCGTTGCGCGGACTGTGGCAGGCGCCGCAATGGCCCAGGCCCTCGACGAGATAGGCGCCCCGGTTCCACTCGGCGCCTTTGGACGGCTGCGGCGCGTACACGCCCGGCCTGAAATACAGCAGGCGCCAGCCGGCCAGCACGATTTGCCGGTCGTACGGGAAGCGGAGCAGATGCGGGCGATTCGGCTGATGCACGGGCGCGAGGCTGCGCAGGTAGGCGTACAGCGCGTCCGCGTCGTCGCGCGTGACCTTGGTCGTGTTCGTGTACGGGAAGGCCGGGTAGAGCAGGCGCCCGTCGCGGCGGATGCCGTTGTGCAGGGCGTTCCAGAAATCGTCCGCCGTCCAGGCGCCGATGCCCGTCTGCGCATCCGGCGTGATGTTCGGGGCGTACACCGTGCCGAACGGCGTGGCCACGGCCCGTCCGCCCGCGTACGGCGTGCCGCCGCGCGCCGTGTGGCAAGCCATGCAGTCGCCCGCGCGGGCAAGGTAGGCGCCGCGGGCGATGTTCGCGGGCGTGCTCGCCCACGCCGCCTGCGAACGCGACGGGATGAATTCCGCGCGCGGCCACGCGACGAACACGGCCGCCAGCGCCGCCACGACGAGGACCAGGATGACGATGCGCTTCATGGCCGCTCCGGTTGACTTCCGCATGCAAGCGGCATCGGGTGCGTCACGTCGGGCGCGGGTGTCGCGTCGTCCGGCACCGGTTCGCTCGCGAGCCAGCCCGAGATGGCGGCCACGTCCGCCAGCGACAGGCGTCCGGCGATGGTCGCCATGCAGTCGGGGGCGTGGGCGCGGCGGGTGCCGTTACGCCAGGCGCCGAACTGGGCATTGATGTAGTCGCGCGGCAGGCCCAGCAGGCCCGGGATGGCGGGCAGGGCGCCCGTCAGGCGCTGGCCGTGGCACGCGACGCAGGCGGGCACCTTCAACGCGGCATCGCCGCGCGTGACGAGTTCGTGGCCCCGTTCCAGCTGGCCCGCCGGCAGGCTCGCGCGCGCCAGCACGGGCGCGGGCACGTGCTGCGCCGAGAACCACGTCGCGATCTCGCGCAGGTAATCGTCGGACATGTGCTCGACCATGTAGGTCATCAACGGATACTGGCGCCGCCCGGCGCGGAAGTTCTGCAACTGGTTGTACAGGTAGCCGGCCGGCTTGCCGGCGATGCGCGGATAGTAATTCGGTCCCGCCGAAGGCGGCGGCGCGGACGGGCTGCCGTGGCACGACGTGCACGCGGTCACGCGGCGTTCCAGCGTGTCGGGCACGGTGCGCTGGGCGAGAGCCGGAACCGCGTGGAGAGCTGCCAGTATCAGCAGGGCGGGGCGCAGATGCATGACGTTCCTGGGTCGACGAGAAAGTACAAACGGCATCATACCGCGTCGACTTGAACTTCACGCAATCTTTCGAAAAAGCTAATCTAGTGCGCGTCCTGGAACGTGCGCAAATACGCCAGCAGCGCGGCCATCTCCCGCTCGTCGTGGATGCCCCAGAAGCGCATCTTCGTGCCGGGGACGGTCTTGTCCGGATCGCGCAGGAAGGCGGCCAGCGTGCGCTCGTCCCACACGATGCCGGACCTGGTCATCGCGTCGGAATACTTGAAATCGGCGGTGCCGCCCGCGCGCCGGCCGAACAGGCCATTCAGCTGCGGCCCGAAGCCGCCGCGCGCGTTCGGGCCGACCTGGTGGCACGACGCGCACGGCTTGAAGACGGTGGCGCCGTGGACGGGGCCGTCGTTGCGCGAGCAGCCGGCCAGCAGGAGCAGCAAAAGGGCAAAACGCCGCATGCTCAGGTGCGCGGCTTGGGCTGCGCAGCCCGGCGCGGCCCGCCGGCGACGGGTTTTGGTGGCAACGGCGGTGGCGGATTCGCGCGCCAATGACGATAAATGCGCAGGGCGACGTGCGCGTCGTCGGCCGCGTACAGGATCTGTTTGTCGGACAGGCGCGGCAGCGCCCAGTTGGTCGTCGTGATCTTGCGCGACTTTTGCAGGCGCTTGCCGAAGAAGCGTGCGACGGCCGTCTTGGCGCCCAGCGCGTTGCGTTCGCCGCGGCGCAGGGCGGTGGACAGGTCGAGCACGTTGCGCGTCTCGATGCCCAGCTTGGCCCGCAGGCGGCGCAGGTCGTCGCCGAGGCCGAAGCCGACTTTCAATATCGACGGGGATTCCAGTACGGCGCGCAGGACGTCGACCCCGGGCGGCACATCGGCCGGGGCATCTGGCGCGCGCGGCTTGAGCGTGCCGATCTGGAACAGATAGGCGTGCTCGTCGGTGGCGAGCTGGACGAGGTGCGGCCCCGTCGACTGCTCGCCCTTCTGGAACGTGGGCTTGGATTCGGTGTCGAAGCCGACGACGTCGGACGCCAGCAGGGCGGCCAGCGCGCCGTCCGCGTCCTGGCGCGTGCGCACGAGGCGCACGTCGGCCAGGGTGATGCCTTCGTAAGGGGGGAGGGCGTCCTCGGCCTCGCTCATCCGTGCTGCCGGATCAGCGTTTCGAGAACTTGGAGGCCAGCTGCTGCAGCTTTTCCTGGCGCTTGCGGTCGGCTTCCGCCTGCGCGGCCGCCTCGCGCTCGGCCTTCTTGCGCTCGGCTTCCTTCTTGAAGCGTTCCTGCAGGAGTTCCTTGGCGTGCTGGCGGTGCGTGTCCGTCACCTCGGCGCCCGGATTGCCGTCCAGGTCGTAGCGCACGGTGGCTTTTTCCATCGCGCGCAGGTAGCGCATCGAGCCCGTGTGGATGCCCAGCGCGGCGCGCATCGTCTTGCGGTTCAGGCCGGGCATGCGGGCCAGCACCTGCTTGTCGATGCCGATCGCCAGCGGCAGGCAGTCGCGGAAAGCCTTGAACTGCTGCTGCAGCTGCTTGAGCAGGGCGCGCGGCGATTGGGATGCCGCGGCATCCGCTGCCGGAACGGCTTCCGGGGCCGCAGCCGGCGCGTCGTTCGTGGGCGCGGCGGGTGTGGCGGGGGTGGCGTTTTCGGTGGCCTCGGGGAGCTCGGCGACAGGACTCATCGTATTCATTGACTTCATGGTAAGAACGGGAAGCGGAAGGATAGCATGGCCGCGCCAAGCGTGTGCCGCTCAGCCATGTAACGGATCGTTGTGTTGACCAAACGACCGTGATTTCATGCATGTGCGGCAGGCGCGCGGCCAAGAAATCGTGTATGATCCGCCCCTTTCCTTGCGCACGGTTTGCGCCGACGCAGCCAGGGTCGGGAAGAGGAAAAGGAAATATGCGTCTGAGTGATATCCCTTATCGGATATTTCAATTATCGCTAAACATTTCCTTAAGGCATAATGCCTCTGTCTCCTCTATTTCTCCTCTGGAAAATAGATTCAAGCCCGTTGTCTGACGGGCTTTTTTTCGTTCCGACATGCTAAACCGCGATTTCAACCACATTCCGTTCCGCTCGATTCCTTTGCGCGCGCGCCGCAGCCCGTCCCGGCTGCCTGGACGCCCGCCGGGCAGCGGCAGGAGTGCTTGATATCCGGGCCTTTCGTCCCTAGCTAGGGCCTTCCCGTTCATCCCCCGCCCTCCGGGTCCGCGTTGCGGGCCAGGTGGGTTATTGACTTCGCAGGCACCGCGCCACGCCTCGACTGGAGAAAGACTATGAAAAACACCGCCAAGACCCTGACACTGACAGCGAAGAAAGCGCCGGCCAAGAGCACGGCCCAGCTGTCGGTGCCGAAGACCGCGACCTCGTATTTCCTCGAAACGGAAGCGGCAGCCAAGGTGACGGTGGTGAAGACGCGTTCGCGCCTGGCGTCGCTGAAGGCAGTGCAGGCCGAGGAAGCGTCGCGCCCGCAGCCGGAACAGTTCGACGACGCCGCCGCCGCGGGTGAAGCGCAGGCCGAGGCCGTCGCCGCCGACGTGCAGGCAGCGGAACCCGCTGCCGAGCCCGTGATCGCACCGGTCGCCGCCGTCGCACTGGACGAGACGGACGACGCCATCCCGACGCCGACCGCGCCCGCCGCGCCGCCGGTGATCGTCAAGAAGCGCGTCTCGCGCCTGGCCGCGCTGAAGGCCGACGCCGCGCCCGAAGCTGCCCCGGCCGCACCGGAACCGGTCGCCGCCGCGCCCGAGGTGCCGGCAGCCGCCGCTGTCGAACCGGCCCCGGCCGCCCGCGTCGTGCGCACCCGCACCGCGCGCCGCATCGAGCCGTCCGTCGCGTCGACGACCGCCGCCCAGCCGACCGGCACCGTCAGCACGACGACGGATGCCGCCGCGCTGGCCGCGATCGACACGTCTGGCTACCTGCTGCCGCAGGTGAAGGTGCCGGGCCGCCGCGGCCGCAAGCCGAGCGAATTCGTGCCGGAGAACGACGAGATCGCGGCGCTGAACGCCGTCGAGCGCGCCGAGCTGAAGGCCGCGTCGAAACTGCGCGAGCGCAAGGCCAAGGGCGCCGCCGGCCTGTTCGGCACCGAGGAAGGTTTCTCGGGCGAAGAACTGGAAAAGCGCCGCCAGCAGCTGAAGAACCTGATCAACATGGGCAAGGAGCGCGGCTACCTGACCCATGCGGAGATCAACGACCACCTGCCGGAAAACATCATCGATCCGGAAGCGATCGAAGGCATCATCGCGACGTTCAACGACATGGGCATCGCCGTCTACGAGCGCGCGCCGGAAGCGGAAATGATGCTGCTGTCGGACGCCGTCGTCACGCCGACGAGCGAAGACGAAGTCGAGGCTGCCGCCGCGACGGCGCTGTCGACCGTCGATTCCGACTTCGGCCGCACGACCGATCCGGTCCGCATGTACATGCGCGAGATGGGCGCCGTGTCGCTGCTGACGCGCGAAGGCGAGATCGCCATCGCCAAGCGCATCGAGGAAGGCCTGAAGGACATGGTGCAGGCGATTTCCGCCTGCCCGGTGACGATCTCCGAGATCATCGCCCTGTCGCACAAGATCGCCGCGGACGAGCTGAAGATCGATGACGTCGTGGACGGCCTGATCGACCCGAACGAAGGCGCCCCCGCCGCCGCGCCGGTGAGCAGCGCGAGCGACGAGGACGAGGACGAGGAAGATGTCGACGTCGAGGAAGAAGAGGACGAAGGCGGTGCCGGCGGCAGCGCCGCGGCGGGCTACTCGGCCGAACAGCTGGCCGCGCTGAAGAAGGGCGCGCTGGAAAAGTTCGCCCTCATCGAGAAGCAGTTTGACAAGATGGGCCACGCGTTCAAGACGCAGGGTTACGGCTCGCCGGCCTACACGGCCGCGCAGGAAGTGATCTCGTCGGAACTGCTGGGCATCCGCTTCACGGCGAAGGTCGTGGAAAAGCTGTGCGACACGCTGCGCGGCCAGATGGACGAGGTGCGCTCGATCGAGCGCGCCGTGCTGGACATCTGCGTGAACCGCTGCGGCATGCCGCGCGCCCACTTCATCAAGGTCTTCCCGGGCAACGAGACGGACCTGGAATGGGTGCAGCGCGAAGTCGACTGCGCGTATCCGTACAGCGCCGTGTTGAAGCGCAACGCCCCGGCGATCCTGGAACTGCAGCAGCGCATGATCGACCTGCAGGCGCGCGTGGCGCTGCCGCTGGCGGACCTGCGTACGATCAACCGCCAGATGGCGGCCGGCGAAAAGCGTGCCCGCACGGCGAAGCGCGAAATGACCGTGGCCAACCTGCGTCTCGTGATCTCGATCGCGAAGAAGTACATCAACCGCGGCCTGCAGTTCCTCGACCTGATCCAGGAGGGCAACATCGGCCTGCTGAAGGCCGTGGACAAGTTCGAGTACCGTCGTGGCTATAAATTCTCGACGTACGCGACGTGGTGGATCCGCCAGGCGATCACGCGTTCGATCGCCGACATGGCCCGCACGATCCGCGTGCCGGTGCACATGATCGAGACGATCAACAAGATGAACCGCATCTCGCGCCAGATCATGCAGGAAACGGGCACCGAGCCGGACATGGCGACCCTGGCGACGAAGATGGAGATGCCGGAATCGAAGGTCCGCGAGATCATGAAGATCGCGAAGGAACCGATCTCGATGGAAACCCCGATGGGCGAGGACGGCGATTCGCAGTTGGGCGACTTCATCGAGGACAACGCCACGCTGGCCCCGCTGGACGCCGCGCTGCACGCATCGATGCGCAACGTGATCAAGGAAGTGCTGGACTCGCTGACCCCGCGCGAAGCGAAGGTCCTGCGCATGCGCTACGGCGTCGAGATGTCGAACGACCACACGCTGGAAGAAGTGGGCAAGCAGTTCGACGTGACCCGCGAGCGTATCCGCCAGATCGAAGCGAAGGCGATGAGCAAGCTGCGCCAGCCGTCGCGTTCGGACAAGCTCAAGACGTTCTTGCAGAACCAGTAACCGTCGTACCCGCGACGACAAGCCGCGCCGCCCACCGGGCCGCGCGGCTTTTTTTCGCCCTTTTGTTGTGCCGCCCCGACACAAGTTATCAAACGAAAAATGGTTCCATCGAGAAATTCACAATCTGTCTGGTATTGACGAGCCAGCTTGCGGATACTTGGCACATCGACTGTTCCGCATATTCACATGGTTCGCCTTTCCTCTCTTTTCCTGGCCGCCGCCTGCGGCCTGCCGCTCGCCGCATCGGCCGGCGATGACGACACGATTTCCTCCGACCGTCCCGACTTCGTCGAATCCAGCCAGGTCGTCGGCAAAGGCCGTCTGCAGCTGGAAACGAGCCTGCAGTGGGAGCGCGACCGCGCCGATGGCGTCACCGCGCGCACCCTCACCACGCCGACCCTGCTGCGCATCGGCCTCGGCGAGACGACGGAACTGCGCTTCGAGACGGATGGCCGCACCGTCGAACACGCGGGCGGCGCGACGTCGGCCGGCTATGCCGACACGTCCGTCGGCATCAAATGGCACACGGCCGACCAGAACGGCGCCGCGCCGTCGATGGGCTGGCTGCTGCATGCGGACCTTCCCAGCGGCAGCGCAGCGCTGCGCGGCGCCAAGGTGCGCCCGTCGCTGCGCGTCGCCGCGGAGTGGGAGCTGGCCAATGGCGTCGGGATCGGCATCATGCCCGGCGTCGGCACCGACAACGACGAGCGCGGCGCCCGGCGCGGCTACGGCATTCTTGCCGCCACGGTCGGCCGCGACATCACGGAACGCCTGCACGGCTTCGTGGAACTGGCCGCGCCGCGCATCGCCCGCGCCAGCCGCGGCGGCACGCAGGCCGTCTTCGACACCGGCGTGACGTGGCTCGTCACGAACGATATCCAACTGGACGCCGCGGTGAGCCGCGGCCTGAACCGCCGCACGCCGGACCTGGGCGTCGGCCTGGGCCTGTCGGTCCGCCGCTGAAGGAACTCCCATGCTGAACCGCTTCACCATCCGCCAGCGCATGCTGGCCTGGAACGTCACCGCCATCGCCTTCGTCGTGATGGTCGGCGCCATCGGCGAACTGGCCGTCGGCCGGCTCGACGGCGCCATGGACGCCATCACCGGCAACGGCAGCGCCATCCGCCACCAGATGCAGGCCGACCAGGCCCATGATGCACTGCGCGCCGACGTGCTGGCCGCGCTGCTGGCGGGCGATGCCGACACGGCCGCGCGCGACGCCGCCCGCCGCGACGCGGCCGAACACACGGCCCTGTTCCGCAAGATGATGGCGAACCTCGACGGGCAGGTGACGGATCCCGCCATCCGCGCGGCGATCGACAAGGTGAAACCCGACGTCGACGCTTACCTGCACAGCGTCGACGGCATCCTGAAACTATCGGATCCGGCCGCCGCGCGCGCCGCCTATCCCGCGTTCATGGACCGCTTCCACGTGCTCGAAAAGAGCATGGAGACGCTGTCCGGACGCATCGAGGCCGCGTCCGACGACACCCGCGCCGCGGGCGACGCGACCGTGCACGCCGCGCGCGTGTGGGTGATCGCCGTCGCGCTGCTGGCTGCGCTGACGACGTTCGTGGCGGGCGTGCTGCTCGTGCGCTCGATCAGCCGTCCGCTCGACGCCGCGATCGACCTCGCCGACCGTATCGCGGCCGGCCGCCTCGATACCGGCCTCGCGTGCGCCGACGACGACCGCAGCGAGACGGGGCGCCTGAACCGCGCGCTGGCGGCGATGCAGGCCAGCCTGCGCCGCATCGTGGGCGACGTGCGTGGCGGCACCGAAGCCATCGCGACGACGACGGCGCAGATCGCCAGCGGCAACGCCGACCTGTCGCGCCGCACGGAAGCGCAGGCCGGCGCGCTGGAAGAGACAGCGGCCTCGATCGAACAGTTGACGGCCACCGTGCGCCAGAACGCGGAGCACGCGCGCCAGGCGGACAGTCTCGCGCAAGCGGCGTCCGGCATCGCGCAGCGCGGCGGCGCCGTCGTGGGGCAGGTGGTCGACACGATGGGCGCGATCGACGCGTCCGCGCGCCGCATCGTCGACATCATCGGCGTCATCGAAGGCATCGCATTCCAGACCAATATCCTCGCGCTGAACGCCGCCGTGGAAGCGGCCCGCGCGGGCGAGCAGGGCAGGGGCTTTGCCGTCGTCGCGGGCGAGGTGCGCACGCTGGCCCAGCGCGCCAACGCGGCGGCGAACGAGATCAAGGGCCTCATCGACGATTCCGTGGCCCGCGTCGACGCCGGCACGCGCCTCGTCGCGGAAGCGGGTGCCACGATGCGCGACGTCGTCGACAGCGTGAGCCGCGTGACAGCGATCATGGGCGAGATCAGCATCGCCAGCGGCGAGCAGGAACAAGGCATCGGCCAGGTCAACCGCGCCATCGGCGAGATCGACGGCGCCACGCAGCAGAACGCGGCGCTCGTGGAAGAGGCCACGGCCGCCGCGGGCGCCATGCAGGAGCAGGCGGAGCAGCTGCGTCGGCTCGTGGCCAGCTTCGTGCTGGACGCGGCGCCGGCTGTCGCGCCGCGTGCAGCGCTGCCGCCGACAGGGGTGCCACGCCTGGCGCTGCAATGATTACGGTTTAGACAGGTTGGACCACGCCGGCCCGGGCTTGGCATACTGTCGACATTCTGATCGCCACCGACTTTATGCAACCTACGATCCGTTTCTCTTTCCTGGCCTGCCTGCTGGCAGGCCTCGTTTCCGTCCCGGCCGCCCGTGCCGACGACGACACCATCAACCCCGACCGCCCCAACGTCGCCAACTCGAGCCAGGTGGTTGGTAGCCGCCGCGTGCAGCTCGAGACGGGCGTCCAGTGGGACCGCCAGCGCGACCCTGATTCACACGTGCGCACGCTCACGACGCCGACCCTGCTGCGCATCGGCGTGGCCGACGCGCTCGAACTACGCGTGGAGACGGATGGACGCACGATCGAGCACGCGAGCGACCCCGCGTCCGGCGCGCACACGGTCAGTGCGGGCTGGGCCGATCTGTCCGCAGGTGTGAAGTGGCATATCGCCGACCAGGACGGCATGCGTCCGTCGGTCGGGCTGATCGCAGAAGTCGCCCTGCCGACCGGCAGCGCGGGACTGCGCGGCAGCGGGTTCCGGCCGGCGGTCGAGCTGCCGCTGGAGTGGGATCTCGGCCATGAATGGTCGCTGGGCTTGATGCCCGGCGTCGTGCGCGACAGCGACGCCACGTACGGCGTGCTTGCCGCGTCCATCGGGAAAGCGTTCAGCGAACGGCTGCACGGCTTTGCGGAGGTGGCCGCGCCGCAGATCGGGCACGGCACCCAGACGCTCGTCGATGCGGGCGTGGCGTGGCTCGTGAACAAGGATTGCCAGGTCGACGCGATGGTCGTGCATGGGCTGAACCGCCAGACGCCGGGGCTGAGCCTGGCGTTTGGCGTGTCCGTCCGACGGTAGATCAACCGGTGTTGCGCAACCCCGCCGCAACGCCATTGATCGACAGGTGAATGCCCCGATGCACCCGCTCGTCGACTTTCTGCTCGGCCGACAGCGCACGATGGCGCTGAATGAGTTCGACCTGCAGGTGGTTCAGCGGATCGAGATACGCGAAGCGGTTCTGGATCGAGCGCGCCAGCAGCGGGTTGTTCACGAGGCGTTCCTCAGTGCCCGTGACGAGCGCGAGGCAGCGCAGCGTTTCCGCGTACTCGGCCGCGATGCGCTTGAAGATGCGCTCGCGCAGTTCCGCGTCCGGCACCAGTTCCGCATAGCGCGACGCGATGGCGAGGTCGGTCTTGGCCAGCACCATGTCCATGTTCGACAGCAGGGTCGCGAAGAACGGCCAGTGCTGCGCCATCTCGCGCAGCAGCGCCAGGCGTTCCTCACGATCGCCCTCGGCGAGCCAGCCGGAGACGGCGGCGCCGAAGCCGAACCAGCCCGGCAGCAGCAGCCGGCACTGGCCCCACGAGAAGCCCCACGGAATCGCGCGCAGGTCTTCGATGCGGCGCGTCGACTTGCGTGACGCGGGGCGCGAGCCGAGATTCAGTTCCGCGATCTCCGCGATCGGCGTCGCGGCGAAGAAGTAGTCCGTGAAGCCTGGGGTCTCGTACACGAGGTTGCGGTACGCCTTGTACGCGCGCTGCGACAGCTCGGCCATCACGGGCTCGAAGCGGGACAGGCGTTCCATCTGTTCGCGGTCCGCATCGTGCGGCATCAGGCCTGCTTCCAGCGTCGCGGCGACGAGCAGCTCCAGGTTGCGGCGGCCGATCTCCGGATTGCTGAATTTCGACGAGATGATCTCGCCCTGTTCCGTCAGGCGGATCTGGCCGTTCACGGTGCCCGGCGGCTGCGCGAGGATCGCGTCGTAGCTGGGGCCGCCGCCGCGGCCGACCGTGCCGCCGCGGCCGTGGAACAGGCGCAGCTTGACGTTCGCGTCGGCGAACACCTTCACCAGCTTCAGCTCGGCCTGGTACAGCTCCCAGTTCGACGTGAGGAAGCCGCCGTCCTTGTTCGAGTCCGAATAGCCCAGCATGACTTCCTGCAGGCGGCCCTGGTGCTCGATCACGTCGGACACGACCGGCAGCGCCATCCACTCGCGCATGATGTCGCTGGCGCGCTGCAGGTCGGGGATCGTCTCGAACAGCGGGATCACCATCACGTCGCTCTTCTTCTCGCTGGGGCGCAGCAGGCCCGTCTCCTTTTGCAGCAGCAGGACTTCGAGCAGGTCCGACACCGTCTCCGTGTGCGAGATGATGTAGTTGCGGATGGCGCGCGTGCCGTAGCGCTTGCGGATCTCGCGCGCCGTGCGCAGGATCTGCAGCTCGGAATTCGTCACGTCCGAATAGCTTTCGTACGGCGTGTACAGCAGGCGCGGCTGCGCCAGTTCGTCCAGCAGCAGTTTTACCTTGGCGTCTTCGTCCAGCGCCGCGTAGTCGCTTTCCACGCCGGCGCGCGCGAACAGCTCGGCCAGCACTTTCTCGTGCACGTCGGAGCTCTGGCGCATGTCGAGCGAGGCGAGGTGGAAGCCGAAGATGCGCGCCGCGCGTACGAGGCCGTTCAGGCGCGGCACGGCGAGGATCGCACCGTGGTTCTCGTTCAGCGAGTCGACGAGCACCTGCAGGTCGGCCCGGAATTCCGAGGCGTCGCGATAGGCGGCCGCAGGGCCCACTTCCTTGCGCAGGATGTTCGTGGCGCCCAGTTCGCGCGCCGTCGACGCGAGGCGTGCGTAGATGCCGATCAGCGCGCGGCGGTACGGCTCGTCGCTGCGGTGCGGGGAATGGTCCGGCGACGCGTCGGCCAGCGCCAGCAGCGCGGGGCTCACGGACACGAGCAGGGTCGACGGCGACAGTTCCGCGCCCAGCGCATGCACTTCGTCGAGATAGAAATCGAAGATGGTCGTCGAATGGCGCACGAGGGCGCGCTGCATCGTCGCGGCGTTGACGTTCGGGTTGCCGTCGCGGTCGCCACCGATCCAGCTGCCCATCTGCATGTAGGCCGCGTCGTCCAGGCCGTGCGCGGCCGTTCCATAGTGCGCCGCGATCTCTTCCTCGACGTCGTCGTACAGGGCCGGCAGCTCGCGCAGGAACGTGGTGCGGTAGTAGGACAGGGCGTTCTCGATCTCGTCCGCCACCGTCAGTTTCTCGTAGCGCAGCATGCGGGTCTGCCACAGCGTGGCGATGCGCGCCTGCAGCAGTTGCAGGTTGCGCGCGCGTTCCTTCGGCGTCAGCGGCAGGTCGCGCTCGGCCAGCAGGCGCGCGATGTCGTGCTCGGCGTCGAGGGTCGACTTGCGCTGCACCTCGGTCGGGTGCGCCGTCAGCACGGGGGCGATCAGCGCGTCGCGGAGAAACGCCTCGACCGTGTCCTGTGCGACGCCGGCGTCCTTCAGGCGCGTGAGGGCGTAGGCGACGCTGGACGGCTGCGGCTTCGAGCCGGCCAGCAGGTGGGCGCGGCGGCGGCGGATGTGGTGCTGGTCTTCCGCGATGTTGGCCAGGTGCGAGAAGTACGAAAAGGCGCGCACGACGGAGTTCGTCTCTTCGCGCGACAGTTTCGCCAGCAGCGTCTTGAGTTCGGAGCCGGCTTCCTCGTCGTCTTCGCGGCGGAAGCGCACGGCGGTCTGGCGGATCGTCTCGACGACGTCGAACACGGCTTCGCCTTCCTGGTCGCGCAGCACGTCGCCGAGGAGGCGGCCGAGCAGGCGGATGTCTTCTTTCAGCGGCGCGTCCTTGTCGACAGTGCCGGGCGGGTGGGGGTTGAGTGCAGCAGGATTGTCCATATCGACCATGGTTGAATTGTTGAAACTGCAGATACAACGAATCGGTATTACCAAAGGTCCTGCGGGGCGCGCTGGCGGTTCGCCATGGCCTGCGGATTGGCCCATGCTAGAATTTATGGTCTCAAGTATGGGCTTAACCGGCGCTGCCCGATCCGGGCGCAACGACAGTGAAAGAAACCGTTTTGAATTCCAACGACACGACGCAGCACGTTCCCGCGCAACTGATTATCGCATCGCGCGAAAGCCGGCTGGCCATGTGGCAGGCCACGCATGTGCGCGACCGCCTCGCCGCATTATATCCGCAGTGCCAGATCGATATTCTCGGCATGACCACGCGCGGCGACCAGATTCTCGACAAGACGCTGTCGAAGGTGGGCGGCAAGGGCCTGTTCGTGAAAGAGCTCGAAGTGGCGATGGCCGACGGCCGCGCCCACCTCGCCGTGCACTCCCTCAAGGACGTGCCGATGGAATTGCCGGAAGGCTTTGAGCTGGCCGCCATCCTCGAACGGGAAGACCCGCGCGACGCCTTCGTCTCCAACGATTTCGACAGCCTGGCTGCGTTGCCGGCCGGCAGCATCGTCGGCACGAGCAGCCTGCGCCGCCAGGCCCTGATCGCCGCGCGCTATCCGCAGCTCGTGATCAAGCCGTTGCGCGGCAACCTCGACACGCGCCTCGGCAAGCTCGACCGCGGCGACTACGCCGCCATCATCCTCGCCGCTGCCGGCCTCAAGCGCCTGGGCCTCACGCGCCGCATCCGCGCGTACCTCGAGCCGGAAGACAGCCTGCCGGCCGCCGGCCAGGGCGCGATGGCCATCGAGATCCTGTCGGGCAATGCAGCCGGCTTCGACCTGAAGGCCTTGCTGGCGCCGCTGAACCACACGCATACCGCCCAGGCCGTGCAGGCCGAGCGTAAAGTCTCGCAAGTGTTCGGCGGCAGCTGCCAGATCCCGCTGGCGGCGCATGCGACTGTCGACGGCGACACGCTGCACCTGCGCGCGATGGTCGCCACGCCGGACGGCCGCCGCAGCGCGTTCGCCGACGCCAGCGGCCCGGCCGCGCTGCCGGAAGCGGTGGGCGAGCAGGTGGCGCAGAAGCTGGCCGCGCAGGACGCCGCCGGGATCCTGGCCGAGTGCAAGGCGACCGCCGCGGGCGATGCCTGACGCGGTCGTCATCACCCGTCCGCGCCAGCAGGCCGAGCCGCTGGCCCGCGCGGTGGCGGCGCTCGGCCGCACACCGCTGATCCTGCCATTACTGGAAATTTCCCCGCTGGCCGACGACGCGCCGCTGCGCGCCGCGCTCGCCCGCCTGCGCGACTATGCGCTGGTCGCGTTCGTCTCGCCGAACGCCGTCGACGCGGCGTTCGCCTTGATCGACCAGTGGCCGGCCGAGGTGGCGCTTGCCGTCGTGGGCGAGGGCAGCCGGGCCGCGCTGGCCCGGCACGGCATCGCCGGCGACGGCTACCGCGTGTATCTGCCGCTCGACCCCGCCCGCAGCGATTCCGAACACCTGCTGCAGGCGCTGGACCTGGCCGCGCTGGCAGGCCGCAAGGTCCTCGTCGTGCGCGGCGAGACGGGCCGCGAGGTGTTGCCGGACGCCCTGCGTGCCGCGGGCGTGGACGTCGACACGGTGGCGGCCTACCGCCGCGCCGTTCCGGACTTGACGCCGGACCTGGCCGCGTCATTACGCGCCTTGCTGGCCGGCCCGAACGACTGGATAATCACGAGCTCGGAAGCCCTGCGGGGCCTGGCCGGCCTCGTCGAACAGCTTGACGGTGGTGCAAGTGTGGCAAATCTGCAACGGCAGCGCCTGATCGTTCCGCATGCCCGCATCGCGGAAACGGCCACTGCACTCGGTTTCACCGCTGTGACGCTCACGGGGTCCGGCGACGAGCGGCTGCTTGCCGCGTTACAATCACGAGCATGAACGAATTGCCCAACAATCCAGAAAAACCAAACATGGGCGGTCCGGTCGTTCCGCCGGAAAGCTATGTGACGCCGGCCCCGGCGGGCCCAGGCGAGCCCCGCGTTCCCGATGGTTCGGGCCTCGGCGGGCTGCTGCAAAAGCCGCAGAACGTCGCCATCCTCGCGCTGGCCGTCCTGCTCGCCCTCCAGACGTATTCCACGCACAGCCGTTTCAACAAGCTGCGCGAGGATGTCGCGCGCACCCTCCAGAAGGACAATGCGTCGAACGCCGAGACGGCGCAGACCGTGCGCGAGATCCAGGAAGCGGCCAAGGAATTGCAGGTCAAGGTGGGCGTCCTGGAAAACCGCCAGACCGAGGCGCAGAGCCAGCAGGCCGCGCTCGAGCAGATGTACCAGGACATTTCGAAGAACCGCGACGAATGGGCGCTGTCCGAGATCGAGCAGGTGCTGTCCACCGCGAGCCAGCAATTGCAACTGGCCGGCAACGTGCAGGGTGCGCTGATCGCGCTGCAGAACGCCGACCGTTCCCTGTCGCGCTCGGACAAGCCGCAATTCATCACGATCCGCCGCGCCATCGCGCGCGACATCGAGAAGCTGAAGGCGCTGCCGTCCGTCGACCAGCCCGGCATCGCGCTGCGTCTCGACAACGTCATCTCGCAGATCGACAACCTGCCGCTGCTGTCCGACGAAAAGCCGGCCGAGCCGATCGCGCCGTCGCGCGTGAATCCTGCGCCGGCGGGCGGTAAAACCGCGCCGCCGGCCGACCGGACGCTGGGCCAGCGCATGACGGAAACGTGGCGCAACTGGAGCCACGAGATGTGGGACGACATCCGGCAATTGATCCGCGTGCGCACGGTCGACAATCCGGATGCGCTGATGCTGTCGCCGAGCGAATCGTATTTCGTGCGCGAAAACCTGAAGCTGCGCCTCCTGAACGCGCGCCTGGCGCTGCTGTCGCGCAACGAAGGCACGTTCCGCGACGACCTGAACACCGCACAGCAGATGCTCGTGAAGTACTTCGACACGAAGGCACGCTCGACGCAAGCCGCGCAGGCCCTGCTGCGCCAGGTGCAGGCCAACAACGTCACCATCGACGTGCCCGACCTGTCGGAGAGCCTGAACGCCGTGCGCAATTACAAATCGAAGCCGTGAAGCGCGGGGCCTGAACGATGCGTTTATTACTCTGGTTAGTCGCCCTGATGGCCGCGGCCATCGGCATTGCCGTGACCGCGCGCTTCAATCCCGGCAACGTCGTCTTTTTCTATCCGCCGCACCGGATCGACCTGTCGCTGAACCTGTTCGTCGTGCTGGCGTTCCTGCTGTTCCTCGTGCTGTACGGCCTCGTCCGCGCCGTGCGCGCCACGTTGGGCATGCCCGAGCGCGTGGCCGAGTACCGCTACCGCAAGCGTGAGCGCGAAGCGAACCGCGGCCTGCGCGAAGCCCTGAAAGCCCTGTTCGAGGGTCGCTTCGGCCATGCCGAGAAGGCCGCCATGCGCGCCGCCGACCTGCCGGAGAATGCCGGCCTCGCCGCGCTGATCGGCGCTCGTGCCGCGCACCGCATGCGCGAACCGGCGCGCCGCGACGCCTGGCTCGCCGGCATCGTGCACGACCAGTCCCTCAAGACGGCACGCCTGATGACGGTCACGGAACTGCTCGTCGACGACCACAAGCCGGAAGGCGCACTGGAAGCCGTCGCGGAACTGAACGCCAGCGGCCAGCGCCACATCCACGCGCTGCAATGGGCCATGAAGGCCAACCAGCAGGCGCGCAACTGGCCGGAGGTGCTGCGTCTCGTGCGCATCCTCGACAAGCGCAACGCCTTGCACCCCGCGCTGTCTGCGCGCCTGCGCGAGATGGCGTACGACGCACTGTTGTCCGAAGGCGGCCACGATGCCGAATCGATCCGCCGCGTGTGGGCCAGCGTCCCCGCCGGCGACCGGGTGAAACCGTACATCGCGGCCCGCGCCGCCGCCGCGCTGAATGCGCGCGGCCTGCACGACGACGCCCGCGGCATCGTCGAGGATGCGCTGAAGGCCGGCTGGGACGAGCGCGTCGTGCGCGCCTACCGCGAAGCGGCAGGCCCGGAAGGTTCGGCCACGTTGCTGGCGCAGATCGAGAATTGCGAGACCTGGCTGCGCGCCCATCCGAACGATCCGGAACTGGAACTGACCCTGGGCTCCCTGTGCCTGCGCCAGAAACTGTGGGGCAAGGCCCAGCGCTACCTGGAGCAGGCGCTGTCCGACGCCACCGAGCCCCACATGGTGCGCGAAGCCCACCTGAAGCTGGCGCAGCTGCACGAAGCGCTGGGACAGCGCGAAGAGGCCGACCGGCACTACCGGCTGTGCGCGCTCGCCACCGTGCTGTGACGGTCACGAGCGGTTTGTTTCCCGCTTCCCGCGCACGATGACCACGGCCATGTGACCCGGCGTGCCGATGTTGTCCGCGACCGGCACTGCCGGTGTCGCCCGCGCATCCGGCAGGCGGTCGATGACGATGGATCCGGCGCCGACGATGGCCAGCGTCGTGATGAAGATGGCTTCCATGTGTTTCTGCATGTTCATAGCGTTCCCCTCGGGTTGATGGTGACGCGCGGGCGACCTGCCCGGCGACATCCATCCAGCACGAGGCGTGCCACCCGGTGCGGCAGGGGATGTCACGGGAGAGAACCGCCTGCCGGGTTGGCGTGGGGCCAACGACACGCGCCGATGTGTGGGGCGCGGACCAACAGCCGGCCCGTTGCGGCGCCCATTTCGGTGCCTCTGCAACCTTGTGCGGCGCACAAGCCCAAGGCGATTCGTTATAATCGACCTTTTATTGTTTCCCCAGCAACCAAGGACTATCCATGAGCCTGAATAACGTCAACGCCGGCCGCGATGTGCCGAACGACTTCAACGTCGTCATCGAAATCCCGATGAACGCCGACCCGATCAAGTACGAAGTGGACAAGGAATCCGGCGCGATCTTCGTCGACCGCTTCATGGGTACCGCCATGCACTATCCGTGCAACTACGGCTACATCCCGAACACGATCGCCGACGACGGCGACCCGTGCGACGTGCTGGTCATCACCCCGTTCCCGCTGATCCCGGGCGTCGTCGTGCGTTGCCGCGCACTGGGCGTGCTGAAGATGACGGACGAAGCCGGCGGCGACTCGAAGATCCTGGCCGTGCCGGTCGAAAAAATCCTGCCGGTCTACTCGCACCTGCAAAAGGTCGAAGACGTCCAGGAACTGACCCTGCGCCAGATCCAGCACTTCTTCGAGCACTACAAGGACCTGGAAAAGGGCAAGTGGGTCAAGGTCGAAGGCTGGGAAGGCCCGGATGCGGCCAAGGCCGAGATCCTCGCCGGCGTGAAGAACCACGAGTCGAAGGGCGAATAATTCCCGCACCTCCGGTCGCAAGGGCCGCCACCCCAGGGTGCGCGGCCCTTTGTCGTTTATGTCACCGTGCGGTCACCACCCGATGTCGCGCAGCAGCGGATACGTCAGGTCGCGCGGCGGCGTCACCTCGTGCGTCAGGTCGGTGTTGATCGCCGGCTCCATCAGCTGGTTCGGCTTGGCCTCCGTCGTGTAGTGCGACACGGTCGAGCCCGGCGAGAACGTGGTCGGCGTGTACATCAGGATGCGGCCCGCGCTGTCCGTGCCGGCCAGCCGCGTCGTGTCGAGGCCGAGGCTGGCCACGACGCCCGATTGCGTGCGCGAGCGGCGCTGCAGCACTTCCTTCAGCTTGATCCCGTCCGCCTGCGTGATGCGCACGGACGGGATCCTGATGCCGGTGTCGTTGCCGCTCATGCCGGCGACGTCGCCCGGCTGGTTGTCCGCCACGACCATGCCCAGCGCGCCTGCCGCCTGCACGTTGCGCGCCTTCGTGACGAAGTCGCACGTGCCGCGGTCCACGAGAGCGATGTTGCCGCGCACGGCGAGGCTGTTCAACGCATTCAGCGGATCGCAGGCCAGGCCCGTGCCGGTGGGCTGGTCGACGACGGGCATCAGCTGGCCGGCGACGGGCGGATTGGAGAGCGGTGGACCGAACGACGCATCGCCCACCGTGTAGTTGCCCGCGGCCGGGCCGGCGGCCGCACCGCCGATGCCCAGGTTCGAAACCGGGTCGAGCACCTGCGGCACGGCGGCCGTCACGATGGGGCCGTTCCAGGACAGGCCGCGCCACGTCACGGCCGACGCCGCGCGCTCCGCGTCCGTCATTTCCACCCACAGCTTGCCCGTGCTGTTGTTCAGCAGGTAGTAATCCCAGATCGATGGGATGCCCTGGATCTCGGCGCCCGTCTCGTTGTCGGTGAACGTCTGGAAGCCGAGGCCGTGCGCGAATTCGTGCAACAGGACGGTCACGAGGTCGATCTGGTTGCCGAAGTTGTCGTCGAGGCCGAGGTAGAACCCGGAACCGGGCAGGCAGTCATCGAACAGGCCGAGGCGCGAATTGAAGCGGGCGATGATGTGCGGCTCGCCCGGCGTCGCAAGGTCCTGGCCCGCCAGCTTGCTGGCCAGGGCGCTCGGATACCACGTCGCAGCGCGCGGCGCGTTCGGGAAGTCGGACCAGATCTCGTTGGCGCCGGCCGAGCCGAGCACGGCACTCGTGGCCGTGCAGGCCAGCGGCACGAACGACGCGCCGATGCGGATCGGCACGCTGCTGGTGAGCGTCGCGCCCCAGATGTCGGCCGCCCGCTGGAACGCGTTCAGGCGCTGCTGGCCCAAGGTCGTGCCGGTATTGCCGCCGACGGGCACGGCCGGGGTCGGGTCGTTGAAGCCGACGCCGGGCTCGTTCTGGTTGACGATCACGATGGTGGCCGCGGCCCGGGCCGGTGCGGCCGCGCCGACAGTGAGCGCCCAGGCGGCGGCGATGCCGGCGAGGACGCCGAGGGCCCGTTGCAGGCGCGACGAATCAGCGGCTTTCATGCGTTTTCTCCCCGTGGTCGTGGTCGAGGCTCGTGCCGTCCCCTCCTTGCACGCATTCGCTCGTCAGCTTGCCGTCGGGTCCGCGGGTGACGACTTCGTAGACCATGCTTTTTTCGCCGAGGCGCACGCCGCGCGCGCCGTCGCGGCGGCTGATCGTGGCAGGGGTGCGGGGGGCGGCGAAGCCGGCGGTGGCAGGGGTCTTCGCGCGCAATTCCTTCAGTTCGTCGGCCGTCGGCGCCCGCAGCTGGCCGGTCAACGGGTCGCGCACGACGACCATGCCTTCCTGGCCGGCGGCCTTGGCGTGCATGGAAAACGCGGCCAGCACGCACAGGGCGGCCAGCGTACCGATGGTGAGCAGTTTTTCCTTGGACATGGTTCCCTCCCGTTCAAAGACGCGACCGGCGGCGCAGCACGGTGATCATGCCCAGGCCCAGCGCCAGCATCATCCAGTGCGCCGGCTCCGGCACCGCCGTTACGACCGAGACCGTATCGAGGCCGACATAGTTCAGGGTATCGGCCGGTCCCAGGTAGCGGAAGGCGAAGCGGCCGTTGCCGCTGCCCGTGACGGAGGCCGTGAACTGCTGCCAGTCCGTCGGGTAGCCCGCCGTGCCGCCGACGGTCGTCAGCAGGGTCGTGAAGTCGGCCATGTCGGTACCGGTGCCCGCCGCGTAGCGCACTTCGAGCAGGTCGTTGAAACCGGGCAGGGCATCGTGCCGGGTATAGAAGCTCAGTACCGTGGTGCCGGACAGGTCGAGCACGGGCGTGATCAGCCAGTTGTCGACACTGCCGCTGCCGTTCGCGGCGCCGAGGAAGTTGGCGGCCGCGTAGGAATCGGGTGCTCCCGACTGGGCCGGGAACAGCGCCGGGTTGCCCTGGAACCAGCCGTTGCCGGCCGGGACGCTGTGGTTGACCTGGGCCCATCCGGCAAGGCCCGCCACGTCGTCGAATCCTTCGTTGAGCACTTCGACCCCGGCCGCACGCGCGGTCGTCGCGCCCAGTGCGGCCAGCGACAGCGCGGCTGTCGCCAGCAAGGTTTTTACGGGTTTCATGGAGGGCCCTTTCATTCGATATGGATGGGCCCATCTTATGGATCGGAAGATGACGACTTTTGATTTTCAGCTAACGAACTGGCTGGACAAGACGAGGGTATCGATGAGCGATACCGGAGGGAGCGCGGGGAGGGACGGTGGGCGCGGCGGCCCACCGGTGCATCAGCGTACGGCGCGGCGCAGCCGCAGCTTGCCGACGATGCCGATCGGGAAGAAGTAGATGGAGAGGATGAACAGCACGCCGAGCCACAGCATCCACCGGTCCGGATGCAGCGCGGCGGCCAGCAGCGGGACGCCGGACAGCATCTCGGACGCCTGGCCCATCAGCGTCTTGAGATAGTTCTGCGCGAGGATGAACAGGGTGGCACCGACGACCGCGCCATACATCGTGCCCATGCCGCCGATGACGACGATGAGCAGGATGTCCGTCATCACTTCGAAGCCGAGGCTCGTCTTGGGGCCCACGTAGCGCAGCCACAGGGCCATCAGCGCGCCGGCCAGCGCCGCCACGACGGCGCCCAGCACGTTGGCCCAGATGCGGTAGACGACGGTGCGGTAGCCGAGCGCCTCGGCGCGGAATTCGTTCTCGCGGATCGCCTGCAGCACGCGGCCGAACGGCGAGTTCACGAGCCGCAGCAGGAACAGGAACAGCACGAGGCAGCCCGCGAACACGATGTAATACGTGATCAGCTTGCCGTCGACGCTGCGCCCGAGCACCTCGTTCTCCATCAGGGTGAAGCCCGGCGACAGGATCTCCGGCACGCTGAACGTGCGGCCGTCCTCGCCGCCCGTGAAGTCCGACAGCTGCGACGCGAGCACGGAGAACGACGATGCGACGGCCAGCGTGATCATCGCGTAGAAGATCGCCCGCACGCGCAGCGCGAACAGGCCGATGACGAAGGCCAGCACGACGGTCAGCGCCAGCGCGGCGACGAGGCCCGTGACGATGGCGCCCCACGTGGGCTCGTCGACGCTGGCCAGCGCGATGCCGACGCCGTACGCGCCGATGCCGTAGAACATCGTGTGGGCGAACGACACGATGCCCGTATAGCCCAGCAGCAGGTCGTACGACGCGACGAGCACGATGTAGACGCAGATCGTGGCCGCCGTGTTCAGCGGACGCGCGCCGGAAAAGAGGAAGGGCGCGAACAGCAGGCCCAGCAGGATGACGACGAGGAGGGCGGTCAACGCGCGGCTGCGCGGCAGGTCGCCGGAAAGAAGCTTGATCAGCATGTCAGTGACGTCCTTTCGTGTACAGGCCGGCCGGGCGCCACAGGAGGACGGCGATCATCAGCACGATGTTCGAGACGAGCGCCACCTTCGGCGCGAGGAAGCCGGCGTAGTTGGCCACGAGGGCGATCAGCAGCGAGCCGATGAAGCAGCCGCCGACGGAGCCGAGGCCGCCGATGATGATGACGATGAACGTCAGCACCATGATCTCGCTGCCCATGTGCGCGACGAGCGTTTCCTTGTACAGGCCCCACATGACGCCGCCCAGGCCCGCCAGCGCGGATCCCGCCGCGAACACGCCCACGAACAGGCGGCGGATGCGGTAGCCCAGCGCCTCGACCATCTCGCCGTTCTCGACGCCGGCGCGGATCAGGAGGCCGATCTTCGTGCGGTTCAGGGTGAGGAACATCGCGGCGAACACGACGACGCCGACGACGACCGCCAGCAGCCGGTATTTCTCGATGGCCGCCTCGCCCAGGAACACGGCACCGCGCAGCGCGGCCGGCAGCGGCAGGGCGATCTGCTCGGCACCCCAGATCACGTTGATGAGTTGTTCGGACACGATCATGCCGCCCATCGTGATCAGGATCTGTTTCAGGTGCTGGCCGTACACGGGCATGATGACGACCCGTTCGAACGCCCAGCCGAGCAGCGCCGTCACGACCATCGCGAGCAGCACGGCGAGGCCCAGCACGCCGAGGTTGGCGAGCAGCGAATCCATCTCGAGCCAGCCGCGCATCGGGAGCAGCACGAATGTCGCGGTGAACGCGCCGACGGAGACGAAGGCGCCGTGACCGAAGTTCAGCACGCTCATCAGGCCGAACACCAGCGTGAGGCCGCTGGCCATGATGAAGATCATCATGCCCATCGCGAGCCCGGCCACCGTCAGGGTGATCCAGGTCGGGAAGCTCATGAAGGGCAGCGCCGCCAGCACGACGGCCGGCACGAGCAGCAGCGGGGCGATGTCGCGCCGTGCCGCCGGCAGCGGGGCGTCCGCCTGGGCGATAGGAAGGGTTGCACTCATCGTTCTCTCGTTCATTGATGGGAGTCGAGCGACAGGCCCAGCAGGCGCTGCTGCAGGGCGTCGTCGTGCGCGAGGTCGTGCATCAGGCCCGCGTGGACGACACGGCCGTCGTCCATGACGCTCACGCTGTCGCCGAGCGTGCGCACGAAGTTGAAATTCTGTTCGACGAGCAGGATCGTCGTGCTCGTGTCCTTGAGGTCGCGGAACGCCGCCATCAGGCTTTGCACGATGGCGGGCGCGAGGCCCTTGGTCGGCTCGTCCACGAGCAGCAGTTTCTTCGGCTCGACGATCGCGCGGGCAATGGCCACCATCTGCTTCTGGCCGCCCGACAGGTTGCCCGCCGGGTAGTTCCAGAATTTCTTCAGCGCGGGGAAGAAGCCGCAGATCCAGTCCACGCGCGCCGCGTCCAGCGGGCCGTTGCGCGCGGCGAGATACAGGTTCTCGCGCACCGTCAGTTCGGAAAACACGGCCATGCTTTCCGGGACGTAGGCGATGCCGGCGCGGGCGATGTCGGGGGTGGACAGCTTCGTGATGTCGCGGCCGTCGAACGTGATCGTCCCGCGGCTGGCCTTCCACAGGCCCATGATGGTGCGCAGCGTGGTCGTCTTGCCGGCGCCATTGCGGCCCAGCAGCACGGCCAGGCCGCCGCGCGGGACGACGAGGTCGACGCCCTGCAGGATGTGGTACTGGCCGATGTGGGTGTGGACGCCGGACAGCGTCAGGATGGGTTCGCTCATGGGCAGCTTCGTTCTCAGCGTGTCATGCGGGTTCGGGGGTGCCAAGATAGGCCTCCTGCACGATTTTCGATTGCATCACCTCGGCCGGCTGCCCGTCCGCCACCAGCGTGCCGTTGTGCAGCACGATGATGCGGTCCGCCAGCGCGCGCACGACGTCCATCTTGTGCTCGACGAGCAGGACAGTCTTGTTGCGCTCGGCCTTGACCTGGTGGATCAGGTCGAGCACGACCGGCACCTCGTCGACGCTCATGCCGGCCGTCGGTTCGTCGAACATCAGGATGGACGGTTCCAGCGCGAGCAGGATCGCCACCTCCAGCTTGCGCTGGTCGCCGTGCGACAGCGTGCCGACGAGGGCGGCGCGTTTGCCGAGCATCGACACGCGCTCCAGGTAGTGTTCGGCGCGCTGGATGACTTCCTTGTGGCCGAACCACAGCGACAGCATGCTCATGCCGATGCCGGCGCGGCTTTGCACGGCCAGCCGCACGTTTTCCAGCACGGTCAGGTGCGGGAACAGATTCGTCAGCTGGAACGCGCGGCCGACGCCCAGGCGCGTGCGGCGCGCGGGCCCGAGCCGCGTGACGTCCTGGCCGCCCACGAACACGCTGCCGGACGTCGCCGGCAGCTGGCCCGAGACGAGGTTGAAGTACGTCGTCTTGCCGGCGCCGTTCGGGCCCACGATCACGGTCAGCGTGCCCGGGTAGAACTCGGCCGTCACCGCGTTGACGGCCACGTGGCCGCCGAAACGGATGGTGAGGTCGCGCGTGGCGAGCGAGGGTTGCGGCGTGGTCATGTCAGCGCTTGTTGCGGATCGGGAGCGGCAGCTCGCTGGCCGGGATTTCGCGCACCAGTTCCAGCAGGTCCCACTCGTTCTTCTGGTCCTTCTTGATGCGGAAGTGGTACATGGGCTGCAGCGCCTGGTGGTCTTCCTTGCGGAACGTCATGGTCCCCTTCGGCGTCTCGAACGACATGCCCTCCATCGCCGTCACCATCTGGTCGCCGTTCCCGGACGGGACTTTCTGCAGCGCCGCGACGACGGCCGCCGCCGCCGCCATGCCGCCCGCCGTGAACATGTCGGGCGGGACCTTGTAGCGCTTCGTGTGCTCGGCCACGAGCCAGTCGTTCATCTTGTTCTTCGGGAAGCCGTAGTAGTAATTGATGGTGCCTTCCGTGCCGGCGTAGGCCTTCCACGTCTTCATCACGGGCAGGATGTTGCCGCCCGGGGCGAGCGAGATGCCGTAGCGTTCCGGCTTCATGTCCGCGATCTTGTTCATCGGGTTCGGACCGGCCCACACGATGGCCAGCACGCGCGGCTGCGGCTTGTCCTTCAGTGCGTCGAACAGGCGCTGCGTGGGCGCCGTGAAATCCGTCGCGGCGGCCGGCGCGTATTCCTCGTGCACGACGTTGGCCTTGCTGCCCGTGGCGGCCAGCGCTTCCTTGCCGGCCTTGATGGCGTCGCGGCCGAATGCGTAATCCTGTGCGAGGAACGCGACGCTGCCGTTCTTCAGCGTGGACGCCGCGGCCAGCGCGTCCTGCATCGAATTGCGCGCGGTGCGGAAGATGTATTTATTCCACTTGGCGCCCGTGATCTCGTCGGCGACGGCCGGTTCCACGATCAGCACCTTCTTGTATTCCTTCGCGACCGGGAGCATCGCCAGCGCCGCGCCGGACGACGTGGTGCCGACGGCGATGTCCGCCTTGTCGTCGCCATAGGCTTCCGCCAGCAACGTGCGCGAGAGGTCGGGCTTGCCCTGGTCGTCCTTGACGATCACCTTCAGCTTGCGGCCGTTGATTTCCATCTTGCCGCCCGTGAGGTATTCGAGGCCCAGCATGAAGCCCGTTTCCGTTTCCTTGGCATAGGATTCGAGCTGGCCCGTCTTGCCGGCGATGAGGGCGACCTTCAGGTCGGGGGCGGCCAGGGCGGAGCCGGTCGCCGTCATGGCGAAGGCGGCGAACAGGGCCAGGGGAAGGGGTTTGATCATTCGATTCATATTGTCTCCTTTAGGGCACGTTGGCCAGGAACTTGAGGATGGCGTCCAGTGCGACCGGTTCCGTCAGCATCGGTGCATGGCCCACGTTCGGGACTTCCACGTAGATCATGCCTGGCGCCGCGCGCCGCATCCATGCGGCCTGGCGTTCTTCGAGCAGGTCCGACAGCGTGCCGCGCACGAGCAATACGGGGCGTTCCTGCGTGAGCTTGCGGAACGCCATCCGCAGCGGCAGCGACGTCGGCCTGAGTTTACCGGTTTGCAGGGCGATCGCAATATTCGGGTCGTAGCGTGGCGCCAGCCGGCCGGCGGCGTCCGGGGCGAAGGCGCGGCGTGCCCATTTGTCCCAGTCGGCGTCCGCGTTGTCCGGGAAGGCGCAGGCGTTGATGTCGCGCACGTACCCGGCGGCGTCGGCCCACGAGTCCACGGCGGCCGTCCTGCCCGTGTAGCCGGCGATGCGCGCCAGGCCTTTTTCCGAGATCACGGGGCCGATGTCGTTGATCACCGCGGCGGCGATCAGGTCGATGTGCTTCGCGGCCAGGGTCATCGTGATCAGGCCGCCCATCGACGTGCCGACGAACACGGCGCGCGGGATGCCCAGGTCGGCCATCAGCCGGGCGACGTCCTCGGCGTACACGCTCGGCGTGTAGTTGTCGGGGTTCGGATCGCGCTGCGATTCGCCCCGTCCGCGCACGTCGAGCGCCAGCACGCGCCGGCCCTGGCGGGCGACGAGCGGTGCGAACTCGTCGAAGTCGGACGCGTTGCGCGTCAGCCCGTGGATGCAGATCACGGGCAGGCGCGCGGGCGCGCCGGCCGCGGCGTAGTCCCGCGCATGCAGCACGAGGCCGTCGTTGCTCGTATAGCGGATGGAGGTGTAGTTGGCCACGCTGGCGATATCCTGTCGTTCGATGTTCGTGTTGCGGCGGATGCCGGTGTGGGGCGCGTGGCCGGGCGGGCCGGCCACGCGATGGGGCGGGTCAGAAGCGGTACTCGATCGTCCCCTGCACGGTGCGCGGCGCACCGTAGAAGGCCGTCAGCGTACCTTCGTTGCCCAGGGTCGGGAACAGATAGCCCGCCGTCTTGTAGTGCACGTCCGACAGGTTCTTGCCGTGGATGCCGGCGCGGATCTTGCCGTCGGCGCGGGTCCAGACGATGCTGGCGTCGTACAGCTTGTACGCATCCTGGTCGATGACGGACGGGGTCTCGAACTGGTACGTCTGGCCGCGGTACGACGCGCTGCCGATCAGCGACAGGCGGCCGTTGTAGCCCGCCAGCGGCATCGGCACCTCGTAGGTGGCGCGCAGGTTCGCCGAGTTGCGCGGCGTGTTCTGGAAGTGGCGCTGGTCCGCCACGTTCACGCCGGCCACGATGTACTCGTTGTACTTGGCGTCGATGTAGCTGTACATGCCGGACACCGTGAATTCCTTCGTCAGGTGCGCCACGGCCTCGAATTCGAAGCCCTTGATCTTGGCCTTGCCGGCGTTGGTCGTGATGCCCGCGAAGCTGTCGTCCTTGCCGTCGCCGTTCGTGTCGATCGCCACCGAACCCGGGATCTGCACGTCCTTGTAGTCGCTGTAGAACACGGCCGTGTTGGTCGTGATGCGGCCGCCGTTGAACGAGGATTTCAGGCCCAGTTCATAGGTGCCGATCGTCTCGGGCTTGTAGCCGGCCCGGGCCTGCGCCTGCGAAATCTTCGTGCCGACCACGTTCGTGCGCGGATCGAAACCGCCACCCTTGAAACCCTTCGAATACGACGCGTACACGTTCTGGTTCGGCAGCGCCTTCCAGTTCAGGGCGATACGCGGGGTGAACTTCTTGTCCTCGCGCGACAGGTCGCGCAGGTCGGTGTCGGTGCGGAACAGGATCGCGCCCGGGTTGCCCATCTCCGGCGTGCCTTTCAGGCCCAGGTAGATCTGGCGGTAGATGTCGGCGTCGCGCTTGTCCACCGTGTAGCGGCCGCCCAGCGACAGCTGCAGCACGTCGGTCAGGTTGTAGCTGCCGTCGGCGTACGCGGCCCAGGCCTTCGTGTCGATGTTGCCGCTCGTGAAGGTGCTGGTCGGGACGGCGCCCGCGAGGATCGTGTCGAACTTGTTGTAGGCGTTCGCGTCGATGTAGTAGACGCCGGCCACACCCTGGATCTTCGGCCCCGTGTAGGTCAGGTTGAATTCCTGGCTGAACTGGCGGTTCGTGTACAGTGCCGGCACTTCCATGTCGACGACGGGCAGGGCGTCGAAGTCGATCGGCGCCCACGACTTGTCCTGGCGCTGCGCCGTGATCGACTTGAACGTCAGCTCCGGCGACACGTTCCATTCGACGGTGGCGGCGACGCCGTGCTGGCGCACCGACTGCTTGTGGCCCAGGGCCGTCAGCATCTCCGCGTTCGTGTCGTACACGTTCGACAGGATCGGCGCGCCGCTCGTGCGGCCGACGATGAGGCGGTGACCGTTCTTCGGGTGCGAATCGTCCTGCGTGATGTCGCCGGAGAGGCGGATGAACAGGTCGGGCGTCGGCGTCCATTCGGCCGACAGGCGCGCGGCCTTCAGGTCCTTGTCGTAGTTCGGCGAGCCGTCGAACAGGTTCGTGCCGTAGCCGCCGTGCTTGAAGCGCGCGACGGTGCCGCCCACGCGCAACTGCTCGTTGACCGGCGTGCTGGCCGTGATGACCGCGTCGCGTTCCTGGTAGTTGCCCAGGGTGCCGCGCAGGCGCACGTCCGTCTGCGGGGCCAGCTTGCGGGTGACGTACTTGACGGCGCCGCCGATGGTGTTGCGCCCGTACAGCGTGCCCTGCGGACCGCGCAGCACCTCGATGCGCTCGACGTCGTAGATGTCGGCCACGGCGCCCTGCGGGCGGGCCAGGTAGACGTCGTCCAGGTAGATGCCGACGCCGGATTCGAAACCGGCCAGCGGGTCGGCCTGGCCCACGCCGCGGATGAAGGCGGTGAGGGTGGAGTTGGTGGCGCGCGACGCCTTCAGGGTGGTGTTCGGCAGGGACGTCGTCAGCGCGACGACGTCGGGGACGGCCTGCTTCGACAGCTGGTCGGCGCTGAACGCAGTGACGGACACCGGGACATCCTGCAGCGTTTCCTCGCGCCGGCGCGCGGTGACGACGACTTTCTCGATATTGCCTTCCGGTGCGGCGACGGCTCCGCTGGCGGCACCCGAATCCTGGGCGTGCGCGGCGCCGGCGGCACCGCCGGACAGGACGAGCAGGGCGGCAGCCGAGCGCTGGATCAGCTGCTGTTTTTTCTTGCTAAGACGCATTGATGTCTCCTGATTTTGTTGTGGTGTCATGCGTTCAGTCTTCGCATGCATCACAGTGTGCCTCGGATGAATTTGGCTGAAAAGACAACGCCGCGCCCACAGGGTGTGCATTTATGCACAACGCCGCGGGACGTCCCGTGAGGGGCGGCGCCAGAGGGCGCGGCGCGTCGCGACGTCCGGAAAACGGGTTTGCTGTGCATACGCAAGCACTGTTCCGAAAACGTTGCAGCGGCAATGTGCACTGGTGCACAATATGTCACCTTGATATCAAACAACGGTTCCCGAAAAAGCCGCAGCGAATGGCGATCCCATGCGCGACGGGTCGGAGGAACGGGGGAGACAGACATGCACAGCCTGCCGGAATGGACGGACCTGCGGTTTTTCCTGGAGCTGGCGCGCGCCGGCACCCTGTCCGGGGCGTCGCGCCGCCTGGACGTGGAGCACACGACCGTGGCGCGCCGCATCGACCGCCTCGAGCAGCAACTGGGCACGACGCTGTTCGACCGGTCGCGCGAAGGCTACGAGCTGACGGAAATGGGCCAGGCCCTGCTGCCCCATGCCGAGGCGATGGAAGGCGCGGCGCTCGCGGCCACGGAACAGCTCAGCGGCGCCGAGGTGGCCGCGCACGGCGTCGTGCGGCTGGGCGTGCCGGAAGTGTTCGGCACGCGCGTCGTGGCGCCCCTGCTGGTGAAACTGTTCGAGGACCATCCCGACCTGTCGATCGACCTGCTGGCGCTGCCGCGTTTCGCCAACCTCGCCAACCGCGAGGCCGACCTGGGCGTGATGCTCGATCCGCCGTCGACAGGGCGCTACATGGTCACCCGTCTCGCATCGTTCCGCTTCTACCTGTACGCGGCGCCCGTGTACCTCGCGAAGCATCCGCCGATCCGCACGCACGCTGACCTGGAGCGGCACGACTTCGTCGACTACGTGCAGGACCGCCTCGCGAGCCGCGAGCTGTCGTACCTGAACGAACTGGGATTCACGCCGCGCCGGCGGCTGTGCTGCTCGGGCATGACGGCGCAGATCGAGGCCGCGTCGCTGGGGATGGGCCTCATGATGGCGCCGCCGTACGCGGTGCCGGACGACGGCCGCCTCGTGCCCGTGCTGCCGGGCTTCTACGCGGAGCGCTCGTTCTGGCTCGCGGCGCCGACGGACCTGTACCGCCTGCGCCGCGTGAAAGTCGTGTGGGACCTGCTGCGCGACCTGGCCGACAACAATCCGACACTGTGGTGGCACAACGGCGACATGGGGAGAGCCGCATGAAAGCAACGACGATTCGTGACTACATCGAGACCGACCGCGCAGGCGTCAACGCCGTCGCGCTGGCCGCGTTCGCGCAATACGCGGGCGACTACGAGGACTGGCCCACGTTCAGCGCGGGCATCGCCCGCATGGCCGACCTGGCCGCCGGCGGCGACCTGGTGGTGGCCGAGCGTGCCGGCGTCGTCGCGGGCGCCGTCGTGCACGTGGGGCCGGGCCGGCCGCGCAGCCCGATCTTTCCGGACGACTGGTCGGTGATCCGCATGCTGGTCGTCGATCCCGCCGCGCGCGGCGGCGGCATCGGCCGCGCGCTGGTCGCGGCCACGCTGGAACGGGCGCGGCGCGCGCAGGCGCCGGCCGTCGGGCTGCACACGAGCCCCATCATGGCGACGGCGCTGCGGCTGTACGAATCCATCGGCTTCGTGCGCGAGCACGACCTGCCTCCCATCCGCGGCGTGCCGTATGCGCGCTACACGCTGCCGGCAGCAGGCATTCCCGCCGCGCTGGCACGCCTCGCCGCGCGCTAGCGCGCCGGGTGCAGCAGCACGGGAATCGACTTCGACGTCGGCGTGCCCGCGCCCACGGCCACGCTGTCCAGCGGCACGAGCGGATTCGTCTCGGGATAGTAGGCGCCCACGCAGCCCCGGGGGATGTCGTACTCGACGAGCAGGAAGCCGTCCGCGCGGCGCTCCACGCCGTCGTCCCACACGCTCGTGATGTCGACCCGGTCGCCCGCCTTCAGGCCCAGCATGGCGAGGTCGTCGCGGTGGATGAATACGACGCGGCGCATGCCGAACACGCCGCGGTAGCGGTCGTCCAGGCCGTAGACGGTCGTGTTGTACTGGTCGTGCGAGCGGGTCGTCATCATGGTCAGCAGACGCTCGCCGTAGATAGCGCGCGCGCGATGGATCGCGGTGTCGCGGTCGATCGCGTTGACGACGAACTGGGCCCGCTCGCTCGGCGTCGCCCACGCCCGCTCGCGCGACGCCACGCGCAGGTGGAAGCCGCCCGGCTTTGCGACGCGCGCGTTGTAGTCGTAGAAGTCGTCGAACACTTTTTCGATGTCGTCGCGGATCAGCGCATAGTTCGCGGCGCGCGCGAGCCAGTCCACCTTGCTGCTCCCCAGCGTGGCGTGGGCCATGCGCGCGACGATGGCGATTTCGGACAGCAGGTTGGGCGACGCGGGACGGTTGATGCCGTACGAAATGTGCACCATGCTCATCGAGTCTTCCACCGTCACGCCCTGCGCCACGCCGTCCTGCATGTCGATCTCCGTGCGGCCCAGCGTGGGCAGGATCAGCGCATCGCGGCCGTGCACGAGGTGGCTGCGGTTCAGTTTCGTCGACACCTGCACCGTCAGCGCGCACTGGCGCAGGCCGGCCCACGTGAGCGGGGTGTCGGGCGTGGCGGCTGCGAAGTTGCCGCCCAGGCCGATGAACACGTTCACGCGGCCGTCCGCCATGCCGCGGATCGTGGCCACGACGTCGAGCCCGTGGTGGCGCGGCGGAGGAAAATCGAATACCTGGCCCAGGCGGTCGAGGAAGGCCGGCGTGGGGCGTTCCTCGATGCCGACCGTGCGGTCGCCCTGCACGTTGGAGTGCCCGCGCACGGGGCACAGGCCGGCGCCGCGGCGGCCGATCTGGCCGCGCATCATCATCAGGTTGGACAGCATCTGCACGGCCGCCACCGACTGCTTGTGCTGGGTCAGGCCCATGCCCCAGCACGCGATCACGCGGTCGGCGCTCGCGTACAGCCGGGCCAGGCGTTCGATGTCGGCGCGCGGCACGCCCGATTCCTCCAGCAGCATGCCCCAGTCCTCCGCGCGCAGGTCGGCCGCGAATGCGGGAAAGCCGGTCGTGTGGGCATCGATGAACGCCGTGTCGAGCACGCGCGGGGCGCCGCCGGCGAGGGCGTCGTCGTCCAATTCCAGCACGCGTTTGGCCACGGCCTTGATGAGGGCGAGGTCGCCGGCCAGGCGCGGGCGCACGAACATGGAGCTGATCGGCGTGCTCGCATTGGTGAGCATCTCGGCCGGGCTTTGCGGATCCTGGAAGCGTTCCAGGCCGCGTTCCTTCAGCGGATTGATCGACACGATGGCGGCGCCCCGTTTCGCGCATTCGCGCAAGAGGCCCATCATGCGCGGGTGGTTCGTCGCCGGGTTCTGGCCGAAGATCAGGATGGCGTCGGCCTCGTCGAAATCGTCCAGCGTGACGGTGCCCTTGCCGATGCCGACCGTGCCGGGCAGGCCGCGGCTCGTCGCCTCGTGGCACATGTTGGAACAGTCGGGGAAGTTGTTGGTGCCGACCATGCGCGCGAACAGCTGGTACAGGAACGCGGCCTCGTTGCTGGCGCGGCCGGACGTGTAGAACGCGGCGCGGTCCGGGTCGTCCAGCGCGTTCAGGTGGCGTGCGACCAGGGCGAACGCGTCGTCCCACGCGATGGGCACGTATTTGTCGGTGGCGCGGTCGTACACCATCGGGTCCGTCAGGCGGCCGTGCTGTTCCAGTTCGTAGTCGCTCTGGTTCATCAGTTCCGTGACCGTGTGGCGCGCGAAGAACTCGGGTTTCACGCGTTTGGACGTCGCTTCCGCCGCCACGGCCTTGACGCCGTTCTCGCAGAATTCGAACGTGGACGCATGGGCGCGGTCGGGCCACGCGCAGCCGGGGCAATCGAAGCCGTCCGGCTGGTTCTGCGCGAGCAGCGTCCCGATGCTGTTCCTGCCCACGCGCTCGCGGACCAGGTTCAGCGCCACGTATTTCAGCGCGCCCCAGCCGCCGGCGGCGTTGTGGTACGGGGCGATGCGCCCTCCGGTGTCGTTGTCGGCCATGCCTGCATCTCCTTGTGCGATGGCGACAGTGTCGTGGATGAGCCGTCCGCTGTGCAGATACAATTGGGCAGTTGACAAAGGAGTACAGTTGGCCCCTCCCTGCTGCAACTGTACCGCTGCGCTATACTCGTCCGCATGAAGCTCTACGAGTCCCTTGCCGCCGAACTCGAAGGCCAGGTCGCGCGCGGCGTGCTGCTGGAAGGGGAGCGGCTGCCGTCCGTGCGCCAGGCCAGCCAGCGCCGCAAGCTGAGCATCAGCACGGTGTTGCGCGCGTACTCCCTGCTGGAGAGCAAGGGCGTCATCGAGAGCCGCCCGCAGTCCGGCTTCTTCGTGCGCGCCCGGCCGCGCGTGACGCCCCGGGTTTCGCCTGAATTTTCCGAGCCGGTGCCCGCCCTGAGCCTGTCGTCGGAAGTGGACGTGAGCCGCCTCGTGCTGTCGACCCTGCGCACGATCCGCACGCAGGGCGCGTTGCCGCTCGGTTCGCCGTACCCGGATCCCACCGTCTTCCCCGCCGCGCGCATCAGCCGGTACGCCAACGCGATCGCGCGCCGGCGCCACGTGAGCGTGATGGACGACCTGCCGCCGGGGAACCCGCAGCTGATCCGCCAGATCGCACGGCGCTATGGGGAACACGGGGTCGCCGTCGATCCGGCCGAAATCATCGTCACCGTGGGCGCCACCGAGGCGATCAACCTGTGCCTGCAGGCCGTCGCGAAGCCGGGCGACACGGTCGCCGTCGAGTCGCCGACGTTCTACGCCATGCTGCACGCGATCGAGCGCATGGGCATGCGTGCCCTCGAGGTGCCGACGGATGCGCGCACCGGCATCGACGTGGACGCGCTGCGCGCCATCCTCGCGAACCAGCCCGTGGCCGCCGTGATGGTCATGCCGAACTTCCAGAATCCCCTCGGCTTCCTCATGCCGGACGAGCGCAAGCGCGAACTCGTGGCGCTGCTCGCGGCGCACGGCGTCCCCGCCATCGAGAACTGCGTCTACGACGAGCTGTATTACGGCGACCGCCATCCGTGCCCCCTCAAGACGTGGGACACGCGCGGCCTCGTGCTGCACTGTGCGTCGTTCTCGAAGAGCCTGACGTCCAACTACCGTATCGGCTGGGCGCTGGCGGGACGCTATGCGGCGCAGGTGGAAAAGCTGAAATTCCTGAACACCTTGAGCACGCCGTCGCTGCCGCAGCTGGCCATCGCCGACTACCTGCAGAACGACGGCTTCGACCGCCACCTGCGCCAGGTGCGCAAGGGGTATGCGCAGCGCGCCCGCATGATGGCGGCCGCCGTGCTGCGCTTCTTCCCGGCCGGCACCCGCGTATCCGAACCGCAGGGCGGCTATGTGTTGTGGGTGGAGCTGCCGGGCGGCGTCGACGCGATGCGGCTGTATGCCCGCGCCCTCGAGCACGGGATCACGGTCGGTCCCGGCCACATGTTTTCCGCGCGCGGCAGCTGGACGCACTGCATCCGCCTCAACTACAGCTATCCGTGGACCCCGGCAACGGAAGACGCGCTGCGCACGCTGGGCCGGCTCGTCGCGGAACTCGCATGAACGAGGACGATCTCGTCGCGGCCGTCGCGCTGCTGCTCAAGCTCGCGGAACTGGATGCGGAGCGCCCGTGCTCGCCCGCGCGCCTGGCGAAGCAGGCCGGCCTGCCGATGAGCGCCGTGCTGCGCGACCTGGCCGTGCTGGACGAGATGGGGCTCGTCGAACGGGACGCCGCCGCCGGCACCGTGCGGCCGAGCGCGGAAGGACGCGCCTGGTGCGCGCAGCTGGGCCAGGGCTGAGTCCCAACTCTTGTCTGGATGGCATATAATCCGCACCGTCTGGTGCCCGCGCGTGCGTTCGGCACGCGCAGTTAAACGGGAAACACATGGCGGACGGTTCCGTGTCTGCCAGGGTGTGCTGCCCCCGCAACGGTAAGCAAGCGCCGTCTTCGACGGCAGGCCGGTCCTCGAACCACTGTGCGCAGCCGCGCATGGGAAGGTGGACCGGTCCGCCTTGCCAGCCCGGATACCGGCCAGACAGGTGGCGGACCTTCGCGTAGGCCCGCCGTTCCAGTCGCGCCCACGGGGAAGTGGGCAGATTGCCTGTCACCGTCTTCAATCATGCCTGATCCGTCCTTTGACGCCGCCGTGCGCGCCGTCGAATCCGTGCTGTACTCCGTTTCCTCCGTCCTGTACCTGCCCGTGCTCGTGGCCATCGCCGCGCTGCTGCTGTACATGCTGGCCTGCTTCGGCGCCTTCCTCGGCGAATGGCGCGAGCGCCGGCGCGGCACGCGCCAGCTCGTCGACGACGCCCGTGCCGCGATCGACACCTGCCTGCGCGAATCCGCCGCGCCGCTCGACGCCCACCTGGAACGCATCGTGCAAAGCGCCGAGGGCGCCGGCCTGCGCCGGCTGGACGCCGTGCGCTTCGTCGTGCGCGTCGGCCCCGCGCTGGGCCTGATGGGCACCCTGATCCCGATGGGCATCGCGCTCGCGGGCCTCGCCCATGGCGACCTGCCGCACATGGCGCAGGACATGACGACGGCGTTCACCGCGACGGTCGTGGGCCTCGCGTGCAGCGTGCTCGCCTACGTGCTGGCGCTCGTGCGCGAGCACTGGCTGCGTGCCGACATGCTGGACGTGGCCTTCGCGGCCGAGCAAGCGCTGGCCGACGTGCCACCCGTGCACGCCCTGCGCGCGTGAGGCCCTCATGCGCTATTTGAAACAACGCCGCGGCCAATACGTTGCGCACGGCGAGGATCCGCTGGCCGGCGTCGCCAACCTGTTCGACGCCAGTATCGTGTTCATCGTCGCGATGATGCTCGCGCTGTTCTCGGCCTGGAACATGCTCGACTTGCTGGATCCATCCTCCGAGGTCACGATCGCCAAGAAGGGCGCGGACGGCAAGGTCGAGGTCATGACGAAGAAGGGCGCCGAGATCAAGGTCACGCGCGTGTCCGACAAGCCGCTGTCCGGCGCCGGCAAGCGCCTCGGCACCGCGTACCAGCTGCCGGACGGGAAGGTCGTGTATGTGCCCGAATAAGCTCTTGCGCTTCGTCTTCCTGCTGGCCGCGCTGATGCTGGGCCAGGCCGCGCACGCTGCCCCGCGCACGCTGGCGCTGCTGCTGGGCGACGTCGAATCGCGCCCGGCCGTGCTGGCCGTGCGCGCGCTCGAACGCGAGCTGGCCGCGGCCGACGTGGCCGTGCGCATCGTCCCCGCCAGCGGCATGACGCCGGCCGACCACGCGGCACTGGCGGGCGCCGACGTCGCCGTCGTCAACGTCAAGGGCAGCCAGCTGCTGCAACTGGTCGCGCCCGACCTGGAGGCGCTGCGGCGCCGCGCGCGGCCCGTCTATGCCGTCGGCGCGCAGCCGGACGACGCCCAGCGCGACCAGGGCATCCGCGCGGACGCCGCGATTCTCGCGTTCCACCGGGAGGGCGGCATCGAGAACATGGAAGGTTTGCTGCGGCGCGTGCTGGTCGCGGGCTTCGGCGCCCGCGTCGACGTGCCGCCCCTGCGCACGATGCCGGAGGCGGGCCTGTACGACGTCGACGCGCGTCGCGGCGCGGCGTCATTCGACGAGTACGTGGCCCACTACGCGCATCACCGGCCGGGCGCGCCGTGGATCGGCGTGATGTTCTACCGCGCGAGCCTCGTCGCGGGCCAGACCCTGCCGCTGGCAGCCATCGTGCATGCGCTGGAAGGCGCGGGCTATAACGTGCTGCCCGCGTACGGCTATCCGTACGACGTGCCGTTGAAACTGTTCCTCGATGCGGACGGCAAAAGTCGCATCGACCTGCTCGTGGCGCTCGGCATGAAGGTCGGCGGCACGGCGGCGACGGGCGCGCTGCTGGACCGCATCGGCGTCCCCGCCATCAACGCCATCACCCTGAGCCAGCACGGCGCGGCGCAATGGGAGGATTCGAGGGTCGGGCTGGACCTGATGGAGCGCACGTGGCAGATGGCGGGCGCCGAGGTCGCGGGCCTCGTGCAGCCGACCGTCGTGGCGAGCCGCGAAAAGGTCGTCGATGCCGCGACGGGACTCGCGTACGTGGAAGAGCAGCCGATTGCGGAACGGGTGGCGCGCCTGCGCGCCCGCGCGGATGCCTGGCTCGCACTGCGGCGCACGCCCAACGCGGACAAGCACGTGGCCATCGTCTACTTCAATTATCCGCACGGCTCGGAGACGATCGGCGCCGCGTACCTGAACGTGCTGCCGGACAGCCTGTGGCAGATCACGGAGCGCCTGCGCGCCGTCGGCTACGCGAACGGCAACCGCTATCCCGCCACGCCGGCGGCGCTGCAGCGCGAGGTCCAGCAGTGGGGCAATTATCCCGGGAAGACGGGCGCGGACTACCTGGCCGGCCTCGCGCGGCTGGCGGCGAGCGGAGAGGCGCTGCTCGTCCCGCTGGCCGATTACCGGCGCTGGTACGACGCGTTGCCCGCGAAGCTGCGCGCGGCCGTCGAGGGCGCGTGGGGATCGCCGGAGAAATCGCCCGTGCTGTGGAAGGATGCGCACGGCGTGCCGCACTTCGTGTTCCCCGCGCGCCGCTACGGCAATCTGCTGCTCGCGCCGCAGCCGGGCCGCGCGTGGGAACAGAATCTCGCCAAGCTGCACAACGACGTGACGCTGCCGCCGGGCCACGAATACATCGCGTTCTATCTCTGGCTGCAGCAGGGGTTCCACGCGAACGCCGTCGTCCACGTGGGCACGCACGGCACGCAGGAATGGCTGACGGGGAAGGAGGCGGGCCTGTCCGCCAGCGACCCGACGGAAGCGCTGATCGGCGCCATGCCGAACATCTATCCGTACGTGATGGACGACGTGGGCGAGGGCATCCAGGCCAAGCGGCGCGGCATGGCGACCATCGTCGACCACATGACGCCGCCGTTCGACGCGGCCGGACTGAATCCGGACCTGCGCGAACTGGGTGCGCTGCTGAACGACTACCGCGTGGCGGAGCAGAAGAGCCCCATGCTCGTGAAGGCGCACCTGACGGCACTGAACGCACTGGCGAACAAGGCGGGCGTGCTGAAGGACATGGGCAAGACGGCGCTGTCCACCGAGGCCGACATGGAAGCGCTGGAAGAATACCTCGACGACACGGGCAGCAAACTGACGCCGTTCGGCCTGCACACGTTCGGCGTGGCGCCCGCGCCCGACCTGCGTGCCGCCACGGCGCGCGCCGTCGTCAGCCTCGAACCGCACCTGGACGATGCCGGCAAGGCGGCCCGTACGGCGCAGCTGGAGCGGGACATCGAGGCGAGCGCCGCGGCGGAGCTGGCGCGCCTCGTCGACGCGCTCGATGGAAAATTCATTCCGACCGGCCCCAGCGCGGACCTCGTGCGCAATCCGGACGCGCTGCCGACGGGCCACAATTTCTTCGGCCTCGACCCGGCCCGCATCCCGAGCCGCGCCGTCTACGAACAGGGCCGCCAGCTGGCCACGAAGCTCGTCGAGGATTACCGGCGCCGCCACGGCGCGTATCCGGACAAGCTGACGATGAACCTGTGGGGCGTGGAGACGCAGCGCCACGAAGGTGTGATGGAAGCGCAGGCGATGGCCCTGATGGGCGTGCGGCCCACGTGGGACGAGCGCGGACGCGTGACCGGTGTCGAAGCGATCCCCCGGCGCGAGCTGGGACGCCCCCGCGTTGACGTGACCATGGTGTCGTCCGGCCTGTTCCGCGACCTGTTCGGCAACGTGCTGAAACTGCTCGACCAGGCTGCGCAGGCGGCCCGTGCGCAACAGGATGACGAGGACCCGCACGGCAACGTCCTGGCCGCGCACGCCCAGGCGATGGCGGCGAAACTGAAGCAGGAGGGCGTGCCGGCGGAGGAAGCCGAACGGCTGGCCGGCGTGCGCATCTTCGGCCTGCCGTCCGGCGCGTACGGCACGAACATCGAAAAACTGCTGCCGCTGTCGAACGTGTGGCAGGACGAGCGCCAGGTCGCGGACGTGTTCATCAACCGCATGAGCCACCCGTTCGGCAACGGCTACTGGGGCGACGACGACGGCGACGCGGGACGCCGGCGGGAAGTGTTCCGGCTCGCGCTGTCGGGCAGCCGCATCGCGCTGCACAGCCGGTCCAGCAACCTGTTCGCCACGCTCGACAACGACGACTTCTTCCAGTACCTGGGCGGTACGGCGCTGGCGATCCGCAGTGTCGACGGGAAGACGCCCGAGGTGCTCGTGAGCGATTTGTCGAACCCCCGCCGCGCGGGGCACAAGACGTTGAACCAGTACATGGGCCAGGAAATGCAGAGCCGCTACCTGAACCCGCGCTGGGCCGACAGGATGCTGGCCGAGGGCTATTCCGGCGCGCGCTTCATCAACCGCGTCGTCGATTACCTGTGGGCGTGGCAGGTGACGGTGCCGGAAGCCGTCGACAACGGCACGTGGCAGCGCATGTACGACACGTACGTCGCGGACCGCCACGGCCTGCGCGTACGCGAGCGCATCGTGCAGGCGGGCAACCTGCGCGCGTGGCAGGCCGTCACGGACCGCATGCTGTCGGCGATCGAGAAGGGGTACTGGAAACCGGACGATGCCGTGCGGCGCCGGCTGCTGGCCGAGAATGCGCGGGCCGTCGCGGAAGGCGGCGCCGCGTGCGGTGCGGACACGTGCAGCCGGGCGACGCTGACCTTGCAGCCGCTGTTGGCGGGACGGGCGCCGGGCGAGGGTGGGGCGGCGCCGCGCGTGTCGGCGGCGCCCGCCGCTGCGCCGGCAGCACCGGCGGAGGCCGCGCAACCCGCGCCGGCGCCCGAGGGCAGGGTGGCCGGCTTCGAGATGGAAACCGTCGTCAAGGCGATGACGCCCGTGCAGAAGACGGTCGGCGCGCTGGTCGTGCTCGCGCTGGCGGTCGCCGTGATCGGCGGCGGGTACGTGTGGCGCCGCCGTGCGGTCACTTTCGGAACGGGTTCCGGTCGTTGAGCTCGTCGATGTAATCGTCGATGCCGCCCGCTTCCCGGTCCAGGAAGCGCTCGACGGCATCGGCGAACGACGGGTGCGCGAGCCAGTGCGCGGACCACGTCCGCGTCGGCAGGAACCCGCGCGCCATCTTGTGCTCGCCCTGGGCGCCGCCCTCGAACACCTGGATGCCCTGCTCGATGCAGAATTCCAGCGGCTGGTAATAGGCCGTCTCGAAATGCAGGCAGGGCACGTGTTCCAGCGCGCCCCAGTAGCGGCCGTACAGCGTGGTCTCGTCGTGCACGACGAGGGACGCCGCGATCGGGTGGCCGTCCCGTTCCGCGATCACGAGCAGCAGGTTCTCCGGCATCGTCTTGCCGATGCGGCGGAAGAAGTCCAGGTTCAAATAGGGCTTCGAGAAGTGTTCCGCATACGTGTTGCGGTAGCAGCGCGTGAAGAAGCGCCATTCCTCGTCGGTGACGTCCGGCCCGCGCACGCGCCGCAACGTCACGCCCGCGTCGCGCACCTTGCGCCGCTCGGCGCGGATGTTCTTGCGCTTCTTCTGCTCGAGCGTGGAGAGAAAGTCGTCGAAGGTCGCGTAGCCCGCATTCATCCAGTGGAACTGCACGCCGCTGCGCAGCAGGAAGCCGGCGTCCGCCAGCTGGCGCGCCTGCTCGTCGGGCGGGAACAGCACGTGCGTGGACGACACGTCCGTCGCCTTCTGCGTCTTCACGAGCACGTCGACGAGGGCCGTCCGCGCGGCCGCGTCGCGCGCGAGCAGGCGCGGGCCGCTTACGGGCGTGAACGGGATGGCGCACAAGAGCTTCGGGTAATAGTCGAGCCCATGCTCCTGGTAGGCGTTGGCCCAGGCCCAGTCGAACACGTATTCGCCGTACGAATGGCCCTTCACGTACAGGGGCAGGGCCGCGGCCAGCCGCTCGTCCTTGTCGTACAGGGCGATGTATTGCGGCTGCCAGCCCGTCTCCGGCGTCGCGCTGCCGGATTCGTGCAAGGCATGCAGGAAGGCAAAGGAGAGAAAGGGATTCGAACTCTCCTGCAGAGCCACGAGGGCATCCCAGTCCGCCTGTCCGATCTCGGACAGAGAAGAAACGATATGCGTGCGATAATTCAAGATGACTTCCGTGAGCTGTTGAGACCTATGGATAAGCGATTCTTCAACCTGTACTCCCACGACTTCGCGCGCGTCGCCGTCGCCAGCCCGCGTTGCAAGGTCGCGGACCCCGCCTTCAATGCGCAGGAAACGATCCGCCTCGCGCGTGAAGCCGCGGATAAGGGCGCCGTGCTGGCCGCGTTCCCCGAACTGGGCCTGTCGGCCTACACGTGCGACGACCTGTTCCACCAGCGCGCGCTGCTCGATGCCGTGCTGGACGCGCTGGCCGAAGTCGTCGCCGCGTCCGCCACGCTCCCGCTGGCTCTCGTCGTCGGCGCGCCGCTGCGCGTCAACCACGTGCTGTTCAACTGCGCCGTGGTCGTCGCCGGTGGCCGCATCCTGGGGGTGGTCCCGAAAAGCTACCTGCCCAATTATGGCGAATTTTATGAAAGTCGGCAGTTCAGTGCGGCGGACAACGCGGCCGTCGACCGGATCACGCTGCTGGGCCAGGACGTGGCGTTCGGCCCGGAACAGATCTTCGAACTGGAGAACCAGCCGCTGTTCCGCTTCCACGTCGAGATCTGCGAAGACGTGTGGGTGCCGATTCCGCCGTCCTCGTACGCCGCATTGGCCGGCGCGACGGTGCTGGTGAACCTGTCCGCGTCGAACGTCGTCGTCGGCAAGAGCGGCTATCGACACCAGCTCGTGTCGCAGCAGTCGGCGCGCTGCCTGGCCGCGTATCTGTACACGTCGGCCGGCCGCGGCGAATCGACGACGGACATGGCGTGGGACGGCCAGTCGCTGATCTACGAAAAGGGCGACAAGCTGGCCGAGTCCGAGCGCTTCCTGGCCGACTCGCACATCATCTTCGGCGACGTCGACCTGGAACGCCTGTCGGTCGACCGCATGCACACGACGACGTTCGCCCAATCCGTGCGCCGCCACGCGCACGAAGTCGCGAAGTTCCGCGTGCAGAAGTTTGCCGTGCCGCTGCCGCTCGAGAAAGACCTGCCGCTGGCCCGCCTCGTCGAGCGCTTCCCGTACGTGCCGGCCGACGGCCGCCGCCGCGACGAACGCTGCACGGAGGTCTACAACATCCAGGTGCAGGCGCTCGTGCAGCGGCTGCAGTCGTCCGGGCACCAGAAGGTCGTCATCGGCATTTCCGGCGGCCTCGATTCGACGCACGCGCTGCTCGTCTGCGCCAAGGCGATGGACAAGCTGGGGCTCCCCCGCACGAACATCCTCGCGTACACGATGCCGGGCTTCGCGACGAGCGAACGCACCTTGCGCCAGGCGCGCGAACTGATGCGCGTCGTGGGCTGCACGGCGCACGAGATCGACATCCGTCCCAGCTGTATCCAGATGCTGAAGGACCTCGGCCACCCGTATGCGGAAGGCGCCGAGCAGTACGACGTCACGTTCGAGAACGTGCAGGCGGGCGAGCGCACGAGCCATTTGTTCCGCCTCGCGAACCACCACCACGCGATCGTGATCGGCACGGGCGATTTGTCCGAACTGGCGCTGGGCTGGTGCACGTACGGCGTGGGCGACCACATGTCGCACTACAACGTCAATGCGAGCGTGCCGAAGACGCTGATCTCGCACCTCGTGCGCTGGGTCGCCGACACGAAGCAGATCGGCGACACGGGTTCCGACGTGCTGATCAACGTGCTGGAGACGGAAATTTCGCCGGAGCTGGTGCCGGGCAAGACGGGCACGGGCAAGGAAGAGGGCAAGCCCGCGCAGGTGACGGAAGACTTCATCGGCCCGTACGAGCTGCAGGATTTTAATTTGTACTACACCCTGCGCTACGGTTTCGGGCCGGCGAAGGTCGCGTACCTGGCGTGGAGCGCGTGGCGGGATCGCACCGCAGGGCCGTGGCCGGAAGGCGGCAGCCCGGCGCGCAACCAGTACGACCTCGCGGCGATCAAGAAAAACCTCGGCATCTTCCTGTGGCGCTTCTTCAAGACGAGCCAGTTCAAGCGCTCCTGCGTGCCGAACGGGCCGAAGGTCGGCAACGGCGGCTCGCTGTCCCCCCGCGGCGACTGGCGCGCGCCGAGCGACTCGGAAGCGACCGTGTGGATGGACCAGCTGGCGAGGATTCCGGACTGACCGGGTGCCATGCGATAATCCATGGAAACTTGTTAGGAGATAACCATGAAACAGATTACCTGCGTGATCAAGCCGTTCAAACTGGATGAAGTGCGCGAAGCGCTGGCCGAAGTGAACGTCACGGGCCTGACCGTCACGGAAGTGAAGGGCTTCGGCCGCCAGAAGGGCCACACGGAACTGTACCGCGGCGCGGAATACGTGGTCGACTTCCTGCCCAAGGTGAAGATCGAAGTGGTGGTCGACGATTCGCTGACCGAGCAGGTCGTGGATGCGATCATCAAGGCTGCGCGCACCGGCAAGATCGGCGACGGCAAGATCTTCGTGCAGGAAGTGGAGCAGGTGATCCGTATCCGTACGGGCGAGACGGGGCCGGACGCCGTTTGATGGCGGGGGTTAGCGCCCCACCCGCACGTCGAACTTCCACGCCACCAGCCGGAACACGACGATGAACATCGCGCTGGACCACAGCGCGAAATCGTGCGGAAAACCGTTCATCCCCAGCAGCAGGAACATCCAGTTCCCGAGGAATGCGCAGATGGCGTAGGGCTTGCCGTCCCTGAACACCATCGGCACCTCGTTGCAGACGATGTCGCGCATCACGCCACCGAAGATCCCCGTGATCACGCCCATCATCGACGCGATGAACAGCGGCATGTGCGCGTCCAGCGCGGACGACACGCCCGCCACGGAAAACAGGCCCAGGCCGACCGCGTCGGCGATGACGATCAACCGTTCCGACACGATCTGGCGCAAGGTGCGGATCAGCGGCGTCGCGACGAGGGCCAGCACGAAGATCAGGATCGCGTACTCCTGGTGGATCACCCAGAACAGCGGCCGTTTATCGAGCAGGATGTCGCGCAGCGTGCCGCCGCCGAATGCGGCGATGAAGGCGACCGTGAACACCCCCACCACGTCCATGCGCTTTCTGCGCGCCTCGATGAACCCCGAGAACGCGCCTACCAGGATCGCAACGATTTCAATGACGGTGATGAGGTGCATGCGGGGGCCGGTAGTCTCGATGTTGCTAGACTAGCATGCCGGCCCGGCCGCGTCAGCCTGCGTTGGGTGCCAGCGGCAGGCGCACGGCGAACACCACCTTGCCGTCCTCGTGACGGTAGTCGATCTCGCCCTCGTGCTCGCGCACGATCTGCTGGGCGATGTACAGGCCGAGACCCATGCCCGTGCGGTTACGGGGATTGTTCATCGAACCGCGCTTGAACGGGTTGAACAGCGCGGCCTCGGTCTCCGCCGGGATCGGCGCGCCCGCGTTCGCCACTTCCAGCACGGCGACGCCGTCCCGCGGGGCGAGGCGGATCGTGATCGGCTGGTTCGGCTCGCCGTGGTGGCGGGCGTTGGACAGCAGGTTCGAGATCACCTGGCCCAGGCGGCCTGCATCCGCCAGCACGACCGCCGGCCCGGCCGTCTGCAGATCGTAGACGATGGTCGGATAGGCGAGGCGCGCTTCCTCGACCATGTCCTCGACGAGGCCCGCCAGGTCGACCGGATGCAGGTCGATGCCGAGCGACAGCCCACGGTCGATGCGGCTCATGTCCAGCACCTGGCCGATCATGCGCTGCATGCGGTTGCTGGACGATTGGATGCGCTTGCCCAGGGTGCCCTTGTTGCTGCCGCCGTCCGTGCGCTCGAGGACCATGCCGGCCATGTTGATGGAGTTGAGCGGGTCGCGCAGGTCGTGGCCCAGCATGGCGAGCAGTTGCGCGCGCGTGGATTCCGTCTGCGCGCGGCGCGCGTTCGACACGCGCACCAGCTCGCCCAGCATCATGCGCGCATGCGTGAGGATGCCGTCCTCCCACGGGTGGGCGCGACCGCGCACCGTCTCGTGCCAGGCTTCGAACGAACCGCGCGGCGTCAGGCGCTCGCCCAGCGGGCCGGCCTGGGTCTTGTCCGGCTTGCCGCCCCACGCCACTTCCTCGATCTGTTCCGTGCGCAGCAGCACGCACCAGCCGCCGGACGGCGGGTCGAAGGGCAGGGCCAGCATGCCGGCCCATTTGCCGAGCAGGGGCTGGATCGCATCCGGCCATTCCTTCACGCAGCCGCGCGTGACGATATCGTGCGCTTCGGCCGGCAGCGACGCGACGATGGCGTCGCCCAGCGCCTGGTCGACGCCGCGGCACACGACGCGTCCGTACTGGCTGACGACGAGCGCGTGCGCATGCGTGGACTCCAGCAGGCCGGCGCCGTGTTCGACGAGGGTTTCGAGCGGGTCGTCTTCCAGCAGCAGCGCCTCCACGAGGCTCGTGCGTACGTTCGCCGCGTGTTCGACCAGTTCCGCGTCCTCGCGCGCCTCGATGCCCTGAACGGTCGACGCGATCACCTGGGCCAGCACGTCCGCCGCCATCCGGACCGAGTAGGGGACGCGCTTGGGCGCCATGTGGTGGCACGCGATCAGGCCCCACAGGCGGCCGTGGATGACGATCGACACGCTCATCGACGCGCCCACGCCCATGTTCTGCAAATACTCCACGTGGACCGGCGACACGCTGCGCAGCACGGCGAAGCTCATGTCCAGCGGCGCGCTACCTTCCGCGCCCAGCAGCGGCACCGCGTGGTAGCCGACGTCGGCGATCATGCGCAGGGTGTTCAGCACGTACAGGCGGCGCGCCTGCGGCGGGATGTCGCCGGCCGGGTAGCGCTGGCCCAGGTAGGGCACGAGATCGTCGCGGCGCGCCTCGGCCACCACGTCGCCGGAATCGTCGCTGCGGAAACGGTAGGCCATCACGCGGTCGAAGCCCGTGAAGTCGCGGATCTGGCGTACGGTCGATTCCAGCAGGCCGTCGATGGTGCGCTGGCGGCGCAGGCGGTCGATCGACGAGTGCGCCTTGATCGCGAACTGCGCGACTTCGTCCATGCCGACGTCGCGCGCCTCGAATTCCACGATCACGCGGCCCGCGTGCGCGTGCACGACGCAGTCGTAATCGCGGTCGCGGATGGCGACGGCCGCCACCGTGGCGGGCGACTCGCCATCCTCCATCGTGTCCAGGCTTTCCCGGATGAGGTCCGTCACCGCCTGCGGCAGGCCCAGCGCGGCGTACGGCTGGCCCAGGAGGGGTTCGGCATCCGTCACGTCGGCGACGTTGGCGCTCCAGCCTTCGACGCGTCCCGCGTCCGACAGGAAGAGCAGGGCGCCATGGGGCTGGATCGATCCGGGAATGTGGATCGGTTCATCGGCACAATTTTGCAAATCGACGCGCCGCGGTGCTGCCATCGGTACGGGGGTACGGGACTCCACTCACTCATCCTTATGCTGGCAGCGCCGTGGGCACCACGATGTCTGCATCTTACAGGTTTCGTTACATCATGGGCGTCATTTGACAATGAAACGTGCTCGATTACGCGCGATTTGATGAGTTTATTTCACGACTTGACAAAAGGAAAGATTGCTCAATCCAGCAATGCGGGGCGGAGGAGAACGATCAATGCGCCGTTGCCGCCATCGGCCCGGTTCGCGACGCAGAACGCGACCACGTCGCTCGTCTGCACGAGCCAGCTGTGGACCATGCCGCGCAGGACGGGCTCGCCGCCGGCCGAGCCGTAGCCCACGCCGTGGATGATGCGCACGCAGCGGATGCCGCGCTTGCTGGATTTGCGGAGATAGGCGTCGACGTGGCGGCGCGCGAGGTCGCGCGTGAGGCCGTGCAGGTCCAGCTCGTCCTCGACGGGCCAGTGGCGCTTGCGCAGTTTTTTCACGACGTCCGGGCCGACGCCGGGCGCCGACCAGCTGAGGGACGGATCTTCGTCGAGCAGGCCGTCCACGTCGAACTGGTCGGACAGCATCGACTCGCGCAGCACGGCGGCCGTTTCTTCTTCGGGCGTGCGGGGACGCGTGGGCAGGGGCTGGCCCCGCGTTTCGAATTCGTGCATCGGCCGCCATACGTAGCGGTCCGATTCGGGCATCTTGACGACGTCCGTGACGGCCGAGCGGAATTCCACGGCGTTCTCGCGCGCGATGCGTTCGCGCTTTTCCCGCTCGGCCTTTTCGATGGCGCGCAGCCTTTCGTCTTCCTTGAGCTTGTCGCGCAAGGATTTCAAATCAGCGAAGTCCTTCATCGCCATCGACGCACCTTTCTTACTCCAGGGCTTCCAGGTAGCGCTGTGCATCCAGCGCGGCCATGCAGCCCGAGCCCGACGAGGTAATCGCCTGGCGGTACACGTGATCCTGCACGTCGCCGGCCGCGAACACGCCCGGGACGCTCGTCGCGGTGGCCATGCCTTCGCTGCCGCCGCGGGTCTTGATGTAGCCGTTGTGCATGTCCAGCTGGCCTTCGAAGATGCCCGTGTTCGGCTTGTGGCCGATCGCCACGAACAGGCCGTGCACCTTGATCTCCTTGGTCGAGCCGTCGGCCGTCGACTTCAGCTGCAGGCCCGTCACGCCGCTCTGGTCGCCCTTGACCTCGTCCAGCGTCTGGTTCAGTTCCAGCACGATCTTGCCTTCGGCGACCTTGCCCATCAGGCGGTCGACGAGGATCGGCTCGGCGCGGAACTTGTCGCGGCGGTGGATCAGCGTGACCTTGGTCGCGATGTTCGACAGGTACAGCGCTTCCTCGACGGCGGTATTGCCGCCGCCGATGACCGCCACTTCCTGGTTGCGGTAGAAGAAGCCGTCGCAGGTGGCGCAGGCGGACACGCCCTTGCCCATGAATTCCTGCTCGCTGGGCAGGCCGAGGTACTGGGCCGAGGCGCCCGTCGCGATGATCAGCGCGTCGCACGTGAATTCGTGCGAATCGCCCAGCAGGCGGATCGGCTTCTCGTTCAGGAACGTCGTGTGGATGTGGTCGAACACGATCTCGGTGTTGAAGCGCTCGGCGTGCTGCAGCAGGCGCTGCATCAGTTCCGGACCCTGGACGCCCAGCGGGTCGCCCGGCCAGTTCTCGACGTCGGTCGTCGTCATCAGTTGACCACCCTGCTCGACACCGGTCACCAGCATCGGACTGAGATTGGCGCGCGCGGCGTACACGGCAGCGCTGTAACCGGCGGGGCCGGAACCGAGGATCAGGACTTTGGCATGTTTGCGAGTGGTCATGTGTGAACTTCTTCTATTGGATGATGCCCGGAAAGTGGGGCCGGGCAGTGCGGGAATCAAGAGGCGTTGAACCCGGGATTATAGTCGATGATGCAAACAAGCATGAATCGTGGGGCCAACCCGGCGTTATATCGCTTAGAATGGGCATCTTTGGGGAATTGTTACCCGGCAGTACTGTTTCACACCGCAATGAGCAAGAATAGTCCATCGACGAGCACGACCTATACTCACAAGCCGCGACCGCCCCGCCAGCCGCTGCCGAACCGGCTCGTGCGCCTGTTGTCGGAGGCGCGCTGGCTGGCCACGGCCGTCGCACTGTTGTATTTCGTCCTCATTTTGCTCAGCTATAACAAGGCCGATCCGGGCTGGTCGCACGAGAACGCCGTCGCCCACGTCGCCAACCTGGGCGGCCGCGCCGGCGCCTGGCTTGCCGATTTATTACTGTTCATCTTCGGCTTTTCCGCCTGGTGGCTGTGCGTCTGCTTTACGCGCGCCGTCTGGAAGGGATATCGAAGGCTGCACACCCGGTTCATCGTCCAGGAAGCGGAACAGGAGCCCGAGCACCAGGGCGAAACCCTGATCCGCTGGATCGGCTTCGTGCTGATGTTCGCCGGCAGCGTGGGCCTGGAATACCTGCGCATGTGGTCGCTGAAAGTCGAGCTGCCGCGCGCGGCGGGCGGCGTACTGGGCCAGCTGATCGGGCATTCCGCGCACACGGCGTTCGGTTTCACGGGCGCGACCCTGCTCCTGCTGTTGCTATTCGGCCTCGGCTTTTCCTGGTATTTCCAGGTGTCGTGGCTCGCGGTGGCCGAGCGCATCGGCGAATCCGTCGAGACGACGTGGGACTGGTTCCGCCTGCGCTACGAAGACCGCGAAGACCGCCGCTATGGCGAAGTGGCGGCGACCAGGCGCGACGAGGTCGTCGTGCACGAGCGCGCCAAGTACGAGGAAAAACATGCCGGCTCGCCGATCCGCATCGAGACGCCGCGCGACGACGAGTTCGACGAGCCGCAGGAAGCCGCTGCGCCGGCGCCGGGCTTCCTCGCCAAGATGAAGGCCAAGGTGAAGGCACGCGGCGAAGCGAAGCTGGCGCGCGCCCGGGCCGAACCGCAGATCGACGGCGCACAGGCGCCCTCGGCACCGGGCGCGTTCGAACCGTCGTTCGACGGGCCGGACGAGGCGCCCGTCGCGCCGCGCGCACCCGCGCCGGTGAAGGCGCCGCTGCCGCCGGCCGCCGCGCCGAACCCGTCGCCGATCAAGATCGAGCCGGCGATGACCACCGTGCCGCGCTCGGAGCGCGCCGAGAAGGAGCGCCAGTCGCACCTGTTCGAAGTCCACGGCGACAGCACGCTCCCGCCGCTGGCGCTGCTGGACGACGCGCCGCCCGCGCAGGAATCCGTCGCCGTCGACACGCTGGAATTCACGAGCCGCCTGATCGAGAAGAAACTGTCCGACTTCGGCGTCGAGGCCAAGGTCGTCGCGGCGTATCCGGGCCCGGTCGTCACCCGCTACGAGATCGAGCCGGCGACGGGCGTGAAGGGCAGCCAGATCGTCAACCTGGCGCGCGACCTGGCGCGTTCGCTGTCGCTGACGTCGATCCGCGTCGTGGAAACCATCCCCGGCAAGAACTACATGGCGCTCGAGCTGCCGAATCCGAAGCGCCAGATCGTGCGCCTGACGGAGATCCTGGGCTCGAAAGTGTATGGCGACAGCGCGTCCAGCCTCACGGTCGCACTGGGCAAGGACATCGCCGGCAAGCCGGTCGTCGCCGACCTCGCCAAGATGCCGCACCTGCTGGTGGCGGGTACGACCGGTTCCGGTAAATCCGTCGGCATCAACGCGACGATCCTGTCGCTGCTGTACAAGGCCGATCCGGCCGACGTGCGCCTGATCCTGATCGACCCGAAGATGCTGGAAATGTCGGTGTACGAAGGCATCCCGCACCTGCTGGCGCCGGTCGTCACGGACATGCGCCAGGCCGGTCACGCGCTGAACTGGGCCGTGAACGAGATGGAGCGCCGCTACAAGCTGATGTCGAAGCTGGGCGTGCGTAACCTGGCCGGCTACAACGGCAAGATCATGGAAGCGGCCAAGCGCGAGGAACACATTCCGAACCCGTTCTCGCTGACGCCGGACGCGCCGGAACCGCTGGAAAAACTGCCGACGATCGTCATCATCATCGACGAGCTGGCCGACCTGATGATGGTGGTCGGCAAGAAAGTCGAGGAGCTGATCGCCCGTATCGCCCAGAAGGCGCGCGCGGCCGGCATCCACCTGATCCTGGCGACGCAGCGTCCGTCCGTGGACGTCATCACGGGCCTGATCAAGGCGAACATCCCGACGCGTATCGCGTTCCAGGTGTCGTCCAAGATCGACTCGCGCACGATTCTCGACCAGATGGGCGCGGAAACGCTGCTGGGCATGGGCGACATGCTGTACATGCCGCCGGGCACGGGCCTGCCGATCCGCGTGCACGGCGCCTTCGTCTCGGACGACGAAGTGCATCGAGTTGTAAAACATCTCCAGTCCACGGGCGAACCGAATTACATTGAAGGCATCCTCGAAGGCGGCGTGGCCGAAGACGGCGGCGGTGCCGACGGCGTGCCGGCCGGCGAAGGCGGCGGCGAGTCCGATGCCATGTACGACCAGGCCGTGGCCGTCGTGCTGAAGAACCGCCGGGCGTCGATCTCGCTGGTGCAGCGCCACCTGCGCATCGGCTACAACCGCGCCGCGCGCCTGCTCGAGCAGATGGAGCAAAGCGGCATCGTGTCGCCGATGCAATCGAACGGCAACCGGGACATCCTGGTGCCGGCAACGAACGCGGAATGAGCATGCAGAAACTGAAACAAACACTGATCGCTACCACTTTCCTGATTGCGGGCGCGGCCCATGCCACCGCCCTCGACCAGTTCAAATCCTTCGTCTCCGGCACGAAATCCGCCCGCGGCGAATTCACGCAGACGCAGGTCACGAAAACGCCGAAGCCGGGCAAGACGTCGAGCGGCACCTTCGTGTTCTCGCGCCCCGGCAAATTCATCTGGACGTACCAGAAGCCGTACGAGCAACTGCTGCAGGCCGATGGCGAAACGCTGTACCTGTACGACAAGGACCTGAACCAGGTCACGACGCGCAAGCTGGGCGGCGCGCTGGGCAGCTCGCCGGCCGCGATCCTGTTCGGCAGCAACGACCTGGAAAAGAATTTCACCCTGTCCGAAGCGGGGACGCGCGACGGCCTGGAATGGCTGAACGCGACGCCGAAATCGAAGGACACGACGTTCGAGCAGATCGGCATCGGCCTGAAGGACGGCATCCCGCAGGCGATGGAGCTGAAGGACAACTTCGGCCAGACCGTGCTGCTGAAATTCACGAGCTTCCAGCGCAATCCGGCGCTGGGCGCGCAGACGTTCAAGTTCGACGTGCCGAAGGGTGCGGAGGTCGTGAACCAGTAAGCCGCTTGCCTTTTTGCGGCGTCGGCCATACATAGGCAAGATGAACAATAACAATGCAGCCCATGGATGACCTTTTCAAGACCGAGCCCGCCGCCCCGCTGGCGGAAGCCCTGCGCCCGAAGACGATCGCCGAGGTGATCGGCCAGAGCCATTTGCTGGGCGAGGGGAAGCCGCTGAACCTCGTGTTCAAGTCGGGCCGGCCCCATTCGATGATCCTGTGGGGGCCGCCCGGTGTCGGCAAGACGACGCTGGCGCGCCTCACGGCGAATGCGTTCGACTGCGAATTCATCGCGCTGTCCGCCGTGCTGTCGGGCGTGAAGGACATCCGCGCCGCCATCGAACAGGCCGAGCACTACCTGGCCTCCGGCCACCACACGATCCTGTTCATCGACGAGATCCACAGGTTTAACAAGTCGCAGCAGGATGCGCTGCTGCCGTTCGTGGAATCCGGCCTCGTCACGCTGATCGGCGCGACGACGGAAAACCCGTCCTTCGAAGTGAATTCGGCACTGCTGTCGCGCTCGCAGGTGTACGTGCTGAAGGCGCTGACCGACGACGAGATGCGCCAATTATTAGAGCGCGCGCGCCGGCAGGGCGGTCTGGCGCACCTGCAGTTCGACGACGTTGCCGTGCAGACCCTGATCGGCTACGCGGACGGCGATGCGCGCCGCTTCCTGAACCTGCTGGAGCAGACGAAGACGTCGGCCGACACGGCCAAGACCACGCACATCACGCGCGAATTCGTCGAGAACGCGCTGACCCTGAACGCACGCCGCTTCGACAAGGGCGGCGACAATTTCTACGACCAGATCTCGGCGCTGCACAAATCCGTGCGCGGCTCGCATCCGGACGCGGCCCTGTACTGGCTGTGCCGCATGCTGGACGGCGGCGCGGATCCGAAATACCTGGGCCGGCGCATCGTGCGCATGGCGTGGGAAGACATCGGCATCGCGGACCCGCGCGCCATCCAGCTCGCGAACGACGCGGTCGAGACCTACGAGCGCCTCGGCTCGCCGGAGGGAGAACTGGCGCTGGGCCAGGCCGTCATCTACCTCGCCATCGCCGCCAAGAGCAATGCCGGCTACAACGCGTTCAATGCCGCGATGGCGTTCGTGCGCAAGGACAAGTCGCGCGAAGTCCCCGTCCATTTGCGCAACGCGCCGACCAAGCTCATGAAGGAACTGGGCTACGGCCACGAATACCGCTATGCCCACGACGAGCCGCATGCGTACGCGGCCGGCGAGACCTATCTGCCGGACGGCATGCCGGAGCCGGGCTGGTACCAGCCGGTGCCGCGCGGGATCGAGGCCAAGATCGCGGAAAAGCTGGCCTGGCTGAGGAGTCTCGACGACGACGCGCGGTCCGGCGGCGCGCCGGAGTAATCACAGCCCGCGGCGCGGCTGGCCGCCCGTACCGCCCTCGTCGCGCGATCCGCGCCGCCGCAATACCGTCAACTGGCCGTCCGGCTCCAGCCAGGCGCGCCGGACCTGGGCGATATCGTCGACCTCGTGCTCGTGCAGCATCGCCTGCAATTCCTCGTCGCTGATCAGTTCGCGGCGCAGCGCGGCGTCCTGCTTGACGCCGTCCTTGATGATGCAGATCGGCGGCGCCAGCGCGAAGCGGCGGAAGCGGGGAAAGCGGAAACTCAGCCAGTTCAGGCCGTAACTCCAGCCGATGATGGTGCCGATCAGCAGGCAACCGTCCACGATGGACGTGTATTCGCCGGCCATGGCGTTCTGGGCGGCGTCCGCGATGATGACCAGCACGAGCAGGTCCGACAGGCCCAGCGCCCCGGCGTCGCGTCGCACGACGAAGCGGAACAGGCAGAACAGGAAGAGGTACGTCAGCGTGCCGCGCACGAACAGTTCCAGCGGCGGTACGGTGAACGTGAACAGCGATTTCCAGTCGACATCCATGACGGTTCTCCTCGCCATTGGACTGCCGTGCCGGGTCAAAAGATCGGCGCGCGAGAACAGCTTACGACTTGGTACAATTGCGGTTTCGATATCCCACCCTGCAGATTCCCGACAATGATAGACATCCAACTCCTCCGCAAAGACATCGACAACGTCGCCGCACGCCTCGCGAGCCGCAAGTACCAGCTCGACGTCGCCGGATTCAACGCCCTCGAAGCCGAGCGCAAGGCGATCCAGACGCGCACCGAGGAATTGCAGGGCAAGCGCAATTCGCTGTCCAAGCAGATCGGCATGCTGAAAGGCAAGGGCGAAGACACGAGCGCCGTGATGGCGGAAGTGGCCGGCATCGGCGACGAGCTGAAGGCCAACGAGACGGCGCTGGCGCAAGTCCAGGAGAAACTGGCCCACTTCATGGCCGCGATCCCGAACCTGCCGCATCCGTCCACGCCGGTGGGCCAGGACGAGTCGGGCAACGTGGAAGTCCGCAAGGTGGGCACGCCACGCGTCTTCGATTTCGAAGTGAAGGACCACGTCGACGTCGGCAGCCCGCTGGGCCTGGATTTCGACACCGCGACCAAGCTGACCGGCTCGCGCTTCGCGGTCATGAAGGGCGGCATCGCCCGCCTGCACCGCGCGCTGGCGCAATACATGCTGGACACGCACACGGGCCAGCACGGCTACACGGAGTGCTACACCCCGTACATGGTCAACGCGGATTCGCTGCGCGGCACGGGCCAGCTGCCGAAGTTCGAGGAAGACCTGTTCGCCGTGAAAAAGGGCGGTGCGGAAGGCGAGGGCGAGAATTTCTACCTGATTCCGACGTCGGAAGTGTCGCTGACCAACATGGTGCGCGACGAGATCGTCGCGGCGGAATCGCTGCCGATCAAGATCACGGCGCACACCCCGTGCTTCCGCTCGGAAGCGGGCAGCTACGGCCGCGACACGCGCGGCATGATCCGCCAGCACCAGTTCGACAAGGTCGAGCTCGTGCAGATCTCGCATCCGGAACAGTCGTACGACGCGCTGGAAGAGATGGTGGGCCAGGCCGAGACGATCCTGAAGAACCTGGGCCTGCCGTACCGCGTGATGCAGCTGTGCACGGGCGACATGGGCTTTTCGGCCGCGAAAACCTACGACCTGGAAGTGTGGCTGCCGGCGCAGAACACGTACCGCGAGATCTCGTCGCTGTCGAACTGCGAAGACTTCCAGGCCCGCCGCATGCAGGCCCGCTTCCGCAATGCCAAGGGCAAGCCGGAGTTGCTGCACACGCTGAACGGTTCGGGCCTGGCCGTGGGCCGTACGCTCGTCGCCGTGCTGGAGAATTACCAGCAGGCGGATGGCAGCGTCGTGATTCCGGAAGTGCTGCGTCCGTACATGGGCGGGCTGGAGCGACTCGCGCCGGCGGCGTAATCAAATAGCCCTTCCGTTTTCGTGAGAGGCCGTCTATAATGCGGCCTCACGCGAAACGACCGCGATGAAGTTACCAGGAGAGGTGGCAGAGTGGTCGAATGTACCTGACTCGAAATCAGGCGTACGGGTGACCGTACCGTGGGTTCGAATCCCACCCTCTCCGCCAGAACAAACAAGGCCCCATCGGGGCCTTTTTTGTTTTGGCGGAGAGGAGCAGGGCGCCTGCGCGCCCTGCGGGTGGGATTCGAAGGGCTGGCCATGCAAGGCCAGCCCTCTCCGAATCGCCCATTTGCCGTCCGCAACGCGGACGGCCCCGCGCGCCGAGGGCGCGCGCTGCAAACCCGCCGCAGCTAACACACCCTCCAGCATTCCTTCAACAATCTGCATATTGCTAGCAATTCCCCGGCAATAGCTATCCGCAAGGCATAAGGTCTTTCTACTCTGCAGGTTTATTTTTAGAACTACCTGGAGGAGATCCATGAAAGCCTTGTCCACGCTGTCCGCCGCACTGCTCGCGGCGTTGCTCGCCGGTTGCGGCGGCGGCGGTGGCGGTTCTGCAGCGGCGCCCAGCGCACCGGTTGCCGTCACGCCAGCACCCGCTCCCGCACCAGCGCCTGCACCCACGCCGACGCCGACGCCCACGCCCGCACCCGCCGCAGGCATCTACCCGAGCTACAACACGAATCCGACCCCGGCCGACATGACGGGCATGTCGCACAACGCACAACAAATCGCCTCGTCGATCCGCATCGGTTTCAACATCGGCAACACGATGGAAGCCATCGGCGGCGAAACGGCCTGGGGCAATCCGCTGATCACGAACGAACTCATCCAGACCGTCAAGAAGGCCGGCTTCAACGCGATCCGCCTGCCCGTGTCGTGGGACCAGTACGCGGACCAGAAGACGAGCCAGATCAGTGCCACCTGGCTCGCTCGCGTGAAGCAGGTCGTTCAGTATTGTGTCGACAACGATATGTACGTCCTCGTCAACATCCACTGGGATGGCGGCTGGCTGGAAAATAACATCAAGGCCGACAAGAAGGATGCCGTGAACGCCAAGCAGAAGGCGTACTGGGAACAGATCGCGACGACCCTGCGCGATTTCGACGACCACGTGATGTTCGCCAGCGCCAACGAACCGGCCACGGGCAATGAGCAGAATACGGACGTGCCGACGCTGAAGGCGGCAGTCGACATCCTGAAGGGTTATCACCAGACCTTCGTCGACGCGGTGCGCTCCACCGGCGGCCGGAACGCCTACCGCGTGCTGGTGGTGCAGGCCCCGGAGACGAACATCGACCTGCTGGTGAAATACATGCCGACGCTGCCGGCCGACAAGGTGGCTGGCCGGATGATGGCCGAGATCCACTTCTACGCGCCGTTCAATTTCGTGCTGATGAACAAGGATGAAACCTGGGGCAAGCAGGCCTATTACTGGGGCGCGGGCAACCATTCGACGACGGATACCGACCGCAATCCGACGTGGGGCGAGGAAGACTACGTCGATGCGCAGTTCGCCAGCCTGAAGACGGCCTTCGTCGACAAGGGCATTCCGGTCCTGCTCGGCGAATTCGCCGCCCAGCGGCGCACGAACCTGACAGGCGACGCGCTGGCCCTGCACCTCAAGTCGCGCAACTACTACCACACCTATGTCGTCAAGAAGGCCCGCGCCAACGGCGTGCTGCCGTTCTTCTGGGACGTCGGCGCACCGGACGACCAGTCGGGCAGCATCTTCGACCGCCGGACGTACCAGGTGCGCGGCCAGGCGACGCTGGATGCGCTGATGGCGGGCATGACGGCGCAATAAGCGAGTGCAATGCGTGGCGCTTGCGATTCTCTTACCCACCGTCTATAATGCGGCCTCACGCGAAACGACCGCGATGAAAGTTACCAGGAGAGGTGGCAGAGTGGTCGAATGTACCTGACTCGAAATCAGGCGTACGGGTGACCGTACCGTGGGTTCGAATCCCACCCTCTCCGCCAGGATTAAAAAACAAAAGGCTCCCATCGGGAGCCTTTTGTTTTTTGGCGGAGAGAGCAGGGCGCCTGCGCGCCCTGCGGGTGGGATTCGAAGGGCTGGCCTTGCAAGGCCTGCCCGCTTCGAATCGCCCATTTGCCGTCCGCAACGCGGACGGCCCCGCGCGCCGAGGGCGCGCGCTGCAAACCCACCCGACCCGCACCCCCAAACTCCCCCCTTGCATGGAGGGACAACCCCCCGATAACCCGATCGGAGTATTGTCCGCCCGCCCCGTCCAAGTAACACTTCCCCCATCGAAATTTAACCTTTCAAGTCGATTGGAGAAGTACATGCCTGCCAAACGCGTCGTCGTCACCGGCTACGGAGCCGTCTCCGCCCTGGGCGAAAACGTCCCGGACATCTGGAACGCGATCATGAATTACCGCGTCGGTTACCAGCTGACCGAATTCCCCGACCCCAAGATCAACGCCCGCTTCTTCAGCTTCATGGAAGACAGGCGCCAGCGTTACGCCGGCTTCCCGAAATCCATCCTGAAAATGCTGCCGACGTTCGCGAAGAACGCCCTCGTCGCCTCGCGCGAAGCCCTGCAGATGGCCTTCGGCACCGCCGACGACATCCAGCCGTTCGTCAAATCGCCGTTCGACATCGGCGCCATCATCGGCACCGGCTGGGGCGGCATGGATGCCGTCAACGACAACAACAACGATTACCGCGAGAGCGGCCTGTCGTCGTCGTTCGCCACCCTGATGTCCATGCACAGCATCGGCACGGCCGCCGTCGCGCTGAACTGGAACCTGCGCGGCTACCAGAACACGCCGGTCGCCGCCTGCGCGACGGGCACCATCGCCATCGGCGACGCGTACGAGGTCATCAGGTCCGGCCGCGCCAGGGTGATGCTGGCCGGCGGCAGCGAGTCGCTGAAGGAGACGTTCAACGTCTGGTCGATCGACGTCATCCAGGCCCTGAGCAAGGAACAGCACGACGTGCGCCGCGCCTGCTGCCCCTTTAGCGCGCGCCGCAGCGGCTTCGTGCTGGCGGAAGGCGCGGCCGTCCTGTGCCTGGAAGAGCGCGAGCATGCGCTGGCGCGGGGCGCCACGATCCTCGGCGAGATCACGGGCTACGGCAATTATTCGGACGCGTACGACATGACGGCGCCCGCCGAGGACCTGCGCGCGCGCCACATGGCGATCGTGCAGGCCGTCGGCCAGGCACCGGACCGCATCGGCTACATCAACCTGCACGGCACGTCCACGCCGATCAACGACGTCAACGAGACGAACACGATCAAGTCCGCGTTCGGCGACGGCGCGTCCGGCATCCCGATGTCGAGCACCAAGTCGTACACGGGCCACCTGATCGGCGCCGCCGGGGCGCTGGAGACGATCTTCTGCCTGAAGACGCTGGAGACGTGCATCATCCCCGCCACGATCCACATGGACGAAGCGGATCCCGCGTGCGACCTCGATTACACGCCGAACGAACACCGCAAGGTCGAGCGGATCGATGCGGCCCTGAACGTCAGCTTCGGCTTCGGCGGCGCCAACAGCGCCCTCGTCGTCGAGCGCGCGTAAGGAGGTCGGGATGCAGACCGCACAACATTCGTTCGCCGCAGACGCCGCCGCGGCAGGCTCCCTGAGGCTGTCGTTCGACATGCCCGCAGTGGAGCAGTGGGCGCAGTTTTCCAGCGACCGCAATCCGATCCACTTCGACCTCGCGCACGCCCGCGCGGCCGGCCTCGATGCGCTGATCGTGCACGGCATGCTCGCGATGATGCCGATGAAGGAAGCCGCCGCGCAAGTCGTCGCGCCCGACGGCTGGATGAAGTTCCGCACCTTGCTGCGCAACCCCATCGCGCACGACCGCGACGTCGTCTTCACGACGAAGCCGGCGGCCGACGGCATCGCGTTCCGGCTCAACGACACGGCCGGCAAGCTCGAACACTTCCGCGGCACGTATGGCCGCGCCGCCGACCCGTCGGGCCAGCTGCAGGGTGACACTCCGCGCGGCAAGCCGCTGGAGCGTGCGCACCTCGACCGCTTCTTCGCCACGTACCCGCACGTGCGCGAGCGCTGGATCGCGCTGGATGCGGTCGTGTTTTCCGAATTCATGCGCTCGCGGCTGCATGTCCTCGAACGCCTGGCGCACGCCCACATGATGCGCCTGTCCGGCGGCGCGCCGGCGTCGCGGGTGGTCGTGCAATCGAGTCACACGGTCACGTTCGACGCGGCGTTCTTCGAGGCGTCGACCGATGCGGACCAGTGGAACGAACTGCATCACGCCTTGCTCACGCCCGAATTGCTCGCCAGCGGCAATCAGATCGGCGGCGTCGTCGCGCTGCCGGTCCTGTGTGCGGGCCGTCTCGTCATGCTGGTGGAAGTCGGCCTGGTCGCCAGGTTCGACACCGATATCCCAGATTAATCAATCACTCAACGGAGGTAGCAAATGAATGTAGCCGAATTCCTGCAGGATGCGATCGTGGAACTGAAAGACGTCGACGAGTCGACACTGGTCCCCGCGCTGACGTTCGAGGAACTGGAACTGGACAGCCTGGACTACGTCGAAGTCCAGCTGCGCATCAAGAAGAAGTACAAGGTCGAGATCACGCCGGACCTGTTCGCATCCGGCCAGTTGAAGAACCTGGGCGACCTGGCTGCGTACATCGAGGCGAACCAGCCGCAGGCGGCGGTGGCGTGATGACCGGTCAACCGCCCATCATCCCGCTCAGCCCGCGCGGCCGGCTCGGCGTGGAAGCCCTGATCGAGAAGTCGCATGCCGCGCCCATGGACCTGAACCAGGTCGTGCCGTGGCGGCAGGGTGTCGACCGCCAGGGCGTGCCCAAGAAGATGGAGCACTGCTGGATCTACGGCACGCCGTGGTTCGATGCGCTGACGGACGCGCAGCGCCACGAGGTGCTGTGGCTGGAAAACGCGCGCGACGTGTCGATGTTCATCCTGCTCGAACAGACGCTGCCGCCGCTGTACATGGGCTACCTGAATGCCCACCAGGATGCGCTGGCGCCGGACGTGCGCGAATACCTGATGATCTTCTCGAAAGAGGAAATCATGCACACGCTGATGTTCCGGCGCTACATGAAGCTGGCGCGGCTGCCGCTGTTCGGCCCACCGGACGGCCTGCACGAGATGCTGACGGTGCAGCTGCCGAAGATGCATCCGGTGGCCGGCATCATCGCGACCCTGCTGCTCGAATGGGTGGCCGAATTGTCTGCCATGTTCGTGTCGCAGGACGAGATCGTGGATCCGCTGACGCGCGAGATGTTCTACCAGCACCACCTGGAGGAAGCACGCCACATCGCGTTCGGGCGCTGGGTCGGCGAATCGTTCTTCGAGCATGCGCCGGACGTGCAGGCCGCGCAGATGCGCCAGATGATGCTCGGGATGATGGCGCGCCTCGTCCCGCAGTTCACGTACAACCCGGAGATCGCGCGCCACACGTCGTTCGCGTTCCCCATCGCCTGCGACGACCAGGCTGCGATCGACGCGGTGCGCTTCTCGGAACGGAGCCTGGCGCTCGACGAGAAACGCTTCGCGCCGCTGTACGCCTGGTTGCGCAAGGTGGGTGTGTCGTGACGGACGCCGGCAGCCGCTGGGACGCGATCTGCGTCGGCGCCGGCATCACGAGCCTCGCGTTCGGCGCGCAGGTGGTGAAGCGGCATCCCGGCGCGCGCATCCTCGTCATCGACAAGCACGGCGTGCCGGGCGGCTATGCGACCGTGTTCCGGCGTCCGAAGGCGGACGCCGCCTTCGACTGCAGCCTGCACAAGCTGAGCGGCATGGGCGAGGGCGGCAATCTGCGCCGCATCTTCGCCGACCTCGGGCTCGACCTGGAACTGGACCTGAAGGTCCCAGCCGATTATTTCGAAGCCTGCCTGCCCGGCGGATCCATCCGGTTCGGCAACGGCGTCGACGCGTTCCGCCAGGCGCTGCTCGAACGCTTCCCGCACGAACGCGCGGGCCTGGACCGCTTCTTCGACGAGGTGGCCGTCCACGGCCGCAACGGCTACCACCAGTTCCAGATGATGGACGGCAGCTTCGAGCCGGACTTCGCGCAGCTGCGCTACGCCCACAAGCATCTGAAGCACGTGACGGTGGCCGATGCGCTGGCCGAGCGCATCGCCGACCCGTGGCTGCGCGAGATCCTGGCGGCCACCGGCATCTACGTGGGTGGCTTCCCGGAAGACCTGGGCTACCTGTACTTCCTGCACGTCGTCTACGCGACGCTCACGCAGGGCAATGCCTATGTCGAGGGCGCGTCGCAGCGCCTGTCGGACGTGCTCGCGGGCCGCATCGGCGCGGCGGGCGGCCAGGTGCTGCTGGGGACCGCGGTGCGCAAGATCATCAGCGATGCCGATGGCCGCGTGCGCGGCGTGACGACGGCCAAGGGCGATTTTTACGCGGACCGCGTGTACCTGAACGCGGCACCGCACTACGCGCTGCGCACCCTGTTCGACGACCAGCCGGCGCTGGCCGCCGTATGGCGGAAGCTGGAGAACCTGAAGCCGTCGCGCTCGACGACGACGGTGTACCTGACGACGGACGCGGCCCCCGCGGATCTCGGCCTCGCCAGCACCGAGACGATGATCTTCGCATCGGGCGCCGACGCGAGCCGCGCAGCAAGGGCGAACTGCGCAAGCGACGACGCGTGCGAACGGGCCTACTGGCGCGACAGCGTCATGGAAGTCACGAACTACCACGCGCTGGACCCGAACGGCGGGCGCATCGTGTGCCTGAACGTGCTGGATGCGATGGCGCACTGGCCGGAGCGCCGTTCGCCCGCGTACAAGCTGAAGAAGGCGCGCGCGCTGAATGTCCTGCTCGAACGGCTGTATGCCGCGAAACCGGGCTTGCGCGGGCACGTCGTCTACACGGAAGTGTCGACGCCGCGCACGTACGAGCGTTTTACCAACAACACGGACGGCGCGGGCTATGGCGCGATGGTGGGGACGGATCTGTCCGGCCACGTATTCCACCACGCGTTCCCCATCGCGGGCGTCCATTTTCTCAGCGCCTGGGTGGCCGGTCCCAGTTACGAGGCCGCATTCGGGTATGCCGAGATGAAGGCGAAGCAATGGGCAGCCTAGTTGCTCGTGTATCGGGCGGCGTCCTGATGCGCACCTTGTTCAAGCCAGTGTTTGGCTGGCGCGGCGACGGCCTGGCGGGCCTGCAACCGTTCGTCCACACGGGCGCGGACGGCAGCTGGCTGGCCGGTGCGGTGTACACGAGCCGGCGCGTGCCGGCACGGGGCGTCGTGCTCCTGTGCCATCCGTTCCTCAAGTACGGCATGCACTGGTTCTTCAAGCACGGCTACCACGCGTGGCTGGCGGAGGCGGGCTACCACGTCGTCGGCTTCGACTTCAAGGGATTCGGCCGCAGCACGGTCGGCGGCATGTCGTTCGCGGAAGACGTGATCGCGCTGGGCGAATGGGCGCGTGCCAGCTGGCCGGAGCTGCCCGTGCACGTGCTGGGCGCGTCGTTCGGCGCCTTCCACGCGCTGCACGCCATCGCGACGGGCCGCACCGCATTCGCCTCCGTGCTGTGCGACAGCGTGCCGGCCACGGTCGCGCGCTTCTTCGGCAGCGGCGTGACGGGCGCCGTGATGCGCGGAATGAGCACGAGCCGCTGGGCCGATGCGACGGGCACGCGTCCCATCTTCCGCTCGCTGCCGCTGCCGGACGACCTGCCGCGCCTGTTTCTGTTCGGCGGGGACGACCCGTACATCACGTCCGCCGAGGTGGAGCGGCTGCGCGACGTCTGCGGCCCGGGCAATGTGCGCGTGTATCCCGACTGCGGTCACCTGGAAGTGCGCAAGGCCTTCCCCGGCGCCTACCGCGGCGCCATCCTCGGTTTTCTCGATCATTCATCTTCTGGCAAGGAAGGACATTCATGGCATCGAACGCAGTAAAGAAACAATGGGTACTGGTCACGGGCGGCACGCGCGGCATCGGCCGCGGTCTCGTCGCCGCCTTCTGCGCGGCCGGCTACGACGTCGTGTTCACCTACCAGCGCTCGCACGAGGCGGCCGCGGAACTCGTGCGCGAGATGGCAGCCATCGGCGCGCACGCGGCGGGTCACTGCTGCGACAGCGCGGACGAGGAAGCCGTCAACGCGCTGGCGCGCGGGCTGCTCATGGAGCGGGGCGCGCCGCATGCCGTCGTCAACAACGTGGGCATCACGCGCGACGCGGTCCTCATGCGCATGAGCAGCGCGCAGTGGACGGACGTCGTCAACGCGAACCTGAACGCGTCGTTCTACGTCACCCGCGCGTTCGCGCACGCGATGGTGGAAGAGGGTGACGGCGTGATCCTGCAGATGTCGTCCGTGTCCGGCTTCAAGGGTAACGTGGGGCAGACGAATTACTCGGCCACGAAGGCCGCGATGATCGGCATGACGCGCTCGCTCGCACTGGAACTGGGCCGCTTCAACGTGCGCGTGAACGCCATCGCGCCCGGCTTCATCACGACCGAGATGACGGCGGAGATCCCCGAGGCGAAGCTGAAGACGCTCGGCGCGGGCATTCCACTGCGCCGCTTCGGTACGGTGCGCGAAGTGGCGTCGCTCGCGACCTACCTTGCGTCCGCGGACGCCGCCTACATCACGGGCCAGACGTTCGTCATCGACGGCGGCCTCACCGCGTGAACGGGAGGCAGCGTGACCTATGTCGTGACCGAACCGTGCATCGGCTGCAAGCACACGGACTGCATCCAGGTGTGTCCGGTGGACTGCTTCCATGAAGGCGCGAACTTCCTCGCCATCGACCCGGAACGCTGCGTCGATTGCGGGCTGTGCGAAGTGGAGTGTCCCGTCGGCGCCATCGTCGCGGAAAGCGACCTGGCACAGGGCCAGCTGCACTGGCTCGCGCTGAACGAGGACCTCGCGCGCCGCTGGCCGCCCATCACGCAGCGCAAGCCGGCGCTGCCCGACGCCGCCGACTGGGCCGCGCGCACGGACAAGCTGGCGGCGCTCGTCCGCTGACGCGCATGTCCCCCCACGGCACATTTCCCCCCACGGATGTGGCATGCGCGCCGGGTCGCGATGGCGCATCCTTATCGCCATGAACTCACCCATCGATCATCGCATCCTCGCCCTGTTCTCCGCCTGCCAGGGCATCGACACGCGCGCGGGCTTCCTGGACGACGTGTACCCGCTGCTGCAACAAATATTGCCGCACGAGCGTTTCGTGTGCGGCATCGCAACGGTCGCCCCGGTGGCCGTGCTGGACGTCGTCGATGCCGGCTTTCCCGACGTGTTCGTCGACGGCATCGTCGACGGGCGCGGCCGCATCGCCAGTCCCGTGATCCGCCACTGGCTCATGCACGACGCGCCCGTGTATTTCGACGACGCCGTGTGTGACGCTTTCGTGGAACCGGAGGATGACGCGTGGCTGGCGGCATTCCGGCGGCACGGCATGCGCAACTTGCTCGCGCACGGCGTCAAGGACCTGCACGGCGGCGCGACCAGTTACTTCTGCTTCGCGGGCGTGCCGGACGGCGGGGAAGCGGGAACGCGGCTCCTGCAGCTCATCGTGCCGCACCTGCACGCCGCCCTGCGCACGCATTACCGGCTCAAGGACCGCGCGCAGGACGTCGAGCTGTCGTACCGCGAGCGCGAAGTCCTGCAACTGGTTTGCGTCGGCAAGACCAACGAGGCGATCGGGACCATCCTCGGCATCAGTCCGTGGACGGTCAAGGTCCACGTGCGCAACTTCATGGCCAAGCTGAACGTCTCGACCCGAGGTCACGCCGCCGCGCTGGCCATGAAGAACGGCCTCGTCACCATCTAGCTCAGCTTATTTCCTGCAGCCGGCCCCGCACGATGCCGGCCAGGGTCTGCACCGCGAACACCGCGATGACGAGCGTGGCGATCCCGAGGATGAGCAGCGCGATCGCATCCATCACCGGGCTGTCCGCGACGGCCGCGTAGCGCAGCGCGGCGACGGCCGACGCGGCGAGCGGGAAGCTGGCGGCCCACCACGCCACGCGGAACGGCGAGCAGGCCGGCAGGTGGACGAGGCGCGCCAGCAGCACGGGCAGCAGGAACAACATGACCATGACGAGGCCCTGGGCGAACGCGTCGACGCGGCCGAACGTCGTCGTGTAAGCCGAGTAGCCCACCGCGAACGGCGCCATCAGGATCAGCAGCGACGGCTGCAGCGCGGGCGGCAGCGGGTCTTCCGTGACCAGGCGCGACAACAGCATCGCCAGCAGCGGCAGCGCGAAGAACAGGCCGACGGCGAGGCCGAACACCATCACGCCATGCATGCCGTCCCAATGCAGCAGCGGCGCCGCGAGCGGGATGTCGAGCATGCCCACGACGGGGACGATCCACGCCGGCGCCACCTGGGCCGGCGTGTGGCGCACGGACAGCCAGCGGGTGACGATGGTCCACGCGAAGACGGTCATCCCGACGGCGCCCAGCACCCACGCGAGGCGGGCCAGGGCAAGGCTGACGTCGGCCAGCAGGAACGGCAGCAGCAACAGGCTGATGAGCGGGGTGCCGAACAGGTTGCCGCCGACAGGATGGGAGAACTCGGCACGCACCGTGGACCAACCCGTCGCGGCCTTGACGCCGTAGGCGACGGCCAGCACGACGAAGGTCACGACCGCGAGGCCGCCGATGGCCTGGCCGACGACGGCCGGCGCGCCGAACGCCTGGTGCGCGAGACGCCAGGCGAGTGCCAGGCCCGTGAGACCCATCACGGCCCCGAACAGGCCGACTGGCAGGTAAGAGAGGGTGGTCGGAACGGCTGGTGCGGCGGCGGTGGCGGGGCGTGCGGCATGCATGGCGGGTCTCCTCGTGATGGTGCTGACGAGGTCATTCTGGGGGCGCGGGCACCCGGCCGCCATGCCCGGATGCGGCAGCGTTTTGCTCTATCGTCTCGATCGGCGGCCGCTTACCCGCGGCGGATGGCGTGCAGCCACACGGCCGCGATGCGCTCCACGTTCTCATAGCCTTCGCAGCCCAGCTGGCCGCCGAAGACGTCCGGATCCAGTTCCTCGTACGACCAGCAGTCCGTGTCGGCATCGAGGCGGTCGCGGATGGCGGCGAGGAACGGGTCGGCGCCGTCGACGATGGCCACGCCCGTGTACAGCAGCAGGCTGCCGCCGGGATGCAGGCGGTCCAGCGCCGCGTGCACGATGCGGATCGACAGGTCGGCCCCGTGCATGCCGCCGCCGTGGCGGTACGTCAGCTCGTCCGGGTCGAGGATGTACGGCGGGTTCGACATGACGAGGTCGAAGCCGCCGTCGACGCCGTCCAGCAGGTCGCTGCGGCAGGGCACGACGTTGTGCGCCCCGTTCAGGCCCGCGTTGACTTCCGCGAGCGCCAGCGCGGCCGGGTTGATGTCGGCCGCGTAGACGGTGGCGTCGGGGCAGCGCAGCGCCAGTTCGATCGCGCCCGGACCGGCGCCGGCCCCGATGTCGACAGCGCGGCGCACGGGCCGGCGCAGCCCCCCGTGCGCCGCAAGCACGCGCTTGAGGGCGCTCGTGTAGCGGTAGGTGTCGGGGCCGAAGAACACGGCGTCCTCATCGTCCGTGGGCCAGGCCGAGTGGAAATACAGGTGGTCGCCGACGGTCGAGGCGCGCACGTTCGCGCGCCACCCGTCCGCGCCTTCCGGGACCGCCAGGCCGGCCGCGCGCAGCTGGGCCTCGATGGCATCCGGCAGCACGCCGGCATGGTACGGCCGGCTCCAGCCGAACACGCCCCGCAGGTCGCGGGCCCAGGCATTCTCCGGACGGTTGTTGACCCGACGGTGCGTGGCGGGAGTGACGGTCACGAAACGGTAGCCGGTGGCCTGTAGACTGCGGCCGAGCGCGGCGAGCGCGTCGTGGTGGGCAAACGTGGGGGCGGTCGGGGTCATGCGCGGAGCATGCGCGCAGCGCGCACGTACGTCCGTACGGAGGCGCACAGAGACGTGGACGGGCTGTCATGCAGAGCGGGTCTGCCCTATGGCATGATGTGAATTATGTGAAAGTTCGAACAGATGCGGCCGCGCGCCGTATGCACAATGGACGGGCTGATGCAGGACGCGTGGCCCTAACGACGAGGATGACCATGAAGACGACGCCGGACGTATCCCTCCGCGAGCGACTGGAGCGTGAGGTCGAGCGCGAGCGCCACGAACGCCTGCTGCACGACGAAGAGCGCGCCGGCCTGGCGGTGGACGACGAGTTCCGCCTCAAGGATGCGCGCGAGAACATGGGGTCGGTGAAGATCCGGCGTCCCGGCGGACGCTGAGGTCGCCCGGCACGAGAATAACGACGAGGTACCGTTCGCGGTACCCGCAAGGAGAATCATCATGCGTTGGGAAGGCGACAGGCAGAGCGACAACATCGAGGACCGCCGCGGGGACGGCGGGGGCGGCGGCGGATTCGGCATCGGCGGCGGGACCGTCGGCATCGGCACGATCGTCGTGGCGCTGCTCGGCTCGTGGTTCTTCGGCGTGTCGCCGTCCACAATCCTGAGCCTGCTGTCGGGCGGCTCTCCGGCCCAGGTCCAGCAGGCGCCGGCCCATCCGCCCGCGAACGACCGCGAGACGCAGTTCGTGCGCACCGTGCTCGGCTACACCGAAGACACGTGGTCGCAGATCTTCCGCGCCAACGGGGCGACGTATTCGCCGCCGCGCCTCGTGCTGTACTCCGGCCGCACGTCGACCGGCGGTTGCGGCATGGGCCAGTCGGCCGTCGGGCCCTTCTATTGTCCGGCCGACCGCAAGGTCTACATCGACCTGACGTTCTTCCGCATGATGCAGCAGCGCTTCCACGTGGGCGGCGAATTCACCCAGGCGTACGTGATCGCGCACGAGGTCGGCCACCACGTGCAGAACCTGCTGGGCATTTCGGGCAAGGTCGACAGCGCGCGTCAGCACCTGTCGGAACGGGAGGCCAATGCCGCGTCCGTGCGCCTGGAACTGCAGGCCGACTGCTTCGCCGGCGTGTGGGCCTACCACACGAACCAGGCCAAGCAGATCATCGAACAGGGCGACGTGGAGTCCGCGCTGAACGCGGCGAGCGCCATCGGCGACGACGCGCTGCAGCGCCAGTCGCGCGGCGAAGTCGTGCCGGACTCGTTCACGCACGGCACGTCGGCCCAGCGCGTGCGCTGGTTCACGCGCGGCCTGCAGACGGGCTCCGTCGAACAGTGCAATACGTTCGAGGCGCGCCAGCTCTGAGCGTTGCCTTCCGTGCCGCGACGGCCGCCGCGTGCGGCCGTTTCCTTTTAAAAACAAAGCACTACGACGCTTAAAAAAAGTGTTCCGAAACCCCCGTTCGTTTCCGTGCGCGTATCGCCTTCCTTAGCGTTTTGACATACCTTGTTGTCAAGCGCTCGTCCGTGGCGGCGGGCGGACAACCAACGAGGAGGAATTATGCTGGCAATGAATTACCGGGGACCGTATCGCGTCCGCGCCGATTACAAGCCCGATCCTGTCATCGAACATCCGGGCGACGCCATCGTGCGCGTGCTGCGCTCCTGCATCTGCGGGTCCGACCTGCACCTGTACCACGGCATGGTGCCCGACACGCGCGTGGGCCACACGTTCGGCCACGAATTCGTCGGCGAAGTCGTGGACGTGGGCCGCGACGTGCAGACGCTGAAGACGGGCGACCGGGTGCTGGTGCCGTTCAACCTGTTCTGCGGCTCCTGCTTCTTCTGCCAGCGCGAACTGTTCGGCAACTGCCACAACACGAATCCGGAAGCGACGGCCGTGGGCGGCATCTACGGTTATTCGCACACGGCGGGCGGCTACGACGGCGGCCAGGCCGAGTACGTGCGCGTGCCGATGGCCGACGTGGGCCCGTACCCGATCCCGGACGACCTGCACCTGGATGACGCCGTGCTGCTGACGGACGCCCTCCCGACCGGCTACCAGGCGGCCGAGATGGGCGACATCCAGGAAGGCGACACGGTGGTCGTCTTCGGCGCCGGCCCGGTCGGCATCTTCGCCGCGAAAGCCGCGTGGCTGATGGGCGCGGGCAGGGTGATCGTCGTGGACGAGGTCGAGTACCGCCTGGAATTCGTCAAGCGCTTTGCCCAGTGCGAGGTCGTGAACTTCCGCGAAGTGAACGACATGGCGGAGCACATCAAGAAGATGACGGACTGGATGGGCGCGGACGTCACCATCGATTGTGTGGGCGGCGACGCGGCCGGCTCCATCGCGCAGACGCTGACGGGCCGCCTGATGAAGATGCAGGCCGGCGCCTCGACCGTGCTGCACTGGGCCATCAACAGCGTGCGCAAGGGCGGCAACGTGTCGATCGTGGGCGTGTACGGCCCGACGTTCAATGCCGTCCCCATCGGCAACGTGGTGAACAAGGGCCTGACGATCCGCGCCAACCAGGCCAGCGTGAAACGCCACCTGCCGCGCCTGATCGAACACATCCGCGAAGGCCGGCTGAATCCGAAGGAAATCATCACGCACCGGGTGCCGCTGGAAGAAGTGGCGGACGCGTACCACATCTTCTCGAGCAAGCTCGACAACTGTATCAAGCCCGTCCTGATCCCGCCGTCGGCGCGCGAGGTCCAGGCCGTGAAGGCCACCGCTTTGCATTGAGGAGACGTCATGGAACACAACCATCCACATCATCACGACGACGCCGGGCACGTGCATGCCCATCCGCTGCAGGGCGACATGGCGGAAGGCCCACGCCGTCCGGGCCGCGACGAGTTGTCGCACATCGAAGGCTGGGGCGCCGACCTCGACCGCAAGAACCGCCCGGCCGTGCCCATGGAACGGATGCCCGCGCGCTTCATCCATCCGCACGAAGGCAAGCTGCCGCAGCAACCGGAAAACGTCGAGGTCCTCGTGTCGACGGAACGGCCCGGCCTCACGCCGATCTTCGGCACCGCGCAGCCGCCGAAAGGCCTGTCCGGCATGATGCGGCGCCTCGCGTTCAAATGGTCCGAGAACGACCTGCGCCACTGGCTCCTGCTGCTCGCCGCGGACCGCGTGAACGTCGTCGAAGGCATCGGCGAGGATCTTGCGCACGGCAAGGTGCCGAACGTGCTGGCCGAGATGGGCATCAAGGCCGAATGGGAGCACAACCGGGCCGGCCTCGTGAAGAAGGCGGTCCTGGCCGGCGCCGTCGTCGGCACGGCCGTGTACCTGATGCGGCGGCGCGAGCGCTGAGCGTCCCGTGAGGTGCGCCCGGGCGCACCGGCATCCGCACCTTTTCATCCGCCTCACGGCAGCCCCAGGCCGCCGTGGGGCTCTTTGCGCTTGAGCAAATTCCTTTAAGCGAGCTCGTCCACACTGCATCGGTGTGCCCGCTCAATGAAAGGAAATCTCATGAACAAGCGCAAGATGTTGCTGGCGTCGTTCGGCGCCCTGTCCCTGGCTGTCGTCGTGCCCGCGGGTGCGGCCGGTCCAGGCACCATGAGCCCGGCCGTTGCCGCGACCCCGCAACTGAACGCGGCGCTGCTGGCCCAGCTAGACGCACGCCGCGCCGCGCGCGGGCAGGATGCGCGCTTCGGCTATGCGATCCTCGCCCGGCATCCTGGCACGCAGGGCACGCAGATCGCGCGCGTGGCGCACACGTACAGGAACGTGCGCATCTTCGGCTTCGAATCCGTGCTCGTGCTGGATGCGAACGGCAAGATCCTGTCCGAATCCGATTCCGAACAGCGCGCCAATTTTGCCAAGGCCGACACTGCCGGGCCGGGTCCGGATTTCAGCGTCGTGCCCGCGATCTCGTCGAAGGCCGCGATCGATGCGGCGCTTGCTTCGCTGGGTGCGTCGGCGCGCCACGAGACGCCGCCCAGCGCGGAACTGATCATCTGGCCCGCGATGCGCACGGAACGCGTGCCCGACGCGCGCGACAAGCAGGAGCAGGACCTGAACGCACTGGACGTGCAGGACGTCGTCGACCACTACGAACTCGCCTACCTCGTGCACACGCGCATGGTCGTCGGCGACAAGCCCGTGTACCACGACACCATCGTCAGCGCGCGCGACGGTGCCATCCTGGCCCAGTGGAACATGCTGCAGACGGTGGTGGGCGTGGGCCACAGCCAGTACAACGGCGACGTGCCCATCAACACGACGCTCGCCGAGGGCAAGTACAGGATGATCGACGACACCCGCGGCACGGGCGGCACGTTCGGCGCGATGGCGATCACGAATGCGAACCACGGCACGAGCGCGGGCAGCGTCTACGTCAACGACACGAATACGTGGGGCGACGGCAAGCAGTACGTGAACGGCGGCTCGACGACGAACGCGAACGGCCAGACTGCCGCCGTGAACGCGATGTGGGGCCTGATGAACACGTACGACACGATGAAGAACGTATTCAACTGGCTGTCGCTGGACGGGCACAATACGGCCACGTACATCGCGGCGCACGTCAACACGGCGTACGACAACGCGTATTACAGCGACACGTGCCGCTGCATGTTCATCGGCGACGGCTCCACCTTCAACAGCCTGGGCTCGATCGACGTGATCGGCCACGAGATGGGCCATGGCGTGACGGCCGCCACGTCGAACTTGACGTACTCGGGCGAGTCGGGCGGCCTGAACGAATCGTCGTCGGACATCAACGGCGAGGCCGTCGAAGCGTATGCGCGCGGGGGCGGGAAGGGCGACACCATCCCGCTCACGGGCAACGACTGGGTCATGGGCAAGGAAATCAGCAAGACGGGCACGCCGCTGCGCTGGATGTACCGCCCGAGCAAGGACGGCAGCAGCCCGGACGCCTGGAGCAGCTCGATCAAGCGCCTGGACGTACACTACAGCAGCGGCCCGAACAACCGCATGTTCTACTTCCTCGCGCAGGGTTCCAGCGCGGACAAGGCCAGCGATTATTACAGCAAATACCTCGTCAAGTCTCCGGCCGCGATGACGGGCATCGGTCTCGACAAGGCGTACCGGATCTGGTTCAAGGCGAACACGACCAAGTTCACGTCGAGCACCAATTACGCGGATGCCCGCGCCAAGATGATCGAGGCGGCGGGCGACCTGTACGGCAAGACTAGCCGCGAAGTCATTGCGGTTCAGCGGGCGTATGCGGCGATCAACGTGGGCGCGGACGTGGACGAGCCGGCGGGACAGTAAACGCGTCAGGCCGCTTCCAGGACAATGGCGGCGGCCTGGAAATCGCCCACGAGGTTGGGCTGGATTCCGTTTCCCATCCAATAGGCACCGCTCGCCTGTGCCGGGGTTCGCGGTGCCACGCCGCCTGCAATCGTGCGCAGCGTATAGACCTTCCGTGGATCGAGCCCGCGCAACTGGATACGGGGCGCCGGATCGCGCATGCCGCCCGAGTGCAGGAAGGCGAAGAGGACGGCCTGGTTACCGTCCTGCGACACCGACAGCGTGGCCGACCGGGCCGAGCCGCCACGGGGCGATATCAACCGGTACAGGTCGCCTTGCTGGACGGTCAGGCGAATCCGCTTGTACTCGGCAATGAGCCGCTTCGCTTCCGCGAAGTCCTGCGCGCTCCAGTGGTTCAGGTTCGCGCCGACCCCGAGGGCGCCCTGCATGGACGACAGAAAACGGTATGCCAGGGACGTGGCACGCCTGTTGACCCAGTTGGGCGAGTCGGTGACCCAGGCCATCATGATCGCCGGCGCATAGGCCTGGCTGAAGCCGTCCTGGATCAGCAGCCGGTCGTACGGATCGGTATTGTCCGATACCCAGACTTCGTCCGTGAGGGCCATGATGCCGAGATCGACACGGCCGCCGCCGCTGGCGCAGGATTCGATCTCGACCTTCGGGTGGCGCCGGCGCAGTTCGCCGAGCAGCCTGTAGAGATTGTCCACGTACGCCACGTACAGCCTTTGCTGCTCCGCGGGCGGCACTTGCGGCCAGCCCGGTTCGGACCAGGCGCGGTTATGGTCCCACTTGAGGAATGCGATGTTGTTCGCGCCGAGCAGCCTGTCCAGGACCCCGAGCAGATGGTCATGGACGTCCTTGCGCGCGAGGTTGAGCACCAGCTGGTCGCGGGCTTCGGAGCGCGCACGACCCGGGAAATGGATGACCCAGTCCGGGTGGGCCCGGTACAAATCGCTGTCAGGATTGACCATCTCCGGCTCGACCCACAGCCCGAATTCCATGCCCAGGTCGTTGACGCGCTTGATGAGCGGCGCCAGCCCGTTCGGGAATTTTTTGCGGTTGACGACCCAGTCGCCGAGACCGGCCTTCGAACTGTTGCGCGCACCGAACCAGCCATCGTCGACGACGAAGCGTTCGATGCCGATGCCGGCCGCCTTCTCGGCGAGCGCCATCTGGCCCGCTTCGTCGACGGCGAACTCCGTCGCCTCCCACGAATTGTAGAGAACGGGCCGCGGACGCAACGTCGGCGCCCCCGGCAGGATCCGCGTGCGCTGGTAGCGGTGAAACAGGCGCGACGCGCCGCCGAATCCGTCGCCGGAATACCCGGCATGGAACACGGGCGAGGCGAGCCGTTCGCCGGGCTTGAGCCGATAGGCGAAATCGAAGGGATTGTAGCCGGCCGTCACGCGGACACCGCCAACAGAGTCCATGTCGACGCCGATGCGCCATGCGCCGCTCCAGCCCAGTGCGCCGAACCACACGGGACCGGACTCTTCTTCCGTCATGGCACGGCTCAGCGCGATCCATGGGTTGGCCTGGTGCGAGGTCACGCCCTTGCGGCTTTCGATCACCGTCGCGCCGGGGCCGACCGGGCGGGTTTGCAGCGCAAACTCGCCGGCCCAGCGCCCGGTCAGGTACGACAGGCGGTAATCGTCGTAGTAAGGCAGATTGATGCTGGCCGCCGCCATCTGGTCCACCTGGATCCAGCCGTTCGTCCGGTTCTCGACGACGGCGCTGCGGGACAAGATGCCGGACGCGGCATCCATTGCATAGGTGAGCGTGACGTGCACGGCGCGGCTCACGTCCTTGAGCCTGACCACGATGCGTTCGCCGTCCAGCTGGTGGTCGACGTAGCGCAGGTCCAGGTCGCGCACGCCGTCGGGAAAGGTAACCTTGAGCGCCGGCTCCACCGTCAGGCCCGCGCCGAATCCGGGATACTCGAACGGCGTGACGGTGATCGACGTTTCGTTGCTGGAGTTTTCGAGGACCGGCACGGGCGGCGGCAGCTTGTCGTCCGGGGACAGGGCGCTGCCCCAGTACACGGACTGCAGGCGGCCATCCGCGTTGACGCCGAACGCATAGGTGACGGCGCCACCGTCGAGACGGAAGACGCGGGCGGCTTCGTCGATGGTGGGGCGCGCGCGGGCGGCGTTGCCGATTGCCAGCCCGGCGAGTCCGCCCAGCATGCCCATGCAAACGGCGCGACGGCGCCGATCGATATTCTTCATAGTCTCCTCAGCCAGCGTTTTTGTTCAAATTGTCGCAATGGCTGAGTGTAGCCGAACAGCAATCGGCATGGCGAATCGGGGCTACGGCAACGGCTGCGATATGGCGTAGACGCCAGGACGGAGTTACAATTAAATTTCTTGAAAGAAATTTAATTGTAAGCTTTGATATGAAATCGTGGCCAGCGGCGGCAGCACAACATCTGATGTATGTAGGTATTACGGTGTTTTCTTTCCTTGGTCTAAACTGGGTCAACGAGCTTTTATTTTCCCGGCTTGATCTCACCAAGGGAGTCACGTGGGTATTCATGCCCGCTGGTGTCCGACTGCTTTCGACCTTGTTTTTCGGGTTTGCCGGTCTCGAAGGCATGTTCCTGGTAGGCGTCTACCTCAACTTCCACCATTTCATGTTTCACAGCGATTACCGGTCATGGAGTGGCGCGATAGCGGGTGCATTGGGACCTTATCTTGCTTCCCTGTTTGCCATACATTGGTTTAATTTGAGGTCGCGTTTTGAAGAGCTTACCGCGCAGCGTTTACTTTTTACCGGCGTACTTTGCGGGTTCATGAGCCCACTCCTCCATCAGACATTCACTTGGGTTTTGACAGGGGCCGTGGACTGGACTGCGCTGACGGCAATGGTGATCGGTGACACGTCCGGGATTCTTATCGTATTGTTCTTGACGAAGGGCGCGATCGTAATCAATGACCGTTACGGTCTTACTCGACGCTGGTCGTTGGCATGGGTATCCAAAAACAGATCCGGGCCATTGGCCCGGCCGCGACGGTGGGGTTAGGCAGCCTGCGCAATAAACCGTCGGCTAGGGCTGCAGCAACGGATAAGGATTCACCGGCGTCCCCTTCCACCACTGCTTCTCGGGCGTCAACTCGAACACGGCGAAATGCAGGTGCGGCGCGTTGGGATCCGCATTGCCGGTCGTGCCCACATAGCCGATCAAATCGCCCCGCTTGACCTGCGCGCCTTCCTGCAGGCCGTCCGCATAGCGGTCGAGGTGCGCATAGTAATAGGCATATTTTTCGGTCGGATCGAACTGGTAGACCGTCAGCCCGCCCGGCTTGCTCGTGAAGAGCTTCACGATCTTGCCGTCCGCCACCGCGACCACTTTTGTTCCCTTCGGCGCCATGATGTCCAGCGCTTCGTGGTGACGTTCGTTGCCGCGCGGCTGGTCGTACGTGTCGGTGATCTTATTCAACGGCATGCCGTCGACGGGCACCAGCAGCTTGCCCGGCGGGACCGATGGTACGGGTGCCGTGCCCGAGGCGGCGACGGGTGTATCCGAGCCGGCGGGACGCAGCGGCAAGTCGAGTTCCGTCAGGTCGGGCATCACCTGCGGCGCGGGCGGCAGCTTGCCGTCGATGCCGGTGGATGGCGGCGGCGGTGCGGGCAGGGCGCCCGTGTTCACGGCCACGGCCGGTGCCGGGGCGTCGTGGGGCATCTGGCGCAGCCAGACGAACAGGCCGCCGGCGCCCACCAGCACGCCGAGCAGGAAGGTCATCAACCATCTCATCGCCGTCTCCTGTTGCTTGGTGTTTTAATCCTGCAGTACGACCTCCGTGCCCGCCTGGACGAGGCCGGCCACTTCCGACGCGCTCCAGTTCGTCAAGCGGATGCAGCCATGCGATTCGCTCTTGCCCACCAGGCCCGGCACCGGCGTGCCGTGGATGCCGTAGTGCGGCTTGGACAGGTCGATCCACACGACGCCGACCGGGTTGTTGGGTCCCGCCGCGACGGTCGTCTTCTTGTCGCCCGGCTTGGCGTCCCAGAACAGTTTCGGGTTGTAGTGGTAGGTGGGATTGCGGTGCACGCCCTCGATCTTCCAGCTGCCGATCGGCAGCGGATCGTGTTCGCTGCCGCTCGACACGGGATACTGGGCCAGCACGGTGCCGGCCGCGTCCTGCAATTGCAGGATGCGGTCCTCCTTCGACACGACGACGCGTGCCGCCGGCGCCAGCGGCGGCGTGCCGACGACGTTCGGCACGACGATCTGTTCGCCCGCGCGGCCCAGGTCCTTGCCGGGGTTGAGCTTTTCCAGCAGCGCGGGGCTGGCGTGGAATTTCTCGCCGAGGCCTTCCGCCGGCGTCGCGTAGCCGAGCGTGGGTAGCTTGGCCTTTTCCATCATGTCGTCCGGAACGGGGCGGAACGGCCCCGCGACGTCGGCCTCGGCCAGCGTGTAGGTGAGCAAGGTCGGCGTCTGGTCGACGTTCAGCGCATTCCACGTGGCATCGTCGAGCTTGCCCGTCGGATTCAGGCCCCGCGCCTTCTGGAAGCCGGCCAGCGCCTGGCGCATGTTGGAACCGTAGGCGCCGTCGATTTCACCGGGCGAGAAGTGGGCACGGTCGAGCAGCACCTGCGCGCGCAGCAGCCGCTCGAATTCGGCCGCCTGCGCGGCGGCAGGATCGCCGTGCGCGGCCGGTGCCGCTGCTTGCGGCGGTGCCGCCGGCGGCGGTGCCGGGTTCGGACGTGCGGCCGGCTGCGCCTGCGGTTGCGCGGCGCCCGCCGAACCGGCGAGGCCGGCCAGCAGGGCGATCAGAAGGGGTATGGTTTTCGTTTTCAAGATATGTCCTGCCTGAAGATGCGTTGGCTTCAGGTTAGTGCCGTGCAAGACGGGACTCTGTGCGGGAACGAACCCAGGCTCGTCGGGCCGGCGGTACAATCCGGCGCATGACCACGTTGACCATCACCCTGCAGCCGTCCGGCTGGTCCTTCGACACCGATACGGAGACGACGGTACTGCACGCCGCCGAACGGGCCGGCATCGACCTGCCCAGCTCCTGCCGCAACGGCACCTGCCGCACCTGCATCTGCCGCCTCGCGGGCGGCAGCGTGCGCTATCTCGTGGAATGGCCGGGGTTGTCCCTCGACGAAAAGCGCGAGGGTTATATCCTGCCGTGCGTTGCCGTCGCGCAGGATGACCTTGTGGTCGACCAGCGGCTGGCGAAAAGGATTGTCTTTCCCGACTAAGAGCCCCTGACAAAGCCGCTGACTTGCTTGGATTGCAACAAGCTCATACACTGGTAACCCACATCCGCTATCGGCCAGGAGCAGACGATCGGGTTCGATTCTCGGGACAACTGTTCTACAACGAAAAGAGTCCAATCATGAGTTTGTCATTCCACATCGACTACAACGGCAGGTGCGAGGAGGCGTTTAATTTTTATGCGGCACACCTCGGCGGTCAGATCGGCACGATGCTAAAGGTTGCAGATTCTCCTATCCCGATCTCAGCAGCGAGACCGGCCAATCACATCGTGCACGCAAACATTCGCATCGCGGGCGTGGAGCTAGCCGGCGCGGATGTGGAAGCGAGCCGTTACGTGAGCCCCGCGGGATTCTACGTCCTGCTCGGCGTTGATTCGGAACAGAAGGTGGATGCCTACTTCGACGCATTGCAAACCGATGGCCAGATAATCCTCGCGCCCCAGCGAACGTTTTGGTCTCCCCGCTATGCCATCGTGATCGACAGATTCGGCGTGCCCTGGAAGATTAATTGCAGCAGGTGATTTTAGTTGCTAATAAAATTCCAACAAGACGTTGACCTTTAAATGTTGGCTGAAATAAAAAATACGAGTTTGGCCCTGTTGCTCCTTGTCCTTGGGCTCACGACATCGACCGTTCTCGCACAAGCGCACGCGCCTGTTTCCTCGATCACGGACGCATCCCTGGATCAGTACCGCGACATGTATCAGCAGAGCCCGCTTTGTACGAAGGCTGAGATAACGTTGTGGAGCTGCGAAACCAAGAAGCGGGTGTTTTCGCTGTGTTCGTCACCCGTCGTGACCCGCACAACAGGCTATCTGCAGTACCGGGCTTCGAACGCCGGGAAGCTGACATTCGCCTACCCCGCAATCAAGACTCCGCCACTCGGATTATTCAAATACCACTCATTCGGTAACGGTAACGCATCCATTGAGTTCACGAACAATGGATATCACTACAGCCTCGAGGATCCGCTTCGGGATAGATCTTCCATAGTTGTTTCGGCCCCCGGCGCGACAGGCAAGGAAACGGAAATTGCATGTGGCCCCAACCAAACGCTTCAAGTCAATTACACCATGCGCCTCATGTACGATTCAGGAATATGGGAAGGTGATTAAGCGGGTCGCTTAACGGAAGTGTTGCACAGGTGTAAAGGCCCGCCTGAGCACCTTGAGTGGGTCTCCTGAACCGGGCAGCTCAATATTTTGAAGGTCCGCTTCGGGTTGCGCATTCAGTCGGTGCCTGCAACACATTGTTAAAGCGCTGTCCTGGCGTTTCGTAGTTGAGCGTCTTTGGCGGGCGCTCGTTCAGAGCCTCGCAACGTCGTCTAGATTCTCCTGGGAGTACGTCGAGAAGCTTAGTCAGCCGCCCCGGGCCCCGTCAGCGCGCATCCAAGCCCAGCGCCGCCTCGATCGCACGCAGTACGCGCGGCCACGATCCCGACGTCGCCGCCACCTCGTTGTAATGGCTGGCCCCCGGCAGGATCACGACCTCCGCGCTGTCGCCGGCCGCACGGGCACGGGCTGCGAAATCGTGCGCCACGCGCGGGGGTGAGATCGTGTCCAGTTCGCCCGTGATCAGGATCGTGCGGCTGCCGTTCGGCATGAGGTCGCCCGCGTTCGTATCGGAAAAGACGTCCGGCCGGTCTGCGCTGGGCGTGCCTGCCAGTTCGACGATCTCGCGGTCGCAACTCGTCTTCAGCAGGGCCGCTTCGCGCCGCAGGTCGGCCAGGCCGCCCAGGCTGACGACCGTGCGCACGGGCACGGCATCCTTGCGGTACAGCGGGCTCGTCGCGGGGATGCGGGGCCGTGCCGCCAGCCATTGCACGAGCTGGCCGCCGGCCGAGTGTCCGACGGCCACGAGGCGACCCAGGTCGAGCGGATGCTCTTTGGCCGTGCGCGCGAGCAGGTCCAGGGCCGCGTTCATGTCCTGGTAGGTGCCGGGGTAGCCGCCGCCGGCCTCGTCGACGCGGCGGTATTCCACGTTCCACACGGCGATGCCGCGCGCGGCCAGCGCGCCCGCCATATTGCGCAGCTGCGTGATGCCGCCGAATTCCTTCGTCCAGCAGCCGCCGTGCACGAGCACGGCCACGGGGAACGGTCCCGTGCCGGACGGTAGGAACAACTCGGCATACTGCGACGGCGCGGCGCCGTAGCGCAGGGTGGCGGTGGGCGCGGGGCCGGACAGGGCCAGGTAGTCGTCCAGGGTCATCGGGGCGGCGGACACGGTAGAGGTCATGGCGAGCGTGAGCAGGAGGGCGGGGATGCGTGGCATGACTCGACTATAACAAGAGTCGATGCGGCCCGCACGATTGAAAACCCGTCGCGATCTTCCATGCTAGGCTGCACACAACGTCAACCGCCAACCATAGGGAGGAGCATCATGACCCAATCGAAATCCACTGGCAGCCAGAACAAGCAGTCCGGCAATCTGTCCGAGGAAGACGTCCAGAAGCAGAAAGCGGGCGTCAAGGAGAAAAGCAGCCATGACCACATGTCGACCGTGAAGGCCGGCAAGGACAAGGGCGCGGGCGGCGGTGCCAAGCAGAAAGAAGGCCGCTGAGCCCGCTCGCCGGAGATAACCGATGAGTTTGCCGAAACAGGCTCATTCCACGCCGGATCCCACGACGCCCGACCCGGAGCTGCCGCCACCGCAGCCGCGTCCGGATCCGGACGACGTGCCGGCGCCGGCGCGCGCACCGGTGAAGGAGCCGGACGCGCCTGAACCGCCGGTCAAGGCGGCGTAAGCGATGTAGGGAAAGGATGGGGCGGACCGTCGTGTCGCCCCATCCTTTGTCACGGGATCAGGCCCGAGGGTCAGGCCTTGTTTGGTGTGGATTGCTGGTTGCCGGCCTGGCCAGCGTCCTGCTTGTTCCCCTCGTTGCTGCCGCGCTTGGGGATATCGCGGATCATTTCATCCGTTTCGTGCTGGCCGGGCGAGCGCTCGCCGCTGCCGATGTCCGCTTCGTGCATGTTGGGCGGGGCGTCGGCGCCCGGATCCGGTTTCGGGATGTCGGTTCTCATGGTGTGCTCCATTGCGTTGTCGTGTTGGCGCGATACTAACAGTCCGAGTCCGGCCCCGGCGCGCAATAGGATCGCCGCTTGTGTACGCTGGCGCACATATGTCTTTTAGGAACTTTTTAATAATAGGCCCGTGGCCAACGACTTTCGGAGGAGTAAAGCATGAGCACCACCCTGTACAACAAGATTCCGCTGGGCCGTGGCCCGCTGCTGGGCTCGCACAAGATGCATGCGGCCGTGGCGCTGGGTGTCCTGGCGGGGGCGGGCATCGTCTGGGCCGCCGTGCGGGCGTTGCGCTGACGGCCAGACAGGTTGCCGGGAGGGCCCGCCGCCGTTACCATGGCGGGCTTGTTCTCTTGGAAAGTGGTAATGAAGAATCTGAAATTGACGGGCGACGAATACGATGCGCTCGAATTCATCCGGCGCGGTGCGAAGAACGACCGCGTCAATGCCTGTGTCGGGCGCAATGCGAAGCGCCTGTCGGGCCTGAAACTGATCCAGTATGCGAAGAATGGGAGCCTGTCCCTGAGCCCGCAGGGCACGGAACTGCTGTTCCTGCGCCGCTGCGTACAGGCGTTGCGCGCGCTCGAGGCGGACCCGGCGGCGAGTGTGGATGACGACGTCGTCCAGTTCCTCAGCCGCAAGTCGCATATCGCGGCGCGGGCCGAAGGGGGATTCGAATTGACGGCGCGGGGACGCGAATCCCTGGCCGACATCGCCTCACAAGAAAATTAATTCGCGCGGCGCCGGTTCGGGTACACCAGCGCCCGCACCGCGATCTCCGCCGGCACGCCCATCGCCGCGAGGAATTCCGCGGCGCGCTGCAGCCCCAGCGTGGGAACGGACGCGACGGCCTGGTTGACGAGGTCGCGCGTGCGCATGTCCGTGCGCGGCCTGCGTTCCGCCAGGGTGGCCGTGGCGGTGTCGATATTCAGTTCAGTCATCATCATCAATGCTCGGTGAGTGTATTGCTAAAGAGTCACGGAGTATTGTATGAGAACGATATCGATTAAGCCACAGGAAATTGCACGAAATATCGCACTTGTAATCCAAACTTAAAGCGGATTCGAGATTTCTTCAGGCGACGGCCGCCTGCGGCTCGTCTTCCGGGGCCGTCAGACCCCGTCGTTGGCGCAGCAATTGCTCGAATTCATGGGCCGGGAGCGGCTTCGAGAAATAGTATCCCTGCATTTCGTCGCAGCCCTGGTGGCGCAGGTAATCGAGCTGTTCGGCTGTCTCGACCCCCTCGGCGATCACGGACAGGCGCAGGTTGTGCGCCAGCGCGATGATCGAGGCGACGATGGCGGCGTCGTTGGCATCGTGCGTGATGTCGTTGACGAACGAGCGGTCGATCTTCAGCACGTCGATGGGGAAGCGCGACAGGTACGAGAAGCTGGAATAGCCCGTGCCGAAATCGTCGATGGACAGGTTCACGCCCAGCGATTTCATGCGGTGCAGCAATTCCACGGCCGGCGTCACGTCGCTCATGAACAGGCTTTCCGTCAGCTCCAGCTCGAGGCAGGACGGATCCAGGCCCGTGTCGTTGAGGACGGCCTCGATGCCCGGTAACAGGTCGGCCGCGCTGAACTGGCGGGCCGACAGGTTCACGGCCACGCGCAGCTTGCCCAGCCCTGCATCCTGCCAGGCCTTGTTCTGGGCGCAGGCGGTGCGCATCACCCAGGCGCCGATCGGCACGATGAGGCCCGTGTCCTCGGCGATGCCGACGAAGCGCGACGGCGGCACCATGCCCAGTTCCGGATGCTTCCAGCGGATCAGCGCTTCCATGCCGACGATGCGGCCCGTCTGCAGGTCGACCTGCGGCTGGTAGTGCAGCACGAATTCGTTGCGTTCGAGGGCGTTGCGCAGCGCGCTTTCGATGCGCACGCGTTCCAGCGATTCCTCGTTCATGGCCGGCGTGTAGAACTGGAAGTTGTTGCGGCCCAGTTTCTTGGCGCGGTACATGGCGATGTCCGCGTGCTCGATCAGGTTCTCGGACGGCGTGCCGTCGCTCGGGAACGCGGCCACGCCGATGCTGCAGGTGACGAAGAATTCCTTGGTGCCCAGCATGACCGGCTGCGCGACGGAATCCATGACCCGCTGCACGATGTCCGGCGTCAGCGGCTGATCGTGATGTTCGGACAGGATCACGACGAATTCGTCGCCCGACAGGCGCGCCACCGTGTCGGTATCGCGCAGCGACGAACGCAGGCGCGCCGCGACCGTCATCAGGAGGACGTCGCCGGCCTTGTGGCCCATGCTGTCGTTGACGAACTTGAAGCGGTCCAGGTCGATTAGCATCACCCAGACCTGGTGGCCGCTGCGGGTGGCGTAGGCGACGGCCTGGCCCAGGCGGTCCTGCAGCAGCGAGCGGTTGGGCAGGCCCGTCAGCACGTCGTGCTGGGCCACGTGGTGCACGCGCTGCTCGGTGACCTTGCGCGCCGTGATGTCGCTGCCGGTGCCGCGGTAGCCGGTGAAGCGGCCCGACTCGTCGAACGTCGGCTGGCCGTTGATGCAGAACCAGCGCTCCTCGCCGTTGTCGTCGATGACGCGGTATTCGAGGTTGCGGAAGGGTTCGTGCGCTTCCAGGGTGGCGATGTGGTCGCGGCCCAGTTCCGTGTCCGTCAGCGCGGGCACGTAGTCCCAGCGGCGGCGGCCCAGCACGCGCTCGGTGGCGATGCCGGATTTTTCCGTGAAGTCGCCGGTGACGTGGGTGAAACGGAATTCCTCGTCCTGTTCCCAGTACCAGTCGGACGACATGGCGACCAGCTGGCGGAAGCGCTGCTCGCTTTCCTGCAGGGCCTTTTCGGTGCGCTTGCGCGCGATCACGTCGTCGATCAGGCGCTGGTTCGTCAGTTTCAGGTCGGCGGTGCGCTCGCGCACCAGTTCCTGCACCTTGCGCGCGCGCTCGCCGGCCGCCTGCACGAAGGCGCATAGGAGCAACGTCGACAGCACACCCCCGACGAGCAGCAGGGTCGAGCCGAGGTGGTCGGCCAGCCACGGGCTGGGCGCGGCGATGGCTTCCACGGACCACGACTGGCCGCCGACGGTGAACGTCGTCAGCGAGCGCCCGGTGTACCCGGCCGACAGCAGCGGCATGGGGGACTCGGCAGCGACGCCGTCGCGGCTCGCGTAGACGAGGTGCGCCGGATCGGCGCGGCCGCCCGCGTAGAAACGGAGCTGGATGCTGTGGTCGTCGAGCAGGCCGGCGCGGGCGAGCGCCGCCTTGACGAGGGTCGGCACGTAGATCACGGCGGCCGTGTCGCCCAGCAGCTTGCCGCCCTGGGCGTAGACGGGCATCAGCACTTCGAAGCTGGGTGCGCCGGGTGCCTGGGCGATGCGCAGCAGGCCCGTGACCGCGGCGCGGCCGCTTGCCTGGGCGCGCGCGAGGGCTTCCGTCACCTGCTGGTATTCGCTGACGTTCAGGCCGAGGGCGGCCTCGTTGCCCTGCATCGGTTCGAGATAGTCGACGACGTTGTAGCGCGGGCGCTTCGGTGCCGGTACCCGTTTGCCGTCCTGCATCTCGCGCAGGACGAGGTCCGGCTGGAACTGGCGCAGCTCGGCTTCGACGGCGGCACGTTCGCTGTCCTCCACGACGCGGTGGAAGTTGAAGGCGCGGATGTACGGATTACGCTGCAGCAGCGGCGTCGTGAAATCGTGGAATTGCGCGCGCGTGACCGGTTGCACGGTCGCGAACAGCTGGTTGGTGACGTTCAGGACTTCGACGGCATCGTCCATGCCCTGGCGCAGGGCGGCCACGCGCACGCCGGTCCCCTGTTCGAAGGCCAGCGCCTTGTTGTCGTATTCGAGACGGCTGACGGCGACCGTCAGCACCGCGGTTGCGGCCAGGCCGCCGGCCAGCGTGAGGCCTGCTGCGAGCGTGAGCGAAAACGGCAGTCGGCGACGCGACATCCAGTGATCCCTATGCATGAAAGGTAAGTGCTTGCCGTGAGGCATGAAGAGGCGTCAGTTTGTCACAGAAACTCTAGTTTCCGCAAACAAATTGTCACAGGCGGGATCGTGGAGCGCCAAGGTGTGGTAGGGCCAAAACAGATCGCGATGCGATCCAGACAAGGATGAATCGAATGGCTAGCCGGTTCAATAATCCCAGGCCGAGTCCGCGCCGGCGCCGCAACGCCGTCATGCGGCGCGCGACGGCGTCGGAAGGCATGTGCAATGCATATACGATGCGGTTGTTGCCTGCGACCTTGTCGAACCAGCAGGTCCGGCCGGCGAATACCGTCTCCAGCGCGTCCATCACGTCCGGGTAGCGCGGATCGTACGTGAACACGTTGGCCACGAGCACACCGCCGGGCTGGAGCGCGCGCCGGCAGTCGGTGTAGAAGGGCGTGTCGGCCAGCCTGGGCGGCAGCCCGCGCGCGTCGAAGCCATCGACCAATAGTAGATCGGCCGAGCCGGGGTGGGCGGCCAGCCAGTCGGCCGCGTCGGCATGGACGACGGTGAAGCGCTCGCTGTCGGGCGGCACGTGGAAGGCGTCGCGCAGGGCGATGACGTCGGCGCGCAATTCGATGACGGTGATGTGCGCGTCGGGAAAATGGCGGTGGCAGAACTTGGCCAGCGAGCCGCCGCCGAGCCCCACCATCACGATGCGCCGCGGGGAGGGCGCGAACAGGATGAAACCCATCATGGCGCGCAGGTAGGCCAGCGCGAGGGCGTCGGGCCGCGCCAGCAGCATCTCGCTCTGGATGTCGCCGGGGACGAATTCGAGCGTCCGGCGGCCCCGGCGCGTACGCACGAGCGGCGGGGTGGGGCTGTCGTGGGGCATGCGCCAAGTATAGGCGAACTTGTTGCGGTCGATAGGTTTCTGATAAGCTGGCCGTTGCAGCCCATGCGGAGACCTCATGTTCCTGGACCACCCGACCATTACCGCCACCAATAGCCAGACCGAGCCGGACCGCATCGAGCGCCTGGATCGCGTCTACGGATACGCGATGGCGCTGGCGGACATGGACGGCAACCCGGGTTTCGTCGAGAAGCTGACCCAGATCCACGACCACAAGGGGACCCTGATCGTGTTCTGGCACGAACCGCCCACCGAGGCCGAACGGGAGTACTGGACGCGCGCCTGGTCCAGCCGCGTCGGCGACGGCACGACCGCGGTCGTGCACGAATTCTGAGGCGCCGATGGACGCCACCACGATGGTCCTGGCACTGGCACTCGGCAACCTGGCCCTGTGCGCCACCCTGTTTTTCTTCGAACAATCCGCCCATGCCGGGCGTCCGGCCGTGCCCACGTGGGGCTGGTCGCGCCTGTACCAGGGCGCGGGCTGGCTGCTGCTGGCGATCGGCGCGGCGGGCGTCGTGCCGGAAGGCCTTGCACTCCCGATCGCCTATGTCCTCGTGTTCGCCGGCGTCGCGTGGGAATCCGGCGCCGCGTGGGAACGCGCGGGCCGCCTGCGCTGGCGCCGTGCCACCCTCCCTGCGCTGGGGCTCGCCGTCGCCGCTTTCCTGCTGTGCTGGCTGATCGACCCGATCGGTCTGCGCGCCGTGGCCGCGTCCCTCGTCCTGGGCGGCTTTTACCTGTCGCTGGCGGCGGCGCTGGCGCGCGACTGGGCGCATGCATCGATGCTGCAGCGCTTCCTGGTGCTGGCGACGACCGTGCTGGCCGTCGTCGTCGGTGCGCGCGGAGCACTCGTGCTGCTGGCGCCGGCGGGTTGGGGCTGGATGACGAGCGACATCCTGCGCCAGCTGCACTCGGGTGCATTGTATTTGCTGGCCCTCGTCGGCGGCTTCGGCTGGCTGCTGCTGGGCCGCGAGCGCGAACAGGCCGAGCTGGCACGCCTGGAAGTCGTCGACCCGCTGACCGACGTGCCGAACCGGCGCGGCTTCTTCCAGACCCTGGTCCCGTGGATGGCGCTCGCGCGCCGTCCCGGCCAGCCGACCGCCCTCGTCGTGTTCGACCTCGACCAATTCAAACGCATCAATGACGGCTACGGCCACCCGGCCGGCGACGTCGTGATCGCGCACCTGATCGATACGTGCAAGCGCCAGCTGCGCGACAGCGACCTGCTGGGCCGCCTGGTGGGCGTGGAATTCGCGATCCTGTTGCCGCGCACGAACCTGGACGATGCGACCATGGTCGCCGAGCGCATGCGCGCCGCGATCGAAGCGGAGCGCGTCAAGACGGAGCGCGCGCTGATTTCATTGACGGCCAGCTTCGGCGTCACGACGATCCGCCCGGACGACAGCACCGTCACCTTGCTGGCCCGCGCCGACGAGGCATTGCGGGTGGCCAAGAAGGCGGGGCGCAACCGGGTCGAGGTGGCGGCGTCCGCGCTGGCGCCCGTGGAAGAATGATTGTCGTGTCCGCCATGGCGCGGTTGCCGCGCTTGGCATATGATGATGCGGTCAACGATGCTCCTGTCATCGATCCGTCATCCAGCCCCGCTATCGTGGCGCCGTTTTCGACTTCGGAGTCTGCATGAGCACCACACCTCCCATCCACGCCGCACTCGTCCTCGGATCGGACAGTTTCCGCCTGCTGGTCGGCGCCGTCGAGGACGGCACGCTGCGTCCTCTCGACAGTTTCCATGCGCCGCTGCGCCTGGCCGCCGCGCTCGATGCCCAGGGCTGCCTGAGCCCCGAGGCGATGGATAGCGCGTTCGAATGCCTGCGCACGATCCGCGCGCGCCTCGCCGACCACGCGTTGGCCGCCGTGCGCGTCGTCGCCACGTCCACGCTGCGCATGGCCCGCAACAGCCATCTGTTCCTGCCGGCCGCGCAGCAGCTGCTCGGGCACCCGGTCCAGGTGCTGACCGGCGAGGAGGAAGCCGTCCTGACCTATCTCGGCGTGGCCGATGGCGCGCCGCACGAAAGCGACAAGCGCACGCTGGTGCTGGGCATCGGCGGCGGCTCGACGCAGCTCGCGCTGGGCACCGGCCGCCGCGTGCAGAAGGTGGCGTCGCTGGGCCTGGGCACGTCGCGCCTGGCGCTCACGTTCTTCAGCGGCGGGCGCATCGACGCGGTGTCGTTTGCGGCCGCGATCGCGTCCACGCGCGCCAAGCTGGGCGACGAGGCGCCCGCGTTCGGCCCCGGCCGGCGCGACCGCGCATGCGGCGCATCCGGGACGATCCATACGCTGGGACGGCTGCTGGCCGACAACGACCTGGCCGGTCCCATCACCCGCGCCCGGCTCGAGGCGCTCGCGGCCCGCGCGCTCGACCAGGGCGGCGGCGGGGCGGCGCTGGCTGGTCTCGGTCACCTGCGCCTGCGCGATGTGACGGCCGCGCTGGCCATCCTGCTGGGTCTCATGGAAGAGCTGGAAATCGACGAACTGGAGGTGCCGAAGACGGGGCTGCGCGCCGGCGTGCTGGCCGAGTTGCGCCATGGCCGCGCCGCCCTGGCGGCTTGACGGTCCGGGTACTTTTTATTGGCAAGGTCTGGCATACTGTTGTCTGTTTTTAATCATTATTGCCGCCGTCGCCCGACCCTTGCCATGTTGCGCTTCCTTCGCCACGGATTGATCGCCTGCTGCCTCCTGGCCGCCGCGCCGTCGTTCGCGGCGGGCACCGTATCCCTGTGCTTCGAGCGCCAGGAAGTGCTGCCGTGGCGCACGCTCGATGGCGGCGGCCTGAATTTCGAGCTGCTGGCCGAAGTGGCACGCCGTCTCGGGCTCACGCTCGATTACCAGAGCATGCCGTGGAAGCGCTGCCTCGCGCAGGTCAAGGCGAACCAGGTCGACGGCGCCTTCGCCGTCAGCTTCAGCCGCGACCGGCTCGCGCTCGGTGCGTATCCGGGTGTCAAAGGCGATGACGGCCAGGCGGACCCCGCCCGGCGCATGCACGTGGACCGCTACGTCCTGGTGCGGCGCAAGGGCGCCAGGGTCGACTGGGACGGCAAGCGTTTCACGAACCTCGACGGGCGCATCGGCATCCAGCTCGGCTATTCCGTCGGCGACTTCCTGCGCGCCCAGAACGTGCCCGTGGACGAGGGCAGCCAGCAGTCCGACGAGCTGGTGCAGAAGATGCTGGCCGGACGCCTCGTGGCGGCGGCCCTCGGCGGCGGGGACGCGATGCGGCTGATGCGTTCGCCCTACGCGGCCCAGATCGAAGTGCTGCCCGTGCCCCTGATCGAAAAGCCGTACTACCTGCTGCTGTCGCACGCATTCGTCGCGCAGCAGCCGGCGCTCGCGGAACGCATCTGGAAGACGATCGAGGAAGTGCGCACGAGCCCCGCCTACCGCCGCCGCGAGCGCGAGCTGGCCGGCCATCCGGGAGGCGGCCATTAATCCGCTATCGTCCGCCGCCGCGCGCCGCCCGGGAAGGCTGGTGCGGGGCCTCGTCGACAGCTGGCGCCAGAACATCGTGTTCCGGCTCGGCGCCGGCATCGTGCTGGCGGTGGCGCTGTCGACGACGGCGTACACGACGTGGGTGATGCATTCGCTGCGCCGCGAAGCCAGTTCGCGCCTGTGGGAACGGGTCGAGCGCCAGGCCAACGTGGTGTCGCACGCGCTGGCGCGGCCGCTGTTCGACATCAACAGCGCGGCCGTGTCCTCGGTCGTCGATGCGCTGGGCGGCACGCCGGAAGTGATCATGCTGCGCGTGCTGGCGCCGAACGGCACGGTGCTCGCGTCGCTCGGCTCCGGCGCGGACGAGGAGGGCGCGGAACGCATCAAGCAGAAGGTCGTGTACCACGACGGCAACCGCGAATACCTCGTCGGCTCGATCGACCTGGCCATCTCGCGCCGCCAGATCGACGCGGACCTGCGCCGCCAGATCATCCAGACCGTGCTGGGCAACCTGATCCTCACGCTCACCATCACCTTGTGCGTGCTGCTGATCGGCCGCCGCATGACGCAGCCGTTCGCCGACATCCAGGAAGCGCTGGAAAAGCTGGCGCGCGGCGAGACCGACATCCACCTGTCCGGCATCGGCCGGCGCGACCAGATCGGCCGCCTGTCCTCGGCCGTGCGCAGCTTCCGCGACACGTTGAACCGGTTGCGCCGGGCGGAACAGGTGACGAACGGCCTGCTGCGCGAAAAGAGCGTGATCGAACAGCAGCTGCGCGACCTGAACGAGGACCTGGAACAGAAGATCGCCGCGCGCACGCGCGAGCTGCTGGACTCCATGCGCATGGCGCAGGGCAGCCAGGCCAAGCTGCAGGCCATCGTCGACACGGCGCTGGACGCAGTCGTGCGCATGGACCGCCAGGGCCGCATCGTCGGCTGGAACGCGCAGGCGGAAAAGATGTTCGGCTGGAAGGGCGAGGAGGTGCTGGGGCGCGACCTCTCCGAATGCATCGTGCCGGAGCGCCACCGCGCCGCGCACCGCAACGGCCTCGCGCGCTACGAACGCAGCGGCGTGGGCGGGGTGCTGGACAGCCGCATCGAGACGTACGCATTGCGCCGCGACGGCGTCGAGTTCCCGATCGAGCTGGCCATCACGCGCGTGCAGCTGGCCGCCAGCGACGACTACGAATTCTGCTCGTTCATCCGCGACATCTCCGAGCGGCGCGAGCGCGAGCAGTCGCTCGTCGCGGCCAACGTGCGCGCGGAGGCGGCGAACGTGGCGAAATCCGAATTCCTCGCCAACATGAGCCACGAGATCCGCACGCCGATGAGCGCGATCATCGGCATGGCCTACCTCACGCTGCGTACGGAACTCTCGCCCAAGCAGCAGGACTACGTGGGCAAGATCCACCGCGCCGCGCTGTCCCTGCTGGGGATCATCAACGACATCCTCGACTTTTCCAAGATCGAGGCGGGCAAGCTGGACGTCGAGCACATTCCGTTCTGCCTGGACGACGTGCTCGCGAACGTGGCCAGCGTGACGAGCCAGAAGGCGGCCGACAAGCACCTGGAGTACCTGTTCCACGTGCCGCACGCGATCCCGCGCATGCTCGTGGGCGACCCGCTGCGCCTGGGCCAGGTCCTCATCAACCTCGTCAACAACGCGGTGAAATTCACGCCGGCGGGCGAGCTGGAACTGTCGTGCATGCGCCTCGACGATCCGGCCACGGATCGGTTCCGCGACGGTTATGCGACCCTGCGCTTCGCCGTGCGCGACACGGGCATCGGCATGAGCGAACAGCAGCAGGCGAAACTGTTCCGCGCGTTCAGCCAGGCCAACGGCAGCACGACGCGCGAATACGGCGGCACGGGCCTGGGCCTGTCGATCTCGCAGCAGCTTGTGGGGCTGATGGGCGGGCGCATCGTCGTCCAGAGCAGCCCGGGCAAGGGCTCGACGTTCCACTTCGACCTCGACTTCCCCCTGTCCGGCGAGCCGGAACGCGTGGCCGTCGCGCCGCCGGAACTGGACGGCGCGCGCCTGCTGCTCGTCGACGACAGCGACGTCGCGCGCGAAATCATGAGCGAGGCGCTGCAGACCTTGCCGCTGCGCGTGGACCTCGCCGCCAGCGGCGCCGAGGCGGAAAGTGCGCTGCTCGCGGCCGACGCGGCCGGCGATCCGTACCGCGTCGTGCTGACGGACTGGCAGATGCCGGGCATGAACGGCATCGAACTGGCGCGCCGCATCGCGGGCAATCCGGCGCTGCGCCAGCCGCCGTCGACCGTACTCGTGACGGCGTTCGGCCGCGAGGAAGTGCAGAAGGAAGCCGAGGCCGCGGGCATCCGCGGCTTCCTGTGCAAGCCGATTGGCCAGTCCGCCCTCGTCGACACGCTCGTCGCCCTGTTCGCGCCGCCCCGTGCGCCGAACGCGCGCAGCCGCAGCGAGTCGTCGGGCGACCACGTGGCGCGCGTGCTGCTCGTCGAGGACAACCAGGTCAACCAGGAAATCGCGCTGGAATTGCTGCAGGCGCAGAACATCGCGGTGGACGTGGCCGCCACCGGCAACGAGGCGCTGGACATGCTGTACGATGGCGGCCCGGAGGCGTACGACCTCGTGCTGATGGACCTGGAGATGCCGCAGCTGGACGGGCACGCGGCCACCGTCGAACTGCGCAAGGATGCGCGTTTCGACAAGCTGCCGATCGTCGCCATGACGGCGCACGCGCTGGCCGAGATCCGCGAACGCTGCCTGCGCGAGGGCATGCAGGACTACATCACCAAGCCCGTCGAGCCGGAGAAGCTGTACGCCACGCTTGCGCGCTGGATCGGCCAGGCCGTCCCGCCGCCGCTGTCGGCCGGCGGTGCCGTCGTGGCGGACGGCCCCACCTTGCCGGGCCTGTCGACCGTGTCCGGCATCGATTCCGCGTACGGCCTGCGCCACGTGGCCGGCAACGTCGCGCTGTACGTGCAGTTGCTGGACCGCTTCCGCGCTACCCAGCGCGACGCCGGCGCCCTGATCCGGGCCGACTACCAGGCGCGCCGCCTGCGCCAGGCGGCCGCGCGGGCGCACACCTTGCGGGGCGTGGCCGGCAACATCGGCGCGCGCGAGCTGCAGACCCTCGCGCAGTCGGTGGAAGAGGGCCTTGGACTGGCGGCGCCCGATCCAGGCCGCCTCGCGGCCGGCGTGCGCGCGCTGGAAGCCGCCGTCGATGCGACGATGGAATCCCTCGACCGGTATTTCGCCCGCGCCGCCACCGCCCCGCCGCCGCCGCCACCGCCCGCGCCGCCTGAGGCCCCGCCGGATGCGGACGACGCCGCGCTCGACGCCGTCGCCCAGCTCGACCAGCTGCTGGCCGAGTACTCGGGCGACGCCATTGACTACTTCGAGACGGTGCGCGCGCGCCTCGCGGGTGTGCTCGACGCCGAGCACATGGCGCGGCTGGAGCAGCACCTGTCCCGTTACGAATTCGAAGAGGCGCGCCAGCAGTTGCCGAAGACGGCCGCCGCAACCCGCCCCGATACCGCGGAAACCTGATGAACATTGTCACCACCGAGAAGACGAGCACGAGCAACAAGGACAAGCCGACGATCCTGATCGTCGACGACACGCCCGACAACATCATGCTGTTGTCGCGCCTGCTCAAGGACCGCTACAACACGAAGGTCGCCAACAACGGCAGCCTGGCGCTGCAGATCGCGCAGTCCACGCCCGGCCTGGACCTGATCCTGCTCGACGTGATGATGCCCGGCCTGGACGGCTACGAGACGTGCCGCCAGCTGAAGGCGAACCCCGTCACGGCCGACATCCCCGTGATCTTCCTGACCGCCAAGAACCAGGTCGAGGACGAGGCGATGGGCTTGTCGCTGGGCGCCGTCGACTACATCGCCAAGCCGATCAGCCCCCCGATCCTGTTCGCCCGCGTGGCCACGCAACTCACGCTGCTGGACGCCCGGCGCCAGCTGCAGGCGCACAACGAGAACCTGGAAAAGCTCGTGCAGGACCGCACGGCGCAGCTGGCGCTGATGCAGGAAGCGATCATCATGGCGATGGGGACGCTGGCCGAGACGCGCGACAACGCGGCCGTCACGGCAGGGGACCACCACATCCGCCGCACCCAGCACTACGTACGCGCGCTGGCGCGGCACCTGCAGCGTCACCCCCGGTTCGCGGCCGACCTCACCGACGACAACATCGAGCTGCTGTACCGCTCCGTGCCGCTGCACGACATCGGCAAGGTCGGCATCCCCGACCGCATCCTGCTGAAACCCGGCGTGCTCGACCGCGAGGAATTCGAAGTCATGAAGCTGCATGCCGTGTACGGACGCGACACCATCATGCTCGTCGAGAAGCACATCGGCGGCACCAACGGCTTTCTGATGTTCGCGCGCGAGATCGCCCACTCGCACCAGGAGAAGTGGGACGGCTCCGGCTATCCGGACCGCCTGGCGGGCGAGCAGATCCCGCTGTCGGCCCGCCTGATGGCCGTCGCCGACGTCTACGATGCGCTGATCTCGCGCCGCGTGTACAAGCCCGCGTTCACGCACCAGCAGGCGCTGGACGTGATGCGCAAGGGGCGCGGCACGCATTTCGATCCGGACGTGCTGGATGCGTTCTTCGAGATCGAAGGGCAGTTCGCCGCCATCGCCGCGGAGTTCCGCGACGGGGACGACTGACCTTTCGAAAACGGGCCAAATGATATATATTGTTTGGCTTGTTTGAAGAAGGAGGTCCCGATGGCGAGGACAAGCAGGGCCCAACCCGCGGCGAAACCGGCCGTAAAGACCGCAACAAAGCCTGCGGCGAAGAAGGCGGCCGCGCCGGCCGGGAAAACGGCCGCGGTGAAAAAAGCGGCTCCGGCCAAACCCGTGCGCGCGAAGGCCGCGCCCACGCCGGCGAAGGCGGCCCAGCAGGCGGCACGCGCCATCGCGGCGCCCGCGAAATCCACGCGCACGAAAGCAGCGCCGGTGCCTGCGCCCGTGCCGCTCGCGCGTCCGCGCCTCGTGCGCGACAGCTTCACCATGCCCGAGCAGGAATACGCCGTGCTCGCCACGGTCAAGCAGGCCTGCCTGAAGGCCGGTTTCGAGGTCAAGAAGAGCGAGCTGCTGCGCATCGGCGTGGCGCTGCTCGGCCAGCTCGACACGGCGTCGCTGCGCGCCGTGCTCGACAGCCTGCCCCAGCTCAAGACCGGCCGTCCGCCCGGCGAGTGAGCCACGGTCAGTGATGGGTCGGCGGCGGCTGCGTGCGCGCTTCCGCCGTCAATTCCTTCAGCTCGCGGATCGGGATATTCGACTTTTCATGCATCCGCAGCAGGATCGTGGCGCCGACGTTCAGCTTGCGGTGCCGGATCTTGCTGATGATGGGCGGTTGAACCTCCAGGACGCGGCACAGTTCCGCGTCGTTCTTCAGCTGCATACGCTGAATCAAAGTGTCGAGCAATTTGTTCGGAACAAAACTCGACGGCTCCATGGCCCGGGCGCGGTGCATCGCCTCGAGCAACTCCTGTTTTTTCTGCCGTACGCTCATGAACTCCTCCGCATTGGGAAATATGTTCAAGACAGATCGACTGTTTTGGAGAGTTGCAGGTCCGTCCGGCGCTTGCCCCGCCCGAACGGAATCCAGCCCGACCGTATTCGTTGATGACTTATGCCTGGTGGGTTTGTTGGAATGCTACTACGGAGTTGACAAGAACGACGCACTGTTCATGACTAAATCGCCATAAGATGCTTCTTTCTTCTGGGAATTTACGCTAATTTCAGCCCGGAGCGGGTCAGGACAAGGATCCGGTCGGCCAGCGCGGCCGCCGCGTGGGAGTGGGTGACCATGATGGCGCCTGCGCCGCTTGCCTTGATTTCCGCGCGCAGCAGGTGGAGGATGCCGTCGGCCGTATCGGGGTCGAGGTTGCCGGTGGGCTCGTCCGCCAGCAGCAGGGCGGGGCGGTGCACGAGGGCGCGTGCGATGGCGACCCGCTGCAGCTCGCCGCCGGACAGATGGCGGGGAAAATCGGCGCCACGTCCGCCGAGGCCGACGGCCTCCAGCATCTGCGTGGCGCGGGCCGGATCGGGGCGGCCGTTGAGGAGCAGCGGCAGCGCGACGTTTTGCAGCAGGGTCAGGTGCGGCAGCACGTGGAACGCCTGGAAGATGAACCCCATGCGCGTGCGGCGCAGCCGGGTGGCGGCATCGTCGTCCAGCGCCGACATCGGCGTCCCGTCGACACGGACCTCGCCCCCGTCGGGCGCGTCGAGCCCGGCGATCAGGTTCAGCAACGTGGACTTGCCGACGCCCGACTCCCCCATGATCGCGACGAACTCGCCGGGTTCGAACCGGTGCGACAGGGCGGCCAGCACGGCGCGGCCGCCATAGGACTTGCTGAGATTGACGAGTTCGAGCATGGATCGCCGATTGACAAAACCGCTACTCTAGCACGCGACCCAATTCGGGGTCAGAGCACATTATTGCCAGGATTCGCGGGCAGCCCCCGTTTATGCGAAATTGTTCTATGGAAGACAACACGTCGTCGCGTGCGCGAAACGGCTTGATCGGGACGGCCGGCAATACTTGAAACCCGCAAATTTGCGCCATGTTAAATAGTGCTCTGACCCCGAATTCGCCGGAAAATGTGCTCTGAGGTGTACCGGGTTTGGTGGACATCCAAATAGAGGACAATACGTTCTATGGACAAAACCAAATCTATCTCGACCGAGCGCAAGCAGT
>NZ_FMZS01000016.1 GCF_900101265.1 Massilia sp. PDC64
CGACAAGAAAGGCGGCTTCCAGTACATCCAGGAATACACGGGCTTCGTCTCGCCTGGCATCCTGGCCATGTTCCTGCTGGGCTTCTTCTGGAAGAGGACGACGGCCAGCGCCGCGATGTTCGCGACCGTGGGCGGCCTCGTGTTCTCGATCATCCTGAAGTTCCTGCCCACGATGATGGACCTGTCGTTCCTCGCCCCGATCGGCTTCGCGCACGATAACGGCAGCGGTGTCTACGAGATCCCGTTCCTGGACCGCATGTTCATCGTGTTCTGGCTGGTCGTCGCCGGCATGGTGCTGCTCAGCACCGTGTTCGCCCGCGGCAAGGTCAAAGGCCTGATCGTCGACACGAAGCTGTTCAGGGTCGATGGCGCCTTCGCCCTCGGCTCGGCCGTCATCTGCGTGGTGCTGGCCACGATCTACGGCATGTGGTGGTAAGCGTCTCCGCGTAAAACGAAGGCAGCCTGCGGGCTGCCTTTTTTTATGATTTTTACCAGGGTATATGAACTTCGTATATACGCTGGTGAAAAACACAATGGTTGTACTCCTTGCAAGGCGACAGAATGCCGATCAGTCGCGTGATTGGTTCGTTTGACGTACCAACAATGACGACAACAACACATAAGTCTAAACGACAAAGCAAGGAGATTACATGCAGCAGAAAACCCTGAGCGTACTCGTACGCTCGCTCTTCCCATTGTTGGCCCTCCCCGCCGTCCCCGCCCTCGCCCAGCAAGCCGCACCGGCCGAACCCGCCGCGGGCGGCGACACGGCCGTGCAGCAGGTCGTCGTGTCCGGCATCCGCGCATCCGTGCGCAGCGCCCTCTCCGTCAAGGAGAACTCCAACAGCATGGTCGAAGTCGTCGCCTCGGAAGACATCGGTAAGCTCCCCGACACCACCATCGCCGAATCGCTGGCGCGCCTGCCGGGCCTTGCCGCCGGTCTCGATCGCGGCAACGCGAGCCAGATCGTCGCGCGCGGCATGGGCGAGCGCTTCATCGGCGCGACGCTGAACGGCCGCGAACTCGCGTCGTCCGAGCCGAACCGCGCCGTGCGTTTCGAACAGTTCCCGTCGGAGTCGCTGTCCGGCGCCATCGTCTACAAGACGCAGAACGCCGACCTCGTCGAAGGCGGCGTCGCGACGACCATCGACCTGCAGACCGTGCAGCCGCTGAAGTACAACGGCCGCCAGGCGTCACTAAAGGCCGACGCGCTGTACTACCCGCTCGCGAAGGACGTCGACGCGCAATCCGTCCGTCCGCGCCTGGGCGGCATCTGGATCGACCAGTTCGCGAACAAGACCATCGGCGCGGCCGTCGCGTTCAGCTACCAGAAGCAGCCCTCGATCGAGGAACGCAAGAACCACTGGGGCTTCAACGAAGACCACTCCGCCGACCTGAACGGCGACGGCAAGGTGGACAAGACGCCGTGGGGCTTCGAGGATGAGCTCAAGAGCGGTACCAACGAACGCAGCAGCGTGTTGGGCAAGCTGGAATGGAAGGCGAGCCCGGACGCCATGATTACGGCCGACCTGTACTTCGCCCGCAACAAGATCCGCGAACCGAGCGTGCAGCACTGGACGGGCGACGTCGGCAACTGGGACGGCTGGCAGACGGGGAATTACTCGAACGTCGACATCCGCAACGGCTACGTCGTGGGCGCGACCGTCAAGGACGTGAGCCTGACCACGCACAGCACCCGCTGGATCCAGAACATGGACAACTTTGCCGGTGGCCTGAACGGCAAGTTCAACGTGGGCGACTGGAAGGTCGAAGCGGACGTCGCCACGTCGCGCGCGAGCCGCGCCAGCCAGTGGGCCGACGTGCGCAACGCCACCGCGAACAACGGCACGCTGTCGTGGGCGTTCACGGGCAATGAGCAGCAATCGTATTCGTACAGCCAGGACACGGGCAATCTCGCGACGTTCGGGGCACCGTCGCTGTACATCGACAACGACGGCCACGTGCACGACCGCCTCGATTCCGCGCAACTGAGCGGCGCGCTGCCGCTGGACCTGGGCCCCGTCAGCCGCATCAAGATCGGCGCGCGCTTCGCCGACCGCGAGAAGTCCTACCACCAGACCACGTGGAACATCTCGCCCACGAACGCAGCGATCCCCGCATCGGCGTACACGACCATCAACGTGCCGGGCTACTTCCCCGCGCTGATGCTGAACGACTTCGAAGGCACGGTGGGCTCCACGTTCGGCCCGGGCGCCCTCGATCCGAGCGGCCGCACGCCGACGGCGAACGACCTGCTGGCCGGCTGGCGCGTCAAGGAGCGCACGAGCGCCCTGTATGCGCAGGCGGACCTGGACGGCGAGATGTTCGGCCTGAAGTACCGCGGCAATGCCGGTGTGCGCGTGCTGCACACGCGCCAGACGGGCGAAGGCATGGAATCCGTGAACGGCGCGGCGCCGACCGCGGTGTCCGGCGGCGCGTCGTACACGAAGGCCCTGCCCAGCATGAACCTGATCTTCGGCCTCGACGAGGAACAGAAGCACCAGGTGCGCTTCTCGCTGGCCCGCGCCATGTCGCGCGCACCGATGGACGAGATGCGCGCGTCGCGCCAGATTTCGATGGACACGACGCCGGGCTCGCAGCAGCCGCTGACGGGCAGCGCGGGTAATCCGGGCCTGCTGCCGATGATGGCCAACCAGGCCGACCTCGCGTACCAGTGGTACTTCGACAAGGGCTCGCTGTTCTCGGCCGCGCTGTTCTACAAGCAGATCGGCAGCTACATCGGCATCACGACGGACACGACGACCATCGGCAACCGCCAGGCGATCATCACCCGTTCCATCAACGGCGAAGGCGGCTACGTGCGCGGCCTGGAACTGGTGTACCAGCACGCGTTCACGCGCCTGCCGGCACCGTTCGACGGCCTGGGTGTCGCCGCGAACTGGTCGTACAACGAGAGCGACATCCACGAGTACACCAACAACTACCCGATGGAAGGCCTGATGCGCAACAACGGCGGCGTCACGCTCTGGTACGAGAAGAACGGCTTCGAGGCGCGCGTTTCCGCCAACTACCACAGCCCGTTCGTGCGCATGCCCCGCTGGACGGCCGGCTACATGGCGGAAAACGGCGAGGAGACCTACGTCACGGCGAACTTCTCGTACTACCTGACGCCGCAGCTGCAGCTGCGCGTGGGCCTGGACAACATCACGAACCAGAAGGTCGTCTACACGCAGAACGCCAACGCGTACATGCAGAACGTGATGGAATACGGCCGCCGCTACAACGTGGGCCTCTCGTACAAGTTCTGATGATGACGACGACCCGACCCACGCTGCTCCGCGCCGCCCTGCTGCTGGCCTTTGCCGGCCCCGCCATGGCGGGCGCGGAACAACTCCTCACCGTCGACGCCACGGCGCCGGCGCCCGACCCGCGCACCGGTTACATCCAACTGGGCACGGCAACGGCGCCGGGCGGCCACACGCTCGGCATCAACAACCAGTACCTCACCCGCGACGGCCAGCCGTGGCTGCCCGTGATGGGCGAGTTCCACTATACGCGCAGCCCGGCCGCCAGCTGGGATGCGGAACTCGCCAAGATGAAATCGGCCGGCATCGACATCGTCGCCAGCTACATCATCTGGAACCACCACGAAGCGAACGAAGGGAAGTTCGACTGGTCCGGCAACCGCGACCTGCGCCGCTTCGTCCAGCTCGCGCACAAGCATGGCCTGGACGTCGTCGTCCGCGTCGGCCCGTGGTCGCACGCGGAAGTGCGCTACGGCGGCTTCCCGGACTGGGTGGTCGACGCCATGCCCACGCGCGGCAACGATCCGACCTACCTGCGCTACGTGGAGCGTTTCTACCGCGAGATCGGACGCCAGCTGGACGGCCTGCTGTACAAGCAGGGCGGCCCGGTCATCGGCGCCCAGATCGAGAACGAGTACAACCTCGCGGGCCCCGGCCGCGGCGCGGAGCACATCCGCACCTTGAAAGGCCTCGCGGTGAAGGCGGGCATCGACGTGCCCTACTACACCGTCACGGGCTGGGACCAGACCCTGTACCCGTCCGGCGAAGTCACGCCGGTGTTCGGCGGTTACCCCGACGAACCGTGGGCGACGAGCACGAAGGAACTGCCGCCGAAGGAGACGTACGCGTTCCGCTTCGACACGCGCGTGAGTGGCGACCTCGGTGCCCAGACCCGCGCGAGCCAGCAGGGCACGGCGGAAACGGACATGGACAAGACCCCGTTCCTCGGCGCGGAATACGGCGCGGGCCTGCCCGCGATGTACCGCCGCCGCACGCTCGTCTCCGCCGACGACATCGCCTCGATGCTCCCGGTGCAGCTGGGCTCCGGCGTGAACCTGATGGGCTACTACATGTTCCACGGCGGGCGCAATCCCGTCGGCGGTACGACTTTGGAGGAAAGCACGAAGAGCGGCGGCTACAACGACGTCCCCGCGATCAACTACGACTTCAACGCCCCGCTGGGCCCGGACGGCCAGCAGCGCGACGTGCTGGCCAGCCTGCGTCCGTTCCACTGGTTCCTGCACGACTTCGGCGCGCGCCTCGCGCCGATGACCGTGCGTAAGCCGGACGTGGTGCCGAAGGATCCGACGGACCTGGGCCCACCCCGCTGGTCCGTGCGCAGCCGCGGCGATGCGGCCTTCCTGTTCTACGATGGCCACATCCGCCAGTACCCCACACCGGCGCGCGAACAGGTCCGCTTCGCCGTCAAGCTGCCCGGCGGGACGGTGACCTTGCCGCGCAAGCCCGTCGACCTGCCGGCCGGCGCGTACTTCGCCTGGTCCGTCAACTTCGACATGGATGGCCAGCGCCTGACGTATGCGACGGCACAGCCGCTGGCGAAGCTGGCGGACGGCACGTGGGTGTTCGCGGCGCAGGACGGCGTGCCCGTCGAATTCGCGTTCGGCGACAAGGCCCGCGGCTGCGTGCAGTCGCAACGTGCGCACGTCGACGAGGGTGCCGGCGCGGTCGTCGTGGACGGCATCCAGCCCGGCCTCGACGCGGCGTTCACGTTGCGCTGCCAGGGCGCAAAGCCGCTCACCGTGCTCGTGCTGTCGCAGGCACAGGCGCGCCAGGCGGCGATCGGCATGTTCCAGGGCCAGCGCCGCCTCGTGCTCAGCGAGGCGCAGGCGTACTTCGACAGCGGCCGTCTCGTGCTGCGCAGCGCGGGCCAGCCGCACGTCCGCGCGGCCGTCTATCCGGCCACCACGCTGAAGAGCGCCGGCCGCGACGGCCTGTTCCAGGTATTCGACAAGACGCTGCCGGCGCGCGCCGTGGCGGTGGCCGTGAAACCGCTGCGCGACGCCCAGCCGGCGCGCCCGGTCCGCATCGGCGGCAACGCCAACGCGGCCGTGCAGCCGGATCCGGAAGCCTTCGGCGCCTCGGCCGCGTGGACTCTGGACGTCGCGGCGGCAAACCGGACGAAGGATATCGACAGCCTGCTGCTCGACATCGACTTCACGGGCGACGTGGCCCGGCTGTTCGACGGCACGCGCATGGTCGACGACTGGTACTACAACGGCCAGCGCTGGCAGTTCGATCTGGGTAACCTCCCCACGAAGCGTCACGGTCCGCTGACGTTGACCGTGCTGCCCCTGCGGGCGGACGCGCCGATCTACCTGCCGCGCGAGCACCGGCCCGACTTCGGCGGCAAGCCGCAGGTGGCCGAGCTGAAGACGGTGAAGGTGGTACCGGTCTACCGGGTCGAAATCGGGAAGTAGCAGAAGCCCCCACCGGTGGGGCGTGACCGTCCATGGCGCGGATGTCAAGATGCGCGCCATGGACACGTCAACCACCCGATTCCTCCCACGGCCCGCCGCATGGCTCGACACGGTCGAACGCCCGGTCGGGCGCCTGCTCGTGGGCGCCGTGCGCTGCCTGATCGAACAGCAGCTGGGCTTCGTCCCCGCGTGGGCGGCACTCGGGGATTACGTCATCGCAACCCTGGCCCGTGCCGCTACTTCCCGAGGAGAACCATGATCTTTCACGCTTCCATCCCCGCGCGCGATCCCGAGCGCGTTGCCGCCGTCATCGCCGAGATCTGGGGCGGCCAGTCGTTCCGCTTCCCGCCGTGGCCCGGTGCCTGGGTCGCGATGGCGGGCGACGTGCGCGGTTCGATGGTCGAAGTCTATCCGCACACCATGCCGATGGCGCCGGGGAACGGCACCGAGATGGCACGGCCGCATCCGGACGCCGCACCGCGCCCCTACGCCTGCTTCCACCTGGCCATCGCGACCGAGCGCACCGTCGAGGAGATCCTCGCGATCGGCAAACGCGAAGGCTGGCGCGCCCTGCCGTGTTCGCGGGGCGGCGTGTTCGACGTCGTCGAGCTGTGGATCGAGAACGGCCTGATGTTCGAAGTGCTGACGCCGGAGATGCAGCACGATTACCGCAAGGGCGTGAACCTGGACATGTGGCGCCTCAAGCGCCACGAGGAGCCGGTGCCGGCCTGACGCGTCGTATTTCCGGCACACCCGCCGCGCGCCCAAGGCGCACATGATCGAACCGGGCACCCGCCACGTCGTCCAGCACGACGGGCGGCCGCGCATCCGGCGCCGCCGTGCGCAGGTCCGCGTGATGCACCTCGACGTTGCGCGCGTGACGCACGTACAGGCCGTAAGCCGGCGTCACGCCGAACATGCTGGGTTCCGGATAATGGTCCGGCTGCTCGGGCGGCACGCGCCGCGCATCGTCCGCCGTGCCCCCGCCGCCGTGCACGACCGTGATGTTCGACAGGCGCACGTCCTCGACCAGCGCCTCCGGCAGGCCGGCCACGATGGAAGCGTACGGCGCGTTCGCCTGCGACACGACCACGTTGCTGATGTTCACCCGGCGGATCGCGCCGACACGTGTGCCCGCGGGCGCGCGCATGCGCCGGCCCAGGCGGATGAACAGCGGAGACGTCGTCAGGTCGCGCATGGCGAGATTGTCGACGGTGACGTCCTCGATGATCGCGCCGTCGACGCTTTCGATGGCCAGGCCGCGGCAATGCTCGAACACGCAGTTGGCGATGACGATGTTGCGGAAGCCCCCGTTCGACTCCGTACCCAGCTTGATGCGGCCGCACACGCCCTCCTCGTCCGGCGCCTTCACCTGCGTCTTCCCGTAAGTCCCGTCCAGCAGCGTGCCGAGGTCGAAACCCGACACCTGGCACCCCGTGATCGTCACGTGCTCCGTGAAGCGCGCGCGGCCCAATGCGTAGGAACTCTTCAGGCAGATCGCGTCGTCGTTCGGCGTATTGACGGCGCAATCGCTGATGCGCACGTTCCGGCAGCAATCGATATCGAAGCCGTCGCGCTCCGTGTCGACGGTGACGTTCGCGATCGTCAGGTTGTCGACACCCGTCGCCAGCACGGCGAAGTGGCCGCACTTGAGCATCGAAAAGTCGCGCAGCAGCACGTTGCGGCAGTTCTTCAGCGCGATCGCCTTGTTTCCCTTGCCGTCCATCTCCGCGCCGAACACGGCGCCGGCCTTCGTGCGCTCGCCCATCGGGTCCTTGCCGCCGAGCGAAGACGGCATGTCGCCGGCGTTGAGCGGCCGGTTCGCGCCCGGCCCCGAACGCGTCAGTCCGCGACCCCAGATGCGGCCCGGCCCCAGGATCGCCACGTCTTCGAGGTTTTCTCCCCAGATGAGCGAGTTGTGCCAGTGGCTGTGACCGAAGTCCTGGTACGCGTCGTACGGGTTCGGCTCGGCCGCGTCGTAACGCCCCTTGCCGTCGGCGGGATCGGCCGCGACGAGCATGCTGCCCGCGTCGAGGTATAGCGTCACGCGGCTTTGCAGCCGGATCGAAAAGCTCAGGTAGCGCCCGGCCGGGAAGCGCACGGTGCCGCCGCCGGCGGCGCCGGCCGCGGCGATGGCGGCGTTGATCGCGTCCGTGTCCAGGGTCGTGCCGTCGCCGCGGGCGCCGAACGCACGTACGTCGAAATCCGCCGCCAGCGCGGGGGCGCACACGGCGGCGCAGGCGGCGCCGAGCCCCTTCAGGAGGCGGCGCCGGGTCGTGTCGAAGGATGTCATCGCATCACCATAACACCGCGCCGCCGCGCCGAACGCGCAAGTTGCTGAGCAATTGGATGGGTCATTTTCTTCAATACCGTCCGAGGCAGCGCCGCTAACCTCTGCCGCATCCCTCAACACGAAAGGAAACGCAGATGAGCATGTTCGCTTCGATGGCCGCTTTCGCCCTCGCCACCTCCATTTCTCCCGGTCCCGTCAACGTCGTCGCCCTGGGCAGCGGCGCCCGTCACGGCTTTACGGCCAGCCTCGCCCACGTCACCGGCGCCACCGCCGGGTTCTGCCTGCTGCTCGTGCTGGCCGGACTCGGGCTGCACGAAGTGGTCGCCACATGGCCGCAGGTCACCAGCGTCGTGCGCTGGGCCGGCGTCGTCTTCCTGCTCTACATGACCTGGAAACTGGCGTCCGATGCGGGCGAGCTGGAGCCCGGCGACGCGGCGGCGCGCCCGACGATGCTGCAGGGCGCCGCCCTGCAGTGGCTCAGTCCCAAGGCATGGCTGGCCGCGCTGGCCGGCATGGGCACGTATGCCTCCGGCGGGGATGCGGCCGCCGTCTGGCTGTTCGCCGCGATCTACTTCGTCGTGTGCTGGCTGTCGATCGCCGCATGGGCGTGGGCCGGCAGCCGCCTGCAGGTCTACCTGCGCACGCCGCGCCGGGTGCGCGCCTTCAACCGGACGATGGCCGGCATGCTCGTGGCGAGCGTCGTGTACCTGGCCGCCGCCTGAGCTCAGTCGCGGTACTGGCCGGGCGTGGCGGCCGTCATCCGCTTGAACACACGCTGGAAATGGGCCTGGTCGGCAAAGCCCGTGTCGACCGCCACCTCGGCGATCGGCGCGCCGGCGCGCAACCGCGCTTTCGCGTACTGGATGCGGCGGTTGGTCTGGTATTCGTGCGGCGCGACGCCGTAGCGCTTCTTGAAGGCGCGGATCAGGTAGGAGCCGGACAGGTGCGCCGCTTCGCACAGGTCCTGCAGCGGCAGAGGATCGGCGAAATGCGTGTCGATGTAGTCCGCGACGCGTTCGACTTTCGGCGCGGCCGCATCCGGCATGGCGCCCGGCGCGAGTTCGCCGTCCAGCCGCGCGACGAAATCTACGACGGCGGCCTCGCGTTCGGCCACACGGCGCGCCGTATCCGTCAGCACCGCAAACAGGCGCACGCCCGCCTCGACGAGGTGCGGCGCGCGCAATGCCGCCTGTGCGTACGGGCGGAACACCGGATCCGCGAGACCGCGCACGCGCGCCTGCACGCGGCCCAGCCACACGGGATCGAAGTAGAACATCACGTACGACCATGGCGCATCGTCGACCGGATTGCAGCCGTGGACGTCGCCCGGATTGATGACGACGACGGCGCCCTGCTCCACCACCTCCGCATGCGCGCCGTTGACGTAGGTGCTGCGGCCGCCCGTGATGACGCCGACGGAATGCGTCTCGTGCCAGTGGCGTCCATAGTGCAGGTCGCGCCCGTCCGTCACGTGGCGCGCTTCGATGAAGGGCAAGGCGGGGTCGCGCCAGAAGACCTGGGCGGCGGGATGGCGGTCGGGTCGGGGCATGGTCGTACGTAAGAAGGATGGCGCATCGATTCTACCAGCAGTGACAAAGCGCGCATCTTTTCGTGACGCGATCCGGTAAGCTGCCGGCCGTCGACACTCTGGAATTGATCGCTGTGAGCACGAATCGGAACTGGCTGCCTTTGACATGCGCGTTGCTGTGCTGGGGCGCGCCGGCGACAGCGCAGGACACACCGCAAGTCGTCAAGGTCGAAGCGGTGCGCGACGTGGACGAGGTCCCGTACCGCAAATTCTACAAGGGGATGCAGGTCTTCGCGGAACACCGCGCGCTGGCGCCGGGCGCCGCCCTGCGCTTCCGGCTGTATCCGCGTGCAAAGGGCGCGTCGTTCGCGGGCCTCGTCGTCACCCTCGTCGCAGGCAAGACCGAGACCCCGGTCGAACTGGACGCGAACCAGTCGTTTACCTTGCCGATGGATGCGCGCCTCGCCGCGCAGGATGCCGTCGTCATGACGAACAAAAAGGACGGCACGTACGCCTGGCGCGTCGACATCCGCACGCCCGGCCTGCCGCCGGACACGCGCCGCCTTGGCGACCTGAGGCTCGAATGCCGGGTCGACATGAAGGGCGCAGAATTGCGGCGGATGGTACGCGATCCGTCGATCATGGCGCTCGCCGCCACGGGCGATCCGTGCACCTACCGCACGTTCCAGAACCCGTTCTTCGCCGACCGTCCCGTCTTCAACGTCACGCTCGTGCACGGCACGCGGCGCGAAGCGATCGCGGGCGAATGGATGTACGCGAACTCGGCACGCCTGCTGCCGGAAGCCGGCTATGCACTCGTCGACTGGGGCCATGCGCGCGACCGGCAGTACATTCCCGCGATCTTCGACGCGAGCTGGCCCGACGACACGTTGCTGGAATTCGAATACATGGACGATCCGACATGAAAATCCCGACCCTGTCGGTGCTGGCCATGCTGCTGGCCGGATGCGCCGCCTCCGGCAACGGCCAGATCGAGACGCTGACGCAGGAACGCGCCGCCGGCATGCTGGTCGCCGGCACGACAACGAAGGCCGATGTGCGGCGCGCGCTGGGCGAGCCGTCGGTGACGGCATTTCCGGACGGCCGCGAAGTCTGGTTCTACCGGTACGACGGCAGCGCCGCCCGCCTCGTGAAATACGTTCCCCTCGTCGGCCGCATGGCGGAAACGGGGACGCAGATCAGGGAACTCAGGATTTTGTTCGATCCGGATGGGCGGGTGCGCAAGTTCAGGTTGCAGGACATCCGCGTCCAGTAACCGCCGCCTGGCAGTCGAACACGTTCCAGCACAGCGCATTGCGCAGCCGCTGGTTCGCGCGCGGCCCGGATCGCATAGGCGGCCGCGCCCAGTTCGTGCGAACCCCTCAACCGCGCCAGGCGGCAGCGAACGCCCGCGCACGCCCCGCCAACTCGTCCAGCGTCACACCCGGTGTGAACAACTGGCTCCCGATGCCCGCACCCGTCGCGCCGGCCGCCTTCCACGCCGGGATCTGCTCGGGCGTGACGCCGCCCACGGGCCACAGCGGCGTACCGGCCGGCAGCACGGACTTCATCGCCTTCAGCCCCGCGGGCCCGATCGATTCGGCCGGGAATAATTTCAAGGCGTGTGCCCCGGCATCCAGCGCCGCGAAGGCTTCCGTCGGCGTCGCGACGCCCGGGGCGCACAGCATGCCGGCCGCCCGCGCCTGCGCAATGACGGCGGGATTGCAGTTCGGGGAGACGAACAGCCGGCCACCCGCCTGCGCGACGGCGTCGACGTCCGCCACGGTCAACATCGTACCGCCGCCGACGATCGCGTCCGGCGGGGCCATGTCGACGAGGATGCGGATGGCGTCCAGTGCGCCCGGCCGGTTCAGGGGCACTTCGAGCAGGCGCCAGCCGGCGTCGAACAGGACGCGGCCCACGGCACCGGCTTCGCGGGGATCGAGGCCGCGCAGGATGGCGACGAGGGGCAGATCAAAGTTCATGAAGGAATCCGGTCGAGGAAGCGCGCCAGCGCGGCGCAATATACGCGGTCCGGATCGAGCCCGGCCAGCGTGATGCCGAAATGGACGGCCGCGCGCGCATAGCGGGCCCGCAGCACGGACGAGCCGATGCAGGTCGGCGGGACGGTGCCGCCCGCGAGCCCGACGGCCGCGACGAATTCCGTCCCGACGAGCAGGCCGCTGACGAACGAGCGCGCCTGCGCGGCCGGCATGGCGCCCGAGACGACGCGGGCGCGCACGCCGAACAGCGCGTTCGACAGCGGCGCGCCGCGGCGGGCCGCGTCCAGGCCGGCGACGAAGGCGCCGTCGTCGTCATGGTCGCCCGCCATGAGCGGCGCCAGCGTGCCGTGCGCAGAGACCATCGCGAACAGCTCGCCCGTCATGAACGTGGCGATGCGGCGGATGACGCCATCCGCGAGGTGCACCCACTTGCTGTGCGTGCCGGGCAGGACGAACCAGCCGTCGCGCCGGCCCAGCGCCACGGCGCCCAGCAGCTGCGTCTCCTCGCCGCGCATCACGTCGACGTGCTCGCCCCGCTGGGCGTAGCCGGGGACGATGAAACAGGGGCGCCCGGCGCGCGGGTCGTCCACGCGGACCACGTGGTCCGGCAGCGCTTCGAGCGGCACGCCGATGTCGAGATAAGGCACTTCGCGCCAGCCCTGAGCACTGCCGACCATGCCCGAGGCGACGGCGGGAACGTCCGGCGCGACGCCCATCTCCGCCACGAGGGCCGCGAACGACCCCGCGAAGTCGGGGCGCACGGCCAGCATGCCCTGGTCGTCCGCGCGCGTGGCGAGGCAGGCGCCGGCGGCATCGACGACGTAGGCGCGGCGGTTGCTCGAGCCCCAGTCGATGCCGAGCAGTTGGTGTGAAGCGGATGAAGCCATCGCGCCAGCTTACACCGACTTGATGTAGGTGACGCGCGCGGTCGGCTTGGGACGCGTGGCCGTCTCGCGCAGCGCGCCGAGCATGGCTTCCGCCGCCGGCGACAGCTGGTGGTGGCGGCGCGTGATGATGCCGTAGACGTCCATCCGCAGGTTCAGTTCGTAGGGCAGCACGGCCAGCAGGCCGCTGTCCAGGTAAGGCTTGACGAGTTCCACGGACATCGGCGCCACCATGTCGCTGCCCAGCAACAGCGTCGTGACGACAGGCAGTTCGGCCGTCGACACGGTTTCCGCCGGCTGCTCCAGGCCCTGCGTGAGGAACAGCGACGCCATCCGGTCGCGCACCATGCTGCCGGCCGGCGGCACGATCCACGCCTGCTGCGCGAGTTCCGCCAGGTCCAGGCCGCGCGCGCCCAGCAGCGGGTGGCCGGCGCGCACGATCAGGCTGTGCGGCTCGTCGGTGATGGGCTCGAAGTGGAATTCGTCGGCGATCGAGCCGTCGACGACCCGGCCGATGACGATGTCGAGGTCTCCCGCGCGCAGGCGCTCGACGAGCTGCTTGCTGCTGCCGACTTCGATCGACACGTTCAGGCGCGCATGCCGCGTCTTGAGCAGGGTGACGGCCGCCGGCACCAGGGTCGTGGACGGCGTCAGAATCGCCCCGACCGCGACGCGCCCGCGCAGGCCGGACATCAGTTCCATCACTTCCTGGTAGGCGGCATCCATTTCCGCCAGCGACGCGCCGGCGCGGCGGATGAGCACCTTGCCGTACCACGTGGGTTCGACGCCGCGCGGCAGGCGCTCGAACAACGTGACGCCCAGCGCGTGTTCCAGTTCGCCCAGCAGTTTCGACGCCGCCGGCTGCGTGAGGTTCGCGGCCTGTGCGGCCTGCATGATCGATCCGTGGCGGCCCAGTTCGACGAGCAGGACGAGGTGGCGCGTCTTCAGGTAGGCGCGGACGAAGCGGTCGGAGCGGGGATCGGACATGGCGTTGCGGCGTGGGCCTTAAAAGTTTCCATAATGATAGTTGCCGATCCGTTCAGGGTCAAACTCGGGAATACTACTTAGCACACCTACCAACACCCTCTAGTTACTCCGACAACAACGGCTAGGTACACTGAGCCTTGCTGACCGTGCGCTGTCGGCCAGGAGCGGACAGTCGGAAGATCACCCCTTTCAGTGTATGGCCGCCTGAGCCATGGGTCGCGAAGGCATAAACGGTGCCGTCGATCTTATCGATGTTACGCACCTGGCGTCAGGTCCCGGACTGGTAGCGGCTCGGGTCGAAACCACTAACGTCGAATTCGAACACGGGCGAACCTTGCTGGTAGATATTGACAGCGATACGCACACGCTTGGCCTTGCGCATCTTCGTCAAGAAACGGCTGTAATCGTTGAGAAAGACCACGTCCGTACTATGGTCGGCCGGTCCCGTCGCGCTGAAATTGCCCGGCTTCTCGTCATCGAAGCGGACCTGCACCGTGCACGACTCGTAGGACGGACACAGAATCTGCCCCTTCTCGATCCTGAACATGACATCCTTGCCCTCCTGCGGATCGGTCCGCAGAATGAGGCGCGCATGCTGCTCGCCATTGTAGGGAAAGCCGAAGTTGACCGTGTTCGTGCTGTCGACCGATGCGGTACGGCGCGTGCCCCCCGTCATCTCGGCTTCGGCCGCGTGGTAGCGCCATTGTTCGCCGACGGCGGGTCCCGGCGATGTGCTGGATGCAGCAGCCGATTGCGGCGACGGTGTAGCTGGGGCTGGCGCGGCAGCCAGCCGGGACGGTGTCAACTGCGCTTCGAGAGCCGCGATGCGCTTGTTCGCCGCCTCGAGCTTCTTGTTCGCTGCATCAAGGTCGGCGTTGGATGAACATCCTGCAAGCAGTGCTGCGGTGCCGGCGATCACTGTCGAGCGGACGCGGCCCGGAGTTACCCATCGGCGCTTGGCCGGGCGAATTGTCATTTTCAGGGTCATGCCGTCACGGAAATAGAACTGCACAAAATTATTATAAATTTCTCAATCGAAATACTACAGGCTTAGTTTGGTTCGGTCCATCAAAAATCACCGGCATGGTTTCCGCCATACTGTATCCATGCTTGGATTCGCCAGCGTTATTTTGGGATTGCCGGAAAGTCCAGCCGACATGCGTGACCGTCAGTTTCGGCTCGGCGTTACAATGAACGGCAGGTCTCTTGGTCGATCAGCGTAGGGCGCCGCCAGTAACGACGAGCAGGCAACGTCAAGCGCTCCTTTCGCTTGCCTGCTCGCTCATGTGTTGGCGGTAGGTCGAACGGTTTTGTTTGGCGATCTCAGTCGTGATACACCTGGCTCCTGCCCCCGTCGACCAGCAAGTCCGTCGCATTCACGAACCTTGCCTCGTCGCTGGCGAGGAACAGCGCCGCGTCGGCGACGTCCTTCGGCTCGCCGATCCATCCGCACGGCAGCAGCGCGGCCTGGCGGCGGCGTTCCGCGTCCGGATCGGGGCAGCTCGCGAGCCATGCCTCGATCCGTTCCGTCATGATCAGGCCCGGCGAGATCGAATTCACGCGGATGCCGCGCGCCGCGTACTCGACGCCGAGCGAGCGCGTGAGGCCGATCAGCCCGTGCTTCGCGACGGGATACGGAAAGCAGCCCTTGATCACCTTGTGGCCGTGTACGGACGCGATGTTGACGATGCTGCCCCTGCCCGCCGCCAGCATGGACGGGAGCACGGCGCGGCACGCGTTCCACGCGCCTTCCAGGTCGAGCGCGAGGCAGCGCCGCCAGCCTTCGGCGTCCAGTTCGAGCGGGTCGGCAAATACGTTTACGCCCGCGTTGTTGACGAGGATGTCGATCTGTCCGAAGCGTTCCAGGGTGCGGGCCGCCAGCCGTTCCATCGCGGCGGGCTCGGTGATGTCGGCCTGGACGAACAGGCTGCGCGTGGCACCCAGTTCCTCGCGCAGCGCCTGCGCGGCCGCGTCGTCGACGTGGCTGTTGATGACGACGCGCGCGCCTTCCTCCACGAAGCGGCGCGCGACGGCCGCGCCGATGCCCATGGTGGAACCGGTGACGATCGCCACCTTCCCTTCAAGTCTTCCGTTCATCTCTTCCTGCCGCTTCCCCGGCCCTGCATGTTTTTATATATAACATGCATCGTACACCAGCGGCAGGCAGGTCTACCACTCCGCGACGCTGCCGTCGGCATGGCGCCAGACGGGATTGCGCCAGTCGGGCGCCTCGCGGCTCGCCTCGATCACCCGTTCCTCGTCGATCTCCACGCCGAGGCCCGGCTTCGTCAGGGGCCGGATCCAGCCGGAGGACAGGCGGAAATCCTCCTTGTTCTTCACGTAGTCCAGCAGCTCCGCGCCCTGGTTGTAGTGGATGCCCATGCTCTGCTCCTGCAGCACGGCGTTGTGCGCGACGAAGTCCACCTGCAGGCAGGACGCCAGCGCCACGGGCCCGAGCGGGCAATGGGGCGCGAGCGCGACGTCGTGCGCTTCCGCCATCGCGGCGATCTTGACGCATTCCGTGATGCCACCCGCGTGCGACAGGTCCGGCTGCACGATGGCGAGGCCGCCCGCCTGGAACACGCGCTTGAAGTCGAAGCGCGAATACATCCGCTCGCCGGCCGCCAGCGGAATCGACGTGGCGTCGGCCAGCGCGCGGTAGTACTCGTCCTGTTCCGCCAGCACCGGCTCCTCGACGAACAGGGGGCGGTACGGCTCCAGCTCGCGCAGCAGCACCTTCGCCATCGGCGCGGACACGCGGCCGTGGAAGTCGACGCCGAATTCGATCTCGAAGCCGAACTTCGTCCGCACCTCGGCCACGCGGGCGACGGCCTGGTCGACCTTGCGCGCGTTGTCGATGATGCCCAGTTCCTCGGTCCCGTTCATCTTGAACGTGTCGAACCCGGCCTCGCGTAACGCGGCGATCCCCGCGATCAGCTCCGCCGGACGGTCCCCACCCACCCAGCTGTAGGTCTTCATGCGGTCGCGCACGAGACCGCCCAGCAGCTCGTACACGGGCTGCCCCAGCACCTTGCCCTTGATGTCCCACAGCGCCTGGTCGACACCGGCGATGGCGCTCATCAGGATCGGGCCGCCGCGGTAGAAGCCGGCGCGGTACATCGTCTGCCACAGGTCGTTGATGCGGCCGGGGTCCTTGCCGACGAGGTAGTCGGACAGTTCGTGCACGGCCGCCTCGACGGTGCGTGCGCGCCCCTCGATGACGGGTTCGCCCCAGCCGGTGACGCCTTCGTCGGTCTCGATCTTCAGCAGCATCCAGCGCGGCGGGACGCGGTAAGTGGTGAGTCGGGTGATTTTCATGGCGGCCAGTGTAGCCGCGCTCGGCCCGCCGCATGCATGCGCAATCGCGGGAGATCTATACCGTTAAGATATAGACGCCGGTCAGGCCAGCCCGTACTGCCGGAAAATCCGCTTCTGGGTGCCGTCGGCCACCAGTTCCGCCATCGCCGCACGCCAGCGGGCAGCGTCATGCTCGCCGAAGTCGCGCGAGCCCGCCAGCCAGGCGGTGGTCGAGCGCACGGGCGGACCGAGATGGAAATTCTTTTCCTCGCCGCGCATGTCGAGCGAACGGTGGATGATCGCGCGCTCGCCGAAGGCCGCATCCGCCATCCCCGCCAGCAGGAACCGGTGCACTTCGTCGATGGACGATGCCTCCACCAGCGTTTGGAATCCCAGCTCGCGCAGGATGGCCGATTGGGCGGCGCCGCGCAGCAGGGCGATGCGCCTGCCCGTCATGTCCTGCGGACGGTGGACGTCGAAATCGCTGCCCTTCTGCGCCATGAAAATATAGTTTTCCTCGTACAGCGGCGCGAGCCAGCGGTAGTGCCGCTCGCGCTCCGGCAGCCGGGTCACGGGAAAGATCGCGGTGTCCGGCGTCGTGGCGGCGACATACAGTGCGCGCCGCCACGGCATGAATTCGACGTCCGGCGCCAGGTCGAGGCGCCGGCACAGGGCATCCACCAATTCGCGCAAGGCACCCGGCTGGTCGCCACCGCCCGGCGCCATCACCAGCGGGGGCAGATGCGCGGTGACGATGTGCAGCGACGCCGTCCCGCCCGGCTCCGCGCGCGCGCCGGTCCCGCCCAAGGCGCCCAGCGCCAGCAATAACACATCCCGTCTCGTGATCAACGCCGCTCCTTTTTCAACAGGCGCCATCGTAACGCAGATGGCGGGAAACGGCAGCTGACCTTGCCATTGCGGCAACACAGCACGTACACTGAAGCGCCGAGCAACAGGAGTCGCAGATGAAATTCAACATTTACGGCCGCTTCCAGGTCGACGTCCGGCGCGAGAACGGCGCCTGGGCCGTGTATCGCGCGGCACTCGGTACGCGGACGCCGTTCGACGAGGTCGTCATCCCGCCGGACGTGCCGGCGGACGAGCTGGCGACCTGGCTCGACGATATCTTTCACGAATACGCGGGGCACGGGGACAGCGTGGAAGCGATCCCCGATTGATCAGCGAACGGATTCCACGTCGGGGACGACGGCACGACCGCGCTGTCGCGCCGCCGCCCGTCGTTTCGCGAGCCTGTTCCTGACCCACATCCAGCCGCCCGACAGCGAGATCAGCGCGAGCGACAGGCCGAACAGCACGTTCAGCACGCGGGTCGCCATCCCGCCGTACGCCCCTGTGTGCAAAGGATAGAACCAGGCATGGATGCGCGTGGCCAGGTTCGATTCGAGGACGTTGTCCGCCCGCAGCAACCGGCCGTCGTACTGGTCGAAGTAGACGAACGTGCGGCCCAGTTGATGGATTTCTCCCGGCAGGCGCATCCGTATTGCCACGGCGGCCTTCGGCGTGGCCGGCATCATCAACCGCATGATCCGCCCCTCCGGGAACGTCGCCCGGGCCCGCTGGGCCATCGTGTCGAGCGACGCGGGCGGCCCCACGGGGGATGACGACGCCGGCGCCGCCTGTTTCGCACCGGCGCCCGTGAAGGCGACGAGCAACGGTTCCGTCACGACACCCGGCAGCGCCAGCGCGGCGCCGGTCGCGGCGATCACGACGAGGAACACGCCCGTCACGATACCCGCGACTTTATGCACGTCGAGCCAGACGCGCGCGGGGCCCGCGTCCCATTTGACCGTCAGTGCCTGGCGCCAGCGGCCGCGCCGGGGCCACCACAGCCAGGTGCCGAGGACGACGAGCAGCACGGCGGCCAGGCCGAACCAGCCGATGACTGCCCTGCCCATCTCGCCCGCGAGCAGGTTCGTGTGGAGGTCGACAAGGATACCCGTCAGCGAGTCGCGCGTGTCGCGCAGGCCGAGCACGCGGCCGTCGTACGGATCGAGCCAGGCGCGCATGCCGCTGCCCCGGTACCAGACCTCGACCGCATCCCCCGGCGACTCGGAAAAGACGAGCATGCGCACCGGGTCCCGCGGCCAGGCCGCGCGGGCGCCGGCCACCAGGGTATCGACACTGGCGCCGCCCGGCCGCGGCTCGACCCGGCGCAGCTCGGGGTGCGCCGCCCGGTCGATCTCGCCGTCGAAGGTGATGAGGGCGCCCGTGATGCCGCTCATGACGAGCACGACGGCTGCCGCCAGCCCGACATACCGGTGCAACCATGAGATGAATCTGCGCATACGGCTCCGTTGTATCAATGCGAATCATTCTCATTATAATTTACAGTCCAATGTATGTGGGGTAAGATCGAATTTTTCTTTCTAACAACAATTGATGATGTTTTTTCGCAAGAAGGTACTCGTTGTCGCCATCGGCCTGTGCTTCTGCCTGTCCGCCAACGGACAGGAAACGGCAGAAAACGCCGCGGCGCCGGCGATGACGGTGGGCGTGGTCACGGTGGTCGGCAAGGCGACGGGTCCGCTGGCCACGCGCAATGTCCTGACGTCCGTCGACCTCCTGGACGAGAGCAGGATCGCCAACCAGGCGGTGAGCCACAACTGGCAATTGTTCGGCCAGCTCCCCGGCGTCATGCTGACGCAATACGGCCAGGGCACGACGTCCGGCAAGATCTCGATCCGCGGCTTCACGGGAGAAGGCGAGATCAACGCCGTCAAATTGCTCATCGACGGGATCCCGAGCAACAGCAACGACGGCATGATGCCCTACCTCGACCTGGTGCCGCTGCTCGACATCCGCACCGTCGAGCTCGTGCGCGGCACGAACGATCCGCGCTACGGCTTGCATAACATTGCCGGCAACGCGAACATCGTGACGAAGATCGGCGGCAATTACGGGGCGGTCCGTCTCGGCTACGGCAGCTTCGACACGCGCGACGCGCAGGCGGCACTGGGCATCGACCGCAACGGCTTTTCGCAGAACTACGCAGCGGGTTATCAAAGGACGGACGGCTACCGCGCCCACTCGGACGCGGACAAGTCCAGCTTCTCCGGCAAATGGTTTTATTCGCCCGACAACGGCACGAGCCGCTACGGCCTGATCGTGCGGCACCATGAAGTCCGCGCCGACGAGCCGGGCTTCCTGACGGCCGCGCAAGCCCGCGCGGACCGGGAACAGTCGATGCCGCACAACGCCACCGACCGCGGCACGCGCCGGATGGACCAGGTGGCCCTGCAGGCCGAGACGGCACTCGCCAACCAGATGTTCTGGACCGCGCAGGTCTACCACAATGCCCTGAACGACCACCGCTACGTGACCTTCTCCGCCGAAGTGCGCCAGCAGGAACGCACGATCGAGGAAAACCACACGGGCGCCTCGACGACCCTGACGTGGCGCCCGACGGGCCAGTTGCGCGTCGTCGGCGGGCTGGACACGGAACGCCAGGACAACGCCAGCCAGCGCTGGTTCACGAAAAACGAGGTGCGGCTATCCCAGACCCGCGACCAGCAATTCGACCTGAACACCGCCGGCGGCTTCGTCCAGGCCATCTACAAGCCCGTCGACGCCCTGACGATCACCCCGGCGCTGCGCGTCGACCGGTTGACCGGCAACTATACGAACCTGTTGAACGGCCGCGTCTACGGCATCAACGACTACGGCCTGATCCGCCAGCCGAAACTGTCGGCGGTGTACCAGATCGACGACGCCTATTCCGTCTACGGGAACGTCGGCCGCACCTTCCAGATCGGCATCGGCACGGCCACCTATAAAGTCAACCAGACGAGCGACCTGTCGCCCTCGATCAACGATGGCTGGGAAGCCGGCGTCAAGTTCCGGCCCGTGTCCGGCGTCGAAGGCCGGCTCGCGGTGTGGGAACAATATGCATCGAACGAGGCCCGGCGCAAGATGAACGATCCGGCCAACGATGCCGAGAACATCGGCGAAACGCGGCGCCGGGGTGTCGACCTGCAGCTGAACGTGCGGCCGACGTCGCGCCTCGGCTTCTGGCTGGGCGCCGCCGTGCAGCGCGCCCGCATCGTCAAGGCCGACGCCGCATCGATCGCCACGCAGGGCAACGAGATCGACCACACGCCGCACCTGTTGTACAACGTGGGGGCGGACTACGACGTGAGCGACGCGCTGCGCCTGTCCGGGTCCATCAACGGCCAGAGCAGCTACTTCCTGGACCGGACCAACACCGGCGGCAAGTTCGGCGCGTATGCCCTCGTCAACCTTTCGGCCGCCTACAGCCTCCGGAAAAACCTCGACGTGGAACTCCAGGTCCGCAACGTGGCGGACCGCTACTACGAGTACGTGTGGCACGACGGCACGCAGTCGCTGCACGCCCCGGGCAGTCCGCGCAGCGTCAACCTGATGCTGACCAGCCGCTTCTAGTTGAGTCACATCAAACGAGCTTCGGCATCGTAGCGCATGCTTGGCGGGTGCGCGCCAATCGCCCCGTCCCAAGGACGGGGACTTCGGCGACCTTATTCATACCGGAAATCTTGGTCCCGCCATGCAGAACAAGTGCTCTCCGTCGGATTTCTCGATCTTGTTCTTCCTGGCGTTCTTCGTAGCGCTCTTCCTGCTATTCACGCCTTTCGAAGAATCGGGCACCCGCGCCACGATGCTGCCCAAGTATCTCGCGGCCGGCACGGCCATGGTCGCCATGGCGCCCCTGGTCTTCCTCGGGAAGATACGGGTGAAACTGCCTTCCCTGCTCGTGGCCATGCTGCTGGTCACACTGGTTTTTCACGTCATCGTCGTCAAACCGGTGCCACCGCAATTCGTCCTCCTGATCGCCGCCAACCTGTCCCTCGCCATCGCGATATTCGAAACGCGCTTTGCGTACAGGAAGGAATTCGAGGCGGCGCTGGCATGCCTGATCGGGGTAAATGTACTGACGCTGATCATTCAGGTGATCCTGTACTATTTCGTCACGCATTCGATCTACGACGTCCATCAAGTCGTGTTTGGAACGGAAAGCCGCGTCACCGAGGAATACTTCAACATCGCCCGCTTTGCCGGCCTTCATGTCGAGCCCGGCACGTACACGAACTACGTGTCGTGCATGCTGGCCATCTATGCATTTTCGGCTGAGTTCAGCAAAAAGCTCATCATCCTGGCGGTCGCGACCATCATTTCCGTGTTGATGACGCATGCCGCATCCTCGATCTTTTTCGTTTCCGTGCTGCTGCTCCTGCTCGGATGGCTGTGGCGCAAGCGCATCGGCCTGCTCGAGATTCTCGTCGCCCTGGCCGTCGTCGTTTTCTACATTTACGCTTCCAATTTCATCGACCACCTGATGACCCGCTTCGGCGGCAACGATCCCAGCCTGTCGTTCAAGATGCAGGGCATAAACACGTACCTGGATGCGGGCGTGGAAGAGAAATTCACCGGATTCGGTTATGGAACGGATCCGTGCATCGGCTGCCACTACCAGGACATCGGCGTCATCCTGAACCTGGTCAGCCGCGGCGGGATCATCGTGACGTTGCCGCTCGCGTTCATATTGCTGCGCATATTTTTACTGCACGGGATCATTCTGGCGTCAATCATCGTCCTGATTCCCGCGTATTGCATCATGTATTTCTACGAGGCCCCGATCTGGATTTTTCTCCTGTTCGCGATCTCGAGCAAAACGATGCTGGACAAGCGCGCGCAACCCGGCGCGCGCAGTACGGCACCGGAGGCCATGGCGCCTGTGGGCATGGTCGCGCACCATTGAATCCGCTGCCTGGAGCTTCACGCCATGACACGCACCAGAGTCAACGAAATCGATCTTTTGCGATTCCTGGCGGCGCTCTCCGTCGTCTTTTTTCACTACGCCTACCGCGGGCCAGCCGGCGGCTTCTCGGCAATGCCGTACCCGCTGCTGGCTCCCGTCGCCGAGTATGGCTTCCTCGGGGTCGAACTGTTTTTCATGATCAGCGGATTCGTCGTCCTGATGACCGCGGCCGCGAGCGCGCGCCTGCGCGACTTCTGCATCTCCCGCGTCGTACGGCTCTACCCCGCATTCTGGACGTGCTGCACGCTCACCTTCCTGGCCAGTGTCGCACTGGCGGTGCCACGCAATGTCACGTTCGTCCAGTACGTCGTCAACCTGACGATGGTCGCCGACCTGTTCAGGGTGCCGCTGCTCGAAGGGGCGTACTGGTCGTTGCTCGTCGAGATCCGGTTCTATGCACTGGTGGCCGCGCTCCTGATCATCGGTAAAATTCACCAGGCGCAGCGCTACCTCGCCATGTGGCTGCTGGCATGCATCGCCCTCGAACTGCTCGCCCCGTTCGCGGGCACGTGGATACCGGCGAGCGCGCTCCATGTCGTCCGCACGCTGCTGATCTTCGATTACGCGGCGTATTTCATCGCGGGCGCAACCTGCTTCCTGATCTGGAGAGAGGGTCCGGCCGTGAGCCGGGTCACGCTACTCGCCGCATCCTGGGCACTCGCCATCTACCAGTCCGGGGTTATCGTTCGCAAGGTACGCGCCGAGAACGCCATGTCGACATTGAACGACGGCGTCGTCATCGGCATCCTGACCCTGTTTTTCCTCGTGATGGCGCTGATTGCACTGGGGCGGACGGGTTCGATCGCCCGCTATCGCTGGCCTTTGGTCGGGGCGATCAGCTATCCGCTGTACCTGCTCCACCAGAATATCGGCTACCTCGTCTTCAATCGCCTCTACCCGACGGTGAACGCCCATCTGCTGTTCTGGGGCATGATCGCCGCGGTGCTCGGTGCCGCTTATGGCGTGCACGTCCTCGTCGAACGACGGTTTGCCGCGCGCATGAAGACGTACCTGACGGGAGCGCTGGCGAGCCGTGCGCGGGCGCCCCAGAACATGTGAGAGAACACGGCAAGAAATAAGCCCACGACATTCCCATCGTGACCATTCGTGAGAATTTTGATATCGATCTCTTGCTATCCTGCATGCCGTGGCCGCTCCGGCCAGGCTAACGATAGAAAGAAACGAATCCTTGTTTACATTACCTGCCACCGTATCCACACGCCGCGTCATGCTCGCCGCGGTAGCCGCCGCGTTGTTGACATCCTGTGGCGGCGGGGGCGGCGCATCGACTACGCCAGGCTCGGGCACGCCGCCGGTGAACAGCCAGGCCATCGTCCGGCTGACCCTGAACCCGACCGGCTATTATTTCGCGAGCGGCATCGCGGTCGGTCCGGGCGACACCCTGTTCGTCGCGAACCCCGCCAGGAGCAACATTTTCAAGCTGACACAGGATGGGGTGATTTCGGACTTCGTCGGCAAGGATGGCGTCGCACCGGGGACAGATGGCACCGGCAGTGCGGCCGGCTTTTCGGGTAACTTTGGCCAACTCTTGTTCGACAGGAAGAGCCAGGTCCTCTATGTGACGGACGGCCGTTCCGCCCTGGGCGCGTCTCCTGTCTCGTTACGGCGCATTACGACGAGTGGGGTCACCAGTACGATGGCCCTGTCCACGTTCCCGACGCAGGCGCCCCCGGGCAGTCCTTTGCCGACCAACTACGGCGACCGCCCGACTGCGCTTGCACTGGGCGCCGACGGCACCCTGTATGCCTCGACTGCGAACAGTGTGGATCAGAGCGCCGGCAGTCCCCATAACGTCAAATACGCTGGGGTGCAGCTGGGCTGGCGCACCATCGACGGCAATGGCGGCGGCCAAGCCCTGTTCCACCAGGAGTCCGGCTGGGTGATTCCGGCCTCGGATCATCCCGCCCCGTACTTTCCTGTGGACTACCACTACCCGGCCGACCTGAGCGCCACCGCCGGGATGTTGAGCTCGCAACTGTTCGGGCTCGCGGTCGACCGCGCCGGCAACGGCTACATCGCGGATGCGGGTCGCCACATCATCGTGAAGATCACGCCGGCCGGCGCGGCCAGCATCTTCGCCGGCACCGCCGACAAACCCGGCACGGCCGATGGCACCGGCACGGCGGCGCAGTTCAACGCCCCGGTCGCGATGGTGATCGACAAGGCGGACAACCTGTACGTGGCCGATCACGACAACCATACGATCCGCAAGATCACGCCATCCGGCACGGTCAGCACGGTCGTCGGTGTGCCGGGGCAGGCCGAGGTCAGGACGGGTGCCCTGCCCGGCGGCCTCAAGAATCCGACGGGCCTCGCCATCGACGACAGCGGCCGCCTCTACGTCACGGTCCCCGACGGCGTGCTCCGCATCCAGTTGCCGTGACAGGCTACGCCTGCGGGGCCGTCCAGACGAGGTTCCACAGGTGCCCGTCGAGGTCTTCGAAGCCCTGGTCGTACATGAAGCCGTGATCCTCGGGCGGGTGCGGAATCCGCGCACCCGCCGCCTGCGCCCGGGCGATCAGGCTGTCGACCTCGTCCCGGCTCTCGCAGCTCAGGCAGATGATCACCTCGTTGGCCTCGCGCGCCTGAACGGCCGGCTTGTTGATCAGGGACTCGAAGAAGGCTTTCGTCATCAGCATGACGTGCAGCGTGTCGTCGACGACGTTCATGAACAGCGCATTCTCGTTGCTGTAGCGGGGATTGACGGTAAAGCCGAGCGCGGAAAAGAAGGCCTTCGAACGTTCCAGGTCTTGCACCGGCAGGTTGAAGATGATTTGCTTGTTCATGATGTCCTCTTGTCATAATGTTTGCTGGAAAATGGGTCCTGCACCCTGACGACGAACGGCACCCCACCAAATCGACACTGCACATGCGTATTCTTCTGACAGGCTCCTCCGGCTGGCTTGGTCGGTTCCTCTCCCCCCTGCTGCGGCAGGCGGGCCACGCCCCGTTCGGCCTCGACGTCGCGCCCGGCCCGCACACGGACGTGGTTGGCAGCGTCGCCGACGCTTCCCTCGTCCGGCGCCTGTTCGCCGACTATCGCTTCGATGCCGTGATCCACGCGGCCGCGCTGCACAAGCCGGACATCGCACGCTATCCCCGGCAGGCATTCGTCGACGTGAACGTCACGGGGACGCTCAACCTGCTGGAAGCGGCGGTGGAATCCGGCGCGAGCCGGTTCGTGTTCACGTCGACCACGTCGCTGATGATCACGCAGGCCATCCGCGACGAGACCGCGCCCGCCGCCGTCTGGCTCGACGAGACGAGCGGGCCGCTCCAGCCCCGCAACATCTACGGCGTGACGAAGCGCACGGCCGAGGAGCTGGCACGGCTGTTCCACGTGGACCACGGCCTGCCCGTGATCGTGCTGCGGACGGCACGGTTTTTCCCGGAAGAAGACGACACGCACGACCTGCTCGCAGGGGAAAACATGAAGGCCAACGAATTCCTGCACCGCCGCCTGACCGTCGAAGACTGCGCGCTGGCGCACGTGGCCGCGCTGGAGCAGGCGCCCGCGATCGGCTTCGGCCTGTACATCGTGTCCGCGCCGACGCCCTTCGACCGGGCCGACGCGGCGCGCCTCAGGACGGATGCGCCGGCGGTCATCGCCCACTATTTCCCCGACGCGGCCAGACTGTATGCGGCCCGGGGGTGGTCGCTGCCGGACACCATCGGCCGGGTGTACGACGCCGCCGCGATCGAGCGCGACCTGGGCTTCCGCTGCCGGACGGATTTCGCGGCGGTCCTCGCCGCCCTGCGCGACGACCGGCCGCTGCCGTTTGCCCACGATCCGGATTACACGTCGCCGATGCTCAGATCTTGAACTCGTCCAGCGATCGCCCGCTGGCCAGCGCGTCGGCGATCCAGCGCGGCTGGCGCCCGCGGCCCGTCCACGTCTGGTCGCTGTCGGCCGGATTGCGGTAGCGCGGCGCCGCTGTCTTGACGAGCGCGTCGAGCGGGATGCCCGCGTCGGCCGCGAGCGCGTGGATACGGTCGCGCGCCCGGTCGCGCTCGTCGCGCGCGCGGCGCTTGATCTCCTGCTCGATATCGAACAGCAAACCTTTCAGTTCGGCGAGGTCATAGCCGGTGAGATCGATCGGCGCCATGGTGGAACATCCTTTGACAGGGAGGATACGGGCTCCCACTTTACCATGCCGGCGGCCATGCAATATGTGAACTGCAACGTAGCCGCCACGCTACATTCCACAAAAGTGAGATTTTCCGTGAGGAATTTAGTGTTACCATTCCTTACGGACTCCCGCCCCAGCTCCCGGTGGTGTCCCTCCTTGCGGCCCCTGCCTCGCCGCCGTTCACCTACCCGGACGGCCCATGCTGATGACCAAGACGATCACCGACACTTCCCGCCTCGCGGCTTTGACCGCGCTCGACCTGCTGGATACCCGGCCGGAGCCCCGCTTCGACCGTTTCACACGCCTGGCCGCGATGACGTTCGGCGTGCCCATCGCGCTGATCTCGCTGCTGGACGACAGGCGCCAGTGGTTCAAGTCGCGCTGCGGCATGGACATCGAGGAGACGGCCCGCGCGGATGCCATCTGCGCCCACACCGTGGCACAGCGCGAGATGCTCGTCGTCGAGGATGCGGCCGCGGACGCGCGCTTCGCCGACAGTGTCCTCGTCAAGGGCGAGCCGCACGTCCGCTTCTACGCGGGCCAGCCGCTGTTCTGCGACGGCGAGGCCGTGGGCACGCTGTGCATCATCGACCGTAACCCGCGCCGCTTCGACGACCAGCAGCGCCAGTGCCTGCGCGACCTGGCCGACCTCGTCGAGGTGGAGCTGAACCAGGCCCGCGTCACGACGGCGCGCGTGATGGCCGAACAGGCCCTCAAGTCGCTCAACGCGGAACTGGAGCAGCGCGTCGCCCAGCGCACGGCGGAACTGGAAGCCCGCCTCGCGGAATTGTCCGCGGAAGCCGCGCAGCGCAAGGCTGCCGAGACCCTGCTGCGCGACGCCGAAAGCTGGAACCGCTCGATCGTCGCGACCTCGTACAGCGCCTTTGTCGGCGCGGACGCCGAGGGCCGGATCACGGAATGGAACCCGGCCGCCGAGCGGATCTTCGGCTGGAGCCGGGTCGACGCCGTCGGCCGTCCGCTGGCGGACCTGATCGTGCCGGAAGAACTGCGCGCCGCGCACGTCGCGGGCATGCGCCGCTTCACGCAGACCGGGTCCAGCACGATCGTCGACAAGCAGATCGAGCTGCCGGCGCTCACCGCGAGCGGTCGCCGCATCACCGTCGAGATGAAGGTCGGCGCCTACGAATGGCAGGGCCGGCGCTGCATCGGCGCGTTCATCGACGACGTCTCGGAACGCAACCGCACGCGCCAGCAGCTCGAGGAAAAGCAGGAATTGCTGGACGCCGTGCTGGAATCGATCGACGTCGCCGTCGTCGCGTGCGACGCGGAAGGCAACCTCACGCTGTTCAACCGGAAGGCCCGCATGCTGCACGGCCTGGACCGCGAATGCATCAAGTCGCCCGACTGGTCGCGGCATTATTCGCTGTACGAGGCCGACGGTCACACGCCGCTGCCCACCGACGAGGTGCCGCTGGTCCGCGTGCTGCGCGGCGAAGTCGTGCGCGAGCAGGCCCTCACGGTCGCGCCGGCAGGTCGCCCCGCCGCCAGGTTGCTGGCCAGCGGCCGTCCGCTCAAGAGTTCGAGCGGGCGCGCGCTGGGCGCCGTCGTCGCCCTGACCGACATCACGGAGCGCAACACCGCGCGCGAACAGCTGGAAGCGAGCGAGCGCCGCCTGCGCGCCGTCACGGAAAACCTGCCGGCCCTGATCGGCAAGGTCAACGCGGCCGGCAAGTTCGTGTTCCTGAACGGCCGCGCCATCCAGTTCTACGGCAAGCCTGCCGAGGCCCTGATCGGCCACGACGTGCGCGACGCCTATTCGCCACAGGAATACGCCAAGCTCGAACCGCACCTGCGCCGCGTCCACGCGGGCGAACGGAGCGCGTTCGAGGACGTCATCGAGGTGAACGGACGCCAGTTGTACTACCAGTGCGCGTTCGTGCCGCAGCGCGCACCGGACGGCACCCCGGACGGGTATTACGCGATGGCGTTCGACATGACCGCCCGCAGGCTGTCCGAACTGCGCCAGGCCGAGAGCGAGGAGCGGCTGCGCACGATCACCGACAACGTGCCCGTGCTGATCGCCCACCTGGATGCCAACCGCCGCTATGCGTTCGCGAACGCCGTGCACGCGTCGTGGCTGGGCGTGCCGCCGGAGCAGATCCTCGGCCTCACGGTCGAGGAAGCGTTCGGCCCCGCCTTCTACGCGCCGCAAGCGAAGGCGCTGGAACAGGCCTGGCTCGGCAACGCGTCCCAGTGCGAACACGAGATCGTGCGCAAGAACCACACGCGCATCGCCCACTCGACGTTCCTGCCGCAGCTGCGCGACGGCCGCGTGGTGGGCGTGTACATCCTGACGACGGACGCCACCGCCTCGCGCATGCACGAACGCAGCCTGCACGCGCTCGCGCACACGGACCCGCTCACGCAGCTGCCGAACCGGCGCCGCTTCGAGCAGGCATTGGCCGGCGCCGCCAGCCGCTCGCGCCAGGGCGACCGCGATTGCGCGCTGCTGTACCTGGACGTGGACTTCTTCAAGCAGATCAACGACCGCTACGGCCACGCGACCGGCGACGACGTGCTCGTGGAATTCGCGCGCCGGCTGCGTACCAGCGTGCGTTCGACCGACCTCGTGGCGCGCCTGGCCGGCGACGAATTCACGGTGCTGCTGCACGACGTACGCAGCGAAGCGGACGTCGAGCGTGTCGCCCGCAAGATCCTGGACGCCGTCGCGGAACCGTTCGTGCTGGCCGGACGTACCCTGAAAGTGGGCACGACGATCGGCATCGGACTCGCGTCCGGCGGCAGCGTCGATCCGCGCGGGCTGATGGAAACGGCCGACCGCGCGCTGTACGCGGCCAAGGAAGCCGGGCGCCACACGTATGCCGTGCTGCACACGGGCGAATACGCCTGATCAGTGGAAAATGCCGACCGCGAGTTCGGCCCACACGAGCAGCAACCCGAGCGCAAGCAGCACGCCCAGCAGCAGGCGGCCCGGCCGGCCGGCGATGCGCCGCTTCGTCAGCACGTAGGCGAGCCCCGTCCCGGCCAGCAGGGCGCCGCCGACGAGGAAGTCGCCGGGCCCCCAGTTCACCTCGTCCGTAAACCGCATCGCCACGGCCGGCACGAGCAGGATGGCCAGCGTGGCCAGCAGCACACGCCGCACGTCCGTGCGCACGGCGTCAACGTTCGTCGTCTTCATCGCTCCCTTTCTCGCCGCCGACCCGGCGGCGCCAGATGATCTTCCCGTCGCGCAGCACTTCGCGCACGCGGTGGTAAGGAATCATGCGCGCGACGCCGTCCGCGCCGATGACGTCGAACGAGAATCCGCGCCCTTGTCCCAGCACGATCCGCTCGAACGGAATGCGTACGGTCCGCCCGCGCACGCGGTCGCGGTAGCCGATGACGAATCCGCCCGCGCCGAAGGCGGGGTCCCAGGCGATGCGGTGCAGGATGTCCTGGATCGGCACCATCGCGCTCTACATCGGCAGGCGCGCATCGCGCCGCAGCATCTCCTGCAGTCCCTCCTGCGCCAGGGCGGGGCTGAAATAATAGCCCTGCATCTGGTCGCAGTCGTGGTCGCGCAGGAACGTCAACTGCTCGATCGTCTCCACGCCTTCCGCGATGACCTGCAGCTTGAGGTTGTGGCCGAGCGCGATGATGGCGCGCGTGATGACTTCGTGGCCGTCGTCCGGGTCCGACACGCTGCCGAGGAAGGACCGGTCGATCTTGATGCAGTCCACGGGGAATTTTTGCAGGTGGCTCAGGCTCGAATAACCGGTCCCGAAATCGTCGATCGACAGCCGCACGCCCAGCAGCTTCAATTGCGCCAGCGCGTCGCGCGCCTCTTCCGGGTGGTCCATCAGCTGGCTCTCCGTCACTTCCAGCTCCAGGCGGTGCGCGGGGACGCCGTGCCGGGCCAGCGTGTCCGCCAGCCGGTTCACGAAACGGCGCTGGCGCAGCTGGCGCGCGGACAGGTTCACCGCGATGACGAAGTCCTCGATGCCCAACGCGGCGAGCGTATGCAGCGTCGCGCAGGCCTCGTCGAGCACCCAGTCGCCCAGCGGCACGATCAGGCCCGTCTGTTCCGCGACGGGGATGAACACGTCGGGCGCGATGACGCCGTCGACCGGATGCTGCCAGCGCACGAGCGCCTCGGCGCCCACGACCTTACCCGTGCGCAGGTCGACCTTCGGCTGGTAGCCGAGCACCAGTTCGCGGTTACGGATCGCGCGGCTCAGGTTCGCTTCCAGCAGCAGGTGCTGGTGCACGACCTGGTTCAGTTCCTCCGAATAGAACTGCACGTTGTTGCGGCCGAGCGTCTTGGCGTGGTACATCGCGGCGTCGGCCGCGCGCATGACTTCATCGACCGTCCGCCCATCCTGCGGGAACAGGCTGACGCCGATGCTCGTGCCGGGCAGGATCTCCTTGCCCTCGACGACGATCGGCGCCGACACGCTCTGCCGCACCCGCTCGACGAGGCAGGCCAGCTGGGTCACGTCGGGCTGCTCGGCGATCACGAGGACGAACTCGTCGCCCCCGAGTCGCGCCACCGTGTCCTCCTCGCGCATGCTGTCGCGCAGGCGGGCCGCGATCTCGCGCAGCACGGCGTCGCCCGCCTCGTGGCCGAACGTATCGTTGATGTGCTTGAAATTGTCGAGGTCCAGGAACGCGAGCGCGCCCTGCCGGCGGTGCCCGGCCGCCGCGTCGATCGCGGCCTTCAGGCGTTCCAGCAGCAGAGTGCGGTTGGCAAGCCCCGTCAGCGCGTCGTGGTGGGCCAGGTGCTGCAGCCGGCGCTCGTAGTGCCGCGCTTCGGTGATGTCGTTGATCACGCCGACGAAGTGCGTCACGTCGCCCTCGATGCTCGCGACGGGGTCGATGCGCAGGTCGTTCCAGAAGATCTCGCCGTTCTTGCGCCGGTTGCGCAGGACGGCCCGTACGCTCTGCCGGCACGCGATCGCGTCGTGGATGCGCTTCTGCTCGTGCAGGTCGCAGTCGTCCACGCGCATGAACCGGGGATTGCGGCCCTTCACCTCGGCCAGCGTATAGCCCGTGATCTGCTCGAACGCGGGATTCACGTACTCGATCACGTTGTCGGCCCCGTCCGCGCAGCACGTGATCACGATCGCGTTTACGCTCGCATACATGGCCCGTTCGCGCACGCGCAGGCCGCGCTCGGCCTCCTTGCGCGCCGTGATGTCCAGGCCCGTGCCGAACACGACGGGCAGGCTCCCGAGGCTCGCGCGCGAACAGTGGAACAGGAAGGTCGTACGCTTGCCGTGTTTCCCGACGACGTCGGCCTCGTGGTACGACCCGCCGCCTTCGAACGCGTCCAGGATCTTTTGCACGATCGTCGCCCGGTCCCGCTCGTCGAAAAAGTTCTGGACGTTAAGCGTCGGCAACTCCTCGCTTTCCATCTCCAGCGCGTCTTCCAGCTGGTGGTTCCACAGCAGCAGGTGGCCGCTCTGGTCGATGACATAGAACACGCACGGCAATTCCTCGAGGATGTCCGCGATCGGCAGGTCCTGGATCAATGCGTAGCGGGTCGGCGCCATGCCGGCGCGCGGCACGACGATGACGCTGAACCCGCCGGGCTTGTCGGGATCGAGCGATTGCGGGGCCACCGTCACCCGGACGGGAACCCGGCGCCCGTCCGCGCAGATCAGTTGTCCGGTCGAATCCTCGTTGACGCGTTCGCCGACCGAGGCCACGGTGGCCGCATCGTCGAAGGCGATGATCTTGTCGAGGCTGCAATTGCGGATGTCGTTCGCGCCATAGCCCGCCAGCTTCTCGCAGGCGCGGTTCCAGCTCGTGATGGCCCCTGCCGCGTCGACGACGAATACCGCGAGGGGTAAAGGCGAAAGGTTCACGACCTCCTCCAGAGAACCGGCCGGGCGCGCTTGCGCATTGCGTCCGTTGGGGAAATATCATAGCGCAGACACGCCGGATGGGGCGCCATATTTACACCGCATGGCGGCGCCTCTCCCTGGCGCTGGTGGCGGGGTGTTGGGGTTGGTGGCGTCATCTGTCGGTTAGTTGCAAAATATCCGGACAAGCCGGACCGGCTTGCCGCAGTGTCCTTCAGTGCGGGGCCGTGGCCGGGGTCGCCAGGCTGTCCGCGCCCCCGTCCGCCGGAGCCGTCGCCGCCGGCGCGTCCGGCACCGCGTCCCGCCGCCGCAGCGCATAGCGGTTCAGCCCCGCCATGTGGATCCGGCACAGGTAGTCTTCCCAGTCGACGAGACGGGCATCCACCGGATACAGCCGCCGCGCCTCCTCCCCGAAGCGCGCGGCCAGGGCCAGCAGGCCGGCGTTGTGGAAGCGGTAGCGCGGGTGCGCATAGAACGCGAACGTCAACGCCAGCAGGCGCGTGGTGCGCAGCTTTTCCAGCGCGCGCGTGGCCCCGGGCGCGCCCGCGAGGCGGCGCAAGCCGTTCCACGCGGTCGCGCCGATGCCGAACGCGCCCATGACGAAGCGGAACGTGCCCTCCCCGACCGTGCGGAAGTCGTGCTTCGGCTCGGCGTGGAACAGGCGGTCGTACTTGCGCCAGTTGCGCTTCGATTCCGCCTGCAGCAGGCGGATCATGTCACCCAGCGCGAGCGGATTCGTCGAGCCGCTGCAGCACTGGTAGATGCGCCGGCCCGGCCCGGCGGACAGCGCCTCCGCGCCCGCCAGCACGATGGTGTTCGCCACGAGGTCGACCGGGATGACGTCGATGATGCCTTGCCGGCGCGCGGGGAAGAAGCTCGTCTTGCCGCGCGCATAGGCGAGGATGACGGCGTCCGCCACCTTCACGCCCTCGATCCAGCCGGGCGCCGGTTCCCGCAGCGTGCTTTCGATGATGGACGGCCGCACGATCGTCAGGGCATGCCCGTGCATGGCGCGCAGCGCGACCTGCTCGCCCAGCCACTTGGTGAACGTGTAGGTGTCGTTCCAGCCGTGGCGCTGGGCCTCGCGGATGCCGAGGTCCGTCAGGCGCCGGCGCAGCCGTTCCGGATCGGCGCCGCCGGCCTTCGCGCGCACCCGCGCTATCCTGCGCTGCAGGGAGTCGATCAGCGCGTCGACGTCGTACCAGCCGTCGCGCTGGCACGGGATGGCGTCGCGCGTGCCGCCCGCCGGGGCCACGACCTGCTCGCGCATCTCGCCGCGGTTGTAGCCGTTCACGTAGCAGGTCGATACGTGCACGAGCGGCGCGTTGGCGACCCGCGCGAGCGCCGTCACGTGGCGCAGGCTCAGCGTGTTGATGGCCAGCGCTTCGTCGAGCGGCTCGCGGAAGTCGACGCTGGCGGCCGCGTTCACGACCACGTCCACGCCGCGCGCCAGTTCGGCGAAGCGGGCGGGCGCCAGGCCGAAGCCCGGTTCCGTAATCTCGCCCGTCACGCACTCCACGCGCTCGGCGAGGACGCGTTCCAGCCAGGCGGGACGCACGGCGCGCAGGTGGTCGAACACGGACGATGCCGCGACCTCGCGCTCGAAGCGGGCGCGCGCGTCGCCGTTGCTGCCGGCGCGGATCAGGAGGACGATGCGTCCGATGTCGGGCACGGTGCGGACCAGCTTTTCCAGCAGGACCTTGGCGACGAAGCCCGTCGCACCCGTGAGCAGGATGCGCTTGCCGGCGAAGGCGTCGCGCACGTCCGGCAGCCCGGCGGCTGCCTCGTTGATGGTGGTCGTCATTGGGTCTCCGTGGCCTAGATGATCCGCGTCAGGCGGAACATGGCCGTCATGGCGAGGGCCGGCAACGCGCTCCGGTGGCAGCAATAGGTCTTCTCGACCTGCCCCTGGAAGCGCGACTTGGCGAATTCCAGCCCCTTGAAGTTGTAGAGGAAGTCCATCCGCTCGCGGATCACGGACAGCGTGGCACGCAACAGGCGCGATTCCTGCGGCTCGATCTCGTCGGACAGCATGAGCGGCGTCAGCCCCAGGTCCACGCACGGCACGCCTTCTTCCTGGAAGCGCGCGATCGCGTAGGCCATCAGCGCATACCACAGGCCCTGGCGGAAGTTGGCGGACGAACGCGAGATGTTCGGCACATAACCGACGAGGCGGCCGTCGCGGTACAGCGGATCGAAGAACACGAAGCCGACAGCCTCGTCGTCCCGGTACGCGTAAAAGTAGCGCGTGCCTTCGCGATAGTCGACGATCATCGGCCGGATCAGGAAGCGGATCTCGTTGTTCTTGCAGCGCCGCGTGCGGATCCACGCGTCGGAGATGCGGCGCACGTCGTGGTCGAAGCCGCCCTCGCGGATCTCGATGCCGTCCGCGCGGGCGGCGTTGATCGCCGTGCGGATCACCTGCTTGCGCGCGCCGCGCAGCGAGAACGTGGCGAGGTCCAGGCGCGACTCGCTGCCGAACTGCGTGCCGTAATAGCCGTGGCGGGCATGCAGGTGGTCGACGACGCCCTTGCCCACCTGGACGAAGACGGCGTCGGGATAGCGGTCGAGGAACGCGGTGAGCATCGCATCGCGCAGGTGCGGCGGGCACACGGGCTCGCCCAGCGCGAAGCGCATGCCCCAGTACTTCGCGAAGGCGATGTAGCCGACGCCGGGCACTTCGAAATACGACATCCCCGGCTGCATGGTGCAGAACGACAGCGCGTGGCCGCCGTATTGCCGCAGGACGGCGGCACGCCTGGCCGTATCGTGGTGGGACAGGTCGGCGGCGATGCGCCGCTCCAGCGCGACAGCGTGTTGGCTCATGTGGGCTCCGGTTGGATTGCAAGCACCGTCGCTCCCGCGCAGGCGGGAGCCCAAGTTCGGTCGCGTGACCGCTCAGTACTTGGGTCCCCGCCTGCGCGGGGACGACGGCTTGGGTCTCAGGCCGGCTTCCGGCCCAGAACCGACCAATAGCAGTCGAGCAGCAGCAGCTTGTAGTGCTTCTGTTCGCTGACCTGCAGGCCGAACTTCTTCATCCACTCCGGATAGTTGTAGATGTTGTGGAAGGCGTTCCCGGCGAATAGCCAGAAGAAGCCGACGGCCCCGTACCAGTACAGGGTCTTGAAGACGCGGCTGAACACGTTCCCGGTCGGGAACGAGAAATCGCCGACGACGATGTGGGCGCCGGGGCGGCCCAGGCGGATCAGGTGCGCGAGCACGCGCAGCATCATGTCCTGCTCGAACACGTTCAGGAAGAAGTTCGCGACGACCATGTCGTACTGTTCGAATTCCTCGACCAGCATGATGTCGCTGTGCACCTGGCGGATGCGCACGTCGACGATGCCTTCGCGTTCGAGATTGGCCTGGAATTTCTTCAGCATGGTGGCCGACAGGTCGACCACCGTGACGTCGGCGCCGAGCCGCGCCGCGTGGACCGCATCGCGGCCGTGGCCCACGCCGGCGAACAGCACCTTGTCGCCCGGACGCAGCTTGTCCAGCATGGCGACCTTGCAGCGATGGATCGATTTGCCGCTGTAGAAAGCGCTGAGCCAGTCGTAGATCGGCCCTACGAGCTTGTACTTGTCTCTCATGTTTGCCCTTCCGGTCTTTCCGACCTATGTATGTGTCTCCTCTGCCCCGTCCACGTTGCATGAACGTCAAGCACCATTAGAGTAATTGAAAGCCCGCGCATTCCATGGGGCTGCGCCTTGTCCTTGCGAGCCAAAACACTGGCTTTGCGGGTCATATGCGTAAAGACCATCGCTCAACGCGCTGATTAAATGTTGACCGTCACCGGCCGTTCGTTGACACCCGCGGCCCACCGGTTCGATACTCGACGGGCATATTCCCTGGACCCTTACGCTGCCCCGAACGATGAAACTTTCGCTGCCACTGTTCGCCCTAGCCGCCATCGCCACGTCCGCGCATGCCGCCGAGCGCCTCACCGTCACCGTCACCCACGATCTCGCCATCGCCCGGCCGGCGGAAACCATCGCCATCCCGTGGAAAAGCGTCAACGACGCGCTGCCGCACGCGGGCATCCAGCACATCGTCGTGAAGGACGCGGCCGGCCGCGTGCTGCCGCACCAGGTGACGAACGTGGCGCCGGAAGCGAAGGACCCGCAGCACAACGGCGTCGCGTACGGCGAGCTGCTGTTCCAGCACGATTTCGCGCCGGGCGAAAAGAGCGCCTCGTTCACGATCGAAAAAACGGACGCCGTCGTGCCCCCGTTCCCAACCAAGGTGTTCGCGCGCATCGTGCCGGAACGGCTGGACGACTTCGCGTGGGAGAACGACAAGGTGGCGCACCGCACCTACGGTCCCGCCCTCGCCGCCCCCGCACCCGCCGGCTCGGACAAGGAAGTGCTGAAGACGAGCGGCCTCGATATCTGGTTCAAGCGCGTGCCCTACCCCATCGTCGACCGCTGGTACAACATCGGCCACGACCACTACCACCACGACGAGGGCGAAGGCATCGACATGTACAACGTCGGCACGACGCTGGGCGCCGGCGGCACGGGCATCTGGGCCGGCGGCAAGCTCTGGTCGGGCATCAACTTCACGCGCTGGAAGGTGCTGGCCAACGGCCCCGTGCGCGCGATCTTCGAACTCACGTACGACGGCTGGGACGCGGCCGGCACGCAGGTGTCCGAAGTGAAGCGCTTCACGGTGGACGCGGGGCGTTACTTCGACCGCATCGACAGCACGTTCACGTTCGCGGGCAGCGGTCCGCTGCAGGCGGCCGTGGGCCTGAACAAGGATCCGGCCGACAAGGGCGAGGACGGCAAGTCGACGTTCACGGAAGATGCGGCGTCGAAGGCCCTCGTCCAATGGGTCGCGCAGAAGAAGAGCGGCGATTTCGGCGTGGCCGTGATCCTGCCGTCGGCCGGCAACCCGGCATTCGGCGCGGACGCCCGCAACGCGTTCATGCTGGCGCCCGTCACGTCCGGCCGGCCGCTCCGCTACTACGTGGGCGCCGCGTGGACGCGCGCGGGCGAGATCACGTCGCGCGAGCAATGGCAGCGCACCGTGAAGGACGAGGCGGCACGCGCGGCCGCCCCCGTGCGCGTCAGCCTGTCGTCGCGCTGATGGACAGGCGCGACTTCTTCCGGGCGACGACGCTGGCCGCCGCGTTGCCGCTGGCCGGATCGGCACGGGCGGCGACGACGCCTGCGCGCACATCCGACGGGGCGGCACTGGCCTGGCTCGAAGGCGCACCGGCTGCCATCGCCGGCACGACCTTCGGCGTCCCGTGGCCCCGCGGCGCCATCCGCAAGGACGCGCAATTCGTCGTCGAAGGCGCGGCCGGCGAGGTGCCGGCGCAGGCCTGGCCCCTCGCGTACTGGCCGGACGGCTCGCTGAAATGGACGGCCCATGCACTCGGCGCCGGCGCCCGTCCCGATGCCGCGCTGCGCGTGCGCCCGGGCCGCCCCCGCGCCCGCGCGGGACACGCCGTCACCGTCCGGCGCGCGGCCGACGGGTTCGTCGCGGACACGGGCGTCGTCGACTGCACCGTGCCCGCCCGCGGCCCCGTGCTCGTAACGGCCATCCGCCGCGCCGGCCGCGACATCGCGCGCAACGTCCGTCTCGTCGCGCTGTGCGACGACCAGCCGGAAGGCAGCACGCGCCGCACCGGATTCGCCAGCGACATCGACAAGGTGACGCTGGAGCAGGAAGGTCCGGTCCGCAGCGTGCTGAAAATCGAAGGCAGGCACCGGAGCGGCGATCGCGCCTGGCTGCCCTTCACCGTGCGGATCTACCTGTACGCGGGCGCCGAGTCGGTGCGCATCATGCACACGTTCGTCTTCGACGGCGACGAGCACAAGGACTTCATCCGCGGGATCGGGCTGACATTCGACGTGCCCATGCGCGACGCGCTGCACGACCGCCACGTGCGCTTCGCGGGCGAGAACGGCGGCCTGTGGGCGGAAGGCGTGCGCAATCTAACGGGCCTGCGGCGCGACCCGGGCGCCGAGGTGCGCCGCGCGCAGCTGGCGGGCGAGCGCTGCCCGCCCGTGGCGGACAAGGTCGCACCGCTGCTGCACCTCGTGCCCGCGTGGGGCGACGTGTCGCTGTCGCAGCTGTCGGTCGACAGCTTCCGCATCCGCAAGCGCACGAAGGCGGGCTGCGGCTGGGTCGACGCGGCCTGGGGCCGGCGCGCGCCCGGCTGCGGCTACGTGGGCGGCGTGTCCGGCGGCGTCGCGTTCGGCCTGCGCGACTTCTGGCAGCGCCACCCCACGCAACTGGACATCCGCGACGCGCACACGGACACGGCGCGCGCGACCGTGTGGATGTGGTCCCCGGACGCACCCGCGATGGACCTGCGCTTCTACCACGACGGCATGGGCATGGATACGCATGCAGAGGAATTGCAGGGCCTCGAGATCACGTACGAAGACTACGAGAAGGGCTTCGGCACGCCGGCCGGCGTCGCGCGCAGCAGCGAGGTCACGCTGTGGGCTTTCGAGGCGACGCCCCCGCGCGCACGCCTCGTCGAGATCGCGCAGGCAGTGCAGGCGCCGCCGCAGCTCGTGCCCGCGCCCGCGCACCTCCTCGCGACGCAGGTGTTCGGCGCCCTGTGGTCGCTGCCGGACCGCAGCACGCCGGCGCGCGCGGCCATCGAGAACGAACTGGACGCACGCTTCGACTTCTACCGCAAGGAGGTCGAGCAGCGCCGCTGGTACGGCTTCTGGGACTACGGCGACGTCCGCCACACCTACGACGCCGACCGCCACGACTGGCGCTACGACGTGGGCGGCTTCGCGTGGGACAACTCGGAACTGTCGCCCGACCTGTGGCTGTGGTATTCGTTCCTGCGCACGGGCCGCGCCGACATCTTCCGCATGGGCGAAGCGATGGTGCGGCACACGAGCGAGGTCGACACGTACCATCTGGGCCGCTTCGCGGGCCTCGGCTCGCGCCACAACGTCCAGCACTGGGGCTGCAGCGCCAAGCAGGTGCGCATCAGCACCGACGTCTACCGGCGTTTCTATTACTACCTGACGGGCGACGAGCGCACCGGCGACATCATGCGCGAGGTACTGGACGCCGACCGCAAGCTGGACGACGTCGACCCGGTCCGCAAGCTCGCGAACCAGCCGCCCAAGGGGCCGTATCCCGCGCGGATCAGCTTCGGCACGGACTGGGCGTCGCTCGTGGCCAACTGGCTCACCGAATGGGAGCGCACGGGCAGCACGCGCTACCGCGACAAGATCCTCGCCGGCATGCGCGACATCGCCGCCATGCCGCACGGTTTCTTCAACGGCGACCGCATGGGCTACGAACCGGACACGGGCCGGCTGCACAACATGATCGGCAATGACGTCAAGGCGCTGCACCTGAACGCCGTGTTCGGCGCCGTCGAAATCTTCGACGAGCTGATACGGCTGACAGGCGACGCGGCGTTCGAGAAGGCGTGGCTCGAGTACTGCGAACTGTTCAACGCCCCCGTCGAGGAACAGCGCCGGCGCCTGGGCGCGCCGCACGGGGCGACGCACGCATTGTATGTGGGCCACTCGCGGCTGACGGCATACGCGGCCTGGAAGCGGAACGATCCCGCCCTGGCCCGGCGCGCGTGGCGGGAGTTCGCCGGCGAAGACAAGCCGCGGCCGTTCCGCACGGTCCGCGTGGCGGGACCGGATGTGCTGAACCCCGTCGACGAAGTCCCGTGGGTCAGCACGAACGAGACGGCGCAATGGGGCCTCGCCGCCATCCAGAACCTCGCCTTGATCGGCGCCGCGCTGCCCCGCACCTAGGAGTTCGACATGCTTCGCTTCCTCGTCATCGCCGCGGCTTGCGTCGCGGCTCCCGCATCCGCCGCGACCTGGTACGTGGCCCCGAACGGCAGCGACACCGCGGCCGGTACGCTGGCCGCACCGTGGCAATCGTTCGCGCACGCCCAGGCCGTCGCGCAGCCCGGCGACACCGTGTATTTCCGCGGCGGCCGCTACGCCTACACGAAGGCGACGACGGCGTGCGCGTCGCGCCGCGCGACCGTGTCCGCCATCGTCCTCGACAAGAGCGGCACCGAAGGGCAACCGATCCGCTACTGGGCCTATCCGGGCGAGACGCCCGTGTTCGATTTCTCCGGCATGAAGGACGATTGCCGCGTCAAGGGCATCGAGGTCGTGGCGGACTGGATCCATTTGAAGGGCCTGGAGATCACGGGCGCGCCGCAGCAGCCGGACAACCGCCTGAACCACGAATCGTGGGGCGTGTGGATCAACGCGAACCACGGCGTGTTCGAACAGCTGGACCTGCACCACAACATGGGACCGGGCCTGTTCATCAAGGACGGCGGCTGGAACCTCGTGCTGAACAGCGATTCGCACCACAACTACGACCCGTACACGTCCAACGGCGCGGGCCAGAGCGCGGACGGCTTCGGCGCCCACGTGAGCGCGGGCCATCCGGGCAACGTCTTCCGCGGCTGCCGCGCATGGGCGAACACGGACGACGGCTTCGACCTGATCAACGCGTACTCCCCGGTGACCATCGAGTACTCGTGGGCGTGGCAGCACGGCTACCTGCCGGGCACGCACACGCCCCTCGCGGCGGGCAACGGCAACGGCATCAAGGCGGGCGGCTACGGCGGGCGTTACGTACCCAATGGCGTGAAGCACGTCGTGCGCTTTTCCGTCGCCTTCGACAACAAGGTCTCGGGCTTCTATGCGAACCATCATCCCGTCGCGCTGGACTTCTTCGGCAATACGGCTTTCGGAAATGTTATCGATTACAATATGCTCGGCGTGGCCCCGGATGGCGGCCCCGTCTACCTGGGCACCCTGCGCAACAACCTCGCCTACCCGGCGGGTGCGGCGCTGAAGGTGGAAGGCGCGGACAGCGCGGCCAACTCCTGGGATTTGCACCTTGCGTTGAAGCCGTCCGACTTCGACAGCGTGGCGCCCACCGGCTGGGACGCGCCGCGCAAGCCGGACGGCAGCCTGCCGGATGTGCCCATGTTCCACCCGTCCGCCGCCAGCGCCGTCATCGACCGCGGCGTCGACGTGGGCCTGCCCTACCGCGGCAAGGCACCGGACCTGGGCGCGTTCGAGCGCTGAACCGAACCCTAGGGAAGACCATGAACCCAACGATACGCGGGGCCGCCGGCGCCCTGCTTTTATGCGCCTGCGCGGCCCACGGCCATGCCGCGGAAGGCTGGAAATTCGCCTTCGGGCCCGGCAAGGCTCCGGCCGGCTATACGCCGGTGGCCGCCGACACGGTCTACAGCGCCGCGCGCGGCTACGGCCTGGAACCGGGCAGCCGGCCGGACGGCGTTCACCCGTTTTATTTTTCCGTCGACGTCCCGGAAGGGAGTTACACGGTGACCGTGACGCTGGGCGACGACAAGGCCGCCACCACGACGACCGTGAAATCCGAACTGCGCCGCCTGATGCTCGAGAACGTGACGACCCTACCGGGCGAAACCGTCACGAAGACGTTCACCGTCAACGTGCGCACGCCAAAGATCCCGACGGGCGGCGAGGTAAAACTGAAAGCGCCGCGCGAAACGGTCGAGGAAGCGTGGAACTGGGATCCGCGCCTCACGCTCGAGATCAACGGCGCGCACCCGGCCGTGCGGACGATCGCCATCGCGCCGGCGCACGTGCCGACCCTGTACCTGCTGGGCGATTCGACCGTCTGCGACCAGCCGGCGGAGCCCTACAACAGCTGGGGCCAGATGCTGCCGCGCTTCTTCAAGCCCGGCATCGCCGTCGCCAACCACGGCGAATCGGGCGAGACCTACCGCGACTCGCTCGCGCGCCGGCGCCTGGACAAGATCGTGAGCGGCATGAAGCCGGGCGACACGCTCGTCATGCAGTTCGGCCACAACGACCAGAAGCAGATCAAGGATGGCAAGGGCGGCCCGTTCACCACGTACAAGGCCGAGATCAAGGCGCACGTGGACGCCGTCCGCGCCCGCGGCGGCCTGCCCGTGATCGTCTCCTCGATGGAGCGGCGCGGCTTCGACGCCGACGGCCGCGTGATCCCGTCGCTGAAGGATTACGCCGAGGCCGCACGCCAGTCCGCGCGGGAACTGGACGTGCCGTTCATCGACCTGAACGCGATGAGCAAGACGTTCTACGAAGCGCTGGGCCCGGAAGGCTCGAAGGCCGCGTTCGCGGAGCCCGCGCCGGGCCGCCTGGACAACACGCACCACGACAGCTACGGCAGCTACGAGCTGGCGAAGGCCGTCGTGCTCGGCCTGCGCCAGGCGCGCGTGCCCGCGGCCGCTTTCATCGTCGACGACTTCGCGTTCGACCCTGCCCATCCCGACCCGGTCGCGTCGTTCGCCGTACCGCCGAGCCCCCATCACACCGTAGAGCGCCCGCTGGGCGACGAGGAGCACAAATGAAGCGCCGTACCTTACTTGCCACCGTCGTCACGGCCCTGGGCGCAGCCGCACTGGGCGGCTGCGCGGGCATCAAGCCGACACCGGGCCAGGATGCCTACGTCTTCGCCTACTTCATCGACAACGGCCAGGACGGCCTGCACCTGGCCGGGAGCACCGACGGCTACCGCTGGGAAGCGCTGAACGGCGGCCGCAGCTACGTGACGCCCACGGTCGGCAAGGCGAAGCTGATGCGCGACCCGTGCATCGTGCGCGGCCCGGACGGGATCTACCACATGGTGTGGACGAGCGGCTGGAACGAAACGGGCATCGGCTACGCGTCGTCGCCGGACCTGATCCACTGGTCGGCGCAACGGGAACTGCCCGTGATGGCGCACGAACCGACGACCCTGAACGCGTGGGCGCCGGAAATCGCGTGGGACGAGAAGCGGGGCGAATACCTGATTTTCTGGTCGTCCACGATCCCCGGCCGTTTCCCCGAGTCCGAGGCGGCGGGCGACGATGCCGGCGCCAACAAGTACAATCACCGCATCTACGCGACGACGACGCGCGACTTCGTCACGTTCACGCCCACCCGCCTGTTCTACGACCCGGGCTTTTCCGTCATCGACGCGACCTTCCTGCGCACGCGCGCCGGCGACTGGCTGCTCGTGAAGGACGAGACGCGCCACCCGCCCCGCAAATACCTGCAACTGGCGCGCGCCGCCGGCCTGCAGGGGCCGTTCGAACCGCTGGGCGCGCCGATCTCGCCCGCCGGCCTGTGGACCGAGGGACCGACGGCGCTGCAGGTCGGCGACGACGTCATCGTGTACTACGACGCCTACACGACGAAGCACTACGGCGCACTGCGCTCGCGCGATCTCGTGCATTGGGAAGACGTGACGGCGCAGATGCATTTCCCGGACGAAGGCACGCCGCGGCGCATGCGGCACGGGACGGCGCTGCAGGTGCCCGCGGACGTGCTTGCCGCGCTGCGCCGGCCGTAACGCCGCCTGGCGTCCCGTCCTACAGCCTCGATTGTGGGGAGGCAACGGTGCGCGGGAACCGTGGCCAATAGAGTAATCTCGGTCGCTCCAGCGTCGTAACCCGGAGGCGGACCGTGTCCCTTGACTCAGCAAAACCCGATCAGGAAAAACAGGAGCTCTTGCGGGTTCCCGTCGTCCATGAGGAGGCGTGGGTCGAGAAACGGATCGTCGACACGGGTCGCGGCGTACGCATCCACAAGACCGTCGCCGAGCATCCCTGCCGGATCGACGAGCGCCTGCTGCGCGACGACGTCGAGGTCCACCACGTACCGGTGGACCGCATCGTCCCGCTCGACCAGGCGCCCGCGACCCGCTACGAAGGGGACACGCTCGTCGTGCCCATCCTCGAGGAAGTGCTGGTCGTCGAACGGCGGCTGCGCATCAAGGAGGAGCTCCACATCACCCGCACCCGCCGCGAAGAACACCACGTCGACACCGTCATGCTCAAGTCCGAGCAGGTCAGCGTGGAGCGCTTCGACGAGCGCGGCGACACCTCACCCACGTGATTTCACCGGAGGACGCATCATGCAACATACTCTCGTAGCGGTGTTCGACAACCGCAGCGATGCCCAGAACGCGATGGACGAACTGCTGGCATCCGGCTTCACCCGCGACAACGTCTATGTCTCCAGCGCCGACCTGACGGGCCAGGGCACGACCAATCTGTCGGGCACGACGACGGACACGACGGTCGGCACGACCCACGAGGAAGGCGTCGGGGCCTCGATCAAGCACTTCTTCTCGAACCTGTTCGGCTCGGACAACGAGGAACACGCCACCCGCTATTCGAGCTTCGTCACCGGCGGCCAGCACGTGCTGACCCTGACGACGATGTCGGAACCGGAAGTGGAACGCGCCGCGGACGTGATCGAGCGCTTCGGCCCGGTCGACATCGACGAGCGCCACGACCTGTCGGGCAACGCGGCCTCGCTGGGCACGAGCGCCTACCAGCCGGAGTCGTCGTCCACGCTGCAGGCCGGTTCGATGCAGTCGGGCGCGCAGGCGGGCAACCTGTCCGGCGGCGTGTCGGACGACCTGTACAAGGCACCGTCGGGCAACATGTCGGCCAGCGCGAGCGACGCGAGCCTGCGCACTGACTCCCTGCAACGCGACACGACCGTCGACCAGACGACGGGCAAGGCCGCCATCCCGGTCGTGCAGGAAGAAGTCCGCGTCGGCAAGCGCCAGGTCGAACGGGGCGGCGTGCGCGTGTTCTCGCGCATGGTCGAGACGCCCGTGAACGAGACCGTGTCGCTGCGCGAGGAACACGTGAGCGTGGAACGCCGTCCGGTCGACCAGCCGATCAACCCGGCCGACGTCGCCGCGCTCAAGGACCAGACCATCGAACTGCGCGAAACGGCCGAGGAAGCCGTCGTGCAGAAATCGGCCCGCGTCGTCGAGGAAGTCGTCGTCGGCAAGGAAGTCAGCCAGCGCCAGGAAAACATCCAGGACACGGTGCGCCACACGGAAGTGGAAGTGCAGCCGCTGCAGGGCAGCGCGCTGGACGACGACAGCTATTACCGCAACGACTGGCAGACGAATTACGCCAGCCTGGGCGGCACCTACGACGACTACGCGCCGGCCTACCGCTACGGCAACGAGATGCGGCGCGACGCCCGCTACCAGGGCCGCAACTGGGAGGACGTCGAGTCCGACCTGCGCAGCGACTGGGATACGCGCTACGGCAGCAGCGGCTCGTCGACGTGGGAACGCATGAAGGCGGCCGTGCGGTCGGGCTGGAACCGCATGACGTCCTGACGGGATGACGGGTCCGGCGCGAGCCGGTAGCTGAGCCGGTCCGCGACCCGTCCAGCCCCGAGGCCGGTGTAGAAACGTATGCCGGCCTCGTTGGACGCCTTCACGTGCCAGTCGATGCGGCGGTGGGCGGGCGTCATTGCAGGGCCAGCTCCGGGATCAGCGACCGGTGCGCCCCGATGCCCGCCAGCGCGCCGTCCGCGACTGCGAACGCCACGTTGCCGGCCGGCCGCGCCATGTCGCCGCAACAGAACACGCCGGGCACGCTGCTCGCCTTCTGGGCGTCCGTCGCCACGTACTGCCCCATCGGACCGCTGTCGAGCGCGCAGCCGAGCTGCTGCGCCAGCGGACTGGCGATGTGCGTGCGCGTGGCAACGAACAGGCCGGCCAGCGGCAGGCGGCGGCCGTCGCGCAGGACCACGTCGGCCCGGCCTTCGATGCGCGCGACCGGCGTGCGCTCGACGGTCACGCCGCGGCTGGCCAGCGCCGCCAGCTGCGTCTCCTGCGGTTCGAACGCGCCGTTCAGCAGCAGGGTCACCTGGCCCCAGTCCGGCAGCATCAGCGCCTGGTGCAGCGCCAGTTCGCCCGCCGCGAGCACGCCGATGGCGCCCCCGTCCAGTTCATAGCCATGGCAGTACGGGCAATGGAACACGCTCGTGCCCCGCCGCTCTTCCAGGCCCTCCACGGGCGGCAAGGTGTCGGCGACGCCGGTGGCGAGGACGAGCCTGCGCCCGTGCACGGTGCCGCCGTCCGCCAGCGCGACGTCGAAGCCTTCGCCGGCCGGGTGCGCGGCGACCGCCGTGTCGTTCGCCCACGCCACATTGGGATAGGCAAGCAACTGGGCGCGGCCCTGCGCGGCGATGGCCGCCGCTTCCGTGCCGTCCTGCGTGAGGAAGCCGTGCGAGCGGTCGGCGTAGCGGTTGCGGCGCCGGCCGGCGTCGATGACGAGCACGCGCCGGCGCGCCCGTGCCAGCTGCAGCGCCGCGGACAGGCCCGCATAGCTGCCGCCCACGACGATCACGTCGAACCCGGATTCATTCGCTTGGGTGTGCATGGTGTCCTCCTTGCTTGGGATAGAGCGCGTTGAACCGTTCGGACAGTTCCGCCAGCGTGACCTGCGCGAAGCGGGCGAGGAGCAGCGCTTCCGCCTCCGCGAGCGCGTCGGCGAGCGACTGGTTGACGACCTTCTCCACGAGGCAGCCGGGCTGCTCGACCCGGTTGCCGATCGCGAACACGGTGGGCGAACCGACCGCCTCGTAGACGTCGCGCAGGGTCACGCGGCGCAGGTCGGCCGCCACGACCCAGCCGCCGCCGTGTCCCTTTTCCGACGTCACGTAGCCCCGTTCGCGCAGGCCCGCCAGGGTGCGCCGCACGAGCACGGGATTCGTGTGCAGGAAGCCCGCCAGCTCTTCCGACGTCAGCGGACGGTCGCTGTGGGCCATGTGCAGCAGCAGGTGCAGGATCGATGAAAGTTTGCTGTCCGTTCTCATGTAACTTATGATAGTACAAAAACGCGCGGCGTGCAGCGCGGTCAATTTGTCCAAGTGGCACGGCCGGCCGGCGGTCCTAGAATGCGGCCCATGCATTCCCACCGAACGCGAGACACCATGCACCGCATCCAACGACGACACTTCTGCAAGACCGCCGCCGGCGCCCTGCTGGCCGCCGCCGGCTGCACGCCGCGCGCGCCGATCTACCGTGGGCTGGACCTGACGGGCGGCCCCTACCGGAGCGACTTCCGGCTGACGGCCGCCGACGGCACGACGGGCTCGCTCGACGACTACGCCGGCAAGTACCTGATGCTCTTCTTCGGCTATACCCAGTGCCCGGACGTCTGTCCCACCGCGCTCACCCGCGCGCTGGAAATCCGCCAGCGCCTCGGCAAGCTCAGGGACCTGGTCCAGGTCGTGTTCATCACGGTCGACCCCGAGCGCGACACGCCCGACATCGTGCGCGAGTACGTGCGCGCGTTCGATCCGGCCTTCGTCGGGCTGAGCGGCACGGCCGCGCAGACGGCGCAGGCGGCCGCGAACTACCGGGTCGTGTTCCGCAAGGTGCCGAACGGCGCGTCGTACAGCATGGATCACACGGCGCTCACCTTCGTCGTCGATCCGCGCCGGCGCGTACGGCTCGCGTTTCCCCATGCGCAGCCGGCGCAGGATTGCGCGGACGACCTGGGCAAACTGATGCGCTACGACGGGGCCGCGTAGCGCGCGCCGTGCGGTAGAATCCGCGCATGTCCACCCCACCCGCTCCCTGCGACGTCATCGTGGCCGGCACCGGCCCCGGCGGCGCCAGCGTCGCGCGCGAACTCGCGCGGGCCGGCGCACGCGTACTGATGCTGGAAGCGGGCGGCGCCGCGCCGCTCGCGGGCACCCTGGCGCAGATGGCCGGGATGGCCGCCGTGCCCGGCAAGGGCGCGTTCCTGCACCGCGACCTGTCGCTGCTCGTACGCGCGCTGACGACCGGCGGCACGTCCACCATCAACTTCGCCACCGCCGCGCCGCCGCCGGCCGCCATGTTCGAAAAGCACGGCATCGACCTCGCGCCGGCGCTGGCCGCCTGGCGCGCGGAACTGCCGATGGCGCCGCTGCCGGACGACCTCGTCGGCCCGATGGCCGCGCGCATCGCGGCGGGCGCCCGCGCGCAAGGCCTCGCGTGGCGCAAGCTGGACAAGATGATCCGGCCGGCCGCGTGCCGCACGGGCTGCTGGCGCTGTGTCTACGGCTGTCCGTTCGGGGCGAAATGGTCGGCGCGGGAACTCGTCGACGACGCACGCACGCACGGCGCCCGGCTCGTCACGGATGCGCACGTGACCCGCGTGCTGGTGGAAGACGGCCGCGCGGCGGGCGTCGAAGCCCGGGTCGGCGGACGCATGGAAACGTTCCGGGCCGGCCTCGTCGTGCTGGCGGCAGGCGGCATCGGCAGCCCGCGCATCCTGCGGGCATCCGGCCTGCTGGAAGGCCCCGTCCCGTTCTTCAGCGACCCCGTCGTGGCCGTGATGGGGACGGTGGACGGCATCGAGGCCGGCGGCGCCGAGGTGCCGATGGCGGCGGGACTTTACGATGCCGGCGCCGGCATCAGCCTGGCCGACCTCACGTTGCCCCGCCCCATGTACCAGGCGTTCGCGGCGCAGGCGGGCCGGATCGACCGGCTGGTCGCCCACGACCGCACCCTGACGGTCATGGTCAAGATCCGCGACGCGATCCGGGGCGACGTCGGCCCGCGCTGGGTCGACAAGACGCTGGCCCCGGAAGACCGGCGCCGCTTCGATGCCGGCATCGCGACGGCGCGCGGGATCCTGGAAGCGGCCGGCGCCCGCCACATCTTCGCCAGCCACCATTTCGCCGCGCATCCCGGCGGCACGGTGCGCATCGGGCACGCGCTGGACGCGGACCTGGCCACGACCACGCCAGGACTGTACGTGTGCGACGCGTCCGCGATCCCCGAACCGTGGGGCCTGCCGCCCACCCTGACCCTGCTGTGCCTGGGCTGGCGGCTGGGGCGCCGGCTGGCGCGCGTCAGCGCTTCACAGGCAGCGTCGTCGTCAGTTTGATGTCCGCCGACGACTCGCCCACCATCAGCTGCACGGGCACGGCTTCGACGTCGAAACGGCCCGCCTGCGTGTTCCAGTAGGCGAGGCGCTGCGCGGCGAGCGGAATGCGCACGGTGCGCGTCTCGCCGGGCTTCAGGTTGACGCGCTGGAAGCCGACCAGTGCCTGGCGCGGCCGCTCCACCTGCGACTTCGGCCAGGCCGCGTACAGCTCGACGACGCTGTCGCCTGCCACCTTGCCCGTGTTCGTCACGTCCACGTCGACGTTCACGGTGCCGCCTGCCGCCAGCGCCGGCGCGCTCGTGCGCAGCTTCCCATATTTGAAGGTCGTGTAGGACAGGCCGTGCCCGAACGGGAACAGGGGCTGGCCCTTGAAGTACATGTACGTGCGGCCATGGCGGATGTCGTAGTCCATCATGGGCGGCAGCTGGGACTCCGCCGCCGGCCACGTCGCCACGAGCTTGCCGCCCGGGTTGTAGTCGCCGAACAGGACCTTGGCCAGCGCCGTGCCCTGGTCCTGCGACGAGTGCGCCATCTGCACGATCGCGGGCACGTGCTCCTTCGCCCAGTTGATCGTGTACGGGAAACTCGACACGAGGACCATCACCGTGCGGGGATTCGCCGCCAGCACCTGTTTGACGAGGCCTTCCTGCGCGAGGGCCAGGGTCTCGCGGTCGCGGCCTTCGCGGCCGTCGCCCGGGTCTGCGCACGGCTTCGTGCCCGCGTCGGTCCACTCGTGCGCCATGTTCGGGCCGCAGGTCGGGTCGTTGCCGACGACGACGATGGCCACGTCCGCGTCGCGCGCCGCCTTCACGGCCGCATCGTTCGCACTGTCGGCCGCATGCGTGACGGTCACGCCGGGGCCCACGGCCGCCTTGATGCCGGCCAGCGCCGTCACCGTGTACGGCGCGATGCCGCCGTACCAGTCCCAGTGCACGCTGTCCGCGTGCGGACCGATGACGGCGATACGCTTGACGCCCGTCTTTGCGAGCGGCAGCGCGTGGTTGTCGTTCTTCATCAGCACGATGGATTCCAGCGCCATCTTCAGCGACACGGCCTTGTGCGCCGCGCTGTCCCACGGGGCCGGGCCATCCTTGATCGCGGCGTAAGGATTGCCGGCGGGCGGGTCGATAAGGCCCAGCCTGATCGTCGTGCGGAATTTACGTGCGAGTGCGTCGTCGAGGTCGGCCACCGTGATGGTGCCCTCCTTGAGCGCCGCGCGCAGCTCGTCCTGGTATTTGTCGAGGTACTGGTTGATGCCGGCCTTCAGGCCCGCGACGGCCGCCGCCTTCTGGTCCGGATACCGTTTATACAGTTTCACGAGATTGCCGATGGCGCCGCCGTCGCTCGAGATCACGTCCGCGTTCCATTGCCCGATCACGAGGCTGCGCAGCACGGGATGCACGCCCATCGGCGTCCCGTTCCACGCGTTATAGGACGCCATCAGGGCGCGCGCACCGCCGTCCTCGAACGCCATGCGGAACGGCGCCGCATAGTATTCGTGGAACTGGCGCTCGTCGAAATCGGACGACGAGTTGCCGCGCCCGTTCTCGTTGCTGTTCGCGAGGAAGTGCTTCAGGAGCGCGGCGCCGCGCCAGACCTTCGGGTCGTCGCCCTGGATGCCGCGCGTGAACGCCGTCGCCATCGTCCCGACAAGGAACGCGTCCTCGCCGTAGACCTCTTCGCCGCGGCCCCAGCGCGGGTCGCGCGCGAGGTCGGACTGCGGCCCCCATTGCATCAGCATGGGATGCCTGTATTTCTCGCTCTGCGTGATGTAGCGGGCTTCCGTCGACTGCACGGCGCCGGCCTGGCGCACGAGTTCGGGATCCCAGGTCGCGCCCATGCCGGGCGGCTGCGGGAATTGCGTCGTCGGGATGGGCTGGCGCTGGCGCTTGGATTCGCCCCGCTGCACGAGGCCATGGATGCCTTCCGTCGCGCCGAAGCTGGGGATCCCGAGGCGCGGCACGCCGGAATCCGTCGACAGCGCGTCGATCTTTTCGTCGGGCGTCATCAGGGCCAGGATGTTGGCGATGCGTTGTTGCGGGGGGAGGTTCGGGTCCTGGAACGGATACGTCGCAGCGTGGGCGCCGCCGGCGCACAATGCGGCGGCGAGCGCCACCGCGCGAAGGATGTTCGACTGCATGTTGTCTCCTTGTGAACGTTTTTGTTAGCGCGAACATACTCATCATACCTCGTAATGAAACCGTTTTCACAACACTCGTCGCGAAGATCGTGTCCTGCGCTAAAAGTTTCTTGCGTGGCGTAAAGACATCAGTACAATCGACGTGCATACAAACAGGAGACAGCAGGAGACAGCATGACTTATGAACGCATCGTGGTCCTCGGCGGCGGCACGGCCGGCTGGATGGCCGCGACGGCCCTCGCGACGGGCATGAAGGGCTCGACGGTGGAACTGGTGGAATCGGAGGAGATCGGCACGGTCGGCGTCGGCGAAGCCACCTTCCCCTCGATCCGCAACTACCACCAGATCCTGGGCATCCCCGAAGCGGACTTCCTGCGGGCGACGAACGGCACGTACAAGCTGGGCATCCGGTTCCGCGACTGGCGCGTCAAGGGCGAGGACTATTACCACACGTTCGGCGACTTCGGCATGCTGAGCGGACCCGAGTCGCTGTGGGGCCAGTACCGCCGCCATCCGCGCGCGCACCTGCCCACGTTCGGCGAGCAATGCCTGCCCACCGTGATGGCGATGAACGACCGCTTCTGCGCGCCCGGCAAGGACGCCGCGAACTTCAACTACGCGTATCACTTCGACGCGACCCTGTACGCCCGCTTCCTGCGCGACGTCGGCGTGAAGCGCGGCGTGCGCCGCACCGAGGGCAAGGTCGTCGAGGTGGCGCGCCGGCCCGACGGCGGCGTCGCGTCGCTCAGGCTCGACGACGGCCGTGTCGTCAAGGCCGACCTCTTCGTCGACTGTTCCGGGTTCTCCTCGCTGCTGCTGGGCCGCACGCTGGGCGAACCGTTCGTCGACTTTTCGCACTGGCTGCCCGTCGACCGCGCCTGGGCCGTGCCGTCCGCCCGCGTGGGCGACAACCTGACGCCGTACACCCGCGCGACGGCGCTGGACGCCGGCTGGGCGTGGCGCATTCCCCTGCAGGACCGCACGGGCTACGGCCACGTGTTCTCCAGCCGCTTCATCGACGAGGACAAGGCGCGCGAACAGCTGCTGCAGCAGCTCGACGGCGAGGCGCTCGCGGAACCGCGCCTGCTGCGCTTCACGACGGGCCACCGCGCGAAATTCTGGTCGCACAACGTCGTCGGCATCGGCCTCGCGACGGGCTTCCTCGAACCGCTCGAATCGACCAGCATCTACCTCGTGCAGGCCGGCGTCGGCCGCCTGATGACCCTGCTGCAGGGCGGCGGGCCCGTCGCGCCGCATCTCGTCGACGCATACAACATGGGGCTCACGCGCCAGTTCGAACGCATCCGCGACTTCATCCTGATGCACTACTGCCTGACCGCGCGCCGCGACACGCCGTTCTGGCAATACATGGCCGCCGCGGACCTGCCGGAAACACTGGCGTACAAGCTGCACGCGTGGCGCGAGACGGGCATATTGCACCAGTACGACGAGGAAGGCTTCGACGGCCACAGCTGGCTCGCGATCCACGCGGGCATGCAGAACTGGCCGGTGCGCAGCGATCCGACGCTGAAGCTGATTCCCGAGGCGCAGTCGCTGGAATGGGTGCGCGAGCGGGCGAGCCAGCTGGCTGCCGCCGTCGCGACGGTGCCGACGCACCAGGCGTTCCTGGACAAGGTGCTGGGTCGCTGACCCATACACGTCGTTCCCGCGCAGGCGGGAACCCAATTTTGCATGCTCTACGACCGCGCAACGAACTTGGGCCCCGGCCTTCGCCGGGGCGACGGTTCATGCCGTAGTGGCCAACCGCTCCAGCCACGCACACAACATATCGGCCAGCGCATCCGCGTACACGACGATCTCCTCCGGCGTGCGTGGCCGCTCCGAGAACTGCTTGCCGACCGCGGACAGCGTATCGGTGAGCAGGTCGGCCGCAAGCGTGCGCGTGGCCTCCGGCGCCGCCGGCAGTGCCTCGCGCATGAACGTCCGCACGGCCTGTTCCCCCGACTGCCTGACCTCGCGCGCTTCCGGCGCGTCGCGGTACAGCGGCGCCGCATCGTTCAGCGCCACGCGCATCGCCGCCTCCTCGCATTCCGACCGCACGAACGCATGCACCAGCGACCGCAGCCGGTCCAGCGGCGGTCGCGCCGTGTCCGCGAGGATGGCGGACAGCATGGCCGTCGTGCGACGCCATTCGTCGCTCTGCAGCCGGAACAGGATCGCCGCCTTGTTCGGGAAATACTGGTACAGCGAGCCCACGCTCACCCCCGCCTTTTCCGCCACGCGCGATGTCGTGAAGCGCTGCGCCCCTTCGGCCGCCAAAACCTGAACAGCCGCCTCCAGCACGGCCGCCACGAGCTCGTTGGAGCGGGCCTGTTTCGGTGCCTTGCGCGAGGCGATCTGGGGGCGGCGGCGTTCGGTCATCGGGGGCTCCGGGAATGCGAATAGAAAACCTGAAGGATTATTCGCATAATAACCGGACCCATTCACGACCACAAGGAACCACGATGACCACGCTCACCACCGATCCCGTCGCCCCGCTGCTGGCGCGCCTGTTCGCCGAGACCGACGCCGAATCGCCGCTCGCCGCCTGCCGCGACCTGCCGGAGGCGGAACTGCAACGTCTCATGCGCAGCAAGACTGACTACCGCGACCTGTACGGCCGCCTGAAAGACCTGGCCCTGCCCGTCTCGCGCGGCACCGGCGTCCTGCTCTACATGCTGGCGCGCTCGAGCCGGGCCCGGACGATCGTCGAATTCGGCACGTCGTTCGGCATCTCGACCATCCACCTGGCCGCCGCCCTGCGCGACAACGGCGGCGGGCGCCTCATCACGAGCGAATTCGAAGCGGCGAAGGTCGAGCGGGCGCGCGCCAACCTGGATGCCGCGGGCCTGCTCGATCTCGTCGAGATCCGCACGGGCGACGCGCTGCAGACGCTCGCCGGCGATCTGCCGGACGCCATCGACCTCGTCCTGCTGGACGGCGCCAAGGCCTTGTATCCCGACGTCCTCGCGCTGCTGGAACCGCACCTGCGGCCGGGTGCGGCCATCGTCGCGGACAATGCGGACTACAGCCCGGACTACCTCGCCCGCGTGCGCGCGCCGGCGTCCGGCTATCTGTCGATGCCGTTCGACGACGACGTCGAACTGTCCGTGTGGACGGGCCGATAACGCATTCGGGACAAGCGCAATAGGCCTTTCGTTATAGTGCCTATGCACGAGGCGCATGGTTCGCCGCGCGCCTTCGGCTCTAAGCTTCTCAACTCATAACGACGAGACAACCCGGCGCCGCGTCCAAGCAACGCGCGACGGAGCCAATAACATAGAGGAGCAGCCGCCATGTCACAGCCTCAACTCCAGCGCGTGGAGCGCGCGGAGACTTTCACGTCCCCACCTGCCGCCAGCGGCAAAATCGACCGGTACTTCCAGATCTCCGCACGCGGCAGCACGCAGCGGACGGAAGTGGTGGCCGGCATTACCACCTTCCTCGCGATGGTGTATTCCGTGTTCGTCGTGCCGGGCATGCTGGGCCAGGCGGGCTTCGACGTCAGCGCCGTGTTCGTGGCCGTGTGCCTGACCGCGGCCGTCGGTTCGCTGCTGATGGGATTCTGGGCACGGCTGCCGATCGCCGTCGGCTGCGCGATTTCGCTGACCGCCTTCACGGCGTTCGGCCTCGTGCTGGGCAAGGGCCTGTCGCCGGCGGTCGCGCTGGGCGCCGTGTTCCTCATGGGCGTGATCTTCACGGCGATCTCCATCACGGGCGTGCGCTCGTGGATCCTGCAGAATCTCCCGTCCGGCGTGGCGCACGGCACCGGCGTGGGCATCGGCCTGTTCCTGCTGATGATCGCGTCCAGCGAGGTCGGCCTCGTCGTCAAGAACGCGGGCGCGGGCCTGCCGGTCGCGCTGGGCCAGATCACGTCCTTCCCGGTCGTGATGAGCATCCTCGGCCTGGCCGCCATCTTCGGCCTGGAACAGCGCAAGATCCCGGGCGGCATCCTGCTCGTCGTGATCGCGATCTCCGCGCTGGGCCTCGCCTTCGATCCGAAGGTGCACTTCACGGGCATCTTCTCCTGGCCGCAGCTGAGCAGCCCCGGTCACGCGTCGCTGATCGGCGCGATGGACGTCAAGGGCGCGCTGAGCATGGCCGTGCTCCCCAGCGTGCTGGCCCTCGTGATGACCGCCGTGTTCGACGCGACCGGCACCATCCGCGCCGTCGCCGGCCAGGCCGGCCAGGTCGATGCCCGCGGCTACATCCACAACGGGGGCAAGGCCCTCACGGCCGATTCGGTCAGCTCCATCTTCTCGAGCCTCGTGGGCGGCGCACCGGCGGCGGCCTACATCGAATCCGGCGTCGGCACCGCGGCCGGCGCCCGGACCGGCCTCACCGCCGTCGTCGTCGGCCTGCTGTTCCTCGGCCTGATCTTCTTCTCGCCGCTGGCCGGCCTCGTGCCCTCGTACGCCACCGCACCGGCGCTGATGTACGTCGGCCTGCTGATGCTGAGCAGCGTGGCGCACATGAACATGGACGACAAACTCGATGCCCTGGCCGGCCTCGTATGCGCCGTGTTCATTCTCCTGTCGTGCAACATCGTCACGGGCATCATGCTGGGCTTCTGCACCCTCGTGATCGGCCGCGTGCTGGCCGGCGAATGGCGCAAGCTGAACGTCGGCACCGTCAGCATCGCCGTCGCGCTGGCCGTGTTCTACGCGGGTGGCTGGGCCATCTGATCAGAACATCCCGTCCCGGTTCGCCATCGGGACGGGCGCCGCCTGGGCGATGTCCCACATCTCGGCGATCCGTCCCTCCTCGAAACGCAGGATGTGGACGATCGCCATCTCACTCCCTCCCTCTTCCGGCACCGCGCGCGAATGCACGGCCACCAGCGGGCCATCGCAGAGCGCGCGTTGCACCTCGAACACCATGTGCGGGAACCGTGCCGCATTCTCCTTCATGGCCGCCTGCAACGTGGCCGCATCGGCCGCGAAATGCGGGTTGTGGTGACGAAATCCCGGCGCCGCGTAGCGCGCGAACGCCTCGTCGACCTCGCCGCGCGCGGTCAACCGCAGGAAGTCCATTGCCGTTTCTTTCAGTGTGTTTGTGTCGGTCATCTCCATCTCCTTGTCCGGCTCAACCGTATCGTACGCCGCATCTTTACGAAATTGTGTAATCTAAGTGACAACTACTTACTAGGAGAACATCATGAAAGCCACCACCATTTCGAGCATCATGCTTGCTGTCGCCGTGCTTGTCACGGGTTGCCACAAAGCAGAGGACAAGAACGGCATGGGTCCGGCCCAGTCGGCGGGCAAGGCCATCGACGACGCGGGCGCCAAGGCCGCCGCCGAGTCCAAGGAAGCCGCCGCCAACGCCAACGCCGCTGCCCAGCAGGCCGGCGAGAACGCGAAGGAAGCCGCCCACGAGGCCAACGAGAACGCCAAGGCGGCCGCCGACCGCGCCGGCGACAAGATGCAGCAGGCCGGCGCCGAAGTCCGCCAGGAATCGAAAGAAGCCGCGCAGAACGTGAAGGAAGGCGCGAAGGACGCGACGGCCGCCACGGGCCGCGGCCTGGAGCGCGCGGGCGAGAAGCTGCAGCAGGCCGGCAAGTAAGCTGCCGTACCTAAGCAGCCGTACCCCGGGGTCGCCGCGGGAGTGTGTATACTTGCTGGATGCGTATCCAGCTCTTCTCCGACCTCCATCTTGAACGCGACCCCGGGTTCCAGCCGACCATCTTCCCCGACACGGACGTCGTCGTCCTCGCCGGCGACATCGGCTCGTACCAGGCCCGCTCGCGCCTGGACACCGACGACTTCGGCCTCGGGCGCTTCGCCCCGGCCACGACGGGTGCCGCCGCACGCGTCCTGTACGTGCCCGGCAACCACGAATTCGACGGCCTCGATTTCGACGCCACGCAGGCGCGCCTGCGCGCGACGTGCGCGGCGCTCGACATCACGTGGCTCGACCGCGAGATCGTCACGCTGGGCGACGTCCGCTTCATCGGCACCACCCTGTGGGCCGACTTCGATGCACTCGCCGTTTCCGAAGCGGACATCGGGCGCCAGCTCAAGCAGCGCGAAAAGGCGTTCCGCGCCGCGAATTACTACCTGAGCGGGAACACGACGCTCGTGGACGGCGTGCCGCTGCTCGCGGAGGGCCAGCGCCAGCTGTCCTTCGCGTGCCAGGCGTGGCTGCGCGACGCGCTGGCGACGCCGTTCGACGGCACCACGATCGCCGTCACGCACTACGCCCCGACCCTGCGCAGCGCCGACCCGCGCTACGGCATCACGCCCGGCACGGCGGGCTTCTGCAACGCGCTTGACGACCTGCTGCCGTTCGCGGACGTGTGGATGCACGGCCACCTGCATTGCGCCAACGACTACGTCGTCGAAGGCACGGGCTGGCGCTGCCGCGTGGTCGCGAATCCGCTCGGGTATGCGAACAAGGGCGAGCAGGCGGCGTTCCGGGAAGATCTCGTGATCGAGGTCTGACCTACTCGCGCACGCCCTGGTACATCAATCCGCTGTCGTTCAACCCGAATTTGAACTTGCGGTTCATCGCGATGATCTCCGCGCCCGCCAGCAAGGTCGGCCCGTAGCCGTGCGCCGCCTTCACGCTGGTCGGCCGGTAGGCGTAGAACGCGGGATCGAACGCCATGCCCGTACCCACGCAGATGCCTTCGATCTGTCCGTTCGGCTGCACCTTGCTGGCGACGGCGTTCCACGCGAGGTTCGCCATCGGCCCGTAGGCCTGCGCGTCGACATAGCCCCGGTTGACGGCGCGCGCGATGGCGTACGCGTAGATCGCCGTGGCGGACGTTTCCTGGTACGTGTCGTTGCGGTCGATGAGCTGGTGCCAGAAGCCGTCCTTCGTCTGGTAGCTGGCGAGGCCCTTGACGTGGGCGCGCAGCTGGTCGAGCACGGCCCTGTAATCCTTGTGCGTCTTCGGCAGCACTTCCAGCACTTCGACCATGGACATCACCGCCCAGCCGTTCGCGCGCGCCCAGTGCATCTCGGGATGGTCACGCAAGCCTTCCACATAGCCGTGCATGTAGATACCGAGGCGGGGATTGAACATGCGTTTCGAGAACTGCAGCACCTGGCGCGCCGCGTCGTCGTAGTGGCGCGCATCGCCCGTCGCCTTGCCGAGGTATGCGATCGTGGGCACGCCCATGAACATGTCGTCCAGCCACAGCGTGTCCGGCAGCGGACGCATTTTCGCGCCGCCGCGGCCGTCCGGACCGCCCCGCGCCAGCGTGCCGTCCTTCAGCCGGTATTCCTTCTTCGTGACGAAGTCGCCGCAGATGGGGATCATCTGGGAATAATCGACCGGCGACCCTTCCAGCTTCGCCTTCAGGAAGCTCTGGCACAGGGCGCCGGCATCGTCCAGCGCGTGCGGGTTGAGGAAGCTCTTGATGGGCGCCGCCGCATGCTCGCGGTCCGCCTGCACGACCGGGAGATAGGTCTTCGTCAGCCGGGCCAGCAACGCGTGGCGCTTGAGCGCGTACTCCGTGTAGCGGCGGTCGCCCGTGGCGGCGCCCGCGGCGAGCATGCCCGTGTAGGTCACGCCCCATTCATAGCTCGTCAGGCGGAAGTCGCCCGGCTTCAGCACGGCGTTCGGGTCCGGCTTCGTCAGGTCGGCGATGGGCACGCCGGTGCGCTGGTCAATCACCTCGGCCGGCGTCACCTTGTCCAGGTAATCGAACACACGGTCCAGCACGGCCTTGACCTCGGCCGCGTCCATCGCGCGGTAAGGCGTCGGGTAATGCACGTCCAGCGCGTGCAGCATGGCGTCGGCCGCGGCCGGACCTTTTTCCTGCGGCGCCGGCGCCTGCTGGGCGGACGCGGCCAGCGCGCAAGCGGCCAGCACCAGCGCCGCGCACGGCTTCAAACGGTTCTTCAAGCAAGTCTCCTGTCAGTCGAGTCGTTGTATTTTCAAATCGTCCACCGTCTGGCGCGACCACGTGGTGCGCAGACCGAACCAGCCGTTCGTGAGCGGATGCGGATCGCGGTACGTGAACCACGTGTTGCCGTCCACGCGCACGCGCGTGCAGCCTTCGTAGACCGCGATCTCGATGCGGTAGTCGCGGTTCGGCTCCAGCAGGTGCGCACTGTCGGTGTATTCGTTGACGAGTTCCCGGATGCCGTTGCCGTAGCGGCGCAGCCGCGTCGTCGTGTTGCGATTGCCGCCGATGCCCGCGTAGTACATCGTCAGGTCGTCGTAGTCTTCGAACTTGCCGCTGCGCGTGAACAGGTTGGCGCGCTTCGGGTCGCGCGCCATCCAGAACACGTTCAGGTCGGACAGCCGGTCGTTCTTGCCGCCCTCGACGATCACGCGGCGCGTGAAGCTGATCTGCACGTTGCCGGCCAGCGGACGGTCCAGCCACACTGTCGCGCCGCCGTCGACGTCCATCACGAGCCGCCCGTCGCGGTTCTCGACGACGTTGCCCGGCTTGCGCGCATACTCGGCCACGTAGCCCGCCAGCGGGCCGCTGAAATCGTCCTGGAACAGCACGGCACCGGGCCGGCCCCATGTCGTGCATTCGGCCTGCGCAGAAGCGGCCAACGGCGAAGCGGCCAGCGTCAACAGGAGGACAGGCGCGAACCTCATTGCGCGGCCAGCGCCCGGTCGGCGAAGTACGGGCCCAGCGGATTGCCCGGCAGCGCCTTCAGGCCGGCCACGACGCGCTCCGCGTTGAACTCGGCGCCCGCCGCATTCGTGTGCGTGCGCGCGTCGGCGAACAGCGTGTTCACCTTGTCCGCGCCGATCCGCCGGTAGCCGTCCGCCACGAGCAGGGTCAGGTCCATGAACAGCGCGCCGTTGGCCTCGGCCACCTGGCGGTCCCAGTCCGCGAACGTCGCGAAGTCGCGGCCTTCCTGCCACCGGTCGCGGTGCGGCACGGGCGAGACAAGGACGACGGTGGCGCCCTTCGCCTTCGCGTCCGCGACGTAGCGCGCCATGTACCAGCCGAAGCTGTGCACCTGTTCCTTCGTGCCGTCCGGACGCGTGTCTTCCACCGTTTCCGGACCGGTGCCCGGCGCCGACGCGCGGTTCTTCATCGCGGGGTCGCCGATACGGCCCCCGTCGTTGTGGCCGAACTGGATGAGGACGACGTCGCCGCGCTTCAACTGGTCGCGCACCTTGTCCCAGCGCCCTTCCGTGAAATACGTGCGGCTGCTGCGGCCGCCGATGGCGGCGTTCACCACGTTAATCTTGCGTAAGTCGAAGTACGGGGCGATGCGCTCGCCCCAGCCGATGGCACCGTTCACGCCGCCGCTCTTCACGGTCGAATCGCCGACGAGGTACAAGGTCGGGAGTGTCGCATCGCGCGGCGCCTCGTCGTGCACGCTGCGCGCTTCGACGACGGGACGGTCGTCCTCGCGCACCGGCGGCTGCAGGTCGACCGGCGCCCGGGCCTTGAGCCATGCGGCGATGCGCGGATCGCCCAGCGCCTTCAGGCCTTCCGCGGCCACCTGCGCATTCAGCACGGCGCCGGCCCAGTTGGTGTGCGTATGCTCGTCCGGCGTCGACTGCGGGAACAGCTGGACCACAGCGTCATGCCCCAGCGCGTCGTAGCGGCGCGCGATGCCTTCGTTCAGGTCGATGAAGCCCACGCCTTCGGCCTTGGCGACGGCCGCGGCCCAGCCGCCGTACGTGTCGCGGTCGCGCTTCGCGTGACCCGCCGCATCCCACTGTTTATGCGGGATCGGCGAGCAGATGACGGGCGTGGCGCCCTTCGCGCGGATGTCGGCCACGTATTTGCGGAGGTACCAGCCGTACGTGTGCACCGTCTCGTGCTGGTGCGTGAGGAGGTTGTCGATCTCCTCCGTCTCGTCGCCGGTCCCGCGCAGGGTGCCGCGCGCGCGGCTCGTATCGTTGACGGCACTGGCGTCGTTGTGACCGAACTGCATGACGACGATGTCGCCCCGCTTGACGAGGGCCAGCGTGCGCTCCCAGTGGCCGCTCGTGATGTAGGTCCGGCTGGACAGGCCGCCGACGGCGCGGTTGACGACGTTGACCTTCGCCGGATCGAACCACGCTGCGACGGGATTGCCCCATCCCCACTGGCCGGCGGCGCCCTTGCCCTGGCCGTCGTCGCGGCCGTTGCGCACCGTCGAATCGCCGATCAGGATCAGCGAAGGCAGCGCGGGATTCGCGGGCTCCGGCAAGGTGACCTGGGCACGGGCCGGGTCGGTATTGACGGCGGCGGGCAGCGGCTGGGCATGGACGCCGGCGATGGTCAACACGATCAGCGCAGCGGTGCGGAGCAAGGTGGAAAGCAGCGGCATGGCGGTATCCCCGTTCGTTATTCTGTTCTGCGTTGCATTCTATGCTCGCGCCGTCCGCCGTCAAAACGGGGCCGGCCAAAGAATCAGGAAAATGATCGGTTATGCGCGGCTGCCGCTGCAACAATGCTCGGATTCTTACAACAAGGAGACCGCCATGCGCATTCCGATCGTATTCACATTGTGCTGCACATTGCTCGCTGCCGTCGACGCGGGCGCCGCCATCGGCCAACGCTTCCCGTCCGAACGCAGGGAAGTCGTCGATCCCGTCACCGGCACCCGCCTGACCTTCCTCACCAGCCGCCCGCACGGCGATTCGAAGATCTACCAGACGCACCCGCAGTGGACGGCGGACGGCCAGTGGCTGATCTTCCGGTCCCGCCTGGCCGGCAACGAGGCGATGGCCGTCAACGAAAAGACGGGCGACATCGTCCAGGTCACGGAAGGCGGCTACGAGGGCATGCTGAACGCGGCCCGCAAGTCGATGAAGCTGTATTTCCTGCGCCGCGCGGGCGACGACAGGCAGGTGGTCGAAGTCGACCTCGCGCGCGTGCTCGCGGACAGCGCGGCCGGGCGCATGCGCGACGCGGCAAGCTACCAGCGCGTGGCCGCGACGCTCCCCGCATCCATGGAAGCCTATGGCGACACGGCGCTGGACGCCGACGAGGAATGGTTGTACGTACGCGTCGGCCCGCACGAGGCGGCGCGCCACCTCGCGCCGGGCACGAAGCTGGAACCCGCGTTCGGCCCGCGCAGGATGGGCGCGGGTCCGGCCGGCATCGCGCGCGTGAACGTGCGCACGGGCGAAGTGCGCCACGTCGTGTCGGTGCCGTTCCAGGTGGGCCACATCCAGGCGAATCTGTGGAACCCGGGCGAGATCGTGTTCTGCTGGGAGACCGGCGGCAAGTCGCCCCAGCGCACGTGGACCGTACACGCCGACGGCAGCGGCCTGCGTCCCCTGTACCCGGAAGCGCCGTACGAATGGGTGACGCACGAGGCAGTGATCGGCAGGGACGAAGTGGCCCTCGCCATCATGGGGCACCGCGCGATTCCCGGCGCGGCGGCCGCCGTGGACGGTCCGGCCACGGACGTCGGCGGCGCGAACCCCGGCCAGGACGACGGCTGGGGCCAGACGGGCACGCGCGAAAAGCCGAGCGGCCTCGCCATCGTCAACCTGCGTACGCGCCAGATGCAGATCGTCGGGCAGACGCCGTCCGGCAGCGGCTTCTGGCATGTGCACGGGTCCAGCGACGGCCGCTTCGCCGTCGGCGACGATTTCAGCCGCAGCCTGTACCTCATCGACCGCGCCACGCACGAGATGAGGCTGCTGACGACGGGCCACAAGACGACGGCCGCCGACCACCCTCACCCCACGTTCAGCCCGGACGGCACGCGCATCGAGATCCAGTCCGCGATGCTGTCCGCCGACGGCCGCACGCTGAATATCTGCATCGTGCCGGTGCCGGAAGCATGGCTGAAGCGCTAGGCGTGCTACAAACGCTCGACCCGCAGGTTGCGCAGTTCGTACGGCGTGCCCTCGAGCTGGAAGCCGATGCGGCCCGTCGCCGGCTGCGCGATCGTGACGGCGTTCTGCGGCACGCCGTTGATCGTCACGTCGATGCAGCCGCCGCGCACCAGCACGTCCATGCTGTTCCACTCGCCGGGCGGGCGTTCGCTGTCCACGGCCACGTGCGCCTTGATCGGCGGGTAGGCGCCGGGCGCCGTCGTCAGCGGCTCGTTGAACGAAGCGCCCGCCATCGGCAGCAGGTCGCCCACGGCCCCGTGCTTCGTCTGCACCTGGATACTGTAGGGCCACACGCCGTCCTTCGGCCCGGACGCCACGTGCAGCAGCACGCCGCCGTTGCCCGGCTTGCCGGTCCAGCGCCATTCCACGTGCAGGCGATAATCCGTGAACGTGTCGCGCGTGGCGACGAAGCCGGACGGCTTGCCCGCCACCGCGATGACGCCATCGGGGCGCGGCTGCCACACCGTGTCCAGCGTGGCCGCCGGCGTCGTGACGATATCCAGCGCGCCGAGCGCACTGTCGACGGGCGCGCGCGTCGACGCGCATCCCAGCAAACCCGCGCACAACAGCGCGCCGCCCAACCAACGAAGCTTTACCATGTCAGGACCTCAAATGAATCGTTCGAATGAAACCAGGAGACGCACCATGAAACTCGTTGCCGGCGCCCTGCTCGCCGGAGCCGTCGATGCGGCCTTCGCCGCGCCGCAAGTAACGCCGACGGCCACGATCCCCCTGTGGCCCGAAGGCGTGCCGGACGCGAAGCCCGGGCTCGGCGCGGAGCACGTCGACGACGGCCGCGTGTCCAACGTGAGCGAGCCGACGCTGACCGTGTACGGTCCCGCCGTCGACCGCCCGAACGGCACCGGCGTCATCATCTGTCCCGGCGGCGGCTACGTGCGGCTGTCGACCCAGCGCGAAGGCGAGCAATACGCTGCCTGGCTCGGCACCCTCGGCATCACGAGCTTCGTGCTCAAGTATCGCATGCAGGAGTTCGGCCACCCGGCCCCGCTGCGCGACGTGCTGCGCGCCGTCCGCCTCGTGCGGTCCGAAGCGGCAAGGTACCACATCCGCCCGGACCGCATCGGCGTGATGGGCAGCTCCGCCGGCGGCCACCTCGCCGCCAGCGCCGGCACCCTGTACGATCACCCGCTGGGACGCACGGGCGCGGACCTGGACAAAGTCAGCGCCCGCCCCGACTTCCTCGTGCTGATGTACCCCGTCATCACGATGTCCGGCCCCGCCGTGCACGCGGGTTCGCGCAAGGCGCTGCTGGGCGCCAACCCGTCCGCCGCCGACGTGCGGCTGGTGTCGGTCGAGCAGCAGGTCACCGCGGCCACGCCGCCGACGCTTCTCATCCACACGCAGGAAGACCAGACGGTGCCCGTCGAGAACAGCATCCTGTTCTACCAGGCGCTCACGCGGGCGAAGGTGCCGGCCGAGATGTATCTGTTCGAGCATGGGTCGCACGGGATGGGGATGCGGGCGGGGCTCGGAACGGCGTCCGAGTGGCCGAAACGGGCGGAGGAATGGCTGAAGGCGCGGGGCCTGCTCGACCCCGCGAAGTGAGGCGCAAGTGCGCCGTCACGGCAGGTGGAAGACCTGCCGCAGCGGCCATTCCTTCGGCCGGTTCCCCGGCTCCACCTCCATCAGCGGCGCCATCGCATCCCACCAGCGCCGCATGACCGGATGCTCCGGCAACGCCGCGACCGTATGCCCGTCGCGCAGCTTCATCACGGCGAACAGCTGCAGCGACACCTCGTCGAGGAAGATCGAATAGTCGTAGATCCCGGATGCGCGCAACAGGTCGGCCAGCTCCGGCCAGATCTCGTCGTGACGCCGCTTGTATTCGTCGACATGGCCGGCTTTCAGCCGCATGATGAATGCGCGAGTGTTCAACTGCGCGCTCATCGCGCACCTCCCTGCGCCATGCGCTTCAGCTCCGCCGCCGCCAGCATGAAGCCGCCAACGCCATAGTCGTAGCTGGACGTGGGCCGGTAGAACGCGGGCTCCGCGCCCGTCTGCTGGATATTGCCGACGCGGCCGTCCGAGTACACGTTCTTCAGGATGCCGGCCCAGGCCTTCGCGATGACGGGCCGGTATTTCGCACCGTCCAGCAGGCCATGGTTGACGCCGTACGCCATGCCGTACACGAACAGCGCGGAGCCCGAGATCTCCGGCAGCGGATACGTCTTCGGATCGAGCAGGCCCGCATGCCACAGGCCGTCCGCGCCCTGCAGCGATGCGAGCTTCTCCGACATCTCGCGCAGCTGCTGCACGTAGAAGCCGCGCTGCGGATCGTCCGCCGGCACGTAGTCCAGCACGCGTGCGAGGCCGCCCATCACCCAGCCTTCGCCGCGCGACCAGAAGATCTTCCTGCCGTTCGCCTCGCGCTTGTCCTTGTAGCTCGCGTCGCGCGCGTACAGATGCTCCTCCTTGTCGTACAGGAGGTCGTACGTACGCTTCCAGTTCAGGTGCATGTAGTCGAGGTATTTGCGTTCGCCCGTCGCCTTGAACATCTTGGCCCACACAGGCGGCGCCATGAACAGGGCGTCGCACCACCACCACGGAATGCGCGGGTCGTTGGGTTTCAGCGTCGCCAGCGGCAGCAGGTCGTCCATCTCGGCCTTCGTCAGGCGCAGCATGCCCGGGTTCTTCTCCTGGAAGTAGAGGTCGAGGTAGGTCTGCGCGATCGACAGGTCGTCCGCGTTCGGCAGGCGGTCGCGCTCCTGGAAATCGAAGTGGCGCGCCATCGCGAGCATCGCATCACGGTATTTCGGATCACCCGTCGCCTCCGAGGCCGCCATGAAGCCCGTGTACATCACGCTCTCCGTCCAGATGCGGGAGAAATACGGTTGCGAGCGGGCGAGCTGCCAGTCCGCCACCTTGCGCAGTGCCTTGTCGACGGCGGCCGGCGTCAGCTCGGGCGACAGGTCCGTCGCCAGCGGTCCCGCATCGAGCGGCGCGTCGCCGAAGTGGCGGCTGATGTCCTTGTCGATGATGGCCTGCATGGCCGGCGTGGGTTGCGGGTAGCCGGTCGTCTGCGCGCAGGCGGGCAGTGCCAGGGCGAGGCCGGCCGCCAGCAGGGTGAATCGTCGGGTCGTCGTCATGTTGTTGTTCTCCTGTCGATGATTATTGGCCCGTGCCCAGCAGCTTGACGGGACCCAGCAGGCCCGCCGGCTGCGGCGCGATCAGGGCCGTGTCCTGCGGGACGAAGCGCTGGCCGTAGCGGGCGGACAGCAGCCGGTAATCCGGCAGCGCATGACCCGCCAGCGCATTCAGTGCGAGATTGGCGACGCGTACCTCGATGCGGTTGCGGCCCGGCTGCAGGTAGCCCGTGACGTCGACCGCATACGGCGGATGCCACACGGCGCCCGCATGCCGGCCATTGACATAGACCTGCGCCGCTTCGCGCACGGGGCTTTCGAACATCGCGCGCATGCCGGCCGGGACCTTCGGCGCCGACTCCAGCGGTGTGCCGGGACCGAAATCGAGCACGAGCCGCGACGACCGCAGTTGCGCTGCCGTGAGCTCGACGTCTTTTTCGTACGTGGCGACGCCGGAGAAATAACGCGTGGCCTCGTCCTCGGTCCATGAACGCAGCGCGGCGAGGCGTTGTGCCTGTGCCCGGCCGGGGAAGCGCAGGGTCCAGTCGCGGCCCAGGTCCGCGATCTCCATCGTGGCAGCGGCGGGCGCCGGCGCCGCCGGCAGCGCATCCGCCAGCACGAGCACCCGCGATTCGTACGGCGCCAGGTCGAGCGCGGCCGGCAGCACGGCCGCCGTCACGCGCCCGCTGTCCGGGTCGATCCACGCGGCGGCCTTGCGCGTCGCGCCGAACGAGGCCTGCGCGTGCACGGGCCGGTTGCTCGTGTTGGCGATGAAATAGATGTCCGCGTCGCGCAGCTTGCGGCGCACGAAGCCCACGTCGGACGTGTGCGCCGACAGCTTCATGTCCGGCGCCAGCACGGCCTGCACCGCGGCGCCGACCGCGTCGTCGCCGGCCACGGTGCGTACATTCGGATGCGCGAACAGGGCCTTCGCCTTGGCGGCGACGGTCGCCGACACGCGCGCCGCGTCGAGATACCCGGGCGCGAGCGACGGCGTGCCGCCCACGGCGACGATGTGCCCGCCGCCGCGCACGTAAGCCGCCAGCCTGTCGATCACGTCGGGCGCGAGCCGCGTCACGTGCGGCAGCACGAGCACGGGGTAACGGACGCCCAGCGCGAGGATCGCCTCCGCATCGATGTAGTCGAGGTTCTGGCCGGCGTCGAGGATCTGCGCCGTCAGCGCCGGCGTCACGTACCGGTGCATCTCGGCGGACAGCGACACCTTGCCCGGCACGAGAGCTGCGTACACGTCGTCGTTCGGCAGCAGCACGGCGACCTGGTTCGCGGGCTCGCCCTGGCGCAGCAACCAGCTCATGCGCGTCAGGTAGCCCGTCACCTCCGGCATCACGTTCCACCACGGGTTGTGGTCGTTGAACACGGCGGCCGCGTAGAACGCGTAGCCCGGTGCTATCGTGCCCGGTGGCGTGTACGGCCAGCCGTGTCCGATGAACTGGTTCACGCCTTCGAGCAGCATGCGGTCCGCTTCCGCCTTCATGTCCAGCGGCGTGGCGGCGAACGCGGGCGAATGCAGCCACGTCCACGTCTCGGCCGAGATCACGGGCCGGCCGTACAAATGACCCGCGGACGTGGCCAGGCGCGTGAACGAGAATTCGCGGAACTGCGGCCCTTCTCCCTCCGGCAGCGCGACGAGGCGGTTGCTGGACAGGGAGACGGCCGGCTCGCCATATGTCTGCGAGCGGAATTGCGTGCCGTGTTTCTTCGCCCAGTCGTCGATCGGCGTCAGGTAACGCTCGTTCACGAGCTCCGTCTGCGTGAGCGCCCAGTCGCGGCGCACGGCGGACGCGTCGGGCCCCAGCCCCGTGAACACGGCCGGCAAGTGCGGCACGATGTCGTAGCCGCGCCGCCGCTTGAACTCGGCGACGAAATCATCGGTCCAGTCGGTGTTGTAGACCTCCAGGCTGTCCGAGAACACGGCATACGGGGGCGCGTCGCCGAACGCCTTCAACAGCGGCTCGGCCACCGTGACGAGGTGGTGATCGACGGCCTTGCGGCTCAGGTGATCGAGCACGAAGCCTTCCGCGCCCAGCGCCGCGCGCTTAACCTGCTGGCCCGTACGGCTGGCGATGTATACGGCGACCTTGCGGGGCACGTCGGCCGGCGCGATCGCCGCGCGGCCATCGGTCCCTGGCTGCACGGCGAGCGGTTTCAAGGCTGCCGGATCGACGCCCGAACCGACGAACGCCGCGATCATCTTTTCGCCGTTCATCACGGCAGGCAGCGCGAAGCTCGTCGCGCCGGCCGGCACGTCGACGACGTCCTGGCGCAGGCGCGACGCCGCTTCGCCGACCGTGACGTGAGGTCCGCCGTAAGGCCACCCGCTGGCGAGCGTCATGTCGACACGCATGCCGTTGGCGCGCCCCGTGCGGTTGGCAAAGCTCACCGCATCGAGGAATTCGGGAGAAAGATACGGCACATTGCGGATGCCGCGCGCGGCATCGTCGAGCTCCATCGGGTAGACAGGCTGGATCTCGAAACCGCCGATGCCGCCGGCCTTCATCGCGAGGATCTCGCGTTCCAGCTCGGGTTTCTGTACGGCCGGGCCGAACCACCACCAGCGCATCATGGGGCGGGCGTCGGGTGGCGGCGATTGCAGGTGTGCGGCGACGTCGGCGAACGTCGTGGATGGGCCGGCCGCGTGCGCGGCAAAGGCACACGACAGGGCGAGCGCCAATAAAGGCTTCCTCATGCAGGGAAACTCCGGGACGAGTGGGCGGAACGCGCCGGAACGACCGGCGCGTGGGAATGCGCGGCGGCGGACTTACACGATCCCGCTGCTGCTCGCTCCCGCCTTCGCCGGCCGCGCGCTTGCGACCTTGTCGCGATACCCGCTCGCCCGGTAGCACGCCACCGGGTCCGCCGCGCCGCCCGAGCGCACGCGCGCCATCGCGAGGATCGGCGACACGTCCGTGCGGAACGCCTGCTTGAGCGCCTGCGCCGCCAGCAGCACGTCGTTCGATTCCTGCAACCCGGCCAGTTGCGCGCGGTCGACCAGCGCGGCCTGTACGTACGCGCGCTGCACTTCCACCGCGCTGTTCATCAGGCTCTCCACCGGGTCCGTCACGTTGTGCGACTGGTCCAGCATGTACGCAGGCTTGAACGCCGGGCCTTCGCGCAGCGCGGCATCGGCCAGTTCGTTGAAGACCAGGAACAGCTGGAACGGGTTGATCGAGCCCGAGTCGAGATCGTCGTCGCCGTATTTACTGTCGTTGAAATGGAAGCCACCCAGTTTGCCGAATTGCCCGAGGCGCGCGACGATCATCTCGATGTTCGTGTTCGGCGCGTGGTGGCCCAGGTCGACGAGGCATTTCGCCTTCGGACCCAGCGCCGTCGCACATGCGAAGCTCGTGCCCCAGTCGGCGATGGTCGTCGCGTAGAACGCCGGCTCGAACAATTTGTGTTCGATGAAGACGTTCCAGTCGTCCGGCAGCGCCGCATAGATCTCGTGCATGCTGTCCAGGTAGCGCTCCAGCGCGCCGCGCAGGTTGTGCTGGCCGGGGAAGTTGGCGCCATCGCCGACCCATACCGTCAGCGCCTTCGACCCGAGTTCGCGCCCCAGCTCGATGCATTCGATGTTGTGCTTGACGGCCTGGGCGCGCGTGGCGCTGCTCGTCGCCGTCAGGCTGCCGTATTTATACGTGTGCTCCTGACCCTGCTGGTCCTGGAACGTGTTCGAGTTGACGGCGTCGAACGCGAGGCCCAGGTCGTCCGCCTTCTGGCGCAGCTCTTTCGCATCCGTCGGTTTGTCCCATGGGAAGTGCGGCGACACGGCCGGCGTGGCGCGCGTCAGCTCGTTGATGACGGCGCAGTCGTCCAGCTTTTCGAACACGTTGCGCGGTTCGCCGCGGCCCGGGAAGCGGGCGAAGCGCGTGCCGCCCGTGCCCACGCCCCAGCTGGGGACCGCGACTGCGAAGCGCTGCGCGAGCGCCGTCAATGCCTCGATATCCTGGCCGCGGCGGGCCAGCATGCCGCCGAGCGCGTCGTAGTCGGCTTCCAGCTGGGAGGCCAGCTTCGCGTTGTGGTCGGCCACCAGGCCGGCATCGATGAGGGTCGTCATGTTGTCTCCTGTCGTCGGCGGCACCGCGCCCTGCGGCGCCGCTGTTCTTCTGAATGATTATTATCGCGTGAACGCCGCCGCGTTGCCTGCATCCACGTTCAGCACGTTGCCCGTGCTCTTGCCCGACTTCTCGCTGGCGAAGAAGTACACGGCTTCCGCGATATCTTCCGGGAACACGCTCTTCTTGAGCATGCTGCGCTTGCGGTAGAACTCCTCGACGTCGTCCAGGTCGATCTTGTTCGACGCGGCGCGTTCTTCCTTCCACTTGCCGTCCCAGATGCGCGAGCCGCGGATGACGGCGTCCGGGTTGACGACGTTCACGCGGATGCCGTGCTCCGCCCCTTCCAGCGCGATACAGCGGGCCAGGTGGATTTCGGCCGCCTTCGCCGTGCAATACGCGGACGCGCCGGCCGACGCCACGAGGCCGTTCTTGCTGCCCACGAAAACGATGCTGCCGCCCAGCTTCTGCTGCTTCATGATCTGGAACGCGTTGCGCGATACGAGGAAGTAGCCCGTCACGAGGATGTCCTGGTTGCGCTTCCACACGTCCAGCGACGTCTCGTCCAGCGGCGCGGCCGACGCGATGCCCGCGTTCGACACGAGCAGGTCGACGCCGCCGAAGCGCAGTGCCGTCGCGGACAGGATGCCGCCGACCTGCTCCTCGCTCGTGATGTTGGCCTGCACGGTCGCCACGTTGTCTTTACCGGCGACCTTGACGAGATTCTGCTTCGCCTCTTCCAGCGCCTCCCCATCGATATCGGTCAGCATCACGCACGCGCCTTCCTGCAGCAGCTGGCGCGCCACGGCCTGGCCGATGCCGCCCGCGCCGCCCGTCACGAGCGCGATGCGGCCCGCGAGGCTCTTCGGCTTAGGCATGCGCTGCAGCTTCGCTTCTTCCAGCAGCCAGTATTCGATGTCGAACGCTTCCTGTTCCGGCAGGCCGACATACTGGTCGACGCCGTTCGCGCCGCGCATCACGTTGATCGCGTTGACGTAGAACTCGCCGGCGATGCGCGCCGTCGCCTTGTCCTTCGCGAACGACAGCATGCCCACGCCCGGGATCAGGTAGATGATCGGGTTGGCGTCGCGGATCTTCGGCGACGTCTCGCGCTTGCAGCGCTCATAGTAGGCGGTGTAGTCCGCGCGGTAATCGCTCAGCGCCTGATCGAGACCGCTGATCAAACGATCGAAGTCCGGGGCGGCCGGATCGAAATCGAGCACCAGCGGGCGGATCTTCGTGCGCAGGAAGTGGTCGGGGCACGAGGTGCCCAGGGCGGCCAGCGGCGCGAGGTCGGCGCTGCAGACGAATTCCAGCACGGCGTCGGAGTCGTCGAAGTGGCCCAGCTTGAACTCCTGCTGGCTGATCTTCCCGCGCAGCAGCGGCATCAGGCGGGCGACGAGGTCCGCGCGGTCGGCGGCCGGCAGCGGCTGGGCGACCTGGCCGCCGAACACGGGCTGCTTCACGTTGGCGGCCAGCCATTCCTCGGCGCGCTTGATCATCGCGAGCGTCGTCTCGTAGCACGACTTGGCCGTGTCACCCCACGTGAACAGGCCATGGCCTTCGAGGATGATGCCCTTCAGCTGCGGCTTTTCCTGCGAGAGCTTCTCGAGCTTGAGACCGAGATCGTAGCCGGGACGCTGCCACGGCAGCCAACCCAGTTCGCCTTCGAAGATCTTCTCCGTCAGCGCGCGGCTGTTCTTGCAGGCCGCGATCGCGATCACGGCATCCGGGTGCATGTGGTCGACGTGTTTACGGTCGATGTAGGCGTGCAGCGGCGTGTCGATCGACGCGGCGCGCGGATTCAGGTTGAACGTGCAGTGCGGCAGGTAGCCGACCATCTCGTCCTCGTGTTCCAGGCCGCGGTAGCGGGTCTTCAGCGCCTGCAGCTTGTCCATGTACAGCGTCGAGAAGCCGTCCAGCTTGATGGAACCCAGGTCGCCGCCGGAGCCCTTCACCCACAGCACGTCGACCTGCTCGCCCGTGAGCGGATCCGTCATGACGATCTTGGCCGACGTATTGCCGCCGCCGAAGTTCGTGATGCGCAGGTCGGAACCGAGCAGATTGGAACGGTACAGCAGCAGTTCAGGTTCGCTCAGCGTGGCGGCGTGCTGGTCGTCCCAGCGCGACGTGATCGGTTCCTTGTGCTTGGTGTCGCTCATTGCACCCATAAATAGGTCTCCATGTGTTTGCGTTGTGTGTCGCCCGCGCCGTGGTCCACGGTCGCGGCATCGGGCACAGTAGAATTCAGCGGCCCAAGCAGTGTCAACGCGGAATCGATCAACATCGTGACCAAGAGCGATTTAATCATTTAGTTGATCGAAACGCGCATTTGGACGCCGTTCGCGGACCAAATAATCAATCGTTTGATCATTTAACGATTGACGACCTTTCAACTCCTCATTACTCTTTTTCCCAGACAGCGCGACCCACGGTACGACGCTGTCACGCCGCACAACTAAATAAACGGCATACAGGAGGAGACACATGGTGAATCACAAACGCCGCAAGCGTTTGCTGAAACTGCTCGCCGAGCACCAGACGGCGACGGTCCAGCAGCTCGTCGAATGGCTCAACGCGTCGCCGGCCACGGTCCGGCGCGACATCAGCTGGCTCGCAGCCCGCAACCTGCTCACCCGCACCCGCGGCGGTGCCGAGAACCTGCTTCCCAAGAAGCGCCAGTTCCCGCTGTCGAGCGAAACGTTCCAGAACAATATCCAGTGCTATGCCGCACGCAAACGGGCCATCGCCCGCCACGCGGCCGGCATGTGCGCGGACGGCGAAACGATCATCATCAACGGCGGCACGACGACGTTCATGATGGCCGAGTTCCTGGCCGACAAGCACCTCAAGATCCTGACCAATTCGTTCCTGATGGCGGAACGGCTGCTCGTCTCGAGCGAGAACGAGATCATCGTCCCCGGCGGGAAGGTCTACCGCGAGCAAAACGTGATCCTCTCGCCGTTCGACAACGACATCACCCAGCACCACTACGCCGGCAAGATGTTCATGAGCGTCTACGGCCTGTCGCTGCTCGGCCTGATGGAAGCGGATCCGCTGCTGATCCAGGCGGAGAAACGCCTGATCAGCCAGGCGGAGGAACTGATCGTGCTGGCCGACAGTTCCAAGTTCGCGCGCAAGGCTGGGCTGATCCTGTGCGGGCTCGATCGGGTGTTGACCGTCATCACGGACACCGGCGCGTCGGACAAGGCCGTCCAGACGCTCGAGCAGTACGGCGTCAAGGTCGTCACGGTGGAACCGGACGAAGTGGCACCGGACGTCGGCGCGCCTTTTTTTAATCCGCAGTTCGACCTGCAATCCGCCGCGCTGTTCCACCTGGACGCGCAACTCGACCCGCGGCTGGACGCGCAACTGGAGGCCGCACATTGAAGCTTAAAACCACCCTGCTCGCCCTGGCGGCCGTCGGCATCCTGGCAGGCGTCGCCGGCTGCGGCGAGAAGAAGCCTGAGAAGACCCGCATCGCAATGGTCGTGAAAAACCTCGGCAACGGCTTCTTCGACGCGGCCCACACGGGCGCCGACGAGGCGGCGAAACAGATCGGCAACGTCGAAGTGATCTATACAGGTCCGACGACGCCCAGCGCCGAAGGCCAGATCGAGATCATCAACTCGCTGATCAGCCAGAAGGTCGACGCGATCGTGATCTCGGCGAACGACCCGAACGCGCTGGTGCCGATTGCGAAGAAGGCCATGCAGCGCGGGATCAAGGTCGTCTCGTTCGACAGCGGCCTCGCGCCGGAAGGCCGGCAGATGCAGCTCAATCCGTCGAACGCGGAACTGATCGGCGAGAAGCAGATCCAGATGGCGGCCGACGAGATCGGCGGTGCGGGCGAGATCGCGATCCTCTCCGCTTCCGCGCAGGCGACGAACCAGAACATCTGGATCGGCGTGATGAAGAAGGTGCTGGAGAAGCCCGAGTATGCGAAGCTCAAGCTGGTGGCCACCGTGTACGGCGACGACCAGTCCGATAAAAGCTACCGCGAGGCGATCGGCCTGCTGCGCAGCCATCCGAACCTGAAGGCGATCATCGCGCCGACCACGGTGGGCATCGTCGCGGCCAGCAAGGCCGTGGCGGACGAACACCTCGTCGGCAAGGTCTACGTGACGGGCCTCGGCCTGCCGTCCGAAATGGCCGGCCACGTGAAGAGCGGCGCCGTGAAGGAATTCGCGATCTGGAATCCGATCGACCTGGGCTACGCCGCGACCTATGCGGCCGACCAGTTCGTGAAGGGCAAGGCGGAAGCGAAACCGGGTGCCAGCGTGTCCGTCGGACGGCTGGGCAGCGTGACGCTCGACGCCAATGGCGAGGCCGCCCTGGGGCCGCCGTTCACGTATAACGCGGACAACATCGACAAGTTCGCGAAGCTGTTCTAAGCCGTACGTTCAATCTATCGTCGTTCCCGACCTCGCAGCCGGGAACGCCATACCCTATGCCAGCCACTCAAACACCTCCGGTCCTCCAACTGACCGGCATCAGCAAACGCTTCAACGGCATCCATGCCCTGAACGGCGTGAACATCACGATCCGCGCCGGCGAATGCATGGCCCTGATCGGCGAGAACGGCGCCGGCAAATCCACGCTCGTGAAGACCCTCACGGGCATCTACCGCCCGGACGCGGGCACGTTGTCCCTGGACGGCAAACCCGTGACGTTCGCGAGCCCGCAGGAAGCGATGGCCGCCGGGATCACGGCCGTGCACCAGGAGACCGTCATGTTCGACGAGCTCTCCGTCGCCGAAAACATCTACGTCGGCCGCCAGCCCGTGCGCGGCGGTCGCATCGACTGGGCGCAAATCGAGCGCGAAGCGGAAGCGCTGTTCGCCCGCCTCGAAGTCGCGCTGCCCGTGAAGGCGCGCGTCAAGGACCTGTCCGTGGCGCAGCGCCACTTTGTCGAAATCGCCCGCGCCCTCGCCCAGGATGCCCGCGTCGTCATCATGGACGAACCGACGGCCGCGCTGTCGCAGCGCGAGATCCGCGAGCTGTACCGCATCATCGACCAGTTGAAAGGCGCCGGCACCGCCGTCATCTTCATCTCGCACAAGTTCGACGAGATCTTCGAAGTGGCCGACTGCTACACGGTGCTGCGCGACGGCCAGTTCGTGGCCGAAGGGCGCCTCGCCGACATCACGGAACAGGAACTGGTCGCACTGATGGTCGGCCGCGCCGTGCACCAGGCTTATCCGAAGCTCGACGCCGACATCGGCGACCCGCTGCTCGTCGTGCAGAACCTGTCCCACCCCACCGAATTCGACGACGTCAGTTTTACTTTACGCCGCGGCGAGATCCTCGGCTTCTACGGTCTCGTGGGCGCGGGCCGCTCGGAAGTGATGCAGGCGCTGTTCGGCCTCACGCCGGGTGTGTCGGGCTGCGTCACGCTCGACGGCCGTCCGGTGATGGCGCGCTCGCCGAGCGAAGCGATCGCACTGGGCATCGCCTACGTGCCGGAAGACCGCCAGCACCACGGGGCGCACCTGACGATGCCGATCCAGCACAACATCACGTTGCCGATCCTGTCGCGCATCGGCTTCTTCCTGCGGCGCCACGCGAAGCAGGAGGCGGCCATCGCGCGCCATTTCGCGGAACAGCTGGAACTCAAGGCGAGCCACCTGACGCAGCACGTGGCCGAGCTCTCGGGCGGCAACCAGCAGAAGGTCGTCCTCGGCAAATGGCTCGCGACGAACCCGAAAGTCATCATCCTCGACGAGCCCACGAAGGGCATCGACATCGGCTCGAAGGCCGCGGTGCACCGCTTCATCGGCCAGCTCGTGGCACGGGGCCTTTCGGTGATCCTCGTGTCGTCCGAACTGCCGGAAGTGCTGGGCATGGCGGACCGCATCGTCGTCATGCACCACGGCCACGTGCAGCGCGAATTCCTGCGCGGCGAGGCCACGCCGGAATCCGTCGTTGCCGCCGCATCCGGTTTGACTTTGGAGGCCGCATGAACATCCTCAAACAACGCGAACCGCTGCTGGCCGCAATGGTCGTGCTGCTCGTCGTCGCGGTCGGCCTGCGCGCACCGGTCTTCCTGTCGGCCGGCTCGCTCGCCAACCTCGTCACGGACAGCACGCTGCTCGTGATGCTGGCGCTCACGCAGATGCTCGTCATCGTCACGCGCGGCGTCGACCTGTCCGTCGCGTCGAACCTGGCCCTGTCCGGCATGGTCGCCGCGATGCTGGGCGCGCACGTCCCCGGCCTGCCGCTGCCGCTGATCGTGCTGGCGGCCGTCGCCGTGGGCCTGGCGCTCGGTGCCGTCAACGGCTGGCTGATCGGCTACCTCGAGCTGCCGCCCATCGTCGTCACCCTGGGCACGATGAGCGTCTACCGCGGCGCCGTGTTCGTGCTGTCCGGCGGCGCCTGGGTGTCGGCGCACCAGATGCCGGCGAACTTCATCGCCTTCCCGCTCGACCGCCTGCTGGGCCTTCCGCACCTCGTGTGGATCGCCGCCGCCGCGCTGGCCGTCATGGCGTGGATCGCGCGCAGCACGCGCTTCGGGCGCGACCTGTACGCCATCGGCAATGCGCCGCAATGCGCGGGCTATATCGGCATTCCGAGCCACAAGCGCCTGCTGGGGACGTACGCGCTGTCCGGTGCCGTCGCCGGTTTGTGCGGCTACCTGTGGGTCGCCCGCTATGCCGTCGCCTACACGGAAATCGCCTACGGCTTCGAATTCACCGTGATCGCCGCATGCGTGATCGGCGGCGTGTCCATCGGCGGCGGCGTCGGCACGGTGCTCGGCGCCACGCTGGGCGCGCTGTTCCTCACCGTGATCGGCAACGCGCTGCCCGTGCTGCAGGTGTCGCCGTTCTGGCAGAGCGCCCTCACCGGCCTCGTGATCCTCGTCGCCGTCCTGATCAACGCCCGCGGCGCCGGCCGCCGCAGCCGCCAGATCCTGCCGCTGCACGGCACGGGCGCCCAACCCAACCGGAGTGCCGCGTGAACCCGACCACCTCCATGCCAACCGAATCCAAGCCGTCGTCGCGCTACACGATCCTCGACCGCGAAACGCCCCGCCTGAAAACGCTCCTCGGGCGCTGGGAAAGCCTGCTGGCCATGCTGTTCGTCGCCGTCTTCGTCGCGAACAGCATCGCCCTGCCGCACTTCCTGGACCTGTACAACCTGCTGGACGGCACCCAGAACTTCAGCGAAAAGGCGCTGATCGCGCTGCCGATGGCGCTGTTGATCATCTGCCGCGAGATCGACATCTCGGTCGCCGGCACGCTCGCGCTGTCGTCGGTCGCGATGGGCCTCGCGAAAGGCGCCGGCTTCCCGGCCGAAAGCCTGCCCGTCGTCGCACTGGCGACGGGCACCGCGTGCGGTCTCCTGAACGGCGTGCTCGTCACGCGCTTCGCGCTGCCGTCGATCGTCGTCACCATCGGCACCGTGTCGCTGTACCGCGGCCTGGCCAGCGTCGTCCTGGGCGACAAGGCGTTCACCGGCTATCCGCAACTGATGGCCGACTGGGGCCAGGGCTACTTCTTCGGCATCGTGCCGCGCGAATTCGTCGTGCTGCTCGTGTGCGCCGCGCTGTTCGCGCTGCTTCTCCACACGACGAGCTGGGGTCGCCGCATCTACGCCATCGGCAACAACCCGGAAGCGGCACGCTTTTCCGGCATCGCGGTCGACCGCTACCGCCTCGCGCTGTTCATGCTGACGGGCGCGATGGCCGGCCTCGCCGCCTTCCTGCTCACGGGCCGCATCGGCAGCACGCGCCCGAACATCGCCACCGGCTGGGAGCTGGAAGTGATCACGATGGTGATCCTGGGCGGCGTCAGCATCGCGGGCGGCGCGGGCACGATCGCGGGCGTCATGCTGGCCGTGCTCACGATGGGGACCGTCACGTATGGCCTATCCCTCGCCAACATCCCCGGCATCTACATGACCATCGTCGTGGGCGTGCTGCTGCTCGTGACCATCGCGCTGCCGAAACTCCTGCGCATGCGGCGCGCGCGGAGCGCATGATGCCGGACGCCCTCATCGTCCTCGACATCGGCAAGACGAATGCCAAGCTGGCGCTGATCGACGCGGCCGGCAAGGTCCTCGCGGAGCAGCGCCGCCCGAACGCCGTGCGCACGGACGGCACCTATCCGCACCTCGACACCAATGGCCTGTGGGACTGGCTGCTCGCGACGTGCCGTACGTTCGCCGCGCGAGCGCACGTCTCGGCCATCGTCCCCGTCACGCACGGCGCCACCGCCGCGCTGGTCGACGACGCGGGCCTCGTACTGCCCGTGCTGGACTACGAAGCGGAGCTGCCGGGCGTCGACTACGCGGGTCCAGCGTACGACGAGACGCTGTCCCCGCGCCTCCCGGCGGGCCTGAACCTGGGTCGGCAGCTCGCGTGGCTGCAGGCGCGCTTCCCGCGCGAATTCGCGCGCACACGGCACATGCTCATGTATCCGCAGTACTGGGCCTGGCGCCTGTGCGGCGTGGCCGCGTCGGAGGCGACGTCGCTCGGTTGTCACACGGACCTGTGGGACCCTCGCGCGCAGACGTATTCCAGCCTCGTGGCCCGCATGGGGTGGACGGACCTGATGCCGCCACTGGCGCCGCCGCATGCGGTGCTGGGCGCGCTGCGGCCGGAGATCGCGGCGGCGACCGGCCTGCCGGCCGATTGCGAGGTCCTGTGCGGCATCCACGACAGCAATGCCTCGCTGCTGCGCTACCTCGGCCGCAACGAAGGCACGGTGCTGTCGACGGGCACGTGGATGATCGCCGCCGCATTCGGCACCGCGCTGGACGGATTGCGTGAAGAGGCCGACATGCTGGCCAACACAAATGCGCTGGGCCGGCCCGTCGCGTGCATGCGCTTCATGGGCGGGCGCGAATTCGGCGAGCTGGCCGGCGCGCAGCCCGTGCCCTGCGGCTTCGACGCGATCGAACGGCTGGTGGCGCAAGGCACAATGGCGCTGCCCTGCTTCGCCGCGACGGGCGGTCCGTTCGCGGGCCGCACCGGCAACATCGAAGGCCCGCCGCCGGCGGACGTGCGGGAACGCTATGCGCTGGCCACGCTGTACTGCGTGCTGATGACGGATTACTGCCTCGACGCGCTGGGCGCCGCGGGCCCGCTCGCCGTCGAGGGCAGTTTTACGGCAAACCCGTGGTTCGGCCCCCTGCTCGCGGCCCTGCGCCCGCAACAGCCGGTGTCGTATTCGGACGATGCGAGCGGCACCACGTGCGGGGGCTGGATGCTGCGCTACCGGGACGCGACGCCGCCTGGCACCAGTACGGCGATCGCGGCGCGCGCGCCCGCCGGCCTGCAGGCGTATCGGGCGCGCTGGCGTGCTGCGCTCGCGTGACGCGGCACAGGCTTTCATCTCCCCGACTCTTACGGACCGGCACTCGGTCAAGGTGGGCAGTGCCCCTGTGCCGTTCAATCGCCTGCGTTATGGAACGTAGACCATGTAGACGGTCACAAGAAATTCACTGTCCACTTCCGATACGCGAACCTCCAACACGAGGTCGCTGCGGCCTTCCTCTTCCGTCCAGAGATCGATCATGGCCTCCCAGTGGTCGCCCGTCCAGATACACACCGATGTCGCCCACGACTCTCGTGGAAGCGAAACCAGCTTTGCTCCGTACTCTTGCAGGTACGCGTGAATCTGCGTTGCGGTCTCCTCCGATACCGGCGCGACTCCGGCAATCCCATCTGCAAGACGGTAGTCGTGACGAACAAAGGCATCGACGATCTTTTCGAGGGTCGGCCGCCATGCTGACGGTATCGGCCCTTCATTTTCCGAATCTTTGGTTACCGGGACTACCGTGCGTTCATCGGGTGGTCTCATCCATACGTCCTTGAAAACGAAAGCAGTTGGCTTGCCGCACCGCGGCTTCAGGCCGCTTGCGGATGGTTGGCACGGCTCAGTGTACCGGACTGTCGTGCTCAGGAGCATACAAATGATAGACTGGCCGGATCGCAATCCACGAACACACCCATGAGCCTCGCTTCCGTCACCGCCTTCTTCGCCACCCACGCACCCGACATCGCGATCCGGCGCTACGCCACGAGCACGGCGACGGTCGCCCTTGCCGCCGAGGCGCTGGGCGTCGCGCCGGGCCAGATCGCAAAGACGCTGTCCCTGCGCCTGGACGACGAGGTGGTGCTGCTCGTCGCCCGCGGCGATGCGCGCATCGACAACCGCAAGTACAAGGAAACGTTCGGCCAGAAGGCCAGGATGCTGGGGCTGGACGAGGTGGAACGCGAGACGGGACATCCGGTCGGCGGCGTGTGCCCGTTCGGGCTGGCGCAGCCGCTGCGCGTGTTCTGCGACGTGTCGCTGCGGGCATTCGACGAGGTGTTTCCCGCCGCCGGCGCGCCGGATGCGGCCGTGCGCATCACGCCCGCGCGGCTGGCGGAACTGACGCACGCGGCATGGGTCGATGTCGTGCAGGATGTGGAACTGGCCGCGGCCGGACGTTAGCCGCGAATGTCGGCAGGTGCGAATTCACACGCGCGGTCGAGGCGCGCGATCAGGTCCGGCAGCGGCAACGGCCGGCAATACAGGTAGCCCTGCATGCACGGCCGTCCGTTCTCGGCGAGGAAGCGCGCCTGCGCCTCCGTCTCGATGCCTTCCGCGACGACGCGCAGGCCCAGGTGGTCGGCCATCGCGAGGATCGTCTGCACGATCGCGGTGCCGTTGGTGTCGTGCGGCGTGTCGCGCATGAAGCTCTTGTCGATCTTCAGTTCGTACAACGGCATCTTCTTCAGGTAGCCCAGGCTCGAATAGCCGGTGCCGAAATCGTCGATCGAGAAGCGGATGCCCAACGCGGCCAGTTCGCGCATCTTGGCCGTGATCATGTCGAAATCCTCGACGAGCAGGCCCTCCGTCACCTCGAACACGAAGGCATGCGGCGCGACGCCCGATTCCGCGAACGCGGCGCGCACCTGCGCGACGAATTCCGGCTGGCGGAACTGGCGCGGGCTGACGTTGATCGACAGTTGCAGCGGATGGCCGGCCGCCTCCAATGCGCGGCGCGCCCGGCAGGCCTGGCGCAGCACCCACTGGCCCAGCGGGACGATCATGCCCGTCGTTTCCGCCACCGGGATAAAGACGTCGGGCGGGACGAACGTGCCGTCGGCGCGGCGCCAGCGCATCAGCATCTCCGCACCCACCGGCTGGCCCGCATGGTCGACCTGCAGCTGCAGGTGCATGGACAGTTCGCCGTTGTCGAGCGCTGCCGAGAGGTCGCGGCCCAGGGTCAGCTGGCGTTCGGCCGCGGCCAGCATCCGCGTCTCGAACACGGCCACGCCGTTGCGGCCGGCCGCCTTGGCGTGGTACATGGCAAGATCGGCGTCGCGCAGCAGGTCGGCCACGGACTGGCCGGGACGCGTCGGCAGCGCCACGCCGATGCTGGCCGTCGAATGGTAGCTCTGGTCGTCGATGACGACGTCTTCCGCGAGCGCGGCGCGGATCTTGTCCGACACGGACAGCGCGGCGGCCGTCGCGGCGGCGGGATCGGTGCCCAGGCCGTCGAGCAGCACGACGAATTCGTCGCCGCCGAGGCGCGCCACGGTGTCGCCCTTGCGGACCACGTGGCCCAGGTTCTTCGCCGTATGCTTGAGCAGCGCATCGCCCGTCGCGTGGCCGCGCGCGTCGTTCACGTGCTTGAAGTTGTCCAGGTCGATGTACAGCACCGCGCCGAGTCCGCGGCCCGCGTTGGCCGAAGCCACCATCGCGTCCAGGCGCTCCGTCATCAGGCGACGGTTGGGCAGGCCGGTGAGGACGTCGTAATAGGCGAGGCGGTGGATCGCGTCGGCCGAGTGGCGGCGCTCCGTGATGTCGCGGCCGACGACGACCCAGTGGCTGATCCGGCCCGCGTCGTCCGTGAACGGCATGAGTTCCATCTCCACCCAATAGGGATCGCCCGACTTGGTGTAGTTGACCAGTTCCGCCGTCGCCGGCTGGCCGTTGCGCATGGACTCCACGATGCGTTCGACGACCTCCGGATCCGTGCCCGGCCCGTGCAGCACGCGCATGCTGCGGCCGACGATCTCGGCATCGCTATAGCCGGTGCGGCGCTGGAATGCTTCGTTGCTGAAGATGATCGGCTGGTCGCGGTCCGGCGTGTCGACGGCGCGCGCGATCAGCACCATGTCGTTCAGGCGCGCCAGCGCGGCCGACGTCAGGCGCAGTTCGGCATTCACCGCCTGCAGCGCATCCTTCCCGCTCTCCAGCGATTTCGCGAAGCCGCGCACCTCGTCCAGCGAACGCGACAACCCTTTGAGCAGCGTGCCGCACGTGAGGGTCAGGAGCGCGCCCACGCACGTGAAATTCAGCGCGACGAGGAGCGCGACGACGAGCGGGTCGTGGCCCATGTCGACCAGTGCGGCCTGGAAGTGGCCGATGCCGAGGATGAGGATGACGGCGCTGGCAGCGAGGGCCGCCAGCGCCGGTCCCGTGCCGAGCAAAATCGCGGCCATCACGGGCGGCGCCATCAGGTAGTTCTGGCTGACCGGCCCCACCTTCAGCATCAGGCAGATGGCCACCATGTAGATGATGGCAAGGAAGTTCAGGACGCGAAAGCGGTATGGCAGGCGCTCCAGGCGCCACAGGACGAACAGCCAGGCCAGCGCGACGCTGTCCATCGCGGCTACGGTCCAGACGCCCTGGCGCAGTACGACGACCGCGCTCGGAATGGCCGCGATGGTGCCGAGGACAAGCACTATCGACAACAGGCGCGAGAAAATCCGCGCGCGCCATTGTGCGATGTCGTCAAACCCTAGCATCAAACTGTATCCTCGCGGCGACCGGTGAGGTTCCGGTCCGGCCAATGTTCTCGTAAGGCAACATTGTACGGCCGAGGCCGGCTCCTGTCACGCCGGACACCATCAGGTGTTGCGGGAGAGTGACTAACAGTTCAATAACTACGGCCCGGTCTGCCCATTTACCCCCTGGCCGGACGCCCCGCCGCGGACGGCACGCAACACCACGAGGCGTACGGGTTCCAGCGCATTGGCGGGAGCGCCGTCCGTCGTGACGGCGAGCGCGATCGTATTGTCGCCCTGCGGGTCGAGGATGCCCGGCGGGATGACGAACACCCGCTGCGGCCCCACGTGCGCGATGAATTGCCCCACGTTCCAGCCGTTGACGAAGATGAGCGCGCGGTTCTCGCGCCCGGAGCGGGGACTGTCGACGTCGCCGAACGCGAGGCCCAGCTGCACGTCGTGCCCGCGCGGCACGTCCAGCTTCACCTGCGTGCGCAGCCAATACGTACCGGGCGCCGGCGGCGCGTCGCCCGGCCGCGCCCGCGACCACCCCTGCCCCGACGCGCCGGGCAGGTGCCAGCCCGCGCGCTCGCCGTACAGGCCACCGTCGTTGAACGGCCCGCGCATGCGGTCGGCGATGTCCTCGCCGCCCCGGTTGCCCTGGATGCGCCAGCGGATCGGCACGGCGAAGCGGCGTCCCCCTTTGGATGTGAGCGACGCCGCGATCAGGCCTCGTGCCTCGCGGTGGGCGTCGTCCGCCATCAGGTCCCAGTTGTGCGAATTGTTGCGCACCATGACGGCCACGACGTGCGGCCCCGGCGCCAGCTTGCCGAGGTCGAAGCGGACGGTGTCCGTCGTCTCCGGGAACGAGCGGCCCGTGTCCAGTTCGTGCTGGCCGAGGAAGCGCCCGTCGATCCACGCCTGCAGCATGCCCGCGCCGCCGCCGCCGTAGAACAATTCCAGCCTGTTCGCGGCCGAGGCTCCCGCGTCGAAGCGGCCGCGGTACCACACGTCGCCGTGATGGAAGCCGTAGTCGCTCATCGCGAGCGTGGGCTGGCCGCGCTCCGGCAACGTCCACGTCTGCGCCGCCGACGGGCGGTTGTCCGCCAGCACCCATTCGCGGTCGTCGAAGCCGGGTTGCGCCTCGGGGCTGTCCATGCGCCGCATCCACGCCAGCTTGCCGAGGTCCGGCACGGCAACGGGCGCCGGGCCGGCGAGCGGCGCGACGCTGCGCAGGCTGCCGTCCGGCTGGCGTGCCAGCCGCAACGCCGTGCCGTTGAACGATACCTCCGCGATCTCCGGCCCCCAGATCTCGAGCGGACTGGCGGCCGCCGTATCGCCCGTCAGGTGCAGCCGGCCACCGTCGATGCGGGCGGACCGCACGAGCGCCGGCGTCAGTTCGAGGACGCGACCGGCCGGCGTCTCCTGGGTCCAGAAGCGCTGCGACGTGCCCTCGTCCGCGATCAGCAGCAGCAGCGGCGCACGCCCGCCGCCCGTGACGCGCACGCGCGCCAGGCCCGTATGCGCATACGCGAGCTTCAGATCGCCGCGCGCCGCGTCGAACGTCGTGCGCACGTCGCCCGCCAAGACCTCCACGTTGGGCGCGGATGCGTAGCGCAGCACGGTCTCGCCCTGTTCGCCGTCGCGGCCGTGCAGCAGCACGACGTCGCGCGGGCCGTCGCGGAACTGCGCCTGCAGTTCGGACGTGGAGTACACGAGGTGCTGGCGCTCCATGGCGTAGTCGGCCAGCAGCATCTTCGCGTCCTGGCCATTCAAGCGCGACGCAATCGTGTACGTGCCGTCGCGCGTGGCGAGTTCGAACGAGAACGCATCGTCGGTCAGCAGGTCGGACGGACCGTGCACGGCGAACAGCACGTGCGCGCCCAGTTCCGTGTTGACGTTGTGGTACAGCCGCACGCGCGGGTTCGTCGTGCGGATCTCCGGTCCCTTGTCCATGCGCGCAAGCGCCGGGCCGGCGGCCTGCACGAACATGCCCTGCTGCTTCAGGGCGAGCGCCTTCGGACGCAGGCCGCGGTCTTCCGCGATCGGGGCGCCGTAGTCGTACGAGGTGTACACGATGGGCCCCGGCAGCCAGCCCCACGACGTGCCGCCGAACGCCATGTAGATATTGTGGAGCGTGATGCGGTTGATGAGGTTCGTGCCGTAGAACACGCGCTGGTAACCCTTGCCCTGGCGTTCGGCCGTGCAGGCGTAGGTACCGTTCGAACCCCAGTAGTCGAACCAGCCCGCACCGATCTCCGCCACGAAGCCGGGGGTGCCGGGGGAGCTGAGCGCGCCCGCCTTCGGTCCGGGCGCCGCGTAGATGCCCCAGTCCGGCGCCTTGTTCGGACCGGCCGGACTCGCATGGACGTCGCAGGCCCCGCCCGGATAGCCGTCGAACGCGTACAGGTCCGTCGGTCCCGGATTGGCCCACGGCGCCGTGGAGTCTTTCGGTGTCCAGTCGGGCAGCCGGCCCGCCGCGTTGTGAAACAACGGCACCGTGATGCCGTCCGCGCGCGCCTTCGCGGCCACGTGCGCCATCTGGCGTGCGTGCTTCGGCTCCACCTTGCCCAGCTCATTCTCGATCTGGTAGGCGATAACGGTGCCGCCGCCCGTCGTCACCTGGTGGCGCGCGATGATCGCGTCGATCTGCGTCATCCATTCGTCGACGGCGGCGAGATAGGCCGGGTCGTCCGTGCGCGCCTCCGCACGGTTGCGCAGCATCCAGCCGGGGAAGCCGCCGCCCGAGAGCTCCGCATTGACGTACGGTCCCATGCGCGCAATGACGTACATGCCTTCTTCTTCCGCGATCTCGAGGGCCCGTTCCACGTTGCGGATGCCGGAAAAGTCGTAGACGCCCGGCGCCGGCGAGTGATAGGCCCAGTCGAAGTAGAACGAGACACCGTTGAACCCCAGCGCCTTCATTTTCTGGATCACGTCGCGCCACTGCGCGGGGTCCGGCAGGCGGAACGGGTGAATCTCGCCCGACCACACGACGACCCGCCTGCCGCCGACCGTCAGCGAATACGGATCCCAGCCGACCTGCTGCGGCGCGCCGCGCGGACGTACGGCGTCCGTGACATCCCGTGCCCGTTCGGCCAGCATGTCCGGTGCCGCGACGCCGGCGGCAACGCCGGCCAGCGGGCGCTTGTCCGTCCACGTAGTCATCCCGTCGCGGCTGTCGGCCTGCCACGCGTGGCCCGCCGCGTCGGAGAAGACGGCGCGCCAGTAGCCGTCCGGCCGGCGCGCGAGGCCGACACCCGGTGCGGTCCGGCCGAGCGCGTCGAAGGTGCGTTCCACCGCCCATGGCCCGGCCAGGTCGCGGGACCGCGCCAGTTCCAGGATCCCGTCGGCGCGCCGCCGGGCGAGCGCCACGTAGCCGTCGCCGTCCTGCACGATGGCCGCATCTTCGTGCCTGTCCTGCAGGCCCGTCAATGCAAGCGGCGCGGACGCGGCGTCCGGCTCGACCAGCACGGGTCCGCGCGCCAGCGCCACGACCAGTTTCGGGCTGCCGTCGCGCGCCCGCACCCAGCGCGGCGCACGCACGGGGCCCGGCATGGCCAGGGTGCGGACGAACGTCCAGTGTTTCAGGTCGGTCGACTGCGCGAAGCCGATCTCGTTGCCGGCACCTGCCACGTACGCGACGCGGTACTGGCCGTCATGGCGCACGAGCGCCGGCTCGCGCAGCATGCCGCGCGGCGGTGCATACGCTTCCGACGCCTGCGTGACGAAGGTCGTGCCGTCGTCCGAGCGGAAGATGCTCAGGCGATCCGGCAGGCCCGGCGCGACGGCAGCCATCAGCCAGGTGGTGTCGGCTTGATGCGCCCGGTCTCCCGCACGGGCCGCCGTGTCGGACGCCTGCGGGATGCCCAGCTCCTGCGCCAGCGCGGGCGCGAACATGACGACGGCAGCGGCCAGCGCCGCGAACAGACGACGGCCGCTCATGCCCGCACATCCGCACGGTTGTCGAAGCCAACCACGTGCTCGGTCACGACGGGCGTCCCGCGTACCGTGCGCACGGCCACGTCGCGCAGGCGCACGTCGCGCACGGGGAGCTCCGCTTCCCCCTTGACGAGGCAAAGGAAGCCCGCATCCTCCACGCGGATGCCGGCCACGTGCAGGCCCTCGATCGGCGTCAGGCGCCGCTCGAGCGTGGGCACGAGCGTCTTCCACTGGTACAGCACGTCCGTCTCCACCGCGAGCACGCCGCCCTTGATGCGGGTGGCGCTCACGTTCGTCATGTGGATGTTGCGCACGTAGCCGCCGCGGCGTTCGTTGGTCTTCACGTACAGCAGGTTGTTGATGGTGCTGGGGACGGAGGAATCCGCATGGTCGAAGTGGCAGTCGTCGACGAAGACGTTTTCCACGCCGCCCGACAGCTCGCTGCCGATGGCCATCAGCTGGTGGCCGTTCCTGATGCGGCAGCGGCGCATGACGATGTTGCGGGCCGGGACGCCGATGCGCCACGCGTCGCGGTCGCGCCCGGACTTCACCGAGACGGCGTCGTCGCCCTGGTCGAACGTGCACTGGTCGATCAGCACGTTCTGGCTCATCTCCGGGTCCACGCCGTCGTTGTTGTGGCCGTGCGCGACGATGTCGACCCCACGGATCACGACGTCGCGGCACAGGTACGGATGCAGCACCCAGAACGGACTGTCGACGATATGGATGTCCTCGACGAGGACGTGGCGGCAGCGGTTGAACTGGACGAAGTGCGGGCGCAGGTTGGCCTGGCCCGCCGTCATGTCGCGCCGCTCGACCGGCACGCCGTCGCGGCAGGCCATGTTGTACAGGGCGACCAGCGCATCCATGTGCGCCTTCGGCCGCGCATACCACTGCTTCCACACGTCGAGCCGTGCGCGCAAGGTGCCGCGCCCGGTAAGCGCCACGTTCTCGCAGTCGTAGGCGTAGACGAGCGGCGAGTAGTTCATGCATTCCAGGCCCTCCCAGCTCGTGGGCACGGCCGGCAGGTAGTCGCGCGGGTCCGGCGAAAAGAGGAGTGTCGCGCCCTCTTCCACGTGCAGCGCCACATGGCTCTTCAGGTGGATGAGTCCCGTCGGCCACGTCCCCGGCGGCACGACCACGACACCGCCGCCAGCCCCGTGCGCCGCGGCGATGGCGCGCGCAAGCGCGGCGCCGGTCGCGGCCTGGTCGCCGCGGGTGGCTCCGTACGTCACGATGTCGAAGCGGGGCGCGCCCGAGAAATCGGGCACGGCGATGGCCGGCATGGCGAACGGCGCGTCCACGCGGACCTCGGACCGGGGCAGCATGCCGGCGGTCTTCGGCATGAAGGCCTGGCAGCCGGCCAGCACGGGCATGGCAACGCCGGCGCGCAGCAACGCGCGCCGTGAGAGGGAACTGGGCACTGAACGTCTCCTTTGATTGTGCACCGCGCACACGGTGAGCGCATATTGTGCCGCCTGCGCGGGCACCGTTGTCGATTCGCCATGCAAGCGCTCAACAACGTGATTATTACCGCGATCGGACCGGAAGGACGGTTCGCGGCGCGGTGCTTGGCGCTACCATGCCCCCGTCAATATGACCGCACGAGTCATCGATAACGACATGGAGACTACAACGATGCGTTTCACCGCAACCCCTCGGAACATTCATCCCCTTTCATCCCGTAGCCGCATCAGCGTCGGCGTCCTGGCCATGCTTGCGTCGCTGCACGCGCACGGCCAGGAGACGGCCGCCGCAGCCGATGCGGCCCCCGTCGCCACGACCAGCGCGGACGGCAAGTCGCCCGACAGCGTCGTCGTCGTGACGGGCTTTCGCGCAAGCCTGAACAGCGCCCTGAACACGAAGAAGAACAGCGACGGCATCATCGACGTGATCAAGGCGGAGGACATCGCCAAGTTCCCCGATGCGAACCTCGCGGAATCGCTGCAGCGCGTGCCCGGTGTGGCGCTCGCGCGCGGCGACGGCGGCGAAGGCAAGCAGATCACCGTGCGCGGCCTGAACGCAGGTTTTACGCGCGTGCGCATCAACGGGATCGAGGGCGTGGCGGCGACGGGTGCATCGGACATCAACGGCAGCACGAACCGGGGCCGCGGCTTCGACTTTTCCGTGTTCGCCTCGGAGCTGTTCAACAGCCTCGAAGTGCGCAAGACGTCGGAGGCGGACATCGAGGAAGGCTCGCTGGGCGCGACCGTCGACCTGCGCACGGCGCGGCCGTTCGACTTCAAGGGCCGCACGTTCAGCCTCGGCGGCCAGGAGAGCCACAACTCTCTGACGGGCAAGACGCAGCCGCGCGTGACGGCGCTGCTGTCGGACCGGTGGGACACCGGCTACGGCAAGGTGGGCGCCCTGCTGTCCGCCGCGTATTCGAAACGGCGCGCGACGGAGGAAGGCTACGAGGCCGTGGAACTGCTCAGCGCGAGCAATGACGGCGGCTTCTGCTCGCCCGTCGGCGTGTCGCCGCAGGTCCCGGGCAACGACGCCGTCAAGGGCAGCACGGCAACGATGTGCGGCACCGGACTGCCGCGCACCACCGACCCGACCGCATACAACACCGTCATGGGCCGCAAGGACAACTACGGCGGCACGGTTGCCAATCCGGCCGCCGGCTCGGGCGCGTTCGCGCCGCGCATCCCGCGCTACCGCCGCTCGCAAACGGATTACGAGCGCACCGGCATCACCAACTCGTACCAGTGGCGCAATGCGGACAGCGAGCTGAATCTGGACCTCATGTACGGGAAGTTCGCCAACAAGCGCTACGACAACTACATCGAGGCGATCTCGTTCGGCCGCAACCTGGGCTCGAACGGCAAGCCGCAGACGTCGATCCTGGACGCGCACTTCGACCAGAACGGCAGCTGGGACTACGGCAAGTTCAACGGCGTGGACGTGCGCACGGAGGGCCTGCTCGACGTGTACACGACGAAGTTCCGCCAGCACGTGCTGTCCGGCAGCCACAAGTTCAGCGACACCGTGAAAGCCGACTTCATGGCCGGTAACTCGAACTCGAACCTAAACGAACCGATGCGCGCCACCGTGCAATTCGACGCGCCGAACGTGAACGGCTTCTCGTGGGACTTCCGCAACAACCGCAACGTCCCGGCGCTCAACTTCGGCATGGACGTGAGCAATCCCGCCAACTTCCAGTTCGCCCCGCAGGACGCCGCCGGCAACGTGCGCGGCATGTTCGTGGGCCGCTACCTGGACACGACGAACAAGCTGCAGACCCAGGCCGCCAACGTGCACTGGGAGATCAACGATCACGTGACGAGCCACTTCGGCATCTCGGCCCGCAAGAACATCTGGACCAACTACGAGATCGGCAACAGCGCCAACGCCGTGAACCTGCCGGCGGGCGTGACGATGGCCGACATCTCGCGCCAGATCAGCGGCTTCGGCTCCGGCCTGGGCGGCACGGGCGTGCCGTCGTCGTGGGCCGCGGTGGACCTGCAGAAGTTCCTCGGCGTCGTCAACACGGAATGCCATTGCGACGCCGTGCCGGGATCGCAGTACAACTACCTCGCCCAGACGAACCGCCGCGTGGAAGAAAAGATCAATGCACTGTACGGCATGGTCGACTTCAATTACGACCTGTTCGGCGTGACGTGGCGCGGCAACGCGGGCGTGCGCGGCGCGGAGACGACGGCCACGTCGATGGCGATGATCAACGTGCAGGGCCAGCTGCAGCCGAACACCGGCACGAAGAAATACCGCGACTGGCTGCCCGCCTTCAACCTGACGGCGCAGCTGCCGAAGGATGTGTTCCTGCGCTTCTCGGCCGGCAAGACGCTGTCGCGGCCCGAGTACACGGACCTCGCGCCGAACGCCACCGTCTCGCCGATCGCGCAATCCGTCTCGATCGGCAACCCGAACCTGGACCCGATCCGCGCCAACACGTACGACCTGCAGGCCGAGTGGTATTACGCGAAGAACGCGATGGTCTCGCTCGGGCACTTCCGCAAGGATATCAAGAGCTTCATCCAGAGCGTCAACGAGCGCGTGCCCTACAACACGCTGGGTCTCCCGAACGAACTCCTGATCCTGAACGGCTGCTCGCTGACGGGCGCGCCGATCTGCCAGACCCTGCCCACGACGGAAGTGAACGTGAGCCGCAAGGTCAACACGGCCGGCGGTCCGCTGAAGGGCTGGGAATTCAACCTGCAGGCGCCGTTCAGCTTCCTGCCCGGCTTCTGGAGCAATTTCGGCCTGCTCGCGAACGCGACGCGCGTGAAGTCGCGCATCACGTACATCACGCGCGTGGACAATCCGGCGACGCCGCAGAACGAGCAACTGACCCAGGTGGCGGACTTCACGGGCCTGTCGCCGCGCACCCACAACCTGACCCTGTACTACGAGGATGCGAAGTTCAGTGCGCGCGTATCGGCGGCGCATCGCTCCAGCTATATCAACGCCGTGCTGGGCGACGTGGCGGGCCACGACTACACGATGGTCGACGGCTCCACCAACATCGACATGAGCATCTCGTACAACATCACGCCGCAACTGCGCGTGTCGCTGGAAGGCCAGAACCTGAACGACACGCCGCTGCGCTACGGCCGCGACACGCAGCGCAACGACACGCTGCTGTACGTCCATTCGGGCCGTTCGTTCGTGCTGGGGCTGAACTACAAGTACTGACCCTGCCGGTGCGAGAACTGCGAGCTTCGGGGCGCGGCGATCTGGTATTCTCTCCGTTTTACCGCCATTCGCCGCGCCATGACCGTTTTCGCACGCTTCGCACGTTTTCTCGCTCCCGCCTGCATGCTGCTCGTCGCCGTCATGCGCCTCGTGGACGCCGTGCGGTCGGGCGCCACGGCCGACTGGCTGGCGGCCGCCGGTTTCGCGGGCGTCGCCGTCATGCTCTACCTGACCCTCGGCGCGGCGCACCGCAGGCATCTCGCCGACGCCGGCCGGGATGGCGGTGCCTGAATCGTGCAAGGAGGCCCCATGTACACGCTGTCCCGCGTCACCCCGATCCTGCGCATCTTCGACGAAGCCAAGGCGCGCGAATTCTATATCGACTTCCTCGGCTTCAAGATCGACTGGGAACACCGCTTCGAAGGCGGCGACTTCCCCGTCTACATGCAGGTGTCGCTGGGCGACTGCGTGCTGCATTTGTCCGAACACTACGGCGACGGCAGCCCGGGCGCGTCGATCCGCATCGCCGTGCGCGACCTCGACGGCTACCAGGCCACCTTGCTCGCCAAGTCGTTCAAGTATTCCCGTCCCCACATCCAGACGATGCCCTGGGGGACGCGCGAGATGACGATCCGCGATCCTTCATCCAACCGTCTCTCGTTCGAGGAACCCATTCCCGAGGCTGGCGCCACGTAACGCTGCGCGTTACCCATGGCCGTCCACGGCGGCCAGCACCTCGTCCACGCCGATGCGCGTGACCCAGTCGTCCCGCTCCGGCACCATGATCACGGTGCTGCGCGTGCGGTCGATCGGTGCCCATTCCGGGTGATTGCGGCGCATCAGGGCGATGACGGGCACGCCGACCGCGTTCGCCAGGTGCATCACGGCCGTCTCCACCGAGATCACGAGGCTGCACATCCGCATCACGGCCGGCAGCTGGAAGAAGTGTTCGTCCGCACTGAACAGGCGCACGTGCGCCAGGTCCGGGTCGGGCTGCGCCTCGAACAACCGGCGCGCCTCCTCCAGCGCTTCCGGCACCACGTTGACGACGACGGTGACGCCGCGCCACGCGAGCCGGTTCTTCAGCGAGCGCGCCAGTGCGGCCACGCGTTCCAGGGGCCACGTGCGGTCCGGCGATTTCGAGTACGCGTTGACGAACACGACGGGCCGGCCCACGGTACAGCCCCAGGCCGCGAACCGGGCGTGCGCGCTGCGCACCCACCGTTCGGGGATCTCCAGCCGCGGCACGCGGGCGGCCGGCGGCACGTCCACGCCGAAGCAGCGGGCGAACCAGTCCGCGTAGATGTCGCTGATGTGCTGGCGCGCAGCCTCCGCGGGGCCATACACGGGCAGCGCCGCGTCCAGCTTGCGGTAACCCGCCCAGCGCGACGGCACGTGCAGCAGGCGCTCGGCCGGCTTCGTCAGGCCCACCACGAAACCGCGGGGACTGATGCGCCGCGCCAGCCGCGCATAGCGGTGGCAGTCGACGACGGCCAGCGACGCGACGACCGGATACTGCGCCGCCCGCGCTTCGTCGACGGATTGCGCGAACGCGGCCGGGCTGTACGTGCTGTCGTACACCTTGTCGATCCAGGGACAGGCCGCGAGCCAGTCGTACAACGCGTACCGGCGGAGAATCGGCCACGCGGCCGGATCGGCCGTGCGGCGCCGTTCGTCGACCCACACGTGTATGCGCACGTGCGGCCAGGCGCGGGCGAACGCGCGCAGGCACGCCTGCAGGTACGTGAAGTCGCCGATCGCGAGATGGGTGACGAACAGGATGCGCTCGGCGCGCGCCAGCACGTCGGCCGGGACGAGCGGGCCGTCGGCCGCCGTCGTGGGTCGTGCCGCCTCCCGGGCGGGGCGGCCCGGCATCGAGCCGGCATGTGCGCGTGCTGTATTCACCATCGTCCTTTCCGAGTCGATCCCGTACGGGGATTATGCGCAGGACGGCACGCGCGGTGTGCGGCGAATAAAACTCTTTTACCCTTCTTTACGCGCCTTTACAGTCATCCCGGCACCACCCCATCGATGCCGACGATACCCCGCTGCGCCGCCACGACGACGGCATGCAGCCGTGCCGACACGCCCAGCTTGCCCATCAGGTTGCGCAAATGCCAACGCACCGTGCCGACGCCGATGCCCAGGTCGCGGGCGATCTGCTTGTCGCACCGGCCGCCGGCCAGCAGCCGCAGCACGTCCGTCTCGCGGTTCGTCAGGTGTTCGCGGCACCCGCCCGCCTCCAGGTGCTTCGTCACGCCGGGACTGTAGTGCCGGTCGCCCGTCAGGATGCGCCGCACGGCGTAGCGCAGGTCCGCCGCGTCCGTATCCTCGAGCAGGTAGCCCGCCACGGCCGCCTCGCACGCGCGCAGCACGTCCGCCTCCCGGTCGCGGTGCGTGACGATGAGGACTTGCCGCCCGCGCGCGATGGCGAGACCCGTCTCGTAGTCGGCGACGACGAGATCCGCGTGGCCTTCCGCGCCGGGTTCGGCGTCGTGCGTCGTGACCCGCCATTCGCGGTCCCGCAGCGACGCCGCGAGGCCGGCCGTCATCAGGGGCCGCGCGTGCATCACGTGGATATGGCTGCCGGTCTGCATGGGTCCTCAGCCGAAACGCACGTCGCTGACGACGATGGAGACGACCAGCGGGTCCGTCGCGTGGCCGCCGTCCGGGTTGCGCACGTAGATCAGGTGCCGCGTCGGCAGGTGGACGCCGTCGACCGTCGTGTGGTCCGAAAAATAGTGCACGGCCGGCGTGCCGCCGTTGATGTCGACGTCGTAGTCGTGGCGGCGCAGCCTGAAATCGGCGCCGACGTAGAACGTCTGGACGCGGCTGTGCGTGGCGATCGTGTCCGGATACGTCACCCGCAGCCGGTGCCACCGCTCGCCGTTCTCTTCCCATGCCGGCAGTTCCTCGAAGCCGAAACCGGGTTCCGCGAACGCGAACGGCAACGTGAGGTAGTTCCACATCGCGTAGCCGACGAAATAGGCCAGCTGCACATCGGACCATGGCGTCTCCAGGCCGAAGCCCGCGAACGACGCACGGGGGTCGTCCAGCACGTCGACCACGCTGCCATCCACCGTCTCGATGACGGCCCGCTGCGGCGTCACGGCCGTGCGGCGGTCCGCCGCGCCGAACGGGGCGTGCGACGTCCACTGGCGCTTGAGATCTATCGCGACTTCGACTTCGTCCAGTTTGCCGCCATGTCCTTTCAGCGGCCACAGGATACCGCCCTGGCTCAGGTGCGCCGACAGGCGGTCGTGCGACTTCCAGCGGGCCAGGCCGCCGTGGGCTTCGAGAATCTGTCCGATCAGCGTGTTCATTTTTTTTCCTTGGTGAGTAGATTCAGGGCGAGTCGGGGCACGGCAGGCCGGCATCGGCCCAGGCGACGAGGGCCTTGACGAAATCGTCGTGCGACAGCGCCGGCGTCGTGCGGTTGCCGCCGGGCTGCCAGGCCCACAGCACGAGCGGGTCGGTGCGCATGTGCTCGATCACCTCGTGCGGCGTCCTGCGGTTGCCGTTGCGGGCCGGGTCGCGCATCTGCAGGCAGACCGCCTTCTTGTCCAGCCCCTGCCACGTCATGCTGCGCGGCGCCAGGTGCCAGTCCTTCACGCCCGGCACGCGCCCGTCCGCGGAATTCGTCGCCTGGTGGCAGGCCTGGCAGCGCAGCACGGCCGAACCGTGGCCGTCCGCGCCGCGGACGACCTGCTGCGCGTGGATGACGCCCCAGTCCTTCTGGCGCGGTGCGTCCGCCTGGTGGCAATTGATGCAGCGCGGCCCCAGCACGACACTGGCCACCGGTTCGAACAGGGCCGCATCCCCGGCGCGCGCGGACGCGCACAACCCGAGCGCGAACAGTAAAGCAAGCGTCTTACGCATCGCCCGCCGCCTGGTGGATCGCGAGGCGGATGCGCTGGTACGTGCCGCAGCGGCAGATATTGCCCGACATGGCCTGGTCGATGTCCGTGTCCGTCGGCTTCGGGATCGCCTTCAGCAGCGCGGTCGCCGCCATGATCTGGCCGGACTGACAGTAGCCGCACTGCGGCACGTCCAGCGCGGCCCACGCCTTCTGCACGCGCTGGCCGACGGGTGTGGCGCCGATCGCTTCGATGGTCGTGATCCTGTGGCCGGCCGCGGCCGAGATCGGGGTCACGCAGGCGCGCACGGGCTGGCCGTCCAGGTGCACGGTGCAGGCGCCGCACAGCGCCATGCCGCAGCCGAACTTGGTGCCGTTCAGGTGCAGTTCGTCGCGCAGCACCCACAGCAGGGGCGTGTCCGGTTCGGCCGTCACGGCCTGTTTCTTGCCGTTGATGTTCAGTGTGATCATGTTCGTTCCTTCGTTCAGGCAGTGGGCAGGGTGGCGCCGATGGGCAGCTTGCGGATGCGGCGGCCGGACAGCGCGTACACGGCGTTGGCCAGCGCGGGCATCAGGGCGGCCGTTCCCGGCTCGCCCATGCCCCCCGGCGCCTCGGTGCTGGCGACGATGTGCGTCTCGACCTTCGGCGCCTCGTGCATGCGCAGCACGCGGTAGTCGTGAAAATTGCTCTGTTCGACGCGGCCGTCGCGGAACGTGATGTCGCCGTACAGCGCGCCGCTGATGCCGAACACGATCGCGCTTTCGACCTGGGCGCGTACCGTGTCCGGGTTCACGACCGCGCCGCAGTCCACGGCACACACGACGCGCGGCACGCGGATCTCGTTTTCCGGACCGGCGACGGCGTCGACGACGAGCGCCATGTAGGTGCCGAACGCGAACTGCACGGACAGCCCGCGGCCGGCATTGCCCGCGCGCGGTCCCTGCCAGCCGGCCTTTTCGGCCGCCAGTTCCAGCACGCGGCGGGCGCGCGCGTCGTGGCCCAGCAGGTCGAGGCGGTAACGCAGCGGATCGGCACCGGCGGCCGCCGCCAGCTCGTCGATGAAGCTCTCGACCACGTACACGTTGTGCGTGGGGCCGACGCCGCGCCAGAACGCGGTCGGGATATGCGGCGGTTCGTGACGCACGTACGAGACGCCGATCGCGGGGAATGCGTACGGCGGCGCCTCGGCGCCATCCATCGTCTCGTGGTCGAAGCCGTTCTGGAAAGCTGGCGGCATGAAGCGGCCGAGCACGGACGATCCCGTCACGTGGTGCGTCCACGCGACGACCTTCCCCTGCGCGTCCAGGCCGGCGCGCACGCGGTCGTAGAAGTATGGCCGGTACATGTCGTGCTGGATGTCCTGTTCGCGCGACCACACGACCTTGACCGGGTGCGGCACTTCGCGCGCGATCCGAACGGCCCGTTCGACGCCATCGATCTCCAGCCGGCGCCCGAAACCGCCGCCCAGCAGGTGGTTGTGCACCGTCACGCGCTCTTCCGGCAGGCCCGTCACCTTGGCCGCCACGGCGCGGGCGCGGGTGATGACCTGGGTGCCGGTCCAGATCTCGCAGCTGTCCGGCTTCACGTGCACGGTGCAGTTCATCGGCTCCATCGCGGCATGCGCGAGGAACGGCAGTTCGTAGGTCGCCTCGATCACGCGCGCGGCCTTGCCCAGCGCGGCCTCCGGGTCGCCTTCCGAGCGCACCTTCGCGCCCGCACCCTGCGCCGCCTTCGCCATGTCCGCCACGATGTCCTGCGTGGCCAGCCCCGCATTCGGACCATCGTCCCAGCGCGGCGCCAGCGCCGCGATGCCCTTGTTCGCGGCGCCCATGTTGTCCGCGACGACGGCCACGCAATCGTCCAGGCGCACGACCTGGCGCACGCCGCGGACGCGCAGCGCGGCCGCGTCGTCGGCGCCGGCCAGGCGGCCGCCGAACACGGGAGAAATGGCCAGCGCCGCCACCTTCATGCCGGGGACGACGGCATCGATGCCGTAGCGCGCCGATCCATTCAGCTTGCCGGCCGTGTCCAGGCGTTTTGCGGGGGTGCCGATCAGGCGGAACTCGCCCGCCGGTTTCAGTACGACGTCGGCGTCCTTCGGCAGCGGCAGCTTCGCCGCGTCGTCGACCAGCTGGCCGTAGCGCAGCCTGCGCCCGCTGGGCACGTGCAGCACGGTGCCCCGCTCGGCGCGGCACGACGCCGGATCGACGTTCCAGCGGCCGGCCGCTGCGCGCACCAGCAGCACGCGCGCGGTGGCGCCGGCGCGGCGCATGGGTTCCCACGCGGCGCGGATCGTCGTCGAACCGCCCGTCACCTGGAAGCCGAGCGCGGGATTGATGAACTTGGCGTCGTCGGGCGGGGCGTGTTCCAGCACGACGTCCTTCAGGTCGATCTCGAGTTCTTCCGCGATCAGCATCGGAATGGACGTGTAAGTGCCCTGCCCCATCTCGACGTACGGCATGGTCAGGATCACCTTGCCGTCGGGACGGATGCGCACGACGGCATTGGGGGCCAGGTCGGCGCCGGTCGCCAGCGCGGCCGCGCCGGCGGCGGGCAGCGCGAACTGGAGCAGCAGGCCGCCGCCGGCGGCGGCGCCGGCCGCGAGGAAGCGGCGCCGGGATAGAGTGGGATGGGACACGGTCATCTCCTGTGGAATGGTTGCCAATCATTGTAGAAAGGCAATCACTCGGCCGTGGGCCATGATCGGGGCGATCCGGGCCATGGCGGCCCTGTCTTTGGATAGGGATCAGTCGGGACGGCGGCGCAGGTCCTGCGGCGTCTGCCGGTACACGCGCACGAGCGCCATGCGCATCTGCTCCGTGCTCGTGAACCCCGCTTCGCGCGCCACCGTGTCCAGCGGCAGCGCAGAATTTTCCAGCAGCGTGCGGGCGACCTCGGCGCGCATCGTCTCGATGGCGCGCGCCGGCGATTGCCCCGTCTCCGCGCGGAACGTGCGCGTGAAGTGGCGCCGGCTCATGTGCACCTGCTCCGCGAGCTCGTCGATCGACAGGGGCAGGCGCAGGTTGCGGCGCGCATAGCCGAGCGCCGTGCGGATGCGGTCGGACTTCGGGCGCATGTCGAGCAGGTTGGACGACTGCGTGTCCGCGCCGCTGCGCCAGTGGTACAGCACGAGCCGGCGCGCCACGGCGAGCGCGACCTCCTCGCCCAGATCGTCCTCCACGAGCGCGAGCGCGAGGTCGATCGACGCCGTCATGCCGGCCGAACTCCAGATCTTGCCGTCGCGGATCCACACGCGCTCCGGGTCCACGCGGATGGCCGGATGCCGCTTTTGCAGGCCCGCCGCATGCATGGCGCGCACGGCGACGAGACGGCCGTCCAGCAGGCCGGTGGGGGCCAGCAGCGCCGTGCCGTTGCAGACGGTGCCGACACGGCGCGCGCCGTTCGCGGCCGCGCGCAGCAGCGCGACGGTGTCGGCGTCGGGCACGATCGGGTCCGCCGCGCCGAACACGAGGACCGTGTCGAACGCGCCGTCGGATGCCCGCCACGCCTGCGTTTCCAGCGTCGCGCCGGCCGAACTGCGGATGGGCGTGCCGTGCGCGGACACGGTGCGCAGGTCGTAGGGCCTGCCGCCATACTCGGTGTTGGCGAGGTCGAACACGGTCATGGCGCCGAGGTCGACGAGCTGGAAACCGGGGAACAGGAAGAAGGCGATGGATCGGTTCATGGTTCAGGGCAGATGATCGCGCACCCTGCGGCGGGCGTTCGGACAAATTTCCCTCGTTGACGGACATGCGGGAGCCCGAAGGGTAAAGCATTGCCGCTACAATTGTAAGAACATACAATTTATATCCTTACTATCATTTTTGTACGTACCATGCGACCCAAACGCCTCGCTCCGAAGGGCGGCTGCCCCGTCGAACTCACTGTCTCCGTGATCGGCGGCGCCTGGAAACCGATGATCCTGTTCCACCTGCTCGTGGACGGAAAAAAGCGTTTCATGGAGCTGTCGCGCTGCGTGCCCGGTGCGACGCAGCGCATGCTGACCCTGCAGTTGCGCGAACTGGAGGCGGACGGGATCGTGATCCGCCACGTGTACCCGGAAGTGCCGCCGCGCGTGGAGTACGAACTCACGCCGATCGGCAAGCAGCTGGGCGCCGTGATGCGCAGCCTGCGCGACTGGGGTATCCGCTATCGCGCGGAGCACCCGGAACTGCTCGCCGCGTGGCAGACGGAGACCGCGCTGGACGTGTGTCCCGGCGACCGCATCGATACCGTACCGGGCTGACCGCCGCTACAGTGCCGGTCGCGGTCCGCCGACTGTGCCTGTCGACGCCGGCCGCCCTTGCGTAGACTGGTCCCATCCCAACAGCACGAGGCCCGCATGGCACGCCACCCGTTCAAGACCGTCGACGTCTTCACCGCCACCCCGTTCCTGGGCAATCCGCTCGCCGTCGTGTTCGACGCCGACGAGCTCTCGACCGAGCAGATGCAGCGCATCGCCAACTGGACCAACCTGTCCGAGACGACGTTCGTGCTGCGCCCCACGCAGGCCGGGGCCGACTACCGCGTGCGCATCTTCACGCCCGGCGCGGAACTGCCATTCGCGGGCCATCCCACCATCGGTACCGCGCACGCGCTGCTGGAAGCGGGCAGGATCGCGCCGCGTGCCGGCGTCCTCGTACAGGAATGCGCGCGGGGCCTGGTCCGGCTGGACGTGACGCATGCGGACGACGGCGCGCGCTGGATCGGTTTCGAGCTGCCGGCGGCGACGATCACGCCGCTGGATGCGGGGCAGGCCGATGAACTGGCGGGCATCCTGGGCACGCCGCTGGCCGGCATCGCCCCGCCGTGCCTCGTGGATGCGGGCACGCGCTGGGTCGTCGCGCAATTGCCGGACGCCCGCGCCGTGCTGGCCGCCGCGCCGGACCTGCAACGCATGAAAGCCCACGACACGGCAACCGGCAACACGGGCGTGATCGTGTTCGGGCCGCACACCGACGGCAACGCCGCACGCATCGAGGTACGCGCGTTCGCGCCCGCGCACGGCGTGGACGAAGACCCTGTGTGCGGCAGCGGCAACGGGTCCATCGCGGCATACCTGCGCCACACGGGCCAGGTGGACACGTTCGGCCGCGATTTCCTGTCCAGCCAGGGCGCCGCCGTCGGCCGGGCCGGCATCCTGCGCCTGCAGATCGCCGACGATGCGATCCGGGTCGGCGGCAACGCCGTCACGTGCATCGACGGCCACCTGGCGTTTTGAGGTCTTGCTCGAACCGCCGGGCCGGGCTACGCTGGCGGTTTCGATCACGGCACGGAGAACGCGCATGGCAACGGACAGGAGCTTCATCGACTACGTCGCGGAAGTGGTGGGATTGGGGGCGCGGCTGACGCACCGGAAGATGTTCGGCGAATACGCCCTGTACGTGGACGACAAGGTCGTCGCCTTCGCGTGCGACGGCAGCCTGTTCGTCAAGCCGTCCGAGGCCGCCGCGCGGCTCGCGCCCGACCTGCCGCAAGGGCCGCCCTACCCCGGCGCCAAGGATTACCCCATCGCGGACGAACTGCTCGACGAGCCGGAAGCGCTGCGCCGCCTGCTGCTCGAGACGGCCGCGATCATGCCGCCGCCGAAGCCGAAGAAGCCGGCCACATCGCGTGCGAAAGGGCGTGCGGGCTGACGGCGCGATATCGCGGTCGTGACCGTTCGTGACTTTTCCGCTTCGCCGGGCTCCTATGCTGGGGTACGCGGCCAGGATCGGCTACATCCATACGTCGCCGCATCCTGCAATCCTTAAAAACCTGGAAACCGAATTGCGAAACTTTAGCCGTCCCCTCGTCCTCGCCGCACTCGCATCAGGCCTGAACGCATACGCTGCCGATGTATCGAAAGAGCTGTCCTGGTCCTCGGTGCAACTGGAAGGCGCCCACTTGCAATTGGTCAGTCCGAAGGAGAAGGACCGTTCCCAGGATCTGTATTTTTCGAAGGACGGCAACCTGGTCATCACGAGCTGCATCAAAGGCACATGCACGGGCCCGGTGATCGTCTGGAAAATCGAAAACAACCGCCTCAAGACGGGCTATGCACCGAGCGAAGGCGATGCGCTGGTCAACGTACAGGGCAACCGGCTCACGCTTCGGGAGCCTTCCGGAAAGATCGTCGTGTATGAAATCAGGGGCAGGCGCTGACCATGCGCTCCAGCGGAGGCGAGGCCGTCATGCGCATGTTCTCGAAGCCGATCGGCCGCGGGCTTCTGCTGCTCCTGATTTGCAATGCCATTCCTTCGTATGAGCGCATCTTCGACACCTTCCGGCCGTCCTGGACTGCCCTCGGAAGAGATGATCTGGAAAAGAGAACGGGCACCTTCGTACGGGTGAAAGATGGGATCGTATTTGCCATCAACCTCGACACCTGGGACGTTCACTTCAGGGAGCGTTGGCATCGGTTTCGAATCGGCTACCCACTCAGTCCCATCACAATCGATTTCGAGCAAAGGAAGAAGCAGATCCAGGGGCGTATCGAGACGAACTGGCTTGTCCTTCGGCTGGCCATCACGTGCATGCTCTGGATGCTATTGGAATCGTGCCTGTTCCTGAGCAGGGGAGAATCGTCCCGGCCCCGCTTGCGGGCGCGAACCGGCTGGCATGCCCGCCTGAACAACTCCTTCATTCACGGCGTCGCGGCCTATTCTGCCTTTGCCTCGCCCCCTTACTTTCACAGCAACCTGGCCTGGTGGCTGGCCGCGATGATCTGCGTCTACGCGGGGTGGCATCATCGACGTAACGTGGCCGCCTTCCTCGGTGGCATAGTCCTGGCCATCCTCGGCTGGACCACCTTCGGTATCCTGAGTTCGCCCGGCGTTGGCGCGGGTGTCTTCTTCATGGTCCCGTTCGCGCTGCTCGTCCTCCTGCCGGAGGCGCTTGCAGCGTACGTTGTCGGTCGGGTACTCTTCATGATCGCGCACCGAAGCATCGGCAGCACTGGAGGCGACGCCTGACCCATGCCCCCATCCGGCGCTTCACCGTCCGGGCCGATAACTGCAGGTCTTCAAGGAACCATGGTCAGGATCGCCGAACGTCGCGTTCGAACAGGTCACGGGACCCGTGAGTACCTTGGTCACGTATTTGCCTTCGGTACCGTAACGCACCCGGTTGGTGCCGCTGAGCTGGCAGATGGCGCCCTCGCCCGCGCACGGCGTCCAGGCGCTTGCGGCGGCTTTCGGCGCCGCGGCCGGCGCCGCCGTGGTGACGCTGGCATAGCTGCAGGTCTTGGGGAGGCCGCGCGCCGGGTCGCCGAACACGGCTGTCGTGCAGGGCGTCGCTGCGGTCACGATCTTCGACGTGTACAGTCCCTTGCCGCCGAAGCGCACTTCACGCGTGCCGCTGAACCGGCAGTCCTTGCCTTCGGCGGCGCATTCGGTCCAGGTCACCGCTTTCGCACTGGACCTGAAGTCCGACAGCGCGAAAGCGCCCAGATCCAGCGCACCGGCCACGGGACGCTCCTCGCCCGACGCGACATCCTTGTACTGCCCGGTCGGCGCCAGCGCCACGCCGGCGGCCGACTTGCCCGGATCGGTGCCCGCGCCGATCACGAGCGCGCTGGCGAAGCGTCGCAGACTGGCGGTCGAGCGGTCGGCGCTGTCCGGCGCGAACGCGCGGTAGTTATTCTTCAGTACCGCGGAGGCCTGGGTGCTGAGTATCCCGTTGCCCACGAAAATATTGTTCTGGATGAGCGCGGGCGTCGACACCTTGCCGCTGACGAACAGGAACGTCCCGCCGGCGAAGTCGTTCACGACCGTGTTGTTGACGAAGTACAGGTCCTGGCCCGGATTAGTCGCACCTTCCTCGCCGTACGCCACGATGGCCGGGTTCTGGTTGGCGGCCGGCTGCTGGATGACGTTGCCGATGACGTAGGAGGTGCCTGCGTTCGGGAGGTCGATCTCGTAGCTTGGCTGGCCCGACGCGGTGCTGCCGTGTTCGCCCGGATTCGTGCTCGAGAAGCGGTTGTAGACGATCGTGTTCGTCACCGCGCGCGACTTCAGGTTGTGGCCGACGTTCGCATCGTGCGAATAGCTGTAGCGGAACGTCAGGCTCCTGACCTTGCCGATGTACAGGTTGTGGGTCTGGCCGTCGCCGCGGCCGTTGTGGCCGAACTCCGTGTATTCGATCAGGATGTCGCTGTTCGGGTTGGCATTGGCCAGGATGCCGTTCTCGTTATCGTGGATGAACGAATTACGCAGCGTAAAACCCGCACCCTGCAGGCGGAAGGCGGCGCCATTGCCGTCCATGACCTTCGCACCGAACATTTCGACGTTGTCGACGGTCAGGTTGTTGCCGTTGACGACCCAGATACCCTTGTCGGCGGCGTTCTTGCCGGCGGCGTCGATCTTCGGACGGCCGTTGACGCCGCGGATGGTCAGGTCGTGGCGATTGATGCTGCAGGCGTCGCCGCTGTACGTCGTGTTGCCGGTGATTTCGATGACGTCGCCGTCGCGGGCAGCGCCGATGGCCGCGCACGGTGCGGAATAAGCCTTGCCGGGGCCGACGGACAGTGTGGCGGCCGAAGCGCTGCCGATGACGGCTGCGGCCAGACACATGGCCGACATCGCGCCGGATACGATGTGCTTGCTATGCATGAGCGGAGAATAGCACGGTTCGGCACGGCGCCGTCTTACCGATGCGTGACAATCCACGTACTTCCCGGCCGGGATTTCCGTTAATCTTCTAACCCCATGAAAACCTTCGTCAAACTCGTGTTGTTCGCGTCGGCACTGGCCGTTCCCGTCCGCGCACTGTGCTCGTCCGCCTGGGTGGCCCGCGCCTTCGTGGGCGCGCAGGGCTATGTGCAGATCGACGACGGCGTGTATGCCGCGCGGGACCTGCCGCTCGAGGAGCGCCGGCGCGCCCTGACCGCCCTGCGCGCGGCCCGCGGGCGTATCGCCGCGACGTTCGGCATGCCGGTGGCGCGGCCGACGACGATTATCGCGGCCGATGACCGGGAAGCGGCGCGCCTCGGGCTGGTGGGCAACGTCCCCGGCACGGCGTTCATCTCGCCGCTGCGCACCGAGGTGGTTCTGAACCTGGCGCACTTCAGCATCGACGTCACGGCCCACGAACTGGTCCATGCCGAAGTGGCGCAACGTCTCGGGTTCTGGACCCGCGCCGTCAAGTTGCCGGTGTGGTTCGACGAAGGCGTCGCCGTCCAGCTCGACCGGCGCGATCCTTACCTCATCGATTGCGGCGCCGTCGGCGCACAGCGCATCCGCGACGTGCGGCAACTGACGACCGTACGGCGTTTCTGGCATGGCGACCGTGGACGGATCATGCGCAACTACCAGGCCGCCAGGTGCGCGGCGGCCGAAGTGCTCGAGCGGCACCCGCCGCGCACGCTGTACGCGTCGCTGGCGCGGCTGACCCACGGTGAGGAGTTCGACGCCGTGTTCGGGCCTGACCCGGCCAGTCCACGCTGAACCCAACGAATGGCTTCCTTCATGCCCCTGCTACGCATCGCGATCGCATCGCTTGTCTTCTTTGGCCTCGACCGTCTTTCCAAGATCGTCATCGTCGAACGCCTCGACCTGGCGACCCTCCACCACCTCCCCGCCTGGCCGCCCTACCTGAATTTCGTGATGGCCTGGAACAAGGGTGTCAATTTCGGTTTCCTGAACGGCTTCGATGCCCGCTGGCTGCTCGTCGCGCTCAGTATCGCCGTCTCGCTGGCGCTGGCATCCTGGGCGCGCAACAGGTCGGGATGGCCGCTGTTGCTCGCCTGTGGCGCCATCATCGGCGGCGCTCTCGGCAATGCGTACGACCGGATCGTGTACGGCGCGGTGGCCGACTACATCAACGTGAGCTGCTGCGGCATCGCCAACCCGTATTCGTTCAACGTCGCCGACGTGTGGATTTTCGGCGGCGCGCTGTTCCTGGTGCTGGCGAACGATTTCGGCCGCCGCACGAAAATTTAGTTATCGATATCATCCGGTGCGCAGGCTGTGCTAGCATGCGTGCTCGTTCCCATTTCGACCAAGAGCCGCCATGCAGATGCCACGCCGTTTCCTCGCCGTTCTCGTCCCTACCCTGTCGATCGCCCTGACCGCGCATGCGGCCGCGCCGGAGACCGGTCGACCGATCTCCACCCGCTTCAACGCGGACCCTTCGCCGCACTACTTCCCCGCCGCGAAGGGCGACAAGTTCTACCTGTACGCGACGGACGACGCGTCGAACACGGGCAAATACTGGGATTCCGTCACGTGGCGCCTGTACACGTCGCCGGACATGAAGACGTGGCGCGACGCGGGCGTGCCGCTGGCCGTCACCGTGTTCAAGTGGGCGCGGCCCGATGCGAAGGCATGGGCGCCGGAAGCGGCCTACCGCAACGGCAAGTATTATTTCTATGCGCCCGTCGGCGGCGACAAGATCGGCGTGGCCGTGTCGGACCGGCCGGACGGCGGCTTCGTCGACGCGCGCAAGGGTCCGCTCGTCGACCGCGAGCGCGACGTGAACGCGGGCGACGAACCGATCGACCCGGCCGTCTTCGTCGACAAGGATGGGCAGGCGTACATGTACTTCGGCACGCGCGTACCGAAGGTCGTGAAGCTGAAGCCCGACATGATCTCGCTGGACGGCCCGATCCGCATCGTGAAGATCGACGGCCTGCCGGCGTCCGACCCGAAGAAGAAATATGGCGAAGCGCCGTTCCTGCACGAGCATAACGGCGTCTACTACTTCTCGTTCTCGTCCGGCTGGCCCGGCCAGATCCTGTACGCGACCGCGAGCTCGCCGATGGGTCCCTTCACGTACCGCGGCGTCATGATCGACTACCTGAAGATCTCGACGAACCACCAGGCCATCCTCGAACACGACGGGAAGAGCTGGGTGTTCTACCACGACGCCCTGCTGCCGGGCGGTGGCGGCTACCGCCGCTCGATCGCCATCGCGCCGCTGGAATACGGCGCGGACGGCTCGATCAAACAGGTCGCCATCAAGCCCGGCCAGCCGAACGACTGACCGGGCACGTCATCCTCAGGCCGCCGTCTTGCCCGACAGGCGCTTGAGGCGTTCCAGCGCGCTCTCGCCGGCCGTCTCGGGCTGGCTGACGGACTTGCGGATCGCATCCAGTTCCGCCTGCTGGTCCAGCGGCTTCTGGCCGATGTCGGCGACGATGCGCAGGCCGGATGCTTCGTTCGTCACGGCCTGGGCGCGGCGGGTCAGCGCGGACAGCGCCGTCGAGTTGCCGCGCATGCTCGTGAGGCCGGCCAGCTGTTCCTGGCGCTCGATGCGCAGTTCCTGCAACTCCTTCTGCGCCTTGGCGGAAGCCAGCGCCTGCATCGCCTTCTTCGCCTGGGCATCGAATTCGGCCAGCTGCTTCGACAGCGCGTCGACGATCTTCTGCAGTTCGTCCATGTACGCCTTCGCATCCGCCTCTTCCTGGATTTCCTGCGGCAGGCGCGCCTTGTTCGCTTCCAGCTCGTCGCAGAACATCGTCACGGTCGCTTCCGAGATCGTGCCCGCGGCCAGGCGCTCGGCCAGCTTCTCGGCGGCGCGTTCGTCGTTGGCGATCAGGTTCTGCAGGTTCACCACGTCGCCATGCTCCTTGTCGAACGACGCGCGCGCCGTCGCCAGCAGTTGCGCCGTCTCGCGCAGGGTGGCGACCAGGCGGTCGCGGTCGGCCTCGGTCGCGGTTTCGGGGTCGAAGTTGGCGATGACTTCGGCGATGCGGTTGCCCAGTGCGCCGAAATGCTTCGTGACCAGTCGTGCGGTCAGGCCCCATCCACTAGCGTTGCTCATTGTTGTTCCTTTCTGCGGTGAAGAAAACGGTTTATACGGTTACTGGATGACGATGCGTTCCTGCTCGACGGGGATGCCGATCACGAAATCGACGTGAATGCCCCGCTTGCCCGCATCGCCATCGACGCTTTCCACGATCTCCGTCGTGATCAATAAATATTCGCGGCTGCCGTCCGCCAGCCGGCGCACGTACGGCATGAAATACATTTCCTGGCGCAGGCCGTGCATGCCCGCTGCATCGTCGATGCGCGTCTCGCGGCCCTTGAACGGACTGGCGAACTGCGCGTCGCCGCCTGCGTCCCGGGTGTAGTCGAGACGGTCCGATTCGCCGAACACGGTCGCCAGTTCTTGCGCCCCCAGCATGTCGGCCAGTTGTTCGCGCCACAGCGTGTAGCCCGCGTCGCCGAGGCCGTAGCCGGCCACGCCCGTGTAGGCGTCCTGGTCGTCGGCCGTCTCCGGGATGATGCGCGCCAGTTGGGTGCAGTACAGGACTTCGGCCACCTTGCCGTCGTCGCCGCAGAACACCTGCAGGAATTTTTCGTCCGCCGCGTCGTCGCCCTTGTCGAGGTACAGGCGGTACAGCTCGGTCTCCGGTTGCAGGCGGATCTGCGACACGGCGAGGATGCGGGTGTCGCCCGCCGCCGGCATCGCGATCAGCGAACCGTTCGCCTGCGCGCGGATGATCGGCGACATCTGGATCTGCACGACGCTGCCGATGCGCGCACCGAGCGGCGCGTCGTCGTCCGCGCGGGCCTCGCCCTTCGTCACGCCCTTGTTCGCGGCCACCGCACGCACGTAGCTGAAGACATCCTTCCAGGCCATTCTCGTCAATTCCTTTCGAACGAATAATTCGGTTTCTTCGCTTCCCGGCCGCGACGCAGGCGGCGCCACGCGAAATACAGACCCCAGCCGATCAGCGCCAGCACGCACAGGGTCAGGAACACGCCGAGGAACGACGTGCCGCTGCCGGACGCAGGCGACGATCCGCCCGCATACCCGCCCGGATACCCGTTGTTGCCCGCATGCGCCCCGCGCGACGCGTTGGCGATCATGGCGCCCGCGATCACGTGACCGAGGCCGCTGTCCTGGCGTACGACGACCGGCGGCTGCGGTTGCTGCACGGGCGGCGGTGCATACGCCGGCCCGCTGCGGTTCGACGCGCCCTGCTCGTAGCCCGGCACCGGACGCGTGTCCCGCGCCGCGTCGGCCTGCGCCTGCCGGCGCGCGTCCAGCGTGCGCAGCGCGTTCGCTTCCGACGTGTTCTTGTCCAGCTTTTGCGACAGCGCCGAATCCGAATTCTGCGGCGTGGTCGAACCGCGGCCGAACGAGCCGAAACCACCGGACGGTCGGCTCGGCTGCGCCGGCGCCGCATCTGGCGGCGGCGACGCACGCCGGCTGAACGACCCGAAGCTGGTGCCGGTCGACTTCGCCGACGAATACGACGGCTTTGAGGACGACGACGAGCGCTGCGACGAAAAGCCGCTCTTGAAGGAACTCGACGAGGACGGCTTCGCGTCGACGGCGCCGACATGCGCCAACGGGAGCAGCAGGGCCAGCACGAACGCGACGTTATAGGACTTCAACATGGTCATGGCAGCGATCGAAAGTTAGAATGAGCATAACGACCGGGATGGTCGCATGCACCGGTAAAATTAGCAAAGGAATACCATGACCCGACGTTACCTCGACATGAACCAGCACGATGCCCTGTACACGGTGGCGCGCAAGTACCCGGGCGGCATCGACGCGCTGGCGCGCGAACTGGACATGTCCGCCAATGTCCTGCGCAACAAGCTGTCGCCCACGATCGCATCGCACTACCCGTCGTTCGAGGAGGTGTCGCTGATCGTCGAGTGCTGCCACAAGGCGGGCGTGCCGGATGCGCACCTGCCGCTGCACGCGCTGCTGGTGCGCCACGGGATGGCGGCGTTCGTCGTGCCGCAGCCGGAGCAGGCGCGCCAGGACGACTTGTCGCAGACGGTCTGCCGCGTGATGAGCGACGTGGGCGCCGTGGCCGAGGCGGTGTCGACCGCCCTGCTGGACGGCACCGTCACCCCGGTCGAGGCCGACCTGATCGAACGTAAATTCCATGCCGCGCTGTCCGCCCTGGGCGCCTGGCGCGCACGTCTGCGCCAGGAGACCGAAGCGGGCATCCGCTGATCAGGAACGCAGGCGGCGTTCGGGCGCCGCCGCCTGTTCTTCGCGGGCTGCGCTGCGCAGCGAGCGCAGGAACAGCCCGAGGCCGCCGAACGCCAGCGCAAGAATGCAGATGAGTTCGAACGCCGACATCGTGCGCAGCGACATGTTCACGGACGCGATCACGCCGAACACGAGCGCCGCGAAGGCGCAGATCGACAAGAGCCAGCCCAGCACGTTGCGGGCGTTGTAAAAGATCATGGCGATGCCGATCACGAGGGGAATGAGGACGATCCCGCCCGTGATGCCGTAGCCGCCCACGCCGAACAGGCGCGTGCCGAGGCCGAAGTTGGAACTCACCACGACGCTGTTGAGCAGCAGGTAGAAGCCCCCGCACATCAGGACCAGCCCCAGGAAGAACTGGCCCGTTCCTCCGCTCGTACCCCCCGCACCGTTCATCGTGTCCTCCGTCCAAAAAAATTGTTGCGACAGCGACAACAATAACAGACTTTCCGGTCACAATGCCAGTGTGCCGGGCGGTAAAGCAACGGTTGGATTACCGCTTGGCGTCCGCGACCGGCTCGCCGAAATCCGGCATCCCGTCCGCGCGCCAGCGGATCACCTGCGCGCGCGTGTGGCGGTTCGGGTCGTGCAGCGAGTCGCCCTGGATTTCCTTGTAGTTGCGCGCGTGGTAGACCAGCACGTCCGTCTTGCCGTCCGGCGTCGTCGTGAACGAGTTGTGGCCCGGGCCCCACTGGCCGTTCTTCTCGCTGCTCTTGAAGACGGGTTCGGGCAGCTTGGTCCACGACTTCGCATCGAGCAGGTCGGCGTCGGCCGGCGCGCTGACCATGCCGAGGCAGTAATTGGCATCCGTCGCGCTGGCGGAGAACGTGACGAACACGCGGCCATGGCTCACCAGCACGGCCGGGCCCTCGTCGACGGCGAATTTGACTTTCTCCCACGCGTACTCCGGCTTCGTCAGCAGCACGGCCGGGCCCTTGATCGACAGCGGCGTGTCCATCTTCGCGAGGTAGATGTTGGTGCCCTTGCTGCCGTCGGGCGCCGTCTGCGTCCACACGAGGTAGCGCTGGCCGCGGTGCTCGAACGTGGTGGCGTCCAGCGAGAACGATTCCCAGCCCGTCTTGATCTGGCCCCGCTCGACCCACTCGCCCGCGAACGGATCGGCGGACGCGTTTTCCAGCGCGTACAGGCGGATTTCCCACGGATGCTCCGCGCTGCCGGCCGTGAAATAGATATACCACTTGCCGTCGATGCGGTGCATCTCCGGCGCCCAGATGTGCGCGCCCATCACGCCCGTCGCGTGCTTGCGCCACACGGTTTTCGCCGGCGCGGCGCCCAGGTCGTCGAGCGAACGGGCGCGGCGGATCTCGATGCGGTCGTATTCCGGCACGGTCGCCGTATAGTAATACCAGCCGTCCGGCTGCAGGCTCACCTGCGGGTCGGCACGTTGCAAGACGAGCGGATTGTGGAACACGGGTTCGGCCGCATGGGCCGGCGCGCACGCGGCGGCGACGCACAAGGTCAGCGCCGGCAAGGCGCGAAGGGCAAAACGGTACATCGGGTCTCCAGATAATTAGCGTGGCGGCAGCCTGTGCTGCATGATACCGCCCTCTTCGCCCGATTCGGTCGCCTGGCGGAGACCCCGACCCATGAAATTTTTCGCGCGACCGATATTCATTCAACGATTCCGCTTGCGCGGCCGGTCGTCCATCCCCGCCTCGTCCACGTCCGCCGACGTCGATCGCGAACGCTTGTATTCCAGTTCGGCCCCTTCCTCCGGCAGCGCGGGTCCCGCGTACAGCACCGCCACGTCGGCCAGCGCGCTGGCGCGGTCCGTACCGAAACCGGACAGGGACGTGAGCCGCAGCCAGCGCGCCGTCACCGTCTGCCCGAAGCGCACGGCCTGCGGATCGAACGTCGACAGGAGCGTCGCCCGGGCGACGTCGTGCCACGCCGTGCCGTCGTCGCTGACCTCGACGCGCCATTCGCGCACGTCGCCTTCATGGTCGCGGTGGTTCTGGCGCGGCATCAGCACGAGGCCGTCGAACGGCACGGGCTGCGCGAAGCCGATCGTCAGCACGGGCTGCGGGCGCGGCGCATCCCCCTTGACCGCGACGAGGCTGTAGGTATTCGGGTCGCCGTCGACGACGTTCGCCGCATCGGGCCAGCCGCCGGCCGTCGCGCCGAGCTTTTTCATCACGCGCGTGTCGAACAGGCTGGCGCGCAGCGCGGTGGGATCGATGGCCGTCGCCGGCGCGAAGCGCGGACCGGCCATGTAGTCCAACAGCGAACGGCGCAGCTGGCGTGCGGCCGGACGCTCGTCCAGCCGGGTCTCCAGGTCGAACGTGGACACCATCAGCCGGCCGTTGCCCACGCTTGCCTCGAACACGGCGCCGAGCCGGTAGTTGCGGTTCCAGTCGTCGATGGGCTGGACGATGGGCCGCAGTCCAACCGGCAGGCGCTCCAGATTGAACGCGCGGGCACCGGCCACGAGGTCGCTCCACTGCCAGTCCATATGATCGGAGGTGGGGAAGCCCGCCAGCGCGGGGTGCGTGCGGTCCACCCACAGGCCCAGCATGCGCGACCACGCGGGATTCATCAACCGGTTCCAGAACACGGGGACGTCCGCGAGCGGTGGCGACATCCAGTCCAGGTCCGCCTTGCGTGGCAGGTACAACACCTTGCCGCCCTGCGCCAGCCGCGCCTCGGCCTCCGGCCACGCATGCGTCACGAGCACGCCCGCGGGAATGGACGCGTCGACCTGGTCGGGGTACAGCCAGAAATTCCAGTCGTTGGCGATGCGCGTGCCGTCCAGCCCCACGACGAGCCGGTAGTGCGCGGGCGCGGGTAGCCGTGCCAGGTCCGCGACGACGCGGCCCAGCAGGATATTCTTGCCGATCGGGATATCGAGGGTCGCGAACCGGCCGTCCAGGACCGCACGACCGGCGTCGTCCTCGATGCGCCACCACGTCCGCGCACCGGGCAGCGGCCGGGCGCCGTAGTGCGCGACCTCCACGGGCACGTCGAACGTGTCGCGCGCCGCGAGGACCGGACGCGTCAACCGGGCCAGCGGCACCGTCTCGCCGTTGAAGCGCCGGAATGCCTCCGGCGTCGCATAGCCTTTCGGTTCCCAGAACGTGTCGAGGACGCCGACGAGCGCCGTACCCTGGCCGAGATAGTCGTGCAGGTCCAGCAGCTGGTAGCCGCTCATGCCGCGCGTGCGCAGCACCGCCTCGATCTCTTCCTTGTAGCAGGCGAGCTGCCACGCGCCCGACGCCAGCGCGAAATCGCGGTTGCGGTCCAGGACGCCGTGGCGGCGCGCGGACTCGCGGAAGATCTCGTAATTCCCCGGTTGCAGATAGCCCGTGAACTTGTCGATGATCGAAAAATCGGGATACGCGACCCACTGCCCCGTCTCGTGTCCGACGACGGGCACGTGGATGCCTTCCAGCGACGCCGCGTAGTCGCGTCCGAACCAGCCCGTCTTGTTGCGCAGCGGTTTCGGACCGATGCGCTGCACGGCCAGGTAATCGACGTCCCTGTCGATCTCCGGCACGACGGGCTCCGTGTGGCCCGTGCCGTTCGTGTACAGGCGGCGCGGGTCCTCGGCGCGGAAGCGCGCGGTCCACTTCGCAAAGATCTCTTTCCAGCGCCCGGACGGTTCGTTGCTGGGACTGAGCAGCAGGAACGACGGGTGGTTGCCGTAGGCGCGGATCAGGCGTTCCGTCTCGTCGTAGAGGGCCGTCTCGATGGGCGAGCCGGGTTCGAACCGGTTCCACATGCCGGGCTCCGGCTGCAGGTAGATGCCTACCTCGTCCGCCGCCTGGAATGCCGCTTCCGGCGGCGTGAACGAGTGGAAGCGGACGTGGTTGATACCCCACGCCTTGTTGATGGCGAAAATCTTCTTCCAGTACCCGACGTCCGTCGGCGGATAACCCGTGAGCGGGAAGTCGCCGCCGTGGTGCGTGCCGCGCAGGAATACGGGGCGGCCGTTGACGAGGATGTCCGTGCCGCGCGCCGCCACCTGCACGAAGCCGAACGACACGTCGCGGGTGCTGTCGGCGCCGTTCCCCGTGAGGCGCAGCTTCAGCTTGTGGAGCACCGGGTTGAACTCGTCCCATGTCGGCGCATCCTTCGGGTACTGCACGCGGAATTCGGCGCTGCCGCCGTCCGCCGCCCAGCGCACGGGCATGCGCTGCCCGTTGGCCGTAACCGTCCCCGCGCCGGCCTTGCCGCCGCCATTGCCGACCTTGAGTTTCACGAGCACGCTGCGACCGGCCACGTCCGGAAAAACCTGCGCATCGGCGATATAGACGGGCGACGTCGCGCGCAATTCGGCCTTGCCCACGATGCCGTTCCAGCTCATCCCGAGCGAATCGGAGATGCTGTGCGAGTCGGGACGATACGACATCAGCACACGCGAATCCACGCGCACCGTCACGCGGTGCCTGCCTGGCGCGAGCGGGCCGACATCGTAGTCGTGCGGCGCCACGAGCGACAGGTTCGAGCCGAGCGGCCGGCCGTCGATCCACGCGCTGGAACCCCAGCGGGGCCGCTCCAGGTGCAGCACGACGCGCTTGCTTTGCCATGCGGGCGGCACGTCCACGTCGCGCTGGTACCACGCCGCGCCCAGGTAGTGGCGCGGCGGCTGGCTCAGGAACGGCACCTTCACCTGGCCCGGTGTCGTGAATGCCGCGTAGTCCGCGCGCAGGTTCCAGCTTTTATCGTACAGCGACAGCACCCACGGCGTCTGCGCCGTGATCGCGTCGCCATAGCCCTGCGCATTCAGGATGCCGGGGATGCGGATGCGGTCCGCCAGCGTGCTGCCTTCCCAGTGCGCCGTCACGCCGGCGTCTTCGCGGTCGAGCGCGAAACGCCAGTCGCCGGCGAGATCGATCGTGTTCGCCGCGCCGGCCGATACGGACCATACCAGCGCGGCGGTGCCCAGCAGCTTCCTCATGCGTCAGCCGCCGAAGCGGAAGTCGGCGCCCACCATGATGCGGCGGCCGGCGTAGCTGTAGTCCAGGATGCTCGGCGTGCCGTTCGAGAACGGGACGTAGCTGCCCTGGCTGTTGCTGGTCGCGGCGTTGTTCAGGTTGCGGCCTTCGATGAACACGTCGAACTCCGGGGTGATACGGTACTGGATCTTAGCGTCGACATAGCGCGTCGCGTCCTTGAAGTTCGGCGAGCCCGGGTTGTAGGCCGGCGGACGGGTATTGCCGCTCGCGTTCGGGTAGTTGTTCAGATAATTGCTGCTCGAACCCGCGATGTTGTTGAAGTAGCTGCCCACGCCTTGCACCGCGACGCGCGCGGACAGGCGGCCGTCGTCATACCAGATCGCCCAGTTGTACTGGAACTTCGATTCGCGCAGCGGTGGCATCGGCGTGCCGGTCAACAGGTCGACGATGTTCTGGGTCGACGTGACCGACGCCAGCTTCGTATAGTTGCCGTCGAAGCCGAGGTAGCGCAGGCGCCACGGCAGGAAGGTGAACGCGGTCTTGGTATTGAACTCCCAGCCCTTGCGGGTGGTCGGCACGCCGTTCTCGTAGGTCGGGAACGAGAACGGCAGCTCGGCCAGTGACTTGCCCGTCGTCGGGTCGACCAGGGCCAGGCCCAGCGTGCCGTTCTCCGTCTGTACGATCGACGGGCCCACGATGCCGCGCTGGTTGAAGTAGGACAGCGAGAACATCGTGTCCTTGCTCGGATAGTATTCCGCGCTCCAGTTCTGGTTCAGGTTCTTCTGGGCCTGCAGGGACGGGTTGCCGACGGTCTTGGTGCAGGTCTGGGTGCCGTTGGCATCGACACGCTCGTCGTAGCGGCACAGGCCCGACGGCAGCAGATTCGTCACCGGCGGCCGGGCGACGGTGCGGGCGCGGTTGTAGCGCACGACGAACTTGTCCGGCACGAGCCACATCGCGAGGTTATAGATCGGCAGGAAGTCGTGCGTGGTGGCGTCCACCGCGGTGTTGGTCGACACCGTGACGTCGTTGATGCCGCCCGCCGCGTTCGGGTTGGCAGGGTCGAACGCGGCCGTGCGCGTGATCGACTCGAACTGCATGTTGCCGACGCCGTGCACCTTGGTGCGGATGTAGCGGTAGCCCAGGTTGCCTTCGACCTGCCAGTCGAACGGCAGCGCGCGGCTGGTGAACGGGATGCGGTCGATATTGAAATCGCCCATGACGTACAGGGCTTCGGAACGCTCGCTCATCCGCGTCACGGGCGCCTCGTACGTCTTGCCGTCCGTACCCGTGCAGCTGGTGACGCAGTTCAGGTTCGCATTCGTGATGCCGGCCAGCTGGAACACCTTCTGCACGTCGATGTTCGGCCAGTTGGTCACGGCGCCGCCGAACTGGCCGTTGGCGCCGTTGAACAGCTGGGTGTTGGTGATGTTCCCGCTGAGCGACTTGGCGATGATGTCCTGGAACTGCTGCGGCGTCACGGTCACCGTGCCCGAGCTCTGGCTGTCCCAGCGATTGCTCTTCACATAGCCGTATTGGCATTTGTTGCCGCCGGCGCCCAACGAACCGGGGGTGTCCTGGCAGCCCACGAGGGTACTGCGTACGAGGCCCGGGACCGCATAGACGATCGGGTTCGTACTCACCTGGTAGCCATTGCCGCCGCGGGTGTCGTAACGCGTGTCGCGGAAGTTGAAACCCGTCTTGAAGCGGGTGAAGAACGGGATCGATTCCGGGACCTGGAACGTGAAGTCCGCTTTCGCGGTCCGTTCCTCGGTCGCCGTGATCCCCGGCGTGTAGGTCAGCTGCGGCTGGGAATACGTGAGCAGCGGCTGCTGGTTCTGCGTATAGGCCGGCACGCTGTTGATGTAGGTGGTCCCGCTGGTGACGGCGGCCGCGGCGGCCGGCTGGACGAGGCGCGCGTAGTTGGCCGGGTTATACAGGTCGAAGGACGACCCCTGCGGGAAGTTGTACGCCCACAGGCCGTTCGGCGTCACCGACATCTGCGCCGCGCCATAATAGGAGCTGAACGTCGTGCGGAAGATTTCCGTCGTGTAGTTGGACTTCGCATCGCCGACCATCCACTCCGCCTTCATGCCGTCGCGATTCCATTCGCCGCCGGTCTGGAAGTACTTGGTGATCGTGTCGGACTTCTGGAAGATCTGGTCGACGCTGGCCGCGCCGTCGCTGATGCTGAAGCTCGTCACGTGGTGGCTCGCGTCCACGGTGACGCTCGACGGGTCGACGTTCGTCACCGCGCCCTGCACGGCCGGGCCGCCGCTCAGGAAGCTGACCGTGCCAGGGTACAGGTAGTAGCCCGCGCCGTTCGCCCCCGGCGCGACCGAGCGTACGCCGTTCGTGTCGACGAAGGTCTTTGCGGTGTTGACGTTCATGCCGCCCAGGTTGAGGAACGAGGTCTTGTTGTCGGTGTGGCGCTTGGAATAGCTGCCCTTGACGTACACCGTCAGGTCGCGGTTGACCTTGAAGTCGGCGCGTAGGTCGAGGTCCTGGCGGCGGTCGATCTCGGTCTGGATCTTGTTGCGGACCAGCGAAGGCGTATAGTCGTTCCACTGGTTCAGGCAGCTGATCAATTCGTTCTGGCGCTCGTTCACCGCATTGGTACGGTTGGAGGCGCTCAGGTTCTTCAGCGACGCGTCCGTGGTCGCCAGTTGCGGGAACGCGCCATAGCAATCCGCCTTGGTCTTCGCGGCCGCGGACTTGGTCAGGATCTCGTATGGCGAGTACGTGGTGTAGTTTCCGGTGCCGTTCGTGTACGGATAGATACCCGTGGAGCCGGCCGCCGGTCCGGCCGGCGTCGTCGACGCCGGGTCCGACATGTTCAACGTGGAGGGGTTGTACGTGAACGTCTTTTCCGGCGAGTTGTCGAAGTCGATCAGGCGCGCGTAACCCGCCGCCGCGCTGGTCGCAACCTGCATCTGGTGCTGCTCGTTGGCGGCCGTCGACTTGGACGCATTCAGGATCACGCCGAGCCGGTCATCGAGGAATTTGCGGGACAGGATGACGTTGGTATCGGGCTCCCACTTCTTGTTCAGGTTGTTGGTGGTGCCGGCCACGCGCACCGACGCGAATGGCTCCTTGAAGTCGAGGCCCGTACGCGTCTTGATGATGATGCCGCCGCCGAGCGAGCCCTCGACCATGTCGGCCGTCGACCCCTTGACCACGTCCACGCTCTTGATCAGGTCCGCGGACAACTGGCGGAACTCGCTACCGCGCCCGCTGGCCGCGTTGTTGGCCGACTGCACCGCCATGCCATCGATCTCGACCCGCGTCAGGTCCGGTCCGTTGCCGCGCACGGCCACGGTGACGCCCTCGCCGAAATCGCCGCGGTCGAGCGCAATACCAGCCATGCGCGAGATCGCCTCGCCAATATTCCGATCCGGCAGCGAGCCGACGTCCTCGGCGACGATGGAATCGAGCGCGGTGGCTGCGTTCTTCTTGCGGGCGATGGACGATTGCTGCGATTTGCGGGTCGAGACGACGACCGTCGCGATGCCGCTCGCGATCTCCTGGTTGCCCTGGGGCGCGGCGGTGCCGGTGGCCGCGGCGTCGCCGCTGCCGGCGCCCGGTGCCTGCGTGCTGGTCGCGTCCTGCGGCGCCGGATTCTCCTGTGCGAATGCGGCGTGGCCCGCCATCAGCGATGCGACCGCCAGCGAGACGGCATAGGCGAGGCGCGTGGGACGGATGACCTGTCGGATATTGTGCATGTTCTGTCTCCTGGGTGGACCGCTGAGCGGTCTGTTCTTGTCGCGGCGACGTCGTTCGTCGGCTCGGGAACAGTGTAGGGTTGTGCGCACCGTCCGTGATATATCAGCAAGAAATACTCATCGACGTGAGCGAAGCGTGTGCGCAAACGACCACACGGATCGCTCACGTCCGCGATTGCGATTCCTTTTTCGCCCCGTTTCGCGCGTTTGCCGGAACGCCGGTTATCGCGACGGGCCGCGCGCGCCCGCATGCGGCCCAATCGCTCAATCCGGTGAGCGATTCGCGGACACCCCCTGCGCTATCCTTGGCCGGCACAACGAGGAGTCACGATGAAGACGACGAGAGCACGCATCATCCCCACCCTGCTGTCCGCCCTGCTCGCCGCCGCCGTCCACGCGCAGACGGGCACGGTGGTCGTGAACGGCAAGCGCGCGGCCGCCGGCGATCCCCATGCGATCAATGCGGCGAAGAACCGCATCCTGAACGGACGCTCGGCGTCCTCGTGCGCGTTCATGGATCCACGCAATCCGGCCTACGACCCGATCACGACCGCCTACATGAGCGACTTCGGACTGGACGACAGCCTGTCGAACGACGTCCCGCGCGCCTCCGACCTGGCGCCGGAAGGCGACGTCTCCAACATGGTCGACGCGGCCGTCATCGCGTCCCCCATCGAGCGGGCGAAGACCGGCTGCCGCGGCGCCGACTGGCGCTTCGCGGCCGGCCGCAACCGCATTGTCCGCAACGACAAGTCGCTCGCGCTGGGCTACGAAGCGTTCGACAACAAGGATTACGCGCGGGCGCGCGACCTGTTCTCCACGGCCTGGAAGAAGGTCGGCTACGACGAGGCCGCGCTGATGCTGGCGCGCCTGTACCTGTACGGCCTCGGTACCGGAAAGGACGGGAAGCAGGCGGTCGCCTGGCTGGAAAATGTCGACGACAAGCCGTACGATCCGGCCACACGCCTGCGCTTCGATCCGTCCCGGCCGGACGCGATGACGCCCCGCGTCGAGGCCGCGTTCATGCTGGCGCGTATCCACGACCGCGGCATCGGCGTCCCGCGCGATGCCGAGCAGGCCCGCGCCTGGTACCGCAAGGCCGCCGACTACGGCTTCGTGCCGGCCCTCGACATCCTGGGCCGGCGCGATCCCGCCAACGGCGTCGCGCTGCTGAAGGAAGCGGCGGATGCCGGCTACGCCCCGGCGCAATACCACCTGGCGCGCGCGTATTACACGGGCGACGGCACGCCGCGCGACCTGAAACTGGCGGGCGCGTATTTCGAAGCCGCGGCCCGCGCCGGCATCCCGGCGGCCATGTTCGCGGCGGGACGGTTGCTGGACCAGGGCGAAGGCGTGCCGGCCGATCCCGCGAAGGCCATCGTCTGGTACAAGGACGCGGCGCTGCAGGGCGACCGCGACGCCCAGTTCGCGCTCGGCACGTATTTCTACAGCGGCGAAGTGGTCGGCAAGAACCTGGCGACCGCGCGGCAGTGGTTCGCCGCCGCGGCCCGCCAGGGCCAGCCCGACGCCATGTTCAACCTCGGCGTGATGGCCGCGCATGGCGAAGGCGGCGCCCGGTACCCGGCGACGGCTTACGTCATGTTCGACCTGGCCCGCCAGGCCGGCCACGACGGCGCGGCGGCCGCACTGCAGGCGCTGGCGCCCACCCTGACCCCCGACGAACGCAGGCGCGCGGACGCGGTGCTGCACCCGCCGCGGGGTCAGGCCGGCTCGTAATCCGCCGGCAGCATCATGTCGGGAAAGCGGGCACGCAGCACGTCCAGCGCGTGCAAGGTGCCGGACAGGTGCTGGCGCACGGCGCGCTGCGCGCCCGTTGCGTCACCCTGCCCGATGCAGCGCGCGATCTGGCCGTGCTGCTGCAGGATCGACAAGGCCTTGCCGTTCAACGGCAGGTGCAGGCGGCGCAGGCGGTCGAGGTTGCCGCTGCAGCGGCGCATCATGGACCACAGGTCGGGCAGCTCGGACGCTTCGTACATGCGCATATGGAAATCCATGTCGATGCGCGTGAAGTTTTCCAGGTCCCCCGCCTCCAGGCAGCCCCGCTGGCGCGCGACGAGGTCCTGCAGCGCCTTGCCCAGGTCCGGCCGCGGCTGGCGGGCCAGCACCCATGCGATCTCCAGTTCCACCGACAGCCGGAAGAAATGCGCCTGCCGTGCGGCCGCGAGGTCGATGGGACGCACGCGCGTCTGGTGCTGCGGGTAGATGTCGACGAGGCGCTCTTCCTCCAGCCGCAGCAGCGCTTCCCGGATCGGGCTTTGCGACAGCTGGAAGTAGTCGCACAGCGCGGGCCGCGCCAGCACGGTGCCCGGTTTCAGCGCGAGGCTCACGATCTGCGCGCGCAGGTGCTCGAACACCTGCACGGTCGCGTTGCGCGAGCGGTCCAGGCGGAACGGGACGTCGATGGCGCTCATGGCTCAGGGCCTTTCGTAGAATTCCGCTTCGACGATGGACAGGGTCGACGTCGACACGCCCTTCGTGCCCGTCGCCGTATTCGCCTGGTTGGCGACCTCCGTCAGCCTGATGCCGCCGCCCTCCTCGGCCTTACCGTCCAACACGATGCGCACCGATCGGCCCTGCACGGGCTTCAAGGGCAAGGTCACGTAGCCCAGGCTCTTCGGCGTCAGGCCGCTCCACGCTTCCTGGCCGTCGACGAGAATCCTGAGCGGATAACTGCGTTCGCGCCAGCCGGTCAGCTTCAGCACGACCTCCGACAGCCGTGCCGGCCGTGCCAGCGTGTACGTGATCGCGGGCGCCGCACTGCTCGTCCACGCCGTCATCTCGTCATCGTCGAACGACTTGTTCCCGTCGGGCGCATCGCTGGACGCCACCGGCACGGCCACGCGCGACACGCGGAACGACGGCGTCGCCGGCGTCGGGCCGTGGTCCAGGTGCAAGGGCGGCGCGGGCGGCAGCGCGGCCAGGCCGTCCTGCACTGCCACGGCTCTGGACGACAGCACCAGCTCGGCCGGCGCCAGCCCCTGCGCGCGGGCACGGACGACGATGCGGCCCGACTGCGGCGTCGTCCGCAGCAGCACGCGGTTGACGCCGCCCTCCACCGGCAGCGACCGCGCGAGGATGTAGTTGTCCGGCCCCTGCGCAATCCCGCCGCGCCACTCGGCCGGTCCCTGCACGTCGAAGTCCACCATGTCCAGCGCGAGCGGATGGCGGCGGCCGGCGGCGTCCACGACTTCCACCTGCACGAGCGCCATGTCGGCGCCGTCCGCGCGCAGGCCGTGCGGCGACACGATGGGCGTCAGTTTCAATGCGGCCGGCGCGCCTGCGGTGGCCAGCGTCGTCTCGCACACGGGCTTGCCCTGCGCGTCGTAGCCGACCGCCTTCAGTTCGCCCGGCGCCCACGCCACCTGGTCGAACGTGAACAGGAAGCGCGCGCTCTGCCGCGCGGGGCCGAGCTCTTTCCCGTTCAGGAACAGTTTCACGCTGTCCGCGCTGGAGACGACGGTGACCGGCTTGACGGTGCCGGCCGGGTAATTCCAGTGTCCGACGATGTGGGCGCGCGGATGCTCCACGTCGACCCAGCCGTCCCACATGACCTGGTGCGCAAAGAACGCATCCTTCGGAATGCGCATGGCGTCGACCTCGCCGCTGCGGCGGTAGTTCTCGGCACCGCGGTGGTGCGTGTTCGAATCGGAGAACACGATGTTCACGCCGCCGCTGGACACGCGCGTGCCCGTGCCCGGGCGCTCGCGCCAGTAGTCGTACCAGCGCTGGACGTCTTCGATGGCGAAGCTGTCCTGGTTGCGGTTGTAGACGCTGGCGTCCTGCCCCTTGTGCAAGGGGCCGTCGCCGTCCCTGTGGTACGGCGGCGAGAACTCGTCCCAGTACTTGCGCAGCGCCTCGTCGCGCGCATACTCCATCGCCCACATCGGCATGCCGGCGCTCTTGTTTATGTACAGCATTTCGCCGCCGTATTCGGCGACGTGCTGCAGTTCCTGGCTCAGCATCTCGCGGCTGCCGGACGCGCGGCCGCCGTACGGGTCGAACTCGTCGCGCAGCGCCTTCATCGCGCGCATGTGGTCCGCGCTTACCCCCTTGTTGCCGCTTTCGTAGAACACGATGCTGGGATTGTTGCGGTTGTAAACGATGGCGTCGCGCATGACCTCGAGGCGCTGCTCCCAGCGGCGGTCCTTCACGTCCCCTTCGGAGTCGCCGGCCGGCATCGCTTCCATCAGGCCCAGGCGGTCGAGCGATTCCACGTCCTGCTTCCACGGCGTCACGTGCATCCAGCGGACCAGGTTCGCATTGCTGGCCAGCGCGAGGCCATTGCTGTAGTCCGACAGCCACGCGGGCACCGCGCTGCCCACCGCGGGCCACTCGTTCGTCGTGCGCTGCGCGTAGCCGTGGACCTGGATCACGCGGTCGTTCAGTTCGATCATTCCGTTGCGGAAGGCCGTCTTCCTGAAGCCCGTGCGGGTCGTGACGGTATCGAGCGGCTTGCCGTCGACCTTCAGCGTCGTCACGACGTCGTACAGGTAGCCGTAGCCCCAGCTCCAGAAATTCAGGCTGGCGACGGGCGCACCGGCCTTCAGCGTGACAGTCGCACCGGGCGCAATCGTCCGGGCCGGCGCCCCGAAGCGCGCGACGCGTTTGCCCTCCTTGTCGCGCAGCTCGACCTCGTACGCGACCCGGTGCGCCCTGCCGTCATCGTTGCGCACCTGCGATTCCGCCGTGACGGTGGCCTTGCGGTGCGGGATGTCGAAGTCGCGCGCATACACGTAGACACCCGTCGTGCCGAGGCTCGCGTACAGGGGCAAGGTCTGGTACACGGGTTCCGTCACGTGCAGGCGCACGTTCTTCGGCAGGCCGCCGTAGTTCGCATAAAAATTCTTGTCGTTCCACTGGTAGCGCTGGCCCGTCGCCCGTTCGCGGTAGTCCCAGCTGTTGTCCGTGCGGATGGCGACGACGTTGTCGCCTGCGCGCAGCGCGCCCGAAATCTCGACGCCGAACGCATTGATGCCGTTCTCGTGCAGCGCCACGCGCCGGCCATTGACGAAGACCTCGGCCGCCTGGCGCGCGCCTTCGAATTCGAGGAACACCTTCCGGCCGGGTTTCAGGCCGGGCACGCTGAAATGCTTGCGATACCAGGCCACGCCCGTGGACAGGTCGGCGATGTCCTTGCGGAAGGCGTCGTCCTCGTTCCATGCATGCGGCAGGCTGACGGCCTTCCATGCGCCGTCGTCGAAGTCCGGACGCGCGGCGTCGGCGGGGTCGCCGACCGTCAGCTTCCAGCCGGGATTGAAATCGTACAGGGTGCGCTCGGCATGCGCGGGGACGGCCGCGGCGAGCGCCAGCAGCAAGGTCAAACGTGGGTTCATGAAGGTCCGAATCGAGGTAGATGGTCACTGAAATATTAGCAGTCCAGTATTTGACCGTTTCATGGTCGGACCAATTACTCAACATGCTGAGCGTTCGCCCCAGCCCGATTGACGCCCCATCCGTTTGAGCAGGTAATGACGGTCCAACAACAACAGCGACAAAGGAGGCGATATGAGATCAGGACAGCAGGTCCTCGCACGCGGCGCGTTCGCGCTGGCGATCCTGTCCGGCGCAGGCGGGGCAGCGGCGGCGACGTATTACGTGGCCCCGAACGGCAACGACGCCAACGCGGGAACGCAATCGGCACCGTGGGCGACGTTCGCGCAGGCGCAATCGGTGGCGGTGGCCGGCGACACCGTGTACTTCCGCGGCGGCGCCTACGTCTTCCACGGTGGCCTGAACCAGTGCGCCAGCATGACGGACACCGTCAACGTGATCACGCTGAACAAGAGCGGCCAGTCGGGCAAGGCGATCCGCTACTGGGCGTATCCCGGCGAGACGCCCGTGTTCGATTTTTCGCAGATGAAGGACAACTGCCGCGTGAAGGGTTTTAACGTGACGGGCAGCTGGATTCATTTGAAAGGCCTGGAGGTGACGGGCGCGCCGCAGCAGCCGGGCAACCTGCAGAACAACGAGTCGTGGGGCGTCTGGAACAGCGGCAGCAACAACACGTTCGAAGCGATCGACACGCACCACCACATGGGCCCCGGGATGTTCATCGCGAAGGGCAGCAACAACCTCGTGCTGAACGTGGATTCGCACCACAACTACGACCCGTACAGCAAGAGCGGCGCGGGCCAGAACGCGGACGGCTTCGGCGTGCACATCGGCGCCAACCAGCCCGGCAACGTGCTGCGCGGCTGCCGCGCGTGGGCCAACACGGACGACGGCTACGATTTCATCAACGCCGGTTCCGCCGTGACCGTGGAAAACTCGTGGGCCTGGCGGCACGGCTATTATCCGGGCACGACGACGTCGATCCCGGCGGGGAACGGCAACGGCTTCAAGGTCGGCGGCTTCGGCGGCGCGTACCAGGCGAACGCGCCGCAGCACATCGCGCGCTTCAACGTCGCATTCAACAACAAGGCGTCCGGCTTCTATGCGAACCACCATCCGGCGGCGAGCTACTTCTATAACAACACGAGCGTGAACAACCGCCCGGACTTCAACATGCTGGGCGTCGATGCCTCCGGCGCGGCCGTCGCGCTGGGCATCCTGCGCAACAACCTCGCGTGGCAGGGCACGCTGGTGTCGAACGTGGCCGGCGCGGACGTCGCCAACAACAGCTGGAACCTCGCGAGCGTGTCCGTGACGAGCGCGGATTTCCAGAGCGCGTCGCTGGATGGCTGGGACGCGCCACGCCTGCCGGACGGCAGCCTGCCCGCGCTGCCCCACCTGAGACTTGCGGCCGGCAGCGACCTGCTGGACAAGGGCGTGAACGTGGGCCTGCCCTACTCGGGCGCGGCGCCGGACCTGGGCGCATTCGAAGGCAGCGCGCCCGTCACGCTGTTCGCGGACGCGGGACCGAACATGAAGGTGACGCAGTCCGGCCTCACCCTGAACCGCACGACGCAGCAGATGAGCGGCACCATCAGCTTCACGAACCAGTCGACGACGACCTATGACGGCGTGCTGATGCTGCGGCTCGACACGCTGACCGACGGCGTCGCGCTCGCGAACCGCAGCGGCAGCCAGGGCGGCGCGCCCACGCTCACCCTGAACCCGGCGCACCTCGCGCCGGGCCAGACGGTGACCTTCCCGCTCGTCTTCACGAACCCGGCCCGCGCGGCCATCGGCTACACGCCGCGCCTGTTCGCGGGGCAGCCATGAAGCGCCTGTTCGGCCTTCTGGCCCTGCTGTTCGCGTGCGCCACGGCGAACGCCGGCCCGGGCTACCACGTGGTCGTCGACACGCGCGACTACGCGGGCCAGTCCGGCTACCTCGACTTCCTGATCCTCGGCCAGGCCGCGGCCAGTCCGCTGCACGCCACCCTGACCGGCTTCGCGGGCATTGACGACGATGGCGGCGGCGCCCCGATCTTCGTGGGCGACGTGGGCGGGTCGCTCGCGACCGGCGTCGTGATGGGCAACGGCGCGGGCTGGAACGAGTTCGGGCAATGGACGCGCTTCGGCGGGCACCTCGTGTTCGACGTGTCGTTCGACGTCGATCCGCGGCCGGGTGCGGGCAGCACGCTGGAAGTGGCGTTGCTGGACCGCGACCTGAACTACCTGCAGGCGGCCGGCGACGCGATCTCGTTCGCCATTCTGCCCGGCCAGGAGATCGTCGTGACGCGGACGGACGGCGTGCACCTGCCCGAAGCGCCCGCGCCCGTCCTGTGCGTGACGGGCCTCGCGCTGCTCGGGCTGGCACGGCGCCGGCGCGCGTGATTCCGCTTCCGGACTGGCCAACGGGACGGGAACGCTGTTAGCATTGCGGCACGCGGGGCTTCCCCGTGCCGCTTTTCCCTTCCCGTATCAACGACGACAAATGACGAAACCATTCAAACGCATCCTGTTCACCGGCGCGGCCGGTAACCTGGGCCGCCGCCTGCGCGAGCGCCTGCACGAATTCGCCGACATCGTGCGCCTGTCCGACGTGGCCGACGTCGGCCCGGCCGCGCCGCACGAAGAGATCGTCCTGTGCGACCTGGGCGACCGCGACGCCGTCATGCGCATGTGCGAAGGCGTCGACGCCATCCTGCACTTCGGCGGCATCTCCACCGAAGAGGAATGGGCGCCGATCATGCAGGCCAACATCCTCGGCATGGTCAACCTGTACGAAGCCGTGCACAAGCTGGGCATCCGCCGCGTCGTCTTCGCGAGCACGAACCACACGATGGGCATGTACAAGACGACGGACCTCGTCGACGCCACGATGCCGCCGCGCGCGGACGGCTATTACGGCGTCTCGAAAGTGTTCGGCGAGACGCTGTCGCGCTATTACTGGGACCGTTTCGGCGTGGAGACCGTGTGCATCCGCATCGGCTATTGCTGGCCGGAGGCGACGAATTACCGCCAGATGGTCACGTGGCTGTCCCTCGACGACCTGGTGCAGCTGCTGCACCGCTCGCTGACGACGCCGCGCGTGGGCCACACGATCACGTTCGGCATCTCGAACAACGAGGGCCGCTGGTGGGACGACCGCCACGCCTCCTTCCTGCGCTACAAGCCGAAAGACAGCTCGCAGCAGTTCGCGCACAAGCTGCCCGAGGAAGTCCAGTATCCGCCGGCGGACGACATCACGACGTTCTACCAGGGTGGCGTGTTCCTGCACAACGGACCGAAATACCGGCCGTAACACGCCCGATCTGCAGGCATCGGCACGTCGGATGTCGTCTGACGTCCGATGTCGCTCGATTTTTTTGCAAACTTGTCCGACATGTGGGTGCGCACGGCTATAATCGTGTCCTGGACCCATTGTTTACCATGCCCGCATGAATTCGCCGACCGCCCTGCTGCCCGCCCGTAAGAAATACCGCAACCTCGCCCAGGGGGTCGTGGAAGAACTGAGCGCGCGCATCCGCCGCTCGGAATTCAACCCCGGCGACAAGCTGCCGCCGGAAGCGGCCATCATGGAGGAGTACGGCGTGAGCCGCACGGTGGTGCGCGAGGCGATCTCGCAGCTGCAGGCGGCCGGCCTCGTGCAGACGCGCCACGGCATCGGCACCTTCGTGCTGGAACCGCCCGCGACGACGCTCGGCATCGGCACGGACAGCGTGGTGACGGTGCGCGACGTGCTCGCGATCCTGGAACTGCGCATCAGCATGGAGACGGAAGCCGCGTGGCTGGCCGCGTCGCGCCGCACCGACGAACAGGTGGCGCAGATGGGCGAGGCGCTGGGCGAGATGCAGCGCGCGCTCGTGAACGGGCGCACGTCCGTCGAGGCCGACGTGCGCTTCCACCAGCTGATCGCGGAAGCGACGGACAACCGCTATTTCGTCGAGCTGCTGGGCCAGCTGGGCAGCGCGATCATCCCCCGTGCCCGCCTCAACACGCCCGGCCTCGGCGAGGACAAGCCGGCCGACTACCTCGAACGCGTGAACCGCGAGCACGAGGACATCTACAAGGCGATCCTGCGCCGCGATCCGGAAGCGGCCCGCGCCGCCATGCGCACCCACCTCTCGAACAGCCGCGAACGGCTGCGGGAAGCGCAGCAGCGGTTGCAGGACCAGCCGCGCGCCTGATCAGCGGTACTGCAGCGCCACCACCTGCGCGCTGCGGCGCGGCCTGTCGGCGAGGGCCGGCCGGGCGGACGACGCCGCCCGCTCCAGCGTGAAGATGCTCACGGCCCGCAGCAGCGCCTGCGCCTGTTCCTTCAGGCTTTCCGCCGCCGCCGCGGCCTCTTCGACGAGCGACGCGTTCTGCTGCGTGATGCCGTCCATCTGGTGCACGGCGCTGCTCACTTCCGCGATGCCGTGACCCTGCTCGGCGCTGGCGCGGGCGATGTCGCCGAGGATGCCGGACACCTGGCGGATCGCATCCATGATCTCGTCCATCGTGCTGCCCGCTTCGTCGACGAGGCGGCTGCCCGTCTCCACGCTGTGCACGGACGCGTCGATCAGTCCCTTGATCTCCTTGGCCGCACCGGCGCTGCGCTGGGCCAGCGCGCGCACCTCCGCCGCGACCACCGCGAAACCGCGGCCCTGTTCGCCGGCGCGCGCCGCTTCCACGGCCGCGTTCAGCGCGAGGATGTTCGTCTGGAAGGCGATGCCGTCGATGACCCCGATGATGTCGGCGATGCGCGCCGAGCCATCCCTGATCTGCCCCATCGTCGACACCACTTGCGCCATCACGTCGCCGCCCTTGCCGGCCACGGTGGAGGCGCGCGCCGCCAGTTCGTTGGCGCTCTGCGCATTGGCCGCGTTGCGCTGGACGGTGCCGGTCAGCGTCTCCATCGCGCTGGCGCTCTCCTCCAGCGAACCGGCCTGCGCCTCCGTGCGCGCCGACAGATCGGCATTGCCGGTCGCGATTTCGTCCGTCGCCGTCGCCATGTTTTCCGTGCTCGTGCGGATCGTGGCCAGCATGTCGTGCAGGTTGCCGTTGATGGTGGCGATGGCCCCCATCAGCCTTCCCACCTCGTCGTCGAATTCGACGGCGACCTCGCCCGACAGGTCGCCGCCGGCGATCCGGTCGGCCGCGGCGACGGCCTTGTTCAGGTTGCGCATGATGTAGCGATAGACCAGGTACAGCGCGGCCGTCGTCGACACGAGCGACAGCACCATCAGTGCGATGGCGGCCGTCATGGCGGTGCCGGTGGCCGCGTGGGCCTCGGCGACGGCGGCGCCCGTGCGCTCGTCCAGCAGGCGCAGGAAGTCGTTCAGCGGCACCATGATGCGCGCCTTGTTGCGGTGGTACGCGGCGTCGTGCATGATGGCCCGCGCGAATTCCGGGTTCGGCTCCGCCTTGCGCGTGAAACCGCCGCGGCCGTCGTCGAACAGGCCCTTCACGGCATTCATCGCGGCGACCTCCGTCTTGACGAGCGCGTCGGACACGTCCTGCGCTTCCTTCAGCTTGGCGAATTCCTGCTCGCTGAAACCGGCCTTGCGCATCAGATCCTGGAGCGGGACGGTCTGGCCGCTGTCCGGCGGCACCGCCACGCCGCCCGCGACGAGATCCCAGTAGATCCGCTCGTAGTGCGCGGGCCGCCGCTTCGTGCCGTTGCGGATGGCGAGGATGTCCTGGTATTGCTGTTCGTAGCGGCTGTCGCCCGTGACGACGTACGTGCGGGCGAGGCGCGTGAGGTCGTCGGAACTCTGGCGCAGTTCGTCCGCCAGCAGATAGGACCGGTAGCGCGCATCGCTCGCCTCCGTCGCGCGCCCTTGCGCGACCGACACGCGCTCGAGCGCCGCCAGCATGAGGCCGGCCATGAGCAGGGTCAGGGCCAGCAGGGTGATGAATGTTTGCTTGATTGTCAGATGCCGCATGGTTGTCTCCTCCTCGACACTCACAATCTATCCAAATCTCACCTCGCGAAATAGTGGGAAAGCCTAAAAACCGGAAATATATTTTTTGGATGCAACATTTGTTGCGTTTAAGCACCGCCGCTCCCGCGGCTGCGGAAGCGGCGGCGGACGCCGTCAGAACGTCATGCGCACACCGGCCCGATACGTCCGGCCGATCACGTCATACAGCGCCGGATTGATGCCGATGCTGAGGTTCGTCTGCGGCACGAGCACCGGCCCGCGGTCGGCCAGGTTGTCGATCTTGAAGTACAACATCGAGTCCTTGGCGAAGGTGTACGTCGCGCCGAAGTCGACGTACGTGGCGCCCGCGATATGGTTGTCGTAGATCGTCGGATGCGCGGCCGTCGGCAACGGGCAATTGGTCTGGCACTCGATGAATTCGTTGCTGAACACACCGGCGCTGACCCAGCGCTCCGTCAGGCTGAGGCCCAGCTTGCCGTTGTCCCACGACTGTGTGACGAGCGCCTTCCACTTCGGCGTGCTGCCGGCCATGTTGCCCGCGCCTTCGCTCGGCGTCGTGCCCGGCACGCCCGGGTCGGACACGGAGTGGATCGTCCGCGTGGCCATGCCGCGCAACGTGAACATGCCCGGCAGGCCGTAGTCGCGCAGGTTCGTGCGGTACGCCGTCTCGAAGTCGATACCGCGCGTGTGCAGCGACGCGAAGTTGAAGCTCTGCGCCAGCACGTAGTTCGTGCCGGCCGGACCGTTGATGGACACGGCGCTGCACACGTTCTGGTAGCCGGCGTAGCACAGGTCGACCTCCTGCTGGGGACCCAGCGAGTTGATCACGTTCTTGACCTTGATGTCGTAGTAGTCGACGGACAGGTTGAAGCCGCGCGCCCAGCTGGGCTGGCTCAGCACGATGCCGAACGAGTTATTCCGGGCCACTTCCGGCTTCAGGTCCGGGTTGCCCACGTTGCGCTGCTGGATCTGGATCGACGAACCCTGGTTGTTGTTGACGGCCTGGTTCGTCACGGTCATCGCGGCATACAGCTCGGACAGGTTCGGCGCGCGCACGTCCTTCGAACTCACGGCGCGCAGGCGCAGGCCGTCGACGGGCGTCTTCCACGTCGCGCCGATCTTCCACGCGCTCGCGTGGCCGGCCGTGCTGTACTTCTCTTCGCGGTCGGCGATGTTCAGGTTCGCTTCGCCCCAGGTGGCCGACTTCAGGAACGGGATGTTGAATTCGAGGTAGGCTTCCTTCACGTTGAACGCGCCGCGGCCGTTATGGTAGTTCCCCGCGAACCAGTTGTCGCCGCCCGTCGACAGCGTGGTATCGAGCGGATAATCGGGGCCGTAGCGCGACTGCAGGTCCACGCCGGCACCGTACGGGTCCCCGTACACCGAGTAGTCCTCGCGGCGCCATTCGAGACCGGTCGCCATCGAGATCGGGCCCGCCCAGCCTTCCAGCACGTCGCCGTGCACGTTGGCGCTGACGACGTTCTGGCTCGAATCCGTGTGCTGCATCGGCCCGTTCTGCGGCGCGATGTACGACCAGCCGGCCATGTTGATGGGCACGTCGCCGAAGATGTTGATAGGCTGGCAGCCGTTGGCGCGCGCGGCGGCGTCGCGGCAGACGATGTTGCCGCTGGCATCGCGCACGGCGTCGATCGCGTAGTTGTAGCGGCGGTTCAGGGTGATGTCCTGCACGTGGATCACGGTCGTGTTCTCGCCGTGCTCCGCGTACGCGTCGTACGACCAGTCCTTGCCGAACAGGGTGAAACGCCCGTCCGCGCCGACGACGAAGCGGCGCTGCGTGCGCGTCGGGTGCACGCTGATATTGGCGGGGAATTCCGCGTTCGCCGTACCGACCTGCATCACGCCGTTCGGATAGCCGGACAGGCAGCCCGCCGCGATGGACGCCGGCAGGTAGGCGTTGTCGCACCGGATGTTAAGGTTGGCCTGCTTGGCCGCGCCCGGGTTCGGCGAGAACACGGATTTCACCTGCGCCCAGTTCCCCGTCACGTAGATCTCGTTGTCCGCGTCGAGGTCCCACGACACACGCGTGTACGCGACCTGGCGCTTGAAGTTCATCGCGAGGTTCGTGCCCGCGCCGACACTCCCCGACAGGTCCCCGCCCACGCAGAAGTTGCCGACGCAATCGGACCCGTACTGGAACGGGAACGGCGTGCCGCCCGGACCGAACGCCGTGCCCTTCAGGGGGCCGTTCGTGATCAGGCCGTATTTCGCATACTGGATGTGCTGCGCGTGCAGGATGCTTTTATAGCGCGGCGCGCCCGCGGCCTGCATCGCCTTCGTGGATTCCTGCAGCGCCGGATTCTTGTACCAGCTGCGGCCGTTGGCGCCCACTTCGCCGAAGCCCGGCGAATCGATGCCGTTCTCCTTCGTGAACTCGCCGCTCGCCGTCACGTGCAGGCGGTCGTTCATGAAACCCTTGCCCCACGCGGCCTGCAGGGTGCCGTTCTTGTCGTCGTGGTACTTCGTCATGCCGCCTTCGGCATTGAACTTGAAGCCGCTGAATTTTTTGTCGGTGATGAAGTTGACGACGCCACCCACGGCGTCGGAACCGTACGACGCGGACGCGCCGCCCGTCACGACGTCCACCCGCTTGACGAGGAGTTGCGGGAACTGGCTCACGTCCGTCACGCCCGTGACGTTGGCGCCGACGACGCGCTGGCCGTCCAGCAGGGTCAGCGTCCGAATCGTGCCCAGGCCGCGCAGCGACAGCGACGACAGGCCCTGCACGCCGCTCGACGTGCTGTACGTGAACGTGGTGCGGCCCGTGCTGCCCTGCAGCGCGGGCAACTCGGCCAGCGTGTTGAACAGGTTCGGCTTGGCGGACTTTGCCAGGTCTTCCGCCGTCAGCGTGGTCGTCGGCGTCGGCTGGTTGAAGCCGCGCGCGGCGATCCGGGAGCCGGAGACGACGACGGTGTTCACGCCCTCCTGGGCGGGCGGCGGATTGCCGGCGCCGGGCGCGGTGGCCGGCGCGGGTGCCGGTTCGGCCGGGGCGGTGGTGGTCTCCTGGGCATGGCCAGAGAGGGCAAGCGCGCCACAGGCACTGGCGACGGCGAGGTGGATCAGGGTTCTGCGAAACTGCGTTGGCATGTTGTCTCCGTTTTTGTTTTATCGGGTGGTCCTCGAGCGAACCGCGATGCCCGGCAGGGTGCTCTCTTCACCTCATCCCGGTCCGCTGCCTCTGCTTTACGCGCTGGTAACGCTATCTGTTACCGCTATCATTGCGTAAAATGCATTTTGAACCGCATCGTAAATACCCGTCCAATAACTTTTTTTAATCGCTCGATGTCGAAACCGGTATCGGTACGTATGCAGCCCCGGCAATTTTGTGCTTGCCCTTTTGAAGACTCACTTGTACGATGACTGACAATTGTTGTCACACTATCGCGTGCGCGCGTCCTACCCTGGAGACCCCATGAATCCGCAAGAACTCAAGCAAGTCATGTCGTCCGGCCTGCTGTCCTTCCCCATCACCGACTTCGACGCCGAGGGCAACTTCCGCCCCGGCACCTATGCCGAGCGCCTGGAATGGCTGGCCCCGTACGGCGCCACCGCCCTGTTCGCGGCGGGCGGCACGGGCGAATTCTTCTCGCTGACGCATGACGAGTACTCGCAAGTGATCAAGACCGCGGTCGACACGTGCGCCGGCAAGGTGCCGATCCTGGCCGGCGCCGGCGGCCCCACCCGCGCCGCGATCGCGTTCGCGCAGGAAGCGGAACGCCTGGGTGCGAAAGGCGTGCTGCTGCTGCCGCACTACCTGACGGAAGCGAGCCAGGACGGCCTCGTCGCGCACGTGGAAGCCGTGTGCAAATCCGTCAAGATCGGTGTCGTCGTTTATAACCGTGCGCAGTGCCGCCTGACGCCGGACTCGCTGGAAAAGCTGGCCGACCGCTGCCCGAACCTCATCGGCTTCAAGGACGGCATCGGCGACATCGAACTGATGGTGTCGATCTGGCGCCGCATGGGCGACCGTTTCAGCTACCTGGGCGGCCTGCCGACGGCGGAAGTCTATGCCGCGGCCTATAAAGCGCTGGGCGTGCCCGTGTACTCGTCGGCCGTCTTCAACTTCATGCCGAAGCTCGCGATGGATTTCTATCACGCGATCGCAAAGGACGACCACGCGACGACGAACCGCCTGCTGGACGAATTCTTCCTGCCGTACATCGCGATCCGCAACCGCAAGGCCGGCTACGCCGTGTCGATCGTGAAGGCGGGTGCCCGCCTCGTGGGCCACGACGGCGGCCCGGTGCGCGCGCCGCTGACCGACCTGACGGCCGAGGAATGCGACATGCTGCATAAGCTAATCGTCGCCCAGGGCGGCCAATAACAAAAAAAACCTGCAAGGAGAAACCATGACAATTCAAGGTGAAATGATCATCGGCCGCCGCGTCGTGCGCGGCAGCGCCGGCACCACGCGCGCCTTCAACCCCGCGACCCGGACGCAGATGGAGCCGGAATTCGGCCTCGCTACGGAAGACGACGTCGTCGCCGCGTGCACGCTCGCGGAACAGGCGTTCGACACGTACCGCAACCTGCCGCTGGAACTGCGTGCCCGCTTCCTGGAGACGATCGCCGACCGCATCATGGACATCGGTCCCGCGCTGATCGAACGCGCCTCCGCCGAATCGGGGCTGCCGACGGCGCGCCTGGAAGGCGAGCGCGGACGTACGTGCAACCAGCTGCGCCTGTTCGCCAAGGTCGTGCGCGACGGGGTCTTCCTCGACGCGACCCTGGATTCCGCCCTGCCCCAGCGCACGCCGCCGCGTCCGGACCTGCGCATGCGCAAGATCCCGCTGGGCCCCGTCGCCGTGTTCGGCGCGTCGAACTTCCCGCTCGCGTTCTCCGTCGCCGGCGGCGACACCGCGTCCGCGCTGGCGCCCGGCTGCCCCGTCGTCGTGAAGGCGCACAGCGCCCACCTGGGCACGTCGGAACTGGTCGGCAAGGCCGTGCGCCAGGCCGCCGAGGATTGCGGCATGCCGGACGGCGTGTTCTCGATGCTGATCGGCGAAGGCCGCGTGGCCGGCCAGGCGCTGGCCGCGCACCCGGCCATCAAGGCCGTCGGCTTCACGGGCTCGCGCCAGGGCGGCCTCGCCCTCGTGCGCACGGCGAACGCGCGCAAGGAACCGATCCCCGTCTATGCGGAAATGAGCAGCATCAATCCGGTGTTCATGCTGCCGGGCGCCCTCGCCGCGGGCGGCGCGAAGCTGGCGAGTGCGTTCGTCGATTCGCTCACCCTGGGCGTGGGCCAGTTCTGCACGAACCCGGGCCTCGTCATCGCCCTCGCCGGCACGGACCTCGACGCATTCCGCGCGTCCGCCGCCGAGGCGCTGGCCGCCAAGGGCGCCGGCACGATGCTCACCGCGGGGATCCACCAGGCCTACGTCGACGCCGTCGGCCGCCGCTCGGGCATCGAAGGCGTGCAACTGGTCGGCCAGGGGAGCAGCGCGGGCACCGGCTGCGCCGCCCAGGCCGCGCTGTACGCGTGCGATGCCGCCACGTACATCGCCAGCCCGGCGCTGGACGAAGAGATCTTCGGCCCGGCATCGCTGATCGTCGCCTGCCGCGACGAAGCGGAGATGCTGGCCGTCGCACGCCATCTGGAAGGCCAGCTGACAGCCACCGTACACGCCACGGCCGACGACCGCGAACTGGCCGCGAGCCTGCTGCCGACGCTGGAGCGCAAGGCCGGCCGCGTGCTGTTCAACGGCTTCCCGACGGGTGTCGAAGTGTCGCACGCCATGGTGCACGGCGGCCCGTTCCCGGCCACGTCGGACAGCCGCACGACGTCCGTCGGCGCCACCGCCATCGACCGCTTCCTGCGCCCCGTGTGCTACCAGGACGTGCCGGCCGAGCTGCTGCCGGAAGCCCTGCGCGACGACAATCCGCTGGGCCTGGCGCGCATGGTCGACGGCACGCTGCAGCTCGCGAAATGATCATGAGATAGACCGCAGTAACCGGCGGGCGACTGGTACGATGTGCCGGCCGCCCGTAGCGGCCGGAGGAGACGCCGGCCACGCGCACGTCAGCAAAACCAAACATAAGGCCTGACCATGACCCGCAACCGCACCGGCGACGCCGCAGTCGCCAGCCCCGCCGCCCGGCCCGCCGGCGGCAACTACCGGTGGACCATCTGCGCCCTGCTGTTCTTCGCCACCACCGTCAACTACCTCGACCGCCAGGTGCTGAGCCTTCTCGCGCCGTCGCTGTCGAAGGAATTCGGCTGGTCCAACACGGACTACGCCAACATCGCAGCCGCCTTCCAGTTCATGTACGCGATCGCGCTGCTGTTCGCGGGCCGCATCGTCGACCGCCTGGGCACCAAGACGGCGTACATTCTCGCCATCGTCGTGTGGTCCGGCGGCGCCGTCGCCCACGCCTACTCGATCGAGTTGGGTAATGGGCTGAAATCGCTGCTGGGCCTCGCCGTGCCGGCGTCCGTCATCGGCTTCATCGTCGCGCGCACGATCCTCGCCATCGGCGAAGCGGGCAACTTCCCGGCCGCGATCCGTGCCACGGCCGAGTACTTTCCCAAGTCCGAGCGTTCGTTCGCGACGGGCATTTTCAACTCCGGCGCCAACATCGGCGCGATCCTGGCCCCGCTGACGGTGCCGGTGCTCGCGGCGATCTGGGGCTGGCAGGCCGCGTTCATCTGGATCGGCGCCGTCGGCTTCCTGTGGGTCGTGTTCTGGGCGGTCCTGTTCGACGAGCCGGCGCGCCAGCGCCGCCTGTCGCGCGCGGAGCTCGAGTACATCCGCAGCGACGACGCCGGATCCGCCCCGGTCGCGGCCACCGGCCCGGCTCCGGGATGGGGCACCCTGCTGCGCCTGCGCCAGACGTGGGCCTTCGTCGTCGGCAAGTTCATGACGGACGGCGTGTGGTGGTTCTTCCTGTTCTGGCTCCCGAAATACCTGACCGACAAGTACGGCATGGCCACGTCCGATCTCGTGCTGCCGCTGGCCGTCCTGTACAGCATGACGATGGTCGGCAGCATCGGCGGCGGCGCCCTCCCGTCGCGCTTCATGCGCCAGGGCAGCGCGCCGTACGACAGCCGCATGAAAGCCATGCTGCTGATCGCCTTCTTCCCGCTGGTCGTGCTGCTGGCGCAGCCGCTGGGCCACCTGGGCTACTGGGTGCCCGTGATCCTGATCGGCATCGGCGCGTCCGCGCACCAGGCCTGGTCCGCCAACGTGCTGACGATCACGTCGGACCTGTTCCCACGCCATTGCGTGGCGTCCGTCGTCGGCATCGGCGGCCTGGCGGGCGGCATCGGCGGCGTGCTCGTGACCAAGATCGGCGGCATGCTGTTCGACTACTACGGCGCGCAAGGCCAGATCCAGACGGGCTACATGATCATGTTCGCGTTCTGCGCGCTGGCCTACCTGGCGGCGTGGGGCATCATGAAGGTGCTCGTGCCGACGCAGGACATGGTCCGTCTGCCGGAGGAGCTGGCGCATGCCTGATGCTATCGTCGAAAGCGTCGACGGCGTGAGCTGCGCCGTGGGCGAGAGCCCCGTCTGGCACGCGGACGAGCGGGCCTGGTACTGGGTCGATATCCCCGCCCGCCGCATCTGGCGCCTGGACCATGCGACGGGCGGCACGCGCCACTGGACGGCGGCCGAGATGGTCGCCTGCATCGCGCCGCGCGCCGCGGGTGGCCTGATCGCCGGAATGGAGACGGGCATCTTCGCCGTCGAGCTGCTGGACGATGGATCCGTGCGCGCGGAGCGTCTCGCCGCGCCGCCGGAACTGGCGCCCGGCATGCGCTTCAACGACGGCCGCACGGACCGGCAGGGCCGCTTCTGGAGCGGCACGATGTGGATGGACATGGCGGCCGCGCTGCCGATCGGACGGCTGCACCGCTACGATGCGACCGGCCTGTCGGCGCCGCTCGTCTCCGGCCTCGTCACGCAGAACGGCCTCGCGTGGTCGCCGGACGGGCGCACGATGTATTTGTCCGATTCGCATCCAACACGCCGGCGCGTGTGGACGTTCGACTACGACGTCGACGCGGGCGTGCCGTACAACCGGCGGCTGTTCGTCGACATGGCCGCGTATGCGGGACGTCCCGACGGCGCGACGATGGACAGCGACGGCTGTTACTGGGTCGCCGGGAACGACGGCGCCAGTTTGCTGCGCTTCACGCCGGCGGGCAAGCTGGATCGCGAACTGAAGCTGCCGGTGGCGAAGCCGTCGATGCCCTGCTTCGGTGGGCCGGACCTGGATACCTTGCTGATCACGTCGATCGTGCAGCCGGGGCATGAGGATGACGCGCTGGCGGGGGCGGTGCTGATGGTGCGGCCGGGAGTGACCGGGGTGCCGGAGGTGGCGTTTGCGGGGTAAATGCTCGTTCTCGCCCATGCATGCGCTGGTTGGACGCGTGGACGGGGAACCCGTCCACCCTATGCTCGTGCAACGCATCTTGTCGGTTAGTTGCAGATATGTGATCCCTGCACGGACGGCGCCGATACGTTATCGTGCTTGCATGAACGACATCCATTTCTACGAACCGCGCGCCGGCCACGGCCTGTCGCACGACCCCTTCAACGCCATCGTCGGCCCCCGCCCCATCGGCTGGATTTCCACGAAGAGCCGCGCCGGCATCCTGAATCTCGCCCCGTACAGCTTCTTCAACGCGTTCAACTACACGCCCCCGATCGTCGGCTTCGCGAGCATCGGTTACAAGGACACGGTCCGCAACGTCGAGGAAACGGGACAGTTCTGCTGGAACCTGGCCACGCGCGCCCTTGCCGACCGCATGAACGCCACCTGCGCGATGGTGCCGCCCGACGTCGACGAGTTCGCGCTGGCGGGCCTCACGCCCGTCGCGTCCCGCCTCGTGGACGTGCCCCGCGTGCAGGAAGCGCCCGTTTCGTTCGAATGCAGGCTCACCCAGCTCATCCGCCTGCAGGGCGCGGACGGGCAGCCGGCGCCGAGCTGGCTCGTGCTGGGCGAAGTCGTCGGGGTGCACATCGATCGCGCCCTGCTGAAGGACGGCGTCTACGACACGGCGCACGCGGGCCACATCCTGCGCGGCGGCGGGCCGGCCGATTATTTCGAGGTCGGACCTGAACAATTGTTCCGCATGTTCAGGCCTACGTGATATTCCTGATATCTGGCGAAGTAGGCAACATCGCCCGCGATCACGTATGATCGCGTATCGCCGTGGACACGGCGCCCCCGTCCGCGCCCGCGCCAGGAGCGCGCGCACAGCCCCGGCCACCACGCCGCGCGGGCATCGGGGTGCGCACCACCACCCGCCGCCGACTCGAGCGCGGCGGCTGTTCCGGCATGCCTCCCCGCATGGTCCCTGCCGTGTGCGGAAGGTCGCAAGGAATCCATAACATCGTCCGCGCAAAGCGGCATAGGAGAAATCATGAGTACCGAAAGCAGCCTGAACGAGGCTAAAGACACCCAGTTGCGCGCCGACGCGCTCGAGTACCACCGCAGTCCGGTACGCGGGAAGATCGAGGTCGTCGCCACGAAACCCCTGTCGAACCAGCGCGACCTGTCGCTCGCCTATTCGCCCGGCGTCGCCTACGCCTGCGAGGAAATCGCCGCGGATCCCGCCACCGCCGCCGATTACACCTCGCGCGGCAACCTGGTCGCCGTGATCTCGAACGGCACCGCGGTGCTCGGCCTCGGCAATATCGGCCCGCTGGCGTCGAAGCCCGTCATGGAAGGCAAAGGCTGTTTGTTCAAGAAATTCGCCGGCGTCGATGTGTTCGACCTGGAACTGGCCGAGAACGATCCCGATAAACTGGTCGATGCGATCGCCATGCTCGAGCCCACCGTCGGCGGCATCAACCTGGAAGACATCAAGGCGCCCGAGTGCTTCTACATCGAGAAGAAGCTGCGCGAACGGATGAACATCCCCGTCTTCCACGACGACCAGCACGGCACCGCCATCATCTCCAGCGCGGCACTCCTGAACGCGCTGAAGGTCGTCGGCAAGGACATCGGCCAGGTAAAACTGGTGGCGTCGGGCGCGGGCGCGGCCGCCATCGCCTGCCTCGACATGATGGTGAGCCTGGGCGTCAAACAGCAGAACATCTATGTCACGGACTCGAAGGGCGTGATCTGGCAGGGCCGCGAAGCGAACATGGAAGCGAACAAGGCCAGGTACGCCCAGCAGACGGACGCGCGCACGCTGGCGGACATCGTCAACGGCGCCGACGTGTTCCTCGGCTGCTCGACCGCGGGCGTGCTCACCGCCGACATGGTCAAGACGATGGCCGACCGCCCCATCATCCTGGCCCTCGCGAACCCGGAACCGGAGATCCGTCCGGAGGTGGCGAAGGCCGCGCGTCCGGACTGCATCATCGCCACGGGCCGTTCGGACTACCCGAACCAGGTCAACAACGTGCTGTGCTTCCCGTACATCTTCCGCGGCGCGCTCGATTGCGGCGCCACCCGCATCACGGACGAGATGAAACTCGCGTGCGTGAGCGCGATCGCCGACCTGGCCGAGGCGGAAGCCAACGACGCCGTCGCCGCCGCCTACGCCGGCCAGGACCTGAACTTCGGTCCCGACTACATCATCCCGAAACCGTTCGACCCGCGCCTGATGGCCGCCATCGCACCGGCCGTGGCGAAAGCCGCGGAAGCGTCGGGCGTGGCCACGCGCCCGATCGCGGACATGGACGCCTACCGCGACAAGCTGGGCGAGATGATCTACCACACCGGCTTCTTCATGAAGCCCGTCTTCGCGAAGGCGAAGGCCGCGCCGAAGCGCGTCGCGTTCGCGGACGGCAGCGAGCCGCGCGTGCTGCGCGCCGTGCAGACCGTCGTCGACGAAGGCATCGCCAAGCCGGTGCTGATCGGGCACGCCGCCGACGTCGAGAAGGCCATCAAGCAGTCCGGCCTGCGCCTGAAGGCCGGCGTCGACTACACGCTGGTCGAAGCGGAAGACGACACGACGCTGCAAGGCGCGCGCCTGCTGAACGCGGGCCAGGTCGACTCGCTGATCTGCGGCATGACGGGCAGCTACGACAGCCACCTGACGCACGTGAAGAACGAGATCGGCCTCGCGCCCGGCGCGGACGTGCTGGCCGCAATGAACGCGCTCGTGCTGGACAAGATGACCCTGTTCATCACCGACACGTACGTCAACGACAACCCGTCGGCGCAGGAACTCGCCGCGATCACGAAGCTGGCCGCGCAGGAGATGCGCCACTTCGGCCTGGAGCCGAAGGCGGCGCTCGTGTCGCACTCGATCTTCGGTTCGTCGCAGCGCCCGTCCGCGCAGCGCATGCGCGACGCGCGCGCCCTGCTCGCTGATTCAGCGCCGGAACTGCCCGTGCTGGGCGAAGTCCATGGCGACGCCGCGCTGTCGGAAGACATCCGCCGTATCTACCAGTCGAAAGACGATTTCGCGGGCAGCGCCAACCTGCTCGTGATGCCGTCGCTGGATGCCGCCAACATCCTGTTCAACGTGCTCAAGGTCACGTCGGGCAAGGGCGTGACGGTCGGCCCGATCCTGCTGGGCGCGGCGAAATCCGTGCATATCCTGAGCCCCAGCGCGACCGTGCGCCGCATCGTCAACATGACGGCGCTGGCGGTGGCCGAAGCGTGACAGGGATGAACCTCGCACCGACCGGCCGGCTGCGCGCCGCCATCAACCTCGGCAACCCGATCCTCGCGCATGCCGAGGGAGATGGCGGCGCGGGCGGGGTCTCCGTCGACCTCGCGCGCGCGTTTGCGCGGCGGCTCGGCGTGGACCTGGAGCTCGTCGTCGTCGACACGGCCGGCAAGTCCGTCGATGCCGTCGCCGGCGAGCGCGCGGACATCGGCTTCTTCGCCATCGATCCCGCGCGCGGGGCCGACATCGCGTTCACGGCGCCGTACGTGCTGATCGAGGGCAGCTACCTCGTGAAGGATACGTCGCCGATCCGCGCCAACGACGACGTCGACCGGGCCGCGCACCGCGTCGTCGTCGGCAAGGGCAGCGCGTACGACCTGTTCCTGACCCGGGAGCTGCGGCAGGCGCAGATCGTGCGTGCGCCCTCCTCGCCCGCCGTCGTGCCCACGTTCCTCGAACAGGGCGCGGACGTGGCGGCCGGCGTGCGCCAGCAGCTGGAAGCGGATGCGCGCGCCACGCCCGGCCTGCGGCTGCTGGACGGCCGCTTCATGGTCATCCGCCAGGCGATGGGCGTGCCGAAATCGCGCGGCGACGCCGCCGCCGCGTTGCTGGCCGCGTTCGTCGAAGAGATGAAGGCGAGCGGCTTCGTGGCCGACGCACTCAAGCGCCACGGGATCGAAGGCGCTTCGGTCGCCCCACCCGGGTGATTCTTTGCTAAGCTGTCGGGCTGAAACCGATTTCACACTCAGCCCGACAGCTTATGCCCATTCCAACAAGAACCGCTACCGCGCTCGCACTGTCCTGCGCCCTCACGGCGGCTGCCCAGGCAGCCGACCTTCCCCTCCACACCCTCGACAACGGCAACGTACGCGCGACCGTCACCGACGCCATCGGCGGCCGGCTGCTGTCGTTCGCGCTGGCGGGACAACCGAACTTCCTCAAGACCGACCTGGCGGCCGGCGATCCGCATGCGGACGTCAAGCCGACGACGGACAACGTCGGCTGGCTCGGTCACGAGATCTGGGTCGGCCCGCAGAAGGAATGGTGGTCGCACCAGGACGTCAATCCGGCGCGCGCCGGCCTGCCGTGGCCGCCCGATCCCTGGCTGAGCCTCGCCCGCTACAAGGTCGAGGACACGCGTCCGGACGCCGTCACGCTCGCGAGCCCGGCCAGCCCCGTGAACGGCCTGCAGCTGGTGAAACGCTACAGCCTCGTGCCGGGCAAGCCGCACAGCCTGCGCCTGGACGTCGACGCTGCCAACACGCGCGCGAAGCAGGTGGCGTGGGACATCTGGTTCAACACGCGCGCCCACGGGGACACGCGCGTCTACGTGCCGGTCGCGCGCCGCGAGGACGTGCGCCAGCAGGCCATCGAACCGAAGCCGGACATGGTGCCGCTGACGTGGTCCCTGGCGGACGGCCTGTTCTCGCTGGACGCCTACCCGGCCGGCAAAGGCCAGCCGCACCGCAACGGCAAGATGCTGCTGCAGCCGTCCGCGGGCTGGATGGCGGGCTTTCACAAGGGCCAGGTGCTGGTGATCCAGTTCGCGCACCAGCCGCGCACGGCCATCCATCCGGACCAGGGCCAGATCGAGTTGTACAACGACTGGCAGCCGGAAGCGCCCGAGAAGGGATTGATGGAGATGGAGGTGCACGCGCCGTACGTGACACTGGCGCCGGGCCGGCACATGCAGGCGTCCGAGCAGTGGACCCTGCTGCCCTATGGCGGGCCGGATACGCGCGCGGCGCAGGTGGCGTTCCTGCGGGCGCATGCGAAGGAATTGGGACTGGAAGGCCTATAAACGTCGCCCCCGCGAAGGCGGGGGCCCAATTTCCCATGCGCTGACGAAACGGATGGACGACTTGGGCCCCTGCCTGCGCAGGGGCGACGGTTCACGCGTTACCTGTTACGCGCTCAGAAGCTGTAACGCATCTGCGCCGTATAACGCGGACCCGACACGAACCACGCACGGCCCTTGAAGCCGATACTCTGCTGCATCAGCTGGCGCGCCTTGGAATCGGTCAGGTTCTGCGCTTCCAGGCCGATCGACAGGTTGTCCGTGATGTTGTAGAAGATCGAGCCGTCCAGCTGGCCGTAGCTGTCGGCCCACGTCGGCAGTGCCCACGCCACGTTGTGCTGGCCGAAGGTCGGGCTGGCCGGGTTGCTGTCGGTGCCGTCGCTGCCGTTGGTGCCGTTGACGTTCACGTTCTGCAGGTTCTTCGAACGCCAGTTCCAGGCCAGGCGCGCCGAAAACTTGCCCTGGTCGTACATCAGCGCCAGGTTATACGACTGGCGCGACAGGCCGATCAGCGGCAGGTCGTTGAACGTGGTGCCATTGGTGTCGCAGCCGTTCAGGTTCAGGTTGAAGTTCGCCGCGCTGTTGCTGCCCGTGCAGTACACGGAGTGGACCGGCTGGTGCAGCGACGTCTTGCTGTCGACGTACGTGTAGTTCGCCTGGACGCCGAAGCCCGACAGCCAGCCCGGCAGGAAGTCGAAGTACTGCTGGTACGCGATCTCCGCGCCGCGTGCATGACCGTCCGCGCCGTTCACCGGTCCCGTCACCGTGAAGGTGTACGGTTTGCCGGTGTTGTCCGACACGTCGTAACCATACGACTGCTTGATGATGACATCCTTCAGCTGCTTGTTGAACAGCGCCAGCGTCAGCGAACCGCTCTTCGAGAAATACCATTCGGCCGTGACGTCGAACTGGTGCGAACGGACCGGACGCAGGTTCGGGTTGCCGGTGCCGGTACCCGTGTAGGTCACGAGGCCGCTGGCATTGTCCACGTTTTGCGACAGCGTCGTATAGCCCTGCAGGTCGCTGAAGTCCGGACGCGAGATACCGGTCGACAGGCCTGCGCGGAACTGCAGCTGGTCGGTCGCCTTCATGCGCAGGTTCAGGCTGGGCAGCACGTTGTTGTAGCTGTTGCTGAAGTCCTGCTTCTTGGAGAACGCCGTGAATTGCGGGATACTCGCGCCCGTCGAGCTGCTCGGGGTGAACACGGTGTAGCCGTGCGCCGTCATGTCGGTCTTCACGTAGCGCAGGCCGATGTTGCCGTCGACCGGGAATTTCAGGTCGTCGAAGCCGAAGCGCAGTTGCGAGTACAGTGCACCGGTCTTCTCCTTCTGGTCGTTCAGGCCGGCCGGATCGGTGCCGAACGTGGCGGGGCTCCACGACGTGCACTTGCCGCTGCCGTCGTTGCACAGCATGTTCGGATACGTGTGCAGCTGGGCATACGACGCCGGATAGCCGGTGGTGAGCGACACGGCGGGGAACACCAGCGCCGGCACCGACGTGTTGTTGTTGAAGAAGTTGTTGAACGCGTGGACCTGCACCTGGTTGTTGAAGCGCGGGTCGCCCAGGTAGGCGAGGCTCGACAGCGTGCTGGTGGGGCCGACCTGCCACGTCTGCGTGATGGCCGCCCAGTTGTAGCTCGGGTTCGAGTTCTCGTTACGCGAATCGCGGTCCGTCAAGCGGATGCCGAAGCGGATGTCGCGCAGCACCGGGTGGTCGAAGTCGTACTTCGCGTCGGTACGCCACGCCCATTCGCCCGCCTTGCTGCGGTCCTGGTGTTCCATCGTGAACGCCCAGTAGTAATTGTTGGGGTTCGCGAGGTAGGCGCGGTCGGCGTCCGAGAACGTCAGGACCGGCACGTCGCCACGCAGGTCGATCGTCTGGCTCGGCATCTGCACGCCGGTGGCGACGGTCGAGTCGAAGCTGCTGGTCGTGGCGCGGATGCGCTGCAGATCCGTGCTGATGGTCCAGCGGTCGTTCGGACGCCAGCGCAGGTTCCACGCGATGTCCGTCGTGTCCGACTTGCGGTCGGCCGAACGGGTGTCGCCGCCGTAGTTGATGCCGCCGTCGGCCGGATCGCTCAGGGTACCGGACTGGAACGCGCCCTTCGAATCGAACGTCGCATCCTTGCTGACCTGGATATTGTAGGGGCTCGATTGGGCGAAGATCGCCTGCTCGTCCCAGTGCATCTTGTAGCGCGACTTGAAGAACGTCAGCGACGAGCTGAGCGTGTTGTCCTTCTTCCACTGCAGCGCGCCATAGGCACCCTGGCGCTTGCGGTCGAATTCCAGCGTACGCCACTGCGAGCCTTTCGGCACCCAGACGGTCTTGCCCGCGACGACGTCGGGACGCGGATAGTAAGGCTCGACCTGGAACGCGTCGGTGCGCGTGCCGCTTTCCGAATATGCGAGGTCGACGAGGGCGCCGATTTCGCCGAAGCCGGTCTTCCAGCGGTCCGAATACATGAAGGAGCCGGACGGCTGGCGCTTGCCGCGCTTGAGTTCCGAATACGTGTCCTGCAGCGACACGGCGAACTTGCGGCCCTTGAAATCGAACGGCAGCGCCGTGCGCAGGTTGACGAGGCCGCCGACGGCGCCTTCGATCTGTTCCGCCGACGGGTTCTTGTACACGTCGACGCCGGCCATCAGTTCGGGCGGCACGTCCTCGAAGTTCAGCGCGCGGCCGCCGTTCGCGGAGAACGAGTCGCGGCCGTTCAGTTCCGAGCGCACGTACGACAGGCCGCGCACGTTCACGCCCGAGCCTTCGACCGAATAGTGTTCCGGGTCGCCCTTCGACATCGTGCGGTCGATCGTCACGCCGACGACGCGCTGCAGCACTTCCGTCACCGAGCGGTCCGGCAGCTTGCCGATGTCGTCGGCGACGATCGAATCGACGATCTCGTCGGAGTTCTGCTTGATCTTCTGCGCGGACTGCAGCGCGGCGCGCTGCCCCGTCACGACGACGACGTTGGAACCGGAAGCGTTCTGTCCCGCTTCGGTCTGCGCCAGCGCATAACCGCTGGCGAGCAATGCGATCTGGCCGGCTGCTACGGCGATCGCGGTTCTCTTGAATCGAATCATGGTGTCTCCTGTGCTGTGTGTTTGATGCTCCGCTTCCACGGCGGAGCTGGTTACGACGGCGGATGAACGGTCGCCCTGCGGCGGCCGCGAAAACGGTGTGAACCTACGCAGCGCGATAACGCGGCGATGCCGGAACGACGGTCGGCACGGAACGGGAATGGCTTCCGGATCGGAATGAATGAGGACGGCTGGATGAGGTCGGCATTCTTGTCTCCACGCTTTATTTATTGCGTTGGCGATGTAGTCGTTATGGCTATGTAATCGTTTTCATGAGTTTAGATATTTACTGAGATTTTTGTCAAACGTCATAACATCACTGTTGCACGCTAACATCGCAGGTATTCTTTATTTACAAAAAAGTATGCTGAAAATTGATAGCTCAGCAATTCGTTCGATATCCGCAACAGACACATCAGCTAGAAGCGTCCATATCGAATTGCGCGTGGCGACGCAATTGAATAAGACGTCGCCGACACGGCAGGCACGTCCACGGCGACAGCGCCACCGCCGGATGCCCTCGCCCGGACGTCGCCCGAGCAATGCGCGGAGATGGGTGGTGGATGCTGGACGTTCGGCACAGAAACCCAGACGTATTTACGGAGGGCAACCGAGGTAGCGCAATCAGAGAAGTCAACGGGGGCGCGAAATAGGTTGTTCTCTCCATATATCGCGCTTATGCAACAGGCCACATTCGGCGCTATCATTTGGTAGCGCAATCAATTAAATCTTTAAATGATCCAAGAAAAGATCTACATAGTTCCATTACACCCCGGTAAGGGAATGCAATGGTATCTTGTCGCTATCCGGCAGAGCATTTAGAGTCCCTAACATTTATTTCGATACGCGATCCATTTCAAAATGGGCGATCGCACAAAGACATGACGGATTTTCAGAATTTCCAGAAACGTATTCGCCCCAGCACGCATTCGTGGTGCCCGGAGGCCGCATGAACGCCCCGGTCGAACCGCCCAAGCGGACGCGGCGCACGAAAGGCGGCCTCACACTCGTCGACGTGGCGCGCGTGGCCGGCGTGGCGCCGATCACGGTGTCGCGCGTGCTGAACTCGCCGGAGAAGGTCTCGCCCGACCTCGTGCAGAAAGTGCGCGACGCGATCGAACGAACGGGATACGTGCCGAACCTGCTGGCGGGCAGCCTGGCGTCCACGAAGAGCCGGATGGTCGCGGCGATCCTCCCGACCATCGCGGGTTCCGTCTTCATCGATACGGTCCAGGCGCTGACGGAGACCCTCGCCGCCGCCGGCTACCAGCTGATCCTGGGCCAATCGGGCTACGAGAATTCGCGCGAGGACGAGCTGCTGGAAGCGATCATCGGCCGCCGGCCCGACGGCATCGTCCTCGCCGGCATCATGCGCTCCGCGCAGGGCCGGCGCCGGCTGCAGGCCAGCGCCATCCCCCTCGTCGAAACGTGGGACCTGACGCCCACGCCAGCCGACATGCTGGTGGGTTTTTCGCACGAGGACATCGGCCAGGCCGTGGCCGAATTCCTGTACCAGCGTGGTCGGCGCCGCGTGGCCGTCATCAGCGCGTCAGACGAACGCGCGCAGCGCCGCAATCGCGCCTTCGTGCAGGCGGCGGTACGCCTGGACATGCAGGGCCCGGACGGCACCGTTCCCTTCCACACGATCTCCGCGCCGGGCACGGCGGCAGGCGGACGCACGGGCCTGCGCGCGCTGCTGGCAGACCATCCCGACATCGACGCCGTGTTCTGCAGCTCGGACATGGTCGCGCTGGGCGTGCTCACGGAAGCGCACAAGCTCGGCATCGACATCCCGGGCCGGCTGGCCGTCGTCGGCCTCGGCGACCAGCCATTCGCGGCGGAGACGTACCCTGCCCTCACGACGGTCCACCTGGACGGCCGCAAGATGGGCCAGATCGCGGCGCAATTCATCATCGACCGCATCGCCGGCACGCCCATCCCCCAGGTCGTGCGCGACATCGGCTTCACGATCGTCGAACGCGAAAGCGCCTGAAAATTCGGGGTCAGAGCTCTTTTTCGCGCACTGGCCTCGAAGCAATTTCCAAACACCGGGGTCAGACCCCGAATCTTGGAAATTGATCGAAAACCCGTCCGGCCCCGTCACTCTGCGAACCTGCTGTGCGTTGCCCCTGGCCGGTGAGCGGCGCAGTCCGTTGTCCGTCGAGACCTTGAGCAGAAATGTGCTCTGAGGTGTACCGGGTTTGGTGGACATCCAAATAGAGGACAATACGTTCTATGGACAAAACCAAATCTATCTCGACCGAGCGCAAGCAGT
>NZ_FMZS01000017.1 GCF_900101265.1 Massilia sp. PDC64
AGCGGGATGACGTGGTCGTCCTTGCGCAGGCTCGTCACGCCCGGACCGACGTCGACGACGACGCCGGCGCCCTCATGGCCGAGGATGGCCGGGAAAATGCCTTCCGGGTCGGCGCCGGACAGCGTGTAGTAATCGGTATGGCAGATGCCCGTCGCCTTGACTTCGACGAGTACCTCGCCCGCCTTCGGCCCCTCGAGCTCGACCTCTTCGATCGTCAGCGGTTTCCCTGCCTGCCATGCAATCGCGGCCCTGGTTTTCATGTTTTCTGTCCCTGGAAGATGATGAAAGAAAGTTCGGCATGATACCAAGCCGGCAAAAAACCTACTTTGCCTTCAACCGTCCCGCGAACGCCCCGTGCAAGCTGTTGAGTAATTCCTCCGCCGACACGAGCTGCTCGGCCACTTCGTTGATCTTGCGCCGGCTCGAGCGCGCATGGTCGCGCAGCACTTCGAATGCCGTGTTGCGGTCCGTCTGGTAGCGCGCCATCAGCAAACCCACGGCCAGGCTCGTCTCGCGGCCCGCCGCCAGCGCGGCGTTCAGGTTCGCTTCCGTGCGGCGCAGCTGGCGGATCTCGTCGGCGCGGGCGAGCGCGGATTCGAATGCGGGCAACAGCCGCGCGGCATCGACCGGCTTGACGACGAAGCCGACGGCACCGTGGCTGGCGGCCTGGCGGGCCGTCTCGGCATCGTCCACCGACGACAGGAACATGAACGCGACGGACGTGTGGTCCTTCAGGCGGCGCGCCAGGTCGAGGCCGGACATGCCGGGCATGCTGATGTCCAGCAGGGCCAGCGCGATGTCCGCTTCGCGCTCGGCCACGCGCTGCAGCGCTTCGGCGGCGGACTCGGCCGCCACCGTGTCGTAGCCGGCGTGGTCCAGGACGGTTTTCAGGTAGTCGAGCAGGAGGGGATCGTCGTCGACCAGGAGGATCAGCCGGCGGGGCAGTACTGACGCGCTCATTGTTATGGTTCTCGCAGCGTGAGGTTGCACGCGACCGTTGCGGCGCGCAGTCGCATGGGCGCCTGCGGCGCGCCAAAAATATAGCACGTTGACAAGCGGTCTCGTCAAAGAAATTCACATTGTCTGCGCTTACGCAACAACTGTTGCGCACGATTGAAAACTGATTGCGTATGTATAACTTCTCAAAATAAACTGATTTTTGCTGCCCGAATCGGGTAGCGAAGATGTATCGGTAGTTAAAGAAGTACGACCAATAAGCGGCGGCTCACAAGGCCAGCCGCGATAACGATATTTTCTTAGACGGAGAAAACACCGATGAATCAGAAATACACTCGCGCATCGAAGATGGTCCCGGCCCTCGGGCTGTGCGTGGCGGCCCTGGCCGTCGCGTTCTCGGGCAGTGTGTCGGCCGCGCCCGACACGACCCGCGTGATCGTCGCCTTCAAACCGGGATCGGCTGCGAACATCAAGTCCGCCGTGGCGGCCGCCCGGGGCACGGTCAAGCAGGAAATCTTCAACATGAACGCGATGGCCATCGAAGTGCCGAAGGCCGCGCTGCAAGGCCTGCAGCACAATCCGAACGTGGAATACGTCGAGGAAGACGTGATCCGCAAACCGTTCGCGCTGACGACGCCGTCCACCGGCGTGCCGTACACGGCCGGCCAGCTGGTCCCGTACGGCATCAAGCTCGTGCAGGCCGACCAGCTGTCGGACGCGAACACGAGCAACCGCAAGATCTGCATCATCGACTCGGGCGTGGATTTCAGCCATGAAGACCTGAAGGACAACGGCGCCAACGTGACCGGCGAATACGATTCCGGCACCGGCTGGTGGTACACGGACGAAACCCACCACGGCACCCACGTGTTCGGCACCATCGCGGGTGTCAACAACGGCCTGGGTGTCGTCGGCGTGAACCCGAACAAGCAGCTCAAGCTGCACATCGTGAAGGTGTTCGGCAAGGACGGCGCGTGGACCTATTCGTCGACGCTGGCCAGCGCGGCGAATAAATGCGGCGCGGCGGGTGCGAACATCATCACGATGTCGCTGGGCGGCGGTGCCAGGAGCATGACGGAGCAGAAAGCGTTCGACAGCCTGCAGACCAAGGGCGTCCTGTCGATCGCGGCGGCCGGCAACGACGGCAATGCCACCACCTCCTACCCGGCCGGCTACGGCAGCGTGATGTCGGTGGCGGCCGTGGACGAAAACAAGGTCGTCGCCTCGTTCTCGCAATACAACAGCGACGTGGAGATCGCCGGTCCGGGCGTGGCCGTGCTGTCGACCGTCCCGATGGGCACCGGCGTCGACACGGCACTGACCGTCGGCTCGACGAACTACGCCTCGTCCGCGATGGAAGGCTCGCCCGTCAAGACCGCCACGGCACCGCTGGCCGACTTCGGCATCGGCGACACCGTCAACACGGCCGTTTCCGGCAAGGTCTGCCTGATCCAGCGCGGCACCGTCGACTTCGCGACCAAGGTCAGCAACTGCCAGAACAGCGGCGGCGTGGGCGCCATCGTGTACAACAACGTGGCCGGCAGCTTCGGTGGCACGCTGGGCACGACCGTGACGACGATCCCGTCGGTGACCGCCTCCGACACGGACGGCGCCGCGATGAAGGGCCAGCTGGGCCAGAGCGCGACGGTGGCCGTGAAGGCGTCGAACTACGCCTACTTCGACGGCACGTCGATGGCCACGCCGCACGTGTCGGCCGTCGCCGCACTGGTCTGGAGCTACTTCCCGACCTGCACGGGTGCCCAGATCCGCACGTCGCTGGACAACAGCGCGCTCGACCTGGGCACGGCCGGCCGCGACACCAAGTACGGCTACGGTCTCGTGCAGGCCAAGGCGGCGTACGATCGCATCAAGGCACTGGGCTGCGGTAAATAATCCGTCGTTTTGCAGCACGAAGAGGGGCGCCACGAGCGCCCCTTTTTCTTTTACGGCCGCGTAATCCATCTATAATGGTCGTTTTCGCAAATCCAGCCTATACAGCCACATCATGGAATTAGCCAAGTCTTTCGAGCCAGCCGACATCGAACAATTCTGGCGCACGGAATGGGAACAGCGCGGTTACTTCGCCGCGTCGATGGACGACGGGAAGCCGTCGTTCAGCATCCAGCTGCCGCCGCCGAACGTGACGGGCACCCTGCACATGGGCCACGCCTTCAACCAGACCGTCATGGATGGCCTGACCCGCTATTACCGCATGCGTGGCTTTAATACCGCGTGGATCCCGGGCACCGACCACGCCGGCATCGCGACGCAGATCGTCGTGGAGCGCCAGCTCGACGCGCAGAAGATCTCGCGCCACGACCTGGGCCGCGAAGCCTTCGTCGAGAAGGTCTGGGAGTGGAAGGAAAAATCGGGCAGCACCATCACGGGCCAGATGCGCCGCCTGGGCGCGTCCGCCGACTGGAACCGCGAATACTTCACGATGGACGAGCCGCGCTCGAAGACCGTCACCGAAGTGTTCGTGCGCCTGTTCGAGCAGGGCCTGATCTACCGCGGCAAGCGCCTCGTCAACTGGGACCCGGTGCTGGGCACGGCCGTCTCCGACCTCGAAGTGGTGTCGGAAGAAGAAGACGGTTCGATGTGGTACATCCAGTACCCGCTGGCGGATGGCAGCGGCCACCTGACGGTCGCGACGACGCGTCCGGAAACGATGCTGGGCGACGTCGCCGTCGCCGTCGACCCGACCGACGAACGCTACACGCACCTGCACGGCAAGATGCTCAAGCTGCCGCTCGTCGGCCGCGAGATCCCCGTCATCGCCGATTCCTACGTGGATAAAGCGTTCGGCACGGGCTGCGTGAAGATCACGCCGGCGCACGACTTCAACGACTACGCCGTCGGCCAGCGCCACAACCTGCCGATGCCGTCGATCATGACGCTCGAGGCGAAGATCACGGACGACGCGCCGGCAGCCTACCGCGGCCTGGACCGCTTCGAAGCGCGCAAGAAGATCGTCGCCGACCTGGAAGCGCAAGGCCTGCTGGAACAGGTCAAGCCGCACAAGCTGCAGGTGCCGCGCGGCGACCGCACGGGCGTCGTCATCGAGCCGATGCTGACGGACCAGTGGTTCGTCGCGATGAGCAAGCCGGCGCCGGAAGGCACGCACAACCCGGGCAAGTCGATCACCGACGTGGCCCTGGAAAAAGTCGCGAGCGGCGAGATCAAATTCGTCCCGGAGAACTGGACGACCACGTACAACCAGTGGCTGAACAACATCCAGGACTGGTGCATCTCGCGCCAGCTGTGGTGGGGCCACCGCATCCCCGCCTGGTACGGTCCGAACGGCGAAGTCGTCGTCGCGCGCAACGAGGAAGAGGCGCAGCAGAAGGCGCGTGCGGCCGGCATCCAGGGTGAACTGAAGCGCGACGACGACGTGCTGGACACGTGGTTCTCGTCGGCGCTCGTCCCGTTCTCGACGGTCGGCTGGCCGGAGCAGACGAAGGACATGGACCTGTTCCTGCCCTCCTCCGTCCTCGTCACCGGCTTCGACATCATCTTCTTCTGGGTCGCGCGCATGGTCATGATGACGGCGCACTTCACCGGCAAGGTCCCGTTCAAGACCGTGTACGTGCACGGCCTCGTGCGGGATTCGTCGGGCCAGAAGATGTCGAAATCGAAGGGCAACACGCTCGATCCGATCGACCTGATCGACGGCATCGACGTGGAGTCGCTCGTCACGAAGCGCACCACCGGCCTGATGAATCCGAAGGCCGCCGAGAAGATCGCCAAGGCGACGCGCAAGGAATTCCCGGAAGGGATCCCGGCATTCGGCACGGATGCCGTGCGCTTCACGATGGCGAGCTACGCCTCGCTGGGCCGCAACATCAACTTCGACCTGGGCCGCTGCGAAGGCTACCGCAACTTCTGCAACAAGCTGTGGAACGCCACCCGCTTCGTGCTGATGAACACGGAGGGTAAAGACTGCGGCAAGCCGGACGCCGCCGACTATTCGCAGGCCGACCGCTGGATCATCTCGCGCCTGAACCGCGTCGAACTGGACGTGGCCAAGGGCTTCGAGGACTACCGCTTCGACAACATCGCGAACAGCATCTACAGCTTCGTGTGGGACGAGTACTGCGACTGGTACCTGGAACTGGCGAAGGTGCAGGTCCAGCAGGGCACGGAAGCGCAGCAGCGCGCCACCCGCCATACCCTGCTGCGCGTGCTGGAAGTCGTGCTGCGCCTCGCGCATCCGATCATCCCGTTCGTCACCGAAGCGCTGTGGCAGGCCGTCGCGCCGCTGGCCGGCAAAACCGGCGACACCATCATGCTGCAACCGTACCCGGTCGCCGACGAGTCCCTGATCGACGCGGAAGCGGAAAGCTGGATGGAGCAGTTCAAGAAGGTCACCGACGCGACCCGCAACCTGCGCGGCGAAATGAAGCTGGCGCCGTCCGTGCGCGTGCCGCTGATCGTCGAGCCGGCGAACGACGCCGACCGCGCGGCCGCACAAGGCTTCGCGCCGTACGTCGCGCTGCTGGCCAAGCTGTCGGACGTGCAGATCGTCGACGCGCTGCCGGATTCGCCGGCCGCCGTCGCCATCGTCGGCACGACCAAGCTGATGCTGAAGGTGGAGATCGACGTCGCGGCCGAGCGCGAGCGCCTGAAAAAGGAAATCGCGCGCATCGAAGGCGAGATCGCGAAAGCGAACGGCAAGCTGTCCAGCGAAAGCTTCGTCGCCCGCGCACCGGCGGCCGTCGTCGCGCAGGAACGCGAACGCCTGGAAAACTTCAGCGCCACGCTGGCCAAGCTGAACGAACAGTTCGCCAAGCTGCCGCCGGCCTGACGCCGCACGTTCTCCCATGAACGACGCGCCGGGTCGACACCGGCGCGTTTTTTTATCGGATACCGACAGGAGCGCAAATGGGGACTTCCCACTTCACACACTTTGCCGCGTACAACGAATGGATGAACCGGAAGCTGTACGGCGCGGCCGCCGCGCTGCCGGCGGAGCGCCTGCACGAGAACCGGGGCGCGTTCTTCGGGTCGATCTTCGGGACACTGAACCACCTCGTGATCGCGGACCTCATCTGGTTCAAGCGCATCGCCGCCGGCGTGCCCGGGCTCGCGTCCCTGCAATGCCTGGACGCGCTGCCCCGGCCGACGTCGCTTGACCAGCGGCTCTGCACGACGCTCCCGGAACTGGACGCGCTGCGCGTGACCCTGGACGCGGCCATCATCGGTTTCTGCGCCGAGGTGCAGCCCGGCCAGCTGGACGGCGCATTCACATGGACCTCGATGAAAGGCATCGCCAGCACGAAGCGGTTGGGCGACGTCCTGCTGCACGTGTTCAACCACCAGACGCACCATCGGGGCCAAGCCACCACGCTGTTCTCGCAACTGGGCGTCGACGTCGGGCCGACGGATCTGCTGCTGTTGCTGCCCGAGGCTGCGTGACAATGTGCGTCAATACGGCGTAGGCGTTTCGCTATACTCGTCCGGACTTCATCCAAGGAGAGGACGCATGAAACGCCTGATCCCGCTGCTGCTTGCCTGCGCATGCCACCTGGCCGCCCATGCGGCCGACACGCTTCCCGCCCACGTTGCCGGCAGTTGGGGCACCGCCGAATCGCTGCAAGCCGGCGACACGGCGCAAACCGTCCTATACCTGCAAACGGACGGCTACGGCCTGATGGCCGGGTCGACCCCGCCGGCCAAGCGCATGGACGGCGTCGACGACGGCAAGCCGGGCCCGCGCGCCATCATCGGCTTTCCGCTCCGCGCCACTCTGGACGGCGCCACGCTTCACCTGCGCCCATTCTCGCTGCAAGGCGCACCGGCGGATCAAGCCGCAAAGGTCGCGAACATCGTCATGACCTGCCGCTACGACGCGGGCGTGCCCTCCATCGCGTGTGAGGGTCCGGACAAGGCATCGCTCGTCCTGCACCGCCTCGGCGCGACCTTGCCGCCCGAAGCCACCTCGACGATCGCAGGCCTGAAAGCGCAGCAAAACGGCTCCTGAGGCCGTTTGGTCGTTTACCGAACGACCGTGCAGTTTGCTACACTGGCAGAGCACGCACCCATACATCCAACAGGAGACACCATGCGCCCTCTCGCCCACGCCGCCATCCTCGCCCTTGCCGCCACCCTGGCCGTCCCGCTCGCCTGGGCCCAGGACCCCTCGCCCGTCGGGCTGTGGAAAACCATCGACGACGCGTCGGGCAAACCCGCCGCCCTGATCCGCATCACGGAGAACCAGGGCGAACTGCAGGGAAAAATCGAAAAACTGTTCCGCACGCCGGAAGAAGACCAGAATCCGAAATGCACGCTGTGCCAGGGCGCGCGCAAGGACCAGCCGATCGTCGGCATGACCATCGTCTCGGGCCTGCGCAAGAACGGCGACGAGTACACGGGCGGCGAGATCCTCGACCCGAAGAACGGCAAGGTCTACAAGAGCAAGCTGAGCGTCCACGAAGGCGGCAAGAAGCTCGAAGTGCGCGGCTATGTCGGCGTGCCGATGTTCGGGCGGTCGCAAGTCTGGCTGCGCCAGGAATAACGACATTTGTAAATACGACATTTGCATGTCGCGCGCGCCACGGTCGGTGTCGCTATGCTAATCTGGTGAATGTTTCATTCACTCAATTGGCGTTAACATGATCTTTCTGCGGCTCCTGTCGTTCCTGATCGGCATTGGCATCCCGATGGCGTTGCCACTCGTGCTTTCCGATGTCAGCACCCGCGGCATGCCCGGCTGGCCGGTGCTGGGCGGTCTGTTCGGCATGAGCCTCATCTCCGGCAGCTTCCTGTACATCGCCCTGCTGGCGTCGCGCATGCGCCGCTCCGTCATCCTGCGCATCCTGGGCGGCCTGCTGCTGTTGCTGCCGATGGCCGCCAGTCTCGCCGTATTGCTGACGCGTACCCAGGAAGAGATGCTGTGGGCCGGCGGCCTGCTGCTCGCGGGTTCCGTGCTGATGTTCATCAGCTTCGTCTTCCCCGCCATCCCCGACCGCCGCCAGCGCCCCATGCGCAAGCGCGACCGCCAGGAGCCGGCGCTGTCCTGATCGGCTAGGCCGGCGGGAGGTTGTCCCACAGGTCGCCCGTCGGGCTGATGCGCGGCGCGGCGATACCGAAATGTTTATAGGCCTGCGGCGTCGCGATGCGGCCGCGCGGCGTGCGCTGCAGGTAGCCCTGCTGGATCAGGTACGGTTCCAGCACGTCCTCGATGGTGTCCGCCGCTTCGCCGATGGCGGCGGCCAGGTTGCCGATACCGACCGGGCCGCCGGCGAACTTGAACAGCACCGCTTCCAGCAGCTTCCGGTCCATCACGTCGAAGCCGACCGTATCGACATCCAGCATGCGCAGCGCGCGGTCGGCCATCTCGCGCGTGATCTCGCCATTGCCCTTCACCTCCGCATAATCGCGCACGCGGCGCAACAGGCGGTTGGCGATACGGGGCGTGCCGCGGGCGCGCTTGGCCACTTCGCGCGCCCCCTCCTCGTCGATCGGCGCTTCCAGCAGCGCGGCGCTGCGGGCAACGATCTTCGTCAATTCCTCGACGTTGTAGAACTCCAGCCGGGCAACGATGCCGAAGCGGTCGCGCAGCGGATTCGTCAGCATGCCCGCACGCGTGGTGGCGCCGACGAGCGTGAACGGTTGCAGGTCCAGCTTCACGGAGCGCGCGGCCGGGCCTTCGCCGATCATGATGTCGATCTGGTAGTCTTCCAGCGCCGGGTACAGGATCTCCTCGACGACCGGAGACAGGCGGTGGATCTCGTCGATGAACAGGACGTCGTTCGCTTCCAGGTTCGTGAGCAGCGCGGCCAGGTCGCCGGGACGCTCCAGCACGGGGCCGGACGTCTGGCGCAGGTTCACGCCCATCTCGCGCGCGATGATGTGCGCGAGCGTCGTCTTGCCGAGGCCCGGCGGACCGAACAGCAGCGTATGGTCGAGCGCCTCGCGGCGCTTGCGGGCCGCGTGGATGAAGATTTCGAGCTGGTCGCGGATCTTTTCCTGGCCGACGTATTCGTCCAGATGCTTGGGGCGCAACGCGCGCTCGATCGCCTCCTCGTTGGGCGAGGCCGGCGCGGCGTCGATGATGCGCTGCTCGGTGAAATTGTCGGTCTGGATGCTCATTACGTTATCTTAAAATGCTACGTCCGCCGGCACGGACACGATATTTCCGATGTTGCGTATCACCGCGTGGGCACATGGTGCCCACCCTACAAATTACGCCTTGGACAACGCCTTCAACGCCAGCTTGATGCCGTCGGACACACTCGTCCCGGCCGGCATGTTCTTGATCGCGATGAGGGCTTCCTTGTCAGAATACCCCAAAGCCAGCAGCGCATTGAGCACGTCTGCCTGCGCATCGTCGTGCGGCGTGCCGGCCACGACGCCGATGTCGGCGCCCAGCTTGCCCTTCAGTTCCAGCAGCAGGCGCTCGGCCGTCTTCTTGCCGATGCCGGGCACCTTGACGAGGCGGCCCGTCTCCTGCAAGGTCACGGCCTGGGCCAGGTCGGCCACCGTCATGCCGGACAGGATGGACAATGCCGTGCGTGCGCCGATGCCGGTGATCTTGATCAGCTGGCGGAACACGGCGCGCTCGTTCGACGACCCGAAGCCGAACAGCAGGTGCGCATCCTCGCGCACGACGTAGTGCGTGAACAGGGTGACGCGCTCGCCCGTGTGCGGCAGGTTGTAGAACGTGCTCATCGGCACGTCGACTTCATAGCCGACGCCCTGGCAATCGACGAGCACTTGCGGCGGGTTCTTTTCCAGCAGGACTCCGGAGAGACGACCGATCATGGTGACCTTTCAATAATTAGACGAGGCGGCCGCGCTTCATGTGCAGCGTCGGCTTCTTCGGATTGGCCGGCGCAAGCGTGCCGATCAATGCCAGCGCATCCTGGCTGTTGGCGTGGCAGATGGCGATGCCGAGCGCGTCGGCCGCATCCGTACCCGGCAGGCCCGGCAGCTTGAGCAGGCGCGCGACCATGTCCTGCACCTGCGCCTTGACGGCTTTACCTGTACCGACGACGGCCTGTTTCACTTGCGTGGGCGTGTACTCCGCCACGTCGAGGTCGGCACCGACGAGGGCCGTGATGGCGGCGCCGCGCGCCTGGCCGAGCAACAGGGTCGACTGCGGATTGACGTTGACGAAGACTTTTTCGATGGCCGCGCAGGCCGGCTGGTAGGTGGCGACGATTTCGCTGACGCCCGTCAGGATGACTTTCAGCCGCGGCGGCAGCGCGCCTTCCGTGCCCGTCTTGATGGTGCCGGACGCGATGTAGCGCAACCGGTTGCCTTGCTTTTCAATGACGCCGAACCCTGTCGTACGCAGGCCCGGGTCGATGCCGAGAATAATCATTATCGAATGTTATACCGGCGCGAGCGTTTCGTGGGGAAAATACTGTGCAAAAACACAGGTCGCGGCAACGCATGCCGCGACCCCACGACCGATCAGTGACGGAAGTGACGCGTGCCAGTGTACAGCATGACCACGCCGCGTTCATCCGCCGCGTCGATCACTTCCTGGTCGCGCATCGAGCCGCCCGGGTGGATGACGCACGTCGCGCCCGCGTCGACGACGACGTCGAGACCGTCACGGAACGGGAAGAACGCATCCGACGCCACGGCCGAGCCCACCAGCGACAGGCCGGCGTTCTGCGCCTTGATCGAGGCGATGCGCGCGGAGTCGATGCGGCTCATCTGGCCGGCGCCCACGCCGAGCGTCATGCCGCCGGCGCAGAACACGATCGCGTTCGATTTCACGTACTTGGCCACGCGCCACGCGAACATCAGGTCCTGCAGCTGCTGCTGGGTCGGCTGCTTCTTCGTCACGACGCGCAGGTCGCCGATGCCGACGTTCTTCGCGTCCGGCGATTGCACGAGCAGGCCGCCGCCCACGCGCTTGACGTCGTACACGTTCTGGCCGTCGCCCAGGGCGATTTCCAGCAGGCGCACGTTCTGCTTCGAGGACATGATCTGCAGCGCTTCGGCCGTGAACGCCGGGGCGATCAGGACTTCCACGAACAGCTTGGCGATGGCTTCCGCCGCCGGGCCGTCGACCGGCACGTTGAAGGCGATGATGCCGCCGAAGGCCGACGTCGGGTCCGTTTTGAGGGCACGCTGGTACGCGTCCAGCGCGTCGGCGCCGATCGCGACGCCGCACGGATTCGCGTGCTTGATGATCACGCAGCCGGCCGGCATGTTGAAGCCGCCCAGCGACTTGACGCATTCCCACGCTGCATCCGCGTCGGCGATATTGTTGTACGACAGCTCTTTACCCTGCAGCTGGCGGTAGTTGGCCAGGCTGCCGGCGGCCGGCACGAGGTCGCGGTAGAACGCGGCCGTCTGGTGCGGGTTTTCGCCGTAGCGCATGTCCTGGACTTTTTCGAAATGCAGGTTCAGCGTCTGCGGGTAGGCGGCACGGTTCGTGTGGTCCTTGTCCGGGCCCAGGCTCGTCAGGTAGTTCGTGATGGCGGCGTCGTATTGCGCCGTGTGCGCGAAGACTTTCTTGGCCAGGCGGAATTTCGTTTCGTAGCCGACATTTCCAGCTCGCGTGTCGGCGCCCGCGCCGACACCCTTCATCTCGGCCAGCACCGGACCGTAGTCGGCCGGGTCGACGATGACGACGACGTCGCGGTGGTTCTTGGCCGCCGAACGCAGCATGGTCGGGCCGCCGATGTCGATGTTCTCGATCGCGTCTTCCAGCGAGCATTGCTCCTTGGCGACGGTGGCCTGGAACGGGTACAGGTTGACCACCACCATGTCGATCTGCGGGATGCCGTGCTCTTCCAGCTTGGCAACGTGTTCCGGGAAGTCGCGGCGGGCCAGGATGCCGCCGTGGACTTTCGGATGCAGCGTCTTCACGCGGCCATCGAGCATTTCCGGGAAGCCGGTGTAGTCGGCGACTTCGGTCACCGGCACACCATTGTCCTGCAGCAGTTTGGCGGTGCCGCCGGTGGACAGGATGTTCACGCCGAGGGCGGACAGCGCACGCGCGAAATCGAGGACGCCGGTTTTGTCGGAAACGGAGATGAGTGCTTGTTTGATCATGGGAGTGGCCTGTTGAAAAAAATCTGGACGGGCTCGCGCACGCCGGACAAAGGGCCGACGCACGCCTGCACGCCCCGGCCCCTCCGCCGGCGCTTACAGCAGCCCGTGCTCCTGCAACTTCTTGCGCAATGTATTGCGATTAATGCCCAGCATCTGGGCGGCATGCGACTGATTGCCCTCCGCCCGCGTCATCACCACCTGCAGGATCGGTTTTTCGACGGTCAGGAGCATCATGTCGTAGATGTTCGTCGGTTTCTGCTCGCCCAGGTCGTTGAAATAGTCTTCGAGGCTTTTTTGAACGACTTCCTGGATACTTTCTTTGCTCATGTCTACAGCTTCATCCTGGTTAAATGCTGCTTTTGGCAGCGTTTGTCTCCGGCGTTCTTGTTATTTTTTTTCTATTACTTAGGCGGCAATCGCAGCATCGTCGGGATGTGCGGGCCGGTATTGTAACCGCTCGCCGTACCGGTGTTGCGATTTAAAAAACTCATCGACGGCGGCCAATTGCTCGGCCGTCGATTCCAGACGGTTCATGCGCTGGCGGAATTCTTCGCCGCCCGGCAAGTCCTCGACGTACCAGCCGATATGCTTGCGCGCCGTGCGCACGCCCAGGTATTCGCCATAGAAGGCGTAGTGGGCGGGCAGGTGTTCGTTCATCAATTCGCGCACCTCGTCCACCAGCGGCGGCGGCAAATACTCGCCCGTGCGCAGGTAGTAATCGATTTCTCGGCAGATCCAGGGACGGCCCTGCGCGGCACGGCCGATCATCACCGCATCGGCGCCCGTGTAGTCCAGCACGAATTTCGCCTTGTCCGGCGTCGTGATGTCGCCGTTGGCCACGACGGGAATCTTCACCGCGGCCTTGACGGCGGCGATCGTGTCGTACTCGGCCTCGCCCTTGTAGCCGTCGGCGCGGGTGCGGCCGTGCAGGGTCAGCATCGCAATGCCGGCCTCCTCGGCCATGCGCGCGATCGTCAGCGCGTTCTTGTTTTGGCGATCCCAGCCGGTGCGGAATTTCAGGGTGACGGGCACGTCCACGGCATTCACGACGGCGTCGAGGATGCGCTGCACGAGGTCTTCGTGCTGCAGCAGCGCCGAGCCGCACCAGTTGTTGCACACCTTCTTGACGGGGCACCCCATGTTGATGTCGATGATCTGGGCGCCGCGCTCGACGTTGAACTTCGCGCATTCGGCCAGGTCGTGCGGGTCGGCGCCGGCGATCTGCACCGCCTTCGGCTCCATCTCGCCCGCGTGATCCGTGCGCCGCGACGATTTCTCGCTGGCCCACAGGCGCGGATTCGACGCTGCCATCTCGGACACCGCATACCCCGCCCCCAGCTTCTTGCAGAGCTGGCGGAACGGACGGTCGGTCACCCCGGCCATCGGGGCGACGAAGACATTGTTACGCAGTGTATAGGGACCAATTTGCACGGCAGAAAATTCACGGGAAGCGACGGGAACTCGCTATTTTACCCGAAGCGCTGCTCAATTTATCAGCACATTTTTTTATGGGATTGTTGCGCACGCGCCAGAAAACGCTTGCCAATCCCACACGATGCGGTCAAGGCAGCTCGTCGAGCACGGCCGGACGCAGGTGGTCGACCTCGCCCCAGCTGCTCAGCACGAGGCTGCGATCGGCCGGGTCGAAGCGGAAACGGTTGATGCTGGCGTTGTACACCTTGAAGTCGCGCGGCGTCTCCAGCGGCAACCCGCGCGCCAGCCGGTAGGCGCACTCCAGCACGCCGCCGTGCGCGACGAGGGCGATTGTCTTGCCGGGATGCGCCGCCGCCAGCGCGAGGATGGCGCCCGTGGCGCGGTCGAAGAAGGCGCGGAAGCTTTCTCCCACGTTGCGGCCGGGCGGCAGTTGCGCATCGACGTCGCGCGCCTGCCAAGCGGCGAATTCGCGCGGGAAACGTTCTTCGATCTCGCTGTACAGCAAGCCTTCGAAGCCGCCATAGCCGCGTTCGCGCAGTGCCGGGTCGATGGCGACCGTCAGTCCACGGCGGTCGGCCACGGCCTGGGCCGTCTGGTGGGCCCGGCGCAAGTCGCTCGCGACGATGAGATCGAGGGGCTCGCCCGCGAGCGCGCCCGCCAGCAGCGCGGCCTGGCGCTCGCCTTCGTCGTTCAATGGAATGTCCAGGTGGCCTTGCAGGCGGCGTTCGGCGTTCCAGGCCGTTTCGCCGTGGCGGATCAGGAGGATGTCGGTAGGTGCTGCGGATGCGTTCGTTGTCGTCATGCGGATGCGTCGCCCCGCACCGCGGAGCGATCGTTCAAGGCTGGGCTTGTCAAAAAATCAGGATGGCTGGCCGATCAGGTTGCCCGTCACGTCCGGGTTGAGCGAGTACACGCCGAAGATCTTGGCCTCGTCCAGGATGTGCCCCGTGATGGCCAGGCGCACTTCCTTGCCGGTGAACCGGCCTTCCAGCGGCAGGCGCGGGATGTCGAGGGCGTACAGCGTAAAGACGTAGGTGTGCACGCGTTCGTCGTTCCAGGGCGGGCACGGGCCGTCGTAGCCGTAGTATTCCCCGGCCATGTCGGGATCGTTCGCGAACCAGCCCGTGTAATCGTTGATGCCGTGGCGCAGCTGGTGCTCCGTGCCGTTCTTGATGGTGAACGGCACCAGCGGCCCGCTCTTGCCGCCCGGCGTGACCATGTCCGAGAACTTGCCTTCGGCGAAGGATTTCAGGCACACGGGAATGTCGACGAGGGACCAGTGATAGAAATCCGTGCGCGGCAGCGCATCGGGCACCGTCCGGCCCTCCTTGTTCACGTCCGTGCCGTCGGTGGGCACGTCGATGTCGTGCACCAGCAGGACCAGCGACTGCGTACCCGCCGGCACGTCGTCCCAGGCGATGTGCGGGCTGCGGTTGGTCGACAGCTTGATGTGGTTGCCGGGATCCATCTCGGCAAACGCGCAGCGGGGCGGGATCATGTCGCCCTCGGTAAAGGAATCGCTCCAGATCTTCATGTTCTCTCTCCCTGCATCCTTAGCGTCAGACTCTCGCCGCGGCGCGCGGTTTCCGCTTTCACGCGACGACACGGGGTGGATCAATGCGCAGCCAGAACGTCACCGGTCCGTCATTGATCAGCGCCACCTTCATGTCTGCACCGAAACGACCGGTTTCGACGATACCGTGACGCTCGCGCGCCTGGCGCACGACATGGTCGAACAGGCGGCGCCCGTCCTCGGGTGCGGCGGCAGGCGAAAACGACGGACGGGTGCCGGAACGGGTGTCCGCCGCCAGCGTGAACTGGGGCACGAGCAGCAGGCCGCCCGCCACGTCCGTCACGCTGCGGTTCATCTTGCCGGCGTCGTCGGAGAACACGCGGTAGGTCAGCAGCTTGGCGAGCAGCGCGTCGGCTTCCCGCTCCGTGTCGCCCTTTTCCGCGCACACGAGCACCATCAGCCCCTGGCCGATGGCGCCCGTGACCTCGCCGTCGACCGTGACGCTGGCCTCGCTGACCCGTTGCAGCAGGCCGATCATGCGGCGAGGGTCACGCGGGCGAACTTGCGCTTGCCGACCTGCAGCACGAACGTGCCGGCCTGCACCTGCAAGGCCTTGTCGGAGACGACGGCGCCGTCGATACGCACGCCGCCCTGGTCGATCATGCGCATGGCTTCCGAGCTGGACGCGCACAGGCCCGTCTGGCGCAGCAGCTGCGGCAGGCCCAGCGGCGCGCCGGACACCGCGACTTCCGGCACGTCGTCCGGGATGCCGCCCTTGGAGCGGTTGACGAAATCGGCCAGCGCATCCTCGGCGGCCTGCTGCGAGTGGAAGCGGGCCACGATTTCCTGGGCCAGCGCCACCTTTGCGTCGCGCGGGTTGCGGCCGCCCTCGACCTCGGCTTTCAACGCGGCCAGGTCCTGCAGGGAGCGGAACGACAGCAGCTCGTAGTACTTCCACATCATGACGTCCGAGATGCTCATCAGCTTGCCGAACATCATGTTGGCCGGTTCCGTGATGCCGATGTAGTTATTCTTGGACTTGGACATCTTTTCGACGCCGTCCAGGCCTTCCAGCAGCGGCATCGTCAGGATGCACTGCGGTTCCTGGCCGTAATCTTTCTGCAGTTCACGGCCGACCAGCAGATTAAATTTCTGGTCCGTTCCACCCAGCTCAAGATCCGATTTCAAAGCGACGGAATCGTAGCCCTGCATCAACGGATAAAGGAACTCATGGACGGAAATGGGAGTCCCATTCTTGTAGCGCTTGGTAAAGTCGTCGCGCTCCATCATGCGGGCCACGGTGTAGCGGGAGGCGAGCTGGATCATGCCGCGCGCGCCCAGGGCGTCGCACCATTCGGAGTTGTAGCGGATTTCCGTGCGCGCCGGATCGAGCACGAGCGACGCCTGCTTGAAGTACGTGGTGGCGTTCGCTTCGATCTGCTCGCGGGTCAGCGGCGGACGGGTCGCGTTGCGGCCCGACGGGTCGCCGATCATCGACGTGAAATCGCCGATCAAAAAGATCACCTGGTGGCCCAGGTCCTGCAGCTGGCGCAGCTTGTTCAGCACGACGGTGTGGCCCAGGTGCAGGTCGGGCGCCGTCGGGTCCAGGCCCAGCTTGATGCGCAGCGGCGTGCCGCTCTGTTCCGAACGGGCCAGTTTCTGGGCAAATTCGCTCTCGATCAGCAGCTCGTCCACACCGCGCTTGGTGATGGCAAGGGCTTCCTGGACGGCGTCGCTCAGGGGCAGAGGAGCCGGGCCGGCTGCTGGCGTTGCATTTTTTGCATTACCAGAAATTTCTGGAGAAGTCATAAAAAGTTTGTAGGAAAAGGACTAAAGCGGTTGTAAGACCCGGTATTTTGATATAATTCGCGATCCCGTCAATCTTGCCGCACGAAAAGTTTCAACGACAACAAGTAACAATAACGACAAAAAAATCACGGTGTCTTGGGCTGTTCAAGCGGTAAATTTTAACTGATTGCATGAACCCATTACAGAAAATCGCCGGCAAGCGCTGGTTTGGCCTGGCTGAAACGAGCCGCAAAACCCGCATCGTAGCCGGGGGTACTGCAGCCCTGGCACTGTGCGCCTTCGGCGCCACCGCAGTCGCCCCGATCGCTCCCGACGCTTCGGACATGCCGGTCAAATCAGTCGCGCAAGACCTGCAACTGCCGAACCTGGCAGACCAGATCGCCGCCCTCCAGCAAGACCAGCAGCAATTCATCCACGAAGAACGCATCCGTCCGGGTGACTCGCTGGGCTCCGTGTTCAACCGCCTCGGCATCGAAGACCAGCAAGCGCAAGCCTTCGTTCGCAGCGACAAGACCGCCCGCTCCATCCTCTCCCTCAAGACCGGCAAGCGCATCCAGGCCGAGACCGACGAGAACGGCCTGCTGCTGACCCTGCACGCGACGATCGCCGACAAGGACCAGTTCAAGACCGTCACCGTGACGCGCAAGGGCGACAAATTCGTATCGAATTCCGCTCCTGCCCAGCTCGAGCGCCGTGTCGAGATGCGTTCGCGCAACATCAACAGCTCGCTGTACGCCGCCACCGACGATGCCGTCGACGGCAGCCAGATCCCGGATACCGTCGTCAACCAGATCATCGAGATGTTCTCGACGAGCATCGACTTCCGTTCGGACCTGAAGCGCGGCGACCGTTTTAACGTCGTTTACGAAACCTTCTGGCTGGATGGCGAGATGGTGCGCACGGGCCGTGTCCTGGCCGGCGAATTCGTCAACCGCGGCGTCGCCTACCAGTCCGTCTGGTACGAAGATCCCGTCACCCACCAGGGCGGCTACTACAGCCTGGACGGCAAGGCGCTGAAGAAGGCGTTCCTGAAGTCGCCGGTGGCATTCAACCGCATCTCGTCGGGGTTCTCGATGCGCGTGCATCCCGTGTTCGGCACCTGGAAGAAGCACGAAGGCGTCGACATGGCCGCCCCGCTGGGCACCCCGATCAAGGCATCGGGCGACGGCGTCGTCGACTTCGTCGGCACGCAGAACGGCTACGGCAATTTTGTCGTGCTCAAGCACTGGTCCAACTACAGCACCGCGTACGGCCACCTGAGCCGCTTCGCCAGCGGCCTGCGCCGCGGCCAGAAAGTGGCCCAGGGCGACGTGATCGGCTACGTGGGTGCGACGGGCTGGGCGACGGGCCCGCACCTGCACTACGAATTCCGCATCGGCGGCCGCGCCACCGACCCGATGGCACTGAAGAACCTGCAGCAACAGCCGCTGACGCCCGGCGAAATGACCCGCTTCAAGATGGCCGCCGCCGAGATGTCGCACCGCTTCTCACTGCTGTCGCCGGCCGGTAACGCGATGGCTGCACGCTGATCCTTCAGCGTTGCGATACGAACGCCTTGCACGGCTTGCCTGCAAGGCGTTTTGCTTTTAGGAATCCATAATGGCATCGACTCTCTACATTGGCCTGATGTCCGGCACGAGCCTGGACGGCGTCGACGGCGTGCTGGCCGACTTTTCCGGCCGCGGCATCCGCACCCTGGATGCCGCGTTCACGCCCTTTCCGGCCGACCTGCGCACCGAACTGATGGCCCTGCAAGCCGCCAGCGCCAACGAACTGGAACGGGAAGCGCTGGCCGCCAACGCGCTGGCGCGCTGCTACGCCGAGTGCGTCAAGACCCTGGCTGCCGCCGCGCCGGGCCCGGTCCGCGCCGTCGCCGTGCACGGCCAGACGATCCGCCACCGCCCGGAACTGGGTTTTACGCGCCAGACCAACAACCCCGCCCTGGTCGCTGAATTGACCGGCATCGACGTCATCGCCGACTTCCGCAGCCGCGACGTCGCCGCCGGCGGCCAGGGCGCGCCCCTCGTCCCCGCCTTCCACGAAGCCCGCTTCGGCAAGCGCGGCCAGGTGCGCGTCGTCGTCAACGTCGGCGGCATCGGCAACATCAGCGTGCTGCATGGCGACGGCCGCGTGAGCGGCTACGACACCGGTCCCGGCAACGTGCTGATGGACCTCTGGATCGCGCGCCACCAGGGCAAGGCATACGACGAGGACGGCGCCTGGGCCGCGACGGGCGCCGTCGACGCGGCCCTGCTCGACCTCCTGCTCGACGAACCGTATTTCCGCCAGCCCCCGCCCAAGAGCACGGGCCGCGACCTGTTCCACGAGCAATGGCTCGATGCGAAGCTGGCGCAGCGCCCGGGCCTCGATCCGGCCGACGTGCAGGCGACCCTGACGCGGCTGACGGCCGTGACGATCGCCCGCGCCATCCAGGCGGAAGCCAACGCACAGGCCGTCTACGTGTGCGGCGGCGGCGCGTACAACGGCGTGCTGCTGCGCGAGATCGCGGACGCCCTCGGCGGCGACATCCCCGTCGCGTCGACGGAAACGCTGGGCGTCGCGCCGAACCGCGTCGAAGCCCTCGCCTTCGCGTGGCTCGGCTACCGCTTCCTGCGCCGCCAGCCGGGCAATCTGCCGGCCGTGACCGGCGCCGCCGGCCCCCGCATCCTCGGCGCGCTTTATCCTGCCTGACGTCCGGCCACCAGCATGTCGATCAGCGCCCGCGAGGCTGCCGACAGGCTGCGGTGGGTCGGATAAATCAGGGAAAACGTCCGCGTGCGCCCGCCCAGGCCGGGCAGGATCTCGGTCAGGCGCCCTGCGGCCAGGCTCTCTTCGGCAAAGATGCGCGGGCACAGCGCGATCCCCATCCCCTGCTCGGCGAACCACACGACGCCCATCGCATCGGTCGCCACGGTGACGGCCGCCGGCGGCATCCAGTCGATGTCGCGCCCGTCGTCGCGCAAATGCCACGGGATCACGCGGCCCGTGCTGGGACGGATGAAGGCGATGCAACGCTGGCGTGCCAGGTCGGCCAGGCCGCATAGCGGTCCCGCCGCCTCCAGGTAGTCCGGCGAAGCGACCAGGCACAGGGGCGACACTTCGAGCGGCCGCGCCACCATGCTGCTGCTCGGGATCGGACCGGAACGGATGGCCAGGTCGAACCCTTCCGCCACCAGGTCGACGTTGCGGTTGCTGATGTCGATCTCCAGCTCGACGAGCGGATAGGCACGTGCATAGGCCGCCAGCAGCGCGGGCAGGCGCTGCTTGCCATAGCTTGTGGGCACGCTCATGCGCACCTTGCCGCTCAGTTGGACCGTCGTGCTGCGGATCGTGCGTTCCGCCTGCTCGATCTGCGCGAACGCGCCGCGCACCTCCTCGGCGTAGCGGCGGCCGGCATCGGTCAGGCTCAGGCTGCGCGTACTGCGCCGGAGCAATTGCGCACCCAGACGGGTTTCCAGTCGAGAAATGGCCCGGCTCAGCACCGATGCCGTGGTCGACAGCACCACCGCCGCGGCACTGAACGACCCGTGTTCGATCACGCTGAGCAACACTTCCACATCCGACAAGTGGTCGAACTTGCGGGCCATCTTCACCTTTCACGAACAAATCATTTGCTGATCGCCTAGTTTATTGCACGCCGAGGAGAAAATACAATGTGACCTATCCACCACACATAAGGTCACCCATGGACTTACTGAACAAACTGCAATGGCGCTACGCCACCAAGGCAATGGATCCGACCCGTCTCGTCGCCCAGGACAAGATCGACCGCATCATCGAAGCCGCCCGCCTGGCGCCGACGTCGTCCGGCCTGCAGCCGTACGAGATCCTGGTCATCAAGAATCCGGCACTGCGCGCGCAGATCCGTGAAGTGGCGTGGAACCAGGCACAGGTCACGGATGCGTCGCACCTGCTGGTGTTCGCCGCGTGGGACGACTACACGCCGGAACGCATCAACCACATGTTCGACCTGACGAATGAAGTGCGCGGCTTCCGCAACGAAGGCTGGGAAGCGTACCGCCAGCAGCTGCTGTCGACCTATCCGGGCCGCGGCGCGCAAGTGAACTTCGAGCATGCCGCACGCCAGGCCTATATCGGCTTCGGCGCGGCCGTCATCGCGGCCGCGTTCGAGGAAGTCGACGCGACGCCGATGGAAGGCTTCGACCCGGCCGCCGTCGACGCCATCCTGAACCTGCGCGAGCAACACCTGCGCAGCGTCGTCATGCTGCCGCTGGGCTACCGCAAGGCCGAGCAGGACTGGCTGGTCAACCTGCCGAAGGTGCGTCGCCCGCTCGACCAGTTCGTCACCGAAGTTAACTGATCCCGCGGCGGCAGGTCGTTTGTAACAAAACCACGTTTGCCTTCTCAGCGGCAGGCGGCACTTGTACCATTGCGTTATCCGATACGCTTAAGAAAGATTTCGCAATGACCTTCAAGACCTTCGCGCTCGCCCTCGCGCTGGCCGCCGCCGCATCCACCCTGCCCGCCCACGCCGACAGCTTCGCCTCCTCGGCCTCCAGCGCCGGCTCCGCGTCGTCGGGCAGCATCTCCGATTCGATCGGCGGTTCCAGCAACAGCTCGAGCGGCGACAACCGCCGCGCGGAGACGGGCCCGTACCGCGTGATCGACGTCGCCATGGCCCCAGCCAAGGCGGGCAAGGAAGCAAAAAGGCGCATCACGCTGCGCGCCGTCGCGGGCGATGCCGCCACCCAGTTCTGGGTCGACGTGCCCGACCGCGCCCTGGCCGACCGCCGCGTCGGCAAAGGCGAAGTCGTGCAGGTGAACGAGCGCGTGTACGGCTACGAATTCGCGTACGGCGACACGAAGAAGCCGTTCTTCCTCGCGCTGGAAGACGACTGGTACCGCGAACTCGCCTCGCGCAAAGTCACGATCTGATGATGTTCATGCGGCACCTTGCGGCCGCGCTCCTGCTGTCCGCGAGCGCGACCGCATGGGCCGGCATTCCCACGTTCTGCGACCGCGCCGAGAAGATCACGGCCGCGGACCAGGACCGCGTGCTGCGCTTCGCCGCCGCCGTCAAGGATGAACTCACGCGCTCCGGCAGCAATCTCGCTCTCGTGGCGCGCGCGGGCCTGGACCTCTCCCGCTTCGGCCTGCTGTACTCGCACGCGGGCATCGCCCTGAAAAACAATCCAGGCGGTCCGTGGGCCGTGCGTCAGCTGTACTATGCGTGCGACGAATCGCGTCCGCGTCTGTTCGACCAGGGCATGGCCGGCTTCGTGCTCGGCGCCGACGCGCCCACGCACGGCCACGTCGCCCTGCTGTTCCCGCCCGAGCCCGACAGCGCCCTGCTCGAGAAGACGGCGCTCGACAATCCGCTCGCCCTCGCCCTGCTGGGCACCCGCTACAGCGCGAACGCCTACGCCTTCGGCACGCGCTACCAGAACTGCAACCAGTGGGTGGCGGAACTGCTCGCGTTCGCATGGGGCGGTCTCGATCCGGCCGATCCCGCGCGCGAGCGCGCGCAGGCATGGCTGCGCGCGCAAGGCTATGCGGCCACGCCCGTCCGCATCCCGTCGCACTGGCTGATGTTCGCCGGGCAGTTCGTGCCCCTCGTGCACGTGGGCGACCATCCGCTCGACGACATCCACGCGCTCGCGTTGCACATCAGCGTGCCGACGGCGATCGAGGATTTCGTACGCAAGGAAGTGCCACGGACGCGCCGCGTGGAACTGTGCCACGACGAGCGCCACATCGTCGTGCACCGCGGCTGGGAACCGCTGGGGCCGGGGTGCGAACCGCTGCCGGGCGACGACGTGATCGCCCTCGCACCCTGATGTCGAGGGCCGTGTAAGATGGCGTCTCGCCAACTTACCTCGACCGCCCCATGTCCAGCCAACTGCTCCGCCACGTCGTCCTGTTCTCGTTCAAGGACGACGCTTCGTACGACGACGTCGACGCCATCGTGACCGGCTTCGCCGCCCTGCCCTCGGCCATCCCCGGCATCACCGCCTATGAATGGGGCACGAACGTGAGCCCGGAAGGCCTGAACGACGGCTTCACGCACTGCTTTACCCTGACGTTCGCCCAAGCCGAAGACCGCGACGCCTATCTCGTGCATCCGGCGCACCAGCAATTCGTCGAGAAACTCAAGCCGAGTCTCGCCAAATCGCTGGTGCTGGATTATTGGGCTAAATAACGCCTTACTCCTTGTGGACCGCGCTCCACGTCATGTCCGGCAGCGTCACGTCCACCGAGACCGGCAGGTCGTCCGCCGCCTGCCCGAACAGCACGCGGTACGTGCCCGCGCGGACGCGCCAGCTGTTGTCCGCGACCTCGTAAGTGGCCAGCAGGCGCGGATCGACGGCCTGCGCGAACGTATTGGCGCCGCCCGCCTGCAGGTCGAATTTCTGGAACGCGACGAGGCGCTTCGGCGCTTCCCAGCCCGACGCCTTCACGTCCGCGGGCGCCACGTACACCTGCACGACGCCCTTGCCCGCCAGCTTGCCCGTGTTGCGCAGCGCGGCGCCGACCGTCAGCGCGCCGTTCGCGACGATGGCCTTCGGTTCGGCGACGGCAAAACTCGTGTAACTGAGGCCGTGGCCGAACGCGAATAACGGTTTATATCCTTTCGCGTCGTACCACTTGTAGCCGATCGCGGCGCCTTCGTCGTACGTGATGTGGACGGGGATGCCGTCCGGCTTGCCGAAGCCCGGGATCTCGGCATGCGCCAGCTGCGCGTTCGACGCGGGGAAGCTGATCGGCAGGTGCCCCGACGGATTCACTTTACCCGTCAGGATGCGCGCGATCGCCTGGCCGCCGCGGATGCCCGGATAAAACGCTTCCAGCACGGCCGGCACCTGCGGCAGCCACGGCATCAGGATCGCGCCGCCCGATTCCACGACGACGACGGTCTTCGGGTTGGCGCGCGCGACCGCGGCGACGAGCGCATCCTGGTTGCCGTCCAGTTCCAGCCTGCCGTCGAAGCCTTCTCCCATCCACTGCGTCACGAACACGACCGCGACTTCGGACTGCTTCGCCAGCGCGACGGCCGCGTCGATGTCGGTGCCGCTCGCGTACGCGACCTTTGCCTGGGGTTGTCTACCTTGCAGTTCGGACTTGATCGCCGCGAGCGGCGACGACGGCATGTAGATGACGGGGCCGGGCCACTTCGTGGGTTCGAGATTCGGCACCGCATTGCCGCCGACCGGCGTCACGCCGGACGAACCTCCGCCCGCCAGCACGCCCTTGTCCGCATGGCCGCCGATGACGGCCACCGACTTCACGTTCGCCAGCGGCAGCAGGTTACCCTCGTTCTTCAGCAGCACCAGGGATTCCTCGGCGGCGCGCTGCGCGACGGCCGCGTGCGCTGCGAAATCGATCTTGCCGACCTTAGCCGGATCGTCGAACACGCCCGTCTGGAACAGCGGCCACAGGATGCGCTGTGCCATGTCGTCGAGGCGGCGCATCGACACGTCGCCCTTGTTCATCGCCTCCTTGAAATTCTTCGCCGAGTAGAACGGACCGTGGTGGTTGCAGCACGGGTAGCCGGTGAACTGGTCGAGGCCATGATTGGCGGCGTCCGCCGTCGAGTGGACGGCGCCCCAGTCGGCCATCACATAGCCCTTGAACTTCCAGTCCTGCTTCAGGGTCTTGTTCAGCAGGTATTCGTTCTCGCACGCCCAGCGGCCGTTCACGAGGTTGTACGAGCACATGACGGAGCCCGGCTTCGACAGGTCGTTGACGATCTCGAATGCGAGCAGGTCCGACTGGCGCATCGCTTCCGGCGAGATCGTGACGTCGACCGTCGTGCGCTGGCTTTCGTGGTCGTTGACGGCGAAGTGCTTCATCGTCGACACCATGTGGCGCGCCTGGATGCCGTTGATCAGGCCCGCGGCCATGCGGCCGGCCAGCAGCGGATCCTCGCCCACGTATTCGAAGTTGCGACCGTTGCGCGGCTCGCGCGCCAGGTTGGCGCCACCGGCCAGGAACGTGTTGAAGCCGGAGGCGCGCGCCTCGTCCGCGATCATGCGGCCGCCCGCCTCGGACACGGCTGGATCGAAGCTCGCGGCCGTCGCCAGCGAGGACGGCAGCGCCGTGCGCTCCATGCCGCCCACGCGCACGCCGATCGACGCGTCGGTCTGCCATTGCGGCGGGATGCCCAGGCGCGGGATGCCGGGCACGTAGCCGGCGGAGCCCTCGATGTGGTGTGCCGCGACGTCGGCCTTGACCGCCGGCGGCACGATGTCGTCCGGCTGCTTTGCCAGGTCTTTCTTGTCCGTATAGCTGACGATCAGCAGCAGCTTTTCGTCCAGCGTCATGGCGGCGACGGCGGCGCGGGCGCGCTCGTCGGCCGACTTCGATTTGTCGAGCCACGCGCGGTCCTGCGCGTGCGCGCCCATCGCCGCGCAGGCGAGAAGGACAGCAACGGTCGTCTGTTTCATCATCTTTGTCTCCTTGTTATTTTTTGGTTGTATCGATCACGCGGAATTCACCGCCGAGGTGCATCATGCTCATCAGGTACAGCATGCCATCGAAGTAGCGCTGTTCGCCGCTGGGCACCGGCGTGTCCCACAGCGCGCGCAGGAAGTCGTCGGACACCTGCCCCGGCGTGGCCGCCAGGCTGCCGACGGCGGCCGCCGCCAGCATGCCGGTCGAGTGGCGGTCGGACAGCGGCTTGCCGTCCAAGGTATAGCGGTCGGCGAAGCGATCGATCCCCTGGCCGGCCAGGAAGCGCTGGACGCGGTCGCTCAAGGCCTGCTGGCGCGGGTCCTTGTTCCACCAGCTGCGGTCGACGGACCAGTTGCTGATCGTGCGCCAGCTGTCATAGCCGAACGAACCCGGGCTGCCGTCCCAGTTCTTCAGCGGCGTGCCGTCGAAATCGGCGCGGTCGGGGCCGAGACCCGTCGCGGGGTCGGCCGTCTGCACGAAGAAGTCGCGGCTGACGCTAGCTGCACGGGCCCAGAACGCGCGGTCTTCGCGCGGGCCCCAGCGCGCCCACAGTTCATAGAACGCGGGCAGGTGGTAGGACGGATCGGTGCCGGGGATGAACGTCTCGGGCACGAAGCGGACCATCGCGTGGGCTTCATCGACCATCGGCCCGACGGTGACCGGGCGCGGTTCGCGGTGCGGACGCTGCGGCGGCCACGGCTTGCCCGCTTTCTGCGCCTGCTCCTGTTCATGGCGGTTGTTGGGGCTGGGCCAGGGCGCGTCCGGCTCGACGAACGGCTTGTCGCCGGGATGGATGCGGAACGGCGGCGTGGCCGTCACGACCGGGTGGTGCCGCATGCCGCGCAGGATGGTATCCGCTTCCTTCTGGTAGTCGTAGATCCCCTTCCCGTTGCCCCAGCGCCGCGCCGCGAAGTACAGCGCCATCGCATAGTATTCCTCGCCGTCCGGCGCGGCCCCGGTGGCGCGGGGCGTGCCGTCCGTGCCCATCGACCACGCGAAATAGCCGCGCGACGGGTTGGCGGGATCGGTCGTCAGCATGTAGGTCTTCGACCAGTTCCACAGCGCGTCGAACTCGCGCTTCTTGCCGAGCTGGACGGCGATCATCATGCCGTAGCTCATGCCTTCCGTGCGGGCGTCGTTGTTGGCCCAGTCCGTGATGTACGCGAGCGTGCCGTTGGCGTTGGCACCCGTCTCGAAGTAGACGCGCTCTTCCTGGCCGTCGCCATGGAACAGTTTTTGGAACGCCTGCTCGATCTTCGCATGCGTCTCTTGCGGACTCCGGCCCAGGCGTTCGGCGAACAGGTTGCGGTAGCGCTGCGTGCGATAGGCGCCGCTGCCGTCGTCGGTGGCGGCCGTGGTGGCGGCAGCCGGTGTGGGTGCGGATTGCGCGTGGGCGGCACCGGCCCAGGCGAGGATGATAGCGGTAACACCGCAAAGTAAAGTTGGTGCCCTCGACATTGTTTTTCTCTGGTTTTATAGGGGTTGTATGTCTCCTTGCCGCCACGTTCGTGGGGCGTGGTCAGTGTACTACGCGCATGACTGTTAGCAATGTTAATAGCCTGTCATTACGGCGGCATCCAACACTTCGTATGGGCGAAAAAAAACCGCCCCGGCAATGCCGGGGCGGCTTTCGATGTCGAGGCTGGTATCGTTTACATCGAGAACGACGAACCGCAACCGCAGGTCGAGGTGGCGTTCGGGTTCTTGATGACGAACTGGGCGCCTTCGAGGTCGTCCTTGTAGTCGATCTCGGCGCCGACCAGGTACTGGTAGCTCATCGAGTCGATCAGCAGGGTGACGCCATTCTTTTCCATCGTCGTGTCGTCTTCGTTCACGATTTCGTCGAACGTGAAACCGTACTGGAAGCCCGAGCAACCGCCGCCCTGCACGAAGACGCGCAGTTTCAGGTCGGGATTGCCTTCTTCTTCGATCAGTTGAGCAACCTTCTGGGCAGCGCTGTCGGTGAAATTGATGGGCGAGGGGATCGTGTCTTGTGCGTTTTGCACTTCGGCGACTGCATTCATGGATAAACTCCTGATTGGATTCGGATTTCGTCCATTATAGACCGTTGGCGCCAGTCATGCTGAAGCCCCTTCGGCCGCCACGCCGAGGTGGAAGACGGGCTCGGCAGCCGCCACCGGCTCGGCCTGGTGGGTCAGCTTGCCGGTGACGAGGGCGCCGCCGTGCATTTCCAGCAGGCGGTAATGGACATCCCCATGTATGCGGCCTTTCGGCTGCAATTCAAGGAGATCGGACGAATACACCGTCCCCGCGATATACCCGTTGACGACCAGGTTGGCACAGCGCACCTCGCCTTCGATGCGCGCGTGTTCGGACACGATCAGCACGCTGTCGTTGCCGTCCGCGGCGACCACGTTGCCGTGCACCTCGCCGTCGATGCGCAGCCCGCCGGTGAACACGAGATCCCCTTCGATGCGTGCGGAAATGCCGATCAGGCTATCGATTTCGCTTTTTGCGTTACGACCGAACATGATTGTCCCCTGTGCTTGGCGTTGGCTCTGTCCAAAAGCCAATGTACCGTTGCCAACACAGGTCGCCTTGATCTGCGTCTTGTGACCAAGCCTTGCGGGGACGCGGCCCTCGCGGGCCGCCGGGATTGCTTACGGCAGCAGCGCGATCTGCTTCAGCCCGGTACTTTCCGGCAGGCCGAACATGAGGTTCATGCACTGCACCGCCTGGCCGGACGCGCCCTTCACGAGGTTGTCCTGCACGACGAGGATGACGACCGTGTTGCCGTTGTCCGGACGGTGCAGCGCGATGCGCAGCATGTTCGAGCCGCGCGTCGAGCGGGTTTCCGGATGCGAGCCGAACGGCATGACGTCGACGAATTCCGCATCCTTGTACTGCTCTTCGAACAGGGCCTGCAGGGCTTCGTTCGTGATGTCCTGCGTGAGACGCGCGTACAAGGTCGAATGCATGCCGCGGATCATCGGCACGAGGTGCGGCGTGAAGATCAGGCCGACCTTCTGGTCCGTGTAGCGCTGCAGCTGGGCCGACGTCTCCGGCGTGTGACGGTGGCCATGCACGCCATAGGCCTTGAAGTTGTCGCTCGCTTCCGAGAACAGCGTGCCGATCTCGGCCTTGCGACCGGCGCCGGACACGCCCGACTTGGCGTCGGCGATCAGGCTACCGGCATCGATGATGCCCGCCTTCAGCAGCGGATAAAAGCCCAGCTGCATCGTGGTCGGGTAGCAGCCCGGGTTGGCGATCAGGCGCGCCTTCCTGATGTCTTCACGGTTCAGTTCCGGCAGGCCGTACACGGCCTCTTCCAGCAGGTCCGGCGCGCTGTGCGGGATCTTGTACCACTTCTCGAACGTGGCCTGGTCCTTCAGGCGGAAGTCGGCCGCGAGGTCGATCACTTTCACGCCGGCGGCGATCAGTTCGGGCGCCTGGGCCATGGCGACGCCGTGCGGGGTCGCGAAGAACACGACGTCGCACTGCTTCAGGTCCGCCTTGTCCGGGCTCGAGAACGCGATGTCGACGTGGCCGCGCAGCGAGGGAAACATGTCGGCGACGGGCAGGCCGTCTTCCTTGCGCGAAGTGATGGCGGTCAGCTGCGCCTCGGGGTGGGCAGCAAGCAGGCGCAGCAATTCCACGCCCGTGTAGCCGGTGCCGCCAACGATGCCAACTTTGATCATGTCTGTTTCCCCTTGGTAAATAGGTAAGTTCTTGTACGAACCCACAATTTTAGCAGGGTGCTAAACCATGTGCTGCATTGCCACATGGAATTCGGGGTCAGAGCACTTTTTTAGGCAATTCCCCAGCGTCCATTGCCAAAAACCGGGGTCTGACCCCGGTTTTTGGAAACAAAAAAGCCGCCGGCTTTGCAGCGGGCGGCTTTTCGTTCCGGCAGCAGCGCATGGGCGCTGCAGATCCGATTAACGCTTCGAGAATTGCTTTGCGCGACGTGCTTTGCGCAGACCAACTTTCTTACGCTCGACTTCACGGGCGTCACGGGTGACGAAACCGGCACGTGCCAGGTCGCCCTTCAGGCCTGCGTCGTAGTCGATCAGCGCGCGGGTGATACCGTGGCGCACTGCACCTGCCTGGCCGGACTCGCCGCCGCCATGCACGTTGACCTTGATGTCGAAACGCTCGACGTTGCCGGTCAGTTCCAGCGGTTGACGGATGACCATCAGGCCGGTTTCGCGCGAGAAGTATTCGGCGGCCGGTTTGCCGTTCACGATGATCTGGCCGGTGCCAGCTTTGATGAACACACGGGCCACTGCACTCTTGCGACGGCCGGTGCCGTAGTTGTAGTTACCGATCATGTCAGTTCCTTACTTAGATTTCGAGTGCTTTGGGTTGCTGGGCAGCGTGCGGGTGGGTGCCTTCCGCATACACTTTCAGCTTCTTGATCATTGCGTAGCCCAGCGGGCCCTTCGGCAGCATGCCTTTGACGGCTTTTTCCAGGGCGCGGCCCGGGAAACGCTGTTGCATTTTCAGGAAGTTGGTTTCGTAGATACCGCCCGGGTAGCCCGAGTGACGGTAGTACTTCTTGTCGTTGGCCTTGGTGCCGGTCACGCGCAGTTTGCCTGCGTTGACGACGACGATGAAGTCACCGGTATCGACGTGCGGGGTGAATTCCGGCTTGTGCTTGCCGCGCAGTCGGAGTGCCACTTCGCTGGCAACACGTCCGAGGACTTTGTCCGTCGCGTCAATCACGTACCAATCGCGCTGGACTTCATGGCCCTTAGCGGAAAAAGTTTTCATGTTGACTTCCTATGTATAGGGAATTAATGCTCGAATGGTGGTTCCGCGGGCGATGCTACATCGCGGACTCTGCCTTATTGTCTTTTCCCGAGCAAATGGAAAGCCCACGACTATAGCCGATTCCTCACCCGACAGTCAAGCCGCACGGGGCTGGAGCCAACGCAAAGACATCCTCGCTGGATCATGCAATTTTGCAACTCTTATTTGCAAGAAATATTTGACCGAGAAATCGATGTCAAATTAGTATGATCCGCATTCAAAGGAGACCGCTTGTTGAAACCCATCCTGCTTCTGGGCGCATTGCTGGCGGCCGCCATCCCGGCCGCGGCGACGCCGGCCACGCCGGCGCAAACACGCAGCTGCCACCTGCCCGGCGTCGAGGAAGCCCTGCGCTGCCTCAACCTCCCCGTCCCGCTCGAACCCGGCAAGCCAGCCACCCTGAACCTGCACGTGACGATTGCCCCCGCCCTGCGCCAGGGTGCGCGCCCCGATCCGCTGTTCGTGCTGGCGGGCGGCCCCGGCGAAGCGGGCAGCGACGTACTCCCCCTGCTGGGCACCGCATTCAAGCGCGTGCGCGCCACGCGCGACATCGTGTTCATCGACCAGCGCGGCACGGGGTTGTCCGGCAAGCTGGAATGCCCGTCCGACGCCGACGCGGATGCGCAGCTGAGCGATGCCGACGCCGACGCCGCCCTGCGCCGCTGCATCGCGGCCAGCAAGGCTCCGTTCGCCGCCTACACGACGGCCGCCGCCGCGCGCGACATCGAATCCGTGCGCCGGGCGCTGGGCTACGACAGGATCAACCTGTGGGGCGGCTCGTACGGCACCCGCCTCGCGCAGGCGTATGCGCGCGCCTACCCAGCGGGCGTGCGCACGTTGATGCTCGACGCCGTGGCCGCACCCGACCAGGTGATCCCGGCCGGCGGCCGCGACAGCCAGGCCGCGCTCGACCAATTGTTCGCCCAGTGCGCGAAGGATGCCGCCTGCGCCCGCGCGTATCCGAATTTGCGCGGCGAATTCGATGCACTTGTCGGCAAGCTCGATGCCGCGCCGTTGAAACTGACCCTGCCCGACCCGCGCACCGCGCGGCAAATCGACGTCACGATGACGAGCGCGCGCCTGCTCGACACCGTGCGCAACATGCTGTACGCGCCGGCCGATGCGCGCCGCCTGCCGTTCCTCGTGCACAGCGCCAGCACGGGCCGCTGGCAGCCGTTCGTCGCGCGCCGCAACCTCGCCGCCGACTTTTCGCCCGACGGCTCGCCCGCCACCCTACTGCACCTGGCCGTCGTCTGCGCCGAGGACATGCCGCGCTTTACGCCCGCGCTGGCCGCGAGCGACGCGAGCCCGCTCACGCGCACGCTGGCCGACCGCCTGCGTGGCCTGTGCCGCGCGATGAACGTGCCGGCCGTCCCCTTCACGGCCCCCACGCGCATCGCGGCACCGGTTCTGCTGCTGTCGGGCGCCCTGGACCCCGTCACGCCGCCGCGCCGGGCGCAGGACGCCGCCCGCTTCATGGACCATGCGCAGCTGCTGACGGCGCCGAACGTGGGCCACGGCGTATCGCAACTGGGCTGCGCCCCGCGCCTCCTGCGCGCCTTCCTCGACCGGCCCGATGCCAAAGTCGACGGCGCCTGCCTGAACGAGATCCCGGCCCCGACATTCCAGCTCGGCAGCGCCGGACCGCAACCCTGACCACAGGCTCCCCATGATCGAAGCACAAGAAGTCCGCAAACAATTCGGTACCGTGCAGGCGCTGGGAGGCGTCAGCTTCACGGCGCGCGACGGCCAGATCACCGCGCTGCTGGGCCCCAACGGCGCCGGCAAGACGACCCTGCTGCGCACCCTCGTCGGCATGCTCAAACGCGACCACGGGACCATCGCCGTCGATGGCATCGACCCCGAACGCGATCCGCTCGCCGTGCGCGCCAACATCGGCTTCCTCACCGACCAGTTCGGGCTGTACGAGCGCCTGTCCACGCGCGAATACCTCACGTATTTCGGCGAATTGAACGGCATGGAGAAAAAGGCGCTCGCCGCGCGCATCGACGAAGTCTCGGAAATGCTCGCGATGGACGACATCCTGGAACGCCGCAGCAAGGGCTTTTCGCAGGGCCAGCGCATCAAGGTGGCCCTCGCACGCGCGCTGCTGCACCGCCCGCGCCACCTGCTGCTGGACGAGCCCACGCGCGGCCTGGACGTGATGAGCACGCGCGCCGTGCGCCACGCGCTGTCCGCGCTGCGTAGGGAAGGATGCTGCGTCGTGATGGCCACGCACGTGATGCAGGAAGTCAGTCATCTGTGCGACGACGTGATCGTCATCGCCAAGGGCCATACGGTGGCACAGGGCACGCCGGACGACCTGTGCCGGCGCACGGGCATCGCCAACCTGGAGGACGCGTTCGTCCGCCTGGTCGGCACCGATGAAGGGATCGTCGCATGACTTCCAAATTCCTCGTCGTTTTCAAGAAGGAGTTGCGCGAATCGCTGCGCGACAAGCGCTCGCTCGGCCTCCTCGCCCTGTTCACGCTGATGTACCCGGTGCTGCTGGGCGTCCTGCTGCACCAGTGGATCGACCGCGCGACGAAGCCCGAGCGCGAAGGCATCGTCCTGGCCGTGATCGGCGGCGCCCAGGCGCCCACCTTGATGGCGCAGCTGAAGCAGAAGAACATCACCGTGCACGACATGCCGCCCATGGACGAAGCGGCGATCGGCGACCTGCTGCGCGCCCACAAGGCCGCCGCCGTGCTGCGCCTGCCCGGCAAGTACGCGAGCGACTATGCCGCGATGCGGCCCGCGCGCATCGAGCTGTGGTACGACTCGTCGACGGAGCAGGACGGCCGGCGCGACGTCGAGGAGGTACTGAACGCCTACGGCGCCAACATCGCCAGCGCGCGCCTGCTGGCGCACGGCGTGTCGCCGGCCGCGCTGTCGCCCGTGCAGGTGCAGCGCTACGACACGGGCACGACGGCCGCACGCTCGGCCGGCGTCATCGGCGGCATCCTCGGCTTTTTATTCTTCCCCGCATTCATCTGCGGCCTGTCGGCGGCGGTGGATTCCACCGCGGGCGAACGGGAACGGCGCTCGCTCGAAGTGCTGATGGCGCAACCCGTGCGCACGTGGGAACTCGTCGCCGGCAAGTGGCTCGCCGCCGCGGCGCTGGCCATCGTCGGCATCACGCTGGAGCTGATGCTGGCGCATGCGATCCTGTCGTGGATGCCGCTGGAAGAAATCGGCATGAGCTGGCGCGTGGGCTGGGGACGGCTGCTGCTCGTGTGCCTCGCGTCCGTGCCGCTGTCGCTGTTCGCAGCCGCCGTGCAGATCGCGGTGGCGATGAACGCCCGCTCGTTCAAGGAAGCGCAGAGCGTGCTGTCGGTCGTGATGCTGGTGCCGATGCTGCCGGGGCTCGCCGTGTCGATGCTGGAACTGAAGACGGCGTCGTGGATGTACCTCGTGCCGATGCTGTCGAACCAGACCCTGCTGCGCGAGACGGCCAAGGGCGGCGACATCGGCCTGCTGCCGTTCGTGCTGACGTTCCTGTGCTCTGCGCTCGCGGCGTGGGCGGCCGTCGCATTCGCCGCGTGGCGCATGAAGAGCGAGCGTTACGTGCTGGCCGTCTGAGGCCGTGCCAGCACGGACCGCCGCGCTGGCTTAGAATGGTCGTCTTTACCTGTCAAACAACGCGGAGAAATCGATGGAAGTCAAAGTCAGCTGGAACGGACCGTCGGGAATGAGCTTCCGGGCCGAAACCGGCTCCGGCCACCTGGTGAACATGGATGGCGCCCCCGAGGGCGGCGGCCACAACCTGGCACCGCGCCCGATGGAAATGGTGCTGCTGGGGACCGGCGGCTGCACCGCCTACGACGTCGTGCTGATCCTCAAGCGCAGCCGGGAAGACGTGCGCGGCTGCGACGTCACGCTGAAGGCCGAGCGCGCCGAGACGGATCCGAAGGTGTTCACGAAGATCCACTTCCACTTCACCGTCACGGGCCGCAACCTCAAGGAAGCGACCGTCGAACGCGCGGTCAACCTGTCGCACGACAAGTACTGCTCGGCGTCGATCATGCTGGCCAAGACGGCCGAGATCACGCACTCGTTCGAGATCGTCGAAGGGTGATTGATGCCGGGGGCATCAATCACGATGCTCTCAAATATAATACGCCGTCGTGGTCATCACCTTGGCCATGGCGCGCATCGCGGCCTTGACCGGCAACGGCATCTCGGCCGCGCCCATTTCCTGGGCCTTGGCACCGTGCGCGATCTCGTCGTCGCGCATCTGCGTGACGATCGCGCGCGACTTCGCATCGTGCGGCGGCAGCTGGTCGAGGTGGCTGTTCAGGTGCGCCTCGACCTGGCGCTCCGTCTCCACGACGAAGCCGAGGCTGACGGCATCGCCCAGGCGCGACGCGACGGTGCCCAGCGCATAGGCGCCCGCATACCACAACGGATTGAGGAGGCTCGGCTGGGAACCCAGCTCGGCCAGGCGCTCGGCCGTCCAGGCCAGGTGATCTTCTTCCTCGCGCCCGGATTTCTCGAATTGCGCGCGCATGGCCTGCGTCGACGCGCGGCGACCCTGCGCATCGTACAGCGCCTGGGCGCACACTTCGCCCACGTGGTTCACGCGCATCAGGCCGGCGCTGTGGCGCTGTTCCTGGGCATTCAGTTCGCAATCGGGGGCCGAGACGCCCGGATTCGGCCGCGCGGCCTTCGCCACGCCGCCCACGACACGCAAGGCCTTGTCGAAACCGACGATCAGGTGGTCGAGGGGATTGATGGTGCGGGTTGTCATGAGAAACCTTCAGCTTGTTGTTCGATAAGCCGAATTATATGCCCTCGTCCGCCGCCCCTTCGTCACGTGTCTTCTGGGCACGCTTCTGCGCTTCCAGCCAGTCGTGCACGGGCCCTTCCACCTCCAGCTTCGAGATGTTCTTCGCGACGCCCAGGTTCAGTTCCAGCAGGAACGGGATCGAGTCCGGCGGCACGTCGGTACACGTGGTCGTAAAGGCCGTCATGAAGCGCTCGGATTGCAGCACCGGCAATACGTTCTTGCCGCTCATGAATTGCAGGATGCTCGTGATCGTGTGGCCGCCGCCGATCGAGTGATAGATGAACCGGTTGAACTCGCGGTCCACGGTCTTGAAATCGATGGTTTCCTTCGTCATCAGGTTGGCCAGGTAGTACAGGCCGACGGCGACCCGGAACCAGTCCGTCGCCTCGGCCCGGGTGCGGCCCTGGCGCGTGACGGCCAGGATATTGTCCTTGTTGATGAGCGTATCCATAGGGCCATTATGCATGTTCTTGCCGTGCCCGGATATCACCGGCAATGTTGCCAGAATAGACATAATCGATTCCACGTTGTATGCTGGCCTGCATCCTGCGCCCGCTTTTCTGCACTCTGGACTTGTGAAAATGCCGTGTGTCGCACCGCTGCTGCCGCGTCGGCTCCTTTTTAATACAATGCAACAGTCATGAAATGCGTGCATTGTCACGAGCAATGGGAGTCTCCATGGAATTACAAATCCGCAACTTGTCCAAGACCTATGCCAATGGCGTGGTCGCGCTGGACAGGGTCTCGCTGAGCATCCCGCCCGGGATGTTCGGCCTGCTCGGCCCCAACGGCGCCGGCAAGTCGACCCTGATGCGGATCCTCGCCACCCTGCAGGAATGCGACAGCGGCTCCGTCTTCCTGGACGACATCGACGTACTGGACGAAAAGGATGAGGTGCGCCGCCTGTTGGGCTATCTGCCGCAGGACTTCGGCGTGTACCCGAAGGTGACCGCCTACGAACTGCTCGACCATTTCGCGCAACTGAAAGGCCTGTCGCAGCGCCATCGCCGGCGCGAAGTCGTCGACGCGCTGCTGCAGCAGACCAATTTGTTCGAGGTGCGCAACCAGAAGATGGGCACCTTTTCCGGCGGCATGCGCCAGCGCTTCGGCATCGCCCAGGCGCTGCTCGGCGACCCGCAGCTGATCATCGTCGACGAGCCGACGGCCGGCCTCGACCCGCAGGAACGGGTACGCTTCCACAACCTGCTGTCCGACATCGGCGAGGACAAGACCGTGATCCTGTCCACGCACATCGTGTCCGACGTGGCCGACCTGTGCGCCAACATGGCCATCATCAACAAGGGCCACGTACTGCTGTGCGGCGAGCCGGTGCGCCTCATCGAAGGCATCGAGGGCAAGATCTGGGCGCGGGTCGTGAGCAAGGCGGACCTGCCCGCCTACCAGAAGCGCCACACCGTCATCTCCACGCGCCTGCTGTCCGGCCGCACCCTGATCCACGTGTATGCCGACCGCTATCCCGGCGACGACTTCGAGCCGATCCACCCGACCCTGGAAGACGTCTACTTCGCCACGATCGCCGGCCGCCACAACGACATGGCCGGGAACTGCTGATTCATGGGCGCGCTCCTCGCCATCGCCGGCTTCGAGGCCCGGCAGCGCCTGAAGCTGCTGTCGACCTGGGTGTATTTCTTTGCCTTCTTCGCGCTGGCCCTGCTGTGGATGGCCGCCGCGGGCGGCGTGTTCAAGGAAGCCTTCGTCTCGTTCGGCGGCCGCGTGCTGATCAACGCGCCGCGCCAGATCGCCCTGAGCGCCGCGTTCCTCGGCTCCCTCGGCGTCATCGTCGTCGCCGCGATGATGGGCCGCTCGGTGCAGCAGGACTTCGAATACGAGACGCACCACTTCTTCTTCAGCGCCCCGATCCCGAAGTACGCGTACATGTTCGGACGCTTCCTCGGCGCGCTGGCGACGCTGGCCGTCGTGTTCTCGGCCATCCTGTTCGGCACGCTGCTCGGCACGGCGCTGCCCGGCATCGATCCCGCCCGCCTCGGACCGTATTCCGTGGCGGGCTATCTGCTGCCCTACTTTTTCACGCTGGTGCCGAACCTGTTCATCTTCGGCGCCATCTTCTTCGTGCTTGCGGCGCTCACGCGGCGCATGCTGCCCGTGTACGTGGCCAGCGTCGTCATGCTGGTGGGTTACATCGTCGCGCCGTCGCTGGCGCGCGACCTCGATTACAAGACGCTCGCCGCGCTGATCGACCCGTTCGGCACGACGGCGCTGATCCGCCTCACCGAATACTGGAGTCTCACCGAGCGCAATACGCTGCAGATCCCGTTCGCCGGTGTCTATCTCGTGAACCGCGCCATCTGGTCGCTGTTCTCGCTCGTCGTCCTGCTGCTCGGCTACTGGCGCTTCAGCTTCGTGTCCACGCCGGCCGGCAGGCGCGGGCAGGCGCGGCCCGAACCGGAAAGCGCGCCGCAATCGCCGTCCGGCATGGCCGACCTGCACGAAGCCCCCGACTTCGCTGCACGCAGCCTCGCCGTGCTGCTGGCCCGATCGAGCTGGATGAACCTGCGCGAATCGGTCAAGAACGTCTACTTCGCCGTGATCGTCCTGGCCGGCATGCTGACCCTCGTCGTCAGCTCGCTCGACCTGGGCGCGATCTACGGCACGAAAACGTATCCCGTCACGTACATGGTGCTGGAACTCATACGCGACGTGTTCGCGCTGTTCGTGCTGATCGTGACGACGTTCTATGCGGGCGAGATGGTGTGGCGCGAGCGCGAGGCGCGCATGGCGCAGATGATGGATGCGCTGCCCGTCCCGAGCTGGCTGCCGCTGGCCGCCAAGACCATCGCCCTCGTCGGCCTGCAGGTCCTGCTGCTGCTGGCCGCGATGGTGTGCGGCATGGGCATTCAGCTGGCGCACGGCTACCTGACACTGGAGCCGGGCCTGTACCTGGCGACGCTGTTCGGCATCCTGCTGCCCCGCTACGTGCTGCTGGCCGTGCTGGCGATCGCCGCGCAGGCCATCCTGAACCATAAATACCTCGCCTATTTCGCGCTGGTCACCTGGTACGTCATCACGCTGTTCCTCGGCGGCTTCGGCCTCGATCACCCGATGCTCGTGTACGGCGCCCTGCCGGACATCACGTATTCCGCGATGAACGGCTTCGGCCACTACCTGCCGCTGCAGCGCACCCTGCAGATCTACTGGGGCGGCGCGGCGATCGTCCTGTTCACCGTCGCGCTCGTGCTGTGGCCGCGCGGCGTGAGCGACAGCTTCGCGGAACGCCTGCAACTGGCGCGCCGGCGCCTGACGCCGGGCGTGTTGAAAGGCTTCGCCGCCGGCATCCTCGTGTTCGCGGCCAGCGGCGGCCTGCTGTGGTACAACCTGGTCCACCTCGGCACCTTCCAGACGGCGTGGCACAAGGAACAGGTGCGCGCCGACTACGAGCTGCGCTACAAACGCTACGCGAAGCTGCCGCAGCCGCGCATCGCCGACGTGGGCCTGCAGGTCGACATCCATCCGGACACCCGCACGCTGAAGGTGCACGGCTTCTACCAGCTGGAAAACCGGACCGCATCCCCGATCCGCGACGTCATCCTGTACCAGAAGCCCGGCCCCGACTTCCGTCCCCGCTTCGCGCAGGCGGCGCGGCTGCTGCGCGCCGACCGGGAGCACGGCTTCTATCACTACCTGCTGGCGGCGCCCCTGCAACCGGGCGCGCGCACGGCGCTGGAATTCGACCTGCTGGACGCGCCGGGCGGCGTGCTGGGCCTGGGCCGCGACACGGCCGTCGTCGGCAACGGCACTTTCTTTTCCAACGAAGTCCTGCCGCACGTGGGCTACCAGCGCACGGTCGAACTGGAGGACGACCGCGACCGCAAGCGCCACGGCCTCGCGCCGCGCGAACGCATGGCCGCGCACGAGAACGACGCGGCGCGCGCGAACAGCTACATCGCCAACGACGCCGACTGGATCCGCTTCGACGCCGTCGTCAGCACGAGCCCGGACCAGACCGTGGTCGCGCCGGGCATGCTGGAGCAGGAGTGGATGAGCGGCGGCCGGCGCTGGTTCCATTACAAGGCCGACAAGCCCGTCCTGAATTTCTACACGTTCCAGTCGGCCCGCTACGAAGTGCGCCACGACCGCTGGCAGGACGTGACGATCGACGTCTACTACCACCCGGGCCACGAATTCAATGTCGACCGCATGATCCGCGGCGCCAAGGCGGCCCTGGAATACGGCACGAAGCACTTCAGCCCCTACCAGAACCGCGAGCTGCGCATCGCGGAATTCCCCCGCTACGCGTCGTACGCGCAGGCGGCGCCGGGCACGATCCCGTTCTCGGAAAGCGTCGGCTTCATCGCCAAGGTGGACCCGGACTCGCGCAAGGACATCGACTACCCGTACTACGTGAGCGCGCACGAGGTGGGCCACCAGTGGTGGGCGCACCAGATCGTCGGCGCCGACATGCGGGGCGCGACCGTGCTGTCGGAAAGCCTGGCCGAATACACGGCGCTGATGACGATGAAGAACACGCTGGGGTCCGGCAAGATGCGGCGCTTCCTGCGCTACGACCTCGAGGAATACCTGATGGGCCGCGCGCGCGAGAACAAGAAGGAGCTGCCGCTGGCGCAGAACGAGAACCAGAGCTACATCCACTACCACAAGGGCAGCCTCGCGATGTATCTGCTGCAGGACCTGGTCGGCGAGGATGCGGTGAACGGCGTGCTGCACGGCCTGCTGCTGGAGTACGCGTACAAGGGGCCGCCGTATCCGACCGTGGCGACGCTGGTCGAGCGCCTGCGCGGCATCACGCCGCCGGACAAGGCCTACCTGATCGACGACCTGTTCGAATCCATCGTGCTGTACGAAAACCACGTCGACGGCGCGACGGCGCGCCGCCGGCCGGACGGCAAATACGAGGTCGAGATCCGCGCCACGGCGGGCAAGGTGCGCGCCGGCGACCAGGGCGAGGAAAAGCCGCAGGCGCTGCACGACTACATCGAATTCGGCGTCGACGACGCGGACGGGAACCCGCTCGCGCGCGAACGCCGGCTCGTGACGCAGGCCGACCAGCGCGTCGTCCTGGTGGTCGCCGGCCGCCCGGCACGGGCCGGTATCGACCCCGACAACAAGCTGATTGACAGGAAGCCCACTGACAACATGCAGCCTGTCGACATGCACTGAACTTCACGTTATGATCTGGTCACAATACCCTGCTAGGAGACTCCCATGCCTATCGTCGCCGAACTGGCCGCCCAGATCCAGCAACTGTCCGCCGAGGACAGGCACGAGCTGTTGCGTCTGCTGATGGTGGACAGCGACGACGGCGACCAGGATGCCGACGAAGCCTGGCGCAACGAGATCGTGCGCCGCGTGAAGGCGATCCGCAACGGCGAGGCTGCCATCCGGGCGTTGCAGGACGACTGGCGCGAATAACGCTTGCGCTGGATGTAAAAAAAAACCGCGATGCCGGAAGGATCGCGGTTTTTTTATGCCCGGACGACGTTATCAAAACGTCTCCCACTCCTCCGCCACGACCGGCTCCACCTTCTTCTCCTTGCGCACCGGCTGCACCGCCAGCGCAGCCCGTGGCTTGGCCACAACAGCCGGACGCACCGCCTGCACCGCCTGCCCCGTCTGGAACGTGCCGACCAGCGCCGCCAGCTGGCGCGCCTGCTCCTGCATCGAATCCGCCGCGGCGGCCGCCTGTTCGACCAGTGCCGCGTTCTGCTGCGTGACCTGGTCCATCTGCGTGATGGCCTGGTTGACCTGCTCGATGCCGGAACGCTGCTCCTCGCTGGCGGCGGCGATCTCGCCGATCAGGTCCGTCACGCGGCGCACGCTGCCGACGACGTCTTCCATCGTGCTGCCGGCCTGGTCGACCAGCTTCGTGCCCGCCTCGACCTTTTCCACGGAATCGCCGATCAAGCCCTTGATTTCCTTGGCGGCCGCGGCCGAACGCTGGGCCAGGCTGCGCACTTCGCCCGCGACGACGGCGAACCCGCGCCCCTGCTCGCCCGCGCGCGCCGCTTCCACGGCCGCGTTCAGCGCCAGGATGTTCGTCTGGAAGGCGATGCCGTCGATGACGGTGATGATGTCGGCGATCTTCTTCGACGAGGCGTTGATCGAACCCATCGTGCTGACCACCTGCGCGACGACGTCGCCGCCGCGCTGGGCCGTCTCGGACGCGCTGGCCGCCAGCTGGGTGGCCTGGCGCGCATTGTCCGCGTTCTGGCGGACGGTCGACGTCAGTTCTTCCATCGACGACGCCGTTTCTTCCAGCGAGCTCGCCTGCTGCTCGGTGCGCGCGGACAGGTCCTGGTTGCCCGAATTGATTTCGCCGGACGCGGTGGCGATGGTCTCCGTGCCCGTGCGCACGCGGACCACGATGTCCAGCAGCGCATCGTTCATCTCCTTCAGCGCCGCCATCAGCTCGCCCGTCTCGTCCTTCGACCGCACCTCGACGCGCGCCGTCAGGTCGCCCTGCGCCACGCGTTTGGCGACGCGCACCGCATACCCCAGCGGCACCGTGATGTTACGGGCCAGCCAGACCGCCAGCCCGAGCGCCAGCACGACGGCCACGACGCCGCCGCCGATCAGCGTGACCGACATCGTGGACGCCAGCGCGTCCATCGTCTTTTCGCGTTCGTTCATCAGGCCCGCTTCCTCGGCCTTGATGTCGGCCATGAGCTTGCGCATCGCATCCATCCCCTGCTTTCCCTTGCCCGCCTGCTCGGCCGCCACGACGGCCGCCATATCGGCATCCGTGCCGGCGCGGCGCAATCTGATCGTCGGTTCGGCCGCCCCCTCCATCCATTTCCGTTCTTCCTCCTCCAGGCGCTGCAGGCGTTCCTGCTGGCGCGGGTTGTCGGCCGTGAGCTTGCGCGCGGCCTCGAGGTGCGTACGGAATTCTTCCTTGCCGGTGTTATAGGGTTCCAGCGACGCGTCCTGGCCCGTCAGCGCGAAGCCGCGCTGGCCGGTTTCCATGTTCACCAGGCTCGTCAGGGCGGCATCGACCTCCCCGAGCACCTTGTAGGTGTGGATATTCATGTCGTTCGCATTGCTCAAACGCGAGAAATTGCCGTACGAAAGGCTCACCAGCAGGACGAGGAGCGCCACGACGGCACCAAAGCCGAGGTACAGACGGGTACCAATTTTGAGGTCGGATAGTCTCATGGAGTCAATATTGTGTGGGGTTTGACTGTGATCGGATGTGTACTTTTCGCTTACAACAGTTGCGATTGGGAAATATACACGAAAACGATACAATGTTGTGCCACATCAATATTTTCGTCAGTTTTAGGCCACATCCGTCTTTTTTCAAAGCAAAAAGGCGAAAAAAAACCGCGGACACGCCGCGGCTTTGATTGAACTGACAACCGGTTTATTCGCCGGCGACTGCTTTCTTGCTCGTCGTGGCACGCTTGGCCGGCGCTTTCCGGGCCGCAGCCGTCTTCGCAGGCGCCTTGACGGCGGATTTCGCGGCAGACTTCGGGGCGGTGGTCCTGGTCGCTGCGGCCTTGCGCGCGGCCGGCTTGGCGGCAGCCGTCTCCGCGCCACCGTCGGCTTCGTCCGCCTGGTCCTTGCCCTTGGCGGCGCCCGGCTTGGCCTTGCGTTCCTCGAACTCGAAGCTGATCTTGCCGTCCTTGCCGCGCACGAGGAATGCCTTGAACGGACGGCGCGTGCGTTGCGAAATAAAGCCCGGCAGCAAGTCGGTCTTACCCTCGTTCAGCAGCTTGGCCATCTGCTCCGGCAGGATTTCCTGCTGCAGGATGATGCGGCTGCTGCGGAAATCGCAGGTCTTCGGCTTGGCCACCGTGTGCTCGCAGACGTACGCAAGGCCCATCTCGTAGACGTTGCCGGTGCATTTCGGGCACGGGCCGAGCGGGGTCTGGCCCGTGAAGTCCACGCCTTCGCCCTCTTCGCCCTCGTCCTGGTCCTGGCCGAAGTCGAATTCCAGCTTGTAGTTGTGGATGTCCTCGTCGCGCACGATGCGCAGGATCGCGGCGAACGGCCGGCCCATCTTCGAGCGGAAGCCCTGCAGCGGACCGATCGTGCGGTTCGCCAGCAATTCCTCGACTTCCTCGATCTCGAACTGGCGGCCGCCCGGCACCTTGCTCATCGAGAAATCGCACTTCGTGCAGGCGAAGCGGCGGTAGTTTTCCTTGACGACGCCGCCGCAGTTCGGGCACGGCGTACGCAACGTCGCGTACTCGCCCGGGATCGTGTCGTTGTTGTATTCCTTGGCGCGCTTGACGATGATCTCGGTCATCTCGGCGATCTCGCGCATGAATTCTTCGCGCGAAATCTGGCCCTTTTCCATCTGGGACAGCTTGTATTCCCACTCGCCCGTCAGTTCCGGCGCCGTCAATTCGTTGACGCCCAGGCCGCGCAGCAGGGTCATCAGCTGGAACGCCTTGGCGGTCGGGATCAGCTCGCGCCCTTCGCGCAGCAGGTATTTTTCCGTCAACAAGCCTTCGATGATCGCCGCGCGCGTCGCCGGCGTGCCGAGGCCCTTGCCGGCCATCGCATCGCGTAGTTCGTCGGAATCGACCAGCTTGCCGGCACCTTCCATCGCCGACAGCAAGGTCGCTTCGTTGTAGCGTGCGGGCGGTTTCGTCACGAGGCCGTTGGCCGTGACCTTCTCGGTGAGCACCTTCTCGCCCTTCGCCACCGGCACGAGGCTGGCGCCATCCTTGTCGTCGCCCGTCGTGTCCTTGCCGTACACCGCGAGCCAGCCGGGGTTCGTCATGACCTTGCCCTCGGTCTTGAACTGGTGGCCTTCCACTTCCGTATAGCGGGTCGTCACGAGGAATTCCGCGGCCGGGAAGAACACGGCCATGAAGCGGCGGGTGACGAGGTCGTACAGTTTCTGTTCCGGCTCGGACAGGTTCTTCGGCACGACACCGGTCGGGATGATCGCGAAGTGGTCCGAGATCTTGCTGTTGTCGAAGATGCGCTTGTTCGGCTTGACCCAGCCCTTGTCCAGGATCTGCTTGGCGAACTGGTGGTAGTTCGGGTTGCCCTTCAACACTTCCAGGGTCGACTTGACGGTGTTCAGGTAGTCTTCCGGCAGCGCGCGCGAATCCGTACGGGGATAGGTCAGCACCTTGTGCTTTTCGTACAGCGCCTGGGCCAGGCCCAGCGTGTTCTTGGCCGAGAAGCCGAAGCGGCCGTTGGCCTCGCGCTGCAGCGACGTCAGGTCGAACAGCGCGGGCGCCATCGACGTCGTCGGCTTCGATTCCTCGGTGACATTACCCTGCTTGCCCATGCAGGCGGCGACGATCGCTTCCGCGTCGACTTTCGACCACAGGCGCTCGGCCCGTTTTTCCGGGTCGGCGTCGTCCTTCTTGAATTTCGTGTCGAGCCAGCGGCCTTCGTACATGCCGGCCGCGCAGCGGAATTCCGCGCGCACTTCCCAGTAATCGCGCGGCACGAATTTCTTGATCTTCTCTTCGCGCTCGACGACGATCGACAGGGTCGGCGTCTGCACGCGGCCCACGGTCGTCAGGTAGAAACCGCCTTCCTTCGAGTTGAATGCGGTCATCGCGCGGGTGCCGTTGATGCCGATCAGCCAGTCCGCTTCCGAGCGGCAACGTGCGGCATCGGCCAGCGGCAGCATTTCCTGGTCGCTGCGCAGGTGGGCGAAACCGTCGCGGATCGCGTTCGGCGTCATCGATTGCAGCCACAGGCGCTTGACGGTCTGCTTGGCCTTGGCGTTCTGGGCGATCAGGCGGAAGATCAGTTCACCTTCGCGGCCCGCGTCGCATGCGTTGATCAGGGTGTCGATGTCCTTGCGCTTGATCAGCTTGTTCAGCACTTTGAGGCGCGATTCCGTCTTCGCGATCGGATTCAGCGCGAAGTACGGCGGGATCACCGGCAGGTGAGCGAAACTCCATTTGCCGCGCTTGACGTCGTATTCCTCGGGCACCGCGATCTCGAGCAGGTGGCCGACGGCGGACGACAGGACGTATTCGTCGGATTCGAAATACTCATCGTGCTTGGTAAAGCCGCCGAGCGCCTTGGCGATGTCGTTCGCCACGGAGGGCTTTTCGGCAATGATGAGGGCTTTGGTCATATGATTCCTAGATTGGGCGGCTCGATAAAGCCGGCCACTTATTAACTTATTCTTAGCTTATTGGTAACAACCAGCAGGTAGCGGCCAATGATAAGCGGGTTGCCGCGCAATCCGCAAGTAGACTGTGCCTGCGTGCGCGTTGATGCAACCCGGCCATGCTGCCTTGAAAAATACGCTTGATCTTGCTCTACCGCAAGAAAAAACGGGGCCGCAGCCCCGTTTCACATATTATATGGTAGCACCGTCAATGCAGCAGGCGGGGCGCCGCGTCTTCCTCGTCCGACCCGAACAGGTCGTCGAACATCAGCGCGTCCGGCTCCTTGCCCTGGCTCCACAAGAGCATCAGGACGATGATCTTCAGCTTGCCCAGCGTGACGGGCGATTCGTCCAGCGCCAGCGCGCGTTCGATGACGATCTCGCGCTGCGACGCAGACAGCAGGCCGGCCAGTTCCAGGAACTGGATGAAGCCGACGGCGGCGCTGCCGAGCGTATCGACTTCCTGGGCGATGTAGAAACGCGTGCCGCTCGATTCGAGGGCGGGGTTGGTGGTCCCGGCCATTTCTGTCAGGCCGTTCAGCCAGTCCAGCGCTTCGGAAATTTCGACATCGTCGAAACCGACGGCAGACAGCTTGCGTGCCAGGGCAGCCGGCTCGGGGCAGGCATCGGGACGATAATACGTCTCGTAAAGATAGACTAGGATGTCGAACATGGTGACGCTACTGTAGCAGCTAAGCTTCGTGTGGCACAAGTGCGTCACGTGCTCCACTGCCGTCCAGAAACATCATCGTTGTTTATCGGCCTTATCGGGTTCACCAGCATATTTTCCCTGCATTATCCCTTCCATATCCTCTGGATGAGGCCTCCCGGCAACCGTTCGAGATGCCCTGACAACTCCAGCACGAGCAGGCGCGCGGCCAATTCTCCGGGGCTACAGCCGAGGCGCTCGAGCAATATGTCGGATTCGACAGGGTCGTGGCCGAGGGCGTCCAGCAGCGCCGCGTCCGCCGGCGCGCTGGTGTGCCTGGCGGCACTGTTATCGATCTTAATATCTGTTAATGGAATATCTGCCGCGGGTAGCCGGGCCGCCTGCTGCGCCAGCAGGGGTGACAGCGCGAGCGCTTCCAGCACGTCCCGCGCCGTATCGACGAGCTTCGCGCCTTCGCGGATCAGCATGTGGCAACCCTTGGCCAGCGCGGCGTGGATCGAGCCGGGAATCGCGAACACGTCGCGCCCCTGCTCGGCCGCCTGGCGCGCCGTGATCAGCGAGCCGGACTGCAACGCCGCCTCGACGACGAGCACGCCGGCCGCGAGACCGCTGATGATCCGGTTCCGTTTAGGAAAATTGCCCGGCAGCGGAGGCGTGCCGACCGGATATTCGCTGACGATGCAGCCTTCCTGCGCGATGCGCTCGCACAGGGCGCGGTTGCGAGTAGGATAGATGATGTCCGCTCCCGTGCCGACGACGGCGACCGTCCCGCCGCAGCGGCGCAGCGCGCCCTCGTGCGCGGCCGCGTCGATGCCGAGCGCGAGGCCGGACACGATGCACAGGCCGGCACCGGACAAGCTTTCCGCGAACGCCTGCGCATTCGCCCTGCCCTGCGCGCTGGCATTGCGGCTGCCGACGATGGCGAGGCTCGGTCCATCCAGCAAATGGGGCAGCCCTCTAATATAAAGAAGCAAAGGCGGATCGGTGATCCGGGCCAGCAGGTCGGGGTACCCCGGCTCGCCCAGCGCGACGACGTAATGGCCGGGCCGGGCAAGCCAGTCCAGCGTCGCATCGAGCAGGCGGAGCGTCGCCTCGGACGGCGGTTGCAGCAGCGCGCGCGCCTGGGCCGGCGCCACGTGCGTGGACAACGAGGAAAAGTCGGCGGAGAAGATGGCGTCCGGGCTGCCGAACGCCGCCAGCAGCGCGGCGGCCGCACGCGGTCCGATGCCGGCGGTGCGCTCCAGGCGGAGCCAGGCTGCCAGGGAGGTCGATCGTGCAGGCGCTGCGGAAAGGTCCGTGTCCTGCACGGTGGATTTACTCCGGTGATTTTGCGACGTCGCCGACCTGCACCGGCTTCGTCACCTGCATGACCAGGCCATACGCGACGTGGTCGAAAACCCGGAAGATGAACAGGTCGCCGTATTGCTCGTCCGGGAGCCTCAGTTTCGCCTTGCCGAACCCGAGGAAACCTTTGCTTTCCGGGTCCGTCACGGTCTGCCCGAGATGATAAAGCTGCAGCACGGCGCCGACATCGAGTCCGTCAAGCGTGCCCCGGTTGACAGTCACGACCTGGTTCTGCGACGCATAGTTCGACTCGGCTGCGAGCGCCATCACGCGTGCCGCCACCGGCCGCGCGGGCGCGTGCGGGACATAGTTGCGCAGCGGCGTGGGCGGCGTCGGCAACAGGCGATCGCCGACGCCCATCTCCTTCACGGACCGGGTGACGACGAACGTGTGCACGTCCGTGCCCGGCCCCGCTTCCTTCACGACGCGTGCGGTGCCGACATAGGCGGCCTCGTGGGCAACGACCTTGTCCGTATCCGGATCGACCAGTGCCTTGCCCGGACGGAAGACCTGGAAGCTGGTCGCCCCGTCGAGCGGGCCGCGCACATAGATGCGGTCGCCCTCGCCCAGGTACAGCCGGTCTTCCTGCGCGGCCACGATGCGCGCGGCATTCGCCAGCGCCTGCGCCTCGACGACGAGCGGCTGGGTCAGGAAGGGCTCGATCGCGCTGGCCGGGATCGCGGGCACGGCATTGTCCTGGTCGAGGTTTTCCGTGCGCAGCTGCGGGGAAAGACGCACGAGCGGCGGCTGGCCGGCATCCGTGTCGCTGCCCGGCCTGTTCAGGGTGAGGCGGCCGCGGGCGCGGTCGAAATAGACGATCTGGCCCGGATAGATCCAGTGCGGATTGCGGATCTCGTCGCGGTTCATGCCCCACACCTGGGGCCAGCACCACGGATGCTCGAGGAAGGCGCCGGAAATGTCCCACAGGGTATCTCCCTTGACGACGACGTGCTGGTCGGGAGCATTCGGGCGAAATGCGCAGTTCGTGGCGGCCTGGGCGGAAACGGCGGCGCAAGCGGCGAAAAGGGCCGCGGCGGCGGCGCGGATCGCGAGCGACCGGGCAACGCCTGTGCTAAAATTTTTCATTGGAGAGTCCGTAAAGTGCCGTATCGACACGGGTGCTACGCCACCTCGGCCGGCAACAACGCAGGAACCAGACGACTCTTCGACCGCGCAGCGGATCATGAAGGGTCGCAATAGTTGCCTTACTGAATCAAATTCTGCCGAGAAATCCCTGAACTAGCAAGACAAACCGCACCCGGCAGCGGGGGCGGCGTGTTGCGTTTATGCCCGCGCGGCCCAATATACCGATTACTGATTGATTTCGAATACACAGCCATGGCCTTACTGAACATTCTCCGCTACCCCGACCCGCGCCTGCACAAGGTTGCCAAGCCGGTCACCGAATTCGGCGACCGCCTCCACAAGCTGGTGGCGGACATGGCCGAAACCATGTACGACGCGCCGGGCGTGGGCCTGGCCGCCACGCAAGTCGACGTGCACGAGCGCGTCGTCGTCATCGACGTGACCGAGACCAAGGACAACCTGCTGGTCTTCGTCAACCCGGAAATCGTCTGGTCCAGCCCGGAAAAGCAGGTCTACGACGAAGGCTGCCTGTCCGTGCCAGGCATCTATGACGGCGTCGAGCGTCCCGCGCGCGTGAAGGTGCGCGCCGTCGACCAGTTCAACAAGCCGTTCGAGATCGAGGCCGACGGCCTGCTCGCCGTGTGTATCCAGCACGAGATGGACCACTTGATGGGCAAGGTCTTCGTGGAATATCTGTCGCCGCTGAAGCGCAACCGCATCAAGACGAAGCTGCAGAAGGAAGAGCGCGACATGCAGCGTAATGCTGCCCGCCGCGCATGAGCAAAGAGAAAATGCGGGTTGTCTTCGCCGGCACGCCGGAATTCGCCGCCGTCGCCCTGCGCAGCCTGCTCGATGCAGGCTTTACGGTGCCGCTCGTGCTGACCCAGCCGGACCGCCCGGCCGGGCGCGGCATGCAGTTGCAGGCGTCAAGCGTGAAACAGGTCGCCGTCGCGCACGGCATCGAGGTCTTGCAGCCGCTGTCGCTGCGCATGGACGCGAAGGATCCGCAGCGCGCGGCCGAAGCGAAGGCCGCGCACGAGCGCCTGCTGGCGACGGACTACGACGTGATGGTCGTCGCGGCCTACGGCCTGATCCTGCCCCGCTCCACCCTGGACATCAAGCCGTGTATCAATATCCACGGCTCCATCCTGCCCCGCTGGCGCGGCGCCGCCCCGATCCACCGCGCGATCGAAGCGGGCGATGCCGAGACGGGCGTCACGATCATGGAGATGGAAGAAGGCCTGGACACGGGCCCGATGCTGCTCATGGAGCGTATCGCCATCGAGGACACGGACACGACCGGCAGCCTGCACGACAAGCTGGCGGCGCTCGGGGGCCACATGATCGTCGAGGCGCTGCAGAAAATGGCGAAGGGACAACTGGAAGCCGTGCCCCAGCCGGAAGACGGCGTGACCTATGCCGCGAAGATCGGCAAGGAAGAAGCGAAGCTGGACTGGACGCTGCCGGCCGTCGAGCTGGCGCGCAAGGTACGCGCGTTCAACCCGTTCCCGGGCGCCCATGGCCAGGCAGGTGCGACCACGGTCAAGATCTGGAACGCCCAACCGGCCGACGGCCAGGGCCAGCCGGGCCAGGTGCTGCAGGCGGATGCGCAAGGCATCGTCGTCGCGTGCGGCACCGGTGCGCTGCGTTTGACGGAGTTGCAAAAGCCGGGCGGCAAACGTCTGGCGGCGGGCGAATTCCTGAAGGGCTTTTCGTTCGACGGCCTCGTATTTGCGTAACAACTAGCAACAATAATTAAGAAGGGCATCAACCGGTTTGCGCCGGGTGATGCCCTTTTTGCTTTCTGTCGGATGGCATGCCGTTCCGGCATCAGGTCTGCAAATCAGGTCTGCACATGAGCGGGGCGCTGTGCCCCGACCATCAAGACATGAAAGGAATCAGTGCTGCTCGCCCTGAGCACGCACGCGATTCGCTTCCATGTATTCACGCAGGACCTGGTTGATGCGGGTCTGGTAGCCGGGGCCAGCCGACTTGAACCATTCCAGCATGTCCACATCCAGGCGAATGGTGACGATTTGTTTCACACCGGCGACAGCGTGGGCCTTGGCCGGGGCGCTGTCTTCGTTGCGGGTTGCCGGCTGGTCCCATTCAGGCACATATTCTTTGTTCATTGCAATTCTTCCCATTTTGGCGGCGGAGCGACGGTCCGCACTTTCCGTTGATTGGACTGATACAGATCAATGAAACCGCGCCAGCGGCGGTGTCATGGGATTTATTGTCACCTCTGTATGTATCCGGGAAATTGCTAATATGCGGCAATTTGTATCACACTGTAACAATAGGGCAGTTGAAACACTACGTTACAAATGTCTTTACATTCGCGTCCGATTTCGAGCGAACCGTGGACCTCGGGCCTTACCGGGAACAAACTCGGCCAGTAACGGTATAATCACAGACCCGCCTCATATTTATCCAGCCGCTCTCAGGAAAGCCCTACGATGAACACCGCCGTCCACGCCATGTCCCCCGTCGAAGCCCAGCTGCGCGAGGCCCTCGCCCGCCGCATCATGATCCTGGACGGCGCGATGGGCACGATCATCCAGCAATACAAACTGGACGAGCAGGCCTACCGCGGCGGCCCGGCCGGCCGCTTCATCGATTTCGCCGCCCCGGCCGACAGCGGAGCACGCGAACTGTTCGTCAAGGGCAACAACGAATTGCTGAACCTGACGCAGCCGCAGATCATCCAGGAAATCCACGAGCGCTACCTGGCCGCCGGCGCCGACATCATCGAGACGAACACGTTCGGTGCCACCAGCGTTGCCCAGGACGACTACCACATGGCGCACCTGGTGTACGAGATGAACGTGGCAGCCGCGAAGCTCGCGCGCGCCGCCTGCGTGAAATACTCGACGCCGGACAAGCCCCGCTACGCCGCCGGCGCCCTCGGCCCGACCCCGAAGACCGCGTCGATCTCCCCGGACGTGAACGACCCGGCCGCGCGCAACGTGACGTTCGACCAGCTCGTCGCCGCGTACCACGAACAGGTGGCCGCGCTCGTCGAGGGCGGTGTCGACCTGCTGCTCGTCGAGACGATCTTCGACACGCTGAACTGCAAGGCCGCGCTGTTCGCCATCGACCAGTATTTCGACGAACATCCCGAGACGCCGCGCCTGCCGCTGATGATCTCCGGCACCGTCACGGACGCGTCGGGCCGCATCCTGTCCGGCCAGACCGTCTCGGCCTTCTGGAATTCGGTGCGCCACGCGAAGCCGCTGACCATCGGCCTGAACTGCGCGCTGGGCGCCGCCCTGATGCGCCCGTACGCGGAAGAACTCTCGCAAATCGCCGACACGTTCGTCTGCATCTACCCGAACGCCGGCCTGCCCAACCCGATGAGCGACACGGGCTTCGACGAGCTGCCGTCCGACACGTCCGCCCTGCTGCGCGAATTCGCCGACGCCGGCTTCGTCAACATCGCGGGCGGCTGCTGCGGCACGACGCCGGAGCACATCCAGGCGATCGGCGAACTGCTGAAAGACTGCCCGCCGCGCACGGTGCCGCAGATCCCCGTCGCGCTGCGCCTGTCCGGCCTGGAGCCGTTCGTCGTCGACGACACGTCGCTGTTCGTCAACGTGGGCGAGCGCACCAACGTGACGGGTTCGAAGGCGTTCGCGCGCATGATCCTGAACGAGCAGTTCGACGAGGCGCTGTCCGTCGCACGCCAGCAGGTGGAGAACGGCGCCCAGGTCATCGACATCAACATGGACGAGGCGATGCTGGATTCGCAGGCCGCGATGACGCGCTTCCTGAACCTGATCGCGTCCGAACCGGACATCTCGCGCGTGCCGATCATGATCGACTCGTCGAAGTGGTCCGTGATCGAAGCCGGCCTGAAATGCGTGCAGGGCAAGGCCATCGTCAACTCCATCTCGATGAAGGAAGGCGAAGAGGAATTCCTGCGCCAGGCCCGTTTGTGCCGCCGCTACGGCGCCGCCGTGATCGTGATGGCCTTCGACGAGAAGGGCCAGGCCGACACGTTCGAGCGCAAGATCGAGATCTGCAAGCGCGCGTACGACACCCTCGTGCAGAAGGTCGGCTTCCCGCCGGAAGACATCATCTTCGACCCGAACATCTTCGCGATCGCCACCGGCATCGAGGAGCACGACAACTACGCCGTCGACTTCATCAACGCCACGCGCTGGATCCGCGAACACCTGCCATACGCGAAGGTGTCGGGCGGCGTGTCGAACGTGTCGTTCTCGTTCCGCGGCAACGACCCGGCCCGTGAAGCGATCCACACCGTGTTCCTGTACCACGCCATCAAGGCCGGCCTGACGATGGGTATCGTCAATGCCGGTATGGTCGGCGTGTACGACGACCTCGATCCGGAGCTGCGCGAGCGCGTGGAAGACGTCGTGCTGAACCGCCGTCCGGACGCCACCGAGCGCATGATCGAATTCGCCGGCACGCTGAAGGCCGGCGGCGCGAAGCAGGAACAGAACCTAGAATGGCGCAACGCGCCCGTCGGCAAGCGCCTGTCGCACGCACTCGTGCACGGCATCACCCAGTGGATCGTCGAGGACACCGAGGAAGCGCGCCAGCAGATCGCCGCGGAAGGCGGCCGCCCGATCCAGGTGATCGAAGGCCCGCTGATGGACGGCATGAACGTCGTCGGCGACCTGTTCGGCCAGGGCAAGATGTTCCTGCCGCAGGTCGTGAAATCGGCGCGCGTGATGAAGCAGGCCGTGGCCCACCTGATCCCGTTCATCGAGGCGGAAAAGGCGGAAGAGGAACGCCGCACCGGCATCGTCGCGAAACCGAAGGGCAAGATGGTCATCGCGACCGTGAAGGGCGACGTGCACGACATCGGCAAGAACATCGTCTCCGTCGTCCTGCAATGCAATAACTTCGAGATCGTCAACATGGGCGTGATGGTGCCCGCGTCCGAGATCCTCGCGAAGGCGAAGGAAGAGAACGCGGACATCATCGGCCTGTCGGGCCTGATCACGCCGTCGCTCGAAGAGATGGCCCACGTGGCGCGCGAGATGCAGCGCGACCCGTGGTTCCGCGACCGCCGCATCCCGTTGCTGATCGGCGGCGCGACGACGAGCCGCGCGCACACCGCCGTCAAGATCGCGCCGCATTACGAAGGCCCGGTCGTGTACGTGCCGGACGCGTCGCGTTCCGTGTCCGTCGGCCAGTCGCTGGTGACGGCCGATACGCGCGACGGCTACGTCGCCGAGATCGCCGAGGACTACGAACGCATCCGCGAACAGCACGCGAACAAGAAGGCGCTGCCCATGGTGAGCCTGGAGCAGGCACGCGCCAACAAGGCGCAGCTGGCGTTCGCGCCCGCGAAGCCGAAGTTCGTCGGCCGCCGCGTATTCAAGAACGTCGACCTCGGCACTCTCGCCCGCTACATCGACTGGGGCCCGTTCTTCCAGACGTGGGACCTGGCCGGCCCGTATCCCGCGATCCTGACGGACGAGGTGGTGGGCGAAGCGGCGACGAAGGTGTTCGAGGAAGGCCAGGCGATGCTGAAGAAGATCATCGACGGCCGCTGGCTCACCGCGAACGGCGCCATCGCGCTGCTCCCGGCGAACACCGTCAACGACGACGACATCGAGATCTACACGGACGACACGCGGAGCAGCGTCGCCTTCACGTGGTACGGCCTGCGCCAGCAAGGGGTGAAACCCGTCGTCGACGGCGTGCAGCGTCCGAACCAGTGCCTGGCCGACTTCATCGCGCCGAAGTCGTCCGGCATCGCCGACTACATCGGCATGTTCGCCGTGACGGCCGGCATCGGCGCCGAGAAGATCGAGAAGCGCTTCGAGGCCGAGGGCGACGACTACTCGTCGATCATGGTCAAGGCCCTGGCCGACCGCCTCGCGGAAGCCTTCGCGGAGTACATGCACGAACGCGTGCGCACGGACCTGTGGGGCTATGCGGCAGACGAAAAACTGTCGAACGAGGCGCTGATCAAGGAAGAATACGTCGGCATCCGTCCGGCGCCGGGCTATCCGGCGTGCCCGGAGCACACGGTCAAGGCCGAGCTGTTCAAGACCCTGCAGGCCGATGAGATCGGGATGCAGCTGACGGAATCGTTCGCGATGTATCCGGGCGCTGCCGTGTCCGGCTTCTACTTCTCGCACCCGGAATCGAAGTATTTCGTGGTCGGCAAGATCGGCCAGGACCAGCTCGAGGACATGGCCAAGCGCCGCGGCATGGCCAGGGACGAGCTGGAACGGTACCTGGCGCCGAACCTGTAAGCGCTACGCCTGTTCGCGCCGGAAACGCCACACGGCGGCTGCCGTGAACAGCAGCGCGAACCCCAGCAGCACGGCGATGGCGGGCAGCGCGGCCGAGACTCCCAGGCCGCGCCACGTGACGGCGTCGAGGCCCGCGATGGCCCAGCGCGTGGGCACGACGACCGTCACCTGCTGCACCCACGCGGGGAACATGAACGTCGGCACCCAGGCGCCGCCCAGCATCACGAGGATCAGGGTGGCGAACATCGCGATGCCGCGCGCCGCTTCCGGTGTCTTGCCGAACGCCGCGATCAGGAGGCCGAAGCCGGCTGTGAGCGCGCCGAAGCCGGCGGCGACGCCGAGAAAACCCGGCACGCTGGCCACGTGCACGTGGAACGCCAGCACCGCCACGACGAAGATCGTGCACAGCAGGCCGAAAGCGATGATGGCGGCCGACACGGCGCGCGCCAGCACCACCTGGGTGAGCGTCACGGGCGCGGCGAGCAGGCGATCCCACACGCCGCTGCGGCGCACGAGCAGCATGCCGATGCCCATGTTCACGCCCATGAACAGGATGAACTGCACACCCATGCCCGAGAACGAGTGCGCGTACGGGTTGTAGCCTTCCGCGACCGGGCCGCTCGTCAGGCCCTCGTCGCGCGTCGTGAACGGCATCGCGAGGCCGCGCGGCTGTGCGTCGCCGGCGCCCTCTTCCCGTGGCCGGTCCTCGAACTTGCGCACGGCGACGAGCATGTCGCGCAGCGCGGCGTCCTGCACCTTGTTGTCGTCGAGTTGCTGCAGGCTGCGCTCGGTGAGCTTCCTGCCCAGCGGTCCGCCGAACATCTCGCTGCTCACGACCTGCATCACCTGCTGCGTCAGCATGCCCTTCACCATCGCCAGCACGGCCGGCTGCGACGGGTCGTACAGCAGCGGGATGGCCGGCTTCTCCTGGTTCGAGAACATCGCCGTGCCGGCCGCTTCCGCGAAACCGGCCGGCAGCACGATGGCGACGGCCTGGCTGCCCTTGCGCACGGCCGCGCGCGCCTGCGTCAGGTCCATCGGCGTCACTTTCAGGTTCGGATCGGCCTTCAAACCCGCCGCGATGCGGTTGCCGGCATCGCTCGTGTCCTGCTGGACGAGGGCCACGGCGATCCCCCCGCCCTTCACATCGCCCCCGCCGAACACGGAACCGAAGAACGCGGCGATCACGATGGGCAGCACGAGGTGCATCAGCAGCGCGCGCCGGTCGGAGACGTACAGGATGAGGTCCTTGCGGACTAGGGCGAGAAAGGCCGTCATGTCAGTCGCGCAAGGTGCGTCCGGTGAGGTCGAGGAAGATGTCTTCGAGGCTCGCGCGCGCCGTCGCGAAGTGTACGGGGCGCTGGCCCTGTCCCTGCAGCCAGCCGAGCAGCGGGACGGCGTCCGCGTTGTCCGTCAGGCCGATGTCGAGCGCGGCGCCTTCGCTGGCGAGCGCCGTCACGCCGGCCTGGGCGCGCAAGGCGTCGAGCAGGGCCGGGGCCGCCGGCTCCGCCAGTTCCACGCGCAGCAGCGCCTTCGACGCGAGCCTGCGGTGCAGCGCGGCCGGGCTGTCGTCGGCCAGCACCTTGCCGTGGTCGATGATGACGATGTGGTCGGCGAGGCGCTCCACCTCTTCCATGTAATGGCTCGTGTAGATCAGCGAACGGCCCTGCGCCTGCAGTGCTTCGAGCGTGTCGAAGATGGCGTTGCGGCTTTGCGGGTCGACGCCGACCGTGGGTTCGTCGAGGATCAGGAGGTCGGGATCGTGCAGCAGTGCGGCCGCGATGTTCAGCCGGCGCTTCATCCCGCCCGAGAACGTGGCCGGCTTGTCGCGCGCGCGGTCGACGAGGTTCACGAGGCCCAGCACGCGCGCGATGCGTTCGTCCAGCGCCTTGCCCTTCAGGCCGTACAGGGCGCCGAACAGGCGCAGGTTCTCGTGCGCAGATAAATCTTCGTACAGCGCGAGATCCTGCGGCACGAGGCCGATGCGGCGTTTCACGCTTGAGGCGCCCGTCGTCACGGGCTGGCCATCCAGCAGCACCTGGCCGGCATCGGGCCGCAGCAGCCCGCACAGCATGGAGACGGTGGTCGACTTACCGGCGCCGTTCGGCCCCAGCAGGCCAACCGTCTGGCCGGCCCTTACATGGAACGAGACGCCATCGACAGCACGGCGGGTGCCGTACGATTTGACGAGACCTTCGACACGCAGCAGAGCGTCGGTCATGGCCGGATCAGATGGCGTAGCGGACGACCGAATCGGACCACTGGAACGCCGACATCTCGAGCTCGATCATGTCGTCGCCGGAGATCTGCAACTCCTTCAGGGTGGGCAGCACGAGCTCCGTGTTCTCGTCGGCCTGCTCGATGCTCTCCGAGAGCTTGAGCAGCTCGCCGAAGAAACCGGCGCGGCCCACGAGGGCCTGGCGCACTTCGTCGCTGACGGGGATCTGTTCGACGATGTCGGCCATCGGGATGCCGAACAGGACATCCATCAGCGACATGATGCCGACCGTGAACGCGATGTCCGCGACGGCCCGCTGGCCCGGGCGCAGGCGCTGGGCCAGCAGCTCCATCAGGCGGCCGCGCGTCGTGGCCAGCATCAGCAACGGGGTCTGGTTGTGGCCGCGCGTGGCCGGCTCGGCGTACAGCATGATCTGCAGCCAGCGCTGCAGCTGGCGCCGGCCCAGCACGAGCAGGGCCTGGCTGACGGAGTCGATGCGCTGCGTGGCGCCGACGGCCGGCGTGTTCACGAGGCGCAGCAAATTCAGCGCGAGCGTCACGTCGCGCTTGACGGCCTTTTCGATGTCGGCATTGTCCGCGTCCGACATCACGAGGTTCATGAGGTCGACGACGGCCAGCTGCGACGGCGACAGTTTGCGGCCGCCCAGCACGGACGGGCGCGCGAAATAAAAGCCCTGGAAGTAGTCGAAGCCGAGGTTCATGGCGGCCTGATAGGTGTCGCGCGTCTCGACCTTTTCCGCGACCACGGTCTTTTCCATGTCGTGCAGGCGGCGCACGAGGTTCGGCAGCTGCGCGGGCGGTACGCTGCGCAGGTCCAGCTTGACGAAGGCGGCCAGCGGCAGCAGGCGTTGCAGGCGCAGGCTGTCGCCGTCCACGCCGTCCAGCGCGAAGCGGAAACCGTGGCCCGCGAGGGCGCGCATGCGCGCCAGCAAGTCATCGTCCGGCACGACGTCCGACACGATCTCGAGCACCGTCCGTTCGCGCGGCAGGAAGGCGAAGATGTCGCTCGCGAGGACTTCGGCGTCCACATTCAGGAAGCAGGTGGCGTCGCCGATCGCGCGCGCGAGGCCCAGCTGCGCCGCATGGGCGATCACGGCGGCCGTCGCGGACAGGCCGGTTTCGTCGGCTTCGCCCTGGCGCGCGCTGCGGAACAGCAGCTCGTAGCCAAACAGGGCCTGGTTGCGGTCGAGCACCGGCTGGCGCCCCAGGTAGAAGTCACGCACGCGCAGGGGATAGTTCGCGTGGTCCAGGCTCGCGGCGGAATCGGTCATCATGGACTCGTGTAGCAAGGGAACGTAGCTACTTTAACGCATTCCGCCGCTTGGTGACTATGTGAAAATGATTTCCTGTAAAAAACTTTGTCAGGATTGCGGCAGGCCGTCCACGAATACCTTCAATTCACCCGGGGCGAATTCCGTCCACGTCTCGTTGGTCGTGAGCGGCGTCGTGACGATGATGGCGACGCGGTCGTTCGGGGTCGTCACCTGGGAAAAGTCGACGGACAGGTCTTCGTCGGCCAGGCAAGCCTTGTCGAAGGGGTACTGGCGGATCACGTAGCACAGCTTCGTCGAACAGTGCGCGAACAGCGCGGTGCCGTCCGACAGCATCATGTTGAACGTGCCGTGGCGGGCGATGATGGCGACGAGGTCGGCGATCGCGGCGCGCAGCACGGGCATGGCGGGCGGCGTATCGCCGAAGCGGTCGCGCAATTGCTGCAGCAAGAAGCAGAAGGCCTGTTCGCTGTCGGTATTGCCCACCGGGCGGTACGGCCCGTCGAGGATGGGGTCGAAGCCCTTGAGGTCGCCGTTATGGGCGAACACCCAGTAGCGGCCCCACATCTCGCGCACGAACGGATGGCAGTTTTCCAGCGCCACCTGCCCTTGCGTGGCCTTGCGGATGTGGGCGATGACGTTCAGCGACTTGATCGGGTAATGCTTGATCAGTTCCGCGATCGGTGACGCGATGGCGGCCTGATGATCGACGAAATGGCGCACGCCGGCGCCTTCGAAGAACGCGATACCCCAGCCGTCGTGGTGCGTGTCCGTGCGTCCGCCCCGATGGGCGAAGCCGGTGAAACTAAACACAATGTCCGTCGGGACATTGCAATTCATGGCAAGTAGCTGACACATGGGTCAAGCTTACCATGCGCGAACGCAAAGCCGGTATGAGGAAAAAGTAATAGGAAATGCGGAGAACGGTGCCCTGCGTCGCCGGCCTGAAACAGGCTGCGTCACGCAGGCGCGGTGGCCGGACGTCCTGTCCGGCCGGGGGGAGACTCAGTGCAGCACGACCGGTTGGCTCATCAGGGTATCGTACGAACCCAGGAAATCGTCGATTTCCTCCATGGTCGGCTCGCTCGCGATCAGGTTGTTGACATCACGCCGGAACGCTTGCGCCAGTTTGCCGCCGATGAAAGCTTCGCGCCGGCCGGACTTGTCGACGATCTCGTAGCCACCGAAGCGCAGGGCTTCGAGGTTATGATCGACGCCAAATTCGACAACGCTGTACTGTTCGCTGTTATAGATCATGTTCATGATGACTCCTTCACTCGATCAGATGGGTGCAAGGCTGCCGCCCGGCGGCGGACGGCGCTTTACATGGCCTTTCCATTTGCTTTCCACTTCGATTAAGAGGTGGGGCCACGTCAAACCGAATTCAAGAACCTCTACAACTTGTTACGAATTCACTCTCAACACGTTGCGGAAGATTCAGGCCTTCAGGTCGGAAGTCAGCCGTAACAGCTGATCGTATGGCTCGGACTGCAGCCACGATCGCAACTGATCAAGATGCTCGCTGTCCGCGACACCGATGAAGATGCGGCGGGGTCGCTGGCGCAGCAGGCGATTCAATGTTACACGCAAAACCAGATTACCGGTGCAGCACAGGCAACCGGGTGCGATCCGCGCAACCGTCTGGCCGGATGGGAGGTCGTCGAGGGGGGAATTGCCGGACGCAAGGCCTTCAAGGATGACGGCCTGCGGGATGGGATGCACCCGGTCTTCATGCAGATCGGAAAGGTGGGCGGCGATGGCCGCTTCGCGCGCGGCGGCGCCCGGACCGGTGACGAGCGTCAGGACGGTGCGCGCATCGTCCTGACCTCCGGAATTACTGTGCACTCTTCTTGCCGAGCTTGCCCGGTTCGACGCCGAGCTGCTTGAGCTTGCGGTACAGGTGGGTCCGTTCCAGGCCCGTCTTTTCGGCCACGCGCGTCATGGAACCGCCTTCGCGGCCCAGGTGGTGTTCGAAGTACATGCGTTCGAACGCGTCGCGGGCCTCGCGCAGCGGCAGGTCGAACGACAGCGTGTAGCCGTGCGCGTGCGCCTCGCCGTTGCTGACCGGACGGGCCATGCCCATCGACGCGCCCAGCGATCCGCCCTGCGGCTGCGGCGCATACATCGGCTGCGCGGCGGCGCTCGGCTCCGGCACGGGCGCGGAGACGGAGGCGACGCTCGCCATCGGACGCGGCGCAATCGCCGGCGCGCGCGCCACTTCCTGGCCGCGCTGCAGGCCCTGCTGCACGGCTTTCAACAGTTTTTGCAGGGCGATCGGTTTTTCCAGGAAATTCAGGGCGCCGATGCGGGTCGCTTCCACGGCGGTGTCGATGGTGGCGTGGCCGGACATCATGATGACCGGCATCGTCAACAGACCGTCGCGCTGCCACTCCTTGAGGAGGGTGACGCCGTCGGTATCGGGCATCCAGATGTCGAGCAGCACCAGGTCCGGGGCGCCCTGCTGGCGCGCCTGGCGGGCCTGCTGGGCGTTTTCCGCCAGCTGGACCGCGTGTCCCTCGTCGCCAAGGATTTCCGAGAGCAGCTCGCGGATGCCCATTTCATCGTCAACTACGAGTATGTTCGCCATCTTGTTATGCCTTTTTTGATCTGACTCTCTCTACGGAGACGTTGGTCGAACGCTGACCCGCGCTCGTTTATACAGCCAAGATTCTATGCGCGAATCACGCTTCGGCCAAGTTCGCCTCTGGCGCTAACTTTAACAGCAAAATCGATACGGAAGCGCCACTTCCGTCGGCGCGGTTGGCGACGTCGATCCGGCCCCCGTGTTCGTCGACGATCTTCTTGACCATCGGCAGGCCCAGGCCGGTGCCGCGCGCCTTCGACGTGACGTACGGCTCGAAGGCCCGCGACAGGATCTTGGGCGCGAAACCGGGCCCGTTGTCGATGATCGCGAGGCGCACCGCGGTGCCCGTGCCGCCGTCGGCACCGACGTAGTGGATGGCTTCCGTCACGACGTCGATGCGGGGCGGGTCGTCCTGCGGCGGGCGGTCGGCCAGCGCGTCCTGCGCGTTCTGCAGCAGGTTGTGGATCACCTGGCGCAGCTGGGTCGCGTCGCCCATCACCCGCGGCAGGCCGGGGGCGAGCGACGGATGGATCACGTCCGAACCGTCCTCGGATAAATACAGGTGCAGGATTTCGTCGATCAGGTCGTTCAGGTCCAGCGGATTCAGCACTGCCGGCGGCGTGCGCGCATAGTCGCGGAAGTCGTCGACCATGCGCTTCATCGCGGCCACCTGGCTCACGATGGTGTCGGTGGCCTTGTTGAGGAGTGCCGCGGCGTCCGGGTCGACGCGGTCGGCCAGCTTCATCTGCAGGCGTTCGGCCGACAGCTGGATCGGCGTGAGCGGGTTCTTGATCTCGTGCGCGAGGCGGCGCGCGACCTCGCCCCAGGCCACGGAACGCTGGGCCGAGATCACGTCAGAGATGTCGTCGAACACGACGATGAAGCCGCTGCCCGCCCCCACCGGCAGGCGCGAGCCGCGCGCGAGCAGGGTGAGGTCGTGGTCGTCGTCGGTGCCGGGGCGGCGCGGGATCTCGATCTGCTGCTGCCAGTGCGACCGTCCGCGCCCGCGGCCCGCGGCCGATTGCGCGCTTTGGGCGGAAAACGCCCGCGTGACGGCGCCGGCGAACACTTCCAGCCCCTCGATCGCGTCGAGCGGGCGGCCGGCCAGCGACGCCACGTCGACCTGCAGGATGCGGTGCACGGCATCGTTCGAGTTGACGACGACGCCATCGGCATCCATCACGATCACGCCGGCCGACATGTTGGCCAGCACGGATTCCAGGTGGGCCTTGGCGCTTTCCAGCGCGGCGCGATTGCGTTCGACGGCGGAGCGCGCTTCGAACAACTGCCCCGTCATCGCGTTGAACGATTGCGTGAGCGTGCCCAGCTCGTCGTTGGTCTCGACGATCGGACGCGGCGACAGGTCGCCTTCCGCGACGGCGCGCGTGCCCTCGGCCAGCACGAGCAGCGGTTGCGCGAGGTTGCCCGCGATGAGGAACGACGCGCCGATGGCGGAAAAGATCGCCAGCAGCAGGGTCAGCGTGAGCTCGCCGATGTACATCTTGTTCAGGCCCCGGCGCGCGGCGAAGCGTTCCTGGTATTCGCGGTAGGCGGTGGAGAGCACCGCGGCGTTGGATGCCAGGTTGACGGGCACGGACTGCGTCAGCTGCAGGTAACGCGGCGCCATGCCCGGCGGTTCGGGCACGGCCACGACCACGCGCAGGCGCAGGCCGGTGGCCGCGTCGAGGGCGGTGGGCGGCTCGTCGTGCGCTTCGCGGAAGTCGTCGTCGATGCCGCCTTCCGGACGCGCATAACCGCCCGGCATCGCGGCCTGCTTGAGCATCTGCGGCGTGGGCAGGTCGGACGCGGCCACGGTGGCGCGGCGGTCCTCGGTGGCGCTGGCGACGGGCTTGCCGGCGGCATTCAGCAGCAGCGCGCTCTGCATGCCGTTGCCGTCGTCGAGCGCGCGCATGAGAATTGTCTGGGCCTCCTGTTCGCCCTGCCCCGCCAGGGTGGCGGCGACGGTGCCGGCGTTGGCGCTCAGGTCGGCCAGCGCTTCGTCGAGGGCGGCGCGGGACAGGTTCAGGCCGGAGTCGAGCGCGGCCTCGATCTTGACGTCGAACCACGATTCGATGGAGTGCGAGACGAACTGCACGGAGACCATGAACACGACGAGCCCGGGCAGGATGCCGATCCCCCCGAACAGCACCATCAGCCGCACCATCAGCCGCGAGCCGAACTTGCCCGCCTTGTAGCGTGAATAGAGGCGCCAGAACGCGACCATCACCAGCACGAACAGCGCGCCGGCGACGACGATGATCAGGCCGAACAGCCAGGCGAAATTGCGGGCGAAGAAGCCCGTGTTGCTGGACGCGGAGGCGAGGAGAAAAACGAGGATCGACGCGATCGCGCTGCCGATCACGAGGGCATAGCGCAGGGCCCGGATCACGGCTTACTCCGCACGGTAGGTGAAGGTCTTCTTGTGCGACGCCAGGCGCCAGTCGGAATTATTCAAGGCATCGACCTGGAGCGGTTTCAACAGGTATTCGCGGTCCATGAACATGCGTACGGTGACGTTGTAGGTCTCGCCCGGCTTGAGCGCGCCCTTGGACGCGATCAGCCAGCGGGTCGGCCGGCGGATCGCGAGCAGCGCTTCGTCGAGCGTGTCGAAATTCTGCTGGATGCTGCCGGGGACGGAAACGTGATAGACCCGGAACAGGACGTCGTAGTTCAGCTTGACCGTGCGGCGCGAGGAGACGGCGTGGTCGTCCGTCCACCACCAGCGCGGCCGGGTCAGCTCGATCTCGGTGGTGAAGGACAGCGGCACGCCGTGCTGGATGGCTTGCTCGAGGCCGGGCGTCAGGTCGAACGAATAGGCGGCGGACAGCCGGTAGCCGTCGTCGGAAGCCTCGATACTGGCGCGGGTGATTTCGATCCCGTCGGCCGCCTGCGCCGTTGCGCATGCGAATGCCAGCAAGAACTGGCAGGCGAGGAGGCGGAAAAATCGTACAGTCACTAGGGCCAGAGCCTTAAAAAGCGTTGTCGGGATTGCTCACGCCCTGGCCTTGTGGAACAGGGCATAGAACAGACCGTCATGATCCTGCCCGGCGCCACTTCGAGGAAGCAGTTGGCCCGGCGCATCGAGACGGACCGCACCGTGGCGCACCGCGAAGGCGGCGGCCTGCGCTTCCGATTCCTGCGGCCAGAGCGAACATGTCACGAACAGCAATTTACCATCGGGCCGCAGCATCTGCCAAAGATTGTCGAGTATTTTGCTGGAAAGTGTTGCAAGTTGGTGGGTGTCACTCTTGCGTCGTAACCAGCGGATATCCGGGTGCCGGCGGACGATGCCGGACGCGGTGCACGGGACGTCGGCGAGGATACGATCGTATTGACGACCATCCCACCAATCCGTGCTTTCCGCCGCGCCCGCCTTGACGGTCGCGGACAGGCCCAGCCGCTGCAGATTCTGGTCCACGCGCTGCAGGCGGCGGGCGTCGGCGTCCAGCGCCGTCAGGTCGACGTCGGCCGTTTCCAGGATGTGCCCGCTCTTGCCGCCCGGGGCCGCGCACGCGTCCAGCACGCGCATGCCATCCTTCAGGTCCAGCAGCGGCGCGGCCAGCTGGGCGCCCGCGTCCTGCACGGAGACGAGGCCGTCCGCAAAGCCGGGGATCTGCGCCACGTTCACGGCCTGCGCCAGGCGCACGGCGGACGGGCCCACCTGCTCCGCGCGCATGCCCGCGGCGGCCAGCGTTTTCAGATAGGTGTCGACGTCCGTCCTGCGGCGGTTCACGCGCAGGGTCAGCGGCGGCTGGCGGTTGCCCGCCTGGAGGATCGCCTGCCAGTCGTCCGGGTACGCCGTGCGCACCGAGTCGATCCACCACTGCGGGTAATTCCATTGGGCGACCTGGTCGCGCAGCGCAGCGGCGACCAGTTGCTCGCGCTCGCGCAGGAAGCGGCGCAGCACGGCGTTCACCATCGCCTTGGCATGGGCGAAATCCGGGTGCGCGGCGGCGGCGCGGACGGCCTGGTCGACGACCGTGAACGCCTCGTACGGGGGCTCGGTACCCTCGGGCGGGTCGAGCAGCGCCAGCGCGCATTCCAGCAGGCCGGCCAGCATGGCGGGCTCGGGCGCCTTGCTCGTCATCATGCCCAGCAGGATGCCGCTGCGGCCCAGCTGGCGCATGGCGCGGTAGGCGATGTCCTGCATGGCGCCGCGCGCCTGCGGCAGCGGGTCCCAGGCCTGGAACACCTCGGCCAGGGCCTGGGGCAGCGCCGTGCCGGCGCGCACCCGCGCGAGACTGCTCGCCGCCCCCAGCAGGGCGAACGCGAGGGAATCGTCGCGCAGGTCGGGACGGTAATCGAGCTGGACCGGTGCCTTGACCTCGTAGCTCTGGCGCAGGCGCGGCGATGCGTCGCCCGGCGCTTCGTTCCGCGGCACCGGCTCGATCCGTTGGGTGCCCCTTGGAGGCGCGCCGCCGGGACCGCGCGGATTGCCCTCGCCCTGGGGACGGCCGGGCCCCTTGCCGGCAGGACGGCCGCGCCGGGGTTCGGCCGCCTTGGCCTTGGGTTTGAGGGTGAGCGTCGGGCGCTTTTCGGTCATGGCAAATCGATCAATGCATAAAGACGCACATTGTAACGGTTACGCGTTGCGCAGGCTTAAGCGAGGCTTGTGCCGGCACCCCCGGGATGGTTTGCGCGTTGCGGCAAACCAGTATAATGATCGCTTAGCCTGCCCGTGGCACCGCCACCGCGCCGCACCGACTATTACATTTTCGACCACAGTTCATGCTCGCCCAACAAAAACAAGAGATCGTTGCCCTGTTCCAGGCCGCATTGGCCCCCATCGTCGCCGGCAGCGACCTCACGCCCAACGTCGTCCTGGAGCGTCCCCGCGACCCCAGCCACGGCGACATCGCCTGCAACATCGCCATGCAGCTGGCCAAGCCGCTGAAAACGAACCCGCGCGAACTGGCCACCCGCCTCGTCGCCGCGCTGCTGGCCGATCCGAAGGCACAGGGCCTCGTGGAATCGGCCGACGTGGCCGGTCCGGGCTTCATCAACCTGCGCGTGGCCGCCAGCGCCAAGCAGTCCGTCGTGAAAACCGTCCTGCAGCAGGGCGATGCCTTCGGCCGCGGCGACTCGGGCGCCAATCACCACGTGATCATCGAATTCGTGTCCGCCAACCCGACCGGCCCCCTGCACGTGGGCCACGGCCGCCAGGCGGCACTGGGCGACGCGCTGTCGTCGCTGTTCGAGTCGCAGGGCCACCAGGTCACGCGCGAGTTCTATTACAACGACGCCGGCGTGCAGATCGCCACCTTGGCCACCTCCGTCCAGGCACGCGCCCGCGGCTTCAAGCCGGGCGACGCCGAGTGGCCGGAATCCGCATACAACGGCGACTACATCGCCGACATCGCCGCCGACTTCCTCGCGAAGAAAACTGTGTCGGCCAGCGACGGCCAGCCCGCCACCGCCAGCGGCGACGTGGACGACATCGAATCGATCCGCCGCTTCGCCGTCACCTACCTGCGCAACGAGCAGGACCAGGACCTGCAGGCATTCGGCGTCAGGTTCGACAACTATTATCTCGAGTCCTCGCTGTACACGGACGGCAAGGTCGACGCGGCCGTGCAGGCCCTGATCGACGCGGGCGTGACGTACGAACAGGACGGCGCCCTGTGGCTCAAGACGACGGACTACGGCGACGACAAGGACCGCGTGATGCGCAAGTCCGACGGCACCTACACGTACTTCGTGCCGGACGTCGCGTACCACATCCAGAAATTCAAGCGCGGTTTCGACCAGGCCATCAACATCCAGGGCAGCGACCACCACGGCACCATCGCCCGCGTGCGCGCCGGCCTGCAGGCCGTGAACATCGGCATCCCGAAGGGCTATCCCGACTACGTGCTGCACAAGATGGTCACCGTCATGAAGAACGGCGAGGAGGTCAAGATCTCCAAGCGCGCCGGTTCGTACGTGACGGTGCGCGACCTGATCGAATGGTCGGGCAACGGCGACGTGACCCGCGGCCGCGACGCCGTGCGCTTCTTCCTCATCTCGCGCAAGGCCGACACGGAATTCGTGTTCGACGTCGACGTCGCCCTCGCCACCAACGACGAGAACCCCGTCTATTACGTGCAGTACGCCCATGCGCGCATCTGCTCGGCCCTCGCGAACTGGGGCGGCGACGTCGCGCAATTGGCGAACGTGGACCTGGCGCCGCTGACGAATGCGCACGAATCCGGCCTGCTGGCCAAGCTGTCCACATACCCGGAGATGCTGCAGCGCGCGCTCGTCGAGCTGGGTCCGCACCAGGTCGCGTTCTACCTGCGCGAACTGGCCGCCGACCTGCACAGCTATTACTTCGCGCACAAGTGGCTGCTCGACGACGACGAGCCGACCAAGCTCGCCCGCCTCGCGCTGGCGGCCGCCATCCGCCAGGTGCTGCGCAACGGCCTGGCCCTGATCGGCGTCTCGGCGCCGGAGAAGATGTAAGCGTTTTATCTACACACCGTACTACATGACCGCTTTCCGTAATCGCTCGCAATCCTCCTTCACGCGCCAGCGGGGCAGCACGCTCACTGGCCTCATCATCGGCCTGATCGTCGGTCTGGGCATCGCGGTCGCGGTCGCGCTGACGATCACCAAGGGCGCCTCGCCGTTCACCGACAAGACGGTCAAGGCCGGCCGCCCGGCCGACCCCGCGCCGGGCCAGGCGCAGGACCCGAACAAGCCGATGTATGCCAACCGCGACGCCGCGCGCGAAGCGAACAAGGAGCTCTCCGAGAAAGCGGCCGCGCGCGCCGGCGGCGCCGTCGCCGATACGCCGGCCCCCGCCCCGGCCCCGGCACCGGCCAGCACGAAGCCGGCCGACGCCGACCCGCTCGGCCAGGCGATCGCCGCGATGAAGGATGCGGCACCGGCCAAGGGGGAGCACAAGCCCGACACCCGCGTCGCCTCCGTGTCGCCGGCGCCTGCGCCGGCACCGGCCCCCGCCGCCGGCGCCGCGGGCGAGTACGTCTACTACCTGCAGGCCGGCGCGTTCCGCGACCTGTCGGATGCGGAAGCCACCCGCGCCAAGCTCGCGCTGCTCGGCTTCGAGGCGACGATCAGCGACCGCACGAGCGACAGCGGCGTGCTGCACCGCGTGCGCCTGGGGCCGTACAACCAGCCCGAAGCCATGAACAAGGCACGCGCCAAGCTGCTGGACAGCGGCGTCGACGTCGCCATCGTGCGCAACCAACGTTAAGGATTTGCGATGCCTCTGACGCGCCGCCTGTTCTGCACCGCCCTCCTCGGCCTTGCGGCCGGATTCACCAGCCTGTCCGCGTCCGCCGCGGACCCGCTGGCGGGGTCGCAATATCTCGTGCTGCCTTCTTCGCAGCCGACCGACACGGGCAAGCAGGTCGAAGTCATCGAGTTCTTCGCCTATTACTGCCCGCACTGCTATGCGTTCGAGCCCGCGCTCGAAGCATGGGTGAAAAAACAGGGCGACAACATCGTGTTCAAGCGCGTGCACGTGCAGGGCGGCGCCAGCGTGCTGCCGCAGCAGCGCCTGTTCTACACGCTCGATGCGATGGGCCTCCTGAACCAGTACCACCAGAAGGTGTTCGACGCCATGCACCAACAGCACCTGCGCCTGTCCAGCGACGAGCAGGTGTTCGACTGGGTGGCGCAAGCGGGCATCGACCGCGCAAAGTTCGTCGACACGTACCGCTCGTTCGGCATCCAGGCGAAGTTGCGCCGCGCCGCCGCGATGATGGATTCTTATGGCGTGGACCGCTGGCCGCTCGTCGTCGTCGACGGCCGCTTCGTCACGTCGCCGTCGCACGCGGGCGCGGGCGCGCCCGAGGGCACGACGGAAGCCCAGCAACAGCAGACGGCCCTGCAGGTGATGGACTTCCTCGTCGCGAAAGCGAAAGCGGACAAGAAATGACCGCTGCGCGGAGCCGCCGGCTGCGCGTATTCATCACGGGCGCGTCCAGCGGCATCGGCGCCGCGCTGGCGCGCGAGTATGCGGCGCGCGGCGCCGTCCTCGGCCTGCTGGGCCGCCGTACGGATGCCCTGCGCGCCCTGCCCTTCTCCGGTGACCATCATCTCTACACCGTCGACGTGACGGACCACGCGGCACTGGCTGCCGCCGCCGCCGACTTCATCGCCCGCGAAGGCGGCGCCGACGTCGTCATCGCCAGCGCCGGCGTCTCGGCCGGAACGCTGACGGAACGGCCGGACGACCTCGTCGACTTCGCCCGCATCTTCGCCATCAACGTGACCGCCACCGTCGCCACGTTCGCGCCGTTCGTCGAGACGATGAAACGTGACACGGGCCCGCGCCGCCTCGTCGCCATCGGCAGCGTGGCCGGCATCCGCGGCATGAAAGGCGCCGGCGCCTATTGCGCGTCGAAGTCCGCCGTGCACACCTATGCGGAATCGCTCCGCCTCGAATTACAACCCCACGGTATCCGGGTCGTGACCATCGCGCCCGGCTACATCGACACTCCGATGACCCGCCAGAACCGTTTTCCTATGCCCTTCCTGATGCCCGTGGACCGCTTCGCGGCCGCGGCCGCCCGCGCCATCGACGCCGGTACCAGCTACCGTGTGATCCCGTGGCCCATGGGCGTCGTCGCCAAGCTCCTGCGCCTCCTGCCCAACGTCCTGTTCGACGCACTGTTCGCGCACGCGCCGACGAAATCCGGCAAGGTGGCGCCATGAACGCGGACCGCATCATGCAGCTCTCGCGGTCCGGCGTCGCCGTCGAGGTAGTGGCCGAGACCGGGTCGACGAACGCCGACCTGCTGGCACGCGCGCCGAAGCTCACTGCCCCCGTGCTGCTCGTTGCCGAACACCAGACGGCCGGGCGCGGCCGCGCGGGCCGCAGCTGGCTGTCCGAACCGGAACACTCGCTGACGTTCTCGCTGGCCTGGCGCTTCGCCGACGGCCTGCGCGGCCTGGCCGGCCTGCCGCTCGCGATCGGCGTCGCGCTGGCGGAAACGCTCGGCAAGCTCGGCCAGAGCGTGCAACTGAAGTGGCCGAACGACGTGCTCAAGGACGGCGACAAGCTGGCCGGCATCCTCGTCGAGACGCAGGTGGGGGCGGACGGCGCCGCGTGGACCATCGTCGGCATCGGCGTGAACCTCGTGATGCCGGACGCACTCGAAGACAGGATCGGCCGCAGCGCCGCCGCGATGCCGTGGCTCGCGCGCATGGACCGCGACGAGCTGATGGCCGCGCTGCTCGACGGCCTGGCCGAGGCGCTGACACTGTTCGCGCACGCGGGCTTCGCCGCCTTCGTCGCGCGCTGGAACGTGCTGCACGCGTGGCAGGGCCGGCGGGTCGTCCTGCTCGACCGGGGCGAGGTGCAGCACGAGGGTCTTGCCGCCGGCGTGGACGACACGGGGCGCCTGCTGCTCGACACGGCGGCGGGACGCGTGACGATCGTGGCCGGCGACGTGTCGCTGCGTACCAGGGATTGATCTTCGGGAGACCGTGATGCTATTGCTCGTCGATGCGGGAAACACGCGAATCAAATGGGCCATCGCTCCGCTTGAGGCCGCGCCGGGCGACTGGACCGCGCACGGCGCCGTGCCGCATGCGGAACTGGAGCGCCTGCAAGCGGCCTGGGCGGGCCAGGGCATCACGCGCGCGATCGTGTCGAACGTGGCCGGCCACGCGATGCAGGCCGAACTGACGGCCCTGCTCGCCCCGCTGCTGCCGGCGCCGCCCCAATGGTTCACGTCACGCGACGAACTGGCCGGCCTGCATAACCGCTACCGCAATCCGGCACAACTGGGCAGCGACCGCTTCGCCGCCGCCCTCGGCGCACGCTGCCTCGCTCCGGGCAAGAACCTCGTCGTCGCCACGTGCGGCACGGCGACGACGGTGGATGCCGTGAGCGCCGCCGGTGACTTCCTCGGCGGGATGATCCTGCCGGGCCTGGGCCTGATGCTGGGTGCGCTGGCGCGCGGCACGGCCCAGCTGCCGCAGGTGGCCCCGGGCGAGCGCTTCACGGCACCGCCTTTATTTGCGGACCACACGAGCGACGCGATCCTGTCCGGCTGCCTTGCCGCGCAGGCCGGCGCCATCGAACGCGCCTGCGCGGCGCTGCCAGCCGACCTGTGCATCGTTTCCGGCGGCGCGGCGGCCAGCGTGGCCCCGCTGCTGTCCGTCCCGCACTGGATGCTGGATAATATTGTGCTGGTGGGCCTGCATGCGGCCGCACCTTTCCTTGCTTCCAACCCCGCATCCGCTTGAGGACATGCTCGTGCTACGACTCGCCTTCTGGTCCCTGCTGTTCCTGAACACCGCCCTGTTCGCGTACGCCCAGGGCCTGCTCGGTACCGCCAGGAGCAATGAGCACGAACCGGCGCGCCTGAAGCGACAGTTCAACACGGCCAGGATGACGTTGCTGACGCGCGACCAGGCCGAGGCCGCCGCGAAAGCCGCCGCGCCGCCAGGCGGTGACGAGGCCGCATCGGCGAGCGCAGCGGCAAGCGCGCCCGCCACCGCACCGGCACCCAGCACCCCGGCGGAGCCTGCTCCCGCGCCCGCCTTCGCCTGCACGGAAATCGGCCCGTTCAATTCGACCGACGCCCACCGCTTCGAAGCACGCCTGGCCGCACTCGACCTCGGCGACCGCCAGTCGCGCCAGACGATCCAGGCCCAGGACGTCAGCAGCTGGCTCGTGCACATCCCGTCGCAGGGCAGCAAGGAAGCGGCCGACCGCAAGGCCGCCGAACTGCGCAACCTGGGCGTGACCAATTTCTACGTCATGCAGGGCGACTCTCCGATGAAATACGCGATCTCGCTGGGCGTGTTCAAGACGGAGAGCGGCGCCCAGGCCTTGCTCGCGCAGCTGGGCAAGCAAGGCGTGCACTCGGCCCGCATCGCGCCGCGTGGACCGCAGACCAACCATTACGTCTATCGCCTGCGTGGGCTCGATGCGGCGACGCGCAAGCGGGTCGAAGGGTTCGCGGAGCGGTATGACGAGGCAACCGTCAAGAACTGCAACTGAGACGCACGCTGTTGTGGCCGCTGACGACCCTGGCCCAGCACCAGCCTGACACGTTCGCGTCAGCGAGCGTCGCGCCCCGCCCGGCACAACGGTAGACGGCTACTCGGCCCGCGCCGCCTGCTCTCCGCTCAGCACTTTCACCGCCCGCTCGAGCGTCTTGATCTTCTCCCGCATCGCCGACAGGTTGCGCAGCAGCGCCGCGTTGCGTTCCCACTCGGCATTCGGCGCCATCGGATAAAAGCCCGTGTAGCGCCCCGGTGTCGTGATCGAATTCGGCACCAGCGTACCGGCCGTGACGTGGACGTTGTCGGCGATATCGATGTGGCCGTTGATCATCGCGGCGCCGCCGAACGTGCAGTGGCGGCCGATGTTCGCGCTGCCCGCCACGCCCACGCAGCCGGCCATCGCCGTGTGCGCGCCGATGCGGCAGTTGTGCCCGATCTGGATCAGGTTGTCGAGTTTCACGCCGTCCTCGATCACCGTGTCGTCCAGCGCGCCACGGTCGACCGCCGTGTTCGAGCCGATGTCGACGTCGTCGCCGATGACGACGCGCCCCGTCTGCGGGATCTTGATGTAGACACCGCCATCGACCGCGAAGCCGAAGCCGTCGCCGCCGATCACGGCGCCGGAGTGCACGATGCCGCGCGCGCCGATGACGCAGCGCGCGTGGAAGGTCACGTTGGCGAAGAAATGCGTGCCCTCGCCCACGCTCGCATCGCGGCCGATGTAGCACCCCGCGTCGATCACGGCGCCGGGTCCGATGGTGGCGCCCTCCTCCACCGTGACGTGCGGGCCGAGGAAGGCAGTCGGGTGCACGTGCGCCCCTGCGTGCACGAAGGCCGTCGGGTGGATGCCCGGCGCGGGCGGATGCCCTGGCGCGCACAGGTATTGCGCCGTGCGGGCGAAGTAGGCGTACGGGTTGTTCGTCACGATGCGCGCGCCCGCGTACGTGGCCGCGACTTCCGGCTCGTCGGGCGGTGCCAGGATCAGCGCCGCCGCGCGGCTGTGCGCGGCGACGGCACGCAGCCGGCTGTTGCTGAGAAAGCTGATGTCCGTGGCGCCCGCGCGGTCCAGCGGGGCGATGCGCGCCACTTCGATGTCAGGATCGCCTTCCAGCCGGCCGCCGAAGCGTTCCACCAGCTCCACGAGTCGTGCACCCATGCCGTGCCTCCTGTCGCGTCGTTGCGTTGATATGCGGTTCGACCGGGCGCCAGGTCGGCAGTTCCGGATCTGGCAGAGGAAACGGAAGCGGTGTGAGCTACCGCAAAAGAAAAAGCCCCGCTCGCAACCGGCGCGTTGCATGCCGGTCGAAAGCGGGGACAGGGGACGTAAAGGGACTGCTATGCGATCAGAACTTGCCGCGCACGCCCAGCTGGAAGGTGCGGCCCGGATCGTACGACGAGAACGCCGCGTTCGGGAACTGGAAGTAGGCTTCGCGCTTGGCCTTGTTCAGGTTGACGATGTCGAACGTGACCGTCGGCCAGCCGTCGCGGTCGAAGACCTTTTCCAGGTCCACGCTGGACGAGAAGTCGGCCTGCTTGTACGAGCGGCCGTACAGCGATGCCAGCGTGATGCCGTTCTGGTTGGCCGTGCTGGACTGGCTGCCCTGCTGGTACTGGTGCGAGATGCGCGCCATGTAGCCGTGGTTCTCGTAGTAGAAGCCGAAGTTGTTGCTCTTCTTCGGCACGTTCAGGGCGACGAAGCCGCTGGTGCCCTCGCCGCTCGCACTCTGGTTGATGAAGGTCGCGGTCTCGTTGAAGCCGAAGCCCTTGATCGGCAGGAGCTTGTCGAGCGGCTGGACCCAGCCGATCTCCAGGCCGCGCACGCGCAGGATGCCGCCCGCGTTGCGTTCCTGGCTCATCACGACCGTGGCCGCGTCCGGACCGCCGCGCGAATTGATGGCCACCTGCTGGGTCGGGATCAGGTTGTTGTAGGTGATGCCGTAGGCGGCCAGCGCGGAGAACGGCAGCGTGCGGTTGTCGATGACGGTGAAGCCCTTCACCTGCTTCTGGAACACGGTCAGGCTCACGTAGCCTTCACGTCCCGTGTACCAGTCCAGGCCCAGGTCGATGTTGTTCGACAGGTAGGGCTTCAGTTCCGGGCTGCCGATGGTGCCGATGTCGGCGGACGGCGAGCTGAAGTTGATGCCCGGACGCAGCGAGTTCGGGTTCGCGCGGGTCATCGTCTTCGACAGCGCGAGGCGGGCCACGACGTCGTTGCGCAGCGACAGGGCCGCGGTTGCCGACGGCAGCGTGTTGTTGTAGGTGGTGTTCTGGTACACCCACTCGGTCAGGTTCGGGTACTTCGAACCGTTCTGGGTGAGCGAGGCGTTGCGCGGATCGCTGAACGAGTTGAGCGAACCCACTTCCTGCTTCGTGCGGACGTAGCGCACGCCGGCGTTGTAGCGCAGCGGGAAGCCGGCAACGTTCGTCTGGCCGTTGACTTCGGTGTAGAAGCCCGTGCTGCGCTCACGCACGTAACCCGAGCTGGCGCCCGTCGACGAGCTGGTGGAGTCCGGCGCCGTCGAGTTGTAGGCGTCGTAGTTCGAATCCTTGCGGAAGCGGTCCCAGTCGATCACGAGGCGGCCGTACGGACCCGGCACCAGATAGCTGCCCAGCTTGTTCACGGGGATCAGCGAACCCTGGTACGTGAGCGGTGCCGTCTGGCCGGCCGTGTAGCCCGTGCCGTAGCCCGGGTACAGGGCGCTGGCGCTGGCGCCCGGCGTCGAGGCGCCGTCGCATGGCGGCGCACCATTCGGGCCCTGCAGGAACACGCTCGGATTGTTGCCGCACACGGCAGCCTGCCACGCGGCCGAGTTGTCCTGGCCGCGGATGCGGCGGTCGATATCGTCGTAGGCGATACCGGCCCGTACGTTCAGCTTCGCGTCGCCCCAGGTCAGGTCGGTGTGGAAGCCCTTCGTGCTCGTTTCGCGCAGTTCGTTCTGGATGTTGACGCGGCCGCCGTTCCAGACGAAGTTGGCCGGGTTGTTCACGTCCTGGTTGAACGTGATGCTCGGCATGGCGCCGCCGTTGCCGTTGAACGTGGCGACGAGGCCGCTGCCGTCGGCCGTGATCGGCATGATGGTGGGGGCTTCGTGCGAGAACGACGACTTGGTCGCGTTGGCTTGCGCTTCCAGCTTCAGGGTCGGGCTGATCTTCCATTCCATGCCCGGGTTGATGCCCTTCAAGGTCGTCTTGTCGCGGCGCGGACCGTATTCGATGAAGTAGCGCGAATTGGCGAACGTGCCCTGCGTGACCGTGCAGCCGGCGGCGCAATCGCTCTTGTCGACCTGCATGTTCAGCGGGATCTCGAAGTTGTTGCGCACGGCCCACGTATAGCCGATGCGCGACATGTCGTCGTCCTTCTTGCTGTACATGGTGTCGACGTAGAAGTGCAGGTTGTCGAGCGGACGCCATTCGGCGCTGACGATCGCCGCACCCTTGTCGCGCGTGCCGAAGTAATCCATGTAGCGGCCCAGGCGCGGCAGGATCGCGTTGTCGATCTGGGTGATGTTCAGGCCCGGGTTGTTCGCCAGCAGGAATGCCTGGTTGATCGGGGTGCCCGCGACGAGACCCGCGCCGGCACCGGCCGGCACCGTGGCTGGGATGGTCCAGTTGCCGCCACCGGTCGTGTTGCGGGTGCCCGACGTGTTCTGCGTGGCCGACAGGTTGGCGTTGGTGAGGCCGACCGTCTCGTAGCCGGTCGTGCGTGCCTTCTGGCGATTGACGGCGATACCGGCGAGGATACCGAACTTGTCACCCCAGGTCTTGCTGGCGAGGATGGAACCACGGCCGCCGACGCCATCGGCGATCTGCTGTTTTTGCAGCGTGCCGCCGTACGACACGTGCGTGCCCGGATTGTCGAACGGACGCGCGCTGCGCAGGTTGACGACGCCGGCGGCGCCGCCTTCGATCATGTCGGCGGTCGGGCTCTTGCTGACGGTCAGTTTCGTGAACAGATCGGTCGGCAGCATGTCGAGGTCGATCTCGCGATTCGTGTTCGCGCCGTCGATCGGACCGGACGAGGCCACGGCGATCTGGGCATTGTTCAGCAGCACCTTGGTGAAGCTGGAGCCCAGACCACGGATCTGCACGTTGACGCCTTCGCCCGTCACGTCGCGCGAGATCTGCACGCCGGGAATACGGCTCAGCGATTCGGCGATGTTCTTGTCGGGGAATTTACCGATATCTTCGGCACTGATGGTGTCCTGGAAACCGACGGCTTCCTTCTTGTCCTTTGCGGACGACAACAGACTGGCGCGGTAGCCGGTCACGGTCACCACTGCAGTATCGGCCGTGGCGGCCGGGACTTCCTGGGCATACGCTTGCTGGATGAGGCCGGCGATCACGCCCAGGCCAAGTACAACCTGGCGGCCCTGATGACGACGCCGCGCTACGGACTTCTCGATCATTGCTGTCTCCTATGTTTTTATCTGGGCCTGACATGCCGGCAGGCATGTATTTATTGCTAGGCAAAACCAGTGTAGGAGCACAATGTTATGGGTGTCAATTGAGCAAACATAAATGTTATGCGCAAACATCGCCTCAGCCCCGCTATTTATTCGGCCCTCTCAGCAAAACATCCGTTTTAAATTTCATTTAGCGACGCTCACGCAATACAAAGAATGGTAGCGTATAGCAAAGCGAAAATCGTTGTAGATGTCTGACATCTGACGATAACATTTATGGAAACCAGCAAATTCGGCCATAATTTTGTGGTTTTAATGCAATTGACACCGCACATTGTCATGCATGGGCACTGAAATGCAGACAAGTTGGTCAGACATCTGATGTCTCGACAGGATGGGCTTAGGCATGGCCCCGTGCCACGGGACGAGCAGGGACAGCCCTCTGGAGGGGCGTGACAGGGCGTGAATGAAGGGAAAGGCACGGGACGATGGCCGCCCCTGCCCGCTCAGCGCCGCACGACGATGGGTTTCAGGCCAAGCCCGGCCGGCAGTGCGCGGGCCGCTTCCTGCGCCAGCGCGCGGGTTTCGAAGGGGCCGCCGTACAGGCGGTTGACGTTGCCGGAACGGACGACTTCGACTGCGAGGTCGACGCCCGCCTGCTTGAGCTTTTCGCCCATCTCCTCGGCCTTGCCTTCGCGCCCGTAGGCGCCCAGTTGCAGATAGAAACCCGGCGTCAGCGCCGCCTTGTCGGACGAGGCCGAAGCCGATGCCGAGGGTGTCTGCGCGCGCGCGACGGCGGCGCTGTCCATGTCGACGCGGTCTTCCAGCATGAGGGCGGCGATGGCAGGCGGTGCCGGCATCGCCTGCGCTTCGGATGCGGCGGCGCGGCGCGCGGACGCGAGCTGCATCACGTCGCCCGGGAACAGGCGGTCGATCTGGACCTGGTGACTGCCCTTGCCCAGCAGGCCCAGCTTGAGGGCCGCCGTGTACGACACGTCGATGACGCGGTCGGAGTGGAACGGCCCGCGGTCGTTGATGCGCACGACGACGGACTTGCCGCTCTCCAGGCTCGTGATGCGCGCGTACGAGGGAATCGGCAACGTGGGGTGCGCGGCCGTCATCTTGTACATGTCGTAGGCTTCGCCCGACGACGTGCGCTGTCCGTGGAACTTGACGCCGTACCAGCTGGCCACGCCGCGCTGGGTGAACGGTTCGTCGTTGATGAGCGGGGTGTACGTCTGGCCGAACACGGAGTAAGGCTTGTTGGCGAACTTGGCGTAGGGTTCGTACTTGACGACGGCGTCGGGGGTGTCCAGCAGGCCCGGGGGCGGATTCGCGCCAGGGCCGTCGTCCTGGTAGTAACCACCGCGGCCGGAGCCGGCCGGCGGCAGGTTCGGCAGCGACGGGTCCACGCGGGTGACCTTGTGCTTCCACGGCAGGGGAATCAGGCTTTTGTGTTCGCCGTTCTGGTCCGTGGTACTGCACCCCGCCATCATTGCCAGTATCGCAATGACCGCTGGGAGTAACCTCGGAACGGCCATCGCGTTCTCTTGCATATCAGGTCTGCACCAGTTTGCGGTGTCTTTGAATACTCATCAATATACCACTGCAGAGGCCCAGGGTAATCAACGCGGTACCGCCATAGCTCATGAAAGGAAGCGGAACGCCGACCACGGGCAGGATGCCGCTGACCATGCCCATGTTGATGAAGGCATAGGTAAAAAACATCATCGCGATCGCTCCCGCCACCAGGCGGGTGAACAGATTCGGGGCGTTGGCGGCGATCATCATGCTACGACCGATGAGCAGCAAATACAAGAACAGCAACACAAGGTTACCAATTAGGCCGAACTCTTCCGAGTACACGGAAAAGATGAAGTCGGTCGTGCGCTCGGGAATGAATTCCAGGTATGCCTGCGTCCCCTTCATGTAGCCCTTGCCGGTCACGCCGCCCGAGCCGATCGCGATGGTCGACTGGATGATGTGGAAGCCCTTGCCGAGCGGGTCGGACGTGGGATCGATCAGGGTCATCACGCGTTCGCGCTGGTAGTCGTGCATCATCGACCACGCAACGGGGAGCGCGGCGCAGCCGGCCACGACCAGCGCGCCGAGCGCCTTCCACGACAGGCCGGCCAGGAAGATCACGAAGAAGCCGGAACCGCCCACCAGCAGCGCCGTGCCGAGGTCGGGCTGGCGGGCGATGAGGCCGAACGGAATCGCGAGCAGCAACGCCGCCACGAGGAAGGTTTTCCATTGGAGGATGCCGGCGCGGGTCTGGAAATACCAGGCCAGCATCAGCGGCGTGGCGATCTTCATGATCTCGGACGGCTGGATGTCGACGCCCACGTGCAGCCAGCGCCGCGCGCCCTTCTTGATGATGCCGACGGTCGCCACCGCAAGCAGCAGCGCGACGCCGAACGTATAGATCGGCACGGCGAGGCGCAGCAGGGTCTGCGGCGGCACGACGGCGGCGGCCCACATGAACACGAAGGCCGCGATGATGTTGCGGATCTGGCCTTCCAGGCGGCCGGGGAAGTCGTGGCCGGCCGAGGACAGCGTGACGAGGCCCGTGCACAGCAGCAGGAACAGGATCAGCGACAGGGCCGGATCGAAGACGGTGAAATACGGTTTGAGGCGCCGGCTGAGCGAGCGGCGTTCGGGGAAATGCGCCATGGTTCAGTCCTTGTTGCCGGGGGTCTCGCCGCCCGGGCGGAAATCGGCACCGGCCGTGGGCGCCACCTGGTCTTCATCGGCCGGGACGGGGTCGACGGGTTTCGGCGCCGGCTTGTCCGCGTCGCCCGGGCGCTTGCCGAGCAGGTAGTAGTCGAGCGCCTTGCGCGCGATCGGCGCCGCGACGGCCGCGCCGAAGCCTGCGTTTTCCACGACGATCGCGAGCGCGATGCGGGGATGGTCGGCCGGGGCGAACGCGACGAACAGCGCGTTGTCGCGCAGGCGTTCCGGGGTCGCCGCCGCATTGTACTTCTGGCCCTTCAGGCCCACGACCTGCGCCGTACCCGTCTTGCCCGCCACCGTGTACTGCACGTTGCGGAACGGGATGAACGCCGTGCCACTCTGGTCCGCCGTCACGCCGACCATGGCGCGCTTGACGACGTCGATGTTCTGCTGCTTGAGCGCGATGCGGCCGGATTCCTTCGGCACCGTCAGCGTGCGGCCGTGGCTGGACGGATCCTCGAGCATCTTGACGAGGTGCGGCTTCATGATGACGCCGTCGTTGGCGAGCGTCGCCACCGCGTGCGCCATTTGCAGCGGCGTGTAGCTGTTGAAGCCGTTGCCGATGGAGATCGAGATCGTGTCGCCGCCGACCCACTTCTGCGCCGCGCGGTTCTTCTTGAAGCGCTCGCGCTTCCATTGCTGCGACGGCAGCACGCCCGTCTTTTCGTGTTCGAGGTCGATGCCCGTCTTTTCGCCGAAGCCGAACGGCTGCATGAAGTCGTGGATGCGGTCGATGCCCATCTCGTTGCCGAGCTGGTAGTAATAGGTGTCGCACGACATCACGATCGACCGGTACATGTCGATGTAGCCGTGACCGCCCTTCTTGTCGTCGTTGAAGCGGTGCCCGCCCAGCACGAAGAAGCCGGGGTCGCTGATGCCGTACTCGGGCCGGCGCAGGCCCAGTTCCAGCGCGGCCAGCGCCATGAACGGCTTGAACGTGGAACCGGGCGGATACGTGCCGGACAGCGGACGGTTCATCAGCGGCTTGTCGAGCGACGTGTTCAGCTCCGTCCAGCTCTGGCTGTCGATGCCGTCGACGAACAGGTTCGGATCGAAGCCCGGCCGCGACACGTACGCGAGCACGTCGCCCGTCGCGGGTTCGATGGCGACGAGCGCGCCGCGGTAATTGCCGAACGCCTCTTCGACGACTTTCTGCAACTCGATGTCGATCGACAGGATCAGGTTGTTGCCCGGCGTCGGCGGCGTGCGCGACAGGGTGCGGATCGCGCGGCCGCCGGCCGAGCGCTCCACTTCCTCGTAGCCCGTCTGGCCGTGCAGCTGGCGCTCGTAGCTCTTTTCCAGGCCTTCCTTGCCGATGTGGTCCGTGCCGTTGTAGTTGGCGGCATCGTCGGACGCGTCGATGACCTTGGCCTCGGCCTGGTTGATGCGGCCGATGTAGCCCAGCACGTGCGACGCCACCTCGCCCAGCGGATATTGGCGGAACAGGCGCGCCTGCACCTCCACGCCGGGGAAGCGGAAGCGCTGCGCCGTGAAGCGCGCCACCTCGTCGTCCGTCAGGCGGGTGCGGATCGGGACGCTGGAAAAATTCTTCGACTCTTCCATCAAGCGTTTGAAGCGTTTGCGGTCCTTCGGTTCGATCGTGACGAGCTTCGCCAGTTCGTCGATGACGGAATCGAGGTTCGCTTCCAGCTTGGACGGCGTGATCTCGAGCGTGTAGGCGGAGTAGTTGCTGGCCAGGACGACGCCGTTGCGGTCGACGATCAGGCCGCGGTTCGGCACGATGGGCACGAGCGCGATGCGGTTGTCCTCGGCCTGCGCCATGTACTGGCTGTGCTTGACGACCTGCAGCCAGACGAAGCGGGCGACGAGCAGGCCGAAGCAGACGAAGACGAACAGCACCATCGCCGTCAGGCGCATGCGGAACAGGTGGATCTCGCGATCGCTGTCTTTAATCTCGGTCATTCGGGGAGGCGATCAAAACATGCTTCAGATCGGACGCGTATGGTCCTTGTCGACCGCGCGGCGCTGCGGCGCCAGCAGCAGCCACGTGATCACGGGCCACAGCGCGACGGCGATCACGCTTTCGATGAACACGAGCGCGCCGGGGAAACGGCCCGTGACGAAGAAGCGTACCATCACCTGGATCGCCTGCGTGAGCAGCAGCAGCGGGAACACGTGCATCGCCTGCGTGACGAGCGGGAACCACAGCACGCGACGGTGGATCATGATCGCCAGGTACGACAGCAAGGTATACGCGAGGGCGTTCTCGCCCAGCAGCGTGGCGTCGTGCACGTCCATCAGGAGGCCCATGCAGAACGCGATGCCGATGCCGACCTTGCGCGGCTGGTGGATGCCCCAGAACACGAGCACGAGCGCGACGAAGTCCGGCGCACCGACCCAGCGACCCCAAGGCAGCAGGTTGAGCATGAACGCGCAGACCAGGCTGAACGCGATGAACAGCGGGCTGACGGGCAGCAGGATGTAGTGCGGACGGTTCGTCGCCGGCATCAGTTGCCCTCCTTCGGCCGGGCTGCAGCCGGCGCGGCCGGGGTCGGCGCGGCGGTGGCGGCATTACGTGCGGGGGTTCCGGCGGCCGGCGTTCCGGCGGCCGGCGATCCGGCGGCCGGCGCGGTTGCAGCGGGGGCACGCGCTGCCGGGGTCGTTGCAGGCGTCGTGGCCGGCGTCCGCGCAGCGGCGCCCGGGGTCGTGCGCGCAGGCGCGGCGCCGGGCTGGGTCGCCGGCGCGACGGCAGGCGCCAGCGGTTGCGGCGGCAGCGGCAGCGGCGGCACGGGTTCCATGCGCGGCAGATTCTTCTTCGACGTAGTGTTGCCGTTGGCCTTGGCCGGTTCCGCAGCCGGGCGCGGCGGCAGAGGCTGGTCGGACATCACGATCAACAGCTGGCGGTGACGGTCGATGCCCGCCAGCGGCTGGCACACGACGCGGCCGAAGGCGCCCTGCGCCACGTTCTCGACCTGGATGACTTTCGCGACCGCGAGGCCGGCCGGGTAGACGCCGTCCAGGCCGGACGTCACGAGCACGTCGCCGACCTGGATGTCGGCGTTCGGCGCGACGAAGCGCAGGTCCAGCAAGCCAGACTGGCCGCGGCCGTACGCGACGCTGCGCAGGCCGTTGCGCAGCACCTGCACGGGGATGGCCTGTTCCTTGTCGGTGAGGAGCGTGACTTCGGACGTGAACGGGAACACGCGCGTGACCTGGCCGACGACGCCGGCGTTGTCGATCACGGGCAGGCCGAGCTTCACGCCGCTGCGGGTGCCGCGGTCGAGCACGACGCGGCGCGTGGACGGGTCACGTGCGTCGTACAGGATCTCGCTCATCATCGAGCGCACGGGCAGGTGCTCGCGCGCGTCCATCAGGCGGCGCAGCTGCGCGTTCTCGGCCATCTGGAGCTGTGCCTGCTGCATGGCCTGGGCCATCGCGACCTGCTGGCTCTTCAGGTCGCGCACTTCCTTCTGCAGCGCGGAGATCGAGGAAAAATACGTGCCCATGTTGGCCAGCGCGTCGCGCGGTGCCAGGGCAGCCATCTGGAACGGGTACAGGACCGTTGCCGCCACCTGGCGCACGGCGGTGAGCGCGTGCAGGCGGGCGTCGACCACGAGCAGCGCGATCGACAGGAGAGCGAACACGGTCACCTTGACCCTTGCGGGGGCGCCTTGCTTGAACAGCGGCGGAGGACTGTATTCCATGACTTCCAATAATGCGGGGCGACCGGCGCCCGCGTCAATCCAGACGCCCGGCGCGGGTACGCGTCAGACGGGCGACACCAAACGCGAACGGCGCGTGCCGCCCCGGGATCGCCGGTACGGTCACACGCCCTGTCCGCGCAGCCACGGCCGGGTTACTCGTACGAGAAGATCGAGCCCAGCTTATCCATGCGCTCGAGCGCCATGCCCGAACCGCGCACGACGCAGGTCAGCGGATCCTCGGCCACCAGCACCGGCAGGCCGGTCTCTTCCATCAGCAGGCGGTCCAGGTCGCGCAGCAGCGCGCCGCCGCCGGTCAGCATCATGCCCTTCTCGGCGATGTCCGCGCCCAGTTCCGGCGGGGTCTGCTCGAGGGCGTTCTTGACGGCCGAGACGATGTTGTTCAGCGGGTCGGTCAGCGCTTCCAGGATCTCGTTGCTCGAGATGGTGAAGGAACGCGGGATGCCTTCCGACAGGTTGCGGCCCTTGACTTCCATCTCCTTGACTTCGGAGCCCGGGAAAGCCGAACCTATTGCTTTCTTGATCGCTTCCGCGGTCTGTTCGCCGATCAGCATGCCGTAATTGCGGCGGATGTAGTTGACGATGGCTTCGTCGAACTTGTCGCCGCCCACGCGCACGGAACCTTTATAGACCATGCCGCCCAGCGAGATGATGCCGACTTCCGTCGTGCCGCCGCCGATGTCGACGACCATCGAACCGGTCGCCTCGGCCACCGGCAGGCCCGCGCCGATCGCGGCCGCCATCGGCTCTTCGATCAGGTAGACCTGCGACGCGCCCGCGCCCAGTGCCGATTCGCGGATCGCGCGGCGCTCGACCTGGGTCGAACCGCACGGCACGCAGATGATGATGCGCGGCGACGGACGGAAGAACTTGGAGTCGTGCACCATGCGGATGAACTGCTTGAGCATCTGCTCGGTGACGGTGAAGTCGGCGATCACGCCATCCTTCATCGGACGGATCGCTTCGATGTTGCCGGGAACCTTGCCGAGCATTTGCTTGGCTTCCTTGCCGACCGCCTGGATCGTCTTCTTGCCGTTCGGACCGCCTTCCTGGCGGATCGCGACGACCGAAGGCTCATCCAGCACGATGCCCAGGCCGCGCACGTAGATCAGCGTGTTGGCGGTACCCAGGTCGATGGCCAGGTCGTTCGAAAAATAGCTACGTAAAAAACCAAACATGTGTGTCCTGATATGCGCACTAGACTGCGCCTAACATTAATCGGGGAATCCTCGCCGCGACTGCCGAATCCGCCTCGCGGGCTTTTCATGCGTGGAAGAGGGCCAGGTTTCGCCCGGAGAACGCATTAGCCCGCCATTCTACCTTATAATTTGCCGATTAAATGCTGAAAAACGGGTGGTTTCGTGCCCATATCAGCCTGCGAGATCGACGGCATTAGAAAGCTTTTATCAGCTTTAGCGCGCCGTTGTCCAAATTTCATTATCTACACACTCATCTTTGAACGCGGCACCGAACCGCGCCTTTTGCCATGTCCCTGACACTTTCAGACGTAAAACGGATCGCCAACCTGGCCCAGCTCGATATGGACGAGGCCCATGCCGAAATCGCCTTGAACGAGCTGAACGGGATCTTCGCCCTGGCCGACCAGTTGCAGGCCGTCGACACCACGGGTGTTGCGCCGTTGTCGCAACCGCTGGCCAGCGTGCTCGCCCTGCCCCTGCGCCTGCGCGAAGACGTGGTGACGGAAGAAGACCACCGCGACGACTACCAGGCCCCGGCCCCGAAAACCCAGGACGGCCTGTACCTGGTGCCGAAAGTCATCGAATAACCCGCAGCGAACGTCGACCATCATGATGCATCAAAAAACCATCAAGGAGCTGTCCGCGCTCCTGCACTCGAAACAAGTCTCGGCGACGGAGCTGACGCAGCACTACCTCGACCGCATCGCCGCGAGCCAGCACAACGCGTTCCTGGACGTCAATCCGGAACTGTCGCTCGCGCAGGCGAAGGCCGCCGATGCCCGCATCGCGCAAGGCAACGCCGGCCCGCTGACGGGCATTCCCATTGCCCACAAGGACATCTTCGTCACGCAGGGCTGGCGCTCGACCGCCGCCTCGAAGATGCTGGGCAATTATGTCAGCCCGTTCGACGCGACCGTCGTCACGAAATTCGCCGATGCCGGCATGGTCACGCTCGGCAAGCTGAACTGCGACGAATTCGCGATGGGCGGGTCGAACGAGAACTCCGCGTTCGGCGCCGTGAAAAACCCGTGGGACGCGCTGGCCGTGCCGGGCGGCTCGTCGGGTGGCTCGGCCGCCGCCATTGCCGCGCGCCTCGCGCCGGCCGCGACCGGCACCGACACGGGCGGCTCGATCCGCCAGCCGGCCGCCTTCTGCGGCATCACGGGCATCAAGCCGACGTACGGCCGCGTGTCGCGCTTCGGCATGATCGCGTTCGCGTCGTCGCTCGACCAGGGCGGCCCGATGGCCCGCACGGCCGAGGACTGCGCCCTGCTGCTGAACGAGATGGTCGGCTTCGACGAGCGCGACTCGACGAGCCTCACGGCCGAGCAAGGCAATGCCCGCGAAGACTTTACGCGCGACCTGAACGCGCCCCTGAGCGGCCTGCGCATCGGCGTGCCGAAGGAATACTTCGGTGAAGGTCTCGACGCGGACGTCGAGCAGGCCGTGCGCGCCGCGCTGGACGAATTCGTGAAGCTGGGCGCGACCCTGGTCGAGATCTCGCTGCCGAAGACGTCGCTGTCGATCCCCGTGTACTACATCATCGCGCCGGCGGAAGCGTCGTCCAACCTGTCGCGCTTCGACGGCGTGCGCTACGGCTACCGCGCTCCGGAATACACGGACCTGCAGGACATGTACAAGAAAACGCGTGCGCAAGGCTTCGGCAAGGAAGTCCAGCGCCGCATCATGGTCGGCACGTACGTGCTGTGCCACGGCTACTACGACGCGTACTACGTGCAGGCGCAGAAGATCCGCCGCCTGATCGCCGACGACTTCCAGGCCGCGTTCCGCGACAAGTGCGACGTGATCATGGGCCCGGTGGCCCCGAGTGTCGCGTGGGACCTGGGTTCCAAGGCGAACGACCCGGTGGCGAACTACCTGGCCGACATCTTCACCCTGTCGACGAGCCTCGCCGGCCTGCCCGGCATGTCCATCCCGGTCGGTTTCGGCCAGGGCGAGAAGAATGCGAAGCGCCCGGTGGGCCTGCAAATCATCGGCAACTACTTCGCCGAAGCGAAGCTGCTGAACATCGCCCACCAGTACCAGCAAGCCACGGATTGGCATACGCGCGCGCCCGAAGGCGTCTGACGCACTGACATACAAGAGAGAACACCATGCAATGGGAAGTCGTCATCGGTCTTGAGAACCACGTCCAGCTCACGACCAACTCCAAAATCTTCAGCGGCAGCTCGATCAAGTTCGGCGCCGAGCCGAACACGCAGGCGAGCCCCGTCGATCTGGCGCTGCCGGGCGTGCTGCCCGTGATGAACAAGGGCGCCGTCGAACGCGCCATCCGCTTCGGCCTCGCGGTCGGTGCGAAGATCGCGCCGCAGTCCGTCTTCGCGCGCAAGAACTACTTTTATCCCGACCTGCCGAAGGGTTACCAGATCAGCCAGTTCGAAGACCCCGTCGTGCAGGGCGGCAGCCTCACGTTCGCGTTCGAGAAGGACGGCAAGCTGGAGACGAAGACCGTCAACCTGACCCGCGCCCACCTCGAGGAAGACGCCGGCAAGTCGCTGCACGAGGATTACCACGGCATGAGCGGCATCGACCTGAACCGCGCGGGCACGCCGCTGCTGGAGATCGTCTCCGAGCCGGAAATCCGCAGCGCCGCCGAAGCCGTCGCGTATGCGAAGGCACTGCACGGCCTCGTGATGTGGCTGGGCGTCTGCGACGGCAACATGCAGGAAGGTTCGTTCCGCTGCGACGTCAACGTGTCCGTGCGCCCCGTCGGCCAGAAGGAATTCGGTACCCGCTGCGAGATCAAGAACCTGAACTCGTTCCGCTTCATGGAAGAAGCGATCCACTACGAGGTGCGCCGCCAGATCGAGCTGATCGAGGACGGCGGCCAGGTCGTGCAGGCCACGCGCTTGTGGGACCCGGACCGCAAGGAAACGCGCCAGATGCGCAGCAAGGAAGACGCGCAGGATTACCGCTACTTCCCCGACCCCGACCTGCCGCCGCTCGTCATCTCGCAGGAGTGGATCGACCGCGTCAAGGCCGACATGCCGGAGCTGCCGGCCGCGATGCGCGAGCGCTTCATCCGCGACTACGGCCTGCCCGAGTACGACTCGCTGATCCTCACGTCGTCGCAGGCGATGGCCACGTATTACGAAGCCGTCGTCGCCAAGGCCGGCAAGGAAAACGCGAAGGCGGCCGCGAACTGGCTGATGGGCGACGTGTCGTCCGCGCTGAACCGCGCCGACGTCGCCATCGAGAACTCGCCGGTCGAAGCGTCGCAACTGGCGCTGCTGCTGAAACGCATCGCCGACGGCACGATCTCGAACAACGCGGGCAAGAAGGTCTTCAGCCTGATGTGGGAAGCGCAGTCGGAAGACGAACACCTGGCCGACACGATCATCGAGCGCGAAGGCCTGAAGCAGATCTCGGACACGGGCGCGCTGGAAGCGATCGTCGACGAGGTCCTGGCCAACAACGCGAAGTCGGTCGAGCAGTACAAGGCCGGCAAGGAGGCCGCCATCAACGCGCTGATCGGCCAGTGCATGAAGGCGTCGAAGGGTAAGGCGAATCCGGCGCAGGTCACCGAGCTGCTGAAGAAGAAGCTGGCGGCCTGATACCAGTCACGCCGATGAGAAAACCGGAGCGCGCTCCGGTTTTTTTTCGCCTGCCAATTTCCCAAATTCGGGGCCACGCCCAAATTGATACGCGGCGTTTACATCGTCTCCAGCAGCGCCAGCGCCTGCGCGCGCGCGGCCGCACGCAGCGAGCGGCGCAGCGCCGCATCGTCCGTCGTCCGCGCCAGCACCATGCCGCCCACGCACAGCGCGACGATGGCCTGCGCGCGCTGCTCGCCGTCCGCTTCGTGCGCGAGCGCGGCGGCGTACACGTGCACGAGATTGCGGATCAGCTGGGTGTACGCCTTCTGCGGCGACAGCCCCGCGCGCGCCACGTCGCCGGGTAATGCATACAGCGGACAATGCGCCTCGATGTTGTCGAACACTTCGTCGCTCAGGTAGATGTCGACGAGCATGCGCGCCAGTTCGCGCGGCGCGGGCGGCGGCGTGTCCTTGAAATCGGGCTTGAACGGATTGCACGTGCTGAAGCTGGCGACGGCCGCCGCGTACAAGTCGTCCTTGCTGTCGAAATGGTGGTAAAAGCCGCCGCGCGTGAGGCCGGCTTCGGACATCACGCGATCGATCGACACCTGTTCGAAGCCGTGGCGGTTGAACAGCCGGCGCGCCGCATGCACGATGCGTTCGCGGGTCTGGGCCTTGTGTTCGCTACTATAGGGCATCTCGCTCTCCTTTCGAGATCGGCATTATGCGCGTATTCACATTATGTTCTTGAACATATTATGTGGCCGCGTATTCTGGTCTTCATTCACCCCAAGGAGACGCGACATGTACACCCTGACCACCTTCCGTTCCGTTCCCTCGTTTGCCGTGGGCCACGTGCGCGACCTGCGCGTGCGCTGGGCCCTCGAGGAAGCGGGCCAGCCCTACGACCTGCGCCTCATCGGCTTCGAAGAGAAGGAATCGCCCGCCTACCGCCGCGAGCAGCCGTTCGCCCAGGTGCCCGTGCTGCACGACGGCGACCAGGCGCTGTTCGAAACGGGCGCGATCCTGCTGCACCTGGGCGAGCGCCATCCCGTCCTGCTGCCGCGCGACCCGGTTGCGCGCGACCAGGTGACGATGTGGATGTTCGCCGCGCTGAATTCGGTCGAGCCCTACATCGGCAACCTCGCCAACCTCGTCGCGTTTTCCATGGACCAGCCGTGGGCCGCGGCGCAGCGCCCCATGCTGGAAGAGATCGCGCTGAAACGCCTGGGCCAGGTGGACGACTGGCTGGAAGGCCGCGATTTCCTGGCCGGCGAATTCAGCGCGGCCGATATCCTGATGACGACCGTCGTGCGCCTGCTCGACGGCATGGACTACGTCGAGCGCTTCGCCCGCCTGACGGCCTGGCGCGACCGCTGCACCGCGCGCCCCGCCTACCGCAAGGCGCTGGCCGCGCAGGTCGCGCAATACATCGTGGAACCCGCGGTGGCCTGACTCAGTCGTCCACGAGCACCAGCGGTATCGTGGCCGCCCCGCGCCGGCGCGCGAAATCGGTCGCGATGCCGGCGCGGATGCTCTCCAGCCGGCGGTCGTCGCGGTACAGCAGGTTGTAGCTTTCGAACGGGACGAGGCGGCCGTCCGGCAGCGCGAAGTGGATGCACGATTTCTTCAGCGCGCGCACGTCCAGCGAATACGCATCCATGAATTGCACGATCAGCACGCGGAACACGTTGTCGTAGCGGAGCGCGGACGGTGCGCTGACGAGCGGCAGGCAGCACATCAGCTCCGACAGGCAGTTGGCCTGCGATTCCGGCGAGTGGTTCGTCGAGAACAGCTGGAAGATGCGGTCCTTCACGGCGCCGTGCAGCGCGGGGTCGCGTTCGAACACGATCGTGTTGCCGCTGCCTTCGACGAGCGTCTGCGGATCGAGCCAGCGCGTCAGGGGCACGGTGCCCTCGTCCGTCTTGATCGCGTAGGCCATCGCCAGCGTGTCCGGGTTGCAGGGCACCGGCACCACGTCTTCCAGCGTGAACAAGCGGCTCTGCTCCGCGATGCGGCGGCGGATCTCGGACACCGTCAGGCGGTGCAGGCGCGGATCGTAGTTGTCCACGCGGCCGGCGTCCTGGATCGGCTGCAGCGTCACGCCGCGCACGCAGGGTTGTTGCAGCGCGAAGTCGATGATGTCGCCGATCTCGCCGTCGTTCAGGCCCTTCTTGAGCGTGACGACGAGCGTCGTGGACAGGCCGGCGTCATTGAGGTTGTCGAGCGCCTGGCGGCGGATGCGCGTGAGGTCCGCGCCGCGCAGCGCGCGATGCACGTCCGCGCGCAGCGAATCGAACTGCAGGTAGACCTCGACACCGGGCGCGTAGCCGGCCAGGCGCTTCACGAAATCCTTGTCCTGCGCGAGCACGATGCCGTTCGTGTTGACCATCACGTGCCTGATGGGGCGCGCTTTCGCGGCGTCGAGGATGTCCCAGAACTGCGGATGCAGCGTGGGCTCGCCGCCGGAGATCTGCATCACGTCGGCCTCGCCCTCGTTGGCGACGACGGCGTCGAGCATGCGGATCACCTCTTCCAGCGGGCGGTGGCGTTCGCGGTGCGTGCCGCTCTCCGCATAGCACACGGGGCAGTTCAGGTTGCAGTTGTCCGTGATCTCGACGACGGACAGGCACGAGTGCTGCATGTGGTCCGGGCACAGGCCGCAGTCATACGGGCAGCCGTAGGCCATCTTCGTGTTGAACTGCTGGGGCATCTCCGGATGCTTGACGAAGACTTCGCGGCACAGGCGGTAGTACGCGACGTCGTCGCTGACGAGCACGCGCTCGGTGCCGTGCGCGCCGCACCACTTGTCCATGTAGACCTTGTCGTCCTTGAACACGATCTTCGCTTCGACCGGGTGCAGGCAGGTCGAGCAGACGGACGTCGTCGTGTCGTAGAACAGGTAGGGGCGGGTTTTGCGGGTCATGGCAGTTCCTTGCGCGGCGGCGCGGGAAAGTCTCGTTCGGAAGCCGCGACCTGGCGGCGCAGGTCGTCGGCCAGGCGGTCGGCGGCGACGGCATCCTCGGCCGGCAGCGTGGTCCTCGCCTCGGCGATGGCTTTCGCGTCACCGGTCAGCGTCAGCAGCGCGAGCGCCTGGGTGCGCAGCTCGGGTTTGGCGCGTGTGGACGTTACCTCCGCTGCCAGGTAGCGTGCGCTCGCACCGCCGCAGTACAAAATGTGGCGAGCCCGCCAGAGCAGGCCTTCGCCGGGACGCCCAGCGGCGCCCAGCAGCTGCCCCAACCTCTGCGCCGGCGCGACGCTGTACATGCCCGGCCCGGGCCGGTAGAAGCACGCCTTCGTGGCCTCGCGCTGCAGGAGCGTGATGCCGCGTGCACGCTCACGCGGATCCGGCGGAAACCCGCGGGGCACGCGCAGGAACCCTTCCACCGACCCGGCCAGGATGTCGCCGAGCATCGCCTGGGCCACACCGTAATCCTGTGCGGCTGCCTGTTCCAGCAGGGCCAGCGCGCGCGGCGCGTCGGCCTGACGGGGATCGGACGGGGTCAGCAAGGCGTACGCCAGCAGCGTCTGCGCCGCCGGATCGCCCGCGCCTGCCAGGTCGGCGATGCGGCGCTGGCGGGCTGCTTCGGCGTCTCGCTGCTGGCGCTCGTAACGGTTCTTGTTAGCCGCGTCGATGACGACACAGCCCGTGCCGCCGACGAGCGCGAGAGCCAGGATCAGCACCCCGCCGCGCACGCGGGAATCGGAAGAAGGTTTCATGTGCGGACAAGCTCCCGTGACTGGACCAAGACAAACGGCAAGTAGCACGCCAGCGCCGCAATGCATACCCATTGAATACCGGACAGGCCGAACGCATACGCATACGGCACCGGCTTGATGCCATCCACGACAAGCCGCCACACGAGATAGGCCGCGAGGTACAGCTTGAACGCGAGCCCCGGGCTGCGCGCGAGCGGCGCGCGCCAGCGCCACAGCAAGGCACCGGCGGCCAGCACGAACAGCATGTCGTAGACCTGCGTCGGATGGCGCGGAATGCCGTCGCCGAAGTCGACGCCCCACGGCAGCGCGGTCGGCACGCCGTAGGTGCCGTCGTTCAGGCCCGCGAGGAAGCAGCCGATGCGGCCCACGACCGTGCCGGCAACGAGGGGCAGGATGAACTGGTCGCCCGTCGAGCGCTGGATGCCCGCGAGCTTCTTGGCGATTTCCACGCCGAGCAGGCCGCCCAGCAGCCCGCCGACGATGGACTGGCCCGACGCGATCAGGCGCCAGTCCGGCACGACGCCCTGCCACAAATGCGGCATCTCGATCCAGAACACGAGCTTGTTGCCGATGGCGGCGCCGAGGATGCAGCCGACGACGACGGCGAAGGAGCCCGGCTGCAGCAGCGCGGGTTGACGGGCGCGCCGGCGCTGCCAGCGGTACAGCTGCACGCCGCCGGCGAGGGCCAGCCATTCGAACACGAGGTGAACCCACTGCGCCGTCGCGGCGGGGAGAATCGGACCGGTCATTCGCCCGCGCGCGGGCGCTTGCGCCGCAACCTGACGACCACATACAGGCATACGCCGGCGATGGCGAGTCCGGCCAGCCCGCAGATCAGCATGAGCTGTCCGATGCCCCGGCCCTCGGCCGAGCTGTCGGACAGGCCGGCAAGACCGCCGATGGTGCCGAAGGCGCCGCACAGGCCGAAGCCCGCGAGCGCCAGCGAGAGTATGACGGTCAGTATGCCGCGCGCGACGTTGTTCATGGCAGCTCCCAAATAGTTGCCGCCATTACATCACATTCCTGCGGCTCAGGCCACGCCGTATTGCTGGCGGTAGGCCGCCACGGCGTCCTTGTACTGGGCCAGCGACGGATCGGTTTCCAGGTAGCCGAACAGGTCGGCCAGGCTGGCGATCGAGATCACGGGGATGCCGTAGGTCTGGCTGACTTCCTGCACGGCCGACAGCGGCGACAGCACGCCGTCCTTGCCGCCCCGCTCCATGCGGTCGAGCGCGATCAGCACGGCGGCCGGTTCGGCGCCGGCGGCGCGGATCATCGCCACGGATTCGCGCACCGAGGTGCCCGCCGAGATCACGTCGTCGATGATGACGACCTTGCCGGCCAGCTTAGCGCCGACGATGGTGCCGCCTTCGCCGTGGTCCTTGGCTTCCTTGCGGTTGTAAGCGAACGACGTGTTGCGGCCTTTCGCGGCCAGCGCCACGGCGGTCGCGGAGGCGAGCGTGATGCCTTTATAGGCGGGGCCGAACAGCATGTCGAATTCGAGGCCGGAATCGAGCAGGGTCTGGGCGTAGAAATCGGCCAGCTTGCCGAGCGTGGCGCCGTCGTGGAACAGGCCGGCGTTGAAGAAGTACGGCGACTGGCGGCCCGCCTTGGTGATGAACTGGCCGAACTTCAAGACTTCGGCTTCGACTGAAAACGCAATGAACTGTTGGCGCAGATTGTCCACGACACGACCCTCGAACTGTGAAAACCGGTATTGTAATCCGCCCCGCCCCCGCTCGCGAAGCCGGCGTTCGACCAGCCGCGCGAGGCGGTGCAGGCGCCGTTCCGTGCGCGGGGCCCGCAGCGCCCGGCCGACCATCGCGAGGAAGGCATCCTGGGCGCGGGCGGCGGCCGCCAGTTCGGCCTGCATGCGCACCTGCTCGGTGGTGTCGCGCGTGAAGCAGCGGGTGTAGCGCAGGCGGCCATCCTCGACACACGCGTTCGCGCGGATCACCACGTGCCGGATCGAGCCGTCCTTGCAGCGCAGGCGCGCCGGCTGGTCCATCACCGTGTTGCCGGCCGCCAGTCGTGCCAGCATGTCGGCGGCGGCGGTGGCGTCGACGTGGAACCGGGCGAAGTGGTGCCCGACATATTCTTCCCAGCGGTAGCCGAGCATCTGCAGCTCGGCCTTGTTGGCCCACAGGATCGTGCCGTCGGGGCCGATCTGGTGCAGTCCTTCGGCCGCGTTCTCGACGATGTCGGCGAACTCGCGCTCGCGCCGCCGCAGGTCGCGCTCCGCCTCGCGCCGCCGCGCCGCTTCCGCATGCAGCGCCTGCACTTTCTGCTCGAGCCGGACGAGGTTGATGTCGACGGGCTGCCCGGGCGGCAGCGGCGCCGCCACGTCGGCGCAGGCGTGGTTGTGTCCCGCGCAGACCTGGCGGAACACGTGCGCCACGTCGGACGACGGAAACAGGGCCCAGGGATAGGCGCAGAACAGCGAAAAATCGAGCTTGCGCGCCAGCTCGTTCCACAGCCGCTCCAGGTGCAGGGCCGCGTCGTAACGGCCGCGCGCGCACAGCAGCGCCATCATGTCGCCGAACGCGTGCACGGGCCCGCCCCCGGCGCAGGCTTCGGCCACGATGCGGCCGACCTCGTACTCGAAACGCGCGCGGTCGGGCCAGCCGTCGACCAGCACGCGCGACAACGTCGTTTCGGCGTCGAGCCACGTGACGTCGCGCGACGGCGGCGCGGAACGCCCTTCCGCGCGCGCCAGTTCGTCCAGGCGCCGGCGCAGCGCATCGGCGTGCGCGCCGGTGGCGATGACGATGCCCCGTCCCCGCGCCCGCAAGGCCCGTTCGACGAAGGATGCGACCTCGTCCAGCAGCGTGTCGCTGTCGTCGTAGAAACGCACGAAATGGCCTGTCCTGCCGTGTTTGCCGGACAACAGGTCGTCGGTCTTGATCAGCATGGGTCCCTGGTGGGTGGAGAAACGGCGCGGGCACGTCGTCCGAGAGCGTTGACGTCGCGCAGAGAAACGTTTCAAAGTTGCCATTTTAGCGAGCAAAACGACAACATCCGGACAGGTCGGAGTGCTGTTTGACTTAAATCAACACGTCGTCGCTGTCGGCAACCAGCCTCACCACGAGATCGGGGTTGACCGGCTTGACGAGATGCGCATCGAATCCGGCACGGGCACTTTGTTCGCGGTCCGCCGGCAGGCCGTAACCCGTCAGGGCGACGAGCCGGCACGGGTGGCCGTCCAGCAGGACGCGCAGGCGGCGCGCCACCTCGTAGCCGTCGAGGACCGGCAGGCCGATGTCCAGCACGGCCAGGTCGGGCAGGAACGCCGGCACGGCGGCCAGCGCGGCCACCGGTTCGTGGAAGACGCGCACGTCATGGCCGTGCGCGGCCAGCAGGCGCGCGAGCGTGTCCGCGCCGTCGACGTTGTCGTCCACGATCATGACGCGGCGCCGGACCGCCACCGGCGCGCCCTGCAACGGCGCCACGTCCGGCGCGGCGCAGGCGGCCTGCGTACGCCGGGGCAGCAGCACGACGAATTCGCTGCCCTGGCCCGGTCCCGCGCTGTGCGCCTCCACGGAGCCGCCATGCTGTCCGACGATGTTCTTGACGAGCGCCAGCCCGATGCCCAGGCCGCCCTCGGCACGGTCGATGTCGCGCTTCCCCTGGAAGAACAGGTCGAATACCTGGGCGCGCAACTCCGGGCTCATGCCGATGCCGGTGTCGCTGACCGCAAGGCGCACCCGGTCGCCGTCCACGCCATGCGCGCGCAGCACGATGCGCCCGCCGGGCGGCGTGTAGCGCGCCGCGTTCGTCAGCAGGTTCGACACGACCTGGGCCAGGCGCATCGGATCGCCCTCCCAGGCCAGGTCGGGCTCGATGTCGACGTCGAACCGGTGGCGGCGCTGTTCCAGCAGCGGCCGGGCCATCTCGATCGCCTTGCCTAGGGGCTGCGCGAGGTCGACGCGTTCGCACTGCAGCTCCACCTTGCCGCGCGTGACGCGCGAAATGTCCAGCAAATCGTCCACCAGCCGCACCAGGTGCTGCACCTGGCGCTCGATGATCTCGCGCTCGCGCGCGAAGCCCGTCTCGCCGCGCATGCGGATCAGCTTCAGCGCGCTGACGATCGGCGACAGCGGGTTGCGCAGCTCGTGGCCGAGCATGGCCAGGAATTCGTCCTTGGCGCGGCTGGCGGCCGTCAGCTCGGCCAGCAGTTCGGCGCGCTCGGCGTGGGCATGCTCGATCTCCTGGCGGATGCGCACGTGCTCGGTGACGTCGACGGCCACGACGATCATGCCGCGCTCCTCGCCCTCTTCGACCGCCAGCGGTTCGACGCTGAACTTGAGGAAGCGCCCGTGCACGTGCAACTCTTCCACGCGGGCCGGGCGGCCGGTGGCGTGCACCTGTTCGAGCAGGTGGTGGATCTCGCTGCCGCGCAATTCCGGAAAGGCGCGCAGCAGCGGCTTTCCTTCGATGCCGTCGCGGCCCAGCAGTTCGCGGTAGCAGCGGTTGGCCAGGCGGAACACGAAGTCCGGCCCCATCAGCAGGGCCGCCGCCACGGGGGCGTCGAGCAGCATGCGGTCGCGCTGCCTGAGCGCGATGTCGCGCTCGCGCCGTTCCGTCGCGTCGCGCGTGAAGCAGCGCGTGTAGCGCAACTGGCCGTCTTCGAAGCTGCCGTTCGAGTGGATCAGCACGTGCCGGACCGAACCGTCCTTGCAGCGCAGCCGGGCCGGGTAATCGTACAGCGTCTCGCCGCACGCCAGGCGGGTGATGATGTCGTCGATCACCGGCCGGTCGACGTGGAATTCGGCGATGTTGTGGCCGACGTATTCTTCCCAGCCGTAGCCGAGCATCTGCAGCTCCGCGCGATTGGCCCACAGGATGGTGCCGTCGGCGCCCACGCGGTGCAGGCCTTCGACCGCGTTCTCGACGAAGTCGGCGAGTTCGCGCTCGCTCCGGCGCAGCACCTGCTCATTGTCCTTGTACCGGCGCACTTCCGCGCGCAAGGCCTGCACCTCCTGCTCGAGACGGATGCGGCCGATGTCGACGTCGCCCTCGGCCGGCAGCGTCAGCGCCGTGTCGGCGCAGGCGTGATCGTGCTCGGCGCACACGCGGCGGAATGCCTGCGCCAGGTCGGGCGTCGGAAACGCGGTCCAGGGATAGGCGCAGAACAGCGAAAAGGTCTGGCGCTGCGCCAGTTCGTTCCACAGGGCCTCGAGCCGCAGCGCGGCATCGTGGCGTCCACGCGCGCACAGCAGCGCCACCATTTCGCCGAACGCGTGGACGGTCGTGCCGCCGGCGCAGGCCGCGGCCACCGCGCTGCCCACCGCGGCCTCGAAACGCGCAGGGTCGGGCCAGCCGTCGACCATGAAGGTGTCGAGCACGGCGTCGGCTTCCATCCACGCGACGCGCACGGCCGCACGGCCGAGGCGCCGGCGCAGCACGTCGATATGGTCCTGGGTGGCGATCACGATGCCCCTGCCGTCGGCATGGGTGGCCTGGGCGAGGAATGCGGCGACTTCGTCCAGCATGATGTCGCCGTCGTCGTAAAACCGCACGAAATGGCCGCTGCCGCCGTATTTACCCGACAGCAGATCGTCGGATCTGATCAGCACGTGAACTCCTTGTGCAGGGGGAGAGTGCCCGGACCTCGGGCACAATGGACCAGTTTAACATATCATGGCCGACATTTAACTTTTCTTTATCCACCAAGGATGTGTTGATGGAAGTCAAAACGAGCTACACTGTCGCCCTTGGCCCACCGCACTTTTGTTCATACCCATGCCACGAATTATCTCTGCCAACCTGAACGGCATCCGCTCCGCCCACAAGAAAGGTTTCTTCAACTGGATGGCCAGCCAGGACGCCGACTTCATCTGCGTCCAGGAACTGAAAGCCCAGCAGGCCGACATGACCGAGGAATTCCTCGCGCCGCACGGCTACCACGGCCATTTCCACTATGCCGAGAAGAAGGGGTACTCGGGCACGGGGATCTACAGCCGCACGAAGCCGGATGCCGTCAAGACGGGCTTCGGCTGTGTCGAATTCGACAACGAAGGCCGCTACACCCGCGCCGACGTGGGCGACCTGACCGTCATTTCCGTGTACTGCCCGTCCGGCTCGTCGTCGCCGGAACGCCAGGAAGCCAAGTTCCGCTTCATGGAAGTGTTCCTGCCGCACCTGCAGGAGCTCAAGGCCGAGGGCCGCGAAATCGTCATCTGCGGCGACTGGAACATCGCGCACAAGGAAATCGACCTCAAGAACTGGAAGAGCAACCAGAAGAATTCGGGCTTCCTGCCGGAAGAGCGGGCCTGGATGACGCGCATCTTCGACGAACTGGGCCTCGTGGACGTCCACCGCGGCATCGACCAGCGCCCCGAACAATACACGTGGTGGAGCAACCGCGGCCAGGCGTGGGCGAAGAACGTCGGGTGGCGCATCGATTACCACGTCGCCACCCCGGGCATCGCCGCCAAGGCGCACGCCGTCTCGATCTACAAGGACGAGCGGTTTTCGGACCACGCGCCCCTGATCATCGACTACCACCTCTGATAATTCCCCCCGGAAAGGGGGAATTGCATCCAGAAATGTCGTAAAAACATCAACTTAGCTACTTGCGCGGTGGGTTTGTTGATATGATCGTTCACTAAGTTTTCCTTGTGGAATCTTTTTCCACGACGTCAAACACTGCCCGCGAACGATCATGCCCACCCAGACCACCGCCACCTCCCCGTCCGTCCCGCCCGTCCTGCTGAGCGCCACTCCCACCGGCACGGCCGGCGACATGAGCATCGCGCTGGATTTCAACACGGCGATGGCGGCCGCCGGCGGCACGATCATCATCACGGACGGCGCCGTGCAGACCGTGATCGACCGCGCGACGGGCGAGCCCACGCTGCGGGTGGTCGGGGCGACCGACACCCACACGGTGTCCGCCTCCAGCCTCGTCATCGAAGGATCGCACGTCAAGCTGGACGTCGCCGGCCTGCTGCCCGGCCACACGTACAGCGTGGTGATGGGTGCGGACGCGCTGCAGTCGAGCGGCCACGTGGCGTTCGGCGGCGTGCGTTCCACGTCGCAGCTGACGTTCAGGACGCCGGACGCGCCGGATACGCAGGGTCCGACGCTCGTCTCGGTCGACACGGACGGCAGCGTCCTGAAGGCGGGCGGCAGCATCGCGGTCACGCTGAAGTTCTCGGAAGCCGTCGCGAGCCTGCCGGCGGATGCGCTCGCCGCACCGCATGCGGCCATCGCGAACCTCACGACGAGCGACGGCGGCATCACGTGGCATGCCACCCTGACGGCGCCGAAAGACGCCACCACGGCGGCCGGCAATGTCCTGAGCCTGGACATGACCAAGGTACTCGACGCGGCAGGCAACCACGGCAGCGGCACGAGCAACCTGGCCAGCTACGCGGTCGACACGCAGGCGCCCACGGCCACCGTCACGCTCGACCATGTCCTGCTCGGCGGCGGCGTCGACGCTGTCGCGACCATCAAGTTTTCCGAAGCCGTCACGGGCCTCACGCCCGCCGCGCTGAGCGCCGGGCACGCGACCGTCTCGAACCTGCACACGACGGACGGCGGCACGACCTGGGTCGCCACCCTGAGCGGCACCGCGGCCACCAGCGCGGGCGGCAACGTCCTCGCCGTCGACCTGGGCCAGGTGAAGGACCTGGCCGGCAACACGGGCAGCGGCAGCGTGGTGTCGGCGGCGTACACGGTCGACACGCAGGGACCGAACGGCGTCGCCATCGCTCTCGACGGCGCCACGCTCGCCGCCGGCAAGCCCGTCCACGCCACGTTCACGTTCGCGGAAAGCGTGCAGAACCTGTCGCCGGACGCGATCGCCGCGCCGCATGCGACGGTGTCCAACCTCGCCACCAGCGACGGCGGCAAGACCTGGACCGCGACCCTGAACGCGAGCGGCACCGGCACCTGGACCGGCAACGCCGTCACCGTCGACCTGGCCAAGGTGGTCGACCTGGCCGGCAACGCGGGCAGCGGGACGATCGCAAGTAGCGCCTACACGGTCGACACGCAGGGGCCGACCGCCACGCTGGCGCTGGACGGCACGGCCGTGCACGCGGGTGGCAGCCTGGGCCTGACGCTGCATTTCAGCGAAGCCGTGAAGGACCTGACGACGGCCGCGCTGCAGACGCCCAACGCGGCGCTCGCGAACCTGCAGCACAGCGCCGACTACCTGACGTGGACGGCCACGCTCACCCCGCAGGGAGGCGTCACCGACGCGACCAATGCCGTCACCCTCGATCTCTTGAAGGTGCACGACGCCGCGGGCAATGCCGGCAGCGGCAGCGCGGCCTCGGGCAACTATGCCGTCGACACGCACGGCCCCGGCACCGTCGCCATCGCGCTGGACGGCGCCACGCTCGCCGGCAACAACAGCCTGCACGCGACGTTCACGTTCGACGACGCCGTGCAAGATCTGCCGCTCGCCGCGATCAGCGCGCCCCACGCGCACGTGGCCGGCCTCGCCACGAGCGACGGCGGCAAGACCTGGACCGCGACCCTGACCGCGGACGGCAACGGCACCTGGACCGGCAACGCGATCGGTGTCGACCTGACGCAGGTGAAGGACCTGGCCGGCAACGCGGGCAGCGGCACTTCCACCAGCGCGGTCTACGCCGTCGACACGCAGGGCCCGGCCGCCACGCTGGCGCTGGACAGCACCGCCCTGCACGGCGGCAGCAGCGCCACCCTGACGATCCATTTCAGCGAAGCGGTGACGGACCTGACCGCGGCCGCGCTGCAGGCCCCGAACGCGACGCTCGCGAACCTGCAGCATTCGGGCGACTACCTGACGTGGACCGCCACGCTCAAGCCGCAGGGCGGCATCGAGGATGCGGGCAATGCCGTCACCCTCGACCTCACGAAAGTGCACGACGCGCTCGGCAACGCGGGCAGCGGCAGCGCGACGAGCGCCAACTACATCGTCGACACGCAGGGCCCGGCCGCCACGCTGGCGCTGGACAGCACCATCCTGCACAACGACGGCAGCGCCACCCTGACGATCCGGTTCAGCGAAGCCGTGACGGATCTGACGGCGGCCGCGCTGCACACGCCCAACGCAACGCTCACGAACCTGCAGCATTCGAGCGACGGACTGACGTGGACGGCCACGCTCACGCCGCAGGGCGGCCTCACCGAGGCGAGCAATACGGTCACCCTCGACCTGACGAAGGTACACGATGCGCTCGGCAACGCGGGCAGCGGCAGCGCCGTCTCGGCCACCTACACGGTCGACACCGTGGCGCCGGCCGTGGCCAGCATCGCGCTCGACAACACGAACCTGGACGCCACCCGCGGCGCCACCGTGACCATCCGCTTCAGCGAGGCCGTGGCCGACCTGGGTACGGGCGCCATCACCGCCCCGCACGCGGCCATCAGCGGCCTGCACACGGCGGACGGCGGCCTGACGTGGACCGGCACGCTGGCCAGCAACGACGCGACGCCCAGCAGCGGCAACGTGCTGTCCGTCGACCTGACCAGGGTGCACGACCTGGCCGGCAACGCGGGCAGCGGCAGCGCACAGTCGGACAGCTACTCGGTCGCGGGCGTCGCCAACACGCTCGCCATCACCCTCGACGGGACGACCCTCGACCCGACCCACACGCTCACGGCCACGTTCACGTTCACGCAGGCCGTGCGCGACCTGCCGCTGGCCGCGATCTCGGCGCCGCACGCGAGCATGTCGAACGTGGCGACCACCGACGGCGGCAAGACCTGGACGGCGACGCTGTCGGCCAGCGGCAGCGGCGACTGGACCGGCAACGTCGTCGGCGTGGACATGACCAAGGTGCTCGACGTGAACGGCCATGCCGGCACCGGCAACGCGTGGAGTTCCCCGTACGCGGTCGACACGATCGGCCCCGCGGCGCCGACGATCGCACTGGGCGCCGCCATGCTGAACGCGGGCGGCACGATGGACGTGACCTTCACGTTCGCCGAGAGCGTGAGCACGCTGCCGGCAACCGCGATCACCGCGCCCGGCGCCATCGTGAGCGGCGTGCACACCGCCGACGGCGGCAAGACGTGGATGGCGACCCTGACGGCCCAATCCGGCGTGGACACGGGCGACCAGCACGTCATGCTCGACCTGGCCCAGGTCGTGGACGCCCACGGCAACCGGGGCGGCGGCTTCGTCGCCAGCACGGCCGCGTATTCGGTCGACAGCAAGCCGCCCGTCGTGGCGGACATCCTGTTCGACGACACGACACTCGGCCCCACGCACGACATTGGTTTTTCGATCACGTTCTCGGAAAGCGTGACCGGCCTGACGGCCGCCGCGCTGCAGGCCCCGCACGCGACCGTGAGCGGCCTGGCGACGGCGGACGGCGGCAAGACGTGGACGGGCACCCTGCACGCCGAGGCCGGCGCCGGCAGCAGCACGGGCAACCAGCTGCGCGTCGACCTGACCCAGGTGCACGACGCGGCGGGTAACGCGGGCAGCGGCAGCGCGACGTCGCTGTCGCACTACAGCGTGAACACGGATGCCCTCACCGCCACGGTCGCCCTGGACGGCACCGCGCTCGTCAGCGGCGGCAGCGTCGGTCTCACGGTACGCTTCTCCGCGGCGGTGACGTCGCTCGACGCCTCTGCCCTCGGCACGCCTCACGCCGCGCTCACGAACCTGCATCACTCGGACGACTACCGGACGTGGTACGCGACCCTGTCCGCGGCCGACACGGGCGTCGTCGACAACACCAACGCCGTCAGCCTCGATCTCACGAAAGTGCATGACGCGCTCGGCAACGCGGGCAGCGGCACGGCCAGCTCCGGCAACTACACGTACGACACGACGGTGGCGGCCTACGTCTCCGGAATCTACATCAGCGACCAGGGACCGTACGAGAACGACGGCATCACGAACAGCGCCGGCGAATACGTGTTCGGCTATTTCACCGGCGCGCTGAGCGGCACCCAGCACGTGAAGGTCACGCTCGACGACCAGAACATCGACGCGACCAGCGTGCACGTGAACTCGCCGGAGGGCGGCCTGACGTACTGGTATTACGCGAGCGAAGCCTACCTGCCCGCGGGCGTCCACACATACACCGCGCGCATCGTCGACGATGCCGGCCACGCCAGCGCCACGGTGTCGAAGCAGTTCACGATCGACGTGACCGCGCCGAACGTGACCGGCTCGCCCGACGGCGCCACGGCATTCGACATCGCGGGCAACCTCGTGCTCACGTTCGACAAGCCCGTGTACTGGACGAACGGGGAAAGCAGCTACGACGGCGTGCAGTTGTACGACCACGACGGCGGCAGCATCTACATCGGCCTGACGGAAGCGAACTTCTCGAGCGACCACAAGACCCTCACGTTGACTGCCGACGAGCTGCATCTCGGCTCGGGCAACGACTACACGCTCTACCTGCCCTCCTCGCTGACCGACCTGGCCGGCAACCTGGTGACGGATCGCAGCATCGTCTTCCACACGGCCGGCACCTACGTCGACGTGACCCCGCCGCGGGCGACGAGCCTGCGCGCCGACACGAGCGCCGGCGACTACGGCGTCGGCGAAACCATCGGGATCCGCGTGACGTTCAGCGAGCCCGTCGACGTGCGCGGCGCCCCCGCCCTCGAACTCAACAACGGCGCGGTGGCCCGGTTCCAGGGCATGAGCGACGACCACCGCAGCGCGATCTTCGCCTACACGGTGGCGGCCGGCGACAACGACGTGTCCGGCCTGGACATCGTCACCCGCGGCAACCTGGTGGACCATTTCGCGGACGGCGCGGGCAACGTGCTCGACCTCGCCCACATCACGTTCGGCTACCTCGGGGACTCGGACGGCTACGGCAACACGATCCGGATCGACACGCACGCCCCGGACGCCCCGCCGGCGCCGAAGCTCGCGGCCGCATCCGACACCGGCACCGTCGGCGACAACGTCACGAGCGTCGTCGCGCCCACCATCGCGGGCAGCGGCGCCGAAGCCTGGGCCCAGATCGAACTGTACGTGGGCGACCGCCTGGCCGGCAGCGGATGGGCCGACGGCGACGGCCACTGGAGCATCGACAACGTCCTGCTGGGCACCAACGGCACGTACGCGGTGAAAGCCGTCCAGTACGACGCCGCGAACAATGCGAGCGCGCCATCGCAGCCGCTGACGATCACCGTCGCCGGCTCGACGGCCGCGGGGGCCACGTTCGTGCCGGGCTACGATAACGGCCTGTCCTCCAGCGACGCCATCACGAGCTACGCCGTGCCTGAGCTGACGGGCACCGTGGCCGCCGGTACCACGGTCACCGTGTGGGACGGCAGCACGATCCTGGGCTCCGACACGGCCGGCAGCAGCGGTGTATGGCACTTCACGCCGCTGTGGAACCTCGCGAACGGCCAGCACACGATCACGCTGGAACTGCGGGACGCCGCCGGCAACGTGACGCCGCGCGACCTGTCGGTCCCGTTCACGTTCACGGTCGACGCCCTGGCACCGGACACGCCCGCCGCGCCGGTGCTGGCGGCGGCGAGCGACACGGGCGCGTCGTCCGCCGACCGCATCACGAACGACACGACGCCCACGCTGACGGGTACGGCGCAGGAAGGCGGCGGCCAGGTCGAGATCTACGAAGGCTCCAGCCTGCTGGGCAAGGCCGACGTCGGCAGCAACCGCATGTGGACGTTCACGCTCGGCGCCGACAAGGCGCTGCGCGACGGCGACCACACGCTGACGGTGGTCCAGGTGGATGCGGCAGGCAACCGCAGCGCGTCGTCCGCCCCGCTGACGATCACGATCGACACGACGGCGCCGACGGTGACGACGACCCAATCGACCACGAAGTCCGGCAACAACTGGCACAGCCTGACGTTCAGCGAAAAGATCGTGTTCGCGCAGAATGGCGCGATCAACGTGCTCGACAGCAGCAACGTGGGACGTTCGCACCATGCGTGGGACGTGCTGACCAACTGGGACATCGCGACCGACGGGCGCACGCTGGAGCTCAACCTGGGCACGCTGAAGGGTGCCTACCACCTCGCGATGGACGGCAATGCCATCCAGGACGTGGCGGGCAACGTGGCCATCATCGGCAGCACGGACTTCACCCTCGCGCCGACGGCCTGACGGGCGGTCAGCGCGCGGGCCAGTCCAGCACGCGGCCGCTGTCGAAGCTGCGTGCCTGCCCCGTGAGCGGATCGTCGAACGCGATGGACCGCGCCAGCAGCTGCAGCGGCGCCGAGAAATCGTCGCCCTTGCACGGCAGCGCGACGGGATAGAAGGCGTCGTTCAGGATCGGCACGCCCAGCGACGCCATGTGCAGGCGCAGCTGGTGCTTGCGGCCCGTGTGCGGATGCAGGCGGTAGCGCGCCACGTCGCCGCGCGTTTCCAGCAGCTCGACGAACGTCTCGGAATTCGGCTCGCCCTCCTCTTCCCGCATGACGAAGAACTTGTCGCCGTCGACCATGCGGCTCCGGTACGTGAACGGGAAGTCGCGTCCGTGCAGCACGGGCGCCAGCGCCTCGTACACCTTGCGGATGCTGCGCTTCTGGAACATCGACTGGTACGTCCCGCGCGTGGCGAGATTGTGCGAGAAGATGACGACGCCGGCCGTCTCGCGGTCGAGGCGGTGGATCGGCGTCAGGTGCGGCAGGTCGAATTTCTGTTTCAGCCGCACGAGCAGGGTCTCGCGCAGGAAGCGCCCCGTCGGGATCATCGGCAGGAAGTGCGGCTTGTCGACGACGAGCAGGTGTTCGTCCCGGAAGATGACGTGTTCCTCGAACGGGATGGGTGTCTCGTGTTCCAGCTCGCGGTAGTACCAGATGCGCATGCCCTGGCGCACATGGCTGTCGGCCTGCAACGGCGCCCCCTTCGCGTCGACGACGTCGCCGCGCGCGAGGCGCTCGGCCCAGGACGGGCCGGCGATGGCGGGAAAGCGCTCCTCGAGGAAGGCCAGCATGCCGCCGGTCCGGGTTTCCGTGATCCAGAGGTAACTGGGCGCCACGCCGTCCCGCACCGGCAGCGGCACGACGGCGTTGGCCGCGGCCTGGTGGCCCTTCCTGACGAAACGTACCATCTATCCCTTATTGACTCATCAGCGTTGCGCGACGTTGGAGCGGTAAGGCGGCAAGCGGTCGACGGACGTGCCCTTGCTGCGCGCGTACAGCGGCAGCAGCACGTTCATGTGGTTCTCGATCTGCTCGATGCGCTCGCCGCCGCCCGGGTGCGTGGACAGCAGCTCGATCGGCGCGCCGCTCTGGTTCAGCGCTGCCATCTTGTTCCACAGGACGACGCCGGCGCGCGGGTCGTAGCCGGAGCGCGCGGCGATGTCCAGGCCCACGAGGTCGGCCTCGCGTTCCTCGTCGCGCGAGAATTTCAGGACGAGCAGCTGGCCGGCCGCATTGGTCGCGCCGCGCACGTCCACGCCCAGCCACGCCGACAGCGCGGCGCCGCCCAGCTGGCTCGCGAGCCCCGTCGCCGTCGCCTTGCTCTGGCGGTCGCGTCCATGCTCGCGCAGCGCGTGCGCGATCTCGTGGCCCATCACGGCCGCGATCTCGTCGTCCGTGAGGCGGAGTTTATCGATGATGCCCGTGTAGAACGCGATGCGCCCGCCCGGCATGCAGAAGGCGTTCACTTCGCCGGACTGCAGCAGGTTGACCTGCCACTTCCACTGCTGGGCATCCGGATTCCAGCGCGCCGTGTTCGGGATGATGCGTTTCGCGATGGCGCGCAGGCGCTGCACGCGCGGATCGGATTCCGGCACGAGCGCGCCTTCCTGCTTCGCCTTGCTCATCAGCGCCAGGTATTGCTGGGCCGACTGCTGGTTGATGGCTTCCTCGGGCGCGGCGATGTCGCGCCATACGCCGCCGATCGAATTGCGCTTGAGCGGCTTGACGGCGATGCCGTCCTGCACGACCTGGTCCTGGTTCGGGCGGTCGTCCTGGCCGCGCGCGGCGTACGCGCCGTGCGTGGCGGCACTCAGGGCAAGCACTACGGCCGCGCCATGCTTGATGAGTCGATTCATGGTGTTCTCCTGCTGGGTTCTGGCGACATGATGCCCCCGTCGCGCTCGTAAGTACAACACGATACGCATAGACGGGCAGCGACGTGTCAAACCTTGCTCACGAGATCCCGCTTGCGCAGGCGGAACACCGCCAGGCTGCCGCGCAGATTCGGCAGGAACGACACCGGCTTGCCTTCGGCCAGCGCGACGTATTCCAGCACTTCCAGGCCGCATTTCTCGGCCAGTTCCTTGAAATCGTAGATCGTCGCGTAGCGCAGGTTCGGCGTGTCGAACCACTGGTAAGGCAGGGTGCGCGACACGGGCATGCGGCCTTTCAGCAGCGCGGCGCGGTGCGGCCAGTACGCGAAGTTCGGGAACGAGACGATCGCTTCCTTGCCCACGCGGACGATGTCGCGCAGGCGCGCCTCCACGTGCTGCATCATCTGCAGCGACGACAGGCACAGGACCATGTCGAACGCGTCGTCCGCGAACAGGTCGAGGCCCTGCTCCATGTCGTGCTGGATCACGCTGATGCCGCGCTGCGTGCTTTCCAGGACCTTGTCGTCGGCGATCTCCACGCCGTAGCCCGTGCAGCGCTTGGCCTGTTCCAGGTAGCGCAGCATGGCGCCGTCGCCGCAACCGACGTCCAGCACGTGCGCGCCGTCGTTGACCCAGTGCGCGATGAACGCAAGGTCGGACCGCAGGGTCAGGTCTTCGTATTTCATGCCGCCTCCTTCTCTGCCGCGATACGCTGGAAGTAGGCACGCACGATGTTCATGTAGCGTGTGTCTTCGAGCAGGAAGGCGTCGTGGCCGTGCGGCGCGTCGATCTCGGCATAGGTCACCTTGCGGCGGTTGGCCAGCAGCGCTTCCACGATCTCGCGGCTGCGCTCCGGCGAGAAGCGCCAGTCCGTCGTGAACGACGCGACCAGGTACTGGGCGCGCGTGTTTTCCAGCGCCTTGGCGAGATTGCCGCCGTGCTCGCGCGCGGGGTCGAAATAGTCGAGCGCCTTCGTGATCAGCAGGTAGGTGTTGGCGTCGAAGTATTCCGAGAACTTGTCGCCCTGGTAGCGCAGGTACGATTCGATCTCGAAGTCGATGCCGAAGTCGAATTTGTAGTAGTTGCGCTCGGCCGCGTTGCGCAGCTTGCGGCCGAATTTTTCCGCCATGTCGTCGTTCGACAGGTACGTGATGTGGCCGACCATGCGCGCCACCTTCAGGCCGTTCTTCGGCACGACGCCGTGTTCGTAGAAATCGCCGCCGCGGTAGTCCGGATCGGTGAGGATCGCCTGGCGCGCCACGTCGTTGAACGCGATGTTCTGCGCGGACAGCTTCGGCGTGGACGCGATCACGATGCAGTGGCGCAGGCGCTCGGGGAACATGATGCTCCACGCGAGGGCCTGCATGCCGCCCAGCGAACCGCCCATCACGGCGGCGAAGCGTTCGATGCCGAGACGGTCGGCCAGGCGCGCCTGCGCGGCGACCCAGTCTTCCACCGTCACGACGGGGAACGCGGCGCCGTACGGCTTGCCCGTGGCCGGATTCGTGTGCATCGGGCCCGTGGAACCGAAGCAGGAGCCGAGGTTGTTGACGCCGATGACGAAGAAGCGGTCGGTGTCGACCGGCTTGCCCGGCCCCACCATGTTGTCCCACCAGCCGGTGCTCTTCGGCTGGTCGGCGTAATGGCCGGCGACGTGGTGCGACGCGTTCAGCGCGTGGCAGATCAGCACCGCGTTCGATTTGTCGGCATTCAGCGTGCCGTACGTTTCATACATCAGCGTGTAGTCGCCGATCGCCGCGCCGCTTTGCAGGCGCAGCGGTTCGGCGAAGTGCATCGCCTGGGGGGAGACAATTCCGATCGATCCCATGAAGACTCTTAAGTTGTGCGCGCCGCGCTCGGTGCGCGACGCGTTGAATGACTAGACGGACTGCAGCTGCTCCACGGCTTCGGCGATGGCCGCCGGTTCCATCGCGCGCAGGATGCGCTTCGTGCGCGGCACGAGCCGCGACAGGTCGCTGGACAGGATTTCCTGCTTGACGGCCAGCAGCTGGGCCGGATGCATCGAGAACTCGCGCAGGCCCATGCCCAGCAGCAGGCGGGTGAGCTTGACGTCGCCCGCCATCTCGCCGCACACGGCCACGTCGATGCCGGCCTTGTGCCCGGCCTCGATCGTCATCGCGATCAGGTTCAATACCGCCGGGTGCAGCGGATTGTACAGGTGCGCCACCTCGTAGTCGACGCGGTCGATCGCCAGCGTGTATTGAATCAGGTCGTTGGTGCCGATGGACAGGAAGTCCAGGCGCTTGACGAACATCGGCAGCGCCAGCGCGGCCGCCGGAATCTCGATCATCGCGCCCACTTCCACCGCCTCGTCGAACTTGACGTTCTGCTCGCGCAGCTGGGCCTTGGCCTGCTCGATCATGCTGAGCGTCTGGTCGATCTCGAACGCATGCGCCAGCATCGGGATCAGGATGCGCACCTTGCCGAACGCCGATGCGCGCAGGATCGCGCGCAGCTGCGTGAGGAACATCTGCGGCTCGGCCAGGCAGTAGCGGATCGCGCGCAGGCCCAGCGCGGGGTTCAGCGCGGTGTGTTCCGTCTGGTCGAGCGGCTTGTCCGCGCCCACGTCGAGCGTGCGGATCGTGACCGGACGCCCTTTCATCGCCAGCACGGCCTTGCGGTACTGCTCGAACTGCTCGTCCTCGCCCGGCACTTTCAAACCCTGCGCGCCGCGGCCCATGAACAGGAATTCGGAACGGAACAGGCCCACGCCGACGGCGCCCGCTTCCAGCGCCGGGCCGCAATCGTCCGGCAGCTCGATGTTCGCGAGCAGCGTGATCGGCGTGCCGTCCTTCGTGACGGCCGGCGTTTTCTTCAGCTTGAGGAGGCGCTTGCGCGCCTTCATCAAATTGGCCTGGCGCGCGCGGTACTGCTCCATCACGAGCGCGCTCGGATTGCAGATCACGACGCCGGCATCGCCGTCGACGATCACCCAGTCGTCCTGCTCGATCAGGCGCGACGCCTGGCTCATGCCGACAGCGGCCGGGATGTCCAGGCTGCGCGCGACGATCGCCGTGTGCGAGTTCTGGCCGCCCACGTCCGTGACGAAGCCGACGAACGAACGGTCGCGGAACGCGAGCATGTCGGCCGGCGAGATGTCGTGCGCGACGACGATCATCTGCGGCTGGAAGTGGTCTTCGCCGGCGGGCGGCGGCGGGGCCGACAGCGCGGTTCCCATCAGCACCTTCAGCACGCGCTCGGCCACCTGCTGGATGTCCTGCTTGCGCTCGCGCAGGTACTCGTCCTCGATCTCGTCGAACTGCGCGGACAGCTCGTCGATCTGCGTGACGAGCGCCCATTCCGCGTTGTAGTGGCGGCTACGGATGATGTCGAGCGGCGCCTCCGAGATCATCGGGTCGGACAGGATCAGCACGTGGACGTCGATGAACGCGCCCAATTCCGTCGGGGCGTCCTTCGGCAGCTCGGTCCACAGTTCCTGCAGGTTGCGGTGCACTTCGGCGATCGCATCCTGCAGGCGCTTCACTTCCGCCTCGACCTGCTCTTCCGGCACAAGGTAGTGCTTGACGTCGAGCGCGGCCGGCGTGAGCAGGTGCGCACGCCCGATCGAGATCCCGCGCGAGACCGGAATGCCGTGCAGTGTGAACGATGCCATGGAGGGTCCCGGGTGACGACTGCCACGTGAATCCGGCATTACTCGCCTTCGCCGAATTTATCGTTGATGAGGCCGGTGAGCGCAGAAATGCAGTCCTGTTCGTCGGGGCCGTCCGCTTCCAGCGTCACCTTGGCGCCCTTGCCGGCGGCCAGCATCATGACGCCCATGATCGACTTGGCGTTGATGCGGCGGCCGTTGCGGGTGAGCCAGACGTCGCTCTGGAACTTGGCGGCCAGCTGGGTGAATTTGGCGGATGCGCGGGCGTGAAGGCCCAGCTTGTTGATGATCTCGAGTTCCTGTTGAATCATATTTTAATTGTCGTTTCTCTCGTTCATCTGTCCGGTCAGGTGCCGACCCGGATGCGGTTGTCGACCCGGACGGCGCCGTTCTGCGCACCGGCCAGGGCCATCTCGACCACCACGTCCAGCGTGTCGCGCCGGTACGTGATCGCGCGCAGCAGCATCGGCAGGCTGATGCCCGCGATGACTTCCACGCGCCCGGCCTCGGCCAGCGAATTGCAGCAGTTGGACGGCGTGCCGCCCTTGATGTCGGTGATGACCAGCACGCCATCGCCTTCGTCCAAGCGCTGGATCGCGCTCTTCGCCAGTGCGTTGATCTCGTTCGTGTCCTGGTCCGCCGTCACGTCGATCGCTTCGAAGCGCTCGGTGGGGCCGCGGAACACGTGCGCGACCGCGGCGATGAATGCCTGGCCCAGCGGCGCGTGGGTCATCAGCAGAATGCCTACCATTGTCTTAGTTTCCCGTTACCCGTTTCTCGACGGCGTCGATGAACATCGCTGCGACGTCGAAACCGGTCTGGTCGGTGATCTCCTGGAAACACGTGGGGCTGGTGACATTCACCTCGGTCAGGAAATCGCCGATCACATCCAATCCTACCAGCAACAGGCCACGCGCCGCCAGAATCGGGCCCAGACTTTCCGCGATCTCGCGGTCGCGTTCGGTCAACGGCTGTGCGACACCGGTGCCGCCGGCCGCCAGGTTGCCCCGCACCTCGCCGGCCTGCGGAATGCGCGCCAGCGAAAACGGGACCGGCTTGCCGTCGATGACGAGCACGCGCTTGTCGCCCTTGACGATGGCGGGAATGTATTTCTGCGCCATGATCGTGCGCGCGCCGTTTTCCGTCAGCGTCTCGATGATGGAACCGAGGTTCAGGCCATCGTCCTTGACGCGGAAGATGCCGGCGCCGCCCATGCCGTCCAGCGGCTTGAAGATCACGTCGCCGTGTTCCGCGTGGAAGGCGCGCAGGCGCGTGCCGGACGACGACACGAGCGTAGGCGACGTGAACTCGCTGAACTGGGCGATGGACAGCTTCTCGTTGTGGTCGCGGATCGCCGACGGTTTATTGAACACGCGCGCGCCCTGGCGCTCGGCCTGTTCCAGCAGATACGTGCCGTACACATATTCCATGTCGAACGGCGGATCCTTGCGCTGGATGACGGCGTCGAACGCGGACAGGGGCACGGTATCGGTGTCGCCTTCGCGGTACCAGTCGTCCGGGTCGCCGGTCAGCTGGATCTCGGTGGCCTCGGCCGTCACGACGCCCTCCTCCAGCACCAGGTGGCGCTGTTCGAAGGCATAGATCCGATGGCCGCGCCGCGCCGCTTCGCGCATCATCGCGAACGTCGAGTCCTTGTAGATTTTGAAGCCGGACAGCGGATCGGCGAGAAAAGCGATTTTCATGATGGTCCCAATGGAGGCAATGCCACGATTTTAGCCGGAAACGCGGATGTTCGCGGGAAGGCGGCCGCGTCCGGCGGACGAGTTACCTGGGCATCTTCCTGTTAGCAAAAAGGCATCTATTCAATCTGCATTTGCGAACCGTCAAACGTGCCGCCGGACCACTTGGGAAGATGCGTCGCAGGAGGACACGATGAGCGACCAAGCCGAGCAGGAACGCATCAACCAGGTCTATCGCCAATGGCATGGCGGCGCCGGGCTGGCGAAACACGCCTGGCACCGGCCCGACATCGTCCGCCAGGCGGCGGCGCGCACGCGCGTGCTGGCCGACCTGCTGCCGCTGACGGTGGGGCGCGACCTGTCCGCCCTGCGCGCGCTGGACGTCGGCTGCGGCAACGGCAGCTTCCTGCGCCAGCTGATCGACTGGGGCGCCACGCCGTCCCATCTCGCCGGGACGGAACTCCAGCAGGAGCGGCTGGAACAGGCGAGAGCCCGAACGGCACCCGGCGTGCGCTGGCACCTGGGCCAGCTCGACGTCTTTCCCGACGCGAGCATGGACCTCGTGAGCGCGCACACCGTGTTTTCAGCGATCCTGGACGAAGACCTGCGGCGCAGCCTGGCCGCCGAGATGTGGCGCGTGCTGCGCCCCGGCGGCTGGACGATGATCTTCGACCTCCGCTACGGCAGCCCGCGCAATGCCCACGTGCGCAAGGTGACGGATGTGGAACTGCTGCGCTTCTGGCCCGCCGCGAGCCGGCACTACCGCACGCTGGTGCTCGCCCCGCCCGTGGGCCGCACGCTGGCCGCCCTGCCCTGGCTGATCCCGGAAGCGCTGGCGACACTGCTGCCGCCGCTGCGCTCGCACTTCATCTACATGGCGCGCAAGCCCGAGATGGACCGGATGAATCAATAGATTTCCGGATCCGGATCCGTGCGCTCCAGCTCCAGCGACGCCGCCAGCAGCGCCAGACGCGCCACGACGCCGTACACATAGAAGCGGTTCGGCGCGGCCGTCCCCGGCTTGGCCTTCAGGTCCGGCACCGCGTGCTGCTGCGCGAACGCGAGCGGCACGTATTGCGAGCCCGGCGCGTTCAGGTTCTGGTCGACGCCGCGCTCCGCGTGCACGCGGTAGAAGCCGCCGACGACGTAGCGGTCGATCATGTACACGACCGGCTCCGCCACCGCGTCGTTGATCGACTCGAACGTGGGCACGCCTTCCTGGATCATCACGTCCGTGACCGTGACGCCATCCTTGATGACCGACATCTTGTTGCGCTGCTTGCGGTTCAGGTCCTTGACCTCGCTCGCATCCTTGACGGTCATGATGCCCATGCCGTACGTGCCGGCATCCGGCTTGACGATGACGAAGGGTTTTTGATCCTTCATCCCGTATTCCTTGTACTTCTTCTTGATCTTCGACAGCAGCGCGGACACGTTATCGGCCAGGCATTCCATGCCGACGTCTTCCTGGAAATTCACCTCGCCGCATTTGCTGTGCAGCGGGTTCACGAGCCACGGGTCGATGTCGATCAGCTTGCCGAACTTCTTGGCGACCTCGTCGAACGCCTTGAAGTGATTGCTCTTGCGACGCACGGCCCAGCCGGCGTGCAGCGGCGGCAGCAGCGACTGTTCATGGACGTTTTCCAGGATGCTCGGGATGCCGGCGGACAGGTCGTTATTCAGCAGGATCGTGCACGGGTCGAAGTCGGCCAGGCCCACGCGGCGGCCGTTGGGCGAGCGCACGAGCGGTTCCACGACCAGCATGTTCCCGTCCGGGAGGGCGAGCGGCGTCGGCTCCGTCACCTCGGGCGACAGCGAGCCCAAGCGCACGTGCAGGCCCGTCTGGCGGAAGATCTGCATCAGGCGCTGCACGTTCTGCAGGTAATACGGGTTGCGCGTGTGGCTTTCCGGGATCAGCAGCAGGTTGCGGGCGTCCGGGCAATACTTGTCGATCGCGGCCATGGCGGCCTGCACCGTCAGCGGCAGCATCTCCGTCGACAGGTTGTTGAAGCCGCCCGGGAAGAGGTTCGTATCCACCGGCGCCAGCTTGTAGCCGGCATTGCGCAGGTCCACCGAGCAGTAGAACGGGGGCGTGTGCTCCTGCCACTCGAGGCGGAACCAGCGTTCGATGGCGGGCGTGGCTTCGAGGATCTTCTTTTCCAGGTCCAGCAGGGGACCGGTCAGGGCGGTGGCGAGGTGGGGAACCATAAAAATGACGTCCTTCGGGCTTCTTGGCGATATGGTAAGCCGAGATTGGGGTGTTCGAACGTTTTTTAAAGACCTTTATTCGCTTAGGAAATAAAAAAGCGCCCCGGAGGGCGCTTTCGCGTATTGCCAGGTTGACAATCAGGAGTGGTATGCCTGTTCGCCGTGGCTCGTGATGTCCAGGCCTTCGCGCTCTTCGTCCTCCGGGACACGCAGGCCGACGACGACGTCGACGATCTTGTAGGCGATGAACGAGACGACGGCCGACCACACGATGGTGGTGCCGACGGCTTCCGCCTGCACGAGGACCTGGTGGCCGATCGAGTACGGGTCGGCGGACATCTTGTTGGTGACGTAGTCGAAGATGCCCTGGCCGCCCAGCTGCGGTGCCGCGAACACGCCGGTCAGCAGCGCGCCCAGGATACCGCCCACGCCGTGGACGCCGAACACGTCCAGCGAATCGTCGGCGCCGATCATGCGCTTCAGGCCGTTCACGCCCCACAGGCAGACGATGCCGGCGACGAGACCGATGACCAGGCCGCCCATCGGACCGACGAAGCCGCAGGCCGGGGTGATGGCGACGAGGCCGGCGACGGCACCCGAGGCACCGCCCAGCATCGACGGCTTGCCCTTCGTGATCCATTCGCCGAAGACCCACGACACGGTGGCGGCAGCGGTGGCCAGCAGGGTGTTGACGAAGGCCAGCGCGGCGACGTCGCCCGCTTCCAGCGCGGAACCGGCGTTGAAGCCGAACCAGCCCACCCACAGCAGCGAGGCGCCGATCATGGTCATGGTCAGCGAGTGCGGGGCCATCGATTCACGGCCGTAGCCGACGCGCTTGCCGATCAGGATCGCACCGACGAGGCCGGCGATAGCGGCATTGATGTGCACCACGGTGCCGCCCGCGAAGTCGAGGGCGCCCTTCTGCCACAGCCAGCCGGCCTTGGCGGTCTCGGCGTCGATGGTCGCGGCCGTGAACGCATCCGGACCGGTCCAGAACCAGACCATGTGCGCGACCGGCAGGTAACCGAACGTGAACCACAGCACGACGAACAGCAGCACGGCGGAGAAGCGGACGCGCTCGGCGAAGGCACCGACGATCAGGCCGCAGGTGATGGCCGCGAACGTGCCCTGGAACGCCACGAAGACGAACTCGGGGATGACGACGCCCTTGCTGAAGGTGGCCGCGGTCGAGAACGACGCCTTGACCGGATCCCAGATCCCGTTCAGGAACAGGCGGTCGAAGCCGCCGATGAACGCGGTCTTCTCGGTGAACGCCAGCGAGTAGCCGTACAGGCACCACAGGACGATGATGACCGCGAAGATCATGAAGACCTGCAGCAGCACGGACAGCATGTTCTTCGAACGGACCAGGCCGCCGTAGAACAGGGCCAGGCCCGGGATCGTCATCATGATCACCAGCAGCGTGGCGACCATCATCCAGGCGGTGTCGCCCTTCTGCGGGGTGGGAGCGGCGGCCGGTGCGGCGGCCGGAGCTTCCGGTGCGGCGGCTGCCGGCGCGGCCGGTGCAGCAGCGACCGGTGCGCTGGCGGCCGGTGCGGCCGCGGGTGCTGCAGCTTCCGCTGCCGGTTTCGCGGCATCCTGGGCCATGGCCGGGGCGGCTGCGGCCAGCGCCACGGCGACGGATACGCCTGCGATCAGTTTCGTGATGGTGTGGATCATCGGATTCCCCTTACAGCGCTTCGTTGCCGGTCTCGCCGGTACGGATACGGATTACCTGCTCCAGGTTGGAGACGAAAATTTTGCCGTCACCGATCTTGCCGGTGCGGGCGGCGCTCTGGATGGTGTCGATCACCTGGTCGACGATGGCATCGTCGACCGCTGCCTCGATCTTGGTCTTCGGCAGGAAATCGACGACATATTCCGCGCCACGGTAGAGCTCGGTATGGCCCTTCTGGCGACCGAAACCCTTCACTTCCGTCACGGTGATACCCTGGACGTTGATTTCCGAGAGGGCTTCACGCACCTCGTCGAGCTTGAAGGGTTTGATGATGGCGGTGATCATTTTCATGTGATTGCCTCTTCAGAAAGTTTTTGAAACGGTGAGCAGGGCCGCGGACTTGCCCAGGTTTTCCGCGGACGGGCTCAGGTACGCGCTCGTGTCGGCCTTGATCCAGGACAGGGCCACCGAGCAGATGCCCAGGTCCTTGGTGACGCCGACCTTGTAGTCGGTGTAGGACAGCGAACCGTTGTGGCGCACGTTCTGGCGGCCGGCGTGCAGGTTCAGCGTGAAGCCGCTGCCGACGTCGACGTTGGCGCCGATGTCCAGGTAACCGCTGCCCTTGCTGTCGGCCGTGCCGAACAGGTTCGTCAGCGAATGCGAGTACTTGACGTAGGCCGGGCCGAAGCCGAGCTGGCCGTACAGTTCGAACGTGTTGGCATTCGGATGCAGGCCATTGCTCGGGTAGAAGTAGTACAGTCCGCCCACGTCATAGGTGATGTCGCTCGTGAGGTTGCCGCGCTTGCCGCCGTACAGATCCCACTCGACATCGCCGCTGCCGCCCAGGTCCTTGGTCCACTTGATGGTGGACAGCCAGGTGCCTGCGTACAGGCCGGTCGGGTTGTGCGTATAGTCGGCGCCGCCCTGCAGTGCGGGATCGAGACGGGACTGGGAAATGCCGCGGTAGCGATAATCGCTCGTGACCGCCGCATTGAAACTCACTTCATTGTCCGGCTTCTGCTCTTCGGCGCCGGCCAGCCCGATGTGAAGGCTCCACAGGCTTGCTGCCAGTACTGCGGCGTGGGACCAGTTGCTGTTACGACGCTTCATACGACACTCCCTTGTAGTTGAACATATTCTTCGGTTGGGGTTTACAATCCGGGATTGCGACCTCGTTATGGTTAATGGTTGATTAGCAGGATGTGTGCCACCCCATGCCGGGCGGGTTCCCGCTTGTTTTTCGCCCCTTCCGCCCCCAGTTTTTTAATTTCAAAAAACAAACGAGACCAGGACGCGTGCGCCGTCGCGGTGCACGCACCAAATCAGGTATGTACGCACCGTCTTGGTGCGGGATGCCGGCTCAAGGACTAGTGTGAAATGAACAATTTTTTCAATGATTTGCAGGGCAAGCTCAACCAGGCGTTCGAAAACTCGCCTGCCAAGGACATCGAGCGCAACGTGAAGGCGATGATGACCCAGGGCTTTTCGAAGCTGGACCTCGTGACGCGTGAGGAATTCGACATCCAGGCCCAGGTGCTGGCCAAGACGCGCGCCAAGCTGGAGGCGCTGGAACTGCGGGTGGCGGAACTGGAAGCGAAACTGGTCGCTACCGACAGCAAGGCCTGAGTCCCGCGGGCGGCCTTGCGCCGCCCTCATCCTGACTATCCCCGCCGCACCGTCATCCGCCACAGTGCGAACAATGCGGCCCCGCCCAGGCTGACCGCGAACATGATCGCGACCATGCAACCCATCGGATTCCGCAAGCCGAGGCCGGAACCATAACTGTCCAGGGCAAAGACCAGGCCGCACGCCAGTGCCACCTGCCCGATCCACACGGCCCGCAGCGGCCGGAACGCCTCGAGATCCCCACGCTTCCACAGGCGCAGCGCCACCCACGTCACGGGCCCGCACAGCAGGCAGAACAGGACCGCGAGGGCGAGCAGGGTCAGTATCAGTCGGGGCATGCGTGGATGGGAGAAGGTCGAGCCCGCTACATTACCAGACCCGACGCGGAAAAAGTTCGACTCGGGCCTGCCCCCTATCAGCAGGCCTCGTCTCCGATTGCCTAGGATGAGACCCGCCCATCGCCAAAATAATAAGATTGAGCCTTACGTCCTGAGAGGCCGGGCCTTGGCCGACGCCGAGGTGCGCGAATCGAACGACTGCGTGTGCGCCTAGCTGTAGAACTCGGGCTTCGACATGCCGGGTCGGCGCATCAAAGGTCGTCAAAGCTGTTTTTGATGGAAATAGGTAGGACTGCGTTCCAAGTTAAGTCGCCCCAACATATTGACAAAACTGATTAAGCTCCTGCACGACGCGCCCTCTCGCGAGGAGAAATCTGCTTCCCATGTCCATACCCATCTATTCTTATTTGCAAGGTGCGTGTATCAGTAAAGCTGTGTCCTTATTAATTCTAGGGGCATAGGGGACAGATTTTTGTGAGTGTTCCAGTGTTACTCCAAAAAGCACGCCGCCATAGCACCCTCATGACAACATCGCAACAATGCGCACAGAGTGCCACATGCTTAGCTATTACTGGCCGCAGGGGAGGTTCGGGAGATCAGTAAGTTGCCAACACCCTTCCATATAAACACAAGCTTGACAGCACGTACGCTGATCGATTGCCATAATGTGGCAACGTCGCATTCGACGATCCTGCACCACTTGATTGGCGCAATGATGGGGCTGCGTGTCGATAAAAACTGCACGCGGGTCCACTGATCGGACGCTGAGCGCAGATATACCAATATTTTGGCCGACAGCATGACATGCAGCCCATGCATGAAACTGACAAGGGTCGACACGTGGTGCTGCCAACAGGTAATGCGCTGCCGTTCCGGTGGCCATCAACCATTGATTTTGGTGTGGCTTAAGCTGCATAACCATACGTGGCCCAAGATCCGCGGCCCTTGCCGGCCCTAAAGAAAAGCCCGGAAACGTGTCGAGTGTCGCAATCTCAAGTGCTCCTCCTAACTCTGCCTCGCAAGCGGCGTGTAGTTCTGCCCCCTTGGCTTGCACTTCCATCAGATGCATCTCAAGTGTAAGCTGATCGTCCTCATCTTCGTTTGCAGAGCGAATTTTTGCATAGCTGAGGGGGATTCCCTCTTGATGACTAACTACTGTGATCAAAACACCATCGTCTCGCTGAATGATTAGAGTGGGATAAACAAGGATTTGCGGTCGTGGTTGATAAAACGGACTGCCGGTTTGTTCGTAATGGACATGAAGACCATGAAACACGGCAGCAACTATGCCATGTTCAACATATTGCCTAAGCTGGGCAGGGCGTACGGGAAATGGAATATCTCTAGCCAGAACTGATCGATGGAGTAAGCTGAATAGCTCCTCTGCTCGTAACACATAATCGTCTAGGCGGAATATAACGATATCATTGGCACTGACCCTGCCGATGCAAAATGTGGTTACCGGCTCAGTAAAGACGACAAACCATGGTCCATTTGCCAACACAACACGAGGTGTATTATGTCCATACTTGTCTTTCATTGTTCTAACGTAGCCACAGACCTGAACCAAATAGTCGTGCCATAGCTTAGTCACCGGTGACGTTTCATGAGTGTTATCGTCGAGTAGGTGCCGAATTCCGCCGACCATCAGGTCAATATCGGTTTCTCGCCGACCTGGCTCACGCGCAGTGATGTAGGGCTTGTCCCAAGCCTTCGCCTCAAATATCATTAGCGGAGCTTGCGTATCCTCGACGACTCCGACGTAGTCCATGAAGCGAGTTGTCTCAGCCTTAATTCGTGCTTCCTCCAGTACATTCCCGCTCGCCCCTAATCGCCACCCCAACAGCTCGAGAAACCGATCCACGAACAACGTTCTTGTGTCATGCTCATGAGGCGCATGAGGACCGGGACCGGCATACGGATCACGTCCGTCGCCTGCGACGATTTGTGTTACCTCCTGAATCAGATCGGCCAGCCCTATCTGAAACGCGTTGCGGAGCAAGTCCTCGTTCATTGGATCAGCTCAGGCAGGCGGTAAAGTAAACGCCGTGCGGCTGGCCAGCCCGCGTCCATAAAAATCTCAAGGCTATCGATCAATATAAGGCGTCGTGCCTCTACCTCGAAGATTTCCTTATAGTCCGCAAGGAAAATGCCGATCATTTGAACTAACAAATCAACACCCATTGATTCATGCTGGTAGCCATAACGAGTACCGCATCGCAGAAAATGAGCTGTTATATCAAAAACTCGTGCGGGGTCGACAGATATCATCCGCTCAAGGAATTGCATTAGATAATAGGTTGTATGTGGGGTAGCATACTCCCCAATACGCTCAAGTAAATCGGCAGACTCATTAAAGAAACGAGTAAGAGCAAAACGCTCTTGTTCGGATAAATCAGCCCCGGCCGGACTCTTCGGCGTCGCAAATACTAGCGTCTGACAAGCTGTGTCGATCAGCTCTACGTTATGCCGCGCGTCCTCAACTTGCGATGCTGATGATTCGGCCCTGGCATGATATTCGGCCATTTTGGCATTAGCTGTATCAATAATGCTAGAAAGCAGTGCTAGTGCCCGTACACGAACCTGCGCATTCTCGTCATCAAGGTCACTCAGGCCTGTAACAACGGTGCGCCCAAGTGTTCGAACAATCCGCTGAAGTTCGCTCGAGTAAGACTCTGATTGAGCCATCCAGTTTTGCAGGACTTCTTTAGCGTCATTGAGACCGCATGTAACCCATAAAAACGAGAGCTCATCGCACACAACATTTCGGATGCGTTTGATACGTTCAGGATTATTTTCCTCACGTCGCAACAGGTTCTGAATAATATTGAACGTGCGTTGAGGTGCCGTAAATAGGAAGTGCCCAAGAACACCACTTATTAGACGCTCTAGTACACCGAGGTTGGACTCATGTTCGAGCCGTTCGACCAGACGTTGCCAGAAGCCGTCGGGGTCGATCTTTGAAAATCTCACAAGACGCAGCCCGGCTTGTAGACGGACCGCAGGGTGTGGGTCAGCTAGCAAAAGCTCAATGTCAGTCTGCAACTCCGTGTAGAGATCTGGCCGTTGGATGAAGAGATCAAAAAAAGCTTGTGCAGCCTCGACCCGCGGCGCAGGTGAGGCCCAAGAAGCGCTGCGCTCGAAATCGGCCTCCGTTGTTTCGCCGACCTTTGGCGCTGTAGACCGAGCCGAGATATGGAGTAACTCCAGAAAACGTGGGGCCGGATCGTCCACGGGAACAACTGCACTTTTCAACGAAAGCAACTTCAGTTCGATAATTTTATTACAGGCTTGTCCAATGACACCTTCGCCGACGGTTCGGAGGTTGGGATGGATATCCAAGCCGCGAAGCGCTGCTCGAAGGGGTGCGAGAACAGTGATTATCTTTTCAAATGTTAAGTCTTGGGTAGTCTTGTCGTTCACTTCTAGACTAAGCGCTGCCTTGGCTTCCTCTATCGCAGCAATTATCGCGACGTTACTTGGATTTTCTCGATCAAGATCAGTTATCCAATAATAAGGTTCCGTTGCCGTGATTGATGCAGCGCCGATAACGAACTCTCTTTCGTTCGCCTCAAGTCCCTCCTTGGGGATACTAGCCATTTCTGCTCGCGCTGCTTCAGTGCGAAGATTTTCATATCCAATCGCAGTAAAGAGGCGACGTAAGACTTCGGCTCTCGCCTCAGTCGGGTACGTGTAGCCTGAAAAGTCGAGTGCAAGTGCAGCTTGCTCAAGCTTAATACGTTCGTCCTCAGGACGCTGAGTAAAGCCTTTGGCAATCACATCAATTGCGTCCTTACGGGTATCACTTAGCATTAGGAATGGCTCAACCGAAGCCGCGAATGGCCAGAGTTCATTTAACAGGTCGCCGTCACGCTCACTCGTTGCCATAAATAGCCGAGCCCAGAACACCGCCAAGGAAGCAGTGGTGCAAAGCAGCCGAATTAGCTCTCGGCAATCAGATTCCGATGCTGCTCTCAGGCGGGCAACCAATTTAACGAGCAATATCTCTGCATCGCGGCTATAAGTGCTTTCAGGATCATGCGCCCAAATATAACTGTAGTCCTCACGGACCCGAATCAAATGGCCTTTGATCGTCAGCCGGTAGTCGCGTGAGTCCTTGAGTGGATGCTCCCGGGCCACGTATCCTTCGACTGCGTTTGTTATTGCATCAACTGCTTCCTTCGGGTGACGCTCAAGAAAGTCCGGAAAGTACTCGCTGAGTGAGTAGCGAGCCATATCATAGTCCTGCCGCGCATTGGACCTCAGGGGCAGGATTTGGCTGTCTCCTAACTGTGTTTCACGATTCTCTATAACACCAAACGCATAGACGTGGGCGAAAACCTCCGCAGTAAATTCGGGATCGATATCCCCGATTGCATCGATTTTGTAGCATAACGCTGGCACTTCTTCCGCTGCAAAGGCTTGCAGGCGCTCGGGAATAAAGAGTCTTTGTAGGAGCGCTCGCGACTCCACAGAATTAGTTCCATACGTCTCAGCGACAAATGCGATCGCCGTGCGTACGATAATCCCTGGGTCGGACATAGACAAGCCGTAAGCTAAAAGCGCTCGCGCCGCCCTCCCTATGCCCTCGCGTAGGCGCTTTTCCCTCACACGTTCTGTTAGAAGGTGTAGTAAAAACCTAAGCGTTCCAGAGACCTTAGACGCATTCGGGGCGAGCGCAGCGGCGAATTCAGCCCAAGGGGCAAGCTCGATAGCACTTTCATCTTCAACTCGAACAGCGAGTGCGCCGCTAACGTGACTTGCGGTAGCAATCGCGAGATCATCGTCAGCCGCAATTCGTTCCGCCAACCAAAGAACGTCATGGGCTTCAACTGGATGTACCGCACCGATACGACTAGCGGCGCTACGGACGATTGGATCATTACCTTGGTCCGACACCAGACGGCCAATGGCCGTCCAAAATCGAGCGTGGTTGGTCTCAGAATTCCAGATCTCCTCAAGAACGAAGCTCAATGCTGGAGTAAGCATGAGCCCTAATGCGTCTTGCTTCGGGAAACGCAACGTACCAGAGACAAGACTACTTGGCTCTAGAAATACTCTAGCTGCCGCAAAGTCGAACAGGATGTGGTGGCGAAACTGTATCCACCGGTTACCTTCGACACGTATGAGCACGCCTTCCCGGCATAACGTGTCAATCATGACCGAGTCGGCGCTGGACGTTATGGCTGGAGCCCTTAATGCCCGCGCCTCGACCATAGCTTCAACAAGTTGCCTGAGACAGGTCTCGGCCACGAGCCCATGAACTTCGATCCGATGTTGCCAGAAGAGCGTCAGTAACTCTACTTGGGATGACACATCGTTAAGAGAACTTTTTACGGATCCTTCAGCGACGAGTTCACTCAGCAACCGAGTATTAAATGGAACCTTTGCTAGGTCTCTGAGACGAGGGGTTGCATTCTCAAGAACAGAAGAGAGCGCAGGCGTTCCCTCTAGCAACCGATTAAATTCAGCGTCAGACCAGCGAGGAATCTCTACATGGCGGACATTCGCGAAAGCTGGATCAGTGAGCCCCTCGATTGGAGGTTTTCCTTTGAAGAGCTGTCGAAGGCGCTGCCCCATCCGGAGATCAAAACTTCTTATTGACGCGACAACACGCCAGCGGCCTGCGCGCTCGAAGACGCCCTCAATCAGGGCTCGAAACACGCCTTCGCCCCTCCCACCGCGTGTGGCGTCCAAGGCATCAATGATAAGCCAACCTGGGCCAGGGCCCTCCCATGCATCAAGTACATCAAGAATTCCATGCTCGAGCCGCAATTCTCGCGCAAGCCCTTCAAGCGTCTCGATGGAATAACGGTCGACAGCGAGCTCAAGAACATCATCCCCCCGTGCGCGGAGCGACCTAGCCAAGGCATTTAGTACAGCGCTCTTACCGGCTCCTGGTTCACCAATAATTAATAGCGACTCGGCACTGGCCGCCGCCTCAACCGCAGTTTGGCAGTCGCGCTCAATGTTCACTGGTACCCCAGTTTCCGCTTCAATCACTTCGTATTGAGTTAGCGATTGCGCCACCATTTCCGAGTGGCGGCGTAGGGCCGCAATATCGGATTGGTATCGCGTTGGCGCAGCCAAGCCAACTCCGCGGGTAGCAAGTAGCTGGCGAAACGTAACAAGGTCACCACCGCCGCGCCTAGTCATAAGCTCTTCGCAGATTTCGCTTAGCCCAGTTAGGGCTGCGTGCTCGTCCTGATCGGGCCCTATTACATTCGCCAGAGCTGCAGACGCGGCAACTAAGTCTGCCCGTTCGATCGGAAGCACAACGATCAATCTTGCAAGAGGTTGGATTATTGTTGAATCAAAAGGAGCGGCTGTTACTTTCCCCCAAGCGTTCTGAACGCACTCCTCGAAAACCTCAAGTGCTCGCTGCTGTCCGGCGGTGAGACGGTAGCCACCAGGTTGGGAAATCAGCTGTAAGGCCTTTGGAAGGTCCAAGCGCACGGGAGCAGAGGTCTGTGGGCCAACGGCAAAGACCAGACGATCCTTCACCGGATCTAATGGTCGGTTCCAACCTAATGATCCGTCGCCATGTAGACATGTGTACCAGTGTCGAACAAATTGCTCAACGGTTTTCCCGAATGGACTTCGCGGTTCTGCTGACAGAGAGGCAGCGGTCTTTGCTTGGATCGCAATAAAACCGTCATTGCTCGTTCCTACAAGCAAATCATCTACCGGGGCTTCGGTTTCAAATCGCAGCCAAGTTGGCGATGCGTCTGTAAGGCCCAAGCGTGCATCCAAACGTGCTCCGCTCAGAATTGCCGCTGCAAAAAACGCTCCGAGTCTTTGCTGGAACAAAATTCCATTGGCTGTCGCCGCGCCTCCGCCACTTGGATCCATCGCATCGGAACTATTCAACTCGGTGTCAGACAAACTGGGCCTTTTAAGAGAAAAAATCGGAGAATCGACGGCATGCTTCCGCTGGGATTGTACTTACATTCGGAACTTGACAGTCGAAGCAATGATGACTTGCGAGACTGCATAAACCTTACACGGGGAACGGTGCTTTGTGTTAGCTCACGTTTACCATCAACGGAGTCCGTTCGATTCAAATTCTTCTACTTGGACGGAATCGCTTAGGGCGCCCTGCTTCCCGTTCCTGAGCCGTTCAAAGTTACTCACAGATAATACTTCGAAACGACATTGTAAAGTTCATTTGGCTAACAAACTGGACAGGGCATGCATATCTGAAACGTCGTCCATTTGTCGGTCACACATTTGGCTGCTCTCAACAATCGCGGGCACCCAACGCTCATCATCTGCAAGTCTTCAATCCGACAAGATTACCATGAGCCTCGCCGTCCTCAGAAGCCGCGCCCTATCCGGCATGGAAGCACCGGCCGTCAGCGTCGAAGTCCACCTGGCCAACGGCCTGCCGGCCATGCACATCGTCGGCCTTGCGGACGCCGAGGTGCGCGAGTCGAAAGACCGCGTGCGCGCCGCGTTGCAGAATTCCGGCTTCGACGTCCCGAGCCGCCGCATCACCATCAACCTTGCGCCGGCGGAACTCCCCAAGGAGTCGGGCCGCTTCGACCTGCCGATCGCGCTGGGCATCCTGGCCGCGTCGGACCAGATCCCGGCCGGCGCCCTGGATGGCTACGAATTCGCCGGCGAGCTGTCGCTGTCGGGAGAACTGCGCCCGGTGCGCGGCGCGCTGGCGATGAGTTTCGCGATGCTGCGCCGGCACAACGACGACGATGCGCCGGCGCGCGCCTTCGTGCTGCCCTGGGCGAACGCCGACGAAGCGGCCCTCGTCGCGGACGCCGCCATCTACCCGGCCCGCTCGCTGCTGGAGGTGTGTGCGCACTTCGCCGCCAAGTCCGACGATGCGCGGCTGGCACGCTACCGTCCGGCTCCATCCGACGATCCACCCGTGTACCCGGACTTTGCCGACGTCAAGGGCCAGCAGCAGGTCAAGCGCGCGCTCGAGGTTGCGGCCGCGGGCCTGCATTCCGTGTTGCTGGTCGGCCCGCCAGGTGCCGGCAAGAGCATGCTGGCCGCGCGCTTCCCCGGCCTGCTGCCCCCGATGTGCGAGGACGAAGCGCTGGAGACGGCCGCGATCCAGTCGCTCACGGGCAGCTTCGCCCTCGAACGGTGGCGAAAGCGGCCGTTCCGCAGTCCGCACCACACGAGTTCCGGCGTGGCCCTCGTCGGTGGCGGCCAGGGGCCGCGTCCTGGAGAAATTTCGCTGGCCCACCACGGCGTGCTGTTCCTCGACGAATTGCCGGAGTTCGATCGCAAGGTGCTGGAAGTCTTGCGCGAACCGTTGGAAACGGGCGTCATCACGATCTCGCGCGCCGCGCGCCAGGCCGACTTCCCCGCCAGTTTCCAGTTGATCGCCGCGATGAATCCATGCCCGTGCGGGTGGCTCGGCCACCCGTCGAGCAAGTGCCGGTGCACGCCGGACGCCGTGCAACGCTACCAGGACCGCATTTCCGGCCCCCTCCTCGACCGCATCGACATCCAGGTGCCGGTGGCGGCCATGACGCCGGACACGATGGCGCAACTGGCCGACGGCGAACCGAGTGCCGCCATCGCCGCGCGCGTCGCGCACGCGCACGCGCGCCAGCTGGCGCGCCAGGGCAAGGCCAACCGGAAGCTGACGACGCGCGACATCGACCGCCACTGCCATCTCGATACCGCCGCCGAACGGCTGCTGGGCGACGCCATGCAGCACCTGCACTGGTCCGCACGCGCCTATCACCGGGTGCTGAAGGTGGCGCGCACGATCGCCGATCTCGCGGCATCCGATACGGTGCAGGCGATGCACGTGGCCGAGGCGATCCAGTACCGACGAGGTTTACGCGACCACTAGGCGGCGGGCCGGCCGGCGCCGCTCGATGACGACCACGAGCAGCAACGCCAGCACCTCGAAACTGCCACCGACCCAGCCCACGGCGCCTGGCGACGCATGGGCCACCGTGAACCCGCCGGCCAGCGCACCCAGCGAAAAGCCGGCGTACTGGAACGAGGCGTTCAGCGACAGCACGACGGGCGCCAGCGCCACGCCGCTGCGGTTGACGAGGCTGTTCTGCTGGGCCGGATAAAAGCCCCACGTAGCGAGGCCCCACAACACGACGCCCGGCAACAGCAGGCCGAGCGGCCAGTGGCCGAAGCCCGCCATCGCGGCGAGGTAGTAGAACGATGCGGCCAGCAGCAGCAACGCGGGCACGACGACGTTGAAGGAACCGAACCGGTCCGTGGCCCGTCCACCAAGTGCGAGCCCGACGGCGGCCGCCACGCCCCACAGCAGCAGGACGCCGCTCATCCCCTCGGCCGGCATGTCCGCCACGAGTTTCAGATACGGCGCCAGGTAGGTCAGCACGGCATAGGTGCCGGTACCCCACAGCAGGGTCACGACGAGCGCCGGCAGCACGCCCGGCAGGCGGGCGGCGTCCAGGCGCGCCTTCAGGCTGACGGTCGGCGCGCCGGCACCGAGCGCCTTGGGCAGGCCGATGGCCAGCGCCACGGCGGCGAACGCGGCCAGCAGGGCCACGGCGCCGAACGTGGCGCGCCAGCCGAGGTGGGTGCCGAGCAAGGTGCCGAGCGGCACCCCGGCGACGATCGCGATGGTCAAGCCGCCGCTGACGATGGCGAGCGCTCGGCCACGCTGCGCCGGCGGCGCGATGACGCTGGCGAGCGCGTTGGCGCTGGGGGTGTACAGGCCGGCCGTCAGCGCCAGCAGCACGCGGGCGACGAGCAGGCCCAGGTAGTCATGGCTGGCGAACGCGAGCGCGTTGCCGAGGGCAAAAGCGGCCATGCCGCCGACCAGCACGGTGCGGCGCGGCCAGCCGCTCGTGAAGATCGCCAGCAACGGTCCGCCGATCGCATAAGTCAGTGCGAAGGCGGTGACGAGCAGGCCGGCCTGCGTCACGGTCACGGCCAGGTCGGACGCGATGCGCGGCAGCAGGCCCGCGATCATGAAGCTTTCGGTACCGATGGCGAAGGTGCCCAGCGCCAGCGTATATAAAAGGCCTTTGGGCAGGGAGGTGGGTTCGGGGGACATCGTCGACTCCGTTCTGGTTGCCTGATGCAGGCATCTTTTCAGAACGGAGCGCGACGCGTGGGACCAATAACCCTCGATTCAGGCCATCGGATCCCTGTCGAAGGATCAGGAGAGACCGGCGGACTGCTGTTCGCGCGCCGCGCGCTTGATGGCCTGGGGCGGCTGACCGAAGGCGCGCAGGAAGGCACGGCGCATGCGCTCGGGATCGGAGAAGCCCGTCTCGCGCGCGACGACGTCGATCGAATGGTTGCTGCCCTCGATCATGGCGCGCGCCGCTTCCACGCGCAGCACCTCGATCGCGCGGGCCGGCGACTGGCCCGTCTCGATGCGGAACGTGCGGCTGAACTGGCGCGTGCTCAGGTTGGCCGCTTCGGCCAGCTCGTCCACGGACAGCGGCTTGCGCAGGTGACGCTTGGCATACGACAGCGCCTGCTGGATGCGGTCGGACTTCGGTTCCAGTTCCAGCAGGGCCGAGAACTGCGACTGGCCGCCGCTGCGGCGGTGGTAGACGACCAGCTTGCGGGCGATGTTGCGCGACAGCTCGATGCCGTGGTCGCTCTCGACGAGGGCCAGGCACAGGTCGACGCAGGCCGTCATGCCGGCCGACGTCCACACCTTGCCCTCGTTGATGAAGATGCGGTCTTCCTCGACGCGGACTTTCGGGTACATGCGCTGCAGGTCGCGCGCCAGCGACCAGTGAGTGGTCGCACGCTTGCCGTCCAGCAGGCCCGCTTCGGCCAGCAGGAAGGCGCCCGTGCAGATGCTGCCCACGCGGCGCGATTGCACGCCGGCCTGGCGCAGGATCTCGACGAAGCCGGGCGACGAGGGACGCCGCGGCGCCATCTGCCCTGCCACCAGCAGGGTGTCGTAGTCATAGCGCGTGACGGCCTCCGTGAGCACGCTGATGCCCGAGGAACTGGTCATCGCGCCGCCGTGCTCCGACAGCATCGTGACTTCGTAGCTCGCTTCGTCCAGCAAGGTATTGGCCAGTTCGTAGACCGTCGTCGCCATGAGATCCAGGACCTGGAAGCCGGGTGGCAGCAAGAGTCCGATTCTGCGTTTCATGTTGTCCTCAGTGATGATCAGTTCGCCGGATTACCCGGCGCCACAGCGACTGCTGCAGTGCATGATGGTAATCATACGACAACCGCTCCGGTCCAGCCAAAAACAACTGACAAAGTAGATAGGCTTCTGAATATATGTGCATACTCACACTTTGTCCGAATTCGAGGGTTATTCGTCGTTCAAGTCAGGCATGTTTGCGCCAACATAGATCCCAGACGACAACATATTCCACACCCCTGATAACGAAACCGGAGAATTACCATGCAACTGACGAACAATACCATCTTCATCACCGGCGGTACCTCGGGCATCGGCCGCGGCCTGGCGGAAGCCTTCCACAAACTGGGCAACCAGGTCATCATCGGCGGCCGCCGCAAGGCCCTGCTGGACGAGGTGACGCGCGCCAACCCGGGCATGCGCGCCATCGAGCTGGACATCGCCGATCCGGCCAGCATCGAACGCGCGGCCGCGACCCTGATCGCCGAGTTTCCGACCCTGAACGTTCTCGTCAACAATGCCGGCATCATGCCGTTCGACGATCCGTCCGGCCGCATCGACGACGCGACGGCCGTGTCGACCATCGAGACGAATCTGCTCGGCCCGGTCCGCATGACGTCCGCCCTCGTCGGCCACCTCAAAAAGCAGCCGCGCGCGACGATCATCAACAACACGTCCGTGCTGGCCTATGTGCCGATCGCCACGAACGCTGTGTACTCGGCCACCAAGGCCGCCCTGCATTCGTACACGCTGTCGCTGCGCTTCATGTTGCGCGATACCGGCGTCACGGTGCAGGAAATCGCGCCGCCCTGGGTCAACACCGACCTGATCCACAAAGGCGACGACCCGCGCGCCATGCCGCTGGACGCCTTCATCGCCCAGACGATGCAGGCACTGGCGACGGACCGCGAAGAAGCGCTGGTCGACCTCGCCGTCCCGCTGCGCAACAACGCGGGACCGGACGAGCACAAGCTGGTCAACGAGTTCAACACGCACATCGCGGAGAACCCGATCCCGGTCGCCTGAACCGCCCGGCCCTGTTACCATGTCGTCATGACAAGACGACGCTTCGCGGCCCTCGTGGCCGCGCTCGGCCTGCCGCTGTGGTTACTGCTTGCAGGCTGTTCCCCCAAGTACAACTGGCGCGACTACGCGAGCCCGGACGCGCCCTACCGCGTCATGTTCCCGGCAAAGCCGAGCACGTTCACGCGCACCATCGACCTGGACGGGATGCAGGTCGCGATGACGATGACGGCGGTCGAGATCGACGATGCGACGTTCGCCGTCGGCGCGGCCGAAGCGCCGGACGCGGCGCGCGCCCAGGCCGCGCTGGAAGCGATGCAGGTCGCGCTGGTGCGCAACATCGGCGCCACCGTCACCAGCCAGAAGGCGACGGCGGACACGGACCGCGCCACGCGCGACGTCGACGCCAGCGGCACCCGCAACGGTGTCCCGATGCGCCTCGTCGGCCATTTCGAAGCGCGCGGCAAGCGCTTTTACCAGGTGATCGCGATGGGCAAAGCGGATGCGCTGCCCGCCGAGCAGGTCGAACAGTTCATCACCTCTTTCAAAGTGCCCTGAGATGAACAGCGAGTCCCCTGCCCTGCGCCTGTCCGGCCTGCGCAAATCCTTCGGCCGTCCCGCCGTCGACGGCCTCGACCTGACCGTGCGGCGCGGCGAACTGTATGCGCTGCTGGGCCCGAACGGCGCCGGCAAGACCACGACCTTGCGCATGGTGACCGGCCTGCTCGCCCCGGATGCCGGCGCCGTGGAAGTCCTCGGCATCGACCTCGCGCGCGATCCCGCGGGCGCCAAGCGCGGCATGGCCTATCTGCCGGACGACCCGCTGCTGTACGGGAAACTGAAGCCGACGGAATACCTGGAATTCGTCGCCGGCCTGTGGGGCATCCGCGCGCAGGACGCCGAACCGCGCGCACGCCGCCTGCTCGACTGGCTCGACCTCACGAAGCACGCGCACGAACTGACGGAAGGGTTTTCGCGCGGGATGAAGCAGAAGCTGGCGCTGGCCGGCGCGCTGATCCACGAACCCGAGCTCCTGATCCTCGACGAGCCGCTGACCGGGCTGGACGCGGCCGCGGCGCGCCAGGTGAAAGACCTGCTCGTGTCGCACGTCGAACAAGGCGGCACCGTAATCCTGACGACGCACATCCTCGAGGTGGCGGAACGCCTCGCGCAGCGCATCGGCATCATCCGCCAGGGCCGCCTGATCGCCGAAGGCACGCTGGCCGAACTGCGCGAGCGCACACGGGGCGGCAGCCTGGAAGACGTGTTCCTGCACCTGACCGAAGGGCAGCCAGGGTGAGTGCCGCGCCCGGAAGCATCCGCTGGCTGCTGGGTCATGAGCTGCGCCTGGCCTGGTATGGCGCGACGATCAACAAGGGCGGCAAGCGCCGTCCCGGCTGGGGCAGCATCGCCGTCTGGGCGGTCGGATTTATCGGGCTGCACCTGATCGCGTTCGCGATGCTGCGTGCACTCGGTCCCGGCGGCAGGGGCGATCCGCTGCTGGCCATCCCCATCAGCCTGGTGGTGATCGTGTGCTCGACCTTCATGCTGTCGAGCAGCCTGAGGGCCTGCGTGCTGGCGCTGTTCGAGCGCGGCGACCTCGACCTGCTGTTGTCGTCTCCCCTGCCGTCGCGCAGCATCTTCGCCGTGCGCCTGCTCGGCATCGCGGCCGTCACCGCCCTGCCCTACGTGTACCTGGCCGGCCCGTTCGCCAATGTCGCGCTGGTGCTGGGCCATCCGGGCTGGCTGGGCCTGTACGTGACGATATTCTCCTGCGCGACGCTGATGGCCTGCGCCGGCATGCTGCTGACCCTTGGCCTCGTGCGCGTGCTGGGCGCGCGCCGCACGCGCGTGGTCGCGCAGGTGCTGGGCGCCATCGCGGGCGCGCTGATCTTCCTGCTGTCGCAGCTGTTTAACTTCACGCGCCATGACGGCGACGTCGGGCCGCGCATCATGGCCACGCTGACGCACCAGTCCCTGTTCGGCCCGGACAGCGCGTTGTGGCTGCCCGGCCGCGCCGTCCTCGGCGCACCGGTGCCACTGCTGGGTGCCGTCCTGCTGGCGGCGCTCGCGTTCGCGCTGACCCTGGCCCGCACGCACCGCTTCTTCGTCCATGGCCTGCAGCAGGCTGCCGGCATGGGCCGCGTGCGTGCCCGTCCCGCCGGGGCGCTGCGGTTCCGGTTTCGCGGCAGCCTGTTCGACACGGTCGTCATCAAGGAGTGGCGCCTGATCGCGCGCGATCCGCACCTGATCGCCCAGGTCCTGCTGCAGCTGATCTATCTCGTGCCGCTGCTGTTCCTGATCATGCGCGGCGACTCGGCCGGCCCCGCGCTGGGCGCCGGCCTCACGCTGCTGTGCAGTTCATTGACAGGCAGCCTCGCGTGGATCGTGATCTCGGCCGAGGATGCATCCGACCTGCTGCTGTCCGCGCCGGCACCGCGCCGCACGTTGCAGCTGGCAAAACTGGCCGCGGCCACGATGCCGGCCCTACTGCTCGTCGCACTGCCGCTGCTGTGGCTCGTCGTGCGCACGCCGCTGACGGGACTGCTCGTCGCGTTCACGGTCAGCGCGGCCGTGCTGGGCGCCGGCCTGATCGTGCAGTGGACGGGACGCCCCGCGCCCCGCAGCGATTTCAAGACACGCGGCAAGGAGAACTTCCTGTGCACGATGCTCGAACTGGTCAGCAGCCTGTGCTGGGGTGGGCTCGGCTGGCTGCTGGTCGCGCTGGCGGACGGTGGACCAGGCTGGATGCTGCCGGCCGCGGCCGCGGCGCTGACGGCGGGGTTGCTCGTGCTGCTGCTCGCCCGGTTGCTCCGGCGGCGCCCGGTGTGAGAGGTAGCCAACTGACCTCCGGGCGCGACTCGTGATATCGTTGGGTTACTCACAATAGAATGAGACAACTATGTTAATCACCTTTAAATCCAAGGCTTACCCGAACGTCATGATGTATCAGGACCACGCCAAGCGGATCCTGGACCTCTTGCACAAGGACAGTGAACGCGGTGTCATTACCGCACAGGAAGCGACGCAAGCCGTCAAGCTGCTGGAAAACGAGATCGAAGAAAGCCGGAAGCACCAGGCCACGGACGAGATGGAACAGGACGTCAAGGCCCATCAAGGCGACGAAGACCCGGAGCACGAACCGATCGAGGTCGTGAGCTTCTCGACCCGTGCCTTCCCGCTGCTGGAAATGCTGCGCGCGGCGCGCGACCAGCAGACCGACGTGCTCTGGGGCGTCTGAGCCCCGCCCGCTCAGGGCGCTTCCCGCTCGAGTTCTTCCGCCACCAGCGCAACGCGGCCCTTGCCCTTGCGCTTGGCGTCATACATCGCCTGGTCGGCGCGTGCCAGCAGGCGGACAGGGTCCTGCAGTTCATGCGGCAACTGCAGTGCCACGCCGATGCTCGCTCCCACCTGCACGCTGCCGCCGGCCAGCCGGTACGGACGGGCCAGCTGGTCGAGCAGGACATGCGCCTTGTTCTCGGCATCCCGCGCATCGGTCAACAGTTCCAGCACGACCACGAATTCGTCGCCGGCCAGCCGCGCCGCCATGTCGGTCTCCCGGATGCCGTTCAGCAGGCGCGCGCCGAACTGGCGCAACAAATCGTCGCCCTCTTCGTGGCCGCGCGTGTCGTTGACCTGCTTGAACCCATCCATGTCGATGAACAGGACCGCGCACGGCCGCCCCACGCGCGCCGCCCGCGCCAAGGCGTCCGGCAAAGCCTGCATCAGCGCACGACGGTTCGGCAGGCCGGTCAGCACGTCGCGCATCAGCAATTCCCGCAGCTCGGCCGTGCGCGCGGCCACCGTATCCTCGAGCTGCGCATTCATCCGCTCCAGCGCGTCGCGGTGCCTGCGTTCGCTGGCGACGAGGTCGCGCATCGCATCCGACAGCACCCGCGCTTCGTGAAAACCGTTCACTTGCGGAATCCGCTCCGCCGTCGCGTGCGCGGGCGCGTGGGCGATGTCTTCGATGGCACCGCTGAGCACCTTGAGCGGCGCGACGATGCGCCGCGCCAGCAGTGCCGCCACGGTCGCGAGGAGCGCGCCCAATCCCAGGCATAGCCACAACGTGCGCCGCTCGAAATCATGGGCGGACGCGAGCGCCGCCGATTCCGTCTGGCGCACGAGCACGGCCCAGCGCAGGCCGGCGCGGCCGCGGTCGCGACCGGTCTGGCTGTAACCTGTCAAGTACGTGCGGCCGTCGGGCCAGCGTTCCTGGACGGCGCCCGTGCCGCCCCCCAACGCACGGCGCAGGCTCTCCGTCGCGATGGGCTTTTCCAGCATCGCGTCGGGCCCGAGCAGCACGATGCCGTCGCTGCGGACGACGATGATCTCGGCGCCGTAGCCGCGCAACGCGGGCGTCAACAGCCCGTTGGCCAGCGTTCGTACCCACTTCCAGCTCAGGTGGATGGCCAGCACGCCGCGCAGCGTGCCGTCGGCGTCGCGGATCGGTCCCGCCACGTCGACGAAGCGCCACGGGTCCGCCGCGCGCGGCAGCAGGCTGCCCAGCATGACGGCCGGGTGGTAGTCCTCCGCGACCACGGCCTGTTGGCCGGCGTGGAACCACGGACGCGCCTTGACTTCGCGATTCTCCAGCAGGCCGCCCGTCGCGGCCAGCACGCGGCCGTCCGGCCTGGCGATGCCGATCCATGCATAGTCGGGGAACTGACGCTGGAAATTCTCGAGAACCTGCCGAACTTTCGTCGGGTCATTGCTCGCATGGGTGTCCGACATGGTCGACAACAGGGAGACGTCGCGGACCGCCTGGTCCAGCGTGCGGTCGAGCGAATCGCGCATCTGCCAGGACAGCTGTTCCAGCCGCAACCCGGCCTCTGCGGACGCGTGGCGGATGGCGAAGTGGTCGACGAGACTCACAAGCAGAACCGCCGTGATCGCCACGGTCATGCACGCAAACGACACCATCCATGTCGCGAGCCGAAAAGGTCTGGTGCGCCTGACGTTCATACGGTTTGCCAAAAATAAAAGCTCAAATGCTACCGTAAATACGAGCGCGACAAACGACTATTTCGGGCGCAGAAAAGCAAAAAGCCCGCTCAGTGCATACTGAGCGGGCTTTTCTTAATAACTAGCCTGACGATAACCTACTTTCACACTGGTTGCAGCACT
>NZ_FMZS01000018.1 GCF_900101265.1 Massilia sp. PDC64
ATGGCCGGGGCTTCGTCGTCGCCGTTCTGCTTCACCCGTGCATACTGCCCGGCCGAGCGCAGGTAGTCGTCCGTCAGGCGCGAGACGTGCATCGTATGGTTTTCCTCGGATGCGTACAGCTGGTACGCCTTGCCGTCGTCGTCCACGAACAGGGTCATGTCGCGCGACATCTGCCCGCCCGCGAAGTCGCGCGCGAGGAAGGACGTGGCCGGATCCTTGTCCTCGGGCTTCACGTCGACGGGCCACGCACCCGCGTCGGGCCGGAACGAGCCCTGGTAGACGTACGGCCCCGTCACCCTGTCGGCGACGGCCACGCCGGCACGCGCCGCGTCGTAGCGCCTGCCCTTCAGCTCCAGGTGGAACCACATCACGAATTTTCCGGTCCTCGGGTTACGGATGACCTTGGGCCGTTCGATGATCGCGCCCTTGACGATGTCGCTGGCGGGGTCGTCGCTGACCGCGAGTGCGATGCCTTCGTCCTTCCAGTCCGTCAGGTTGCGCGAGCTGTACACGTGCACGCCGACCTGGGCCACGTTGCCCGCCGTGCCGGCGACCTTGTGCTCGCCGAACCAGTAATACACGCCGTCCTGCTCCAGGATGCCGCCGCCGTGGGCATTGATGTGCACGCCCTTGTCGTCTGGCCACAGCGCGCCGGGACGGAACTCGCCGTCCGCGTGGGCATGCGCCACGGCGGCCAGCAGCGCGGCCGCGAGGAATGTCTTCGTCTTGTTTTGCATAGTCTCTTCCAGGGAAAAAGTCCGGACCAAGATGTTATCGATATCTCGGCAACTTGTCGCGTATTTTTCGGTACTCTACGACACATTGGTAACGAAAGGACAAGCGTGGCGAAGATGAGGACCTGATCGACGGCGCGGCCGCGAAGCCGGTCGACGCCGGCGGTGCGGCGTCGCAAGTGACGTCGTGCATCGCCACACTCGAGCGCGACCTGGCCGAAGAACGGGCCGCGCGGGCGCGCGGCGATGTGACGACTGCTTTTCCGCGCCTCCGGGACGACGATTGAAAACGGCCTTCCAGGATGATTGCACCCGGCAACCGATATCTGCTAACATGTGATCGATAACAAATCAAGGAGACCACATGCGTTCGCTTTTGCGACCTCTCAGCCTCATTTTATGCCTGTGCGCCACCGTCCATGCCGCCGCCGCGGACATGATCGAGCGCGTCGCCTCGCCCGACGGCCACATCGTGCTCGAACTGGCGCAGAAACTGGACGCCGCCGGCAAGCGCGCCCTGACCTACAACGTGCGCTACGACGGCGAGACCGTCATCCGCGACTCGCTGCTGGAACTGCGCCTCGACAACCACCTGTCCGAAAACGCGATGGCCCTGCCCGTCGACCATCACGCGCGCTGGTTCGAGAACCTGCGCGTGACGGGCGTGCGGCGCGCCAGCCACGACAGCACGTGGACGCCCGTCACCGGCGAGCGCACCCACGTCCGCGACCATTACGAAGCCCTCACCGTCGACCTGGTCAAGGACGACAACCCGACCTATAAACTGTCCGTCGAAGTGCGCGCCTACGACGCGGGCGTGGCGCTGCGCTTCGCATTTCCCGAGAACGAGAAAGGCACGTATTACCGCATCGTCGGCGAGGACACGGAATTCGCGCTGCCGGCTGGCACCCGCGCGTGGTTCCACGGCTGGGCCCAGGGCCCGTACCAGCTGATGCCGCTGCGCGACTGGCCGGACCAGGCCGAGCGCCCGCTGACCCTGCAACTGCCGAACGGCCTGTCCGTCGCGCTGCTCGAAGGTCAGATGGTCGATTACGCGCGCACCAAGTTCAAGCTGAGCCCCGACAAGCCGGACACGCTCGTGACGGCCATGCACGACCCGGCCGACCTTGTGTCGCCGTTCGCCACGCCCTGGCGCGGCATCATGATCGCGCGCCGTGCCGGCCAGCTGATCGAAAACAACGACTTCATCCTGAACCTGAACGGGCCGTCGCGCATCGCCGACACGTCGTGGATCAAGCCGGGCAAGATCATGCGCGTGATGTCGCTGACGACGAAGGACGCGAAGGCGAACATCGACTTCGCCGCCCGCCACAAGCTGCAATACGTCCTGTTCGACTTCAAGTGGTACGGCAACGCCTTCTCGTTCGACGCGGACGCGACGAAGGTGGCGATTCCCGACTTCGACCTCCCGGACATCATCGCCTACGCGAAGAACAAGGGCATCGGCGTATGGCTGTACGTGAACCAGCAGGGCCTGATGGCGCAGGGCGACACGCTGTTCCAGACCTACCGCGACTGGGGCGTCGCGGGCGTGAAATTCGGCTTCGTGCAGGTGGGTTCGCACCGCTGGACGACGTGGCTCGAGAAGACGATCCAGCAGGCGGCCGCCGCCCACATCATGGTCAACATCCACGACGACTGGCGCCCCACGGGCGAGCAGCGCACGTGGCCCAACCTGCTGACGGCGGAAGGCATCCGCGGCAACGAGGAAATGCCGGACGCCACCCACAACACGGTGCTGCCGTTCGTGCGCTACCTCGCCGGCGCGGCCGACTACACGATCTGCTACTACGACCCGCGCATCCGGACGACGCACGCGCACCAGCTGGCGCTGGCCGTCGTCTATTACAGCCCGTTGCAGACGCTGTACTGGTACGACACGCCGGACCGCTCGCACGACGAGCCGGAGCTGGCGTTCTGGGACCGCATCCCGACCACGTGGGACGAGACGCGCGTGCTGGACGGCGCGCCGGGCCGCGACGTGACGGTCGCCCGGCGCAAGGGCGACGAGTGGTTCGTGGGCAGCATCACGAACAACGACGCGCGCCGCATCCCGCTGCGCTTCGACTTCCTGCCGAAGGGCAAGCGCTACGAGGCGACGATCTATGCGGACGACCCCACGGCATCGACGCGCACGAAGGTAGGCATCCGCACCCGCACGGTGGACGCCGGCACCGTGCTGCAGCTCGACCTGCCAGCTTCCGGTGGCCAAGCGCTGTGGCTGCGCCCGCTCTGAGCCGCGGCAGCGCGCATCACGCCGGCCGCGTGGCCGGCGCGGCGCCGCGCAGCACCAGCAGCACGCACGGCACGTAGCACAATGCACCAGCGATCCACACCCAGCCAGGGTTGTCCGCGCGGGTCGCGAAGTACAACAGCGCGATGCCGGCCGGTCCGACGGTCGACGCGAGGCTGGTGAGCGAACCGAGCACGCCCTGGAACGTACCCTGCTCCCGCTCGCTCACGCGGTCCGTCAGCATCGTCTGCATCACGGGCATTGCGATGCCGCCGAGGCTGAACAGCGGCAGCAGCAGGAACGCGAACAACCCGTCGGTGGCCTGCGAGACGGCGAGATAGGCGGCCGCATCGGCCGCGCTGCCCAGCCAGAACGCGTTGCGCTGGCCCACGCGCGCCACGACCGGTCCCACGATCAGGGCCTGCACCACCGCGTGGCACAGGCCGAAACCGGCCAGCGACACGCCCACGACCATGCTGGTCCAGCGGAAGCGGTCCTGCCCGTACAGGGTCCACACTGTCCCGCCCACTTCCCCGATCAGGCATAACAGGAAGAACGCCGTCAACAGCGGCCACAGGGCGACCAGGCTGCGTGCGGACAGCGGCGCCTTGTCCGGTGCGTCGCTCGCCTGACGGGGCTCGGCGGCCGGCCCGCGGAACGCCACCAGCAGGAAGGCGATGTTGAGCGCCTCCAGCACCGCCGCGGCCACGAACGGCGCGCGCGTCGACCAGGCACCCAGCACGCCGCCCAGTGCCGGACCGACGATGAAGCCGACGCCGAACGCCGCACCGAGCTGGCCGAAGCGGCGCGGACGGTCGGCCTCGGCGGTGAGATCCGTGATGGCCGCCGACGCGACGGCCATCGTCGCCCCCGTCAGCCCGGCCAGGACGCGTCCCACGTACAACAAGGCCAGCGTATCCGCGGCGGCCAGGAACAAGTAATTCAGCGCGGCCCCGGCGGCCGACACGACCAGCAGGGGCACGCGCCCGAACCGGTCGCTCAGGCGACCCAGCACCGGGCTCGCGAAGAACTGCACGCATGCATACGTGCCCAGGTACAGCCCGTAATGCCAGCCGAGGTCGGACGTGCGGCCGACCTCCGCCAGCAACTGCGGCAACACGGGCAGCGAGAGACCGATGCCGACGGCGGTCAGGGTCACGGTGAACAGGAGAGTGGCAAAGCGCAGTGTCATGGCGCGACACTCTATCAGTCACGGATCGATTTCGGAACACCCATGCGCCGCCGGGGCGCGCGCATACCACCGGTCCTTCGCCAGCAGGATCTCGTGATGCCCCCGTCCCGCGGGGATCATCGGGAAGCAGTTCTCCGCCTGCTCGACCCGCACGTCGAGCAGGTACGGCCCGCCCGAGTCCAGGCACGCCGCCACGGCCGCATCGAGTTCGCCGGGGTCCTCGACGCGGCACGCCTGCCAGCCGAAGGCGCGCGCCAGCGCCACGAAGTCCGGCAGCGCCTCCGAATAACTGTGGCTGTAGCGCCCTTCGTAGTGCAGTTCCTGCCACTGCCGCACCATGCCCATGCACCCGTTGTTCGACAGGACCAGTTTCACGGGGCACCGGTGCTGCACCGCCGTCGCCAGTTCCTGGATGTTCATCAGCACGGACGCGTCGCCCGAGATGCATACGACGAGATCCTCCGGATGCGCGACCTGGGCGCCGATCGCCGCGGGCAGCCCGTAGCCCATCGTGCCCGCACCGCCCGACGTGAGCCAGCGCCGGGGACGCTCGAACCCCAGGTATTGCGCCGCCCACATCTGGTGCTGGCCCACGTCGGTGGACACGATCGCGTCGCGCCGCGCCACGTGGTCCGCCAGCGTACGCATCAGCCGTTGCGGGACGATGCCCGCGGTCGACGCCGGCACGTCGAGGCACCGCGCGGCGCGCCAGGTTGCGATCCTGTCCCACCACACGGCGGTGGGCGCGGGGTCGACGCCGTCCAGCATCCGGAGCAGGCCGTCGAGGATATCCGCACAGTCGCCCGCGAGACCCACGTCCGTCCGCACGACCTTGCCGATCGACGCCGGATCGACGTCGACGTGGACGATGCGCGCCTCCGGACAGAAGTGCGCGAGGTGCCCGGTGACGCGGTCGTCGAACCGCGCGCCCACGCACACGACGACATCCGCCTCGTGCATCGCGAGGTTCGCTTCCAGCGTGCCGTGCATGCCCAGCATGCCGAGCCAGCGCGGGTCCGACGCGGGAAACGCGCCCAGCCCCATCAACGTCAGCGTGCACGGCGCATCCTTCCAGCGCACGAGACGGGTAAAAGCGGCGCAGGCGGCGTCGCCCGCGTTGATGAGGCCTCCGCCGCCGTAGAACACGGGCCGGCGCGCGTGCCGGATCAGGTGCGCCGCCTTCTCCAGCGCGGCGCCCTCCACGGCCGCGCGGACAGCCTGCGCGCGCGGGCCCGGCAAGGCGCCTGTCACATGCGTCGCCTGGATATCCTTCGGCACGTCGACCAGTACGGGCCCCGGCCGCCCGCCCAGCGCCGTCGCGACGGCCGTCCGGATCGTGCCGGCCACGGCAGGGGCGTCGCGGACCTGCGTATTCCATTTCGTGACCGTGCGCGTGATGCCCAGCGCGTCGCATTCCTGGAAGGCGCTCGTACCGATCGCGCCCGTCGCGACCTGGCCGCTGATGCACAGCACGGGAATCGAATCGCTCATGGCATCCAGCAGGCCGGACGTCGTGTTCGCGACGCCGGGCCCGGACGTCACGAAGACGACGCCGAGCCGCCCGGTCGAGCGCGCATAGCCCTGGGCCGCGTGGACGGCCGCCTGTTCGTGGCGGACGAGGATGTGGCGGATGCGCCGGTCCAGCGCGAGCGCGTCGTACAGCGGCAGCACGGCGCCGCCGGGATAGCCGAACACGGTGTCGACACCGCAATCGACCAGCGTGTCGACGAGCACGCGGGCGGCGGTCATGGGAGTTTCGGGAAGTGTTTTCATCCCTGAAGTTTATCGAGCCGGACGCGGAAAGTGCTTCATAGTTTTCGCTATAATCGACCTACTAACCGAAAATCTTTCACTCGGAATGGACGATCAGAGAAAACTTTACGACGCGGCCGATCTGCGGATCCTGGCGATCCTGCTGAAGGACTCGCGCACGCCCCTGCAGGAGATCAGCAGCGCCGTGAACCTGTCGACGACGTCGTGCTGGAACCGCATCAAGCGGATGACGGACAGCGGCCTGCTGGAGGCGTACACGGTGAAAGTCGACTTGGCGAGCCTCGGCTACCACGACACCGTCATCGTCCAGGTGACGCTGGACAGCCACAGCGAGGAGACGCTGTACAAATTCGGCCAGGCGCTCGAATCGATCCCGGAAGTGCTGGAAGCGGCGCTGATCTCGGGCGACTACGATTACTTCATCCGCATCGCCGTCAAGGACACGCGCGACTACGAGCGGCTGCTGCGCGAGCGCATCTACAACATCCCGGGCATCCGCCACAGCAAGTCCAGCTTCGTGCTGCGCACGCTGAAGAAGGTCGATACGCCCCTCACCTGACGACCCGGCGCCACACTTCCTGGCAGCTTTTTCGGTTAACCGATATTACGTCTTATGTCTTATAGAAGACTTGAGATACAATAGCGGCAGTACCGGGCCAGCAACCGCTGTCCTGCTTTTCAAAACGACTGAAAGAGCTTCCCATGTTAGCCGCATACCGCACCCATGTCGCCGAACGCGCCGCCCTCGGCGTGCCCCCGCTGCCCCTGTCGGCGGCCCAGACCACGGACCTGGTCGAACTCCTGAAGAACCCGCCGGCGGGCGAAGAAGACTTCCTGGTCGACCTGATCACCAACCGCGTCCCGGCCGGTGTGGACGATGCGGCCAAGGTCAAGGCCGCGTTCCTGAACAAGATCGCCCGCGGCGAGGAAACCAGCCCGCTGATCTCGCGCGAACTGGCGACCCGCCTGCTGGGCACGATGCTCGGCGGCTTCAACATCAAGCCGATGATCGACCTGCTGGACGACGCCGCCGTCGGCAAGGTCGCGGCCGAAGGCCTGAAGAAGACCCTGCTGATGTTCGACTACTTCCATGACGTGAAGGAACTGGCCGACAAGGGCAGCGCCAACGCCAAGGAAGTGCTGCAGTCGTGGGCCGATGCCGAATGGTTCACGTCGCGTCCGGCCGTCCCGGAAAGCATGACGCTGACCGTGTTCAAGGTGTCCGGCGAGACCAACACCGACGACCTGTCGCCCGCTCCGGACGCGACCACCCGCCCGGACATCCCGCTGCACGCGCTGGCGATGCTGAAGAACCCGCGTCCGGGCATCGAGCCGCAGGAACCGGGCAAGATCGGCCCGATCGCGCAGATCGAGGCGCTGAAGGCCAAGGGCCACCTGGTCGCCTATGTCGGCGACGTCGTCGGCACCGGCTCCTCGCGTAAATCCGCCACCAACTCGGTGCTGTGGTTCACGGGCGAAGACATCCCGTTCATCCCGAACAAGCGCTTCGGCGGCGTGTGCCTCGGCACCAAGATCGCCCCGATCTTCTACAACACGATGGAAGACGCCGGCGCCCTGCCGATCGAAGTCGACGTGTCGAACATGGAAATGGGCGACGTCATCGAACTGCGTCCGTACGAAGGCAAGGCCCTCAAGAACGGCGAAGTGATCGCCGAGTTCAAGGTCAAGTCCGACGTGCTGTTCGACGAAGTGCGCGCCGGCGGCCGTATTCCGCTGATCATCGGCCGCGGCCTCACCGCCAAGGCCCGCGAAGCGCTGGGCCTTGCGCCGTCCACGCTGTTCCGCCTGCCGCAGAACCCGGTCGATACGGGCCGCGGCTTCTCGCTGGCCCAGAAGATGGTCGGCCGCGCATGCGGCCTGCCGGAAGGCCAGGGCATCCGTCCGGGCACGTACTGCGAACCGAAGATGACCACCGTCGGCTCCCAGGACACCACCGGCCCGATGACCCGCGACGAGCTGAAGGACCTGGCCTGCCTGGGCTTCTCGGCCGACCTCGTGATGCAATCGTTCTGCCACACGGCCGCGTATCCGAAGCTGGTCGACGTCAAGATGCACAAGGAACTGCCGACCTTCATCGAGAACCGCGGCGGCGTCGCCCTGCGTCCGGGCGACGGCGTGATCCACTCGTGGCTGAACCGCCTGCTGCTGCCGGACACCGTCGGCACCGGCGGCGACTCGCACACACGCTTCCCGATCGGTATCTCGTTCCCGGCCGGCTCGGGCCTCGTCGCCTTCGCGGCCGCGACCGGCGTCATGCCGCTGGACATGCCGGAATCCGTGCTGGTCCGCTTCAAGGGCGAGATGAAGCCGGGCGTCACCCTGCGTGACCTCGTCAACGCGATCCCGCTGTACGCGATCCAGCAAGGCCTGCTGACCGTCGACAAGAAGGGCAAGAAGAACATCTTCTCCGGCCGCATCCTGGAAATCGAAGGCCTGCCGAACCTGAAGGTCGAACAGGCGTTCGAACTGTCCGACGCGTCGGCCGAGCGCTCGGCCGCCGGCTGCACGGTCCACCTGGACAAGGCACCGATCATCGAGTACATGAACTCGAACATCACCCTGATGAAGTGGATGATCGCGAACGGCTACCTGGACCGCCGCACGCTGGAGCGCCGCATCAAGGCTATGGAAGCGTGGCTGGCCAAGCCGGAACTGCTCGCACCGGACGCGGATGCCGAGTACGCCGCCGTCATCGAGATCGACCTGGCCGACATCCATGAACCGATCGTCGCCTGCCCGAACGACCCGGACGACGTCAAGACGCTGTCCGACGTCGCCGGCGACAAGATCGACGACGTGTTCGTCGGCTCGTGCATGACCAACATCGGCCACTTCCGCGCCGCGTCGAAGCTCCTGGAAGGCAAGACCGACATTCCGGTCCGCCTGTGGGTGGCGCCGCCGACCAAGATGGACCAGCAGGTGCTGACGGCCGAAGGCCACTACGGCACGCTGGGCCGCACGGGCGCGCGCATGGAAATGCCGGGCTGCTCGCTGTGCATGGGTAACCAGGCGCAGATCCGCAAGGGTGCGACCGTGATGTCGACGTCGACGCGTAACTTCCCGAACCGCCTCGGCATCGACACCCGCGTGTACCTGGGTTCGGCCGAACTGGCCGCGGTCTGCTCCACCTTGGGCAAGATCCCGACCCGCGAGGAATACATGGCGCACATCGGCGTGATCAACCAGAACGCCGACCAGATCTATCGCTACATGAACTTCGACCAGATCAGCGAGTTCAAGGAGGTGGCGGATACCGTCGCCGTCTGAGACGACCGGTAACGCACGAGAAAGGCTCCCCGCGGGGAGCCTTTTTTCATTGCGGCGTGTATGATATTTACGGGCTGTGCATTCCCATGGGAGGGACGCCGATGGCCTTGAATTCGATACGCAAGCTGCGGCGCGGCCTGGTGCTGTTCGCGCTGATCCTGCCGTTGCTGTACATCCTGTCGGCCGGCACCGCGATCGTCATGGACCGCCGGTCCACGCTCGCGCAGGCGGGCTCGGACATGCGCAACATCGCCGCCACGCTCAACGAGCACGCCCTGCGCACCTTTGGCGAGGCCGACACCCGCCTGCGCTGGGCGCTCGACGAGATCGAACGGCGCCACCTCACGCTCTCCGCCGCCGACGAGCGCGACATCCACGACATCCTGACCGCGGCGGTGGACGGCGCGCCGCAGGCGTCGGGCCTGAACGTGATCGATGGGGACGGCTGGCTGCGCGCCAGCAACAGCACCTATCCGCTGTCGCCCATCGACAGCCGCGACCGCGAATACTACATCTACCTGTCTTCCCACGCCGACCGCGGCATGCATATCTCCCGCTCGATCCGCTCGCGCACCAACGGCAAATGGTCGATCCCCATCACGCGGCGCGTCGACCGTCCGGATGGTTCGCTGAAGATGATCGGCGGCTTCGGCGTGGACATGACCTATTTCGATCGCTTCTACCGGACCCTGCGCCTGGGCGACAGCAGCCGCCTCATGCTGTTGCGCCGGGACGGCTGGGTGATCATGCAAACGCCGCTGGGGGCCGACGTCATGGACCGCAACGTGGCCGCGACCGCCCTGTTCCGCCAACTGGCCGCGGCGCCGTCCGGCGTCTACGAAACGGAACGCAGCATGGTCGACGGCCAGCCGCGCCTGGTCGGTTATGCGAGCCTGCCCGAGTCCGATATCGTCGCCGTCGCGAGCGTCGCGCGTGCCGAGGTGCTGCAACCGTGGGTCGTGCGCAGCTGGGAGGTCGCCGCCATCGGCGCCGTGTCGACCCTGCTGCTGCTGGGACTGCTGCGCTTCCTGTGGCTGCGCCTGGCCGACCTCGAGGAGACCCAGGAGCGCCTCACGCGTCGCAACGCCCAGCTGGACGCGGCCCACCGGCGTTTCCAGGAACTGGTGGACGGCATCGACGGCGTCGTCTGGGAAGCCGAGCTGCCGGACTTCCACTTCACCTACGTCAGCGGCAACGCCGAGGCGATCTCGGGCTACAAGGCCGGCCAATGGATTCGCGATCCGGCCTTCTGGCGCGACCGGCTCTGCACGACGCCGGACGGCAGGACGGTCGAGCCGGTGCTGAACATGGACGGGCCGGGCCTGCTCAAGCCCGTCGAGCACCATCTCATGACGCCGGGCGGCAGGGAGATCTGGCTGCGCAGCAACGTGATGCTTGCCGGCACGGGCGCGGGCCGCCTGCAGGTACGCGGCATCACGATCGACATCACGCGCCAGAAACAGTCGGAGCTGCAGCTGTTCCAGGCCGTCCACGTCGACCCGCTGACCGGGCTGCCGAACCGGCGCGCCTTCGTCGACCACGTCGACCACGCACTGGCGCTGGCCGCACGCAACGGGACGATGGTCGCGCTGGTCCTGATCGACATCGACAAGTTCAGCACGCTCAACGACACCCTCGGCCACGAACGCGGCGACCAGGTACTGGTGCGGATCGGCGAGCGGCTGCGCGACTGCCTCGGCCCCACCGACATGCTGGCGCGCATGGGCGGCGACGAATTCGCCATCGCCCTCGAAGGCGGCCACCATGTCGCGCTCAAGGCCGAGCACCTGGCCGAGCGGATCCACGCCGCCTGCGCCGGCAAGCTCGCGTTCGACGACCGCGAGCTGTACCTGACGCTGAGCATGGGCATCGCCCTGTACCCGCAGGACGGTCCGGACTGCCCGACGCTGGTGCGCTGCGCCGACACCGCGCTGTACCGCGCCAAGGCCGCCGGCCGCAACGGCTGGCAGTTCTTCGACAGCTCGATGGCGCGCCAGGTCGAGCATCGGCTCGACCTGGAAACGGGCCTGCGCCACGCCATCGACGGCGACGAATTCCAGCTGTTGTACCAGCCGCAGCGTTCGCTGCAGGACGGCCGCATCGTCGGCGCGGAAGCCCTCGTCCGCTGGGACCGTCCCGGCCGCGGCCTGGTGCCGCCCCACGAATTCATCAACGTCGCCGAAGAAAGCGGCTTCATCATCGCACTCGGCAACTGGGTGCTGCGCGCGGCGTGCTGCCAGGCCGCGGCCTGGGGCGGGACCGGCCTGGCGCTGCGCATGGCCGTGAACGTGTCCGTGGTCCAGCTGCGCCAGGCCGATTTCGTCGACCAGGTGCGGCACGCGCTCGTCCTGTCCGGCCTGCCGCCGCACCGGCTGGAACTGGAGATCACGGAAGGCGCGTTCGTCGCCGACACCCTCGACGCGATCGGCAAGCTGCACCTGATCAAGGCCATGGGCGTGGAACTGGCGGTCGACGATTTCGGCACGGGCTATTCGTCGCTGTCCTACCTGAAGCAGTTGCCCGTCGACCGCCTCAAGGTCGACCAGAGCTTCGTCCGCGACCTCCCGCACAGCGCAGACGACCGCGCCATCGTGCGCGCGATCCTGGCGATGGCCGCGAACCTGAACCTGCAGGTCATCGCCGAAGGCGTCGAATCGGAAGAACAGCTCGAGTTCCTGCGCGCCGAGGGATGCCAGGAAATCCAGGGATTCGTCCTGTCGCCACCCGTCAGCGCGGCCAGCTTCGCCGAGCGCTTCCTCGCCATCAACCATGCCTGACGCCGGATCCTGTACCATGCGGCCTCCGGCCACTTCCCTCTGCCTTCGCCCTTGAACAGCATCCCTCTTTTCGGCTTCCGCCGCGACCTGCCCCGCTGGCGGCAACTCGTCACGCCCGCGTGGCTGGCGGGGCTCGCGGACGACGGCGCGCGCGTGTTCGAAGTCGGATGCGATGCGGCCGACGCCTATGCGGCCTGCCACATTCCGGGCGCCGGCTACCTCGACACGACGTGGTTCGAGCAGGGCCCGCTGTGGAACAAGGTGCCCGACGCGCAACTGCTGCGCGTGCTGCTGGCCCACGGCATCCGCCATGACGTCACCGTCGTCCTGTACGGCCGCAACGTCCTCGCGGCCGCGCGCATCGCGCACCTGCTGCTGTATGCGGGCGTGGCGGACGTGCGCCTGCTCGACGGCGGTTTCGCGGCCTGGCAGCGGGCGGGTCTGCCCGTCGAACCGGGGCCGCCGCGCCCCGGTCCCGCGGCGGACGATTTCGGCGCGCCCTTCCCCGCGCGGCCCGACCTCCTGTTCGACATGGACCAGGTGCGCGGCCTGCTGCGCCATGGACACGGCACGCTGGTGAGCATCCGCACGTGGAACGAATACATCGGCAAGACCTCGGGCTACAGCTACATCGACGCGTGCGGCGAGATCCCCGGCGCACTGTGGGGCCGCGCCGGCGAAGACGGCGACGTGAACAGCATGGCCGCGTTCCACCACGCCGACGGGCGCATGCAGCCCGCGGCCGACATCCTGCGCATGTGGGCGGCGAGCGGCATCCATCCGGGCCGGCCGACCGTGTTCTATTGCGGCACCGGCTGGCGCGCGTCGCTCGCGTTCTTCTATGCGTGGCTGATGGGCTGGGAGCGCATCGGCGTCTACGACGGCGGCTGGTGCGAATGGAGCCGCGACGCGGACAATCCCGTCGTGTGCCGGGCACACGTCGCCGCTGGCTAAAAAACAACACGCAAGTTATCGATATCAAAAATCATTGTTGACTTGGTAAATTTCACATAGAATCCGAAAAGGTTATCGATACCACACGGTAACCCATCCCATACAAAAAGAGGAAAACATGAGGAAGACATCCAAGCATGCCTGGCGCCTTGCCACGCCCAGGCCCACCGTCGCCGCGCTGGCCGGCGCTGGCCTCCTGAGCGCCAGCCTGGCGCTGGCCCAGGAAGCCGCTCCCGCGAAGAAGGACGCGCAGGCCGACGCGAGCCCCACCCAGACCGTGATCGTCACGGGCACGGTGGGTGCGACGGAGGCGAAGCGCGCCAACGTGTCGTATTCCGTGCTCGACGCGAAGGACCTGGGCAAGTTCACGCCCATGAGCGCCGACGACTACCTGCGCGACATGCCGGGCGTGGTCGTCGAAAGCAACGAGGGCGTCGCGCGCAACGAGTCGTTCACGCGCGGCATGAGCGTGGGCACGGGCAGCCCGACGAGCGGCAACTTCTGGACGTCGATCCTGGAAGACGGCCTGCCCGTCGTCGCCGTCAAGTACAACAACTTCCAGGACAGCGATTTCTTCCGCGCCGACCTGGGTGTCTCGCGGGTCGAATCGATCCGGGGCGGGTCCACCGGCACGTCCGTCGCGTCGTCCGCGGGCGGCGTCTTCAACTTCATGCCCGGCGCCATCCGTCCCGGTGCGTCGGTGCAGACCCGCCTCGGCTTCGAGGGCGAGAATCCGCACCTGTCGTGGAAGGAAGTCGACGCGCTGTACGGCTGGAAGAACCAGGCCGGCGACCTGCGCGCCGAAGCATCCGGTTTCTACCGCACGTCGACGGGTAAAGTCGATCCCGGCCATCCGCTCAACCTGGGCGGCCAGATCAAGCTGCGCGTGCAGAAGACGTACAACACGGCGTCCGGCGGCGGCGGCACCGTGAGCCTCACGGCCAAGCACCTGGACGACACGAACTCGTGGAACGGCCAGTTCACGCTGCCCGTCCACGGGGTCCAGAATCCCGTGATGGCGCCGGGTTTCGGCAGCTCGCCGAACATGTTCTTCCGCGGCGGCCAGCACGTCGTGCCGACGGACGTCGTCGACGGCCCGGGCAGCACGCGCTACCACGATCCCGAGAAAGGCGCGAACTACAAGCAGGACGCCCTGTGGCTGAAATGGGAGCACGACACGGGCGGCCGCTGGACCTTCAACTCGGCCGTCAAGGTGCAGAACAGCCAGGCCTACCTGCAGCAGGCGTTTTATAACGCGGGCCCCGTCTCGCTGTGGAACGCGAGCACGTTCCAGGATGCCTTCGTAGTCAACCAGGCGCAGGCGACGTCCGTGGGCGCGAGCCTGAACCGCCTGCCCGGCGTGTACGAACTCTACGACCTGAACACGGGCGCGCTGCGCGCCCGCGTCGCCAACAACGTCGGCAAGTCGAGCGGCACCAACTACCGCACGGGCGCGGCCTGCCCCGCAGGCTCGATCGCGAGCCCCGCGCAGTGCGTGCTGTCCACGAACCTGCCGAACGCGAATTTCGACCTCGGCGGCGGCCTCGTGAACGGCATCATGGTGCCGTCGGCGAGCAGCGTTTCCAACCAGGACGTCGTCTACATGACGAACGCGAACCTGGGCACGCGCACGTCGAAGGACGTCATGCTCGACTTCATGGCCACCTATGCGGGCGACAACTACCGCGTGCAGGCGGGCATGTTCGCCGTGCAGGCCGACCAGGGCCTGGACACGTATTTCAACGGTCGCGGCCTGTCGGCCTTCGCCGACGGCCAGGTCGCGAACCTGGGCGTGCGCTACGTGACGGCGCAAGGCACCTACCAGCTGACCGATCCGGGCGGCTGGGGACGCGTGGGCGGCGGCTACGTCGACGGCCTCAATCCGTACCGCTACCGGGACCGCGAACGCGACATCTCGCCGCTGCTGGGCGCGTCCTGGTCGCCCGGCAAATGGGACCTGAACGGCAGTTACAAGGGCACGCTGACGCTCGCGAAGACGCACACGATCCCGTACCTGACGGCACCGCAGGCCACGGGTGCGAACTCGCTGGGCTACGGCGGCCTGGACGGCAACCCCAACACGTGGTACGACAACCAGAACTACGTGCGCGGCGCGCCGATCGACGCGACCAAGCGCGTCTTCCTGAAGAACTGGACGGCGTCCGTCGGCTACAACGTGACGCCATCCGACAAGGTGTACTACCGCCACAGCATGGCCGGCAACAACATCAGCGGCATCCTGACACGGTACGCGACCCAGTTCAACGCCGACAACAAGCCGCTGTATCCGCAGGCCGACCTGAAACAGGACGAACTGGCATGGGTGTTCGGCCGCGGCGGCATCAGCGGCCAGGTGACGCTGTTCCGCACCGAACTGCTGTTGTGGCAGCAGCAGACGCCGCTGAACGTGGACGGTTCCACCTACGTCGTCGAATACCTCGACCACTACCTGACGAAGGGCGCGGAAGGCTGGCTGAAATGGCGCGTGACGCCGAAGTTCAGCTGGACGAGTTCCGGCCTGTTCTCGCAGGCGCGCGCGCTGGCGGTGGGCAGCTTCTCGGCCGGCAGCCCGGGACCGGGCGACGACGTGCTGACGACGGTGGCCGGCATCATGGCACGCACACCGAAGTGGGTGTTGTCGAACACATTCTCGTACGAGTGGAACGACTTCCAGTTCAACGTGCGCCACCGCTACATGTCGCGCCGCAAGCTGGACAACAACCCGGTCAACAACATCTACCTGCCGGAACAGCGCAACGTGGACCTGTCCGTGATGTATGCGGGCTTCAAGAACCTGCGCCTCTCGCTCGACGTGCGCAATGCCCTGAACAACAAGTACATCAGCGGCTTCGACACGATGCTGCCGACGGTGACCGGCGTGACGAAGAACGACATCTACCAGCAGTTGCCGAACGCCGGCGGCTGGGTGGCGTTGAATTCGCCGCGCTCGTTCTGGCTGACGGCGCGGTACGACTTCTGATGCGCGCGTTCCGGCACTGCGCCATCCTGGCGCTGCTCCTCGTCGGAACGTGCGCGGCCGCGCCCGGGCCGCAGCCGCGTGCGGGCCACCCGCGCCTGCTCGTGGATGCGGCGCGCGGCCGCGCCGACCTGCAGGCGCTGCTCGCGCGCGACGCGGACGCGGCCCGCCGCTACGCCGCCCTCGTCGCGCGCGTGCGCCCGTACGTCGACCGGCACCGCACGGACCCCGCGTGGATCGTCTCGCGCCTGCAGATGTACTGGCAGTCGCACAGCACGAAGGTCTTCGTGAAGAACGGCGTCTACGACCATGCGGAAGGCAGCGCGCCCGTGCCCACGGTGCGCTTCACGGGCACGCGCGACGCTGCCTCGGCCTGGTTCACGCCGAAGCTGGAAGACGTGAAGCCCTACATGGGCGAGCGCGACCTGCTGTGGCTGCAGAACCGCGACGCGCCCGGGCAGCCGTGGGAATGGGTGAGCCAGGCCAAGAGCGGCCGCATCGTCGAAGCGATCAACCTGCGCATCGCGAACCTCGCGCGCGACGCCGCGTTCCTGTACTGGGCCACGGGCGACGACGCGTACGCCCGCTTCGCGTACGACATCTTTTCCACTTACATGACCGGTATCGCCTACCGGGAGGAGCCCGTCGACCTGAACCACGGCCACGACCAGACGCTGCTCGGCCTGCAGTCGTTCGAGACGATCCACGAAGACATCGTCGTGCCGCTGACGGAAGCCTACGATTTCATGCACGGCTACGTGCCCGCCGACCGGCGCCCGCTGTTCGACCGCGCGTTCCGCCAGTGGGCCGATGTGATCGTCAGGAATGGCGTGCCGTGGAATAACTGGAACCTGATCGAGGCGCGCTTCATCCTGCACATCGCCGCCGTCCTGCCGCCGGAGGAAGGCGATGCGTACGTGCGCAAGGTGCTCGAGGAAGGCGCCCCGCGCCAGTGGCCGCTGCGCCGGCTGCACGACTTCGGCTACGGTATCGGCGACGATCGCGCGACCGGCATCTGGAACGAATCGCCGGGCTATTCGATGAACGTGGCGAACGACTTCATGGAATGCGTGGAGCTGCTGGACGAAGTCTTCGGCATCGACGTGCTGCCGGACCTGCCCGCGCTGCCGCGCGCGGCGCGCGCCCTGCCCCAGTACCTGCTGCCGAACGGCCGCACCGTCGGCTTCGGCGACACGCGCTACGAAACACCGCGCACGGGCGCGATCGCGCGCCTGCTGGCCCACGCGCGGCGCCACGGCAAGACGGACGAGGCGGCGGCGTACGCCACGCTGCTGGCCACGCTGCGCGGCACGGACGAAGGCGGCAACGACGATCCCGTGCACGCGCTGCTGCAGACGGCGAAGGCCCCGGCGGCGGCCCCCGCCAGCCTCGCCGCTTACCAGACACCGACGTTTTACGCGCCGAACGCGAGCTGGCTCGTGCAGCGCAACGGCTACGCTGGCCCCGATGCGCTGGCGATCTCCATCGCCGGCTCCAGCGGCAACCACGCGCACGCGAACGGCATCGCGATGGAGCTGTATGCGCAGGGCCTCAGCCTCGCGCCGGAATCGGGACGGGGATCGGGCTACCTGCAGAACGATCATCTGGAGTACTACTCGCAGTTCCCCGCACATAACACGGTGGTCGTGGATGGCGTGTCGGCCTACCCGGCCATGAAGAGCAATCACCCGCTCGCGCTGCTGGCCGCATATCCGGCCCCGGGCAGCCCGGCCGACCGGGCCTTCCCGTGGGCGACGTTCGGCGCCGTCGCCTTCCGCGAGCCGGAGACGGACGCCGAGCAGCAGCGCGTGCTGGGCATCGTCCGCGTGGACGCCACGCACGGCTACTTCGTCGACATCTTCCGCTCGCGCCGGCGCGACAGCAAGGACCGCTACCACGACTACGTCTACCACAACCTGGGCCAGTCGCTGCGCTTCCTGGACGCCGCCGGCCAGCCGCTCGCCACCACGCCGTCCGAGCGCCTGAGCTTCGCCGACGGGGACCTGATCGGCTACGACTACTGGCACGACAAGGCATCGCTCACGAGCCGCGCGCCGCTGCAGGCACGCTTCGACCTGCAACTGTCCGGGAAGCCGCATACGATGACGGCCTGGCTGCAGGGCGGCGCGGGACGCGAGTTCTTCTCCTTGCTGGCGCCGCCGTCCACCGCGTGGTCGGCGGGCATGCTGCCGCGCGAGATCGAACGGGCGCCGCTGCCGACCCTCGTCATCCGCCAGGCCGGCGAAGCATGGCTGCGTCCCTTCAGCGCCGTATTCGAGCCGGGCGACGGCGGTCCCGCGCACGTCCTCGGCGTCGACCAGGTCGGCGATGGCCATGCGCTCGCCCTGCGGGTGCGCACGGTAGACGGCGGCCGCCAGACCATCTTTTCCGGCGACGCCGACGACGCGCTGTTCCTGCGCGACGGCCAGCGCCTGCGCGGCCGCTACGGGATCGCGGCGGAGCGCGGCGGACAGCTGCAGTACCTGTTCCTCGGGCGGGGGCGCGAGATCGCGTCGTCCGGTTACGCGTTGGCGGCGACGGGCGACGGGGCGGCGGCCCTGTGGCGGCAGGACGGCCGCTGGCTGTTCAGCGCGGACCAGCCGGTCCGCCTGCAGGTGCCGGCCGCGGACTGGCCCGCGCAGCTTGCGGTCACGGTCGACGGACGCACCACGCGCATCACGGGCCGGCGGCGCCAGATCGACGGCAGGTCCGTTGTCGAATACGCCCTGCCCGCGCTCGCCGCGGCGACGATCCGATGAACGCGCGCTGGTTGCTGGTCCTGCTCGCGCCGCTGGTCGCCCACGCCGCGGACTACCAGTGGTCCGCGCCCGTCGACGCCGTCGTGTCGGCCGAGACGAACGACCATCCCCGCGCCTTCCTGTGGGTACCGCCCGCCTGCGACCGGATCCGCGCCGTCGTGATCGGCCAGCACAACATGCAGGAAGAACCCATCCTGGAACACGCCGCGTTCCGGCGCGAGATGGCGGCACTGTGCTTCGGCGAGGTGTGGGTCACGCCCGCGATGGGCTCGAACCACTTCCGCTTCGACCGCGGCGCCGGCGCGATGCTGGACCGGCTGATGGCGACGCTGGCCGAACGCTCCGGCTATGCCGAACTGGCGCGCGCGCCGCTGGTGCCGATCGGCCACTCGGCCATGGCGTCGTTCGGCTGGGACATGGCGGCGTGGGATCCGCAACGGGTCCTGGCCGTCATCTCGACGAGCGGCATGTGGCCGTACTTTAAGGAGACCGGCAAGGGCAATGCCGAGCCCCCGGACTGGGGCGACCGCAACGTCGACGGCGTACCGGGCCTCGTCGTCAAGGGCGAATACGAGGTGCAGGGCAATATGCGCGACGGCTGGTACGCGGGTCTCAAAGGCGACTCGCTGCAAAGGCATCCGCAGACCGTCCTCACCCATGTGATCGAGCCGGGCGGCGGCCACTTCGACGCCTCGGACGAACGTGTCGCGCTGATGGCCCTGTTCCTGCGCAAGGCCGCGCAGTACCGGCTCGGCGGTCCACCGGCGCCGGACGGCACCACGCCGCTCGTCGCCATCTATCCGCGCCGCACGGGCTGGCTGTTCGACGGCTGGCAACGCGACACCCTGCCCGCCGCGCCGGCAGCGCCGGTGGCCGCCTACAAGGGACCGCGTGCCGACGCGTACTGGGCCTTCGACGGCGAGATGGCCGCGGCCATCGAGACCCTGCAAGCCAGCTTCCGCCGCCAGCCGCCGCTGGCGCTCGGCTACCGGCAGCGGGACGGCATCGTGCCCGCCAGCCCCGACCACGCGCAGATCCACCTGAAGTTCGAACCGCTCGACGACGACCTGCACATCAAGGTAACCGGCGCCTTCCTCGATGCCGTGCCGGCCGACGCCGGCCGCCTGCGCCTGGCCCGGATCTGCGGCCCGGTCGTGCAGACGGGGCCCGACACCTTCGCCATCCGCTTCTACCGGATGGGCATGACGAACACGAAGCGGTCGAACGACGCCTGGTTCGCCCTGACCTGGCCCGGCGACGGCACGTATAAACGAACCGTCCAGCAGGCCGAGCTCCGCTTTCCGCTGACGAATACGGAAGGCCGGGAGCAGACGCTGACAGTCCCGGCGATTCCCGACCAGCGCGCGGACCGGCCGCTGGCGCCCATCCGCCTGGGCGCAACGTCGAGCGCGGGCGTCCCCGTCCATTACTACGTGCGCGAAGGCCCGGCCGAAGTGAGCGACGACGGCGTCCTCACGTTCACCGCGCTGCCCCGGCGCGCGCGCTTCCCGATCGAGGTGACGGTCGTCGCCTGGCAATGGGGACGCGCGGCCGAGCCCAAACTGCGCAGCGCCACGCCCGTCGAACGCCGTTTCCTGATCACGCAACCCTGAAGACCACCACCATGACAACAACAATCTCCCGCCGCCTGCTCGCCATCGACGAAGGCCGCCAACAACTGTCCCTCGTCGACACCGCGACCGACACGTTCCACTGGACCCTCGACCTGGCCCCGTACCCGCTCGCGCGCGACCTGCAGCGCCTCGACGAACATCGCGTGCTCGTCGGCTTCGACCGCGGCTTCTTCGAGCTGGACATCGGATCGGGCCGCGTGGTGGACGCCTGCGCGCGCTGGACCGACGTCACGGCCGTGCACCGCCGGCCGGACGGCTGCACGCTCGTGACGGGCTGGAACCTGGACGGCACGGGCGGCGTCAATGTACTGACCCTGGACCGCGGCTGGCACCTCGTCGACACCGCGCGCCGCGACGGCGACTACGTCCGCCTGATGCGCCCGACGCCCGAGGGCTCGTACCTGCTGTGCACCAACGACCACATCCTCGAAACGTCGCAGGACCTGATGGAACGGCGCCGCTTCGCCGTGCCCGAGTTCGAGCACGCGTGGAAGGCCGAACGGAACGCGGACGGCACGACGCTGGTCTCCGCCGGCTATGGCGCCGTGATGGTGCTGTTCGACGCCGCCGGCAACGTGCAGCAGCGCTTCGGCGCGGCGGCCGACCTGGCCGCCGACGTGGCGCCGTTCTTCTACGCGAGCTTCCAGCAGCTGGACAACGGCCACCTGCTCGTCGCGAACTGGCAGGGGCATGGCCCGGACAACGGCCACAAGGGGCGACAGCTGCTGGAGTTCGACGCGCAGCGGCGGCTGGTCGCGACGTGGTCGGCGCCGGACCGGATCTCGTCGCTGCAGGGGATCCTGGTGCTGGCCTAGTCGGCCGCCGTATCGGCCGGCGTGGCGGACGGCGCGCCGCGGGCGCCGATGCGCTTCACGAGCAGCTGGTCGATGCGGTAGTGGTCCACGTCGAGCACTTCGAAGCGCATGCCCTCGTATTCCACGCTGTCCGTCGGCTTGGGCACCTTGCGCAGCATGTACATCATGAAGCCCGCCGCCGTCTCGTAATGCTCTTCCTCGGGCAGCGCGTCCAGTTCCAGCACCCGCTTCATGTCCGCCACCGGCGTGCTGCCGTCGATCAGCCACGAGCCGTCCTCGCGCTGCAAGGCCTGCTGGTCCGCTTCCAGCGGCGTACCCCATTTGCCCATGACGGTCACCATGATGTCGCTGAGCGTGACGACGCCGACGACGAGCGCGTACTCGTTGATCACGACGGCGAACGTCTCCTTGGTGGCGCGGAAGCGGTCGAGCAGTTCGGACAGCGTCAGCGTGTCGGGAATGATCAGGACCGTGCGGATGCTCGATTCGTTCAGCTGGAAACGCGACTGCCGGTTCAGCAGCTGGACGAGGATGTCGCGCGTGTCCACGTAGCCGATCACCCTGTCGATCACGCCGTCGCACACGGGGAATTTCGACAGCGCGTGCGTGGCGATCTTCTGGCGGATGCTGTCCTCGGATTCGTTCAGCGTGAAGAACACGACGTTTTCCCGCGTCGTCATCGTCGACGTGACGGCGCGCGACTCCAGCTCGAACACGTTCTCGATGAAGTGCTGCTCCTGCTTCTGCAGCACGCCGGCCTGCGCGCCCGCTTCCACCACGGCCGAGATCTCGTCGAACGTGATGCGGTCCTCGCGCGTCGTATCGACGCCGAACAAGCGGAACAGCATGTTCGCCACCTTGTTCAGCGCCCAGGACAGCGGCTTGAACACGCGGATGACGACCAGCACGGGCCGCACGACGGCCATCGCCGTGCTCTCCGGCGCGATCATCGCGAGGCGCTTGGGCATCAGGTCGGCGAACAGCACGAACAAGGTGGTGACGAACACGAACGACAGGGCGAACGCGATGTTGTCGCGGCCCGGGCCGTCGTAGAAGAGCGTCAGCCACTCCAGGAAAAACGGCCGCAGCGCGCCCTCGCCGAGGATACCGCCGAGGATGGCGATCGCGTTCAGGCCGATCTGCGACGCCGCGAAGAAGTCGGCCGACTGCGCCTGCAGCGCCATCACTTTATGCGCGCGCTCGTCGCCGGCCTCGGCCAGCAGTTTCAGCTTGATCTTGCGTGCGCCGGCCAGCGCGATTTCGCTCAGGGACAGGAAACCGGCGGCCAGCACGAGGACGGCCAGCACGGCCAGATGTTCGAACAGATTCATGGTGCACCCGCAATAAGGATGTCACTTTAACATAGTTGCCTGCCAGCTCAATTTGATATACCGGCTGGCACATTTAGTAATTGTCGAACGCTCCGGCGCTTCGCATAATCTGCTATTACGTCCACACCTCATACTGGAATTCCCGATGCAAAAGCCTCGCCTGGCCCTGATTCCCCTGTTGTTCGCGGCGACCCTCTCCCACGCCGCCACCGATCCCCTCGCCCCGACCGCGCGCTGGAGCGCCTACACCGCCGGCCACGCAGCCACGCCGCCGATGGGCTGGAGCAGCTGGAACGCGTTCGGCACCGACATCGACGAGGCGAAAGTCCTCGGTGCGGCCCAGCGCCTCGTGGACAGCGGCCTGGCCGCGAAGGGCTACCGCTACGTCAACATCGACGACGGCTGGGCGCTGCGCCGCAACCAGCCGGACGGCCGCCTGATCCCGCGCCCGGACCGGTTTCCGTCCACGGCCAATGGCGGCTTCCGCCCCTTCACCGACAAGATCCACGCGATGGGCCTGAAGGCCGGTATTTACTCCGACCTGGGCCGCAACACCTGCTCGCAGGCGTACGGCGGCGACGACCCGAACCTGCCGAAGGGCAGCGTGCTCGAACGCGAAGTGGGCCTGTACGGCCACATCGACCAGGACATCGGCCTGTTCTTCCGCGACTGGGGCTTCGACTTCATCAAGGTCGACGGCTGCGGCCTGCGTGCGTACGGCGCGGACAGCCCGAAAGTCAAGTCGGGCGACTACCGCGCGCTGAAGCCCGTGCTGGACCTGGAATCCGTCGCCCGCTCCGACATCCCGGCCGTGCAGGCGGAATTCACGCAGATCAACGAGGCGCTCAAGCGCAGCAATCCGGACGGCGACTACCTGCTGTCGCTGTGCGTGTGGGGCTCCGCCGACGTGCGCGCGTGGGGCAAGAACTTCGGCAATATCTCGCGCACGAGCGACGACATCCGCCCGAACTGGCCCCGCCTGCTGAGCAACTACGACAGCGCCGCACGCCGCGAGCTGTACGGCCATCCGGGCAGCTGGAACGACCCGGACATGCTGTTCATCGGCGCCGGCGACTTCGACGCGAACCACATCACGGAGGCGAGGTCGCACTTCGCGCTGTGGGCCATGCTGAATTCGCCGCTGTTCACGGGCGCCGACCTGCGCACGACGCCGCAGGCGCTGATGGACATCTTCGGCAATGCCGACATCATCGCGCTGAACCAGGACCCGGCCGGCAACCAGGCCGTACTCGCGTACGACGCGGACGACGTGCAAATCCTCGTCAAGACGCTCGCGTCGGGCGACAAGGCCGTCGCCATCTTCAACCGCGGCATCGCCCCGGTCGACGCCGACCTGACGGCCGAGCACCTCAAACTCCGCAAGGACGGCAAGATCACGCTGACCGACCTGTGGTCGAAGGAAGCGACGTCGTTCACGAACGAGACCAAGGTGAAGGTGGCGCCGCGCGAGACGCGCATCTTCCGTGTGCAGGGCACGCGCGCGCTGGCGGACGGCCTGTATTTGTCGGAGCAGCCGGGCAGCGTGAACCCGGCCGTCGACGGCGTGACGAAGCCGACGGCCGATCCGACCGTGTTCCGCTCGTCGTTCGGCTGGAGCGGCACCAAGGGCGGCGGTGAACGTCCGATGTACGCCGGCTTCGGCGGCGCGCGCGCCGACAGCACCCCGTACGGCCAGTGGCTGCAGGTCGCGGGCAAGCGCTTCGACGCCGGCATCGGCATCCTGGCCAATTCGCGCCTGGAAGTGCGCAACCATGACTTCCGCCGCCTGGAGACCAAGGTAGGCGTCGACGATTCCGCGCAGGACCGCACGCACGGCGTGACCTTCCTCGTCTACGGTGACGGCAAGCTGCTCGCGAAGAGCAAGGCCCTGCGCTGGGGCCAGCCGGCGCAGGCGCTGAGCGTGGACGTCGGCGGCGTCAAGCTGATCGAACTCGTGGCGAAGAGCACGGGCGGCGCCAACGAGCAGCTGCCGGTCACTTGGGGCGACGCGGCGCTGATGCAGGCACGCTGACGGACGCGGGGCTGCTGCGGCGTGCCGCCAGCTCCTGCTCCAGCCTGGCGTCGCGGCCGTAGATGTCCGCGGCGAAGCGCGCACCGCCTTCGCCGTCGGCGATGGCGGTCGCGTAGAACAGCACGACGGGAATCGACCGCGGCAGGTCGACGTGCTGCGTCGGCCCCGGCTGCAGCGCCTCCTGGATCGCGTCCGCGCTCCACCGGCGCCGCCCGCCGAGCACGAACTGCGCGAGCGCGGCCGGATGCTCGACGCGGATGCAGCCGTGCGACAAGTCGCGCCGGCTGCGCTCGAACAGCTCGCGCGCCGACGTCGAGTGCAGGTAGATGTCCATCGGGTTCGGCATCGCGAACTTGATCGGTCCCAGCGAATTCTTCGCCCCCGGACGCTGGCGCACGCGCGCCCGCCCCGCCTTCAGGTCCGCCACGCTCGCATTGGGCGGCACCGTCTCCATGTCGTGCTGCTTCAGGTAGGCCGGATTGCGCGCGAGCTTCGGCAGGATTTCCTTCTCCAGGATGCTGCGCGGGACGTTCCAGTACGGGTTGAATTCGAGGTAGCGCATCTGCCCCACGAACAGCGGCGTTTCCGTCTTGACGGCGGAGCCGACGACGACCCGCATCTCGAGCGGCGCTTCCGTGCCGCCGTTCTGCAGCGCCCACAGGCGGTAGGCCGGCAGGTCGACGACGATCAGCGGGCCGGGACCGAAATCCGGCAGCCAACGCAGGCGCTCCAGCGTCAGTTCCAGCTGGCGCACGCGCTGCGCGGGCGGCACGTTGAGCGCGTTGACCGTGCCACGGCCCAGCACACCGTCATCCTCCAGCCCGTGGCGGGCCTGGAAGTGCCGCACGCCCTCTTCCAGCTTGTCGCCGTAGATGCCCTCGGCGGGCGGTGGCGCATCGGCCGGCAGGTCGCCCAGCAGCACGAGGCGTTCGAACAGCGCCTGCGCATCCGGGTACGCACCGCCCGGCTTCACTTTCGCCGGCGGCACGAGCAGCGCCGGATACGGCTGCTTGGCCAGTTCGCGGTAATGGGCCAGCGCCGCCTTCACCTGGGCGTACAGCGGCAGCTGCGGCTCGGCCGCCTGCACGGCGTCGCGCAGCTTGCCGGCCGCGAGCCCCGTCCGCAGGCGCTCGACCGGGTCGTAGCGCTGCAGGCGCGCGTCGGACTGGCGTGCATGGTATTCGGAGCGCACGCGGCCCACGCGCAGGTCGGCCAGGTAGTGCAGCATTGCCGCCGTCAGTGCGACGTCGAACCGTGCGGGATCGGCGTGGCCGGAACGCAGTTGCTGCTGCAGGTCGTCGGCGCCGTAATCCTGCGGATCGAGGCCTTGCACCGGGGCCTGGCGCAGCACCCACAGCGCGGCGGCGGCGGTCTGCGGATTCCACGCAGGCGCGTACTTGCGCGGCGCATAGAACCGGTCGAGCCAACCGCGTTCGTCGTAGGGACCGGACGGCGCCGCGGGCTGCGCATGGATGGCCGCGGGGATGGACAGGGCGAACGTGGGACGGGATACGAGGGCGACCGCGCACAGCACGAGCGCGGCGCCGATTTTCAGGCTGGACTTCATGGATGCTTTCAGACTTCGGCAACGATACGTTACCGATGAGCATCATACCCGCAACACGCGGAATCAGCGCGTACGATTGGTCACGAGGATCGCGCGGAAGTCGTTGACGTTGGTGAGCGTCGGACCGGTCACGACGGCATCGCCCAGCGCCTGGAAAAACCCGTGACCGTCGTTGCGGTCCAGGCTGTGCAGCGGGCGGATGCCCTGCCCGAACGCCCGCGCGAGCGTCGTGGGCGAAAAATAACCTCCCGCGATCTCTTCCTGGCCGTCGACACCGTCAGTGTCGCCCGCGAGTCCGTGCACGCCGGGCTCGCCCCGCAGCGCGATGGCGGCCGCCAGCAGGAATTCGACATTGCGTCCACCACGTCCGTCGCCACGCACCGTCACGGTCGTCTCGCCGCCCGACAGCAGGACGCACGGTGTGACGAACGGTTGTTCATGCCGCGCGACCTGCAGCGCCAGGCCCGCCATGACCTTGCCGACATCGCGCGCCTCGCCTTCGATGCTATCGCCGAGGATGTGCGCGGCTATCCCCGCTTCCCGGGCCACGCGCGCCGCCGCTTCCAGCGCCATCTGCGGCGTCGCCACGAGCCGCACGTCATGGCCGGCCAGCCGCGGATCGCCCGGCTTGACGGATTCCCCGGCCCCGCTGTCGAGCACCGCCCGGACGTGCGGCGGCAGGTCGATGCCGTAGCGGCGCACGATGGCCAGCGCGTCGGCGCAGGTGCTCGGGTCGGCGACGGTGGGGCCGGACCCGATGTCGCACGGATCGTCCCCGGGCACGTCCGACACGAGCAGGGTGACGACGTGTGCAGGATGGCACGCGGCCGCCAGGCGTCCGCCCTTGATGGCCGACAGGTGGCGCCGCACGCAATTCATCTCGCCGATGCTGGCGCCCGATGCGAGCAGCGCACGGTTGACGGCCTGCTTGTCTTCCAGGGAGATACCGGGCAGCGGCAGCGGCAACAACGCGGAACCCCCGCCGGAGATCAGGCACAGCACCGTGTCGTCCGCACCGAGGCCGCGCACCAGGTCGAGCATGCGTTCGGCCGCGTGCAGGCCCGCCGCGTCGGGCACCGGGTGCGCCGCTTCGACGATCTCGATCCGCTGGCACGGCACCGCATAGCCGTAGCGCGTTACCACGAGACCTTCCAGCGGTCCGGCGTAATGACGCTCCACCGCGCGGGCCATCGCCGCCGATGCCTTGCCGGCACCGATGACGACGAGCCGGCCGCGCGGCGCCGGCGGCAGGTGCGGCGGAACGCACCGTTCCGGTTGCGCCGCCGCGATGGCGGCCTCGAACAGCGCTTCCAGCAAATTCCGTTCTTTGTTCATGATGTCAGGCCGATGCATTCTGATGTTTCATCAAGGGGACGGCGACGGCATCGCTCTCCGCCGCCGGAATGTGGTCGACGTGCTCGCCGTCGAGGATGCGGCGCATCCGCTCGCGGTCGACCGCGCCGACCCAACGTCCGATCACGACGGTGCCGACGGCATTACCGATCGTGTTGGTGATGGCCCGCGCCTCCGACATGAAGCGGTCCACGCCCAGCAACAGCACCATGCCGGCGACGGGGATCTTGCCCATCGATGCGAGCGTCGCCGCCAGCGTGATGAAGCCGGAACCGGTGACGCCCGCGGAGCCTTTCGACGTGACCATCAGCACGCCCAGCACGACGAACTGGTCGACGAGCGTCAGCGGCGTATTGGTGGCCTGGGCGATGAAGATCGCGGCCATCGTGTAATAGATGCACTGGCCGTCCGGATTGAACGTGACGCCCGCCGGTACCACGAGGCCGACGACCGGCCGTGCCACGCCGAGGTACTCCAGCTTGCGCATCAACTGCGGCACGACGGACTCGGAGGAGCTGGTGCCGAGCACCGTGACAATCTCGTCGCCGATGAAGCGCAGGAACTTCCACAGGCTGAAGCCGGACACGCGGGCGACCGCGCCCAGCACGACGACCACGAACATCGCGCACGTCAGGTACATGGCGCCCATCAGCTGGCCGAGCGACAGCAAGGTGCCGAGTCCGTACTTCCCGACCGTGAACGCAATGGCGCCGAACGCGGCGAGCGGCGCGATCCGCATGATCATCGCGAGCACGATGAACATGCCGGTGCTGAAGGCGTCGAGCATGTCGACGACCGGCTTCGCATGGCGCTCCATGCGCGACAACGCGATGCCGAACAGCGTGCCGAACACGAGGATCTGCAGGATGTCGTTCTTCGCCAGCGCGTCGATGGCGCTGGTCGGGACCATGTTCAGCAGGAAGTCGACGACGCCGACCGATTTCTGCGCGGCCGCCGTGTAGGTGTGGATGCTGTTGGCGTCGAGCGTCGCCGGGTCGACGTTCATGCCGACGCCGGGATGCAGCAGGTTCACGACGACGAGCCCGATCAGCAGCGCGAACGTCGACATGATCTCGAAATAGACCAGGGCACGCGCACCGACGCGCCCCAGTTCCTTCATGCTCTCCATCTTCGCGATCCCGAGCACGACCATCGCGAAGATCACGGGTGCGAACACCATCTTGATGAGCCGGATGAACAGATCGCCCAGCGGCTTCAGGTCGGTGCCGAGGGCGGGATGGAAATACCCCAGCAATCCTCCCGCCACGACCCCGATCAGTACCTGGACGTAGAGCCTTCCAAACAAACGCTTGAACATGATTGTCTCCTGGTTGTACTGCTTCCAGTCCCCCGGCTCTTGGCGGCCGGTCGGGTCCATTGGCGTGGAGGTCAGGCGGCCGCGCGTTCCTGGCCGGCGGCAAGGATGCGGCACACGGCCTGCGTGACGTCGGCCGTCGTCGCCGTGCCGCCCAGGTCACGCGTGTGCAGCGCCGGCGTGGCGGTGACGCTTTCGATGGCGCGCATCACCTGCTGCGCGGCCTCCGGCTCGCCGAGGTGCTCGAGCAGCATGACGACCGACCAGAAGGTGCCGATCGGGTTGGCGAGGCCCTTGCCCATGATGTCGAACGCGGAGCCGTGGATCGGCTCGAACATCGACGGGTAGCGGCGCTCGGGATCGATGTTCCCCGTCGGCGCGATCCCGAGGCTGCCGGCCAGCGCGGCGGCCAGGTCGGAGAGAATGTCGGCATGCAGGTTGGTCGCGACGATGGTGTCGAGCGTGGCGGGCCGGTTGACCATGCGCGCCGTCGCCGCGTCGACGAGCTCCTTATCCCACTTCACGTCCGGGAATTCGGCCGCCACCTGCGTGGCCACCTCGTCCCACATCACCATCGCGTGGCGCTGCGCATTGCTCTTGGTGATGACGGTCAGCTGCTTGCGCGGCCGCGACTGGGCCAGTTTGAACGCGAAGCGCAGGATGCGTTCGACGCCGACGCGCGTCATCATGCTGACGTCCGTCGCGGCTTCGATCGGGTGGCCCTGGTGCACGCGGCCGCCCACGCCCGAGTACTCGCCTTCCGAGTTCTCGCGCACGATGACCCAGTTCAGGTCTTGCGGCGCACAGCGCTTCAGCGGGCCGTCGATGCCGGGCAGGATGCGCGTCGGGCGCACGTTGGCGTACTGGTCGAAGCCCTGGCAGATTTTCAGGCGCAGGCCCCACAGGGTGATGTGGTCCGGGATGTCCGGGTCGCCGGCGGAACCGAACAGGATCGCATCCTTGTTGCGCAGCGCGTCAAGGCCGTCGGCCGGCATCATGACGCCGTGCGCGCGGTAGTAGTCGCCTCCCCAGTCGAAGTCCTCGAAGTCGAAGGTGAAGCGGGTGCTGCCGGCGGCCAGCGCTTCCAGCACCTGGCGTCCCGCCGGCACGACTTCCTTGCCGATGCCGTCGCCGGGGATGGTTGCGATCTGATAGGTCTTCATGGTGCTGTCTCCTGTGTGGGGTTTCGATGGAGACACTGTATGCGGTGGACGGGCGTAGCAATGGTGGCTAAACTTAATCCGGCTTTAACCTGAAATTAAAAATGACATGATAAAAATGCTATGACTACAGGCTTGCAACCGGCCGAACTGGGCTTTTTCGTAACGCTGGCCACCAACGGCAGCCTGAGCGGCGCGGCGCGCGAACTCGGCATCACGCCGGCGGCCGTCAGCAAGCGGCTGTCGCAGATGGAAGCGCGGCTCGGCGTGCCGCTGGTGAACAGGACGACGCGCCGCATGAGCCTCACGCCGGACGGCGAGGTGCTGCTCGAACACGGTCGCCGCATCCTCGGTGAGATCGCGGACCTGGACCAGATGCTGAGCGCCTCGAAGGGCCAGCCGAAAGGCCAGCTGCGGGTGAACGCCACGCTAGGCTTCGGCCGCCTGCACATCGCCCCCGCCATCTCGCAGTACGTGCTGCGCTATCCGGAAGTCGACGTGCAACTGCAGCTGTCGGTCAAGCCACCGCCGCTGACGGAGGACCAGTTCGACGTCTGCATCCGCTTCGGGGAGCCCGGCGACACGCGCGTCATCGCGAAGAAGCTGGCGCACAACCGCCGCCTGCTGTGCGCGTCGCCGAAGTACATCGCGACGCATGGCGAACCGGTCATCCCGTCCGAACTGGTGCGCCACAACTGCATCTGCATCCGCCAGGGCGACGAGGCCTATGGCACGTGGCGCCTGTACAAGGACCGCGGCGACGATGCCGGCGAACTGGTGAAGGTGCGCGGCAACCTGGCGACGAACGACGGCGAGATCGCCGTCAACTGGGCGCTCGACGGCCACGGCATCCTGATGCGCGCGGAGTGGGATATCGAGCGTTATCTCGAAAGCGGGCGCCTGGTCCAGGTCCTGCCGCAGTACCGCACGCCCGATGCCGACATCTATGCCGTCTACCCGCAGCACCAGCACCAGTCAGCGCGCGTGCGCACGCTCGTCGCCTTCCTGACCCAGGCGTTCGAGCGGTTTGCACAGGCGCGCTAAAAGGCTCGCGTTCTATCTGGCGCGCGTCGCCAGCCAGCACAGGATCGCGCCGCCGCATACCATGGCCGCGCCCTGCCAGAACGCGAGCGACAGCGGCGCGCGCAGCAGCAAGGACGACAGCGCCGCGGACAGCACGGGAATGAAATACGACGCGCCGGCGAGGACCGTCACGTTCCCGTGCAGGATGCCGACGTTCCACGCGCCGTAGCCGAAGCCCATCGCAGCCGCGGCCAGCAGCAGCCAGACGATGGCCTCGACACTGAGCGCCATGCCCCCGCCGCCCTCCAGCAGGTACTTGGTCCACAACGTGACCGACACGAGGATGAAGAACAGCGTGACGCCATTCTTCCCCCCCGCGATGCGCGCCGTCACCGTGCAATACGCGGCCCAGATCACGGCGCCGGCGAACGCGAGGCCGTAGCTGAGCGGATTGGCCTGCACGTTGCGCAGCATGCCGGCAAGGTCGACGCCCTGCGCGCCGCCCAGCACCCGGCAGATGCCGACGATGGACAGTGCGAACCCCGGCACGATCAGGACGTTCGCCTTCTGCCGGTTGAACAGGATGCTTGCCACGATCGTGAACGTGGGCCACAGGTAGTTGACCATCCCGACCTCGATGGCCTGGCGCGCCGTGTCCGCATAACCGATGGACAGCGACAGGCACAGCTCATAGGTCACGAACAGCAGGCTGCCCCAGGCCAGGTAGCGGCGCGGGAATTCGCGCAGCCTGACGTGTCCGACCGACAGCAGCAGGAACACGGACGCGACGCTGTACATCAGCGCGGCCCCGCCCGTGGGGCCCAGGTGGACGCTCACCTTGCGGATCAGGCCCACGACGGCACTCCACAGCAGGACGGCCGTCAGTCCGGTCAGGGTAGGCTTGCTCCGGTCTTTCATGACGCCTACAAGGCTTCCTTGACGTGCGGGATGCCGAGGTCGTCGTAGATGGAATACACGGCGGCCAGCATGTTTTCCAGCTCGGGCGTGCGGTCCATGTAGCGCACGCTGAAGAAGATCGGCGAGACGGCATGCTTGTCCTCGATGCGCCGGTACACGACGTTCCGGTGATGCATGCCCTGCACGCTCTCCGGCACGACCGCGATGCCCTGCCCGGCCGCCACGAGGCCCATCGCAATCTGCAGTTCGCGCACTTCCGTCACGTGGTCCGGCGTCAGGTTCGCTTCGCGGAAGGCGGCCAGCACCTGGTCGGCAAAGCTCGGCCGCGGCGCCTTCGGATACACGAGCAGCGCCTCGTGGATCAGGTCCGTCAGGCGCAAACTGCCTTCCTTCTCCGCGAGGCGGTGGCCGGGGAACAGCGCCACGACCATCGGCTCCTCGCGCAACAGGATCCGGCGGATGCTCGTGTCCTCGCTCTTCAGGCGCCCGAAGCCGACGTCGATGCGCCCTTCCTTCAGCGCCTTGAGCTGCTCCACCGTCGTCATCTCGTGCAGGGTCACGTCCACCTCGGGATGGTTCTCGCGGTAGCGGCGGATGATGTCCGGCAGCAGGCCGTACAGGGTCGATGCGACGAAGCCGACCGACAGCGTCCGCTCCAGCTTGCCCACGCGCTGCGTCATCGTGCGCAGGTCGCGCACCTGGTCGAGCAGCGGCTTCGCATGCGCCAGGAAAAAGGCGCCGGCCTCCGTCAAGCGCAGCGGCCTCACCCCTTTTTCGATCAGGGTCACGCCCAGGTCTTCCTCCAGTTGCTGGATCTGCCGGCTCAGCGGCGGCTGGGCGATGTGCAGGCGCTCGGCGGCGCGCGTGAAATTCCGCTCTTCCGCGACCGCGACGAAGTAGCGCAGGTGCCTTAATTCCATTATCGATACCTATAGGGTATTGAAACCATACCAAAACGGTGTTGGACGCCCATCATTTCCAGGAATATCGTGTCCTCACCTCAGCGAATTATACACAAATAATATGATTCAATATATCGAAACCTTCCTGCTCGACGTGCCGACGATCCGGCCCCACAAGCTGTCCGTCGCGACGATGAACACGCAGACCCTGGTGCTCGTGCGCGTCCGCTGCGCCGACGGCATCCAGGGCTGGGGCGAGGCCACCACCATCGGCGGCCTGGCCTACGGCGAAGAGAGCCCGGAAAGCATCAAGGCCAATATCGACACCCACATCGCCCCGCTGCTCGTCGGCATGGACGCCGCCCAGCCCGCGAAGGCGATGGCGAAGGTGCGCAAGGCCATCCAGGGCAACCGCTTCGCCAAGTGCGCGCTGGAGACGGCGCTGCTGGACGCGCATGCGCGCCGCCTGAACGTACCGCTGTCCGACCTGCTGGGCGGCCGCGTGCGCGACACGCTGCCGGTGGCGTGGACCCTGGCCAGCGGCGACACGGCGAAAGACATCGCGGAAGCGGAACACATGCTGGAGATCCGCCGCCACCGCATCTTCAAGCTGAAGATCGGCCTGCGCAGCGTCGACGACGACGTCGCCCACGTGCTGGCGATCAAGCGCGCCCTCGGCGACCGCGCCAGCGTGCGCGTCGACGTCAACCAGGCCTGGAGCGAAGCGGACGCCGTGCGCGGCATCGCACAACTGGAAGCGGGCGGCATCGACCTGATCGAGCAGCCCGTGAAAGCCCATCACACGGCGATGCTGGCCCGCCTGACCCGCCGCTTCGACGTCGCGATCATGGCCGACGAGGCGCTGCACGGCCCGGTCGATGCGCTGGCGCTGGCCCGCACGGACGCGGCCGACGTCTACGCCGTCAAGATCGCGCAGTCCGGCGGCCTGTTCCCGGCGCTGGAAGTGGCGACGGTCGCCCGGCTGGCCGGCATCGGCCTGTACGGCGGGACGATGCTCGAAGGCGGCATCGGCACGGCGGCCACCGCGCACGTCTGCGCGACGTTCGCCGACCTGGATTGGGACACGGAATTGTTCGGCCCCCTGCTGCTGACCGAGGAAGTGCTGCGCGAACCGCTCGTGTACCGCGATTTCGAATTGCAAGTGCCAACCGGCCCTGGCCTCGGCGTCGAGATCGACACCGACAAGCTGCGCAGCCTGCAACGCCAATAAGACCTCTGGAGACCACCATGCTGTTCCACGTACGAATGAACGTCAATCTGCCCGCGTCGATGCCGCCTGACGAAGCCGCGACGCTCAAGCAGGCCGAGAAGGATCTCGCCCAGCGCCTCCAGCGCGAGGGCAAATGGCGCCACCTGTGGCGCATCGCCGGGCAGTACGCCAACGTCAGCATCTTCGACGTCGACAGCGTCGACGAGCTGCACACGCTGCTGACGTCCCTGCCCCTGTTCCCTTACATGCACATCGACGTGGTGCCGCTGTGCCGCCATCCCTCGTCCGTGCGCAACGGCGATATCTGACCCAACCATAAAGGAGACCTGAAATGAACCACGCAGACATCGAACGACTGGCCCATAGCTGGGTCGTGGACGCCGCCGACCGCCCCGCCGACCCGCGCGTGCAGCAGGTGGTGCTGCGCCTGCTGGGCGACCTGTGCAAGGCGATCGAAGACCTCGACATCACCCCGACCGAGTTCTGGCATGGCGTCGCCTACATGTCGGCCGCCGGCGCCGCCAATGAACTGGGCCTGCTGGCCGCCGGCCTGGGCCTGGAACGCTTCCTCGACATCCGCGCCGACGAGGCGGAAGCAAAGGCCGGCCTGGAAGGCGGCACGCCACGCACGATCGAAGGCCCGCTGTACGTGGCGGGCGCGCCGGAAAGCGTCGGCTTCGCCCGCCTGGACGACGGCACGGAAAGCGAAAAGGGCGAAGTCCTGTTCATGCAGGGCACCGTGTTCGACCAGCTGGGCAAGCCGCTGCCGGGCGCGAAAGTCGAGGTGTGGCATGCGAACCTGCTCGGCAACTATTCGTTCTTCGACCCCACGCAATCGCCCTTCAACCTGCGTCGCACCATCGTCACGGACGACCAGGGCCGCTACCAGTTCCGCTCGATCATCCCCGTCGGCTACGGCTGCCCGCCGGACGGCACGACGCAGCAGCTTCTGAACCTGCTGGGCCGCCACGGCCAGCGCCCGGCGCACATCCACTTTTTCGTGAGCGCCCCGGGCCACCGCAAGCTGACCACGCAGATCAACATCGACGGCGACGAATACCTGTGGGACGACTTTGCGTTCGCCAGCCGCGAGGGACTCGTGCCGCCGGTGAACCGGATCGACGACCCGGCGCAACTGGACGCCAAGCGTGTCGATAAACCGTTCGCGTCGATCGACTTCGACTTCCACCTGTACCAAGAAACGGCCGCCGCGCCGACCACGCTGGTCGACCGCCCGCGCGCCGCCGCCTGAGGACACGCCATGATTCCCATCGTTCCTGTCGACGCGTTCAAGCCGAAACGCCTGGACGACTATATGATCGAAGATGCGCAAACGGGCGACCACCGCCTGCACCGCAGCGCCTTCACCGACGCGGCCCTGTTCGAACTCGAGATGCAGCACATCTTCGAGGGCAACTGGATCTACCTGGCCCACGAGAGCCAGGTCGCCAACGTCAACGATTACTATACGACGCACATCGGCCGCCAGCCCGTGTTCATCGCCCGCAACAAGAACGGCGAGCTGAACGCGTTCATCAATGCGTGCAGCCACCGCGGCGCCCAGCTGTGCCGCCACAAGCGGGGCAACAAGGCAACGTACACCTGCCCGTTCCACGGCTGGACCTTCAACAACAGCGGCAAACTGCTGAAGGTGAAGGATCCGGAATCGGCCGGCTATCCGGAATGCTTCAACAAGGAAGGTTCGCACGACCTGAAAAAACTGGCGCGCTTCGGTAATTACAAGGGGTTCCTGTTCGGCAGCCTGAATCCGGACGTCGAGCCGCTGGAAGCCTTCCTCGGCGAGGCCGGCAAGATCATCGACATGATCGTCAACCAGTCGCCCGAGGGCCTGGAAGTGCTGCGCGGTTCGTCGACGTACACGTTCGACGGCAACTGGAAGCTGCAGGCCGAGAACGGTGCCGACGGCTACCACGTGACGGCCGTGCACTGGAATTACGCGGCCACCACCAACCGCCGCAAGCAGAGGACGGAAGAAATGCGAGCCGCCGGCGAGGACAAGATCCGCGCGATGGACGCCGGCAACTGGGGCCGCCAGGGCGGCGGCTTCTACGCCTTCGAGCATGGCCACATGCTCCTGTGGTCGCAGTGGGCGAATCCGGAAGACCGCCCGAACTTCGCGCGCCACGCCGAGTACACGGAAAAATACGGCAAGGCGACGGCCGACTGGATGGTCGGACGCTCGCGCAACCTGTGCCTGTACCCGAACGTGTACCTGATGGACCAGTTCAGCTCCCAGATCCGCGTGCTGCGCCCGCTGGCCGTGGACAAGACCGAGGTGACGATTTACTGCATCGCGCCGAAGGGCGAATCGGCCGAGGCGCGCGCCCACCGCATCCGCCAGTACGAGGACTTCTTCAACGTCAGCGGCATGGCGACGCCGGACGACCTGGAAGAATTCCGCGCCTGCCAGCAGGGCTACAACGGCGCCGCCATGCAGTGGAACGACATGTGCCGCGGCGCCACGCACTGGATCCACGGTGCGGACGACGCAGCGAAGGACATCGGCCTCGCGCCGGTGATGAGCGGCGTGCGCACGGAAGACGAAGGCCTGTACACGATCCAGCACCGCTACTGGCTCGACGTCATGAAGAAGGCATTCGATGCGAAGGGAGAAGCGAAATGAGCGGGGTGACAATGCAGGATATCCAGGCCTTCCTCTACCGCGAAGCGCGCCTGCTCGACGACGAACAGTGGGACGACTGGCTCCAGTGCTACGACACGAACGCCCGCTTCTGGATGCCGTCGTGGGACGACGACGGCACGCTGGTCCAGGACCCGGAGCGCGAGATCTCGCTGATCTTCTACCCGAACCGCCAGGGCCTGGAAGACCGCGTCTTCCGCATCAAGACGGAACGCTCCAGCGCGACCATCCCGGATACCCGCACGAGCCACAACATCGCCAACGTGGAGCTCGAACGGGTCGAGGGCGCCCTGTACACGGTGCGCTTCAACTGGCACACCTTGAGCCACCGCTACCACACCAACTACAGCCATTTCGGCATGTCGCGCTACGTGATCGACTTTTCCGGTCCGCAGCCGAAGATCCTGGACAAGTACGTCGTCCTGAAGAACGACTACATCAGCCAGGTGATCGACATCTATCACATCTAGGCAGGAGACGATCATGAGCCATACGATCGCACTGCAGTTCGAGGACGGCGTCACGCGCTTCATCAGCTGCAACCCCAACGAAAAATTGTCCGACGCGGCCTATCGCCAGAAGGTCAATATTCCCCTCGACTGCCGCGACGGCGCCTGCGGCACGTGCCGCGGGCTGTGCGAGTCCGGCAGCTACGACATGCCGCCGGACAGCTACATCGAGGATGCCCTCGAGGAGAAGGATGCACAAGCCGGCTACGTGCTGGCGTGCCAGATGCGCCCGACCTCGGACTGCGTCGTGCGCATCCCGGCCACGTCCGCCGCCTGCAAGACGGGCGTCGGGGACTTCCCCGGCACGGTCGCCGCGGTGGAACAGCTGTCGCCGTCGACGATCCGGTTCGCGATCGCGCCGGACCATCCCGACCAGTTGGACTTCCTGCCCGGCCAGTACGTGAACGTGACGGTGCCGGGCACGGACCAGACGCGCTCGTACTCGTTCAGCTCCGCGCCCGGTGCGGAACAAGCCAGCTTCGTCGTGCGCAACGTGCCGGACGGCTTGATGAGCACCTGGCTCACGACCCGGGCGCAAGTCGGGCAGCCGATCTCGTTCTCCGGCCCGTACGGCAGCTTTTATCTGCGGCCCGTGCAGCGTCCCGTGCTGATGCTCGCCGGCGGCACCGGCATCGCGCCGTTCCTGTCGATGCTCGATGTGCTGGTGGCGAAGGGTTTCACGCACCCGGTGCGCCTCGTCTATGCCGTGACGAACGACCACGACCTGGTCGGGCTGGAGCAGCTGGACCGCATCGCGGCCGCGCACCCGCAATTCCAGTACGTGACGTGCGTGGCGGCGGAAGCGAGCACGCATCCGCGCAAGGGCTATGCGACGGCGCACGTGGAGCCGGCCTGGATGAACGGTGGCGACGTCGACGTCTACCTGTGCGGTCCCGTACCGATGGTCGACGCGGTGCGCACCTGGCTGGACGGCACCGGCATGAAGCCGAACGCTTTCCACTTCGAGAAGTTCTCGGCCACCAGCACCGCGGGGGTGACGGCATGATGCATCCGGACCGTTTCAGGGACAAGGTCATGGTCGTCACCGGCGCCGCCCAGGGCATCGGCCGCGGCGTGGCGCTGGCGGCGGCCGCGGAAGACGCGCGGCTCGTGCTGGCGGACCGCTCGCCGCTCGTGCACGAGGTCGCGCAGGAGACCGGTGCACAACCCGTCGTCGTCGAGGCCGACCTCGAGACGTGGGCCGGCGCGGCCATGCTGGCGGCACGCGCGCTGGAGGCCTGCGGCCGCATCGACGTCCTCGTCAACAACGTCGGCGGCACGATCTGGGCCAAGCCCTACCAGGCGTACGAGCCGGACCAGATCGAGGCCGAGATCCGCCGGTCGCTGTTCCCGACGCTGTGGTGCTGCCGCGCCGTGCTGCCGGCGATGATCGCGGCGCAGGCCGGTGCCATCGTCAACGTGTCGTCGGTGGCCACGCGCGGCATCTACCGCATCCCCTACTCGGCGGCGAAAGGCGGCATCAACGCGCTGACGGCCAGCCTGGCGATGGAGCATGCGCAGGACGGCATCCGCGTCAACGCCGTCGCCACCGGCGGCACGGAAGCCCCGCCGCGCAAGGTGCCACGCAATCCCGAGCCGCCGAGCGCCCAGGAACAGGCCTGGTACCAGGGCATCGTCGACCAGACGAAGGCGACGAGCCTGATGCACCGCTACGGCACCATCGCAGAGCAGGTCGCCGCGATCCTGTTCCTCGCGTCGAACGAGGCGTCGTACATCACCGGCACCGTCCTGCCCGTGGGCGGCGGCGACCAGGGGTGACGCCATGACGTTCGTTCAAGTCGACGACGTCCGCCTGCACGTGCGGACGGACGGCGATCCCGCGCGACCCTGCATCGTGCTGTCGAATTCCCTCGGCACGGACCTGTCGATGTGGGATCCGCAGGCCGCCGTCCTGGCCCGCGATTATCACGTCGTGCGCTACGACACGCGCGGCCACGGCCTGTCCGAACGCGGCACGGCGCCCGTGACGCTCGAGCGCCTGGGCCGCGACGTCGTCGGCCTGCTCGACGCGCTGGAAATTCAGCGCGCGCACTTCTGCGGCATTTCGATGGGCGGGATGATCGGCCAGTGGCTGGGCATCCACGCGCCGCAGCGACTCGGCAAGCTGGTGCTGGCCAATACGGCGGCGCGCATCGGAACGGTCGAAGGCTGGACGAGCCGCGCCGACCTGGTGCGCCGCGCCGGGATGGCCGACGTGGCCGACGGCGCCGCCGCGCGCTGGTTCACGCCGGCCTTCCGCGCGCGCTCACCGGGGCTCGTCGACGCGATGCTCGTCCGGCTGCGCGAACAGGACCCGCAAGGCTATGCGGCGTGCTGCGATGCGCTGGCGCAAGCGGACCTGCGGGCCGGCATCGCCGCCATCCGCTGCCCGACGCTGGTCATCGCGGGCCGCGCCGATCCCGTGACGACCGTCGCCGATGCACGCGTGCTGGCGGAGACAATCGCCGACGCCGCGCTGGCCGAGGTGGATGCATCGCATATCTCGAACATCGAAGCGGACCATCCCTTCTCCGAGCACCTGCGGCGCTTCCTCGCCGCCTGACCCACAGGGCGCCTTCGCGGCGCCCTTTTACATTTCACGACTCTTCGGACGGTTCATGAAACTGCCTACATCGATTTTCGCCACGCTCGCACGACGTACGACCCGCGGACGTGCGTCCGCCGTTGCCGCTGTCCCGATCCATGCCGCGCCGGCCGAGCGCGCGGCGCCCGCGCCTGCGCACACGCCGGCCGGGGATACCCTCGCGCAGACCCTGCTCCGCTGCGACACCCACCTCGACGCATTGCAGGCGTCGATCGCGAACGCCGTCGCGCAGATGGAACGGGCCGGCGCGATCGCCGCCCGTTCCGGCGAGGCCATCGTGCGCGGCAGCGACGCGGTGCGCGACTCGGTCGCGTCGATCACCACCGTCGCCGACTACCTCGAGCGCACGTTCGCGAGCTCCCAGGCGCTGGCGACGCAGGCCGCGATCATCGGGAGCATCGTCGAGACCATCCAGAACCTCGCCCGGCAGACGAATCTGCTGGCCATCAACGCCGCCATCGAAGCGGCCCGCGCCGGCACCAGCGGCCGGGGTTTCGCCGTCATTGCCGCGGAAGTCCGCGAGCTGGCGGAGCGTTCCCGCGGCGCGGGCCAGCAGATCGGGAACATCGCGGCGCAGCTGCAGCACTCGTCGGCGTCCGCCATCGACGAAACCAGCGGGACGCTGGCACAGGCGCGGGACGGCGCCCGCAAGGCCGACAGCGCGTTGCGCGCGATGGACGAAATCGTGGCCGGCGCAAGCCAGCGTGTACGGATCGTCCAGCAGGTCGTCGCCGCGCTGCAGGAACAGGAGTCGCTCGGGATGCAGCTGCGGGACGATATCGCGGGGCTGGGCGGCCCGGCACGGGTCCGCGCCGACTGAACCCACGAGCAAAAAAGGGCGGCGGCCGGACGGCCCGTGCCGCCCAACCGCCGCCCTTGACGTGGACGCCATTGCCGGCGCCGGATCAGAACGCGTGCCGCAGGCCCGCCATCACCCCGTTCTGCGCCTTGCCCGCGGCCGTGGTGCCGCCCGCGTCCAGCGCGACCGCGGCCGCGCCGCGGTTGTCCATGCGGCCCGCGCCGGCATACACGGCGCTGCGCTTCGACAACGCATACGTCAGGCGCGCCACCGCCATGTTGGTATCGTCCGGCGAACCCTTGACGTTCTTGCGGGCGATCTGCGCATCCAGCGTCAGCATGCCGCCGACGGGCACGCCGATGCCCAGGTAGTACAGGTCCGAATCGACGACGCCGGACGCGGCGGCCGTCCTGCGGGCGATGACGCCGGCGCCGACTTTCGCCCCCATGACCATCGCGTAGCCGTTGACGGTGGCGCGGCGGTCGAAGTTGGCGCTGCTCGTCAATCCGCCCGCGGCGCCCGTGTTCCCGTACATCTTGTCGTAGGTCGCGGTGACGCCGTAGGCCTGGTTGTCATACCCCAGCAGCGCGGTGTACTGGCGGCACGCCCTGGCGTTGCCGGGCACTTCGCCCGCGCAGCCGGTCGCGGACGGACCGCCGGCGGCGGAGCCGTCGCGGCCGAAACTCCAGGTGGCGCCGACCGTCCAGCGGTCGAACGTGCCGAGATAGCCGATCGCGTTGTCGCTGCGCGCGTTCGGCAGATACAGGTCGATGCTGTTGATCGAGAAGAGATTCGGGCCCAGCACGTCGCTCTTCATCGTGGCAAGGTACGTCATGTTGAGGATGCGGCCCAGCTGCAGCGTGCCCCAGCGCCCGCGCAGGCCGACCCACGCCTGGCGTCCGAACAGGCGGCCGCCCTGCCCCAGCGTGCCGACGTCGGGGTTGAAGCCGCTCTCCAGGTTGAACACGGCGGACAGGCCGCCGCCGAGGTCCTCGCTGCCGCGAAAGCCGATGCGCGACGGCAGGCTGCCCGTCAGCGACGGCTCGCGCGTGACGCCATGGCCCGCCGCGTCCGCGTTGTTCATGTGCGCGAGCGCCACGTCGACGATGCCGTACACCGTCACCTGGCTTTGCGCCTGCGCGCCGCCCGCCCCCAACCCCGCCGCGAGGGCGATCGCTACTGCCTTTTTCATCATGTCTCCTGTGGTTATGATTCGGGCGGAGGCAAAGCTCCGCCCCGGATGCGACGCACCCGAAAAAAACGCTCGAAAGGGATTCCGGTCAGGCTTCGGCGACGGCGCCGGCCTGCTGAGGCACGGCGGATGCCGAGCGGCGATGGCGGATCAGCGCGACCGACACGGCGGCGATGACGGCCGGGATGGCCATCGCCTGGAAGTTCTGCTGCAGCGGCAGCGCCATGCCGACGAGGGTGCCGATGACGATCGGGGCCAGGATGGCGCCGCTGCGGCCCACGCCGGAGGCCCAGCCGATGCCGGTCGAACGGATCGCAGTCGGATAAAACTGGCCGGCATAGGCGTAGGTGACGATCTGAGTGCCGATGGTCGATGCGCCGGCGAGGCCGACGAGCACGAACAGCACCGGCGTCGGCACCGGATAGCCCAGCAACGTGATCGAAACGGCGGCGAGCAGGTACATCGCCACCAGCACGTACTTGATGTGGAAGCGGTCGGCGAGCCAGCCGCCGCCGACGGCGCCGATGACGGCGCCGAAGTTCAGCACGAGCACGAAGGTCAGCGCGGAGCCGAGGCTGTAGCCGGCGCCGGCCATCAGCTTGGCGAGCCAGGAGCTGAGCGCGTACACCATGAACAGGCACATGAAGAAGGCGATCCAGAACATGACCGTGGACAGGCCGCGTCCGTCCGCGAACAGCTGCCCGATCGGGGCACCCTGCGCACGGTCCGCGGCGGGCAGGTCGAAGCGGTCGCCGGATTCGGCGCGGTACGACGGCTCCATGCGCGCGAGGGTGCGCTGCAACTCGGCCAGCCGGTTGCGCCGCACGAGAAACGGCATCGATTCCGGCAGGCTTTTCAGGATGAACGGGATCAGGAGGACCGGCACGCCGGCCGCGAGAAACACGGATTGCCAGCCGTGGTTCTCGATCAGGCCCTTGCCCAGCAGCGCGGCCAGCATGCCGCCCACCGCGTAGCCGCTGAACATCAGGGTGACCATCGTCGCGCGGATGCGCCTGGGCGAATACTCCGTCATCTGGGCGACCACGTTCGGCATCACGCCGCCGATGCCGAGGCCCGCGAGGAAGCGCATCGCGCTGAATACGTACGGATCGCTGCTCATGCCCGCGGCGGCCGTGAACACGCTGAACAGTGCGAGGCAGATGACGATGGCGTGGCGCCGGCCGATGCGGTCGGCGATCGTGCCGAGGAAGATCGCGCCGAACATCATGCCGAACAGCGCGGAGCTGACCATGAAGCCGGCGTTCTGCGCCGTCACGCCCATCTCCTTCATGATCGACGGCAGCGCGATGCCGGCCACGGCGAGGTCGTAGCCGTCGCAGATGATGATGAGGGCGCACCACGCGAGGATGCCGGCGTGGAAGCGGTTGAACCTGGCCCCGTCGGCCAGTGTGTGGATATCGATGTGCCGCATGTGGTTGTCTCCTTATCGTTGTGTTGTCGTGGGGTGGTGCAGGATGCGGTGCGCCGCCATGCCGACGACGACGCCCCAGAACGCGGCGCCGAGGCCGAGGAAGGTCATGCCGGAGGCGGTGGCGAGGAAGGCGATCACGGACGCTTCGCGGTGGTCCTCGGCCGCCATCACGCCGGCGAGGTTCGAGCCGATGGCGCCGAGCAGCGCGAGACCCGCCAGGCAGACGATCAGTTCCTTCGGCAGCGCGGCGAACAGCATGACGATGGAACCGCCGCACAGTCCCGCGAGCAGGTAGAACACGCCGTTGGCGATGCCGGCCACGTAGCGCCGGTGCGGATCCTCGTGCGCGTCGCGGCTCGTGCACATCGCGGCGGTGATGGCAGCGATCGCGATCGTGATGCCGCCGGTACACGCGACCGCCAGCGACACGAGGCTGCACGTGACGATCACCGGCCGCGCCGGCGTCGCGTAGCCGGACGTCTTCAGCACCGCCATGCCGGGCAGGTACTGGCCGGTGAGCGTCACCAGCACGAGCGGCAGCGCGAGGCTGAAGGTACTGGTCCAGCTCCATGCGGGCGCGATCACCGAGGGCACGACCAGCCCGAAGCGGACATCGGAAAAATGCGTTGCGCCCGACAACCACGCGATGCCGGTGCCGGCGACCAGCAGCAGCACGACGCCGTAGCGCGGCACGGCGCGCCGGAAGACAAGGTACGCGGCGATCATGCCGAACGCCAGCGCTGGCCGCGTGCCGGCCGTCCTGAACGCGTTCATTCCGAACGGCACGAGGATCCCGGCCATCATGCCGCTGGCGATCCCTTGCGGTACGTGGGCCATGATGCGCTCGAGGGAGCCGGACAGGCCGATGACGAGCAGGATGACGGCCGCGGTGAGATAGGCCCCGACGGCCTCGCCCAGCGGCAGTTGCGGAAACAGCGTGATGAGGAGCGCGGTGCCGGGCGCCGACCACGCGGTGATGACCGGTGCACGCAGGCGCCAGCTCAGGACGATGCCGGCGATGCCCGCGCCGATCGAGATGCCCCACACCCAGGACGCGAACATGGCGTCCGGCATGTGGCCCGCCTGCGCGGCCTGGTAGAAGATGGCCAGCGGTCCGGAAAACGAGACCAGCACGGCCAGGAAGCCCGCGGCCGCGGCGGACAGGGATCCATCGGTCCAACGTCGGCCGCGCACGGCGGTGCACTCCACATGTCCTGCGCCCATGGTGTCTCCACGCTTTATCGTTATCGGGACCAAGGGTAGAGAGAATGCAAAGGCGCGTCCAAGACCGTTTTGGTATCCATTCGATACCTGATGGGTATGACGTTTTTGCCGTTTTGTTTCCGTCTGTGTCCAGCGACCGCGCCGACACAAACTTCCCGCCGCCGGACACACGGCGGAGATATTCCGGACAAACCGCGCAGGTCTAATGGTCTCCATCGCAACCCCGCGAACAACCACTGGAGAACATCATGAAGAACACGATCATCCTCGCCGCCGCACCCCTGCTGGCCCTCGCCCTCTCGATCCCGGCCCACGCGGCCGACAGCTACGGCACCGTCGCAGCCAATGCCTCCACGGCCGGCCGCGTGATCGACGTGACGCCCGCGACCCGCTACGTGAACGTGGCCAACGGCGAGACCGTGACGATTCGCATGGGCGGCGACAGCTTCACGTGGACCGTCGCCACCCGCTCGAACGTGGATGCCGTCCCGCTGGCGCGCGTCGCCCCGGAAGGCAGCCCGGCCACGTCCGCCGTCGTCTACGTCGCCCCGAGCGCCAGCTACCACAACAGCTGATCATGCACGTCAGCGCCGATGCCGGCCGAAGAATTCCAGCACCATGCGGCTGGCGTCCGGTCCCGCCCTGGCGTTGAAGGCATGCGCCGGATCGCCGCCGCTCCATGCGTGGCCCAGGCCGGCGATGCGCACCACGCGCAGCACGACCTTGCGGCCCACGAGGTAATCGTGAATCTCGTGCGCGTTGCGGCTGCCGCCCCGGCCCGCGGGTTTTATCGCGACCCGCGTCGCCGGGCCTGCCGGCAACCCGTTCAATTGCAGCCACTGCTGCGCCAGCTGCCGCTGGTTCACGGGATCCACCACCTGGTCGTCCTCGCCCTGGATCAGCAGCGCCGGCATCGGCGGCAGCGGTGCGGCCGCGCGGCGCATCAGCAGGCCGGAGATCGCGGCGTCGGCATGTGCCGCGGCGCCATGACGCATCACGTGCAGCGCCCCGATCGGACTGTGTCCGGCGCCGAACACGGGCCCCGAATGCAGGGCGACCGCGGCAATGCGTTCCGGATGATTGAGGGCCAATATCGCCGCCATCCCCGCGCCGGCGGACAGCCCGCATGCATAGATGCGGCGGGGGTCGATGGGATGCTGTTCGCACACGCTCCCGATCAGGGACGCCAGCACTTCGGTTTCTCCGCCGCCTTCCTGCGTGGCCCGGTCGTACCAGCGCCAGCACCGCTGCGCCTGCACGGTGACCGACTGCTGCGGGTACAGCACCGCGTATCCCTTGTCTTCCGCCAGGTGGTTCATGCGCGTGCCCTGCGCGAATTGCGTGGCGCTCTGGTGGCAGCCGTGCAGCATCACGACGAGCGGCCAGCCGTCGCGTGGGCGCTCGTCCGGCACACGGTCCGGCAGGTACAACCAGTATTGCATGGCCCGTGCGGCCTGGCCCGGCGTCGCGGGCAGGGGGAAGCGTCCCGCCAGCCACTTGCCGGTCGCGGGCGCCAGCCCGGGCCGCACCGCCGGCTTGCGCGGTGCGGCCTTGCGCGCCGGCCTGGGCGGCGTCGGTGCATAGATGTCCAGCAGGGACGTCAGCATCGACTGTTGCGCCTTCGCGGCGCGGGTCAGGCTGCGCAGCAGCCGCGTCCTTCGGGCAGGTTTGGCCATGGTGCCTCGGCGTGGGATGTTGCACCGCAATATAACGATGCGCCGCGTCGGGCTCCGTGCGCTGGCGTACGTTGCCGGGCCTCAGCCGAACGTGAACGCGTACGCTTCCGCGCCGCGATCGAGGAAGCGCACTTCGAAGCGGCGCGCGCGCACCTTGCCCGACTGGCGCACCAGCTGGTACAGGCGGGTGGCCGTGACGACGCCGTTTCCGTCCGCGTCGATGTCCGTGCCGTGGTCGGCGCCGGGCGGCTGGCCGTCCAGGGTGACCTTGATGTGCAACGGGCGTCCCGCCGCGCCGGGGCCGGTATACGTCGCCAGTTCCGCCGCGTTGCCGCTGCCCACGTTGCGGGCCGAGTGCACGACGCCGGCCGGGATGTACACCGTCTCTCCCGTCCTGAGCAGCACGCGCTTGCCGTCCAGGTCGTACTCGATGGTCCCCTGCTCCACGTGGGCGATCTCGACGCCCGGATGGGAATGGCGCGGGAAGGCGACGCCGGGCCCGAAGTCGACGCGCACCTGGATCGCCTCGCGCGTCGTGTCGAAATCGTGGCGCACGAGTTCCGTGCGGCCGATGCCGTTGGCGTCCAGCTGCTGCGCCATCGCGGGCAGCGTGCCGAGGGTCAGCGCCAGCAGCGCCAGGGTGGTTCGTGTCTTCATGTTGGCTCCTGTACGGTTGTTCGAGCCGTCATTACCGCATCCCGGTTTGTCGGCGGCATGTCGCCTTTGTGTCGACAACGGACGCCGATGTGTCGGGGGCTCCGCTCGACACAATCGGACACATCGCCCCTACAATCTGATACTGTTTTCCGGGGCAGCCGAAGCGAATAATCGATGATTTCCCGCCAAGGAGATCTCATGAAACTGCTGCTTCTCATTCCCTTCCTGGGCCTGCTGTGGACACCGTTCTACAATGCGCCCCTGCCCGCCCTGTTCGGCTTTCCATTCTTTTACTGGTACCAGTTCCTGTGGGTGCCGCTGACGTCCTTCCTGATCTGGCTGGTCTACCGCCACGAAAACGGAGGCCAGCGATGAGCGCGGCCATCCACTGGACCGCCCTGTGGGTGTTCATCGGCTTCTTCGTCCTCGTCACCGTGCTGGGCTTCATGGCCTCGCGCTGGCAGTCGGGCGGCGGCGGCAAGGGCGAGCACCTCGACGAATGGGGCCTCGGCGGCCGCAACTTCGGCACGTGGATCACGTGGTTCCTCGTCGGCGGAGATTTCTATACCGCCTACACCGTCATCGCCGTGCCGGCCCTCGTCTACGCCGTGGGTGCCTACGGCTTCTTCGCGCTGCCGTACACGATCCTCGTGTACCCGATCGTCTTCGTCATCATGCCGAAGCTGTGGGGCGCCGCGCAGGCCGCCGGCCACGTGACGGCGGCCGACGTGGTCTACGGCCGCTACGGCTCGCGCGCGCTGGAGCTGGCGGTCGCGCTGACGGGCGTCGTCGCCACGATGCCCTACATCGCGCTGCAGCTGGTGGGCATGGAAGTGGTCATCAAGGCGCTCGGCCTGACGGGCGAACTGCCGCTGGCGGCCGCCTTCGTCGTGCTCGCACTGTACACGTATGCGGCCGGCCTGCGCGCGCCGGCGCTGATCGCCTTCGTCAAGGACGTGATGATCTATATCGTCGTGCTGGTCGCGGTCGTGCTGGTGCCCGTGAAGCTGGGCGGCTACGCGAGCATCTTCGCGGCCGCCGGCGACGCGTTCGCGGCCAAGGGCGGCGCCACCGGCCTGACCTTGCAGCCCGCGCAGATGCTGCCGTATGCGACGCTGGCGCTCGGCTCCGCGATGGCCGCGTTCATGTACCCGCACACGCTCACCGGCATCTTCGCCGCGAAGAGCGCCGACACGATCCGCAAGAACGCCATCTTCCTGCCCGCCTACACGATCCTGCTCGGGCTGATCGCGCTGCTGGGCTACATGGCGCACGCCGCGCACCTCAGGGTGGCGAGCAACAACGACGTCGTCCCCGCCCTGTTCGGCGCCCTGTTCCCGGACTGGTTCAGCGGCTTCGCCTTCTCCGCCATCGCCATCGGCGCGCTCGTGCCGGCGGCCGTGATGTCGATCGGCGCCGCCAACCTCTTCACGCGCAATTTCTGGAAGCCGTACGTGAATCCGCACGTCAGCCCGGCGGGCGAAGCGAAGGTCGCGAAGATGGTGTCGCTGGTCGTCAAGGTCGGGGCGCTCGTGTGCATCCTGTTCCTGCCGACGAAGTTCGCGCTCGACCTGCAACTGCTGGGCGGCGTGTGGATCCTGCAGACGTTCCCCGCCGTCGTGTTCGGACTGTTCTCGCGCCGCCTCAAGGCACGCGCGCTGTTGTCCGGCTGGGCCGTCGGCATCGCGGCGGGCACGTGGATCGCATTCGGCGACGGCATCAAGCCGGTGCATACGCTGCACCTGGGCGACGCCAGCCTGACGCTGTACACGGGGTTGCTGGCGCTTGCCGTCAATGTCGTGGTGGCGCTCGTCGTGCAGGCGCTGACGGGCGTGGCGCAACGCGGCGTCGCCGGGAACAACATCGCGTAAACCAGCCGCTCAGCGACACGAATTGTCGTCCCGCCGTGCCATCATCGTGGTTCGCATCGCTACCGGAGGGATCATGAACCATGTCGTGTTGTTGGGTGACTCGATTTTCGATAACGCGCCGTACGTCGCGCCAGGAACGGAGGTCGCCAGTCGATTGCGGGCCGTGCTGGGCCCGCAAGCCGGGGTGTCCCTGCTGGCCCGCGACGGCAGCGTATTGCAGGACGTCGCGGCGCAGGTCGCACGGCTGGCGGAATTGCCGGCACCGCCGACCTGGCTCGTCGTGAGCTGCGGCGGCAACGACGTGCTGCCGCTCGTCGGCGCGATGCAGACGCCCGTGCGCTCGGTACTCGAGGCCGCGGAACTGCTGGCGTCATGGCAGGCGGAGTTCCGGCGCGCGTACCGGCGTATGCTCCACATCGTCCTGTCGCGCCGTGTGCCCGTGGCCGTGGCGACGATCTACGACGCCGTCCCGAACCTCGCGCCGGGATTGCGCACGGCGCTGGCGCCGTTCAACGACGTGATCCTGCGCGAGGCCGCGGCCTGCGCGCTCCCGGTCCTGGACCTGCGCCTGGTCTGCACGGAAGCGGCCGACTATGCGCCGTCGTCGCCGATCGAGCCGTCCGCGCAGGGCGGCCGCAAGATTGCCGCCGCGATCGGCGCGCTGGTCCACGCACACGATCCCGCCGCCCGCCGGACGGTCGTGTATGGCGCGGCCGCATGAGAGACGGCTGGTGGATACAGGGGCATCTGGCGCTGATGTCCGATCTCGCGTGTGAAGCGGACGTGGCGGACGGGCTCGCGAGCGCGCTGTCGACCGGCCCCGGCGCGGCGGCAACGGCTCTGCGCCGGTCGCTCGCGGCGCAGGCGGCGCGGGCACGGGAACACCTGGCATGGCTGGACCTGCTGACGCCCGGCCAGCCGACGGTGGCGTGGGTGACCGGCGCGCCGTCGGCCCGCACGGACCGCTTCGTCGCGCACCTGGTGAATGGAAGCGCCATTTGGGCCGACGACGTCGAGCCGGGCATGCGCGCGGTGCGGGGCTACAGGTCGGCAGGCGCGACCCTGCGCACGATGGCGCGGGTCACGCTGGCGGAGTATGTCGAGCAGTACCAGCGTACCGGCCCGGACCCGGTTCGTTTCGGCGACGGTCCGCTGTGGCCCGTCGATCAGGTCCTGCTGGTCGAGCTGCCCCGGTCCGGCGCGGCGCGCGCCGACTGGGAGTCGCGCTGCAGTTTCGGCCCGCCCGCCGTTGTGTTCTTCCTGGCCGACGCCGCCACGCCGGACGACGCATGGATGCGCACGCTGCGCGCGCGCCTGCCGCCCGCCGTCATGCACGTTGTCCCGACCCAGCCGGACGCCCGGTCGCGCGACGCCGTTGCCGCCATCCTGCGGCAACTGGCCGTGCGGCGCGACGCCGCGGAACAGCGCCGGCTGGCGCAACGGATCGGCCGGCACATGCTGCGCCGCCGCCGGATATACGACCGCCTCACGGAGCTGGCCGGTCCGGACTTGCCTGGGCGGCTCGTGGAGGCATTCCTGGGTCTGGACATGCACCTGCTGCCGGCGTCCCGGTAGCGTCGGCATACAGCGCCGCGGCCCGGACGGCGAACCGCCGCAGCTCCTCGCGCAGGTCCGGCGGGGCGACGACTTGCAGCAGATGCGCCTGGGCCTGCAGCATCCACACCAGTTCGCGCGTATAGGTCACGGTCGCACGGAGTTCGTGGCCGCCTTCGGGCAGCTCGACGATGCACTGGTCCGCGCCGAGCGGGGTGTCGATGTAGTTGGCGATGAGCTGGTTGCCCGGCTTCCCCGGCGTGGAGCGCAGCACCAGCGCCACGGTCCCGGCCGGGAAGAACTCGAGCACGCCGCCCGCGAGGACGTCCTGCAATGCGGGCAGGCCCCGCGCCACCGGTTCGTTGACGCGGCGCGCCACCTGCCGGACCCGGTCCATGCGGAACGTGCGCGGTCCATCGACCACCCGTCCGTTCTCCTCCTTGGCCGCGACCAGCCAGAAGAACCGGCCCTTCTTGACCATGCCGATCGGATGCAATCGGTACATTGCCTCCCCCGCGCGACTGGCGGCGGCATACCGCAGGTCGACCTGCTCGTCGCGCAACAATGCTTCGTTGATCTCGCGCAGGTGCGCCTCGTCGATCGGCGGCGGCGCCAGCGTCGGCCCGTCGGGCAAGATGCGGATCTTCCGGCGGTAGCGCAGGTACGCATCCGTGCCGGGCCAGTGGCTCAGCCGCGCCGCGGATTGTTCATACGCCTCCAGCGCACGCAGCGCGGAGGCCGGGACCAGCGTGTGCAGTTCCTGTGCGAGCAGGTTCACGAGCAGCGCGTCCTCGCTCGACGGCAGCCGCAACATCAGGGGCCTGGCCGCTGTCCGGTGCGACCACAGCCTGCCGCGCACATTTGCCGGGTTCGGGCCGTGCACGATATCGATGCCCGCGTCGCGCCAGGCATTGCCCTCCTCGGCAATCTCGGCCAGGTCCCGCTCGACCGTGCGCGCCACGCACTGGTAACCGGCCGCGTTCAGCCGCCGCGTCAACGCGGACGCGCTGATACCGGGGCGGCCGCCGTCCGGCAGCAATGCGACGAGCGCAAGCCTGCGCCGCAGCGTCTGTTCGGCATGCGCTTTTCCGCCGCCAGTCCCGTCGTCATCCCGATCCATGCACCCTCCTCATCCGGCGAGCATACATCTAATGTTGCATTAGATCAACATTCGACATATGCTGTCGCACCCCTGCCGCATCATGTGGTTTCGGCGCGCCGCCGGACGGCTCCCGCAGCGGGCGGCGCTTTACGTCATCGATAAGGAATCAACGGATGCCACAAGTTCAGTTTGCTTCAAATACACGTCGCGCGGATCTCGCGCTGGTCCTCGCCCTGTGGCACGAACTCATGACGGAGTGGCATCCGGAGAAGGCGCCGCTGCACGGCCCCATGCCGCGCCGGTCCGCGAACGCGGCGCTCTCGGCCTACCTGAACAGCGCGGCGTGGCCGGACATCACGCGCGAACAGGCCGAACGTGCCTGCGGGTTCGACATCATCCTGCGGCTCGCTTCCGGGCAGATCGATACGAGCCACGCCACGGGCGCGTTCTTCACGCGCGCCGACAACGGCAAGTGGTTCCGGCCGATCGACATGCCGAGCACGACGCGCAACGAGCTGATTCGCGGCGTCGAGCTGACGCCGGAAGCGATCGCCATCTGGGACGGCGCCAGCGAAGACGAGCGCCTCCAGGCACTGGGCGAGGCGCGCCGGCTGCTGGAGTCGGACCTGGAGTCGCAAGGCATCCCGGTTCAGCTGTTGCCGCACGATGCAGCACCCGCCGTCGCGCCCGCCGTCGCACCATCCGTGCCGGCGCCGGCCACCCCATCCGCGCAGGGCCGCACCGGCTATCTCGAAGCGCTCGTCAGGGACATCCACGCGCAGCCGTTCCAGCGCGTGTACCGCAAGCGCCCGTTCGACGCGCCCGTCCAAGGGTGGGACAAGCGCCTTCGCGCCTACTTCTGGCCCGCGCCCGCGCAGGGCTATCGCGAGACCGCCGCGGGCATCCGGGACATCGAGCAGACGGCGCGCGCATTGGCCGAAGCGCTGGCCGAACACGGAACGTGGGACGCGGACGAGCAGCAGCGCGCGGTCGAACTGGCGCACGCCATCTTCACGTGGGGTGGCGTACCGCAGGATCCGAAGACCGTCACCGCGAGCACGGTCGAGGCCGTCGTGCGGGCCGCGCTCGCCGACGACGCCGAGGCCCGCGCGCACATGAACAGCGGCTGGACCAAGGTCGCCGCCTTCGTGACGGGCCACCTCGACGGCCTCGGGACGGGGCGTCCGCAGGCGATCTGGGACAGCCGCGTGGCCACGTCCATCGTCGCCCGCCTCGACGGGCTGCTCCCTGCGGGCATGGACCCGGCCACGCTGTTCCCCGGCGTCGGCACCGTGCCCGGACGCGGCGGCACGCGTCCGCGCGCGCTGTCGCGACGCTGGCCGTCGGGCTACAAGACGTGGGCCGGCCAGGTCGCGGGCAGCCAGGTGGTGCGCGAGATCCGCGACATCCTGAACAACGGCGGCTATCCGAACATGCCCCTGCCGGACGGCGGCACCGGACCGTGGACGACGCGCGGCGTGGAGATGGTGCTATTCATGGACGGTTATTGACAGCCATGCCTCAGTTGATCGAACACATCGACGCGATCGCACGCAAGCAGGGGCGTGACGTCCTCTACATCGAGTTCCACCCGGAAGCGCGGGACGCACGCAAAGCCTACGACTACATGCGGGATCCGGTCCGTGCCGCCGTGCTCGCCTGGCTCGACGGGCATGCGGTGCCGTGGCGCGCATGCGGGCCGATCGCCGACCTGCGCGTCATGGCGCCCTACCGTGGCCAGGTGTACGTCGACGTACCGTACGACGAGGCGCTGCCGGCGTATCGTGCGGTGCGCGACTACCTCGAGCATCCGGACGGCAGCATGCGGCAGCCCGGTGTGCGGTTCTACCTGCTCACGCACAAGTTCGCCATGAAGAATGCCGAACATGACGCGCCCGGCTTCTGGGAGCGCTGGTACGAGGACTTCTGACCGTTTGCCGCATTTCTATCGAAAATACACAAAACGGGCGATGAGCGGGCGTGCGCGGCGCCGACTGTACCAGTTGCACCACGTATCGTTGCAACGGCTGCCACGAATATGCCCGCTTGTTCCAGATTTCATCCTGCCGGTCATCCGACTGCTGTACTCTGGGTGACTTCACCAATCGTGACGGATACGCTGATCATGCGAGACCAGATGAACATGCCAGACAGCGCTGTCGCGCTCATGAACTACGTCGACGGTGCCGGATGGACCGAGCATGCGGAGCTCGTCGTACAGATCATGATGTCGAGCGTGCATCCGGACATCGAATCCTCCATCGCGACGGCGGCATGTCTTCCGTCCCACCTGCGCACGAGCGTTGCCCGTTTCGTGGGCGAGGTCCTCACGGGCACCTTGACCAACGAGCAACGGCACGCCATTTTTTCGTGGACGCAGTGCTGGGCGCTGGCGAGCCTCGACCAGTGACCGTCCGCGCGCAGGGTTGACAGCCTACCTACTAGTAGGTAACATTGCTCGCATGAACAAATCGCCATCGACTGCCGACGACATCCTGAACTGCGCACGTTCCCTGATCGTCGCCGGCGGTTACAACGGTTTCAGCTACGCCGATATTGCCAAAGTCGTCGGCATCCGCAAGCCGAGCATCCATCACCACTTCCCGAGCAAGGCCGACCTGGTGAAAACCCTCGTCATCCGCTATCGGGAAGCCGCCGAAGCGGGCATCGCCAATCTCGAACGGGCCGTACCTGGGCCGCTCGACCAGCTCAAGGCCTATATCGCCTACTGGAAGACGTGCATCGGCGACGCGAGCGCGCCGTTTTGCATCTGCGCCTTGCTGGCCAACGAATTGCCGGTGCTGCCGGAAGAGATCGCGCTCGAAATCCGCGCGTATTTCCGCTTCCTGTCGGGCTGGCTCACGTCGGTCCTGGAGCGCGGGGCGGCGCTCGGCGTCGTCACGCTGACCGATACGCCGCGCGTGGCAGCGGAGGCGTTCATGGCGACCGTGCACGGTGCCATGTTGTCGGCCCGGGCCTATGGCGATACCGCGATCTTCGGCACCATCATGGACCCGCAGCTGGCACGCCTGGCGGCCAGGCCTTGATCGTCCGGACGACCCGGCCCGGTTCGCCGGGCTTTTTTTGAAATCGCTTACCTACCAACTAGTAGGTAGCCATCAACCGAAGGAGTTTTATCATGCCCCATCCCCTCTCGAGCCTCGGCGCAGTCCATACGGTGCTGAGCCTGATCCCCATCGTTGCCGGCCTGCTGGCGTTCGTCCGCCACGGCCGCATCGATCCGGCCAGCGGCTTGGGCAAGGTCTATTGGGCGGGCATGATCGCGTCCGTCGTCACCGCGTTCGGCCTGTCGAGCACGGGCGGATTCAATCCCGGGCATGCGCTCGGCCTGCTGACCTTGCTGGTGATGGCATGCGCCACGGTCGCGCCCCGCATCGTCTTCCTCGGCCGTGCGGCCGGGTATCTGCAGGTCGGCCTGATGTCGTTCAGCTTCCTGCTGCTGCTGGTGCCGGGGACGAACGAGACGCTGAGCCGTCTCCCCGTCGGCCATCCGGTCGGACACGGTCCGGATTCGCCGCCCGTCAAGCTGGCGCTGGCGTGCGTGTTCGCGCTGTTCGTGCTCGGCACCGGTTACCAGATGCTGCGGCTGCGCCGGCGATAACGCGCCCCGCTGCCGTAAAATACGCCTCCATCATTCGTCCTGAGCGAGTAATCAATGCGTATCGATCAACTGGCAGCCATGCGTCTTTTCGTCCGCATCGTGGAAACCGGCTCGTTCGCGAAAGCCGCGCGGGCACTGGGGATGTCGGCATCGAATGCGACGGAGCGCATGGCGAAGCTCGAGGAGGCGCTCGGCGTCAGGCTGCTGGCGCGCACGACCCGCGCCGTCGCGCCAACGTTCGCCGGCGCCCGCTATTTCGAGACCTGCAAGCGCCTGCTGGCCGAGCTCGACGACGTCGAAGCCTCGCTGGCGGACGCGCGCGGCACGCTGGCGGGCCGGGTCCGGGTCAGCGCGAACACGGCCGTCGCACGCTCGATCCTCATCCCGCGCCTGCCGGCGTGGGCCGAGCGCCACCCGCACATCGACGTCGAACTGATCATGAGCGACCGCCGCGGCGATTTCGTACGCGACGGCCTCGACTTCGCGGTACGCATCGGCGGACTGGAGGACCAGGACCTCGTGTTCCGGCCGCTCGGCCGGCCCCGCCGCATCACCGTCGCGGCGCCCGGCTACCTGGCGCGCATGGGCCGGCCGCAGACGCCCGGCGACCTGTCCGGGCACCGCCTGGTCGACTTCCTGCTCGCCGATCCGGACGAACGCCTCGAATGGGAATTCGAACAGGACGGCCGCACGACAACATGGCATCCGCGCGCCGCCATCGCCGTCGGCGACGCGAATGCGCGCCTCGACCTCGCCATCGCCGGGATGGGGATCGCGCAGACCCTGTGCTTCCTCGCGGCCGCGCCGCTACGCGACAACCGGCTCGAACGTGTGCTGCCGCAGTGGGAAACGGCCGCGCCCGAGGTCGCGATCCTGTACCCGCGCGACCGCCACCTGCCCGCGCGCACGCGTGCGACGATGGATGCGTTCGCGGCCTGGATCACGGAAGCCCTGGACGATGCACGGCCCGCGCCACCGGCATTCGCCCAGGGCGAATAATGAATTCGTCCCTGCCCATCTAGGCGGTACGTGCCCAAGCCCCTATCGTGGAGGCCTCGTTCAACAGGAGGCAACCATGGAATATCGCAGTCTGGGCCACTCGGGCCTGCGCGTCTCGCAACTGGCGCTGGGCGCCATGACGTTCGGTGCCGGTCAAGGCATATGGGAATCGGTCGCGGGCGTGGACCGCGAGGAAGCGGCGCGGCAGGTCGCCATGGCACTCGACAGCGGCATCAACCTGATCGACACGGCCGACGTCTATTCGCAGGGCCAGTCGGAGGACATCGTCGGCCAGGTGCTGGCGGACCTCGGCGTGGACGATACCCGGATGCTCGTCGCCACCAAGGTGCGCCTGCGTACGGGGCCGGGGTGCAACCAGGTCGGCCTGGGCCGCTCGCACATCATCCGCTCGGTCGAGGCCAGCCTGAAGCGGCTGCGCCGCGATCATGTCGATCTCCTGCAGCTGCACGACCGGGACGCGCTGACGCCGCTCGACGAGACCCTGCGCGCCCTCGACGACCTCGTCACGCAGGGCAAGGTCAGGCACGTGGGCGTCTGCAATTTCAGCGCGTCCGAACTCGAACGCGCGCACGCCATCTCCACGGCCGCCCACTGGGTGCGCGTGTGCAGCAACCAGGTCCACTACTCGCTCGCCTCGCGCGACATCGAACACGAGCTGATGCCGGTCGCCCGTCTGCACGGCACCGCGCTGATGGTCTGGAGTCCGCTCGCGGGCGGCTATCTCAGCGGGAAATACACGCCGGACGGCAGCGGCAGCGCCCCCGCGCGCGGCCGCCGCACGAGCCTGGATTTCCCGCCCGTCGACCCGGCGCGGATCGACCCGATCGTGCATGCCCTGCGCGACATCGCGCGGGCGCTCGACGCGACGCCGGCACAGGTGGCGCTCGCCTGGCTGCTGGGCCGGCCCGGCGTGGCCACCGTCATCGTTGGTGCGCGTTCGACGGAGCAGCTCGCGGCGAACCTGCGCGCCGCGGACCTGCGGCTGCCGCCTGCGGACCGTGAACGGCTGGACGAGATGTCGCGGCCGGCCGTGCCCTATCCGTACTGGATGCAGCACTTGCACGACCGGGATCGGGTGTGAGCCGGCGAGCTTAATACTCAGCATATATGCGTCGAGAATTGCATACGAACAATATGCATGATAATTTTGCATTTTTCCTCGTACAGAAGAACACAAACCTGCAAGCGGTCGTCGCAAAGGCGTACCGATGCCGCCCGGACGATACGGACGGCCACTGCACCGCGCCGGACTTGAGCCCAAGCCAGTGGCGTGACGTTAACCGTATCGTGCAGGACACGGACGACGCTTCCCCGACATTGAAAGCGGCTCTGGACCTGGCAACACGCATCTGACTTGCCCATCACCGCTTGCCCTTTTTTCACCAACGTTTCCTAAACTCCAACGATTTTTCGTGGATACATTGTTTTTGGACTGAATGAAATGTCCAGCACAAACATTGGGGAGCGGGCATGGTTGCGGTTGTTGGCGGGAAAGGCTTTGGGCTGCAGAACGGTTCGGCCGGGGTGCTGGGGCAAAACGGGTTATTTGGCAACGCCTTGTTCGGGACGGCGAAAGAAAAAGCCGTTCTGAACGTTTTTAACGGCAACCTGACACTCCAGGACGTCGACGGTCTCACCATCAATACCGGCGTCGACCTTGCCCTCACCCGCACATATAACTCGCTGGGCAATTTCGGCAGCGGGTTCGGCGACCAGTGGACAGATGGCTTGGCGAAACTGTCCGGACTCCCCGCCACCCCCGACAATCCCACGAGCCTGCGCGGCACCACGCTCAGCCGCATGGCGCCCGACGGCAGCATCTCCCTGTTTACGTACGATGCCGCGCGCGATGCCTACACGTCCACCGACGGCGGCGGTGCCTACCAGACGGTGCGTTACGACAAAACCCTGCAACAATGGTTCTGGAGTGGCGAGCGCGACGACAAGAAAGGCGTCTACGAGTGCTACAACCTCAGGGGAAGTCTCGTCGGCATGGGAGACGAGACGGGCATTCACAACACATACAGCTACGACGCCAAGGGCAGGCTGACGTGGATCGGCAACGGCAGCGAGGTCACGGGGTTCACGTACACGACGAATGCCGACGGCAGTACGACGGTCGGCATCAGCCAGACACTCAGCGGCAGCCAGTCGATCAAGACGTCGTACACGCTCGATACGCTGGGGCGCCTGACGACGGTCCGCAACTCGGGCGTCGGCGCCGGGTATACGGTCACCTACGGCTACGACGGCAACACCGACCGGATCCGCTCCGTCGTCCAGTCGGACGGCTCGACGCTGGCGGTCACGTACGATGCGCAGGGACGCGTCGCCGAGTTGGTCGAACACGACAACTCCGGCACGCCCGACCGCAGCACCCGGCTGTCGTATGCCGTCGGCGCCGACGGCAGCGTCACCACGACGGTCCTGGACAGGCTCGGCCACCAGACGGTCTACGTCAGCGACGCGCGCGGACAACTGGTGCGCGTGACGACCCCGATTACGGGCGGGACACCGGTCACGCTGGTCTACAGCTACAACGACAACGGCGACGTGATCTCCATGTCGGACGGTCCCGGCCGCCTGACGACGTACGAATACGACCAGCACGGCAACCGGATCGTCGAGCGGCGCGCCGACGGCACCACGATCACACGCACGTATGCCACCTACAATCCGGGCAACCCCGCCGCCCAGTTCGGCAATCAGCTGTTGACGGAATCGGTCGTCGTCGGCACGGATCCGGACGGCACCGGGCCGTTGCTCGCCCCCGCGCTCACGACCCGCTACGTCCTGAACGCGGCCGGGAAAGTGCGTTTCGCGATCACGCCGCAAGGCCGCGTCACCGAATACACGTACAACACGGACGGGCTCGTCCAGCGCGAATGGACGTTCCTGTCCGGCGCCTACGATGTCTCGGGCCTGCAGTCCAACCAGGTGCCCACGGAATCGGCCGTCGATCTCTGGTCGAAGGGTGCAGTCGGAACGGGCCTGATCAGCAGGACGGATTACACCTACTTCCGCGGGCGCGTCGCCACGAGCACGCATTACCCGAACGCCCCGGCCAACAACACGGCCGCCGCCGGTGGGGTCAGCACGCTCTACACCTACGACCTCGCGGGCAACCTGTTGTCGACAAGGGATGGCAATCTCAACACCGCGAGCTACACCTACGATGCGTTCGGGCGTCCGCTCACGCAGGTCGATGGGAACGGCACGACGCTGTACACCTACGCCGGCAACGGCACGAGCGTCACCACGACCGATCCGTCCGGCGTGAACATCCTGCGGGTGTACGACAGCAATGGCCGCCTCCTGAGCACGACGCAGTCGAAGGGCACGCTGACGCTCTCCACGCGCAACGTCTACGACGCCGCGGGCCAGCTGCGCATGAGCATCGACCAGGCCGGCCGCCAGACCATCTGGCTGTACGACGACGCGGGCCGCAGGATCGCCGAGATCGGCCCCGACGGGGCCATGACGGAATATCAGTACCCCACCAGTTCGAATACCCTGCCGGGACGGATCATCCAGTACGCCACGCGCATCGCCACCAGTGTCCTGTTCGATGCGAACGGCAAGCTGCTCGATACCCTATCGCTGGTCGCCGTCCGCCCCGCCGCCACGGCCTTCGACCGCCGCACGTCGCGCTATTACGATCCGGCCGGGCGACTGCTCGCCGAAGTCGATCCGGAAGGCTATCTCACCCGCAACGTGTACGATGCGGCCGGGCGCCTGGCCAGGACGATCGAGCGCGCGACCGCGGTCCGGGCCGACCAGCGCGACCGCGACACGCTCTGGAGCAGCGCGGAAGACACGGTCTCGGCGCAGGACCGGGTCACGGAGATCGGCTACGACGCCGACGGCAAGGTCATCCAGAAGATCGATCCGATGGGGTACCGCACCCAGTACGTCTACAACGGCGGCGGGCTCCTGACCGATACGATCGCGTACAGCAAGGACAATACCATCACCATCCGCGAGCACCGCATCTACGACGGTTTCGGCCGGATGGTGGCGAGCGTCGATGGCGACAACTACGTCACCGAATACCTGTACGACGGCAACGGCAACGTGGTCCGCCAGATCCGCTACGGCACCCCGACGGCGTACCCGACCGCCGCCACGCTCGCCGAGGTCAAGCAGGGCCTGTCGGCGACGCACCCGGACGTGCGCGCCACGACGTACACGTACAGCGCGCTGAACCAGGTACTGACGGAAGCCACGACGAACGCGGCCGGGACCGTCATCGGCAACATCACCACGACCACGTACGACAAATTCGGCAACGTCAAGACGAAGGTCCGGACGGCCGGCATCGCCGCCCAGTACGATTACGACGACTTCGGCCGATTGATCGCCGAGACACCCGCCGCCGGGACCAAGCCGGTCCGGCATGCCTACGATGTCCAGGGCCGCCGCATCAGCACGACGGACCAGAACGGCAACCGCACGCTGTTTTTCTACGATACCGCCGGCCGCCTCGTCTACACGGTGAATGCGCTGGGCGAAGTCAGCGAGCGCACCTACGATGCGTTCGGCGAACTGGCCAGCGAACGGCGCTACGGCGCCCGCATCGATGCCACGACGCTTGCAGCGCTCACCGGCGGCGACGCGGCCAGGCTGTCCGCACCCGCTCAGGCGCTGACCGACGGCCGCACCTATTACTACTACGACCGTGACGGGCTCCTGCGCTACACGGTCAACGGCGACGGCGAGGCGACCGGACGACAATACGATGCGTTCGGCGAGGTCGCGGTGCGCCAGCGCTACACGACGCGCTTGTCGAGCCAGGTGGCGACTGCGCTGACCGGGGGCCTGCCCCAGCCCGATCTGATCGCTGCGCTGGGCACGGCTGTGCAGAACACGCGCTATGGCTACGACAACGACGGCCGCCTCAACTACACGGTGGACGCGCTCGGCAATGCCGAAAGTCGCGCGTATGACGCGTTCGGCCGCGTGACCTCGATCCGCCAGCATGCGCTGACGACGGCCGGCCAGCCCGTCGACAGCAGCAGCGACAGCGTCGTCACGCTGGGCTATGACAAGCGCGGCAACGTCATCAACCGTGCGGACGCCGGCAGCGCGGTCACGACGACCTATAATGCCCACGGCGAGGCGATCACGGTCAACCGTGCCGGCAACTACGTCGGCCCGGCGGGGACCGGCGGCGTGGCGGCCATCCTGCAGGCCGCAACCGAGCGGACGTTCTACGACGCCGATGGCCGGGTCACGGGCAAGATCGACGCTACCGGCACGGTCACCGTGTTCAAGTACGACGCCAACGACAATCTCGTCGAGCGCACCACGTTCGCCACCGCCGCGACCCCTGCCGCTGCCGCCGCGGCGACTGCGTCGACGATCGGCACGCTGGTCCCCGCCAACAATGCCCTGGATGCGCGCGAGCGCTATTTCTACGATGCCGCGGGACGGCTCACGACAACGCTGACCGCATCGGGCGCCAACGCCTGGACGGTCCAGACGCGTCGCTACAACGACACGGACGACGTGGTGGAACGGCGGTCGTATGCGACGGCCATGGTCGTGGCGGACGGGACGGCGCCAACCGCGGCAAGCACCGCCACCTGGATCGCGAGCAATGCCAATGCCGCGGATGCGGCCCAGCGCATGGTGTACGACGGCGCCGGGCGCCTGATCGCCACCGCGACGCGCCAGCTCGACAATCAATGGGCCGTCGTCGCCCAGAAGTACGACACGAATGGCCGCGTCAGCCAGCGTACCGCGTTCGGCAAGCCGCTCACGGCCGTCGCGCCGACGGATGCCGACATCCTGGCCATGGCGCCGGGCACCGCGGACGCGATGACGGCTTACCGGTACGACCAGGCCGGCCGTGTACTGGCGACCGCGGTGGCGCAATCGATGGACGTCGATGCCGCAGGCGTATTCACCGTGCGCTGGGCCGTGACGACCAATGACTACAATGCCCTTGGTCTACTGACGAGCACGACCCGGTACGCCACCGCCCTCGCCACGACTGGCCGCCAGTTCAACTTTTCCACCCCTATGCAGCCGGGCGGCCTGGACCGCGTCGACCGTTACTACTACGATGCCGCCGGCCGCCTGGTCGGCACGCTCGATCCGTTGCGGGCCTACGTCGGCATCACCTACGATGCCAAGGGCAATGTCATCCAAAGAATTGCCTATGCCACGACGTCGCCAGACGGCAAAGTGCCGCTGTCCAGCCCGCTCGACCGCGTCACGCAATACGTCTACAACCTCAACAACCAGGTCGCCTACGAAATCGATCCCGCCCTCGCGGTGACGGCGCGTGAATACGACGCGTTCGGCAACGTGACGAAGGAAACCCGTTATGCACAGCCGCTGAAGAGCGCCCTGCCGGCCAACTCGACCGTCGCCACCGTCGCCACGCTCGTCGTCGCATCCGGTTCCGACCGCACGACCCGGTTTTACTACGACGCCGCTGGCCGCCGCCGCTTCACGGTCGACCCGGCCGGCTACCTGACGGAAACCCAATACGACGCCATCGGCCGCGCGCAGGTGGACCGCGCCTTCCAGACCGCCGTCCCGGCGACCGCCACGCTGGCCGACCTGGCCGCGGCCGCGGCTGCCCAGGCCAACGGCGGCCTCAAGCCGCGCACGACGAGCCGGACCTACGACGCGCAGGGCAACGTGCTGACGACGAGCGACGCTCTCGGGCACGTCGAGACCAACACGTACGATGCGCTCGGCAATCGCAAGACGCTGTCGAAACGGCCCGATGCCGCCTCGGCGGCGACGGTGACGTGGACGTATTCCTACGACGCGGCCGGCCGCCTGGTCTCGGAAGTCACGCCACCCATCGACATCTACGCCGCCCCGGCTGCCGAACCGGTGGACGGCTGGACCAGCGTCGCACCGACGAAAGGCACCCTGACCACGAGCTACGTCTACGACACGCTGGGCAACCTGACCCAGCGCGCGGAAGGCGTCACGGGCGCGGCCGCCAGCCGGGTGACCCGCTACGGCTACGACCTCGTCGGGCGCCAGACCCGGACGACGCTGCCCGACACCACGGTGTACGACCCCGACAACGACAAGGCCCCGCGCAGCGCACGCAGCGAGAAAACGGCCACCGGGCTCACGGTCGAGGTGACCTACAACGTCTTTGGCGACGCCATGGTCAACAAGGACGTCGGCGGCAACCTCAGCTACAAATTCTATGACAATTGCGGCCGCCTGATCCGCGACGTCGACGCATCGATGAGGGCGACGACGTACGCGCACAACGCGTTCGGCGACGTGGTACAGGTGACGCGGCACACGGCGCCGCTGGCGACGGCCGATGGTCCGCTCACGGCATCGCCGGATGACCGATACATCCGCACGCAGTACGACGTGCGCGGCAAGGCGATCGTGATCTGGGAACCGTTGGCCGCGATAAACGACGACTGGATGCTCGCGGGCGTAACGCAACGCATTGCGGCGCGCACCACCTCAAACGTCTACGATGCCTTCGGTGACCTGATCCGTACCAACGTGTACGCCACCGACGCCAACGACAAGCAGCTCAACGCGGCCGCATCGACGTTCTTCGCCTACGACCAGCGTGGCAACGAGGTCGCGCGGATCGAACGGGAAACGTATAAAGACGACGTGCAGGCCGGCTACCTGACGACGTCCACCTACGACTACGCGGGCCGGCTGCTGGTGCGCACGGAATACGCCACGAGCACGCCGAGCTGGACCCCGGCCACCGCCAAAGTAACGGCAAGCGCGGCCGACCGCACGACGACCTACACCTACGACAACCTCGGCAACAAACTGAGCGAGCGGCACACCGGGTTGCTGAGCGACGCCACGACGACATACAGCTACGACGACCTGGGCCGCCAGCGCAGCACGACCGATGCCACCGGCGTCAAGACCGTCACGTACTACGACGTCCTGGGCCGCACTACCGGCACCGCCATGATCGAAAAGACGGCGAACGCCGCCCAGGCGATGCCGATGAGCGAGTTCCGCCTGGGCGCCTTCGGCGACGTCGTGTTCCGCATCGACTACGCCACCTCCGTCCCGGACGGTCTCGCCGAGACCACGCGTCCGGTCCTGCCGTACGACCGGACGCGCGACCGCGTCACCGTCAACCAGTACGATACGCTCGGCCGCCTGAAGACGAGCATCGATGCCGAGCGCCATGCCACGTATTTTTCGTACGACGTGTTCGGCCGCGTCGCCAAGCAGTGGCGCATCGTCAATGAAAACACGCCGTATGCGCAAACGGCGTTCGAGCTGAACCGCTACGACAACCTGGGCCGCCTGACCGACATCGTGCGGCCGGGGAACTACAATATCCTGACCGGCAGCGCCGCGCCGGACACGACGGAGCACCGCGGCTACAACGCCTTCGGCGAAGTGACGACGACGACGGTGTCCAGCGGCACGCAGGTACTGCGTTCGGAAGAAACCCGTTACGACAACGCGGGCCGCGCCTGGCTGACCAATGCGGGCGACGGCATCTACCGCGCGACGCTGTACGACGTGCGCGGCAACGCCACGGCCACGTTCACCAGCGCAGCCGAGGGCGCGGCAAGCCTGAAAAACCTGAACAGCGCGGTGGAGGTGCTGGGACGCGCCGACGTGCGACGGGTCGACACCCGCTACGACCTGCTCGGGCACGTGGTGGACGTCAGCCAGTCGTATGCGCCGCACCAGTTCTTCCTGCACCGCGAGCCGGACTACACCTGGATCCGCGTCGCCTACGATCCGGCCAAGCCTGAGCAGGACGGGCTGCTGGTGCTCGGCGACCGCAACGACGTCGGCAGCACGTTCACGGTGAACTACCGCATCAAGGGCACGCTGCCCTGGCAGACGTCGGCGGCGCGCGTCCAGTGGGTGGACGGCTACCCCGTCTTCAACACCGGGGCGCTTCCGCAGGGGACGTACGAGCTGTCGATCACGGTGAAACCCGCTTCCGGTGACGCGTTCCGGCTCGATGGAGGCGAGCTGACGATCGTGGCCCAGCCCAGCGAAAAGAAGATCGGCCAGCTGATCGAGCTGTACCTGGCTATGAAGCAAACGGTGCCTGACGCGAACGGTCTCGATTATTGGTTGGGACGCCTGAACGAAGGCAGCACGCTGGCACAGATTGCCACGGAAATGGTCGCGAACGCGGACGTCACGAAAGTGATCGGCGGCACGACGACCACCCAGATTCTTACCAAGGTGCTCGTGATGTTGGGCTACACGGTGAACACGGCGGCGTTCACCGATGCGCTGAACACGTGGAGCGCACGGTACGACGAGGTCTCGTTCGGCACGACGGAGCACGGCCAGGTCCTCATCGACCTCGTCGCGGAGAGGGCGAGCTTCCTGTCCAACCAGGTGAAGGTGGCCCAGGCCTACCTGACCGGAGGCGGCAGCGACCCGGACAAGGCTGAGCAATTGAGGAAGCAAGCGCAGACCGCCCCCGACGCGGCGCTCGCCGATGCGAAAGCGGCCGCGGCGGACGAAATGCGGTCGATGAAGCTGGCGCGCCTGTACATCGCCCTGCTCGGCCGCGCGCCCGATCCCGCGGGCTTCGCCGCCTTCGAATCGGGGCTGCGCGGCACGCAGACGCTGACGACGACGGCGCAGAACATCATCAACAGTACGGAATTCCGCACGATCCTGCCCGCGGCCGGGCTGACGGCCGTCCAGTACAACGAGCAGTTCGTGAACCGCGCCTACATGGCGCTGGTCGGGCGCGTGCCCTCCACCGCCGAGCTGAACGACGCGCAGGCCGCGTTCGCGGGCGGCACGACGTTCGCCGACTGGACGGTGAAGCTCATCGACCGGATCGGCAGCTACACCGGCACCGACGCCGGCGCCAACGCCGACCGCCGCACCGCGTTTGCGAAAACGGCGCTCGCACTGGCGTTCGCCCGCATGGACATGGGCGCCGTGGACACGCAGACGCAGGTGCAGATCGCCCGGACGCTGCTGGACGGCAACGGCGCGAATGCCTCCGTGGCCATGGCGGCCGAGCAAGTGAAGCTGAAGCTGAAGGCGCAGATGCTGGCCAAGGATACGTACGCCGCCGCGGCAAATCTCGTAACCAAGGACCATCCGCTGGAGGCGCTGCAACTGCGCCTGGCGCAGCTGTACGTCGCCGTGCTGGGCCGCGCGCCGGACCGCCAGGGCTATGACTTCTGGATCGATTCCCTGGCGTCGGGCCGGGACACGCTCGCCACCGTCGTCAACAACATGGTGGCGAACGCAGGCGGCACGGACGCGGACTTCATCCGTACGATCTACCAGCGCGCCTTCGGCAGCGCGATCGGTGCGGACGCGTTGACGCAATGGGTGGGCGTAGTCGCCCGCAGCGACCGTGCCACCGCCGTCGTCGCATTGATCGACGACGTGACATCCAGCGCGGACCCCGCCCTGAAAACGGCCCGCGACCTGTTCAACAACCGCACCGCGGCCGGCATGACGTACGCCTTGTACATGGACGGGAACGACCTGCCGATGGCCGCCACGATGCTGGCGCAAGTCACCGCCACCGACACCAGCGCCGCCATCGCCACCGCCTACAAGGCAAGCGACGCGCTGGCCGCCGCCGCCGCGGCGGAAACCGCGAAAGCGGCGCAGAACGCCTCCAAGCTGCTGGCGGACGCCGCGACGGCGGCGCTCACGCTGGCGAGCCGCATCCGGAGCGAGGCCGATGCCGAAGCTCTGGCCGCCACGAATCCGATGGCCAGATACGTGCTGACGGCGGCACGCCTGTACGTCGGCCTGCTGAACCGCGGAACCGCCGCCAACCCCCTCGTCCTCAACGACCTCGTCAACATGGCCGGGTCACTGATGTCGAAGACCGACGTGCAGATGGCGCAGGACATGCTCGCCGGCGCCGTGGGCACCATCTACCCCGCGGCCCAGTCGAACGACGCGTTCGTCACGCAGATCTACAACCAGATCCTGCATCGTGCTCCCGATGCGGCCGGCCTGGCCTTCTGGAGCAAGAGCCTGGCGTCGGGCCAGAGCCGGGCGGCGGTGGCCGTGTCCATCCTGAACACGTTCCTCAACGGTAATCTGGCCAACACGGATCCGCTGAAGGATGACAACCTCGCCGGCCTGCAGATCTTCGACACCCAGGTCGCCAATGCCCTGACCGCCATCTCGCAGCAGGCCACGGCCGCCTACAACGCCGCGAGCGCCGCGCTCAATGCGGCCGTCAAGGCGCAGGCGGCCGCGAAGGCGTACACGGACGCGGTTGCGGCGCAGTCGGCCGCCGTGAACGCGGCGGCCGGCACCAACGCGCTCGTCACGCTGACGCTGGCGCGCCTGTATGTCGGCGTGTTGAACCGTCCGGCCAGCGGCATCGACCTGGACTACACCGGCATGACGTTCTGGACGAGTGCCCTGATCAAGAACCTCGACACGCCGGCATCGATCGCCCAGCAGTTCATCGGCTCACCCGAGGGCACGAAAGTCTTTAAAGATGCCGCGACGCCGGAACAGTTCGTCGCGCAGATCTACCAGCAGGTCCTGGGCCGCGCACCGGACGCCGGCGCCGCCGGCTGGGTCACGAACCTCAAGAACGGCGCCAGGACCCGCGGCCAGACCGCATGGGACATCATCGACAGCCTGGTCAACCATACGGCGCAGCTCGAATCGGAATACAACACCCGGGCGTCGTTCGACCAGCGCGTGGCCGACGCCGCGCGCGCGTACAGCACGGCCGCCGCGACCACGAGCGGCATCGCCGCCGCGGCGGCCGATGTCAATGCAGCACTGGCCGCACTCAACAGCGCGAACAGTGCGTTGAACGACCGCCTGAACGAATTGAACGCGGCCGGGATCGCGAAAACGAATGCGGATCAGGCCGTTGCCGCCGCGCAGGCCGGCCAGAACTTCTACAATTCGCCTTACCGGGACTCCCTGCAGGAACTGCTGGTGGCATTCGGCCGCGGCACGTCCTACTCGACCGTGGAGGCATTGCTTGCCGACCTGGGCGCCGGGCGCACGACGCTGCAGCGGCTGGCCGGCCAAAATCTGTCACTCGCCGACAAATCGGCGTTCTATACCTCACTGTACAACACGCTCCTGTGGCGTGCGCCCGACGCCGCAGGGCTCGCCTGGTGGGTACAGAACACCTCGACGACCGACGCGGGCACCGCCGCCTACAACTTCTTCCTGAGCGCACTGGGCGAACTGAAGGGCGGGCAGACCAGCTACCGCATGCGCAACAATTTCCCCACCGAGCTCAGCGCGGTGATCGGCCCGAACAACCAGCGCGCGAAATCGCTGGCCGACGGCTACAGCGCCGCGGCGAGTACCGCGCAAGCAGCGGCCGACACGGTCCGGCAGGCGCAGACCGCCTACGACACGGCCGCGGCGACACAGCGGCAGGCCAACTCCACGTACCTGGACAAGGTCGCCATCAACGACGTCGCGAAGAACACCCAGACCGCACTGGCGAATCTGCTGGCGATCCAGGCCAAGGCGGTGGTGGCCGGCCGTACGGGCGCCACGTCGATCGCGGCCATGGACGCGTCGAACCTGGCCGCCAGGAACTATGATGCAGCAGCCGTGAACTGGAGCCTGGAAAGGATCATCCAGGAAAGCACGACGGACGCCCAGTCCGACGCCGCCGTTGCGCAGGACAGCAACCTGAGCGCGGCGCTCGGCCAGCTCGCCGGCGCCAACCTGCAACTGCTGCTCAGCGAACAGAAAATCGAGAGTTCGGACAAACCCACGCAAAACCTGATCCACGTGGTGCAGTTGTACACGACCCTGTTCGGCCCGACCCGGCTGCCGACCCTGCTCGAGCTGAACAGCGCGATGATCCAGTTGCGCGACGGCGAATCGCTCGCCGCCATCGCCGACACGCTGATCGGCAACGACGCCACGCTCGGTGCGAAAACGAACTCGGCCTTCATCGACGCGCTGTACCAGAACACGAGCGGACGCGCGTCCGATGCGCCCGGTCTCGCTTTCTGGACCAAGGCACTGGCCGGCCCGCCGGCGATGACGCGCGGCGCGCTGGCCGCGGGCTTCATCGACAGCCTCGTCATCGGTACGCTGAACAACGACACGGCCGTGTTCCACGGCAGGGTATCCACAGCGCTCGCGTCCGTCAGCCAGAGCGCGGCGGCCGCGGCGCAAACGCCCAGTACCGCCGCCTTCGTCAACGCCATGGCGCTGGCGATGCGCGACATCAGGACGCGCACGGACGCCGCCGCCCAGGCCGCGCTCACGCCGGAAGCCCGCTACGCGATCGAAATCACGCAGCTCTACGTCACCTTGCTGGGCCGTACGCCCGAGCCGACCGCCCTGCTGTCGGGGATCGACCAGCGGCGCCAGGGCACGCCGCTCGACACCATCGCGAGCAGCATCCTGGCATCCAGGGAGATCCAGGGACGGCTGCCGTCGACCTCGGACAACGCGACCTTCGTGAAACTGCTGTTCGCGCAATCCGTCGGCCGCGCACCGACCACGGACGAGCTCAGCAGCTTGACGGCGAAACTCGCCAACGGCACGTCGACGCGCGCGCGCCTGGTCATCGACTTCATCGCCGGCACCTATGCCTACACCGGTGCCGATCCGGCCGTGCTGACCGGCCGCGAACTCCTCATGGGCAAGGTCGAAACGGCGCTGGACGATGGCGCCGCGGGGCTGCAGGCGTATCTGCAGACGGTCAGTAGCACCACGTTCAACACGGCACTCGGCGACGCATTGTCGAAGGCGACCTCGCGCTACGTGGACGGCTACCGCACCGTACTGGACAGCAAGACAACCGGCGCCCTGACGCTGCACACGACGCCGAACCGCATGACGGTCGACCGCTGGGGCAATACGCTGACCGTCGCCGACGCGCGCAATCCGAACTGGAAGACGACGTACAGCTACAACGCCAACAACCAGGTGCTCGACACGGTGCTGCCCGACGTCGGTGCCGGTGTGCTGACGGTGATGAACCGCTACGACAACATGGGCCGCCTGCTCAAGACCGCGGACGTCGACGCGACCGGCACCGTGAGCCATACAACGGGCTACACGTATGACGACAAGGGCGCGCTCGTCGGCGAAACCCATGCGGACGGCGGCTCCATCCGCTACACGACCGATGCGTTCGGTCAGCGCCTGACGAGCACCCAATACCTGTCCGGCAGCCAGTCGGTCACCTACTCCTATGCCTACGACCGCCTGGGCAACCTCGTTTCGCGCACGAGCGCGCCGGTGACGGTGTACGACTGGGCCGGCACCGGCACGGCCACCGCGGCCACCGGCGTCGCGAACCGTTCCATCGTCGACGCCTATTCGTACGACGAGCTGGGACGCCGGACGGTCGCGCGCAACTATTCGGTCGATGCCGCCGACGCCAGGTATGGCGTGGTCGACACGGCCACGCAGGTGTACGACGTGGGCGGCAACATCATCAAGTCGACGGACGCCAACGGCCTGACGACCTACCGCGCCTACGACGCGTTCGGCAACAAGATCGCCGAACGCGAAGCCAGCACGGCGGCCCTGGGCAGCGGCACGGCGCTCCGCCAGTCGTGGACGTACGATGGCTATGGCCGCGTGCTGACGCACGTCGACCTGGGTGGCAACACGACCATCAACACGTACAACGGCGCCGGACAACTGGCCACGACCGAACGGCGCGCCAACGGCGCCACGACATGGGCCCGCAAGACCAACTATGCCTATGAAGGTGGCACCGGTTACCTCGTGGAGGTGAGGGACAACGACGCCCTCACCCCGGCGCTGAACCAGCTCGTACGCTACAGCTACGACCGCGCGGGCAACCGGATCACCGAACAGACCTGGCTGCTCGACGCCAAGAACCTGCTGCAGCGCGCGCTGCAGGACAACGTGCTCGGCTACAACGCGCGCAGCCAGCTGACCGACATCACCTCGTCGGTCCCCGGCGCCGACTACCGGATCCACTACACCTACGACAACTTCGGCAACCGCAAGAAGGTCGAGACCGGGTTCACCAACGACATCGGCGACAAGAAGGCCATCGAGGTCAACTACGAGTACGACGCGATGGACCGCATGACCAAGGTCTACGGCACCGTCAACACGACGTATGGCAACCCGGTCTACACGCCGACCTACCTGCCGAGGGAAAAACAGGGGATGACCTATGGCGACGTCCCCGTCGACGTCATCGGCACGTGGACATATTTCGACAACAAGGCCATCGAAGCCCATACGATCACGTACGACTGGGCCGGCAACCGCGCCACCGACAACGGGGAAAAGTATGACTACGATGCGCTGGGTCGCCTGGCATCCATCAGCACGTCCGCGGGCCAGACCGGCTACCGCTATTACGACAGCGCCAACCGCGTGATCGAATCGCGCGACGGCGCCGAGGTCCAGCTGAACGACTACGACGCGGGCGGCCGCCTCGTCGTGCAGCGCACGCAGGGCCAGTCGGACAGGGTCCAGCACAGCCTGGTCAAGTACGCCTACCACGGCGAACTGGGCTACCTGGCCTCGTACACTGCCCAGGGCGCCAGCGGCGCGAAGCTGCAGACGACCATCAACACGGTCGATGTGTTGCGCGACACGCGCCTGACGAGCCTGACGACGGTGCGCAACGACGGCGAGACGGCCTACAAGACCAGCGAGATGCAATACAACCTCGCCGGCGCCATGACCGTCGTGACCGCGCGCAACTACAAGGACGGCGTGGGCACGGTCGACAACGCCAACTCGCGCTCGATGATCAGCGACTACGCGGGCCACGTGCTGGAAAAAACCCAGAATGGCCTGCGCACGCACACGCTGATGGCCGACGACGAGATGATCGGCTACAGCAGCGCCGCCTACGAATCGTTCAGCAGCGTGCACGAAGGCCTGAGCGCGGCCTCGAACGCCGACGTCGGCACCTACGTCGTGCAAGCGGCGACAGAGACGCTGATGTCGATCGCCAAGTCAGTCTGGGGCGACGAGCGCCTGTGGTACCTGATCGCCGACGCCAACGGCCTGACGATGGCGAACGGCACGCTGACGGTAGGCCAGTCGCTGAAGATCCCGGCCAAGGCCGGCGCGACCTACAACGGCGCTGATACGTTCAAGCCGTACGACGCCGGCGCGATCGTCGGCAAGACCACGCCGGAGATGGCGCTGCCGGTGCCGCAGCAGTCGAGGGGTGGGTGCGGCGGGCTGGGGCAGCTCGTGATGGTGGTCGTGGCCGTGGTGGCGACGGTCTACACAGGCTACGCCATCAGCGGCGCGATGCAGTCGGCATTCGGCGCGTTCGGCACGACCGCCACCGCCGCCGTCGCAGGCGCGTCGGGCTCCGTCGCGAGCCAGGCGGCCGGCATCGCGATTGGCGCACAGGATGGCTTCAACTGGAAAGCCGTGGCAACCTCGGCGATTGGAGGCGCAGTGACGGCCGGCGTCGGCGCCCTCGCCGATGCAAGCTCGCTGTCGAGTGCGTTTGCAGGCGAAGGCTGGCAAGCGGCGGCAGCACGCGCGGCCTTGTCGAATACCGTCAGTCAGGGCATCGGCATCGTGACGGGCCTGCAAAGCGGATTCAACTGGCGCAACGTCGCCGCGTCGGCGGCCGGCGCGGGTGTCGGCACCTTGGCGGCGCAGTATCTCCAGGGCGATAACGACCTGGCGAAGCTGTTCAAGGGCAACGATCTCGGCAGGGCCACGGCCGTTTCGTTCGCGGCCGGGGCAACTACCGCGATCGCACGCGGCGGGAAGATTGAAATTGCGCGGATTGCGACGGATGCGTTTGGCAATGCGTTGGGCAATAGCATTGTCGACAACATGACGCAGTCTTCAGCTAACGGAAAGATGATTTCGGCTTTGGACAATAGTGGAGTCCCTTACGTACTGGATCACGACGGACGTGTTATCGCTGATCCGAATAGCCGAGCATCCTTTAATCTGATTCAGGGAGTGCTGGCGGGCGGCGGTACGACGGAACAAGCCACCCAAATTCACGAGACCCTCGCACGTGGCGTTAGTCTCCTCAATGCCGCATCGGGCGATTTGCCAGAAGACGTCATTGCGGCACGCGCCGCGAACGCGATGACAAGGGAGGCTACAACTGGCAGTGGACGAGACTTGGCGCTCTTGTCATCTGACTCCCCGGAACAGCGTGCTAACACCGTGTACCAAGAGCGCGTGCTCGGAGTGCGTGCTGGCCCAGCAGGCCAAAACATCATCGGTGACACAATTGCCGGCGGAATAGCCCTTTTAAGTGATTTTGCAGACTTTTACGGGGAGCATGATGCCCTGGCGACTTTGGCTTATAAGGGCGTTAAAACTGTTCTTAGCGGCGGCCCAGTTAAAACGGTTGCGTTGGAACTGGCGAAAATAGGTGCGGAGTCGGTTGTTCGTGATGCCACAGGAGCCATTTCGACCTTTGCTGAAACGCAGGCACGGGACTATGTAACCTCAGTTGCCCAGCGTCAGAATTGGACGCTAGATATCACTCTTCATGCGTTTAACACTACGATAGGCCCGGAGGAGATTGGCCTCGCTGCGGGTAAAGTAGTTGGCGGCGTGGTAGATTCGATTCTTGATAAAGGCGTGGACGCGTTTGCAAATCGAGGCAACGCCATTGCAAATATCGTAGAGCCCGGACAAACCGGACGATATGTAGATTTGTCACGGCAGAGCAAGAAAGACAGTTTGCAGGTAGATCATATTCCTTCACATGCGTCGAATGTTAAAGCTTATGAGAAGCAACTTGGAAGAAAGCTGACAGATGAAGAGCAGAGGTATCTGAAAGATAACGCAGGCGCCATCGTTGTGCCGGACTCAGCGCACCGGCAACTGTCGCGCACTTATGGCGGTCGTAACAATGTAAATCAGCAGATCAAAGATGCTGCCAACCCGGCAGCGGCAGTCAAACTGGATATGGAACGCTATAGCGATTACTTCCGCTCCATCGGAATGACAGATGCCCAGATTCAACAACGAATCGAGGAGCTTATCAAAATGCGTACTGGACGCTAGGAGATTTAAATGAAAATTACTGAATTGTTGGGATTAACCGTAGAGGAATTGCGTGAAAAATATGGCTTCAATGGATTTATTGCACCCGAGGATCCTATTGAAGGAGATAATATTTATTTCAAGGTACCGGAGCGGGGGCTCGCTTTTGTGTTGGACGTAAACGGAAAAGTATCTTGCATCCAAGCTTTCGGTCGCGGCAAAAGCAGTGGCTATAATGAATTTCCGGGGGAAGTGGTTGAGGGAATTAGTGTACATAGCTCGCGCGACGCTGTGCGCTCAGTGCTTGGACTGCCGCGAGATACAGAAAATGGAGGGAAGGGCAAAGGGTTGTTTGGATTAGATTTGAATCCGTGGGATGCGTTTTATCTTGGGCGGTATCGCGTGCATTTCGAATATTCGCCTGATGGCGGCCGAATTCTTTTGGTGTCTGTAGAAAATGTATAGTTAGTTGTTCTTTTTAAAGCCCGACGATTTCGGTCACAAGCCGCTCGTCCTCATTGAACACGCCCAGGCGCTGGTCCTTCAAACTGGCGCGGTAGGCGAGTTCGCAAAAAGGACGATAGCTTTGCGCAAAATCTCGGCTTTCGTCGCAGTTAGCCGCCGCCAGTTGCTCCAATTTCGCGTTGAGCGCTGGGGACATGGTCGGGGTCAGGTGGATCGGTTCGTCGTCGGAGGCCATGGCAAAGCCCTCTCGTCGATCCGTGGATTATGCGTAATTCTACGCCTGCGCTCGTGGCCGTTACACGAGGTGTTCCGGCATTTTGCGAGACACTCGTATCCGAAGTCAGGTACACACATTACGCACGTAACGTGTAGGCGGTTTTTCAGGCGTAAGTGGCTGAATTCAAAGCTGATTCGCTGTTTACAGTTCTTCCTTCGCCGGGATTGAAAAAGACCCGCTTTGGAAAAATTGTTGTGAAATCATGTCGTTGGTGATTGCAAATGAAAACAGGGGATGGCGAGGTTGGCACCCCATTGGCGGCACTGCCAAATAACCGACATACGGCCCGTTTACAACTTGCCATCCACGATTCCCGCTGACGCATGACGTTCCGTTCAATCAGCTAATGAATAATCCGAATGTGCATCGCGTCGTCAAGTATTACAAGTAACGAGGTATGATTCGCGGAATTTGCGCAGAAGTGTCGTGGAGCTGATGGGAGTGGTAATGATGAGCGCAATTGTGGGGTGTGCAGTAGCTGGCCCGAATGATAGAGTACGATACGCCTTAGAAATTGAAGTAGACAAGAGCCTGGGTAAGACAACAAATATACGATATATCTACGGCGATGAACTTGTTGATCAGGTAAGACCTATAGCGATAGCGATTGCGCCATTCACGAGCTACATCGCCACGATGCACATCCCCGAAGAATTCCAAATTAGCTGGGAGACCATAGACGATGCAAAGCATGAAGCTGAAGTGCCTGTCCGCAGCCGTCTACTTAGCTCGATAGAGCACAAGAGCATCGTTTTCGTCATCATGCCGGATCACGTTGAAGGCTACGTAGGCGTTTCGACACCCTACGGCCAGAAACGGGAGCGCTTTTACTAGCCTTTAGCACTCTCCTATAGCCCAAATACATCCATCACAAGCCGCTCATCCCAATCGAACAACACGTCAGGCGGCGAGAATCTAACTGATACCGAACGACGAAACGCCAATGCGTGACACTTCGCTAGAATTAATGCAAAAATTGTAAGTACAATAGCGGGTTTGCCAACCTGGAACCTACCGAATGCGCCACCACCTCCTCCGATTTTCGACCATGATTTGTATGTTGTTCCTTGCCGCGTGTGGCGGGGGAGGCGGCGGAGGAGGCGGACATGACGGTTCTGCCACCAATGGCAGCGCCAGTACGGGCAGCGGCGACGGCAGCTGGCTGACGTTCTCACCCTTGCCTCTTCGTGTAACCACCTATGTCAACGAACGCATTGGGTTTTCCGTGCAGGCAAAGGCGACGAAGGCGTTCCAGGACAACGCTCGTGTGCTGATCCTCGATACGACGGGCGTCATTACGCCCGTAGCTCGCTACAGCTCGCTCGACCCCTATACCTACGAAGTTGCCCTGACCACGATGCCAATGCAACCGGGCACGCACAACACGACGCTCGAAGTGCGCGTCTGCCAGGACGATCCCCGCGTCTGCGCGCAACCGTTCCCCGGTTCGCCCTGGCATTTGCCGTTAACGGTCGAGGTCAAGGATGCGGTGGCGGCAGCTGCGCGCATCTCCACCACAACGGATTTCCGCGCCAGCCTTACCGAGGATGAAACCGCAGCAACGTCCGGCAGGTTCTTCAAGGTTGCGCTGCGGACAAGCGCCGATGTTCCGCTCCTGCTGTACACACGCGTCACCGATTCCAACCGCGTGTTCCTGTATGGCGCGATCACGGGGCAGATTTCTCCCAACGAGACGAACACGATCGCGCTCAACCCACGGACTCCCCTGAATCCGGGCACCTACGAAACAACCATCCAGGTGGACCTCTGCCTCAATGAGCAGAACCCATGCACGGATCCGTTTCCCGGATCGCCGCTGCGGTTCCCCGTCAAGTTCGACGTGACGTCTTCCGGCAACTCGGCCGCCCGGCTGCTCGTCTCGCCGTCGAACGCCAACGTCGAAGCGTTCACGGATGAATTGACGCCGTTACGGATCAGCGTCTGGGGTCGCCCAGGCCTGACCGGCAGACTCTACGCGTCGGTCACCGATCCCGCAGGATATTTCACGGACGAATTCGTCGACGGCATCGAGGAGAATGGCGTACGGTCAATGACGACCAAGACATCGTTGAATCTGCAGGCGCTCGGGCCGGGCAGCTACGATACTGTCCTGCGGGTGGATGTCTGCCGCTACACTATTTCGATTGGTGAGCCTTGTACCGCCCCGCAGCCTGGTTCGCCGTGGATGATCCCGGTCCACGTGACCGTCAAGGCACGCCCGCCAGGCTGATGCAGAAGTCAGGAACGCCCTGTTCGACGGGATGGTGCCAGTTCATCTTGGCCGAACACGGCGCCAGACACCCTGAACATGGCGTCATAGGCCATCACCTGCACGCCTGCTTCTGGGTGGCTCTCGCAACAAATACCACCGAGCAGGTTGGCAGAGAGGTGGTATGCGAAACAAGATAACGTTGTTAACACGGCGTCGAACATCGCAATACGACTGGCACTAGAACGCGAAATACCTACGAGTGAGCGTGCAATTGAGCGGATTGACGGACTGTACCGCCGCATGCTTGGGCAGGAAACAGTCACTTGCTTTGGCGGCAACTTACCCTTGCACTGAGCCGTTCAATCCGACCCAACTGGCTCCTCCATCACAACGCCACCACCCCCGACGCCTTCAGATTGACCGAATTCGGAATCTCCGCCATCGACAGTATGCGCATATGCGGCACCACCCGCTCGGACAGCGCACGCAGATGGCGACGCAGGTCCGGCGAACACAGCAGCACCGGCAGCATATTGCCCTTCATCATCCGCTCCGATTGCGCCGCCAGGCGCGACAGCAGTTGCTCGGCGTATTTCGGTTCCACCACCATGTCGCCGCCCGCTTCGGCGCTGCGCAGGCCCGCCATCAGGGTCTGCTCGATCGCCGGGTCGAGCGTCAGCACGTTCAGCGCGGTGCTCTCCCCCAGCAGCGACTGACAGATCGCCGCGCCCAGTTTCTGGCGCACCAGTTCCGTCAGGTAGCCGAGGTCCTTGCTGTTGCGGCCCATGTCGACGAGGGTTTCCAGGATCACTTCCAGGTTGCGGATGGAGACTTTTTCGCGCAACAGGTTTTGCAGGACTTTCTGCACGTCGCTCAACGACAGGATCGTGGGAATCAGCTCTTCGACGAGGCCGGGCTGCTGCTGGCGGACGCGTTGCAGCAACCGATCGGTCTCGGTCCGTGTCAGCAGGTGCGCGGCCTGCTGCTTCAGCACTTCGCTGATGTGGGTGATGAAGACCGTGGCCGGGTCGACGAGCGTGTAGCGCGCCGCGCGCGCCACTTCGCGCTCGCTCTCCTCCACCCACACGGCCGGCAGGCCGTAGGTCGGTTCGCGCGTCTCGATGCCCTTCAGCTGGCGCGCGTCCTTGCTGGCGCGGATCGCCAGCGTGCGTTCGGTGAGGATCTCGCCCTTGCCGGCCGGGACGCCAAAGATCTGCAGCTCGTAGCTGCTGGCGGACAGCTGCGGGGCGTCGCGGAAGCGTACGCGCGGCAGGACCATGCCGGATTCGAGCGCGTACTGCTTGCGGATCGCCGCGATGCGTTCCAGGAAGACGGTCTGCTCGCCCTTCACCAGCGGTGCCAGGTTGCCGCCGACGTGGACCTCGATCGGCTCGACCTTCAGCATCTCGTACGCGTCGTCCTCGTCCTTCGCGGCTTCGGCCTGCGCTTCCTCTTCCTGCGCGTCCGTGCCGCCGGCCTTCGCGCGCCGCACGATCACGATGCCGGCGCCCAGCAGCACGCAGGCCAGGGTCAGCACGGGCGCCGCCGGGATCCCCGGCAGGAACAGCAGCACGGACAGCGCGCCGGTGACGATGAACAGCGTCTTGGGAAAGGCCGTCAGCTGCTTCAGCACTTCGTTGCTCAGCTCGCCGTCGGAGGCGGAGCGCGTAACGATGATGCCGGTGCCGACCGCGATCACGAGGGCCGGCACCTGCGTGACGATGCCGTCGCCGACGGTCAGCAGCGTGAACGTCTGCAACGCCTGGTCCCAGCGCATCCCCATCTGCATCACGCCGATCACGAGGCCGCCGATGATGTTGATCAGCAGGATGATGATGCCGGCGATCGCGTCGCCCTTGACGAACTTGCTGGCGCCGTCCATCGCGCCGTAGAAACCGCTTTCCTTCTCCAGCATCTTGCGGCGCCGCTTCGCTTCGTCCTGGTCGATGAAGCCCATGTTCAGGTCCGCGTCGATGCTCATCTGCTGGCCCGGCATGCTGTCCAGCGTGAAGCGCGCCGCCACCTCGGACACGCGCTGCGCGCCGTTCGTCACGACGACGTACTGCACGACGACAAGGATCAGGAACACGATCAGGCCGATCACGTAATTGCCGCCCACGACGTACGAGCCGATGGCGGCGATCACGCGGCCGGCGTCGGCATCGGACAGGATCAGGCGCGTCGTCGCCACGTTCAGCGACAGCCGGAACAAGGTGGCGATCAGCAGCAGCGACGGGAACGTCGAGAATTCCACCGGCCGCGCGATGTAGAACGTCAGCAGGAGGATCAGCAGCGCGAAGCTGACGTTCGTGAGGATCAGGAAGTCCAGCAGGACGGACGGGATCGGGACGAACAGCACCGTCAGGATGCCGACCACGAGCAGGACCAGCACGAGGTCCGTGTTGCGTTGGAAGACGCGCTGTAAAGCGTTCATGCGTGTTTTACCTTGTCGAGTTGCGGCGGGCGTCGCGCATGGCGTACACCCAGACCATGATCTTGGCGATCTGCGGATAGAGTTTTTCCGGCACGTAGCCGTCGAAGTCCACTTCGCGGAACAGCGTGCGCGCGAGCGGGCGGTTCTGCACGATGGGGATGTGGTGGCGCGCGGCCACCTCGCGCATCTTGCGTGCGAGGTCGCCCGTGCCCTTGGCCACCACCTGCGGCGCGCCGGATACGCCGTGGCGATAGCTGAGGGCGACGGCCAGGCGCGTCGGATTCGTGATCAGGACGTCCGCCTCGGGCACCTTGGCCACCGCCTTGCTGCGCTTGAGCATTTCCTTGCGCAGCTCGCGGATGCGCGAACGGATGCGCGGGTCGCCCTCGCGGTTCTTGTGCTCGTCCTTGACGTCGCGCTTGCTCATGCGCATCCGCTTGGCGAAGTCGCGCCGTACGAAACCGAAGTCGACGGCCGCGATGACCAGCTGCGTGAACACGAGCTTCACGAGCAGCGCCGCGCACAGCCCCACCAGCACGCGCAGGTAGCCGTGGGCGTCCGCGCCGGGCAGGCCGATCAGGCCGGGCACCATGTCGCGCACCGCCACGTAGACGACACCGGACAGCACCACCAGCTTGACGACGCTCTTGCCGGCCTCGAACAGTGTGCGCAGCGAGAACACGCGCTTGAGCCCACTGGCCGGGTTGATGCGGTCGAAGTCCGGCTTGAGCGGGTGGAAGGTGAAGATCGGCCCCGTCTGCACGACGTTCGCGAGCACGGCGATGACGACGAGCGCGAGGAACAGCGGTCCCAGCACCGTGAGCATCGCCACCAGCAGGTCGCCCATCCACGCCGCGACGCCGTCCGAGGTCCAGTCGGCATGCCCGATATGGCCCAGGATGCGGTGCTGCAGGCGCGCCGTCTGGCGCAGCGCATCCCAGCCGGTGGCCTGGATGACGAGGACGAGCGCGGCGAGGATCGCCAGCGCCGTCACGTCCACGCTGCGCGCCACCGAACCCTTCCTGCGCGCTTCCTGCAGGCGGTGCGGTGTGGCCTCTTCCGACCGGTCGCTGTCCTGTTCCGCCATCTATGCCAGCACCTTCTGCCAGTACGTGAAGATCGACGCGTACACGCGCCCCATCGAGGGGCCCATCGTCACGACGGTGAGCGCGAACAGCGCCGTGCCCACGACGATCTTGACCGGCACGCCGACGACGAACACGTTCATCTGGGGCAGCACGCGCGACACGAACGCGAGGCCCGTCTCCGTCAGCAACAGGCACAGGATCACCGGGATGATCAGGGCCACGCCCAGCGAGAACATCAGGCCGAACTGCTGCAGCATCGCGTCGGCGGCCATGCTGCCGAGCGGGCTGCCGGGCGGCACCCGCTCCAGCGAAAAGGCCAGGCCGCGCAGGAAAGCGTGGTGGCCGTCCATGCCGAAGAACATCACGGCGCCGAGCATGTTCAGCATGGTCGCGAACAGCGGCGCGCCGGCACGGGTGACGGGGTCGTACACGGTGCCGATGCCGAAGCCGGTCTGCACGTCGAGGATCTTGCCGGCGACGGAAAACGCGCCGAACGCGGCGAACACGCCGAAGGCGAGCGTGCCGCCCACGACCAGCTCATTGCAGGCGCCCGCGACGACGGGCCCCAGGTCCAGCGCGCCCGCCGGCGGACGCACGCCCAGGCCCTGCACGAGCAGCACGGCCAGCGCGAGGGTCAGCAGCACGCGCACGGTGACGAGGCCGGACAGGCCCGCCAGGATCGGCGACAGCAACAGCACCACGCCCAGGCGCAGCGCGGTGTAGAAGACGGCCAGGGCCCAGGCCGGGTCGATCTCGATCTGCATCGGCGTCAGAAGAACGTGGGGATGCCGGCGATGAGCGCGGCCGAATAGCTGACCATGCGCCTGAGCATCCAGGGTCCGCACACCACCAGCACGACGACCGCGGCGACGATCTTCGGGATGAAGGTCAGCGATTGTTCCTGCACCTGGGTCACCACCTGCAGCACGCTGATGACGAGGCCGACCGCCAGCGTCACCGCGAGCAGCGGCGCCGCGATCAACAGCGCGTTCCACAACAGGTCGGCCAGCAGCTGCAGGGCGAGATCGGCGTGCATGCGTCTTCCTCAGCGGCTCACGTAGACGTCCATCAGGTCCGACAGCGATTGCCCGAACGCGCCCTGGCGGGTCCGCATCAGGCGGCGCGCCAGCTGGCGGAACCGTTCCGGGTCTTCGGTCTGGCCCGCCAGCACCATCTGGGCATAGCGCGCGGCCAGGCCTTGCGGGTCGAGGCGGAGCGCGCGGTCGATGGCGCGCTCCGCTTCCTCGCGCTCGCCCGCCAGCGCGAGCACGACGGCCAGGCCGCCGTGGCTTTCGCCGAAATTGCGATCGAGTTCCAGCGCCTGTTCGAACGCGGCGCGGGCGCCGTCACGGTCGCCGGCGAACAGCCGGCACCAACCCATGCTGTGCCAGGTGCCGATGTGGCCCGGCATGAAGCGCAGCGCCGTCTCGAGCTGGCGGCGCGCCGCGTCGAGGTCGCGCCGCAGCAGGCTCGCCATGCCGAGCGCCGACCACGCCCGCCCCTCCTCGGGCCGCGCGGCCACCACTTCGTTCAGCAAGGTGTCGGCCGCGGCGCTGTCCATGCGCGCCAGGGCCAGGGAGCCTGCCGTCACCAGGGCCTCGGCCGGCCGGGCCGGCCCTGCCAGCGCGGCGTCGGCCAGGGTCTGCGCCTGTTCCAGGTCGTTGCTGTCCAGGGCAGCCAGGCTGGCCGCGGCCAACAGTGCCGGGTCGTCGGCGGAGCGTGCGCGCTGGCGCAGCGCCACTTCCAGGGCCTGTTCCGGCGTCCCGGTCAGGTGCAGCAGGCGCACGAGCAGCGTAACGCCCTGCGGCGGCAGCCCGGCGCCGTCCGCATACGCCTGCAGGCGCGCCAGCGCGTCGGCATGCTGGCCCTGGCAATAGCGCGCATACGCGGCGCCATAGGCCAGCGCGGGGTCGGCGTGGCGTGCCGCGAGCGTGTCGAACAGCGCTGCTGCCTCGGGGTAGCGGCGCTGCGCCAGCAAGGCATTGCCCTGCCGCGCCGCGAGGAAATCGTCGTCCGGATGGGCCGCCACGGCCGCCTGCGCATGCGCCGCGGCGCGGTCCGGCAATCCGGCCGCGAGGGCCTGGTCGACCGCGGCCGCCAGCAGGTGCGGGTTGCCGGGATCGCTGGCCAGGTAGGATTCGGTCCGTTCCAGCTGGCGCAACGCCGCCTGGCGGGTATCGTCTTGGTGCATTTAAGTCTTTCCTGTCGTGGGATCGGCCGGCCCGGCGGCCAGCAGGTAGGTGATGGCATCCTGGATCAGCGGCGCGCAGCGCGCGTCCTGCTCGAGCACGCGCTGCACGTCGTCGACCAGCTGGTGGAATTTGGGATCGGCGTTCAGTTGGCCGCCCAGCTCCTGTAGCAGCACGGATTCGAGGAACACGCGGAAGGCCTTGCGGCCGCGCTGCGGATCGTCCGGGTCGATCTGCGCCACCCGCAGCTCGATCAGCGCCGTCAGCGAACGTGCCGTCCCGGCCGCGCGCGGGCGCGCCTGTCCCGGCTTCGCGGCCACCTGGGCGCGCGCCTTGAACTGGGACTGGATGACGGCCGCAAGCTGGCCGATCGACGAGATGCCGTTCATCGTCAGTGGGTCTGGTTGCCGGCGTAGGCGGACAGCAGGAGGTGTGCATCGCCGTCCTCGCCTGCCGCCTCTTCCAGGCGCTTGTCGATGCCATCCACGATGCGTTGCATGTCGCCGTTCAGCGCGGCGTTCCCGTCGTTGACTTCCATGCCGGCGACGAGCGCGTCGCGCGCGCCGGCCAGGTCGCCGCCGATCAGTTGCAACAGGCCGTCGGCAAAGCGCCGCAGGCCCTCGTCCTGGCCCTGCCCGGCCAGCGGCTGCAGCGTCTCGGCCGCCCGGTCTTCGCGGTTCGCGCCCAGGTACAGCAGCGCCAGCTGGAGGCGCGCCGTCCACAGGGCCGGGTCCAGCGCGAGCGCGGCTTCCATCTCGTCGATGGCGCGGTCGTACAAGCCGATCTGCGCGTATTCGGCGCCCAGCAGGTAGTGCGCGGCGGGGGTGGCGTCGGCGCGGCCCACGGCCGCCTTCAGGTAGGCGATCGCGCCGGCGCTGTCGCCGCCCCGGCTGGCCGTGAGCGCCAGCTGGAACAGCTCGGCCTGGTCGAGCATTGCAATAGTGTCGGTCATTTTCTTCCGCTCCGGTAAAGGCCGCCCAGCGCGGCCCGGTGATTACAGGTACTACGATACAACTAAACACTCCAGTCCACGGCATCCCTGGCCCGCCATCGCTCGCGCAACGCGGCCAGCGCTTCCTTGTGCAGCTGCGACACGCGCCCGCGCGTGACGCCCAGCGCGGCGCCGATCTCGTCGAACGACCGCTGCTCCAGGTAATGCCAGCGCAGCACCTTGCGCTGGCGCTCGGGCAGCGCTGCCAGCGCTTCCTTCAGGCGCGCCCGTAGCTGGCGCAGCGCCAGCCCGTCGTAGGGCTGGACCCCGTAGATGGCGTCGGCGTCCTGCACCATGCCGGTCCCTTCCAGGGCCAGCCCGACGGCCACGCCGACGGCAAGGTCCGCCAGATAGGCGAACAACGCGGCCGGGTCGGCCCGGTCGGGTGCGTCGCCGTGCAGGCCCTCGATGCGTTCGGCGTCGATGCGCCGCCGTGCCGCCACCTGTTCCTGCACTTCCGAATACGTGGCGATGCCGTTCAGGATCGCGCCGTTGATGCGGTGCGCCGCGAACGTCTCGAACTTCGCGCCCAGCCCGTCATCATAGCGGTCCACGGCCTCCATCAGGCCGAGGCGGGCGAACTGCAGGTAATCGTCGAACTCGAGCCCTTCGTACGTGCGGCGGGCATACATGCGCGCGGCCAGCATGCGGGCGAACTCCAGGTAGCGCCCCACCAGGCGCTGGCGCAGCGACTCGTCGCGGCCGTGACGGTATGCCTGCCACAGCGCGGCGGGCTCGCCGCCCACGTCGGGTTCCGGCACGGTGGTACGGGCGCACGCGTCCATCGCGGCCTCAGGCGAACGTTCCCAGCAGGGCCCGCACGACCAGGCTCCAGCCGTCCATCAGCACGAACAGCAGGATCTTCAAGGGCAGCGAGATCGACGCCGGCGGCACCATCATCATGCCGAGCGCCATCAGCGCGCTCGATACGATCAGGTCGACGAGCAGGAACGGCAGGAAGATCACGAAACCGATCTGGAACGCGGCGCGCAGCTCGGACAGCATGAATGCCGGGACCAGCTGCACGAGGCTGATGTCGTCCATCGTGGACGGCTGTTCCGCCCGGGCCAGCTCGACCATCAGGGCCAGGTCCGGTTCGCGCGTCTGCCGCACCATGAAGTCGCGCAGCGGCGCAACGCCGACGGACGCGGCGCGGTCCGGCGCCAGGCTGCCGGCCAGGTAAGGCTGTAGCGCGTCCTCGTTCACCTTGTGCAGGACCGGCGCCATCGTGAACAGGGTCAGGAACAGCGCCAGGCTGACGATGACCGTGTTCGGCGGCGTCTCCTGCATGCCCAGCGCGTGGCGCAGCATCGACAGCACGATGACGATGCGGATGAACGCCGTCATCGACACGAGGATCGCCGGCGCGAGGCTCAGCACCGTCAGGCCGAGCAGCACCTTCAACGCCAGTGACACGTCCGCGCCGCCCGTGCCGATCTGGATCCCGGGCGCGCTCAGCACCGGCGCGGCGCAGGCCAGCGAACAGCCGAACGCGCCCGCGGCCGCCAGCAGGGCGGCCGGCATGCGGCGCATCATGGCGCCTCCTGCGGAGCGAGCGGCTTCTCGGCCAGGCAAGTGACCCCGTGTTCGCCCTGGGCGACGAGGTAGCGGGTGCCGTCGAATTCGACGACCGACAGCAGCGTGCGCGGTCCGAGCCGGGTCGACTCGACGACGCGCACGAGGCGCTTGCCGCCGGCCGCGCCCGCGTGCAGGTTGAAACGGCGCCGCAGGTACCACACCGCCGCGATCGCAAGCAACGACACGACGAGCACACCGGCGCCGCCGCCGGCCAGCGCGGGGCCCATGGCGCCGTCGTCGCGCCGGAACGGGATCGCCGGCACGGCCGCGTGCGGCGCCGGTGCGGCATTCTGCTGCACAGTCATGCCTTCTGGGCCGCCACTTCGGTGATGCGGATGCCGAAGTTGTCGTCCACGGCCACGAGCTGGCCGCGCGCGATCACCTGGCCATTGAGGATCACGTCGATCGGCGTATCCGCGCGGCGGTCGATCTTCAGGACCGACGCTTCCTGCAGTGCGAGCAGTTCGCCGACGGTCGTCTCGACCTGGCCGACGGCCACCGACAACGTCACCGGCACCTTGTCGAGCAGGCGCAGGTTGCCGCCCAGGACGGCGGGACCGTCGGCCGGCGGATGCTGGAAGTCGGACAGTTCGATGATTTGGGTCTGCAGGGTCATGCTGGTTCTCCGGATGGTGCGGCGCCCGCCACGAGGTCGAGCGCAAGATGTTGGTCGCGGGTGCCGAGGTAGCCGCGCAGGAGCACGGCGCCGTCCGCGGTGCGGGCCGCCAGCGGGTGGTCGGCGAGCGTGTCGAGCCGGATCACGTCGCCCGGGGCCAGCGCGACGAGGCTGCCCAGGTTCACGGTGGCGCGGCCGGCGTCGACCGTCAACTTCACCGTTTGGCCGGCCAGCAGCGCGCGGTAGTCGGCCGGCGGGAGGGCCGGCGCGGACATGGCCGGCGCGCCCGCGAACCGGAGGACGGCGGCGTGGTCGAGCAGCAGGCCGACGGCGTGGCGCTCGAATTTCACGTCGACGACGACCGCGCCGGAACCCTGCGCGCGCAGCGCCGCGGGCACCGCCGTGTCCTCGCTGCGGTCGTGGCGCGGCCCGAATACGGCGGCGCCCAGTGCCGTCTGCAGGGCGTCCAACGCGGCCTCGGAAGCCGCGGCCGCCAGCGTGGCGGCACCACCCGCGCGGTCGTGGCCGGACGCGAACATCGCGCCTTGCAGCGCGGCGCGCAAGCCGTCGGGCCAGCCCAGCCAGGCGGCCGCGCCGGTGCCCGTCAGGCACGCGCGGCATGCCGGCAGCGCGGGGCCGTCCCACGCACGCCGGCACGTCACGGACGGCTGCGCCACGCCCCAGTCGCGGCTCCACGCCGCGACGGCCGCCTCGATGGGCGCGCGCACGGCCGCGAGGACACCGTCGGCAAGCAGCGCGTAGGTCCTCGCCATCATCCGCGGCCCTTCATGTCGAACAGTTGCTGGATCATGTCATTGGCGGTGCTGATCACGTGCGACGAGGCCTGGTAGCCGCGCTGCATCAGGATCAGGTTGCCGAATTCCTCGGCCAGGTCGACGTTCGACCCTTCGCGGTGGCCCGGCGACAGCGTGCCGAACGATTCGGCACCGGCGTGGCCGTAGCGCACGGGGGCGCCGCTGCGTTTTTCGAACAGGCTGCCCGAGACCTCCTGCAGGTCGTCCTCGGTGGCGAACTGTGCCAGCGCCAGGCGCATGCCCTTCCCCGTCTGGTTGTTCGAGTAGCGCACCGTGACGGTGCCGTCGCTCGCGATGGCCTGGTCCGCGAGGACGCCGGGCGCATAGCCGTCCTGCGATGCGACGGCCAGCGTGGTCGACGTCAGCAGCGACGTGACGTCCTTCGAGAAGTCCAGCTTGACGTCGAACGCCGGCACGCCGGTGGCCGCGTACTTGAACGTGACGGCATCCTTGCCGCTGACGGGGAAGCCGCCGGCGAAGTTCAGCGTGCCGGTCCCCAGCGGCGTGGCGCCCGCTGCCGCGGCGGCATCCATGACCGTCACGGTGTACTGGCCGGAACCGTTATCCTTGAACGACAGGTTCACGCTGTGGGTGCCGCCGTTCGCGTCGTAGATCGTCACGGCGTTGACGGTGGCGTCCACGGGCGGCACCGCGACCGTCGACGTCAGGTTGCCGCTCATCTTGACGCTCGTGGTCGCGTGCGGCTTGCTCTGGCCGAGGCCCTCGAGCGTCACGTCGACCAGCTTGCCGCCGCTGTCCAGTGCCTGCACCTTGTCGCCGGCACTGTTGACCAGCACGTTGCCGGCGTCGAAGCGGAAGTCGCCCGAGCGCGTATACAACAGTTCGTCGCCGCGCTTGACGACGAACATGCCGTTGCCGTCGACGGCCAGGTCGAGCGGATTGCCGGTGCTCTGGTCCACGCCGATGCGGAAGCTGAGCTTCGTCGCGATGGCTTCGACGCCGACGCCGGTGACGGTGTCCTGGCGCGGCGCGTACTGGCCGCCTCCGCCCTGCTCGAACAGCGCGCCGAACTGCAGCTGGGAGCTCTTGAAGCCAGGCGTGTTGACGTTGGCGAGGTTGTTGCCGACGATTTTCAGGCCTTGGGCATGGGTCATCAGGCCGGACGTGCCGATGTGGATGGTATCGAACATGGTGGTTCCTCAGCGGATGTTGACGACCTGGGACAGGCTGACGTTGTTCTGGAACTGGCCGGACGACGTGGTGATCGTCATGAGGGGCGTCCCCGTGCTCAGGTCCAGCGCCGACACCTTCCCCGTCAGCATGAAGCCGTTCAGGTTGACGTCCACCGTCCGTCCGAGCATGCCGACCGACTGCACCGACGACTCGACCGACAGCAGGCTGTCGATCTTCGTGTTCAGCTGGCGGCTTTGTTCCAGCGTCGCGAACTGCGCGATCTGCGCCACGAATTCCTCGTTGTCGATCGGCTTGAGCGGATCCTGGTTGTTCAGTTGCGCCGTCAGGATCTTCAGGAAGTCCTGGATGCTGATGTTGGACGACTGCGACGTCGTGCCGGCGCCGATCGCGGCGCTCGAAGTGATGGCCATCAGATGGTTCCTTTCTCGATAATGGGCAGCGGTGCCGCCTCGGATGCCGTTGCCGGCTGTTCGTCGTCGCGCCGGTCCCCGTCGCGCACGGTCACGCGGCGGCCGTTCACCGTGAGGGCCGCCAACCGCGTTCCGCCGGCACCCAGTTCGGCGGCCAGCGCCGCGGCCACCGTGCGCAGCCTCGCGCCGGTCAGCTCCGCGTCGCGGATGTAGGCCTGTACGCCATCGCTGCCGTGGAACAGGTGCAGCAGCTGCCGGCCGTATTCTTCGCCCGCCGCGGTCTCGTCTTCCCGGCCGGCGGCGGCGCCTTCGCTTGCCGCGGCCTCCTCCGGCGTCGCATCCGCCCCCGGTGTCGCGGCGAACGCGGACAGGAGACCGCGCGCCGCGGCCGGCGCCTCGGGTGCGGTCGCCGCCGCCTCCGCCGTCGCGGCCGTGGCGGCAACGGATGCGGGCGCAATGCCGGCGCCGGCCGGCATTGCGCCGGCAGGGGCGAAGGCCGTGTCCGTGCCGGTCGCACCGACCGTGGTCGCGGCCGTCGGCGCGCCCGCGAACGCCGTTCCGGTGCCCGAGGCGGCGCCCTGGCGCGGTCCGGCGTGTTGCGCCTGCGGGTGGTCATGCGCAGGCTGCGCCGCCGGACGCGCCGCAGCGGCCTGCGGCGCCCGGTCCGCGCCGGCGGCCTGCGGCTGCGCGGCCGCTGCGGAACGAACCGCGGGATGGGACGCAACCGGGGCGGCATGGCCGGCCACGGCCGGCGCCGTATCGTTCGCGCCGCTGTCCGCGCCGGCCGGTGCCGGCGGCTCCGCCGGACGCTGCGCGGGCGCCGCCGCCTGCTGGGCGAGCATCGCCTGTTCCAGTTCCGCCTTCCAGCGCTGTTCGCGCGCACCGGCATGCTGGCGGTCGAAGCGGGCCGCCGCGGGTGCCAGCGCCGCCGATGTATCAACCGTCGGATTCATGTTCAGCCCTTCTCCCATGTAATACACTCCAGTGCTCGTCCGCCCCGTCGAGGTCCGTTTTCGCCCGCGCGCGCAGGAACGCGAGCCGCGCTTCGCCGCGATGCTCCTCGACCGCATCGAGCGCGCGCCGTGCCGCCGCGACCCGCGCGACGACGGCGTCGCGCTCCGTCTCCAGCGCCGCGAGGCTGCCCGCCATCTCGGCCTCGCGCCTGCCGCCGTCCTGCAGGTAGCGGGCGAGCAGCGCGATGCGCTCGAGCCGCAGCGGCGCGCCGCCCGTCTGCCCGGCCAGCCAGTCGCTGCGCACCTGCGCCAGTTGCGCGCGCAGCCCGTCCAGCGCGGCGCGCTGCGCGGCGACGCGTTCGTTGTATCCGGCCAGTTCGGCCAGCAATTCGTCCACCGCCCAGCTGCGCGTCAACCGCAGCGGTTCGAGCGCGTAGCGGAAACGGCGCCCGCTCATGCGGCAGTCTCCGCGACCAGCTCGCGCAGCCGCGCCAGCGCCTGCGCGCGCGTCGCAGGTTCGTCCACCGCCTGGCGCAGGAAGGCGCGCAGGTGCGGGAACGCCTGTACGGCGCGGTCGATGGCGGGGTTGCTGCCGGCGCGATAGGCGCCCATGTCCAGCATCTGGCGGTTGCGCTCGTAGGTCGCCAGCAGTTCGACCGCGGCCGTCATCGTCGCGCGCTCTTCGCGGCTCGCCAGCTGGCCGGCGAGACGGCTGGCGCTCTGCAGCACGTCGATCGCCGGAAAATGGCCTTCGTGCGCCAGTTCGCGCGACAGCATGATGTGGCCGTCGAGCGTGGCCCGCACGATGTCGGACACGGGCTCGTTGAAGTCGTCCCCTTCCACCAGCACCGTGTACAGGGCCGAGATGGCGCCGGTACCGGTGGCGCCGCAGCGCTCGCACAGGGCGGGAATGTCGTTGAACACGGACGGCGTGTAGCCGCGCGCCGTCGGCGGTTCGCCCGCCGCCAGGCCGATCTCGCGGCGCGCCATGGCGAAGCGCGTGATCGAATCCATCATCAGCAACACCTGCGCGCCCTCGTCGCGGAAATACTCGGCGATCGCCGTGGCGGCATGGGCCGCGCGCAGGCGCACCAGCGCCGGCTGGTCCGACGTGGCCACCAGCACGACGCTGCGGCGCAGGCCCTCCTCGCCCAGCTGCTCCTCGACGAATTCGCGCACTTCGCGTCCGCGCTCGCCGATCAGCGCGATCACGTTGACGTCGGCCGTCACGCGCCGCGCCAGCATGCCGAGCAGCGTACTCTTGCCCACGCCGCTGCCCGCGAAGATGCCGACGCGCTGGCCGCGCCCGAGCGGCAGCAGGCTGTCGAGTGCCCGGATCCCGGTCTCGAGCGGCTGCGCGATCGGCGGCCGCGTCAGCGGATTGATCGGTGCCGCATGGAGGCTGCGCGGCACCAGCGCCTGCGGCGCGGGCTTGCCGTCCAGCGGTACGCCGAACGGATCGATGACGCGGCCCAGCAGCGCCGGGCCGACGCCGATGCCCGGCGGCGTGCCGCTGGCGACGACCTCGTTGCCGGCGCCGATGCCGCGCGGATCGCCGTAGGGCATCAGCACGACGCGGCCCGGACGCAGGCCGACGACCTCGGCCAGCAGGCGCCCGCCGCCGTCCAGCGGCAGCTCGCACAGTTCGCCGAGCGCGGCCGCCGGTCCGGCGGCTTCGATGCTGTGCCCCGTCACCGCCAGCACCTTGCCGCTGCGTCGCGTCAGTTCGGCCGTGCGCACCGCGTCCACATACGCCTGCATCATGCCTCCCCTGCCGCCGTGCCGCGCTGCGCACGCGCCGCGCGCAGCGCCCCGCGCAAGCGTTCGAGCTGCAGTTCGAGGCGCGCATCGAGGGTGCCCTGCGCGCTCTCGACGATGCAGCCGCCCAGGGCGACGGCCGGGTCGCCGCGCAGCGTCCAGCGGGAGTCGGCGGCGTGCCCGGCCAGCCACGCCGCATCCTGCGGGTGCAGGCGGATGTGCAGGGCCTGCGCATCGCGGACCTGCGCCGCCGCGGACCGCACCATCGCCAGCGCGCCTTCGCGGCTGACGGCCAGCTCGCCGGCCAGCCGGCAGATTGCCGTCCACGCCACGTCGACCAGCATGTCCTCGTGGCGCCCCAGCGCATCCGCGGACGCGTCGGCCAGCGCACGCGCCAGGTCGTCGAGCTGCGCCAGGCGCGCCGCGGCGGCGGCAGCGGCATCGTCCCGGCCTGCGGCGCTCCCGCGCGCGAGGCCGTCCTCGTAGCCGCGCCGGGCGGCCGCGTCGTGCGCGTCCTGCAACGCCGCCTCGTGGGCGCGCACGGCCTCCTCGTGTGTGCGCTGGGCGGCCTGCAACGCGCGCTCGCGCCGCTCCAGGTCCGCGCGCATGCCGTCCAGGCGTGCCCGTGCCGCCGCTTCCTGCGCCTCCCATTCGCGCCGGCGGGCTTCCGCCTCCTCCAGCACGGCACGGGCACGCGCCAGCGCCGCGGCGGCCTCCGCCTCCATCCCGGCCGGCGTGGGCGCGGGAGCGAGTGCAGGGGGCGGTGCCGCGGGCACCTCCTCCACCACGGGGACCGGCGCCGCCGGGACGATCGTCTCCACGGGCAGGGGTACCTGCGTGCTACCCGGCCGGCCCAGTGTCCGGCGCGCGGTCGTGACGGCGGCGGCGCGGATTATCGGGTCCATGGCATTGTCACCAGGCGCAGCCAGGCCGGGCGCCGCCGCCCGGCGTGCGTGGCGCCGTCCTGCGCCGCCGGTGCCGCCGCGGGAAGCTGCCCGAGGCGGGCGCGCAGGGCGTCGGCGAGGAAGGCCGCGCGGGCCGGCGCCACCGGGCCATCGGGCGCGGCGGCGCGCATCTGCTCGCGCCGCGCACCGCTCTGCAGCGCCAGGTAGTCGTTACGCCAGCGCCACGGCGCGATCGACAGCACCTGGGCCACCAGCGCTGCCGGCTCGCCCTGCAGCAGCAGGTGCACGTCCGCGGCGCGCGCGTCCGCGAGCGCATCTGCATGTGCATGCGCGGCACGCGGCAACAGTTCCGCCGCCTCGGTCGTTGCGAAACCCAGTTCGTCCAGTTCGGCCAGGTAGCCGCGCAGGATCTGCCGGTCGTCTTCCGGCAGCTCGGCGAGGACCAGCGCGCGGTCCGCTTCGGTCAGCGCGTGCAGGGCCACCGCAGCCTGGCGGTGCCCGCTCACTTGGGCACCCCATTGCCCGGCGCGCCCGCGATCCACTGGCGGATGTCGGACACCATGCGGGCGCGCTCGTCGGCCGTCAGCCGGGCCGGCACCGCGACGGTTGGCGGCGCCGGGCGCCGGCGCAGCAGCCGCACCGCCAGCGCGAGCAGCGCCAGCGCGGCGACCGCGGCAAGGACGACGGGCACGATCCTGCCGGCGTCCAGGGCCGGCCGCGCCTCGGGTGCCGCGGCGGGCGCCGGTGCGGGCGGCGCTTCCTGCAGCGCGCGGGCGCCGATCTGTTCGAACTGCGACATCGGATACACGACGACGGCATCGCCGCGCGCCTCGTTGAAGCCCACGGCCAGCATCACGACTTCCTTCAGCTTGGCCACCTGGTCTTCGTTCAGGTGCTGGCGCATCAGCACGGCGACCGTCATGCGCCGGATGCTGCCGCTGCCCGGCACCAGCTGCTCGACGCGGCGGCCGACCTGGTAATCGGCCTCGGTGGTCGTGTTGCCCGGGGTGCGCGGCAGCGTGCCGGCCGCCTGCTCGCCCGTGTCGCTCAGCGTGCGCCGCTCGCGCACGACCACGCCCACCGCGCCGCCCGCCTGCGCCCTGGCCGGCAGCACCTCCTCGGTGGTCACGCGGCTCTGGTCCAGGTTCAGCGCGACGTCGACGCTGGCGACGGCCACGTCCGGACCGAAGCTGCGGTCGAGCACCTCGCTCACCTTCTTCGCCAGGTATTCCTCGGTGCCGCGCTTGGCCTCCAGCGCCGCGGTGCCGCCGTCGGCCGTGCCGTCCACGGCGGCATTGCGCGTCAACGCGACGCCGTGCTGGTTCAGCACCGTCACGTCGGCGCTGGCGATGTCCGGCACGGACGCCGCCACCAGGCGCTGGATGCCGGCCACCTGCTCCGGTGCGAGCATGCGGTCGCGCTTCATCGTCAGCGTGACCGATGCCTTGGGCCGCGTCAGCGCTTTCTTGAACAACCCCTGCTCCGGGATCGCCAGGTGCACGCGCGCCGCCTGGACGTCGTCGATCGCGAGGATGGTCCGGGTCAGCTCGCCCTGGATGGCGCGCTGGTAGTTCACCTTCTGGACGAATTCCGTCATGCCGAAATCGGCATTGTTGAAGACCTCGAAGCCGACCGCGCCGTGCAGCGGCATCTCCTTGCCCATCAGTTTAAGGCGCGTCTTGTACACCAGGTCCTTGGGGACGAGGATCGTCGCGCCGCCGTCGGCCAGGCGATAGGGCGTCTTGAGCTTGTCCAGCTCCGCAGTCATCGCGGCCGCGTCGGCGGCGGTGACGTCCGAGAACAGGACCTGGTAGTCGGCACGGTAGGCCCATACGCCCAGCCCCGCCGCCAGGCAGACGATCAATACCACACCGGCCACGAGTCCGAACCGGGCCCGCGGGGCCAACGCTTTCCAGCTGTCTGCAATCACCATCTACTCCTACACCTGCATCCGCATGACTTCCTGGTAGGCGTCCAGCAAGCGGTTCCTGACCTGGGCCAGCAACTGGAAGGACAAGCGCGCCTCCTCCAGGTGGATCATCACGTCGTGCAGGCTGGGGCCGGTGCCGAGGGCGACCTGGCGCACCTCGCTGTCGGCCTTCACCAGCGTACCGTTGACGGCGTTGATACCGTCGGTCAGCCAGGTGGCGAACCCCGGCGCCGCCTGCTGCGCGGGCGCCAGCGACGGCAGTTTCTCGGCCGCCGGCAGGATGGCCGACAGGCTGACGGGATCGACGCTCATCACTGGCCTCCGATGTCGAGGGCGCGCGCGGCCATGGTCCGGGCCGCGTTCATCGCGGTGACGTTGGCTTCGTAGGCGCGCAGCGCCGTGTTCAGGTTCACCATCTCGGCAACGTGGTCGACGCCCGGATAGGCGACCATGCCCTGGGCGTTCGCATACGGATGGCCGGGCTCGTAGACCATGCGCGGCGCGGCATCCTGCGGCACGACCGCGGTGCGCACGCCGCCCGGGCCGGCCATGCGGGCGAACTGCGTGCCGAAGCCGGCCGCCGGCGCCTGCGTGATGACCCGTTGCGGCCGGTAGACCTGGTCGGGCGACGGGGCCGCGGCATGCATGTTGGCGAGGTTCAGGGCGGTGACGTCCAGGCGCAGCTTCTCGGTCGCCATGCCGGCGGCGCTGATCTGGAAGGCGGCGTGGTAGTCCATCAGCGTTTCCCTTCGTTGATGGCCGTCGACAGCAGGCCGAGGTGCTTGTTCAGGAGCTTCAACAGGGCCTGCTGCTGCAGCGTATTTTCCGACAGCGCGGCCACTTCCATGTCGAGTTCCACGGTGTCGCCGGCGGCACCGACCGGTTCCAGTACGGGGCGGAAGTCGCGCAGCGACGCGAGCGACGGCGTGCCGCCGTGGCGGACGACGCTGCGCAACGCGCCCAGGTGGGACTCGAAACTGACGCCGACACGCTGGTAACCCGGCGTATTCGCGTTGGCGATGTTCTGGGCGATCGCCTGCTGGCGCAGCGCGGTCGCGTCCAGCGCCATGCTGACGATGCCTATGGTGCTCGGATCGATGAGGGACACGGGTGGCTCCAATCTGTGATGAATCGAAAACGGGATTACTGGACGATCAGTTCGGCATGCAGCGCGCCCGCGGCCTTCACGGCGCGCAGGATCGAGATGATGTCGCGGGTATTCGTCTTGATGCGCGCCAGCGACTGCACGAGGTCGGCCACCGTCGTGCCTTCCGCCGCGAGGAAGCCGGCACCGCCGCGCTCCTGCACGTCGACCTGGCTGTTCGACACGATCGCCGTGCGCACGCCGCCGCCGGCCTGGCCGACGAACCACGGCTGCGACACCGTGTTGTCGGTCTGCACGGTGACCTTCAGGTCGCCCTGCGACACCGCCACGCGCGCGATGCGCACGTCGCCGCCGGACACGATGGTGCCCGTACGCTCGTTGATGACGACCTTGGCGCGCCGGTCCGGTTCGACGGTGACGTTCTCGATCGCCATCAGGAAATCGTTCAGGCGGCCCTGGCGCCCTTCGGGGATGCGGATCGCGATGCCGGCCGCGTCCTGCGCCACCGCGAGCGGCTGGCCCAGCTGGCTGTTGATGGCGGCGGCGACGCGGCTGGCCGTCGTGACGTCGGGTTCGGCCAGCACGAACGTCAGCCCCCTGCCCCCGTCCGTCAGGTCGGACAGCACCGTCTGCTCGACGGTGGCGCCGGACGGGATCGAGGCGACGGTGGGATGGTTCTTCTGCACCACGTTGCCGTTCATGTCGTACTTGTAGCCGCCGACCGACACGGGCCCCTGCGCCAGCGCGTAGATCCGGCCGTCGGCGGCCTTCAGCGGCGCCAGGATGAGCGCGCCGCCCACGAGGCTGCGGGCGTCGCCGATCGACGTGATCGTGACGTCGATGGTGTCGCCGGCCCGCGCGAACGGCGGCAGGCTGGCGGTGACCATCACGGCCGCCACGTTGCGGCTCTGGACGTCGTCGGCCACGATCGCCATGTCGAACCGCGCCAGCATGTTGGCGATCGACTGGCGGGTCGCCTTGTTGCGCGGCGAGTCGCCCGTCCCGGCCAGGCCGGTCACGAGCCCGTAGCCGGTCAGCGCGTTCTCGCGCCAGCCACTGACCTTGCCCAGGTCCTTGATGCGGACGGTATCGGCGGCGGCGCCGGTGCAGACGGCGAGCAGCACGGCGAACAGACAGGAACGCAGCATGATCACAATCCGAACAGGGTAAGGAAACGCTGCCACCACGCGGGCCGCTGCACGTTGGCGAGGTCGCCCTGGCCGATATAGCTGATCCTGGCGTCGGCGATGCGGGTCGACAGGACGACGTTCGCATCGGACACGTCCTGCGCGCGCACGCGGCCCTCGACGCGGATCCGCTGGCGCTCGTCGTTGATGTCGAGCTGCTGCTCGCCCGCGACGACCAGGTCGCCGCGTTCGGTGATCTCGCGGATCGCGACCGTGATCTGGGCCAGCACCTTGCCTTCGCGCGCGGTGCGTCCGCCGCCGTCCATCTGGTTGTTGGTCTTGAGGGCGCCCGTGTAGCCCTTGCCCGGCAGGCGCGTCTCCCAGCCGACCGACGCGTCGCGGCCGGCGCTGGTGTTCGCCGTCGTGCTGGCACTGGCGCTCTCGTACACCATCACCGTGATCAGGTCGCCCACGTGGCGCGGGCGCAGGTCGGACGTGTAGGGCTGGTACGTCGCCGGCTTGAACAGGTCGGTCGCGCCGGCGGTGGCGGCGACGCACAGGAGCGCGGCGCCGACGAGGTATCGGGAGGTGTTCATCACGTTCAAAGTCCTTCGATCGCCACGACGCCCGGGCCCACCACGCGCGCCGCCACGGCCTCGCCGCCCGCCGCCGGCATGACCCGGACCCGCGCGCCGGCCATGCCGTCTTCCTGCGCCACGGCCGCCGTTTCGATCCGCAACGGCGCGGCATCCACGACGAGCCTGACGCGGTCGCCCCGCCGGACGGCGCCGGCGGGGACGACGCTGCGCGCCGCCAGCACCTCGCCATCGGCGAGCGGCGCCCTGAGGCGCATGCCGCTCCAGTCGGTGGGCGCGGCGGGCGCCGCCGCCAGCCCGAGCACGTCCTGCAATTCGCTGCGGAAGTCGCCCTGCGCGAGCGGGGCGTCCGCCGGCAACGGGCGGCGCGCCACCCACACCGGGTTCCAGGCACGTACCTGGAACGGCACGGTGGCGGAACGCACGACGGCCCCGTCGACCAGCACGTCGACCCAGACGGTGGTGCGCGCATGCAGCGCGGCCGCGGCGCGGGGACGCAGCGCCAGCAGGCCTTCCGGCACCTGCACGTCGCGGACCGTGCCCACGGGCGTCAATTCGAGTTTCGCGTAGCGGTTGCCGTAGGCCGCCTCCAGCATGCGCCGCGCGGCCGCCGCGATGTCGGCGCCGTCGATGGCCGCGCCGGCGCGCCGCACTTCCACGCGCTCGGCGCCGCGCCACGCCGGGACGACGTCCTGGAACACGGGCTGCGCGAGCAGCGCCGCCTCGAGCGCGGCGCGGCTCAGCGTTTCCGGATAGCCGGGCAGCGGCGCCGCCGCCACCTGCAGCGCGGCCAGGCGCGCCGCCGTCGCGGGCGGGGCGTCGATGCCGGCCACGTCGCCGAGGAGCACGGTCTTGCCGTGCACGAGCGCGGCCGGGCGCAGGTCCAGCGCGACCGGCGCGGCGTGGGCGGCGGCGCACAGCAGCAGCGACGGCGCGAGGACGCAGCGCCGCATCGATGGGGAAGTCGGGAACACGGTTATTTGCGCAGGTTGTTGCTCATCGCGAGCATTTCGTCGGCAGCCTGGATGACCTTGACGCTGCTTTCGTACGCCCGCTGTGCGGCCATCAGGCCGACCATCTCGTCGATCAGGCGCACGTTCGACGCCTCGGCCTTGCCCTGGGCCAGCCGGCCCATGCCGTCCTCGCCGGCCTTGCCGTAGATCGCATCCCCGGACTTCTCGCTCGGGCGGTACAGGTTGCCGCCGAGCGCGACGAGGCCGTCGGTATCGGCGAAGCGCACGAGGTCGATGCGGCCGGCCTCGGCGGCGTCGGACTGGCCGGTCGCGCGCACGAGGACGCGGCCGTCGGGCAGGATGGTGATCTCGGCCGCGTCGGTGCCCACGTGGATGCCGGGTTTCAGGACATAGCCCTCGGCGGTGGCCAGCAGGCCGTCGCGATCGACCGTCAGCGTGCCGCCGCGGCTGTAGGCGGACGTGCCGTCGGCCGCCGTCACCTCGATGAAGCCGACGCCGTCGATGGCCAGGTCGAGGGGCTGATCGGTCTTGCGGAGCTCGCCCGCGTCGAACACCTTCGCCAGCGAGGCGATGCCGACACCGCTGCCCTGCCGCACGACGGCGCCGGCCTGGCCGGCCTGCAGCCCGCGGTACACGAGGTCCTCGAAGCTGGCCTTGCCGCGCTTGAACCCCGGCGTGTTCACGTTGGCGAGATTGTTCGCGATCGTGTCGACACTTTTCTGCTGCGCCTGCATGCCGGTCGCCGCGATGTACAACGCGTCGTTCATCAGAATTCCCCCAGTTTGCGGATGCTCTTTTCCAGCACCTCGTCGTAGCCCTGCGCGATTTTCTGCATGGCTTCGAAATGGCGCATCGCGGCGGTCAGCCCGACCATTTCGTGCGCCGTGTCGACGTTCGAATTTTCTTCGTAGCCCACGCGCAGCCGCACGGGCGCCACCGCGTCATCGATGGCCGCCCCGCCCTGCGCGTAGCTGCCCCCGCCCATGGGCTCGAGCAGCCCGGCGTCGCGGAAATGCACGACCCGCAGCCGGGCGACCGTGACGCCGCCCTGCACAATGTCGCCGTTGGACGCGATCGTGAACGGCTCGCCGCTCAGCACGATCTCGCCGCCGGCGCCCATCACGGGCAGGTCGCGCGGCCCGACCAGGCGGCCGGACGCATCGAGCCGCACCGATCCGCGCCGCGTGTAAAGGGGGCCATCCGGTGTCGCCAGTTCGAAATAACCGTCGCCGTCGATCGCGATGTCCGTGCCCGAGCCGGTGGCGCGCAACGTGCCGGCGGACTGGTCGACCAGCGTCCGGACGCCGACGACGGAGGCGCCCACGGTGGACAGGGGCGCGGCCGCGGCGTCGAACTGCGCGGCGAAGGCGCCGCCCGCGACGACCTGCCGCTTGTAGCCGGGCGTCAGCGCATTGCTGAGGTTCTGGGCGATGCCCTGCAAACGGGCCTCGTCCTGCCGCATGGCGCTCGCAACCACAACCATTAAATCGGACATTGAGGCACCCCAAAACAGCTTGTTCACAATTGTAAGCAAGTGTAAACATTACCCTTGGCAATTACAATGGGAAATTGCTGTTTTTGTGGCTTAACAGAAGATGCGCGCAGATCACGGCAAATCTAACCAATTATCACCGATTTTACGATGCGACGTTTCTCGCGAAATATCACACATTAAAAATATTTGTAAATCCCGCTAAACAATTCGCGATTCCCGAGGATTCATTCATTGAAAGGCACGTCGTGCCGGTGAACGCATTCTTGAGGAGCAGATTATGGTGGCGATTGTGAGCGGCAGCGGACTGGGCATCCTGAATGGATCGGCCTCCACGCTCGGAGCGGCTGGTTTGTTCGGCAACAGCGCTCAGGGCGCAACGAAGGAAGCGGCGTACGTCAACGCGGCGACAGGCAACCTGGTCGTGTCCGACCGCGACGCATTCCTCGCTTCCGTCGGTGTCAATCTCGCCCTCACCCGCACGTACAACTCCATGGGCAATCTCAGCACCGGAAACGGGCTGAACTGGAAAACCGGCCCGGTCAAGACCGTGACCCTGACGGGCGCCATCAACGCGGTCGGCAGCACCATCGTCCGTACCGATGCGGACGGCAGCGTGCAGCGCTACGAATATGTCGACGCCACGAAGAGCTACCGCAGCACGGACGGAGACGGCGCCCACGACACGCTGGTGCGCGTCGGCGACGAATGGCTGTGGGAAGGCGACAACCGCGACCTCAACGGCGTGTACGAACGCTACGACGCGAGCGGCCGCATCGTCGCCACGGGCGAACACGGCACCGACCGGCTGAAATACGGCTACAACGCCGCCGGCCAGCTCGCCTCCGTCACGGACGCCAACGGGGACGTCACCACTTACGAATACGCGGGCGCCAACCTCGCGCGCATCCGCACGACCCAGGCCGGCAATGTCAACTCGGTCCGCACCTATTACGAGTACGACACCCTGAACCGCCTGAAGGCAGTGACGGTCGACATGACGCCGGCCGACGGCGCGATCACGGACGGCAAGATCTATCGCACGACCTACGATTACTGGGACACCGGCACCCAGCTCAAGCAGATCAAGCAGTCCGACCGGTCGGAGCTGAACTTCACCTACGACGCCCAGGGCCGCGTGGCGACGGTGCGCGACGGGGTCGGTCAGACCACCACGTTCAGCTACAGCGACCCGGGGCGCACGACGATCACGGATGCCATGGGCACGCGGACGACGTTTGCCTACGACGCGAACCAGCGCCTCACCAGCGTGTCGTCCTACAGCCCCAGCGGCAGCCTGCAGACCACGTCCTACTTCTACGACACCGACGGCAACCTGGCCCGCACGGTCAGCCCCACCGGGCGCACGACCGTCTACGGCTACGACGCCAACGGCAACCGCATCCTCGAACGCGATGCGGACGGCCGCACGATCACGCGCGTCTACGACCTCGCGACCAACCTGCTCAAGAGCGAGACGACCTACACCGTCGCCGACCCGGATGGCGACGGCACCGGCGCCGCCACCGGCGCGCTGACCCGCCGCTATTTCTACGACGCCGACAATCAGCTCCGCTTCACCCTGTCGCCCGACGGGCGCCTGACCGAATACGGCTACAACGCGCAGCACCAGCTGGCGTCGCAGCGGCAATTCCACGTCATGCCCGACGCGGCCGCATCGGCCTCGTACGCGACGCTCGCGCAATGGGCGGCAACACCGGTCTATGCCGGCTACCTCACTGGTCTCGTCGAATACACGTACGACGTGCGCGGACAGCTGGACACCGCCACGTCGTACAGCACCTTCCTCAACGGCAAGGGCGTCGACACGGGCAAGACCATCCAGAAATACGTCTACGATGCCACCGGCCGGCTGCTGAAGACGGTGGACGGCGACAACAACGCCACCGTCTACGGCTACGACGAGCTGGGCCGCCTGCAGACGCAGCTGGCGGCGGACGGCACGCGCAAGACGATCGGCTACAACGACGCGGTCGGCACCATGAGCGTGTCGTACTACGGCAAGAGCGCGACGGTGTACCGCACCGAAACGTTCGCCCTGGACGCGAACGGCCAGGTGACGTCGTCCATCTCGGCACACGACGCCACGACCAGCGACGCCGTGACGTATCGCTACGACCCCGCGGGCCGCCTGCGGCTGCGCACGGACGCCGCCGGCAACAAGACCCACATCCTGTACGACGGCGCCGGCCGCAAGGTCGCGGAGATCGTCAACCGGACGATGGTCGAATACGTCTACAACGCCGACGGCCAGCTGACCGGCACCATCCAGTATGCGGCCGACATCGATCCCGCGCTGCTGACCAGCGCGACGGGCGACCTCCTGTACCCCACCCTCGCCGCCCTGCGGCCCACCACGCTGGCGCAGGCGAACCGCGTCACGTACAACAACTACGATGCGGCCGGCCGCCTGCTCGCCGCCGTCGACGCCAACGGCTACCTCACGCGCTACACCTACGACGGCCTCGGCCGTCTCGTCAGCACGGTCCGGCGCGCCGCGGCCGTCAACACCGCCGAGATCGTGAACGGCGTCATCCCGGCGGCGTTCACGGGCGAGGCCACCGTCGGCGTCGACCGCTACGAGCGCCGCTTCTACGACGGCGACAGCCACCTGATCGCGCTCGTCGACGGCAACGGCGCGCTTACCGAGTACGTCTACAGCGCCGCGGGCCGCCTCATCGACACCACCACGCGTTCTGTTGCCGTCACCGTGCCGGTGGCGGACAGCACGACGCTCGCGACGCTCATCACGCAGGCCGGCGCCGTCGCGACCCACCGGCGCAACATCTACGACGGCAAGGGCCTGCTGGTCGGCATCGTCGACGAAGCGAACTACCTGACCGAGATCACCTACGACGCTGCCGGCAACGTCAGCAGCCGGCGCACCTACGCGACGCCGGTCACCAAGCCGTCCGCGATCGTGCTCGCCGACGTGGGCAGCCAGGTCAGCGCCGACGACCGCATCACGACCTACACGTACAACGCGGCCAACCAGGTCGTAACCGAACTGACGGCCGGCGGCGACAAGATCACGTACGGCTACGACGACGCGGGCCGCCAGGTGTCGGTATCCCGTTCCAGCACCACCAGCGCCGAACGCACCGCCCTCAAGCGCTACGACGGCGCCGGCCGCGTCGCCGCGGAACTGAGCGAGGAAGGCGTGCGCAGGCTGGCCGCGCTGGGTGCCACGCCCGACGCCCTGCAGGTGGCGCAGATCTGGGCCGCGTTCGGCATCCGCTACACCTATGACGCGGCAGGCAACCGCACCAGCATGACCGACCAGCTGGGCAACCGCACGCTGTATGTCTGGAGCGAAGGTCGGCTGGCCGTGACGATCAATCCGGCCGGCGACTGGGAACGCTACACGTACGACGCGTTCGGCGACCTGATCGAAGTGGCGCGCTACACGACGGCGCTGACCACGGCGCAGATGAACGACATCGCCGCCGGGGTCGCCGCGCCGCCGGCCGGCGGGGCCGCGCTGTACACGAAGTACTACTACGACAACGAAGGCCGCCAGGTGTTCGCGATGGATGCCGACGGCGCCGTGCGCAAGACCGAATACAACGCCTTCGACCAGGTACAGCGCACGCTGCAGTACCGCACGCCCCTGATGCAGGTGACCGCGGCGATCAGCAACCGCGGCCACACCAGCGGCACGGCGACCGACCTGGCGACGGCCCTGGCGGGCAGCGCGACCAGCCAGGTCAACTGGTACGACACGGCCGGCAACCTGATCTATGCCGTGGACGCCAACAACGCCGTCATGCGCCGCCAGTACGACCTGCGCGGCAACCTGACGGTCGACAGCCGGCTCGGCAAGCTGGCCACGGGCAGCCTGACCGGTACGCTGGCCGAGCGCAACACGCTCGCCGCGCTGGTGAACGCAAGCCTGGACAGCACGCGCACCTATGGCTACGACGCGCGCGGCCTGCTGGTCGACGCGGCCGACACGCTCGGCTACCACACCGTCAGCCGCTACAACGCGTTCGGCCAGGCCGACCTGGTCACCCGCTACGCCACCTCCGGCGGCACGACGGCGTCGGCGCTGGACAACGTGACGCAGACGCTGTACGACCGCAACGGCCGCGTGCGCGCGACCCTCGACGGCAGCGGCGCGTTGACGGCCTTCCGCTACGACGCGGACGGCCGCGTGATCGAACGCATCACCTATGCGAAGGCATTGGCGCCGACAGCGGGCATGGCGCAGATCCAGAGCGCGGTCGAGACCCAGAGCCTCGCCGATCCCGTCCACGACCTGCGCCAGCGCTTCGTCTACGACGCCAACGGCCGCCTGACCGCGACGCTCACGCTGCAAACCGGCGGCAAGCCCACCGTCGCGGGCGATCCGGCCAGCGCGACGGGGAAATGGGGCGTCGTCGCCAACACTTACGACAATGCCGGCCGCCTCGTCCAGAAGACCGGCTTCGCGGCCAGCTACCCGACGAGCAACCTGACGCCGACCGACGCCGACATCGGCCTGTGGATCAGCAATGCCGCCAACGCCGGCCCGGCCGACAGCGCGGTACGCTATGCCTACGACGCCGACGACCGCGTCGTCGCCACCGCGACCGCCCAGCGCGGCAGCGGCGCGCAACGCGCGTGGGCGGTGGAGCAGATCGCCTACGACGGCGCGGGAAACATCAGCCAGCGCACGTCGCGCTACACGCTTCTCCTCGGGGCCGCGCCGTCCGCCGCCGAGATGCTCAATGTCGGCCCGACGACCACCGGCGCAACCGGCGTCGATGCCGTCACGTTCTACAGCTACGACGCCATGGGCCGCGTCATCGCCACCGCGACGGCCCTGAACGGCACCGGCGCCGCCACGCGCTGGGCCGTGACGAAACGCAGCTACGACACCGCCGGCAACCTGCTGAGCGTACGCGAGTACGCCACGGCGCTGACGGGGTCGGGACCGGGCGACTTCGCCACCGCGGTGACCGCCAACGATGCCGCCGACCGTATCACCCGCTACAGCTACGACGCCGGCAACCGCCTCGTCGCGACCGTCGACCCCGAAGGCGCGGCCGTCGGCCTCAAGTACGACGCCCGCGGCAACGTCATCTCCTCGACGCGCTTCGCCGTCCCCGTCACGGGAGTGGCCAACCTGCCGCCGAACTACCAGCCTGCCGCCAGCCCCGGCGGGAACACGCCCGCGGACCGCGTCACGCGCACGTACTACGACCTGGCGAACCGTCCGCTCATCGAGATCGACCCGTCGGGTGCCGTCGTGCAGCGCCGCTACGACGTCGCGGGCCGCGTCCTCGAAACCGTGGAATACGCGCCGCTGCTCACCGCGACGGAGATCGGGACGCTCACGACCGCGGCCAGCGTCACCGCGCTGATGACCCAGAAAGCGGCGCTCGCCGACCCGGCGACGCGCGTCACGACCTATGGGTACGATGCGGGCGGCAACCTCGTGTCGACGACCGACGCGCTGAAACAGACGGAGTCGTACACCTACGACGCGCTGGGCCACAAGCTCACGTTCAAGAACAAGCTCGGCAACATCTGGAACTACGAGTACGACGCCGCCGGCCACATGGTGCGCGAAACGGCGCCGCCAGTCACGACGTTCACCAATGCCCTGCTGGGGACGCTCGCCGACTACAAGACGGGCGTGCAGCAGACGTTCGTCACCGCGTTCGAATACGATGCGCTGAACAACCTGGTGCGCCGCACCGAAGCCGCCGGCATCTCCGGCATGGAGCGTGTCACCGAATACCGCTACGACGCACAGGGCCGGCAGGTGCAGATCGTGCTACCGGACGTCCAGGTCTACGATCCGACGAAGGAAGACTACGCCGTCAACGGCGAGCATACCGTCCACGAGGTGACATCGGGCGTGCGTACCGTGACCGTCACCTACGACACGTTCGGCAACGCGGTGTCGAACACCGACGTCGGCGGCAAGGTCAGCTACAAGATCTACGACCGCAGCGGCAACGTGCGCTGGGAGGTCGACGCGGCCGGTTACGCGACCGGGTACGAACGCGATGTCTTCGGCCAGGTCACGGCGATGACGCGCTACGGCAATGTCGTCAAGGCCGGCGTGGCCGGCGCCGCCGCCGACAATTTCGCCACGCTGCTGAACCGCGACGACGGCAAGGATCGCACGATCCGCTACACGTACGACGCGGCCGGCCGCCAGCTCACGACGGCCGAGCCCGTGGTGGCCACCTACGATCCGCACGCCAGCGGCACGTCCGCCTACATCATGGCCGGGCGCACCACCGTCAACGAGTACAACACGTTCGGCGAAGTGTACCGCCGCTCCGTGTACGGCGCCGACGCCAAAGGTGTCCAGCTCACCGAGGCGGCGGTCACGCGCTACTACTACGACGTGCGCGGCCAGAAGACGGCGCAGATCGACGCGCTGTCGGACGTCGCCGGCCGCCGCAGCGGCTACCTGACGAAGTTCGCCTACGACACCGCGGGCAACCTGAAGGAGCAGATCGAATACGCGACCGCGTTCGGCACCTGGACGGACACGACCTACAGCAGCTTCACGACTTCCGCCCAGGACCGCACCACCCGGTACGAGTACGACAATCTCTCGCGCAAGACGGCCGAGAAGCACATCGGCGTGACCTATGCGGACAGCACGTCCGCCGCCAACGTCGTGTCCGGCGACGTGACGACGCGCTACCAGTACGATGCGGTCGGCAACCAGACCGTCGTCACCGACGCGACCGGCGCGCAGACCTTCACGTATTACGACCAACTGGGCCGCGTGCAGGCCACGGCACGCCGGCAGACGACGGCTGCCGCCGGCATCCAGGACGCCGGCATCAAGGTCACCGAGTACAAGCTCGACATCCACGGCGACGTCGTGCTGCGCGTCGACTACGCGACCGCCTCCACCGCGGCCGATGCCACCAGCTACACGGTCACGGATGCGATGAAAGCCGATGCCGCCACCCGCGTCACGGCCACCCGCTACGACAACTGGGGCCACGCGCTCGAATCGCTGGACGCGGAACAGTTCGCCACGCTGCGCCACAGCACGCGCTTTTCGTACGACGTGTACGGCCGCGTCGCCAAGCAGTGGCGCACCGTGACGGACGTGAACGGGAACGTGAAGACGTCGTTCCAGGTGCTCGGCTACGATGCGCTGGGCCATGCGACGAGCGTGTCCACGCCGGGCCTGATCGACCTCGTCGACCAGACCGTCGGCGCCACTGTGGTGCGCCTGACCGAGTACAACGCGTTCGGCGAAGTGACCCGCGCCTATGTGAACGGCGTGCCGGGCACGGACTACACGACCTCCTACGACCAGGCCGGCCATGCCTGGCGCACCAATGTCAACGGCGGTGTCGAAACGGTCCGCCTGTACGACGTGCAGGGCAATGCGACCGCGGTGATCACGAGCACCGGCACGACGCCGGGTGCGCTGACGGCGCCGTTCAACGCCACGTCGGGCGCCTACGACGCTGCCGCGCTGCAGGCGAACGACCAGGTGCTGCGCACCGAGAACCGCTATGACCTGCTGGGCCACCTCGTCGAGACGCGGGTCCAGCCGGACAGCCGCCTGACCGTGCTAGTCCGCGAGGCCGAGGCGTGGGTCCGCAAGACGGTCCCCGGCGGCCAGAACGTCGGCGACAGCCTGGTCGTGATGAACGACGACAGCGCGGACGGCCCCATCTCCGGCGTGCGCTACCGCCTTGCCGGCGGCGCCTGGGTGTCGGCGGCGCCACCGGTGCTGCGCGTCATCGACGGCACGACCGTCCTGGACACGGCGGCCCTGCCCGTCGGCGACTACGAATACGAGGTCACGCTGCAGCCGCCCGCCGGCCCCGCGTTCACGCGCACGGGCGGCCGCCTGCACGTCGCCCGTGTCGGCGATCCGGGCAAGGCCCGCCAGATCGTCGAGATGTACCTGATGCTGTTCAACCGCGCCGCCGACCGGCCGGGCGTGAATTTCTGGCTCGATGCCGCCAACAAGGGCAGCGGCGTGCCCGCCATCTTCGCGGCGATGCTCGCCGACGCCGAAGCGCGCACCTACATGGCCGGCACGCCGGCCGAGATCATCGGCCGCCTGTTCAGCAACACCTTCGGAACCGCGGCACAACCGGCCGGCGGTACGCCCGAACAGATCGCGCACTGGGTGCAGCGCTACACGTCCGCCGTGAAGGCGGACGGGACCACGTCGACGGAACAGCGCGGCCTCGTGATGGCCGACCTGCTCGACGCCATCCTGCGCGCCAACGGACCCGCGGCTCAGGTCTTCACGGCACGCGCCGCCGCGATCGAGAAATACGTGGTGACGCTGCACGGCAGCGACCGCACATTCGCCAACAGCCTGATGGCCAAGGCAGCCACCGACGCGGCGGGTGCCCTGGCGCTCGCCACCCAGGTGGGCACGCTGGAGTACAACCGCGTCCAGCTGATCGAGATGTACGTGGCCCTGTTCGGCCGCGCGCCGGACCTCGCGGGCCTGACGTTCTGGACCAATGCGATGGCGCAGGGCACGACCATCGAGCAGGCCGCGGAACAGATGCTGGGCAGCGTCGAGGCGTCCCAACCATGGCTCTACCCGTCCGCCGGCCTGACGCCGCAGCAATACAACGAACAACTGGTCAACCGGGCCTACTCGCTGGCGCTGGGCCGCGCGCCTTCGACCAAGGAACTGGGCGACTGGCTGGCGAAGCTCTCCGCCACGCCGCCGCTGACCCGCGCCCGCTTCGCGGTGCAGTTCGCCGCGCAGGTCTCGAGCTATGCTGGCACCGACGCCACGCTCGTGGCCGACCGCAACCTGTTCACGAACAAGGTATCGACCGCCTACACCGCGGTCGTCACCCTGAACGGCAGCCTGCCCGCCGGCGATGCGGGCAGCATCCTGCTGGCCGGCGTCACGTCGACCGCCACCGCCCAGGAAGCCGCCGAGAAGGCACTGCTGGCGGCCAAGGTGAACGCCGAACTGGCCCGTAACGCCCACAATGCCGCCGACACAGCGGCCGGCGCCACGCCGCTGGAAGACATCCGCCGTTCGCTGACGCGCCTCTACACGGTGATCCTGGGACGGGTGCCGGACATGGCCGGCATGGAAACCTTCATACCGGCCAAGCCCTACACCGCCGCACAGTGGAAAGACGTCGCCCTCTCCTTCCTGAACAGCAGCGAGGCGACGGCCGTGCTGGGCAACTGGCGCGCCCTCGACAACCGCGCGTTCGTCGAGAAGCTGTACCGGAACGCACTCGGCGTGCTGCCGACCGGGGCCGCGGCCTTGAAGGAAATCGACGGCTTCGTCGCCCGCCTGAACGCCGGCGCCACGCGCGAGCAGATCGCCTTCGACGTCGCCGACACCATGCTGTCGCCGCAGAATCTGTCGCCGGGCGACCAGGCCTTGCGCACCCTGCTCGACAACCGGACCGCGGTCGGGCTGACCGCCGGCCTGTCGCTGACGCTGCTGGACCTGCAGACGCAGCGCACCGTCATGTCGCTCGTGACGTCCACCAGCGCGATCGAAGCACTGAACTACGCCTACGCCGCCAGCCAGACGGCGATGACAACCAAGCTGACCCAGCTGGCCGGGAATGCGACGACGGCCGCGCAGCTGGCCGACGCGATGAGCAAGGCGGCGCTCGGCAACACCAGCGCGCTGGCGGCGAACGCCACACTGCAGGCCAATCCGGCGGCAGCGTACCGCCTGCAGCTCACGCAGCTGTACGTCGCGCTGCTGGGGCGCAGCGCCACCAATCCGCCCGACGTCGCCGGCGTGCAGTTCTACGTCGACCGCAGCGTGCCGCTCGACGAGGTGGCGCAATCCTTCATCACCAACACGGAAGGCGTCGCGCTGTACGGCGGCCTGTCCAACGCGGCCTTCGTCGACAAGGTGGTCGCGCAGCTCCTCGGCAATGCGGCCCTGATCGGCGCCGACGTCCGCGCCGGCTGGACCGCGCAACTGGCCGCCACGCCGGCCCCGACACGCGGCAAGGTCGCGCTGGACATCGTCAACAGCGTGCTGACGTACGTGGGCAGCGGCAACGGCGCCAGCGCCGGCAACGCCTACCTGACGGCCCGGGCGACGCTGCTGCAACGGGTGGCGGATGCGTTCGCGGTCCTGGATACGAACACGGCCGCCGAAGTCACGCGCATCACGAACCTGCGCACGTCGCTGAAAACCACGCTCGACCAGCTCGCGGCCCAGCTGACGCCGCTGCAGACGACGTGGACCAACGCGGATTCCGCCCGCGCCAGCGCGGTGTCGGCCGCGACGACCGCCCTGACCAACGCCAACGCGTCGGGCGACGGCACGGCGACGCGGCGCCTGCAGATCCTGCGCATGTACGCCACGCTGCTGCAGCGGCCGACGTCGAACCCGCCCACGCTCGCGGACCTGAAGTTCTGGCTGCAGTCCACGCCGGAGGTCATCGCACAGCAGCTCATCGACAGCAGCGAAGGCCGCACCTACTTCCCGGCCGGCAGCACCGATGCGACGTTCATTACCAACCTGTACACGCAGATCCTGAACCGTGCGCCGTCCCAGGCCGACCTCGCCTTCTGGGGGAACTACCTGGCGCAGAATGCCGGCCGGGCCAACGTGCGCGGCAGCCTCGCCGTCCAGATCATCGACAACTGGGCGAATTACTCGGACAACACGCCGAGCCAGCTGACCTACAAGCGGACCGTCGACGACCGCATCACGTCGTACATCACGAGCATCACGAGCGCGGCGAACACAGCCAACACCACGGCCAGTGCCACGCTGACGGAAGCGACCCGCCTGGCGAACGCCGTCACGACGGCCCAGACCAACAAGACCAATGCCCAGACGGCGGTCAACAACGCCCTGCCCGCATATAACGATGCACAGGCGATGCTGTCGCTGAGCACGCGCCGCAAGGTGGCCGAGGTCTATGCCCAGCTGCGCAACAGCGCCGACTATGCCGGCGCGCTGTACTGGATGCGTGCCATCGCGAACGGCAGCGGCACTTCGGCCATGCTCGTCGATAACATCCTGGCGAGCGAATATCCGGCCGACCCCGCCGACTTCGTCCGGCAGCTGTTCCTCAAGGTGCTGGGCCGCGCCGCCACGACGGCGGACGTGAACTGGTACGCCGGCGTCGTGACCAGCTACGGCCGCGCCTACGTCGCCAACGACATCATGAATTCGCCCGAGGCGTTGGGCCGTCTGCCCTCGCTCGCGAACAGCGTCGAATCGTCGCTGACGTCGAAGGCCTATGCGGACATCGCCACCAAGACGAACGCGGACACGGCCCTGGCGAACGCGACCTCGGCCCTGAACACCGCGCAGACCAATTACACCAACTACGGCTGGACCGTGGCGTCGGCCACCGCCGCGCTCAATGCCGCCACCGGTGCCTACAACACCATGACGGCGCTGACGAACGCCTTCAAGCTGGTGATCACGGCGGACGACAAGTACAAGACCGCCGCCGATGCGAAAGTCGCGTACGACGCCAAGAAGGCACAGTACGACAAGGCGAATGCCGACTACCAGGCCGCGCTGGCCCTGCCGCTGGCCCAGTACCAGGCCGCGGCCGCGCTTGGCTCGACGATCAGGAGCGCCGCGAACGCGTTTGCGAGCGCGGCCGCCAGCCTGCCGGCCGTCGCGACCTATACCACGCCCGTCAACGTCCGGACGCAGCAGCTCGCGCAGCTGTACATCACGCTGCTGAACCGCGCACCGACGCTGACCGAGCTGTATCTCGCGACCGAAAAGATCGGCAAGGGCGCGACCTTGAACGACATCGCGGCCGGCCTGATGGCGGCGAACCCCGCGCTGTATCCGGCGGGCCAGACCGACAGCGCGTTCGTCGGCCTGCTCTACACCAATGGCCTGAGCCGGACCGGCGATGCGGCCGGCATCAAGTACTTCACCGACCAGCTCGCGACCGGCATCAGCCGCGCCGAACTCGCGACGCGCTTCGTGTCTTCGATCGATGCGTCGAACAACGCGGACACGACCACGCTCAACAACCGTACGCGGACCATCCTGACGCAGCTGGGCGGCACGGTCATCGGCGCGGCCCAGGCCGACGCGGTCGCCGACGCGACGATGGCGCAGGCACGCCAGCAGGCCGTCGCCTTCGACGCGGCCGGCGCGGCCGCCCTCGCGGCCTCCGCGGATGCACAGCGCACGGTGCAACTGACCCGCCTGTACGTCGCCCTGCTGAACCGCATCCCCGACAGCGCCGGGCTGAACTTCTTCGCGAACGCCTTGCGCAACAACACGGGCCTGACGATCGAGACGGTGGCGCAACAGATCCTGACCAGCCCGGAAGGCCAGCGCCTGCTGCCGTCCACCCTCTCCAACAGCGACTTCGTCCAGGCATTCTTCCGCCAGGCGATGGGCCGCGCAGCGACCAGCGCCGAGCTGACCCAGTACACGAACCAGCTGGCCACGCAGACGCGCGGACAGGTGGCGGTCGCCATCATCAACGCGGTCCTGAACTACCAGGGCAGCGACCGCGAGGCGCGGACGTCCCAGCTCGGCTTCGCGGCCCAGGTCAGCGAGGCGCTGCACCAGCTCGCCACGCAGTCGCAGCAGGACGATACCAACGCCCAGGCGGCCATCGCGCTGCTCGATCGGACCGTGAAGGCCGGCGTACCGACGTTGTACCTCGCGGACACGGTCACGGCAACGAAAGTCGACCAGGGTGGCACCCGTACCGCGCTGGGCGCCTTCCCGATCACGGTGGACCGCTGGGGCAACGTGCTGGCCATGTCCGATCCGCGCGATCCGAGCTTCCGCATCACGTACCAGTACAACTACAACAACCAGCTCGTCGCGCAAACCCAGAATGCACAGGTCGGCAAGGCGGCGGCCACGGCCTACACGCGCTACGACGCGCTCGGCCGCGTGGCCGCGACGATCGACTTCAACAACAACAAGAACGCGGTCGGCTACGACAGCCTGGGTAACGTCGTGCGCGAATACCACGCCGACGGCGGTGTCGTCGTCAGCAGCTACAACCTGTTCGGCAACCGGCTCTCAGTGCAGCAGCCGTCGACGACGCTGACCACCGGCCAAGTCCTGAACGGCGTGCTGACGCGCTATACCTACGACCACCTCGGCAACCTGCGCACGACCACGACCGGCGGACCGGTACGGGTCGTCGTAGCCCGCAATACCGGTGATAACGACTTCTCCATGGACACGGAGTACATGGCGTCGCTGGTACAGCGTTTCGAGTACGACGAGCTGGGCCGCCAGATCCGCAACATCGGTGCGGACGGCGTCGCCACGGTGCTCGAATACGATGCCGACGGCAACGTCATCTCCAGCGCGACGCAGGACCGGTCCACCGTAACGCCGGGCGGGCTGCTGTATCGCGTGCTCACGAAATACGACGCCGAGGGCCACAAGGTCGCCACCCGCAATGCGAACAACGACCGGATGACGTGGATCTACGACCACGGACGGTTGACGTCGAGCACGGACATGGGCGGCGCCACGACCACCTACGGCTACGACCTCAGCGGCCGTCTGCTGAGCCAGGTATCCACGCGCGGCCAGAAGCTGACGTATGGCTACACCAGCGACAAGCTCACGTACATCGACGACGCGGTGTCGAAGATCAGCACCCGCTACACCTACGACGCGGCGGGCAACCGCCTGAGCGAGCGCCAGAGCTACTACGGTCCGGAGGGCGCGGACGCGCCGCCGCGGCTGCAGAACAACACACTGCGCTACGACGCCCAGAACCGCCTGGCAGGCATCAAGGACGACATGTACGACCTGTCGTACGAGTACGATGCCAACGGCAACCGCACGAAGATCACGTCGTCCTACAACGGCCAGGCCCCGGTCCAGTTCTTCAATGCCTATGACGCGATGAACCGCCAGACGGTCGTCAACGGCGACTGGGATGCCGCGACCGGCAAGGCCGTGTTCGGCAAGTACGGCCATGCGATCACGTACGACAAGGCGGGCAACCGCCTGAGCGACACGTCGATCGGCTGGGCGGTCACCGTCCAGAACGGCGTCTACGGCGTGTATGGGAACACCGCCACGACCGAGAACTACACGTATGACGCGGCCGGACGCCTGTCGACCATCACCCACGACGGCCTCCGCATCGATACGCGCCTGTACGACCTGGGCGGACGCATCACGCGCTCGGGCCTGCTGTCGGGGGCCGACAGCATCACGTCGAACCTGCTCACCAAGCTCGGCACGACGTCGGCCGGCCGCATCTACAGCTACGATACCGGTGGCCACATCACGCGCCAGAAGGATCTCAAGGCCGACGGCGGGACCCTGCAGGACACCTACTTCGTCTCGGACCCGTGGAACCCGAGCGGCGGCTACGATGCGATGGGCAACCTGACGGGCTATACGGTCGTCCTGCCCAACACGCAGCGCAGCAGCAACGGCCGCTACATCGTCGATTACTACCGGTACGACACCTACAAGGAACGTACGACGACGCTGGCGACGAACAACACGGTCAACTACAGCAAATATGACGACAACGGCAACCGCATCGAGGTCCGCGAAGGCGGTACTACCGGCAAGCTACTCAACCGCCTGTGGTACGACGCCGACGGTCACGTGCAGTCGCACACGGCCTCCGGCACGACGGAATTCAACCTGATCGTCAACGGCCAGGTCTACGGCGAGGAATCCGGCGCGCAGAACCTGGCGCTGGGATCGAACTACCTGGCGGCGACGAGCCCCTCCCTGACGGCGGCACCGAGCAGCTACAGCGTCCAGAGCACAAGCGAGACGCTGCAGAGCATCGCCCAGAACATCTGGGGCGACGCCGGCCTGTGGTACCTGATCGCCGACGCCAACGCGCTCAGTTCCGACGCCAAGCTGACGGTCGGCCAGATCCTGCGCATCCCGACGCGCGTGAACACGGTGCACGGGGACTACCGAACCTACACACCGTACGACGCGTCCGAACAGGTCGGCAGCACGGCGCCGACGATGCCGGCACCACAGTCGGGCGGTGGCGGTTGCGGCGGGCTGGGGCAGCTCGTGATGGTGGTCGTGGCCGTGGTGGCGACGATCTACACCGCGGGAGCTGCGGCGGGCATGCTCGGCGCCGGTGCCACTGCCGGCGCCGGCGCGGGCGCGGCCGCCGCGGGTGCAGCGGCCGGTGCCGCGGGTGCGACCGGATTCGCCAGCACGTGGGCCGCCGGTTTGGCAGTGATGCAAGGCGCCTCGGGGCTCACCGCGGCGAGCGCCATCGCAGCCGGCGCGATCGGCGGCGCGGCCGGCTCGATCGCGAGCCAGGCCGTTGGCATCGCCATCGGCGCGCAGGACAGCTTCAGCTGGAAAGGCGTGGCATTGTCGGCCGTGGGCGGTGGCGTCTCGGCGGGTGTCGCCTCCGGCCTGGGCTCGGCCAAGGACATCGCCGGGACCATCGGCCGCGCCGCGCTCTCCAACACGATCGGCCAAGGCGTCGGCATTGTGACCGGTCTGCAGAACGGCTTCGACTGGCGCGGCGTGGCAGCGTCCGCGGCGGGATCCGCAGCCGGCTACCGCGCGGCCGAAGCGCTGCAGGGCGCCGACATGAAGGACTTGTTCAAGCAGACCGCGAGCGGGATGGCGGCCGGGGCGACGACGGCCATTGCGCGGGGCGGGAAGTTTGACATCGTGCGGGTTGCGACGGATGCGTTTGGGAATGCGTTGGGCAATAGCGTGGTCGATAAATTGCAGGAATCGGCAGCAACCCGCCAATTGATCAATGCTCTGGATAAGACGGGCACACCCTATACGTTGGATGAAAACGGACTTCCGGTTGCCGACCCGAACTTCCGCGCTTCATTCAACTTCGTGCAAGGCTCTGCTCAGGGCGGTGCGACATTAGAGCAAATTCTGGCGGCCAAGGCTGCGTTAGCCAATGGGTTAAGTCGTCTCGATAGCGCGCCTGGCGATTTGCCTGAAGACGTACTTCGAAATCGCACCGCGAATGCGCTGGCAGCGCAAAGTTCGACGGTCGAGGGACGGAACTTCAGCTTGTTCTCGACTGACTCCGCCGAGGTCCGTGCTCTCTCGAGCTATGTCGATTATGTCACCGGCTCCTCTGTCGGCCCGAAAGGCGCCAGCATCATCGGCGACACGATTGCAGGCGGTGTAACACTGCTGGCGGAATTCTCCGACTTTTACGCTGAGCATGAGCTCGCTGCAACGGTAACTTACAAAGGGGTGCAAGCCGTCCTCAGCGGCGGTCCTGTCAAGACAGTAGTGCTCGAAGTCGCCAAGATCGGCGCGGAAGCCGTCGTCGCGGACGTAACCGGTGCAATTGCGAATGTTGCCGAAACACAGACACGCCAATACGTCACCGATTACGCGCGGAAGAAGGGATGGGAGTTCGAATTTACCGTCCTCGGCCAGGACGTTACAGTGGGTCCTGACCAGTTTGGCGAAGCAGCCGGGAAGCTTGCAGGCGGGGTTGTCGACGCCATTCTGGGCAAAGGTGTCGATGCGTTTGCCAATCGCGGCACTGCCATAGCCAATATTGTTCAGCCAGGGCAAACCGGTCGCTATGGCGATCTGGCTAAACTGAGCAAGAAGGATGGACTGCAGGTGGATCACGTACCGTCGCACGCGTCGAACGTGCTGGCTGAGGAACTGCGTCTGAAGCGTGCTCTAACCGTACCCGAGCGCCAAAAATTGAAGAACGATGGCTGGGCCGTTGTCGTCAGCGACTCCCAGCACACTTCCAAGTCAAGAACTTATGGGGGGCGAAACAACTCTTCGATACAATATCAGGACGCATTGGATCCGACTCGGGCAATCAGACTGGACATCGCGAACCATGCCGATTACTTGAGGTCAGTGGGCAAGAGTGAATCTGAAATTCGCCAGATAATCAGAGAGCTTACTGATAAACGCAATCAATTGAGAGTAAAGTAACCATATGGAAGATATTGATTTTTTAGGGAAACCTCTTGATGAATGCATCAAGTACTTTGGCTCGCTGGCAAGTCTGTATTCTGATGACATGACGCCGGGCGAAGATGTCTATTTGGAAGTCCAATCCCGAGGAATTTGTTTTATCGCGGACGACAAAGGTACGATTTGGTGTGTCCAACTGTTTGGTGCCGGGAAGGCCGATTCATATGCTGCATACTCTGGTAATTTGTATGGTGGAGTAAAGTTATCCGATTCCCGTCAAACGGTACGAGCGAAACTTGGCGAACCCGACGACAGTGCGCCAGGGAAAATGGAGGCAGGTGACTCAGCTGAATGCGAGTACCCATGGGATATTTTCGATACGTCGAAATACAATATTCACTTCGAATACTCGGAAGATGCCAGCCGAATATTGTTGATGAGCGTGCAGGCCAGCAATCGTAGCGTAATGTAGTGCTCAACCAGCTACTTTGTCCTGGTTCGAACTCGGCACCAAGATCAAGTACAAAATTGGTTTGTCCCAAGTCGCCATACCGTCAGCGGTGACGGTATGGCGTTTTCTCTCTCTTCGTCGTCGTCCCGGATCTCGGTGCACGACGTCTCAGCATTTTGAACGTCGCGAAAATCTTCGGATGCTTTCTGTGCATTCGCTCCAAACATCCGGAAAAATGTTCGGTCCCGATATCGCCGGACGGCTTCGTGATCGGTTCACCCAGGCCAGAATTGCTCTTCGATTTAAGGTAAGCAACGCATACGTCTCGTCAACTGGTCGCCGGAAATGAGTTCACTCGGTCGCACATCCGCCCTTTGTGCGTACTAGCGTTAGAACTGGACCAGCAAGTAAAACGAGGAAAATTCCTGATCGGACGGCTTGTCGATAAACGCGACGCCGGCGACAGCATGCGCGCGATGGCATGCGAAGAACGCGCTGTCGTAGAAGTGCTCGATGTTCCTGTGGAAACGCAACACGGGTTCGGAAATTTTTACAGTCCAGGATGCCGCGGCCGGGCAGGTTATTCCAAGCCATTGAAACCAAAGCATATCTTGGTCTTGGCATGGACATTGCTGCGTATCTGACAAAACAAGGGCGCGACCAACAGTCAGTCACCCAGGAGACCACCATGAACTCGTCCGCGAACAACCCGCCGATCCCCCTTTGGAGAATCAACAAATCCGTGCTGTTGGGGGTGTGCCTGATAGCCTTGACCGCCGTGCTGTTTTACGGACCAGTCCTGCTTTTATTGTGGCGTGAGCTGCGGTGACGTGTCGCGGTCTGAAACGCTGCCGGGAAGATGTGGAGTCGAGCCCGTCCAGACGGCTTTGCAAGCAGCTCAGCACCGCACTTTGCATCGCATGAGTACGCTAGTCCACCTGTCATGCCGGATGGCAGAACCTTGTACTCGAGTACGACACGACCAATCGACGACCTAAGCCTGTTCCGAAAGACGGAAGGGAAAACAGCATTTGTCTGCGCACGGAATCACCAGTAAATTGATCCGCGACTTACGGAGCCCCGCGTCGTGGAAACGTTAGAAACCGAACGCCGAGCGCAACGCATTCGGCTCACGGGGGCCCGAAATCGTTCAAGCTCGACTCGCATTGCAGCCGCAAGCGAATCGTCAGCGCAATCGAATATCTCAAATCGCAAGGTATCGCCGGTGCGGTCTCTGGGCGGAGCACGATTTGAGGCGTGCCGTCAGTTCCTCTACGCCGTGTTCCTTTCGCGAACACGTCACGGGTTCGTCACAAAGCAAAACTAGGATAGGTTATCCGCGGCGTCGTGAGTCTGCCGCGATCACCGCAGTCTTGTTGGCGCACCTGCACCATGACAACGTCTGCGCTGTACTCGGCCGGAATGCCGGCCTGGGAAGGAGACGTCATGGCTGCAGACGGCATCAACCACGACAGCGACGGCGACATGCTTGCCGATTTACTGGAAGAGCTGACGGCGCTGCGCGCGGACATCGTTGCCGAAACGCGTGACGCCCAGCATTGGATCGATGCGGCACACCCGCGTCGCCGCGCGAGCGCCCGCAATCTCCTGCATTACCTCGCCCTGCGCAGGCGCGACCTGCGCATTCTGCAGCATCGCCTTTCCCTGCTTGGCCTGTCCTCGCTCGGACGCGCCGAAGCCCATGTACTCGCGACGCTCGACGCGGTACTGGTCCTGTTGCGTCGCCTGAACGGCAAGCCGCCGGCGGTGGGCACGCCCGAAGGCACCGACGCCGCGACCGGCAGGCGCTTGCTGGACGAGCCTTGTCGGACACCCACCCGTCGACGGATCCGGCGTCTGGCGCCTGCCGGTCCTGATCCCCTTGTCGAACGGCGCCGGACCACGGGCATCGTATGGCGCCCTGATCGATCTTGGCTATTTTCTCGGCAGTTACCGCGACGTCGATCTCGGGCCGAGCGGACGTATCCAGATCGTCCACGCAGATGGCACGCCGCTGGCGACCATGCAAGGAGGCGTGCTGCTGCCGAACGCGGGCGGGCCGGGCGTGCGGGCCGCCGCCTATCCTGCGCAGCTCGTGGCCGAGCGCATGCTTGCCGACATCCCGATCCGGATCACGGTCGCCCAGGATCCGGCGGTCGTCCTCGGCAAGCTGGATGCCCAGCATCAAGCCTACATCGTCCGTTCGAGTGCCTACACGGTGCTCGTCGTCGCGATCACGCTGCTGGTGTCGGCGGGTCTCTGGCACCAGCAGCGGCTGCATCGCGCCGTCGCCCGTTCCGAGCAGGAGAACCGCAAATTAATCGGCCTCCTCGAACAAGAGAAAGGCCGCGCGATCACGCTCGTGTCCCAGGATTACCTGACGGGTCTCGCGAACCGCCGGATGTTCAAGGAACTGGCTTCGACCGAACTGAAGCGGGCGCGCCGCAGCAGGAACCTGTACGCCCTGCTCTTCTTCGATCTGGACCGGTTCAAGGTGGTCAACGACACCCTTGGCCATGGGGTCGGGGACCTCCTGCTGAAAGCCGTCGCGTCCCGCCTGAAAGGCGCGTTGCGGGAATACGATCTCGTTGCCCGGCTCGGCGGCGACGAATTCGTGGCGCTGCTCTCGGAAATCCCGTCGGAGGAATTCGTCAGCCGGCTCGCAGGCAAACTGGTCGCCGAGTTATCGGCGACCTACCGTGACCTCGACGGTTACGATGTCGAGACAAGCCCCAGCGTCGGTATCGCCCTGTATCCGCGCGACGGCCAGGACCTGGACGAATTATTGATGCATGCCGACCAGGCGATGTACAGCGCCAAAGCCAGGGGCCGCGGGTGCTTCCGCTTCTATCACGCCTCCCTGAATCCGTCCGGCGTGCTGCACTCGGAATTGTCCTCCCGCTTCAGGGGGGCCATTCAGGACGACGAATTCCGCCTGCATTTCCAGCCCAAGGTGGCGCTGGCCACCCTGCAGATCGTCGGCCTCGAAGCGTTGATCCGCTGGGAACATCCCGAACACGGGCTGATTTTTCCCGGTGATTTCATTCCGTTGGCCGAAGAGCAGGGTTTCATCGTTCCGCTGGGACGCTGGATCATCGATGCGGTCTGCCGCCAGCTCGCGCAATGGCGTACGGCCGGCGTGCCGGTGGTGCCCGTCGCGGTCAACGTGTCGGCCCGTCAGCTGCGCGACGAGCAACTGGCCGCCGAGTTCACCGCGGCGCTCGAGAAATACCGGATCCCGCCGCGGCTCATCGAGATCGAGATCACGGAAAGCTGCCTGATCGAGGATACCCGACTGGCCAAGAGTAACCTGGACAGCCTTGCCGCGCTGGGCATCCGCATCGCCCTGGACGACTTCGGCACCGGATTTTCCGGCCTGAGCCGCCTGAAAGAGTTCCCGATCCATACCGTGAAGATCGACCGCTCGTTCATTCGCGACATCCGGAACGACACGAACGACGCCGTGATCGTCGCGGCGACCATCGCGCTCGCCCATAACCTGGGCCTGAACGTCGTGGCGGAAGGGGTCGAGAGCAAAGACCAGCTCGTCCACCTGAAAGCCGCCGGCTGCGATCAGGTGCAGGGATTCTACCTGCACCGGCCTGCCGACGGCGACGCCGTCAGCACCATCCTGCACAAGCATCTTCCCGCGCTCCAGATGTCATGAAGCCCTTGTCATCCATTCGCCCATTCGTGGGCCTGGCGTTCTGCGCCTTGATCCAGTGCGCGCCGTCGCAAGCCGCCACCTGCGACATGCCGGATCGCTTGCGCTTTTCGACGATCCCGCGCGGCGACATCAGGCGGGACATCGCGGAACTCCAGCCGCTGCTCGACAAACTCCAGGCCGCACTCGGCATCCCGGTCGAGGTCTACATGCCGCCCTCCTACGGGGCAGTCGTGGAAGCCCTGCGCTCCGGCACCGTGCAACTGGCGCGCCTCGGGCCGGCCTCCTATGTATCGGCCAGACGTGCCGATCCGCAGCTGACGCCCTTCGCCAGCCATACGAACCGCGCGACGGCCTTCCAGAGTGCCGGGGCCTTTTACCTGTCTCTCCTCATCGTCAGGGCGGACAGCGGGATCGCGGACATCGCTGCGCTGCGCGGCAAGCGCCTGGCGCTCGTCGATCCCGAGAGCACGTCGGGCGCCCTCGTCCCCCGCCGCATTTTCGCCAGGCAGGTCGGCACGGGCCTGGAATCGTATTTTGCCCAGGTCGGCTACTCGGGCAGCCATCTGCAGTCCCTGCACAGGCTGCTCGCAGGCCAGGTGGACGCCGCGTTCGTGGGCAGCCAGAACCTGGCGTGGGCGATATCGGACGACCCCGAGGCAAGCCGGCGGATCCGGGTGCTCTGGCGATCCGACGCCATCCCGACGGATCCTTTCGTATTCAGGGGCCAGCTCTGCGGACCGGTGAAAGAGAAGATCCGGAGCGTCTTCCTCGGCCATGCCGGCGCACAGGCTGCCGCGGCCCCGGGGCGGCTCGACGTCGTGCGTTTCGTCCCGGTGTCGGACAAGGACTATGAGACGGTGCGCGACATGTACTGACCTTGCGTTGGGGCGCCGGCGATCGCTTACAATCGGGCACATCGTTCCGCTCATCCAGACAGACATTGACAGACCAAGCCAACCGCCACAGGCCCGTCAAGGCGTTGCAAGCCGCCGCCGTGGTCGATGCCGCCTGCCGGATCGTGGAACGCGACGGCCTTGCCGGGTTGACGTTGCGCCCGCTGGCCGACGAGCTGGGGGTTTCCGTATCGGTGCTCACCAACCGTTACGGTTCCAGGGACGGCGTCGTGTCCGCCGTATGCGCCGCGGCCCGGGAACGGGACGCGCTGCTGCTCGACGAATGGCGCGCGCTGCTGGCCCAGGTTGGCCTACCGACGCCTAGCCTGGCTGCGGAATTGAGCGAAGCGCTGCTGGACGACCTGGGAACGCGCGGCCGGCCACTGTCGCTGCTGTTCCTCGAGCTGCTGCATGCGAGCGGTGGCGACGACACCTTGCGCGCGGCATTCCTGCCGTGGGCGAGGGAGCGCGGCGCATTGTGGGACTCGCTGGCGACGGACGTGTTGCCGCCCGCCCTGCGCGCCTGGTGGAACGGCTACATGCTCGCGGAACTTGCGTACGGCCTCGTGTTGAACCCGCTCCCCGCCTATCGGATGCTGCGCCGCCTGTGTCTGCGCCGGCTGTTCGCGGGCGGTACGGCGGCGGCACAACCCGAGGACGCGCGCCTGTTCGAACCGGTGGTGGAACGTCTGCGCGGCGGAGACGGCGGGCGCATCGCGACTTACCGCGCGGATGACGCCGTGGCTGCCCGCGTGGCGCGTGCCTGCGGGATCCGCCTCGCGGCGGAGGGCGTCGGCGCACTCACCCACCGCGCCGTCGCGCTGGACGTCGGCATCCCGCACACGACGCTGAGCTACCGGTTCCCGACGCAGCACGATCTCGTGCTGGCGGGCCTGGAACACATCGTCGCCCATGTGCTGGCCGCGGTCGACGCCGGCAGCCTAGCCGACACCGAACGCCTGCGCACGCAGGACGACGGACGCAAGCTCGACCTGGCACGCGCCAGCCTCGCCGTCGCGATCGCCGCCGTGCGCATGCCCGAACTCATCCCCCACACGGCCCACATGCGCAGCAGGCGCGGCAGCAACCTGGCCAAGGTCCTCCGCAAATACCTGCCCGACGCGACGGGCATCGATCCCTTGTGCGTCCAGGTGGTCTCCATGGGCCTGACAGGTTTGACCAATGCCGAGCCTCCGGGCGAGGCCGCGGACCAGGCGGTGGCCGCGGCGTTCGCGGCCACCGCACGCTGGCTGGTCGAGACGCCCTAGTCCCGGTACGCCCACAAGTCGACCACGGCCCTGCCGTCGTCGGCCAGGAGGCGGAAGGCGGCCGGCGCATAGTCGCGGTCCGCGACGGCGAAGCCGGTCGATTCGGCCGGGAGGTCGCCGCAACCGCTGGCCGACAACGTCAGCGTCAATGCCGATGAAAACGGCGCTGCGCCAAGCTTGCCGGACAGCCTGCAGCCGGTCGTGCCCGGCACGATCTCGCCGGCACCGTTGACCGAGAACGCGGCGACGGCGCCTCCGGCGAGCCGGACCGAGTAATTGCCGACGATGGCCGCGACGGCGATCGTCTCCGGCACGACCGCGTTGCTGCTCAACAGGTCGAGCGCCGTGCCGGCGGGCGACGCCCGCCAGGCGCCGCCGGCAGCGCGCCGATAGATCGCCGTCGCCCGCTCCTGCGCGTCGTTCAGCACGACGAGGCGGCTGCCGTCGGCGGCGGCGTAGTACTTGCCGGCCGTCGGATTGGCCGCGTCTCCCGCGCTGACGGCATACGTGCCCGCTGCCAGCTCGGTCACGCGCACCGGCGCCGCTTCATCGTCGTGGTGGTCGCTGCCACACGCGGCGAGCGAAAGCAGGATCGTGCCCGCCAACATCGGATGGATACGCTTCATGGCCGGCTCACTGGGCAAACAGGTCGCGCAGGCGCAAACGCAGCCATTGCTGGCCCGCGGCGCGCTGGTCGAAGCCGACCTGCATCGCCGTCACGGCGACTTTTTTCTGGACCACGACCGCCTCGTCCTCGGCCTGCTCCGCGGTGGGCGTCGCGCCGCCGATCGTGTACGTCGCCCCCCACGGTTCCTTGCTGCTGAATTTCATGCCGTACAGGTCGAAGCTGCCGTGGCGGGAGAACGCCCACCCGACGTTCGCGGTCGGGGCGTTCGGGAAATTCACGTTCAGCGCGACACCGTTCGGGAGCAGCGGGCCGCTGCCCGCCCTGGCCTGCAGGGACTGCAGCAGCTTCGTCGTCAACTGCGCGACGACCTTCGAATTCGGATTGGCAAGGCCCGTGTTGTCGACCGTATCCGTGCCGGCCGACAGCGCGATGGCAGGCAGGTTCCGGCCCGCGGCGAACTGCGCATTGCCAACCGTACCCGATCCGTTGACGATGCGTCCCACGTTCTGGCCCTCGTTCGGTCCCGACAGCACCACGTCCGGCGCCTTGCCCCAGCGTGCCGGCGCGAGCACGTCGAGCCCGTACATCGTGGCCATGACAGGCGTGCCGTGGACGTAGCTGAAGTCGCCGCCGGTATAGCCCGATTTCGTGAACGGCCCCACGGCCGGCGCGCCCAGCGCGGCAGCGCCGTTGTGGCACCCCTTTTCCGCCTCGATCTGGGTCTTGTCGTTGTCCGGCACGATGACACTCGTGCTGTACATCACCATCGCCGCACCACGGCCACTCTGGCCGGTGCACGGCACCGACACGATCACGTCGTGTCCGCGTGCCTTTAATTCGTCGTACAAGGCTTTCAGATTGCTGGTGAGGCCGTCGTCGTTGGTCAGCAGGATGTTGAGGGCGAAGGCCGGGCTGGCACACAAGGCCAGGCCTGCGGTCGCGATCATTCGATAGTCCATGGTTTCCCTGTTCATGAGGTTACGGTCGAGGCCGCAATCGTAGGGAATTACCATGACAAGATAATGACGAAAAATACGTTTGTACGAAAAATTCGGCGAGTCTTAACAGCTCCTCCAATAATAAAAATACGGATGTACGAAGTCCACCGGTCAACGCCATTGGCGAAGGAAAATTGACATGACTGCGCCGCGATAGCGAAGACGATGCATAATTGTCGTGAAGCGCGAACATGCCGCACGACGCGGAGAAGGCGCCTTCAAATGCGAAAAAGCTTGGCGCAGGATTGTCGGAAAAATCATGACCGATTCCGAGACAAACAACGAGAGAGTGGAACGCTTTTACAGGCTGCTGGACCGCATCATGGCGCAGCTTGCGCTCGGCCACGATCCTCAGCTTCTACGGCGCCAGCTGGAGTCGCCGTCATGGTTTCGCCGCTCGCCGGGGCCGACCAGGCCGAAGCGCTGGCCCGCTTCGACGCGGCCGTCGCACTGATCGGTCAGCTCGACAAATCGCTTTCCAAACCCGTATGACGGCTACGGCTTCATCGCCGTGATCGATCGGATCGGTCATCGGCTCCACATACGCACCGAACACAGACGACCAGTGCAGGACATCCTCACCGGCCCGGCCGCAATACCTTCCCGGCAGGGCTAACGCTGCATTAATGTGTTGATGGCCAGATTCCGTATTGACAACAACAGTTATGTCATGAACATGTTATTTATCGTGATTACAATTCCCAGCTCGATTCATTATCCATTGAGTGACTGATATGCGCATGAAGCAACTGCTGGCAACCATCATCATCGGCACCACCGCCGCGTTCGCGAGCACCGCGACGCTGGCTGCCGACATCACCGGTGCTGGTTCGACCTTCGCCTACCCGATCTATTCGAAATGGGCGGAGATGTACAAGAAGACCAGCGGCAACGGCCTGAACTACCAATCGATCGGCTCGGGCGCCGGCATCAAGCAGATCAAGGCCAAGACCGTCGATTTCGGCGCATCGGACATGCCGCTGCCGGT
>NZ_FMZS01000028.1 GCF_900101265.1 Massilia sp. PDC64
CGCCGCCAGGTTGCCCCGCGCTGCCGTTCGACTTGCATGTGTAAAGCATGCCGCCAGCGTTCAATCTGAGCCAGGATCAAACTCTTCAGTTTAATTCCTGTTTTGACACTTTCGTGTCATGTCGCTCACTCAAAATACTGACTGTATTTCTTGTGAACATTTGATAATTTAAGTATTCAGTATCACCGAAGCGATACTGGCACTTCATCAAACGCCCACACTTATCGACTGTTTATTGTTAAAGAACTTCGTGTTCGGTACTGCCTTGCTGCGCTTGCGAATCGTTTTGTTCGTCAGCAGCAGAGGAATGAGATTATGCAGTACTTCGCTTAACTCGTCAACCCCTCGTCTGTTTTTTCGCGCCGTCGTTTCCGACTCATTTCATGCGCTGCAAAACAGGACGCGCACTATAACAACCCCGGCGTCCGGACGCAAGTACTGTTGCGCGGGCGCGATCCCCCGCGGCCTAATTGACGTTTAGGCAATAATCGCGAATACTGAGCTAGAAACTATACCAATCCGCCTGAAGGACACCGGTGACCCTCGACGCCAACCAGATCCTGGCTCTCGCCCCCGATCCCGCCTCGGCCAAGGCCGGCAGCCAGTTGGCGACACCACGGAACTGGTCCAATCTCGGCACGAGCGACAGCGCCCTGTGGGGCGAATGCCAGGGCAGCGGCAAGACACCCTATCGCACGCAGATCGATCTTGGCGGTCCCGCATTCAAATGCACATGCCCCAGCCGCAAATTCCCCTGCAAGCATGGCCTCGGCCTGTATCTGCTGCGCGCCGCCGAACCGACCCTGTTCGACCAGGCGGAGGCGCCCGCCTGGGTGAGCGACTGGCTGCATGGCCGCCAGACGCGCCAGGAAAAGAAGACGGTCGCGAAAGACGCGAACCCGGAAGCAGCCGCCCAGGCCCGCAAGCGCGAAGAAAAGCGCGAAGACAAAGTCAGTGCCGGCCTGGCGGAACTGCAGACGTGGCTGCACGACCTGGCGCGCGAAGGTCTCGCCTCCGTGCGCTCACGCGGCCAGGGGTTCTGGGATGCGATCGCCGCGCGCATGGCCGATGCCCAGGCGGCGCCGGTCGCACGGCGCCTGCGCCGCGCGGGCAGCCTGCTCTATCAGTCCGGCCTGCGCAATGCCGAGAGCCTCGTCGCGAACGAACTCGCATCGCTGTATCTGCTGGCCCAGGCGTGGCAACGCATCGCCCAGCTGGCGCCCGCGCTACAGGCCGACGTGCGCGCCCTGCTCGGATGGACGATGAGCCAGGACGAGGTGCTGCGCCAGAGCGCCGTCACGGACCGCTGGCGCGTGCTGGCCCAATGCACCTTCGACGACGAACGCCTGCGCGTGCGCTCGACCTGGCTGCTGGGCGCCGCGACGGGACGCTGGGCCCTGCATCTCCAGTACGCGGTCGGCACGCAGGGCTTCGAACAGCAGCTCGCGCCGGGTACGGCATTCGACGGCGACCTGTGCTTCTATCCGAGCGCGTGGCCGCTGCGCGCGCAGATCCGGCGCCAGGACGACGTGCGGCCCCTGTCCAACATCGCCGCACCGTCCAGCCTCGACACCTTGCAGGAAACGTATGCGGACGCCCTCGCCGCCCAGCCGTTCCTCGAGCGCCAGCCAGTGCTGCTCGGCGGCCTTGTGCCGGATGCTGCGGACCACGGCATCGTTCGCGACACGCTGGGCCGCCGCATCGCCCTGCATCCGTCCTTCCGCCATCCGCTGCACCTGCTGGCCCTCTCCGGCGGTCATCCGCTCACCGTCTGCGGCGAATGGGATGGCCGCATGCTGCTGCCGCTCGCCGCCTGGCACGACGGGCGGATCTATAACATCGACAGCGACTTCCCATGAACGACGACGCGCGCCAGCTGCAGCAGCTGTTAAAAATCGGGATGGCCCGCGCCGGCCGTCCGCCGGCCGGACTCCCCGCGCCGCTCGATACGCTGCTGCCGCACGGTGCCGCGGCGGTGCCGGAAGCGGCGCTGTGGCTGTCGCTCGGCGCCCTCGACCTGTGGGAGCGCAGTGGCTTTGTCGCGCCCGACCAGCCCGCACCGCTGCCGCTACCCGTTGCCGCGCCCGACACGCTGCGTCCCTGCCCGCCCCGTGCGCAGGCCGTCATGACCCTGCTGCTGCGCGGCCTCCATCCGGCCGGGCTCGAAGCGGAGTGGCTCCGGCTGCTGCACCGCCACGGCGGTGTCCTGCCCGCGCACATGCTGCCCAAGCTGCTCGATGCCGCCACGCGCCAGCCGGCGCTGCGTCCCGCGCTGCTGCCCGTGCTGGGCGAACGGGGACATTGGCTCGCGCGCCTGCAGGTAGAGTGGAACTGGGCCATGGACACCGACGCGGAAGGCGCGTCGTGGGAGACCGGCACGCCGGAACAACGCGTGGCCGCGCTGCGCGACCGGCGTGCGCGCGACCCGCAGGCGGCGCTCGCCGCGCTCGCCGCCGCATGGAGCAGTGAGCCGCCGGACCAGCGCGCGGCCCTGCTGGCCGCGCTGGCCGTCGGCCTGGGCCCGGATGACGAAGCCTTCCTCGAGGCGGCACTCGACGATCGCCGCAAGGAAGTGCGCACCGCAGCCCAGCGCCTGCTCGCGCGCCTGCCCGGATCGCGGCTGGCACAGCGCATGGAGGTGCGCGTACTGCCGCTGCTGCGGATCGAGTCCGACCGCATCGAACTGACCTTGCCGGCAGCGCTGGACGCGGCCATGCGGCGCGACGGCATCGGCGCCACCCCGCATCACGGCCTGGGCGAAAAGGCCGGCTGGGTGGTGGATATGCTGGCCGCCGTCGATCCGCACGTATGGCCCCGTCATTTTGATCGTACGCCGCGCGCCTGCCTCGCCCTCGTCGAGAACAGCGAATTCGCCGCCGTGTTCGTGCGCGGCTGGGCGCTGGCCGTGCAGCGCCGGGACGACGCACGCGCATGGCTGCGCGACTTCCTCATCTGGTCGGCCGGCGCCCGCCCATCCCTGCGCGAGGCGGTGCCCGACAGCCTGTTCGACATCGCCGCCGCCCACATCGCACAAGACGATGCGTTATTCGACGCCCTCGCCGGCAAGTGGATCGGCGACGGCTTCCCGATGCGACTGCTCGCACGCCTCGCCGCCGGCGCACCGCACGCGTGGCCCGGAGACTTGAGCCGGCGCGCACTGGAGCGGCTGCGCACATCGATGCTGCCGCTGCCCGACATGGGTCACCCATGGCTCGTGCGCCAGATGCTGTCCAGCCTCGCCCTCGTGCTCGACCCGGCCACCACCGTCGCGCTCGAAGACGACTTGCGCGCGGCCTGGCAGCCCGATACCGAGTGGACAAATGCCGTCGACGGCTTCTTCGATCTCGTGCGCCTGCGCCACGAGATGACCCTTTCATTCCAGGAGATTGCATGACCGCCACCTCTTCCGTCCTCCGCCAGCACGCCGAGCAGCAGTACGCCGACGAGCTGGAAGCGCTGATCGCCGTCGATACGCGCCAGCGCCCGCCCCGCTGGAAGATGTCGCCGTGGGCCGTCTCCACGTATCTGCTGGGCGGCCAGCTGGAGAACGGCGCGACGATCAGCGCCAAGTACATCGGCAATCCGCGCGTGATCGAGATCGCCGTCGCCACGCTCGCCACCGACCGCGCCCTGCTGCTGCTGGGCGTGCCGGGCACGGCGAAATCCTGGGTGTCCGAACACCTGGCGGCTGCGATCAGCGGCGACTCCACGCTCGTCGTGCACGGCACCGCGGGCACCAGCGAGGAAGCCGTGCGCTATGGCTGGAACTACGCGCAGCTGCTGGCCAAGGGGCCGTCGCAGGAAGCCATCGTGCCGAGTCCCGTGATGCGGGCCATGCGCACGGGACGCATCGCCCGCATCGAGGAACTCACGCGCATGCCGGGCGAGGTGCAGGACAGCCTGATCTCGATCCTGTCCGAGAAGGTCCTGCCGATCGCGGAACTGGACGACGAGGTGCTGGCCGAGAAGGGCTTCAACGTCATCGCCACCGCGAACGACCGCGACCGCGGCGTCAATGAACTGTCCAGCGCACTGAAACGCCGCTTCAACACCGTCGTGCTGCCGCCGCCGCGCACGGCCGACGAGGAAGTGCGCATCGTCGCGACGCGCGTGGCCAGCATCGGCCGCGCGCTCGAACTGCCCGCCGAGACGCCGGCGCTGGAAGAGATCCGCCGCATCGTCACCGTGTTCCGCGAACTGCGCGAAGGCGTCACCAGCGACGGCAAGACGAAGCTGAAAGTCCCCAGCGCCAGCATGAGCACGGCCGAGGCGATCTCGGTCGTCACGCACGGCCTGTCGCTGGCGGCGCACTTCGGCGACGGCGTGCTGCGCGGCGCGGACCTCGCGGCCGGCATGGTCGGTGCCATCGTCAAGGATCCGCTGCAGGACCGCGTGGCGATGCTCGAATACCTGGAGACCGTCGTGAAGGAGCGCGACGGCTGGAAGGATTTGTACCGCGCCTGCCGCGACGTGATGGCATGAGCGTCCACCTGTTCGGCGTGCGCCACCACGGTCCCGGTTGCGCGCGCAGCCTGGCGGCGGCGTTATCCGCGCTGGCGCCGGACTGCATCCTCGTCGAAGGTCCGCCGGAAGCGGATGCGCTCGCGCCCTTTGCCGGCCATGCGGATCTCGTGCCGCCGGTGGCCCTGCTGCTGTACGCGCCGGCCGATCCGCAGCGCGCCGTGTTCTATCCGTTCGCCGAGTATTCGCCGGAATGGCAGGCGCTCCGCCATGCGGCGGAACATGGCGTGATGCTCCGCTTCTGCGACCTGCCGCAGGCGTACCGCTTTGCGCTGCCTGCCTCGGACAAAAAGCAGGGCGATATCGAAGGTGACCCGCTGCGCTGGCTCGCGCAGGCCGCCGGCTACGGCGACACGGAGACGTGGTGGGACCACCTCGTCGAACAGCGCGGCGACAGCCTGGACCTGTTCGCCGCCATCGCCGAGATGATGACGGCGCTGCGCAACGAAGCGGGGCCGGCCTCCGACGACGTCGAAATGAAACGCGAAGCGTGGATGCGCACGGCGATCCGCCAGGCCGTCAAGGAGGGCCATGAACGCATCGCCGTCGTGTGCGGCGCTTGGCACGTGCCCGCCCTCGCGACGATGCCCAGCGCGAAGAGCGACGCCGATGTGCTGAAAGGCCTGGCGAAGGAAAAGATCGCATCCACGTGGGTGCCGTGGACGCACGGCCGCCTGACGTTCGCCAGCGGCTACGGCGCGGGCGTGACGGCGCCCGGCTGGTACCGCCATCTGTGGCGACATCGCGAGCGCGCAAGCCTGCACTGGCTGACGGAAGTCGCAACACTCCTTCGCAGGCACGACCTCGATGCGTCGTCCGCACACGTGATCGAGGCGGCGCGCCTGGCGGATACGCTGGCCGCGCTGCGCGACCGTCCACGTCCAGGCCTGGACGAATTGATGGAAGCCGTGCGTGCCGTGTTCTGCTACGACAGCGACGCGCCGCTGCGCCTGATCCGGCGCGAGCTGCTCGTCGACGAGGCGCTGGGGAGTGTCCCGGACGACGTGCCGGCCGTGCCGCTCGCGCAGGACGTGGCCGCGCAGCAGAAGCGCCTGCGCATGCCGGTCCGTGCGGACATGACGGAACTCGACCTCGACCTGCGCCAGCCTGCGCATCTTGAAAAGAGCGTGCTGCTGCATCGTCTTGCCCTGCTGGGCGTCCCGTGGGGCCGGCAGCAGACTGTCCGCGGCCGGACAGGGACGTTCCACGAACAATGGCAACTCGCGTGGGAGCCGGAATTCGCCGTCGACCTGATCGCCGCCAGCCGCTGGGGCGCCACCCTGGAAAGCGCCGCGACCGCGCTGGCGGCCGACCGCGCGGCGCAGGCGCACACGCTGCCGGAACTCACGCGCCTGATGGAGACGATCCTGCTGGCCGACCTGCGCGCGGCCGTCGATCCGCTGATGGCGCGCATCCAGGAAGTGGGCACCCTGACGCCCGACCTCGGGCTGCTGCTCGCGGCGCTGCCGTCGCTCGTCAACGTGCTGCGTTACGGCAGCGCGCGCAACGTCGATACGCAGGCGCTGGGAAGCGTCGTGGACGGGCTCGTGGCGCGTGCGTGCATCGCGCTGCCGTACGGCCTGCGCGGCGTCGCGGACGATGCGGCGGCCGCGCTGCTGGGCCAGATCATCGCGGCGGACCAGGCCGTGCGCCTGCTGCAGAACGAGACGCATGCGGCGGCGTGGTTCGATGCGTTGGAAGCCGGCGCGACCAGCGATTTGTCGCATCCGCTGCTGGCGGGACGGTGCGGGCGCATCCTCACCGAACAGGGACGGTGGGACAGCGAGCGCGCCGCGCGCCAGCTCGCGCTGCGTTGTTCGCCGACGGTGCCGCCGCTCGTCACGGCGCACTGGCTCGAAGGTTTTTTACAAGGGAGCGGCGCGCTGCTCGCGCACAGCGACCCGTTGTGGAATATCGTGAACGGCTGGCTGCTCGCGCAGCCGGATCACGTCTTCACGGAGCTGCTGCCGCTGCTGCGCCGCACGGTCGCCACGTTCAGTGCGCCGGAGCGGCGCGAGCTGGGCCAGCGCGCGGCGCAGGCAGGCGGCACGCTCGCCCACACGGTGCCGACGACCGCCATCGATCCGGTGCGTGCGCGGCGCGTGCTGCCGATCCTGCACACGCTGTTCGGAACCCAGGAACGCCAGGAGGCCGTCCATGACGACTGAAAACGAAGCGGCGCGCCGCTGGCGCCTCGTGCTGGGCCAGGACGCGGGAGAATCGCTCACGCTGGGTGGTGCCGATGCCGCCATCGACGCGGCACTCGACGCGCTGTACGGCGCCGGCCCGGACACGCGCAGCGGCGGCCTGGGCGGATCGGCCCCGCGCGTGGCGCGCTGGCTGGGCGACATCCGCCAGTACTTCCCGTCCAGCGTCGTGCAGGTGATGCAGAAGGATGCGTTCGACCGCCTCGGCCTGCAGCAGATGCTGTGCGAACCGGAGATGCTGGCGGCCGTCGAACCGGACGTGCACCTCGTCGCGACGCTCCTGAGCCTGAACCGCGTCCTGCCGAACAAGACGCGCGCGACGGCCCGCGCCGTCGTCGCGAAGGTCGTCGAGGAACTGGAAAGGAAGCTCGCGACGCCGCTGCGCCAGGCCGTGTCCGGAAGCCTGAACCGGGCCGCACGCAACCTGCGGCCGCGTCACCAGGACATCGACTGGCTGCGCACCATCCGCGCCAACCTGCGGCACTACCAGCCGGACTACCGGACGATCATCCCGGAGACCCGCATCGGATACGGCCGGCGCGGACGTTCGCTGCGCGACATCGTGCTGTGCGTGGACCAGAGCGGATCGATGGCGCCGTCCGTCGTGTACGCGAGCGTGTTCGCGGCGGTCCTTGCCAGCATCAAGGCGGTGACGACGTCAGTGGTCGTGTTCGACACGGCCGTCGTCGACCTGACGCCGCTGCTGCACGATCCGGTCGAGGTCCTGTTCGGCACGCAGCTGGGCGGCGGCACGGACATCAACCGCGCGCTCGCGTATTGCCAGGGTCTCGTCACGCGGCCGCAGGACACGATCTTCATCCTGATCAGCGACCTGTACGAGGGCGGCAACAATGCGGAGATGCTGCGGCGCGCGGCGAGCCTCGTCGGCAGCGGTGCGCAGGTGATCGCGCTGCTCGCGCTGGACGACAGCGGCGCCCCTTCCTACGACCGCAACAATGCGGCGAAGCTGGCCGCGATGGGCATTCCCTGCTTCGCCTGCACGCCGGATCTGTTCCCCGACCTGATGGCGGCGGCGATCCAGCGGCACAGCCTGGAACAATGGGCGTCGCAGGCCGGCATCGTGCACGCGTGATGTTCAATCGTGCGGGCGGTTGAACACAGCCGTGTTTGGCGCTACTGTCATCCCATGGACGACGATCAAGCTTCTCAACAAAAAAAGAACGACCAGGAAATGCGCAACATCATCGAAGAGGCGCGCTGCATTCTTCCTGGCCTGCAGGCGGTGTTCGGTTTCCAGACGATCGCCGTGTTCAACGAACGGTTCAACGACCTGGCGCTGTATGCGCAGGCGTGTCACATGGCCGGCCTCGCCCTGATGGTAATCGCGATGGCCCTCCTGATGACGCCAGCCGTGTATTACCGCGCCCAGCACGGTCACGCGACGTCGCACATGGTCAGGGTATCGCGCAAAGCCATCCGAGGTGCGTTGATGCCACTGGCTATTGGGCTGTCGCTCGACATGTTGACGGTCGTGTCGCTTGCAACCGACATGCTCTCGCTCAGCATCGCTGCCGCGGTTGCCTCGCTCCTCCTGTTTGTGGGACTCTGGTACTTCATTCCGCGCCGCGACCCGATCCAGGTCGGCGAACCGCAATCCTGACGCCGGCATTGCCGCGGCCGTGTTGTGTGAGCCGCCGAACAGATGAGGGCGCTTGCACCCGGATAATGCTCCTGTGTCCAAGGCATCTTGGACAAGGATTTTACGAACTGGGCGACACTGGCCTACCTTCAAGTTCCGATATCGGGGGGAGCACAGACGGTGGCGAGTGTTTGCCCAGCCGTTCACGCAGCGGCGACGCGACAATCACGCGCCCGCTGTGACGGCTGGCAGCGGTGCAACCGCGGGCGTTTGCCGATGTCGAAGCCTGGAGCGCTTTGATTCCAGGGAGGCAAGCATGAGCCTGACACTGACCTCGGCCGACTTCACGCCCGGCGGGCCCATCCCCGCCATCCACACGTGCGACGGTGCGAACACGTCGCCCGCGCTGTCGTGGTCCGGCGTCCCGCCGGACACCCGCAGCCTCGTCCTCATCATCGACGATCCGGACGCGCCCGACCCCGCGGCGCCGAAAATTACCTGGGTACACTGGGTTCTATACAACCTGCCGCCTCAAGCGAATCACCTGCCTGCCGGGATACGCGAAGCAGAACTGCCGCGCGGCACGCAAACCGGGCTGAACGACTTCAAGAACACGCGCTACGGCGGGCCGTGTCCACCCATCGGACGGCATCGCTACTTCCATAAACTGTATGCGCTCGACACCGTGCTGCCCGACTTGCGTCACCCGACCAAGCCCCAGCTCGAAAAGGCGATGCAGGGACATGTGAAGGCGCAGGCGGAACTGATCGGCACCTATCAGCGTGGGCACTGATCCGCGCGAATGAAATCGACGAAGGCGCGGAGCGGCGCCGGGACCAGCCTGCGTCCCGGATAGTAGAGATACGGACCGGAAAAGGACGGCCACCACGGTTCCAGCACGGGCTCGAGCTCTCCCCTTTCGATATACGGGCGCAGCCAGTCCTCGAACAGGTAGACGATGCCCGTGCCGGCGACGGCCGCGGCTATCTTCAGGTCGAGGGCGCCGCCCACCTGGACAAGCAATTGTCCAGCCGGATCGATCGTCACCGTCTCGCCGTCGCGCTCGAACGTCCAGCGAATGACGGCGCCGCTCGCGAAACGCGCGCGCATGCAGGCGTGGTCCAGCAGGTCGCGCGGATGCTGCGGACGGCCGCGCCGGTCGAGGTAGCCGGGTGCCGCCGCCGCGGCCATGCGCTGGACCGGTGGGCCGATCGGCACGGCAATCATGTCCTGCTCGAGCTTTTCCTCGTAGCGGATGCCCGCATCGCACCCCGCCGCGAGCACGTCGACGAAGCTTTCGTCCGCGATCACTTCCAGGCGGATCTCGGGATACGCGGCGAGGAAGCGCGGCACGATGGACGGCAGCACGAGCCTTGCCGCACTCATCGGGACATTGAGTTTGAGGGTGCCGGTGGGCGTATCGCGAAAACCATTGACCACGTCGAGCGCACTCTCGACTTCGTTGAGCACGGGGTCGAGGCGCGCGAGCAGGCTGCGGCCCGCTTCCGTCGGCACGACACTGCGCGTGGTGCGGTTGAGCAGACGCACCCCGAGTTTCGCTTCGAGACGCCGCACCGCATCGCTGAGGCCGGAAGCGCTGCCGCTCGTGGCCCGCGCCGCATCGCGGAAGCCGCCGGCGCGCGCGACGGCGACGAAGGCGGACAGGTCGCCGAGATCGACTTTCATGTGTTCTCCATTGTCCGTTTTGGCGTACAGCCCATGCGGATTATGCCGGATTGTCCTGAGATCGTCGCGAGCTTATCTTGGATGCACTGTTCACTGTTCCTTAAAGGAGAAGCAAATGTCTACGACTTACCAGCTCGGCAACCGCACCGTCCGGCGCCTCGGCTATGGCGCCATGCAACTGGCCGGTCCCGGCGTGTTCGGCCCGCCGCAGGATCGGGAAGCGGCGCTCGCCGTGCTGCGCGATGCGGTGACGCTGGGCGTCAACCACATCGATACGTCGGATTTTTATGGGCCGCACATTACCAATCAACTGATCCGGGAAGCGCTGCATCCGTATCCGGACGACCTCGTCATCGTGACCAAGGTCGGTGCGCGGCGCGATGCGCAAGGCGCCTGGCTGCCGGCAGTGTCCGCGGAAGAACTGCGCCAGGCCGTGCACGACAACCTGCGCAATCTCGGCCTGGACGTGCTCGAAGTGGTCAATTTCCGCAGCATGTTGGACGTCCATGGTCCGGCGGAAGGCTCGCTCGAAGAACAGGTGACGGCCCTTGCGGAGCTTCGCGAGGAAGGGCTCATCAAGCACATCGGCCTGAGCAATGTGACCCTGAAACAGGTCGAGGACGCGCGGCGCATCGTGCCCATCGCCTGCGTGCAGAACATGTACAACCTCGTTCACCGCAATGACGACGCGATGATCGACGCGCTGGCCCGCGACGGCATTCCGTACGTGCCGTTCTTCCCGCTGGGTGGGTTTTCGCCGCTGCAGTCGGATGCGTTGTCGGCCGTCGCAGTCGAGCTGGGCGCGACGCCGATGCAGGTGGCGATCGCGTGGCTGTTGCAGCGGTCGCCGAACATCCTGCTGATTCCGGGCACGTCGTCGAGTGCGCACCTGCGCGAGAACCTGAAGGCGGCGGATCTCGTGTTGTCTTCGGATGTGCTGGCGAAGCTGGAAAGGATCTAGAAAGCAAAAAGCCCGCTCAGTGCATACTGAGCGGGCTTTTCTAATAACTAGCCTGACGATAACCTACTTTCACACTGGTTGCAGCACTATCATCGGCGCAAAGTCGTTTCACGGTCCTGTTCGGGATGGGAAGGGG
>NZ_FMZS01000024.1 GCF_900101265.1 Massilia sp. PDC64
TGGGCTATCGCACACCGGCCCAGGTCGAAGCCCTGCACAGGTGTACCTAATTTCCCTGTCCACCAAACCGGTGCATCTCACTCTGACCCCGAATTCTTGAAGGGTAAGGTCGTGCGTGCGGAATCGCGGAATCGCGTATCATGGCCGGAACGGCAACATTCCAGCCGGCCGCACGGTGCGGCCGCACTACCGAGGACACCCGATGCTGAACGCCACGTCGCCCGCAGTGCCCGTAGCAAACAACGATGGATTGCACGTACCCGCCGAACTGGCCGCGAGTCTTTCCGCGCGCCAGGCCTGGATTTCGCCCAAGTTCCTGTACGACCCGCTCGGCTCGAAGCTGTTCGAAGCCATCTGCGAATTGCCCGAGTATTATCCGACGCGCACGGAAGCCGGCATCTTCGACCTGCACGGCGCCGAAATCGCGCGTACGGTCGGCACCGGTTCCACGCTGATCGACCTGGGCGCGGGCAACTGCGCCAAGGCAGCGAATCTGTTCCCGCTGCTGCAGCCGCGCCAGTACGTTCCCGTCGACATCTCGGCCGAATTCCTGCTCGATGCCGTCGAGCGCCTGCGCCAGCGCTTCCGCCACATCGACATGCGCCCCCTCGGCATGGACTTTTCCAGCAGCCTCGAACTGCCCGACACCGTGCGTGAGGAGCGCCGCCTGTTCTTTTATCCCGGCTCGTCGATCGGCAATTTCACGCCGGACGAGGCGCGCGATTTCCTGCAGCGCGTGCATGCGCAGTGCGGACGCGACGGGGGTCTCCTGATCGGTATCGACCTGGCCAAGGAGCACACCGTGCTGGACGCCGCCTATGACGACGCGCTGGGCGTGACGGCCGCGTTCAACCTCAACGTGCTGCGCCACGTGAACCGCCTGCTGGGTGCCGACTTCGACATCCGCCAGTGGCGCCATCGGGGCTTCTACAACCCGGCCCAGGGCCGCGTCGAGATGCACCTGGAAGCGCAGTCCGCGCAGCAGGTGACGTGGCGCGGCGGCAGCCGCCGGTTCGCGGCCGGCGAGTGGATCCACACGGAGAACAGTTATAAGTACCGCCAGAGCGACGCCGTCGGCCTGCTGGCCCAGGCGGGCTTTGCGGCCACACGCGTGTGGACCGATCCGAAACAGTGGTTCGCCGTGATCTACGCGCGCGCACTGTCGCACTGAGCGCGGAAGGAGTGACGATGGGAGCTCGCGAACACCGCCTGTCCACCGCGTTCGAACACGTGCGCCAGCGTACGCTGCACCTGGCCGAACCGCTGACGGCCGAGGACTGCTGTGCCCAGTCGATGCCCGACGCGAGTCCGGTCAAATGGCATCTGGCGCACACGACGTGGTTCTTCGAGACCTTCATCCTCGAGCCGCGCGAACCCGATTTCCGCCCCCACAACCCGGCCTTCCGCGTGCTGTTCAATTCGTACTACAACGGCGTCGGCGCGAAGCACCCGCGCGCGCAGCGGGGTCTGCTCACGCGCCCGACGCTGGCCGAGGTGCAGGCCTACCGGGCCGTCGTCGACGCCCGCATGCTGCGCCTGCTGGCGTCCGTGCCGGAGGATCGCGAACTCGCCGCCCTCGTCGAACTGGGCCTGCAGCACGAGCAGCAGCACCAGGAACTGATCCTCACGGACGTCAAGCACCTGCTGTCGTGTAATCCGTTGTACCCGGCCTATGTCGATTCGCCGCTGCCCGCGTCGGGCCCCGTCGAACCGCTGGCGTGGATCGACTTCGACGGCGGTCTCGCCGAGATCGGCCACGCGGGCGACGGCTTCGCCTTCGACAACGAAAGCCCGCGCCACCGCCAGTACCTGGAGCCGTTCGCGCTCGCGTCGCGCCTCGTGACGAACGGCGAGTACCTCGACTTCATCGAGGCGGGCGGCTACCGTGATCCGGCGCTGTGGCTGTCCGACGGCTGGGATCTCGTCGCGAACGGCACGCTCGCCGCGCCGCTGTACTGGGTGCGCGACGATGACCGCTGGCGCGAATTCACGTTGCACGGCCTGCAGGCGCTGGACCTGGCACGGCCCGTCACGCACGTGTCGCTGTACGAGGCCGACGCGTACGCGCGCTGGCGCGGCGCGCGCCTGCCGACGGAAGGGGAGTGGGAATTCGCGGCGCGCGATGCGGCGCTGACCTGCGGCGACCTGCATCCCCGCGCGGCGGGCAGCAGCGGCCTCGCGCAGATGTTCGGCGAATGCTGGCAGTGGACCGCGAGCAGCTACGCACCTTACCCCGGCTTCGCCCCGGCCGCGGGCGCGATCGGCGAATACAACGGCAAGTTCATGGTCAACCAGTACGTACTGCGCGGCTCGTCGTGCGCGACGCCGCATGGTCACGCCCGGGCCAGCTACCGCAACTTTTTCCCGGCCGGGGCGCGCTGGCAGTTCACCGGGATCAGGCTGGCGCGATGAAGCCGGCGCGCGGCCTGCGCCTGCGCGTGCTGAACCGGCGCGCCAATGCATGGATCGTCGCGCACCCGCTCGACTTCACCCTGCAGTGCGTGCGCGCCTTCCGCGCCAACCAGGGCCTGCTGCTGGCCGGCGCCGTCGCCTATTACGCGCTGCTGTCGATCGTGCCGTTCCTGATGCTGGTCGTCGTGGTGCTGTCGCACTTCATCGACCAGGTCAACCTGCTGCTCACCTTGCGCCGCTACCTGGAACTGCTCGTGCCGGGCCAGTCCGGCTCGATCGTGGCGGAGGTCGCGCATTTCCTGGATACGCGCGACCTGATCACGTGGGTGCTCGGCTTCACGATGCTGTTCTTCAGCTCCCTCGCGTTCACCGTGCTGGAAAACGCGATGAGCGTGATCTTCGTGCACCGCGTGGCCGTGCGCCGGCGCCACTTCCTCGTGTCGGCCGTGCTCCCGTACTGCTACATCCTCGCGCTGGGTTTCGGCGTGATGATCGTGACGCTCGTCGCCGGCACCCTGCAGGTGATCGGTTCGGAGAGCGTCGAACTGTTCGGCCACACGTGGTCGCTGCACGGTGTGTCGGGCGCGCTGCTGTACCTGCTGGGGCTCGTGGGCGAAATCCTCGTGCTGACGTCGATCTACCTCGTGATGCCGGTGGGACGGCTGTCGCTGTCGCATGCGCTGGTGGGCGGCGTGACCGCGGCGCTGCTGTGGGAAATCGCCCGCCACGTGCTCGTGTGGTACTTCACGACGCTGTCCAAGGTGAACCTCGTGTACGGTTCGATGAGCACGGCGATCGTCGTCATGTTCAGCCTCGAGATCGCCGCGAGCCTGCTGCTGTTCGGCGCGCAGGTGATCGCGGAATACGAGCGCGTGGGACAAAAAGGGCAAGGCGAGGAGCCGCAGCCGATGCGGACGGCGCCCTGATGGCCAATATCGTCTTTTGCTGGGAACTCGGCGCGGCACTGGGCCACGCGGGCCGCCTGAAGGCCCTCGCGCGGCCGCTCGTCGCGCGCGGCCACGCCGTGTCGTTCGTGCTGCGCGACCTCGTGCACACGCGCCGCCTGCTTGAGGGCACCGGCATTCCCGTCTACCAGGCGCCCCTGTGGCTGCACCGCGTGGAAGGCCTGCCTCCGGGCGAGGCGAGCCTGGCGGACATCCTGCTCGCCTGCGGCTGGCTCGATGCGGACGCGATGGCCGGTCTCGTCGACGGCTGGCGCCATTTATTCGGCGCGCTGCGGGCCGACGTCGTCGTGGGCGATTACGCACCGGCCGCGCTGCTGGCCGCGCGCAGTCTCGGTATCGCGAGCAGCGCCGTCGGCGCCGGGTTCCAGATTCCGCCGGCGGGGCCGCTGCCGCCGCTGCGCGACTGGGAAGCGATTCCGCAGGCGCGCATGGCGGCGACGGAGGCGCGCGTGTTGGCCACGGCCAATGCCGTGCTGGCCCGCCACGGCGTGGCGCCGTACGCGCGCGCGGCCGACCTGCTGCGCGGCGATATGCCGCTGCTGTGCACGTGGCCGGAACTCGATCCGTGGGGACGTGCCGCGGCGGACGAGCGCTGGGTCGGGCCCACGATCGGCGGTGGCGCCGCGGGCGCGCCGGCGTGGCCGGACGGCGATGGTCCGCGCGTGTTCGCCTACCTGCGCGGCCCGCACCCGGAACACGGGGCGATGCTGGAAGCGCTGGTGCGCGCGGGCTGCCGCACGCTGTGCTATTTGCCCGATGTCGCGGCCGGCGCCGCGCCGCCGTATGCGCATGAGCTCATCGCGTGGGCCGCGGGGCCGGTGGGGTTGCGCGACGCCTTGTCCGTATCCGCGTTCGCCGTCTGCCACGCGGGCGAGTCGACCGTGTCGCAGGCGCTGCTGGCCGGTGTGCCGCTGCTGTTGTTGCCGCGTACGGCGGAAGCATTCCTGACGGCGCGCCGTGTGCGCCGGCTGGGTGCCGGTATTAATGTGAACGAGGTGGCGCGGCCGCTGGACTGGAATGCCGTCGTGGGCCGGATGCTGGAGGGGAGCGGCTTTCGCGTGGCGGCGCAGGACTTTGCGCGGCGCCACGCGGAGTTCGATGCGGCACGCCAGGCGGAGACGATCGCCGGCGTGCTGGAAGGGCTGGTCAGGCGGCCTGCTGCTGCGCCTGTTCCGCGCTGAGCGCCAGCTGGCGGTTCACGGCGGACAGGACGGCCTTGAACGACGCGGTCACGATGTTGCTGTCGATGGCGGCGCCGAACAGGGTCGGACCGTTCGCGAGACGCAGCTCGACGTAGCATGCGGCGCGTGCATCGGCGCCCGACCCGATCGAGTGCTCGTGGTAGTCCATCAGGCGGATGTCCAGGCCGAGCGCGTTGACGAAGGCGTCGATCGGGCCGTTGCCGGTGCCGTGGCGCGATTCGGTCACGCGGTTGTGCTGCACGCTCGTGTCGATCTGGACGCGCTCCTCGCCCTCGCTGTTCTCGACCAGGCGGTGCGAGACGTAGCGGTAGGCGGCGTTCTCCTGCTCGAAGTATTCACGCGAGAACAGGGCGTGGATGTCCGAGGCGGCCACTTCGCGGCCCGTGGCGTCGGCATGCTTCTGCACGACGCGCGAGAATTCGATCTGCAGGCGGCGCGGCAGTTCGAGGCCGTATTCCTGCTCGAGCAGGTAGGCCATGCCGCCCTTGCCGGACTGGCTGTTCACGCGGATGACCGCATCGTAGCTGCGGCCCAGGTCGGCCGGGTCGATCGGGAGGTACGGGACCTCCCAGATGGCGTCCGGCTGCTGCTTCGCGAAGCCCTTCTTGATCGCGTCCTGGTGCGAGCCGGAGAACGCCGTGAACACGAGGTCGCCGACGTACGGGTGGCGCGGGTGCACGGGGATCTGGTTGCACTCTTCAACCAACTGACGCACGCTGTCGATGTCCGAGAAGTCCAGGCCCGGATGCACACCCTGGGTGTACAGGTTCAGCGCGAGCGTGACGAGGTCGACGTTGCCGGTGCGCTCGCCGTTGCCGAACAGGCAGCCCTCGACGCGGTCGGCGCCGGCCATCACGGCCAGTTCGGCGGCGGCGACGGCCGTGCCGCGGTCATTGTGCGGGTGCACGCTGATCACGAGGTTCTCGCGCTGCTTCAGGTTACGGCACATCCATTCGATCTGGTCGGCGTACACGTTCGGCGTCGCCGCTTCCACGGTCGACGGCAGGTTCACGATGACCTTGTTGTCCGCGCTCGGCTGCCACACGTCGACGACGGCGTCGACGATGCGCTTGGAGAAATCCAGTTCCGTCGTCGAGAACGATTCCGGCGAATACTCGAGGCCCCACTTGGTTTCCGGATGCTGGGCGACCAGTTCCTTGATCAGCTTCGTGCCGTTGACGGCGATCTGCACGATCTCGTCCTGGTTCATGCCGAACACGACGCGGCGGAACACGGGGGCGACGGAGTTGTAGACGTGGACGATGGCCTGCTTGGCGCCCACGCACGACTCGACGGTGCGGCGGATCAGTTCTTCACGGGCCTGCGTCAGGACGATGATGGTGACGTCGTCCGGGATGCGCTTTTCCTCGACCAGCATGCGCACGAAGTCGAAGTCCGTCTGCGACGCGGACGGGAAGCCCACCTCGATTTCCTTCACGCCGATCTGCACGAGCTTTTCGAAGAAGCGCAGTTTCTTTTCCGGGCTCATCGGCTCGATCAGCGCCTGGTTGCCGTCGCGCAGGTCGGTGCTCATCCAGACCGGCGGCTTGTCGATGATGCGGTTCGGCCACTGGCGGTCGGCCAACGGGACGGCGGGGAAGGGGCGGTATTTGGCGGAAGGATTGGTCAACATGGCGGTGGCTCCTGAGTTCTAAATGCTGGTGAAGGTGTCGTTTCGATCGTTGTGGCGGGAGGCTGCCGGACGGGCCACGGACGCTAGGCCCGGCAACCGATCGGTAGGGTTAGCAGCGAACGAAACACCACACGTGCGCCGGCAGACAGCAGGAAAGCTCCGGCGGAAATAACAGACAGCGTGGATGTGGTAGTGGCAAACATCGGTACAACTTTCCTTGGGCTACGAATCCGGCAAGCTTGGCCGGGCGGGACAGCGGCGATTTACGCGCGTAGTAGCAGGGCTGCCAGCGTTAGCGCGCCGGCAAGCGATAGGGAAGTCGACAGAGGCAGAGGGGAGAACATTTCTCCACTCTAAGTGAATTTTGTTTGGTGTGTCAAGCGTTTCGTGTGTTGTCGTTTGGTTACCACGGTTGCGTCCGCCTTGCGACAGGCGGTTTTTGCGAACAATCAATTGTTCGTAGACGTCGCGCTGGCACAGTAGCCGTTTCTTGTCGACAGGGAGGCCGCCATGCCGGTACTGAAAGGACTGGACACGACGATGGAACTCACGCGCCACGCGCAGGCGCTGAAGGACCAGGGCTATGCATTCGTGCTGCGCTACTACAGCCACAACGCGGCCAAGAACCTGTCGCTGGGGGAAGCGCGGGCGCTGTCGCAGGCGGGACTTTCCATCGGGGTCGTGTGGGAAACGAGCGGCACCCGCGCCGGCTTCTTTACGCGCGCGCAGGGCCTGGCAGACGGCGCGGCGGCGTTCCAGATGGCGCGCGACGTGATCGGCCAACCGTTCGGCTCCGCCATCTATTTCGCGGTCGATTACGATCCCACGCAGGCCGACCTCGACGGCGCCGTCAGCAATTACTTCACGGGCGTGCATGCCGCGCTGTACGTGGCGGCGGAAGGGAAGCCGTCGTACCGGGTCGGCGTGTACGGCTCGGGCCTGTGCTGCGGCACGCTCGTCGAGCGGGGCCAGGCGGCCCTGTCGTGGCTGTCGCAGTCGACCGCGTTCGCCGGTTCGCGCCAGTACGCGGAACAGAAGCGCTACGACATCATCCAGCTGCTGCCCGTGCGCATTCCCGGTGCCGACGGCATCGTGCTCGACACCGATCCGGACGCCACGCATCCGGACCGTGACGGCGGCCTGTTCACGGTATGATGCCGGTTTTGCAAAGGACGCCGCTTGAACGTCACCCTGCACGACATCACCGAAGACAACTTCGAAGACTTCATGGACATGGAGTTGCCCGAATCGCAGCGCGATCTGCTGGCCAGCAACGCCTATTCGATCGCGCAGTCGCGCTTCTATCCGGACTACATCCCGCGCGCCGTATATTGCGACGGCAAGCCGGCCGGCTTCCTGTTGTACGATCGCCGCGCGAACGATGTGCCCGGCGATTACGCCATCTACCGGTTCATGGTCGACCATCCGCAGCAGGGGCGCGGCATCGGCCGGCGCGCGATGGAGCTGCTGCTGGCCGAGCTGCGCGCCAGGGACGACGCGCGTCGCATCACCATCTGCTACCACACGCGCAACGAGCGCGCGCAGGCGTTTTATGCGAGTTTCGGTTTTGTCGAGACAGGCATCGACGAAAGCGGTGAGATGGTGGCGGAACTGCGCGTGGCCTGATCAGCCGACGACGACCTTGGGCGCGCCGGCTGCCATGGTGCCGATCACGGCGGCGTCGCCGAAGCCCTCGGCGTGGAACAGCGCCAGGACTTCCTCGACGCTGCCCGGGTCGCACGACACGAGCAGGCCGCCCGACGTCTGCGGATCGGTCAGCAGCACGCGCTGCGTGTCCGTGATGGCGCCGCCCAGCTCCACGTCGTGGCCGTACGCGTCCCAGTTGCGGCCGGAAGCGCCCGTGAAATAGCCGGCGTGGGCCAGCGCCTCGACACCCGGCAACAGCGGGATGGCCGCCATGTCCAGCTGCGCGGTCAGCTGCGCGCCGCGCGCCAGTTCGAGCAGGTGGCCCAGCAGGCCGAAGCCGGTGACGTCCGTCAGCGCGTGCACGCCCGGCAGTTCCGACAACGCCTTGCCCGGCTTGTTCAGTTTCGTCGTGTTCGCGACCATCGCGGCATAGCCGTCCGCGTCCAGTTGATCCTTCTTCAGTGCGGCCGACAGCACGCCCACGCCCAGCGGCTTGCCGAGGACGAGCACGTCGCCCGCGCGCGCATCCGCATTGCGCTTCACCTTGGACGGGTGCACGAGGCCCATGACGACGAGGCCGTAGATGGGTTCCACCGAATCGATCGTGTGGCCGCCCGCGATGGGGATGCCCGCTTCCGCGCAGATCGATTCGCCGCCCTGGATGATCTTGCCGATCGTCTCCAGCGGCAGTTTATTGATCGGCATGCCGACGAGGGCCAGCGCCATGATCGGCGTGCCGCCCATCGCGTACACGTCCGAGATCGCGTTGGTGGCGGCAATGCGGCCGAAGTCGAACGGATCGTCGACGATGGGCATGAAGAAATCGGTCGTGGCGATCAGCGCCTGCTCGTCGTTCAGCTTGTAGACGGCCGCGTCGTCGGCCGTCTCGATGCCGACCATGAGCTCTTTCGGCACGGGGAAGCCGCTCGACTTTTTCAGGATCTCGGACAGCACGCCCGGCGCGATCTTGCAGCCGCAGCCGCCGCCGTGGGAGAACGAGGTCAGTTTGATGGGTTGGTCGGCGGATGTGTTCATACGGTGCTCTTTTTTAAACTTGCGTTGGTCTGAGAAGAAGATTATCCACCAAGTCGAGCAGGCGCGCTCGCTCGGCGGCGGGAGCAAACAGCGCCGCGCGCGCGGCGCACTGGCGGCGCAGGCGCCCGGCGAAACGCGGATCGGTCGCGCTGCGTTCGATCAGGCGGGCCAGCGCCTGCGCGTCGCCGGCAGGGAACAGGCCCCCGTAATCGTCGCCCAGCATGCCGATGTTGCCCGGGATGCTTGACGCCAGCACGGGCACGCCGCTCGTCACGGCTTCGATGATGACGTTCGCGCCGCCCTCCATGCGCGACGCGATCACCATCGCGTGGCAGCGGCGCAGCCGGCGCCGCGTCGCCATGTGGGGCAGGGCGCCGAGCCAGCGGTAGGTTGGCGTGGCGGCCTGCGTCTCCTGCGCGCGGCGGCCGAGATCCGGATCGAGCGCGGCGCCGATGTGCAGCAGGCGCACGCCCGGCGCGCGGACGAGGCGGGCCGCATCCATGAACGTCTGCGGATCCTTTTCCGCGCGCAGGTGGCCGATCATGGCAACGTCGCGCGGCATGCGCGGCCGCGCGGGACGCAGGCGCGGGGCCGACTGGTAGATCACGTGGGTCTTCGCGCGGACGGCCTCCGGCAGCTCGTCCAGTCCGCGCGGCTGCAGCACGACGAGCGCGTGCGCGCGGGCGAGCGACGCCTGCGCCGTGGCGTCGGCGTGGATGTCGCGGTACAGGTCCGTGCCCGTCAGGACGAGCAGCGTGGGTCGGTCCGGATGCGCGTCGGCGAACGCCGCCAGCGCGGCGGCGGAGCGACGCGCGTGCAGGGCGATGAGCAGGTCCGGTACCGCGTCGCCATCCTGCCAGCCGGGGCCGATGGTGACGCGGTAGTCGCGCGCGAGGTGGCGCCGCCAGCGGCTGGCCGTCTGCCAGTTGCCGTTGTTCTCGCGGGCGGATGCGGGGCTGACGATGTGGATATGCCTTCGTGCCATCGGGTCGGAATCGGTTCGGGAATTGGTCGTACAATGATGCATGACCGTCAATCAAGCATCGTTCCGCCACGCGGGACCCCGGGAACTGGCCGTCGCATTGCAGGATGCGCGGCATTATACGCTCGCGCTGTTCGAGGCCCTCGCGGCCGCCGGCTACGACGACGCGGCCCGCGTGCCGCGCCTGCCCATCGTGAATCCGCCGTTGTGGGAACTGGGCCATACGGCCTGGTTCGCGGAATGGTTCGTGCTGCGCGGCGCGATGGACAGCCGGCCCGGCGCGGCCAGCGGTCACTCGCTGCTGGCGCGCGGCGACGACTGGTTCGATTCCGGCACCGTCCCGCACAGCGCGCGCTGGACCCTCGACCTGCCGCCGCCGGGCGCGGTGAAAACCTATTGCCACGAGGTGCTCGACCGCATCCTCGACCGTCTCGCGCACGAGGCCGACGACGACCTCGCACTGTATCCGTATCGCCTGGCACTCGCCCATGAGGACATGCACGGCGAAGCCTTCCTGTACAGCTTGCAGACGCTGCAGTCGCGCGGCGCGCCGGTCCCGGTGGGTTCGCTGGCGCCACGCGCGCAATCCACGGTCGCGGGCAGGGCGGGCGAGATCGCATTCCCCGGCGGGTCGTTCTTGCGCGGCGGCGACCAGTCGACCGGCTTCGTGTTCGACAACGAGAAGAACGCCGCGCTCGTGAAGGTGGCGCCGTTCGCCATCGACGCGGGACTCGTCAGCACGGCCGCCTATCTCGACTTCGTGCACGACGGCGGCTACGAGCGACCGCAGTACTGGACGGATGCCGGCCGCGCCTGGCTCATGACGCAGGAGCGCTCGGCGCCACGCTATTGGGCGCGCGAGGGGGAAGACTGGTACACGGTGCGTTTCGGCCGCCCCGTCGCCCTCGACCTCGCGGAGCCCGTGCGCCACGTGAACCTGTACGAGGCGCAGGCCTGGTGCGCGTGGGCGGGCCGTCGCCTGCCGACGGAAGACGAGTGGGAATACGCGGCGGGATCGAACCAGCCAGGCTTCGCGTGGGGGGCGTTGTGGGAATGGACGGCGTCCGCCTTCCTGCCGTTCGCCGGTTTCGAGGCGGACCGTTATCGCGATTATTCGGCGCCGTGGTTCGGTACGCGCCAGACGTTGCGGGGCGCGTCGTTCGCGACGCCGGCGCGGTTGCGCTCGCCGCATTTCCGCAACTTCTTCACGCCGGAGCGGGACGACATCTTTTCCGGATTCCGCAGCTGCGCGTTATAAAAGAAAAAGAAAAACCCCCGGCACCTTGCGATGCCGGGGGTTTTTTTATGCCTGAAGACGATCAGCGGTCGCCGAACGTACGGCGGGCCGAGTCAGCCGAACGCGGATGCGCGCCGAAGCCCGAGCGTTCGCGGCGCTGGCCGCCTTCGCTGCGATAGCCGCCTTCGCGGCGCTGGCCCTGGTAGCCGCCTTCGCTGCGCGGTGCGCTGTCGCTGCGGAAGCCACCTTCGCGACGCTGGCCTTCGTAGCCGCCTTCGCGACGGGGCGCATCGGCGCGATAGCCTTCGCTGCGATAGCCGCCTTCGCGACGCTGGCCTTCGTAACCGCCTTCGCGACGCGGTGCGTCACCGCCGCGATAGCCTTCGCCGGCCGGCTTGTGGAAGCTGCGCTGGCCCGGTTTGCCGTTGCGGCCATCGCCCGGCTTCCACCCCGGACGGGCAGCGGAACGGGGTGCCGGCGAACGCTTCGGCTCGAAGCCTTCCACCACGTCGACCGGGATGGTCTGCTTGGTGAAGCGTTCGATGCGGCGCACGTTCATGCTTTCCGCGTGGTTCACGAGCGACACGGCGATACCGTTGCGGCCGGCACGGCCCGTGCGGCCGATGCGGTGCACGTAGTCTTCCGGGAACTTCGGCAGGTCGTAGTTCACCACGTGGGTGATGTTCGGCACGTCGATGCCGCGCGCGGCGACGTCGGTCGCGACCAGCACCTTGACCTGGCCGCGGCGCAGGCTGTCCAGCGTACGGTTGCGGGCGCCCTGGTGCATATCGCCATGCAGTGCGGCGGCCGCGAAGCCGGCGATGTTCAGGCGGTCGGCGATCATGTCCGCATCGCGCTTGGTCGCCGTGAACACGACGGCCTGATCCAGCGTGTCGTCACGCAGCAGGTGGTCCAGCAGGCGGTTCTTGTGCGACAGGTCGTCGACGAAGTGCACCTTCTGCACGATGTTCTCGTGGCGCTTGGAGGCGCTGGCGATCTGGATCACCATCGGATCCTTCGTGATGCGACGGGCCATGTTGCCGACGACGCCATCCAGCGTGGCCGAGAACAGCATGGTCTGGCGCGATTCCGGCGTCGCGGCGACGATCTTCTCGATGTCCTCGATGAAGCCCATGTCCAGCATGCGGTCGGCTTCGTCCAGCACGAGGATCTCGAGCTGCGAAAAGTCGATCTTGCCCGACTCCATGTGGTCGATCAGGCGGCCCGGGGTCGCGACGAGGATTTCCGGATTCTTGGCCAGCAGTTGCATCTGCTTCGGATACGGCATGCCGCCCAGGATCGAGACGGCGCGGATGCGGCGCATATGCGACGTGTACTGTTCGGTCGCGTTGGTCACCTGCAGGGCCAGTTCGCGGGTCGGGGTCAGGACCAGCATTTTCGGCTGGGCTGCCTTGAAACGGACGCGCTCGCCACGAGCGCGCGCTGCCTGCGCTTCCTGCGCGGGGGTACGACCGGCGGCAGCCGGTTCGATATTGGCAAACTTGTTCAGGGCGGGCAGCATGAAGGCTGCCGTCTTGCCGGAACCGGTTTGCGACGAGACCAGCAGATCGCGGCCTGCGATCGCTGCCGGCACCGCCTGCTCCTGCACCGGGGTCGGCTTTTCATAGCCGGCCTGGAAGACTGCCTTGACGATGGACGCGTGTAAGCCTAGTGCTTCAAAACTCATTGTTTAACTTTACTTTCGGTATGGATCAGTGAGCGTCCACGCTATTCGGAGCGGAACGCGAAATAGCAACGCGAGCCAACAATACGAAATGACTCTGAAACGAAAGAAATTTCGGCACAAAAGCTTTGCGCCGGGTCGGTGCCAGTTTCGGCACGCAGGGCGGGAGGGCTTTATGGATGCATCCTTCGTGGATGCCTGGGCTTGCGTAGCTGCTAGTGGTACTGCTGTCGGTGAACTGCCGTGTTTATTGCAGCGCACAACCAACACTATACCGTACTTTTGAATAGCGTGCACGGCACACGTCAAGTTGTGCGCGTATTGACGGGTTGCGAGCCCGTCGCGTGGTCAAAATGACACGAAATCAGCGGCGCTTGCGACCGTTGGCGTTGACCGCCGGCTTGGAACCGCGCGAGACACGGCTCTTGATCTCGGCCACCGCATGCGCGGCGCTGGCCTTGATGCGCTGGGCGCCGGTCAGCTTCCGGCCGTTGCGGCGTGCATCGCCACGGTCGGCTTCCAGCATCACGGACGCGTTCTCGACGATGCTCTCGGCGATATCGTTGCCGGCGGTGGCGTTCGTCTTCGGCACGAGGATGGTCGAGCCGGCCTTCAGGCGCATCTGCGGCGGGATGTTGTTGGCCTGGCGGATGACTTCCGGGGTCGTGCCCAGTTTCGCGGCCAGCGAAGCGATGCTTTCGCGGGCCGACGTGATCTTGTGCGTGGTCCAGGACGACAGTGCGCGGCCCCATTGGGCGAGGTTCAGGTTGAACTTCTCGGCGTTTTCCTTCGGCAGCAGGATCTTGGTCGATTCGCCCGTGATCACCGGCTTCTTGAATTGCGGGTTCAGGGCCTTGAATTCGTCGACGGACATTTCCGCCAGCTGGGCGGCCACGGCCAGGTCGATGTCGGACGTCTTGTCGACGGCTACGAAATACGGCGTGTTGTCGATCGTCGGCAGCACGACGCCGTACTGGGCCGGATTGGCGATGATGTTCTTGACGGCCTGCAGCTTCGGCACGTAGTTGCGGGTTTCCGCCGGCATCAGCTCGGCGAGGCTTTCGAAGTCGGTCGGCTTGCCCAGCGAGCGGTTCTTCTGGATTGCCTTCTGCACATTGCCTTCGCCCCAGTTATACGCGGCGAGGGCCAGCTGCCAGTCGCCGAACATCGTGTACAGGCGCTGCAGATAGGTGAGGGCGGCGTCGGTGGAGGCGAGCACGCCACGGCGCTCGTCCTTGAACATGTTCTGCTGCAGGTTGAAGTCGCGCCCCGTGCCCGGCACGAACTGCCAGATGCCGGCCGCGTCGGCGGTCGACAGGGCCTGCGGGTTGAACGCGGATTCGATCACGGGCAGCAGGGCCAGTTCCGTCGGCATGCCGCGCTTTTCCAGCTCCTGTACGACGTGGTACAGGTACAGCGACGCGCGGCTCGACGTGCGCGTCAGGTAGTCCGGACGGCTCGCGTACCACTGCACGTGCTTGGCGACGAGGGCGTTGTCGATGTCGGGAATGGCGTAGCCGCTGCGAATGCGGGCCCACAGGTCGGGGTCCTTGTAGTCGTCGGACTTGGACGGGGTCAGGGCTTGCGGCAGGATCGCCTTGGCCATGGCGGCAGCGCTGCTGCTCTGTGCGATCGGGCTCGGGGCGCTGTCGGCGGCGTGGCTGATCGCGGAGACGGACAGGAGCGCGATGGCCAGGGCGTAAGTGGAGCGAGTCGTTTCGTTCATAGCTTTCCAGTGTTGCGTCCAGGAACGGCAGGACTGACGAGTGAAGACGGAGTGTACGGACCAGTTACCGAGTCAGTCAAGAAATATGTCGGCGCAGTTACAAAAAATCTTGTCTATTCTTTTTGCTAACGGAGGCGTCCATTAAGACGGGTTTGCTGGGGGTATGGTTCCTGCGGGCTCATCTTTAGCTGATGAAGATCAAGCGGTTTTCCATATACCCCTGGGTGTACCGGAAATTTCCAAGCCGAAAAACGCCGCCGTTGCCGGGCCTGCATTGTCAAATTTGTACCTGGACTTCATTGACTGACGAGTAATACCACCCTGCTTGTCAAGTTAGTCCGGCTTGTCGGACGTTCCATGAGAGGACGCAAAAAGCGTACAATTGCCGTCTCTGCACGAAGCAGTTTTGTATTTTTAGAAAGCATCAAATGAGCACTGCCAACGAGAACGTGGACGATGACGCCATCATCGCCGCCACCCGGCGCTGGGTCGACCGCGCCGTCATCGGCCTGAACCTGTGTCCGTTCGCGAAGGCGGTGCAAGTGAAGGACCAGGTCCGCTACGTCGTCTCGCACGCGCGCACGCCGGAATCCCTGCTGGATACCCTGATGGACGAGCTGCAATTGCTCGCCGACACGGACCCGGAAGAGGTCGACACGACCCTGCTGATCCATCCATACGTGTTGCAGGATTTCCTGGACTTCAACGAATTCCTCGACGTGGCAGACGCCGCCGTGGAAGACATGAGCCTGGACGGCGAGCTGCAGATCGCCAGCTTCCATCCGGACTACCAGTTCGCGGAGACGGACCCGAACGACATCGAAAACTATACGAACCGTTCGCCGTACCCGGTGCTGCAGATCTTGCGCGAAGACAGCATCGACCGCGCCGTGGAAGCGATTCCCGACGCGGCCGAGATCTTCGAGAAGAATATCGAGACCATGGAAAAGCTCGGCCATGAAGGCTGGGACAAGCTCGATGTCGGCCCCGCCCGTTGACGCGCAGCAGGGGGCGCCCCTGCCCGTGAGGCCGGACACACCGTGTGTGGCGGTATGTTCGACCACGTTCGACGAAATCTGCCGCGGCTGCGGCCGGACCGTCGTCGAGGTGGCCCATTGGGTCTCGATGACGGCCGAGCAGAAGGAAGTGGTGTGGCAGCGCATCCTGGCGCAGGGCTACCCGCGCCGCAACACCTGATCAGAAGGTCCCGACGAAATCCCGCTTGCCGATCTCCAGCCCGTTATGGCGCAGGATGTCGTACGCCGTCGCGGCGTGGAAATAGAAGTTCGGCAGCGCGTAGTGCAATAAATAGACCTGGCCCTTGAACTGGCGCTGGTTGGCACCCGTGCCGATCGTCACGTCGCGGTCGCCGCCGGCATCCACCGCCTCGCGCGCCACCGTGTCCAGGAAGGCCAGCGTCTTTTCCAGGCGCGCCTGCAGGCCCGCGAAATCCGTCTCCACATCTTCGTAACGCGGCACCTCGACGCCCGCGAGGCGCGCGGCCGCGCCCTTGGCGAAATCCGTCGCCAGTTGCACCTGGCGCACGAGCGGGAACATGTCCGGGAACAGGCGCGCCTGCAACAGGGCGTTCGGATCCAGCTTTTTCGCGTCCACGTGCGCCTCGGCCTTCGCCAGGATGGCGGACAGGCTGCCCAGGATCTGGCGGAACACGGGTACCGAAGCCGTGTACAAGGAAAGTGTCATCGATGCCTCCTCAATATAAAGAGGCTGATGATAGCAAGCCTGCGTCGTTGTCGCTTGGCGGCCCCCAACGTGGCGACCCGGTCACGGTTATCGCTATCACGGCGGGCACATGCCAAAAAAATGTGACGCACGGCAATAGTTGCGTGCATAATCGAAAAAAACATTAACGTATTGATTCTTCGTAAAAAAAGTTGTCGTACCGGCCACAAGCCGGGCGCCAGCACGCCCTCCGCCATGGCCTTCCTGTCCCGCGTTGCCTTGTCCGCGTTACCGTCGCGTCTCGCGCGGTTGTACGGTCGCTCGCTGTACGCCGCACTGCTCGTGCTGCTGGTCGGCGGCCTCGCGATACCGGCCGTCGTGGGCGGCTACCTCATGATCGGCGTGCAGGAACAGCAGGCGGCGCGCCGCGAGCTGGACGAGACCCTGCAGCGCAATGCCGACATCCTCGCGCTCGGCATGCAGGAATCGCTGTGGAACATGAACATCGACGCGGCCCGCTCGCTCGTGGATTCCCTGATGCGCGACCCGGCCGTCGTGCGCGTGCACGTGGGCGCCCAGGCGGAGGGCGATTTCATCGACCGCCGCGCGGCCGCCGCACCCGGCGGGCACGTGCTGCGGGCCGAGCGCGAGGTCGTCGTGCACGGCCAGCCGATCGGCCACGTGACGGTCGAGATGGACGACAGCCTGAGCCAGCAATCGCTGCGCGCCAAGCAGGTGCTCTATGCGCTCGTGCTGGCCGTGCAGCTGGGCGTATCGCTGCTGCTGATCCTGATCCTGCTGCGGCGTCGCCTGCTGGCGCCGCTGGGCACCCTGATGAGCTTTTCCGACCACCTGTCGCGCGGCCAGTTCGATGCGCCGCTCGCGCTGTCCACGAACGACGAACTGGGACGGCTCGGCGGCCAGCTGGAGCACATGCGCATCGCGATCGGCGACCTGTTTCAGGACATTGCCCGGCGCGAGGAACGCTTCCGCACCATCGTCTCGCAGGTGCCTGGCGCCGTGTTCCGCGCCCGGCCGGGCGGGTTGATCGACTTCGTCAGCGACGCCATCGAAGACATCTCCGGCTACCCGGCCGCCCGCTTCATCGGCGCGCATACGGACCGCTGGGCCGACATCATCTGCCCGGAAGACCGCAAGATGCAGCGGCACTTCGTCAAGGAGGCCGTGCTGGGCGTGCGGCCGTATGAGATCGAATACCGCATCACGGACGCGGCCGGCATCGAGCGCTGGGTGCTGGAGAGCGGCCAGCCGGCCGGTTTCGACGGCAATGCCGCGTTCTGGATCGACGGGATCATTTCCGACATCAGCGAGCGCAAATACAACGAGATGCGCATCGAAGCGCTGCTGGCGGAGCAGGGCGCCGTGCTGGACAACGTCATGTTCGGCATCATGTACGTGCGCGAACGCCGCGTCGTGTCGACCAACCGCCGCTTCGACGAATTGTTCGGCTACGGCGAGGGCGAGCTGCTGGGCGATCCGATCGGCGTGCTGTTCCCGACCGTCGAGGACTATGTGCAGGGCATCGAGGCGGCGGAGCCCGTGCTGGCGAGCGGCGGCGATTTCGGCGACGAACGCCAGTTCCGCCGGCGCGACGGCAGCCTCGTGTGGTGCACCGTCAGCGGCCGCGCGCTCGACCCGGAACGCCAGGACGACGGCAGCATCTGGGTGTTCGCCGACATCACGGAGCGGCGCCAGACCGAGGAAAAACTGCGCCTGTCGGCCACTGTGCTGGAGCACATCGCCGATGGCGTGATGGTGATCGACGTGCACGGCAAGATCGTCGCGACGAATCCCGCCTTCACGCAGATCACGGGCTATACGGAGAGCGAAGCGGTCGGCACGCATTCGAGCCTCACGCGCCTGGCGAGCCACGACACCGGGTTCTCCGAGGCGCTGTGGGCCGACCTGGCGGAGACCGGATTCTGGCGCGGCGAGCTCCTCAACTGCCGCAAGAACGGCGAGACGTACCTCGAGTGGTTGACCGTGTCGGCCGTGCGCGACGACGCGGACGCCGTCACGCACTACGTCTGCGTGTTCTCCGACATCACCAAGGTCAAGGAATCGCAGGACAAGCTGGACCACCTGGCGCACCACGACCCGCTCACGGGCCTGCCCAATCGCCTGCTGTTCCACGACCGCCTGCAGCACGCGATGGTGCGCGCGGCGCGCAGCCACCGCCAGCTCGCCGTGATGTTCATCGACCTCGACCGCTTCAAGACCGTGAACGACACGCTCGGCCACCACGTCGGCGACGAGCTGCTGAAACAGGTCGCGGGCCAGCTGGCCGGGTGCCTGCGCGACGGCGACACGCTCGCGCGCCTGGGCGGCGACGAATTCATCGTGCTGCTGGAAGACGTCGACGGCGCGCATGGCGCGCGCCAGGTGGCGGAAAAACTGATGCAGCTGTTCGAGCGGCCCGTGCTCGTCTCGGACTACGAATTGTTCGTCACGGGCAGCGTCGGCATCAGCCTGTTCCCGCACGATGCGACCGACATGAACATGTTGATCCGGAATGCCGACGTGGCCATGTACCAGGCCAAGGCACGGGGCCGCAACGGCTACCAGTTGTATGCCCCGTCGATGGACGGCGACGGTGCCGAGCGCCTGCGCATGGAAGGCCTGCTGCGGCGCGCGATCGAGCGGGGCGAGATCCGCCTGCATTACCAGCCGCAGGTCGAGATCGAGACGGGCCGCCTGACGGGCGTCGAAGCCCTCGTGCGCTGGCACAGCGCGGAACTGGGCCACGTGCCGCCGGTGCGCTTCATTCCGCTCGCCGAGGACATCGGCTTCATCGGCCAGCTGGGGGCCTGGGTGCTGGAAGAAGCGTGCCGCCAGGTGGTATGCTGGGAAACGGCCGGGCTGTACGTGCCGAAGGTGGCGGTGAACCTGTCGGGACGCCAGTTCGACCGCGGCAGCATCGCGCCGCTCGTCGCGCGCGTGCTGGCCGACGCGGGCCTCGCGCCGCAGCGGCTGCAGCTGGAGGTGACGGAGTCCGTGATCATGAATACGGGCGACGCGCTCCAGTACATCAATGACCTGCATGCGCTGGGCGTGGAACTGGCGATCGACGATTTCGGCACCGGCTACTCGTCGCTCGCGTACCTGAAGCAGCTGCCGGTGCAGACCCTCAAGATCGACCGCAGCTTCATCAAGGACATCCCGGCCGACAAGGACGACGAGGCGATCGCGGTCGCCATCGTCCAGCTGGGCAAGAGCATGGACCTCGCCGTGATCGCGGAAGGCGTGGAGACCGCCGAACAGGCGGCCTTCCTGCTGCGCCACGGCTGCAGGCGCGCGCAGGGTTATCTGTATGGCCGGCCGGTGGAGCCGGCGGAATTGCTGGAGACATGGAGGGGAGACGATGCGGGACACGGGCGGACCAGGTTCGGATAAGGAGGACGGCGGTCCGGTACGCACGGCACGCAAGGGACGGCGCCGGTTCCTGCTGGGCGGCCTGGCCGCGGGCACGGCGCTCGTCGTCGGCTGGGGCGTCGCGCCACCGCGCCAGCGCCTGCGCGCGACGGGGCCCGCCGCCACGCACGATGCCGGCACCGTGGCGCTGAACGGCTGGGTCGCGATTGCTCCCGACGGCACCATCGACGTCGTCGTCCCGCGTAGCGAGATGGGGCAGGGCGTGCACACGGCGCTGCCCATGCTGCTGGCCGAGGAACTGGATGCGCCGCTCGAGGCCGTGCGCGTCGTGCAGGCACCCATCGACAAGATCTTCGCCAACCTCACCGTGCTGCGCGACACGCTGCCGTTCCACCCGGACGATGCGGGTAATTTTCAGCTGGGCGCGCGCTGGGTCGCGGGCAAGGTGGCGCGCGAGCTGGGCATCATGTTCACGGGCGCGTCGACGAGCGTGAAGGATGCGTGGCCGACGATGCGGACCGCCGGCGCCGTCGCGCGTGCGATGCTGCTGCGCGCGGCCGCCGAGCAGTGGAAGACGACCGTGGAGACGCTGTCCACGCGCGACGGCATGGTGCTCCATCCGGACGGACGGCGCGCGCCGTACGGCCTGCTGGCGCAGCGCGCGGCCGCGCTGGGCGGCGACATCGGCCCCGACGACGTGCGCCTCAAGACGCCCGCCGAATTCCGCCTGATCGGCAAGCCGCTGCCCCGGCGCGACACCCCGTCGAAGGTCAACGGCCGCGCCCAGTTCGGCATCGACGTGCGGCCGGAAGGCCTGCTGTATGCGGCGCTGCGCATGGCGCCCGTGCTGGGCGCCGGCGTCGCCGGTTTCGATGCGGCCAAGGTGGCATCGATGCCGGGTGTGCAACAGGTCGTCGACGTATCGTCCGCGCTGCAGCCGTTTTCCGGTGCCGGCGCGGGCGTCGCGGTCGTGGCGAAAGGATGGTGGCAGGCGAAGCAAGCGGCCCTCGCGCTGCCCGTGCAGTGGACCACGAGCCCGCACGCCGCGTTGTCGAGCGAATCCGTGTTCGCCGGCTTCGCGCAGGCGCTGGACGAGGAATCGGGGCATGCCTACTTCGAGGCCGGCAGCCAGGATGCGCCCGGACTCGCGGGCGCCCGCTCGGTGCAGGCCGAATACCGCGCGCCTTTCCTCGCGCATGCGACGATGGAACCGCAGAACTGCACGGCGCAGGTCCTGAACGGCAAAGTGAAACTGTGGTCGCCCACCCAGGTGCCGAGCATCGCGGTGGACGTGGCGGCAAAGGTCGCCGGCGTCGCGCGCGAGGACGTCGCCATCGAGGTGACGATGCTCGGCGGCGGTTTCGGCCGGCGCCTGGAGACGGACATGGTGGCGCAGGCGGTCGCCGTGGCGATGCAGACGCGGGGCCGTCCCGTGCAGCTGATCTGGACGCGCGAGGACGATATGACCCACGACGTCTGGCGCCCGGCCGCGCTGGCCCGCTACACGGCGCGCATCGGCGCGGACGGGCGCGTGCTCGCGTGGGACAGCAAGCTCGCGAGCGGCGCCATCGGCCACCAGTACTTCCCGCGCAACCTCGGCCTGCCTGGCGTCGGTCCGGACAAGGTGACGGCCGAGGGCGAGTACGACCAGCAGTACGCGATCCCCAACCGGCGCAGCCGCCACGTGACCGTCGACAGCGTCGTGCCGATCGGGTACTGGCGTTCGGTGGGCCATTCGCACAATGCGTTCTTCAAGGAGAGCTTCGCGGACGAGGTGGCCCATGCGTCCGGGCAGGACCCGGTCGCGTGGCGGCGCGCGCTGCTGAAGGACCGCCCGCGCCACCTGGCCGCGCTGGATGCCGCGCTCGCGCGCGCCGGCACGCCGCCGGAAGGCCGCGCGCACGGCGTCGCCGTGCACCAGTCGTTCGGCACCGTCGTCGCGCAGGTCGCGGAAGTGTCGGTGGAAGAGAAGGACATCCGCGTGCACAGGGTCGTGTGCGCCGTCGATTGCGGGCTCGCCGTGAATCCGAACATCGTCGCGCAGCAGGTCGAATCGAGCGTCGTGTTCGCCCTGTCGGCCGCGCTGGCGGGGGAGATCACGTTCAGGGACGGGCAGCCGCAGCAGACGAACTTCGGCGATTATCCCGTCCTGCGGATGGCGCAGGCGCCCGTGGTCGAGACCATCATCGTTCCCAGTGCGGAGCCGCCGGAGGGCATGGGCGAACCGGCCGTGCCGCCCGTCGCGCCCGCCGTGGCGAATGCCGTGTTCAAGCTGACGGGGCAGCGGCTGCGCAGTCTGCCGCTGAAGTTGGCGTAATCAGTCGCCGGCGCCGGCGAGCAGGGTGCGCAGATTGCACTCGCGCTGCCACGCCTGGCGTTCTGGCGTGGACGCTGCCTGGCGCGCGAGCTCGGCGGTGCTGAGCTCCGCCTGCGCCTGGATCAGCCGGTCCGCGACCTTCGGATCGGGCAGCATCGTGCCGAAGAACGCGACGGCGTCGCCGCGCTGCACGAGCAGGGTGGGGAAATTCTCGACGTCGAGGTCGCCGACGACGTCGGCCTGGTCTTCCACGTCGATCCAGACGAAGGTCTTGTCGGGATGGCGCGCGGCCAGGCCGTCGAACGCGGCGCGGTAGGACGAGCAGGTGCCGCACCAGGCGGCGCACAGGCAGGCGACGATCCAGCCGTCGCCGTGCAGGGCGGCGGCGACCTGGTCGCGGGTATCGGGCTCGAGGGTCAGACTGGACATGGGCGCGATTCTACAACGGTTCCGCGCTTTTGGCTGGCCGGGCCGCCGGGTTACAATACGCCATGCCTATCATCCTCGCCATCGAAACCTCGTCCGAGCTGGCGTCCTGCGCGTTATTGAACAGCGCGGACGGCGCGGACACCCCCGTATTGACCCGCGTATTGACTCGTGAAGCGTCGGGCGTACGCACGCATTCGCAGTCCGTCCTGCCCATGGTGCAGGAGTTGCTGCGCGATGCCGGCTTGCTGCTTTCCGACTGCGACGCGATCGCGTTCGGCGCCGGTCCGGGCTCGTTTACGGGCGTGCGCACGGCGTGCGGCGTGGCGCAGGGGCTCGCGTTCGGCGCGCGCAAGCCCGTGCTGCCGCTGGTGACCCTGGAAGCGATGGCCGAGGCGTGCCGCGCCCGCACGGGCGCGACCGAGGTGCTGGCCGTACTGGATGCGCGCATGGGCGAAGTCTATTGGGCGCAGTACCGCTGGACGGGCGCGTGGCAGGTCGTGCGCGAGCCCGCGCTGTGCGCGCCGGGCGACGTGGCGCCGGAAGCGGTCGAGGGCCTGGTCGCGTGCGGCAACGGTTTTGCCGCGTATCCGGACGCCTTTGCGGACGCGCCTTTCGCGGCCGGCGCGCATGCCGACATCCTCCCGCACGCACGCGAATTCGCGGTGCTGGGCGTGGCGGCACTGGCCGCGGGCCGCGCCGTGCCGGCCGACGAGGCGCAGCCGCTGTACCTGCGCAACAAGGTCGCGTACACGAGCGCCGAACGCCAGGCCATCAACGCGGCCAAGGCGGACGCGCGATGACGGATGTCCCGCACCTGGAACTGCGCCCGATGGTCGTGGGCGACGTCGACGAGGTGCATGCGCTCGAACGCAGCGTGTTTCCGCATCCGTGGAGCCGCGCGAATTTCATGGACTCGCTCGCGAGCGGCTACGACGCGTGGGTGCTGCGCGAGCCGGCGGGCGCGCTGGCCGGGTATTTTCTGTTGATGTATGCGCTCGACGAAGCCCACCTGCTCGACGTGGCCGTCGCGGCGCCGCTGCATGGGCGCGGCGTGGGGCGCTATCTGCTGGACCGCATTGCCGCCAGGTCGCGGGCGCAGCGCATGGCGTCGATCCTGCTCGAGGTGCGACCGTCGAACACGCGCGCGCTCGACGTGTACCGGCGCTACGGTTACGAGGAGATCGGCCGGCGCAAGGGCTATTATCCCGCGCACGAAGGGCGGCGCGAGGATGCGATCGTGATGAGGTATGTGTTATGAACGGTGTCAGCGAACGCGACGCCATCTTCCTGAACGAGATGGGCCTCGGCCCGCTGTGGCAGTTGCGCTCGGCACCTGCAGTTGCGCCCGCATCCGCCGAGGCCGACGTGGCCGTCGTGGCGGAACCGACGCCGCTGCAGCCCGTGGCGCAGTCGGCGTCTGCGCTGGCGCCGGTCGCGGAGCCGGTTGCCGAGGCGCCGGCTCCCGTCGCGCCACCGCCGCGGCCGGCACCGGCGGGACCGCGTCCGCCTGGACCGACGCCGCTGCAACCGGTGGCGCAATCCGTGTCCGCGCTGGCGCCGCCGGCCGACCACGATTCCGCGTGGGACGACGCCGCCTTGCCGAGCGACGCGACGCCGGAAGAAATCGCAAACATGGACTGGGACCAGCTCACGATCGCCATCGCCGCGTGCCGCCGCTGCAGCGCGTGCCGCGAAGGCCGCGCACCGGTGCCGGGCACGGGCGCGAAGGAGGCGCGCTGGGTCGTCGCGGCGGGTGCCACGACGGCCGCCGACGAAAAGGCGCGCGTGCCGCTCGCGGGCGATCCGGGCAAGCTGCTGGACAACATGCTGGCCGCCGTCGGCATGGGCCGCGAGCGCGACGTCTATGTGACGAACCTGATCAAGTGCCGCCCGACGACGCCGAATGGCGGCGAGCGCGCGCCCACGCCGCAGGAGGCGGCCGCGTGCCGGCCGTACCTCGAACGCGAGGTGGCGCTGACGGGCGCGGACACCGTGCTGACCCTGGGCCAGATCGCCGCCAACACCTTGCTGGGCCGGCCGCTGCCGGAACCGCTGGCGGGTGCGCGCGGCAGCAGCCACACGCTGGAAACGGGCGGACGCACCGTCAATCTCGTCGCCACCTTGCATCCGGGCGAACTGCTGCGCCGCGGCGCCGACAAGGCGCTCGCGTGGGCCGATCTGTGCAGGGCAAGGAACGCCCGTGCGCGATCGGGCTGACACGTACCAGGCCCTGTTCGAACGCCGCTGGCGTCACCTGCGGCGCGCGCGGGTGCGGGCGCTGGCCTGGCTGCTGGACGCCCCGGACCTGCTCGACATCCACGACCCGCACTGGGAAGGCCGGATCGCGACGCTTGGTCCGATGACGGAGGAGACGGCACGCTGGCTGGCCGAACTCGATGCGGATCCCGCGCCGCTCGACGCGGCGCTCGGCGCGAAGATGTATACCCACCTCGGCCTGTACGCGGAAAAGCTGATGGCCTTTTATTTCGCCCACCAGGGCCGCCTCGTCGCGCATGGCCTGCAGGTGCGGGCGAGCCGCAACGACACCGTCGGCGAGTTCGATTTTCTATTGGATGCAGGGGAGGGCGGCGTCGAGCACATCGAGTTCGCCACCAAGTTCTACCTGCTGCAGGACGATGCGACGACGGGCTTCGACACGTTCGTCGGCCCGAACCTGGCCGACAGCCTCGGCCGCAAGATGCGCAAGGTGTTCGACCGCCAGCTGAACCTGGGCGTTCACCCGGCCGCGCAGTACGTGCTGCCGCGGCCCGTCGTCGCGGCGCGCGCGCTCGTGAAGGGCTGGCTGTTCTACCCGCGGGGGACGTACCAGGCCATGCAGGGCATCACGGCGGGCCACTGCCGCGGCTTCTGGTGCCCCATGGAGGAACTCGACGCCTTGCCCGGCGACCGCTTCCTGATCCTGCCGCGCCTGCAATGGCTGCCGCCGTTCCGCGCGCAATCGGCCGTGTGGATGCTGGACAAGGCCCAGCTGGCCGCGGAACTGGAAGACCATTTCATGGCGTCGGATGCGCCCGTGCTCGTGTCGCTCGTACGTGAAGAGCCGAACAACATCGTCGAATTCGAACGGGGCTTCATCGTCCCGGACGACTGGCGCGACCGCGCCCGGGCCCGGCTGACGCCCTGAATTAGTGCTTGTGCTCGCCGATCAGTGCGAGCGAGTCGTGCTCGCGCTGGTTCGCCGCGTGGCGGCGGCCGATCAGCCACATGATGCCGGCCAGGGACAGGCCGAACATGACGATGATGACGTTCAGGTCCAGGTTCAGCGTGATCATGATGGCGTACAGCGCCAGCATGGTGAGGATGGAGAGGTTCTCGTTGAAGTTCTGCACGGCGATCGAGTGGCCGGCGCTCATCAGCACGTGGCCGCGGTGCTGCAGCAGGGCGTTCATCGGCACGACGAAGAAGCCGGACAGGAGGCCGATGATCAGCAGCAGCGGGACGGCGACCGTCAGCGAATAGACCATCGTCATCGCCGTCACGACGAGCCCCATGATGATGCCGAGCGGGATCACGGTCAGCGACTTCTTCAGAGGGATCATCTTCGCGGCCGCGGCGGCACCGACCGCGACGCCGATGGCGACGACGCCGATCAGGCTCGTCGCTTTGTCGAGGGGCATGTGCAGCGAGCGCTCGGCCCATTTCAGCACGATGAACTGGAGCGTCGCGCCGGCGCCCCAGAAGAGGGTCGTCACGGCCAGCGAGATCTGGCCCAGCTTGTCTTTCCACAGCGTGGCGGAGCAGTCGGCGAAATCGGCGATCAGCCGCGCCGGATTGCGTTCCTGGTGCTCGTAGCGGGCGCCGGTGTCCGGGATGCGCAGGTTGAAGCCGGCGGCCAGCGCGTACACGCCGATCAGCACGGCGAGCTGGGCCTTGACGGGCGTGTTGATACCGGTCTCGATACCGGGGACATCCAGCGTCATCAGCCATGCGCCGCCGTGGACGCTGACGAGGGCGCCGCCCATGACGGTGCCGAGGATGATGGACATGACGGTAAGGCCTTCGATCCAGCCGTTGGCCGCGACGAGTTTTTCCGGCGGCAGCAGTTCGGTCAGGATGCCGTATTTGGCGGGGGAGTAGACGGCGGCGCCGAAGCCGACGACGGCGCAGGCGACGAGCGGATGCACGCCGAAGAAGATCAGGCAGCAGCCGAACACTTTGATCAGGTTCGCAATGAACATCACGCGTCCCTTGGGCATCGAATCGGCGAAGGCGCCGACGAAAGCGGCCAGCAGGACGTAGAACAGGACGAACGACAGCTTCAGCAGCGGAGTGAGCGAAGCCGGGGCTTTCATCGCCGTTAGCAGACCGATCGCGACAAATATCAGCGCGTTGTCTGCCAGCGACGAGAAGAACTGCGCCGCCATGATGGTATAAAAACCACGATTCATTCGAAAAGTTCAAAAAACTGGATGGGTTGCTTTATACCATGAAAGACCGGTTAGCCCAAGGAATCGACAATACGGCATTTCACTGCCGGGAGTAAAATAAACCTTTCGTTCTCAGCCGTCGCCCCCATCTGCAAGCCATGCCACGTCCCCTGTACGCCACCATCCACCTCGATTCCATGCAGCACAATCTGGCCCGGGCGCGCGCCTGTGCGCCGCAGGCGAAGATCTGGGCCGTGGTGAAGGCGAACGCGTATGGCCACGGCCTGGAACGAGGGATGCGCGGTTTCGCGCAGGCCGACGGCCTGGCGCTGATCGAGACGGAAAACGCGCTGCGCCTGCGCGAGCTGGGGTGGGTGAAGCCGATCCTATTATTAGAGGGAATCTTCGACGCGTCGGACATCCCCTTGCTGGCTGAACACAATGTCAACAGCACGGTCCATTGCATCGAACAGGTCAAGATGCTGGAGTACACCCAGCTCTACCGCCCCATCGACGTGCACCTCAAGATGAACACGGGCATGAACCGCCTCGGCTTCCGGCCGGACGAGTTCGCCGCGGCATATCAGCGCCTGCGGGCGATCCCGGGCATCCGCAACATCACGCTGATGACGCATTTCGCGAACGCGGACGAGCTGGAGCATCCGCGCCTGTCGATCGGCGAGCAGGTGCGCCGCTTCCGCCTGGGCGCGGACGGCCTGCCGGGCGAGCGCAGCCTGTCGAATTCCGGCGGCGTGCTGCATACGGCGGAGCTGGTCCAGGAGTTGCAGAGCGACTGGGTCCGCCCCGGCATCATGCTGTACGGCGGGACGCCGGGCGGGCGCTCGGCGAAGGATTACGGCCTGCTGCCGACGATGACGCTGAAATCGGAAATCATCGGCATCCAGCACCTGCAACCGGGCGACAGCGTGGGCTACGGCAGCCGTTTCCAGGCCGACCGGGCCATGACGGTGGGTGTCGTCGCCTGCGGCTATGCTGACGGCTACCCGCGCCACGCGGAGCACGGCACGCCCGTCCTCGTGGACGGCATCCGCACGACGCTCGTCGGCCGGGTGTCGATGGACATGATGGCCGTCGACCTGTCGCCGGTTCCGAACGCCCGGGTGGGCAGCAAGGTCACCCTGTGGGGCGACGGCCTCCCGATCGACGAGGTGGCCCAGGCCGCCGGCACGATCGGCTATGAATTGATGTGCGCCGTGGCGCCGCGCGTGCGCGTGGCCGAGGCGCCGCTCGGGTGCGATCCCGTTTTATAAGTTAAGGAATCATGGCTAAACCCCGTACCAGTTTCGTCTGCAGCGATTGCGGCAGTGTCGCCAGCCGCTGGACCGGTCAGTGTACCGATTGCAAGGCCTGGAACACGATGACCGAACAGGTCGAGACCGCCGGCCTGAACCGCATGTCGCAGACGCCGCACATGCATAAAAGCCTGGCGCAGACGGCCCCCGTGCTGTCGCTGGCCGATATCGAGGCGATCGACGTGCCCCGTTTCGGCACCGGCATCGACGAATTCGACCGCGTGCTGGGCGGCGGCCTCGTCGCGGGCGGCGTCGTGCTGATCGGCGGCGACCCCGGCATCGGCAAGTCCACTTTGCTGCTGCAGGCGCTGGCGAACCTGGCCGCGACGCGCAGCACCCTGTACGTGTCCGGCGAGGAATCCGGTGCCCAGATCGCGCTGCGCGCGCGCCGGCTGCAGGTCGAGGCGAAGGATTTGAAACTGCAGGCCGAGATCCAGCTGGAAAAAATCCTCGGCACCATTGCCGACCTCAAGCCGGACGTCGCCGTCATCGACTCGATCCAGACGCTGTACTCGGACGCCCTGACATCGGCGCCCGGCTCCGTCTCGCAGGTGCGCGAATGCGCGGCCCAGCTCACGCGCGTGGCGAAGCAGACGGGCGTGACGATCATTCTCGTCGGCCACGTGACGAAGGAGGGTGCGCTCGCGGGTCCGCGCGTGCTGGAGCACATCGTCGACACCGTGCTGTACTTCGAAGGCGATACGCAGTCCAGCTTCCGCCTCGTGCGCGCCATCAAGAACCGTTTCGGCGCCGTCAACGAACTGGGCGTGTTCGCGATGACGGAAAAGGGGTTGAAGGGCGTGTCGAACCCGTCCGCTTTGTTCCTGTCGCAACACGACAACCAGGTGCCCGGTTCCTGCGTGATGGTGACGCAGGAGGGTACGCGGCCGCTGCTCGTCGAAGTCCAGGCGCTCGTCGACGCGAGCCATCTGCCGAACGCGCGCCGGCTGTCCGTCGGCCTGGAGCAGAACCGTCTCGCCATGCTGCTTGCCGTGCTGCACCGCCATGCCGGCATCGCGGCGTTCGACCAGGACGTGTTCATCAATGCGGTGGGCGGCGTCAAGATCACGGAGCCGGCCGCCGACCTGGCCGTCCTGCTGGCGATCAACTCGTCGATGCGCAACAAGGCGCTGCCGCGCGGCCTCGTCGTCTTCGGCGAAGTGGGCCTGGCCGGCGAGATCCGTCCCGCCCCGCGCGGACAGGAGCGTTTGCGCGAGGCGGCAAAGCTGGGCTTTTCCGTCGCCGTGATCCCGAAAGCGAATGCGCCGAAGCAAAAGATCGAGGGGATGACCATCGTGGCCGTCGAGCGTATCGACGAGGCGTTTAGCAAGTTGCGCGAGCTCGACTGATCGTTGCTCATTGAATTGCGGTAACACGCAGGTGATCGTTCCACCTTATAATCCCACCTCGTTTTCAAAGTAACACAGGCTTATCGTGGCGTTAGAACAAAGGCAATCCGCACGCAAGATCCTGAAAGTGAGGGCAATCCTGGCGATGGAAGGCCAGCCCCCCGTTCAGGGACGTACATCCGACATCGGCGCCAACGGCGTCAGCATCACCGTGCCGCATCCGTTGCAGACGGGGCAGACGGGCCAGGTGGGCTTCGACCTGCTCGTCGACGGCACGCCGTTCCCCCTGCATGCGCGCGTCAAGGTCATGTATTGCATTTTCAGCAATGGCGAATTCAAGGCCGGGTTGCAGTTCATGAACCTGGACCTGGCGGCAATGAGCCAGGTGTCGCGCTTCCTCCGCTGAAGCCGCGCGTCGCGCGCACAAGAAAAGCGGCGGGTGCCTGAGGCCCCGCCGCTTTTTCTTTGATGAGACCTCTCCGGCCCCCAATGCTATTCGTGATAGCGGTCGCGCAACTTTTGTGAACTGCCCATGCCTTCGGCAATCACCTCGTACACCACGAGGAGGACGATGCCGGTCAGCATTCCTGAAATAAATAACATACCTGTTGAACGCCGTTGAGCGCTCCCTCCGATCCGTGTAGGACAACTCCTCCATACCGCATAAACACTTTCAAATTAGCATAAGAAAAAGTATTTACAAGGCACTTTTTCTGGACGGTGTAAGAGGGCGAACCGCGCATTGTGACAGCGGTCCAAGCGCTGTGTGACATATCGTTTTCGGCTGTCACATTATGCGCCGCGCATGTCATATGGCCGGGATGGCCATGTCATAAAGCCGTCATATTTGCTCACTACACTGCGCAGCATCAACCGTGTCACTACCCTAACCAAAGGACCTTGATATGCGCATGAAGCAACTGCTGGCAACCATCATCATCGGCACCACCGCCGCGTTCGCGAGCACCGCGACGCTGGCCGCCGACATCACCGGTGCTGGTTCGACCTTCGCCTACCCGATCTATTCGAAATGGGCGGAGATGTACAAGAAGACCAGCGGCAATGGCCTGAACTACCAATCGATCGGCTCGGGCGCCGGCATCAAGCAGATCAAGGCCAAGACCGTCGATTTCGGCGCATCGGACATGCCGCTGCCGGT
>NZ_FMZS01000021.1 GCF_900101265.1 Massilia sp. PDC64
CGACAAGAAAGGCGGCTTCCAGTACATCCAGGAATACACGGGCTTCGTCTCGCCTGGCATCCTGGCCATGTTCCTGCTGGGCTTCTTCTGGAAGAAGACGACGTCCAGCGCCGCGATGTTCGCGACCGTGGGCGGCCTCGTGTTCTCGATCATCCTGAAGTTCCTGCCGACGATGATGGACCTTTCGTTCCTCGCCCCGATCGGCTTCGCGCACGACAACGGCAGCGGTGTCTACGAGATCCCGTTCCTGGACCGCATGTTCATCGTGTTCTGGCTCGTCGTCGCCGGCATGGTGCTGCTCAGCACCGTGTTCGCCCGCGGCAAGGTCAAGGGCCTGATCGTCGACACGAAGCTGTTCAAGGTCGATGGCGCCTTCGCCCTCGGCTCGGCCGTCATCTGCGTGGTGCTGGCCACGATCTACGGCATGTGGTGGTAATCACCCCACCCAGGAAAAAGGCAGCCTGCGGGCTGCCTTTTTTTATGCCCGCCGCAGCGCGTCCCCGATGAACGCCACCACCTCGGCGCGGCACCGCCACGCTTCCCGCAGCGCATTCATGTAATAAAAACTGTGCGGCACGTCGTGCCAGACGGAGAGCGTCACGCGGTTGCCCGCCTGGCGCGCGCGTTCGACCGCCCGCCTGCTGTCGTCGAGGATGATCTCCGTGTCCGACACATGGAAGTGGATGGGCGCCAGACCGCTCCAGTCGCCGAACAGCGGCGACACGTCCGGGTGGTCCGGCGCGACGCCGCCGAGGTAAGTCATCCTCACCCATGGCCAGATGTTCGGTCCCTGCATGCTGTCGCGCGCGGCGTTCGCGGTGGCGGACGGACTGCCGGCCGTCAGGTCGATCGGCGCCGACAGCAGGATGCAGCCCGCCGGCTGGGGCCAACCGTTGTCCCGCGCCCGCATCAGCAGCACGACCGCCAGGTTCGCACCGGCGGAATGGCCGATCACGACGATCCTGTGCGGCGGGATGCCGGCGGCCAGCAGGCCCGCGTAGACGGCGCAGCAGTCGTCCAGGCCCGCCGGAAACGGGAACTCGGGCGCGAGCCGGTAAGGCACCAGCACGACGGGGCAGCCGGTACGGCGCGCCAGGCCGGCACAATAACGGCGATCGGCCGCCGCGGCGCGCACCGCGAAGCCGCCGCCGTGCAGATACAGGATGACGCCGTCGCGGGCCGCGTCGGGCCGCCCGATCCATTCGACACCGACGCCGCCGACGTCGGCGACATGGACGCGCACGGGCGGCCTGCCGAGCGTTCCCAGGCGATCGATGCGCTCGTACGCGGCGCGCATGCGCGCGACCGACGGGATGTCGTTCCACAAGGGTTTCAGGCTGCGTCTCAGCCCGGCATTGACGAGGGTTCGGATCAGCATGCTTTAGTGTAATTGATATCGATGGCGAATCACAGACTACCGAATCATATATTGGACAACTTGCCGTACCCACGGCACTCTTGGGGTTTTGCGAATTCCCGAGGAGACACCATGCCCACTTACCGTTCCCGTACCACGACCCAAGGCCGCAACATGGCGGGCGCCCGCGCCCTGTGGCGCGCGACCGGCATGAAGGACGGCGACTTCGAAAAACCGATCATCGCCGTCGTCAACTCGTTCACGCAGTTCGTGCCGGGCCACGTGCACCTGAAGGACCTGGGCCAGCTGGTCGCGCGCGAGATCGAGGCGGCGGGCGGCGTCGCCAAGGAATTCAACACCATCGCCGTCGACGACGGCATCGCGATGGGCCACGGCGGCATGCTGTACTCGCTGCCGTCGCGCGACCTGATCGCCGACTCCGTCGAATACATGGTCAACGCCCACTGCGCCGACGCGATGGTCTGCATCTCGAACTGCGACAAGATCACCCCGGGCATGCTGATGGCCGCCATGCGCATCAACATCCCGACCGTGTTCGTGTCGGGCGGCCCGATGGAAGCGGGCAAGGTGCTCAAGGTCGTCAACAACGACAAGAAGATCATCAAGCTGGACCTCGTCGACGCGATGATCCAGGCCGGCGACTCCAACATCTCCGACGCCGACGTGGCCGAAGTCGAACGCTCCGCCTGCCCCACCTGCGGTTCCTGCTCCGGCATGTTCACGGCGAACTCGATGAACTGCCTGACCGAGGCGCTGGGCCTGTCGCTGCCGGGTAACGGCACCATCGTCGCCACCCACGCCGACCGCAAGGAGCTGTTCCTGCGCGCCGGCCGCCTGATCGTCGACCTGGCCAAGCGCCACTACGAAGGCGACGACTACAGCATCCTCCCGCGCAGCATCGCCACCAAGGCCGCGTTCGAGAATGCGATGGCGCTGGACGTGTCGATGGGCGGCTCCACCAACACCGTGCTGCACCTGCTGGCCGCGGCGCACGAAGCGGGCGTGGAATTCACGATGGCCGACATCGACCGCATCTCGCGCAACGTGCCCTGCCTGTGCAAGGTCGCGCCGATGACGAACAAGTACCACATCGAAGACGTGCACCGCGCTGGCGGCATCGTCGCCATCCTCGGCGAACTGGCGCGCGCGGGCCTGCTGGACACGTCGCTGCCGACCGTCCACTCCCCCACACTGGGCGACGCGATCGAAAAATACGACATCAAGCGCAGCGACGACCAGGCCGTGCACACGCTGTTCCGCGCGGCGCCGGGCGGCGTGCCCACGCAGGTCGCGTTCTCGCAGGCCGAGCGCTTCGAGACCGCCGACCTGGATCGCGCCGAGGGCTGCATCCGCGACCGCGCGCACGCGTACTCGCAGGACGGCGGCCTCGCGGTCCTGTACGGGAACATCGCGGAAAAAGGCTGCATCGTCAAGACGGCCGGCGTGGACGAAAGCATCCTGAAGTTTTCCGGCAAGGCGCGCGTGTTCGAAAGCCAGGACGCGGCCGTCGAGGGCATCCTCGGCGATACGGTCCACGCGGGCGACGTCGTGATCATCCGCTACGAAGGCCCGAAAGGCGGTCCGGGCATGCAGGAGATGCTGTACCCGACGTCGTACATCAAGTCGAAAGGCCTGGGCAAGGCGTGCGCGCTGTTCACGGACGGCCGCTTCTCGGGCGGTTCGTCGGGCCTCGTGATCGGCCACGCGTCGCCGGAAGCGGCGGAAGGCGGCGCGATCGGCCTCGTCGAGGAAGGCGACATGATCGACATCGACATCCCGAACCGCACCATCAACCTGCGCGTGACGGCCGAGGAAATGGCGCACCGCCGCGCGGCGATGGAAGCGCGCGGTGACGCCGCGTGGCAACCGGTCAACCGCGAGCGTGCCGTGTCGCAGGCACTGCGCGCCTACGCGGCCCTGACCACGTCGGCCGATCGCGGCGCCGTGCGCGACCTGTCGCAGCTGAAGCGCTGACCTCCGGGTGCGCCGCCGCGGCGGCGCTACCCGGCAGCCTCACGAACTTGGCCGCGATGCTGGCCGCGATGGCCAGCCCACCCAATGTTGCGAGCAGTGCATGCAGCATGGTGTCCTCACACGAAATAGGTTTTCACGAAAAAGGCGAACGTGATGGCGGTCGTCGCGCACAGCGTGACGGCACGGATCGCACCCGGCGGCGCCCGCCGTCCGAGGTGCGCGCCGCCGTATCCCCCCAGGACAGCGCCCGCCAGCATGGCCAGCGTTTCCGGCCACCGCACCGCGCCGGCCGCGATGAACGCGAGGACCGCCACCGTGTTCGCCGCGCTGACCAGCAGGGTGCGCGGCGCATTCAGCAGCTTCAGGTCGCGGTTGTCGAGCAGGCCCCACATCGCGATCATCATGATCCCCACCGCCCCGCCGAAATAGCCGCCGTAGACGCCCAGCGCGAACTGGACCGCCAGCACCGCGCGCGCGTGGATGCGCCAGCGCGCGCGCAGCGCTTCGCCGATGCGCCGTCCGAACGCGAGCGCGATGGTGGCCACCAGCAACAGCCACGGCAGCACGAACGTGAACGCGGCAGATGGCGTCCGCAACAACAGCACGGCGCCCACGAGGCCGCCGCACAGGGTCGTCAGCAGCAAGGCCCGCAACGGGACGGGGCCGACCGGGCCCAGGCCGTCGCGGTAGGCCCAGGCACTGGCCAAACCTCCGGGGAATAGTGCGACCGTACTCGACGTATTCGCCTGCACCGGAGGCACGCCAGCCGCGATCAGCGCCGGCAGGCTGACGAACGAACCACCGCCCGCCAGCGCATTCATCGCACCGGCCACCATGCCTGCCGCAAACGTGGGAATCATTGTGTTCATGTCACGATGGTAGTCGGCCGGTGGGGGTCCCGCAATCCGGCAATTCCGGCATCACACTTCGGCCGATCCGAAGGCATCGTAGAGGCCCGATCGACACATTTGTTAAATAGCCAAACGACAACAGCATAGACCCCAATGCGTTATCAATCCTGCATTTCTTCCCAGTTGGCAAAAAATCTCTTTTGCAACAACATGTTATTGCTCATCTAACGATGTGTTGTTTTAGCCGTCGCCCCGACACATTTTCCACACGAAAAGCTTGCGCAGCGGCAATTTGATCTGACATGATCAGCACCCGTACAGTCCGCAAAAACCGTACATACCGAATCCTGACAGACTGCCAACGGAGCGCCGCGTGCCGCGACTACGTCCCCTGCAAACCCCTTCTCCGCTGATCGTGGCCGTGGCCGCGGCCTGCGTCATCGTTCCGCTCGCCGGCTGGCAGTGGCATGGCTGGCTGTTCGCCGCCCTCCTGCTCGCCGGCGGCGCGTTCGCCGCCCTGCGTCCCACGGCGCCGCGCGCCAACGAATCCGCCGGCGACGATGCCGCCGGCCGGCACGCGTTCTGCACCGAGGTCGCGGACGTGTGGACGTCCCACATCGACGCGTCGCGCGACCAGATGGAAACGGCCGTCGTGGCGCTCGTCGAGCGCTTCTCCGGCATCGTCACCCGGCTCGGCCAGGCGCTGGACGCGTCCGGCACCGCGCGCGGCGGCGACAGCATCGTCGACGCGTTCGCGGCCAGCGAGAAGGAATTGCGCTCGCTGCTGGACATGCTGGCCGGCGCCGCCGCCAGCAAGCAGCAGATGCTGCAAAAGATCGAAGGCCTGCAGGAAGTCACGGCCACCTTGCAGACGATGGCGGCGGACGTCGCCAGCATCGCATGGCAGACGAACCTGCTCGCGCTGAACGCCGCCATCGAGGCGGCGCGCGCGGGCGAGGCGGGACGCGGCTTTGCCGTCGTCGCGAACGAAGTGCGCATGCTGTCGAACCGCTCCGCCGACGCGGGCAAGCACATCGCCGAACAGGTCGGCCGCATCAGCACCGCCATCGACGTCACGTGCCGCGCCGCCGGCGAATCGATGCGCGAAGAGACGCGCGCCGTGCAGGCGTCCGAACAGATGATCGGCAACGTGCTCGGCTCGCTGCGCGGCGTCACCGACGCCCTCGTGGCGTCGTCCGACCTGCTGCAGCGCGAGAGCGCCGGCATCCAGGCCGAAGTGGGCGACGCGATCGTGCAGCTGCAGTTCCAGGACCGCGTCAGCCAGATCCTGTCGCACGTCCGCGAAAACATCGCGCGCCTGCCGTCCTGGCTGGACGAACAGCCACAGGAAGGCAGCCTGGACGCCCGCAGCCTGCTGGCCGAACTCGAAAGCACCTATGCGATGGCGGAGGAACGCACGCTCCACAAGAGCACCGCGAAACCCGCGCCGCAGCAGGCGGAAGAAATTACGTTTTTCTAATCCAGGAGATACCCATGGCAAAAACCATCATGGTCGTGGACGACTCGATCTCGATCCGCCAGGTCGTCGGCATCGCACTCAAGCAGGCCGGCTATGACGTCATCGAAGGCGTCGACGGCAAGGACGCGCTGGCCAAGCTGACGGGCCAGAAGGTCAACCTGATCATCAGCGACGTCAACATGCCCAACATGGACGGCATCTCGTTCGTGCGCGAGCTGAAGACCCGGCCCGCCTACAAGTTCACGCCGGTCCTGATGCTGACCACCGAATCGCAGGAAGACAAGAAGGAACAGGGCAAGGCCGCCGGCGCGAAGGCGTGGATGGTCAAGCCGTTCAAGCCGGAAGCCCTCGTGGCGGCCGTGCAGAAACTGACCCTGGGCTGATCCCTCGCCGGCGCTGGCCGGCACATTCCGGAGCAATGATGAGTATTGGCGAAACGAGCCAAGGGGCCGCTGCATGCCTGGCGGTCGAAGGCGAGATGACGATCTACCGGGCGGCGGAGCTGCATCCCGTGCTGCTGGACGCCGTGCGCACCCACGACGCGCCCGCGCTCGACCTGTCCGACGTGACGGAATTCGACTGCGCCGGCATGCAGCTGCTGCTCGTGGCGCGGCGTGAAGCGCAGCGCCTCGGCAAGCACCTCATGCTGCAGGGCGCCAGCCCGGCCGTGCGCGACGCGTTCGCGCTGCTCGGCATGACGGACGACGGCGAACCCGCAGGAGATGTGCAATGAGCATCGACATCGACCAGGTGACGTACACCTTCATCGCCGAGAGCCGCGAGCTGCTGGAGCAGATGGAAACCGCGCTGCTCGCCGTCACGCGCGACGGCCTCGATGCCGTCAACGCGATCTTCCGCGCGGCGCACACGATCAAGGGATCGGCCGGCATGTTCGGCCTCGACCCCGTCGTCGAATTCACCCACGTGGCCGAGAGCGTCCTTGACAAGGTGCGCGACGGCGCCATACCCATCGGCGACGAACTCGTGGCATTGCTGCTCGCGTGCCGCGACCACATCGGCGCGCTCGTCGACGCGGTGGAAAGCGGCACGCTGGACGATGCCGGCCTCGCCGCGGCCGGCGCGCCGCTCGTCGCGCAACTGCAGGCCTACCTGGACGGCGGCGCCGCACCGGCGGCCGCCGCCACGGCCCCGGCATCCGGCTGCGCCGAAGGGACGGACGGCGCGGCCGGCCACTGGCACATCTCGCTGCGCTTCGGTCGCGACGTGCTGCGCAACGGCATGGACCCGCTGTCGTTCATCCGCTACCTGGGCCAGCTGGGCACCATCACGGGCATCGCGACGATCGCCGACGACCTGCCGGCGCTGGACGAATTCGACCCGGAATCGTGCTACCTCGGCTTCGAGATCGGTTTCCACAGCACGGCCGACAAGGCCACGATCGACGGCGTGTTCGACTTCGTGCGCGACGACTGCGCGATCCGCATCCTGCCGCCCGAGAACCGCATCGCCGAATATCTCGCCTGGCTGGACGAGGCGCCCGCACAGCGCGAACGCCTGGGCCAGATGCTCGTCCGCTGCGGCAGCATCACGGTGCACGAGCTGGAACAGGCACTGGCGGCCCAGGCGGCCAGCATCCCGCCGGCACAGCCGATCGGCGCCATCCTCGTCGAACAGGGCGCCGTGCACGCTCCCGTCGTCGAGGCGGCCCTGGCAAAGCAGCGCCAGGCGCCGGACGCCCCGCGGCAGCAGCAGGAAAGCCGTTCCGTGCGCGTGGATGCGGACAAGCTGGACCGCCTCATCAACCTCGTGGGCGAATTGATCATCGCGGGCGCGGGCGCCAACCTGATCGCGCGCCGCACGCAGATTCCCGAACTGCTGGAATGCACGTCGACCCTGTCCAGCCTCGTGGAAGAAGTGCGCGACAGCGCGCTGCAGCTGCGCATGGTGAAAATCGGCGCCACGTTCAACCGCTTCCAGCGCGTCGTGCACGACGTGGCGCGCGAACTCGGCAAGGACATCCGCCTGGACGTCAGCGGCGAGGACGCGGAGCTGGACAAGACCGTCGTCGAAAAGATCGGCGACCCGCTCACGCACCTCGTGCGCAATGCGATGGACCACGGCATCGAGCCGGCCGACGTGCGCGCCGCGCGCGGCAAGCCGGCCCAGGGCACCGTCGCCCTGAACGCCTACCACGACTCCGGCAGCATCGTGATCGAAGTGTCGGACGACGGCGGCGGCCTGAAACGGGACCGCATCCTCGCCAAGGCTGTCGAGCGGGGCCTCGTGGAGCCGGGCCGCACGCTCACGGACAAGGAAATCTTCAACCTGATCTTCGAACCGGGCTTCTCGACGGCGGAACAGGTGACGAATTTGTCCGGCCGCGGCGTGGGCATGGACGTCGTCAAGCGCAACATCGTCGCCCTGCGCGGCAGCGTGGACATCGCCAGCACCGAGGGACAGGGCACCACCGTTACCGTGCGCCTGCCCCTGACGCTGGCGATCATCAACGGCTTCCAGGTCGGCGTCGGCAAGTCCGTGTTCGTGATCCCGATGGACATGGTCGAGGAATGCATCGAATTCGTCGAACAGCCCGGCTGCGACTGGGTCGACCTGCGCGGACAGCCCCTGCCCTTCGTACGCCTGCGCGAACGCTTCCGCATCGACGGCGTGCCGGCACGGCGCCGCAGCATCGTCGTCGTGCGCTACGGCGGCCGCAAGGCCGGCCTCGTCGTCGACAGCCTGCTGGGCGAGTTCCAGACCGTGATCAAGCCGCTGGGCAAGGTGTTCGCCGGGGCGCGCTTCCTGTCCGGTTCCTCGATCCTCGGCAACGGCGACGTGGCCCTGATCCTCGACATGGCGGCCCTGCTGGCCGGGGTCGAAAACGAAAGCCAGGCCGCGGCGGCCTGATATTTAACTGAAGTGGAGAGCCAACGTGCTTAAGAACCTGAAAATCGGCATCCGCCTGGGCCTCGGCTTCGGTGCGGTACTGTTACTGTTACTGGCGATCGCGCTGCTGGCCACGAGCCGCATGGCCGCGATGAACGCGGCGACCGTGAGCATCACGGCGGACGCCTATCCGAAGGTCGTCATCGCGAAAGACCTGATCCGCGACGTCGTCGACCTCCCGCGCCAGATGCGCGGCATGCTGCTCACCGCCGACGAGGCGCAGAACGAGCGCTATCGCAAGCTGATCGAACAGCTGCGCGGCGACACGAACGCCCGCATCGCCGAGCTGACGAAGCTAGTCGCGAGCGAATCGGGCAAGAAGCTGCTCAAGCAGATCGTCGACAAGCAGGCGGCACTCGAGCCGATGTATGCCCAGTTCTACGGCCTGGTGCGCAGCGACCGCCAGCATGCCGCGGAATACGTCAGCAAGGATTACATGCCGCTCAACCGCGAGCTGATCGAAGCCATCGGCGAACTGGTCAAGCACCAATCGGACAAGATGCAGAAGAAGGCCGACGAGGCGAGCGCCACGTACGAAGAGACGCGCCAGCTCGTGATCGGGATGACGGCCGGCGCCGCCCTGCTCGCGCTGTGCGTGGCCGCGTTCATCACGCTGTCCGTCACCCGTCCGCTGCGCGTTGCCGTGAACGCGGCCGACCGCCTGGCGGCCGGCGACCTCACGGTGCACATCGAAAGCCATTCCCGCGACGAGGCCGGCCAGCTGCTGGCCGCGATGAAGAACATGATCGCGAAGCTGTCGCAGGTCGTCAGCGACGTGAACGGCGGCGCACAGTCGCTGGCGTCCGCATCGGAAGAAGTGAGCGCGACGGCGCAGGCGCTGTCGCAGGCGGCGTCCGAACAGGCGGCCGGCGTCGAAGAGACGAGCGCCTCGCTGGAACAGATGACGGCGTCGATCGCGCAGAACACGGAAAACGCCCGCGTCACCGACGGCATGGCCACGCAGGCCGCACGCGAGGCGGCGGAAGGCGGCGAGGCCGTGAAAGCCACGGTCGCGGCGATGCAGCGCATCGCGAAACAGATCGGCATCATCGACGACATCGCCTACCAGACCAACCTGCTGGCGCTGAACGCCGCCATCGAGGCCGCCCGCGCCGGTGAACACGGCAAGGGCTTCGCCGTCGTCGCCGCCGAGGTGCGCAAGCTGGCCGAACGCAGCCAGGTGGCGGCGCAGGAAATCGGCGAAGTGGCGACGAGCAGCGTGGAGCTGGCCGAACGCGCCGGCAGCCTGCTCGACCGCATGGTGCCGAACATCCGCAAGACGTCCGACCTCGTGCAGGAAATCACGGCCGCGTCGGAAGAACAGTCGGCCGGCGTCGGCCAGATCAACGCGGCCGTCGGCCAGATGAGCCAGACGACGCAGCAGAACGCGTCCAGTTCCGAAGAGCTCGCCGCGACAGCCGAGGAAATGAGTTCCCAGGCCGAGCAACTGCAGCAGGCGATGGCATTCTTCCGCCTGGCGGGCGGCGACGCGCCGCCGCCGGCGCGCAAGCCGGCACGCCGCGGGCCCGCGCATCCGGCCGCAGTGCCGAAGCGCCAGGGCATCGCCATGCACAACCCCGCGTACGCCGCCGAGGCGGACCTGGACGAAGCCAGCTTCACCCGTTTCTGATAACGCGCAGCCGCCCCGAGGAGAACTGCCATGTTCCGTAATCTGAAAGTCAGCGCCCGCCTGGCACTTGGCTTCGGCACCGTCAGCCTGCTGCTGGCCGCCGTCGTCGCGATGGGCATCCACAGCGTCGCCAGCGTCAGCGACAACGTCGGCGAGATGGCCAACGACAAATACCCGAAGGTCGTACTCAGCTACGACGCGATCGGCAACATCCACGAGATCGCCACCGCGATGCGCAACATCGTGCTGACCGAGGATCCGGAAGCGACGCGGCGCGAGCTGGCGCAGATCGACGAATCGCGCAACGACCAGCGTGCGGACATCGAGAAGCTGCACAACCTCGTCAAGTCGGCCGCCGGACGGCAGATCATGGACGGCGTGAACCAGCAGCGCCAGAAGAACCTGACGGTGCAGGACCAGTTCATCCGCCTCGTGAACGAAGGCAAGCGCGCCGAGGCCAGAGCGCTGCTGACGACGCAGATCCAGCCGCTGCAGGACGCGTACATCAAGGCGATCGAAAAGCTGATCGAGCACCAGAACGCGTCGATGGAGCAGTCGGCCAAGGAAGCGTCGGCCGAATACCTCGAGACCCGCAACCAGCTCACGCTGCTGGGCGCCGCCGCGGTCCTGATCGGCATCGGCATGGCGTTCTGGATCACGCTGAGCCTCACCCGCACGCTGGGCGGCGAGCCGGCCTACGCGGCCGACCTGCTCAAGCGCATCGCGGACGGCGACCTGTCCGGCGACGTGACGCTGCGGCGCGGCGACAACGACAGCATGCTGCATGCCGTCGGCCAGATGGTGACCAAGCTGCGCCAGGTGATCGCGGGCCAGCGCGCCGTCGTGGAAGCGGCCAACCGCGGCGAGTTCGGCGTGCGCGTCGACACGGCCGGCATGCAGGGTTTCCAGAAGGAGATGGGCGATGGCCTGAACCAGCTCGTCACGACCACCGGCGCCAGCATCGACGACGTCGTGCGCGTGATGTCCGCGCTGGCCGAAGGCGACCTGACCAGGCGCATCGACAAGGATTACCAGGGCGCGTTCGCGAAGCTGAAGGATTACTCGAACGGCACGATGGACCGGCTGGCGCAGGTCGTCGGCGACGTGAACGGCAGCGCCCAGTCGCTCGCATCGGCGTCGGAAGAAGTCAGCGCGACGGCGCAGGCGCTGTCGCAGTCGGCGTCCGAACAGGCGGCCGGCGTCGAGGAAACGAGCGCCTCGCTGGAACAGATGACGGCGTCGATCTCGCAGAACACGGAAAACGCCCGCGTCACCGACGGCATGGCCACGCAGGCCGCGCGCGAGGCGGCGGAAGGCGGCGAGGCCGTCAAGGCGACCGTCGCCGCCATGAAGCAGATCGCCAGGCAGATCGGCATCATCGACGATATCGCCTACCAGACCAACCTGCTGGCGCTGAACGCCGCCATCGAAGCGGCCCGCGCCGGCGAACACGGCAAGGGCTTCGCCGTCGTCGCCGCCGAGGTGCGCAAGCTGGCCGAACGCAGCCAGGTGGCCGCGCAGGAAATCGGCGAAGTGGCAACGAGCAGCGTGGAACTGGCCGAACGCGCCGGCAGCCTGCTCGACCAGATGGTGCCGAACATTCGCAAGACGTCCGACCTCGTGCAGGAAATCACGGCCGCCTCGGAAGAGCAATCGGCCGGCGTCGGCCAGATCAACGCGGCCGTCGGCCAGATGAGCCAGACGACGCAGCAGAACGCGTCCAGTTCCGAAGAGCTCGCCGCGACGGCCGAGGAAATGAGTTCCCAGGCCGAGCAACTGCAGCAGGCCATGGCGTTCTTCAAGCTGGACGCCGGCCACGGCCTGCGCACCGTCGCGGGCAAACCGCCCAAGGCAGGCGCCACCAAACGCCATGTACCGCGCGCGGTCGGCACCCTGGCGCTCGCCGCCGTGGGCGCACCGGACGAAGCCGACTTCGCCCGCTTTTAAAAATTCAGGAGTTACACCATGACCGTCGTAAGAAAGATGATCCTGCTGGTACTGGCAGCGCTCATCGGTATTGCCGCCCTGGCCACAATGGGGCGTTACCAGATCACCCGCGTGTATGACGCGGCCAGCTATGGCACGGTCAATTCCGTTCCCAGCTTCATCGCGCTGGATGAAGCGTTCGAACAGCTCGCCTTCCTGCGCACCCGCGTCTGGCAGCACATCGCCGTGACGGACCCGGACCGCATGGCGCGCATCGACCAGCAGATCGCCGAGCACCGCCGCAAGCTCGACGAGGCGCTCAAGAAATACGAGGCGCTCGTGTCCGACGACAAGGACAAGGCCCTGCTCGCGGCCGACCGCGCGAGCCTCGCGGACTATGCCCGCCTGGCGGACGACGTGCTGAAACTTTCGCGCGCCAACAAGCACGAAGAGGCGCGCGACATGCTGCTCGCGGGCGCCCCGATCGTCGACAAGAACTGGGAATCGTTCGCTACCCACCGCAAGTACAACGAAGACCTGGCGAAGAACGGTGCCGCGACCGCGGTCGCCATCCAGGGCTCGGCCGAGACGATGTCGCTCGCGTTCGCCATCGCCACCCTGGCCGCCGTCGGCGTGCTCGGCTTCTACATCACGCGCAGCCTGCTGGCCCAGCTGGGTGGCGAGCCGGCCTATGCGGGCAGCGTCATGGCGCGCATCGCCGGCGGCGACCTGGACGTCGAGATCCACACGAAGCCGGGCGACGCGACCAGCATGCTGGCCGCAGTCAAGGGCATGGTCGGCAAGCTGAAACAGGTGATCGACGGCCAGCGCGCCGTCGTGGAAGCGGCGAACCGCGGCAACTTCGACGCCCGCGTCGAGCTGGCGGGCCTGCAGGGCTTCCAGAAAGAGATGGGCGAAGGCCTGAACCAGCTCGTGGCGACGACCGGCGCGTCCATCGGCGACGTCGTGCGCGTGATGGGTGCCGTGTCGCGCGGCGATCTGTCGAACAAGATCGACAAGGCCTACCAGGGCGCGTTCGGCGAACTGAAGGAATACACGAACAACACGGTGCACAAGCTGACCCAGGTGATCGAGGGCCAGCGCGGCGTCGTGGAGGCGGCGAACCACGGCAACTTCGAGCAGCGCGTCGACCTGGCCGGCCTGCAGGGCTTCCAGAAAGAGATGGGCGAGGGCCTGAACCAGCTGGTGTCGACCATCCGCGCGTCCGTCGACGACGTGGTGCGCGTGATGGGCGCGATGTCCGAGGGCGACCTCACCAAGCGCATCGACAAGGCGTACGAGGGCGAATTCGCCAAGCTGAAGGAATATGCGAACAACACCGTGGACAAGCTGGCCGAGGTGGTGGCGGAAGTGAACGGCGCCGCCGACTCGCTCGCCAGCGCATCCGAGCAGGTGAGCGCCACGGCGCAGTCGTTGTCGCAGGCGTCGAGCGAACAGGCGGCCGGCGTCGAGGAGACGAGCGCCTCCATCGAACAGATGACGGCATCGATCTCGCAGAACACCGAGAACGCGAAGGTGACCGACGGCATGGCCACCAAGGCCGCGAAGGAAGCGGCGGAAGGCGGCGTGGCCGTGAAGGAAACCGTGTCGGCGATGAACCAGATCGCGAAGAAGATCGGCATCATCGACGACATCGCCTACCAGACCAACCTGCTGGCGCTGAACGCCGCCATCGAGGCCGCCCGCGCCGGCGAACACGGCAAGGGCTTCGCCGTGGTGGCCGCCGAGGTGCGCAAGCTCGCCGAGCGCAGCCAGGTCGCCGCGCAGGAGATCGGCGAAGTCGCGACGAACAGCGTGGCGCTGGCGGAAACGGCCGGCAAGCTGCTCGACGAGATGGTGCCGAGCATCCGCAAGACGTCCGACCTCGTGCAGGAAATCACGGCGGCGTCGGAAGAACAGTCGGCCGGCGTCGGCCAGATCAACGCGGCCGTGAGCCAGTTGTCGCAGACGACGCAGCAGAACGCGTCGAGCTCCGAAGAGCTGGCGTCCACTGCCGAGGAAATGAGCGCGCAGGCCGAGCGGCTGCAACAGACGATGAGCTTCTTCCGCCTCGCCCGCGGCATGGGCACCGGGGCGGCTGCCCGCCAGGATGCCTCGCCGCGCCCGGTCAAGCGCAGCACGCTGCGTCTGGCCGGCGGGGGCGCCTTCGCTACGCAGGGCGAACCGGACGAAACGAATTTCACCCATTTTTGATCGATTGGTGATCGAATGAAGCATACGAACCAGGAAACGCACGTGGACGGCCAGGCCGCCCAATACCTCACCTTCATGCTGGGCGGCGAAGCCTTCGGCATCGGCATCATGGCCGTCAAGGAGATCATCGAGTTTTCCGGCATCACGGAAGTGCCGATGATGCCGGACTCGATCCGCGGCGTGATCAACCTGCGCGGCGCCGTCGTGCCCGTGATGGACCTCGCGGCCCGCTTCGGCCGGCCGCAGTCCGTGCCGGGCAAGCGCACGTGCATCGTCATCGTCGAGCTGGAACACGACGGCGAGCGCCAGCTGACGGGCGTCGTCGTCGATGCCGTCAGCGCCGTGCTGGACATCCCGGCAGCCGACATCGAGCCGGCACCGTCGTTCGGCACGCGCATCCGCGGCGACTTCATCGCCGGCATGGGCAAGGTGAACGGCAAGTTCGTCATCCTGCTGAACGTGAACCAGGTGCTGGCGCTGGACGGCCTGCCCGACCTGGCCGCCGACGACGCCCTGCACGCCTGAGGCCATCATGGAACACAGTGCGATCAGCCAGGGCGAGTTCGCGCGCTTTCAGCGCTTCATCTTCGACATGGCGGGCATCACCATGTCCGACTCGAAGAAGGCGCTCGTGTCCGGCCGCCTCGCCAAGCGGGTGCAGCACTTCGGGCTGCCCTCGTACGACGCCTATTTCAAGCTGCTGACGGACGGCGCGCACAAGGAGGAAGTGCAGCTGGCCGTCGACCTGCTGACGACGAACGAGACGTATTTCTTCCGCGAGAACCGCCACTTCGAGTTGTTGCGCGAATTTGCCATTTCTTCGGCGGAAGCGGCGCGCGGAAGCCTGCGTGCGAACGCGCCGTTCCGCGTGTGGAGCGCGGCCTGCTCGTCCGGCGAGGAACCGTACAGCATCGCGATGGTGCTGGCCGACGTGCTGGGAGGTGCGCCATGGGAAGTGACGGCGTCCGACATCAGCACGCGCGTGCTGGAGCGCGCCCGCGCCGCCCACTATCCGATGGAACGCGCGACCCACGTGCCGCAGGACTACCTGCGCCGCTTCTGCCTGAAGGGCATCCGCGACCAGCAGGGCACCCTGCTCGTCGACCGCGCGCTGCGCCAGCGCGTGAGCTTCCGCCAGGTGAACCTGAACACGGCTTTGCCCGGCGATCTCGGCACGTACGACATCGTCTTCCTGCGCAACGTGATGATCTACTTTAACGGCGACACCAAGCGCCAGGTCGTCACGCGCATCCTGCAACGCCTCAAGCCGGGCGGCCACCTGTTCATCGGCCACTCGGAAAGCCTGCAGGAGATGGGTGACGTGCTCCGTCCCGTGATTCCTTCCGTCTACCGTAAGCCCGAATGAAGACAATCGATGTGATGGTCGTCGACGACTCGGCCGTCGTGCGCAAGGTCGTCGGCGCGGTGCTGGAATCCGCGCCCGGCATCCGCCTGCTGCACGCCGTGTCCGACCCGTTGCTCGCCATCGAGCGCATGAAGCAGGCCTGGCCCGACGTGATCCTGCTGGACGTGGAGATGCCGCGCATGGACGGCATCACGTTCCTCCGCAAGATCATGGCGGAGCGCCCGACGCCCGTCGTGATCTGCTCCACCCTCACGGAAAAGGGCGCGGAGACGACGATGGCCGCATTGGCCGCGGGCGCGGTCTCCATCATCACGAAACCCAAGCTGGGCCTGAAGGACTTCCTCAGCGAGAGCGCGGAAGAGCTGATCGGTGCCGTGCGCGCGGCGAGCCAGGTCAACGTGCGCCGCCTGGCCGCGCGCGTGCCCGCCGCGCCCGTGCCGGTGCCCGCGAAGCTGAACGCGGATGCCGTGCTGCCCGCCGCGCCGGAGTCGCGCGCCCTGCTCCGCACGACCGAGCGCGTCGTCGCCATCGGCACGTCCACGGGCGGCACGCTGGCGCTGGAAGAAGTGCTGACGGCGCTGCCGCGTGTCACGCCCGGCATCGTCATCGTGCAGCACATGCCGGAAAAATTCACCGCCGCCTTCGCCGACCGCCTGAACGGCCTGTGCCAGATCGAGGTGCGCGAGGCGCGCCACGGCGACCGCGTGCTGCCGGGCCGCGCGCTGATCGCCCCCGGTGGCAAGCACATGCTGCTGCGGCGCGACGGCGCGAACTACCACGTCGACGTCATCGACGGCCCGCTCGTGAACCGCCACCGCCCGTCCGTCGACGTGCTGTTCCGCTCCGTCGCCAAGCATGCGGGCGCGAACGCGCTGGGCATCATCATGACGGGCATGGGCGACGACGGCGCGGCCGGCCTGCTCGAGATGCGCAAGGCCGGCGCGCGCACCGTCGCGCAGGACGAAGACAGCTGCGTCGTCTACGGCATGCCGAAGGAAGCCGTCAAACGGGGCGGCGTCGAGAAGTCCGTGCCGTTGAAGGCGATCGACCGCGAGATCGTGCAGCAGCTGGGCGTGCGCTGATCGCCGCTGTTCGCGTATGATCCCTCCTGAACAGCCGATCCAGAAGCTGATGCCAGGAGAGTGAGATGAAAGAAACGATGTGGTCCGCCGCGCTCGCGGCCTGCCTGACGGCCTCCCTGGCCGCCTGCGGCGGCGGTGGCGGCAATGCCGGCTCGGGCAATACGCCGCTGACGCCGCCCGTGTCCAGCAGCGGCAACCTCGACGCCTACGTCGGCACGTGGGCGTCCGCTTGCGCATCGCACGCGGTCGACACGGCCGTCATCGCGCGCGCGGCCGGCGCCAGCAACGCGCTCACGATCGCCGTCACGACGACTTACTACGCCAACACGGCCTGCACGGGCGACGTCATCGCCACGCAGGTGTGGAGCGCGCCCACGACGGCGACCTATGTCGGCACCGTCGCCTCCACCATCATGCCGGGGGCGGTCTCCGCGTCCATCGACAAGATGACGGCGCAACAGCCCCAGCGCAGCGTCACGCTGACGGGCACGTTCGTCAGCCGCAAGATCGTCGACGGCCAGCCCAACTGGTGCATCGACTACGCGGGCGGCACGGTGTGCGTGCCCGACCGGATCTACGCGGCCGAGCCGGCGCCGTTCGACGGCCTGGCGCTCGTGGGCGGCGAACTGGTCGAGGTCAAGTCGAACGGCGTCAACTACGACGCCGTCGAGCGTTTCACGAAGCGCTGACGGGCAGCGCGGCCAGCCCGCGCAGGCCGGCGATGCCGTTCCAGCGCGGCGTCGCGTCGCGCATGCGCAGCGTCGGCCAGCGGCGCAGCACGGCGCGCAGCACGACGTCCGCCTCCAGCAGCGACAGCCCGGCGCCGATGCATACGTGCGGTCCGCTGCCGAACGACAGGTGGCTGCCGGCGCGGCGCGTGATGTCGAACGTGTCCGGGTCAAGGAAGCGGTCCGGATCGCGGTTCGCGGCGCCGATCAGCGCGATGACGAGGTCGCCGCGCTTGAGCGTCGTGCCGTGCAGGGTCAGTTCCGTCGCGACACGGCGGCCCGTGTACTGCACGGGACTGTCGTAGCGCAGCAGTTCGCGGATAGCGAGGGTCATGCCCTCCTCGTCCGCGACGAGGCGCGCCCAGGCGTCCGGATGCCCGAGCAGCGTGTACAGGCCGTTGCCGAGCAGGTTGCGCGTCGTCTCGTGGCCCGCGAACAATAGCATCGCGCATTGCGCCAGCAGCTCGCCGTCCGCCCGCAGTTCGCCCGCGGCCTCGGCCTGCAGCAGGCGGCTGACGAGATCCGTGCCGGGAGCCGCCCGGCGCGCGGGCAGCAGCGCGTCGAAATAGCGCACCATCTGCAGCAGGCTGCGCTGGGCCGCGCGCAGCTGCTCGCTCGTGGGCTGCAGCGCGCCGATGAACGCGGCGAGGTCGTCCGACCATGCCATGAAGCGCGCCTCGTCCTTGCGGTCTATCCCCAGCATCATGCCGATGACGCGCGACGGCAGCGGACGTGCGACCTCCGCGATGAAGTCGAAGCCGGCATGCGCATCCAGGCCGTCCAGCAGCTCGTCCGTGAGCCGCTCGACGTCCGCGCGCAAGGTGCGGACGAGCGTCGGGTGGAAGCCGGCCGCCATCGCCTTGCGCACGCGCTGGTGGTCTTCTCCGTCCAGGAACACCATCGCGCTGCCGAACAGGCGCTGGAACAGGTCCAGTCCGGCCTGCGCGCGGCGTCCCGCGAAACTCGCGTCGACGCCGGGGATGCGCTTGACCCAGCCGCCCGTGCGCTGCGACGAGAAGCGCGGGTCGCGCAGGGCCAGCTCGATGTCCGCGTGGCGCGTCAGCACCCACGCGCCCTGGAACACGTCGTCGCGCCACAGCACCGGGCCCGCCTCGCGCAGGCGGCGATAGGTGGGATACGGATCGTGCAGGAAGGCGGCGTCGAACGGTGCGGCGTCCGGGGGCGCGGGCGCAAAGTCTCTCATACGATTCTTGGGATGATGGTCTGCCGGCACATGCCGGGACCGCACTTTAGCATTTTTCCGCCCGCCGGTCCCGCTTGACGATCAAAAGAGAATCGTGCATTCTCTTTTAAAACACCACCGGAGACGACCATGGGAACGACTGGACGGGACGACGCGCTGCTGCTGGACCTGGACGCGACGAGCCAGGCGGCGCTGATCCGCAAGGGCGAGATCGCGCCCGCCGAGCTGCTGGAGGCCGCCATCGCGCGCATCGGGGCGCTGCAGCCGCGCGTGAACGCGCTCGTCGACTTCGACCCGGAGGCGGCGCGGCGGCAGGCGCACGACGGTGCACACGATGGCGTGTTCGCCGGCGTGCCCACGCTCGTCAAGGACCTGCTCGCGGTGCCCGGCTTCCCGACGGCCTTCGGTTCGCGCCTGTTCCGCGGCGCCCGGCTGCCGGTCACGTCGCCGTATGCGCAGGCGTTGCGGCGCGCGGGCCTCGTCGTGCTGGGCAAGAGCACGACGTCGGAATTCGGCCTGCTGGGCACGACGGAGCCGCTGGCGACGGGCCCCACGCGCAATCCGTGGCGGCTCGACCTGTCGACGGGCGGTTCGTCCGGCGGCGCGGTCGCGGCCGTCGCGGCGGGGATGGTGCCGGTGGCGCATGCGTCCGACGGGGGCGGGTCCATCCGCGGTCCCGCCTCGTTCTGCGGCCTGTTCGGCTTCAAGCCCAGCCGCGGCCGCACAGTGGCCGCCGACGTCCCGCCGGATGCGCCGGCGGCCGCGTTCCTCGCCGACCACTGCGTGAGCCGCTCGGTGCGCGACAGCGCGGCCTGGCTGAAGGCGACCGAAGCGCCGGGCCACGCGGCGCCGCTGCCGGACGTCGCGGCATTGCAGGCCGCACCGCCGCCCCGCCTGCGCATCGGCGTCTACAGCCGCGACGTGTTCGGCGACCTCCCCTCGCCCGACGCCCTCGCCGCGCTGGACGTCGCGACGCGCCTGTGCACGGACCTGGGCCACGACGTCGTCGAGACGGCGGGCCCGGCCTACGACGCGCCCGCCGCGAGCCGCGCCTTCTTCACGCTCACGGCGGCCGGACTGGCCGGCATGGCGGACCAGGCGGCGGCGATGATGGGTCCGGGCTTCGACGACGGCCTGTTCGAGCCGTACACGCGCGCACTGATCCGGCGTGCGCGGGCGACACCGGCCGACGAGGTGCGGGCCGCCGTCGCGACGCTGGCGGCGGCGGGCGCGTCGACGCGGGCGGCGGCCGCCGGCTTCGACGTGCTCCTGAGTCCCACGGTGCCGTTCACCGCGTTCCCGCTCGGCCGCCACGGTCCGGACCGGAACCCGGACGACCTGGTCGCATTCACGAACCGGCTGGCCGGCTACACGGCGCCCGCGTCGCTGGCCGGTTGGCCCGCGATGTCGGTGCCCCTGTACTGGTCCGCTGCGGGCCTGCCGCTGGGCTGCCATTTCACGGCCGCGCACGACGCGGACGCACTGCTGCTGCGCCTCGCGTTCCAGCTCGAAGGGGCGGCCGGCTGGGCGCCGCGCTTGCGCAGGATGCAGGAAGGGCTCGCATGCCGCAACGATTGAAAGACGACGTCCGCGACCGCATCCTCGCCGCGGCCGCGCGCACGTTCGCCGAACGGGGCTATCTGCAGGCCACGCTGGCCGACATCGCGCGCGCCGCGGACATCGCCCCCAGCAACATCTACAAGTACTACGAGAACAAACAGGCGCTGTTCGACGCCATCGTCACGCCGGCGCTCGCCGCGCGCCTGTTCCGCCTGCTGCGTGCCCGCCTGCGCGAGTTCGACACGCTGGGCAGCTGGTCCGGCGCGCACGCGGATGGCTCCGCGCACGCGAAGGCGCTGCTGGACTTCTGGGTGGAGCACAGGCTCGCGGTGCTGATCCTGCTGAACGGTGCGGAAGGCACGCGCTTCGCGTCCGTGCGCGAACGCATGGCGCAGGAGATGACGCGCCAGGCGGCCCGCTTCGTGCGCCGGCAGACGGCGGCAGAGCCGGACCCGCACTTCGACCTGGTGCTGCGCCAGGTCTTCGCGAACACGGTGGCGATGATCGCGGCGATCCTGGAACGGTACGCGTCCGGTGCGGACATCGCGAAGGCGTTCGCGACGTTCTGGACGTATCAGCTCGCGGGGCTGGAGGCGCTCGTCAGGAACCGCAACCGCGGGACCCGCCTGCGGTCACGCCCGTTGTGAAGACGGGTCGTAGATGTTCTCCGTCGCCTGTTTCAGGCCGGCGTGCGGGAGGAACCGGTCCGAGATCGTCAGGATCGCGTGCAGGTTGTTTTGCAGCTTGTCGAGCTCGATGTCGCCCGGCTTCAGCGCCGTCTGCAGCAGGTGGATCGCCATGTCGGCCAGCAGCAGGCGTTGCTTGTCGAGCCAGTCGTGGGAGTCGCGCGTCGCGGGGTGGCCCAGCAGCCGCTCCTCGACCACGCGGTGTATCCCCCAGCTCGTTTTGATGATGTCGGCTCTGGTCAGGTCGTCCATGTTTTCCTTGAACGGATCGGTTGGCCAGCCAGTCTACCGGGTTCGCGGCTGCGGAGCCAGTCGCACCGCCGCCTGGTACGCGGCCAGCAGTGCCGGATCGTCGATCGATCCGTGATGGTGCTGCTGGCGCCACTGCCCGTCGACCAGGCGGAAAAAGCGGCTCGTGCGGATCGCCATCGGGAGGACGTCGCCGGAAGGCGTCCGGTATTCGCCCCGCTCGCGTCCGACCGCGAGGAAGGTGTCGGCGGTCCGGTGGATGGTGTAATCGTAGAACTCGAACCAGAACGCCCCGCTGCCGGCGAACACGCGCTCGTAGACCGCCCGGATCGCGTCCCAGCCGCGCATGATGCCGCCCACCGGATTGTCCATCACGGCGTCTTCCGAAGGCAGCCAGTTCGCGGCCATCAGCGCCAGGTCGCGGTTGTTGAGGGCGCGGTAGAAGCGGGAGAGCGCCGCGACGTCGGCGGGCAGATCCTCGGCCGTTTCCCTGCCCGTGATCGGATTCGATTCGATGTGCATGTCATGTCCTTTCGTGAGATTGAACGGGGACCGGGAATGCCCGGTCGTTCACGTGCACGCGCTTCCGTGAACACCGGCAGTGTATGCCTCCCATGCCATACCGCCAGTGCGCGCCCGCTTGAATCACTTTCCCGCCCGGCGAGAAAATCCGCCCGAGCCGGCAAGCCCGGTTCGAAGAAAACTTTTAGTTAGGACTCTTGAACAATTCAGGGGCCGTGCTATGATGCCGTCCATGGAACTGAAATCCGAAACCCCATGGGATGGCACCCCGGACATCTCGGCCCGCATCGTCGTCGCGATCAACCGCGTCGCGAGCGTGCTGCGGGCCGGCATGTGGGAGTTCGCGACGGCGGAGAACCTGAACCCGACGCAGGCCGACATCCTGCAGTTGCTGCGCGACCGCACGCACGGCGTGAGGCTGTCGTGGCTCGCGGTGCAGCTGTCCGTGTCGGCGGCGAGCGCCAGCGATTCCGTGGCGGCCCTCGTCGCGAAGGGACTCGTGCGCAAGGACCGGGCGGAGGACGACAAGCGGGCGACCGCGCTGTGGCTGACGGACGCCGGCAAGACGCTGGCCGAGAAGCAGGCGAAGGCGCTGGGGTTCGCGGACGATGCCGCGGCCGCGCTCGACCGGGAAGTGCAGGAACGGCTGCTGGTCGGGCTGTTCAAGCTGATCGCGGAGCTGCAGAAGACGGAGCGCTTCCCCGCCCTGCGCGCATGCCTGTCGTGCCGCTACTTCGAGGCGAACAAGTTCCCGGGCAGTCCGGCCCCGCACCACTGCGCGCTCGTCAAGGCGCCGCTGCCGATCGCTTTCCTCAGGATCGATTGCGCCGAACAGGAACCGACGGATCCGGTCACGGAACGGCGCAACTGGGCGGCGTTCGCCTGAATTTTTTTTGTCCTGAATACTTAGGACTCCTAACGTCGTTCAACTTGAAAGGAACCATCATGACCGCACGCCTCGCCCTCCAGACCCGCGACACCGCCGCCGCCCCGGCGCGCGACCTGCTCGACCAGATCCACGGCGCATTCGGCGCCACGCCCAACATGTTCCGCGCCGTCGCCAATTCGCCGGCCGCGCTGGCCAGCATGTGGGGCGCGTTCGGCGCCCTCGGCGGCGGCACGCTCGGTGCGAAACTCGGCGAGCAGATCGCGGTCGCCATCGCCGACATCAACGATTGCGAATACTGCCTGGCCGCGCACACGGTCCTCGGCCGCAAGGCCGGCGCGACGGCCGGCGAGATGACCGCGGCGCAGGCCGGCCACTCCTCCGATCCGAAGACGGCCGCCGCGCTGGCCTTCGCCACGAACGTCGTGGGCCGGCGCGCGAAAGTCGATGCCGCCGACGTCGACGCGCTGCGCCAGGCGGGCTTCGACGACGGGCAGATCATGGAAATCATGGCGCACGTCGCCCTGAACCTGTTCACCAACTACGTGAACGTGGCCTTCGCCGTGCCGGTCGACTTCCCGCACGTCCGCCTGAGTGCCAAATGATGAAGTGCCTCGCCCTTTACCACGTGCGTTTCGAGGACCTCGGCACGTTCGCGGAACCCTTGGAGCACGCCGGCTACGCCATCGAGTACCGCCATGCCGGTGCCACGCCTTTGAGCCTGGACGAATGGCGCGACGCCGACCTCGTTGTCGTGCTGGGCGGCCCGATCGGCGCCGGCAACGCGGCGGCGTATCCATGGCTGGACGCGGAGCTGGCCGGCCTCGCGCACCGTCTCGCGCTGCGCCGGCCGACGCTCGGCATCTGCCTCGGCGCCCAGCTGATGGCCGTCGCCCTCGGCGGTCGCATCGCGCGCCGGCATGCGATGGAGATTGGCTGGTCAGAGCTGGACATCGCGCCGGACGCCGGTCCGCTGGAGGCACTGCGCGGCATCCCCGTACTGCACTGGCATGGCGACAACATCGTGCCGCCGGACGGCATGACGAGCCTCGCGGCGACAGACGGCACGCCCTGCCAGGCCTTCGCCGTCGGCAGCCACGCGCTGGCCCTGCAATGCCATGTGGAGTTTGCCGCCGCCGCGCTCGAGGAATGGCTTACGGGGCATGCGGTGGAACTGGCCCATGCCGGGATCGATTTACATGCACTGCGCGCCGCGACCGCCCGCCACGGCCGCGATCTCGCCCTCGCGGGCACCGAACTGCTGCGCCGCTGGCTGGCCGGCATCCACCCACAGGAGACAATATGACCCCCACCCTTTATCACGACGGCTGCAACGTGTGCCTCGACATCGCCCGCGTCCTGCAGGCATGCACACCGGGACTCGCCATCATCGATCTCGGCCTCGATCCGGACGCCGCATTCGATGCGATGGCGTTTGGCGTGCGCGACCTGCCCTGCCTCGTCGTGGATGGGCGCGTGCTGCCCGTCGCGCCGCATTCGCGCATCGACGACGTGGCCGCGCACGCATGAACGCCGCGATCGCCGCGCTGTTCACGGGACCCGTGCAGCCGCTCGGTAACCCGCCCGTCCCCAGCGGCATCGTCAAGCAGCCGCGCGCCGGGCCCGTGCGCCTGTCCGTGCACGGTTTCGACGGCGATGCGCAGGGCGACACCGTCTACCACGGCGGGCCGGAAAAGGCCGTGCACCACTACGCGGCCGACCATTACACGGCGTGGCGGGCGCGCTGGCCCGACAGTCCCGTGCCGCTGGCGCCCGGCGCGTTCGGCGAGAACGTCGCGACGGTCGGCATGACGGAGCGGGACGTCTGCATCGGCGACGTCTACCGCGCCGGCAGCGCGCTGCTGCAGGTGTCGCAGGGGCGCCAGCCATGCTGGAAGCTGAACCGCCGCTTCGGCCGTCCGGACGCCGCGCTCGCGATGCAGCGCTCCGGCGCCACGGGGTGGTACTACCGCGTGCTGGAGGAAGGCGCGATCGCGCCGGGCGACGATCTCGTGCTGTTCGACCGTCCGTGTCCGGACTGGCCGCTGGACCGCCTGATCCGCGCGCTGTTTCCGGCCGATGCGGCGGCGGCCGGACTGGCCGACGAGTGGCGCCGCGCCGCCGCCCTCGGGCCGCTCGCGCCCAACTGGCGGACGGCGTTCGCGCGCCGTGTCGAGACGGGGCGCATCGAGGACTGGTCGCGCCGGCTCGCGGAGCCCTGAGACGGCGCGGCCTGCGACAGATGTCACGACCGCGCGCGACAGATGTGCCGCCGAGCGCGGCCCCGCACCGGCGCACGCCCCTGGCGCCGACCTGGCTTGCAATTTGCTCTCCGACAGATGCCGCCGCAGCGACGGCGGACCACCACCATCAACAGGAGACAGCATGAACTTCAAACGCAAACTCGCGGGCATCAGCCTCGCCCTGGCCCTGCCCTTCTGCGCCCACGCCGCCATGCCGGGCATGGAAGGCGCCCACCACGTGGGGCTCACGGTGCCGAACATGGACGACGCGGTACGCTTCTTCGTGGACGTCATCGGCTGCGAGGAATCCATCAAGCTCGGTTCGTTCAAATTCGCCGACGACTGGATGAACGTGCACCTGAACGTGAACCCGCGCGCCGAGATCAAGCGCTTCCAGATGGTCCGCTGCGGCCATGGGACGAACCTGGAGATCTTCGAATATTCGGCGCCGAACCAGGGCAGGACGCCGCCCCGCAACAGCGACGTCGGCGGCCATCATCTCGCGTTCTACGTCGACGACATGGACAAGGCGGTCGCGTACCTGAAGTCGAAAGGCGTGCGCACGCTGGGCGCGCCGAGCACGTTCACGGAAGGTCCGGCGGCCGGCCTGACGTGGATGTACTTCCTCGCGCCGTGGGGCCTGCAACTGGAAATCGTCAGCACGCCCAAGGGCATGGCCTACGAAAAGACGGCCAAGCGGGCCCTGTGGGATCCGCGCGCCCCGGCAAAATGAAGACGGCGACGATGGCGGTGCTGGCCGCGAAGGTGGCTGCGATCTGTGCGGCGATCCTCGTCGCGGTATGCCTGCCCGGCAGCGCGTGGGCGCACTTCGACGGCCGCGTCAATGTGCGGGTCGTGCATTTCACGTACGACGCCGCCGGCATGACCGCGTACTACCGCGTGTCGCTCGCGCCGCTGGGGCCCGCACCGTACGTCGTCGCGCGCAAGGAAAGCGGCCAGTGGTTCCATTACGTGGACACGGCCGCCGTCGATCCGCTGCGGGCGGCGCGGGTGCTCGCCGCCGCGCACACGGTGTCCGTCGCCGGCCGGGCGGTGGCGCCGGCCGTGCTGGCGGCCGCCGTCCACGTGAGGGGCAGCGTGCCGCCGTTCGCCACGCCCGCGCAGGCGCGCGTGGCGGCGGAGACGCCCACGCCGCTGCCGACGGCGATGCCGGACATCGGCGACGTCGTGCTGGACGCCGCCGTCGCCTACCCCGGCGTGCGCCCCGCCGCGTTCCGCTTCGCCGGCACGCTCGCGCCGGGGAAGCTCTCCGATGCGCCGCTGAACACGGTCCTGCTGTCGCACCGCGCCGGCACGACGGACCAGTACCGCATGACCGATGCGGCCATCGACGTCAATCCGCCCTGGTGGTTGTCGGCCTGGCAGTTCATCCGCGCGGGGGCCGCCCACATCCTCGAAGGCTTCGACCACCTGCTGCTGGTCGTCTGCCTCGTCGCGGCCGACCTGCGTGCGCGTGCGATCGCGTTGCGCATCACGGCGTTCAGCATGGGCCACGCGTGCGCCATCGCGGCGAGCTTCTACGGCCTGCTGCCGGACCGCCCGTGGCTGATCCCCGGCGTGGAACTGCTCATCGCGCTGTCCGTGCTCGGCACCGCCCTGCTGATGCTGGGGAGGCGGCAGCGCGCCGGCGCGCCGGCGCTGATTGGCGTCGTGGGACTCGTGCACGGCTGCGGCCTCGCCGTCGGGCTGCGCGAGCTGCTGTCGGACACGGGGCCGAACGTCGCCGCGTCGCTCGTGTCGTTCAACGTGGGCGTGGAAGCGGGCCAGCTGCTGGTCGGCGCGGCCGTGTGGCTGCTGCTGGCGGCGGCGCGGCGCGTGCTGCCCGGCCGGGACGCACGGATGCGCCAATGCGTCGCGCTCGGTGTCGCGGTGGTGTCGCTGGCGTGGGTGGCCGCAAGGACGGGGCCCGTCTGGGATGCACTCCGGACGGGCCTTGCGTGACGACTAGCGCTGGTTCGGGGGGACGATGCCGTACTTCTTCATGTAGCGGTACACGGTGGCGCGGGCGAGGTTCAGCTCTTCCGACACCTTGGTCACGCTCCACTTGTGGCGCACGAGCGCGTCGAGCAGCGGCGCGGCCTCGCAATCCTCGCCGCCGGACGGGATGGCGGGTGCGACGGGTGCCGCCGGCAGGCCGGAAAACTGCTCGGTCAATTCCTGCGGCAGGTCGGCCGCCGTGATCGTATGGCCGTCGGACACCGCCAGCGCGAAGCGCAGCACGTTGCGCAGCTGGCGGATGTTCCCCGGCCACGCGAAGCACAGCATCGCGTGCATGGCGTCCAGCGACAGCTGCGCCTCCATGCCGAGCAATTCGCCCTCCTCGGCCAATACCTTTTCGATCAGGTAGCGCTTGTCCGCGCGGTCGCGCAGCGCCGGCAGGTGGAGCGTCGCGCCGCACAGGCGGTAATACAGGTCCTCGCGGAAGCTGCCGGCGCTGATCAGGTTGCGCAGGTCGCGGTGCGACGCGGCGATCACGGTCAGGTCCACGGGCACGGGCTTGTCGGCACCCAGCGGCAGCACCTCCTTTTCCGACAGCACGCGCAGCAACCGGGTCTGCAGGTGCAGCGGCATGTCGCCGATCTCGTCGAGGAACAGCGTCCCGCCGTCGGACTGCAGGATCAGGCCCTTCATGCCTTTCGCGCGGCCGCCCGTGAACGCGCCGGCCGTGTAGCCGAACAATTCGCTTTCGATCAGCGACTCGGGAATCGCGCCGCAGTTCACGGCCACGAACGGCTTGTTCGCGCGTACGCTCGACCGGTGCAGCGCCTTGGCGATGACTTCCTTGCCCGTGCCCGTCTCGCCGTGGATCAGGATGTTCAGCTTGCGGTTCAGCAGGCGCTTGGCCTGGTCCAGCAGGCGGCGCATCGTGTTGTCGTCGCCGGCCAGGCAATCCAATTCCGGATGGTGCACCGGAGCGACGCTGTCCGCCACGTCGACGACGGCGTTGCGCGCCGCGGGACGCTGGCGCGGCGCCTTCACGCTCGCATAGAACATCTGGTTCGTGCCGCGCGTGACGATCGAGCGCTCGCCCATCGTGCCGGCCCGCGCGAGCCGCAGCAGGTCGTCCGGAGAAAGGTCGAACAGCGCCGTGAGCGGCTGCCCGACGATGTCCCCCGTGCTTCGTCCGAACAGGCGGCGCGCGCCCGTGTTGGCGCCGACCACGATGCCGTCGTCGTCATAGGCCAGCATGATCTCGCCGCTCACCTCCACGAGGGCCCACGCGGTGCCGAGGCGCAGGATCCACCGGTCCTGGAAATGGCGCAGGAAATTCGCATCCTCGATCATTTCCGCGTACATCATCGTCAGGTGCAGCGCGAGGTGCTGGCTTTCCTTGTACGTGGGCGACGTCAGCGCAGACATGTCGAGCACCGCGAGGAACTTGCCTTCCGGGTCGAACAGGGGCGCGGCGGAACAGGTCAGCGGGATGTGGGTGGGATCGAAGTGGTCGTCCTGGTGGCACGTCAGCGCCGTCTGCTCGGCCACGCAGGTGCCCACGCCGCACGTGCCGGCCGACCGTTCGCTCCATTCCGCGCCCAGGTACAGGCCGGCCCGCTTGAGATCCTGCGCGCGCGCGTCGTTGCCGATGTAGTCGACGGCAACGCCCTGCGCATCCGTCAGCAGCAGCACGTAGCCGAGGCTCGACACGCGCTTATACATCTGTTCCATGCCCACGCGGGCGACCCGCATGAACTCCTCGATCTGTTCCTGGTGCGCCCGCAACGTGGCGGACGTCACGATGTGCGGCGCCTTCGGGCGCGCCGGATCGAGCCCGTAATCGTTTACGCAGCGGCGCCACGACTTGTGGATCAAGTCGTTCGCGCCTGCCGTTGCCATACCCCGCGTGGCCACCGACATCACGTTGTCGATGTGCCGGGATTGTGCCTGGTTCGTCATCGTCGTCTCCTGCAGCGCCGGCAACTCGTCGTTTGCCGGTCGTGTACTTACGGTTTTATGGTACTCCATTTATGAGCCGAAAACTCATCCCGTGTGCGCGGCCAGGGGATCGCTGGCGCCGAACAGCCAGCCGCGGTCCAGGTCCGCCGCCGCGTGCTGCACGTCCGCGTGGTAGCTGGACCGCACGAGCGGCCCCACGGCGGCATGCGCGAAGCCGAGCGCCTCGGCCGCATCGCGCAGGCGCGCAAACGCGTCCGGCGTCACGTAGCGGCGCACGGGCAGGTGCGCACCCGAGGGCGCCAGGTACTGGCCGATGGTGACCATGTCCACGCCGTGCGCGCGCAGGTCGTGCAGCACGTCCTCGACCTCGTCGTCCGTCTCGCCCAGGCCCACCATCAGGCCGGATTTCGTCTTGACGTCCGGGTGCCGTTCCCGGAAACGTTCCAGCAACGCCAGCGAATGCGCATAGTCGGCACCGGGCCGCACGGGTCCGTACAGGCGCGGCACCGTCTCGATGTTGTGGTTCAGGACGTCCGGCGGCGCCGTTCCCAAGGCGTCGAGCGCGGCATCCAGGCGGCCGCGGAAGTCCGGCACGAGCACTTCGATGCGCGTTTGGGGCGTGGCGGCGCGCACGGCGCGGATGCAGGCCGCGAAATGCCCGGCACCGCCGTCGCGCAGGTCGTCGCGGTCGACGGACGTGATCACGACGTAGCGCAGGCCGAGTGCGGCCACCGTGCGCGCGAGCCGGTCCGGCTCCGCCGGGTCGAGCGGATCGGGCCGGCCATGGCCGACGTCGCAGAACGGGCAGCGGCGCGTGCACTTGTCGCCCATGATCATGAACGTGGCCGTGCCCTTGCCGAAGCACTCGCCGATGTTCGGGCAGCTCGCTTCCTCGCACACGGTCGTCAGCGCGTTGGTGCGCAGGATGGACTTGATCTCGAAGAACCGCGAGGACGGCGCCGGCGCCCGCGTGCGGATCCAGTCCGGCTTCGGCAACCGCTCCGCCGGCACGATCTTGATGGGAATGCGGCTCGTCTTGGCCGCGCCCAGCTGTTTGGGGGTACGCGAGCTCATCGCCGCTCCTACACTGCGCCGCGCGCCAGCTCGCCCGCGATGTGCTCGGCCTGCCGGATCGCCAGCGCGACGATGGTGAGTGTCGGATTGGCGGCGGAACTCGACGTGAACTGGCTGCCGTCCGAGATGTACAGGTTCTTGATGTCGTGGGTGCGGCCCCATTTGTTGACGACGCCGTCGCGCGCATTGGCGCTCATGCGGTTCGTGCCGAGGTTGTGGCTGGCCGGGTACGCGGGCATGTCGATGACGCGCGTGGCGCCCACGGCTTCGGACAGCTTGCGGAACTGGACCAGGCCGTGCGCCGCGATCGCCTCGTCGTTCCTGTGGTAGGTCTTGGACACGATGGGAATCGGCAGGCCGTACTGGTCCTTCTCGGTCGGGTGCAACGTGATGCCGTTCTGCTCGCGCGCCATGTCTTCGCCGCAGACCCAGATCGCCGTCATGTGATCGTACATTTCCAGCGCCGACGTCACGTCCCGGCCCCAGCCGCCCGGCTTCATGAAGGCCGCCGTGTACGGCAGGCCGAGGGACAGGCCCTCGAGGTAGTAGCCGCCGTTGAAGCCGCGCTGCGTGTTCAGCGCCACCTCGTCGGCGACGACGGCGCCGATGTCGAAACCGCGGTTCATGTACACGGGTTTCTTGTGGATCGCGACCGCCGCCGCCGTCGCGTGATTCATGTAGTTGCGGCCCACCTGGCCGGAGGAATTCGCGAGGCCGTTCGGGAACATGGACGATGCAGAGTTCAGCAGCAGCCGCGGCGACTCGATGGAGTTGCCGGCGACGGCGACGAGGCGCGCCTTCTGCAGCACGTGGCGGCCCTGGCTGTCCGCGTACAGCACCCCGTTCACCTTGCCCGTCTTGTCGTGCTGGATCTGCAGCACCATGCTTTCCGGGCGCAGTTCCACGCGGCCCGTGTCCAGCGCCTTCGGCACTTCCGTGTACAGCGTGGACCACTTCGCGCCGACCTTGCAGCCCTGCATGCAGAAGCCGATCTGCTGGCAGCCGGGGCGCCCGTCGTACGGCTGCGAATTCGATGCGACGGGGCGGATGATCTTGTTGTACCCGATCTTGCGCGCACCGGCCGCGACGACCTTCGTCTGGTTCGATTCCGGCATCGGCGGCAGGCCGCTCGCGCGCGTGCCCGCGACGCCCATCTTCCTTTCCGCCAGTTCGTAGTACGGCTCCAGCTCCGCCAGCGTGATGGGCCAGTCGAGGATGTTGGCGCCGTCGACCTTACCGTAGATCGAGCGCGTCCTGAAGTCGTGTTCCTGGAAGCGCAGCGCGACGCCGGACCAGTGCACGGTCGAACCGCCCACCGCCTTCACGATCCACGCCGGCAGGTTCGGGTACGTCTTCGTGTGGTGCCAGCCGCCGGCCGATACTCTCTTGTCGAGCCACGAGATCTTGTTGAACATGGCCCACTCGTCGTTCTCGAAATCCGCCTGCGTGAAATGCTTCCCCGCCTCGAGGATCACGATCTTGTCCACGCCCCGCTGGGCCAGTTCGTTGGCCAGCGTCGCGCCGCCCGCGCCCGAGCCGATGATGACGATCGCGTCTTCGTCGCCCAGTTCGATTTTCTTGCTCATTGCCGTCTCCTGTCGTTTTTGTGTGTTGGGCGCTTACAGCCAGTCGATGTCGTTGAAGCCGCGGTTGATGTAGCCGCCCTGTTCCCACGACGACCCTTCGTAGCCGAGCAGCGGCCACACGGCCTTGTTGTCGTACAGGCTCGTCACCATCTCGCCGCGCACCCTCTGGAAGAATGGCGACGGTTCGATGGCCTTCAGCAGGCTGACGCGCTCGGGCTCGCGCTTGACGGCCGCATAGGGCTTCCCGAAGCGTTTCATGGCCCCCTTGTCCAGGTCGCGCACGCCGTCGCGCAGCAGCGCGGCCTGCTTCGGATCTTTCGTGGCCGCGCGCTCGAGCGGCTGGATCGCCTCGACGTAGTAGCGGTCCGCGAGCTTATCGTGCGGGAACACGTCGCGCGCCATGCGCAGCAGGGTCTGCGCCGTGGCCGCTCCCAGCGTGGGGAAGTCCTGCGCCAGATGCTTGTCGCCGGAGGCGGCCAGCGCGGCCGGGCCGGCCGCCGCGGCGCCGATGGCCATGGCGCCGCCGCGCAGGAAGCCGCGGCGCGTGACGGTGACGACCTTCGGCAGCACGCGCATGCCGGTGCAGGTCTGGGCTGGTTGATCTTTCATGGTGAACCTCTTTCAGTGGGACAGGGTGGAAAAATGGCTCTGCGCAGCGACGGGCGGGCGCGTGGGCAGCGCATCGGACGCGGCGCCCAGCACGTCGGTGAGCATGTGGTGCAGGCGCTCGGCGAGGACCTCGGCCAGCACGGGCGCGCCCAGCTGCTGGGCGAACGACGTCGTGCAATCGTCCAGCAGCGCCGCGTCGCGGGCGTCCTGCCCGAGGGCGCCGCACAGCAGCGACCAGTCGGGCGGCGCGATCAGCGTCCCGGACGTCATCAGGACGCCCGTGCGGCGCCGCAGCTGGGCCAGGCCGACGATCTTGCGGTGGCCGACGACGACTTCCCACGGCGACAGGCCGCCGTAGCAGGCCCACTTCAGGCGCGCGTCGCCCGGCCGCAGCCGGACTTCCTCGGGCGGGATCGCATACGCGGGAATGCCGGCGTCGCGCAGCAGGCCCGCGTGCAGCGCGCCCAGCCAGCGGTAGCTGGACAGCGTGCTGCGTCCCAGCAGCGGATGGTCGGGCGGCAGCACGACGGATGCGCTGACCATCCAGGGCCCCGTCAGCACGGCGCCGCCGCCGGAGCCGCGCTGGACGACGGAGCCGGCCAGCGCATGGCCGGCCACGAGCCGCTCGCGCAGCGCCGTCTGCGAGCAGCCCAGCACGACGCCGGGAACCCGGTAGGTCCACAGGCGCACGCGCGGCTCGGTGACGGGTTCGCGCAGCTGCGCCGCGTTCCACGCCTGTTCCTCGTACGAGGTCACGGTGTCGATGAAGACCATCCGGGCATCCATTACAACTCCTTTGCGGCTTCCAGCCGCCTTTTCAGATCCGTCAGGAACAGCGCGGCCGGGAAGCCGTCGACGGCGCGGTGGTCGAACACGAGGTGCAGGCCCATCATCGGCGCGATGGCGACCTCGTTCCCCCGCGCCACCGGCCGGGCCGCCACGCGCGTGACGCCGAGGATGGCCACCTGCGGGCTGTTGATGATCGGCGTGAAGCTGTCGATGTCGGTATTGCCCAGGTTCGTCACGGTGAACGTGCCGCGCTGGTAGCTGCCGGCCGACAGCGTGCCGGCGCGGGCGCCTTCCGCCAGCGCGCGCGCCTCGCGTCCCAGCTCGGCCGCGCTCTTGCGGTCGGCGTTGCGCAGCACCGGCACCATCAGGCCGTCATCGAGGCTCACGGCGAGACCCAGGTTGACGTCGTCCAGCAGCTCGATGTCCTTTTCGCGCATGCGGGCGTTCAGGCGCGGATGGTCGCGCAGGGTCAGCGCGACGGCGCGCAGCACGTACGCGGTCAGGCTGACGCGCTCGTCCTCCGGCGCGGCCGCGCGCAGGGCCTGCAGCGCGGTGACGTCCACCTCGACCGACTGCGCCACGCGCGGCACGCGCCAGCCCTGCTCCATGTTGCGCGCGATGGCCCCGCGCATTCCCGTCAGCGGCACGGTCGCGGGTACGGTCATGGCATCCATGGCCTACCCCTCGATCCGCGCCAGCACGGTGTGGCGGCCGAACGTGTCGCCCGCCGCGACCTCGATGGACGCGAGGCGGCCGGCGGCCGGCGCCGTCACCTCGTGCGTCGTCTTGACCAGTTCCGCCACGACGAGCGTCTGGCCCGCCGTGACCTGCTGGCCCACCTCGACCTGCCAGTCCTGCAGCAGGGCTTCCGTGCCCTCTTCCACATCGTCCCAGACGGCGCCGTCCAGTTTCACGTCGATCATGCTTGTGCTCCTTGTTGAAGTTGATGAATGGGTTGCGCGCCCATGAGCGCGCGCACGGCGTCGGCGATGGCTTCCACCTGCGGGATGACGGCCTGTTCGAGCGGACGGCTGAACGGGATCGGCACGTCGGGCACCGCCAGGCGTTTCACGGGCGCGCGCAGCTGGATGGTGTCGAGGTGCTCGGCGACGAGCGCGGCGATCTCGCCGGACAGGCCAAAGCTCAGGTAGTCCTCGTCCGCGATCAGCACGCGGCCCGTCTTCGCGACGGACGCCAGCACGCCGGCGCGGTCGAGCGGGACGATGGTGCGCAGGTCCAGCACCTCGACGGAGATGCCTTCCTGCGCCAGCTGTTCGGCCGCGATGGCGGCCTTCTGCACCATCTGGCTCAGCGTGACGATGGTGACGTCGCGGCCTTCGCGCACGACGCGCGCTTCGCCGAACGGAATCGCGTACGCTTCCTGGGGGACGGCGTTCGTGCTGCCCTCGAAGTACGACATCCACGACAGGCCCATGATCCCCTTGTGGTAGCAGAACACGACCGGGTTGTCGTCGCGGATCGCCTGGATCATCAGGCCTTTCGCGTCGTACGCGTTGGACGGCACGACGACCTTCAGGCCCGGCATGTGGGCGAAGCTCGCGTACAGGCATTGCGAGTGCTGCGCGGCGTCGTTGTAGCCGCCACCGATGCCCGTCGTGATCACCACCGGCAGTTTCAATGCGCCACCGGACATGTACGAATTCTTCGCCATGTGGTTGTAGATCTGGTCGAAGCAGACGCCGAAGAAGTCGACGAACATCAGTTCCGCGATGGGACGTAGCCCTTCCGCGGCGGCACCCACGGCCGCGCCCATGAACGCCGTCTCCGAGATCGGCGTCTCCATGATGCGCTCGGGCCCGAAGCGGTCGAGCAGACCCGTGGTGGCGGAAAAGATGCCGCCGTACTTGCCGATGTCCTCGCCCATCACGAACACGGACGGGTCGCGTTCCATCTCCTGGCCGATGGCTTCGGCGATCGCTTGCGCCATCGTGAGCGTGCGCACGGCGCCTTTGCTGTTGCTTTGCATGTTGTGTCTCCTTGTTTTGGTCTCAGTCGGCGAATACGTGTTTCAGGGCGTCCTGCGGATCCGGGTACGGGCTGTTGCGGCCGAACGCGAACGCCGCCTCGACCCGGCCCGCGACTTTCAGGCGCAGGTCGCGGTCCTGCGCGTCGTCGATCAGGCCTTCCGCGCGCAGACGCGCACCGAGCCGCGCGATCGGGTCGTCCTTGCGCAGCGCCGCGCTCTCGCCTTTCGGACGGTAGGTCTCGGGGTCGCCCTGGAAGTGGCCGAAGTAGCGGTCCGTCTTGACTTCGATGAGGGTCGGGCCTTCGCCGCGGCGGGCGCGGGCGATGGCGGCGCCGGCGGCCGCGTACACCTCGACGGCGTCGTTGCGCTCGACGAGCACGCCCGGCATGCCGTAGGCGGCGCCGCGCACGGCGTTCGATGCGACGGACGTCGAGACGGATTTCTCTACCGAGATGCCGTACTTGTTGTCTTCGCAGACGAAGACGACGGGCAGCTTCCACACGGCCGCGAGGTTCAGCGCCTCGTGGAACGCGCCCTGGTTGGCGGCCCCTTCGCCGAAGAAGGCGATGGCGACCCAGTCCTTGTCCAGCTTGCGCGCGGCGAGCGCGGCGCCGCAGGCCTGCGGTGCGCTGGCGCCCACGATGCCGCTGCAGGAAAACTTGGTCGGCACGTGGAACAAATGCATGTGGCCGCCCTTGCCGCGGCCCAGGCCGGTCTCCTTGCCGAACATCTCGGCCGTCATCGCGTCGAGCGGCACGCCCTTGGCGATGGCGAAGTGGTGCGAGCGGTGCGCGCCGACGACGCTGTCGTCATCGCTCAAGTGCGCGCACACGCCGACGGCGACCGGCTCCTGGCCGGCGGCGAGGTGCATCTCGCCCGGCACGGGGCCGGCGCCGATGTCGAACGCGAGGCCCTTCTGGATCTTCGGGGGCAGTTTGCCCTCGAGGTAAACCTTGGCCATCGTTTCTTCGTACTCGCGGATCTCGATCATCTTCTCGTACATCCAGAGCAGGTGTTCCCGTGTCGGCTGCATGTTGCTGTCTCCTTGTCTGTGGGTTGGTGCATGCACCTACCCCTTCAGCAAATTCGATGCCAAGCCCTTTCTCCCCGTTGCGGGGGGCAAAACGGCCCGTTTCGAGCCTGCGGACGCGTCATCTGTCTCAGCCGCGGCCGCGCCGCTGCGACATCTGTTTCACCGCGGACGGCTCTGCAAGAGAGACGCAGGTGGTGGCACCGTTTTTGCAGATGCGACCAGCGCAGTACCTACAACAATCAATGGAGACAACATGAAAGAGACATACAAGACGCGCAAGCTGCTGGCGCTGCTGGCCTGCGCGGCCGCGGGCTCCACCCACGCGGCCGTGGAGTTCGAGACGCCGGGCGGCTGGAAGCTCGGCACGGACGGCTGGATCATCGTGCAGGCCCACCGCCAGAACGGCGACGACGCGGGCACGACGGGCTTCCGCATGACCTCGGGCACGACGCCGAGCCTGTTCGCGTTCACGGTCACCTCGCCCGCCATCGACGGCATCACGTACAGCAGCCGCGTGGGCCTGTACATCAATTCGCAGTCCGGCGAAGGCAACTTCCGCAACGCGGGCAACGTCGGCAATACGGGCAGCAAGTCGCTGGACCCGCGCGAGATGTGGGCCAAGGCGTCCGCATCCTGGGGCGAGATCGTGATCGGCAAGTCCTACGGCATCTACCAGGCGGAACCCGTGCTGGCCGATGCGTCCGTGCTGGCGGGCGGACTGACCGGCTACGACGTCGCCAACACGACGAACGCGCTGGCCGCGAGCTTCAACGCGGGCTACATGTACACGAACTTCAACGCGGGCCTGCGCTACAACTCGCCGAAGACGGTGCCGCTGTCGTTCTCGGTGGCGGTGTACGACCCGAGCCAGATCCGCAACGTGTTCACGGGCGCCGGCGCGGACCAGACGAATTCCCCGCGCGTCGAAGGCGGTGTGTATTACAACGACCAGCTGGGCGCTGCGCGAGTCAAGCTGTACGGCGACTTCACGTGGCAGACGGCGCGCCACTGCACCGTCGCGGGCGGCGGCGCCTGCGCGCACGACGACGTGCACACGCGCGGCGTCTCGGCCGGCACGACGGTCGACGTGGGCCCGCTGAACTTCCACCTGTCCGGCTTCAAGGCGGACGGCCTCGGGTCCGTGCTGATGCAGGACGTCGACGCACTGGATGCCGCCGGCCGCGAACGCAGGAGCCGCGGCGGCTTCGCGCAGGTCGTGTGGCATGCGACGGATGCGCTGTCGCTGCGTGCGAGCTACGGCCGCACGCGCATCGACGACACGGCCAGCACGCCCGGCCACCTCGCGCAATCGCGCATCGGCGGCGCCTATTACGCGGTGAACCCGCACGTGACGGTGTATGCCGAACTCGCGCGCTCGACGTTCTCGCTGAACCCCGTGTTCGACCGGCCGACCAACACCCGCTACGCGACCCTCGGCGGCCGCTTCGTGTGGTGATCCATCCAACGCATTCCGAGGAACCCAACATGCACCCGACCACCCGTTCCAACACGGCGGCCGCCGTCGCCGCCTTCCTGCTCGCCCTCTCCCTGGCGCAACCGGCGGCCGCCCACGGCGACGACGATGACGCCGCCAACTGGACGCAATACCACCGCACGTCGAACGCCTGGCGCTACTCGCCGCTGGACCAGATCACGACGAAGAACGTCAAGCACCTGAAACCCGTGTGGATCCACCAGCCGGGCGACATCACGTCCGGCCTCGTCTCCACGCCGCTCGTCAAGGACGGCGTGCTGTACTACGTCGGCCCGAACAACCACGTGTTCGCGCTGGACGGCGCCACCGGCAAGCCGCTGTGGCACTACCAGCCGAAGCTGGCCGCCGTCGCCTCCGAAAGCTTTTATGCGTCGCTGGGCCGCAGCCTCACGATGGGCCATGGCCGCATCTACCTCGGCACCCTGGACGGCCGCTTCGTCGCCATCGACGACAAGACGGGCAAGGAAGTGTGGTCCACCCAGCTGACGGATTTGAAGAAGTGCTTCGGCTGCCTGTTCTCGTCGTCGCCCGTGCTGGCGGGCGACGTCCTGATCGGCGGCACGACGGGCGGCGACCAGGCGCAGCGCGGCAAGATCTACGCCGTGAACGCCATGACGGGCGCGAAGATGTGGACCTTCGACACCATCCGCGACGACCCGGCCAGCTGGCCCGGCGACACGGGCGAAGTGGCGGGCGGCGGCGCGTGGATGCCGGGCACGTACGATGCCGCGTCGGACACGTTCTTCATCGGCACGAGCAACGCGGCGCCGGACTTCTACGGCGACGGCCGCAAGGGCGACAACCTGTACACGGCGACCCTGCTGGCGCTGGATCCGAAGACGGGCAAGCTGAAATGGCATCGCCAGGAAATCCCGCACGACACGTTCGACTACGACTCCACGTACGAAGCGCTGCTCCTCAAGAAGGACGGCAAGGACGTCGTCGTCCACCTGAACAAGAGCGGCTTCGTGTTCGTGATGGACAAGGCGGACGGCAAGCTGGAAAACGTGTGGCCCCTGAGCCAGACCTACAACTTCGTCAAGACCATCGACCCGAAGACGGGGGAACTGATCGGGCGGCGCGAGATGCCGGTCGGGAAAGAGACGCTGCTGTGCCCCTACCTGCTCGGCACGCGCAGCTACAACGCGGGCGCGTACAACCCGAAGACGAAGCTGTGGTACACGAACGCGATGGAAGTCTGCCAGAACGTGATCCCGGCGAAGCAGGAGACGTCCGGCATGGGCATCGCGAGCCTGTACCTCGGCGTCGACAAGCTGGAAGCCGTGCCGCCGCCGGACCGTCCCGCCGAAGGCCGCCTCGATGCGCGCGATCCGCTCACGGGCAAGCTGAAATGGAGCGTCAAGTACCCGATCCCGGGCCTGGGCAGCGTCCTCACGACGGGCGGGGGCCTCGTGTTCAACGGCGATCCGCAGGGCTACGTGCACGCGTATGACGCCGATACGGGCGCGGAGCTGTGGAAGTTCCAGACGGGGTCCGGCATCCGCGGCGGCATCGTCAGCTATGCGGTGAACGGCAGGCAGTACATCGCCGTGCCGAGCGGCTGGGGCTCGCTGGCGCCCGGCTTCATGGCCTCCGCCTTCCCGGCCGTGAAAACGCTGACGGGCGGCGCGGCGATGGTCGTGTTCGCGCTCGACTGATTTCAACGCGGGCGCCGCGCGCGCCCGCTTTCACCACCACGATAATCAAGGAGACTCTCATGTTCAAACCCCTCGCCTGCGCCCTCGCGGTCCAGCTGCTGTGCGCGTCCGCCGCCATGGCCGTCGCGCCGACCATCTCCGGGCCCGCCAAGCCCGACCAGGCCATGATCGAAGCGGGCGCCAAGCGCTTCAACCAGAGCTGCGTCTACTGCCACGGCAATGCCGGCTCGGGCGGCAAGGCGGCCCCGCTGCAGGGCCGCGACGACCTGACGAAGGAATACGTCGCGGAGACGATCGCCAACGGCAAGCAGCGCGGCGCCTTCAACATGCCGGCGTGGAAAGGCGCGTTCAACGAGCAGCAGATCCAGGAGCTCACCGCCTACATCCTGTCGCTGAAGAACGCCGGCGCGGCGAAATAGGAGGCCGCCATGGCGCCAATTCGCAAGCGCTGGCTGGCCGCGCTGGCCTGCACGGCGGCGGCCACGTCGCCGGCGCGCACGCTGCCCGAGATGGCGGCGTCCAACGAGTTCGTGATCTGCGCGGCGCCGGACGACATGCCGTTCTCGCGGCGCGACGGCACACCGGCCGGACTGTACGTCGACCTGGGCCGGCTCGTCGCGTCCGACCTCGGGCTTGCCCTGGGCGTGCGCTGGATCCCGCGCCGCGAACTGGCCCACCGCGTGGGCTGCGACGCCATCATGGGCACGGCCGTCGTCAAGGCGGCAGACCGTCCGACGTCATGGCGCAACGTGGCGACGATACCGTGGATGCGGGCCGGCGCCGTCGTCGTGGACACGGGACGCAGTCCGGTGGACACGCCGGATGCGCTGCGCGGCCGCCACGTCGCCGTGGCGAGCGGCTCGTGGGCGCACCGCTGGCTCGATACGCACGGCGTGCCCGTGTGGGTGCGGTTCCGGACGGATCCCGAGATCATCGATGCCGTCGTGCGGGGCGACGCGGACGCCGGCGTCGTGTCGGACGTGGCGGCAGGCTGGTATCGGCAGCAATCCGGCGCGGCAAGCCTGCGCGTGCTGGACGGGCTGCTCGATCCGGACGAATTCGGCTTCGACGTGGCGATCGACCTGCTCGACACGGACGCCGCCACGCTGGCGCGCGTGAACGGCATCGTGCGGGCGCGCCTGGCGGACGGCGCGATCGCGGCGATCGGCATGCGCTACGGCGCGTACCGGCCGCCGGCCGGGCAGCGCTAGCTCAGGATTCCGAGTCCGCGCGCGCGGCCTGCACGCGCTTGCACGCTGGCTCCTTGCGGCCCGCCGCCGCGCACACCCGCGCGCGGCACTGTTCCTCGCCGGCCGCGTTGTAGCGGCGGCACGACTCGAGCTGTTCCGCCGGCGTGGCCTTGCCCTTCTTCGGGTCCATGTGACTCATCAGGGCCGCCAGCAGCACGACGTCGCTGTCCTGCTCGCGTACAGGCTTCGCCTTCGTCTTCTTCTCTTTCGCGGCCTCGCGTGTCTTCTCCTGTGCCTTCGCGTGCGCCGCCTTCGCATGCGCTTCCCTGCGTTCGGCCTTGTCGGCCTTCGCGGACTTCTCCGCGGATTTCTCCGCCTTCGCCGCACGCTCCTTGTTGTGCGCAGGTTCCGCCGGCGCGGCCATGTCGGCCAGCGGATTGGTCATGGGTTCGAGCGGCGCCGCCGGTTCGTCGCGCAGCACGGCCGTCGTGGGCGCGGCGGGGACCGCTGCCGGCAGCGACACGGGCGTGACGGGTGCGGGCGGTGCGGCCGCGACCTGCACCGGCGCCGCGGCCGGCACGGTATGGTCGCCATTACCGCCGAACAGGAACAGCGCCCCGCACACGGCGATCGCACCCGCGGCCGCGCCGCCCCAGGCCAGCGCACGCGAACGGGGCCGCTGCCGTTGCGCCGCAGCCGCCTGCCCCGTCATGCCGTCCAGCGAACTGAGGATGCCCTGTCGCTCCTGAACCGGCTGCTCTTCGGGCGAGAGCAGGCTGGGCCGGCCGCCACGGACCGGGCGATCGCCTTGATGTTGCAAATCAGCTCCTTAAAAAAGTTTGCATTACTTTACAAGAATCAAGACAATTGTGCCTCAAGTTTGCTTTTAATCGTGCGCGATTAACACATTTGGTGAGTTTTTGCGTTTTTTCAATCGTGCGCGGGGTTGTCGATTACCGGATTTATACTTTCGGGAAATATTTCTTCGACAACAATGTGAACGGCTTCCGGAGAGTGCGGTGTGGGTGTTGGCGGTAACGGTGTACTTCGTGTTGGCGTGCGCGATCAGCTGGATGATGCTGTTCCCAGCCGGCCGCGAGTTCGTGCTGAACGCGCTGGCGGGTGCCGGGGCCCGGCTCGGCCGGCGCGCGGGTGCGCTCGCGCAGCAGCGCCTGCGCGACGCGGATGCGTTGCGGGCGAACGGCCGCGCGGCGGCGGGCACCCTGGCCGGCTTCGTGCGGCGCCACTGGATCGCCTGCACGTGCGGCGCGGCGCTCGTCTGCCTGCCGCCGCTGGCCGCCCTGCTGCTGACGGAACGGCCCATGCTGAGCGGCTACGAGTCGCTGGAGCGCCCCGTGAACACGCAGGTGGCCGACCTGCTGCAGGGAGAACAGCTCGTGCCGCCGCCCCCGCTGCCGCCGCTCGTGTTCGCGACGGCCGAAGTGGCGCAGGAACGTCCGCTGCTCGCCTCCGCCAGCCGCGACTGGGCCCTGCTGAACGCCGACTACACGCAGCGCCTGCTGACGGTCTTCCGGATCATGAAGGAACGCCATGGCTACGAGATGGCGATCCTGGAAGGCTATCGCAGCGCCGCGCGCCAGGACGCTCTGGCCGCGCTGGGACCCGGCGTCACCAACGCGCGCGCCTGGCAAAGCTGGCACCAGTACGGCCTCGCCGCCGATTGCGCGTTCGTCCGCGACGGCAAGCTCGTGATCTCGGAAAAGGATCCGTGGGCCATGCGCGGCTACCAGTTGTACGGCCAGGTGGCCGAATCCGTCGGCCTCACGTGGGGCGGACGCTGGAAAATGATGGACCTCGGGCACACGGAACTGCGCCTGCCCGGCGTCATGAAGCATTAATCACACTCTCTTCATCATGCAAAAAATCTGGGATTTCCTGACCGCCCGCGCCAGCCTCACCGTCATCGGCTGGGTGGCCTTTGCCGCGCTGCTGTTCGTGGCCGCGCGGCTGCTGCAATGGCCGCCATCGCTGCCGTGGATCGTGCTCGGCATCGCGCTCGCCGTCGGCGCCGCCATCTGGCTGTTCCGCCGCTGGCGCCATGCCCGCAAGGCGAAGCAGATCGGCGACATGCTCGAGCAGCAGGCCAACAAACCCGTGCCGGACGCCACGCAGCGCCAGGAAACGGAAGTGATCCGCAAGCGCCTGCTCGAAGCCATCGCGACGATCAAGGGCTCCAAGCTGGGCCAGTTGTCCGGCAGCGCCGCGCTGTACGAACTGCCGTGGTACATGATCATCGGGAATCCGGCGGCCGGCAAGAGCACGGCGATCGCCAGCTCGGGCCTGCAGTTCCCCTTCGCCGACAGCAAGGTCGTGCAGGGCGTGGGCGGCACGCGCAACTGCGACTGGTTCTTCACGACCGAGGGCATCCTGCTCGACACGGCCGGGCGCTACTCCGTCGTCGACCAGGACCGCGCCGAGTGGTTCGGCTTCCTCGACCTGCTCAAGAAGCACCGCCGCAAGGCTCCCATCAACGGCGTCATCATCGCCGTCAGCATCGCGGAGCTCACGCGCAACCGCCCCGAATTCGCGATCAACCTGGCCAAGAACCTGCGCCAGCGCGTGCAGGAACTGACCGAGCGCCTCGAAGTGCACGCGCCCGTGTACGTCGTGTTCACGAAGGCCGACCTGATCGACGGCTTCAACGAATTCTTCCAGGACGCCGAGCGCGCCGAGCGCGAAAAGGTGTGGGGCGCCACGCTCCCGTACGACCAGAACGTGACGAGCGAACGCCTGCTCGACCTGTTCGACGCCCGCTTCGACGAGCTGTACGACGGCCTCAAGGAACTGAGCCTCGCGAACATGGCGCTGCAGCGGCGCGAGAGCATGCCGTCCGGCGTGTTCACGTTCCCGCTCGAATTCGCGTCGATCAAGCCCGCGCTGCGCGCGTTCGTCGCCACGCTGTTCGAGGACAACCCGTTCCAGTTCAAGCCCGTCTTCCGCGGCTTCTACTTCACGAGCGCGCTGCAGGAAGGCGAGACGGTGTCCACGTCGTCGGCCCGCGTCGCGCAGCGCTTCGACCTGCGCCTCGCGCCGCCGGCGCACGAAGACCAGCACCAGCAGCAGGGTTACTTCCTGTTGAACCTGTTCCGCAAGGTGATCTTCGCCGACAAGGACCTCGTCGCGCAGTACGCCAGCCCGGCCAAGACGCGCCTGCGCTATGCCGCGTTCTTCGCCGCCACCGCCATCGTCGGCCTCGCACTCGGCGGCTGGAGCTGGTCGTACATGAACAACCGCCAGCTCGTCGCCAACGTCCAGGCCGACCTGGACCAGGCCATCCGCGTGCAGAGCAAGAGCCTCGACCTGCAGTCGCGCTTCCAGGCGCTGGAGATCCTGCAGGACCGCATCGAACAGCTCGACCGCTATGCCGAACACCGTCCGCTGGGCCTCAGTCTCGGCCTGTACCAGGGCAACCTCCTGAACCGGAAGCTGAAGGAAGAGTATTTCAACGGCGTGCGCGAAGTGATGCTGAAGCCCGTCGCGCAATCGCTGGAATCGTACCTCGCCGACGTGAACGGCAACGCGGGCCAGCTGCAGCCGCTGAACAAGCCTGCCGGCGCTCCGGCCGCAGGTGCGCCCGCCGCCGACGCGCCGCAGCAGTTCAAGGATGCGTCGCCCGCCGACACCGAAGATGCGTACAACGCGCTGAAGACGTACCTGATGCTGGGCGATAAATCGCGCGCCGAGAGCGCCCACCTGAACGACCAGCTGACGCGCTTCTGGCGCAACTGGCTGGAGGCGAACCGCGGTGCGATGCCGCGCGAGCAGATGATCCGCAGCGCCGAGCGCATGATTTCGTTCTACCTCGCGCAGGTGAACGACCCCTCCTGGCCCGTCATCGACACGCGCCTCGCCCTCGTCGACCAGACCCGCGACAGCCTGCGCAAGGTCGTGCGCGGCATGCCGGCGCGGGAACGCGTGTACGCGGACGTGAAGGCGCGCGCCGCCACCCGCTATCCGTCGATCACCGTGGCGCGCATCGTCGGCGACCAGGACAAGGACCTCGTCCTCGGCAGCTATGCGATCTCGGGCGCCTTCACGCGCCAGGCCTGGGAAGGCTTCGTGCAGCAGGCATTCCGCGACGCCGCCAACCGCGAGCTGCAGAGCGCCGACTGGGTGCTCAAGACCGCCGCGCGCGACGACCTCACGCTGGAAGGCAGCCCGGAACAGATCCAGAAATCGCTCGTCGACCTGTACAAGGCGGAGTATGCGCGCGAATGGCAGAAGTTCATGCAGGGCGTGACGGTGAAGGACCTCGACGGTTTCGACGGCGCCGCCGCCGCGATGAACCGCCTCGGCGACCCGCAGAATTCGCCCATCAACAAGCTCGTGGCCACCGTGTACGAACAGACGTCGTGGGACAACCCCACGCTGGCCGGCGCCACCTTGCAGCGCGCGCAGACCGGCCTGACGGGCTGGTTCCGCGAAACGATCCTGCGCCAGAAGCCCGCCATCGTGAACGTCAGCCTGCCGGCGCCGGGCACGCAGAACGCATCGGCACCGGCCCTTGGCCCGGTCGGCCGCGAATTCGCCGGCGTCGCCCGTCTCGTCGTCGCGCGCGACAAAGATGCCTCGCTGATGCGCGGCTACATCGACAACCTGTCGAAGCTGCGCGCCCGCTTCAACCAGATCAAGAACCAGGGCGACCCCGGCCCCGGCGCCAAGCAGCTGATGCAGCAGACGCTGGACGGCAGCGGTTCCGAGCTGGCCGACGCGCTGAAATACGTGGACGAACAGATGCTCGTCGGGATGACGGACGCCCAGCGCCAGGCCCTGCGTCCCGTGCTCGTGCGCCCGCTGATGCAGACGTTCGCCGTGATCGTGCAGCCGGCGGAAGCGGAGCTCAACAAGGTGTGGGCCGCGCAGGTGGTGCAGCCGTTCAACCGCGACCTGGCGACGAAATACCCGTTCTCGACGGAGTCCAAGGCCGAGGCGAGCAATGCCGAAATCGGCCAGATCTTCGGCCCGGACGGCGCGATCGCGAAATTCTTCAACACGACGGTCGGTCCGCTGGTCGTGCGCCGCGGCGATACGCTCAGCCCGCGCACGTGGGCCGACATGGGCGTGAACCTGGCGCCGAACGTCGTCGCGAGCTTCCCCGGCTGGGTCGCACCGCTGGCCGCCGGCGGCGTCGCCAACGCGGCGGCGAGCAGCGGTGGCGAGGCGCAGACGCGCTTCGACCTGCAGGCGCTGGGCACGCAGGGCGCCACCGAATTCACGGTGGAGATCGACGGCCAGTCGCTGCGCTGGCGCGGCCAGCCGCAGCCGTGGGTCCACATGGTGTGGCCGAACCCGCAGGGCGTGCCGGGTGCGAAGATCACGGCCCTCACGCCGGAAGGCCGCAACGTCGTCGTGCTGGACGAGCCGGGCCACTTCGGACTCAAGAAGATGATCGACGCGGCCCAGCGCAAGCGCAAGCCCGACGGCTCGTTCGAGCTGTCGTGGCAGGCGGGCGGCGTCACGGTGACGGCGAACCTGAAGGTCTTGCCGGCCGCGCCGGCACCCGCACCTGTGCAGGCGTCCGCGTCGGGCCAGGGCTTCAAGCGGCTGCGCCTGCCGGAGACGATCACGGCACCGCGCACCGCCCCGGTGCGCACGGCGATGGCGGGAGGTGCGCAATGAGCCGCCTCACGACTCCCGTCAGCGTCGGCTATTTCGGCAAGCTGCCCAGCCGCGGCGACTTCGTGCGCGGCAGCGCCAGCCCGGCCCTCCTGAAAGTGCTGGACGACTGGCTGTCGGAAGCGATGGACCTGATGAGCACCAACGCGCGCTGGAAGCTCGCGTACGACGCGGCCGCGCCGCTGCACTTCGCGTTCGTCGGCCCGCGCCGGCGCCACGCCATCGGCGGCCACATCGTCGCCAGCAGCGACGAATCGAGCCGCCGCTATCCGTTCCTGATGGCCGCCGCGATGGAGATCGCGGAGCCAAGCGCCTTCCTGCCCACGACGCCGCTCGTGTTCACGCGCCTGTGGAGCCGCCTCGAGACGCTGACGGCGGGCGTGCGCAACGCGGGCGATCCGGCCGCGCCGCTGCTCGCGGCCAGCAGCCAGCCGATCGACCTGGACCTGCGCGCCGCCGCGTACGATCCGGCATTCGACGACTTCCTGGAAGTGCAGACGGTCGCCGCGCTGGACGCGCTGCTGGCGGGCGCCGGGTTCACCGTCTCCACGCGCCAGGTGCTGCTGGCACTGGGCATGCTGCTGCAGCCTGTGCTGGCCAGCGGGTCCGGACGCCTGGAAAAGAGCCTCGTGCTGCCGCTGCCGGAAGACGCCATCCACCGCAACCTCGTGGCCGCGTTCTGGATGCACGTGATCGCGCCCTTCCTCGCGCGCGCCGACTTCGAGCTGGCCCTGTTCGTCACGCGGCTGGACGACCGGCCGGCGCTCGTCGTCGGTTTTTCCGGCGCGTCGGCGCAAACGCTGCGCACCCTCATCGACCCGCAGGCGGGCCTCGACCACCTCATCGGTTTCGCCGACCTCGAATGGGTCGAAGACCAGGTCGACGGCGACTACGCCGTGCGCAAGCTCTCCGCCTACCTGGCGCAGGGCAGCCTGTCCCTCAAGTCCGCGCTCGATTCCGTCGCCGCGGCATTCATCGGAACCTGATATGCGATTCTTCACCCAGCGCGTCCTGCTCGCGTTCATCGTCACGTGCCACGCCGGTATCGCCGCCGCACAGAACACCGCGCCGGCCCCCGCCACACCGCAGCCGGGCCAGGTGCTCGCCAGCGGCACCGTGCCGGACGAGGCGACCAAGGCCGCCGTGCTCGCGAAGCTGCGCGAGGTCTACGGGCTTGAGCGCGTCGTCGACCAGATTGCCATCGGCCCCGTCGCCATGCCCGCGAACTGGAACGGCTACGTGCAGAAGCTGATCACGCCGGACCTGCGCCAGATCAGCCGCGGCCAACTGAAAATCGACGGCAGCAACGTCAGCCTGCGCGGCGAAGTCGCGAACGAGGCGCTGCGCCAGCGCATCGCCAGCAACGTCGCCACCAGCCTGAATCCGACGTACACCGTCAACAACGGCCTGCGCGTCTCCGCCGCCGAACAGGCCCTGCTCGACAACACGCTGGCCAACCGCACCGTGGAGTTCGAGAGCGGCAAGGCGACCCTGACGCCGACCGGGCGCGCGATCCTCGACGAGATGGTTGCGGCGATGCAGAAGCTCAAGGGCCGCCGCATCGAGATCATCGGCCACACGGACAGCGCGGGCCTCCGTGCCAGCAACGTGAGCCTGAGCCAGGCGCGCGCCGCCACGGTGAAGGCCTACCTGGCCGCGCACGGCATCCCGGAAGAGAACCTGTCCGCCAGCGGCCAGGGCCCGGACCGCCCCATCGCCAGCAACGACACCGCCGAGGGCCGCGCGCGCAACCGCCGCATCGAATTCCGCCTCGCGCAATGACTTCAACGTGAAAGACACCATGTTTACCGCCGACGCCCTGCTCGCCCCGATCTCCGACGCCAACCCGTGCGGCGCCGACCTCGCCTTCTCGCCCGAACTGGACGCCATCGCCCGCGCGCGCCAGTTCGACGACCCGTCGCTCGCGCAGGGCGAATGGGTGACGGAACTGAAGGAAGCCGACTGGGGCTTCGTCGTCGACCGCTGCGCGCGCCTGCTGACCGAACAGACGAAGGACCTGCGCCTCGCCGTCTGGCTCACGGAAGCCGCCGCCAAGCGCCATCACCTGCGCGGCCTGGGCGAAGGCTTCCGCGTGCTGGCGGGCCTGTGCGAACGCTATTGGGACCTGGGCCTGTATCCGGAGGCGGACGGCGGCGACCAGGAACAGCGCATCGGCAACCTCGCATGGATCCTGTCGCGCACGCGCGCCCTCGTGCGCGAGATGCCGCTGACGGAAGGCCGCGGCGCGTCATATTCGACGGTCGATTTCGAAGCGGCCCGCCGCCGCGCCGCCGCCGGTGATGCCGACACGCCGCCGCGCCTGGCGGACATGGAAGCGGCCAAACGGGGCAACTCCACCGCGTTCATCGAAGGCATGCGCGCGGACGCGCAAAGCTGCCTGGACGCGCTCGCGCAACTGGAACGGGCGGCGGACGAACGCCTGGGCCAGGACAGCCCGGGCTTTTCGCAGGCGCGCGAAGCCGTGCAGGCGCTCTTGCACTCGCTGCCGGCGCCGGCCGCCGCGCCGCAGGCGGCGGCTCCCGCTGAAGCGCCCGCCGAACCAGCCGCCGGAACGCAAGCGGTCGTGGCAGCACCGCAGCCGCAGGCCATCGTCGCCGGCGCGATCCGCTCGCGCGCGGACGCGATCGCGCAGCTGCGCACCATCGCGAAGTTCTTCCGCGAGACGGAACCGCACAGCCCCGTGTCGTACTTCGCCGAGAAGGCGGCGAGCGCCGGCGAGCAGGACCTGCATACGTGGCTGCGCTCCGTCATCAAGGACCAGGGTGCCCTGGCCCATCTCGAGGAAATGCTGGGGGTGCCGCCGGCGGAGTAAACTGCCCGCCATGGACCTCAAACGATTGAAAACCTTCGCCCGCGTGGCCCGCACGCTGAACCTCAGCGAGGCCGCGCGGCAAATCCACCGCACGCAATCGAGCGTGACGGAACAGATCCAGGCGCTGGAGGCCGACCTCGGCGTGGCGCTGTTCGACCGCGCGAACCGCAAGCTCGCGTTGACGGCCGCGGGCGCGTGCCTCCTCGCGTACGCGGACCGGCTGATCGGCCTGGCGGACGAGGCGCGCGACGCCGTCCTCGCCGCGGCCGGGAACGCCTCGCGGACGCTGGACGTGGGCGGCATCGAGACCCTCGCCGTCGCGTTCCTGCCCGACGTCCTGGCGCGCATGGCCGCCATCCATCCGGACATCGCCGTCCGCGTGACGGTAGCCCAGACGTCGGCACTGCACGCGCAGGTGAAGGACGGCACGCTCGACGCCGCCCTCTTCTTCGGCACGCGCACCGCAAGCGACGGCATCGCGTGCAGCGTGATCGCGCAAGCGCCCCTCGTGCTGATCGTGCCCTCCGAACATCCGCTGGCGGCGCGCGCGAGCGCCGGGCATGAGGACGTCGCACACGAACGCTTTCTCGTGACGGCGTCGGGCTGCGGCTACCGCCGGATGTTCGAGGCGGCGTTCCGGTCGCGCGTGGCCGGGGAGCCCGTCATCGCCGCGGAGTGCGACAGCGTGGCGGCCATCGTCAAGCTGGTGGAACGGGGCCTGGGCTGTGCCATCGTGCCGCGCATGGTGCCGGCGCTCGCCGACGCCCGCGTCGCGATCGTGCCGTGGCATGGCGAGGGCGCGACGGTGCCCGTCTCGCTCGCGCATCGCCTGCCGGCACCGGCCGCCGTGGCGGCATTACACGAGGCACTACACGAGGCGATGGCCGCCGTCGAGATGCAGCACTGAGCCCGTGGCGAAGCCGTTGCGCATCAGGAAGCGGATGCCGTCCGCGATATCGCCGGGCCGGCCGATGCGGCCGACGGGCAGCTTCTGCGCCATCGCGTCCAGCCGGGCCGGCGCCTCGTCGCCCGCGACGTGCTGCCAGATCGGCGTATCGACCCAGCCGGGCGACACGACGTTGACGCGGATGGGCGCCAGCTCGACGGCCAGCGCGTACGCGAGCGACGCCAGCGCCCCGTTGACGCCGGCAACGACGGACCCGCGCGGCGCGGGGCGGTAGGCCGCGATCCCCGACGTGAACGTGATGGACCCGTGCGGCGCGAGCCTGCTGCTGCCATGCTTGGCCAGGAGCCACGGCCCGAAGAATTTCGAATCGAAGACCCGGCGCGCGGCCGCCAGTTCCAGGTCGGGCAGCAGCTCGTAGGCGCCTTCGATGTCCGCCGCCGTGGACACGATGTGGTCCAGCCGGCCGCACTCGGCGAAGAGGCGGATGACGTCGTCCTCGTGCGCGATGTCGGCGGCCACCATGCGGACGTCGCCGACGGCGGCGAGCGCAGCCCGTGCCTGCGCCAGGCGTTCGGACGAGCGGCCCGCGATGACGACGGCGCTGCCGTCCGCGAGGAGCGACCGCGCGAGCTCCAGGCCCATCCCCGAACTGCCGCCGACGATCAATACCGTTTCCTTGTTCATGTCTTCTCCCGTGATATCGATGGCGCGATTGTCGGCGCAAGACCGCGGGAAGAGAAACGGGAAAAAGCGATCGGCGCCATCGGCAACGCCGATGACGGTCAGTCGGCCCCGGACGTGGATTCGCGCACGACGAGCGTGTACGGCATCAGCTGGTGCCGCCGGTCGTAGGCGTGGCCCGCGCGCTGCGTGCGGATATGCTCGATCAGCAGCGCGACGGCGCTGCGGGCCATTTCCGTGATCGGCTGGTGAATCGTCGTCAGCTCCGGCCACACGGTCGTCGCGACGGGCGTGTCGTCGAAGCCGCAGACGGTGAGATCTTCCGGCACCTGCAGGTGCATGCCGTGCGCGACGGCGATGACGGCGGCCGCCATGTCGTCGTTGCTGGCGAAGATCGCGGTCGGCCGGGTCGGCTGGCCCAGCAGCTCGCGCGCCGCCAGCAGGCCGGAACGGTACGTGAACATCCCTTGCGCCACCCGCTCGGCGGGCACGACGAGGCCGGCCCCGCGCATCGCGTCGATGAACGCCTGGTAGCGCAGCTGCGTCGGCGTGTGCTCCGGGTCCCCTTTGATGAAGCCGATGTCCGTGTGGCCCAGGTCCAGCAGGTGCCGCATCATCGTCAGCGCGCCTTCGTAGTCGTCGATGCGCACGGCCGACATCTGCGGCGACGGGCGCGCCGTGGCCACGGCGACCGACGGGATGCCCAGTTCCGCCAGCATCTTGACGGCGGACTTCGAGTCGCACAGCGGCGGCGGCACGAGGATGCCGTCGGCGCCGTCGTCGATCAGCCGGTCGATCGCCTTGCGCTGGCTTTTCAGGTTGTCGCAGTGCTCGAGGATCAGGTGGGCGCCGCTCTGGCCGCACTCGGTCAGCGCGCCGACGAGGAAGGCGCTGAGGAACGCCTCGCTGGGGTTGCTGTACAACAGGCCGACGCGCAGCGTGCCGATGCGCGCGGCACGCGCCGCCACGTTGACCTCGTAATTGAGTTCGGCGATCGCGCGCATCACCTTTTCCCGGTTCTTGAGGCTGACGCTCGCATTGCCGTTGATGACGCGCGAGACCGTCATCGCGGAGACCCCGGCCTGTTGCGCCACGTCCCACACCGTCGCGCCGCCCGCTTCACGGTGCGCCGTCTTCACTTGGCCTCCGTCGAGCCGGGGCCGTCGCAGGGCAGCTTGTCCAGGTCCGCCAGCGTCCACCGGTCGCGCCAGCGCACGACCGGCTTGTCCCCTTCCCACTCGACGGGCAGCCACAC